>OY782875.1:0-3967250 GCA_963678565.1 Prolixibacteraceae bacterium
GCCGATGATAATCACAACTTTTATTTCCTCGAAATGAACACTCGCTTACAAGTAGAACATCCTATTACAGAGCGGGTAACAGGTGTTGATTTGGTAAAACAGCAAATTATTATTGCCGACGGAAAAGAAATGTCGTACAAACAAGAAGATCTTCGACAATTCGGACATGCCATCGAATGTAGAATTTACGCCGAAGATCCCGATAATAATTTCATGCCGAGCCCCGGATTAATTAAACACATTACCGAACCAATGGGATTGGGCGTGCGTACCGATGGATATATGTACGAAGGCTACAACATACCAATATATTACGATCCAATGATCTCGAAGCTCATTGTTTGGGCTAAATCAAGAAAAGAAGCCATTCAACGAATGAAAAGGGCTCTTTATGAATATAAAATTGTGGGCGTAAAAACATCCATCCCCTTCTTGAAAAAGATCATGGAAAACCCAGAATTTGTTGATGGAAATTACAACACACATTTCATCGAGCAAAACGAATCAACCCTCTTAAATACTACAGACTGTACCGACGACTGTGAAGACCTTGCAGTAATAGTTGCTTATCTCGATTACCTATCGAAACGCGAAGTAACACTTGCAAAAAACAATCATTTGAATTCTGAAAAATCAGCTTGGAAAGAGTATTCAAAAGGGAAAAGTGTAATTAGACTTTAAAAACCGAAAACATGCCGATTGAAGTAAAAATAAAAGACAGAACCGCTAAAGTAGAAATACTTGAAAAAGAAGGTTCAAAATACAAAGTGCGCGTCGACAATAAGGTTTACGATATCGATGCAGAATTGGTTCAAAAAGATGTCTATTCTATTCTATACAACGGACAGTCTGTCAACATGTCGATGATTGAAGGCGAAGCATACAATCAATACATTGTCAATACTCGACACGACGATTTTGAAGTGGAAGTAATTGATGCTCGTGCTCGTTACATGAAAGCAAGTGGCTCCGACTTTGGCGACAACGAGAATGTGATCTCGTCGCCAATGCCCGGAAAAATTGTGAAGCTAATGTACAACGAAGGCGACACTGTGACTAAAGGCGATACTGTAATAGTTGTTTCGGCCATGAAAATGGAAAGCGAATACAAATCGGCTTGCGATGGAACAATTAAAAGAATTCATGTAAAAGCAGGCGATACAATCGATGGAAACGAACCTTTGGTTGAAATTGAATCGGAATAGGAATCACAAAAAAGCTAAAATCATGCAAAACTTAGAAGAAAAATATAAACTCTTTGAACAGAAAAACCACGAAGCAGAAATAGGCGGTGGCGAAAAAAGAATTGCAAAACAAAAAGAGAACAACCGATTAACAGCTCGCGAAAGAATCGATCTGTTATTAGATCCCGGTACCTTTGTCGAGCTCGATAAAATGGTAACTCACCGTTGCAACAACTTTGGAATGGAAGCAACCAAAATGCCCGGCGATGGAGTTGTGAGTGGTTATGGAAAAATTGACGGTCGCTTGGCCTTTGTTTATGCTTTCGATTTTACCGTTTTTGGCGGATCTTTAAGCAGGACTAACGCCGATAAAATAATCAAGGTTATGAAGCAGGCCATGAAAATGGGCGCTCCAATTATCGGATTAAACGATTCTGGCGGTGCGCGTATTCAGGAAGGGGTGATGAGCTTAGCAGGGTATGGCGAAATTTTTCAATTGAATGTAAAAGCATCCGGCGTGATTCCTCAAATATCGGCAATTATGGGCCCTTGTGCTGGTGGTGCGGTTTACTCTCCGGCCATTACCGATTTCATTTTCATGGTAAAAGATTCGAGTTACATGTTTGTAACCGGCCCAGATGTAATTAAAACGGTCACCCACGAAGAAGTTACAAAAGATGAATTGGGCGGTGCAATGACACACAACTCTAGAAGTGGAGTAGCGCATCAAATAGGAAACGACGATGAGCATACGATTATGATGATTCGTGAATTGATTAGCTTTTTACCATCCAATAATTTAGACGATTCGCCTACGGTTGCCACGTCCGATTCGCCAAAGCGAGAAGACGAAGCTTTGCAACAATTAATCCCAGTTGACCCGAACAAGCCTTACGATATGCTAGAGCTCATCAACTCTATTGCCGATGATCATCATTTCTTTGAAGTAATGCCACATTATGCACAAAATATCATCACAGGTTATGCCCGTTTAGATGGAAAAACAGTAGGAATTATTGCCAATCAACCAGCACATTTGGCGGGGGTGCTAGACATCAATTCATCGATCAAAGGAGCACGTTTTGTTCGCTTTTGCGATGCTTTTAATATTCCGCTGGTAACCTTAGTTGATGTTCCGGGATTCCTACCAGGAACGGTTCAGGAGTATGGAGGAATTATTAAGCACGGAGCAAAACTATTGTATGCTTATGCCGAAGCCACAGTTCCAAAAATTACAGTAATTACACGAAAAGCTTATGGAGGTGCATACGATGTTATGGCAAGTAAACATTTGTCGGCCGATATTAACTACGCCTACCCAACTGCCGAAATTGCGGTTATGGGACCTGAAGGTGCAGTAAACATCATTTTCAGAAATGAAAAAGGAGATGAAGAAAAAGCGAAGAAAGTAGATGATTACCGCGAAAACTTTGCGAATCCTTACAAAGCAGCCGAACTCGGTTACATCGACGAAGTGATCTACCCGAAAGACACCCGTAAACGATTAATACAGGCTCTAGAAATGACGCGCAATAAACGAGATGACAATCCACCTAAGAAACATGGTAACATTCCATTATAAATAAAAAGGGAGCAAATATTTGCTCCCTTTTTTATTCTTTGATATTAATTTTATGCTCCAATCGTTTGTTTTAAACTTGAAATTTGCGATTCCCATAAGGATTTTGATTCTTCCAATTCATCCTCTTCAGCAAAATCGGTAACAATTAACGAGATATCGTTTGTTAATTCATCGGTTTCAATTTTAAATTCAAAATATCCTTCATCTTCCAACCAGTTAAAGCGAACGATCAAATTTTCTTTTTTGAAAGCAATCTCTGCTGGTTGTGGATATCCATCCCAGAAAAAATTAAACTTCTTTCCATTGATCTGTACGTCGTCTGCAAACCACTCCGACAAACCAGATGCTGTACTCAATCGATTGAAGAGTACTTTTGTTGAACATTTAATCTCAAACTCAAGTTCAAATTTAACTTTATCCATGGCCTTAATTTAGCTTTTCTGCAATATATCAAATTACCAGCAAATAACAAACATCAAAATTTGCATGTAGGTAAGTTATGAAAACAAAAAAGGCTTACCAAATTTGGAAAGCCTTTTTACATTAAATATTTTATTGAATTATTTGTTTGCAAAAAATGCATCAAACTCTTCTTTCGTAGTTTCTTTGTCTTCAACAGTAACTTTAGATTTGATTACCTCAACAACTTTGTCTTCCATTGCTTTTTGGTACAAACGACTACGCTCGTCGTCTTTTGAAAGCATTTGTTGTACAAAACCATCTAAGTGCTCTGCCGGTACATCAAACATTCCATACTGACGAAATTGTGCTGCTGCAACTTCTTTTGCTAACTCAACCAATTCGCTGTCTTCAACTTTTAGCTCGTTATCTTTAATGATATTTTCTTTGATAACTTGCCATTTCAAATCAGCTAGGAAGTTTTCAAAATCTTTCTCGATTTGCTCAGCTGTAATCTCTTTGTTAGTTGCTACCAACCAACGTTTCAAAAACGCTTCTGGGAATTCAAGATTTGCTTTTGAAACTAAAGTGTCACGTACATCTAAAGTGAATTTATAATCACTTGATGGTGTGAATGCAGTTTTAATTTCATTTTCAATTTTTGAGCGGAAGGCTGCTTCGTCCTTAATTTCAGTTTCTTCGCCATATAATTTTTTGAAAAAATCTTCATTAATTTCAGCAGGAACGAATTTATTGATTTCCTTTATTTCAATTTTGAAGTCACCACTAACCTCTGCCGCAGCCTCCTTCTCAATATTTAATAAGTACGAAAGTTCAGTTTCGTTAGGGTATGCTTTGCTTAAATCGAAAACAACCTCATCGCCAACTTTTTTACCTTCGAATAATTTCTTAATCTCTTCGTCTTTAATTACTGCAACCGAAATCAATGCCATTTCAGCACTCAATCCATCTTCAACTACTTTTCCTTCAGCATCTAATTGAGCAATATCACCACGAACTGTTTCATCGTTGTTCACTACATCGGCAGGAACATTTTCGCCATGTTGATTGGTATAAGCATTCACCTGCTCGTCAATCATTGAATCGGCTACTTTGATGGTATGGTATGCAAATTTATTTCGTTTATCGAATTTAACGGCAACTTCTGGTGCGTAACCAATGTCGAATATAAATTCAAAATCTTCTTGAGTTTCCCAGTCGATTTCAGGTTGATCATCACTTGGAAGTGGTTCCCCTAAAATATCCAGTTTTTCTTCAACCATGTATTTAGACAATTCGCTTGAGATTAATTTGTTTACCTCATCAACCACAATAGACTTACCATACATTTTTTTAACCAAACCTGCTGGTACTTTACCAGGACGAAAACCTGGCATATTAACCTTTTTACGATAATCTTTCAAAACATCTTCAACGTTTGTCTGATAATCGTTTTTTTCGATTGTCAACCGAATTTGACCATTTAACTCATCAATGTTTTCCCTGGTAATATTCATATTATTAAATACTTAAGTAAATTCTGTTTTTTTGAATTGAGCTGCCTCAACATCCTAAATAAAACTCAAACCGTTCGGCACCCCAAAAAGGTTATCCAAACGGTTTGATTTTTGTGCGGGCGAAGGGACTCGAACCCCCACGCCAAAGGCACTAGATCCTAAGTCTAGCGCGTCTACCAATTCCGCCACGCCCGCGTTTTGCGGCGCAAATATATGTATTTTTTTTACGCATCCAAAACTTTCACACAACAGATAGTAACTTTTTTCAATTTTTTCTGAAAGTATTAATACTACGCCTCCGTTTTCTTCGATTTTTTGCTCTCTTTATTTTTTCGTAGTTCAAAATTTTGCCCCAAATAAACTTTTCGAACCATTTCATCTTCAGCCAAATCTTCAGCCGAACCTGCTTTTAAAATTGATCCTTCGAAGAGCAAATAGGATCGATCGGTAATGGCTAAAGTTTCGTGCACATTATGGTCGGTTATTAAAATTCCAATATTCTTATCCTTTAAATGATAAACAATGTTCTGAATGTCTTCCACTGCAATTGGGTCAACTCCGGCAAAGGGCTCATCCAACAAAATAAACTTTGGATTAATTGCCAAGGCTCGGGCAATCTCGGTACGGCGTCGCTCGCCACCCGACAATTGAATTCCTTTGCTTTTTCTGATTTTATGAAGACCAAATTCATCCAATAGGGATTCTAACTTCTCATTTTGTTCTGCCTTAGACAGATCGGTCATTTCAAGAATTGCCTTAATATTGTCTTCCACACTTAAATGACGAAATACCGATGGTTCTTGTGCCAAATAACCAATTCCTTGTTGCGCTCGTTTATAAACCGGAAACTTGGTAATATCATCCTGATCCAAAAATATTTTTCCGCCATTGGGTCTAATTAAACCCACAATCATGTAAAATGAAGTTGTTTTCCCTGCTCCATTGGGACCAAGCAATCCAACAATTTCACCTTGATTTACTTCAATCGAAACACCTTTAACAACTGTTCGTTTCCGGTATTTCTTAACAATATTTTCGGCTCTTAATTTCACAAGCTAAATTTAAATGAGATGTTTGAATTCGTTCAAAAATATAAAAACAAGAAGATTTTTACTGCGTATTAAGAACTTTTAACCTCTTACGTTCAACCGATCGAGAAATAAATACACTTAATTCATATAATATCACCAATGGGAAGCAAACTAAAATTTGGCTAAACACATCGGGAGGAGTTAAAATTGCGGATAAGATAAGCAACACAACAAATGCATGCTTTCGGTATTTGCGCATAATGGATGGCGTTACAATTCCAACCTTACTCAATACCAAAATCAACATTGGCAATTCAAAAATCACCCCCGCCGAAAATGTTACAGAAGTAACAGTTCCGATGTATGAATTTAATTTTATAGTATTCCCCACTTCCTGACTAATATTGTACGAACTTAAAAAGTGAATTGACAATGGAGCAATAAGAAAATAGCCAAACAATACGCCAATAAAAAATAAGATCGATGCAAAAAAGACACTCCCTTGGGTATATTTTACCTCATTTGCGTGTAATGCAGGTTTAATGAATCGCCAAAGTTCAAAAATAATGTATGGGCTTGCTAAAATCAATCCGCCAATTAACGAAACCTTGATGTGTGCCAAAAACTGCCCGGCCATTTCAATATTTACAATTTTAAGTGGATTCTGATTGATTGCTAAAATATTGGGGTTGGTATTTAATATACCACTTATAAAGTCACTCAATTGAGCAAAAATTTTATTGGTAAAGAAGTCGCTGTTTTTCGGACTCAATATCAAACTATTAAAAACAAAGTCGCGATTTAAGAAAACAACCACCATAAACAGCACTACGGCAATCACCGAACGCACCAAATGCCATCTCAATTCTTCAAGATGATCAAGAAAAGTTAAATCGTTCGCTTGTTTACTTTCATTTTTAGCCATTTCTGTCTTGATTCGGTATTTTCAATTTAGCAACAAATATAAATCAACTAAGCAGAATTGCGCAATCAAAAATCCACGAATAATCAATTAATCACAATTCAAGTTTAATTATTTGTTATCTGACCAATTTTTTTTCTCGATATTTATTAAATTATTCGTAAACTTGGAATAAGGAAAAGTTTATTATGTGTTTCTTACTTCACTTAAACGCATAATATACGATAAGGGTTTATACATTCGTTTTCTTGACAGATAAATAATTACTACCTTAGTAATGGTCTCTTTATTTGATTAAGAATAAGTAATTTACTAAAATGGGAAATACGCAGTTTTTATCAGAACAATTGCAGAAATATTTTGGTTTTGATCGCTTCAAAGGTGATCAAGAAGCCGTTGTTCAAAGTGTATTAGATGGAAAAGATACATTCGTATTGATGCCTACCGGTGGCGGAAAATCATTATGCTATCAACTTCCGGCTTTAATATCCGAAGGTACAGCAATTGTAATTTCTCCATTAATCGCATTAATGAAGAATCAGGTTGATTCTATTAGAAGTTTTGGAACGGACGATGGAATTGCTCACTTTCTAAATTCGTCATTATCAAAATCGGCTATTCAAAAGGTTAAAGATGATGTTTTAGCAGGAAGCACAAAGTTACTCTATGTTGCGCCCGAGTCGCTCACCAAACAAGATAACATCGACTTTCTTAAAAAAGTGAATGTCTCGTTTTATGCGATCGATGAAGCACATTGTATCTCGGAATGGGGACACGATTTCAGACCTGAATATCGAAGAATTAAACCAATTGTATATGATATCGGAAAAGCTCCCATTATTGCATTAACTGCAACTGCAACTGCAAAAGTACAGCACGACATCCAAAAAAATCTGGGAATGTTAGATGCAAAAGTTTACAAAGCATCTTTCAATCGCGACAATCTATATTACGAGGTACGTCCAAAGGTAAAGGCAACCTCCGAAATCATTAAATTCATTACAAGCAACCAAGGCAAATCGGGAATTATTTATTGCTTGAGCCGTAAAAAAGTTGAATTGCTTGCAGAACAATTGCAGGTAAACGGCATAAAAGCCTTACCCTATCATGCAGGGATGGATGCTGCAACAAGATCGAAACATCAAGATATGTTTTTGATGGAAGATGTTGATGTAATCGTAGCAACAATAGCATTTGGAATGGGAATTGATAAGCCCGATGTACGTTTTGTTATTCATTATGATATTCCAAAAAGCTTA
The DNA here is from genome assembly GCA_963678565.1 of Prolixibacteraceae bacterium. Classification (GTDB taxonomy): domain Bacteria; phylum Bacteroidota; class Bacteroidia; order Bacteroidales; family Prolixibacteraceae; genus SKHV01. The sequence continues at coordinate 7,895 of OY782875.1, forward strand.
GAAGGCTATTATCAGGAAACCGGAAGAGCAGGTAGAGATGGAGGCGAAGGACAGTGTATTACTTTCTATAGCTACAAGGATATTCAAAAACTTGAAAAGTTCATGCAAGGAAAACCTGTGGCAGAACAAGAAATTGGTACTCAACTTCTTTTAGATACAGTTTCCTATGCCGAATCTTCGGTTTGTAGAAGAAAAATTCTACTTCATTACTTTGGAGAAACTTATCATCCCGAAAACTGCAATGCTTGCGACAACTGCTTACATCCAAAAGAAAAAATCGAAGCAAAAAATGAACTTACAGATGCCCTTAATGCTATTTTGAAAGTAAACCAACGATATAAAATGGAGCACATAACCAATATATTAGTTGGAAATAATAATGCAGCAGTAAAATCTTTCAAACATAACGAGCTAGATATTTTTGGTTCTGGGAAGAAACATGGTTGCCAATTTTGGCATGCCATTTATCGTCAGGCGATGATTGCCGGATTAATTAATAAAGACATCGAAAACTACGGTTTACTTAAAATTACTGATAAAGGAAGAGCATTTTTAAAGCAACCAACATCGTTCATGATGACTAAAAATCATGATTACGAATCAATTGAAAACACAGCAGCACCTTCAGGAGGAAGTGGAGATCCCGAATTATTCTCGATGCTGAAAGACTTACGTAAAAAAATGTCAAAAGCTCGAAATGTGCCTCCTTTTGTAATTTTCCAAGACCCATCTTTGTCCGACATGTCTATTCAGTACCCAATTTCAATGCAAGAATTACAACATATTCAAGGGGTTGGACAAGGTAAAGCAATGCGCTACGGCAAAGAGTTTATTAATTTAATTAAGCGTTACGTTGAAGAAAATGAAATTGAACGTCCGCAAGACATGATTGTTAAATCGATCGCCATTAAATCGAAGAACAAAGTTCAAATCATTCAAAATATCGACAGAAAAGTACCGATCGACATTATTGCAGACAACTTAAATGTAAATATGGATACCTTGCTGAATGAAATTGATGCAATCGCGAATTCGGGTACCAAATTAAATATCGACTATTACTTGGAAGACATCATGGACGAAGATACTATCGATGACATTTTCGAATATTTCAGAGAAGAATCTGAAGATGGTTCTATCGATAAAGCCTTAAAAGAATTAGGCGAAGATGATTATTCTAAAGAAGAAATTCGACTGGTAAGAATTAAATTCATCTCGGAATTAGGTAATTAAAACTAAATATTTCTATCATCGTTTTAATTTGAAGTTTCGAAATACTATTTTTGGCATTTTGAAACGATATTAAACTTCTGTTGATGTACCGAATCTTTGTCTTTTTCATTGCTTTCCTCACTTTTTTTGCATGCACCACTTCTGAGCAATCGGCAGAGAAAAATCAATGGATTTACACATGCGATGCAGAAACACTAAGTTCTGATGGAAAAAGCTTTATCGATGAGGAGAATTCTTCAATCAAGTTTTCAAATGGAAAATCACAATCTCGAGAGAACTCTTTTAGTGGAGATTATGCCTTAAAACTAGACGACAAACAAAAGTTTGGTTTTACAACTTCTTTTAAATTTGTAAAGCCCGACGAATACTTTAAAATTACAGTTTGGCGAAAAGCAGAAACAGAAAAAGGGGTAATTGTTGCCAGCACAAATGATTTCTATAGAGCATCCAATCTGGTTGTTGAAACTTCTGACAATGGATGGGAAAAACTAGAGCTTTCATTTTTTGCGCCACCTAATATTCGTGAAGAACTCAAAATTTACGTTTGGAACAATGCCAACCAAATAGCTTATTTTGATGATTTAGAGATCATAAGAAGTAAAGAGCGGGACTATCCTAAATACGATATCGACAGCTCATTCAAAATATACTACACCGAAAAAGCCAATCAAACACTTCAGAATATTCGAAGAAACTCATTCGATAATGGAAATATAATCGTTGGAGATGATGATTATATTAACTCCATCATCTTTACAGAAAAAGACTACCTAGAAGCAAAAATGAGAATTAAAGGTGATTGGCTTGATCACATTCAGGGCGATAAGATATCCTTCCGAGTAAAAGCAAAAGATGACTATGCATGGAAAGGAATGAAAACATTCTCAATTCAAACACCAAAAGCTAGAAATTTTCAGCACGAATGGGTACTACACCAGATGCTGCTTCAAGATGATTTGTTAACAACTCGTTACGGCTTTATACCAACCTATATCAATGGGAAGAGCAGAGGAATATATGCATGGGAAGAACATTTCGACAAACAGCTAATTGAAAGTAGCAATCGAAGAGAAGGACCAATAATAAAATTCGACGAATCAATTTTTTGGGCTACCGTTAAGCTAGATAACACAGAAAGTTATGGTTACGACACGCCATTTTACGATGCATCAACAATTACGCCTTTCAAATCAAGCAGAGTTCTTAAATCGTCGCTGCTTTACAATGAATTTTTAGAAGCACAGTCGCTTTTAAATCAACTTCAAGTTCAATCATCAAATATTTCTGAATTGTTTGACATTGAAAAATATACCGATTTTGTTGCTTATAATTTATTAAATGGAGCTTATCATGGCTTAGCTTGGCACAACATCCGATTTTATTACAATCCTGTTTTATGTAAGCTTGAACCAATAACATATGATGGAGGTTATCAAGAAGATGGGAAATTCGATGACTTGCTACTCATTGGTGCCAAATATGTTGAAGAAACAAATCCTGTTAGTAGAAATAATGCACATTTTTATTTTCCTTTAAGAGATACAGTTTACCTAAACTCAATTTATAAAAGTATCCAAAAAGTTACCGATCCTAAGTATATTAATCAATTCTTCAACGCTGCAAATAATAAATTACTTGCCAATGAGAAGATGATTAAAGAAGAGTTTTCGCAATACAAATATTCAAATGAACACATTCTGAATAATGCGGAAACATTTAGAAATCTTTTACCAACAATAAAAAAGAATATCAACTCAGAAGCATATCTAAAAAACACGGAGGCAGTTCGTTTTAAAGGCATAAATCATTTGAAGAAATTGCATCCCGATTTAAACAGGATGGTCGTTCAAATATTTGAAACAAAAAACCAACAAGGAGAACCAATGCTTCAAATAAAAAATTTCACTAGCGATACAATTCAAATTGTTTGTGGAATGGATGAAGATGACATTTTTGATACAAAATTCGATGAAACAATAAAAGTGCCTCCGGTACCAACCAATAATGAAACCACAAATATCATCGTATCGAAATTTTATGATCAATATTTCGTCCGATTCTCTTCTGTCGATGAGCTAGCAAGCGTTACTTCCATCGCGTGGCCAGCTCCAGAAAAAAGATCATCCCGGCAGATAATTGAGTCTAAAATAGACTTTCCTCAAACTAATTTTTACCAAATCAACAATAAGGAAATTTCATTTAGTGGATCAATTACAATCAACAAGCATATAATCATCCCGAAAGGTTACAAGGTTATTTTTAAACCAGGAACAAAAATCGATATAACCGATTCGTCAACATTCGTAAGCTATTCTCCAGTATTTGCTTTAGGAACCAAAGAAAATCCAATATCAATAACGTCCAGTGATCAATCATCAAAAGGCTTCAATATTATTCAAGCCAAACACAAGTCTGAGCTCCAATATGTGACATTTGAGGGTCTGAGCAATCTTGAATTTCGAGGTTGGGTTACGCCTTGTGCCGTATGCTTTTACGAATCCGATGTCGACATGAATAACGTAACTTTTGCAAAAAACATTAACTGCGACGACGCCTTAAATATTGTTCGAAGTAATTTTAATGTTGATCAATGTAGTTTCATTGAAACGAATGCCGATGCATTCGACTCCGACTTTTGTACTGGAACTTTAACTAACTCCTATTTTGATCGACCAGGTAACGATGCCATCGACTTTTCAGGCAGTGTGATACAAATATCAGAATGTACAATCGAAGCAGCTGGTGATAAGGGTGTTAGCGGCGGAGAAGGCTCTACATTAAATGTTGAAAACACCAAAATAAACAATTGTAATATTGGAATTGCATCGAAAGACAAATCCTTGGTAAATGTTCAAAATAGTATTGTAAGCAATTGCGTTTATGGACTTTCAGCTTATGTTAAAAAACCAGAATACGGTGCCGCAAAATTAGAAATTGAAAATGTTGATTTCAAAAAAAATATGTTTCTTCACTTAATTGAAGAAAACTCAACCTTAATCTTTAACAACAAAATAATTAACGGGTCAGCTCGCAACGTTGCTGAACGTTTCTATTAAAAATGTACACCTATGGATAAATGGAATTTATTTCAGAAATTTTTAATTACCGAAAGCGCTCAGGTTTCAATCGCTGATTTTGTAATTAACTCGATACTGTTAGTTGCTCTAATGTTAATTCTATCGTTAAGCTATAGCCGATGTGCTAGATCATTATCCGGACGAAAAGATTTTGCGGCCAATTTTGTATTAATCGCATTCACAACCATGCTAATTATTTCGATTGTAAAATCATCACTAGCGCTTTCATTAGGTTTAGTTGGTGCGCTATCGATTGTACGTTTTCGTTCAGCAATTAAAGAACCGGAAGAATTGTCTTACTTGTTCTTCAGTATTGCTATTGGTCTTGGATTTGGCGCAAATCAACGCTTGGTAACAGTAACAGCATTTGCTATTCTTATGCTAATTATTTGGGGCAGATATTTCATCACAAACAAATCTGAAAAACAAAATTTATTTTTAAATATAAGCTCAGAGGACACAACTAGTATCTCCCTAAATACCATACAATCAGCAATTAATGAAGTGCTTTCAGGAGCTCAATTAACTCGCTACGATGAATCAAAAAATATGATAGAGGCATCGTTCTGGATTGAAATCAAAAAAACAGAGCAACTTCAAGCACTTTATAAAAATCTTGAATCGGTTTCAAAGGATATTAAAATCTCATTCATCGACAATAACGCATATTAATGTCAACCGAAAATTACACTTATCTCGATAAATTTCGTTACGAGCGAAAATTTGCAGGGGATGCTTTGTCTCAAAAAAAAGCAGAAGTGCTGTTGAAAACACACCCCGAAATGTTTCGCGAAAGCTATCCTCCTCGTTTGGTAAACAATATTTATTTCGATACTCCATCACTTGAATATTATGCCGATAATCATCAGGGTAAAAACAATCGACAAAAATTCAGAATCCGTTGGTATGGTAATTTATTTGGGGAGGTTAAGGGTATACTTGAAATAAAAATAAAGAAAGGATTGGTGGGAATTAAAAAATCCTTTCCGCTAATCCCTTTCATTGTTGATGAAAACCTCAGCAAATCGAAGTTAATTGAAGTAATCAAAGCATCAAAAGTAGATGAAGATATTGTTCAAAAATTTCAATTGCTTGAACCAGTATTAGTGAACCGCTATTCACGTAAGTATTTTGAAAATTTCAATCGTAAATTCCGTGTCACATTCGACTCTGAAATGTGTTTTTATCAATTCAATAGAAACATTCGAATGAATGATTTCAGGCAGGACAAGCATCTTTTTGTGATCGAATTGAAATACTTTAAGGAATTCGACAAAGAAGCAGGAAAACTAACACAGTATTTTCCATTCAGACTTTCTAAAAATTCAAAGTATGTAAACGGGATTGAAAAATTCTTTCCTGGAATTGCAATCTAATTTAAATCTTGATTGCCTTTTCCCTACCACATAATAGTTCCATGTTTATGTGATTAATAATTGCTAATTTTGTGTAAAAGCAATGAGCAATGAGCAAAACATTAAACTCCAAAGAAGTCGATTATATCTTAAAATTTCAGAAAGCTGAAATTACCGAGTACCACATCTATTCGAAACTATCGAAACGAACAAAAGATCCGCACAATTCAAAAATATTAGCACATATTGGAGAGGAAGAATTAAGGCATTACAATACCCTTAAAAACTACACAAAACAAGACGTAGGCCCGAATAAATTTCATGTCGTTTGGTTTCAATTCTTAGCAATTTTCTTTGGCTTAACATTCGCTATCAAGTTGATGGAGCGTGGAGAGAACAATGCTCAGGATAACTACCAAAGCCTCCCTTCAAGCATTAAGGAAATTGAAGAAATTCTAAAAGAAGAAAATGCGCACGAAAATAAGTTAATCGAAATGATTGACGAAGAGCGCTTAAAATATGCGGGGTCAGTGGTACTAGGATTAAATGATGCATTGGTTGAGCTAACCGGAGCATTGGCAGGACTTTCATTAGCGTTACAAAACACAAAACTAATTGCCATGGCAGGCCTGATCACAGGAATTGCAGCTTCATTTTCGATGGCAGCATCAGAATATCTTTCGCAAAAAGCTGAAGACGCAGAAGAAAATGCAGGCAAATCAGCAACATATACCGGAATTGCCTATATTCTGACAGTAGCTCTTCTAATTTTACCTTATCTGATTTTCGATAATTATTTGGTATGTTTAGGACTCACGCTAAGCATTGCAATCTTAATCATTTTCATTTTTAACTACTACATCTCGGTAGCCAAGGATTTAAATTTCAAGCGTCGTTTTTTTGAAATGGCATTTATTAGCCTTGGAGTTGCAGCACTTTCATTTGGCGTTGGATTTGTTGTTAAACGAGCCATGGGAATCGATGTATAATCAAAAATACCAAAGAACCTACTTAAAAAACTATTCTACATCGCTATCATTGTCTCTATCTCGTCGTGTACATTACAAAATAAAAGTATAACAGCCGAATCTATTACTTCAGATATCACCGAGCCAACAATTCCCAACTTTAGTGTGAATTTAAATGAGTTTGACGCAAAAAGAGATTCGACAACCAACAATTTGCCTGCTTTTCAAAAAGCAATCGAATCAATTAAAACCAATGGAGGAGGTAAAATAATAGTTCCAAAAGGAAACTACCTGCTCAATGGTCCAATTCATTTAGTTAGTAATTTAGAACTTCATCTTGAAGAAGGCGCTCATCTTTATTTCAGCTCAAATCCAAAGCATTATTTACCTGTTGTTAAAACCAGCTGGGAAGGTACTTTCTTGTACAACTACAGTCCATTTATTTATGCCTATCAATGCTCCAATATTGCCATTACCGGGAAAGGGATCATCGATGGAGAAGCCACAAATACTTGGAAACATTGGAAACAAAAACAAAACGAGAGTCAGCTTTTAAGCAGAAAAATGAACCATGAGAATACCCCAATCGAAGAACGAATTTTTGGAGAAGGACATGTTCCTAAAATAGAAAACATCAATGTCAAGAATTTAAATTGTCGAAAATCAAGCGGAACCGGAATTGTAATTCAAGGATTCCCTGAAGCCAAAGTTAAAGATGTTTTCTATCCAACATTAAAATCGACTCAGCCAACAATGCAATTAGTTTTATCGACACCGAAAATGTTGTATTGAGCGATGTTGTAATTGGCGAACTAGCAACCCCTCCTAGCTTTGTAAAATAAGCAAAACAATCAATTAGAAGAAATATTTTAAAACTGATATAAACGAAAAAAGCTCCGATAAATCTATCGAAGCTTTTTTATTTTGTTGAGCGAGAAACGGGACTCGAACCCGCGACCCCGACCTTGGCAAGGTCGTGCTCTACCAACTGAGCTATTCTCGCGAATGTACCCGGAGGGGGACTTGAACCCCCACGACCACGATGGTCATTGGATTTTAAGTCCAACGTGTCTACCAATTCCACCATCCGGGCAACTTATATTTTTTAGAACTTATCTTGCGTTTTGCAATCTCTTTTCAGAGCGAGAAACGGGACTCGAACCCGCGACCCCGACCTTGGCAAGGTCGTGCTCTACCAACTGAGCTATTCTCGCAGATGCAAACGTTTCTCTTTTGCGGTTGCAAATATATAACAATTTTCTAATCTCAAAAAGATTGAAGTTAATAATATCGAGAAAAATTTAGTCTTCAATAAAAAAATCACTAAAAATGACGCTATTCAAGGCTATTAAGCAATTCTTCAACCAATTTCTTGGCAAAAAACGGAGCCAACATTACTCCTTTTGTTCCCAAACCATTAAAAATTGCTAATTGCGAATGAACTTTGTGTTGTTCGTAAACAGGACGCCGATTTGCCAAAGTTGGACGAATTCCAGCTTTATGCGCCACAATTTCAAAATCTGCATCAACAATATTCTCCAATTTCTCTACCAAAGCTTGCTTTCCTTCGCTTGTTACAACTTCATCTAACTGTTTCCATTCGTAGGTTGCACCAACTCGATATAAGTTATTACCAATTGGCAATACAAAGCCATTTTTATTAAGCGCATAATCAATACTTAAATCGGCTTTTATCGTGATCACCTCTCCTTTGGTTAATCGATAAGGGATCGCTGAGAAATAGGGATTATTGACTCCATGACTTCCCTCACAGAAAATCAAATAATCAAAAACTTCGTTCTCATACTCAACTTGATTCTTATTCAAAATGATCTGATTATAATCGATCACCTTATTTTCAAAGCAAGTTAATTTCTCAAGATAAGTCTCAAATCGATCTAAATAAACATTTACATCCAAATACCCAGCACCGAAAACTTCCCCAACGCCATAAGGCGTTTTTATATTTGCATGGTTTAAGCTTTTTAATGTTGATACAGATAAATAAGGTTTTGTTTCTTCTGATTGCGCTCTATTAATCCAAAATTCAACCTCATCTTCGCCAAATATTTTAAAATACTGCTTCGGGAAATAGAATTTATCATTTAAAAGCTGCTCGAACCGAGTATAAAAATCTTGTGCAAAAGGTAGGATATCATCAGCCATCCATGTTTTTAACAAACGACGAAAAACCATAGGATTAAACATTCCTGCAGCAACTCGCGACGATGCCGATTTACTTCGACTGCTGAAAACCTTAAATTCAACGTTTTTTTCGAGCAAATTTGCGGCCAATGCAGCACCAGCCAATCCAAAACCTACAATTCCTATTTTCTTTGTCTTTTTCACTAAGGAAACAACACTTCGCACAATTAATTGTTGATTAACAACAAATGAATCCTCGAAATCAGTTTAAATCATTAAATTTGATTACATCGAAGAAGATAAACGAAATGGTGAAAAAGAAGAAAAAGAAAAATCCTTTTAAAAGTAAGAATAGTTTCAATAAAAAGCAGCTCAAAAAAATCATCCTTGACATTTGCTATAAAGAACCTTCCAAACTTTTTAATTACAAACAAATCGCATCAACACTAAAAGTGAAAGATCCGGTTACCCGACAATTGATTACGGTTTCGTTGCAAGAATTAGTCGACGATGGTTATTTAGTCCAAAAAGAACGCGGAAAATATCAATTACAAGGAAAAACAGGACATATTGTGGGCATACTAGATATGACACAGCGCGGGTATGGATTTGTGGTTTCAGACGAATCGGAGGAAGACATTTTTATTGCGGGTTCCAATTTAAACAGAGCGTTAAATGGAGATAAAGTTCGCGTTTATTTGCATGCCCAACGAAAAAAGAAACAACCCGAAGGAGAAGTTATTGAAATAATTGAAAGAGCAAAAACAAGCTTTGTAGGCACCATCGAAATGTCGAGAAATTTTGCCTTTCTTTCACCAACAGGAAAAAGCAACTTCGATATTTTTATTCCAAAAGAAAAACTAAAAGGTGCACAGAATGGTGAAAAAGCCATCGCTAAAATAACCGACTGGCCCAAACATGCTAAAAACCCATTTGGGGAAATTATTGATATTTTAGGAAAACCCGGAGACAACAATACCGAAATGCATGCGATCCTGGCTGAATTTGAATTGCCTTTCAAATTCGACCCAAAGGTTGAAAAAGCAGCTGAAAAAATTCCGGAAGAAATTTCAAAAGAAGAAATTGCCAAAAGGCGAGATTTAAGAAATGTTCCAACATTGACTATTGACCCAGCCGATGCAAAAGATTTTGACGATGCTCTTTCTGTTCAACAATTAGAAAACGGCAACTGGGAAATTGGAATTCATATTGCCGATGTTAGTCATTATGTGCAACCCAATACGATAATCGATAACGAAGCTTACGAGCGTGCGACCTCAGTTTATTTAGTCGATCGAGTAGTTCCAATGTTGCCCGAAAAACTATCGAATGGCGTTTGTTCATTGCGCCCCAATGAAGACAAACTTTGCTTTTCAGCCATATTCGAATTAAATGAGAAAGCTCAAGTGCGCAAACAATGGTTCGGAAAAACCATTATTCATTCGGATAAACGATTTGATTATGCCGAAGCACAAGCAATCATCGAAACCGGAGAAGGCCCAATTTTAAAAGAAGAAATTTTAAAACTACACGAATTAGCATGCCAACTTCGGAGCAAGCGATTTGATGGTGGTGCGATTTCTTTTGATAGAGTTGAAGTAAAATTCAATCTCGGCGATAACGGAAAACCCCTTGGAATTTATTTCAAAGAAGCCAAGGAATCGAATCAATTGGTTGAGGAATTTATGCTACTTGCAAACCGAAAAGTTGCACAGTACGTTGGTAAACCCGACAATGGCAAAAAAGGTAAAACCTTTGTTTACCGTATTCACGATAAACCCGATCCCGACAAATTAGAAAATTTCAATAATTTCATTCATAAATTTGGATACGGAATTGAAATGCAGTCGACCAATGCAATTTCGAAATCATTGAATAAATTACTTCAAAATGTAAAAGGAAAATCGGAAGAAAATGTAATTGAAACTTTGGCTGTTCGATCAATGGCAAAAGCAGTTTACTCTACCCGAAACATTGGACACTACGGACTTTCATTTGAATACTATTCACACTTTACCTCTCCCATTCGAAGGTATCCCGATTTAATGGTTCATCGATTGCTGGAACGATATCTCGAAGGCGGTCGCTCGGCCAATGCCGATGCATTTGAGGAAAAATGCAAGCACACTTCGAATATGGAACAACGCTCGGCCAATGCTGAACGCGCATCGATCAAATACAAACAAGTCGAGTTTATGCAAGATCATATCGGACAAGTTTTTGACGGTGTAATTTCGGGCGTTACCGACTGGGGAATCTATGTTGAATTGGATGAAAATAAGTGTGAAGGAATGGTAGCCATGCGAAATTTGAAAGACGATTTTTATTATTTCGATGAGAAAAACTACTGTATCACAGGAACTCACTCTGAAAAATCGTATCAGCTAGGAAACCATGTAAAAATAAAAGTAACGCAAGCGAACCTGGAGCGAAAACAACTCGATTTTGAGTTGGTAGAAGAGGCAAATTAAAACCATTTTATTGAATGAAGGCAAACTCATTTACTTTCTACCAACCTGATTTTTTAGCTGCCTTAGCTGCTTACCAATTACAAAAAGCAGGCTTTTCTGTTAAAATTATTCTGTCAGATCAACTGAATGAGCATTTACAATCGGAATATACCAGTTATTATCCCGAAAAGCTTACCGATGTTGTTTCGTCTAAGCTCAATTATCGATTTTTAAATTCTATAAGCAATTTATTTCCGCATTTAATTACACGCAAACGAGTGTATACTTTTCATACAAATAACGAGTGGAATGCTAAAAATCTTGCAGCCATCGATAAACTAATGGGATACGATCGTGAAATGGCTGCTTTTCCAATTAAACCAAATATTATATTCAATCACGATGGCCAAATTCTGAAAAAAGGAGCACAAGTTATCGAATATCGCTTCGATCGGCATCAAGCGATATACGAGCTACTAAAAAAATGCAAACAACTTGGCTCGCAAATTCTTTTTGATGACAGCCCAAAATTGAAAGAAACCATCATTCTTTCTAAACCAATCGACACCTTTACAAGCTCAATAAAAGGCAAGCGACTTCCGGTTGAAAATGCAGTTATTTTAAAATCTGATAGTTATGATGTTGAACTTTATAATTTACAACAAGGACTTCAAATCAATATTCAATCCTTATCTACGACGATTGATAAATCGAAAGCAATTGAACTTTTAAACGATCTTGATATTCAATTGGAGGAAGCTGCAATCAACTCAGTATCAAAATCAGTTACTAAAAGTACTGAACTAGTAATTTCTGATGCAAAGTTAAGCGACTTAAGAGCTGGATGGAACAAAGTTGTCGACCTACTTCGCAATAATTTTAGTTTAAACAAAAGAGCTTTCAACTTAGATAAACCAGCTGAAAAACTCTCGGCAAATTACACAAAGCTACAGCTTGCTTGCGAACAACAATACGATCAAGCCAAGCAAACCGGCATTCAGTTTAGATCCTTTGAGAAAATTTATTATCGTTACATCAATTCAATTGAAGAGATGATTGAAAGTGCATATGAAATGATGTCATTTGAGCGAGATCCTGAGAAAATTTGGGATTCGGTATTAGAAGATCATTTAAAAGAGGAATGGAATAATTTAATAAGATAAAGTCTTAATCCTGTTTTTCTGAATTAAGACCTTATCGCATCTGTAATTAAAACGTAAAATTCACCCCTGCAAACATGGTTGTACCCGGCATTGTATAATATCTGTTCACCTGATACTCAGCACCCAATAAATTCTCGCCACTTACAAAAGCTTTGAGATTTTCATTGATACTATAGGCTACTTTTGCATTTAGTAAGGTATAACTTTCTAAATTTTCTATCGGAGTTGGATCATTATCTAAATCATTCACACTTTGAACATTAGCCGACAACATTAACTTATTTAATTTATAAGTTGCGCTTACAAACAAATGATTTTTGGGTGTCGCATAAACTGGGGTTTCCATCATAATGTAACTATATGTAGCATGCAATTTTAAATTATTAATTGGGTTTGCATTGGCCGCTATTTCAATTCCTTGATTGTTTACACTTCCTGCATTCATGTACTTAAAAACTCCATTTACCGGAACGCCAACAATCATATTATCGCCATTTAAAGCGAATATAGTTAACTCTGTTCTAAGCTTTTTTCCAAAGAAATACTGCTCAACACCTAACTCATAATTGATGATTGATTCGGGCAACAAATTTGCATTTTGTGGAGGAAACAAAAATAATTCACGCATGGTTGGACTTCGATAACCTTTTGAGAAATTCGCTTTGATATTTGTTGTTGAATTCACATTGTAAGTTGCACCTGCCGACGGAATCCATTCGCTGCCGTAAATGCTGTTATTTTGAAAACGTAAACCTGCATTCACTGCAAATTTATCGGCAATCTTTTGTTGCACCAAACCATAAAACCCAAGCTCAGTAATCGAAGTATCAGCCAAAACAATTCCATTTCCCATCATCGCTTTAACGTTCTCAGCCAATCCACCGTAATTCATATAATCGGCTCCAAGGGTAAATAAGTTCCCTTCAAGCAATTCAAACGACTGGTACAAATTCAATCCAAAATTATGGTCGATAGAATGAAAACCGCTGGTAATATCATGTTCGCCAAAATTATAGAAGAACTTTAGTGCTCCCGATGATTTTTGAAACTCGTTTTGAAGCGAAACAGCACCATAGCCACGTAATATGTCGATAGAATCACCATACTGTCCGGCTTCAGTGTCTGGTCCGGGATCGTTAGCATCAAAAGAAGCCAAACTAAAATCGGCAGTTGCATAAAAGTTGCTATTAATTGCATATCCAGCTTTTACATAACCATTGGTAATTGCAAACTCAGAATTCGGACGATGTCCATCGGTTTGATCACGATTAATCGATCCAAACAAGCTGAGTTTATCTTTTTTGTAACCAAGCGAACCCAGATATTTCTGTGTGTTGTAAGCTCCATACATCACACGTGCATTTCCGTGAATTTTATCTTCGTTTTGCTTTTTGGTAATGATGTTAATCACGCCCCCCATGGCATTCGAACCATATAAAACAGAACCTGGGCCACGAATCACCTCAACTCTTTCAACATCACTAGCCACATAAGAATCGGGCAATGGATGCCCCATGATCCCCATAAATTGTGGATGACCATCAATAAGCATAAGCACCCCTGTGGTTGGACTTCCTCCAATTCCACGAATCGAAATTTGTCCGGCAGAGCCATCGGCAACTCCGTACCCCGTAACTCCACGCTCAGTAACAAATAAGCCCGGAACTCTTCCACTTAACACCGATAGAAGTGCAGATTCATCGGTTTCCTCAATTTGTTCGCTATTTACTACTGTAATTGCAAAAGGACTATTATTCTTGTTTATTTTCACCTGCGAACCCGTAACGACCACCTCTTCAATTTGAATCGTATCATTGACTGATTCTTGTGCTTTTATAGTAAAGCCGATAGCTATACTTAAACTCAAAAGAAATAATTTCTTCATATTTTAAAATTTCGTGTTATCTTTTTTAATTTTCGTGTTACGAATATGGCAAAAAAAATCTACTTTGCCTTACTCATTAATAATTTTCCGTGTTCAAGTCCTTTTATGCTAATTAGTTTCTCAGAAATTTCTGTTAATACTTTTGATGGTCCTTCAACTGCAAACAGTTCCATATAGTTTTCTTCATTCAACACAAAACGTTGTACCGAAAGAATTCGCTCGGAGTATTCGAGCTGAATTTGTGCAGTTTTGACCATTACTTCGGTTTTGTTTTGTTTGTAAACAAGGGTAATGGCACCTGCAACAATGTTATCGCAGCGCCATTTTTTCTCAACTAAATTATTTTCAATTAAAAATCGAATTGCCCGCGACCTATTGGCAAAGCCATTCTCTGAAACATATTCATCCAATGCTTCTAAAATTTCTTCTTCCAAGGATACCCCAAATCTTGTTACAGCCATAACTTTTTTAAATTCCTTTCCATATAAAGTTAAAACTAATGTTGAATTTCATATTACCCAATGTTAGAGGTCATTTTAATTCCAGATTGTAAATTTTTAATGAATTTAAAGATCTCTTTCAAGGTTGAATACTCCACTTGTGTTAAATTATCAATCGGAACAAAATTAGTCGGCGGTTCCGACTCTTCGATGATGCTAACTGATTGATTCTTCAAACGCATTCCCATCAAATAATAGTAGGCATGCCGAATTTCTTTATATTGCTTTTCATTGTAATGCCCTTCTTCCAATAATCGCTGCATACGTTTTCCGGTATTGGCTTCAATTATTTTATTTTTCAAAGCATACATCCGAATTGTATCAACAATTGGATTCATTGCGTGCTTGATATTAAAAACCTTTCTGTCGTCTTTTGAAATTGTTTTAATATTATTGAAGAATGTTAATGGCGGCTCGTAATGTAAGGCATTGGAAATTAGATAATATAAAAACTGAGATGAGGTCTTATCAATACAATCAATCATGTATTGATCGAGCTCTTGGAATAAATATTTATTACCATAAATCAATCGACAATCGAAGAACGTTGAAAACTTAATGACATTATCGGGTGAGGCTTCGTTAATCCATTGATCGTATGTTCGTTTCCAATGAGACAAAGAGTGCGTCCATTTTGGATTCATCGCCATAAAACCACCTTCGCAAAATTTAAATCCAACATAATTCAATCGTTCAGAAATCATTTTGGCAAATTCGAGAAAATACTCCCGGACCTCTTCCCTTTTTTCGTTGGCCTTGTCTTCGTAAATAATCGCATTGTCTTGATCGGTAACCAGCGTTTGCTCTTGTCGCCCTTCGCTGCCCATTACCATAAAAGCAAATTTTGCGGGAGCCGGTGGCATCTCATTTTTAACTCCTTCAATTACCTGCAATAAAATTGTATCGGCAATGGTAGTTACGATTTGATTTACAATTTCGGCATTTACCCCTCGACCAATAAGGCGAGTAATAAGCTCCGGAACACGAGACCATTTTTCTTTTAACTCATCGGCTGTGCGTGCCAATTTCACCCCTTGGATAAAAACTAATGGAGATTGCGCATGCTCGGTAAGTAAACGGTATCGACTGATATATCCTATGTTTTCACTTCCACGACGTACCAAAATAAATTCGAGTTTCGACTGAAACATCTTCAAAAGTGCATCGTAAACCAGTGCGTCGTGCTGAATCGCTATATAATTCTTCTTTAAAAAGGTTTTAGCCTGTACTGTATTACTTTCTCCTTTTGACATTACCCGTTTTACAAGCATGTCCTTAGTAATAATCCCAGCAATCTTATCATCTTCTTCAACATAGACACAATTAACGGTTTGGTCGACCATAACTTTTGCAATGTCAGCTGCCGTATCAATTGGGGAACAAAGAATTAATTTTCGAGGAGTAATTGTATCAATGGTACGAGTAAAAATTTGATCTGCATCGATAAAATTACCTTCAATTGAGTTATTACGTTTGATAAATTGCGCGTATTCATCGTTCAACATTTTTTGCCCAAATTGATGGGTGAAATATTGAAAAAACTTCTCGTAGCTTCGACAGATTGCTTTAAACTCATCACGATTGAGTGTTAGAATTTTAGTTCCCTTGTGTGCTACAACCGAACGAATCGATTTCTTTTTATTTAATAATATTGACCCTCCGCCATATACAAATCCGGCAGTATAATACTTTTCTAATTTTTTTTCGTGATTATGATCGTAAAAGAAGGCATCGTATTGCCCTTCAACGATTATATCGATACTATTCAATTCTGTTTTATCTTGATAATAAACGTTGGTTTCAATTTTAAACTCAAACGATTTCATCAAATCAGCTACTTCCTCTAAAACCGAATGCGGAAGCAAATTAAATGGCTCAACTTTTTGCAAAAACGATACTCTATCCACCTCAAACGATTTTGATTGTTAGTTTCCAATTTTATTAAATATTTTCCAAAGCTTCGACCCTCTTGATTTGCTTTGTTGTAAGATATCTTTCTCTGTAAGACTTCCCTTATTTAGCAACTCGAAGAAAACTTCGCTAGTTGCTTTCACATCGTATTTTGCATTATGATAATTTTCAACATCCTCGTGAAAAAGATATCGATATAACTCATCAAGTCTTAAGCTATTTCTGCCAAAATGCGTTGCAATTTTTGCAGAATATTGCATGGTACAGAAGCGCTGTAAGTTTCCAAAAGTATTATCAAAACCTACTCGTGAAAAACCTACTTCGAGCATTTTTTTATCAAACTCGATAAAATGCCCAACCACCAAAGGTTTATATTTCTCCAGATCATCGCTTAACAATTGTAAGACCTTTTCTCTTGAAATTCCTTTCTCACGAATTATTTCGTTTGTGATTCCGTGAATTGCCAGGGAATCTTTGTTTATTTCAATTTCACCTGCATCGATATAATAATCTTTATGAACTACGTGTGTTCCATCTTTCTTAAAAACACTCCAAGCGATCTGCAAAATATATGGCCACTTTTGGGTATTAGCTGTTGACTCTTTCCAATTATCAGGTATTCCAGAGGTTTCTGTATCGATAAATAAAATGTAGTCCTGCATAAAATAAAAATAGTTTTAGTCTAAAAGCGCCTTAGCAATTTTTAAATCTGTTTCGTGAGTAATTTTGATATTCTCTCGGTTACCCTCCACCAAATTGATTTCAATTCCTAAATTTTCTAAAACCGATGCATCGTCGGTAAATCCCGATTCAAACTCTTGTTGATATGCCTTCTTAATCAATTCGATTTGAAAAGCTTGTGGTGTTTGGATTGAAACAAATTCGCTGCGATTTGCCATCATGCTTTTTTTGTCCAACACTTTTCTGATCGACTCAATTAGTGGCAAAACCGGAATCACATTTCCCTTCTCAATTGCAACGGCGTTACAACGCTCAATCGTTTTAAGTGAGACCAATGGACGAACACCGTCGTGAATAAAAACAATTCCCTTTCCAGTAAGTTGATCCAAGCCATTTTTTACACTAAAAAATCGTTCTTTCCCACCAGCAATAACTCGATGCGAAACTTTAAAATTGAATTCCTTGCACAAGATGTTCCAATTTTCAATTTCAGATTTAGGTAACACAATAACAATTTCAATTTCCGAATTAAACTCGAGAAACCGATTGATTGTATGCATTAAAATCGGTTGATTATTCAATAGTAAAAATTGTTTTGGAACAGTTGCATTCATTCTGTTTCCTTTACCACCCGCAACAATTAAGGCTACTTGCTTCATTTTTTAATATTAAACGATAAATGTACGTAAAGTTATTATATGTTGAAGAATCTAAATGATATTCAACAATAGATTAATATTGATGTTATTTTAGTGCACTCAAAAAATATTAGTTTATGCATGAAATTTACAATTTCTTAAAAGATCTTGAGCAACATAACGAGCGAGAATGGTTCGATGAAAACAGAGAAAGATATCAAGCAACCCGAACACAATTTTTGCATTTAACTGATATTTTAATCAACGAAATAAAGACTTTTGATCCGGCAGTTGGCTTTCAGGATAGCAAAAAATGCATGTTTCGAATATTTAGAGATGTTCGTTTCTCTAAAGACAAAAGCCCTTACAAATCGAACTATGGCAGTTTTATAGCTAAGGATGGCAGAAAAGGTGGTAACCCTGGATACTATCTACACATTCAACCTGGCAATTCATTTGTTGGCGGTGGAGTTTATGGCCCTCCATCAGACAAATTGAAAAAAATCAGATCTGAAATTTACAGCAATCCTGAAGAATTTATTGAAATAATAGAAGCTCCGGAATTCAAATCAGCATTTACAATGTATGATTCGGATAAATTAAAAATTGCGCCGAAAGGTTTTCCAAAAGAATGGGAACACATCGACTTACTTCGCTACAAATCATATAGCCCTTTCAAGCCAATATCCGACGAAGAATTATTTGATGAAAAATTTATTGAAAATGTAATTGAAGACTTCAGAAAAATTTATCATTTCAATCGCTTTCTATACAGTGCAATTGATACCGATTAAATTGTTTTTCCGGGATAAACCTTTAATGCTTCTTCCAATATTTTTAATGAAATTGCCAGCTCCTCTTTGTTGATGACATAAGCAATTCGAACTTCATCTTTACCTAAATCGGGCGTAGTATAAAAACCTGTTGCCGGAGCTAAAAATATGGTTTGATTCTCGTAAGAATAATCACTAAGCAACCATGCACAAAACTTGTCTGCATCGTCGACAGGTAATTTCGCAACGGTATAAAAAGCACCCATCGGAATTGGAGAATACACGCCATCGATACGATTTAATCCATCAATCAGAAACTTTCTGCGTTCAACGTACTCATTGTAAACGTCTAGCATATACTGTTCAGGTGCATCTAACGAAGCTTCTGCTGCTATTTGCCCAATTAATGGCGGACTCAAACGTGCCTGACAGAACTTCATCACATTTTTTCGAACCGATTCATTTTTTGTTATTAAAGCACCAATTCTCAATCCGCATTCGCTATATCTTTTCGAAACGGAATCAACCAAAATTACATTGTTCTCAATTCCTTCTAAATGAAAAGCAGAAATATAAGGCGCTCCGGTATAACAAAACTCGCGATAAACTTCATCAGAAAAAAGATACAGATCGTACTTTTTCACCAAGTCGCGAATTTGATTCATTTCGCCTTGCGTGTACAAATATCCCGTAGGATTATTGGGGTTACAAATTAAAATACCTTTCGTTTTTGGGGTGATCAAATTTTCGAATTTCTCGATTGGTGGCAACGCAAATCCTTCTTCAATTTTCGAAGGAATGGTTTTTACAATGGCACCAGCCAGCATTGCAAATGCAGTATAATTGGCATACGAGGGTTCAGGAACAATAATTTCATCTCCCGGATCGAGACATGACAAGAACGAATATGTAATCGCTTCAGAACCCCCGGTAGTTACAATTACATCTTCAACTTCTAAATCGATTTTGAAACGACTATAATACTCTACCAGTTTTACCCGAAAAGATTCAATGCCTTCGCTAGGACTATATTCTAAAATTTTACGATCAATATTCCGAATAGCATCAATGGCGATTTGAGGTGTAGCGATATCGGGTTGTCCAATATTCAATTGGAAAACTTTCTTTCCTTCTCGCTTAGCTTTTTCTGCTAGAGGTACCAATTTTCGAATTGGCGACTCAGGCATACGCACTCCACGTTTTGATACTTCAGGCATAGATTAGTGTTTGTTAACAAATCGCGTAAAGATATAACTATCAAATTGAAATAAAAAACAATAAAACTCAACTAATTCAACGTTTAAACAGCAAGTAAAATTAAACAATGAAACATTTTTATCAATTGCTATAAAGAAATTGCGAAACGCACTAAATATCTACAATACATGGAAATTGTCATGTTTTTTTAATTAAAACTGAAATAGTTTTGATTAAGAAAATAAATTTAAATTGTTTAGTCATGATAATAGGTGTACCAAAAGAAATTAAAAACAACGAGAACCGTGTAGCGTTAACACCTGCCGGAACAGCAGAGTTAATCAAAAACGGACATGAAATTTACATTCAGGCAACAGCCGGAGAAGGTAGTGGGTTTGAAGACAAAGCTTATATTAATCAGGGCGCAAAAATTCTTCCATCAATCGAAGATGTTTATGCAATTGCCGAAATGATTATTAAGGTTAAGGAACCGATTGAAGAAGAGTATAAGTTGATTCGTGAAGATCAAATTTTATATACTTACTTCCATTTTGCATCGTCAGAAGTGTTAACCAAAGCGATGATTAAATCAAAAGCCGTTTGTTTGGCCTATGAGACTGTTGAATTACCCGACAGAAGCTTGCCATTGCTAATCCCAATGTCGGAAGTAGCTGGTAGAATGTCGGCACAAGAAGGTGCCAAATATCTAGAAAAGACCTACGGAGGCCGCGGTGTATTACTCGGTGGTGTTCCAGGTGTAACTCCTGCAAAAGTACTTATAATTGGCGGTGGGATTGTTGGTACCGAAGCTGCAAAAATGGCCTCTGGTCTTGGAGCCGATGTAACAATTATGGATGTTAGTTTAAAGCGTCTTCGTTATCTCGATGATATTATGCCGGCAAATGTTAAAACGATGATGAGTAACGAATTCAATATTCGCGAAATGGTTCAATCACACGATTTAATAATCGGTGCGGTGCTAATACCAGGAGCCAAAGCACCTTCATTGATTACAAAAGATATGCTTGCAACCATGAAACCCGGAACTGTTTTAGTTGATGTGGCAATTGATCAAGGCGGATGTATTGAAACCACTTACCCTACAACACACGATGATCCAACTTTTGTTTTAGAGGATATAATTCATTACTCGGTTGCAAACATGCCCGGAGCAGTTCCTAGAACCTCCACAATTGCTCTTACCAATGCAACTTTACCTTATGCAATTCAAATTGCAAACAAAGGTTGGAAAGGTGCTTGTAAAGAGAATGAATCACTAAAAAAAGGACTTAATATTGTCAAAGGAGAAATTGTTTACAAAGAAGTAGCCGACGTATTTGGTTTAGAACACTCGAACATTAACCTCTAATATTCAACAATTTACGCAACCCCTTGTAAAGATTAAATAAATATCAATTCCAAATTAAATAAAACTTAAATTTTTAATTGAAAAATTTGGAGTATTGACGCGAAGAATTTATATTTGTAACAGAAATCAATGCGTCCTAGTATTGATTTCAGTCAAATCAAGTCTTTTTCATGTTTGGCGTTTTAGTTTGGGGGATAGTTTTTTGGGAGACATCAGATGATGTCTCCTTTTTTGTTACAAACTCTCTGGTAATTTTAATTTCACTATTTTTGTCACCATCAATTACAATTATAAAAAGAATAGGCTTAATTTTTTATGGGCGAAAGGTTTAAAGTAGAAAAAGAAAACGAAGTAGTTATACTGGTTGGATTAATCAACAGTGAACAAAACGAGGAGCAGGCACAGGAGTATTTAGATGAACTTGAATTTTTAGCAAGAACAGCTGGAGCTTATGTTGATTCTAAATATTTTCAAAAATTAGAAAAGCCCAACAAAGCAACTTTCATTGGATCTGGTAAATTGAAAGAATTGCAAATTTACATGGAAGAAAATGAAATTGAGTCGATTATTTTTGATGATGATTTAACCCCAACACAACTTCGTAACATAGAAAACATACTCGAGTGTAAGGTTTTGGATCGTACCACCTTGATTCTAGACATTTTTGCGAAACGAGCTCAAACTGCCCATGCTAAAGCACAAGTTGAGTTGGCTCAATTACAATATATGCTGCCCCGCCTAACCCGAATGTGGACTCACTTAGAGCGTCAGCGTGGTGGTATCGGGATGCGTGGTCCTGGTGAAACACAAATCGAAACCGACCGTCGTATTATTCTTGACAAAATTTCGAGGTTAAAAGTACAGTTAGTTAAAATAGACAAACAAAAAGCAACACAAAGAAAAAATAGAGGAAAATTAGTTCGGGTAGCTTTAGTTGGATATACCAATGTTGGTAAATCAACAATGATGAACATGTTGAGTAAATCGGATGTTTTTGCTGAAAATAAACTTTTTGCAACGCTCGACACAACTGTTCGGAAAGTGGTGATCGGAAACTTGCCATTCTTATTGGCTGATACGGTTGGGTTCATCAGAAAATTACCACACGGATTGGTTGAATCCTTCAAGTCAACACTCGATGAGGTGCGCGAAGCCGATGTGCTAATTCATGTAGTTGATATTTCTCATGCTGCATTTGAAGATCAAATAAATACCGTAACTGAAACTTTGCAGGAGATTGATGCCGCAGACAAACCAACTGTTTTTGTGTTCAATAAAATTGATGCATTTAGCTACACCCCTAAAGATGAAGATGATCTTTCGGAAATAAAGAGAGAGAATCTGAGTTTGGAAGATTGGAAGAAAAGCTGGATGGGACGCAACAATACGCCTTCGGTTTTTATCTCGGCATTACACAAAACCAATATCAACGAACTTAAGAAAATTGCATACGAAAAGGTGAAAAACATTCATATCACTCGTTTCCCATACAATGACTTCCTTTACGACTCAAGCTTTTTAGAAGTTTCTCAAGACAATGAAGATAAGTCTCCAGAATAATTAACTTCTGAGTGATCATCACATTCTTTTATCAATTCAGCGATTGTTTTATTCAGCACAGGATGTACAAAATCGGGAGCAATTTCATTCATAGGTTTCAACACAAAAAAACGCTCATGCATTAAATAATGAGGAATGATTAGGTGCTCTTCTTTAACGACTTGGTCCTCATAAAAGACAATATCAATATCAATTACACGCGAGGTGTACCCAAAGGTATCGTGTGTTTTAATGCGACCTATTGTTTTCTCAACATTTTGGCAAGACCTTAATAAATCATGAGGCTCAAGTTCTGTTTGAACTTCAACCACCATGTTGTAAAAATTGTGCTCGGCCTCAAATCCCCATGGCTCAGAGTTATAAACACCCGAAACCTTTTGAACAACACCAGCCTCATTTCCAATCAATTCAATAGCAGATGTTAAATTTTTTGATTTATTTCCTAAGTTAGCGCCCAATGATAAAAATACCTTCTTCATTTTCCCAATCCATTATTTATCCGAAATATAAAAACACTTTAATAAAATCAAGGGATATTAAAGGTGTAATTAAAAAAATCAAATATTATTTAATGTAAATCTGTAATTCAAACAGAATATTACTACCAATTATTCATATCTTCTATATTTGAAAAAAATGTAGTTATTTTAGAAAAACAAATCAAAGCATAAATTTAAACTATTATGAAAAGTTTCTGGAAATATACACTTGCCTCGTTTACCGCTTTTGTTGTCTTAATTCTAATCTGTTTCGTTATTATGGCTGGAATTATTGGTTCAGCAATTTCATCAACAAAAAAAGAAGTTGTTATACAGCAAAATTCAATGCTACAGCTACGATTAAATTCAGAGATCGTTGATCGTGCGCCAAATGATCCCTTCCAAGATTTAGACATCCCAATGTTTATGGGGGCAAAAAAAACAGGGCTCGACAACATTATTCTAGCAATTGAAAAAGCAAAAACCAACAACAACATCAAAGGTATTTTTCTTCGTTTAGATAATATTCCTGCGGGTTATTCCTCTGTACAGGAAATTAGAAACGCATTAGCCGATTTCAAAGCTGAAACCAACAAATTTGTTTATGCTTATTCAGAAGCTTACACACAAAAAGCATATTATTTAGCATCTGTTGCCGACAAAGTATTTATCAGTCCCGAAGGCATGTTAATGTTTTCAGGAATTGCAGCAAAACCCGTTTTCTTTAAAAAAGCCCTAGAAAAAATTGGAGTCGAAATGCAAGTAATTCGCCATGGAAAATTCAAAGCAGCTGTTGAACCTTTCATGCGTGAAAGTATGAGTCCTGAAAATCGTGAACAAGTTGAAACATACATTGGCAGTATTTGGAATAGTGTTTTATCCGAAATCTCTGAATCAAGGGGTATTTCGATAGAGGAACTAAACAGCATTGCTGACGAAAACTTATTGTTTGCTCCAACCATAGAATCATACAACAAAGGATTGGTTGACAGTGTGATTTACGAAGATCAGGTGTTGGATTTTCTTCGTTCAGAGACAGGCATTCAAAAAAACAAAGGAATTCCAATTGTAAGTGCAAGCGACATGAAAAATGCGCCTGAAAATAAAAAACATTCTTACACAAAAAATAAATTGGCAGTAATTTATGCTTCAGGCGAAATCAATTTTGCAAGCAACTCTGCCGATGCAAATATCAATGGAAGAGATTATGCCAGAGAAATCAGAAAAGCCAGAATCGACTCTACCATTAAAGCCATTGTGTTGCGTGTTAACTCGCCGGGTGGAAGTTCGCTTGCATCAGAACTTATTTGGAGAGAAGTAAAATTAGCTGCCGAAGCAAAACCGGTAATCGTTTCGATGGGTGATGTTGCTGCTTCTGGTGGTTACTACATCTCTTGTCCTGCCGATATGATCATTGCCGATCCAACAACCATTACTGGTTCGATTGGAGTTTTCGGTGTGGTACCAAATGCTGAAGAATTATTAGAAGATAAATTAGGAATCAACCACGACTTGGTTAAAACCAATGAGTTGGCCGATCTTCCAAATACCAACCGTGCACTAACAAGCAGTGAAAAAGCTATTTATCAACAAATGGTTGTGAATGTGTATAAAACATTTGTTAACCATGTTGCCGAAGGTAGAAATATGACTTACGAAGCGGTTGATAAAATTGGTCAAGGGCGTGTTTGGACGGGTGAAGATGCTTTAGAACTAGGTTTAGTTGACCAATTGGGCGATTTAAGTGTTGCCATTGATGTTGCAAAAGAAAAAGTTGGATTAGATAACATTAGAGTTGTTGCTTATCCGGAGCAAAAAGACCCAATCGAAGAATTACTTAACGACCTTTCAGGAAGTGCTAAAATTAAAATGTTAAAATCTGAACTAGGTGAAAACGCACGCTATTACAAAATGCTAAGCACTGTTAAAAGTGCCAATGGAATTTTAACTCGTATGCCTTACGATTTTATTATTGAATAGGTCAAAATCACAATAACAAAAGCCATTGCAATTAATTGCAATGGCTTTTGTTATTTTACTGCTTTCGTGGAAGCTCTAATATCTCCAAATCCTTTATCTCTTTTCCATCAATTACAAAACGAAGTAAGGTTTTTACTTTATGAAAACCACTATTTCCCGCAGCTCCTGGATTCATGTGCAGAAATCCAAGTTTTTTATCATAAATTACTTTTAAAATATGCGAGTGTCCACTGATAAATAGATCGGGAGGATCGTTGTAAATCGCGGGCTTTACATAACGTTCGTACCGTCCGGGATAACCACCAATATGGGTGATCCAAACCTTTACACCTTCGCAAGTAAATTTACAATGTTGCTTAAAAACAGTACGCACCTGATGGTCGTCGATGTTCCCAAAAACACCTCGCAAGGGCTTAAACGAGGAAAATTTATCAGCAGTCTCAAGATTCCCAAAATCACCTGCATGCCAAATTTCATCTACGTCTTTGAAGAATTCATATACCTTGGGATCAACAAATCCATGTGTATCTGAAATTAAGCCAATATGTTTCATATTTTGTTTCTTTCTTTAAAATCGGATTAAAAATAGAAATTCTACCTCGAGTAAAACAACAATTTATTAATTTCGAGAAATTAGATAAAATCATAGCGAATGAAACGATTAGTTATAGTTCGACATGCAAAAGCGGTGCACACTGGTTACGACCGAGATTTCAATCGCGAATTGGCAGAACGAGGAATAAGCGATGCCTCATTAGTTGCAATGGAATTGAAGCAATTAGACATCATTCCTGATTATATTCTGTCAAGTTCGGCAACACGAGCAATTACCACAGCTCGCTTATATGCAAACGACTTGGGAGTTAGCAAACAATTAATTGAAGAAAAAAAAGAATTGTATTTCGACTTTACGACTCAGGATTTCATTGATATGATTCAAAGTGCTCCAGAGAAAACCCAAACACTATTTGTATTTGGGCACAATCCGTATGTGCATTTTATGTCGAGTAACTTAACATACAATTTCGACGGGCACATGCCAACAGCTTCAACAGTGGTAATCGATTTTGAGATCGATAGCTGGAAAGAACTTGAAGCAAGATCAGGAATGGTAAAGCATCATTTATATCCAAGTAGATTACGCTAATGAATTTATTTTATACGCCAGACATACAAGAAAATAAGTATACTTTGAATCCAATCGAATCGAAGCATTGTATTAAAGTATTGCGCTTTAACAAAGGAGATTTACTCACTTTAGTCGATGGAAAAGGTGGATGGTACGAAACTCAAATAATTGATCCCAACCCCAAACGCTGCCAGGTTGAAGTACTCAACAAAAAAGAAAATTGGGGAAAGCGACCATTTTACACGCACATTGCTATGGCTCCCACCAAAAATAACGATCGATTTGAATGGTTTGTAGAAAAAGCAACAGAAATTGGAATTGACGAGATTACACCTATTTTGTGCAAACACTCTGAACGCAAAATTATCAAACGTGAGCGTATTGAGAAGATTGCCATTTCGGCCATGAAACAATCACTGAAAGCCTACCTTCCAAAAATTAATGAATTGACAAAAATTGAGGATTTGATAAAATCTACGACAATTCAAAATCGTTTTATTGCTTATTGTGAAGATATTCCGAAAGAACATTTGCAAAATATTGCGAAACCAAATACCGAAAACTTAGTTTTAATAGGCCCTGAAGGAGATTTTGCGCCCGAAGAAGTTGATTTGGCACTTAAGAACCAATTCAACGCAGTTTCACTTGGAAATTCTCGATTACGAACTGAAACCGCAGGATTGGCAGCTTGCCACATGTTAAGTTTAAAAAACGAAACGTTATGAAATTAAAATTTCAATATTTTTTCCTGTTGATTCTCTGTTGGATGGCTAGCAGCTCCATGGCTCAAACGCCCTCAACAATAAAAATAGGATTGTTAAAATACAATGGCGGAGGCGATTGGTATGCCAACCCAACTTCGCTACCAAATTTAATCGAATTCACAAATAAAAATCTAAATACCAATATCAATCCCGAACCACTTACGGTTGAACCAGGAAATAGTACGCTATTCAATGTTCCTTTGATACATGCAACAGGTCACGGAAATATTCTTTTTTCAGAATACGAAGTTGAAAACATAAGAACCTACCTAGAAGCTGGTGGATTTATTCATTTCGACGACAATTATGGAATGGATCAGTTTATTCGCCGCGAAATGAAAAAAGTTTTTCCAAATCAAGAATTTGTTGAACTTCCTTTCGATCATCCAATTTATCATCAACAATATAACTTCGATGAAGGATTACCAAAAATCCATGAACACGATTTGAAACAACCTCAAGGTTTCGGACTTTTTCATGAAGGTCGATTAGTTGTTTTTTATACTTATGAATGCGACCTTGGTGATGGTTGGGAATCGGCGGCTGTACATGGCGATCCGGAGTTGGTTCGGCTAGAGGCGCTGAAAATGGGAGCCAACATTATCTCGTTTGTTTTTAACCAACAACAATTCACCGAATAATGAAGAAAAAATTGGTGGTAATTACAGGCGCAGGAATGAGTCAGGAAAGTGGAATCAAAACATTTCGCGACAACAATGGACTTTGGGAAGATCACGATGTAATGGAAGTTGCCTCTCCTCAAGGATGGAACGCCAACCCCAAATTGGTACTTGAATTTTACAATCAACGCCGTAAGCAACTTTATGAAAGCAGCCCAAACAAAGGACATAAAATTCTGGCCGAATTGGAAAAGCATTTTCAGGTGGAAATAATAACTCAGAATGTTGATGATTTGCATGAACAAGCCGGCTCTACCAAAGTCTTGCATTTACATGGCGAGTTAAAAAAAGCACGTAGCACAAAAAATCCTGAGCTGGTTTACACCCTCAAAAATTGGCAATTAAACTGGGGGGACAAATGTGATTTGGGCAGTCAGCTTCGTCCACATATTGTTTGGTTCGGTGAAGAAGTTCCTGCATTGTTCGATGCGATGAAAATTACCGAAACGGCAGACATATTGCTGATTATTGGCACCTCGTTGAGTGTTTATCCTGCTGCTGGATTAATAAATTATATTCAGCCAAGCATCCCAATTTATTATATCGATCCCAATCCGGTAATAGTTCCGTCAAACGTTACCGTTATCGAAGCAAAATCAAGTATTGGACTAGAACAATTGTTGCATCTTTTTGAAATAAAATAACTACTATGAAACTTTTAAAACTATGTCTGTTTTTCCTGTTGTTTAGCTTTACAAGTCAGGTTTATGCTCAGGTTTTCGAAGGGGGCTTAACAGTCGGATTTAATGGAACACAAATAGATGGTGATAAAGTTAGTGGTTATCATAAATTAGGAGCCGCATTTGGTGGATGGGTGCAAACCGATTTACCCAAAAACTTATTTTTTGCGATGGAATTAAAAGTTAATCAAAAAGGAAGTCGAATGACACCCACTCAACAAAATGATTACAACAAGTTTGTTTTGCGCCTCGACTATATTGATCTTCCCGTAATTATAGGATATAAATTCAACGACCTGCTTTCAGTTTATATTGGTGGTTCTTATGGCTATTTATTCCATAAAAGTTACAAAAGTAATTACAATGGCGACGATGTTGATGACTACAACATCAAAGATTGGGATCTGAATTCGATTGCTGGTTTCAAGGTCAATTTTGAATCAATGATCAATCGTGAATGGAGCAAAAACATTGAATTAGATATACGATTTCAGAATTCATTTATCTCGATTAATGAAAACAATACTTTTATTGTTGGCAATTGGAACAACGGAGAGTATAACCGACTACTTTCAACCTCGCTGTTTATTCCCATTAAAAGAAATAAAAACTAAAAACGATTTATAATGCTAAAAAAATGAATTCATCATTTCAATTTTTCTCTATAGCTTGCGAACTTTAAAATGAAAATTCTTTAAATACATAATTGTGAAAAAATTAGCTTTAATCTTTAGTCTGTTCTTTCTTTTCTCGTGCTCAGAAGAGGAAAAAAACTTAAAATTTGTAAGTTTTCCTGATTTCTTCAACTTCGATATTCCTGAGCCTTGGCCTCAATACGACGATGCTGTAAATTATTTTCTGAACGAAGTAAAAAAAGAAGATCCGGCCTTTGTTTTGGTCGATGGCGATTTGGTAAATGGACATTGGTGGGATGGCGAAAATTGTGTTGAAACCATGGGGGCAATTTATTATAGCGGTTGGATTCGACGAATGGAACAACATGGCTTGAAATATTACACAGCAATTGGCGACCACGAATTAGGCGACGACCCTTGGCCTTCAGAAAAAGCAATGATGATGCCCTTGTTTGAAAAAGCTTATACCGATCATTTAAAAATGCCTCAAAATGGTCCGAAAAATAAAAAAGGACTTGCCTATTACGTTCGTGAAGGCGATTTGTTAGTAGTTACTGTTGAAACATTTGAATTAATTGGCGACTCAGTTTATACAGCGGTTATGGGTGAGCAACTTAACTGGTTCAACAAAGTACTGGAAGAGAATGCCGACGCTAAATTCAAGATTGTGCAAGGGCACATTGGTTTATGGGGCGGCGATACTATTAAATCACGTTCATCGAGCCGAATTATGCACTTAGATGGAAAGGATAGCGATTTCTACAAATCGATGATTAAGCACAATGTGGATGCTTATTTAGTGGGAGAATTTCACGATGTTACGGTACTCGAATCTGAAGGTTTATGGCAAATTGTACACGGATCTTCTTGGGGACGAAAAATTGTTAATACCGAAGATTATTTGGTTGGTGAAATTATTGGAGACGAGCTACATCTTACTTTGAAACGCATTTTCATGGATGCTAGTGGTGACCCAATTTATAATTTGAACAAACCACGTGGACCATTAGAAAAAGTAATCATCAACGAGCGCACTTTAAAAAATGGCCCCGAGGTAACCGGAACTCTGGTAATTAAAAAATCAAATGGAAAAAAAGAGTTTCTAAATCAAACTGGTTATTTCGATTTGAAGTAAATTCATTTTTAAAATAAATTAAACATCCGCTTGCAAACTCCTAATCAAAAGGAAATTTTGCAAGCGGATGTTTTTGTTAGTTATATTTGCAGCATAAATTCGAATAATCAATGAAAATAGGTAAGCTTGATCTTGGTACTCTACCTTTGTTTTTAGCACCCATGGAGGATGTTACATACAAATCGTTTCGTTACATGTGCAAAAAATATGGAGCTGATGTAATGTATACCGAATTTGTTGCCAGCGAAGCGCTAATTCGTGATGTTAAGCGCACCCTTCGGAAAATGACATTATTCGAATTTGACCGTCCGGTTGCGATTCAAATTTTTGGTCACAATATCGATTCAATGGTGCAGGCTGCGAAAGTTGCAGCTCAAAAGAATCCCGATTTTATCGACATCAACTTTGGTTGCCCGATGAAGCGAATTGTGAAAAAAGGAGCTGGTGCAGCTTTGTTGCAAGATATTCCCAAAATGGTTGAAATGGCCAAACAAATTGTACAAGCGGTAGACCTACCTGTGACAGCCAAAACGCGTTTAGGCTGGGATCACGATGACAAACCAATTGTTGAAGTTGCTGAAAAATTACAGGACGTTGGCATTCAGGCCTTGGCTGTTCATGGACGAACTCGCAGTCAACTTTATACCGGAGATGCCAATTGGGAATTGATTGGAAAAATCAAAAACAATCAAAGAATGCACATTCCAATTATTGGAAATGGCGATATCAATGGCCCTGAAAAAGCAAAGCAATTTTACGATCAAACTGGGGTTGATGCATTGATGATTGGACGTGGAGCAATTGGTCGTCCCTGGATTTTCAAAGAGGTAAAACATTATTTCGAGACCGGAGAAATTCTCCCGCCACCTACCGTTCCCGAAGTGGTTGAAAATGTAAAAAATCAATTGAAAATATCCGTTGAATGGAAAGATGATGAGCGCCGTGCTGTATTCGAAATGCGCCGACATTTTGCAAAGTATTTTCCGGCCTTACAAAATTTCAGAGAAACACGTATTGAATTGCTGCGATCGGAGTCGTACGAAGACGTGCATAATATTTTAGACAGAATTGCAGAAAAATATCACAATACGAGCGTTGATTACACCAACATCAGCTTAAAATAAATCCTCCATCAATTTCCCTTTCACTCAGTATTCTGCATTGCATAATCCTTTAAACTTTGGTATTATTGCAAGGAATAAACAGAATAGGCAACTTCGATTCAAAATCACGCAATATAATGGCATTTTTGGAGTTTAAGTCGTTAGAAAAAGTAGCATCTTGAAAAAGTTAATTCAATATAAATCAATACCAATTCTTTTAACATTTGTATTTCTGTGGGGGTGTTCCACCAAGAAAAATACATTTGTTACGAGGAATTTTCATGAATTAACCTCTCATTATAATGTTTATTTCAATGGGAACGAAGCTTATACGAATTCGTTAGAATCTGCCTTAGAAGAATTGGGCGACGATTACACCAAAATTCTCCCCATCTATATCGAAAACCAACCACAGGTTCAAAAAAAGGTCTCGGGCGATATGGATTATGCAGTTGAAAAAGCAACTAAATTAATCAAGTATCACTCCATTACTGTTCCGCCCGACAATCGAAAGAAGAAAAATAAAAAGAAGCGTCAGCAAGCAAAAAGCGAATACAATAAGTGGGTCGACGATGCTTATATTTTAATGGGGAAAGCTTATCTAGCCAAAGGCGATTATGTGCATGCCAATGGAACTTTTTCCACCATGCTTCGCAAATTCAAAGACGATCCGATTAAATACGACGCCTTTGTTTGGCTCATCCGTACTTTAACTCAATCTGAACGATATTCTGAAGCAAGAAGCATTATTGAAACGCTGGAAGGAGACGATGTATTCCCTGCCGAATTAGAGGGAGAATTAGCAATTGCCGCAGCCGATCTGGCTTTAAAACAAGATAAATACGAAGATGCGATTCAGTATCTAAACATCGGAATCAACAACATCAAAGGGAATGATAGAATTACCCGCTACACTTATATTCTCGCCCAACTTTATCAGGAAACAGGCAAAAAAGGTCAAGCTTTAGATGCTTATAACGAAGTAATTCGTCGCCGTCCCGATTATGAAATGCGTTTTAATGCCCAAATCAATGGAGCAAGTGTTTATTCAGGCGAGGGAAGCGGATTGGCTTTAAGAAAAGAACTATTAAAAATGTCGAAGAAAGTTCGAAACAAGAATTACCTCGACCAGATTTATTACGCACTCGGAAACCTATCATTTGGAGAAAATAATTTAAAGGAAGCAATTTCCTACTACAAACGTTCAGCTGTATATGCCGAGAAAAATGTGTATCAAAGAACCCTTTCCTGCTTAACCTTAGCTGAAATATATTTTGATGAGAAAGAATATGTTCCTTCAGGAATGTATTACGATAGTGCCATGATTGTAATGGATGAATATTATCCCAATTACGAAGAAATTTCGGCACAATACAAAAGCTTAAATAACCTTGTAACTAATTTAATAACGGTACAAACACAGGATAGCTTGCAACATCTGGCATCGTTATCCTCACAAGAATTAAATCAAAAAATTAATGGTTGGGTTGAAAAAGCAAAAATAAAACAAGAGCAAGAAGCACAAGCACTTGTTTATGCTGCCAACGTTCGTTCGTCAAACCGTCGATCAAACAATCGCTCCACTTTCTATTTTTACAACGCCTCTACCGTTGCTTATGGTAAAAAAGAATTCCTGAAAAAATGGGGAAATAGAAAACTTGCCGACAACTGGCGACGGAGCAACAAAGCAACTCAAATAATTGAAGATGCACCAGAAGGAGAAATGGAAGAATCGTTAGCTGATGCAGTTGATAAAAATAAAGTGGAAGAACTTAGAATTGATGATCCAACCAATCCGAAGTATTACAGACAAGATATCCCGGTAAATGATTCTATGCTTTTGGCATCCGATCACATGATTAGAGATGGACTATACAATGCTGGAATGATTTTCAGAACTGACTTTAACGATTTAGAACGTTCAATTGAATGTTTCCTAGATCTAAATAATCGATTCCCTGATAATATTTATATCGTTTCGGCTTATTTCAATTTATACGATTTGTATAAAACAACAAATCAGCCCGATAGTGCTAAGTTCTACAAAGAACTGATCATCAATAACTATCCAGAAACTAATTTTGCTAAATTCTTAAACAATCCAAATTACTTTATTGAGCAAGAGGTTCAGAAAGATAGCTTACTAAAAATTTATCATCAATCGTTGGTTGCCTACCGAAACCACAATTTGCCAATGGCAGCAAGTTTATCGGCAAAAGCACTAGAATTATCACCCGATTCGACTCTAAAATCGAAAGTAGAATTCATCAATTTAGTTTCATCTAATTCGGAGAAACCTACTGAAGAGTTAATTACAAGATTAAACAATTACAAAGAAGAATACCCCAACGAACCATTAAACGAAGTCATCGACCAAATAATAAAACTTGCCAACGAAAAGCAGTTGACAAATTATCAAGACTTAGTTAGAAATGGATATTTGAACGACATTATCCAAAATCCAGAGTTAGCAGAAGAGTTTGGGGATGAAGAAATGGATGCTAAATGGGATACAGAAGAAGATTTGTTCCATTATTTTGTAATCGCATTACCAAACGACGAATCAATCGACCTAAATCGATTGAAGTTCGACATTGCCAACTACAACATCGATCATTACATGACCCGTGATTTCGAAATTGAAACAGAAAAACTCAACCCCGAAACACAATTGCTTATTGTTAGAAACCTTGACAATAAAGAAAGTGGCTTAATTTACTTTCTTTCGATTATTCGCAAACCCGAAGTTTTTAAAACGCTTGCGGCCTATCAATATTTGAATTTCATCATTTCTAACAACAACTTCCGTCAAATGAAGGAAGATGCGAGTTACGATAATTACATTCAATTTTTTATTCAAAACTACAGCAATTTCACAAAAGGTTTATTTGATGAATCGGATCTGGAATCGCCAGAAGAATTAATTGCCCGTTTGAAAAAAGAAGATGAAATTCAGGAGAAAGGTGAATTTGTTGTTGTTGAAACTGAAAAGAAAAGCGAAAGCACCAATTACGATCCAATTTTCAATAAAGATTTTGCAGAAGAGCATTTGGTCATTTTGTTAATCGATCAAGCGAATTATCGTACCGCTTTCATCAACCGTGGTTTCATGATGTTCAACAATACGAACTACCGCGATGCTCGTTTAAGAACTTCAACTGATAACCTGAAAAACCACACCGCACTGCTTGTTTCAAAATTCAACAATGCCCGATTGGCAGACGATTATATTCAAAAAGCCGATGGTAACAGAAATATTTTTGGAACGCTAAACGATATCAAATACAATTTCATATCAATTAGTACCCAAAATTACAACTTGCTGAAACAAAACAACGAGGTTGAAAATTATTTGAATTTCTACAAGAATAGCTATAACAACATTCCTGCAATTATTGAGAAAAAACAGAAAGTACTAACCAATACCCAGCAAGTTGAGAATACCCAACCACAAAATGGGGCTAGCAAAACCTCAAACGAAACACACTCAGCCGATGCGCAACAAATACCACAAAATGAAGAAACAATAGAGGAAACCGCCCCAGAGCCAGAAATTGAGATTTATGTGGAAGATAAAAATGTACCACACAAGGTACTATTCGTAATTCCGGCACAAGGAGTAAATACAGCTTTGCTTACCATGTACATTAACCGCTATGTTTCTTTAAGTTTTTCAGGCTTATCGTTAGAGGTTTCAACTAAAGATTTTAACTCGGTTAAGAAAACAGTGATCGTCTCTGGTTTTGCCAATGCCGAATTGGCCAAAGAATTTTACGACGGAATTGCTAGCGACAAACGAGTAACACTTGCACTAAGAGCGGTGGAATATACACGTTTGGTAATTTCGGATGCGAATCTCACAAAAATGACTGAACAAAATGACCTATCGGGTTATCAGTCGTTCTTCGAAAACAACTACTAGTTGTTTCATAAAAAATGTTAAGTCGCAACCAATACACAATAAAGTGTCGAAAAGGTTGGTTATCTTAACACTAAATTCCACTACTTAATAAAAGTTTATATGCCAGAAAGAGCAATCAATATATTATGGGTCGACGATGAAATTGATTTATTACGCCCACACATTATTTTTCTTGAAAACAAAGGTTATACAGTTCAAACAGCCACGAATGGTGCCGATGCAATCGATATCGTAAAAGCTGAAAGCTTCGACATAATCTTCTTAGATGAGAACATGCCGGGATTTACCGGGATTGAAACCTTAGGAATGATTAAAGAGATCAACAATATTGTTCCGGTGGTAATGATTACCAAAAGTGAAGAAGAATCGATTATGGACGAAGCAATTGGTTCAAAAATGGTCGATTACCTCATCAAACCAGTTAATCCAAAACAAATTCTGCTCTCGATAAAAAAGAACGTCAATCAGAACGAGCTGGTAACCCGAAAAACCACTTCGGAATATCAAATGCAATTTTCGAAATTAGGAATGCAAATCAACGATTCTTTCACTTTCGAAAACTGGATCGATGTATATCGTAAATTGGTTTATTGGGAAATGGAATTGAGTAATTCCGACGATAAAGCAATGGACGAGGTTTTGATTATGCAGAAAAACGAAGCCAATAATTCCTTTGCTCGATTTATTCAGAAAAACTATATCAATTGGTTTGATCCCAATTGCGACGACAAACCAGTTTTATCGCCCGAGCTTTTAAAAACCAAGGTTTTTCCGGTACTCGATGAAGGGAAAAAGGTTTTTGTAATGCTCATCGATAATTTGAGATTTGATCAGTGGCGGGCAATTAGTCCAATTTTCAACAACTACTTCAGCATTAAATCCGACGACCTTTATTTTAGCATTTTGCCCACTGCAACCATGTATGCCCGAAATAGCATTTTCGCAGGCTTAATGCCTTCTGAGATTAAGCAAATCTATCCTCAGTATTGGTCTGAAGACGACAATGAAGAAGGCGGAAAAAACAATTATGAAGAAGAACTTTTAAAAAAAAACTTAAATAGAACGGGTCGAAAAGAGAAAGTTTTTTTCGAGAAAATTACTACAGTAAAAACAGGGAAAAAAGTCACCGATTCATTGAATCAAATCTTACAATCCGACCTTTCTGTAATGGTGCTCAACTTTGTAGATATGATATCGCATGCACGCACCGAAATGGATATGATTCGAGAACTTGCCAACGACGAAGCAGCCTACCGTTCACTTACAGTTAGCTGGTTCAAACACTCCGGATTAGTTGATCTGTTAAAAGAATTACGCGATAACAATATCGAACTTATGCTTACTACCGACCACGGAACCATCAAAGTAAATAACCCGGTAAAAGTAATTGGAGAGCGAAACACCAACTCCAACTTACGTTATAAATTAGGTCGCAACCTCAATTATAAATCAAAAGATGTTTTTGAAGTTTTAAAACCTTCGGAAGCGCATTTACCAGCGCCCAATGTAAGTACTAAGTTTATTTTTAGTAAAAATCAGGATTTCTTTGCTTATCCAAATAATTACAATTATTACGCAAATTATTATCGAAATACCTTTCAGCATGGTGGAATTTCAATGGAAGAAATGATGATTCCATTTATACACCTAAGCCCGAAGTAGAATTAATCTTCAAGCCCCAGTAACCAGTCTGCGATAATTGTTAATGTTTCAAGTGAAATCGATTCAGGTAAACTTCTTATCTCTTGCTGAGTGCACTTCTCACACCTTTGGAACATGTGATTATGATTTTTAAGAAGCACTGTTTTATAGTTTTTATTTCCGGCCTTTTCAAGTCCTTTTTCAATTGATGATAAATTTTCAGTTGGCGTAACCATTAAATCCTTGTCGCCATTTAAAGCCAATACAGGAACTGTTATTTTATTAAGATACAAATCGGGGCTATAGTTAATCATTTGTCGATACCAGTCTCTCTTTGCCATACGTAAATAACGCGACAAAAACATCTGGTCGTGACCATAATTCATATTCATTTTTTTCAGTTCATCATCGGATTGCTCCTCAAGCCAATTTTGAAACGTTGTTCGCAATTCTGGTTCAACATCAACATCTATAGGAGTATCTTTCACCACCTTAAACATCAATGTATATAAATTCATATATGCCTCAACAAGCGATTGCTCTATATCTGGGCTAGATTCTAAAAGTGCCCTGTTTTGCAAAATAAGGCTTTGGTAACCATCAATTGCAAGGCCAGCAAGCGAAACAACAAAACTAACATCTGGCGACTCGGCAGCCAACATAAAAGCAACTGCTCCTCCTTCGCTATGCCCAATTAAGCCAATTCGAGAGGTATCAATCATTGATTTTGATTTAAGCAAATCAATTTCAGACAACACATCGTTTGCAAAATCACGAGTCGTTGCAACATCATAGTTTCCTCCACTTTCCCCCACTTCTCGGTCATCCATTCTTAAAACGGCAAACCCCAACGGAGTTAAATAGTTTGCAATTTCATAAAAGGGACGATGGTTGGCAAATGTTCCATCACGATCCTGCTTTCCAGTTCCTGAGATAATAATTACCGCCGGAAATCGGCCAATTGAATCGGGATAGGTTAAGGTTCCACAAAGTGTTATCGAATCGGAAGAACAACATACTTCTTCTGAAAAATAAGTTTGTGCATTTACCGAGAAAAAGGCACAAATTATGAATATGACACTAAAAACTATTTTCATTATAAACTAAAAGAAAAACTTTCCCTCCGGTATCGGAGGAAAAGTTTATATTAATTAATTGAATTAACAGCGGTACAAATAAAAACTATAAGCTATCGTATAATTGACAGTTTGCTTGTATTTGTTCTGCCAAGCTTGTTGGTTAACTGAATTAGATAAATTCCATTTTTTAAATCAGCAACTTCCATTTGATTACAGAATGTACTAGATTTTACCACCTTACCACTTAAGTTATATAATTTAACTGCAACGTTTTCAGAAAAATTAATATATTCAGTTGCAGGATTCGGGTAAACGTCAACATCTAACAATTGAACTGATCTGATTCCTGTATAAATAACACCATCGTAAGGGTTACATCTCACAGTATCTGAATTTTCAGAGAAACCTGTACTATATCCTACAGCAACAAAAATTCCGATGTCTAAACCGTAAGTATCGCCATCCTCGCTATAGCCCACAGCACTCCATGAAGGAATATTTACAATTGTTGAAGTTTCAGTTGTTTCAATAGAACTACCCCATTCGTCATAATAAACTTTGTAACTTTCTACTGAAGAAGTAGTCTCAGGTGCATCCCAGCTTACGCTTAAATCGTATGAACCATCTTCTTTTACATCTGAAACTGAAAGAATACTTAAGTTCTCTGCCGGAATAACTCCATCATCAAATAAAGTTAATGAAACCGAATTAGAGATATTACGGGTGGTTCCATTAACTACTGCTAAAACTGCATAAGTATGGTCTCCATTAAATGCAGCATTAGCTGTAGTGTAGCTGCTACCTGTAATAATTTCGCTGATCAACGTATCGCAAATTACCTGATAACCTGTCACTTCTGCAGAAGCAGAAGCTGTCCAAGTTAATTGGACGGTATTAACAACCGAACCATCACCTGTTTTGGCAACAACCTGAAGATTTGTTGGAGCATAATCAGGACTATAAGCTTGATAAACATACTCTTTCTCAGAAACATAATAGCCCCAGCGGCTAACCGATGTTTGTACCTCAGATAAAAGATTATTATTCTCATTGTAATTGTACACGATTGAATAAGCTCCAGTTAAAGTATCAAGATACTGTCCCTCATAATATATAGAGGCCTCTTCAGTAGTAAGCAAATCATTGGTATACTCATAATCTGTTTTACTTAATACAGTAGTATCTTCGCCTGAAATATACGACTGAATTCCTGTAGATAATAAACCATTTTCAAAGGTATAATCAAAATGAGACCAATAAGTAACCATTGAACCATCAGCTGACATCGCTTTCCTGTCCTCATAATAACCATTGATATAGTTTTCGAATAAAGTATAAGCAATAACTTCATCGTTCGCATTTAGCGAATTCTCTTTTATTAATTTTCCTTCTGAGTCATACTCATAAACTGATTTCGAAGAAAAAGTCCAAACGTTGGTACTACTTCCCCAATAGTAAGTTACTGCTTCTGATTTTAACCCTTGTTCGTTATACGCATAAGTTATTTTATTAGAAGAAGTAAGTTCCATTACCAACTGCCCCTCGGCATTATAATAATAACTGGTTGAAGCTAATGGAGTATCCGGCTTTTCAGTATCAATTGAATAACTGTAAGAATCTACAGTGCTAACTTTCATAGTAGTTTCTGAATAAACTACAGTTCCTGACATAAGCAAGGTTATGCCTAAAATAATTAAAGTAAAAATCTGTTTCATACTAATTGCTTTTAGTGATTACTTATTTAAAATCTAATGTTTTTATTATTTTCTTAACAATTCGACTACGCAACTAATCTCATCGGCCAATTCTGAAGGGCTTCCATTGTAGCCAGTTGATCTCCAACGCAATCTGCCGTTGGCACCTATTATCATTTTTTGTGGAATTCCTGAAAAATGGAATGCTTTAGCATAGGTAGAATACAGGAAGTCATGTTTCCCGCTTTCTGGATTTTCATTATCAATCAGAACAGTAAAATCGTAATTTTCTTCTGTAAGTAATTTTTCGATTTGTTGTTTATAGTCGGCACTGTATTCCATTGTTGACACGAAAAGGAAGACCACATCTTCATCGTTTTTGTACTTGTCTACGACCATTTGCATTCCGGGCATAGCTGCCTTACACGGTGCACACCATGTTGCCCAAAAATCAAGAACAATAGTTTTCCCTTTCAACTTAGCCATATCAACAGTACCACCATTTAACTTTTCCAATTCAAAAAGTTCGATAGGCATATTGATTAACGAGTTGGCAACCTCCTCTTTAAGTGCTTCTAGTTGATCACCCAATTTCAGGCTATTTAAATATTCGTTAAAACCATCATCCGATTTATGCTTTTTGATGTATTCTTCCTTTAATATTTCAATCATTTCTGGAGTAGCTGCATTTTCCTTTACACCAGCTATTACGACTGGAAGAATCTGCGATGAATTTCCAGTTTTTTCGAGCATCGCGATATAGAAATCAGAGAATTTAGCTGATTGCCCCTTGTAATAAGAAGCGATTTTTTGCATTAGCTCTAGTGCTTTGTTTGTGTCTCCTGTTTCATCCAGCACCTTAGCATAATCTAGCAATGCATCTTTCCTTGTTTCGTAAAAACGATTATTCCATTCTATTGGAGAGTAAACCATTTGATCGATACTCCGCGGACGATTAATGGCCTCATCGATGAGCAAATCGGCATATGGACGAAGCGTCTCCGTTTTTACATCCCCTCTTGAATAAGGTATTTGAATAAGATGCCAAAAAAATGTTGTTAGATAACTGTAAGGTATCTCATGTATGTATTCTTCAAGCAGTCCGTATTCTTCGTGATTTATTATTTGGTTATACACTACACTCTGAAAATTTTTACCTAAATACATATAGGCTATTTCAGTTGGAGTATCACGAAAATTTTCAAATGGGAAACGCCTTACAAAAGATTGCATTGCCTTTTCTTTGTCCTCTATTGATTTTGAAATTCTGGATATTCGTAATATTTCTTTATCACGTGCTAAAATACCATCGGGATATTTTTCAAGCATTTTTTCCTCGATAAGTTCGGCCAAATCATTGTTTCTTAAAATCTCGCGAGTATTTTCAAGTGCATGATACAAATCCAGCTCAGTAACTTCATTCAAACTATCAAGTTTCAACAAATTGTACACATCGCTCTCAATAACTTCAAATCGATTAGGTTTATCTGTTTTTGCAAGAGCTTTTGCACCAAAATATGCCACATGTTTACGCTCTTCAGCGTCATGTTGTATCTCTTGGTTACACCAATACCGCAGAACCTCATTATCTACTTTTAGCGAATCTGAGATATAATCCGGTATTGAATATTTCTCGAATGATTTGGCACGTAACAGTCCCCAACCAATATAAGCTGATGGAATATTTTTGTTTTTATCGTCAACAGTAAAAGCAGTATAAGTTTTTTCCCCACCAGTATCAACTTTATTATCTGCTGTAAATTTCAAAGTAACTAATGCTGTATTTTCTGGAACATCAAATTTTCCTTTCCACAAGCCTGAACGATGTTTCAACGTAAGGTCTTGTGCAATCCAATGATAGTTTTGCCAAAAATAGACAACCGCTTTAATGTCTTCTTCGCCAGCTAAATTGGTTAATTCACTGTTGTAAGATATCTCGGTAGTTTGACCAACAACAGTCAGCTCAGGAATATACACCATTGGTTTATCCTGTTTCTCATTTCTACATCCCGAAAACAAAAAAGTGCTCAAGATTGCTACAATACTAATTTTCAAAAATTTGCTCATAAGTTTATTCATCTATCCCTTCTAATTTCACGCACATATCATTAATTTTTCCAAACCTGGTAAAAACATGGGTTGGTGCTTTTAAATTCACAGTTCCGTCGGTTTCTTCTTTATTGTTTAAATACCCTGAAGCACGGTTAATTTTAAATTCGTATAATCTGCCTTCTATGCCATCCCAAGTAGCAACATAAAGAAGGGTTCCGTTTACACCGTCAAGCGGATAAAACCAATCGGTATTGTATATCTTCATTGCAGTAATTACCTCGTTACTTGAAAACGGATCGTTAATTTTTGTTGCAACTTTA
Organism: Prolixibacteraceae bacterium; assembly: GCA_963678565.1. Taxonomy (GTDB): domain Bacteria; phylum Bacteroidota; class Bacteroidia; order Bacteroidales; family Prolixibacteraceae; genus SKHV01. Next base: position 50,093 of record OY782875.1, read on the forward strand.
GTTGATGATGCATAGCTGTATGAATAGATATTTTTTTCGGAAGCATATAAGAAGAAGTTTCCTAGTGGGCCACAGTCGTAAAATTTAGCATCGTATATTTCGTCCTGTTCGCTTAAGTCATATTTATTCACAGATAATTTGTGAATCTCTTCGTTTTCAATTTCATTCAAGTCCTCGTCGTAAAAGGTTGCATGTTTATTAAAGTTGGCACGATAAAGTTCGCGATTGTCACCATCCTTGAAAACGGCAAAAGCATGCCCATTAAATCCTTTTCCAAGAAAAAGGATATCCTTACCAATTTTGTTTACATCGAATTTATTGGAACTGTTTTGTTCGGGTAGAGCAATTATTTCCTCTTCTTCCCAAAAAGAAAATGGAATACGGACAAAACGCTTACCAATATTATCGTACATAATTGCCGCATGCCCAACAGAAGCTGCACACTCGTCTGCAAAGTATACAAATGGAGCTAGATCAATCTCGTTGGCAAATGAACTTGCAGGCTTTAATGCTTGTGAAAACTGGTAATCCCAGTATTGAGACGCCTGATTATTTATGTTGTGTATTTGCCCGTTGTTAATTAATATGGTAACATTATTACATCGCTGCCCGTGGTTTGCAAACTGTGGTAAAATCGTTCCTGGTTGCGATTTAAACATCTCTTGGTTTTCATGTAGCAACGCAAAATCGGTAGCATCTATTAACAAAAATTCTTCATTGGTTCCTACATAAATGTAATTGATAACCGTATTATTTACCCGCGATGCCGAAACAAAATTTGGAATTCCTGATATTTTAGTTTCGTTAACCGAAGAGTAAATATTGTGTAACCACTTTAGCGTATCGAGTGTAGGAACAGCATTAGTTGTAGCAATGTAATCGAGGTCGCTTTCACCGTTGCTATTAGTATGCAAAATAACCATCCCCGAAACAATACTAGGCAAAATATTAACCGTATACTTTACTTGCGAAACTGTTTGATCGGTTGTATTGGTAATGTAAAGCACAACAGCATAGGCATCGGAATTGGGCGACTGCTGAATTTGAACTTTCAGGTTACGATTGGTTGAGAGTACCTCTATTTCAGATTCATCCTTGCTCCATACATCCTTATAGATAACCCATTTATATTCAAGATTACTGGTATCATCTTCGAACAAAGCAAATTTGATATTGGGAGTTATAGACAGCGTATCGTACTGGCTAATACTATACGACAAACTTACCCCGGTAGTATCAACATAGACTTCGTTCAGGTCGATATAATCGTAGCTGCCTTTATCTTCGTAACAAGCATGTACCAACAATACAATTCCTGCTATTAATAATATTTTATTTAAATGCTTCATTTTTTGTCTTAAAATGGTGGTATTAATTTGATCCATAATAGATTTCTTCGAGAATAGCAGCATTATCGTCAACATAAATAGGCCCGTATAATTTCCGATATTCTTCGTAAGCTACGTTGAGTTCTCCGGCAAAGTGCTGTACTTCCGCAATGGTATAAACTCCTTCTTCACGTTCGGTTGTAACACGAGCAGTCATAGGCCAATCAATCAATCCCAAAACATCAATGGCAAAGCGATACTTATTATTGCTGTATGCTCCGAAAAAATATTCTGGCCAATTATCAGGCTTCAACAAAATATCACCCCATGTTAATTTGAATTGCAAATCGTCGATAACTCCTGTACCTAAGTCTCCGTAATCATTCAACTCTAGCAAAATTGAGACAGCTTCTTCCTGTGTATCCTCGGTTCGGTATAACACAACGGGTAGATACGAAATGTATTCGCCTGCTTTCATTACACCATCGAGCAATTTATAGTGAGTACCTTTAATAGCGGTACTGCTATCGATTACAACATTGGCCGAAAAATTTCTGTCGATATCTGCTAAATCTCCCATCAGCCTCACCTTTATTTTGAAAGTATCAGTCATTAAAGCCGAATTTTGCAAAGCGAAAGAATAGTTCTTCTCCGACACTCGATATTCAACAGACGACTGCACTGTGCGCTCATAGAAATAAACTTTACCATCGAGCTGGTAGTCCATCACCTCGTTTTGTTTGCATGAAAACAAAGTGATCAAGACCAACATTCCCTGTAATATTTTTATGTACTTTTTACTCATTGTCTCTTCCTCCATATTCAATTTCATCATCAGGAATTGGGAATATGTAATTGGGGGCTACATACGAATATGTTAACTCTCCACCAGTAACTGATGGTACTTTTATATAAGTAGCATTCAGTCTTTTGAAATAGTAAAATAACTGACCTTCGCACATGAATTCTTTAGCATACTCCTTATATATTTCATTCTGAACCTCCTCGCTTCCAAGGCTCTCAGATAAGTCATCTGGCAAATTTCGTTGTAGGCGAACAGTGGTTAGATAGCCGATTGCAGACTCAATGTCGCTGTTTTGTAAAGCACATTCGGCAGCAATATAATAGGCCTCGCTAATACGCATAAGCGGCATTCGGTGTAAAAAAGCCATAGTTGAACCGCTAGGTTGTTTTAACTTGGTCGACACGCGAATATTATCGCTTGACAATAATGTTGTTAAATACGTGTATCGGTAATCGCCATAATAACCCGATTTATTCAATTCATATAGCCCTTCATAATTTTCGTCTTGCATGTAGAGCCCACTTTTTCCTGTAAAATAATTGCTATACGAATCGTTCAAATCGCTATCGTATAGTGCAAAAACAAGTTCTTCAGAAAAAACATAGTTACGGTCACCGGCATCTGATGTCGTGATCTCGGTTTCAGGTGTCCATGTAAAAAAGCTTTGGTTAATAATTTCAAGTGCCGCTTCTGAAGCCTTTTCATAATTGGACATGTACAAATAGATACGTGCCTGCAACAACTTTACGGCGTAGTAATTGAATTTATAAAAGCGATCTCGCTCATAAGTCTCGTCATAAAAGCTGCTTTCATCTGCATTTATAACCGGATCGATCACTAAAAGAGTTTCTGCAATACTTAAATCGTTTAGTGCTTTATCCAATACCTCATGAACAGTAGACAACGCTGTAACTTTTGTACTTACTAACTTTATGTAAGGAATTGCATCGGCATTAGGTTGTGCTGCATATGAGGGAGCAAATAAACGTAGCAGGTCGAAATGAAGAAAAGCCCTTAAGCCATATGCTTCGCCTTTTATAAGATTGTAATTTCTGCCGGTAAACATAGACTCATCGGCAGTTTCGATATTGGCTATTAATTCGTTCACATTGGCGATGGCATTATACATGTTAAGCCATATAGTATTGATTACTGATACCGATACTTCGTTATCATAATTGTACAGCGAAGGATAATAATATGAATTAGAAGTACCTTCAATACCTGTATAATATTGAGCCAATACATCACTCAAGCCAAAAGTTAGCTCACGGCCATAAAGCGAACCATCAGTCATAAGCAGATAAACTCCTGTAAGTGCATCTTTATAACCCTGTTCCGAACTAAAATTGTCTTGCGACTTTATTTCAGTTTTTGGACTTACATTAAGCCACTCATCGCACGATGCCAGCGTAAAAATGGATAGTAAGCCTATAATTATTAATTTATTTCTTTTCATAACTTTCCTTTTTCTCTTTTAGAACCGTGCCCGAATTAAAAATGAAAATACCCTTGCTCTTGGGTACGAAAGCCCAAACTCCTGTTTTACCGAAGTCAGTCGCCCAATATCGTTAGTATTGAAAGACATTTCCAGATATTCAAATGGGCTCTCCTTTATTAACTTTGTTTCAGAAAAATCATAACCAAAATTCAACGATGAAAAAATCAATTCATTTAAGTCTTCAACAAAACGTGAAGTTGGTTTTGTAATTGAATAGTCGGTAATACTTTTGAATTTTGCAGGAACTCCGGGAGTATTCCAACGATCAGTTAACACACGTTTATCTACATTATCGTTCAGAACATCTACATTTTCTACCTTGTTAACCAATGTGCTATTATAAATTTGTCCTCCAAACCTATAAGTAAATGCACAATTCATACTAAAACCTTTATGTCGTAAGTTTAGTCCTAGGTTTCCTTTAAATTTAGGTGTCGCATCTCCGCAAACCACTTGATCGCTGGTGCTCCAGTTAAAAGTTGTAGCTCCATCTTTAGTTACAAATACTTCCTGCCCGGTAATTGGATCAATTCCTTTTGATATTACAGCCCATATTGCAGTCATACTTTGTCCTTCTTCGTAACGGGTAGAAGGCGTTTGTTGCGATTCAATCTGGTCATTGTTTCCTCCAGTGCCCTCTTTCTCCTTGTCTTGCTCTTCATTTAATTTTTTGAGCGCATCTGATATTTTTGAGATTTTGTTTGTATTGTGACTAACTCCTCCGAATATATTTAAAGAGCTATGTGTTTTTGAATTCGACCACACTCTGAAGCTGGCATTTAATTCAAAGCCTTTATTGATTGTTTCGCCCAAATTCTCGCGATAAGTTGAAAAGCCGGATGAAGGTGGCAATGTTACATCGGTCAATAAATTTGTTGTTAAGGCATTATACAAATCAATTCGAACCGATAATGTATTATCCAGAATACTCATATCGGCACCAATATTTCGGTCATAAACCTGTTGCCATCTCAGTTCATCATTTGCCAAACCTTTCAATACCACTCCCATATCTCCATTGTAGGTTTTATTGATCAAATATGAATAACTAGTAATTGCCTGATATGAATTAAAATTTTGTGAACCGGTATATCCTAACGATGCCCTTACTTTAAATTGATTAACGACTTTCACATCGCGCATAAAAGCTTCGTTATGAAGGTTCCATCCCAGACCCAGCGACCAGAAACTTCCCCACCGCTCTTTTGCACCGAACATCGATGAACCGTTTAAACGATAAGAAGCATCGGTTAAATATCGATTATCATACGAGTAGTTAATTGAAGCAATTCCACCAACGCTTCGTACAGTACTCTCGTCTCCCGAAGCACTTGAGCCTTCGGCAAACTGGCTTCCAAAAGAGATGTAATCCATTTTGTCGGAAGGAAAACCAACAACCGTCATTCCAGAAGTTTCGGTTACCGATTGTTCTATATTATAAAGTACATTAGTATAAAATAGGTGATTGCCTTCATGAATTGAATAAGATAACCCAGCGTCGGCTGAAAAAGATTGACTACTCCCATTCATTTGTGTATACTTACCACGCAACAGATATTCGTCGGACGAAACTGAGATATTAGCATACTGGGTATTTGAAGCCGGAATAAATAAATCACTACTATTTAAATTTTTAGAATACCCCAATCTGGCTGTCAAACGCAAATTATCAACAATATTCCACTCTCCATAGAAGTTTTCGGTAATTAAGGAGTATGTACTTTCATCCTTACTATTGAGCTTCGCATCGAAAAGTGGATTATAAACGTTATTGTCATACACTTTGATTAAATTTCCATCATCATTGTAAATTCGCCAATAAGGATTCATTTTAGAGTAGCTCGAAAAGCGACCATAAGGCGAGTTTACGGCTTCATTATTATCAATTGACAGATTGTTTCGAAATGAGAGTTTTTTATGCCGATAGGCAAGTGTAATATTACCCGAGATTGTTGTTCGCGAAGAACCAATCATTACACCTGCAATGTTGTTATAACTTAAATTTGCGGAGTAGCGCATTGCATCGTCTCCACCATCGAGTAAAACGCTGTGTTTTTGACCAACACCTAACCGTAGTGGCTGAGACATCCAGTAGCTGTCAACTCCGCGCGCAACTTCTTTATATCGTTCATTGTATTCTTTTGTCAACTGCGCCTGAGTATATGCATTCGTTGAGGTATATTTTCCGGCTAAAACTTCGGCCTGAAGTTTCTCTGCGGCATTGGTTAAATTATATGAAGTTAAATCGGGAACTGTAATGTCAATACTTCCATTATAGCTTGCCCTCAGTGTACCTCTTTCAGGTTGCTTAGTTTCGATAATCACCACGCCATTGGCCGCTTTTGAACCATAAATTGCTTTTGCCGCTGCATCTTTTAACAGGGTTATACTTTCTACTAGGTTCATATCCATATCATACACCTTCTCAACAGTAGTTTCAAAACCATTTAGAATAAAAAGTGGCTGATTGGGCGATGTTGAATATTCGCCTTCGATATCGATACTTGATGGTCCTCGTAATTGAATGTCGGGCAGCATATTCGGATCGCTACCAAACTCGGTACTTTCATTAATTGAAAATGCGGGGTCCAATATTTTTAAACTGGCCAAGATATTCTGGCTTCCAATACTTTTAAGCTCCTCGGCTGAATACGATGTGGCTGCACCAGTAAACGTTTCACTATTCCGGGTAAACATACCCGTTGCCACAACCGAAACTTCATTTACCTGAGCGATATCTTCTTCCAATACAACATTTAGAACCTGCTGCCCACTGTATTGAATCGTTTGATCCTTCATTCCAAGAAATGTAAATACAAGGAAATGCGTTGTATCATCGGGAATTTTGATTACAAACATTCCCTCACTATCGGTATGAGCTCCGGTATTTGTTCCTTTTAGCCAAATATTTACTCCGGGTAACGGCTCGTTATTGTTATCAGTTACTCTACCTATAACAGGGATAAACTTAGTAACCTTCTTTTCATTCTCTTTAATAGACGGTGGCGTATATTTTATACTTATAATTTTTCCTTCTATATGATATTTAAAACCGTTATTCTTAAATACTTCTTCTAGAATTTCAACAACTGATTTATTATCTGCATCAATAGTGATCGGTTTTATCGAAAGTGTGTCCTTTGAATTGTAAACGAAATTTAAATCAGTTTGACGTTGTATCTCATCAAAAAGCTCCTTTAGCGGTGCTTTTTTAAGATTTAACGTCACACCATTTCCATTTTGAGCGAATAAACCATTAACAGAAATAAAAACTATAACTGCTAAAAGGAAAAATTTAGATACACTTATTTTTATGATTTTCTCCATCGTATTTTAAACCCTATTTTGAAAACAATAATTAATTATCGATTGAAACTGTTTTATTACTAATTGTAATTTTTGCTTCAGTAGCAAATTCGATGGCTTTTAATATATTCTGTATAGGAGCACTGCGCGAAACAATTCCAGTAAACTTAAGCTCGGCCATTGTTGGTTTTTTAAACTCAAAGTCAATATCGTACCATAACGAAAGAGTTTCCATTATTTCGGAAAGAGGCTTATTTTCAAAAATGAATTTACCCTCATTCCATGCAACAATCGGTTCGACATCAACAGTTCTAACACTAACAGAGCGACTATTTCGTTCGTATTCAGCAAGCTGAGAAGGTTTTAGTAGATATTCTCTTTTTTCGTTATTGGTTAACACACTAATGCTACCGTGTACCAATGCAATATTTATGTATTGCGAATTGCGATTATTAACATTAAATGCTGTTCCGTATTGTTTAATTTTTATATCGTCGGCAATTACATAAAAAGGGCGATTGCTACTTTTTGCAATTTCAAAATAAGCTTCGCCTTTTAAATATACCTCCCTGCTCCTTTTATTAAAATTAACGGGATAACGAAGTTCTGATTCAGAATTTAAATGAACCTTAGTCCCATCTGACAGCGTAATTCTATATTCGCCTCCTCGAGGCACAATAAGTGTATTAAATTCTTGCTTTTTTGCTTTTAAAGGAGTTTTATTATATGCAATTTCACCCTCCTCATTTACCGCAATTAGTTTATTACCCGATAATATCTGTGCAATGGTATCGTTATCTAATTCAATTTGGGTTCCTTCATTCGTTAATAGAATAGCCTTTGATGAACCAGGTGAGATTACTGACGCCGAGTTGTTTACATTAGCATATTGATTGTACAATAAATAGGGAATTGTAAGTGCAACGAGTAAAAGAACTGCTGCAGCAATTTTATAAACCGGGGTTAATTTAAACTTTCGGGAAGATGGATTTACCTTTTCTATAAATTTATTATAGGCTTCTTGCGTATCAAGCTTTTTATAATTTCTATATGTAGCCGAGATATCATCAGACTCACACATTCTCTCAAAAAAGGCTTTGTTGTTTTCATTGTCACTAATCCATTCTTCCAAGAACAACTCCTCTTCGTGGCTTATTTCCTTTAATAGGTATTTTGCAATTAGTTTATTTATTTCTATGCGATGCATTTTGTCCTTTTTTCTAATAAGAACAACCTCGCATAGAAAAAGGGGTACAAATATTTTCAAAATGTTTCAAAAAGAATTCGAACGGTCTCTTTTTCAAACATATTGTCAGGCAAGAAAAAACATTAAAACTATTGGGTTTATTCTGTTTCGAAGATGCTTCATTGCCCTCCGTTTTTGTGTTTTAACTGTTTCAATTGATAGTTTTAATATCTCAGCAATTTCTTTGTTTTTTTTACCATTCAAATGCATTTCAAAAATTTCTTTACATTTTGCGGGCAATTCATCAATTACCTCGAAAATTCTACGATATATTTCCTGCTCTTCTATTTCAAGTTCTAATTGATTGGGATCGTGGCTAACCATTCCTAACGACTGCAAGTAATTTTCCTCAACCTTAAGATGTTTAATGTGGTTTAATGATTTGTTTCGGACCGAACTGTACAGAAAGTTTTTCAATCCTGAGATTGTTTCAAATAAATTATCCTGCTCCCAAATCGAAACTAAAACATCCTGCACAATGTCTTTTGCAATTTCCTCTTGCTGAACAAATTTCATTGAATAAAGCACCAAGATACGGTAATAATAATCATACATAAGCTTATATGCTTCGATTTTATTATTACCTAATTTCTTTAGAAATATTTTACTTTCATTATTGTCCATGAACCAATTAAATTATTAAAAGAACATCTTTTTCTAAAATAAAGTTCTTCATTGCAGAAAGGTATTTGCAGCAAATTAAGTAGCAAATGTGTAAAATTCAGTTAAATATTATCATCATCCTCAAATAATAACAACCACAATCAGCCAGATAATAACTTAAATTTTGTTTATAGCCAGAATGAGTTTCATCAGAAAACCGATAAAATATAATAATTACTTTTATGCGCGAATATCGATATACAATTATACACATATGAAATTAAACAAGTTACTTATTACGTTTGTACTTGCTATACCATTTATAGGAAATACACAAACGATTAGTCAAGAAGATTTAAAGGAAATTAGATCTGAATTTGTGAAAGACCAATACACTCTTGGGATGCAAAATGCACTTTCGTCGAACCCTATCAATAAAATTGCCTGGAATCGCGAAAACGAAGGTACAACAGATCATCATTTCACTTACCGAGTAAATGTTTCAGGAATTACCAACCAAAAAAGTTCAGGCAGATGCTGGTTGTTTACTTCTCTCAATATCTTTCGCCCCATTGCTATGGAGAAATTTAATATTAGCGCATTTGAGTTTTCCGAAAACTATCTCTACTTCTGGGATATATTTGAGAAAGCCAACCTGTTTTTAAATAATATTGTGGCTAGTGCCGATCTTCCTTTGAGCGATCAAAAGGTTCGTTGGTATTTAGGATCGCCTGTTGGCGATGGTGGTCAATGGATCAACTTTGTAAATTTGGCAAACAAATATGGAATGGTGCCCCGCGAAGCAATGGACGAAACAAATTCAAGCAACAGCACTGCTTGGATGGTAAAGCTGATCAACCGAAAATTGCGCGAACAGGCTCTAGAACTTCGTACCATGAAAAACGAAGGAAAAAAAGAGACGCAAATACATGCTCGAAAAGTAGAAATGATGAGCGATATTTATAGAATGCTTGCCTTAAATTTGGGCGAACCGCCACTTGAATTTACTTATCGATATGAGGATAAAAACAAGGTGCTTTCAGCAACAAAAACATATACTCCTCAATCGTTTATGCAAGAAGTTTTAGGCGATATTCAACTAAACGATTATGTCATGTTGATGAATGATCCCTCTCGCCCTTACTGGAAACATTACGAAATTGAAAACTATCGCAATGTTGAAGAAGGCGAAAATTGGCATTATGTTAATCTTCCCAACAAGGATATCAAAGAATTCTGCATTGAGTCGATCAAAAACAACGAAGCCATGTATGCCTCATGCGATGTTGGCAAGCAATTAAGAAGAGATGTTGGGGTGTTAGATGTTGATAATTTCAACTACGAAGCAGTTTACAATGTTTCATTCAATATGGATAAAACCCAACGAATCCAAACCCGAGAAAGTGGTTCAAGTCATGGAATGGCATTAATTGCAGTTGAAATTGATGAAACCGAAAATCCAATAAAATGGCAATTCGAAAATAGTTGGGGTGCACAAGCTGGCGAAAATGGTTATTTAACTTTTACCGACGATTGGTTCAACGAGTATATGTTCCGAATTGTGGTTCACAAAAAATTTGTAAGCGAACAAGTAAATGCAATTTATGGAGAAGATCCGGAAATGTTGCCACCTTGGGATCCAATGTTTTAATCAAGCACTTTATTGAAGTGCTTAAATTTAATTTGAAATCGCTTTTTAGTTTTGATTTCGTTTGAACGTTTTGCATTGCGCTTTGCAAAACAACGAGCAATAAGAATCAAGAGGATGGAAGTAGTGATCATTTAATTAATTTTACTTCATAGTTAAGTATTTAAGTAATCTGTGACAGAAAGTGGGCAAATCGATTTAAATCAACTTTTCCACTGTAGTGTGTATATTATAAAAAAGAATAAATGACCTCATCTAGTAAATATTTTCCAAAACTTCAGAATATCACTTTTGCAAAGCAAAATTTAACCGATATCGTTGAACATACACCACTTCAAAAAAATCTGAATTTGTCAGAAGAATTTGGAGCAAACATCTATTTAAAACGCGAAGATTTACAAGCGGTAAGATCCTATAAAATTCGCGGTGCATACAACAAAATTTCGCGCTTAAAACCCGAAGAGCGTCAACAAGGTGTAGTTTGTGCCAGCGCAGGAAACCATGCGCAAGGAGTTGCCTACTCTTGCAAAGCATTAGGCATTCAAGGTAAAATTTATATGCCCGCCACAACCCCTCGTCAAAAAATCAAACAAGTACGAATGTTTGGTAAAGAATTCGTTGAAGTTGTATTAATTGGCGACACTTACGACGACGCATACAATGCCGCCATGGAAGATGTAAAAGAATCAAACATGGTTTTCATCCATCCATTCGACGACGAACAAGTAATTGAAGGTCAAGGAACGGTGGGTATTGAGATTATTCAAGATGCAAAAGACCCAATTGACTACCTATTTATTCCTATCGGTGGTGGAGGTTTAGCTGCTGGTGTTGGCTCTTACTTTAAGCAAGTGAGCCCAAGCACTAAAATTATCGGTGTTGAACCTGAAGGAGCACCTTCGATGCAAGTATCAATTCAGAACGCTAAGGTTACGAAACTCGAAAAGATCGACAAATTTGTAGATGGTGCTGCCGTTCAGAAAGTTGGCGATTTAACTTTTCAAATCTGTAAAGAGGTGGTAGATTCTTATCAATCGATACCTGAAGGTAAAATTTGCACCAAAATACTAGAGCTTTACAATCAAGATGCCATTGTAATTGAACCTGCCGGTGCACTTTCTATTGCAGCTTTAAGTTTTTTCAAAGAAGAAATTAAAGGTAAAAATGTGGTTTGCATTGTAAGTGGAAGCAACAACGACATTACACGTACCGAAGAGATCAAAGAGAAATCGTTATTATACGAAGGACTAAAACACTATTTCATTGTTCGTTTCCCACAACGTGCAGGAGCATTGCAAACCTTTGTAAATTCGGTGCTGGGACCAAGCGATGACATCGTGCATTTTGAATATTCAAAAAAGAACAATCGAGAAAAAGGACCCGCAATTATTGGTATTGAAGTTCAAAACCCAGATGATTTTATCAGTTTGGAAAAACGCATGACTGAAAATGGTTTTATATTCGACTACCTCAACAAAAAACCCGATTTATTCCAATTTTTAATATAAAAAATGGCGATTTGAATATTCAAATCGCCATTTTTTCTTTCTTGATCAATCAGTCTTTTACTTTTTTGATACTAAATAAACTCAACATCCATTTCGGAAGTGGTTTGTCCATTCCTCGCTTCTTCAAATTTAAGTACCATCCCCATTTTTCCATGAGTGGTACTTTATAGGTTTCAACAAACTCAATCAAAGTACCCTCAGGAGCTTGTATGTAAGCAAAATTACCTGCAGCTTCTCCCATATCGAAAACCTCACCCGCTTCGGTACTGTCAACCGTAAACGGAAAACCTTTCTCTTTAACTTCTGCGCGCAATTCATCCATACCAACAATATCGAAACACAAATGAATAAAACCTGGGTCTCCCCAAATACGACCGTTAAAAATATCAACCGGCTCACGATCGAGCACTTGAACCAACTCAATGGTTGAAGGACCGAACAAAGGGCTAAATGCACCGCTAGCTTTTTGCGATGATTTCAATAAAACACGGCGAAATTTATTTAACGATCCGGGAATACCTTTCCAATCTTCAAACACCCCTTCCACATCGTAAACCACTTGGTCGTAATTTAAAATATCGCGATATACTTTTAAACTTTCTTCTACATCTTTTACACCAATAACAGTCCCAAATACACCACCATTAACTTCTTTGGTCTTTTTAAGAATATAGGAATCCTGAACAAATTCCCACAAATTTCCATAAACATCTTTTACATAGAAATGCGGACTTCCAACGGGGTCGCTGGTGACATCGGTGAGTAGATTTAATCCTTTTGCTTTGAAATCGTTGTATGTTTTCTTGACATCGTTGGTTTTCATTTTACCAGTAACAATTCCTAAATCGCCCATCTGTACCATAAAAGGTGCTTTCACGGGTGTTTTTCCGGTATGCTGCCAAATTTCAAAACCACCTCCACCTTGCATGTTCACTGCTAATATCGCATGTCGCTCACGGGGTTTTCCTTCGGTATGTGCCAACATTAATTCGGCCGTTGCTTTCTCGTCAAAGATCTTTACATTCATATTAAAGTTTTGACGGTACCATTTAAATCCATCGTGAACATTTTCAACACCAACTCCAAGCTGCTGAATTCCATTTATTCTTTTTGCCATATTGAACTAATTTTGCGGCTACATCGGTTTGATTTTCTGTGCCAATTTATAATAGAGTGCAGGTAAAAATCGTCGAATATGTACCATTAACAATTCTTTACCTCCAACGAGTATCTCTTTCTTCTCTTTTTTTAATCCTTTAAAAATAATATTTGCAGCTTTATCGGCTTTCATTCCATTTGCTTGACCGGGATCCATTTCACCATGTTCCTTACCATCTTTATTGATCGCAAATTTTGAAATATTCGTATCAATTCTTCCGGGAATAAGCATGCTTACCTTGATGTTATGCTTTGCATTTTCGGCCAACACAGTTTCGAAAAAACCATGAAGTGCATGTTTTGAAGAGGAATATGCACTGCGATAGGGAAAACCAAACTTACCAACCAAACTTGAAACGCCGACTAATTGGCCACCTCCATTTTTAATCATGTGCGGTAAAATTGCGGTTGCCATTACAACAACGCCAAAATAATTCACCTCCATAATTTTTCGAGTACTTTCAATTTTAGTTTCCACAGCCAACGAGCGCTGACTAATTCCGGCAAACTGGTAAAGTGCATCCACTTTTTCGCCCGAAGCAAGTGTTTTATCAACGGCATTTTTAATTCCTTCAGCATCCGACATGTCTAAAGGAACGATAACAGCATCGCTTCCCAGCGATTTAATTTTATCGGCAGTGGCTTGCATTCCAACAGCATCTCTGCCCGAAATTATCAAGCGACAACCTTCCGACGCTAATCGTTCGGCCAAGGCCTTTCCCATTCCCGATGACGCTCCGGTAATCCAGATTGTTTTTCCGTTAAAATCCATACCTGTAACTGATAAAATGAAAGACGAAATTAAGAAAAATAACCCACCCGCGAAACGCCTAGAAATGAACCAATAAAAATTATATCGATCAAATAAATCATTTATTAAACTACAGAACAGCTATCGTATTGTAATTCTAGGTTTTATGAACTTTTTGAATCGTTCGTTATCATATTCAATATCATTCGTATTAAAAGTGTTAAAAAAGGCCTAAATAACTTTTATCACACAATTATCATAAAATATTTGCTTATTTTGAGTTACAAATTGAAAGGGGATATATGAATAAAGTTTGTTTGGGAGAGGCACTTCAGTCTTCAATTAATAAACAGAAAGACAAAATTGCCTTGAGTTATGTGGGAGAAAAGGCATTAAGTTATTCAGAAATGGGTGAACTTGTGAATCAAGTTAGCGCATGGCTACAATCAAAAGGAATTTCAAAAGGTGATAAGGTTGCAATTTTAAGTTCGAACCAACCCAATTGGGGCGTAGCTTATTTTGCGATTGCTACAATTGGTGCAATTGCCGTTCCGATTTTACCCGATTTTCATAAAAACGAAGTAGAAAATGTTTTGATTCATTCTGAAGCAAAATTATTGTTTGTTTCAGAAGGATTGTACAGCAAAGTTCAAACGCTCGAAATTGAATCGTTGCAGCAAATGGTGCTGATCGATCACTGGGCTGAAATAGATAAAGGAACAAGCGTAAAAGAATTAAAGCAATTGCCAACAATACAATTTACCACCGAATTAAAACCGACTGAAGTAGAAGCCGATGATGTTGCATCGATCATTTATACATCGGGAACAACCGGAAAATCAAAAGGGGTAATGCTTACTCATGAAAATTTGATTTTCGATGCAAGCAATGCAAGTCAGTATCAGGTACTCGGGCCAGAAGATCGAATGCTTTCAATTTTACCATTATCACACACTTATGAAAATACGCTTGGTTTAATTATGCCCCTGCTAGGAGGTTCATCGGTTTACTATTTGAAAAAACCGCCTACACCAAGTGTATTATTACCTGCATTGGCAAAGGTAAAACCAACAATCATGTTGTCGGTTCCTTTGATCATCGAAAAGGTTTATAATTCAAAAGTAAAAGCAACATTTAATCGCAAATTAATCACTCGTTTACTTTATAAAATTGGATTTTTCAGAAGAATCTTGAACAACCTTGCGGGTAAAAAAGTATACGAATCGTTTGGAGGGTCGCTTAAATTCTTCGGAATTGGAGGGTCGAAATTGGCTCCTGAAACAGAGCAATTCTTAATCGACTCGAAGTTTCCCTACGCCATTGGTTACGGTTTAACCGAAACCGCTCCGCTATTGGCTGGCTTTGGTGCTTTTCAAGGAAAACATCAATCGACCGGACAGGTAATGAATGGTGTAACGCTAAAAATTAATGATCCCGATGCAAAAACCAAAGAAGGTGAAATTTGGGTGAAAGGGAAAAATGTAATGAAAGGTTACTACAAAGAACCAGCGCTAACCAAAGAGGTTTTAACCGAAGATGGTTGGTTTAAAACTGGTGATTTAGCAACAATCGATAAAGATGGATTCTTATTCATTAAAGGTCGCTTAAAAAATATGATCGTAAGTGCGAGTGGCGAGAATATTTATCCCGAAGAAATTGAAGCAATTATCAACCGTTTCCGCTATGTTATTGAGTCGGTTGTGGTTCAGAAAAAAGGCAAATTAGTTGCCATGGTGCATTTTAACAAAGAAGAAATAGAGAAAAAGTACCATCATCTTCGCGAACAGGCAAGTCAGTTAGTTGATCAAAAAATCAACGAATTGGCCAAAGAAGTTCAAGACTATGTAAATTCCAATGTGAATAAATTTTCAAGAGTTCAATTGGTGGTTGAACAGCCTGAGCCCTTTGAAAAAACAGCAACAAAAAAAATTAAGCGTTTTTTATACTATTAAACTCAAGAGCAGCTCAACACTGCTCTTTTTTATTAAATCGTTTATTTGCTGTTTGAAAACTGCATTGTTGAACACGCAAATATTCCATCAACTAAACTTTAACCGGTGCTCTATGGCACCAATTTACAAGGTACATCATGCATCAAATAGCTCGTATTCGTAAGTTTTCTACTACAATTGTATGTTTTTAGATACCAACAAAGATTCGTAGGCCTACAGCTAGATGAAACAGCCCCATTACAAATGTTGGTAAGGCTACAGTCGCATGTAATCGCATGCCTGCTACATTTTGTAGAACTACAATTAATGCTCCTTAAGTGCTTTTAGAATTTATTTGTTGCTCAACGGATTTTTATGGCGACTAGGTAGAGGTTTTTTAAATCACCACAAGATGTTTCGATTGTTTAAACTTCTTACCCATTCATCTGTTTCAATTAATAAATCATTGAAATATGAAAACGCTCATTTTTTTAGTCATCTTCAACTTTGCACAAAAACAGGATACCGTGAAATACAATACATTAAATTCGTTCGAGAAATATGTAATCGAAGAAAAAGGAACTGAACGCGCGTTTACCGGCGAGTACACCGATTTATTTGAAAAAGGAACCTATGTATGTAAAAAATGCGATGCCCCATTGTATCGCTCCAGTTCAAAGTTTCATTCGGGTTGTGGATGGCCAAGTTTCGACGATGAAATAGACGGTGCAGTTAAAAAAACATTAGATGCCGACGGACGCAGGACAGAAATAACATGCAACAATTGTGGCGGGCATTTGGGCCACGTTTTTGTGGGCGAACAATTCACCGATAAAAATACCCGGCACTGTGTAAACTCAGTATCCTTAAAGTTTATTCCCGACTCAAAAAAGGAAGAAAAAGAAGAAACAAAGCCTAAAGAGGAAAAATAAAATTGCTTTGCGTCTCCGATTGTTGAAAAAAATTTATCAACTTCTCTAAAATTCAATAATTTCACCTATTGAAAGCATTATCTTTGTTTACAATCCAATTGTAAAACATTCAAAAACAGCATCAAATTTATGGCCAAAAAGAAATACGTTGAAACCCCTTTAATGAAACAATATTATGCAATAAAGGAGCAACATCCCGATGCCGTTTTATTATTTCGAGTAGGCGATTTTTACGAAACTTTTGGAGAAGATGCAATCAAAGCTTCGGGCATTTTAGGAATTACGCTCACCAAGCGTGCTAATGGCGCAGCAAGCTATGTTGAATTGGCAGGTTTTCCACACCATGCACTCGATACTTATTTACCAAAATTAGTTCGTGCCGGACAACGCGTTGCTGTTTGCGAACAATTGGAAGATCCGAAAACCACTAAAAAAATTGTAAAACGTGGCATTACCGAATTGGTAACTCCCGGTGTTTCCATCAACGACAATATTTTAAATGTTCGAGAAAACAATTTCTTGGCGTCGGTTCATTTCGATAAAAAAATGGCCGGAGTTGCTTTCTTGGATATCTCGACCGGAGAATATTTAACAGCTGAAGGAACTTTCGAATACATCGATAAATTACTCAATTCGTTTCAACCCAAAGAGGTGCTTTATCAGCGGGGAAAAAGCGATGCATTCAACCAACATTTTGGGCACAAATTTTACACCTTCATGCTAGATGACTGGGTTTACACCAGCGACGCAGCAGTTGATCGATTACAACAACACTTCGAAGTAAAGTCGCTCAAAGGTTTTGGAGTGCATAGTTTGAATTATGGAATTATTGCCTCGGGTGCAATTTTGCATTATCTCGATATTACGCAGCATCACCACATCAAGCACATTTCAAATCTAGCCAGAATTGAAGAAGACCGCTACGTATGGCTCGATCGGTTTACTGTTCGCAACCTCGAATTGGTGCATCCTCTAAACGAAGGTGGAAAAACATTGGCAAGCGTGATAGATAAAACGCTAACGCCAATGGGTGCTCGCATGATGCGACGTTGGATTACCTTCCCGCTTAAGAATGTAAGCGCCATTAACAATCGATTAAATGTGGTCGATCGTTTCATTGAATTGCCCGAATTAAAAGATCAATTAGATGAAAGTGTTGCCGAATTGGGCGATTTAGAACGTTTGATTTCGAAGGTTGCAGTACAACGCATCAATCCTCGTGAAGTGGTGCAACTAAAGAATGCGCTTTCGGTAATTGATCCCATCAAACAACTTTGCGAAGCTTCTGAAGATGCTACTTTAAAAAGCTATGCAGATCAATTAAATCCGTGTAAAACAATTTACGAGCGAATTGAAAAAGAGTTGCAGCCCGATCCACCCACCCTCATCAATAAAGGCAATGTAATTGCCAATGGTGTGAATGCAGAATTAGATGAATTAAGAGAAATCAAATCGACCGGTAAAAACTTTCTGCTTAAAATGCAGGAGCGAGAAATTACTGAAACCGGGATCACTTCTTTAAAAATTGCTTTCAACAATGTATTTGGTTACTACATTGAGGTACGAAACACCCACAAAGATAAAGTACCCGAAAATTGGATTCGTAAGCAAACCTTAGTTTCGGCAGAAAGATATATTACCGAGGAACTGAAAGAATACGAAGCTAAAATATTGGGGGCTGAAGAAAAAATACAAGCCATTGAAGCAAAGCTTTACAACGAATTGGTAATTGCACTTACCGGATACATACAAGCAATTCAGTTGAATGCAAATATCCTTTCGCAAATTGATTGTTTATTATCATTTGCTCGCATTGCAGTTGAAAACGAATATTGCAAACCAATAGTTAACGATTCCAACTCGATCAACATCACCGAAGGACGGCACCCCGTAATTGAACAACAAATGCCCATTGGTGAAAGTTATATTTCTAACAATGTGCAACTCAATCCCGACGATCAACAAGTGATTATTATAACCGGTCCTAACATGGCAGGTAAATCGGCTTTATTGAGACAAACCGCCTTGATTACGCTGATGGCACAAATAGGTTGTTTTGTACCTGCTCAAGCTGCGGAACTAGGCTATATCGATAAAATATTTACTCGCGTTGGTGCTTCCGATAACATTTCACTGGGCGAATCAACTTTTATGGTAGAGATGAATGAAGCGGCCAGCATTCTGAACAATCTATCCGATCGAAGTTTGATTCTATTAGACGAACTTGGACGTGGTACAAGCACCTACGATGGAATTTCTATCGCTTGGTCGATTGTTGAATATATTCACGAACATCCAACGGCAAAAGCAAAAACACTTTTTGCCACCCACTACCACGAATTAAATGAAATGGAGCACAGCTTTAAGCGAGTGAAAAATTTCAATGTAACGGTTCGTGAAATAGACAAGAAAATTGTTTTTCTACGCAAATTAGTTCGTGGAGGAAGCAATCATAGTTTTGGTATCCATGTGGCAAAAATGGCCGGAATGCCCAAAAGTTTAATTCTTCGTTCAGAAGAGATTTTAAAACAATTGGAGGATACCAATCGCAAAGATTCCCTTTCGAAGCCTTTGGAAACCATAAGCACCGAACGCGAAGGAATGCAAATGAGCTTCTTTCAATTAGACGATCCGGTGCTGGAGCAAATCAGAGACGAAATTAAAAACCTCGACATCAACAACCTAACTCCTATTGAAGCCCTGAACAAATTGAATGAGATTAAAAAAATTACGGGTTTAAAGAGCTAAATCTCAATTGTAAATACCGTTTCCCCTTTTGTCGATTCGCATTGAATTGCTCCGCCATGCGCCCGAATAATTTGTCGCGAATGGCTCAAACCAACGCCAGTTCCATTTTCTTTTGTGGTGAAAAAAGGAATAAATACCTGATCCATCATTTCCTGCGGAATTCCCGAGCCATTGTCGCTTAATACTAATTTCAAACTATTATGCTCACTTTTCTCGGCCTGAATCACTACAGTCACTTTCTCCTGATTTTCAGCAGCTTCAATGCTATTCTTTACCAAATTAATAACTACCTGAACCAACAACTGCCGATCAATATTCACCTCAAAATCCTCTTTCGGAAATTTAAATTTCAAATCAACTGTCTCGTCGGAATTGAAGGGAGCAAGTAGAGTAACCAATCCCTGCAAGAAATTAAAAACACCAATTGTTTCCTTATTTACTTTCGGAACTTGTGTTAATAATCGATACGACTGAACAAAAGTTTTTAAGGCCTGACTTCGCTCTGAAATCACCTCGAGGCCTTGTGTTGTTGATTCAATATCATCTTCACTCACACTTTCGAAGTTTTTTTGTTTCCAAATGTGATGCAACGATTGCGCAATTGAAGTTACGGGCGCCAACGAGTTCATTATTTCATGATTCATTACCCGAATTAATTTCACCCACGATTCCACTTCTTTTTTTTCTAATTCTCCCTGGATATCTTGTAAAGTTATCAGTTTTACATTCTCATTTTTCAAACTGATTTCGGTACATAATGTTATTATTTGTGTTTGCTTATTCTCGCGCTGATAAGTAAGCATTACTTTCTGATTGTTTCCAATTTCCTTCAAAGCATGCGCAAACTTTTCGCTTTTGCTTTCGATCTGCTTAATGTGTGTCAGGTGCTTTAATCCTAATATTTCCAAGGCAGAAGGATTTGCATCGTTGATAAAGCCACGATCGGTAAGAATAATAATTCCGGTTTCGATATTCTGCAGAATCACACTAAAATATTGTTCCTTAATTCGACTTTGAACTTTCGTTTCATGCAAAACATTGTTCAATTCGTTCAAGTTCCCATGTAAGTCGTTGATGATTGCATTTCCGGTATTGATCGGAAAACGTATAGAGTTATCATCATTTTTAATTGATTGTATAAAAAAGGCTATTTCGCTGTTGGTTTTGTTTAAGAAGTGAACCAAACGAATCAACATCATTAAATCGATTACTGCCAAAATAATTACAATTGAAATTAACTGAGATTTAATTGCTAATCCAATGCCAATTGAAAATACAAGAATACACAGTAATTGTGCAAACAATCGTACGTTGAAATGTTTAAAGACCATGCTTGCGTAATTTGTTGTAAAGGGTTTGGCGCGTTACCCCTAATTGATTTGCTGCCGCACTCATATTTCCATTATTAAACTGAATTGCCTTTTCAATTAATTTCATTTCTACTTCTTCGAGTGTTCCGTTTAAAACCACATCGCTTTCGCTGGCATTTCTAAAGATAAAATCGGAAGGCTTCAAAGAATTTCCATCACACAAAATTACGGCCTTTTCGATTGAGTGTTGCAATTCGCGTACATTACCGGGCCAAGAATAACTCTCAAGTTTATCGATGGTTCTAGCTTCAAACGAAAGGTTGCCTCGATTGTATTTTCTGGAGTATTTACTTAGAAAAAAAGTGGCAAGTTCCCGAATATCATCAATTCGTTCTCGCAAGGAGGGTAGTTCAATTTGGATGGTATTAATTCGATAAAACAAATCTTCGCGAAACTCATTGTCGGCGACCATTTGATCTAAATTGCAGTTGGTTGCACAAATAAGCCTAAGGTCTACTTCAATTGGTACATTTCCTCCTACTTTTGTCACTTTCCGATTTTGCAAAACCGAAAGTAACTTCGATTGCATCGAAATCGACAGATTTCCAATTTCATCGAGAAAAAGCGTGCCTTCATTGGCAGTTTCAATTTTTCCGTTTCTATCGGCTTTTGCATCGGTAAAGGCTCCTTTTTTATGCCCAAACAATTCGCTTTCAAAAAGGGTCTCCGGAATCGAACCCATATCCACTGTTACCATAACTTTGTTCTGCCTTTTCGACAAGCGATGAATTTCATGTGCCACTAAATCTTTGCCTGTACCATTCTCACCGGTTATCAAAACATTTGCATCGGTCTGGGCAACTTTGGCAACCATTTTCATCACTCGGTTCCAAGTTTCGGACGAACCGATTAAATTCTTTTTCGATTTATTTATTTCAGCAATTAACGACTGCTCTTTTTGCTTCAGTTTTTTAACTTCATTTCTCGATTGGTTTAATTTTAGCGCCGAATCGATGGTTGCTAACAATTTATCATTGTCCCATGGCTTTGGAATAAAATCAACCGCACCCAATTTTACCGCTTTTACTGCCAATTCAACATCGCCATAAGCAGTAATCATAATGACGCTAATTCTGGGGTTGAACTCCAAAACTCGTTGAAGCCAATAAATTCCTTCGTTACCGGTATTTAACCCAGCATTAAAATTCATATCGAGCAACAATACATTGTACTTGGTTTTTTGAAGCTCCGAGATCAACTGATTGGGAGATGAAAGGGTTTTAACCTCTTCATAGCGTCCTTTCAATAACAATTTCAATGCTGTTAAGATGCTTTTGTTGTCATCAACAATTAAAATATTTCCGGTAATCATATAATCAAAATTAAAAAAGAGAAATTCTTTACGAATTGGTTCTAAAACCGTTCCAATGCTCCTAACACCAGCTATTAAACTGACTTTCAGGTCTCTAAATTAATATTAAAGATAGTTCAATGTTAAATGTTTTCACAAAGAGTGTAAAAAATTTTTCCACACGAAATAAAACCTCAAGCATATCCCACTCATTAACTGCAACTTACAATTATGGCACAACAATGGTAGTATCCCTTTAACTACATAAAACCATTTAGGATATAATCCTCCATTTCGAGGGAACTGAATTAATAATTATGATAAAAACACAAAACCTACAAAAAGTATTTCGTACCGAAGACATTGAAACTTTGGCTCTAAACGATGTTAGCCTGCATGTTGAAAAGGGCGAATTTGTTGCGATTATGGGGCCTTCAGGTTGTGGAAAATCGACTTTGATGAACATTATTGGCTTGTTGGATAATCCGACCGAGGGGCAATATTTTTTCGACGACGATGAGGTTGGGAATCTCAAAGAACGCAATCGTACTCAACTACGAAAAGGAAACATTGGCTTTGTATTCCAAAGTTTTAATCTAATTGATGAGTTAAATGTATACGAAAACGTTGAGCTTCCGCTTATTTACCTAAAACTCAAAGCTAGCGAACGCAAAGCAATGGTTAATAAAGTGCTCGAACGTATGAAAATTGCTCATCGTGCCAAGCACTTTCCCCAACAGCTTTCGGGTGGACAGCAACAACGCGTTGCAATTGCTCGAGCGGTAGTTGCCAATCCGAAACTCATTTTGGCCGATGAACCCACTGGTAACCTCGATTCGAAAAATGGCTTGGAGGTTATGAACCTCTTAACGGAACTCAATAGAGAAGGAACCACAATTGTAATGGTTACCCACTCAATGCACGATGCCGGATTTGCACATCGCATTGTGAATTTGTTCGATGGTAAAATTGTAACCGAAGTAAGCAACCAATTATAAATTCAAAAGAATGATTCAATTAAGCAATCTATACAAATACTACGACAATAAGTTTCAACGCACATTTGTATTGAAAGATATCGAACTAACCATCGACCAAGGAGAATTTGTTTCGATCATGGGCCCTAGTGGCGCTGGTAAATCAACACTTTTAAACATCATTGGAATGTTGGATGAACCCAGTGAAGGTGAATATTTCTTTATGGAGCAAGCGGCACATCAATTAAAAGATAAAAAGAAAGTTGAGTTTCATCGTAATTATGTGGGATTCATATTTCAGGCCTTCCATTTAATTGAAGAAATGACCGTTTATGAAAACATTGAAACACCACTCATATACAAAGGCGTAAAGAGTAAAGAACGCAAAGCCATGGTAGCCGACCTGCTCGACCGCTTTAACATGGTGGCAAAAAAGGACCTTTTTCCTGCTCAACTTTCGGGCGGACAGCAACAGTTGGTTGGCATTGCACGCGCCATTGTTGGCAAACCAAAACTTCTATTGGCCGATGAGCCAACGGGGAATTTGCATTCTGAGCAAGGAAAACAAATTATGGAATTACTGAAGAAGTTGAACAAAGAAGAAGGAATCACCATCATTCAAGTAACCCACAACGAAGAATTTGCCAATTATGGAAAACGCATTGTGCAAATTGTTGACGGGTTGGTAAAAAGCGACAAAGAAGTTTAATTATGATAAGCAATTTTGTTTTTCGAAACCTAAAGAAACGTCCCTTTCTAAACCTAATCAAAGTAGTTGGTTTGGCGCTAGGATTAAGTGGAATTCTATTCATTTCTCTGTTTTTAAAGAACGAACTTGCTTATGATTCGTGGCATTCAAAAGCAGATAGAATTTATAGGTATACCACAACACATCCTAATTTTCTAAAAGAAGCGCATTTTGCGAGAGTACATAACCCAAATGAAATTCCCCAATTAAAAGAATATTTTCCTGAGGTAGAAACTTTCGTGAGGATGTCTCCCATTAAGGGAGGAGTTATTCTTCACAATAGAAAGTTTTACGACCTGAATGCTGGTTTTGTTTGCGACAGCACCTTTTTCGATGTATTTGATGCACAATTAAAAGTTGGTGATAAGTCGAGCATATTCAACAATCCGAACGCTTTGGTCATCACCAATTCCTTTGCCCAAAAAGTATTTGGAGGCGAAAACCCAATTGGAAAACAATTGTCGATTCCATCGGGACAATACTATGCTGAACAAATTGATTTTACGGTACAGGGGATCATGAACGATTTTCCACAAAACAGCCACTTTCACCCCGATTTTATAGCGAGCGCAACTACAACTCAACTTAATAATGGATGGGCTTATTGCTATCTGCTTTTAAGTCCAAAAGCCAATCCTCAAAATATTATCTCGGGTTTCAATAATTTTATTTCGAGCAACAATGATCTTCCAGAGAACTTTTCATTCCCTAAAATCTATCTGCAAAAGATAACAGACATTCATTTAAAATCGGATAAGCTACGCGAGATTGAGTCCAATGGCAACATGACCAATGTTTATGTTTTATCAATTGCTGCATTAGTTTTGTTGCTTATTTCGTTGAGCAACTTTGTGAGCCTCAATACCGGAATGTCGGGTTTTAATTTCAAATTTATCAACATCAACCGTATCCTGGGATCGGGCCGCAACACCAGGTTTAGATATTTTGCTATTGAAAGCTTTTACATCGTAATAATATCTGTTGTTGCAATGCTTGCGATCTCAATCCCCGCCAATGTGCTAATCAACAAACATTTTGAAATCAATTTATTCGAAAACAATCTCCTTTTTGTAATTGGAATTGTACTCGGATTTTGCATCGTTGGGATCTTAAGCGGTTTGCAACCAGCAATCAATCAAAACCTTCGGAATACTTCGGGGCAAAATGCGAATTTAATTCATAAAAACATTTTTGTGAGCAAGGGCATCATTATTACTCAATATTCACTTGCCATTATCCTTTTGGTTGCCGTTTTAGCAATAAAACGGCAAACTCGGTTTGCATTGAACAACTCTATGGGCGACAACAAAAGTAATGTTCTGATAATGGAAAATATGCATGCCAATGTCCAAACAAAATTTGAAGTTTTTAAGGAAGAATTGCTAAAGTACAATTCAATTGAATCGGTATCGGGAATGCTAGAGCCTCCTGGAGGAGAAGCCAACGATCGTTTTCGGTATAACCTAGAAGGTGCCCCAGAGGTAGAGGATGAAACGCCCAATATGATTGGTGTTTTCCCATGCGATTATTCCTTCGCCAATGTTTTTGATCTAAACTTTTTAAGTGGTCAAAACTTTTCAAAAAAGAATGATGATGTAGATGGTTCTGCTGAATATATCATTAACGAAGCAGCAATGAAACAGATGGGAATAACTAGTGCAGAAGAAGCCGTTGGGAAATCATTTCAGCTCATCTACCACAATCAATATATTAAAATTCCAAAGGGAAAAATTATTGGAGTAGTGAAAGACTTTCATTTATCGTCGATGAAGAAAGAAGTAAATCCCTTGGTACTTTTCAAACGCAAATATATGTGGCTTTTGAATTTTGCCATCGCCTATCCTTCGGGGATGAAGGAACAAGCAGTAGCCGATATTGAAAAAGTATGGAATGAAATATATCCGGGCTATCAATTTCATTACGAGCACATTGGCGCCATGTATCAAAAGGTATACAAAACTGAATTATTGCAAGCCAAATTACTCACGCTATTTACTATTATTTCTTTGTTTATATCCTCGATGGGCTTATTAGGTATTTCGCTTTTGGTTTCGCAACAACGCGTAAAAGAAATTGGCATTCGAAAAGTAAATGGAGCAAGCATTTCAGAAATCCTACAACTACTCAATAAAGGATTTGTACGATGGATCATCATTGCTTTTTTGCTTGCCACTCCAATTGCCTATTACGCCATGAATAAGTGGCTCGAAAACTTTGCATATAAAACAAATCTGAGTTGGTGGATTTTTGCACTAGCAGGTGTTTTGGCGCTGGGCATTGCCTTGCTAACGGTTTCAATTCAAAGTTGGAAGGCAGCTACAAGAAATCCGGTGGAAGCGTTGCGATATGAGTAAGCACCCCCCCCTTCGACTTACTCAGGGAACACCTAAAGTGGATTCTGGGAGTTACCAAATTTGAAAGATATAAGCATTAAAATAAAAAACTATATGTATCGATTTTTAACCTTGTATTTCCGTAATGTAAAAAACAATCCCAAAATGTTTTTTATTAATATCTCCAGCTTCTCAATTGGGATTGTAGCCGTATTGTTCATTACTCTATTTGTGGTGAAAGAATTTCGTGCCGACCGTTTTCACGAAAAACACAACGACATTTACAGGGTACTTTATAACGTCGAAAATGCGCCTATAAAATATTCAGACACCCAATACCCATTGGGCAGGCTGTTACAAAACAACCACGCAGAGATTCAGGATTACACACGATTTCGCGATTTAAAGGGGTATGAAATTACAATTGATGAAAAACAATTTGTCGATCAAAAAATCAGTTATGTCGATCGATCGTTCTTTTCTATTTTCGATTTCAACCTTACCGTAGGTGATTTTAATTTGTTGTTCGAGCAACCCAATACTATTGTTATTGACCAAGTCACTGCTAAACGTTATTTTAATAGTATTGATGTGTTGGGCAAAACACTAACAACAGCACCAAGGGGTGAAGACGAAAAAACGGAATACACAATTGTTGGTGTACTTAACGATTATCCGCAAGAATCAACGCTGCAACCACATTTAATAACAAACATTCAACGTATTGCAGAAGGATACGAAGATCATTATTTTGTTTCATCTCCTCAATTATTTCTATACATTCCCAACTGTTCCGAAACCGAGAAATTAGCCCGTAATTTCTCCGCCACGTTTAATCAAAAATATAATGAGATAACCGGGCGAAATGAACCTGTAAATGAAAATAGGTATTCATTACAAGAACTAAACAAACTCTATTTACATTCATCTGATGTAAGCGATAGATTACCCAAAGGAGATTATTTGCTGGTTTGGATTTTAACGGGTATTGGCATTGTGTTGTTGGTAATAACATTCATGAACTATTTGATTTTAAATTTAGGAGTAAGCCTTAAAAATCAAAAACAAAATCAAATCAGAACTATTCTTGGAAGCAGTTCTGGCTGGTTAAAAATGAAATATGCATCCGAATCTGTTTTTTATTCCTTAATTACCTTTATTGTTGTTCTGTTGCTGCTCCCCTTTGCTCATCGGTTTATAGCGAACTTTTCAAATTACAGGTACAGCATCGTTTCCGATTCCGACCCAAAAATTGTTTTAATATTCCTGTTCTTTTTAATTACAATCAGTGCTTTAAGTGGGTATTTGCAATACGCTTTATTATTTCATCGAAAAAAACGCAATTTACAGTTGGCTGGCTTTAAAACCCGCAAACCCTACTTCAGGTACATCATTCAATTTCAGTTATTCATATTTATGGTCATTATTTCAGGAGTCATACTCATCAACAGGCAAATGAGTTTCATACGGAATCAGGATTTAGGATTTGATTTGAAGAACACCGTAACCGTGTCTCTAAATGATGATCTTAACAGGGAACTGTTTATGCAGGAATGCAGCAATTACCCAATGGTTAAAAGTGCAGCACTTGGGCATACTCTTTTTAGGAGTACAAGCTATTTAGAAGAAGTTACAATAGAGTCGAGTCAGGAAATTATTAATTCACAGTGCATTTGGGGTGACGACAATTACATCAACACCTATAACATAAAATTGCTTTCTGGCAAAAATATTGATGGAGCCAAACTGCCTCCGGTTGCGTCGGCTTATTCTTATCCAAGAGAGAATGATGTGCTAGATATTCTGGTTAACGAAGAATTTGTAAAAAAATCAGGGTTGAAAGATCCCCTCGGAACTATTCTTTCGATACATCATAATGGAACCAATAAAGGACGAATATGCGGAATTATTGCTGATGTTAAAAATGCGCCATTTTACTATTCTGCTACACCTATTGTTATTGGTTATGGTATGAGTTACATGCCAGATATTATTGTTTCAGTAAATGAAAGACAGAAGGATGAATTCAAAACAATGGTCGATAATTTCTTCATTAAAATTGGCAAAAAGTCTCACATGGGTTACCAAACCTATAATTTCGATTTTGAAAGATGGTACCATAAAGAACAAGTATTGATGCACTTATTAGCCTTACTTTCTGTGATCATTCTTGGAATATTATTACTGGGCATATATGGAAGCAGTCTTTTCATCTCTGAAAACAAAACCAAGGAAATTGGCATTCGAAAAGTAAATGGGGCAAGCATTTCAGAAATCCTTCAACTCCTCAATAAAGGATTTGTACGATGGATCATCATTGCTTTTTTGCTTGCCACTCCAATTGCCTATTACGCCATGGATAAATGGCTCGAAAACTTTGCCTACAAAACCACTTTAAGCTGGTGGATTTTTGCACTGGCCGGGTTACTGGCTTTGGGAATTGCACTGCTAACCGTTAGTTGGCAAAGTTGGAAAGCGGCTACGCGCAATCCAGTGGAAGCGCTAAGGTATGAATAGATAACTAATAACATAGATAAAATAATGTTACAATTCAAACGGATATTAAAATCAATTCTTAAATACAAAACTTCATCAGGATTAACCCTTTTGAGTTTGGTGATTTCTTTTACTGGAATTATTATTCTGAGTTTATATGTGAGTTTTGAAAAGAGCTTCGACCAGTTCCATAAAAATGGGAATTCCATTTACCGTCTCGAACTTAGGGGTGAAAGCAGTTGGCTTCCGGCAAAAATGAGCGCGGTAATCAAGCAGAATATTCCGGAAGTTAAATCGGTAACCCGCTTGACACATAGAAACAATTATATTTCGACACCTGAACTGATCGAAACAAACACAAAGTTTTTATCAAGCTACTATTTTGCCGATTCTGCCTTTTTCGAAATGTTTTCGTTTCCTCTGGTGATGGGCGACAGCAAGACAGCTTTAATAGAACCTCATTCAGCGGTAATTTCAGAAAAATTAGCTCAAAAGCTATTTGGCAACATAAATCCGATCGGACAAAATATCACTACGGATAATATAAATTATAAGGTAACTGGAGTGATGAAAGATATTCCGAAAAACTCCAGTTTTCAGGCAGATTGTATAATTGCCTTTTCGGTATACAATGCAGAAGAACAATATGCCTACTTTGACAGATGGAGTGAGTGGAGTTTTAACAATATAATGCAGCTACAGCCGGGTAGTGATGTTAATGCAATAGCGGCAAAAATTGAAGTCATACCTGAAATTGAACAGCAAATTGAAAATGAGAAATCACAATATACAGGAACAGATACTTTTATACACCTGCGTCCATTAAAGGAACTACATTTTTACAATGATGGTTTTTTGTCAGGATACACCAATCCTGTTATTTTAAAGATACTCACTATGCTCATCGTTATTCTTGTGGTAATGGGAGCTGTTAATTTCATTAATTTTTCTACTTCTCAGGCGCCGTTGCGCGCCAAAGCATTATCGGTTAGCCGGGTGCTGGGAGGACGGCGTTCATCATCAATGATACAAATTATGGCTGAATCGGTATTGCTGTCAATACTAGCCATGGTTTTTTCCTTGGGAATATATTGGATTGGCTATCATTTTATCGAATCGATGTTTTCCATTCAGGGGTTGGGAATCAGTGAAAGATATGTATTCATACTCTTCTTTTTCTTGTTTGCCCTAGCGTTTGGTGTGCTTGCTGGCCTTTACCCTTCAAAATACATTACATCGCCACCTATTGCGCAATCGGTAAAAGGCAATATTCACTTTACTGGTAAAGGAAAATATCTACGAAATGCGCTGATTATAGTTCAGTTTGTTTTCACTATTGCTTTAATAATGTCTTCCCTGCTTATTGAGAAACAATTGAATTTTTGGCGAAATTTTGATATCGGTATTAACAAAGATCATGTGGTTTATATGTCAACTTCTTCCGAACTTCGGAAGCATTATAAAGCCTTTGCTGATGAGCTGATGAATAACCAAAATATTGTAGATTATACTTATACTCAGTTTATTCCCGGGAATGTGGGTATGGGATGGGGACGGGAAGTGGAAGGACAGTACATCTCGTTTACATGCTGGCCTATCGACGACCGTTTCATCGATTTTTTCGGGATTCAGTTAACTCAAGGACGTGAGTTCTTAAAAGGCGACCAGAGCGATATTGGTAATTTTATTTTGAATGAAAAGGCAGTTGCACAATTTGAGTGGGAAAAACCATTGGAACGGACAATTAATGGTTTTAACGAAGATGTGCACCCAGTAGTGGGTATTGCCAAAGATTTTAATTTTGCATCTTTAAAATCAGAAGTTCCTGCCATGGCTTTTTGGCGAACAGAGAACCGAAAAAACCAGTTGCTACTTCGTCTGGCTCCCGGAAATTACACTCAGACATTACAATTCATTAAAAATACAGCTCATCAGTTCGACTCGAAAAACCAATTTGAAGTGCAGTTTCTGGATGATTCGATGAATCAGCTTTATGCGAAAGAAGAAAAAATGGCGCGGTTTATCGAGTTTGTTGCCTTGTGGACAATTTTCCTGTCAATTACCGGCTTATTGGGTTTGGTTATATTCATTAGTCGTGACCGTATCAAAGAAATTGGTGTCCGAAAGGTAAATGGTGCAACTATTTCCGAGGTTGTATTCCTGCTCAACATCGACTTTGTAAAATGGATAACTGTTGCCTTTCTAGTAGCCACTCCCCTTGCCTACTACGCTATGAACAAATGGCTCGAAAACTTCGCATACAAAACCACACTAAGCTGGTGGATATTTGCGCTGGCTGGTTTGTTGGCATTGGGAATTGCACTGCTAACGGTAAGCTGGCAAAGCTGGCGGGCAGCAACGAGAAATCCGGTGGAGGCACTTAGATATGAATAATTAAAAAAGTAACTATGATACGATTCAAAATAAAACTGGCATTCCGAAATTTGTTGAAGAACAAGCTGTATTCATCGCTTATAATCGGTGGGTTTGCCATTGGTTTTACGGCCAGTATTTTGATTGCCTTGTTTTATAGTGCTGAGCACAACGTGGACAAGCACTTTGCCCGGTATGAAAAAATTTATCGCTTGTATGATGCTAAAAAGAATGAGTCGGGACTCGATTACAAAATCAACGCTGTAATTGCGGAACACTACCCGGATGTTGAAACAGCTTGCCCACTCGGTTTCTCTTATTTTCCTATCACGCTAAAAGATCCTGAAACAAAAAATTACACGCGCGTTGAATACATTATTTCTACAAATGATAACTTCTTTGATGTATTTTCTGTACCAGTTTTATCCAGTATGGAAGAGAAGCCTTTTAGTCAGTTAAACTCGGCGGTAATTACCGAGTCGGTAGCCAAAAAACTTTTTGGAGATGAGAACCCGTTAGGTAGAACGGTTAAGGAGGAATTTTTTACCGCAACGGTTACCGCTGTTATGCAAGACCTGCCTAAAAATTCGAGTTTTAAAGCAGAGTTACTTCTGAACAGCGAAAATAAGGACTTCCAAATAGCAAAAGCTTGCAATAATGGCGTTTGTATATTTCCAACCGAGCACTTTCTCTTATTAAAAGATGATATTGATCCTGATCATTTTTCAGACAAGATGAATGCTTCCATCGCACAATTCAATATGACTACCGATAGTCTGGCGCTACAAAGCTTATCTGATATTTATCTTTCTCCAACCAAATTGGGTTGGACAGATGAACATACCAAAGGCAATTCAAAAATGCTTTTCATTTTTATGGCAATTGCCATTCTGATTATTCTCCTTTCGAGCATTAATTATTTGAATTACACGGTGTCGATGCAGTATGCAAAAATGATTGGAATTGGTATCAATAAAACCAACGGTGCAGGGAAATCACATTTACTAATCGATTCGCTGATTGAAGTTACATTAGGAATTATTATTGCACTCACCATTTCGATTATATTGGTATTGCTTATTTTACCAACAACCGAAACCATATTTGGAAAAGAAATTCTTCTTTCCGATGTTAATCTTCAACACTTATTGCCTGTTTCTCTGGGCACCATCGCTTGCATTATTTTTCTAAACAGTTTAGCACCTATTTATATTTTATCTCAGTTTAAGATTACTGATTTTCTACAGGGAGGACAAAAGCGAAACGGAAAACAATTTGGGAAGCAGTTCATGCTAACCTTTCAGCTAACGGTTTCCATTGCACTAATTGCAGCCGTAATACTTGTTTTCAAACAACTACAATATGTAAAAAACTATGATTTAGGTTTTAACGAAGAACATTTATTAAGGATTGAGCTTCCTTGGCTATTTGAGAATCAAACAGCACTAAGAAATGAAATCAGCAATCTTTCTTTTGTATCAAGTAGTGCTTTGAGTACCGGTTATCCCGGGAATATTAATATGAGCATGGGAAGTGGGGTAGAAGACGATGAATTTATGGTTGAATGTATTTATGTAACTGAAAATTTTCTGGAAACAATGGGTATCCAGTTACTAGACGGTCGAAATTTTCTAGCCAGTGATAAAGGGAATTCGTGTTTGATGAATGAAGCTGCAGTAAAGCGTTATGGATGGGAAAGTATTGAAGGGAAAAAATTTAAGAATAGCAAGAAAGATGGCTATAACCTCGTGGGTACAGTGAATAACTTTAATGTAGAATCACTGCATTCTTCTTTAAGTCCGGTTGCTTTAATTTACGAATCGGACAGGGAGTACAATACGCTTTCACTGCGACTGAATCCCGGGAACATCGGACAACAAATAAGTGAACTTCGAAATGTATGGAAAACCATGTTGCCGGATGACCCCATGGAATTTACCTTTTACGACGACCAGTTTCAGGCCATGTATGTTAAAGAAGATAAGTTGGCGAAATCCATTACTTTCTTCTCGTTAATTGCTATTGTTCTTACGTGTATGGGAATTTTGGGGCACATTTTCCTGATCAGCCTAAACCGAACCAAAGAAATTGGTGTACGAAAAGTGAACGGAGCAACTGTTTCCGAGATTTTGGTTCTATTGAATAAAGACTTTGTGATTTGGGTAGTTGTGGCCTTGGTTATTGCCTCCCCGATTGCATACTACGCCATGAGCAAATGGCTCGAAAACTTCGCCTACAAAACCACACTAAGCTGGTGGATTTTTGCGCTGGCCGGAATACTTGCTTTAGGGATTGCATTATTAACTGTTAGTTGGCAGAGTTGGCGAGCTGCAACGCGAAATCCTGTTGAGGCATTGAGGTATGAATAGCATTATGGAATAGAAAACAGATAAATGAGAAACACACTTAAAATATTTCTTCGAACTTTATATCGTAAAAAGTTTTATTCGGTCCTCACCATTGGCGGCTATGCCATTAGTATGTCTGTCATTCTCGTGATAGCCTCTTTTATAATTCAGGAAACCAATACTGATAAAAGTTTTAAAAACATAGAACAGATTTACCGCATTAAAAGATCAAACAATAACGCTCAGATTCCTGAAACACTCCTTGATGACGTGAAAGAGACAATTCCCGAAGTAAATAAGATGTGCCTTTATAATGTTGCAGAAAAAGCTTATTTCACTGACGGGAAAATGAATGCGATGAGCGTGATAAGTACCAATGACGATTTTATCGAGATGTTCTCATTCCAGTTTATATTTAAGTCTGATGATCCAACATTGTTGGTGAAGGACAATATAATTCTCACAAAATCATTTAGCGAAAAGCTTTTTGGCGCCAAAAATCCCGTAGGTAAATTAATAGATGTTGGAGATTCGAATTCATTAAAGATTGTTGGAGTTGTATCCGATCTCCCTTCTAATTCTTCTTTTAATTTTGAAGCAATTGTGAGTTCGAAAATGCCTATAGGACGTCACTATGTTGGATATAATGATGAGCAACATGTAATGTTTAAATCACTTATCATGCTACATCCCTACTCTAATAAGACCAAGGTAAGTGATTTAATTAAAGATAAAATAAACCATTGGCAAGCCTTTAAGGACCAACAATTATCCATTCAGCCATTTAAAAAAGTATATTTCGATTCGCATACCTTCAATGACGGTTTAAATCATGCCAATAAAAACATGATTTATCTACTTTCTGTTATTGCATTGCTAATTCTATTTATGACCATTTTCAACTATGTTAATCTGACAATCTCTGGAGGATTTGAACGGATGAAAGAAATTGGAATAAGAAGAACAACGGGTGCCAGCCCCAAAATTATTTTCCGACAAATAATATTTGAATCTATTTTAACAACTTTTTTGGCAATGTTGGGCGCAGTTATTCTTGCAATCCTTATCGCACCGATATTCTCAGCTGTAATTAATATCAGCTTCGATCTCAAAGCTCTCCTTACCAAGCCAAGCGTAACAATAACTGGTCTTATATTATTTATTATAACCGGAGCAGTTGCCGGTATTTATCCCGCATTCATTTTATCGAAGGCTACGCCTCTCAAAAACCTTGCTCAAAAAAAACCTTCTATTATTGGTTCAAAAGGAATACTTATCACTTCTCAGTTTGTCATTACCATTACCTTAATGCTTTCGCTTATTGTAATAAACAAACAATTGAAATTTATTAAACATAAGGATCTTGGATTTGATCAGGATAGCATTGTAAAACTGAAAATTTCAGGTATGCCTCCAAACGACAGGGAAGTTTTCAGAAATAAATTATCTAACTATCAAGGAATTGGCGCCATTTCATCATCAACAGGAACACCAATGGAGCTAATTGGAAATACAAGCAGTTCATTTGAAATCAATGGGATTCATAAAACACTTTTTAGCAAATCGTTTAGTATCGATCAGGATTTTATTCCAATGTTTAAAATAAAAATGATTCATGGTAGAAATTTTAATGATTCAGATCGTGATCATAAAACATGCCTGATCAACGAACAC
Source organism: Prolixibacteraceae bacterium (assembly GCA_963678565.1). Lineage (GTDB taxonomy): Bacteria > Bacteroidota > Bacteroidia > Bacteroidales > Prolixibacteraceae > SKHV01. Next base: position 85,168 of record OY782875.1, read on the forward strand.
TTATTTAAAGAACTCGAATGGAACAATCTCGCCGACAAACAATTTAATGGGAGAACGGTTGTTGGAGTGGTCAATAATTTTAACTATGAAAACCTTTATACCGATGTAGGCAACCTCATCATGACAAAGGAACCAAGTAGATATGCAAATCATTTAAACATAAAAATAACCGGAGAAATTGGTTCGGCAATGAAAATAATCAATGATACTTATAAGCAATTTTCACCTAAAATTCCTATATCCTATCGTTTCTATGATGATTGGTTGCAAAGTATGTATCAGAAAGAAGAAAAGCAGGCTAGTGCGATAAGTTTTTTTACAATCATTGCTATAATCATATCCTGTCTTGGCTTAATAGGATTTATAAAAAGTTTATCAATAAAAAAAACCAAGGAAATTGGTATTCGAAAAGTTAATGGTGCCAAAATCTCAGAGGTTCTGATATTACTTAATAAAGACTTTGTAAAATGGGTAACAATCGCATTTGTTATCGCCACTCCGATTGCATACTACGCCATGAGCAAATGGCTCGAAAACTTCGCCTACAAAACCACTTTAAGCTGGTGGATATTTGCGCTGGCAGGTGTGCTGGCATTGGGAATTGCATTGCTAACCGTGAGTTGGCAAAGTTGGCGGGCTGCCACGCGGAATCCTGTTGAAGCATTGAGATATGAATAATCTAAACTGAATAAAATTATAAAATCAAAACCATGACATCAAGAGAATTCTTCAGACGATATTTTTTTAAAACATTGTTGGTCATTGTAGTTTTACAACTAGCCATTATTCTAATTGTGCAAAACTCAAATCATGCGCCAAAAGCGATAAGAGATCAGATATCGCTTATTGAAGGCAGAACAATAATGTTTAATCCTTTGATGAACGATACCGACAAGGATCCTAAAGATGATTTAAGCATTGCTGAATTAAAAGACGCGCTTCATGGACAAATCCAACAAATCGACCGACAACTAATTTACACTCCAAATAAAGGTTTCTTTGGAAACGATAGCATAGCATATACCATAAGCGATGGACGAAAAACCTCAAAACCAGTTTTTATTACAATTGAAGTGATTGAAAACCGTCCGCCAATTGCTCAAGCCGATTCAGTAAGTACTTATAATGGGTTAACCACTCCTATTTCTGTATTGGCAAATGATGTTGATAAGGAGAACGACTCGCTTTTTGTGGCCGATTTCACTTTACCAAAACATGGAAAGTTAAATAAAACAAATAATGTATTTTTTTACACCAGTACTGAATTAACAGCAACAAACGATCAATTTGAATACAAAGTAAGTGATGGAAAATCAATCAAAAAAACGACAGTAAACATTGATATAAAATCGAAATCCGACAAGATGTATCCTTGGTTTACCAAAGATGTGGGCAACAACCAAATAAAAGGAAATGCGGAAAAGAAAAACAAGCGCTACAACATTGCTGGTGCTGGCGCCGATATTTGGGCCAATAATGATGCCTTTACTTATATGTACCAGTTTCAAGAAGGCGACTTTGAAATTTTCACCAAAGTGGAACACATTAATGCGATTGATGATTATACTAAAGGAGGTATCATGGTGCGTGAAGATCTTGGGAAAAGTTCAAGACATTTGTTCTTAGCGCTTCATGCTCAACTTGGAACAGGTGTTTACCAACGAAAAACAATCAACGGTCAAACTTTAGCATTCAACAAAAACCAAGAGATACTTCCCCCCTATTATCTCAAAGTAAAACGCCAAGAAAATAAGTTTACTTTCTCTATTGCAAAAGATACAAACCATTGGAACGAAGTTTATAGTACTGAATTTAATCTGCCCAATCGAATTTATTTGGGGCTGGTTTGTTGCAGCCATAATACAAATCAAATGGCATCTGTTGAATATTCCAATACAAGCATAAGAAACTAATAGCCAAAACAATATACCACCACATAAATATCCCAACCATGATACGTAATTTCTTTATAAGCACTTTTCGTTTTCTCAAAAAAAACAAGCTTTTTACAGCAATCAACCTGCTTGGTTTATCATTGGCATTAGCCATTTCGTTTATTATCATCCTTTACGTTGTAAACGAAATGAGTTACAATAACTGTCATGAAAACAAAGACGAAGTATACAACATTGTAAACTACTATACCGATTCTAAAGATCAATTTGAAGGAACAGCTTTCCCCTTGGCCGAAACCTTAAAAAAGGAATTTCCAGAGGTGGTTGCTGCAACCAACACCAAAAGCAACTGGCAAATATTTGCCAAGGTAAAAGAAGAGCACATCCGTTTAAAAGCTGTTTGTACCTCCGACGACATCTTTAAAATATTTACGCTTCCATTGGTATTTGGAAGTATAGACAATGGCCTTTTGGAAAATCCCGATGATATTGTTTTATCTGAAAGTTTGGCAAAGAAAATTTATGGCAACGAAAACCCGTTAGGGAAAGAGTTTGTCACCAGAATGTACAATACAGAAAAGGTGTTTATGGTTACCGGGGTTTATAAAGATATTCCCGAGAATTCTTCTTTACAGGCTGAATGTTTTGTGAATGACCGATGGTGTGTGAATGAAATAGATTACCGCTTTCGTTCAAATGATGCTCGTACAAATTGGTATCGCGAATTTTGGTGTACTTGGGTAAAATTAAACTCAAATGAAGCTGAAAGTAATGTAGAATCGCGCATGCGGGATTTTGAAAAGAAATATTTAGGTCCAGGTCTCAATCGTAATTTCCAGCTACATAACCTAAACGATGTTTACCTCCATTCCGACGACATTCTCAATACTCATTTGATGGGAAATGTTGGAAATGTCACCAATGTTCGAATCTTCACTTTTATGGCCATCATGGTTATTTTGGTAGCAATCTTCAATTATATAATCTTATCAACAGCTATTAGCTCGTTACGAGCAAAGGAAATTGGCATCCGAAAAACCAATGGAGCAAGTACACAAACATTGCGCAATCAATTTTTTGGAGAGTCTTTGCTTCTTGCTTTTTTAACCTTACCCTTAGCTTTATTGCTAGCGTGGTTTTGCTTACCAGTTGCCGGAAAATTATTCAATACCGATCTTCACATTATGTCGTTTAATAGTTCAATTTATATCATATCGTACTTATTTATTATTTTGCTGGTTGGCGGAGTTTCAGGATTGTATTCAGCAGGATACTTATCTCAAATTAAGGTGATAGAAATACTAAAAAGCAAACATTCTCCTAAAATTGGAGGCGTATCATTTAGTTCAGTGCTGGTAGTTTTGCAGCTAATCATTTTCTCTTCATTTGTTACCGGAGCCATTATTGTGCGTTATCAGTATGCCTTTTCGATGAACAAAGACATGGGCTATCAAACTAAAAATATCCTATTGGTAAATATTTCAGACAAAAGCAAGTATGAGGCTATTATCAACAAACTTAAAACCAATCCGAATATTATTAATGCAGGAGGAACTATGGATCCACTTCCGACGCAAGGATCGATGTATTCGATGCAACCTTGTTTTGATAATCCCGATCAACAAATAAAAGTTGAAGGTTTCGCAGTCGACTACAACTTTATTGAAACAATGGGCATTAATGTAATTCAAGGACGTTCTTTCTCTACCGAATTTGGAGGCGATGACAATGCTCTGATTTTAAACGAAACAGCAGTTAAAAAGCTTGGGATTAAGGATCCAATAGGGAAAAAAATAGGTAGAGGAACGATTATCGGGGTGGTTGAAGATTTTAACATCCATTCTTTACATGCTGAAATACCCCCTTTATCAATTAGTTTAACAAAACGAAAACGCTACCGAAAACAAATTGCAATTGCATATACTCCCGGAAAAAGACAAGCGGTAATTGATGATCTAGAAGCTTATTGGGCCGAACTAATGCCGGGCAAAAAGCCTAATTATTTCGATAATGAAGAGATTTATGACCAAATATATGAATCAGAAAAGAACCTGAGCACTATCGTCTCAATTTCAGCTTTGTTAACCGCTATCATTTCTGCATTAGGATTACTCGGCTTGACCCTTTTTGAGGCCAGAAACAGAACGAAAGAAATTGGAGTAAAACGGACTCTAGGAAGTTCGAGCAAAGAGATTATTCTAGAAATTGGCAAAAAGAATACCATATTAGTAGTTGCAGCTAGTCTCTTTTCTACACCCATAACCTATTTTATTGTGGACAAATGGCTTGAAAGTTATGCCTATAAAACCCCAATTCATGCTTGGTTTTTTCTTCTTTCAGGCACAATTACTTTGCTAATTACCTTCATTACAATTAGCTGGCAAAGTTGGAAAGCAGCAACACGAAATCCGGTTGAGGCATTGAGGTATGAGTAATCTCATTGAAAAAAACACGTATAAGAGCAAATAAAGATAAATACATAATGCTACAGCACTATTTAAAAATGGCTTTCCGAAGCCAGGCAAAAAGCAAATTATTCTCGATAATCAACCTGTTAGGATTGTCTATTGGTCTGGCAGTTTCTGTATTAATTATCAATTATGTTTCCTACGAATTTAGTTTCGATAAATTTCATTCGAAAAAAGACCGTATTTACCGTGTTGAAAGTAAATTTTACGAGGATGACCGCCTTACCGACGACTGGGCAACAAGTTCATTCGGATACGGTAGTGCTATTGCTACCGAAATGACGGGTATCGAAGATTATGTTCGAATTGGTGTTCAAAACACCGAGCAAACTGTTTCGTACCAGGAAAAACGCAGTCGTGAAAACGGGATTGCTTATGCCGGAAATTCGTTTTTTAATGTTTTTGATTTTAAACTGAAAGAAGGTGCACCAAACAACCAGTTGCTTAGGCCAAATACAGTAGTGATTACCGAAACTGTGGCACATCGCTTTTTTAAAAATGAAAACCCTATCGGGAAGCTACTTACCTTTGCAAGCGGTTCAACATTTAACCAGTGCGAAGTTACAGGGATTATTGAAGACTTCCCGCCCAATTCACACATTCGTTTCGACTATATTATTTCGTACGAAACATTGTCGCAGTGGATGCGCGATTTCTGGTATTGGCACGAGGCTTACACCTATCTTTTGCTATCGCCGGGGAAATCCCCCAAAGAAATAGAAGATAAGTTTCCAGCGATATCGGAGAAATATAAAACCGATGAAGCATTAAAGGATAAAACGTGGGCAGTATCGTTAGTTCCATTGAAAGACATTCATCTAAACCCACAAAAACAATATGAAAAAGAGATAAAAGGTAATTACAGTTCGCTGGTTACTTTGCTGATTATTGCTTTTGTAATTTTACTCACCGCCTGGATAAACTATGTCAACCTTACTACTGCACGCTCTATGGAAAGGGCAAAAGATGTGGGTATCAGGAAAGTTTCAGGAGCTTTTCGTTTTCAGCTTATCCGCCAATACATGATGGAGTCGTGGTTGGTCAATATAGCAGCCACCTTGCTGGCTGTTGCCCTTATTTTTGCATTAAAACCGGTATTCAACCATCTAGTTGGGATAAAACTAGACTTGTTTCTTTTAAAAACTCCTATGTTTTGGTTGTCGGCAGTTCTTGTTCTTATTATTGGAATAGCTGCATCGGGTTTTTACCCCGCATTTATTATGACTCGTGTAAAACCATCTATTATTTTAAAAGGAAGTTATTTTAACTCTAGTTCAGCCGGAACAACGCGAAGGGTATTGGTTATTTTCCAGTTTGCTGCTTCGCTGTTTTTAATCTGCGGAACATTCATTGTTTACCAGCAGGTGAAATTTATGCAACGGCAGTCGTTAGGTGTAAATATTGGTCAAACCATCGTGTTAAAATATCCCGTTAGCAGGGCCGATTTAAATCAGCAAGTGGACTTGTTTGCAAAAAATCTGGAAGAACAACCGCTTGTTAGTTCGGTTAGCCTGGCTGGTGCAGTTCCCGGAATGGAAATTGCTACTTTTGCATCGAACAGATTACAAGGCAGCACTCCCGGACAAAACCGCTTGTATGAAATGCTTACTGTGGATGATGATTTTATCACGACTTTTGATTTTGAGCTCGTTGCCGGGCGTTCGTTTGAAGAGGGCTTTGGAAACGAACAACAAAACATGCTGATTAACGAAGCCTCTTTAAGTCCACTTGGTTTTACAAAACCAGAAAATGCAATTGGCAAACAGGTTTTAGTAGAAGGCGAAGCCGAACCTGTAAATATAATTGGTGTGGTAAAAAACTGGCACCAGCGTGGGTTGGGAAATGCCTTTACTCCAGTAATGTTTGTGCTGAACGGTCGAGTTGGCTGGGTTAGCCCCAAGTTTATTGCAATAAAAACCACATCATCAGATTACGAAACAGCGTTAAATTCGATTAAAAAAACCTGGGGCAATTATTTCCCCGAAGCGAGCTTCGACTATTTCTTCCTTGACCAGTATTTTAACGATCAATACAAAAGCGACCGCCGTTTTGGAATGATTGTAGGAATTTTTACAGCACTGGCATTTTTCATTGCAATCCTCGGACTGTGGGCATTGGCAGCATTCACAGCTTCAAAAAAAGTAAAAGAAGTGGGTGTGCGAAAAGTGCTTGGTGCCGAAATAGGGAACATCGTTTATCTGTTCTCAAAAGAAATAATTGTATTGATAATAATCTCTTTAACTATTGCTACACCAGTTTCTGTTTGGGTAATGAGAAATTGGCTGACTCACTATGCCTTTCATACCGGAATAAATGTCTGGACTTATATTTTGGGAGGAATTGTTACTATTTTGGTTGCATTTATGACCGTGAGTTGGCAGAGTTGGCGGGCTGCAACGAGAAATCCGGTGGAAGCGTTGAGGTATGAGTAAGTTCTAAAACAATTGAAAAACATGTACATATTTTAATAGTACTAAACAGATGAAACTGCATCAAAATATAAAATTAATATTAAGAACGTTTGCTAAAAACAAAGGGGTTACACTGCTTAACCTTATTGGATTATCAGTTGGAATTACTGCAAGTTTGCTGATTTTTCTGTTTGTTCAGAAGGAGAAAAATACTGATAAATATATTCCTGATCTGGATAATATTTATGTGTTAACCAATGAAAACGAACCATATCTTTCAAAGATGATGGCAGATCACGTTAATAATGAAATAGCAGAATTTCAGGCAGTTTCTTATGGTTGTAACGATTGGTCGGCACAAATATATTTGGAGTACAACAATCAGAGTTTTGAAGTAAAGAATATGTTCAATGCTGATTCTGCATTTTTCAGCGTATTTAATTTTAACACCGTGTATGGCAATCCACAACAAGGCTTAATGCACGCCGATGAGATTGTGCTGACACGTTCTTTGTCGCAAAAAATATTTGGAAACGAAAACCCAATTGGAAAAACCGTTACCTACAATGCTACCTATTTATCCGGTCAGGAATTAACAATTACAGCCGTAGTTGACGACCTGCCACAATCGAGTACGTGGAATTTTGAAGCTGTTATTTCATTGCCAACAATGTGCCACATCAGTTGGTACAAACGAAATATGGAACGATGGGGAACTCAAAACTATTATGCTTTTGCAAAACTCAATGCCAATTCATCCGAAGAAGAAGTAAGAAATAAACTAGCCCATATCAATCTAGATGCTGTTGATGAAGACTTCAAGGCAGATATTTATTATGATATGGTTACGTATAAAAATGTGTATTTCAACATGTTGGAGATGGAAGATATGGCTCACGGGAATAAACTAACCTTGTCGATTATAGCCATTATTGGTGTGCTGATTCTGTTATTGTCGTGCGTAAATTACATCAATATGGTAACGGCACAACAAGGAAAACGCTATAAATCCTTCGGATTATTTAAAACGATGGGCGATAACCGCTGGGGCATTATCCGTGCCACCACAATCGAAGCGGCAATGTTATTGATTGCCTCCGTTATTGTTTCGTTTGCATTAACAAGTTTACTGCTGCCGGGACTTAACAGCTTAACAAATTCTCGTTTTACTATCAATGCCTTGTCTAATGGTAGTTTCGTTGTAATAAACCTTGCAATATTGGGATTAATGATTTTAATTACCGGAATTATTCCCGGATATATTTTCAGCAACAAACCCACCACCGAGTTAATTCATAAAAGACAATCGTCGCAAGGGAATCCGGTTTTACGTAATGGGTTGCTTGTGTTTCAATTTGTGGTATCAATTGCATTAATTTCTTCGATAATCATTATCCATCGTCAAAATAATTACATTCAACATTGCGATACCGGATTCACAAAAGAGAACATTGTTTACATTAAAACGAACGATGATATTAAGTCGCACATAAAGGCATTTAAAAGCGAACTACACCAAATGCCCGGTATTTTTGATATGACTTTTGCCGAAGATGAATTGATTTCCATTGACCAAGAATGGGGAACTGGATTTTTCAACAAAGGCGAATATAGCGATGTGGAGTATACTAAACTAGCGGTATCGGCTAACTTCTTCGACTTCTTTGGAATCCCATTAAAAGAAGGTCAAACTTTTTCGGAAAATTCTAAAAGTAAAAACGACATTATCATAAATGAGTCGGCAAAGGCCGATTTCAAAGTTGAAAATATTGCTGATTCTCGTCTTGCAAATGACGATGCCAACCAAGGACACATTATTGGAGTTGCAAAAAACTACAATTTTGAAACCTTACACGTACCGGTTCGTCCGTTGGTATATATGTCATCTGGCGATTGCGACAATGTGCTTTACCTAAAAGTTGATGCAGCCAATATGACTGCATTCAAAAGTACAATGAACAATGTGAAAAAAGCGTGGAACGACATTTCTCCGATGTTCCCGATGGAATATCAGTTTCTCGATCAGGCATTTGCCGCTCAGTATACTAAAGAAGCTCAATTTCAGAAGTTTCTAATGCTAACAACACTTATATCGCTTATCCTTTCGTGTTTAGGCTTAGTTGGGTTGACCTACTTTATTATGGAACAACGCACCAAAGAAATCGGCGTACGCAAAGTAAACGGAGCTACCATCAGCGAGGTAGTAGCATTACTTAACAAAGATTTTGTGAAATGGGTCGCCATTGCTTTTGTAATAGCAACGCCTATTGCTTATTACGCTATGAATAAATGGCTAGAAAACTTCGCCTACAAAACAAATTTGAGTTGGTGGATTTTTGCATTGGCTGGTTTGCTTGCATTGGGAATTGCATTGTTAACTGTCAGTTGGCAAAGTTGGAGAGCGGCTACGCGAAATCCGGTTGAAGCACTGAGGTATGAATAACCTAATATAATCTTACAATGAAAAACATATTAAAACCAATAGTCAGAAATTTTATTCGCAAGCCGGCGATAAATTTGATAAATTTATTGGGCTTAGCCATCAGTTTGGTGTTTGTTATCATTCTGTCGGTTTATTGCTACAGCGAATTAAGCACCGACACGCAACACGCTAACTTCGACCGCACTTATCTTATTGGTAAGCCCGGAGCAGGGACTAATACTCCGGCAATATTAAAACCTCATCTCGATTCGGATATCCCCGGGATAGAGGCATCTATAAGAATAGGCAATGCGTGGAATACTCCTGTTTTACAAGCAGAATATGGAGAACCTATTACTTCTGATATGGTTTTTTCTGATCCCGGTTTTTTTAGTTTTTTCAAGTATAACTGTATCGAAGGAGATGCTGCAACGGCACTTAATAATCCGATGTCGGTTGTTATTACAGAAACGCTGGCGAATAAGCTTTTTGGTCAACAACCAGCTATTGGCAAAACGATAAAGTACAACAATGATAAACTATTAACAGTGTCGGCAGTTGTTGTAGAATCAGTTGAAAATACCTTTCTCAATATTAGTGCAGTTACCTCTATCGAAACAAGAAAGATTGTTCAACCCAGCGAAGATGAATATAAAGAATGGGGATGGTCTAATTTTCAAACGTTTGTACACTTAAACGAAAATGCCAATCCCGACCAGACAGCCGAAACTATTTTCGCTATTTTCCCCAAAGACTTTCAGCAATGGGTTGAATATATTCATTTGATACCATTGAAAGATGTTTATTTCTCCAACCTGCAAACTTCCGGTGCACACCACATCCGTCAGGGTAGCAAAAGCAAAGCTTTAATCCTGCTATTTGTAGCCGGTCTTATTCTTATTATTGCATTGGTAAATTTTATCAACATCACCTCGTCGCAATGGATGGAACGCATCAAACAAACCGGCGTTTTGAAAGTAATAGGGGCTACACGAACAAACATTTTCAGAAAAGTATTAGGCGAAACGTTTCTGTTTTTTATTGCTGCCGTAATTCTGGCTCTTGCTATAATGGTTGTTGTTACCCCAATTGTTATAAATTACACAGGCATTCGGTTCAGCTTGAAGTCAATTTCCAGTCCGGCACTTTTAGGTATTGTTCTTACAGCTACCTTGCTTTTCAGTTTGGTATTAAGCCTGATTCCCGGGGTGCGTATTTCGTCCTCAAAGGCTGTCGATAATTTGAAAAAATCAGTCAATCGGAACAATAAAAAATCGTATTTACAAAATGGGTTAATTACCCTTCAATATGTTATTTCCATTGTGTTGATTGCATTTACAACACTTATTTTCAAACAAGTAGAATACGGAAGCAACAATCTTGTTTTTAATCAAAACAATACCGTTGCCATTAAACTCACTCAGCAACTCGATAAAAATATTGTTGGAGAAGAGTTGAAAAAAATACCGGAATTGCAGAATGTGTCCTTCACTCAGTTTTATCCCGGCAAAGAGCTTTCGGTTTGGGGGACAGATATATACCTGGATGGGAAACCACAGGAGGTCTATTTTTCAAATTTCAGTGCCGATGCCGAATTTTTTTCAATTATGAATTTGGAAATGCTGAGAGGACAACTCTACTCCGATGATTTATCCACCGACACAAACAATGTGATTGTGAACGAGACTTTTTTGAAACAATTCAATATCGACAATCCTATTGGTGGTAATTTTTATATGAGTAATAGAAAATACGAAATTGTTGGTGTAGTAAAAGATTTCAATTTCGAGTCGGTTGAAAAACCAATTGGACCATTGGCAATTATCAATCAAGGCTATGCGGCATATTGTTTAGCAACACTTTCGTCAAACAATTTTAAAACGCTTTCGGCTACACTAAACAAAATCAATACTATTACAGCAGAACTATCGCCAGAATTTCCGGTAGAAGTGAGTTTCCTTGATGCAGCTGTTCAAAATATGTACGAATCTGAAGTTCGGTTTCGCCGCACATTTTCGTTATTCTCCATAAGTGCCATTATTATTTGTGCAATGGGCATTCTGGCTATGTCAATCTTTGCAGCACAGCACCGCATCAAAGAAATCGGAGTCCGCAAAGTAAACGGCGCAAAAGTCTCCGAGATACTTTCAATGCTCAACAAAGATTTTGTAAAATGGGTGGTAACAGCTTTTGTAATAGCAACGCCTATTGCTTATTACGCTATGAATAAATGGCTTGAAAACTTTGCCTACAAAACCACTTTAAGCTGGTGGATTTTTGCGCTGGCTGGTTTACTGGCATTGGGAATTGCATTGCTAACGGTTAGCTGGCAGAGCTGGCGGGCAGCTACGCGGAATCCGGTGGAGGCGTTGCGGTATGAATAAACCTGAAAGACAAAAAAATGAAAACACTAAAAATCATCCTGCGCGGATTCAGAAAAAACAGTAGATTGAACCTGCTGAATATCTTGTCGATGGCAATAGGTATGGCAGTAGCAATTATTGTTTTGGGACATGTTTATCAGGAATTTACCTATGATTCTCAATATCAAAATTCCAGTCGGGTGTATCGTGTTTTAACTCAAAATGATAAAAATGAATTATCGGGAGCAGCAACTTACGGGCCGTTAGCAAAGAGTTTAAAGTCTGATTTCCCTGAAGTTACGGATGCCTCCCGGGTAAGTTTTTACTGGGGTTACCTGGCGCTCACTGCAGGTGGTAAAATGTTTAATGAGAATCGAATCATTTTTGCCGATCCAAACTTTTTCACCCTGTTTTCATTTCCTCTGGAAAAAGGCGATGCGGCAAATTGCCTGAGTTCGCCAAATTCTATTGTTCTATCGGGAAGTGCAGCCAGAAAGTATTTTGGTGAAAAGAACCCGGTGGGCGAACAGATAAAAATCGGTAAAGACAGATTATTTACTGTTCAGGGTGTTTTTAGTGATTTTCCTAAGAATTCCAATTTTCGTGGTGATATCCTTTTACCCCTGGAAAGTATCTCAAAACTAACTCAGGTTTGGATCGAACCTTCCTGGAATTATCCATCCGATATTCATACATTTATCTTGGCCGAAAACCCAATTGATGAGGAAGCTATTTCAACAAAAATATCAGATTACCTAACGACACATGTGACAGAGAATCCCGAAAAACTGGTGTTACACCCCTTAAAAAAGTTACACACCGAAATGCAAACCGGCTGGGAATCGGTGCCGCAGGCAAACAAAAGTTACCTATATCTTTTGGCCATTGTTGCCTTGATTATACTTTCTATGTCGGCAGTAAATTTTCTTCTGCTCCACATTGGAACCGCATCGCAACGAGCTATTAATACGGGAGTCAAAAAAGTTTGCGGGGCTTCAAAATCAATTATTTTCGGCGATCAAATTCGCGAGATATTATCTTATATCTCAATAAGCGTGGCGATTTCACTAATTTTAGTTTATCTGTATAATTCTATTCTTACAGTCAGGTTTTCATTTCTTCCAGCTGTAAAAGAATTTGATTTTACACTTTTACTCTTTTTGACAGGAGTAATTTTTGTTTTTGCAATTTTAACTTCGATTGCTCCTGCCTTGATAATTTCGAGACAAAAAACGGTACGTATTTTTAAGGCAGATCAACAATTGCTGCACAAACAACCGAAAATGGTAAATGTCCTTATTGTTGGACAATTTACCATCAGTGTGGTGCTGTTGGCGGTTACCTCTTTATTTTATAAACAGGTTCATTTTCTGGAAAAACACAGCCCGGGATTTGCCAGGGAGGAATTAATAACCATTCCTTTGAATATGTCGGTTGACGACGGATTAAACGGGAATAAATTTGATGCTTTTGCACAGGAACTAAAAAAATTGCAGGGGATAAAAAACGCAACACTTGCTTTTTCTTCGCCGTCGGATGTACAAACATCAGCCGATGGTTTTCGTTGTGACGGAATGCCCGAAGGAGAAACTGTTAGCATGCAATGGAACTCGGTTTATTACGATTATTTTGAAACGCTAGGTGTTAAAATGGTGGAGGGGCGTGGATTTAATCGCAACTTCAAAAACGACCTGATTGATTACGGCATCCAAAGAAAATGTGCCTATGTGATCAATCAAAAAGCGGCTGATGAGATGGGGATTGATAATCCTATCGGGAAAACATTATATGCTTACCAGGAAGGTACGATAGTTGGCATTGTGGAAAATTTCAACTTCAAATCGCTGCACAGTGAAATAACTCCCATGTGTTTTAATATGAATCCGTTTTACTACAATGAAATTATTGTAAGAATGAATCCAGGAGTACCGGCAGTGCCGGATCAGATAAAAACAGTGTGGGAAGAATTTGTACCTGAATATCCTTTTGAATATAGTTTTGTAAACGACCAACTCAACCAAATGTACGAATCGGAAAGTAAACTGACTGCCAGTTTAAATGTATTTGCAGGCATTGGAATTCTGATCGCCTGCATGGGTTTGCTTGCTCTTTCAATTTTGGCCATGCAAAAACGAACCAAGGAAATTGGTATCAGAAAAGTAAACGGCGCCAAAGTTTCAGAAGTAATGATGCTAATAAACAAAGACTTTGTGATGAGAGTGGTTATTGCCTTTGTAATTGCCACGCCCATTGCATACTACGCTATGAATAAATGGCTCGAAAACTTTGCTTACAAAACCACTTTAAGTTGGTGGATTTTTGCGCTGGCTGGATTTTTGGCTTTAGGCATTGCACTGCTAACTGTTAGTTGGCAAAGCTGGCGGGCTGCTACGAGGAACCCCGTGGAGGCGTTGCGTTATGAATAATAAAAAAATAATATATATGAAAAATTTACGATTTATATTTAGAATGTTTAGGCGAAATCCTATGTTGGTTTTTGTCAACCTTCCCGGATTAGCCATCGGATTAAGTGCTGTTTTGCTCCTGTCGGTTTATTTGAAACACGAGCTAAGTTACGACCAGCATTTTCAAACAAAAAATAATGTTTTACGACTTTACAGTGCAGTAAAAGAGGAAGGTAATATCACTAATTACGGTATTTGTTTGCGCGATGCTTACACCGAAATTCCATTACAGGTTCCGGAAATAAGATCAGCTACTCAGATTTACAACGGATGGGACATAACTGCAGAATACGAAAAGCAAAAATTCCCCAATTTGCAGCTTTTGTTTGCCGACAAGGATTTCTTTGATGTTTTCGGACTGGAGCTCATTCAGGGAAATAGCAACGATGCCTTGCAGGGTGAAAACAATGCGGTAATTACCCGGTCAACTGCATTAAAAGTATTCAATACCGTTAATTGTGTTGGTAAAGTTTTGAATGTTTCGGAGGTGCCGGCTACGGTAACGGGTGTAATAAACGACTTGCCCAACAACACACACTTTAATTTCGATTTATTGGTGTCGATGCAGAGCGTCCATCCTGAGAACTGGGGGGGACTGGAACTGTATACCTATTTTAGGATTGACGAAAATGCCGATTTAGTAGCGGTTGGCAAGAAAATAGCTGCAGCCAACAATGAACTAATGAAACCTTGGGGCGAGCAATTTAACCTCACCTCTGAATCTGGAACAGAGAGATTAGCCGATTTGCACCTTCACTCAGTTGTCGATCTCGATCTATCGCCCAAAGCCAATCTAACACACATTTTTATTATTGCCGGCATTGCTTTTCTGGTGATGCTAATTGCTATGGTAAACTACATTAACCTGTATGTTTTGCACGGCGAAAAACGGATTGCTGAAATCGGTTCACGAAAATCGTTGGGAGCAACGCAAGGAACATTATCGCGTTTATTTTTTACTGAAACAACCGTAATTGGCCTTCTTGCTTTTGTTTTGGCAATAGGATTAACGGCACTTGTTCAACCCTCGTTTGCCAAACTAATGCAAAGCCAGATCGAGTTATCGGACATGTTTTCCTTTTCAGGAATTTTGTTAGTACTGGCTATTCTCGCGGTGTTAATTTTAGTGTCGGGGGCGTATCCCAGTTACTATTTATCGAAGATTAATCTTGTAAATGCACTTAAAGGAAAGTCCACGAAAGTAAAGCGCAAAAGTACCATGTCGCGCATTGCTGTTATTTCACAGTTTTCCATATCGGTTTTTCTTATCAGTGCGCTGGTAATTGTTTTTGCCCAGGTAAATTATCTAAAAGAAGTGCCACTGGGTTTTAATCCCGAGAATGTAACTGGCATCACCAACCTGAATAGCGAGGTGCGAAAAAGTGCTTCGTCTATTGTCGATGAATTGTCGCAACTGGCCTTTGTTGAAGATGCAGCTACTTCCGGTCATGGCATGGGACAAGGATCGAGCGGACAGGGAATAAAAAAATATGGAGCGCCCGGTAATCTTAAAGGAATTGATGAATACCGTGTGCAGCCCGGATTTGCCAAAACCATGCAATTGGAACTGGTCGACGGTCGTTACTTTAATCAATCGGAAGCAGATAAAAGCGCGGTAATTCTTAACCAGGCAGCAGCAAAAATGCTGGGCCCTGATGTAAAAGTAGGTAGCCTGGTTGATATGTTTGATGAACCGTTAACAGTAATCGCTATTGCAAAAGATTTTTATTATATCGATCACCCGGGAGAAACAATTGGACCACTTGTTCTTACCAACTACCGCAACAACGTAAACAATCTTTATGTGCGTACAAAAGCAGGAACTACTTCGGCACAACTGGCTCAGATTGATGAGGTGATTAAAAGTTATTCGCCGGAGTTAATTATTAGTAAGTTTCAGTTAACTGATGTATACGCCAACAAATTCACCAACGAAGAGCGAATGATAAAACTGGTAACTACTGGTGCCGGACTGGCCATCATCATCAGCTTTATTGGGTTAATGGCTCTTTCTGTTCTGAATGTAAACCGACGAAGAAAGGAAATAGGCATACGAAAAGTAATTGGAAGTACAGAAACACAGGTTGTGCACGAGCTGCTGAAAGAGACTTTTATGCTGGTTCTCATTGCTATTGTTATAGCTTTTGTGGGTAGCTATTTTACCATGAGTCAGTGGCTGCAACATTTTGTGAACCGCGTATCAATCACTCCTGTATATTTTCTGGTTAGTGCTGCTTTTGCATTGTTTATAGCGTTTATGGCTGTAGGCTGGCAAAGTTGGCGGGCGGCTACACGAAATCCGGTGGAGGCATTGCAGTATGAATAAATAAAAACAAGAACGATGATTTATAAAGATCTAATTTCATTTTTCCGGAACATGAAAAAATATCCGGGCTTATTCATTGCCAATATTATTGGTTTATCGGTTGGGATTCTGGCGGTAATGTTTGTATACATTTATTCGGTAAAAGAACTAAGTGCCGATCGATTTCATCGTAATTCTAAAAGCATTTATCGTATTACCCATACAGATACAAGTTCTTCGATGGCGGATAGTAACACCCCATATCCAATGGGAAAAACCATCGACACTCAGTGTCCTGAAATTGAAAATTTCACCCGAATTGAAACCAATCAACAAGCATATTCGGTCAGTACTTCAAATATCGAGCTCAAAAAACAGTCGATAACCTTTGTCGACAAAGGCTTTTTTGAAATGTTTAGTTTTTCCTTAGCAATGGGCGAACCTCAACCGTTGTTTGAAAACCCAAAACAGATGATTATCTCGGAAGAATATGCCCAGAAACTATTTGGCAAACGAAATCCCTTGGGAGAAACTGTTCGAGTGAAAAGCCCTGAAACAATTGAGAATTATACAATTGTTGGGGTACTTGAAAATTTTCCCGACAATTCAACTTTGACACCTCATATCATTGTGGATATTAAAAATCAAAAATATGAAAATACAGCTTCGTGGGGACTACATTCGCCACAATTGTTTTTGCAATTGGTAGAAAATACAAATGTAAGCAAGCTTGAGCAAAAGATTTTAGATGTGGTAGCTATAGAAAAAAACAAAGCTTATAAACGCAATTACAAAACCGATTATATCCTACAACCTCTTTCTGAGCTATACATTAACTCAAGCAATGTTGCAGATAGAATGCCCAAAGGAGATTTGAGTATTGTGAAAATACTAATTATTTGTGGGATCATTCTATTAACATTTGTGTCCTTAAATTACCTAATCCTCAACTTCGGATTTTACATCAAAAAATCATCGCAACTAAATATTCAAAAAATACTAGGAGCTACAAAACAAATACAAATTAAAAAATTCGTGCATAATTCTATTGCAATGGTAATCATTGCGTTTCTTTGCTCGCTTGCACTTTATCCGCTTTTCTATAATCTAATTAGTACCTCCTGGGGCATTCGTTATCAGCTATTTTCGCCCGATGATTACAAAATGTGGTTCGGAATTTTAATTTTAATGATAGCCTTTGGGCTTTTCACTGGTCTTTTGCAATATTTTATCACATCGAGCATTATACAAAGTAGAAAAGTTAATAAAAAGCAAGGCTTTATTACAGCACTTGTTAGCTTTCAACTGAGCATCTTTATAATTGCAATCATCAGTGTAGCAGGAATTCATAAACAGCTGAGCTACATGCAGAATTCCAATAAAGGTTTCGATTTAGAAAACACCTATCATTTAAGTTTTCAAAGTTTCGAGATGCTTGATCAATTTAAAAACGAATTCGAAAGTTATCCATTTATCAAAGCAATGTCGGTCGGAGAAGGTCTTTATCAAAATGAATACAGACATGAATCCTTTAAGCTTGAAAACACCAACAAAACAATCGATGCTCAACCTTTAATTGGAGATTACAATTTTTTAAGAGCCTATAACATCCAATTGTTGGAAGGACAAAACTTAGATAAAGAAAAGATTCAGAATTTAGGTCATGAAATATTTATGGGCAATGGAACAATCCCTGATGTTTTGGTAAATAAAACCTTTGTTAAAAAAGCTGGTCTAGAAAACCCAATTGGTACAATTTTAAATACTCCTGCGCATCAAATTAAAATTGTTGGTGTTTTCAATGATGTTAAAAATCTCCCATTTTATTACAATTCAAAACCAATCCTGCTGGCTTACAACTTAAGTGGCGCCATTTCTGCACTTAACATTTCAGTAGTTAATGGACAAGAAAAGGCTTTTTTAGAAGCAGCAACTAAATTCTACGAGCAACAAGATTTAAGTGACTATCTCGAATTTCTAATTTGGCACTACGATTTTGAAAATGAATACCAGAAAGAAAGCAATTTAATGTCCTTTTTCAATATCATTACGGGCATCATCCTTTTTGTACTTCTTATTGGGATAATAGGATTGAGCCTTCATATAGCCGAAATAAAAACTAAAGAAATAGGCATTCGCAAAGTGAATGGTGCTAAAATTTCGGAAGTTTTAATACTACTGAATAAAGACTTTGTAAAATGGATTACGCTGGCATTTATTGTAGCTACACCAATTGCAATTTACGCTATGAATAAATGGCTCGAAAACTTTGCATACAAAACCAGCTTAAGTTGGTGGATCTTTGCGCTAGCGGGTCTATTAGCACTGGGAATTACATTGCTTACAGTTTCGCTCCAAAGCTGGAAAGCAGCCACACGAAATCCTGTGGAAGCGCTGCGGTATGAATAAAATGAGTTGAAACTAAAATATTAAATCATCATTTTTTGTAGTACGCTATCACGACGTTGACGGGAAATCGGGATACGACTTCCATCGTTCATGAGAATATAACCACCATCGGTTTTTACACATGCCGAAATTTTATCGGCACTAATTAGGTGCGTCTGGTGTGTACGAATAAACCCCGAATATTCTAAGATTTCGGAATAGTTTTTTAATGTTTTACAAAAAAAATATTGATTGCCGCTATCAAAAAATATTCGGGTATAATTGCCATCGGCCCCCAAACGAATAATTTTACTTATAACTACAAACTCAACTCTATCAGTCGGGGTATTGCCAGCTTTTTTTCTTCATCAGATCGATCGATGTTGGCAACCAATTCAACGAGCCGCAGATTTTCGTTTTTCTTTCCAATCTGATCGGCAGCTTTCTTAACCGCTTTTGATAGTTCAAAAATATCAATTGGCTTTAAAATGTAGTCGATGGCATAAACTTATCAGCCTGAATTCCAAGCTAATCGAATGCTGTAACAAATATTACTTCGAACATTTGATTCTCTATCGACTTCAACAAATCGAAACCCGAACCACCAGTCATTTCAATGTCGAGAAAAATTAGCTCTGGATTGCTACTAAAATTGGCTTGCTGTTTGCCGCAACAATTAAAGAACTGACTTATTCATCTGTTTTATTTCTACGATAGAGGTATAAATAATTAACATGGCCTGCATAATTTTTTTACACTCTTAAAAATACAAATACCTCAACTATCTATACTAATGTGTTTTACAATACATGGCACAAAGTTTGAAATTTCGATTCGACATAAAATATTAAATCCTTGAAAATGGGAATGGACAGAAAAATAAAGCAAAAAAGCTGGTTACAGAAACACTATATCAAACTAATACTCGCAACTGCTTTTATTGTATTTGTATTAGTTAAGATCGTTTTCTCCGATCATCAATCAAAGCTTCGAGTTGATTATGAAAAAATTACCGTTGCCGAGGTGGTGGAAGATACATTTCAAGATTACATCAGCATTACAGGCATCACCGACCCAATTAAAACGGTTAGCCTTCATCCTTTGGTAAGCGGACAAATTAAAACTAAACTAAAAGAAGAAGGCGATATGGTTCAAAAAGGCGATATCATTCTTACCATGTCGAATCCTGAATTAGAACAACAAATCATTGATCTTGAGGCCGAGTTGGAACAAGAGCGAATCAACCTTCAACAAAACAGAATCAAAGAGGAAAAAAACATGGCTGATTTAGGTGCAAAAATCAAGGACATGGAATTCTCTATTAATAGTGAACGTCGCAATTTTGAGGAAAAAAAATACGAGTTTGAACAAGGAATGATCCCCAAAAACACCTATTTAATTGCCAAAGAGACCTTCGAATATACGCTCGAAAAAAAAGACATGCTTTACGCGAATCTTCAACGCGATTCAATGACAAGCAAGCTCCATATTCAAAGTTTAGAGAACAATCTAAAACGTAACGAAGCAAAATTCGAAATTGAAAAAAGAAAACTCGATGATTTGAATGTGAAGGCTACGGTAACCGGACGATTGAGTTCGCTTTCGAATGTTGAGATTGGAGGCCAATTAAACAAAAATGCACAAATAGGTTACATCCGAGATCTTTCTCAATTACGATTATTGGCCAATATCGATCAGCATTATTCAACAAGGGTAGCTCGAAATCAGAATGCAACTTTTACTGCAGAAAATAATAAATACGACTTATATGTCAATAAGATTTCAATGGAGGTGGTTGATGGTAGTATTAAAGCCGAACTATTATTCGAATCAGAAATGCCCGCAAAAATTAGAGTTGGGCAAACCTATCATATCAAGCTCGAATTGGGCCAATCAAAAATTGCAATTATCATACCACGAGGTGCATTCTTTCATAGTACTGGTGGACAATGGATTTATGTAATGGACAAATCTGGCGATTTTGCGATAAAGCGAAATATCCAAATAGGACGTCAAAATACCAACCAATACGAAATCATTGATGGATTAAAGCCGGGAGAAAAAGTTATTGTATCGGGCTACGACACTTTTGGAGATGTTGACATGCTAGTTTTTAAATAGAAGAATTATGAATGTAAAGCTTATAATCATATTATTTATACTGTGTTTGAAACTAAATTCAAGTGCACAAGAGCAAATGAATTTAACCATGAACCAAGTGATCGAAATTGCACAACAAAAATCACTTAATGCTTACATCAATGAAAACCTTTTTCTTTCGAGCAGTTGGAAATACCGTGCATTTTTAGCGCAGAAACGTCCATGGGTTGAATTTTTTTCACGTCCGATTGAATTCGATAAATCGATTGATGTTATTACCGACAACACCGGAACATATCTCAGCCGAACCGAAAAATTCACCTCAGATGCAACCTTATCTGTATCGCAAAATATATTGTCAACAGGCGGAGAAATAAGTCTTTATACCGATTTGAATATGCTTAATAATTATTCAAATGAAAATTTATTTTGGAGTGCAACTCCTGTTTCCATTCAGCTCTCACAGCCTCTTTTTCAATTTAATTCATTTAAATGGGACAAAAAACTAGCTCCTCTTAATTTTGAAATTGCAAAAAAAGAATACTCTCAATCAAATGAAGAAATAGCAATGAAAGCCATTTCCTATTTCTTCGATTTACTCGATGCGCAACTCCAATATAAAATTGCCCAACTTAATAAACAATCGGCCGATAGCCTTTATATAAAAAGTAAAGGGCGATACGAACGTGGAGCCATTGCATTAATCGATCTTCAACGATTGGAATTAAACATGTTGAATACGCATACCTCTTTCGAAAAAGCAAAAATGCAGCTCGAAAGAAATAAGTATGAATTGAAATCCTTTCTCGGCCTAAGGTACGATCAGGAATTAATGCTTGAAGTTCCCGATAGTGTGCCCGATTTAAATATTAATCCGCAAGAAGCTCTAAATATGGCGATGGCAAACAATCCTGAAATTTTAGAATTTCAGCAAACCATTCTTCAAGCCGATAGAAATGTAGACAGAGCAAAAGGAAACAATGGACTTAGATCAAGTGTCGACCTGAACTTGGGATTTGACAAATCGGGCCAATCCATCCAGTCGATCTATCAAAATCCCGATCGTGCCCAAGACGTTTCGGTAAGTCTTTATATTCCAATTCTCGATTGGGGAATGAGTAAAGGCCAACGCGAAATGGCAATTTCTGACAAAAAAGTAGCAGTGGCCAGAGTTGAAATGGAAAAAAACGATTTTGAACAAAACATCCTGATGAGTGCCCTTGAATTCAATATGTTGAAATCGATGATTCTCAATGCCAAAAAAGCCAATGCCATTTCAGAAAAAACTTACCAAGTGGTTGAAGATCGTTTCTTATTAGGTAAAGTTAATCTCGAAACTTTTTATGCTGCCCGAAACGAACGCGACAATGCCTTAAGCAACTACTATAACCGAATTAGAAATTATTGGTACTACTATTATTACATGCGAAGCATTACTTTATACGATTTTCAAAATGAGGTTGCTTTGAGTAAAAATTGATAAAACTAAACCAAAGTTAGCCGCACGATTTTCCATACTTTGAAAAGACTTAGAAGAAGTCTTCTAATTTATTCTCAAAACTTTGTATATTCATATCATCTAAATTCTTTTTATTTCAAACTAAATCATACAGTTATGAGAAAATTTTTTACTTTATTTTTTACAATTGCAGCAATGATTTCTGTTCAGGCACAAACATGGAATGCATCAACAATGGACGCCGCAACTTATGAAGAAAACTACGTTTACGAAGGTTTAACTATTTATGCAAGCACTGAGAGACCAGTTGTTATTGATGAAAATTCAAAATCCGCCGGTGATTATTCGTTTACCCAGCGCATAAAAATGGGAGGTAGCGCAGGCTGGACAGATGCCACAACACCTTCGGGCCGGGTTTTAGGTTTTGATGTAACAGGTAATTGTACCATAACAGTTTATGTTATGTCATCTAACTCTTCTGCAACCGATCGTTATGTTGCAGTATATGCTGGTGATAATAATACCACCTTAATGGAAGAAAACGTACTTCCCACAAGCCTTGCGGGCTATTCGGCTACTTATACCGGTGACGCAACTACCATTTTTGTTGCCTCTACCAATAGTGGAATCAACATTTACGGCATCGATGTATCGTATGGTGGCACAAAAAGTCGCGACTTGAAAGCAGCTAATGGAAAAATCGTATCTACCGAATACTACAGTATCACTGGAAAACGAATTGACGCCGAGGCAAGTAATTTACCAAAGGGGGTTTACATTAAAAAAGTAACCTTTGAAAATGGTAAAATAGCAAGCTCAAAAGTAAATCGCTTGTTTTAAAATATTGCTCTGAATTAAGGGATGCATTTCAGAAGTCGAACTTCTATTTGCACCCTTTTTTATTCCACAAAAGTTGCCGGTAAACTCATCAATTGATATTGAATGGTTTTTGCCAAACGATAATTTCCTAAAGAACCCGGATGCAGTAAATCGGTTTCTTTATTCATAAAGAATTTAGCCTGCGATTCAGCCATTGGATAAAGCCCACTCACTGAATAAAGGTCGATTAAAGGTACTGCCCAAACCGAAGCAGCTTTGCGAAGCACATCCACATATTCATCGAGATATAAACCAAGACCGTTTGCAAATCTTTCTTCTGGCTGAATATTGGTCGCACTAAAAGTTGCAAATGCACGATGAATTGGGGTCATGATGATGATTTGTTGATCGGGATAATTGTTCTTCAGAAAAGACATTACCTTGTTAATTCTACCACAAAAAGTTGTATCGTTGATATCAGGAGTACGATATTTACGTACCATCGTTGTTGCATTGAAATTGGTTTCCTTTGCCGTTTCGTTATAAAATTTACCAATAGGCGTATCGTGCATATAATCGTTGGTTCCTGCAAATATGATGATCGCATCCACAGCAGTTCCATGTTGCTTTTCGAGTTTCAAAGCTTGCCCGTAAACCCCAGTCCATTGATGCCCACTAATTCCATACACAAAAGGTTCAATATCGATCATTTTCACCAAATACTCCCAATAAACCACACGTGGTATATTATCTCTCTCCCACTCTTGTGTCATCGAATCGCCTAAAAATGCAACACGCTTGCCATTCCAATGCGACTTAGTTTTTTTCACTTCGCTCAATTCTTGAGCAATGCCTCCTAAAAAAACAAATAAAGTTAAAATGGTGGTTAAGATCGGTTTTTTCATAATTCGTTAGTTTTTCTTCAATAACTCCTTGGTACTTAGCAAGCCACATGCGGCATAAATATCCTCTCCGCGCGAGGCCCGAATAGTGGTAATAATTCCTTTTTTATTTAATTGGTCTTTAAAATCTTGCAATCGAGCTTCGTCAGATCCTTTCAATGGTGTTCCCGGGATTTCGTGGAAACGAATTAAATTCAATCGGCAACGCAATCCATTTAACAAACGGGCCAATTCTTTCACATGTTTTTCGGTATCATTTAATCCTCCAAATACGATATACTCGAACGACAATTTTCGCTGACGATCGAAATCGAAAGAGCGAATCTCCTCTACCACTTTCTGAATTGGATAAGCAATTTGCACCGGCATCAACCTTTCGCGCTCACGGTCGAATGGTGTATGCAAGCTAATGGCCACATTGCTATCGCTTTCATGCAAAAAACGTTTTAACCCCGGAATAATTCCAATTGAAGAAACGGTGATTCTTCTAGCACTCATCCCATAACCCCATTCCGAAGTAAGAATCTCAACGCTTTTGAGCACTTCATCCAAGTTATCAAAAGGCTCTCCCATTCCCATATAAACGATGTTGGTAATTGAACCAAACTCTTCGATGCTACGAATCTGATTCACAATTTCGCCGGCGGTTAATTGCCCATTGAAACCTTGTTTCCCGGTCATACAAAACAAACAGCCCATTTTACAACCAATCTGCGAAGAAACACAAACTGTTTTTCGCTCTTTGTCGGGAATCATTGCCGTTTCGATGAATTTATTTTGTGTCGTTGGAAACAAATATTTTCTTGTACCATCTACACTATTCTGAACTTTGATTGGCGCTTGTATTCCAACTTGATATTGTGCGTCGAGCAATTCACGATTCTTTTTAGAAAGATTGCTCATCTCCTCTATCGTGCTGATTTCTTTTTTATAAAGCCAGTCTGCAATTTGTTTGGAGGTGAACTTGGGTAAGCCCAATTCAACAACCAAATCACTTAATTCGTTTAATGTTTTTCCAAATAAATTTTGCTTCATTGCTTCTATCTAAAAATTACAGACTCGATTTCTAAAAGAAAATTTCAGAAATGATGTTTTCGTATGGTATTCCTCTTGAAATTAAAATATCGCGTACCTCAACAACCATTAGAGCACGCCCACAAAGGTAATACTTATTATTGGTAGGCAAATTACTTTCGTTTTCCAAATAGTCGGTTACCCGACCTGAAAAATCACCAATTTCATCGGTTGCACTGCTGCATTGAAGGTAGTTTTCTTTTAAGCCCAAGCGGAACTCTTTTTCGAAATAAAACTGTGACTTTTCACGTGCACCATGCAGCAATTTCACACAATTAAAATTCGATTTGAACATTGCGTAAAACGGAGCAATCCCTGTTCCAGTGGCAATCCACCACATGGGCTGTTCGGTGGTTGGCATAAAGCTGCCATAAGGTTTCGACACAAAAACTGAATCACCAGCTTTAATTTTTTTTAATTCCGGCGTTAATTGTCCATCTTCTTTTAAATCGAATAATATTTGTAAAAAAGCATCTTCTTCACCACTGCAAATACTATAAATTCGAGGTTCAATTTCATCGTTAATACTTACGGCAACAACATGCCCCGCTTTCATTTCAAACTGCTTTTCAAATCTCAATAAAAACTTGTCTTGCGTTATCTCCTTGTTCGAGATTACCTTTGTTTTAAACAAATAGTGATCTCCTCTAATATATTCTTCCGCTTTAGCCATATCGAAGTAACACCATAATTGATTTTCGGTTTATTTCAATCAAAATTTATCGGTACAAATTACACTCCCATACTTTTTGAAGTTTTTACAAAGTGTGATTCACTATTTACGAACTCTGCTTATATTTGTAAACTTATATGTTACAGTAATATAATTGTAACATTTTTAAAGCCATAGAAAATGATTTTATCAGGATTAGAAATACAAAAACGTTTAGACAAGGATATTTTTATTGAACCTTATCATCCGGATCAATTAAATCCGAACAGTTACAACTTAAAACTACACAATCGATTGTTAGTATACGACAACGATGAGTTGGATATGAAAAAAGAAAATACTGCATCGGAAATCTTTATACCAGAAGAAGGATTATTGCTTGAACCCAATAAGCTTTATTTGGGAAGAACGGTTGAATATACTCGCACAGAAAACTTGGTTCCGATGTTAGAAGGACGTTCTTCAATTGGGCGTTTAGGCTTATTTATTCATGTTACTGCAGGTTTTGGCGATGTTGGTTTTGCTGGCTATTGGACCTTAGAAATTTTTTGTGTTCAACCAATCAGAATTTATTCGGGAGTAGAGCTTTGCCAGATTTATTACCACAACCTCGATGGAGATTATGTAAAATACAAAAGCGGGAAATACCAAAATAACGAAGGCATTCAACCCAGCTTATTGTACAAAGATTTTGAGAAATAGTTTTGTTGTGCATTCTAAAGCTGGATTGATTTTGGCGACACTTTGAAAAACAAAGTGAAACTCAAGCAAATTATCTCAAATCATTTATGAATCAACTTTGGAACATATTAAAAAAAATACTAGCCCTTCCGTTTCTAGGCTTGGTTTATATATACAAGTATCTGATTTCACCAATCACTCCGGCTTCATGCCGCCATGTTCCAACTTGCTCCGAATACATGATTCAATCCTTAAAAATACATGGGCCTTTCAAAGGATTATTTTTGGGAATTCGCAGAATTTCACATTGCCATCCCTGGGGAACACATGGTTACGATCCGGTGCCGCCCAAAGGCACAAAAGTTTTTAAATTCAAGCGTTTCAAATAAAATAAACCTAAATTACGGTTCTTTGTTTGAATGGTATATTAATCGAAAATTTGAATTGAATTCATGAGAAATTCATTATTTATAGTTTTACTTTTAGTGATTGCTAGCTGCTCTAATTCAAAACAAAAGCAAACTACAAGCACCAATACAATAACGGTAAGTGTACTCCCTCAAAAATACATTGTAGAACAAATTGCAGGTGATTTTCTTACCGTAAATGTGATGGTTCCTCCAGGCGCAAGTCCTTCAGATTATGAGCCAACACCAAAACAAATGGTTGCACTAAGTAATTCAGCCTTGTATTTTTTTGTTGGGCACTTGGGATTCGAAGAGGCTTGGTTAAATCGCCTCAAGAAAAATGCTCCCAATACAAAATTTGAATCATGGAGCGACAATCTTGACTTTGAGGAAACATCGGAAGAAATGCATGACCACTCAGAAAACGATGGTCATCATCACCATCACAAGGTAGATCCACATATCTGGATGTCTCCAAAATTGGTAAAACAAATTGTTGCTGAAACAAGCAACAAACTTCAGTTGGCATATCCCGATAAGAAAACTGTTTTTGAAAAAAATGCAGTAAAATTTATAACACAAATTGATAGTTTAGATCGTGCTTTTGAACATAGTTTTGCAGCAAGCAAAAACAAATCGTTCATGATTTTTCATCCAGCATTAGGCTATTTGGCTAAAGACTATGGCTTGGAACAGCATGCTATTGAGTTCGAAGGCAAATCTCCAAGTACGGCTCATCTTCAAAAAATGATCGATTTGGTTCGATCTGAAAAAATAAGCACTATTTTTATTCAATCGCAATTCGAAACTGAAAAAGCAAAATCAGTTGCCCACGAAACAAACACACAAGTGGTTGCCATAAATCCATTGGAAGAAAATTGGCTGCAAATGCAAAACGATATAAAAAGTAAGTTAATTCAAGCTTTGTCTGAAAACTAATGGATTCAATTATTTCCATAGAAGATTTAACCGTTGGCTACAACGCCAAAAATGTGCTAAGAAATGTTAGCTTAAACATTCACGAGCGCGATTTCATGGGAGTTATTGGTCCCAATGGTGGTGGAAAAACAACACTTTTAAAGGCAATTCTTGGTTTGATTCCGATAAAATCGGGGAAAATTGTTTATTCGAATCAAATGCCACATAAAGGTGGAGACATAGGCTATTTATCTCAGATTAACCAATTCGACAAAAAATTTCCAATTACCGTTCGTGAAGTTATTTTATCGGGTTTAGTTGGTAAAAAATCTAGCGGATTATTTTATAAGAAGAACGATAAAAACAAGGCTGAAGAAATTTTAAACGAGTTGGGAATAAAACAGCTGGCAAACAAAGCGATTGGACAATTATCGGGTGGACAAATGCAAAAAGTCTTTCTGGGAAGAGCTCTAATTTCTGATCCAAAACTACTGATATTGGACGAACCCGAAACGTATGTCGATAATAATTTCGAATCGGAATTATACGACAAACTGAAAATACTAAACAAACGAATGGCCATATTATTGGTTTCACACGATATGGGAACCATTTCATCGCACGTAAAAAGCATTGCCTGTGTAAACGAAACCTTGCACTTCCATCCGTCCAACAAAATATCGGAAGAACAATTGGCTTCGTACAATTGCCCTTTACAAATAATCACACATGGAGAGGTGCCGCACACTGTTTTGGGCGCACACAACCACAAACATTAAAACAGAAAGTTCTTTATGCTTGAATTGCTGAAATACGATTTCTTTATAAATGCCTTAAGCGGTGCGCTGTTAGCTTCGATTGTTAGCGGAATTATTGGTGCCTATATGGTTGCCCGACGTATGGTATTTGTTGGAGGAGGAATTACGCATTCATCGTTTGGAGGCATTGGTATTGCTTATTTCCTGGGTTTAAACCCACTGTTGGGTGCTACGGTTTTCGGCGTTTTATCGGCCTTAGGAATCAATTACTTCACAAAAAACGGAAATGTACGACAAGATAGCTCGATTGCCATTTGGTGGTCGTTAGGCATGGCGATTGGAATCATTTTTATTTCCTTGACACCCGGTTACGCCCCCAACCTTATGAGCTTTTTATTTGGTAGCATTTTAACCATTAACTCAAGTGACTTATGGTTTTTAGGCATCCTTACTTTTGTAGTAATTATTCTATTTACCTTGTTTTTCAATCAAATAAAAATCATTGCTTTCGATGAAGATTTTGCGCGGGCTAAAAACCTACCAGTCAATTTATTTAACAATCTACTTTTAGCCATTATTGCACTTGTGATTGTTGCCAGCATACGCATTTCTGGGATTATTTTGCTGCTTTCATTACTAACTTTACCACAAGCAAGTGCCAATTTATTTACCAATAAATTTCGAAACCTAATTTTCGGGTCGATTGGCTTTGGATTTATCGGGGTTTTAATCGGATTATTGTTTTCTTACTACACCAATTTACCTTCTGGCGCAACCATTATTTTAGTGCATGCTTCACTGTTCTTAATTGCAAAATTAGTGGTAAGTATCAGAAAATAAGCGTCATTGTTTCAAAGCTGCTTTCGTGAAAATATACTCTGGAATTTCGGTATCAAACCGAGCGCTGATTATTTTGAACTCAGTTCCATCACCTTGTTTTAGCATATCTTTGTAGACCATTTTAGTAGGAAACCATCGCCCTTCAATCTGTTTAACTTCCGATAAAGTAGTGCGTTTCAGTAGCTGTCCGCTTTTGGCAAACAGTTCTTCTTGTAAAGGAACGAATCGTTCGGTATCAATCCACATCTTACGCTTATAATATGCCACGTCGTTCACATTGGCAATCATTTCCAATACATAGCATTTGCGGTCATCGATGCTTGCTGTCTCCAACACTTTGCCGTCGTAAATATCTGTCAATTTACGATCATCCATCATGTCTTCGTAGGATAAATCCGATCCCATTACACTTTGTCGCAGCATGTGCCCCGAAATCTGAATGGTACGATCGGTACTTGGCGAATAAATCCATAATTTATCCTCCAGTTTTAGCATTTTAGTTCCGGCTTCTCGCGCCGGCGATAAATATTCGGTAAACGATTTTTGATCTCCCACAGAGTAGGCTTTTGAAGTGATGGTTCTGCTTCTACGTTTTCCATGAATCGTCATTTCTGATTCAAACACACGATTTTTTGCCGACATGTTCTTATCAACTTTTTGAAGAATTTGATCGGCTGCTGGCTGCGCAAAAACCGGCAAAACCAGCGCGAAAGCCAATAGGGTATAAATTATTTTTTTCATCTCCTTTAAAAATTAAATTTATTTCTTGCTCAAACACCCTTTTGGATGTGGATTACGTTTCTAACTCCTTGAATAGTTGCGATGTTTTTCGCTTGTAAATTCCAATTCCGGCCAAAGCTGTTCCAATTAATGTTGAAAAGATACCAGGGAAAAATCCGATATAATAATCAACCGGAGTGATTCGTGCTCGAATAATTGTTGGCATCATAATAGAAGAAGCCTGCATTTTGTCGCCAATGTTCAAACCATAAGTTTTCAGCAACCAAGCACACCCTAATCCAAGTGTAGTGCCTACAATCGATCCAATAATTCCTATTCCAACCGACTCGATTAACAACGATCGATATACATGGCTTTTGGTTTCTCCCATCGCCAAACGGACTCCAAACTCGCCATATCGACGTAGCCCGCCCAACAATCCTGCATTCCAAAGCACCAATGCCATTGCCAAAATAAAAATTCCGGTAATTAAGGCACCTATCGATTTTGCCAGATCAACAAATAGGCTCATCATATTTTGATCTCGCAAAGCCATCATCGTTGGTGCAAATTCATTCTGATCATCTAAATCAAAAGTTCTTTCAAATTTTATTTTACAAGCCTTTGCAAATTCATCATTGTAAAAACCATTGTCGAAAAATCCAAGAATTTCACTTGCTGCATCTTCCATGTCGAGTGCCATGCGAGCTCCTTCCAAATCGGTCATGATGGTTCCTTTGTCCAATACATTCGAACCAAACGAAATAGTTCCAACAATTGTATAGTTAAAATACGACATGGCACCATACATGGTTGATCCCATAAAAGTGATTTCCTGTCCGGGTTGAATATTCAATTTTTGAGCAAACTGATCGCTTATTAACACCTCGGTTGGTGATGCAGGCAACCGGCCTTTTACCAAAGAGTTTTCAATGTTCAATCGTTGAACATCCTTCGAATTTTCGGTTAAGAAATCGATAGCCATTCCTACTGCAGGACCTTGAGCTTTTGTTTCTCCATTTTTATCAGGTACATCAATCAAACCACCAAAATTGATTCGTTCTGCCCAGCCGATTGTGGGATAGGTAGTTTCGAGCTCTGCCTTTAATTCCTCAACACCTAAAAGGGCTAAATCATTAGGCATTTGCGATTCATTTTCGGCATATGCTTTTGTTACTACCTTTACATGACCGCTACTAAATTTGGCATTCATCTCAATTGAGTCGCCCATAAAACCAATGATGTAGGCATGCATAAAAACACTAAGCATTACGCCAATCGCAACCACCATCACTGGCAGTTTGCTTCTGCTTCCATCGCGAAGCAATCCTTTTATCAGAAATTTTATCATTGTATTTTCCCCCTTAAAGCTTGAGTTGGATTCATTTTAGCAATTTTGCGACTAGGCCAATAACTTACAACTGTAGTTGTTAAAAACACAAGTACGATCGTTCCAAAAACTAATCCAGAACTATAATATGGGAACATGGTTTGTGCCATTGTCATACCCATTTCACTAGAATCTACTGGCATGGTAAAACCATTTCGAGCCTGCCAGATAAAGAATGGAATTCCATAAGCAGCAGCGGTAAAAGCAGCCAATACTGCATGCATTGCTCCTTCGATAGTAAATAATTGCACCACTTCTTTTCGGGTATAGCCTAAGGCAATGTAAGTTCCAATTTCTTTTTGTCGCTTAAAAATTGAAAGCACTTGCGTGTCGAATATCGCCAACATTGCCAACATCAGCAGCACAATATAGAATACCGATTGCCCCTTGTTTTTCATAGCAATCATTTCATCTATTTCGGAGGTTAATGCAGCTTTAGTCTTTAAAACAAAGGGAGCTTCAGCCAATTTTAGAGGCGTTTTCATCACCAGTAAAGTGGCTTCGTTTTCCAATCCAGTAATTCTTTGTAAGGTTGAGATATCCATCCACACCTGAGCAGCATCTACACTTGGTACATTAGTAACAAAAATATCAACCACTTGAATTTCTGTCGCATCAAATGTTCCATTGGCATCTCGCCAACGCATAGTGGTACGATCTCCAATTTCAAGATTGGTACTATTCGACATCGACGCACCAATAATTACCGGAATTGCGTCGCTTTCATTCCTTAATTTCCCAGTTGGAAGCTGCAACAAGCTTTGATCTGACTGAATTCCTTTAATCATGATCGAATGCATTCTTCCTTCAGGATAAATGGTTCCTTGTGTGATTAAAATCGGAACCATCTCGTGTTGATTTATTTCTTCAACTTGCTGATCGTTTAATACTGCATGACTTTCATCAAGTGTAAACATATCATACGGATCGTAGTTTTTATGCCATAGTTGACCATTACCAATCTCCCATTGTTCTAAATCGGTTTTTGCCTGACGATCCCAACCAACCAACATCCCTTTCATCCATATAATAGCAACAAACGAAAAAGAAAGCACAATTACATTGAGCCAGGTGCGTAATCCGGCGCCTAACAAATTCCGAATGGCTAGTTTAAAAGCTAATTTCATAATTGTAAGCTTTAATCAATTAAATTAAGTGACTTAATAGATAAGTATTTTTTTAAATACTTTTTTCAACTAACTCGTCCTTTTCAATAGCACCATCGGCTAGGTAGATTTTTCGATTAAGATAGCTAATCACCTTCTCGTCGTGAGTTGCAAAAACAAAAGTAGTTTTCAGCTCTTCATTTAACTTTTTCATTGTCTTCAAGATATTGTGTGAATTGACTGCATCAAGATTCGCGGTTGGCTCATCGGCCAGCACCAATTTAGGTCTCTTAACCATTGCACGGGCAATAGCCACACGCTGACATTCGCCTCCAGATAACTGAGGTGGCTTCGATTTCACTTTTGAAGCTAAACCAACCCATTCCAGTGCATCCATTACCATTTTCTTTCGTTCTTCTGTAGAATAGTTGAGCAAGAGTAATGGAAATTCAACATTTTCAAAAACCGTATGAACTGCTAGCAAATTGTAGCTTTGGAAAATAAACCCCAGTTCTTCCTTCCGCAGTTTGGCCGACTGCTTTGCATTCAATTCTTTAATCGATTTATCTAACACAAAGGCATTTCCATCGGAAGGAGTATCTAGCGATCCCAAAATATTAAGCAAGGTTGTTTTTCCAGATCCACTAGGACCAACCAAACCCGTAAATTCACCTTCGGAAATTGTTAACGAAATATTTTTGAGGGCTGTGAAAAACCCTTTCCCAACAGGAAATTGTTTCGTTAGATTCTCAATCTTAATTGTTTCCATAATTTTTGTTTTTACTGCAATCCTTTGTACCTATGAATATTTATCGTATTATTTCCGCAAGTAATTTTTAGTTAAATTCATCACTGCTTCAATATTTTCGTTCTTGTAACTGTAAGCAAAGGAATCAACTATTTCATTCTTTTCATTGAAATACTTTCCGGTAACATCCGAAAATTCATCACTTGCAGCCAGCAATGTATAAGTTTTTGCCATCTCATCAGCTTCGATTGATGACTTACTTTTCAGTTTGTAGACCCATTTCATAAATTCTGAAATATTCGGATAACGGGATAAATCAACCTTCACATTGGTAACCCGAATACAGTTGGCCGTAATATTATTGTCCTTTTGATCATTGGCAATCCAATAGGTAAACATTATTTGCGCCAACTTCGATTGGTAATAGGCTTTTGAAACACTAAATTTTCGATGCTTAAACTCAGGATCATTAAGATTTACTTTCAGGTTTGGGTACATTAACAAACCTTTTGAAGCGATTGTGATTATCCTACCCTGTGTGCTATTTTGAAGCAGATCGAGTAATTCAAATGTCAACCTGACGGGCCCAATATGATTTGTTGCCCAAATGGTTTCAATACCATCAGCTGACTTCTCAGGTTTCCTTTGACTAATATCAAATGCCGCAGCATTATTTATCAACACATCGAGCTTCTGATGATTTGTCTTAATCGTTGCAACCGCTTTTAAAATAGATTGTGTTGAGGATAAGTCAATCTGAACCAGTTCAACAAAATCGCTTTTTGATCGAGCTTTGATTTCATTCACTGCAACTTCACCCCGCTCTAAATTTCGGCAACCAATTATTGTATAAAACCCCTCTTGTGCCAATTGGATAGCAGCTGCTTTTCCAATACCGGCATTAGCCCCGGTTATAAAACATGTTTTCATATTCAATTTATTAATGATTCCACACAAACATGACTTGCAAACCTTTGCCGCCAAATAAATTGCTTGAGTTGGTTTGCGTTGGTATTTGATAATTCTCCGGATTCCAATAGCCAATAAAATGGAGACTTATAGTATTTAATTGCTTCTGATAATTGATAAAATTGTAGGTATTGTTATTTCGCCAATCGTAATAAAGAATTGCACTTAAATTGTCGAATAAGCCAATCGGATAAGAAGCAGTTGCCACGCTAAATCCCCCAGGATTTTCAAACACAAACGGATCGTTATCGTAAGCCATGATCAAATGCTCCAACGAAAAATACAACCCTGCCCCTAAACCAAAAGTATAATCGCCACCAATATTTAAAAATGTTTGATTCGTTAAGTTTCCTACTTCTTCACTTTTCGAGACATAAGAACCTTCCATCCATAGACCCACCATCCAATCCATTCGAATATCAATCCCAAAACGGTTTTCAGGAACAATTAACGAAGACTGAACAGCGCTAAGATCAACATCCCGATGATGATAGCTTAATCCAATTTCTCCAATTGAGTATGGAAACTGCACTCTTCCTCCAATTTCGGGTTGATTTTTAACCGATGGCATCACCTCCCAACCTTTGGTATCTTCGGAACTTAAAATTCCCCAAAGCCAAACATTCGCATTATTTAAGAAATAGTACCGGCCCAAAACCGCCCAAACACCATCGGTTAGCTTTAAAGGATCGCGAGGATCAACCTGATCGAACCACATTAATGGTCGAATGGCATTGGCTGATCCAAAATTGATTTTCTGCAATCCGGCACGTAATTCAAATTGTCGGCCACTATATCTTGTCCAAAAACGATAGGGTTTTAAATTTCCTCTATCATCGATATTGCTTGTTTTATCGAATGCCAAGTTTCCATAAGCATTCAAAGAAACTTCAAAGTCTAATAGTTGTTGTTCTTTCAGTTCAATATTCAAATTGCCTTGTGGTAGATAGCGCCCACCCAACCAAAATGGCTGAAAATTCGATGGATTCAAGTGCGCATACGAAGAAAACTGACCTTCATATTTGAACTCAGCCTTGCTTTGTTCCTGAGCCGAAACCCATAAAAAAGCACCTATAAATAATATGCACCAACTTACTTTAAGCATCTTTTCGTGGTAAAATTCCATAAAAAAGCATGTTCATAAATTCCATAATCAAATCCTGCGTATTCGGATACATGGCTTGCAATTGTGGATCTGAAACCATTTCAGTCATTTTTTGACTCATATAAAAAATGAAATCCAGCTTCACATCCTTCCGAATCCATCCTTGATCAATCGCATGCTGATAATCATGATAAACCAATTGCGTCATTTTTCCAGCCATTTGCTGAAAAAGCACTTTTAATTCTTCATTCCAGTCAGAATAAATATCCTTGATCAACTCAGCACTAATTTCCTTCGTTCCTTCAAATTTCATTACCACCTGCTGTTTGATCTTTTCTTCGAAAGGAAGGTCTTGCGCCATTAATTCGCCATATTGAACTTCCATATCGGTAAATACCTTTTCAATTACCTTTTTCGCCAAATCAACTTTGTTGTCAAAATTTCGGTAGAAAGTCATTTTACTAACTCCCGCTTCTCGACAAACCTCTTCAATGGAAACCCGTCGAATTCCATGCTTCCAAAAAAGATGATGTCCAACTTCGACGATCAAATCATATTTAGGAGTTTTCTCTGTCATATTTCAATTAATTTTAAACAAAGTTACGTTATTTTTACCAAAAAACGAATTTCGTAACAACAAATAATAAAAAGTATGATTATAAAACATATTTACCTCAATTCTAGTCGTAGGAATGAAAGATGCCCCAGTAGGAACACTAAATCAATTGGTAGGAATCCCAAAACGACTCGTAGGAACTACTAAAGAACGTGTAGGAGCCTAATCAACCCTATTTCTCCTGCCAGAAGCCTTCATCTTAGCCTTAACGCAAAGAAGAAGCAGAAAAGTCATGGCTCATTTTGTTTTTCAAGCTTTTTCTTCACAAAGTCTAAGTTCGGGCGGGCGATCTCTTCAATTCTTCAGAGCTTCCCGCTCTCTCTAAAACTTTATTTTAAAAAAGCGCTCAACCAAAACAGGCCACCCGCTTCGCTGATTTGAACAAAATCAAATCCATCGATTTCAGAATCAAATAACTTTCAACACCTTGAATATGGTTTCGATCTCATTTTTTATATTTTTGTACGTTCAAAAATCACGAATTCAAAAGTTAAATAAATAGAAGATGGAAATTCCCAGCAAGTACGACTCATCATTGGTGGAAAGCAAATGGTATGATTACTGGTTAAAAAATAAATATTTTCACTCGGTTCCCGATGAACGCGAGCCCTATACAATTGTAATCCCTCCTCCAAATGTTACCGGAGTTTTGCACATGGGACACATGCTTAACAATACAATTCAGGATATTTTGGTGCGTCGTGCGCGTATGCAAGGGAAAAATGCATGCTGGGTTCCCGGAACTGACCATGCTTCAATTGCCACCGAAGCGAAAGTGGTAAACAAACTAAAGGAGGAAGGCATCGATAAATACGACCTGACTCGTGAAGAATTTCTTGGTCATGCTTGGGACTGGACCGACAAACACGGAGGAATTATCTTAGAGCAGTTAAAGAAACTAGGTGCGTCGTGCGACTGGGATCGTACTGCATTCACCATGGACGAAGAACGTTCTGAATCGGTGATCAAAGTATTCGTCGACTTGTACAACAAAGGTTTAGTTTATCGTGGTGTACGTATGGTGAACTGGGATCCTGCAGCAAAAACTGCCGTTTCCGACGAAGAGGTAATCCACAAAGAAGAAAAATCAAAACTATATTACGTTCGCTATCAGGTTGAAGGAACCGACGACGAATGGGTAACCATCGCCACTACGCGTCCTGAAACAATCTTGGGCGATACTGCGGTTTGTGTGAATCCAAACGATGAGCGCTTCACCCAACTCGAAGGCAAAAAAGTAATTGTTCCAATAGTAAACCGAACTGTTCCAATAATTCGCGATGAATATGTAGATATGGAATTCGGAACAGGTTGTTTGAAAATTACCCCCGCACACGATGTAAACGACTACGAAATTGGAATTCGTCATAATTTGGAGGTAATCGACACTTTCAACGATAACGGAACTCTAAGCGAAGCAGCCGGATTATTAGTCGGCGTTGATCGTTTCGAAGCAAGAAAACAAATTATTCCAATGCTGGAAGAAGCCGGTAACTTGGTAAAAATTGAAGACTACAACAACAAAGTGGGTTATTCCGAACGTACCAATGTGGTAATTGAACCTAAACTTTCAGCGCAATGGTTCTTATCGATGGAGAAGTTGGCAAAACCCGCCACCCAATCGGTTGAAAAAGACGAAGTTGAATTTCATCCTAAGAAATTTAAGAATGTTTACCGTCATTGGATGGGTAACATCAAGGATTGGTGTATTAGTCGCCAATTGTGGTGGGGACATCAAATTCCGGTTTACTACTTAAACGATGGCGAATTTGTTGTAGCTGAAACCGCAGAAAAAGCGTTAGAATTAGCAAAAGCAAAAACAGGAAATAACGATCTCCAACTTTCAGACTTGAAACAAGATGAAGATGTATTAGATACTTGGGCATCCTCATGGTTATGGCCAATTTCGGTTTTTGGCGGCGTAACCGATCCAAACAACGAAGAAATCAACTATTACTACCCAACCAGCGATTTGGTAACCGGACACGATATTATTTTCTTCTGGGTGGCACGAATGATTATGGCCGGATACCAGGAGCGCGAAACCTTCCCATTCAAAAATGTTTATTTCACCGGAATGGTACGCGACAAACAACGTCGTAAAATGTCGAAATCCTTAGGGAATTCACCTGATCCATTAGATTTAATTGAGAAATATGGAGCCGATGGAGTGCGTGTTGGAATGCTTTTATGTTCGCCTGCAGGTGGTGACTTACTATTCGATGAAAACCTACCCGAGCAGGGAAGAAACTTTACTTCGAAAATTTGGAATGCTTTCCGATTGGTGAAAAATTGGGAAGTTGCCAGCAACATTGAGCAACCTGAACATGCTAAAATAGCAATCGATTGGTTCGAGCAAAAAATCAGTCAGGTTACTACCGAAATGGACGATCATTTCTCTAAGTTCCGTATTTCGGATGCTTTGATGCTGATCTACACTACTGTTCGCGACGAGTTCTCATCATGGTTCCTCGAAATTGTAAAACCTGAATACCAAAAGCCAATCGATAAAGCGACCTACGATAAAGTAATCGAGTTGTTCGATAAGCTTACTCGCTTGTTGCATCCTTTCATGCCATTCATCACCGAAGAAATTTGGCAGTTGCTCACCGAGCGCAAAGAAGGTGAAAGTATTATGATTTCCTTATTGCCTGAACCGGTTACCATCGACGAACAGTTTTTAGTTGAATTCGAAGATGTAAAAGAAGCAATTACAGGAATCAGAAATATTCGTAAAGAGAATAATCTTCCTCAGAAAGAAACTTTGGAATTAATGGTCATCAAAGGATCAAAAGGCTTTAACGAACCATTAATTCCGGTGCTGAAGAAATTAGGTAATCTTACTGAAATTAAACTGATCGATGAAGATGTAAAAGGTGCAACCTCTTTCCGGGTAAAAACTTCAACTTTCTATATTGATTTGGGAGATAAAATTGATATCGAAGAGGAAATCAAAAAGCTGGAAGAAGAATTGAAATACACCAAAGGGTTCTTAATTTCAGTACAAAAGAAATTGAGCAACGAGCGTTTTGTAAACAATGCACCCGAAAAAGTGGTCGACATTGAGCGCAAAAAACAAGCCGATGCTGAATCGAAAATTACAGCATTAGAAGAACAAATTTCGAATTTGAAATAAGATGGACAAAGCAAATTGGGTGACCACACAATTACAGGTAATTGAAGAGGAATCAAAGGATTTTTCGTTCTCGAAAGTAAACCTCTTAAAAATTACAAGCTTGGAGAAACTAATTAAAGAATCGCCCAACTTTGCGGATAATTGCAACCAATGCAAAAGCCATCTGGCTGAATTAGAAACGATGGTACATCAGGTTTCAAAGTTAGATGATTCCAATGTTCGTCAACCCTACGAAAAAAAATTCAACGAAATGCGTCGTCATTTTCAAAAAGAACATGGCTATTTCGATCCATTTCATTTTGTTGCACGTTGGGTATTAATTTTTGGACTAATTAGTGCAGCCATCGCAATGGCAATTTCTTATTTATCGCATCAAATGATCATTAGCGATTTTATTCTAATTGGTACATTTATAGGCATCACAGGGGGATATCTTTTCGGCAGTTTCAAAGACAAAAAAATTCGACAAGCCGGGAAACTGATTTAAAGCAAAATCTTAATTTTTCAGATAGAGAATAAAACCCAATTGATGCAATTGGGTTTTATTTTTTACTAAAATTGTTATTTGAAAAGTGAAAACATGAAATACCCAACTACACGAAAAGAAAATACAATTGACAATTACTTTGAGCAGAAGGTGGAAGACCCATATCGTTGGCTCGAAGACGACCAATCTGAAGAAACCAAGCGTTGGGTGAAGGCTCAAAACAAAGTTACCCGAGCTTATCTCGATCGCCTACCCGGTCGCGAAATGATCAATCGTCGATTAACACAGCTTTGGAATTACGAAAAATTGTCGGCACCTTTTGAAAAAGGAGGACACTGGTTTGTTCTGAAAAACGATGGACTTCAAAACCAGATGGTGCTTTTCACAATGAAAAGCCTTGAAGCAAATCCAGCAGTGTTGCTCGATCCGAATAAATTAAGCGAAAATGGAACCATTTCCTTAACTCAGTTTGAAGTAAGTGAAGATGGCAAATACTTAATATATCAATTGGCAAAATCGGGTTCCGACTGGAACGAAATCTTCATTTTAGATATTGATAAAAAGGAACTTTTAGCGGATCATTTAAAATGGGTCAAGTTTTCAGATTTAGCCTGCTATAAAAATGGATTTTTCTACAGCGCTTATCGGCAACCCGAATCAGGAAAAGAACTTTCAGGCGAGGCTTTAGGTCAGAAATTGTTTTATCACCAAATAGGGACATTTCAAGATCAGGATGAACTGATTTTTGAGAATTTCGAAAATCCGCAAAGAATGCATGCTGCTTTTGTAGATTCCAATTCAGAGTGGCTGATTGTTTCCGAATCTGAATCAACAAGCGGCAATGGTTTGCTGGCAAAAAATCTGAAAACCAACTCCCAATTCAACAGAATCGCAGCAGGTTTCGATTACGACTTTATTCCTATTGAGGTTATCAATAATCAATTGCTGGTTTTAAGCAACAAAAATGCAGCAAAATATCAACTTGGTGCAATCGATTTAAAGAACAAGAATTCAGGTTTCCAAATTATCATTCCAGAAAGCAACAACACCCTCGAAAATGTGCTTTGCTGCGGCAATCAATTGTTTTGTGTTTACATGGAAGATGCCAAAAGCAAAATAGAAATTTTCAACTTAAAGGGTCAAGCTCTAAAAAGCTTAGAATTGCCTTCGATTTGCAGTATCACCGAATTTAAAGGCACACTTAAAAGTAAGCTGATTCATTTCACCGCAAGCTCCTTCAACACGCCCGGTTCAATCTATCAATACAACATTGAAACCGGCAAAACCAAACTGATATTTGAGCCAACAATTAATGCAAATTTGCAAGATTTTGAAATCGAGCAAAAATTCTTTGAAAGCAAAGATGGAACGAAAATTCCTATGTTTCTTTTCTACAAGAAAGGCTTGAAATTGGATAGCAACAATCCAACCTTACTATATGGATATGGCGGTTTTAATATCAGTTTACAACCAAGTTTTTCTGCGGCAAATCTCTTTTTTGCAGAACAAGGCGGAATTTATGCCATGGTAAATTTACGTGGTGGTGGCGAATATGGCGAAGCCTGGCACCAAGCCGGAACAAAACTCAACAAACAAAATGTATTTGATGATTTTATTGCCGCTGCTGAATATTTGATACAAAATAAATATACCTCCTCCGAGAAATTGGCAATTTGCGGTGGTTCCAATGGAGGTTTACTCGTAGGAGCAACCCTCAACCAACGCCCCGACCTGTTTAGAGTAGCCCTCCCGGCGGTGGGTGTAATGGACATGCTTCGATACCACAAATTTACTATCGGATATGCCTGGGCAGGCGATTATGGGCGATCGGATGAAAGTGAAGAAATGTTCCAGTATTTGTTGAAATATTCTCCATATCATAGCATTAAAAATTCAAATTATCCCGCTATCTTAGCAACTACAGCCGACCACGACGACCGAGTTGTGCCGGCACACACTTTTAAATATATTGCTCGAATTCAGGAAAAAAATACCAGCATTGCTCCAACATTAGTTAGAATTGAAACCGAGGCCGGTCATGGTGCAGGAAAACCAACTGCAAAGACAATTGAAGAATTGACCAACTTATTCGCTTTTATTTTTAACGAAACCAAAACGGAATTGAAGTAAATGGACAAGAATTTAATTATCATAGAAGGAAATATTGGTGTTGGAAAAACTTCGCTGGCAAAAAAAATCAGCGAAAATATGAATGCCCAATTGGTATTAGAGAAGTTTGCCGATAATCCATTTCTTGAAAAATTTTATAAAGATCAAAAGCAGTATGCATTTACACTTGAAATGTCGTTTATGGCCGAGCGCTTCAATCAGTTAATGAACGAATTGCAAAACCGTGATCTATTTAAAGATTTTGTGGTTGCCGACTATTATTTTATGAAATCGTTGATATTTGCAGGTGTTACCCTTTCAGATGATGAATATAATTTATACCGTAAGTTTTTCGAAATTATCTACCAACGTGTGCCTCGACCCGATTTATATGTTTACCTGCATAAAAGTGTTTCAGGGCTTCAAGAACAAATTGGAATTCGTGGCAGATCGTACGAACAAAACATAAAAAATAGTTACCTTGAGGAAGTTACACATTCCTATTTCAGGTATTTTAAACAAGAACTTGAGTTTCCTGTTCTAATAATAGATACAAATGGCATTGATTTTGTCAACAATAACAAGGACTATAACAAAATAACTGAAGCGATATTTCATACGAATTATAAAATGGGTATTAACCGTATCATTCTATAAATCAAATTTTCAAACAATCTGCTTTTAAGTATTAAAAACATTCTTATTTTTGTACAAGTTCAGAAAATTAAATAATAATATAATAATGATGTCCATCATGAAAAATTTTAATTTAAAGGCCATTCTCACTTTAACAGTTGCAACTTTGTTGCTTAGTGGTTGTGCAAGCCTTAAAAAAATGCAGAAAAATGCTGATCTCGTAAAATGGAACGTTACACCTGAAGTGCTAGAAGCAAACGCAGGTGAAGTTGAGGTTTCGGTTGAAGCTCAAATTCCAGCAGAGTATTTCCTAGATTTTGCAGAAATGACTGTTACTCCAGTTTTAAAATATGATGGAGGCGAAGCTTCTTTCCCTGCTTTAAAACTTCAAGGAGAAGAAGTTGTTGCAAATAACAAAGTAGTTTCATACGATAACGGAGGAAGCTTTTCAGTAAAAGGTTCTGTTCCTTACGAAGCAGCAATGAGAATGTCGGAATTAGTTCTTGATATTCAATTAGCAAAAGCAGGAACAGACAAAACAGCAACCATAGAAGCAAAAAAAGTAGCTGATGGAGTTATTTCAACTTCAGAAATGGTTCAAAAATTAGGAGCTCCGATTCTTGGTGTTCAAGCCGATCCTGAAGCTAAATCAAGAGAAGGTGAAGTTAAAAACAGTGACTACGACGCGAGCAAAGACGAATTCCAAAGAGTTCTTGCTGACGAGTTTATTGCTGACGTTCACTTCTTAATCAATAGCTCTTACGTTCGCGGAACTGAAAGAAAAGGTGAAGATGTTGATACCTTCTCTGAATATGTAAAAGATGCATATACCGTTGAAAATAAAAAATTGAAAGACGTTGAAGTTTCAGCTTACGCTTCTCCTGATGGAGAAATGGACTGGAACGACAAACTATCTCAACAACGCGAAAGCTCTGCTTCGAAATTCTTAGCTCGCTCGTTGAAAAAAGCAGGTGTTGATGTTGAATTAAAAACTTCATACACTGCTGAAGACTGGGAAGGTTTCAAAGAATTGTTAGAAAAATCTAACATTCAGGATAAAGAATTAATTCTTCGTGTATTAACTATGTACACTGATCCTGAAGTTCGCGAAAACGAAATTCGTAACTTATCAGAAGCATTTACTGCTGTAGCTGACGACATTCTTC
The DNA here is from genome assembly GCA_963678565.1 of Prolixibacteraceae bacterium. Classification (GTDB taxonomy): domain Bacteria; phylum Bacteroidota; class Bacteroidia; order Bacteroidales; family Prolixibacteraceae; genus SKHV01. The sequence goes on from OY782875.1 coordinate 128,704, forward strand.
CAGAATTGCGTCGTGCGAAGTTCATTGTTGAAGCTGACCTTATTGGTAAAAGCGACGACGAAATTTTAGCTGCTGCGAAAAGTGATGCAAGCTCATTAACTGAAGCTGAACTTTTATACGCTGCAACTTTAACTGAAGATGCAAACGAAAAATTATCATTCTATAACGCATTCACTAAAAATTTCTCTTCAGATTGGCGTGGTTACAACAACATTGGTGTAATTTATGTTAGACAAGGCAACTTAAGTGCTGCTGCTGAACAATTCGAAATTGCTGCTAAAAATGATCCTAGCAACATTATTGTTAAAAACAACCTTGGAATTATTGCATTGGCCAATGGCGAAACTGCAAAAGCAAAAGAATTATTCTCTGCTGCTTCAGGTGTTGCGCCTCAGGTTGATTACAACTTAGGTATTATTAGCATTCTTGAAGGTGATTATAACAAAGCTGTTTCTTACTTCGGTGAGTGTACAAAACCGAACGCTGCATTGGCTAAGATTTTAGCTGGAGACAACAGTGGTGCTTTGAAAACATTAGAATCTTCGGAAAGTGAAGATGCTACTATAGACTACTTGAAAGCAGTTGTTGGAGCACGTACTTCTAAAGAAAACTTAGTAATGGAAAGCTTAACCGCAGCTGTTGCTAAAGATGCTTCGTTGAAAGCTTCTGCAAAAACAGATCTTGAGTTTGCTAAATATTTCGACAATGCAACTTTCAAAGGAATTGTAGAGTAACTATTGCTTACACAAAATATAAGAAAAGGCGAATCAAATTGGTTCGCCTTTTTTCTTCCCCTAAAAAGTTAAGGTACTAAAAAGGCCATCAAGAACTTGATGACCTTTTTATTATTTCCTATTTATACTATTCAATTATATCTACCCAACCATAAGGATCAGCCTCATGTCCGTATTGGATATTAATTAAACGTTCATACAGCTTTGTTGTTATTGGTCCCGGCTCTTCACCATAAAAATACTTCTGATTGTTCAATTGATCATAAACACTTCTAATTGGTGAAATAACTGCTGCGGTACCACAAGCACCGGCTTCAGAAAATTCTGCAAGCTCTTCAACAGCAACTCTTCTTTCCTCAACTGTTAATCCCATATCTGCGGCTATTTGTCGAAGACTCTTATTGGTAATCGAAGGCAGAATTGATTCGGACTTAGGAGTTATATAAGAGTTTTCCTTAATTCCGTAGAAATTAGCAGGACCACATTCATCAATATACTTCTTTTCGCGTGCATCTAAATAGAGTACAGCCGAATAACCTTCTTCTTGCGCTTTGATTCCAGCTTTCATACCAGCGGCATAATTTCCGCCCACTTTTATATTCCCAGTTCCTTGAGGTGCAGCACGATCGTGGTCGCGATAAATTACGATATCAGAAGGTTTGAACCCTGATTTAAAGTAAGGACCTACTGGCATTACAAACACCATAAATAAATACTCTTCGGCTGGTTTCACCCCAATTTGAGGTCCAATACCGTATAATACTGGTCGAACATATAAGGATGCACCCGATCCGTAGGGAGGTACAAAATCTTTGTTTAATTGAATGACTTTATGGACGGCTTCTTCAAAAATTTCAACAGGTACTCGAGGCATTAAAATACCATCGGCAGATGATTGTAGTCTTTTTGCATTTTCATCAACTCGGAAAACACGAATTTTTCCGTCTTCTCCTTTATAGGCTTTTAAGCCTTCAAATGCTTCTTGGCCATAATGCAATGCAGTAGCAGCCATGTGAATCGATACTTGTGCTGAATCAGACACTTCTAATTCACCCCAGGCACCGTTTTTGTAGTAACAGCGAACATTAAACTCTGTGTCGCGGTAACCAAATCCTAGATTTTTCCAGTCAAGATTGTCCATAAATTTCCATTTCCATTAAATTTGGTAATTCCAGTTTTACCAAAAGTTAGTAAAACTACAAAATATGAGAAGAATAACAGCTTGAGTTCTGGCAGTTTTTTCAGTTAATACTGTAAATTAATATAATATCCGGTATGTCGACGGATATTAAGGACCTTTGAGTCTTCAAAATACAAATACTGTCCTTTAACCCCTTTCAAAACTCCTTCAATTGTAGCTTGCTTGTCAAAATTTACGGCGGTAATTTTCTCTGGATAAGTATCTATTGGATAATTAAGTACAATTACTTCTTCATCGGGTACCAAATATTGCTGCAACTCTGGATGCAACAAATCCTTTAATTTAGCTTTATATTCAACCAAATCGTTAGCCTTTTTATTCTCGCCTAAAAGCATTTTTCTCCAATTAGTTTTATCAGGAAAATGTTTTTTTAATTCGGTTTCAATTATTCCGGCAATATGTCTATTAGGCGTTTTTGCAATAATTAAAGCTTGCGAAGCTCCTTGATCAATCCAACGAGTTGGGATCTGATGATGGCGAGTTACACCAACTTTTATTTCACTTGTTAAAGAGAGGTACACATAGTGATCGATTAAATCGTGAGTTTGAGCCCACTCTAAATCTCGAGCCACTCCAAATTGAGCCATCGATAATTCAGGTCGAATAATACTTTCATCAGCCAATGGCGAAGTTTGCATACATTGATAACAAAAGCCTTGACTAAATGATTTTTTTGTTTTCTTGCCGCAAGCAATGCAGTTTATTTGACCATCAAACACAAATTTAATTGGTTGCCCAATCAGCTTATTAAGGTTGATTCGTTCATCTCCTAAAACTAATTGATATTGCACCAGTTGCGCATCTGCAACCTGCATTTTTTGAATATTCCCGCTTGCTGATTTATTCATTAAAATTATCCCTTTGGATTCCTAATTAAGTGTTGAATTCAAATCAATATAGTAAAGTAACTTCAATGAGATGCTATTGGTTTGATCTAATTTAAAAGTATTGAGTAGGTTTTCTTTATAGAAGTAACTAATTTCATCCTTGTTGCTCCCAATTTCATTCTTCCAAACCACCGATAACATGCTTCCAAGTGCCAATTCCCACGCAAAAATCATATCGATATTAAAGGTATTAAAATTAATATCGGCATCGGTTTCATAAGATTCTTGATAGCTTAAACTGCCATCCTTATTTAGCCATTTCATTTCCTGAGAATCGGCATAAGACCAATAATGTCTCAAACTATAATTAACGCTCCTGCAGTGCTTGATAATAAATTAAACTTAATTGAAAAAAGCCGTCCACAAGAACGGCTTTTTTGCACAATCTTAAATTTCACTTCAAGTTTCGCACCTTTTTTTCCCATTTCCAGGCCGAAAGTAAGGTATCCTCTAAGGATGTTTCAGCTTTCCAACCAAGTTCCTCATTAGCCAAAGTTGTATCTGCCCATGTTTTCTCAACATCACCAGCTCGTCGATCTACAATTTTGTATGGCAATTTTACTCCGGTTGACTTTTCAAAAGCATTAATAATTTCCAGCACAGAAGATCCCTTTCCTGTTCCCAAATTAAATATTTCGTACGATTCTTTATTCTTGCCTTCCAACAAACGTGCAATTGCAACCACATGCGCTTTGGCTAAATCAACAACGTTAATGTAATCGCGAACAGCCGATCCATCAGGAGTATTGTAATCATCACCAAACACCTTCAACTCATCGCGTAAACCTGCGGCAGTTTGAGTAATAAAAGGAACAAGATTTTGCGGAACCCCTAAAGGCAATTCTCCAATAAGGGCAGATGGATGTGCACCAATTGGATTAAAATATCGCAATGCAATTCCTTTCAAGATCGGATTTGCTTTAATTCCATCACTTAAGATATCTTCATTTACACGCTTGGTATTCCCGTAAGGCGACTCGGCATCTTTACGTGGTGTGCTTTCGGTAACAGGCAAGACATCAGGCTGCCCGTAAACAGTACATGATGATGAAAAAACAATGTTTGGTATCTTATATTTTACCTGACAGTCTAAAATATTCAGCAGCGAAACCAAGTTATTACGATAATAATAAAGAGGTTTCTCTACAGACTCACCTACTGCTTTTGCTGCTGCAAAATGAATAATTGCAGCAATGTCTGTATGTTGAGCAAAGAAATCATCGGTTGCTTTAAAATCAAATAAATCAAATTTTTCGAATGCCGGCTTTATACCACTAATCTTCTCTATGTTGTCTAATACATCGATACTTGAATTAGATAAATTATCGACAATAATCACTTCATAACCTGCATTTTGTAACTCCACAACCGTATGCGATCCTATGAATCCGGTTCCTCCTGTTACAAGAATTTTTTGTGCCATTATATTAACGTTTAAGGTGAACTCGCAAAATACGAAATTAATAAGAAAAATAGCTCATTTTAAAGCCTCGCACAAGCCAAATTTGTTGAAAACTTTGTTTTGCACAGATCATTATTTTATATAGATTTGTTAATGTTTGCATTAGAGCTTTTAAAGCAAATCAATTTCGTTTTATGAATATAGATCAATACATCATTGAACTTCTTGAATTTCAGGACCATGTTGTGATTCCTGAATTTGGGGCATTTGTGTCAAATTATGTTTCAGCTTCGCATGATGAAACAACGGACACCTTTACGCCACCATCTAGAGAAGTGGTCTTTAATTCAAATTTGTACCAAAACGACGGTGTTCTTGCACAACAATTGGTTCAAAAAGAAAACATAGATTTTTCAAAAGCCATGGCCTACTTAAATGTATATTCAACTAGGCTTTTTGAAAAATTAAATAAAGGAGAACAACTTATTTTTGAGAATTTAGGCGAATTAAGTTTGAACCGTCAAGGAAAATTCAACTTTAATTATTCTGGTAATATCAAATTTTTAGACACTTACGGTCTTGAAAGTTACAAATTTGAACAGCTAAATTCCCAAGCAATTCATATTTCGGTTCCTTCTGTTTCACTAAAACAAATTGGAAACGGAAAACGATTGGCACAAATTGCAGCTTCGGCTGTGCTCCTTCTTTCACTTTCACTGTTGCCTTCGAAGAGCAAATTTCAAGTGGAACATTCAAATGTAAATCCGATTGGAATTTTATTTGATAGTTTAACAGAGCCAGCAGAAGAAACATTAGAAATTGCAGCAGAAACTGTAGAAACACAAAAACAGATTAAACCTTTTATTTTGGTTGGAGGTAGCTTTAAAGAATTAAAGAATGCAACTGAATACAAAAATAGTTTAATTAAAAATGGACATGCGTCTGAAGTTATCAAATCGGATAACGGACTGTTTAGGGTTGCTATTGACTCATATATGAATCGTGAAACTGCTATCAATGCAATGAGATCCTATCGTTCTGAACACGATGGTTCAAACGTGTGGGTTAGCTTACGATAAATAAATATTACTCTTTTTAAAGGCTGTCAACTCATTGGCAGCCTTTAATTTTTTAAATTTGTTAGAAACCGCAATCATGATTGAACCCAAATATCTAACAAAAGGAGATTTAATTGGTATTGTATCACCAGCCTCATTTGTCGACGAAACTCGAATTCGAAAAGGAATTGATGCCATAAAGCAAGCTGGTTTCGAGGTAAAAATCGGAGCATACACTTTTTCAAAACACCACCAATTTGCAGCAAGTGACGAAAATAGAGCTGCCGATCTTCAAAAAATGCTCGACGACAACGAAATCAAAGCTATTATTTTTGCCCGGGGAGGTTATGGTTCAATGCGAACCAATGCTCTGCTCAACTGGAATCAATTCAATAAAAATCCTAAATGGCTCGTTGGATTTAGTGACATTACTGTTTTTCACAATGTGTTGCAACATCAAAACATTTGCTCGGTACATAGTCCAATGCCTGGAAATTATATATTGAAAGATGCAACATCTCAATCCTTTCAAAAGCTAATCGACTGCTTAAAAGGAAAACAGCTTCGTTATGAATTAAAATCTTCAATTGAAAACAAAACTGGTGTTGCAGAAGGTAAAATTGTAGGTGGAAATTTATCAATTTTATATAGTCTCAGAGGAACTCCTTTTGATATTAATTGGGACAACAGGATTGTGTTCATTGAAGATTTAGATGAACCTCTTTATCATATCGACCGGATCATAACCAACCTTAAAGTAGGCAAGAAGCTAGATAAGCTAAAAGGAATTATTGTTGGAAGTTTTACCGATATGCGCGACCGAAAACCCGGCTTTGGAATGAATTATCGTGAAATCATTCTCGATGCGGTAAAAGATTTTGATTATCCGGTTGTTTTTGATTTCCCAGCCGGACATATCTCCGAAAACTTTCCAATTATTTTTGGAAAGGAAGCAAAATTAACTTCGACCACTGATCGAAGTACAATACAAATATAAGAATGGCACAACACATTGAACTGGGCAGAAAAGGAGAACAACTTGCGGCTCAATATCTAATCAAGAAAGGCTTCCAACTCTTGCATAAAAATTGGCATTACCGAAACCAAGAATTAGATTTAGTAATGCGCCATATGAATGAACTGGTAGTAGTTGAAGTAAAAAGCAGACATGCAGCTGTGAATGAAGCGATGGACGAAGCAATTTCATTTAAAAAAATAAGATTTTTAGTCAATGCCACTCAAGCCTATCTTGAAAAATATCAACTTGAGTTAGATGTACGTTTCGACGTAGTAAGTCTGGTGTTTCATTCTAACACGAACTATACAATTAAGCACATTCCAGATGCATTTAATGCACCTGTTGATTAAAATCCTGTCACATACTAATAATTCTATTTACAAAAAACGTTAAATATCGATTCTATTATTGAATCTAGGTAAGATTATTTATCTTTGCGACTTTCTTATTTTTCATAAAATCAGAATACCAATCTATTATAAATCAGCTGAAACGGGAATGATGATGCAAGTTAAAATTGTAAATAAATCGAAGAACAGTTTACCAAGTTATAGTACTGACTTATCGGCCGGTATGGATCTGCGAGCAAACCTTGAAGAAGACTTAGTATTACAACCAATGGAACGAAAATTGATACCTACTGGTTTGTTCATTGAATTACCCGAAGGACATGAAGCACAAATACGCCCAAGAAGCGGATTGGCAATAAAACATGGAATTTCCGTTTTAAACACACCGGGAACAATCGATGCCGATTATCGTGGAGAAATAAAAGTAATCTTGGTAAATTTATCCAATGAAGCTTTTACGATTGAAAATGGAGAGCGAATTTGTCAGATGGTGATTGCAAAACATGAAACCATTAATTGGGAAGAAGTTGAAGTTTTAGAGGAGACAGCACGCGGTGCTGGTGGTTTTGGACATACAGGTAAAAAGTAAAACATTTTGAAAAAGAAACTTTTTAGAAACTCATTTATAATATTCCTTTCGATATTGGCTACGAGTTGTAGCACTGGTAAAAAATTACCATCAAATGCATCGAAAGAAGCAAACAGCAAACCCAAAGTTTCGATATTAACCGAGAAACAAAGAACGGAGTTTGAATATTTGTACATCGAAGGATTAAAACAGAAGACTGTCGGTAATATCAATGTGGCTCAACAACACTTTATTGCCTGTCTCGAAGTTGATCCAAACTCGGCTGCAGCGCGCTATGAATTAGCCAACATTTATGCATCGAAAGGCGATTTAAATGGTGCATTGTCGTTAGCAACACAGGCCATTGAGATTAATCCTACAAACAAGTGGTATAAATTATTTGCCGCTCAAATCTATCAAAAGAGTCAAGATTACCAGAAAGCGAGCGAGTTATATAAATCGTTAATTGATCAGTATCCAAACAATCTCGATTACTACTTTATGGATGCACTAATGCTTAGTTCTGCAAAAGATTACGAAGGCGCATTAGATGCATACAACGAACTTGAGAAGAAAACTGAATACAGTGAGCAGATTGCTTTGGCTCGTCAACAATTGTATTTAGAGGCTGGAGATCAAAAAAGCGCTTACAAAGAAATTGAGCAATTAATCAAAGCCTATCCCGACACTCCTGAATATTATGGTGTTTTGGCCGACATGTATAAGGATAACGGAGATATGGAAAATGCCTTAAAGTATTACAACATTGTTTTAGAAAAAGATCCTAACAACGGTTTTGTGCATTTTTCATTGGCAAATTATTACGCTCAGAAAAAACAGCTCGATAAAACATTTATACATGCAAAAAAAGGGTTTGAGAATCAAGACATTGAGATGGACAACAAAATCCAAATGTACTTGATGCATGCATCAGCTAACGACGATTCTCATTTAAATAAGGAACAACTTGAAGCATTAATTAAAGTTTTGATTAAAACGCATCCGAACGATGCACGTAGCAATGGAATTGCTGCCGATTTTATGATTAATAATAAAAGAATTAAAGAGGCACGTGAATATATTTATGAATCGCTTAAAAACGATCCGAACAATTATGGTACTTGGGAACAATTGTTATTCATAAACAATGAACTTCAAGATTGGGAGAGTATGGAAATTGACAGCAAAAATGCAATGGATCTTTTCCCAAATCAACCGATTATTTATGTGCTTAATGCAGTGGCCGGTATTCAATTAGAAAAATATCAAGAAACATTAGACCAATTAAACAGTGCCTTAAAATATGTAATCGACAATCCCAAAATGGAAGCGCAATTTTATTTATACATTGCCGAAGCCAGTTATAATTTGGACCAAAAAGATACAGCATATTATTATTTTGAGAAGGTGCTTTCACTTGAGCCCAACAACTTTATGGCAATGAACAATTATGCTTACTACCTTTCTCTAAACGACGAATTTTTAGACAAAGCAGAAAGATTGAGTAGCAAAGTGGTTCAAGCAAATCCTGAAAACGACACTTATTTAGATACACATGCATGGGTACTCTTCAAACAAGGAGAATATCGCTTGGCAAAATTCTATATGGAAAATGCAATAAAATATGGAGGGGAAACCAGCGATGTTATTTTAGAGCATTATGGCGACATACTAATCAAACTTGAAGATTTAGAAGGTGCAATAAAAGCATGGAATAAGTCTCTAGAGCTAGGCAACGAGTCTGAATTATTAAAACGCAAAATTGAACTTAAAACCTATCTGGAGGAAGAATAAAAATGTCGTTCAAACATCCAAATAATCGTTTTAATTTACGCTGGTTCATATTAATTATTTTTGTTGGCTTTCTGGCAACATCGTGTGGAACTACAAAAAAGCTTACTCGAAATATTAAGCCAATTCCTGCACTAAAATTAATGAAACAAGTAGAAAAAAACATCCCTACTTACGTTACTTATTCTTCCAATAAAATGACGGTGAATTTAAATTCAAATGATCAAAAGTTCACCTTTACTTCCCAATTTTTCATCGATCGCGATGAAAAAATGTTCATTTCATTAAAGAAAATGGCAGTACCAATTGGCAGAGCTTTAATTACTCCCGACAGTTTATATTTGATCAATTATTACGATAAAAATTACATGCTTGAAGACATTAGTAAGCTTCAAAAACTAATCGGATTTGAACTTAGCTACAAAATGCTTCAAGCACTATTAACCGCCGATGTTACTACAATTTTTGAAGCCGATGTTTTTGACTTAGAATTACTTTCAAAAGTCGATTCGCAAATGTATAAACTCGAAACACTTTTCGATATTAATATTGAGCGTGCTTTAGAAAAAGATAACGAAAGAAGACTTTCAAGGTATTTCAAATACATGGACGACGAGAAATTCATTCGCTATCACCTGTGGATCGATCCAGATTTCTTTGTAACGCGTCGCTTAAAAATTGAAGACATCAAAAAGCAGCAAAACCTAGAAATATTTTTCGATAAATATGAATTAGTTGGCTGGGATCTTTTTCCTCAAAGCATTACCATTTCGTTTACCAGTCCAACTCAGAATATAAATGCAAACTTAAAAATGTCGAAACCAGAGTTTAATAAAGAGGAAAATTTTAACTTTAGAATTCCTTCGAAATATAAGAGAGCAACTTTTAAAACACCCTAAATGAGTCTAAAGAGAATCCAATTTCTATTTCTAGTGTTACTGATTTGCCAATTCGCTTCAGGACAAACAGTAGAGGAATTAGAGGCTCAAAAACGAAAGACTACCCAAGAAATAAATTACATTACTCAATTGCTCGAGCAAACCGATAACGATTCCGAGGCTTCGCTAAATCGGCTCGAAATAATCAATCAGCAAATACAACTTCGACAAGAATTATTAAGTGCATTCGAAACAGAAATTGAAGGCCTTCAACAATCGATGAACGACAATAAGTTTGTTGTTGAATCACTCACCGAAGATTTAAATGATTTGAAATCAAGTTACGCAAAATTAGTTCGGCAAGCTTATAAAAACCGCGATAATTACAATCAACTCATCTTTATCTTTTCAAGCGAAACTTTTAATCAAGCCTATAAAAGGCTACTTTATTTGCGTCAAATCACGCAATATCGAAAAAAACAAGTAGAGCAAATCAATGCAATTAAGGAAATTATCGACTTAAAAATCATAGAATTAGAAAAACAACAAATACAAAAAACTGAATTATTGCTCGAACAAAAAGAGGCCTATAGTTTATGGAGTCAGGAAAAGCAAAAGCAACTTCAATACATTCAGAAATTACAACAAAAAGAGAAAGAACTAAAAAAGCAACTTCAACATCAGCAGCGTATTCAACGTAGAATAGAAAAAGAAATTGAGCGTTTAATTAAAGAAGAAGCATTGATTAATGCCAGCAAAAAGCTCACCCCCGAGATGCAATTGATCTCCGACAACTTTGAAAAAAACAAAGGTCGTTTTCCATGGCCAACACTGCATGGTATTATTACCGATCATTTTGGCGAGCATCCACACCCAATTTTAAAAACCATCATGATCCGTAACAACGGAATCGATATCACCACCACAAAAGGCGAAGAAGCTCGATCAATTTTTAATGGAACCGTTTCAAAAGTTTTTGCAATCCCTGGAGGTAATAAAGCAATAATTGTACGCCATGGCGATTACATTTCGGTCTACTCAAATCTCGAAGAAGTTTATGTGCAACAAGGAGCAAATGTAGAAACAAAACAAGTTTTGGGTAAAATATTTAGCGACCAATCTGCAGGTAATAAAACAATACTTAAATTTCAAGTTTGGAAAGAAAATCAGAAACTAGACCCAGAAGATTGGATTGCAAAATAAGCTTTTAATTTCTATTTCAGTGTGAATATAAACTTCAGCAAAAAGTCCGATCATTCCAATCATTTTTTCCATATTTGTAATCTATGCAATTCAATAAAGTTATAGGTCAAGATGACATTAAAAAGAGATTGATTGAAGGGGTAAAAGAAAACCGCGTTAGTCATGCTCAACTGTTTTCCGGCCCCGAAGGTGTGGGAAAATTAGCTATGGCAATCGCCTATGCACAATTTATTAATTGTCCAAACAAAACCGAAAATGATGCTTGCGGAAGCTGTAATTCATGTAAGAAATACGAAAAGCTAATTCATCCCGACTTGCACTTTGTTTATCCGGTAGTAAAAACCAAAGGAATCAAAGAACCGGTAAGCGATCATTTTATTAGCGAATGGCGACAACAAGTTGGTAAAAATCCCTACTTCAACCTTACAGATTGGTTCAATTCTTTGAATGTTGAAAACGCTCAAGGTCAGATTTATGTGCATGAAAGTAACGAAATCATAAAAAAACTGAACCTTAAAACATTTGAAGCCGATTATAAAGTGATGATTGTTTGGATGGCCGAAAGAATGAACGTTCAGTGTGCCAACAAACTATTGAAAATGATTGAGGAGCCACCTCCCAAAACAGTTTTCATATTAATTACAGAAAACGAAGAGCATATTCTCACCACCATTCGTTCAAGAACACAGTTGGTAAAGTTCGGATCGATCAACAATCAAGCTTTGCACGAAGCCATTAATCAGCATCCTAAATCGGAAGGTAAAAATCTTGATGGTATTTTACATTTAGCAAATGGCAACTATATTTCAGCATTGGAATTGCTAGAGCACGATGTCGATAAAAAGTACTTCTTTGAAAAATTTACCGAAATCATGCGGGTTTCATACAAGCGCGATTGGATGGCAATGTTTTCGTGGGTCGAAGAAGTTTCAGGAATTGGACGCGAAAAACAGAAAAGCTTAATTCTATATTCAACGCGCATGCTTCGCGAGAATTTTATAAAAAACCTCAACAACAGCGAATTGGTTTATCTAACCGACGAAGAAAACGGCTTCTCAGAACGCTTTAGTCCCTTTATCAATGAAAGAAATATTTTGATATTTAGCGACGAGTTTGAAAAAGCCTTTCGCGACATAGCGCAAAACGGAAACGCCAAAATCATCTTCCTCGACCTGGCGCTGAAAATTGTTAAAATGATAAGAGCTTAAATCTCTCCTTTTTACGCTCTTTATCTTATTTGAAATCAGTCCATTTTATACAATCACATTAATCCTTATTTTTGTATGTTTATAAAACCAAAACCATTTTGCCTTTTGGGCAGATGCAAAATTAACACCATATGACAACAGGTAATCCAATATACAGAGGATGTCCTTCAAATAAACATGCTGGATCATGTGCCAAACTCGATGTTTTCAACTGGCTAAAAGATCTTCAAAATAGTGCGAATCCTTCAGAATTTGTCGAAATTCGTTTTAAAAATACACGCAAAGATTATTATCGAAATGTAAATGATTTACCCCTCGAAGTGGGTGAATTGGTTGCAGTTGAATCAAGTCCGGGTCACGACATTGGCATGGTTTCGTTAACCGGAGACCTTGTTTTAAAGCAGATGCAGCGCCATAAAGTTACTCTAGTAAATGGCGAAATGCGCAAAATATATCGCAAAGCAAAACCCGTTGACATTGAAAAATGGGAAGCAGCCATGGCACGCGAGCACGAAACCATGATCCGTTCGCGCCAGTTAGCTGCCGACCTACAACTGGCAATGAAAATTGGCGATGTTGAATACCAAGGAGACGGAACCAAAGCAATTTTTTACTACATCGCAGAAGGTCGAGTTGATTTTCGTCAATTAATTCGGGTGTTGGCCGACAATTTCCGAATTCGCATCGAAATGAAACAAATCGGTGCCCGACAAGAAGCCGGCCGAATTGGTGGCATTGGCCCTTGTGGTCGCGAACTTTGCTGTGCCACCTGGATGTCAAATTTCAGCTCTGTTTCAACAACTTCAGCTCGCTATCAGGAGATATCATTGAATCCGCAAAAATTGGCAGGGCAATGTAGCAAACTTAAATGTTGCTTAAATTACGAGATTGATGCATACCTCGATGAACAAAAAGATTTTCCTTCGAATACTGTTAAATTAGAAACTGAAGAGGGAAGCTACTATTTTGTAAAATCAGATGTTTTTAAACGCATGTATTGGTATGCACTCGACAGTAGCGTTCCTTCAGGATTAATTGGCTTACCGGTTGATCGGGTACACCAAATCATGAAAATGAACAAAAGAGGTAAAAAACCCGAAAAACTGGTGAACGAAACCGAATTAACAACTGTTAAAACAACATCAGAAATTGGATATGCCTCGGGAGTTACACAAGATGATTTAACTCGTTTCGACAAACCAAAACAGGAGAAACCGAAAAAGCGTGCAAAAAATCGTCGTAGAAAACCACAGAACACAGGCAATCCAAAATCGACGACACAAAATGAGAACAATCAACAAAGCAATAATCCAAACGCATCAAGCGATAAACCAAAGAACCGAAACAACCGAAAACGGAAATACAATCCGAAAAACAAAAATCGGAAACCAAGAAATCCGAAAAACGATCAGAATGAATAAGATTTTAGTTATTTCATTTTTTGCCTTGTTATTAACCGGATGCAAAGGCTCTTTTTTTGAGTCGTATCAGAAAGTAAATCCATCAGGATGGGATAAAGATAGTTTGCTGGCTTTCAACGTTGAAATTACAGATACGCTACAGGCGTATAATATGTACCTCAACATCCGCAATCAAGGCAGTTATGAGTTTAGCAATCTTTGGTTATTTGTCGATATTGTTGCGCCCGATTCAACGGCTTTGCGCGATACAATTGAAATCACTTTGGCCCAGCCCGACGGCACATGGCTTGGGAAAGGAACCAGCGGAATTTATCAATTACAATTACCCTATCGCAAGAATATAATATTCCCCTACAGTGGAGAATATTCCATAACAATTGAGCAGGCAATGCGTTCTGAAAAATTAGAGGGCATTCAAAATATTGGAATCAAAATCGATAAAAACTAGATAAGAAAGTGGGGAAAAATAAACTTTCAAAATTTGCCGACATGGAACGTTTTGAGAACGTTTTACAGGTAAGTTTTCACGAGTTGGAACACAACAATCATCCAATAAAAGGAAACTGGAACAAAACTTTTTTCAAAAACAACAATCCTATTATCTTAGAACTTGGATGCGGAAAAGGCGAATACACCATTGGCTTGGCACAATTAGATCCTTCTAAAAACTACATTGGTATCGACATCAAGGGATCTCGTATGTGGAAAGGAGCAAAGTTTGCAAGTGAAAATAAGTTAGAAAATGTTGGTTTTTTGAGAACCCATATCGAAATGATTCATCAGTTTTTTGCACCCGGAGAAGTTGCAGAAATATGGCTCACTTTTCCCGATCCGCAAATGAAAAAAACTCGCAAAAGACTTACCTCTACTCGCTTTATAGAACTCTACCGAAAGTTTCTAATTACAGGAGGGAATATCCATTTAAAATGCGACAGTAACTTTCAATATCAGTACACCCTTGAAATGGCAAAAGCGAATAATTTTGAGCTAATTTCGAACAACAACAACATTTATCAAACATCTGAAATAGATCCCAAATTAGAGCTTAAAACCTATTACGAAAAGCAATGGATGGCACGTGGCATCGATATCAAGTACATTAATTTTATCCCACACCCAAACGCGTTGGTCGAACCAGAAGTAGAGATTGAACCAGACTCGTATCGAAGCTTTGGAAGAGGAACTGTAAATGTTGATTAAACGTGAATAAATGAATGATGATTTTTTCCAAAAAGTTTATGACGTAGTCCGCAAAATCCCTTATGGAAGAATCACCAGTTATGGTGCAATAGCCCGTTACTTGGGTAGCACAAAATCGGCCCGAGTGGTTGGTTGGGCAATGAATAATTCACACAATTCAAAAGATTTTATTCCAGCGCATCGGGTTGTCAATCGAAATGGATTGCTCACCGGCAAACACTTTTTTGGTTCAGATAAAGCCATGCAAGAACTACTTGAGAATGAAGGTTTGATTATTGAAGAAGATCTTATATTAAATTTTAAAGAGAAATTCTGGGATCCGAATAAGGAATTATAAAAAATCCGATCAAGTAAACTTAATCGGATTTTATTTTGGGTGGATGATGGGATTTGAACCCACGACCTCCGGAACCACAATCCGGCGTTCTAACCAGCTGAACTACAACCACCATGTTGCAATCTTTTTCAATTGCGGTGCAAATATAATATTAATTTCAATTTATGCACAAGAGCTTCGAGAAAATTTATGCTTTAATTTAATCAATAAAAAAGGCGATCGTTTATACAATTACTTTTATTTTACATTTGTATAAATGAAATTCTCAAGAAACATAACTAATATATCTGGGCTGCAATTATTTCAGCTAATTCGCTACTCTGCTGTAATATTAATTGGAATTCTACTTTCAAAATCAGGAATTTCAACAGATACAATTGGTTTATATGAAAAATTTCTTCTCTTAACAGGTTTTTTCACAATTTTTTGGTCGCAAGGTTTATTAAAAGCAATGCTTCCATTAATTGAAGAAAAAAATGAAACTGAAA
This sequence comes from Prolixibacteraceae bacterium, assembly GCA_963678565.1. Classification (GTDB taxonomy): domain Bacteria; phylum Bacteroidota; class Bacteroidia; order Bacteroidales; family Prolixibacteraceae; genus SKHV01. The sequence continues at coordinate 144,448 of OY782875.1, forward strand.
AAGGAATACTGTTTGTAAATACCTTTGTATTGCTTTTTGTTATTGCAGCAATTGCAAACATATTATTATTAGTATCAAGTAATTTAATAGAATCTCTTTTATTGCATGGAAAGAAAATACCATACATTGAACTTACAATATTGTACATTTTATTCAACGCACCTTCAATATTAACCGAGTATATTTATCTTACCCAGAATAAAGCTAGAAAAATTGTTGCGTATGGTTCAATTGTATTTACAATTCAACTCCTCTTGGTTGGGCTACCTCCATTTTTTAATTTATCAATTAAATATTCGATAATCGGACTAGTTGCTACTTCATTAATAAAATTCCTTTGGACATTCAATCTCTTATCTCATAAATCCTTTTGGAAATTTAACCCAACAATTTGGAAACATCTTTTACTGTATTCATTCCCACTTATTATTTCAACACTATTAACGACCTCTGCAAAATACATTGATGGTTTTATTATTACATCAAAATTTTCGCAATCGGAATACGCAGTATTTAGTTATGGTGCCAAAGAACTTCCATTAGTGTTATTGCTGGCAAATTCGCTAAGCCTATCAATGATTTCAAAATTTGCCTCAAATAACATTCAAAAGCATCTTATAACTTTAAAAAAGCAAGCTTCTAATTTAGGGTTATTTTTATTCCCATTATCAGCATTTCTGATAATGCTTTCTCATTTCCTTTTTCCATTACTTTTCAATCAATCGTTTGAAGATAGTGCCACAATTTTTAACATATATCTATTATTGATTATATGTCGTTTAATGTTTCCACAAACAATTTTATTAGGAAAGCAATTAAATAAACAATTAATGCTAGCATCATTCTTTGAATTGCTAATTAACGTATCGCTAAGCATTTGGTTTGCTACATTATTCGGTATTGTTGGAGTTGCATATGCAACAATTGTAGCCAATATCTTTGAAAAAGTTTACTTGTCAGTTATTGTAAAGACGAAGCTGAATATTAGTATTTCTAGCTATTTCCCGTGGAAACAAAACCTATCCATGTCGATTATTTTAATAGTAATATTTTTAATTATTGAAAATATCGTCTACTGATGAAATGGAATAAAGAAACTAGCTTGTTCAATTTTCGTTTTCAAATACACAAAATAATATTAATAAAATCACTTTTAATATCGGTTCTCTCAATCACATTATTGAATTATGGGAACAACTTTTACTTAATATCAAAAATCGAGATAACAGATCTCGTTATAAGCACATTATCTTATTTCTTCATTTCTCTTAAAATATGGAAACTAAAATCAATAAATTCGGCCCTGTTTTTATTCTTTGAATTGAATTTATTCATTATTGGTTATTGGATCATTTATCTATTATGCCCAATAGAAGAGTTTATATATTATCGAATTGTTTTCAGAGAGTTTCCATTGATATTGCTATTAGGTCACATTGCAACTAAAGATGCTCTACTAAATATTCGAGAAATAAACATTAATTCGAGACTTTCAGAAATGAAATCTGAAATTTATCGTTTAATCTTTCGATTCCTTCCTTTAAATTCTATTGCACTTATACTTTCACCCTTAATATTGAATTCATACTTAGATACAAAGTGCATTGATATGAAATCTAGCGTATCAATATATTTGCTACTTGTAATAGCAAGAATTATTTTCACAGAAAATTTATTAAATGCCTTAAATCAAAAAAGGATATTAGCTATCGCTTCAATTCTTCAATCATTAACTACTATTGTATTGGGGATAGGGTTTACAAAATATTTGGGGTCAAGCGGCATGGCTATATCACTTTTAGTTGCAATATTTATAGCAAAAATATTCACTATTTTTAAATTGAATAGTATGAAAATTAGCTTAGAGGAATATTTTCCAACTACTCAATATTTAATTTTTACGGTCTTGCTAATTATGGCATTTATTTTTGTTGAATTTGAAATTATTTAGAAATGGATTTTCTACTCGATAACGAAGAAACGGAACAAATTTTCAAGAAAATAGTAAGTGAAATTCCAACAATGAAAAATGGAATTGCGGTTGAAGGAATGCAAAAACGAGGAATTACTTATGAAACCAATTGGGGCGTTTCGACAGTTAATCTGAAAGAATTTGCACAGCATTTTGAACCCAATCATTTATTGGCATTAAAACTTTGGAATAAAGGCTGGCGCGAAACAAAAATACTAGCATCATTGCTTGAAGAGCCCAACCAAATTAACGAAGACCAGATGGATTTCTGGCTAAAAACCTCCGAACAACCCGAAGTGGTAGAACAATTGGTGATGAATATTTTCACGAAAACACCAATGGCCTTGGCTAAAGCTTTTGAATATTGTAGAGGGAAAAAATTTACGGTAAAATATGCCGGATTACTTATGATTGGTCGTTTGGCACTCACTTCAAAAAACGACATTGATGAAATGTTTGAGCCCGCATTTGAATTGATGCTTCCGCTGGCAAAGGATGAAAAACTGACAACAATTGTTTATCGGACAAGCTGTCAGTTAGCCAGAAGGAGCAACTACCTTTTAGATGCAGCATCGGCTTTTGCATTGGAACTTACAGATTATGAGATCACTACAGCAAAAAAACTAGGCGAAGAGTTAAAGGAAGAGTTAAGTAGTGATTTCTATTTATCAAAATCGTAGTTAAAATCTGTTAAAATTGGATAGTTTGCACATTTATTGTGCATTTTGACTTAAAATTATAAATATAAAGTCGATGAATTTAACTCAAACATCCAATCCAGTTTTTGGTAAAAATACGTTTCAACGAGCTGCTTCAGAATACAGCAACGAAACAATGACGGTTAGTGGAGCGATTAACAAAACCGCTTTAATGGTTCTATTTGTTTTAGCCTCGGCATTTTACACTTGGCAACAATTTTTTGAAGTATATACTCCAGGAAATCCAGTAGCAGCAGTTAGCGCAATCAAATCGTTAATGCTGATTGGTGGTATTGGTGGGTTCATAGTTGCAATTATCACTTCTTTTTCGCCTAAAAGTGCTCCTTTTTTAACACCAATCTACGCCATTCTAGAAGGAATGTTTCTGGGTGGAATTTCAGCCACCTTCGAGGCACAATATCCAGGATTGGTTATGCGTGCAGTAGCTTTAACCTTCGGTGTATTTTTAAGCATGCTATTTATCTATCGTCAAAGAATAATTAAGGTTGATGGTAAATTCCGACGAGGAATGTTTGCAGCACTCGGAGGACTAATGGCTGTTTATTTGGTTAGTTGGATTGCTCAAATGTTTGGAGCCGAAATGGCATTTCTGTATGGTGGTGGCACTTTTGGTATCGGATTCAGCTTAATTGTTGTCGGGATTTCAGCATTTAGCCTTTTACTCGATTTCGACTTTATCGAACGCGGAGCAGCTTCTGGAGCGCCAAAACAAATGGAATGGTACAGCGTATTTGGCTTACTTGTTTCGCTGGTTTGGTTGTATATTAATATCCTCAGATTATTATCATCATTCGCTCGCAGAGACTAAGCTATTCTAAAAGAATATTTTGAAAGTAAGAATATTTTGTATCTTTCACTGAAATTTTGAACAAATGCGATAAATATTTGAAGCAGATGCTTCCAATATAAACCAAACCGAATGAAACTGCTTGAAGTAAAAGGTAATAAAACGAAAAATCTTTTTCACAAATTACCTCGTATTCTATATAAAAACGATAAAAATTATGCTTGCCAGCTAAAAAGTATGGTGGAGGATAATTTCAATATCGAAAAAAATTCATTCTATCAACACGGAAAAGCAACTCGTTGGGTTTTATTAGACAACAAAGGCAAACCCATTGGCAGAATAGCTGCATTTATAGATGATGAAAAATGTAATGTATTTGATCAACCTACCGGAAACATAGGTTTTTTCGAATGCATCAACGATAAAGAAGCCTCATCAATTCTATTTGATACAGCCAAAGAATGGCTAAGTAAAAATGGAATGGAAGCGATGGATGGCCCTGCCAACATGGGCGAAAACTATATGAATCATGGTTTGCTTGTAATGGGCTTTTCGCCTCAAGGTTTCGGGATGCCCTACAATCATCCTTATTATCTTGAGCTTTTCGAGCATTACGGTTTTAAAGTTTATTACGAACAATATTGTTACCATTTAGATTATCAGCAATCTTTTCCTGAGCGATTTTGGAAAATTGCAGAATGGGTTAACAAGAAACCTCAATATAGCTTCAAACATTTCGAATGGAATAAAGTAGACAAATTTATCGAAGACTTTGCAGTGGTTTATGATGCAGCATGGAGTAAACACGAGCATTACAAACCGCTGGATAGAACAGAGCTGGATAATTTTATTAAATCGTCGAAAATGCTACTCGATCCAGAATTTGTTTGGTTCGCCTACGATAAAGAAACACCGATTGCCCTTTTTGTGATGATTCCCGATTTTAATGAAGCCCTACGACACATTAAAAATGGTAAGCTTAATCCTTGGAATATTCTTAAACTGAAGAATTTTATAAAGAACAATAAATTCACGCGAGCGCGTATCTTCATCATGGGAGTAGCAGCCACCCATCAACGTTCGGGCATTGAATCGGCAATTTTCTATGAAATAGATAGGCACGTGATGCCAAATAAACCAAATATTAAAGAGTTTGAGCTTTCGTGGGCCGGAGACTTTAATCCCAAAATTATTTCATTGTACAAATCAACTGGAGCTAAACATACCAAAACACATTACCAAATGCGGTATTTATTTGATAGAAACAAGCAATTTGAGCGGGCAAAAATTATTGATTGAAAGTTTTTTAGCGATTTTAACAACATTTTGTTGAAAAATATTTTTTGTATTAAAAACGAATCTCTATCTTTGCCACCCGATTAGAATTAAAGGATTAAAAGCGCAATAAAATGAAACAAGGAATACACCCAGATAATTATCGTTTGGTAGCGTTCAAAGATATGTCGAACGATGAAGTAGTGATTACTCGTTCAACTGCAGCAACGAAAGAGACAATTGAGATTGATGGTGTTGAATACCCATTATTCAAAATGGAGATCTCAAGTTCTTCACACCCATTCTACACTGGTAAGATGAAGTTAGTAGATACTGCCGGACGCGTTGATAAGTTTATGAACCGCTATAAAAAGCACATGGATAATCGCTAAGAAGAAATTTACAGATATAAAAAAAGCATTGCTCAATGAGTAATGCTTTTTTTATTGGTATAATATTCAATAAAATTAATCGCGTTTCATAATACCATAACAAAGAATACGCACAAAACTATCAACAGTAGTAATCAAGTCAAACGATCCATAGTTTCCTGCAGTTAATGGCATTTCTAATCCTTTAATAGCAGTTGTAATTCCGAGTGCTGTTAAATTTAAATCATCGATGTGGAATTTATCACGACGCACTCCTTCGATTAGAATTCGCTTAATCATTCGGATTTCGTCGTTGGCATTCTTCTTTTTAATTTCTTCGATAAACCCAATTGCGGTAACATCATTTTCAAGCGCATTGTACAAATTAGCCAATTGCCTAAAAGTAGTAAGCTTTGTAAGAATATACTCTCGAAGTTTTTCTTCCGGATCTAAGGATCGAAATACAACTTTTTCAAGCGCCTGCTTTAAAATATCAACCTCTTTAATTATTACTGCCTGAAAAAGATCTTCTTTACTGCTAAAATAGTAGTACAACGAACTTTTTCCTTTCCTTACGGCATTGGCAATGTCATCAAGTGTGGTTTTTTTATAGCCAAACTTACTGAAGATCTCCTGTGCAATTTCTAATATAGCTTCTCGATTAAGATCTTTTTTATTGGCTCCGTTATCGGCTAATCCCATAGCAATTTTGGTTTTGAAAAGGAAGTTACAATATAATAAATGTCTGAAACAAACAAAAGCCTTCTTTTAGAAGGCTCTTAAGTTTGTTTTATTTCTTAACTCTCTCAGAATAAGAGTTATCGCGAGTATCCACTTTAATTACATCACCAGTGTTGATGAAAATTGGAACCATTACTTCGTATCCGGTTTCTAAAGTTGCCGGTTTCATTGCAGTAGAAGTAGCAGTATTGCCTTTTTCACCAGGTTCTGTATAGCTCACTTCCATTTCAACAAATGGTGGCATTTCAACAGTTAATGGCGATTCAGTTTCGGCATGAAAGTTTATTTCAATTATCTGACCTTCTTTCAATAATCCCGGAGTATCCAACAATTCTTCCTGAATAGAAATTTGTTCGAATGTTTCAGTATGCATAAAGTTATATCCCATATCATCTTTATAAAGATATTGATATGGACGACGCTCAATACGAACTGTTTCAACTTTTACACCGGAGTTAAAAGTATTTTCAATTACTTTTCCAGTTTTGACATTCTTTAATTTTGTACGAACAAAAGCAGCTCCCTTACCAGGTTTCACGTGCTGAAATTGTACAATTGTAAACAACTGACCATTGTATTCTATACACAGTCCGTTTTTAAAATCTGCTGTAGATGCCATGAAATTTTATCTGTTTTAAATTTTTTTAGCGCTACAAAAATAAGAAAACAAATTTAAATAGAGCGATTAAAAATAAGATACACGTTTATCTTGAATATTTACTTGCAATTTTAATGTGCTTGTACCCACTTAAATATGTATGGATAAAATACAAGAATGCCAACAATAGCTGCTCCAATTGCAATAAAAAGTACTGCTCCTGCCGACAAATCTTTCACTTTTTTAATCTCCGGGTGTTTTTCTTTTGTTACATGGTTGGACAGGGTTTCTATTGCCGAATTAAGAGCTTCTGCTGATAATACTCCCGCAATGCATAGCAATACAATAATCCAATCAATTTTTTCTAGTTTAAAAAACAAGGCAAAAGCAAGCACTAGGGCAGCCATAATTAAATGAATCTTTGCATTTCCTTTCATCCTAAAAAAGGTAACTATTCCTTGCCAGGCATATTTAAAGCTCATTAAACACTTCTTCAACCAATTTTCATCCGTCATGTTATAACCATTTTTTTCTTCTAAAATAGAAAAGCATTAACACTGCAACCACGATCATTACTCCCCACATAATAAAATAGCTTGCTTTAAATTTCAATTCAGGAATGAATTCAAAATTGGTTCCGTACACTCCCGCAATAAATGTTAGAGGAATAAATATTGAAGCAAAAATTGTTAGCACCTTCATTACATCATTACTTCGGTTGCTCAAGTTGGTATTGAACATATTTAAATGATCACTCACCATGGTGCTGTACAAATCAATGGTTTCCATGGTATGTGTTATTATATCATCCAAATCGTGCAGATAAGGCTTTGTTGAGCCATTGAAAACATCGGAATCGAGGTTCTTTAAGTACTTTGAGATTTCGGTAACCGGGCGCACTGCTTTTCGTAGGTAACTTATTTCGGTTTTGTTTCTGTAAATTTGATTTAACAAACTATTATCGGTGTTGGATAGAATAATTTCTTCTGTGGTTTCAATCAATTCTGCCAACTGACCGGCATTCATCATATAATGATCCGCAATTGTATCTAAAATTCGATACAACATGTAATCCGACTTTCGTTCTCTAATTTTACCAATATCGTTGCGTAAACGCACTCTTATCGGATCGAAAAAATTACCAACTTGCTCCTGAAATGTGACAATGTAATTTTTACCAAGCAGAATTGAAATTTGCTCTGCATGAATTTTTTCTTCACTTCTGTTAAAAGTAATTTGCTTTACAAACACAGCAAGGTAATGCTCATCCTCTACAATTTTGGGACGTTGATCGGTGTTGGCAATATCTTCTAAAACTAGGGTTGAAATTCCGAACTTCGTTCCAATTTTCGAGATGATCCCTGCATCGTGTACACCATCGATATTTAACCAATTTACTTTATTCTCATCAAAATTAGAAAGCAGTTCTTCTACGGTTTCGCACTCATAATCGTTAAAACTATTTTTATCAAATGTGATTCCACGCAATCTCGTTTGTTCCATTCGTTGCTTTCCTATAAAAACGATTGAACCAGGTGCTTCCCCTACAATTTTATTCCTATTTTTTATAAAACGTGCCATTAACTAATCTCCTTTTCACCGTGAGAATTTACAAATAATACACTACTAATATCGTCATATCCGGTAAATAGTTCTTGCTTTTGATGCTTAATTACATCTTCTCGTATTCCAATAATTGTTAATGCTGCATTTACAGAATGCCTATTTATCAACTTCTTACTCGAAACATCTTCGGGCTGAGTAATGATTTCAATGTTGTGTTCTGTAATTGGCAAACGGCCGCTAATCACCATTTTTCGAAGTTGCGCTTTTACATTTTCTTCTTCTCCCGGATTACAAATTTCAAAAATCTTAATTGTTGATTTTTTCCAATCGGGATGACCCAATATAATGAAACTTAAAAGAATCATCAGGTTGGCATTATAGGTATCGCTTGATTTTATCCAAACATGTATTCCATTTTCAAATTCAATATGTTTTCCGGTTGACGCCAAAATACATACATCGAAATTTCCTGATCGAACCAAAGAAAAATTATCAATTATATTACTAAGATTTTGATTGGTATGCTTATCGTAATCAAAAATAATCATGTTATTCTCCATTCCTGCTATTCCTGGAATTTGAATTGCTTGTGCAATCGCTGAAGTATACGATGGCGAAATAATGGTATCAACATAAACCTGATTTTCGTTATGTTTAAAGCGATCTAAAATTCGCAACATTTCTTCTTCCGATTGCTCATGAGTTGCCTTTGAATAATAACCTCCAATCATATGCAAATAGGTTCCAAAGCCATATTTGTAAGAAATCCAGTTTAATAACTTAAAAACCTCACTTCGCTCAAAAGTAGAAGCCGAAATACAAATGGCACTCGGGCGCCACTCTTCAACTTTCGATTTACTTTGAGTGCGTTGCAGGTATACTTGAATATTTCGGTTGAGCTGAAAAATAGCATTTGCAAAAATCGACTGCAAACCGCCCCTGTCTTTGTTGATATTACTAATGTATAAATACAACACAATCATTAAACCCAGCGCAATTAAAGCATACAAAGAATTAATTTTAAACATCACCCAAACCGAAACAATGAATCCCAAAAGCGACAAGTACCATTTCGATCGGAACGAGGGACGATAAGATGGAGATGCTCCAAAGTGATTCAGAAAAGAAATCAGACATATAGCACCATAAGTTACCATAAAGAACATTGAAATTACCGATGCTACAGCATTAACATCGCCTAAAGCAACAAACACAAAAGCAATGATAATCGTAATGATCGAAGCATTTTTCGGTTCTCCATTTTTATCGGTTGCAAGCCAGTTATTCATTTTTTTTGAAGGAAATGATCTATCAACAGCTAATGCTTGAATCGTACGCGGAGCAACCATTATAGAACCTAGCGCCGATGAAAAAGTTGAAGCTGCCAATCCTAATGGAATAATAACTATCCCGCCGATGGCAATTTTCGACATCACCAATTGATCGTTGATCATATCTTCGGGTGACACCGAAATAAAAAGTTTATAAACAACTAAAAAGTAGATGATCATCCCTGAAAAAGTTGCAATGGTAGTTCCCAAAGGAATTGATTTAGATGGATCTTTCAAATCGCCCGACAAGCCAACTCCAGCAGTCATTCCGGTAAATGCCGGGAATATAACGGCAAATACAATGAAGAAATTCTCTCGATTTCGAAATTCAGTTTGTGCAAAAGTCAACTCATTAATTGTAGCATGTTCGGTTGTTCCAAGAAAAAACAATAGTAATGAAACAAATAATATTCCAACAATCCAATACAATGCCTTTATACCAATATTCGCCCCTTTCTTCAATATTAAAAACGACAATCCCGCCATTACAGGTAAACTAATTGCCTGCCGGGGCAGAGTTAAATCATAGTGATTTAGTAAATAACGAAATAAAAACTGAAACGATTCAGTAAAAGCAATTACATAAAAAGCCACACTAATTGCCTGCGACAAGAAAAGGGAAAAACCAATGGTTGCTCCAATATTCAGTCCAAACGAACGTGATATAATAAAGTACTCACCGCCACCTAAAACACGCTTATTGGTAGACAATTCAGAAATTGCAAAGGCGGTGGGAATAGTCACCAAATGACCTAAAAGAATAATGATGATCACTCCCCAAAATCCAATACTTCCAACAGCATAACCAAACCGTAAGAAAAGTATTGCCCCAAGAATGGTTGAAATAGCTGTAAAGAACACTGGGGCTGTTCCAAATTTTTTTGCGTTACTCATATTGTCAAATCAAATAGTTTTTAGGTACTTAAGTTAAATAATTTAGACCAATTGTCAATATTTTTTATTGAGTTGAGAACAGTGAGTCTGAATGTTTGTTCAGCACGACCAACGAATTAGAATTAATGGCACAAAAAAATGCCGGAAATCTCATTAAAGAAGTCCGGCATTACTATATCTACCAATCTATTTAATAATTCACTACTTCACCATTAATCGAGACATTATTAAAATTAATTCCTTTTGCATATTCGACTACATTTTCTTTTTCAACGCCTTCGAAAACACAATTGGTATAATTAATATTGTTTACTAAATCTTGCCCTTCGATACCGTTAATCAACAAAGCGTATTTTGCTTTCTTACAAGATATATTATTTAAATACACGTTTTGAACTTTTGGATAAAGTTCATCGGTACCTTCTTTTTTGATATCGTAATTTAAATTAATCCTTAAGATTGATTCGCGTACTTCTCCAACAGTTACATTACGTACATATATACCATCAATTAATCCCGAACGATTTGAATTGGTTTTGATGCGAATTGCGCGGTCGAGCTCGGGGCTATCCATTTCACAATTTTCAACAAAAATGTTCTTTGCACCTCCTGATATTTCACTTCCTATTACAACTCCACCATGTCCGTTTTTCATTTTACAATTACGAACAATGACATTTTCGGTTGGCATATTTTTAACAATTCCATCGGTATTTCTACCTGATTTTAGTGCAATACAATCGTCCCCTGTATCGAAGAAGCAATCCTCGATTAAAACATTTTTACAGGATTCCGGATCGCATCCATCGTTATTGGTTCCCAAGCTATGAACTTCAACTCCACGAACAATCAAATTCTCACAAAATAGTGGATGCAAAATCCAAAATGGAGAATCTCTAATGGTAATATCCTGGATTAATACGTTTTTACACTCAATGAAGTTTACAAATTGTGGTCGCAAGTAAAATCCGTTTCCGAAAATTCGTTCTTCAACAGGAACTTGTTTTTTATTTAAAGTATCAAGCATTGGTCGAGCATGCAGCATTAACTGACTAGGCTCTCCTTCTTTCCACCCATATTCCTTTTTTCCTTTCCATTTCCACCAGTTTTCGGTGCTGGCATTTCCATGGATTGTTCCTTTTCCGGTTAAAGCAATATTATCAACCTGATAAGCATAAATTAAAGGGGAATAATTATAGCAATCGATTCCTTCCCAACGTGTATAAACCAAAGGAATATAATCGTTAGGATCAACAGAAAAGTTAAGAATTGCATTTTCTTCTAAGTGCAAGCGAACATTCGATTTAAAATGAATTGCTCCGGTATAGAAATCTCCTTTGGGAACTAATACTGTTCCACCGCCAGCTTCGCTACAAGCTTTAATTGCATCGTTGATTGCTTTGCTATTTAGAGTTTTTCCATCAGCAACCGCCCCATAATCAAGTATGTTAAACTGTTGACCGGGAAAAACTGGCTCCTTAATTTGAGCTAATATCTCGGGAACTTTATCCCATGCGCTATTATACGATGTTTCAGATTGATTTTTACAACCTACCAAGGTTATGAATGCAAGCGTAAGAATGAAGAATGATCTAAACATTTTTTCTGTTTTAACTTTGAATACGAATTTTTCAATAATAACAAATGTATATCAATAGTTTTGATCTTTTGTAGTGTGAATTATTAGAACGTGGGGGATAATTTGTCAAAATTACAATATTGGATTGTGAAAATGGGCTTTTCTTTTATGAACAGGTTTAACAGATTAAAATAAACTTAGAAAATTATTAATTCAACAAACTACATGAGATTTCTCTCACATTTTTATTGAGATAGCATTTACATTTGCACCCTCAATAAATTTAACATGACCAATAAATATTATATTAGAAAAGACAGTCAATTTTTCTTATTACAGATTGCTATTTTATTAGCTCTGTTAACCTCACTTTCGCCTTTTGCAACCGATACCTACATGCCTGCGCTTCCAGTTATGGCCGAGTATTTTCAAAAGCCCCTTAATTTATTACAAATTTCGCTAACCGTGTATTTTGCAGGTGTGGCAGTAGGACAACTATTTGGAGGCCCATTTTCGGATTCATACGGAAGAAAAAAAGTTGCTATTTTCGGACTACTTCTATTTTCGGGTTCAAGCATTTTGGCAACATTTGTTACTAATATTTATTTCCTTTGGGCACTTCGGTTTTTGCAAGCTATTGGTGGAGGCTGTGCTTCGGTTGTAAATATGGCTTTTGTTCGCGATTGGTTCGAAGGTAAAGAAGTAGCACGCATTTCGTCATTAATGGGGATGATTATGATGTTTGCTCCATTAGTTGCTCCAGTAATTGGTTCGTTTTTATTGATTCATTTTGGTTGGCAATCGATCTTTCTTTTCATGTTTGTTGTTTCGATTGTTACCCTATTTCTATTTTTAATTTTTGTACCAGAATCAAGAGATCCAAAACTCATTACCAATCGTATTACACTTTCTCAAATTACAAAATCATACCACACAATATTCACCTCCGGAAAAACACTATTTCTAGTTCTTACCAATAGTTTTTCAATTGCAGGAATGTTTGCATTTTTAACTGCCGCCTCGTTTATTTATATCGATTTCTTTAATATTGAGGTTAGCAAATTTCCGTTATTTTTTGGAGCTAATATTGTTTTAAATATTTCATTTAACCTACTGAATTTTAGGTTGGTTAAAAAATTCAATCCGGTGAAACTTTTACAAGTTGGATTGATCATCCAGTCTATTTCAGGCATTTTTCTACTTGTCGGAACTTTGCAAAACGAGCCAAATCTTTGGTGGGTATTTATATCTATTGCTGTAAATATTGGTAGTTTAGGTTTAACATTTGCCAATTCGATTGCTCTAATCATCAACCGTTTTCCTAAAATTTCAGGATCGGCCAATGCGGTAATTGGAGTGCTAAGATTTGCATTGAGCGCAATAATTGGATCGGCCATTGCCTATTTTCATAACGGCACATTAGTTCCTACCGGGATTTTCATGTTTGGTTGTGCTGCCATTGCGTTGATCCTTTTCCACTTGTCTAATGCAAAACACTAAAAACACCTCAATATCAGATAGTTATAAGAGCATGGAAATTGATGAAGTACTAAGCTATTTAGAATCGAGGGGTTCAGAACAAACCAGGAAGGTTTTACGACGACATGGTGCACGAGATCCCTTTTATGGGATGAAAGTTGCAGATTTAAAAGTACTTCAAAAGAAAATAAAGTAGATCATGAATTGTCCATCAAATTATATGCTACTGTCAATTCTGATTCAATGTATTTAGCTGCATTGATTACCGACCATTCAAAATTTTCGAAAGAAGATGTTCAAAATTGGGTTGAAAAGGCCTATTCGTGTATAGATTAGCGATTATGCTACAGCAAAGAGCAGGTTTGGCATAGAATTGTCGGAAGAATGGATTCATACAGAAGACGAATTTGCTCAATCAGCTGGATGGTCAACACTTGGCTATTTGGTTAGTTCAACACCGAACAAAGATTTGAATATTTCAGATTCTAAAAAGAAGCTAGATTTCATTGAAAAAACCTGCATTCATCAAAAAACAGAGTTCGTTATGCTATGAATAATTTTGTATTGTCGTGTGGCACTTATATTCAAGAATTAACTGAAAGATGCAGATCAATTAGTAAAAGTAAACATGGGCGAAACGTCGTGTAAAGTGCCAAATATTAGTGAGTATATTGAAAAAGCAGCATCAAAAAACAAAATTGGGATCAAACGAAAACTGAATTTATAGAAAAGAATAACCCCGTAAAATTACGGGGTCTGATCTTGGGTTAATAAAGTCTATCCTTTTTAGATAAACGGTGTTTTAATTATTTCTGCTTTTAACTTTCGTTTTCTAACAACAATATAGATTTCATTTTTGAGTTTTGCTTCTTCAACAGCAATATATCCCATTCCAATTCCAACATTTAATACTGGAGAAATAGATCCTGAAGTAACTTCACCAATTTTTTCTCCATTGGAATTTTCAATTTCGTACCCATGACGAGGAATTCCTTTATCGATCATCTTAAAAGCTCTTAAGCGTCGGCTTACCCCTTCTTGTTTTTGTTGTAACAAAAATGCTTTATCGATAAAGTCTTTATCGTCGGTGAATTTCGTTATCCAACCTAAACCGGCTTCAATTGGCGATGTGGTATCATCAATATCGTTGCCATACAAACAAAAGCCCATTTCTAAACGCAAAGTATCGCGAGCCCCCAAACCAATTGGTGCAATATCATACGCTGCACCTGCTTCAAAGATCGCTTTCCAAATTGGTTCAGCAATCGAATTATCGAAATACAACTCGAAACCGCCAGCTCCGGTATAACCAGTAGCTGAAATTATTACATTTTCGAATCCGGCAAATTTATCAACACAGAAAGTGTAGTATTTTATCTCCGATAAATTTACATCGGTAAGTTTTTGAAGTACTTCGGTGGCTTTTGGTCCTTGAATTGCCAATTGCGACATGTTGTCGGAAGCATTTTCCAGCTCAGCATTCATATCGTTTTGACTATTTAACCATTTCCAATCTTTCTCAATATTTGAAGCATTAACCACCAATAAATATTTCTCAGGCTTATAGGAATAAACCAAAATATCGTCAACAATTCCTCCTTTTCCATTTGGAAGACATGAATATTGGGCTTTTCCTGGCACTAATTTCGAAGCATCGTTGGAGGTAACTTTCTGAATAAATTGCAAGGCATTAGGCCCTTTTACCCAAATTTCACCCATGTGCGATACATCGAAAACGCCAACTCCGTTTCGAACAATCAAGTGTTCGTTCTTAATACCAGTATACTCAATTGGCATTTCATACCCTGCAAAAGGTACTATTTTGGCTCCTAAATCTTTATGAATATAATAAAAGGAAGTTCTCTTCACAAAACCTGTTTTATACGTGTAGTGTTAAGGGCAAAATTAACTAAATCTCACTAATTCCAAATATGAGAAAAGTCATTATTTAACCATTATCAAATAAAACATATATTTACTTTGTGTTGTTACTATTTTTGTAACTTTATCAATAAAATTTCGAATTATGAAATATACCGACCTATCATATATTAATGATATTACAATGGGAGACAGCAATATGCTTGAGGAGTTGATAATGTTATTTATTGATCAGGTTGATGAATTTGAAGAAAATTTCGAAAGGTTATTGGAAGAAAAAGATTGGGACAAACTTGGCAAAGAAGCGCATAAAGCGAAGTCGTCGGTAGCAACTTTTGGATTGAAGGAGCTTGCCAATGAATTGAAAGAACTGCAACTACTTACACAAAAAGAGGAAAAAATTGAAGAGTATCCGAATTATATTAAACTTTTTTCGGAACAATGCGATGCAGCAGTAATTGAGTTAAAAGAACACTTAAAACAGATTACTTAATCTCCTCATAATCTACGTATTCCCCCTCATTCTTATCAAACTTCTTTTTCTTCTCGCTTTTATTTTGGTGAATGGTTGTTTCACCATCCCTTGAGTTCTTTTGAAAGGGCTCGTTTGGTGATTTAGGTGAAAATAATTTCCCAATAAATTTTAAAACAAAATAAACAATTATGATAAATAAGGAGACTCTAATAAAATTAACTAGAAATAATAACATGTTTTACTGTTTGCATTCCTTACAAAATTAAAACTATGTATTGAATAATCCCTTAGTCGATTGTGAAAATTTTGTACAACTTTTTAAATCTTCAATACTGATATCTCCATAAAATGAAAATAAAATACAATGATTATCACTTCTTATTAATACATGAAACTCTTTTAGATGCATTGCATCTGCCCCATATCCAATCAGTTTGATTTCATCCTCCTCTTCAAATTCAAGCTCAAACTGACAATTTTCACAATTCAATTCATTGGGATTAATTTCGAAATATTTTCCACCATTCAAACGAGAAGCAATTCGACTATAAGCCAGCGTTGAACTCATTTTCCCATTTTCATCGTTGTACGATAAGAACTTAACTTTCTTCATCTTATAAACGATTTTTTTGGTATCATCATCGAGTAAAAACTCAAAAGGTTCGAGCACACTTTTGGTAAAGCTTAAAACCATTGCTCCTTCTTCGGAATTAAACGAATCGTATACTTTTTGAGAATTCTGCCCAGTTCCGATTAAATGCATCAACAACGTAGCAAGCAATATCCCTAATTTCATTATTATTTTCATAATACAGATTTTAAACTTAAATAACCTATTTGCTAATTTGGGTTAAGCCTTCTTCCTTCATTTCCCAATAATGGCCAATCATGTGTCCATCCCACGTGTTAGAAACATTTTTTATATCATCAATTATGGGTAATAGACTTTCATCGAGATAAATTATATATCCAACCGGCAAATAAATCGTTACATCAACCTGTTGGTTTCTCCATTTTTGATCTTTTTCAAGTACAAAATATGGATCAAATGTCATCTCTTTACCAAATGTATAATTGTATGTTACTAATTGAGCATCGCCATTTGCATTTTTCAAACGATCACCTCTTGAAGATTTCATCATCGAAATGTAAGCACCTTCTTCAGAACTTTTCTTAATAGTAAGGCCTGCAATACCTGCAATAATTTCATTTGTTCCATCATACAATAATTTATAATCTTCGAATTGCAGATCTGAATCACTATACTTTTCGAAGAATTTTTTATTAATCGAAGCAACAATCGTATCGCCCACTTCGATCGACTTTAATTGCACTTCTTTCTTTGTTGTACCTTTTACTTTAAAGTTGTCAACTACGCCTACACTCGATGCAATAGCAAATACAATGGCAATCACCCAAACTCCTAAAGCTGGAAACAAAACGCCTCGTTTATTCGACTGTAGATTAAAAAGCATATGTACACCGGCATAAAGCAATAATAACACAGGAATTCCAACAATAAGAGAAATAGAAATCAACAGATTGCCACCCAGATTGCCACCCACAATGTTATTGATTATAAAATCGGGATAGAAGTCAGGTGTAAAGGAGGATACAAATCCAAACACTTGTGTGGCAGCAAGAATGGCAACCACTATTCCGAAGAGCATGGGTAATGTAATTAGCAAAATGAACAATCCAAATAGAAATTTTAAAATTGAAACTAAAGGCCTTCTTGACTTATAATTGGGATTATAGCTTGTACTTCGAATTGCTTGGTATGGATCGTTAGAATTGCTTTGAGTAGAATAATCATTGGGCTCTTCTTTGGCTTTTTTACCAATGTTTTCAATATTTACAGGCTCGCCCATCATTTCTAATCGTTGTGAATAAGTTAGTGCTTTCGGAACAGCTGCCCACAACACGATATATGCAATGATGAAAACAAACGGTGCAAAAGACAAACTAACAATAGTTAAAACGGCATATAGAATCCGTACCCAAACACGATCGAGGTTAATATAATGTGCAATTCCACCACACACACCTCCTAAAATTGCACCTGAAGGATCGCGATATAATTTTTTAGAATAAACTCGTCGACCAGAATTGAATTTTTCGTTCTTCTTTTCTTGTTCAGAAGCTTCTTCTTCGTCCTCAGAATCATTCATCATCTCGTGTGGAAGCCCCATCGTTTCCATTACGTGCTCAACCATTGGTAAGGTAATTACTGTGAAATTATCTCCCATTTTTTGCTTAAACAGTTCAGCAATTCGAGTTTCGATATCATTGATAATTTCCATTCCTCCATTCTCGGAAGCAAAGTGCTGATTTACTTTTTGGAGATAATCCTTTAACAATTCATAGGCATCCTCTTCGATATGGAATACTGTTCCTACAATATTGATTGTTAATGTTTTTTTCATTTTATGTGGGTTTTATATTCTACGAATTAAGTTGCTGTATTTGATTTACTGCACTTGCTATTTCTTTCCATGATTCACGTAATTCTAATAATAGTTCCTTCCCATCCGAAGTCAAACTATAGTATTTACGGGGTGGTCCCTGAATCGACTCTTCCCATTGATAACTCAAAACACCTCCATTTTTTAAACGAGTTAAAAGAGGGTATAAAGTTCCTTCAACAACAATCATTTTAGCCGATTTTAGTGCTTCGATTATATCAGTAGCATATGCCTTTTTATGATCCAGAACTTCTAGAATACAGTATTCCAGAATTCCTTTTCGCATTTGAGCCTTTGTGTTTTCCGACTTCATAATTTTTGTAAATTAAATCGAAATAAAAGTAGATATAAATATTTAGTACTTTGCATAACAAAGTAGTAGGTGTTGTAAATTTATCGGTGAATGAAGAAAAAATATAGATAAATGAATTTTGAAGCCCCTATCGAAACATAAATATATGTAGGCAATTATATTTTATGTAACTTTCTTCACGAATAAATCAGTAACCAAAAACTTACAAGTATAGTTTTGCTTCTGAAGAGAAAACATACAACCAAAGACAAACCATTAATATTTGTTGTTGAAGAAAACAAGGTCTACAACAATTTTATATGCACCTACTTAAGCTCCAATTCTTTTAAAAATACCCAATCGTATCATTCAGGTGCCGAAGCACTAAAGATGATTAAACAAAGTCCCGACATTTTAATTTTTAATTACAACATCGACACAATGAATGGGGTTGAATTTTTAAAATTTGTAAAAACAGTTAATAACGAGATTGAAATTTTGATATTGGCCGAACAGGATAATTTGGAAAAAGAAGTAGAATCGATGAAATATGGCGCATTTGATTACATCATTAAAGATGAAAATGCATTCCCAAATTTGATCAAACAAATCAACAATATTCTTTTAAAGAAGAAGTCTATCAACCATAATAAGAGAACTTGGACTATTTTAGTTTTCATCGCTTTGGTTGCAACCCTTTTTTATATTTTGATTTACGGAATTCTATACAACAACAATTTGTTATAAAATAATTGGACTTTAAGGGTAACTTTTTTCTAAATCTTGGAATTAATATATGTAACCCTTTCATAAATTATAAACACTACGTTTAGTTAAGACATTAAAAAAGAGGCTGTTTTTGCAGCCTCTTTCTTATTTATTTAAACTCAATGGTTATACAAATTCATCGCCTTTATTTAAACGAACATCATTTACAAATTGCTTGATTTGCTGTTCATTCTCTTTTTTACAAACCAATAATGTTTCGTCAGAATCAACAACAATGTAATCATCTAGCCCTTCAAGTACCACTAGTTTATCTTTTTTCATGTTTACAATACAATTCTCTGAATTATAAAGCATTACATTGTCTCCTTGCACTGCATTCAATTTTTCATCCTTATCCGATTGTTCCCACAACGAACCCCAGGTTCCTAAATCGCTCCAACCAAAATCGGCGCACATCACAAATACATTCTGTGCTTTTTCCATAATTCCATAATCGATAGAAATATTAGGACATTCAGAATAGGTTTTATTCAAAAAGGCTGGTTCATCTTTGGTATAATACCAATTTGCTCCTTTGGCAAACAAATCGTTCACTTCGGTTAGATGTTCTTCAAATGATTTCAAAATGGAAGATAGAGACCAAACAAAAATGCCCGAATTCCAGAAAAACTCGCCACTTTCCATAAATACTTTCGCCATTTTTAAATCGGGCTTTTCAGTGAAAGTTTTCACTTTGAACAAATTGTCGTAGGAATTGAAATCAACTTGATCGCTGATTTGAATGTAACCATAACCTGTTTCGGGGCGACTCGGAGTGATACCTAAAGTTAACAACGAATTGTTGGTCGATACATAATCCAGAGCTTTATTAATTTGCTTTGTAAATTCATCTTCTTTGGTAATCAGGTGATCGGATGGTGCAACAATAATATTTGCATCGGGAGTTTTCGATTTAATTTTATAAGCTGCATATGCAATGCAAGGTGCAGTATTTCGGCGCATTGGTTCGCACAGAACCTGCTCTTCACTCAACTCGGGAAGTTGTTCTAATACCATTTCTTTGTACATGGTATTGGTAACAATTAGAAAATTTTCAGCCGGACAAACCGCTTTAAATCTACGATATGTTTGTTGTATAAATGTTTCACCTGTACCTAAGATATCTAAAAACTGCTTGGGGCGCGAAGTCTTACTTAATGGCCAAAATCGACTTCCAATTCCTCCTGCCATTATTACACAATACGTATTATTCATGATTATAATTTTTATAAAAATAACGAGTTCTATACAAGTTCTATTATATCAACTTAAAATTGATCTTAATTCTTTGGTTTGTCAGCAAGCATAATGCGCTGAACTATTAATAATTCTGCAATTGCGATCACCAGATAAAAAATCTGAAAAAAGCTTTGGTATCCAAAGGTAAAAAAATGGTATCCAACCCAAGCGAGCAAAACAACGCCTGCAATCAAGCTTAAAACTCCAGTCTTTCGATGCAAATTTAGCGCAAAATAAGAAGCCACTAAATTGGGAACTGCCACCATTAAAAGTAAAAGAACTCCTTGAACAAAAAAGTCCTGTCCGCTCCCCGATACTAAATTTGTTGTCGACTTTGTGAGAATCGGAATACTTCCTGTAAAACCACTAATTCCTACAAAAAGTTGCATCAATCCTAATATTTTCTTCATTTTTTATTGTTTTCGATAACCACAATGAATCATACTTCCATTCGACAATTTTAATTCCAAATTGAAAATTTCGGGAATTTGATTTCGATAATGGGTAACAAATATCATACTAGTATCAGTTTTTCTGCCAATTAATGAAATTAATTGTTGCATCCGTGCCAGATTCCTTTGATCTAAACCCTGAAATGGTTCATCTAATATCAACAATGGTGGACATTTTATTAAGGAACGCAAAATTAAAACCAATCGTTGTTCTGATGAAGAAAGCATTTTGAACATTACCTCTTCTTTTGTGCTGAAATTAATCAGATTTGTCCATTTTTTGGCTATTTTCTCGACATAACTTGTGGGATGTTTATACAGACCTTCTGAATCGAAATAACCAGAACACAATACTTCTAAAACGGTTTGATTAGATGGAAGGAATTGTTGCATTTCGGGCGATATGTATCCAATTTTCTGCTTAATTTCCCAAATTGTTTCGCCAGTTCCCTTTTGCTGTTCAAACAGTTCAATATCGCAGTTGTAAGCCTTTGGATTATCGCCAAAAATTAAATTGAGCAAGCTGGTTTTTCCAGCTCCATTCTCACCTGACAAAATCCATTTCTCACCTCTTTTTACTGTCCAATTTATTTTATTTAGAATCGTTTTATCTCCATAAGTTAAAGTGACGTTCCGAAGTTTAAACAAAGTACTGAACGAGCTTGGCTTCCAAGTTGGAATTTCATATTTATTTAACTGATGCGAAACAGAACTGCTAGGGATTTCGTTTTTACTTAATAATTCTACTTTTTGATTTTTCAGTAAATAAAATTTCTGAACCAATTCGGGAAATTCATCTTTAGACAAACCAGTTAAAACAACTGATTGCCTCTTATTAATTAGTCGATTAAACATAGAATTCAGTAGCGATCTTGAGTCAACATCAAGCCCGGTAAATGCATTATCGATGATTAATACTTGGGGATTTTGAGCAAGCGCCTGAATTAACTCAAACTTTCGTTGTTCGCCATTCGAAAGACTAATTATCATTCGATCTAAACGATCTTCAAAATCAAATTCTTCGATCAAGCGTTGTACTTCTTTCGTATTTTTATGTTCATCAAGAACCTCTCGAACTGTTGGCACAATCTCCGGATCAGGCGAATTCCATCGTTGTTGTCGATAGGCGGTTATACCATGTTTAAAATGGAAGGTAGATTGAAAACTAACAAAAACTGCCTGCTTTTTTAGCATTCCACAATCGATAGTTGGCAATAACAATTCACCGGCCATTGCCAATGCTAAAGTTGTTTTTCCCGATCCATTTTCACCAATAATGCCTACTGATTCTCCTTGTTTAACTGATACCGATATCCCCTTTAATACCAGATGTCGATTGAGTTTTATATTTTGATTTTCAAACTTGATCATTCACAATAATTGTTTCAATTTCCGCACGAACTACTTTCATCGATTTGGTTCTTGGAAAATGATTCAATACTTTTTTCAATTTTGGAGTCTTATTTTTTCCAAAATGTTGTTCGACAAATTCCTTCACTTGTTCCCAAACTTCAGGCATTATTTCTTTTTCGCTAACCAACACTAACTTTTGACCAAGCAAACGATCAGGAATACCGAGCAAAACTACTTCTAGGTTGAATTTACCAGCAACTGCTGCTTCAATCTCTTCAGGATTTATTTTCAACCCACCTGAATTGATGACATTATCGGTTCGCCCAATAACTCGAAAATGATTTTGATCAATCAATTCAACCAAATCGTTGCTAACAATTGGTTCATCATGCAAATCGGGTGCTTTAATTTCCAAACAGTTACTTGAATTTATCGACACTTTTATACCATCGAGCACAAAAAAAGAATCCTGCTGATCCACTCCATTTAGTTTTTGCAATGCGATGTGTGAACATGTTTCCGTCATTCCGTAGGTTGCATACACTTTTGTTGTCAAACCTTGGAGACTCTGCACCAAAGCATTATCGGCAGCAGCTCCACCTAGAATTAAGGTTTCTATTGAAGCAAACGATTGATTTTGAACCAGCATTCGTTTTAGCTGCATCGGAACTAAAGCAGCGAATTGAATTGGAATTTCGGGAACTATAGGAGTTGAAGTTGGTTCTGAAACATGTAACTTCAGGTTACCGATCAAGCATCGAACCACTTGCATTTTAGCAGCAATATATTCTATAGGAAGACACAGCCACACCCGATCGTTTTCCTTCAATTCAAAGAATGAGATAGTTCTTTCAGCAGAAGCATTCATAGAACTTTTTTTAAGCTGCATCGTTTTAGGAACTCCCGTACTCCCTGAGGTTTTTTGGGTAATCGAATCCGATGAATCAAACCACCGGAGAATGAATCGAAACAAATCAAGCAACCATGTAGCTTGCGCTTTCTGTTCTATCTCGACTGCTAATTCCGACAATCGATAAACCCGATCATTAATATTTATCTGAAATTTATCCAACACTATATTTCACCCCATTTTTGATTTTTAGAATAAAATAATTGTTGGCCCTGCATTGCTAATGGAGAAGCAATATTGTTTGAAAATAGTCCTCCCGTTCCTAAGCCTTGTGGCAAAGTGATTTCTTTTGCAGCGACCCATTGTGCTATTGCGTTTAGACCAATGTTACTTTCGAGTGCAGAAGTTGCCCACCAACCAATTTGCTCTTCTTCTGCAAGCTTGATCCATTCGTCGGAAGCTTTTAAACCTCCAAGCAACGATGGTTTTAAAATAATATACTGAGGGCGAATAACTTCTAATATTTCTAACTTTTGCTCAAGCTTTGGAAAACCAATTATTTCTTCATCGAGCGCGATAGGCACAGGTGTTAAATCACAAAGCTCGGCCATCAAATCCCAATTTCCAGCCTTTATAGGCTGCTCAATCGAATGTACTTCCAAGAGATCTAAATCGTGTAGTACTTGAATTGCTTTTTTACGAGAATAAGCTCCGTTTGCATCTACCCGAATGGTTAATTGCTCTGCACTAAATCGTCGGCGCATTTCTTCAATTAACGATCGCTCTTTTTTCCAATCTAATGCTCCAATTTTTAATTTTATGCATGAAAATCCATCTTCCAATTTTTTTGATATCTGAGATTCCATAAATTCAAAATCGCCCATCCAAATCAACCCATTGGTAATTATTCCGGAATTTCCATTTAAAAAATCAGAGGGGAAAAGCGACTTTGTTCCACCATTTTTCAAATCGATCAAAGCGGTTTCTAAACCAAATTGAATTGCAGGAAAATCGTCCAAACATGCTTTGAAATTAAATATTCCATAATTGATCTGATCGCATATCTCCTCCAGCTTTGCCTCTACTTGAACCGTATCATCGATACTCAAATCTTTTAAAATTGAGCACTCACCAATCCCCGTTTTGTCTCCTTCGCTTAATTGAATATACCAACTATCCTTGTAAAAATAAACCCCGCGAGAAGTGCCTGCAGGATTTATAAAGTTTAAAGTATGTTTTTTATAGCTTGCCTCCATCATCTTTGAATACAAATTCAATTTACGAATAATTTCAAGCTTTTGGATATTTTTTAAGAAAACAAGAGCCCTAAACCAAAAAGCAGAGCAAATAAGAAGGTAGACAAGGCAAGATTTTTTAATTCGTTGTTCAAATCATCAGCCGATTTGTAATTAAAAACTTTCATCAAATTTCGAATAAAAAGAGGAAGTGAAATTAGAAACAACCAACTCCAACTGCCCACATTTTGAACAAACGTATAAGTAATTGCTGCACCAAAAGCTGTCAGCAATAAAATAAGATGATAATTTTGAGTAAATTTTTTCCCATATTGAACGGCTAAAGTATTTTTTCCCGATTCTTTATCGGAATCAATATCTCGTAAATTATTTACATTCAACACCCCAACACTAAATAAACCTATAGAAATTGCCGGCAAAATAACAATAGAATTAAATTGTTGTGTATGCATGTAATAAGTTCCAATTACTCCAACCAAGCCAAAAAAGATAAAAACAAACACATCGCCAAAACCTTTGTAGCCATAAGGATTTTTACCAACCGTGTATTTAATTGCTGCACCAATTGCTCCGATCCCAAGCAAATAAAATAAAGCTATGTTCTTCCAAGGCAAGTTACTCAATCCTACAAAAATTAGAATACTACCACTTACAAACGACAAAATAACGAAAGCAATAATCATTGCTTTAATTTCTTTAATGGTAATCAATCCAGAAACAGTAACTCTGGTTGGTCCAACACGACTTTCGTTATCGGCACCTGATTTGTAATCGCCATAATCGTTGGCCAAATTCGACAAAATTTGCAGTGCTGTGATCGTAACAATTGTTAAAACAAACACTAAAATTCTGAAGTCGTCTTGCGCCAGAGCCAACAAACTTCCCATCACAGCATTTGCCAAAGCCAATGGTAAAGTTCTTAAACGAAAGGCTTTGAGCCAAATACGTACTTTTGATTGTGCCATAAATTCCCTTGATTAAGGAAGTTTTGGAAACTTCTGGAAGTCGGGTTTGCGTTTTTCAAGAAAAGCATGTTTACCTTCTTGCGCTTCCTCTGTCATGTAGAATAACATAGTTGCATTTCCAGCTAACTCCTGAATTCCTGCTTGGCCATCTAATTCTGCATTTAAACCAGCTTTAATCATGCGAAGTGCAAGAGGACTATGCTCCATCATTTTTTGCGCCCATTCTACAACGGTATCTTCGAGTTGATCAAAAGGAACTACTTCGTTGACCAAGCCCATTTCTAAAGCTTCGGCGGCACGATATTGCTTACATAAGAACCAAATTTCACGTGCTTTTTTCTGTCCAACAATTCGAGCCAAATAAGAAGATCCAAAACCTGCATCGAAACTACCAACCTTGGGGCCAGTTTGACCAAAAATTGCATTTTCAGAAGCAATCGATAAATCACAAACGACATGCAAAACATGACCTCCACCTATTGCATAGCCATTTACCATTGCAATTACTGGTTTCGGTATACTTCTGATTAGTTTTTGCATATCGAGAATATTCAAACGAGGCACGCCATCTTTTCCGATGTAACCCGCTGTACTTTTCACATTCTGATCGCCGCCGCTACAAAAAGCTTTATCGCCTTCACCGGTAATCACCACTACACTGATATCCTGGCTTTCGCGACAATACACCATGGCTTCGCACATTTCTTTGGTGGTATCGGGCGTAAATGCATTTCGGTATCGAGGACGATTGATGGTGATTTTTCCTATTCCTTCGAAATATTCAAACTTAATCTCTTCGTATTCTTTGATGGTTTCCCATTTTCTATTTGTGCTCATATCTTTTTGTGCAATTAATTCACAATAATAATTCAGTAACTACTGTTTTTGTTTAATGTATAAAATTATTATTTATTTGATTCTCGACAAAGAAAAAAATAAAACCCGACAAGTAGAATACCTGCCGGGTTTCTTACACCAAAAATATAACAAACTCCCTATATCCACTCTTCATCCAACACTGTACCCATGCGGTTAACCACCACCGATTTAACGGGTACTTTTCTACTACACATACTCACCGCTCTATTTACTATATTTTCTAGACCACCACAACATGGAACTTCCATTCGCAATACGGTGATGGTATTTAGTTTTGCTTCTTCAATCATCATCGATAATTTATAAATATAGCTTTCTATATTGCTATCCAACTTAGGACAGGCAATTGCCAACGCTTTGCCTTTTAACCATTTGCTGTGAAAATCGCCCATTGCAAAAGCTGAACAATCGGCAGCCAATAACAAATCTGCTTTCTGAAAATAGCTGGCAGTTGGATTTACTAAATGTAACTGAACAGGCCACTGTTGTAATTCTGAATTCGGAGCAACTGCATTTTCATTGCTTGGCTGATCGGCAACTTTAAAAGTCATTGGCTTGCTTCCGGGACATCCGCCTGATGCACATCCGCTTTTCTTTTCCGGTTTATTTCCGTGAACTTCATCGATTACATCATAAACATCGAAAGGAATGATATCCTGATGATTTTTCAAATATTCAACACCTTCTTTTAAAAACCCAACTTCGTTATGATCGAGTAAGTGAGACAAATGTGCAATAACAGTATTTCTACCTTTTTCAACCATTTCACGCATAACTTTAACTTCGTCGTACGCTTCCGCCTCGCGCTGCTCAATTGTGATTGCGCCTTGTGGACAATGCCCAATACAAGCTCCCAAACCATCGCACATTAAATCGCTTACTAATCGAGCTTTATCATCAATAATTTGCAATGCACCTTCGTGACAATTAGGAACACATTCGCCACAACCATCACATAATTCTTCGTCTATCTTTACTATATCTCTGATCATCTTTTTTAGCTTTAATTTCAATACAAACTTACATGGTACTATAAAATTAATTTGTCACCTTTGTTACAAGTAAGAAAAAACATGAAAAATTTAGTTGAAATTCCATTGTTTAAAGGTTTGGGGGCCGAAGAATTAGCTCAAACACTAAAAAAAATAACATTTCAGCGGAAGACTTTTCCCAAAGAGAGTTTGCTTGCCTCGCAAGGCGAAGAATGTAACCGACTAATAATAATTGTTTCGGGGAATGTAAAAGGTGAAATGACAGATCCAACCGGGAAAAACCTAAAAATTGAAGATATTATTGCACCTGCTGCGGTTGCTTCAGCCTTTTTATTTGGTAAAAAATCATTTTTCCCGGTGAATATTATTGCCACTTCAGACGCTGAAATCATTCAAATTCCAAAGGCTGAATTAATGCGCTTATTTCAATTCGATGAACGAGTTTTACAAAATTACTTAGGGATGATTTCATCGCGTGCGCAATTTCTATCCGAAAAATTAAGATTTCATTCATTTAAATCGCTGAAAGCAAAGCTTGCTTTTTATTTGTTAAATGAATCAAAAGATTTAATTGCCTTTAAATTGAAACGTTCACAAAGCGAATTGGCCGAACTTTTTGGAGTTGCCAGACCATCGGTTGGAAGAGCGTTTTTACACCTCCAGGAAGAAGGAATTATTGATGTTCACTATCGTGAAATTAAAATTTTGAACCGAAACGCGCTTTCTGACTTATTTAATGATTAAGAAATTTATTTTATGAAATTAGTTTTTGCAACCAACAATCAACATAAATTACAAGAGTTACAAAATATGCTTAGCGACGATATTCAATTGCTAAGTTTAAAAGATGTTGATGTAACGGAAGATATTCCTGAAACACAGGAAACATTGGAAGGCAATGCTTCGCAAAAAGCACATTACATATACGATCGTTTGGGCTTAAACTGTTTTGCCGACGATACCGGATTAGAAATTAAAGCATTAAATGGTGCTCCGGGAGTTTACTCTGCACGTTTTGCTGGTCCTCAACGCGAGGCAGAAGACAATATGAAAAAAGTACTTGACGAGTTGTACGAAATAAATGAACGTTCCGCACGTTTTAGAACCATAATCTCTTTAATTATTGATGGAAAAGAGGTTCAATTCGAAGGGATTGTTGATGGAGAGATTACCGTTGAAAAAAGTGGAGCAGAAGGCTTTGGATATGATCCAATTTTTAAACCATTGGGCTATCAACAAACATTTGCTGAAATGGATATGAACGAAAAAAACAAAATCAGTCACCGTGCTCGCGCAGTACAAAAGCTAGTTCGGTATTTAAATAAACTAAGTTAAATCGATGCCTAAAAAATTTTACTACCTAATATTAATGCTTCTTCTTAGCATAAAGCTCATGGCTGCGCCCGGCGATTGGACACAGTTTTTATCGATGAAACAAACCTTCAAGGTAATTGAAGGGGACGGCGTGATCTACTTTGCGTCTGAAGGTGGAATATTTTACTACAACCTAAATGATTATAGCGTAGAAACACTTACAAAGATAGATGGCCTTTCTGAATCTGAAATTAAAACCATTGGCTTTAATAAAAAGAATTCGGTACTAATAATTGTATATAAAAATTCCAGTATCGACTTAGTTTACAGCGATGGAACCATATTCCCGATAAGTGATATAAAACGCAAGAACATTCAAGGCGACAACTCAGTTCATCGGATGCAACAATACGGTGATTTATGTTACATGGCTTGCGGTTTTGGAATAGTTGTACTTAATGTTAAAAAAAGAGAAATTAAAGATACTTACGTTATTGGCTCAAGCGGAGGTTACCTTGCAATAAACGACGTAGCTTTATTTAATAACAAACTTTATGCAGCAAGCGCAGAGGGAATGAAAGTCGCGTCACTTGAAGATAACTTATTAGATTTTTCTAACTGGACAACTATTGGAGAAAGCGAAAATTTACCTGTACAAGAATATCTTTTAGTAGAAGCTACTGATTCCATACTCTTTTGTATCAACAAAAAAGAAAATCAAGAAGAAGGAGGCACTGTTTATTACTTAAATGAAGCACAAAATTGGCACAGATACTGGGTAAACATTTATAGCTTTAGAGAATTTGAAATTAAGAACAACAAAGCAATTATTCCCGGTACTTACAGCACAAATGTTTTAAATTTATCGGATAAAACCATAACCAAAATTCCGAAGTATGGATTTTTAGACGAAAATGAATTTCAATCGCCTCAAAGCGCCTTACTTGACAACGAAGGCAATATATGGATTGCAGATTATAAGCATGGAGCAATTTTGGTTCATCAGAATACCCAAACTCAAATTATTCCTGATGGTCCAATAGACAATTCAATTTTCAAACTTTCCTATACAAATGGTAAACTTTGGATTTCAAGGGGTGGTTTCGAAAGTACAAGAACGAACGAATATAATGCAGCTATTCTTCAATCCTATGGTAAAAAAGGATGGAATGCATATAATAAAACAAACCTACCGCAATGGAATAATCATTTTGATGTTAGCACTGTTACTGGAGTTCCCAATAGCGAAAATCATGTTTGGGTTTCTTTATGGGGATCGGGGATTTTTGAATTAAAAAACGACAAAATTGTCAATTTTTTCAACGAAGACAACTCGCCATTAGAAAGCATAATTCCTGGTAAGAAATATGTGAGAGTTGAAGGAATGACCTACGATGACAAAGGTAATTTATGGATTACAAATGGAGGTGTAAATTACAATTTACATTGCTTAAAATCCGACAGTACTTGGGACTCATACTTTCTCCCTGAAATAGCTAACGGAGAATCAGTAGGGAAGATCATACACACCCGTGATGACAACTTGTGGATGATTATTCCACGTGGCAAAGCTAATGGCTTATATATAATGAGTAGTGATGGACTTCAAAAGAAAAGTTTAAATGTGGCAAGCTATTTCACAAATGGGGAAACCGAGGTAATTACGAAAATGAATAACGTATTAGATATTGTGGAAGATCTAAAAGGTGAGATATGGGTAGCTACCACGCAAGGAGTTACAACCTATTCTTCGCCATACACTGTATTTTCTGAAAATCCATATTTCGCTTACCAGCCAGGATTAGACCTAAATGATGGCATTTATCATGCCTTACTCAATACCGAAACAGTTACTTGCCTGGCAGTTGATGGTGGCAACCGTAAGTATTGCGGAACAGCCAACTCAGGTTTATACTTGATTTCGGAAAATGGAGAAGAAGAAATAGCTCATTACACCACCGAAAATTCGCCATTACTTTCGAATAGTATCACTTCGCTAGCCTACGATGGAATTAATGGGATTTTATACATTGGAAGTCAAGGTGGACTAGTTGCATTAACTACCGACTCAAAAACAGGAGCACCCTCATTTGAGGAAATCTACGCCTATCCGAACCCTGTGCGAGAAGATTACGATGGCGATATATACATTACAGGATTAATGGAAAACACAACCGTAAAAATCACGACCGTATCTGGTCGATTAGTTTACCAAACGACTTCAGAAGGAGGGCAAGCAGTTTGGCCAGGTACCGACCTAAATGGGAATCGTGTTCATACAGGAGTTTATCTGGCTATGTGCAGTGCAAACGAGGGGGAAGATTCTGCAATTACAAAAATTCTATTCATCAGATGATCCTGAAAACGAGTGCCATTGTATTGCATCAACTCAAATACTCCGAAACAAGTATTATTGCAACGCTGTACACCAAACACTCAGGTCGACAATCATATATCATTAATGGAATTCGAAGTTCCAAATCAAAAACAAAAGTAGGTTTGTTTCAACCCTTGTTTCAATTAGAAATTGAAGCAAACCATAAGGCAGGTAGAGACCTTCAACGTTTGAATGAATTTAGAATCAGCACTCCATATCAATCAATTCCATTCAATGTAATTAAGAATTCAATCACCTTGTTTCTTGCCGAAGTTTTGTATAAAGTTCTTCAGAGCGAAGATACCGAAGAGAATCTTTTCGATTTCGTTTGTCACTCCTTACAGTATTTCGATTCGTTGGAAAAAGGATTGGCAAATTTTCACCTATGGTTTCTTATTAACATAGCCGGATATCTGGGTTTTCAGCCTCAAAATAATTATAATCTTGCCACAAGCTATTTCAATTTAAAAAGTGGAAGTTTTGAATCGAGCAAACCACCTTATCCGAATATGCCCGACCAAGATGACTCGGAATTGATTGCGCAGCTTTTAAGCATAAAGATTCATGAACTCGACAAATTTCAGATTTCAGGAACCAAGCGCACCATCCTACTCGAGCATATCCTAGAATACTATTCTATCCACTTCGATGGTTTTACCAACATTAATTCACTGCATATTTTGAATGAAATATTCCATTAAAAGGAAACCAAAAATTTAGAATTATTCCAGAGAAATATTCGTCGGAAAAACTTGTTCATTTCAAATAAATTGATAGTTTTACAATTGTGATTTTAACCAAATCATCTCTTTTAATAAACTAACAAAACCAAGTTTAATGAAACTAAATTTCAATAGATATGACTGTTGGATAAATGTAAAAATCAACGATTGTATTTTATTGAAATGTGTTTATAAGAAAAAAGCCATATTGTACTCTTACAGTATGGCTTTTTTATGGGTATAAACTCAAACCATGACAAACACAATGGATATTTTATTGAATAATAATTCCATTATAATCCCCATAAGCTATTGACAATCATTAATCAAGTTATTCATTTTAATGTTCAAACAACAATATACACAATCAATTATCATGATCAATCTGAAAAATAGAAAATTATGACTGACTATTTTAAAAAATATCCTTCAAAAGATGGATTTTACAATGAGTACGGTGGTTCTTTTATTCCACCCGATTTACAAGTAGAAATGAATAAAATAACCGATGCTTACCACAGCATTAGTAAATCACATAATTTTATTTCTGAATTACGAAGCATTCGCAAACACTTCCAAGGAAGACCAACTCCGGTTTATTACTGTCAGAATTTATCAGCAAAATACGGGGGGCGAATTTACCTCAAGCGCGAAGACTTAAACCATTCAGGTGCACACAAATTGAATCACTGTATGGGTGAGGCTTTGTTGGCAAAATCGTTAGGCAAAAAGAAATTAATTGCTGAAACCGGTGCAGGTCAACACGGTGTGGCTTTGGCTACAGCTGCCGCCTATTTTGGTTTAGAATGTGAAATTCACATGGGTGAAGTTGACATTGCAAAAGAGCACCCTAATGTTGTTCGCATGGAAATTTTAGGTGCCACGGTGGTTCCTGTATCTCATGGTCTAAAGACCTTAAAAGAAGCGGTTGATTCTGCCTTTGAAGCATATTTGAAAGATCCTATCACTACAATTTACTGTATTGGTTCAGTTGTTGGACCACATCCCTTCCCGATGATGGTGCGCGATTTTCAGCGTGTAGTTGGAATTGAGGCGCAAGAGCAGTTTTACGAAATGACAGGTGAAAATCCTGATCACGTTGTTGCTTGTGTTGGTGGAGGTAGTAATGCCATGGGAATGTTCTCAGGTTTCCTTGATATTGAAGATGTTCAGCTTCATGGAGTTGAACCAGGTGGAACAGGTACAAAAATGGGAGATCATGCCAGTACCATTACTTATGGAAAGCCTGGAATTATTCATGGTTTTAAGTGTTACACTTTGCAAGATGAAAAAGGGGAACCCGCTCCTGTTTATTCGGTAGCTAGTGGACTCGATTATCCAGGTGTTGGACCAGAACATAGTATGTTGAAGGATCTTGACATGGTAAAATATGGTGTTGCCGACGACAAAGAAACCATTGATGCTTTCTATGAATTAAGTCGCTTAGAAGGTATTATTCCTGCGCTAGAAAGTGCTCATGCTGTAGCATACGGTTTAAAACTGGCCAAAGAAAATCAACAAAAATCAATTTTAATCAACTTAAGTGGACGTGGAGACAAAGACATCGATTTTGTTGTTGAAAAATACGGATTGCCCAAAAAGTAAAAATATCATTCACTCTTGTTTAAAAGTCTGGCTTTGCTGGACTTTTTTTATGCCTTTTAATTTCGAATTTAGCGATTTTCTTTCCCAAATTTTCGGGCAATTATACTGAACATTGTCAATTGAAACACATGGAAAATCATGATTGGTACCAAGAATAAACTTCCTATTTTGGTTGATCCAAACAGCACGCTGGCCATTACCGAACCATGCACCAATGATTTTTTTGTTCCATTAAAAATGACCGTAATCTGATCTTCTCTTTTAAATTTCATCCAGATTGAAATTTTCTTCACCAAAAAATAATAGAAAAAGAATAGCAAAATAACTACGGCAGCCAATACGAATAAAGTCCAATTCGGGATTCCGGCAAAAACACCTGAAATAAACGAGTTACTAAAACTATGATACACGATTACTAGAACCACAGTTTTATCGTAAATTCCTAAAAACCTTTTAAACTTAGTAGTCCATTTAGTTAGATACTTATGCAAAAACAGCCCAAGCAATAAGGGGGTTAATATTTGCAAAAACAAATTCCGTATTGTAAGTAGTAATCTAAAATCAGTTTCGTAATTACTTAAAAACAAACTCATCCATAAGGGCGTAATTAATATCCCTAGAATTCCCGAGATACTTGCATTAAAAATAGAACCCGGAATATTTCCTCGTGCAATTGAAACCATCACTACCGAAGAAGAAACGGTACTTGGCAGAGCTGCCAAATAAAAAACTGCGAGCCACAAATCGTAATACGACGATGATTTAAAAAAAGGATAAGTGATCAATACAATTACAGGAAATAGTACAAAAGTGATTAACTGGATGGTAAGATGAAGTTTTATGTTTCCCAATCCATCTTTCATGTTTTCAGGCGAAAGTCTGATACCATAAAAAAAGAACAGCAACACAATTGCGTACTTTATCAATATTGCTAATTCAATGGTACTTCCATCTTGCCCAAAACCGGGGAACAAATAACCTAGAAGTACCATTAAGATAATTCCAGCTACAAACCCATCGGGTAAAAACAGTTTAATTTTAGCAAGTAATTGATTCATTCCGAAATTGTTGGTCAAGCGCTAATAACGATTAATCTAGAACAGATCATTAAAAAGCATTCCGAAGTAAGAAGAAAAATATGGGAAAAGGAAATTCAATAGCAAAAAAAAGAGAGCCGAAGCTCTCTGTTTTTTCAATCTAGTATCTGATCGTAAAATTCGTTATATGCATCAACATAATTCTCAGGATCCTGATAATCTAACACAGGTTTTCCCAGTTCTTTAGCGTAATTAATAACTTCCTCATTAACCTTTTCACTACCTACAACCACACCATCGGCATATTGAATTGCCAATTTACTTAAGTTCACATACGAAGGATTTGATAACACCTCAACATCTTCGGCTGAAATATCTTCGTTTTGCACCTTCTCAATCATTTTTGAATCCAAATCATCTGTAAAATCCTCATCGTATACCGAGTATACTACTTTAGAATCTGCAAATAATGGATCTTCAGCAAAAACTTTCTTAATTAAAATAGGAACTAAAGCTCCAAACCATCCGTGGCAATGAATTAAATCGGGTGCCCAACGTAATTTTATAACTGTTTCTAATACACCTCGTGCAAAAAACAATGCTCTTTCATCATTATCATCAAAAGCTTTGCCTTCAGCGTCGGTTAATGTAAACTTACGGTGGAAAAAGTCTTCATTGTCAATAAAATAAACTTGCATACGAGCTGCCTGAATTGAGGCAACCTTAATAATTAAGGGATGATCGGCATCGTTAATAACCAAATTCATACCCGATAAACGAATGACTTCGTGTAGCTGATTTCTTCTCTCATTTACTGATCCATAGCGAGGCATGAAAGTTCTAATTTCCTTTCCTGCTTCTTGAATGCCCTGAGGCAAATAACGACCAATTTTTGACTTTTCTGATTCCGGAAGATATGGAGTAATTTCCTGAAAAATAAAGAGTACCTTTTTCTTTTCCATTTCTATTGTACAAGATTTTCGATTTGCAAAAGTAGTAAAAATCGGTGAATATTCAATTGAAATTGCTGATTCATTGTTAGAAACATCTTCAAGATGGTATAATATTCGTGAATTATTTATTTACTTTGCAGCTTCATTTAGAAACAATGAAAGTTGTAACAAAAGTTAAAGATTTAGAAGAGATTGTCTCTTCTGAAAAAAAACAGGGGAAGAAAGTTGGACTAGTTCCAACCATGGGAGCACTGCACGAAGGACACATTTCGCTGGTTAAAAAGGCGGAAGAAACATGCGACATAATTGTGGTTAGCATTTTTGTGAACCCAACGCAATTTAATAATAAAAGTGACCTCGAACACTACCCTCGCACCCTTGAAACTGATTTAGAAAAACTGCGTAAAACTAAGTGTAAGCTTGTGTTTTCGCCAAGCGTTAAAGAAGTTTATCCGGAAGAAGACACACGTAAATTTGACTTTGGTCAGCTCGAAAAAGTAATGGAAGGCAGTCATCGTCCGGGGCATTTCAACGGCGTTGCACAAGTGGTTAGTAAGTTGTTTAATTTTGTTAAACCCCATCAGGCATTTTTTGGTTTAAAAGATTTTCAACAACTTGCGATCGTTAAAAATATGGTTGAACAACTTCAACTCGATCTTGAAATAGTTCCTTGTCCGATTGTTCGCGAACCCGATGGATTGGCCATGAGTTCAAGAAATTTACGGCTTTCGGAAGCTCAACGCAAAAATGCGGTAGAAATTTCAAAATCGTTATTTAAAGCAGTGAAGATGAAATCGACCCAAACAGTTCAGGAAGTTAAGGATTGGGTGAGTAACCAAATCGATAACAATGATTACCTGAATGTTGAATATTTTGACATAGTGGATGGAAAAAGTCTGAAATCTATTAATAACTGGAACGAATCGGATGATATTATCGGATGTGTTGCAGTTCATTGCGGCGAAATCAGATTAATCGACAATATTGCTTTTAATAATTAAAAGCGATGAATGATTCAGCTTATTTGAATCAAACGATATAATTAAAACAATTGGAAATTTTTGAATTCGATATTTAAATTAGAATTCTTAATTATTACATAAATGTTAATTGAAGTTTGTAAATCGAAAATTCATAAGGTTACGGTAAGCGAAGCAAACCTTCAGTATGTTGGAAGTATAACCATCGACGAAGATTTAATGGACGCAGCCAACCTTATCGAAAATGAAAAAGTTCAAGTTGTAAATATCAACAATGGTGAACGACTTGAAACCTACGTGATCAAAGGAGAACGTGCCAGCGGAACTATATGCTTAAATGGACCTGCTGCTCGTAAAGTTGCAGTGGGCGACGTAATAATTATCATTTCGTATGCTTCGATGGATTTTGAAGAAGCAAAAACTTTTAAACCTTCATTGGTTTTTCCTGACACAGCAACAAACGCACTGATATAATCTCGATAAAATACAATTTCGAACCCTGCGTTTTATATTGAACACAGGGTTTTTTATTTATAGGAATTCCTCTATTTTAGTAATTCGAAAAAATTGAATGGCAAAATCTAAAATTATATACGTTTGTCAGAGTTGCGGAGTAACGGCCCCAAAATGGACTGGTCGTTGTTCATCGTGCGGCGAATGGAATACCTTAACCGAGGAAATTGAAAGTCCGGTAAAGAATAAAACAACTTCCATTGCCGGAAAAACGCTTTTAAAACCCCTAAAACTTAACGAAATAGAAACCGGAAAAATGAATCGCTATTCAACGGGCGATACCGAGTTCGACCGAGTTTTAGGAAAAGGAATGGTTCCGGGAGCGATTGTTTTATTGGGTGGAGAACCCGGAATTGGAAAATCAACACTGGTTTTACAGGTTGCCATTACCCTCTCCGATAAAAAAGTGCTTTACATTTCGGGAGAAGAGAGTCTCGATCAAATAAAACTGCGTGCCAATCGTCTTCCGAAAACCGACAACAATTGTGCTTTTGTAAGTGAAGTTTTATTGGAAAATATCATCGCATTAATCGAAAGCGAAAAGCCCGATCTTTTAATCATCGACTCCATTCAAACCGTAAGTACCGATCGAATTGAATCAAGCGCAGGTAGCGTTTCACAAATCAGAGAATGCACCGCCGGAATAATGCAAGCTGCTAAACTCAACTCAATTTCAACAATATTAATTGGGCACATCAACAAAGAAGGAAGCATCGCAGGTCCCAAAGTGTTGGAGCATGTAGTAGATACCGTTTTACAATTCGAAGGCGATCGCAACCACACTTATCGAATTTTAAGAGCCAGTAAAAATCGATTTGGTTCCACCAACGAAATGGGTATTTACGAAATGCGGAACAGCGGTTTGCGACAAGTAGACAATCCATCGGAATTACTATTGAGTTCAAACAGCGATAACTTAAGCGGAACAGCGGTGGCGGCAGCTACCGAAGGTGTTCGTCCGTTTTTAATTGAAGTACAAGCTTTAGTGAGCTCAGCAGCCTACGGAACTCCGCAACGATCAGCTACGGGTTTCGACATCCGACGATTAAATATGTTGTTGGCCGTACTGGAAAAAAGAGCTGGATTTAAACTAATTACAAAAGATGTATTTTTAAACATTGCGGGTGGCATAAAAGTTGCTGATCCAGCAATCGATTTAGCCGTAATTTGTTCAGTGTTATCATCGAACTTCGATGTAGCCATCGACTATCAAGTTTGTATGGCTGGCGAAGTTGGACTAACTGGCGAAGTTCGCCCGATTAACCGAATTGAACAGCGAATTTCAGAAGCTGCAAAATTAGGTTTTAAACAAATTATTGTACCTGCTGCCAACAAAGGAATTGACGCTAAAAAATTCAATATCGGAATTGTGAAAGTAAAGAATGTAACTGAAGCTTTAAAATATCTATTCAAAAAATGAGATGGAAATTAGCAATTGTAGCACTTTTAATTTTAGGCTTCTCAAATTGTAAACGAGATCCTAAACCAAAAGAAGCACTCTCGGAAAACCAATTTATTGACGTTTTGGTCGACATTCATATTTCAGAAGGAATTTACCAAACTAGAACCTACTTGCCCGATGGAATGGATATTAAGACTAGCGATTTATACCAAGCAGTTTTAAAAAAACACAACATTACCAACGAGCAGTTAATTCAAACCAATTTATACTACGCTCGCAATCCTAAAAAATTCGACCACGTTTACGACAAAGTATTGAGCAAATTAAAAGTATTAAACAGCAAGCCTGAAGAGGATGAACTTCAACTGAGCAGACAATAATGGCAACATTTCTTTTCGACAAAACAATTTTTGGCCCCATCAGCAGTAGGCGCCTAGGAATTTCTCTTGGTGTAAATTTACTACCCAACAATACAAAAGTATGCACCTTTGATTGTATATACTGCGAGTGTGGATGGAATCCCAAAGGCAATAAAATAAAACCGATACTCCCAACTCGATTTAAAGTTAAAGAGAAACTCGAAGCCAAACTGATTGAACTGCAAAAAATGAATCAAGTACCTGATGTAATCACCTTTGCTGGCAATGGAGAACCAACCATTCATCCCGAATTTGAATCAATCATCGACGATACACTTGCACTTCGGAGTTTGTATGCAAAAAAGGCAAGAGTTGCAGTTTTGTCGAATGCAACCATGTTGCACAAGGAATCAGTGGTAGCTGCCCTTAAAAAAGTAGACGACAACATTCTCAAACTAGATGCTGGAATTACCGATTTTATAGATTTGGTGAATAAACCCAACAAAACAATTAACCTCGACACTTTAATTGCTCAACTGCAAAAATTTGAAGGCAAGCTAATTATTCAAACCATGTTTCTAAAAGGTGTTCATCAAAGTATTTCTTTTGATAACACTACTGAAATTGAAATAAAAATGTGGATGGAAAAATTAAAGAAAATCGCACCTCAAAAAGTAATGATCTATTCCATTGCGCGCGATACGCCAGCCGATAAATTAATTAAAGTAGAAAAAGAAATCCTCGATAAAATTGCAGAAAAAGTTACTTCTGAATTAAAAATAAAGGTGGAAGTGGCATAAAGCTCTTCATTTAGTATTTGCTAAACTTTAAAACGCCCCATCGGTTTTACAAAGCATCGGGATTTCTCTTATCTTTGAAATTTAAAATTGAAAACGCAGAAAATGACGATGAACTGGGCACAATTACTCTCGGCAAAACGATTAGGACAAGCAAAATCAACTAGTGACAATCGCACACAATTTCAGCGCGACTACGATCGATTGATTTTTTCATCACCCTTTCGTCGATTACAAAATAAAACACAGGTTTTTCCGCTTCCGGGAAGCATCTTTGTACACAACCGCCTCACCCACAGCCTCGAAGTTGCAAGTGTTGGTCAGTCATTAGGTAGTTTAATCAGCGATCGTTTAATTGCCGCAGGTGAAAAAAGTGAGTTCATTTCTGAAATAGGATCTATCGTTGCTGCTGCTTGTTTAGCGCACGATTTAGGCAATCCACCCTTTGGTCACTCTGGCGAAGATGCCATTAAACAATATTTTTTATCGGAGCAAGGAATTCATATCAAAGAACAAGTTACCCCAGAAGAATGGGCCGATTTAACTCGCTTTGACGGAAATGCAAATGCGTTTCGAATGCTGAGCCATCAGTTTCATGGACGTCGTGAGGGTGGTTTTTCATTAACCTATTCCATGTTGGCTTCGATTGTAAAATATCCATACGAAGCCATCGATGCTCCCAAGGATAAATTTGGTTTTTTCCAAAGCGAAAAAGAAATCTACCAAACAATTGCCAACGAGTTGGGCATCGAGAAAATAAGCGAATCGCCTGAAAAATATGCTCGTCATCCATTGGTTTACCTAGTCGAAGCAGCCGACGATATTTGTTACCAATTAATGGATTTAGAAGATGCTCATAAGTTAAAAATTATCACTTTCGACGAAACTTGTTCACTTTTCAAAAATTTCTACCACAAGGAAAAGGATGCTAAAAATCTTCAGAAAATTGATTCTACAATGGAGGTGGTAACCGATCCCAACGAGCAAATTGCCTACTTACGAGCTGGTGTAATATCAAAATTGGTTTTCGAATGCGTTGATGTTTTCATGAACAACTACGATACAATTATGTTGGGAAGTTTTAAAGGATCGTTGATCAACAACATCTCTGAAACTTCTGACAAAGCAATGCAAAAGGTTCAGAAAATTTCATTCGAAAGAATATATGCAGATCGATCGGTGCTCGAAATAGAACTGGCGGGTTATAAAATTATTTCTACACTTTTGAATGAATTTACGCAAGCAGTTTTAAACGAAGACGATAAGTTTGGAAAAAAACTATTGAAACTTTTTCCTAATCAGTTTATAACCGACAAAAAAGATACTTATTCAAAAATACAATCGGTAATCGATTTTGTAACCGGAATGACCGATGTTTACGCACTCGATTTATACCGAAAAATTACCGGCATCAACATTCCGGGCATTTAATCGAAAATTGTATCTTCAAAATCTCAAACAAATTGAAATGAACGAAATCACCAATATACATAATCTGGAAGCATTTCAGGATTTTGACAATCTGGAATTGATTGCCAAAGAGGTGGTCGAAGGTTTTATTACAGGCCTTCATCGAAGTCCGTTTCATGGTTTTTCTGTAGAATTCTCAGAACACCGCCAATACAACCAAGGCGAATCAACCCGTCATATCGATTGGAAATTGTATGGCCGAACTGAACGTTTGTATGTGAAACAATATGAGGAAGAAACTAATTTACGCTGCCAATTGGTCATCGATACCTCCTCGTCGATGCTATTCCCCTACCAGAAAGGAAATAAGTTGGTTCCAAACAAACTATCGTTTTCGGTTTATTGTGCCGCTGCAATTATTTACATGATGCGCCGTCAACGCGATGCCTCCGGCTTAAGCTTGTTTGCTGAAAATCTCGACTTTCACATTGATGCTCGACTTTCATCTGTTCACCTCGATTTACTTTACAGTGAATTGGCAAAACTTTTAAAGCCAAATTCAATAAACTTAAAAAAGAAAACCAACTCAATTGAAATTCTTCATCAAATTGCCGAAAATGTACATAAACGCTCACTGGTAATTATTTTTTCAGATATGATTGATGATGCAAATCCCGATGATCTTTACCACGCCTTGCAACATTTGCGCTACAATAAACACGAAGTTGTACTTTTTCATGTTACCGATAAAACTCATGAAATAGACCTAAATTTTAGTAATCGACCTCATCGATTTGTAGATCTCGAAAGCGGTGATAGCATTAAATTAAAACCCTACGAAGTAAAAAAAGCGTATGCACAAATGATGCATCAAAAGTTAGAAGAATTAAAACTTCGTTGTGGTCAATATCATATCGACATTGTTGAAGCAGACATCAACGATAGTTTTCGACAAGTGCTTCAAACCTATCTAATGAAACGATCAAAACTCGTTTAAATCCAATAATAAACTTCCCTTTAGTGATCTTAATCACGCATGTTTGTATTTATCAAATGTAACTTGAAAACTAAAAGAATAAACTTTTAAAGTTTTCGAACTTTCTGTTCATTTTTCTGTTTGATAATTTATACAAATCATAACTACAAATTAATTCATTGGGAAACCAAAACATAATCTAACGATATGAAGTTACACGAATATCAGTCAAAAGCATTAATTCAAAAAGCAAGAATTAATCTTCCAAAAGGAATTAATGTTGAGACTCCAGAAGATGTTCCTGCAGCACTTGAGAAACTTGTAATTTCGAAGGGAGTTATTAAAGCACAGGCTTTTACAGGTGGTCGAGGAAAGGCAGGCGGCATTAAATTTTTCAACTCTGTAGACGAAGCAATGAAGTATGCCAACGATATGATTGGGATGACTTTAGTTACGCATCAAACCGGACCAGAAGGAGTTAAAATTCACTCAGTTTTGTTAGCAGAAGAAACCGACATCGACAAAGAATTATACGTTGCCTTTCTTTTAGACCGAGCTGAAGTAAAGCCAACCATAATGATTTCCCCCGAAGGTGGAATGGAAATTGAAGAAGTTGCTGAAAAAACACCAGAAAGAATTCTTCATTTGCACCCTGAATTTGACCAACCAATTGCCGATGACTTATTAGATCAGGCAGCTTCATTTCTTGGCTTAGAAGGCGATCTAAAAGATCAGCTTTCTGATATGCTTCAAAAACTATATCGAGTTTACCTCGATTATGATGCATCTCTTTTAGAAATTAACCCATTGGTAATAACTCCAGATAAAAAACTTTCGGTACTCGACTGTAAATTCGATGTAGACGACAACGCAGTTTACCGTCAGGCTGCCACTGGTGGTGATGCGCAAGCTGAAATGGACGATGCTGAAATTGAAGCATCGAAATACGGAATGAGTTACATCTCACTCGATGGAAACATTGGCTGTATGGTAAACGGAGCCGGATTGGCAATGGCAACCATGGATAGTATAAAACACAATGGCGGCGAACCTGCAAATTTCTTAGACGTGGGAGGTTCAGCAACCGAAGAAGCTGTTTCAAAAGCTTTTGAAATCATTTCTTCTGATAAAAACGTACAATGCATTTTGGTCAACATTTTTGGTGGTATTATGAAATGTGATACCATCGCTAATGGAATTGTGGCCGCAGTTAATAAAAGTGGATTAAAATTACCTCTTGTGGTACGCTTAGAAGGAACCAATGTTGATTTAGGCAAAAAAATAATCGAAGAATCTGGTTTAAACATCATCAGTGCCGAAAACTTAGATGATGCTGCAAAAAAATCGGTTTCTGTAATCAGCTAAACTTAAAGAAATGTCAATTCTAGTAGATAAAAATACAAAACTTATAACCCAAGGAATTACCGGTAAAGCAGGACTTTTCCATACTTTGGGCGCAAAAGCATATGGAACAAATGTTGTTGGTGGTGTAAATCCTAAAAAAGCAGGATCAACAGTTGAAGGTTTTCCAGTTTTTGGTTCGGCAAAAGAAGCAGTTAAAGAAACCGGTGCAAATGCCTCAATGATTTTTGTACCAGCGCCATTTGCAGCGGATGCAATAATCGAAGCTGCCGACGCAGGAATTGAATTAATTGTTGCGATCACCGAAGGAATTCCTGTAAAGGATATGTTGAGTGTGCATAATTACCTAAAAAGCAGCAATTCTATTTTGGTAGGTCCCAATTGTCCGGGAATTACTACTGCCGACGTTGCAAAAATTGGTATCGCTCCAGGCTTCATTCATAAAAAAGGAAAAATTGGAATTGTTTCACGATCAGGAACTTTAACCTACGAAGCCGTTTATCAAACCACAAAAACTGGTTTAGGGCAAACAACAGCAGTTGGAATCGGTGGAGACCCGGTACATGGACTAAACCATGTGGATGTGATTAAAATGTTTGAAGAAGATCCGGAAACAGAAGGAATTATTGTTATCGGAGAGATTGGTGGAACCGATGAAGAAATGGCTGCAGAATACATCAAATCAAATGTTACAAAACCTGTAGCCGCTTTTATTGCAGGAGCTTCTGCTCCTAAAGGAAAAAGAATGGGACATGCCGGAGCAATCATCAGTGGGGGCAAAGGAACTGCTGAAGGTAAAATTAAAGCATTAACTAATGCCGGAGCATTTGTTGCACCAACTGCAGCCGACATTGGTTCGAAAATGTGCGAAGCAATGGAAGCACATTACAAAATCAATTTATGTAAGTAGACACCTTTTAATATTAGATGTTAAAAGTGCCCTTTAAAATTTTTCGAAAGGGCACTTTTTAATTTTATTCTGTTCCGATATAATACACATTCTAAATAAATTAGGTATAATTACTAGACCTTTAATACATTATTTTGTAATTTTCGCCAACCTTTGATACCCATATAAAGATCATAGTAGAACCCTTTAATCGGAAAACATGAATAAGATAATTCTAATTTTAGCTGCATTGTTGGTAATCTTAATCGTAAAACCAACATCTGCTCAAACAAATTTAAATCAACCTGTTCCTATTGATAAAGAAGTGAGAACCGGAGTTCTTGAAAACGGAATCACCTATTACATTCGTCATAATGAAGAACCAAAGGAACGAGCAA
The DNA here is from genome assembly GCA_963678565.1 of Prolixibacteraceae bacterium. Taxonomy (GTDB): domain Bacteria; phylum Bacteroidota; class Bacteroidia; order Bacteroidales; family Prolixibacteraceae; genus SKHV01. The sequence continues at coordinate 188,721 of OY782875.1, forward strand.
GTTTTTATATATTTCAAAATGTAGGAGCCCTTCTGGAAGAAGACAATCAAAATGGATTAGCTCACTTTTTAGAACACATGGCTTTTAATGGAACCAAAAACTTTGAAGGAAAAGGAATATTAAATACCCTTGAAAAGCATGGCGTAGCCTTTGGTCGTAACATTAATGCATACACTTCATTCAACGAAACAGTATATAACTTAAGTGATGTTCCAACCACTATTGATGGCTTAGTTGATACCTGCCTTTTGATTTTGCACGATTGGACGGATTTTCTTCTTTTAACCGATGAAGAAATTGATTCAGAGCGTGGTGTAATTACCGAAGAATGGAGAACAAGAAGAAATTCTTCATTTCGATTAAGAGATCAATTCTTCCCTGTTCTGTTTAAAGGATCAAAGTGGGCTGTGCGTGATGTTATTGGCGATACTACCGTAATCAAATACCATAAACCTGAAACACTCAAAAAATTCTACCACGATTGGTATCGTACCGATTTACAAGGAATTGCGATTGTTGGAGATCTTGATATTGATCAAGTAGAAGCTAAAATAAAAGAAATATTTAGCGATGTTGAACCAATTGAAAATCCTAAAAAACGTCCTGAATTTGAAATTCCAGAACACGAAGAAACTTATTTTGTATTAGCTACAGATAAAGAAGCAACTCAATCATCTATCAACGTATATATTTTCGATAAAAACAAAGATGGGGAAGAAAAAACTTTAGCCGACCATAGAGAGGATTATATTTCAAGTTTGTTTAACACCATGATAAGCAACCGTATTAGTGAATTATTGCAAAAAGGAACACCTCCTTTTGTAAACGGATACATTCAACGTATTGCTTTTGTGCGCGGTTACGATGCAACAATAATTGGAACAACCGCAAAACCAAATGAAGAAGACAAAGCTTTAGAAGCAATTTACATCGAAGCTCAAAAAATTAAACAACACGGATTTACTTCGGGAGAATTAGAGCGAGCAAAAACCAACTTATTAACAAGTATCGAAAGTGCTTACAAGCAACGAGATAAAATAAGAAACGACAGCTATGCAAGTAATTATCGCGATCATTTCTTAACCAAAGAGCCAATTGCATCAATGGAATTTGAATATGAGTTTACAAAAGAAATTATTCCGGGGATTTCTGTTGAAGAAGTTTCAGCATTTGCAAAAGAGTGGATCGATACCAAAAATAGAACAATTGTAATAACAGGGCCAGACAACGACGTAGATCATCTAAATGAAGCAGAGGCAAATGAAATAATTGCAAAAGTTGAAGCGTCGAACATTGAAGCTTATGTTGACGAAGATGCTTCGCAAGAACTTATCGAAGAAGAATTAACTGGTGGAAAAATAATTTCAAGCAAAAACTTAGAAGAATTTGATGCAGTTGAATGGAAACTTGCTAATGGAGCAACAGTTATCTTCAGAAAAGCAGACTATGAAAAAGACAATGTTGCGTTACGTTCCTACAGCGTTGGCGGTAGTTCTCTTTATGACGTTGAAGACCTTCCGTCGGCTGAAATGTTAGGAACTTTTATAAATGCTTATGGTGTTGGTGAATTCAACAACATTACCCTTGATAAAATACTAACTGGCAAAAAAGTTGATATTAGTCCTGGATTAGGCCAACTAACTGAAGGAATCAATGGATCTTCAACGCCTAAAGATTTCGAAACTTTAATGCAACTATTGTATTTGCATTTCGAGAAACCACGTTTCGATGAAGAGGCACACAATGCTTTATGGGCTCGCTATAAAGCCTATGTGGTTAATGTAGAAAAAGATCCAGCTAAAATTACGCAGGATTCATTAAGCAATATTTTAAGCAATTACAGTCCACGTAATTTAATCTTCAACAGCAAGTTGATCGACCAAATTGATTTCAGTAAGATTAAAGAAATTTATACCGATCGAATAAAAGATGCTAGCGACTTTACGTTTATTATCGTTGGAAACATCGATGAATCAACAGTAAAACCAATGGTTGAAAAATACATTGGATCGTTAAGTGATATCGACAGGAAAGAAAATTGGATTGATCATCCGATGGATATGCCAGAAGGAGAAACTCTTAAAAAAATCGAAATTCCATTTACAACCCCAAAAACGAATGTAAACATTGTATTTGAGAATGATATGAAATACAAGCGAGAGAATGTTCTAAAAATGGCAGTTCTTAAAGGTATTCTACGTTTAAGATATACCGAAACAGTAAGAGAAGAAGAAGGAGGAAGCTACGGTGTAAGAGTAAGCGGAAGCGTTAGTCAATTACCATCACCAAAGTCAACCTTAAAAATGGATTTTGATTGTGACCCTGAAAAATCAGAACACTTAAAGTCAATCATTTATAGAGAGATTGATAAGATTATTGAAGAAGGACCAACATCGGTTGACTTTAATAAAACAGTGAAGAATTTATTAAAAGATAGAGAGCAATCTAAAGAACATAATAGTTATTGGATGAATTCGATCTACAATTACTATTTCTACGGAATTAATACAGCAAGTGAAGATGCCTTTGAAAATATATTAAATGATTTAACTGAAAAAGACATTCAGAAATACTTAAAATCGTTTATTAAAGGTGCAGATAAAGTAGATGCACAGTTTGTTCCAAAAAAGTAATTCATAAAATGCATAAAAAAAACACTGGTTATTATTAACCAGTGTTTTTTTTATGCATTTTTTTAAATAAATACAAACGTCCACAACTTAGTATCGAGCCATGTTTACATATATCTTCTACACTTTAGAGATTCTCCATATTTTTATTCGGAATTTAGATATATTTTTATTTATATTGCAAAAAAATAAAACCATATGCACGGAATCACAAAATTCTTTATTTTAATTTTGTTTATCTTCTCATACTTATGCATTTATGCAGAAGAAAGCAATCAATTAAAAGTTTACATAAATTCAGAGTCAATCGATTTTGACTTTTTACGTGAACACATTAATTATGTTGATTACGTATATGATCCCCAATCATGTGATGTTCAAATTATTCTACTAAAACAAGATGCAGCCAACGGCGGCTATAAATATGCTATTCAATTTATAGGAAAAAAATTCAATGATATTGATTCATTTATACTAAATACAACAATACTGCCCAACGACTCTGAAGATATTGAAAGAAAGAAACTGATTCGCACAATTAAAGCGGGAATATTTCCTTTTATCAATGAAAAAGATCAATTTAACAATATCGACATCATTGTAAAATCAAATAGCTCAAATGATGATAAAACCACCCTTGATCGATGGAAAAGCTGGGTATTTAATATCAATGGTTCTGGTAGCTTTTACAAAGAAGAACAGTCAAAAGATTACTCATATATTGGTAAAATTACAGCCTCTCAAATAAAGAAAGATTTCAAAATAGAAAATAAACTTTACTCCTATACCGCAATGGTTGATAATACTGATGGGTATAATATTACAGTTAAAGTAAATCAATATTCAACTAAGGCTGTTTTTAGCATAAATGATCATTGGTCTGCCGGATTTGCTACACAGGTAATTAAAGATACAAGAAAAAATATTAAACTATCGACTTACTTAAAGCCTGCCATTGAATACAATGTTTTCCCTTGGACTAAATCAAATAAAATTTTCTTAACGGGCTCTTATACAATCGGCCCTAAATACAATAAATACAATCGATTAACAAAATACAATAAAACTAAAGAGTTTCTTTGGGACCAAACAGCCTATATTAAATTTCTTACTAAACAAACATGGGGACAAGCTTTAACCATGATAACAGCACAAAATTACCTAAATCAACCTGATAAATATAGTATTGGATTAGATGCAGAAGCTCTTTTTTACATTTCTAAAGGATTTTCGTTATCTATTTCATTTACAGCTGAGGATGTAAACAATCAACTATATATTCCAGATGATGGTTATACTTATGCTGAAAAATATTTGGGTAGTGCAGTTCGTGAAACTGGTTACTATTTGATTGGTTCAATTGGATTAAGTTTCCGTTTTGGCTCGCTTACCAACAATGTAGTTAACCGACGACTATAACTGATCCATTGCATTTTCAAGGCCCGACTGAAAAGGAATTGAAATGGTTTTTATTCCGACTTCCTCGGCAGCTTCACAGTTTTCTTTACGATCATCAATAAATAAAGTCTCTTCAGCTTTCAAACCATTTTCACTTAGAATTATTTTAAAACCTTCAAGTTCTGGTTTTCTAATACCCATATCCGAAGAATAATAAACTTTCAAGAACAAATCGGATAAAGGGTAACCATAACGATAAATAAAATCTTGCTCAAATGCATTAATATGAATCAAATCGGTATTACTGTACAAATACAAATTATACCTCTTACTTAGCTCTTTAATGTATTTAATTCTATTAATAGGAAAGTTTTCTAACATCGCGCACCATGCATCAATAATTTGTCGTTTATCGATATTTTCGCGCATAAAAGGCTTCATGTATCGAATAAAAGCACGTTTATTCCATTTACCGGTTTCTAAACTATCAATAATTCTTGGCAAGTGTTCCCATTCGTAATTAATTTCAATACCCGGTTTCACCATCGTTTTAAACGCATCTAAAGTTTCATCGGTATTGGTATTCAAAATCACACCACCTAAATCCAGTATTATATTCTTGACCCCCTTCATCCTAAGAATTTTTTACAAAGATATATTTACACTTCAACTTATAAAAACACAGAAATATTTTTATTTAAATGATAACATTTAACTTTTCGTTAGGTATATTAGATTTGAAATAAATTTAAATTTAAATGAAAGTTAACGGGCAATATTTTCATACAATTTGGATCAATCCAAACCATCAATCTGAGGTAAAAATAATCAACCAAAACGAACTACCATTCAAGTTTTCCATAAAAACATTAAGAACCTTTGACGATGCTTTTTTGGCAATTAAAGAAATGGATGTTCGAGGAGCTCCGTTAATTGGTGTTACCGCAGCTTACGGTTTATATTTGGGTTTGATCAACATCAAAGAATCTAATTTCCACAACGAATTTAAGCTTCTTACAAAAAAAATGATCACTGCACGTCCAACGGCTGTGAATTTAGAATTTGCCGTCAATTTGCTTATTGAAGCCTTAAAAAACACAAACGATTTAAAGGAAGCTCAAAAGTTGGCACTCGAAACTGCCCACAACTTGAAACAAAAAGAAATTGAAAATTGTGAGAAAATTGGAGATTATGGACTTCATTTGATTGAAAAAATTGCCGAGAAAAAACCGGGACAGACCATCAATATTCTAACGCACTGTAATGCAGGATGGTTGGCATGCATCGATTGGGGAACCGCAACTGCTCCAATATACAAAGCACACCATAAAGGAATTCCGGTACATGTTTGGGTCGATGAAACCCGCCCTCGCAACCAAGGAAGCAAACTAACTGCCTTTGAGTTACAACAGGAAGGTATTCCACATACGGTTATTCCCGATAATGCAGGCGGTCATTTAATGCAACATGGCAAAGTTGACATAGTGATTGTTGGCAGCGATCGAACAACAAAAAATGGCGATGTGTGCAACAAAATAGGAACTTACCTAAAAGCCTTGGCTGCAAAAGATAATGAAATTCCATTTTACGTAGCATTACCTTTCTCCTCCATCGACCTATCGCTTGCTAATGGAGTAAAAGAAATTCCAATAGAAAAGAGAGATGCAGACGAAGTGAGATTTGTTGAAGGTAAAACCGGCAAAGTTCAGGTGGTTCCCGATGACAGTCCCATTGTTAACTATGGTTTCGATGTTACACCTTCGCGTTTGGTAACTGCTTTGATTACCGAGAAAGGTATCACTCATGCCTCTGTCGACGGCATTCAAGCGCTTTTAGATGACTGACGAAGGCTATATAAAATTCAATCCTCATTGGAAACCAAAAGCGATATCTATCAACAACCAACTTTTAAAAGAGATAAATGAAGTTCGAACTCAATTAATGGAAAAAAATTGGCTTGGCATTTCAAAAGAAGGCATTGGTTTTGGAAATATTTCAGTTAGAATTAAAAATAGTGAACAGTTTTTGATTACCGGATCAGCAACCGGAGGCATTAGAATGCTTTCAAAAAGTGATTTTGCGATTGTTCAAGCATGCAATATTCACCAAAATAGCCTGCAATGTGAAGGCGAAACAATAGCCTCCTCAGAATCGATGTCGCATGCCATTTTTTATCAGCAAATCCCTTCGATAAATGCAGTGCTACATATTCATGATTCTAAGCTTTGGAACCATTTTAAAAACAAACTTCCAACTTCTGATATTACTGCCAGTTATGGCACACCAGAAATGGCAATATCAATTCAGAATACAATTTCCAAAGACGCTTCCGGAATTATTATCATGGGAGGACACCGCGATGGGATTTTAGCTTATGGTAAAAACTTAAATCATGCATTGCAAAATATAAAGACAATTTCATCCATAATATAAAAAAGCTTCTTCAACATATAATCATTATAAATTGAGCCTTTTCACTGTTAATTATGCTTCAAAATCGTCTTCAATTAATAATTTGAAAAATTTAAAATGTAGGTTTGCAGCGAGTTAATAATAAAATACACTATGAAGGGTTTAAAAATTGGGGGATTAAATATTCCTGTACCTATTATCCAAGGAGGAATGGGTGTTGGAATTTCCCTATCAGGTTTAGCTTCAGCTGTTGCTAACCAAGGAGGCGTTGGTGTAATATCATGTGCCGGATTAGGACTAATCTACAAAGAGAAAAATAAAAGCTTTTTACAGGCAAATATCGATGGCCTAAAACAAGAAATAAAGAAAGCGCGAGAAGCAACGAAAGCTACAAAAGGAATAATTGGCATCAATATAATGGCTGCCCTTACGAATTTTGAAGATATGGTTCGTACTTCGATTGCTGAAAAGGCAGACATCATTTTTGCTGGTGCCGGATTGCCACTGAATCTACCATCGTTTTTGCAACCAGACAGCACTACAAAATTGGTTCCGATTGTTTCTTCGGGAAAAGCTGCTAAAATCTTGTGCCAGAAATGGAAGAACAATTTTAACTACTTGCCCGATGCAATTGTGGTTGAAGGACCAAAAGCAGGAGGTCATCTTGGTTTCAAAAAAGAACATTTAGACGATCAGAAATATTCATTAGAAAGCATAGTACCCGATGTGGTAAATGCTGTAAAAGAATTTGAGATTAAGTACAATCAAGAAATTCCGGTGATTGCAGCAGGTGGTTTACACAATGGGAGCGATATTTACAAAATTATGAAAATGGGAGCAAAAGGTGTTCAATTAGGAAGTCGTTTTGTTACTACCGAAGAATGCGATGCTTCTTCGATTTTCAAACAACAATACATCGATTCTTCTGAAAGCGAATTAGAAATAATTCAAAGCCCGGTAGGAATGCCTGGTCGCGCTTTCAAAAATATCTTTATCGATAAAGTTAAGCAAGGCCTGAAAATGCCTAAAACTTGTCCGTTTAAATGTATTAAAACCTGCGATATTTCTAAAAGTCCTTATTGCATTGTTACCGCGCTGTACAATGCAGCAAAAGGAAATATGAAAAATGGCTACGCATTTGCCGGAAGCAACGCTTTTAAAGCTGATCGAATTTCAACGGTTAAAGAAGTTTTTTCAGAGTTGATCAACGACTTTAAAATAAAAGCTGAAAGCGTACTAAAATAGATCTTAACCGATTTACTATATATTAAAAGCACACTCAAAATGGGGTGTGCTTTTTTATTTGAAATAACTCCTTCAAGGTTTTAAAACTTTGAAGGAGTCGCAAGCAACATCGCGAAATGTTAAACTTCTTCAATAATTTCTATTTACAATCAAGATAATGTGAACTTGAACTTGTTTTTTCTAAAAAGTTATACCTTTGCTCCTTATCAAAATTTTAGAAGGACACATTACTCGAAAACAAAGCAGTTCCACACTTTTGAGTGGAAGCTTTTTTAATCAGAATAAATAATTATAAATTTTATGAAACGCCAGGAAATTAAGGAAATTTTACAATCAGAGGCACTTGGAACCACCATTAAAGTAAGTGGTTGGGTAAGAACAAAACGTCAAAGTAAGAATGTAAATTTCATCAATTTAAACGATGGAACTGTAATTCATAACTTACAAATTGTTGCCGATGTTAATAATTTCGACGAAGCGTTACTTAAAAAGATAAATACAGGTGCTGCTTTAACTGTTATTGGCGAATTGGTTGAATCGGGCGGGCAACAAGCGGTTGAATTATTAGCAAAAGAAATTGATGTTATTGGTGAAGCCGATCCCGATAAATATCCATTGCAACCAAAGCGTCATAGCTTAGAATTTTTACGCGAAATTGCCCACTTGCGTTACCGCACCAATACTTTCAGTGCAATTGCTCGTATTCGTCACTCAATGATTTTTGCAGTACATACCTTTTTCACTCAAAAAGGCTTTTTTAATATTCATACACCAATTATTACTTCTTCGGATGCTGAAGGAGCTGGTGAAATGTTCCAAGTTACTACTTTGGACATGAAGAATCCTCCATTGAACGAAGAAGGCAAGATCGATTACACGAAAGACTTTTTTGGCAAACAAACCAACTTGACGGTTTCAGGGCAGTTAGAAGGAGAATTGGCAGCTTTGGCTTTGTCTAAAATTTATACATTCGGGCCTACTTTCCGTGCCGAGAATTCAAATACAACCCGTCACTTAGCTGAATTCTGGATGATTGAACCAGAAATGGCTTTTTACGATCTGACCGACAACATGGACTTGGCAGAAGAATTCTTGAAATATTTGATCAACTATGCTTTGGAAAACTGCATGGACGATTTGCAATTCTTAAGTCAGCGCCAACAACAAGAAGAGAAAAACAAACCACAAGATCAGCGCTCAATGGAGTTGATTGAGAAATTGAAATTCATTACTGAAAATGATTTTGTGCGTTTAACTTATACCGAAGCCATTAATATTTTAATGAATTCGAAACCAGCTAAAAAAGGCAAATTCCAATACAAAGTAGAAGGTTTTGGAACCGACTTACAAAGCGAACACGAACGTTACTTGGTTGAAAAGCACTTTAAGAAACCGGTTATCTTAATCGATTACCCGGCCAACATCAAAGCTTTCTACATGAAAGTAAATGAAGATGGCAAAACGGTTGCTGCCATGGACGTACTTTTCCCTCAAATTGGTGAAATCATTGGAGGATCACAACGTGAGGAAGATTATGATACTTTGGTTGGAAAAATGGAAGCCATGGGTATTCCGGCAGAAGAAATGGATTGGTATTTGGATACTCGCCGTTACGGATCGGTTCCACACAGTGGATTTGGTTTAGGATTTGAGCGTTTAATTACCTTCGTAACCGGAATGGGTAACATTCGCGACGTAATTCCTTTCCCTCGTTCTCCAAAAAATTGTGAATTCTAAAAAGAAAATCTTACTATATTACAGAGGTCATTCAAATTTGGATGACCTCTTCTTTTAGAAATTATTTCGATTGGCTTTTATGATTTTTCAGCAAAACAGTTTTCAAAAACCTATTTTTTTCGATAACGATGGTGGAATCGACGACCTTGTCACCTTGCTGGTCTTGCTTACGCTTGATCAATATCGACTAACTGGTGTTGCGCTTACAAACGGGGTTTCTCCTATTGAAAAATCGAGTGAGGCCATTGCTAAGTTATTTAGTTTGTTTTGCAGATACGATTTGCAGTTAGCCAAAAGCGATGTAAAGCCGGTGCATCCATTTCCTGAAAAGTGGCAAAATAGCATCGATGTTTTTTTGAATGACGAAATCATTCAGCAACGAACCATAAGCGAAAATCAAATTACCAATCACAATACCTTGGAATTTATGGCTTCGAAAATTTTAAACGAAGCACAACAAACAACCATCATTGCCACCGGCCCGGCAACAAATTTAAATCAGTTTTTCACCCAATATCCCGAAGCGATTTCAAAAATCGAAAGAATTATTTGGATGGCTGGTACCATTCACAAAAAAGGGAATGTTCGTGAAAATGGAACATTGCAAAACAAAGAATGGAATATTTACTGGGATGCCCAATCGGCCAAGCAATTGCTAAATTCTTCGATTCCTATATTACTCCTACCAATTGACACTGTTGAACAAGCAGAAATCAAGCTCGATTTACTAAATGAATTGAATAAAATTGATTCAACTTTGGGAAAGCTCGTGAGCAATATCTTTTCGCAAATGTATGCTCGGCACTCGAAATACTATTTTTGGGATGTACTTACAGTAGCAGCATTGTTAGATAAAAATATTTTCACTTCAACGAAAGAAGCACCAATTGAAATTCTTCTGGATGAAGAGCACTATGGTGAAATCCATGAAATCACCAATGGTGTAAAAATTTCTTATCCAAACCACCTCAACACTGAACTTTTTATCAAAAAACTCCTTAACTCTTTAAAACAATTCTAGTGTTCGAACTTCAACTTTCATCAATATTGTCAGACTTAAGCATTCAGCAATGGATCATCATTTTAGGATCGGGAATGCTTATTGGTATGTCGAAAGCAGGTGTGCCCGGTGTTTCGATGGTGGTTATTCCCTTAATGGCCATGCTATTTGGCGGAAAACAATCTACCGGGATTATTCTTCCAATGTTGATTATTGCAGATGTTTTTGGCGTTAGTTATTATCATCGACATGCCGAGTGGAAACATGTGTTGAGAGCGCTTCCATGGGCTGTGCTGGGCGTTTTAATTGCACTGATCATTGGAAATTATATCGATGATACCACTTTTAAACAGTTAATCGCGATCGTTATTTTTGTAAGCTTGGTTTTGCTTGTTTTTAAAGACAGAAAAAAGCAATCTGCATCAACACCTGATTCGTGGTGGTTTGCAGCGCTAATGGGATTAGGAGGTGGTTTTGCGACCATGATTGGTAATGCAGCAGGCCCTATTTTTGCCATTTACTTGCTGGCCATCCGACTTCCTAAAAATTCGTTTATCGGAACGGCCGCTTGGTTTTTCTTTATCATCAACCTGTTCAAATTTCCTTTGCATGTGTTTGTATGGAAAACCATTAGTTGGGAAACGCTATCCTTGAATGCAATTGCGATTCCGGCAATTGCAATTGGAGCATTTTTAGGCTTTTGGATTGTCAAGCACATTCCCAATCACACTTACCGATGGATCGTAATTGTGATTACCTTTTTGTCGGCACTATTGATGTTCTTTTAAACTAACAGCAATCAACTCTAACTGACTAAAATAAAGGAAGATTAACTAAATCCCAGAAAATGTTGCTATCGAATTGGGTAACTTTTATAAACTACAGAAAATAAGACATAAAAAATGCCCCTTAAAAGGAGCATTTTAATGTAAACCCTTTATTTAAAAATCAACTTGCAAATACAAACGCATCTACGTCGTTCTTATTTTTCTCAATATTGTAATAGGCATTGTACGTTTTTGTTTCAATTACATTGCCTTCGGGATTGTACTTTTTCCAAGTACCTACTTTTTGTCCATTCTGATAATACATTTCGTAAACCAATGCGCCTTCATCAGAATAAACTTTCCAAGCACCGTGTTTCTTTCCATTCTTAAAGTTTGCTTGCGCAACTTTGATACCTGATGTATTGAAAGTAATCCACAATCCATTCATTTGATTGTTTTTGTAACTACGAATTTCATTCAGGCTCCCATCTGCAAAGAAGATCTTCATTTCTCCGTCTTTCATCCCTTCGGAAACTTTCATCTCCATCTTAACCTGATCGTTATCGAAATAGGTAATAATATCGCCAGAGGCCAGCTCATTATCGACATAATATAAACCTTTATCTTCTTTTATATTTTGAGCATTTGTACAAAAACCAATGACAACTAATGCGATTAAAATTTTTAGCTTTTTCATGATCCTCTCCTTTATTTTTTGTTTGTGTTAACACAAAGTTAAGTAGAGTTTCCGAATTTAACAATTTTTTAATGTTAAATTTTATCATTTCGACTGAAAAACAAGGCATTTAGAATTACGACATCAAAAACACATCTGTAAGCCAGTTAACATACAATTAACATTAAGGATTTTAAGAAATAAAAGCCACACCAAATAAATGATGTGGCTTTTTGCCGAGTCATAATAATATGTAGAGAAAATTCTACCTATTTTTTTCAGCTTACGATTAAATAAGCTGTTCAGAATTTAAAATCCTGAACAGTTTATTATTTCTATAAAGTTGCCTCTTTCCAAGTCCAAGCAGAAACGTCAACAGTTGCTGCAGCTTGCTTGCCTGAATTTAATAGATACTTATGCGTTTGACCGTCAACTAAAGTTGCATCGGCATCGGCACCTTCGATTTGAACATTCGATAATGCACCTTCATCTTTCATGTCCAGTTCAAAATCATATCCATCGAGATACAATCCGGTAATCACTGCACCCGACTCTTTCTTGAATTGTAAACCGGTTCCACCTTGGGTAGAAATTGCAGTTACATTTTCAAATACTGGTGAGCCATTAACCTTGTCACCTTCGAATGCGGTAGAGAAACCTTCGATCGTATGAGAAATGTATGTGTTTACTACCTTGCCATCCCATCCTTCAGTCCAGTCAACTGCATCATCTTCGTTATTCTCTAAGTAGATGTTGGTCACTTTTGCAGAGCCACCAAAGAACTCAACACCATCGTCGGCACCATTAATCACTGCAATGTTTTCTATAGTTGTACCTGAACCAACAGCATAAAGGGATACACCATTGTATTGAGACTCAGAATTAATTTGAGCTCCGGTACCTTTAATTACCAAGAACGTTACAGAACCTGAATTGTCGGCAGCATTCGTTCCACCATAAATGAATCCACCTACTTCGGCAATTGCATTTTCACCTTCGGTTGTGATTGCTTTACCACAAATTGTTAAACCACCCCAATCGCCAGGATTTGCATCAACTGAAGAGATTACTACAGGATTAGAAGCTGTTCCATCGATATTAATAGTTCCTCCCATCAACACAGCAATATAAACTTCCGTACCACCTGCATTGGCAGTTATTTTAGTACCAGCAGGAATTGTTAAAGAAGCTCCTTCAGGAACAATACATGAACCAGTTAAAGTATAAGCTGTAGATGCGTTTAATGTAACATCCCCAGAGATGTAACCACTTAATTGACCCTGAGCAACCACGTCAACAGGCTCTACATCAACCCAGGTCCAGCTTTCGAAATCAACGTTTGCTTCACCTGCATAACTCATTTCATATGAAGCGCTATCACCATCGATTGTAACATTAGATAAAGCACCTTCATCTTTCATATCAAGAATCGTAGAGTATCCACTTAATGAAATTCCAATGATGGTTGCTCCTGATTCTTTTTTGAATTGTAATGCCGTTCCTCCTACCGTTGAAACAGCAGTAAGATTTGTAATTGTTGGGTTTTCATTGATACCATCAGCTTCAAGAACTGTAGAAAAAGCAGAAGTATGTTCAACATAAGAGTTGGTTACACTTCCGCTCCAACCTTCGGTCCAGTCAATAGCATCGTCTTCGTTATTTTTCAAGAATAGATTGGTTACTTCAGCAGCACCACCGAAGAATTCAACTCCATCATCGGCACCATTGATTACAGCAATATTGTTTAGGGTTGTAGCAGAACCAACAGCGTAGAATGAAACACCATTGTATTGCGACTCTGAATTGATTTGAGCACCTGTACCTTTAATTACTAAGTACTCAATTTTACCTGAATTATCATCGTTTTTAGTTCCACCATAAACGAAACCACCAACTTCAGCGACAGCATTTTCGCCTTCAGTGGTAATCCCTTTACCACAAAGTGTTAAACCACCCCATTCGCCTGGCATTGCATCATCAGAAGTAATCAATACTGGATCTTCAGCAGTACCTTCGATGAATATTTTTCCGCCCATCATTACTGCAATATAAACTTCGGTTCCACCAGCTAAAGCATTAATTTGTGTTCCGGCAGGAATGGTTAAAGAAGCACCATCGCTAATAATAAACGAACCTGTAAGTGAATAACTAGATGCTGATAAAGTATAATCAGAAGTTAAAACTCCATTCATAATCCCTTGTTCTAGTAAGGTAGTTGCACCTTCGGTAACCGTAGCATTCACCCAAACAAAGTCGTTTACATCAACCGTTGCTTCAGCAGCATAACTTTTCATAGAATCGGCCACTTCACCTTCAATACTAACATTAGAAAGTGCACCTTCATCTTTCATATCGATAATGGTTTCATAACCAGTTAAAGAAAGGCCAGTGATTGTTGCTCCTGATTCTTTTTTAAACTGTAATGCAGTACCACCTACCGTAGAAACTGCAGTAAGATTTTCAATCATTGGATTTTCGTTATCACCATCAGCTTCAACTACTGTAGAAAAATCAGAAGTATGCTCAACATAAGCATTGGTCACGCTTCCGCTCCAACCTTCGGTCCAGTCGATTGCGTCATCTTCGTTGTTTTGTAGAAATAAGTTGGTTGCTTCAACAGCACCACCAAAGAATTCAACACCATCGTCGGAACCATTGATTACAGCAACATTATTTACTGTAGTTCCAGAACCAACCGCGTAGAAAGAAACCCCGTTGTATTGAGATTCGGTATTGATTTGTGCTCCGGTACCTTTAATTATTAAATATTCAATCGATCCAGAGTTATCGGCATTGTTGGTTCCACCATAAACAAAGCCACCTACTTCTGCGGTTGCATTTTCGCCTTCTGTTGTTACACCTTTACCACAAATGGTTAATCCACCCCAATCGCCTGGTTTTGCATCAACCGAAGACATTAAAACAGGTTTTGCCTCAGTTCCTTCGATATTAATTTTACCACCCATCATTACAGCGATAAATACATCAGTACCGCCAGCGTCGGCAACAATTTGTGTTCCGGCAGGAATGGTTAAGGTTACCCCATTTTTTACAATGAATGAACCATCTAAAGCATAACTTTTAGAAGCATCGAGGGTATAATCTTCTTCTAAAGTTCCATCCATAATCCCATTCTTGAGATTTTCAATTACATCATCAAGATTAACAGTACCTTCATCACAACTGGTGAATCCAACTGTTACAATTAAAGCAAGTCCTAAAACTTTTAATAATGCTTTTTTCATTTTTCTGTTTTTAAATATTAGAGTATGTTTTTAATTCAAATTAATTTTTAGCCCAAGGCTAAATCCTATTCCTTTTTTATATGATCTTCTTATAATTGTTTGAGGAGTTTCTTTGGGGCGCATCACTTCTTGTGTTTGTTTTATTTCAGGATTCAATAAATTTTTACCCGTGATTTTTAAAGCAACACGTTTCGATATTTTCTTGGAAATTACCATATCGATTGTGGCAAAACCTTTTTCAATAATCTCGTTATTGAAGTAAGTGTCGCGATAAGCTTGACTTTCGGCTGCTCCTAATGCATAAATTTTATCGGAAGAATAATTTCCTGAAATGGTAGCTGCAAGTTCATTTTCGGTATTTGTTGAATAAATTAAAGATCCATTGGCAATAAATCCGGCAGCACCTTGCAAATCAATTTCGCTTTTGCCATTGTATTGGAATTGCTCATTCAAATCCTGATTGAACCACATTTTGGTTGCATTCACACTTAAGTTTAAATCGGGATGACCAGTGCCTGTCATTTTAATTATTTCCCATTTTGTTTCGAATTCTAAACCGTAAACATTGGCTTGATCTCCGGTATTGTAATATTTAAAGTTACCCGAAGACCCGGTTGTCATCCCCAAGTTAATTGGGTCGTTAATCATCTTATAGAACCCGGTAATTGAGACTAATTCCTTCGCTGATGGGAAGAATTCGTATTTTAAATCGAAGTTGTAATTGCTTGATTTAATTAATTCGGGATTTCCAACAAACACATCGCCAATTGCATTTACATATTCAAAAGGAGCTAACTCTTTAAACTCAGGAAGTGTCATGGTTTTGCTTCCTGCCAAACGCACGGAGTTTTTATCGTTCAAGCTATATTTCAAACTTAACGATGGAAGAAATTCATTGTAGGGTTGAATATTGTAAGGCTCTTCTTCTAAGCTACTTTTACGCGATCTTCCGGTTGTTAAATTGAAATAGTTCGCAACATCCCAAGATACATTCAACTCGTCGCGTTCAAAACGTAAACCAACATTTCCAGACAATGCATTTTGTTGAAAACTAACATTTAAGAACCCGGCATAAGCTAAAAGTGAACCATCATATAAATCGGGCTTTTGATCGATAAAATCTAAATCAAAATCTTCGGGATTGGCCAACACTTCATCGAGGTTATCAATGGAAGTTCCTCGCACTTTTTTGTCGGCTTTTAGGGCTAATTTTTCGGAGTAAAAATCGCGGGTTTTGTAGCGGGCATTTGCTCCAATGGTAGCTTTTAACTTTTGCTTTTCGGTATCGGCAAATTTCAACTCCTCTTTAATAAAACCATTAAACTCTTTATCGCTAATTAGCTGCGCCGATTTAGATTCTTCATAATACGTATCGCTCACAAAGAAAACCTCGTCTTCTTCGAGCACAACCACACGATTACGAATTCGGTTAGGTTCATCGGCATTTACCATATTGTACCCCAAGGCCCAACTCAATTTATTATTATCGCTGAATTTTATATCGCCCAACAACTGATTGATAAAAAGTTGGGTTTGTTTAATGTTTTGATCGCGTACGAAAGTTTCGGTTTCCTGAGGGATTTGGTCGTAATAAAAACCTTCGCCATTTCTTCCACCTTCAGCCAACTCATCTTTCACCTTGTTTACAAATAAGGCGTAATAGTTAATATTGATGTTCTTGCTTAGCTCATAACCCAAGTTTAAAAGCGCGGTTGTGTTAATAGTTGAAGTAAATTGTTCCCAGTCGGTGTACTCTTTATCTTTTACATAAGTTCGATATTTTCGGTATTCGCCAATTCGATAATCGTAATTGTTATCGTGCGAAACTGTTCCAAAGACAGTAAAATCGCGATAAAACAATTTTGTTCTGGTTCCTCCGGCAAACGAAAATGAACGATCGATTGCCGGACCATAATCAACAGTGTTCCAACTTTGCTTGTAAAGAGATTCTTCTAACGTTCTTTTGCTGTTGTAAAAACCAAAAGATAAATCGTTGATGTTCTGTGTTGCTTTGCAATTTCCAAAAACGCCATTGCTCAAAATATTAGTAGAACTACCCGCTTTTAAGCCAATTTCTATTTGATCGCTAAAACTTTTTGAATTGATATTTACCGAACCCGAAGACTGGTCGCCATAGGTAGCAACATCGAAAGTTTTGTTGATGTTAATGTTTTTAATTACATCGGTAGAAAACAAGTTTAGATTGATATTCTTCTTATCGACATCATCCGATGGAATGGGCAAACCATTCATGGTGGTAGTTAAATATCGATCTCCTAAACCACGGATATAGACGTCGCCACTCCCTTCATTTTTGGTAACACCTGCTATCTTTGTGGTAGCAGCAGCGGCATCGGAAATACCCAAACTTGACATTCGTCTGGCTCCAATACTTTCCTTGATGCCTTCTGCTTCTTTCTGATCCATTAACAAAAGAGCTTCTGTTTCGCGATTTACTTTAGCAACCACCCGAACTTCATCAACTTGAACCACTGCTTCGCCTAGAATGAAATTAATAGTCAATTCCTGATTAGCTGACAAAGTGATTTCTTGAATTTCTGTCTCATATGAAATAAATGAGCATTTTAAGTTGTGGGTTCCGACAGGAACATTGTTGATCACAAAGTTGCCATCAAAATCGGTCATATCGCCGATTGTTGTTCCTTCTATAATTACCGAAGCTCCAATAATTGTTTCTCCTGTTTTTTCATCAGCAACATTTCCTCGCAGTGTTGCTGTTTGTGCCATTAATTGCAGGGCTGTAAAAAGTAGAAATACAATGCCCAATACAAATTTTCTCATTGATAAAAATTATCGTTTATATTACTTTGACTCTCGCACTGCAAGTATATGGCGGATAGATAATCTGAACGATAACTGCACTTAAACAAAACGATAACAATTTAGCCGGAACATAAATCAAACATTATCGAAAAATTACAGAACGATTACATTCTTAGCCCAATGTTAATTGGCCTAAAACATTCATGAGGCACAAAAAACTCCTTAACTGCAATATTTCAACCACTTACATGATTGCCGTTTATAATAGATGGAAGTAATCATCTGAAAAAGGAAGTAAAAAAAGGAAATAGGTATATCGGCTTAAAATGAGGAAAATGAAAGCGATTTAAGAATTTTTATTAAATTTTGACAATGAAAATAAAAACTCAACGCCGCCCTCTTTTCTGTTTTGTACAGAAACTTCGCCTTTATGAAGTTGTATGGCATTTTTAACAATCGAAAGACCTAAACCTGAACCTCCTTTACTTCGCGATCGACTTTCTTCAACTCTGTAAAAACGTTCAAAAATTCGGGTTAGATGTTTCTCAGGAATTCCTCTTCCGGTATCAACATAAGAGAAATAATAGTGCTTTTGATCTTCATGGTAATTCCGAATCACAATTTCAATATTGTCACCTGCATATTTAATACTGTTTTCAATTAGATTTTGAAAAATAGAAATCAGTAAAGAATAATTCCCTTCAACATAAAGATCTTGATTGATGTCTATTGTATAATTTATGTAGTGATCATTTAAGTTCATTTTCATATTTTCAAGCACTTCATCAACCAGCGGTCTGAGCTGAATTTTTCTAATTTCGAATAAGTCACCTGCGTCTTCAATATTATTTATAAGCGATATATCATTCAACAAATGGGTTAATCGCTCTGCCTGATCAAGTGATCTTGAGATAAAATGCTTTCTTTTATCTTCAGGAATATTTTCATTATCGATAATCGTTTCTAAGTAGCCTCGAATTGAGGTTACAGGTGTTTTAAGTTCGTGCGCAATATTAGAAGTAAGCTGCTGTTTCAACCTTCTTCTCTTCTCTAATTTTGTAATATTTGAGATAACTACTTCAAACGATTGGTCTTTGAAAACAACTACTTTTACCTGAAAATACTGTTCCGACTTATTGATTTTTATTGAAAACTCGGGTTGCTCCTGCATATTTTCATTGGAGTTCGTATTGCGAATATAATCTACGATTGGAAGCAATAACTTAACTTTTGATATGTTGGGAACACTTTTAAATGTTTTATTCGAAATTAAATTCAGATATTGTATATAGTTTTTGTTGCATAAACTTAAGTCGTTTAAATTTGAATAAAAAGCGATACCCTCCTCAAGCAAATCTAAATGATCGAAAAGCTTTGTCTTTTCAACTTCAAGATCATACTTCGTTCTATTCAGTTTATTATAGATCGAGACAATTTTTTTACTAATTACATCCAATTCTCTGTCGGGGAAGTTTGGAACATCATCAATTTCGGAGCCTTTTTCAGCGCTTACTGCTACATCCTGCAATTTGGTAACAAAGGTTCCTATTCGGCCAGTTATTTGTCGAAGTAAAAGCCACATAATAAGGAAAATTGAAAGCAAGAAGAAAATAAATAAGCGCTCAGTTTTCAAAAAGCTTTGTATTTCTAAATCGTATAAAACTGCTGTTCGAATAAAATAGTTGGGATAGGAAACACTAAAATAATAGTAACTTTTATTTGTTGTTGCAGATTTTCGGATTGAACTTCCTTTTTGCGATTTTAATGAAAGCTGCAATTCAGGTCGCATCAAATGGTTTTCCATTGCAATAACATCTTCCACCTCGCTATCGTATAAAACGATTCCCTTTAAATCGATAATAGTAATTCTTTCATTTTGCAAGGGCAATATTTCCAATAAAGTATCGAGCTCTTCAATCCGATTATCCCTTATTAAATGATTATGTTCGATATATTTATGTGCAAATGAAGTTATGTTTTCAAGGGTATTCTCAAGTTGAGATGTACGATAATCTTTCTCTCTATTATACTGAAACAAAAATATTGCAACAGCAAAAATTGAAAAAGCAGCCAAATAGGTTAGAAGTACATGAGATTTAAACGAACGTTTGCTTGCCATTGAAATAATTATTTATTCTCAAAAATATAACCGTAACCGGTTCTTCCTTTGATCCATTTCCCATATTGACCAATTTTTTTTCTCAATCGCGCAATGTTCACATCCACATTTCGTTCGGTAACTGCATCGTCGCTCCATACTTTCTTTATAATTTCATCGCGCCCAATAAACTTGCCTTTATTTTTTATCAAAACCGAAAGTATGTCAAACTCCTTTCGGGTAATTTCAATGAGAGTATCGTCAATCTTTAGAATTTTTTTCTTAATATCAAACTCAAAATTGTTGAATTTGAAAATCTCTTCTTCAGTTAATGAATGTCGTTTAATAATTGCCTTTACACGGGCAATAACTTCTCGAATAGAGTATGGTTTCTCAATGTAATCGTCGGCACCAACATTAAAACCTGTTAACAAATTTTTCTCGCCAACTTTTGCCGTTAAAAAAATTATAGGAGTGTTGATTTGCATTTTTTCTCGAACGTATTTTGCCAACTCAAAACCCGACATTCCGTCCATCATCACATCCAATATAAAAAGTTGATATTCTTTTAAATTATAGGTTAATGCTTCCTCTCCTGAATTAGCGGTACTGACACTAAAACCGACACTCTCTAAATTGAATTCCATAATTTCGCACAGGTCTAATTCATCGTCAACAACCAATATTTTTTCAGCATTACTCATAAACAGCTTTGTTTACTCAACTTAATTTTTGTTTTACAATTTACTATCCCAATATTATATAAGGTAAATTTAGAAATATTAAATAAATTCAATCGTTTAAAGTCTATTTTATAAGTCAAGAGTAAATTAACTTATGCTAATATAAATTGTCCACCATCAGAATATCAATTTAGAGCCAAACTGACAAATAATTAAATGATTTTAAATAATATTACATATAAGCTAAATACATATTTACAACATGAATAATTCGCTAAAAGTAAAAACCAAAAGAGATGAGATTTTTAACAGTGTAACCCATGGAGTTGGTATTGCAATTGCAATTGCCATCACAGTTTTACTTGTTGTTCGTGCTGCAATTCAAGGAAATATATGGCACATAGTTTCTTTTTCGATTTTTGGAATTGGATCAATTATCGTTTATACTTCATCTACCATATTTCATGCAATTTATACCCCTCGTTTAAAGCACAAATGGAATAAATTAGACCATTCTGCCATTTACATTCTAATTGCAGCAACCTACACGCCGATCACTCTGGTTACATTAAAAGGAGGAATTGGATGGGTAATTTTTGGAATCGTTTGGGTGATGGCCATCGCCGGAGTAATTTTTAAGCTATTTTTTTACACTGCCAAATTAAGAAAGCTCTCAACCGTTCTTTACTTGATTATGGGTTGGGTTATCATTGCAGCCATTGTTCCGGTAATAAAAAATACTCCAGCACCAACCCTATGGTTTCTGCTTGCGGGTTGCTTAAGTTACAGTATGGGCCCAGTTTTTTACTTATGGCGTTCAAAACCGTATATGCATGGCATCTTCCATTTGTTTGTTTTAGGAGGAACCATATGTCATTTCTTCGGATTTTGGAACTTAGTTTAATAGATAAACCCAGCCTGAAAGCTTAATGTCCATTCGCCAACCCAATTATAGCTGCCAAAAGCACCATTGTAATTGGCTTTATAAAAAAAACTATCGTCGGGGTATTCTCCAACTTTATTGGTTAGATATTCACTATCTGAAATTAATTTATATCCTGTTCCGTCGGTTTTAAATTCGGGATCGCAAATTGTATTTGCTGCTCTATAAAAGTATGAGTTCAATACTTGTTGCTCTGTAGTAATTTCTTCATCATTTAAAGGATTCACAGCAATCAATCCCATTTCTTCGTTGGCATTCACATTAAAAAAAATGTTATTGTAGATTTTCAGGTTTGAATTCTCAAATTGAGTATAGCTATTATTTCGAGCAGAACTGTATTCGATTGAAATTCCTTTATCTTGATTGATAAATACTGAATTACAAATAGTTCCGCCAGCATTATCGTCGAAGGAAATTAACTTATTCGAAATTTCACTTCCTCGACCTACTGCTGTGATGTTGTAAATAACAGGAAGCGAATAAGGTAATGCAGTTTTAATTTCCTCGCCTCCATCTATTTCTATGATCTTATCGCCAACTTCCATATTTTGAAGTAAGCACCAATACTGACCATTCCCCTGATAACCTAAATCAATATCGATGGCATCATCGGAGCAATTGGTAACTACAATATTCTTAAGATTTACAGTTCCTCCAAAAATTTCAATTCCATCATCGGCATTGGCAATTACTTCAACATTTTCTATTATTGTTTTGGAACCAACTCCAGCTAAAGTAAGCCCATTAATCTCGTTATCATGTCCAATATCCGTTCCACCATGTCGAATAGAAACATATGAAAGTATCCCTGAATTTGATTCCACATTATTTCCGCCATAAATACCACGAGGTTCGGTTGATTCAATTCCTTCAACATGCGCTTCACCTGAAATAGTATTAATTGGAGCGGATCCCAAAAGAATTACGCCTCCCCAAAGACCTCTTTCGTTTGCCTCAACCGATCCTTCAAGATCGTCTCCCTCACATGTAAAAATAATTGGATCAACCGCTGTTCCCTCAGCAATAATTTTTCCCCCACGAGCTACAATTAACGCTGTGGCAGCAGTTCCTTGTCCTCGTCGAGCTTTAATAACAGTTCCGGCTTCGATGGTTAAAACTTGTCCATCATTTACGAAAACTAATCCTTCGAGGGTGTATTCTTTATCTTTTGTCCAAGTTACGGTACCTAAACCTAAACCATTATCGCTTATAACAATATCTGTTTCTTCAAGCACATAATCGCTTTCTCTGCAATTGCTCATCAATAGAATTAGAACAATACTGATGAAGGTAAAAAGTAACAATTTATTTTTCATCATTTAAAGTTTAAATTCTATATTACAATATATGTAAGCATCGTTCGCAATATTGGCTGCTTTCGAATACCAATCTTGATAATTAAGTGAAATTCTCAGATTTTTATGGAATTGCTTTTCGACTCCTGCAATTATTGAAGTTCCATCTCTAGACAGATTCCAAGGAGTGTCGGTTCCTTCTAGAATATTCGATTCCAGTATATCATAGCGCCCAAAAATTTTCCAAGTATCTTTTAATCTATAAGTTGAATAAAATGAATATCCAAACTGATTCTGGCCTAAGTTATATCGATTATTCGCTAAGTGGTTGTATTCGGCCCCAATCGACAATTTTGAAAAACGGTATCCTACAAAACCGGCATAAACCATTTTATTTTCACCTGCAGATGGTCCATAATTCATAAATGCTCGTAAAATAAGCGATTCAACTAGTTCAACAGTAGTACCAAAAGTATATTCAAATTTACTATCGGTTTGAAGCTGGCTATAACCTTCGCCATTGACAATCGCAGCGTCGATCGAAATATTATCGTTCAGTTCATAAGCTAAAATAGCGCCCAAGTCAGCACTTCTACCAAATTTATATTTATCAGAAAATGATTTGCTTATGTAGCGATATCCCCAAAATTTTTCCTGTACTTTAAAATGGTTCATTCCAACTATACCCATGCTAACCGAAAAATTGTTTTTTGAATATTTTACGTACGCATTTTTAAAATAGGCATATCGCTTTACCATGGCATACACCGATTCATCATTCGGGCTACCAATATCCATGAGAATAACTGCAGAAAAATCGGGACTCATTTTGTAATTATATCCAATATAAGCTCTATCAATTTCGAAAACTGAATTGTTATCGGAAGAAGTTAGTCCACTATGAAAATTGTTGTAAATTCTAAGAATTGGTTTCCCCTCAGGGGTAAAATCGTCTTGTGCATATAATGAATTAACACCAATAAGGAGTATAATGGATAATAAAATTGGTCTGATCATTTGGTTTGTATTAAACTTAGGCTTTTCAGAATTACCTGATTGTTTGATTATAAATTCAATGCGAATATATAAACTTAAGTTAATAACGCATAAATACGTCACAAAAAACCTGATCAATTATAGCGAAATAGTACTAAATTCAAAAAACATTCTTGGCAATTAGTATAAAATTCGAAAATTTAATTGGAGAATAAAAAAGCAGCTCGTTAAAGCTGCTTTTCTTATTTTTTTATTTCGCCATTTTTATTTTTTGTGTTTCCGGCAGTTGCTGCTTTCGCTTTTCATTTGCCTCAACTACTCCTTTTGCAAGGGCATCGAAAGCTTCGGCAATAATATAATTGCTTCCCACTGCTGCAGGAATTCCTTCGTCGCCACCTTCGCGAATGCTTTGTACAATTGGAATTTGTCCGAGTAATGGCAAACCAAGTTTTTCAGCCATCTTTTTTCCACCTTCTTTTCCGAAAATGTAGTACTTATTCTCAGGCAATTCGGCCGGTGTAAACCACGACATGTTTTCAATGATACCTAAAACAGGCACATCAACACTCTTGCCTTGGAACATATTTACTCCTTTTATAACATCGGCCAAAGCAACATCTTGCGGAGTGGTTACCACAACTGCTCCTGTTACCGGAACGGTTTGCATTAAAGTTAAATGAATATCGCTGGTACCCGGTGGCAAGTCGATTAACATATAATCAAGTTCGCCCCATTTAGCATCGATAATCAATTGCTTTAAAGCACTTGAAGCCATAGGGCCTCTCCAGACCAATGCCTGTTCGGGATCGACAAAGAAGCCAATCGACAGAACTTTTACACCAAACTTTTCTAAAGGAAGAATGATATCACGATTTCCAACTTTTTCGCCTGCTGGCTGCTCATTTTCTAATCCCATCATTTTAGGAATAGAAGGACCAAAAATATCTGCATCGATTAATCCAACTTTCGCACCGGTTTTTGCTAACGATACTGCCAAGTTTACCGCAGAAGTTGATTTTCCAACGCCTCCTTTTCCCGATGCCACCGCAATAATATTGGTAACATCTGGTAAAATTGGTCGCTCCATATTGTGTACAGAATCAACAGTAATGTTTCCGGCAATTTTTACATTACCGCCCACATGCTTTTTAATTGCTTGTACGCACATCGATTTTACAACTGCTATATTGGGATCATTATTTTTTTGAAAAACAAGCTTAAAAGAAACATCATCGCCAGTAATTCTAATTTGCTGCACCATGTCCAGTTCAACAATATTTTGTTCTGAACCCGGAAATTTTACATTCCGAAGTGCTTCATTTATTTGTTTAGGTGTAATTGCCATAAATCATAATTTTATTTCTCCATTGGAGAATATTTCAATCAAATCCGAAGACTTAATTTTTAAAAAGAGTTTCAATACTTAGTTAAAATCGTAAACAAGTTCTAACACAAATAGTTTAGACCGAATTTCTTTCCACTTTCAATGTTTGAGGCTTTTCGGAACAACCTCTTTTAAAGTAATTCTGCTGCTAAGAGCAACTCTTCCATTTCAAGCTGAACTGCTTCGGCTTTAATACGTGCTTCCTTAGCAAAATCCTCATCGCTTGAAGCATAAATAATTGCTCGAGATGAATTTACGAGTAATCCGCATTGATCGTTCATTCCATATTTTGCTACTTCTTCCAAGCTTCCGCCTTGTGCACCAACGCCCGGAACCAATAAGAAATGGTTAGGAATAATTTTGCGAATATCGCCTAAATTTTCAGCTTTAGTTGCTCCAACAACATACATTAAGTTGTCAGTAGTTCCCCATGTTTGCGACTTCTTCAATACCGATTCGTAAAGCATATCGCCCGATTCTTCATCTTTCAAAAACTGAAAATCGAAAGCACCTTTATTTGAAGTAAGCGCCAATAGAATTACCCATTTATCGAGGTAAGTCATGAATGGTTTTACAGAATCTTCACCCATGTATGGTGCCACTGTAACGGCATCGAAATCGAAATGATCGAAGAAAGTACGTGCGTACATGTTTGAAGTGTTTCCAATATCGCCACGTTTAGCATCGGCAATGATGAATACCTCTGGACACTTTTCGCGTAGATATTTTACCGTTTTATCTAAGCTAACTAAGCCCTCAGCTCCCAACGATTCGTAAAATGCTAAATTGGGTTTATAAGCAATTGCCAAATCGTGTGTTTGATCGATAATTTCTTTATTAAAGGCAAAAATTGGATCGGTTGTATCCAACAAGTGCTTTGGGATTTTCTGAATATCTGTATCTAAACCAATACATAAGAAGCTTCTCTTCTTTTTAATCTCTTCGAATAATTGTGCTGAGTTCATCGTTCGTGATTGTTAATTTATTGTATGCAAAAGTAGCAAAATGCTTCTCGAAAATCGAACATTTGATTGAATTTGAACAAAAACATGCTAATAAAAATCGGCAAGAACTATTCCTAGAGTACATCCACTTCACTAAGTTCCTCTTCGGTACAAAGGCATTCCTCAAGTTCGGAAATAATACTATCGCGATCCATATTTTGGCCAATAAGGACAAGCTCATTCTGACGATCACCAAAACGCTTATCCCAACGGCTCATGATATATTCTTCGTTGGCTTGAAAATCCGGGTTTTGATTTCGATCAATTAGCGACAAAGCTGCCCACCATTTTCCGATATTTTGTGCATTTGATAACCGCCCGGCCTGACTCCACAAATAGGCAACATCGGGTTCGTTATACAACCAAAAAAATCCTTTGCTACGTAAGATGCTCGGATTCCAGAACTTCTCAACATATCTCCAAAAACGTGTCGGATGAAACGGTTTTCTACTTCTAAAAACAAACGAGCCAATTCCATATTCTTCAGTTTCAGGTGTGTGTTCTCCTTCCAATTCTTTTTGCCAGCCTGCACCTTGCGATGCTTTAATAAAGTCGAACAACCCGGTATTTAGAATTTCCTTCGGATCGACTTTTCCGTATGACGTAGGAATGATTTTCGCATCGGGATTAAGCTTTAACAACACCTGTTTCAACTCATTAATTTTTGCTTCTATTATCAGGTCTGCCTTGTTGATTAAAATTACATTGGCAAACTCGATTTGATCGACCAACAAATCAACAATCGTACGCGAGTCGATCGTTTCATCGTCAGCCAGTTCGCGATCGGAAATGGTATCATCAGAAAAGTAGTCCTCCTCAAAGTTCAAGGCATCAATCACTGTTACCATGGTATCTAGCTTCGTATGTTGGGTCAAATCCATGCCCAGTTCTTCAAAGGGGTAACTAAAAGTTTGTGCAACAGGTAGTGGCTCTGCAATTCCTGTACCTTCGATTAAAATGTAATCAAATCGTTCATCTTGAGTTAATTTTGAAATTTCTTGCACAAGGTCATCGCGTAAAGTGCAACAAATACATCCGTTGCTCATTTCAACCATTTTTTCTTCGGTACGCGATAAAACTCTCTCCTTTTCAACCAATCGGCTATCTATATTCACCGCGCTCATATCGTTGACAATAACGGCAACTTTTAAGTTTTCGCGATTGTTTAATACATGATTTAATACGGTAGTTTTCCCTGCTCCAAGAAAACCACTCAATACAGTTACTGGAATTTTTTTCATTTTATCTCTTCTTTTTTTCTTTGTAAATAAGTTGTTCTAAATTTTCGTTTAGCAATTCGGGTTGAATATTTTTGCCAATAAATACCATTTTCGAAAAACGCTTTTCATTGCCCCAAGGCTCACCTTTCTCAAACAAATAAGAACTTCTAACTGCATGAAAGATTAATCGTTCTTCCATCGTATTAATGCTTAAAATTCCTTTAATTCTGAAAATTGTGTTTTTATTGAACGATACAAAATGCTGTATCCACATGGTAAAAAGCTTGTCATCGAAACTACCATCGAACTGAAAACCTTCGGCTGTGATTTTGTGCTGTTGATGCTGTTCACTTGCGTTGGCAAGTGTCATTTTCGAAAAATCAATGATCGATTTTTCAACCTCTTTACCAGCATATGCAAATGTTCCAATAACATCATGTTGCTCGATATTAGCATGATGAACAGGATACACTTTCGCAAGCGGATTCATTGCAGACAACATTGTGGCAATCTTATCGGCATAATCCTTCGCTACATCAGAAGTTTTATTTAATAATATGATATCGGCAATGGCCAATTGCTTTTTAACCTCTGGCTGCTCTTCCATTAAATCCTCAACATTTATAGCATCGGCTAAACAAACAACACTGTCGACCATTAACTTCATTTGGATTTCACGTGTGGCCACAAAAGCATTAATAATTGTAGAAGGATCGGCAATTCCTGTAGTCTCCACCAATAAATGATCAAATTCATAATCTTTATCCAACAAGGTAAATATAGTTTCGTAGAAATCGCCGTTCAATGAGCAACAAATACAGCCATTAGACAACTCGAAGATATTATCGTTGGCTCCAACTATCAGCGCACCATCAATACCAATTTCTCCAAATTCATTTTCAATTATGGCAAACTTTTTATCGCGATGCTTTCTGATTAAATTATTTAATAAGGTGGTTTTACCTGCCCCCAAAAAACCGGTAATAATGGTTACAGGAATTCTTTCATTTTCCATGCTTTTCTATTATAAATTTATCAAAAACAAATACAACAACAGTTTATTTGCAACATTGTTGCATTAAAAGACAAAAAACAATATTTTTGTTGCTGAACGAAACTGAACTATTTTCAATTAGCTTTGTTCTGCTTGTCCACATTTTGTTAATTTGCAACATTGCTGCATTTGATCACTTATAATGAAACCAACAGAAATATTAAAACAGCACCATATAAAAAAAACAGCACCAAGGGTGGCAATTATTCAGGTTTTACAAAAGCAAAACCACCCCATGTCTGAGAATGAAATTCGAAATCAAATGGGACCGCTTTATGACCGCGTTACATTTTACCGAAGTGTGCAAACAATGGCTGAAGTGGGTATTCTGCATAAAATTGTGGTAGACAACACCATAATAAAATATGCACTAAATGCCTGTAATGAAAATGAATGCAAACACGATTCGCATGCACATTTGTTTTGCAAAGAGTGCAACCAATTAATTTGTTTAGGAAGTTTTACAGCACAGGTTAAACTCCCAAATGGATGCATAGAAGAAGAATCAGAATTGCTAATAAGAGGACTCTGTAATCGTTGTTCATTGCAAAAATAATTTTAGAATCTCAGATGATAATAAATAAAGTAAATCGACTTCTATCCTTATTAATTTTGGTAGGACTACTTTTAAGTATCGCACATAAGGTAAATGCACAAAGCAGGTTTCAATTGAGTGGTACGGTTGTAGATAAAAACAACGAGCCCTTGCCCGAGGCTTCACTTGTGCTAAAACCTACAAATACTATTACTTCAACCAACAAAAATGGTCAATTTCGCTTCGCTTTACAAAGCAAAGGAAAATACGAACTTACCGTATCATATGTTGGCTTTGTAACTTATACCAAAACACTTACAATAAAAACGAATAAAAGCTTAAACATCCAACTTCTGCCCGATATTTTGTATCTCAATGAAGTGGATGTTAACAAGAATTTGAAAACCAAACAGCAAGATTCTAAGAACATTGAAATAGTAGACAATAAATTTTTAAGTGAACACCGATCGGGTAGTTTGATGCAAACCTTGCGCAGAATGCCAGGAATTAATTCAATTGATATTGGATCTGGGCAATCTAAACCCGTTATTCGCGGTTTAAGTTTTAATCGTGTTGTTGTTGCCGAGAATGGCATCAAACATGAGGGACAAGAATGGGGCAGTGATCATGGGCTCGAAATCGATCAGTATTCTGTAGAACGAATTGAAGTGATCAAAGGACCGGCATCGTTAATGTATGGATCAAATGCTATTGGCGGAGTGATCGACATGAAGCAATTAAGTGTTCCTCGAGAAAACAGCTCAGGAGGAATGCTATTTTTTGATACCAAAAGCAACAATAAATTTTGGGGTGGTTCAGCCATGTTGTATACACGAAAAAACAAGCTTTATGCAAAAGGTAGATTTACTTATTCAGATTATGCCGACTATCGCGTACCCACTGATAGCATTGAATATTTAACCTACTATTTTAAATTAAAAAATCAGCAATTAAGAAATACAGCCGGTCAAGAACGTAATGGAAGTTTTACTTTTGGCTATGTGGGCAATAAATTTCTGTCGCACTTTACCATTAGTAATTTTTATTCCCGAAGTGGCTTCTTTGCAAACGCACACGGCCTGGAGATAAGAACTTCAACAATTGACTATGATCATTCCGATCGCGATATTGATTTGCCCTATCAGACAGTCAATCATTTGAAGCTCATAAGTAACAACACATGGCACAAAAACGATTTTCAGTTTAAACTCGATCTTTCCTACCAAAATAACCTTCGACAAGAATTTGCCGAGAAAACTTCGCACGGTCATATGCTCATTCCACCAGACACACTCGAACGTTTATTTGATAAAGATACTTGGTCGTTAAATGCTCGTTTCGTGATGGCACCTTTGGGTCTGCACATAATTACAGCTGGAGCTAATGCTGAATATCAAAAGAATCAAATTGATGGCTGGGGATTTATTTTTCCTGAATTTAAAAACCTAAACAGTGGAGCATTTGTATACGATAAAATAAGCTTGTCTGATCGATGGAATTTGAATACCGGAGTGCGTTATGATTATGGACAAATCAATATCGATTCGTATTATGATTGGTTTCCTACGCGTCAGGAGGATGAAAGTGATATATATAAACAACGAGCCTTTTCAATTCAACGTACATTTAATAATTTAACTTGGGCTGTAGGTGCAAATTACAACAATGAATCTTATACTGTCAAAGTGAATTTGGGGAAAAGTTTCAGAATGCCGATTGCAAAAGAGTTGGCAGCAAATGGTGTGAATTATCACATGTATCGATTTGAACGAGGAGACTCTTCGCTACATGCCGAGGTTTCTTATCAGCTTGATTTAGGACTCACTTTCACAAAAAACAGATGGGACATTGCATTGAGTCCGTTTTTGAACTATTTTCCAAATTACATTTATCTGAATCCAACAGCACCTTTTAATGAAGCTTTGCAAGAATATGAATATCGGGAAAGTGAAGTGTTTCGTAGTGGCGGAGAATTGGTAGTAGCATTTGATATCACCAACAATGTTACATTAACTACCGATGCAGAATACATTTATTCAATCCAATTATCGGGCGAAAAGAAAGGCTATACGCTACCATTTTCGCCTCCATTTTCGTGCATAATTAATTTAAAATACACACCCAAAATTCAAGCTTTCATTAACAATCCAGAATTTTCGATTGATTATAGAATTGTAGGAAGCCAAAACAATATAGTACCTCCTGAAAAGAAAACTATGGGTTATCAATTAGTTAATCTCGCTTTCGGAGGTAGCTGTTATTTAGGGAAACAACAATTAAACTTCAACATAAAAGTTCAAAATTTGTTAAATACAAAGTATTACGACCACACCAGCTTTTATCGTTTAATAGAAGTTCCGGGACCTGGAAGAAATGTAACATTTTCAATACAATTACCTATTGGTAAAACATTATGATGCACTTTTTGAGAAATAGTAAACTAATGGTTTTTATTTGGATATTTATTATTATTTATCCACTGATTTCTACGTCTTTACATTTCCTCACAGTCGACCATCATAATTCTCATTCAAACGAAGTAGAACTTACATCTTACAACAAAATTACAAAACATTGCCCTTATGCCGATTTTGATTTCTATTGGGCAATTCAAAATTTCTACAAATACACAGCAAAACGCTTTAATTTATTACGCAATATCGAAAATGAGCCACTCAGCTTGTTCGATGGTAAAATAGCTCCACTTTATTTTCAATTAAGAGCACCACCTTTTCTGATTTAAATATTAGAGATTGTTTAATTTTTTCGTATAACGACAAGAATTTGTAAACAACCGTAAACATTCACTTTAAAATATTACAAGTTAATGCAAACCAATAAATCTATTGGGCTTTGCTTGTTTGTGATATGCTCACAATTTAAAAATCAGAAAATGAAACTTAAAAATATATATTTAATACTAGTACTAGCACTTTCAATTGCAGCAACATCCTGTACCGAAGATGAGTCAGAAGCTCCAATCATTAGCGACCTTGAACTGGGTGCGCAAAATTCACATATTGGTCACTTAGGAAGCGATCTGCACATTGAAGCAGGTATATTAGCAGAAGGAAAAATTAAAAACATTCGTATTTCAATTCACCATGAGGAAGAAGAAGGTGAAGAACATAAAGCGATTGCACAAAGTGCGACTGACGATCATGATCATGAACACGAATGGGAGGTAGACTCAACTTATACCGGCGTTTATGCCAATATAATCAATACTTCATTTCATGAGCATATTGAGATTCCGGCTGATGCAGAAGAAGGAGAATATCATTTTCATATGTACGTTACCGACTTGGAAGGACAACAAACAATTGTTGAAGAAGAATTGGAAATTAAAGTACCAAATGCCGATGAAAACTTCCCTAGCATCACGATTACCGACGCACCATCTGAAGATCAAATATTTACAATCGGACAAGAAATTTCGATTACTGGATCAGTTGCTGATGTTCAGGGATTAGCCGGCATTTTCATTGGAATTGTTTCCGAATCGGCAGCTCTTGAAGACAGTGAAGTAACCTCAAGTAATGCAATAACACTTCTTCACACACACGATTTTCAAGAACCTTATGAATACAACTTTAATGCTAGTTTATCTGTAGGCGATGCCAACGACAATAACATTACTCCAAATGCGATTAATTGGGAAAGTGGGAATTACTATATCCTTGTTAAAGTTCCGGGAGTAGATGGAGAGCTTAGCTTCTCTGAACACTATCCAATTGTAATATCAGTAGACTAAGCATAATGACCTACAAAATATTGGGAATAATAACTGTGTTGAGCATTTTGCTTTTTCCCAAATGTACAGAGATTGATGACGAAGCTCCTAAAATTGACTTTAGTCAAGCAGGAAGTTTCCCTCAGGCGTGCGATACCATTTATCGTGGTGAGAGTTTTATTTTCCATGCAGGCCTAAGCGATGATACAGAACTTGGAGCTTTCAGTATTGATTTGCACAATAATTTCGATCATCACACACACAGTACCGATGTTATCGAATGCGAAATGGAACCAATAAAAAGTCCGGTGGAACCATTTTTATTTATTGAAGAATATGAAATTCCAGATGGTCGAACCGAGTACTCGGCTACTGGTTCTATTCATGTTCCAGAATCAGTAGATACAGGAGACTACCACTTTATGATAAGAGTAACCGATGCCGAAGGATGGCAAAGCTTTAAAGGGATAAGCATAAAAATTACAGATAGATAAACCATTTTAAGCAAAAAAAAAGCGCTTGTCAATAAATTTCAGACAAGCGCTTTTTATATGTTTCGACATACCATTAGAATAAAATAGGCATGATCTTAGTTTCACTTAAAAGTAATTCTGGACGTTCTTTTTTAATACTATCGATTGCAGCTTCGATTTGTTGTATTGTTGAAGGCATAGTTGCTACTGAAAAAACGGCTTTTGAATTGCTGTGTCGATTATGACTAACCGTATCGATATTAATATTTTGAGCACCAATTGCCGAGGTAATTAAACCTGTTGTTCCCGGAATATCGGCTGTATGAAAAGTTAACAAGTAGGGGAAAACAAATTCGTCGGCATTCACAAATTTCGCCTCCTTTTTAGCAGCCAAACTTTCGGTTTTGTCTTGGTAGCGAGCAATAAACACGATATCAGAAACTATCGACATCGCGGTTTCGCTTGAACCCGCACCTTCGCCAACCAAAATATGAATTCCTGAATACTTTGTATTTACACGAACTGCATTGGTTGCATTGTTTACACTTGATAAGATGCTGCTATTTTTCACCATCATTGGGCGAACTGTTGCATATATATCACCATTGATGCGTTTAGCATAGCAAATCAGCTTGATTTTTGCATCAATCTCATTGGCAAAATCAATATCCTCTTTGCTTATGTTTTCAATTCCATTCATTGAAAGTTGATCAAAAGGAACATCAATTCCAAATGCCAATTTTATCAGAAGTACAATTTTATGCCCTGCATCTCCACCATTAACGTCTAAAGTAGGATCAGCTTCGGCATAACCTGCATCTTGTGCTAATTTAAGCGCAGTTGCAAAATCTAAATTCTCGTTTTGCATCTGACTTAATATATAGTTACTAGTGCCGTTCATGATTCCTGAAACAGAATTTACAACATCACCCGTAAAACTTTCTTTAATCGTTTTTATAATTGGGATGGCACCACACACAGCCGCTTCAAATCCAACTTTAACGCCTTTCTCTTCGGCTGTATTGAAAATCTCAACACCTCGTT
Organism: Prolixibacteraceae bacterium; assembly: GCA_963678565.1. GTDB lineage: Bacteria > Bacteroidota > Bacteroidia > Bacteroidales > Prolixibacteraceae > SKHV01. Next base: position 223,077 of record OY782875.1, read on the forward strand.
CGGCCAGTAATGCTTTATTGGCAGTTATCAAATGCTTTCCCGATTTTACAACATCGAGACACAAGTTATAAACAAAATCGCTTGTCCCACCAATGGTCTCAATTACTAAATCGTATTCGTCTGAAGCAAGAATTTCATTGATGTAAGCAGTTGACTCTTCTGGAGTAATTGCCTGACCACCTCCTGCAAACAAACTCTTATCCAAACCGAAGCGATCAACTGCTTCCTGTGGATTTAAACTCACAATTGTTTTTAGGTTTAGCGGCATGCTAGCTCTTTCGTCCAACTCATTTCCTAACTCTGCAAAGATTTGTGCGACCCCTCCACCAACGGTTCCGCATCCGAAAAGTGCTATATTTAATGACTTCATATTCCCAAAATTATTTGCCCTTGTGGCAGTATTAAAAAAACGCATGAAAGATAACAAAAAAGATTTTAACACTTTCTACATGAATTGTATTTAGATTGAATGCGGCAATCCTTAACGCTTGCTTTTCAAATCTTATAGAAATCAGCAAAAATGTGATTATTTTGCAGCTTTAATTTAGACTTTATGAAACTCTTTCCGAATGCAAAAATAAACCTAGGTCTTAATATCCTTCGAAAACGACCAGATGGCTACCACGATTTAGAAACCATTTTTTATCCAATCCAACTCTGCGATGAATTAGAAATCTCAGAATCAAACAAAACCGAATTGGTGATGGAAGTAAATGAAATTGAAGGCGACATTGAATCAAATTTGGTTATCAAAGCCTACCGATTGTTAGAAAATGAGTATCAATTACCTTCAGTTCAAATCAAACTAAAAAAGGTAATTCCAACAGGCGCCGGATTAGGTGGTGGATCAAGCGATGCATCATTTACTTTAATCGGATTAAATCAACTTTTCAATTTAAATATTTCGAAAGAAGAGCTCACAAAGTATGCCTCGAAGTTGGGTGCCGATTGTGCATTTTTCATCTACAATCAACCTATGTTAGGAGAAGGAATTGGCGATCAATTAAAACCAGTACCGTTAAATATTAAAGATTACTATTTGGCACTGGTAAAACCCAATTGCTTTGTTTCTACTGCCGATGCCTATTCAAATGTAAAACCTGAAATTCCTGAGATTTCAGTTTCAGATTGCACCAAACAATCGCTTCCAAATTGGAAGAAAATTCTAAAAAATGATTTTGAAAACTCCATCTTTCCAAAGTTTCCGGAGATAGAAAAGGTGAAAGCAACAATGTATGAACAAGGGGCAGTTTATGCAAGTATGTCGGGCAGCGGCGCTTCTGTTTTTGGTATTTTCAATGAAAAGCCATCTCAACTATCAGCGCAATTTTCTTCTGAATTTCTTTGGATCGAAAAATTATAGCAAATTTTCTTTTAACGCTTTTTTGTATTATTAAACAGTTCTTTGCGATAGAAAAATTTTAGAAGCCGTAACTTGCAACCTTTCAAAATCAATTAAAATGAAGTTATTCTTTGTCCTTTTATTTTCTTTTTTAACCTGCCATTTGTTTGCAGGCGAAATTATCAAATCCAAAATTAAAATGAATGGCGAAGAACATTTATGGACCGCCTATATAGAGGAAAATTGGATTAAAATAATGGATATTGAAGACCACATGATTTTTGATACACAACGCGAGAAAGTGACCATTTTAGATCCAGAAAAAAAAATATTTGCACAAGCCGAAATCAGAGAATTCAACGAACTTTTTACTAGTTTACAACGTACTGCACTTGAAAATGCTAAGCGATATGGCACTCCCGAAGAGAAGCAGAAGATTGAAAAAATGGTGGATGCACTAATGGCCAAAACCCAAACATATGAAGAAAGCTTAAAGTTTCAGGCCACAAAGGAAAAGGCTGAAATAATGGGTCATAAATGCAAGGCTTATCAGGTAATTGAAAATGGATATGTGATTGAAATTGTTTGGAAAACAGACGAATTACATGCGTCGGGAATTTATAAATCAGCTAAAGCACTAGCGAGTATTACCCCAGTTAAAACTTACGAAACGAGTGAATTGTATTTACAATTTCTAAAAGATGGAACCATTTTAAAAACCAACGATTTGATCGACGAAACGGTTACCACCATCGAAAGTTATATCCAAACAAAAATCCCAGCTTCAGTATTTTTTGTTCCCGATGGCTTTTCACAAGTTTCGCTATTGGAATACTTTCAGAACAGCGAAAACTAATCTTTTAACTTTGCCTTAAGCTTTGGCAACAATCCATTTTTAACCATCGAAAAGTTAGGTTCAACAGAAAGCATTTCCTCATAAATTGCAAGTGCCTTTTTTGAGTTTCCGGCTTTATCATTTGCTTTTGCCAGCAAAACCTTGGTATTAAAATATTGCCAATTTTGATGATTCATTCCTTTTTCTTCCATCAACGATATAGCTCTTCCGTACAAATAAATTGCACGCTCATTATCGCCCCCAAAAATTTCGGGTGCATAAAAGTAAAAAGCAGCTCGATCGGTTACTGCCTGAATGTTCAAGGAGTCTAACTCGTATCCACGACTGTTACAATATAAAAATCGCGGTCCCAAAATAGGAGCCAGAGAATGTTTCAATGAAATCCGCCAGCCCGCAAATGCGCTCCGATAAGCAAAAGCAGCAGCATTTGAAGGATTATTTTCTAAAATATCATCTAAAATATCTTCCCCATTCTCTATGTACTTTTGCGCCTCTTTTTCTTTGTCGGCTCCAAGCAAATAACCAATATATCCGTAGTAATAATTAATTAGTTGAAGTTGATTTTCTTCGGTTGAGAAGGTATTCTCGGCTTCATATTTCTGAATAATATCACCCCATAAATACATTTTCTCCTGAATAAAAGATCGAAACAAAAGACTATCAGTTTTGCTTTGTGCATTGGAAGTCTTAACAATCAAGATAATAAAAAGGGAGAAGACAAAATATTTCAAGTGCATGCTTTAGTTATATGGATAATTTGATTCGCACAAATGTAATCAAAAACCTTTTTTAAAATTGAATAATAAATTACAAAGAGTGTTAAACCAATCTTCATTTTATTTAGAATAATATTTTCCTTCGTTGTGCTTATCTATGAAAACTATGCAGAATTTATAAGGTTTACCAAGATTTAATTTAAAATGAAAAATCCTTTCAATTTGTGTTTTAGTAATTGAAATGTTCTATTTTTGGTCTTCAAATTACACATTTATCAGACTTCTACCCAACAAATGATACAAACGTTATTCGCTAACATTTTTTACATTGCCGTTATCATTCTGGTAATTTTTGCATTGATTTACATAACAATCTATGTATCGGAACAGGTGTATCTGAACATACAATCAAAGAAACCGGTCAACCCCAAACTGCCTATATTTAAAACGGACCAACTGCCTAGCATTACCGTACAACTGCCTTTATTTAACGAAAAGTATGTTGTTGAAGATTTACTGGATTCGATTTATCAAATGGAATATCCATCAGAAAAAATTGAAATTCAAATATTAGACGACTCCACCGATGAAACTTCGGAAATAATAAAGAACTATTTGGACCGACATGTCGAAGCGAAAGCCATTTCAAGTTATATCAAAAGAGAAAATCGTTCAGGATTTAAAGCCGGTGCATTGGCATCCGGACTTGAAGTAGCAAGTGGAGAGTATATTGCTATTTTTGATTCTGACTTTAGACCAAACGCTGATTTTCTGAAAGAAACCATCCGATACTTCACCAACGAAAAGATTGCTGCAGTGCAAACCCGCTGGGGATTTGCAAACAAGAAAAACAATATCATTACGCATATCCAGAAAATTCTAATAAGCAATCATTTTTTAGTTGAGCAATACGGTCGCTATGCAGGAGATCTTTTGCTTCAGTTTAGTGGTACTGCCGGAATTTGGAGAAAAGAAGCCATCATCGAAGCCGGTGGCTGGTTACACGACACCATTATTGAAGACGTTGATTTAAGCCTAAGATCGCAAATTAAAGGGCGCAAAATTGTGCTTGCAAAAGACATTGTTTGCCCGAGCGAATTACCAACTTCGGTTGATAGCATAAAAACGCAGCAATTTCGTTGGATGCAAGGAAGTGCACAAGTGATCCGAAAGCATCTTAAAACCATTCTGAAATCAGATTTCAGCTTTAGTAAAAAATACCACGCCTTTGCCTATTTATCTACTAGTTTTATTTACTTGGCAATCTTTAGTTTGGCAATCTTTAGCGTCCCATTTTTATGGGTGCTAAACAGTATGGATGTTCACATTCAATACTCAGGTTTCTTTTTTATATTGATGCTAATTGTTGGATTTGTTTTTTATCAAAACACCAAAGCGGAACTGGAATCGGAATCAATGCTCAAAAGAATTGCATTTTTTGCCCATTTATCATTTTACCTAATTGTTCTGAATTTTGGAATTTCTTTTCAAAACACAATTGCAATTATCAAAGGTCTTTCGGGCATAGAAACACCATTTAAACGAACCCCAAAATATAATATTGAAGAATTAAGTAAGAGTATTAAAATTGAAAGCTACACCGAAAAAGCAGATGTTAGTTTGCTTTGGGAAATTTTAATTGCGATCTATTTTGTACTGGGCATTGTGTATGCTTTTATCAGTAATAATTTTTTATTGATTGACTTACATATTTGTATGGTACTTGCCTTTTCTTCAATTTCTATTCTATCTTTAAAGCCCCAAAATAAGAAAGGGTAACACTAATTTAAGTATTTTAAATCATGTTAAAATCCAAAGTTGCCAAATTTGAAGAACCCGATAAATTTAGAAAAATTGATCTATATCCTTTTTTTCGGGTAATCGAATCAGAACAAGATACTGTTGTTAAAATTAATGGTCAAGATGTTCTGATGTTTGGCTCAAATAGTTATTTGGGATTAAATAATCATCCAAAACTTATCGAAGCGTCGAATAAAGCATGCGAAAAATATGGAACAAGCTGTTCTGGTTCGAGGTTTTTAAATGGAACGCTTGATCTGCATATCGAATTGGAAAGAAGACTTGCCGAATTTGTTGGAAAAGAAAGTGCCTTGGTTTTTAGCACAGGTTTCCAGGCAAATTTAGGAGCAATTTCATCCTTGCTAGGACGAAATGATAATTTAATCATCGATGAACTTGATCATGCAAGTATTTACGACGGTTGTCGCTTATCCTTTGCTAAAATCGCCAAGTTTAAGCACAACAATATGCAATCGCTCGAAAAAGTACTACAAAAGCTACCAACAGATTGCATCAAATTGATTATAGTAGATGGGCTTTATAGCATGGAAGGGGATGTTGCAAACATACCTGAAATAACACGATTAGCCGAAAAGTATCAGGCCAATATTATGGTAGATGAAGCACACAGTTTAGGTGTATGCGGAGAAAAAGGAAAAGGAATTGTAAATTATTATAATGCCCTCGACAAGGTTGATTTAGTGATGGGAACTTTTAGTAAATCCTTTGCCTCAATTGGCGGATTTATTGCAGCCGATCATAAAACAATAGATTACTTAAAACACCATGCACGTTCTTTAATTTTTAGTGCCAGTTTGCCTCCCTCGACAGTTGCGACTGTGCTTGCGGCTTTAGATTTAATAGAAGAAGAACCCGAACGAATTAATAAGCTTTGGGAAAACACCGCATATGCAATGAAGTTACTTTCTAAAACTGGTTTGGAAATTGGAAATTCAAATACTCCAATTATTCCAATTTATATCAGGAATGACAAAAAAACATTTACAATCACCAAGGAGTTGTTAGACGACGGTGTTTTTGTAAACCCAGTAGTTCCGCCTGCCGTACCGTCTAATGATACTTTAATTCGATTTTCATTAATGGCAACACATTCCTTTGAACAGATTGAGGAAGCAATTGAGAAAATTGAAAGAGTAGTGAAAAAATACAACTCATAAAGTATTATGGAGATAGTTGTAAAAAAAGCAGAAAGTAGAAAAGAGATCAATCAATTCATAAAATTTCCACATAAGATTTATGAAAATGATACCAACTATGCACCTGAATTAAATATTTCAATTCGAGAAAGACTCGATCGAAAGAAAAATCCATTTTTTGAACATTCAGAAGTGGATTATTTTTTGGCCTATAAAAACAACGAAGTTGTTGGAAGAATAGCAGCCGTAAAAAACAATCGCTACAACGATTACCACCAAGCAAATGTCGGATTTTTTGGCTTCTTCGATGTCATTGACGATTACAATACAGCCAAAGCGCTACTCGATAAAGCTTTCGAATGGAATAAATCAAAAGAATTTGATCAAATTATAGGACCTGCTAATTTCTCAACCAACGAAACGGTGGGCATGCTGATTGATGGTTACGATAAACCACCACAAATTAGCATGACTTATAACAAACCGTATTACAACGATTTCTTGGTGAAATATGGTTTCAAAAAAGAATTAGATCTTTACGCTTACAACTTCACACGCGATAAAGTCCCTGAAAAAACCCTTCGTGTATCGGGTGTCATTCAAAAAAGATTAGAAGCTCAGAACATCAAATTCAGAAATTTAAGATTATCCGATTACGATAACGAACTGAATGCTGTAAAAGAAATCTATATCAGCGCATGGGAGAAAAATTGGGGCTTTGTACCTCCTACCGACAATGAGTTTGCACACTTGGCAAAGGAGATGAAAATGGTGCTAGACCCACAATATTGTTACTTTGCCGAGGTCGACGGAAGTCTTATTGGATTTGCTTTAAGCTTGCCCAACATCAACGAAATATTTGTCAACATCAAAGATGGGAGATTGCTTCCCGGTGCCTTATTCAAATTACTAAGAGGCCGAAAAAAGTTGAAATCAGGTAGAATTCTTTTACTCGGAGTACAAAAAGAGTATCGGAAAAAGGGGATTGAAGCCGTACTTATTTCCAACTTGATTAAAGATGGACTAAAGAATAACTTGAACAGCATTGAGGCATCGTGGATTTTAGAAAACAATGAAATGATGATGCGTGCAGTTGAAAGTTTAAATGGCGACAAGTACAAAACTTACAGGATGTACAGTAAAAACATCGAATAAATTTGAAGAAAATACTCATCACCGGAGCAAGTGGTTTCATTGGAAAACACCTAGTTGAAAAAGCACTTCAATTAGAATTTGATACCTATGCCGGTTTTCGAAGTTCAAGTAAGCAAGAACACCTTAAAAATACAAAAGCAAGGCCTTTAATTCTTGATTTCAATAAGCAAGTAGAATTGTGCCAAATTCTTCAAAAGCATAAATTTGATGCAATTATTCATTGTGCCGGAACCACCTTCGCACTTTCAGAAGCAGCCTATGACCATGGAAATTATGGTTGCTTAAAAACCTTGGTTGACGCCATCAATCTACTAGAAAAAAAACCTTCGAAAGTAATTTACATTAGCAGTCTTGCAGCTTTTGGTCCCAACGAAAATCATGGTGGGAAATTGGTTGATAACAACACCGATGCTCGCCCTATTTCGGCTTATGGACGGAGCAAATTAAAAGCCGAAAACTATCTCAAAGCAACAGATTTACCATATATTATCATTAGGCCAACAGCCGTTTATGGTCCCGGAGATCAAGCATTTTTATCACTTTACAAAGCAACCAAAGCTGGAATTGAAGTTTATACCACCAGAAAGGAGCAAAAGCTAAGTTTTATTTATATAAGCGATTTGATTGAAGCAATTTTTGCTGCGCTTAACGGACCTACGCAAACAGGTTATTTTGTGTGCGATGGAAACGAATATACCATATCTGAGTTCTATCGTACCATCAAATCAATATTGGCTGTAAAAACTATTCGAATTAAATTTCCTGAATCAGTTACGAAATGGGCTGCTAACATCAATGTTTTCTTTTTTAAAATGCTTGGAAAAGCACCTTCTTTTAATAAAGATAAAGTTGCCGAACTCAATGCCACCTCATGGCTTTGCGACTCCTCTTCTTTGCAAAAAGAGCTCAACTTTACTCCAAAATATAAATTGAAAGAGGGATTAAAAATCACCTTAAACGATCTAAGAAAGTGAACTTAATTCTTGCTTGTTTTACTATTCTTCGATAAAATTTATATAGTGCTCGAAACGTTCAAAAATTTGCTGAACATAAGTTACAGGCTCAATTCCGCGAACATAACCAAACTTAACTCCCGGTTTATTGTAGTTTTTAGGATACGAAAGCGCCATCAGCATTTCTTCCACATTTTCATCCCAAATATTTGGATTTAGATTTTCCTGTTCTGCCAAAAGACGTGCGTCTTGAACATGCGAATAACCACAATTATAAGCCGCCATTGTAAATTTGATACGTTGTGTTGAATCGGCAATTTCTTCAAAACGATCGTAGATTTGTTTCAAATACATGGTTCCCCCTTTTACACTTTGTTCAGGTACATGCTGATTCTTAATCGCCAAACTCTTTGCTGTACGGGGCATTATTTGCATTAAACCTTGCGCTCCGGCCCACGATTTTGCTTTCGCATCAAAACGCGATTCCTGATAAATTATAGCTGCCACCAAGCGCCAATCCCATGCTAAATTTGCTGAATGCTTTTTTATAATGTCATCATACTTGCTAATTTGATTGCCATTCAGGCTCATAAATTCACTTCTGATGCGCCGTTTAAAATCGCGTTCGTTTTTAAAATATCGATTATAAATCACATAATAAGGTGCCTCTTTCTTTTCTTTTTCGAGCCAATCGTTAATCGCTTCTAACAGCTCAGGAGAATTTTTGCTTACTGCCCAAGCAATACGCTGCGACAAGCTTAGCGGAACTTCAATATCAAGTATCGGGTAGTATACTGCACTTACCTTTGCAATATTTTTATCGGCCACTGTATATTTGATTTCACCGTCGGCCACTTTTTTAATTATTTCTTCGGTACTTATGGTACCCGAGAGTGTATCGATGTAAATGGTTCCACCTAGTTCTCTTGACAAATTTTTTAATCTTTTGACATAGGAAGAATTTTCGCGCACCGATACAGTATCGCCAATCAAATCTATTGCGTCGTGAATAATTTGTCGTTGCAAATTTGCCCAACTTATGCTTCGCCAATTATCGGGCTTTTTCTGAACCAACACTTGCGAAGTAAGATACAGGTATTTAGTGAAATCTACTTTTTCTTTCCTGTCGGCGGTAATGGTTAAACCATGAGCAATCATATCGGCCTTCCCACTATTTATATCATCAAAAACGTGATCCAGATTATTAACCACAATCAATTCTAGCTCTAAGTCAAGCTCCTTAGCCAAACGTTCTAATAATTCATATTCAAATCCCATTGGCTTACCTCGATAAATAAAATAACTGGTACTGCTATAACTTACCAAAACTCTGAGCGTCCCATCCTCTTTAATTTCGTCAAGATCTCTTACTAAATCTTTTGAAATTTTCTTCCTTTTATCCTTTTCTGAGGAATCAGAATCAGTTTTAGAATTACAAGCGAAAAGAAAAAAAGCTGCTACTAAAATTGTAATAATTTTATTCATAGGACCGTGATTTATTAAGATAAGCTGCTAATTCAGAAGTGAATACTCCACTTAATCAAACCACGAACATCAATAAAAAGTTTAAATACCTATAAATGAATCGATTTGAATAATGATTGCGTTCGGACTATGGAACGAATCAGGATTTCATTAAGCAACTGGATTTTGTCTCAAAATTTCATTCAAAATCACAATATTAACTCATTTGACATAAAATAGCTTCACCCACTTTAAAGCAAAGGTGTTCTAAAATATGAAGTGCAAAAAAGGCAACAAAAAATTAAAGTACATTTATTCGATGTACTGATTAAAAACTAAAGCTTGAATATTACGAATGATAATTGAAGCATGTAATTAAGAAACCTAAAAGTTCTAAATATGATACGAACACTTTTAATCCTTAGCATTTTATTGGCCACAAGCATTCAAACTTTGCATGCTCAAAATCCTATTTTTATTGGTATCCAGCCAGCAGTTACAATTGAACCTTTTTATGAACGAGGTGAGTTTGATTTAAACATCGTACCTATTGTAATTGAAGAACCTATTTCGGAGCGTATAAATCTAAGATTAATCACTCTAGCCAATTTTCATTTTGGCGAATCAAATGGGCTTTCCGACATAGGAACACAAATTGTTGCACCAAGGAGTTGAAAAATGAGCTTCAAAAAGGTTTGTATGTAGAAATCTGGCTTTAGAAAACAATTACTATTTTTATTGAGTATCAGTCACCTGAATAAAAAATATGAAATCGATTAAGTGGAAGAAACTAGGATTAGAATTACTGGTTGTATTTTTAGGAGTAACCGGAGGTTTTATATTAAACAATTTGCGCGATACAAAAAAGGACATAAAACTTGAGAAGAAATACATAGAATCATTTATCCAAAACATCGATACCAATATTGCTGAATTAGAAAATATAATTGGAGATGATAGCATTTGGTTTTCCAACATGAAGGATAAATATCGTCAAATGGCTGTTGATTCATTACCTAAAGATTCAAGCTCAGTAATAGTAAACAACATCCTGATGACTTCGAACCTTACGTTGGCAACAAGCACTTTCGAGGATATTAAATTCAGTGGAAATCTCAATCTTATTCGCAATTATGATTTAAAAGAAGAAATAGTAAAATACCACAATGAAATTGAAGGTGCAAAGTTCGTTGATGGCTATTACAACGATTATTTTTCAGAATTTGTTTTGCCATATATTATGGATCAATATGATTTGGCAAAAAATCAATATTTTGAAACCAATAATCAATCTAATGCAAAACTATTTAATATTTTGGCTGGTTACTATTCTTTTCAGATGCAGCGAATGGAATATAACAAAGCACTACTTTCAAGTAGCAACAAGGTTAAAGAAAAGCTAGTTGATTACCTCAAATAGCCTCCAATAAATTGCAAATAAAAACTATAATTTCTGCTAACAATCGAAACCGAAAAGTGAACGATAAAATCATAAAACATATCCACCGAGGCGAACGAAAAGCTTTTCGACAAATTTTCGATCACTTTTTTAATGCACTTGCTGCTTTTGGTTATAAATATGTCAACAACATTGAAATTGCCGAAGATCTGGTGCAAGAATCTTTAATTAGTTTCTGGGAAAAACGACTCGACTTTGAGAATATTCCAACCGTAAAATCATTTTTATACACCACCGTTCGAAACAAAGCACTAAACTATATCAAACACGAACAGGTAAAGAAAAAACATGAGCCCTCTTTACAGTATGCCATGGAATCGGAACAGTATTTTTCGGCACATGTAATTGAAGAAGAAGTATTTAATTCATTGCACACTCAAATAAATGAACTTCCAAAAGCAGCTAAAGAAATAATGCTGTTGGCCCTAAATGGCTTAAAGAATTCGGAAATTGCAGAGGAATTAAATATTAGCATTAATACAGTAAAAACACAGAAAAAAATTGGCTATTCAAAAATCAAAGACAAACTAAGCCCAATGATGCGAATGCTTATTTTCGTTGTACTAATATCATGATTAGAAAAATTGATTTACTTCTTCACCCTTTTTTAAACAAGGTTGTTATTAGAATGAACAGGTATATAAAAAAATGAAGGATACACTACATATAGCAGCACTTATCTCGAAAAAGATTCAAGGAAAGCTTCCTACAAAAGAACGAGAGGAACTTAACGCGTGGATTGAAAAAAATGCTGAAAATCAACGAATTTACAACAAAGTAACAAATCATCGCGAGCAATTAGATAAGCTAGAAATTTATGCCCTTTTCAATAAAGATAAAGTTAAAACCAAACTCGAAGAAGAACTATTTCCAACTAAAAAAGTTAATTTCAATCCTCGTCAGATCTTACGTTATGCTGCTGCAATTGTATTACCAATTCTAATGATTAGTGGGTACTTTTGGTATCGTCAAGGTGCAACTTCTGACCTAAGCGAATTGAATAAAGTAATCCAACCGGGAAGCCAAAAGGCCTTACTTATGCTTTCCGATGGAACAGAAGTAAATCTGGGAAAAAACCAAAGCCGATCGATAATTGAAGAAGGTGATTTCAAAATAATTAATGAACTAAATCAATTAAATTATAAGACAGAGTTTGCACAGGCATCCTCTGAAAATATTGCTTTCAATACGCTAAAAACACCTCATGGAGGAAACTACCAGCTAGTATTGGCCGATGGAACAAAAGTTTGGCTCAACGCTGGGTCTTCCCTTCGTTTTCCTGTTGCATTTAGCAAAGAAAGTCGTGAAGTCTATTTAGAAGGAGAAGCTTATTTTGATGTAACTAAAAACGGGGCACACTTTACAGTTCATTCAGGTGCAATAGATGTCGCGGTTCTAGGAACTGAATTTAATGTTTCAGCCTATTCTGTAGATGAAGAAATTACAACCACTTTGGTTGAAGGGATCGTATCAATTAAAAACAAGAACAATGAAAAAGAGGAAAAAATACTGCAGCCAAACGATCAAGCTACATTTAATTTATCAGACAAACAGCTGAATATTGAACAAGTAAACACGTCCTACTTTACTTCGTGGATGCAAGGAAAAATAGAATTCAACAACGAAAACTTAAGTGAAGTAATGAAACGCTTGTCAAGATGGTATAATTTTGAATATCAATTTAAGAATGAAGCCGCCAAAGACTATCATTTTACAGCTCGATTAGACCACAATGAAAAAATAACTAGCATTCTTGAAATGCTAGAATTAACAACCGATGTTAAATTTAGCTATCATAAAGGGAAAGTAATTATTCAATAAGTTTGAAATATGACGCAACAAAAGGAAAGTAGAAATTGCCTGCTCAAAAAAGTCTTCGGACAATCTGCGATCTATTTCCTTGTTTGCTTTTTTCTTTTAACGTCTCTCATTTCTGCCCAACAATTACAGGCTCAAAATAAAGTATCCATCCATCTTCAAGATACTACAGTTATTGCAATAATCGATCAAATCAGGCACCAAACAGATGTAAGTTTTATCTACAATGATGAGCTATTAAAAGATTGCAAAATGGTTTCCGTTGATGTGAAGCAAGTAAGTGTTGACCAGGTGCTTGAAATCTGCCTGTATGCTACCAAACTAAGCTATAAAAAGATAAACAACACCATCATTATTCTTCCGGAGGACGAACCTGAAAACACAGAAAAAAAGCCATTGGTTTACGGAAAAATGAAGGGGCAAGTCATTGATCAGGATGCAAAAATCCCACTGCCTTTTGCAACAATTATGGTGATAAGCGAAGACGCCATGCGGGGCGTTTCAACCGATCATAAGGGACGATTTCGGTTTGAACATTTGCCGGTAGGAAGGCATACCTTAAGAATAACTTACATAGGCTATCAGGAAAAAATTGTTCCTGATATTTTTGTGGGATCTTCTCACGAAATGGATATTACCATCTCCTTACAGGAACGAATCGATTCACTGAATGAGGTGTCTGTTGGATATTCAAAAAACGCCCCGATAAATCAAATGGCTCTTGTAAGTTCTCGTTCTTTTAGCGTGGAAGAAACGAAACGCTATGCTGCCAGCATAAGCGATCCTGCCCGTATGGCACTAGTTTTTGCAGGCGTAACCGGAAACGACGATGCGACCAATGAGATTGTAATTCGTGGAAATTCACCCAACTGGATGCAATGGAGACTCGAAGGGGTTGAAATTCCAAGTCCGAATCATTTTTCTGAAGAAGGTTATACCTCGGGTTCGGTAAGCATTTTAAGTTCCGATATGTTGTCAACTTCCGACTTTTACATGGGGGCATTTCCAGCTGAATTTGGGAATGCATTATCGGGTGTTTTCGACCTACGTTTACGAAATGGGAACTATGAGAAACATGAATTCTCAGCACAAGTTGGGGTTCTTGGTTTAGACTTTTCTGCCGAAGGTCCATTAAAGAAAGGATATGATGGCTCTTTTCTAGCCAACTTTCGATATTCATCTTTAGGCTTGCTTGACAAAGTAAACATTCACGTTTCAGAAAATGCCTTGCCAAGTTACGAGGATCTTTCATTCAAATTCAATTTGCCTACTAAACGAATGGGAACATTTTCACTTTGGGCCATTGGCGGAAAATCAAAAGTGATAGAGGAATACCTTCCTGATAATGGTTTTGAACATAATTTATTGGGCTACTATGACTTTGTTAGAACAGGAATGTACGCAGCAGGAATAACCCATACAATTTTCCCTGATCGAAATTCATATGTCAGAACAGTTATTTCAAATTCTTATAAATTCAGTACTGCTGTATATGAGCTATTAAACGAAAAAGATGTACGGCAACTGCAATTAGAAGACGAGTTACAAAACAATGCTGTAACATTTAATACCCTTTATAACCGCAAAATATCAAATGCTTTGACTCTTAGAACCGGTTTAACCATTAATCGTAAGGGATACAGCTACCAATCGAATATAGCCGATGAGAATGGAGATCTGAAGACTTTTATAAACGGCATAGGAACAACATATTTAATTGACAGCTTTGTACAGGGAAAGTATCGGATTTCTGATAAATTGATCACTACTGTCGGAATGCACTATGCCTATTTCGCTTTAAGTAGCGATCACTCTTTGGAGCCTCGTTTGGCACTTAGCTATCAGCTTGATAAGCAACAAAAGCTTACATTTGGTTATGGCCGCCACAGTAGAAATGAAGATTTACCAATCTATTTTGTGGTAACCGATGATCGAAATGGCAATCATTACTATCCTAATACTGGCTTAAAAATGACCAAAGCCAATCATTATATTGCAGGCTACGAAAAACAATTTGATAACAATGTGAAAATTAAAACAGAAATCTACCTTCAAAAGATTAATAATTTACCAATTCCAAGCACTCCGAATAAATACTGGCCACCGATGCTCACCAATATTTATAATGACACATTGGCGAATTTGGGTGAAGCAAGAAACATGGGTATTGAATTGACCATTCAAAAAAATTTCACCAACAATTATTACCTCTTATTTACAAGTTCTCTTTTCGATGCCAAATACAAACTACTAAATGGTAGGTGGTACAATTCAAAATACAATTCGAACTATGCCAGTAATTTTGTTGGTGGCAAGGAATTTAATTGGGGAGATGATAAACTTTTGGGAATAAATACCAAAGTGATATGGTATGGAGGCAAACGAATTTTACCACTCGATCTCGATGCTTCAATACAAAAAGGAGAAGCCGTTTACGATCTTCCCAATATTTTCTCGAAAAAAGGGCCCGACTATTTTAGGATCGATTTGGGATTCAACCTACATTTCTTCAAGCAAAAAATGGAACATATAATCTCTCTTGACATTCAAAATGTTACCAATAGAGACAACATTTTTTCAGAAGAATACAATCCAGTGACAAAGGATATCGATTACTATTACCTAACTGGTTTTTTACCTATTCTACAATATCGAATTGAATTTTAAAAGAAGAAATTAAGTTCATACATAACTAATAAAATCAGTAAACCAAAATCAGGGCTTAACTTATAGTCAAACCCTGATGAATTTGGATTGATCTGGCTTTTGAGCTTAGCATCAACCTAAATTTGGCTAATACTTATCCTACTTGCTACCAATTGTATGGGTAAAACCAACTTGAATGGCGGCATGGTATACAGAGGTAGTTTTTTGAGGTAATTGCCAGGATAACTTTGGACGGAGCCATACCAAATTATTGCCTCCTGTTAATCCTTCAAATTTATATCCCATGCCGAGTGTAAACGATGGCATTAAATCCGCGGGAAGTCCTTTAGATACTTCTTTAACTGAACCATCATCGCCAACTTCGTAGGCCGCATCGGTATTTAAACTTGTTTTAAGTAGTCCTAAACCAATGCTCTCTTCAAGGAAAAAGCCAGATTTAAAGTACCTTCTGAAACCATAATTTGCATCAAGGAATACTCCTTTTTGGTTTCGTGGATGAGAATAATAACCCAAATCTACGCGAATAGGCAAACTGGCCTTCTCTGTGTACATGTGTTCCGATTCAAACTCCAAAACAAAACCTGGATGCGTTGCAAAATGTCCGAAATAACCTCCACCAATGTTGATGTTTCTTTGTGCAAAAGCACTGAATGTTATTCCTACAAAAAGTAACGTTAGTAAATATATCTTCTTCATGTCTATTTGTTTTTATATTTTTCGATAAATGAGCTGACTTCATCATAAACTCGCTCAGGATGTTCGGAGTGTGGCCCATGACCACATTCAGGTATCTTCACCACATATTTGTCTGCCTCGTCTGTTCCCAAATGCTCATATACATAGTCGGCAACCTGATGAGGAACAATGCCATCGTCGGCACCCCAAAGCAGTAAAGATGGTATAGTCATTTGCTCCAACTCCTGAGTATAGTTCAAATCAGACCAAAGTTGCTGTGATTCTTTGGAATAAAACGATTCGTTGTAGAACGACATAGAAAACATGGATTTAAAAATCAATTGGGCATAGGGAATTTTATGTTGTTCCAAAAATTTGTCATAGTCGTAAACGTCACCCCCAAGGGCTGAAACATACCAATATGGTTCAGGGTCAGTGTAATTTCCGATTTCAGACTCATCCTTGTTTTCATAGAAGTCAATAATGATTTGCCAAAATTCCATATCCACATCGGGTTCTGCCAATTTCTCGGGTAAACGCTCCAGTATATACTGTTTCATAAATTTTACCTCTAGGTCACCATAAATTGATCCATCCATGTCGATCCAACCTTTGAATAGGTCATCGTGATTGTCGCGACCTAAATATCCTGCAGAGAGTTGTCCTCCCCAGCTGTGTCCCATCATAAATAATTTCTTTCCGGGATACTTGTGAATAAGCAGTTCTACTAATTTTTCAGTATCTTCAATAAACTGATCGGGTGTTTGCGTTTCAATATCGTAATGCCCCTGTGTCATTCCGCAATAACGTTGATCCCAATAGACCATCATATAGTCTTCTTCCAACAATTGGTATCCTTTTGCGATGTGTTGTTCCATCCCCGAATCTCCGGGGCCACCGCTAACAGTAATTAACATGACATCGGAATTGAAATTTCCGTTCACCCATACCGGCAATTTTGCGCCTTTATTTGAAAGGTGAAAAAAATCGCCACTGTTCAAATACTCTGATTCTTCACATGCACCTAAGGCAAGAACAAGTATCAATAAATAGTAATATATTCGTTTCATTTTCATTTCGTTTTAAGTGTTTTTGTAAAACCAATTTGTAGTGCGGCGTAGGGTAAGTTCAGTGCTCTGTAACTTAAATCCAAGTAAACTTTGGGTCGTATCCACAAAAATGCAGAGTGGTCTTTCTCTGAAGAGAAATCGTAACCAATCCCTGAGGTAATTGAAGGCATCAATCCAATGTTCACTTTGTTACCATGAACGCTCACAGCAGCATATTTATCCATAAAGAAATAGTCGCTCATAAAGCGCTTGGCAATAATGCCAAAGCCAATAGATTGTTCTATCATTAAGCCGCTTTTGTAGTATTTCCTGAATCCTTTATGTATATCAAATGTAAAGGCATGAAAGTCAGAATTTACATGATAGCCAAAATCGGCTCGTAAGGGCAGAGAAAAATCTTCGGTGAAGAATTTTTCATATTCGAACTCAATGAGAGCTCCCGGATTAATTCCATTTTCGCCAAAATACCCCACCCCAAGATTCAACTTATTCTGTGCGGTTGATTGGCTAGCTACTCCCGCAATGAGCAGGATCAAGAATATTAGTTTTCGCATTTCAATTTTCATTTTAAGTTTATGTTTTCTGAGCTCATTTATCTCTAAAACATCAAAATTGAAAAACGGGTGAAAGGTTTTAAAAGAAATTTTGTGAATTACCAGAACTCGATAAAATACGGCCTAAAAAAAGCGAGTGCCCATTATTAGGAGACTTGCTTTTTATGAAAAAATATGGTCTAAACTTCTAGTACTCTCATACTTAATTTATAAGTTCGAAATTAATTTTCACTCATTACTGACCCGGTTCCCGTAATGGAGCTACTTACAGTGGGATGTCCCTTATAATAAACATTACCTGTTCCCTCAATTTTCACATCGAGTTCAGAATTAGCAGTTACCTCAGCACTGCCTGTTCCAATAATCGACACGGTACATTCATCAACTGAAAGATCGTATCCATAATAATCACCAGTCCCTAAAATTTTAATGTCAATACTAGTTTGTGTCATCTCGCTATCAATAAAGATATCACCGGTACCACTGTTTCGTATAGATTCAATTAAAGGGACAGTGATATAATAAGTTAAATCGTAGTTGCCATAACTTCCATCCTCTAATTCAACATACCAGGTATCCCCAACTACGTCTGTTTCGATTAAACTAATAATGTTGGCCTGTCCTTTTACTTCAACTTTTTGCGTTTCGCCATATTCAATATGTACATCATCGACTCCCTGAACATAGATCTTTGAGAAATCTGAAATATCAAGGGTTTTACTAACAATAGGACCTTCTCCACTAACTTTTGTCCAACCGTCGTCACAACTCTGAAATAAACTTGCGATAAAAAATAACCCGATAAAATAAATGTTTTGTGCTTTCATAACTATTTGCTTTAATATTTTGATTTTTTTGAGCTCATTTGATCCTAAAACAACTAGTATGAAAACTGGGTGAAATGTTATAAATATTTTTGTAAGTATTGGAGAATCTCCAGGAAGAGTTTCATAGAAGATCATGCCCATACATTTAGAACAATCTTATGACACGGAATAAATAATGCATCAAAGCAGAAACAACTCGTAATACAATAAATTCCAGACATTGAGTACACCTACGTTATTATAATAAACGAGGTACTAAAATCAACTTTAATACCTCGTTATCTTTACTTTGCCAGTAACAGCAACTATTTTCTTATTTCAACAATTCATACCTTATTTTAATAAGATACGCTTTGATTCTCCTATTCCATTTTGCTTACGAAATAAATAAATACCACTGGGCAAGTTTCCTTTCAAGGTTGACAAATCGCCATTGTTGATATCATAACTTCCTAATAATACCCCCATGATAGAGTATACATTATACAATCCATCGAATTTGGTATTTTCTATGTTATCAATATGTAATGGTGAAGTAGTGAAGTCTATCTTATCGATGTTACAATTTGCACCTTCGATCTCTAAACGCAACTGGTAGGTTCCGGCAGGTAATGCAACTGTTGTTTCTCCTTTTATCTGAGTAAATGTATTCCAATCTCCGGTGTGGGGTACCACAATTTTTCCTGTAATGTCGGTATCACCCATGTAAATTCTAAATGCACCACCACCGGTAACCCCTGATGATACAGTTGCATTCCAATAATAAACCTGTTCTTTCAGAATAGAGACAGTGTATAGTGACCATTCACCAACAGCAGTATATCCAACAACCTTACCCCCATTTCCGTTTACTATGTCAACGCCATCTTCGGTACGGAATTCGGCGTCACCTTGATTTTCGCTATCATTATCATTATAGGCAGTCCCCTCAATCCCCTTGTCGTATAATTCAGCCTCTATTGTTCCCGGAATCGAAATTGGTTCACTACCATAGGGTGTTGTAAGTATCTCATCACCCATTGACTTTTCAAATGTGATTTTGTCTAAATTTCCGTATGCTCCCTCAACAACCAAACGCAACTTGTAGGTGCCTACCGGCATTGCTATTCTGGTGCGGCCTTTAACTTCGGTATACACGCTCCAGCTCTGTTCTGCAGTTTGCGGAATTGGAATTTTACCGCTAATATCTGTATTACCCATATAGATTCTAATTGCAGCACCAGTCAAACCTGATGCAGCCTTTGCTGAGAAAACCATCTCCTGTTCTTCTTCTACTTTTACCGTATATTCCAACCACTCTCCACCTACAGTCCAACCAACAAAATGTTCGTTTTCGGAATTGCTCCCAATATCAACACCACAGTCAGTACGGTATTGTCCACCTTCATTGTTATCGTCAGTGTCGCTGTACGCAACGCCATTTACCCCTATATCGAAATCTTCGACTTCAAGAATTCCTGGCAAAGCAATTGGCTCTTCGTTGAATGGAGTGCTTGGTTCATAAGCCGATAGCGTAGTGCTTCTTTCAAAAATTAAACTGTCAGCGTTATTCATCACCTTCATAGTAAAGGTGTAATCATCAGCAACGGTAGGTGTCCATGTAGTTTCAAAAAAAGCATCGGTACTTTGTATCAACAGCAAGTCATTCAAGAAAACCTGAATTGTTGCAATGGTGTCTGTCTCACTGTGTGCCATTCCATTAATTGTTGTTTCGGTATTAATTTCTACCAAATTTGTTGATGCATTGATGTAGGCATATTCGGTAACATTCATTAGCGGACTTTTTGCTTTTACTGCGGCATCTGTTAGCATATATTCTCGAAGCCATTTCAAAGCGGGACGTTCAACGCCATTTTTGATCAACCCTGAATAGTCAACCCAAGTAGAACCATAAATATATCCCCAGAAAGTAACTCCTACAACATAATCGGCCTCCCACATAATGGGAATCTGTTCACTGATACGTTGCAATTGTTCTTGATCATCTGCTTTATTGATATCATATTCCGATATGAGAATTGGAAGCCCTGTTTCATTATGAATTCGATCCAGTACTCTTTTAAAATCGGTTCCAGACATATCGTTTAAATCGTGTGACTGGCAACCTGCAGCATCAATAGGAGCACCTGCAGCTACTATTTTTTGTAGTAATTCAATAAAGCCATCGGTATCCCAATTAAAAGTGTTGAAATCGTTGTAAACGAGTATCGCTTTAGGCCAACGCTCACGTGCCATGATAAAGGACTTCACGATCCAATCGTAGCCAGATGCTCCATCGCCACCCAGCGCGTTTTTAAATGGTGCTGGTGCATGGTTAGGAAGCGCTTCATTCACCACATCAATATAGTCCAAATCGGGATAGCGTGCTGCAACCTCATCAAACCATTCTGTAATTTCCTCCAATTGCTCACTTTGTGATAGGTCATCCATCCATGATGGATATTGAGATCCCCATACAAGTGTATGAAACTTAAACGGAAAACCATTGTCTTTACAATATTGATATTGCTCGTCAACTCTTTCCCAGTTGTAAACATCACGGGTTCCTTCAACCGATGCCCACTTTGTTTCATTTTCGGGTGTCAACTGATTCCAATAAGAGTTGAAGTCATTCCGAATAGCATAGTCAGTGGTAATGTTGCCTAAAAATTTATTCGGATTTTTCGATAGTTGAGCATAATTAAAAGTACTGCCCAATACTAGCAACGATAATAGAAGTGTTGCTTTAATTTTCATAGTAGTTGTATATTTAAATTAGACATTGAAAGCTAGGTTGTCTCACAAAGATGCAAGTAATATTTAATAAATCTGCGGCTTTATACGCCCAATTGAATCGTTAATGATTAATTTTTAAAGAATAAAAAAAAGCTGACCAAATACGATCAGCTTTTAGATTATAAAATATCAATTTCTTAATAAATTCAAGAAAAACTATTGATTCTTTATTTCATCTTTAGTTTTTTCAAGAATCTCTTCAATTGCTTTAATCTACGCAAAATAGAAGACAAAAAAAGCCGATCACTAATGATCAGCTTTTTTAAAGCTCCCCAGGTAGGACTTGAACCTACGACCTACGGATTAACAGTCCGCCGCTCTAACCAACTGAGCTACTAGGGAATAAATTTTCAATATGTTGCCTTGTTATCTCCAAGAGCGATGCAAAAATAGAAAGGATTTTTTTACTACCAAATGTTTAATGAAAAAAATTATCGTTTTCTTTCATTTTTTTATTGTCTCATTTCTTTTACAAAGGTAGTAAAAACAACTACTTCACTATTGTTCAGATACTAATGCATTTCAGCATGTATAGCCAATAAATGTTCAATTAGAATTTTTGTACCAATTGCAATTAAAACAATGCCTCCAAGCAGTTCAGCTTTACCTACCAATTTCTTTCCAGCTTTTCGTCCCATATACAATCCAGCCATCGAGATTACAAAGGTAATTGTTGCAATAATAGATGCTACCATCCAGATATTGTCAATAAAAAACACGAAACTCACTCCAACAGCCAATGCATCAATACTTGTTCCTATCGACATTGGAATTAATACCCTCCATTGGGTTGGGTTTTTAATTTTTCCATGCGGTTTTCGCCCATCAATAATCATATGAATCCCAAGTATACACAACAACCCAAAAGCAATCCAATGATCAAAATCTTCGATATAGCTTTTAAAAGTTGATCCAAGATACCATCCAAAAACAGGCATTATACCTTGAACAATGGCCAAGGATATGCTAATTTTTAAAGATTGGCTCCAATGCATTGATTTCCGACAAAGCGATAATCCGCTTGAAACAGATGCAACAAATGAATCGAACGATAAGCTTATTGCAATAAATAAAATAGATAAATAGCCCACAGAAATTAAACAATCTGATTATAGAAATTCATTAATTCTTCGCGAACACCAGCAAGCTTTTTCCAGTTTGGGTTATTTCTTTGCTGTAAATTATTCATTCGCCAGCTACTTTTCATTCTTAGTAATTTCTTACCCATTTCGTAAGCCAAAATACCAGCCGGAACCGGCAACAATGCAACAACGAGTGCAAGCAATACATTATCGATAAATATGCTGGCAACTCCCCACAAAATTAAGTACCAAATTGTATATGCAAACAAACTAATACCAAAAGAAATTGAACTCCAAAACTGAGTATCTTTAACACTTTTACGATAAGAATATCTGCTTAGATAAAATAACCACCCATTAATTATTGCACCAACCAGTGTAATTGGAAGCGTAATAATTGCTAATAAAATAGTGAAGAATGATCGGATTAATCCATACTTTTCTCCTTGGATGGTAAATTCGTCCAATTTTAGCTTTTTACATAACTTACTGTATTCACTCTGCTTTTCAACAAACCATGCTTTTTCTTCGGAGTTTGCTTTTAACCTTGCATGCATTTTTTTAGTAAAATACTGATCGGCTTTTACTGAATTTTCTTCATTATTTTTCAGCTTCAACTTTTTCAATACCGATTTTCGTACCATCAAAAAAGCCGACTCGTAAAGATCACTCGCTTCTTTATCAGGTATATTCACAATTAATGAAGAAAGATCTTTGTAAATGCGATTACGAAAAGCAATCGTAGCTTTCTGCTCTCCTTCTTCCTTCAACATTTCGATATATTGACTTGCCGGAATTGGCTCCCCAAACTCGACAACGAGATTTCTTCTGAATTTATAATAATGAGAATAAGTAATTCCGGTTGGTACGACCTGAATATCTAAATCTTTTTTAGATTGCTCGGCCGCGAGAAAAACAATACGTGGAATGGCTTTTTTATGCGAAAGCATACTTCTTTTTCCAATGTGCGCACCTTCGGGGAACAAACACAAATACTTGTTGGCCGCTAAAACTTCAATTGACTTATTAAAAGTTTCTTCGTTTTTATTTAGTGTATCCTTCCCATCGCGAATACGGTAAACAGGAATAATCTTTATAAAATAAAGAACAGCAGCTAAAAGCTTCTTTTTAAATATATCGGCTCGAGCCAAAAATACGATTTGACCTGGAATCGAAAAAAGAACCGCCAATGCATCCATTAATGCATTTTGATGATTTGGTGCAAAAATTATCGGCTTTTCTTTTGGAATTGCCTCTTGATTAACAACTTGTATTTTTTTATGGGTTAACCGATGAATTACATTAAACCATACTTTTACAACAGAATAGCCAAACGACCATTTTTCTACATTCTTCAAAGCTCTTACTAATTTGTTCCGAGGGACAAAAATAAGTTTTATTCATAAAAATGAAGAATCATATGAATCTGAAATTTATTTCAACTCAAAGATTCATTAAATGAAATCGCTCCTATATTCTTCAAAATCAAACGTTAGAGTAACTGTGAATAACTTTGAATCAATTCTTGCTTTATCTGCTGCATTTTCTGAAAAGTAGAATTCGAAGATTTCTGTAGTTTGTTATACCGTAATCCATTGGCCATTTCAAGCAATTTTTCTTTTACATCCCAAGCTAACACCCCAGCCAAAGAAATACCAAATACGATAAAATAAGCGATCCAAACCGAAAAAAACTGAGCAATAATTATCCAAAGAATTGTATCGTAAATTAGAAATGCCATCACCCCTGTTCCAAACGAGATGGTACTCCAAAATGTATAATCTTTAACTTTTTTACGAACCGGATATTGCGTTAAATAAAACAACCATCCATTTACGATAGCGCCCAATAAAGTGATTGGAAGCGTAAGAATTGCAAAAATTGAAATCAAAACAACTTTCGAAATCGGATACGAGTTAAGCTGTACAATAGAATGCTTTAATTTTAATTGATTTCGAAGTCGATTGAACTCCTTCTGCTTCTTGCAAATTTCCTCCTTCAACTCAGGGTTCTTATCAAAATGTTCGTGCAACTTAGGCATAAAATAACGATCTGCCTTAAGTGCATTTTTCTCATTTTTTTGCAGATTCAGCTTTTCAAATATCCTTAGACGAATGATTCGAAAGGCTCCTTCGAAAACATCAGCTATTTCTGGTTCAGAAATATCAACAATCAAAGAAGATATCTCATCATGTAGCTTCTCCTTTAAAGCAACAGTGGCATTTCGCTCACCTTCCTTTTGGTACAATTCGCAATACTCCTTGGTAGAAATAGGCTTGCCATATTGAACCACCAATCGCCTTCTAAATTTATAATAGCTTGAAAATGTTAAGCCCACCGGAACAATTTGAATATCGATAGAATCCTTTAAATGATCGTGCGCCATAAACACAATTCTTGGAATTGCTTTTTTATGAGGCAGCATCGATCTTTTGCCAATTTGAGCACCTTCAGGATAAAGACAAATATTAGTTTTTGAATTCAAAATTTCGATGGTTCGCTTAAAGGTTTCTGCATTTTTTTGCAAAGCATCTTTTCCATCTCGAATTCGATAAATTGGTATAATCTTCACAAAATTAAGAAAGGCACTAATGAGCCAATTTTTAAAAATATCGGCACGACCAAGAAAAACAGTTTGACCAGGTGCAGTAGTAACAATTACCATATCGTCCATTAATCCATTTTGATGATTCGGAGCAAAAATAACCGGCTGATCTCGCGGAATATTCTTGCGACCAATCACATGGAATTCTTTATAAACTAAACGATGCGCTAACTGAATAAAAGGCTTTAGAAACGCATAACCTAAAGACCATTTTTCTACTTTTTTCATTTAAAAAGAAAGTATAGTTTGGTTTTCATTTTCATGTGAAATATACACTAAAAAAAATAAAGTGGAAATCTACAGGGTATTTTTAACAATTTACTACTGTAAAATCGGCTTCCGTCCCCAGATAGAGGCAATAATCAAACCAGAGATTATATGCCAAACGCCCCACCAAGCTGCAATAACCGCCATTCCACCTAATTCGAAGTCTGGTGGAAATATTTTAGGATTAAACATTAAAGTTAGCGCTAAACCCGAATTTTGAATTCCGGTTTCGATTGAGATTGCACGTCGATCTCGGACATTCAATTTAAATAATTTTGCAATTGAAAAACCGGTTCCTAGTCCTAAAGCATTGTGCAATAACACAATCAAAAAAATAAGATGAATGCTTCCTAAAAATTGACTGAAATTGTTTTTCAACATTACTACCACCATTACAAGGAAGAAAACAACTGAAAAACCTTGAATTGGTTTGTGTACTTTCTTTGTAAATCGAGGTAAATATTTATTTGCCAAAATTCCAAGAATTACCGGAATTCCAAGAATTAAAAAAACTGTTGAAAAAATTTGCACATGATCGATCACCAATGGTCGTAAAAACTCGCCTCCATTGTTGTTGTAAAACCGAACATACAAGCCTCCCCAAAACGAGAAGTTGAATGGAGTCATAAACACAGCCGATATGGTTGCAAAAGCAGTTAGAGTAACCGAAAGTGCAGAATTTCCTTTTGCTAAAGAGCTTAAAAAGTTAGAGATATTGCCTCCCGGACAACTGGCTACTAAAATCATTCCAAGTGCCACCGAGGGGGTTGGCCGAATGATCATAATAAACAAAAGCGTTAATGCTGGGAGTAAGAAAAATTGAGAAACATAACCAACAATGGTTGGCTTTGGGTTTTTAAATATTTCTCTGAAATCTTCAAGATGAATGCCTAAAGCAACACCAAACATGATAAATGCAATAGCGATATTTAACACCAGTAAACTTCCTTGTGAGAAATTTAATCTTACATGATCTAGTGCTTCTAACGATTCGAACATAGCCCAAAAATAGTAATGCAAACTTTGTTTTCGATGTTAAAATAACATTTAAAAACACAAGTTTCCAAAACCAAATCATAACCATCTGTTTTTGTGAGCATTACAAATCATTTCAAAACCAAAAATCAGCAAAACTTAAAAATGCCTCATTTTAAGCAAATGGAAACGCCCTAATTTAGCTCCAGAGAATTGAGATTGATATTGCCGCTTAATGCTTAAGGATAAAAGTTCATGTACAATTCGTTCAGTTTGATTTGGATATTTTATTTGAATGGCCTGTTCCGACCGCACCCAATCATTTAAATCCTCACCACTTTTTCGTAAACTATTCAAAACTTTCACATCCAACTTTTGAAGCATGGTCGCATTACAGCTTTGTTCGTATTGATTTTTCATCGGGATTACGCATAGTTTTTTCCCCATGTAAATCGCCTCTGCAGGTGTTTCAAATCCGGCGTTGCAAAGCACACCACAACAATTTATAAACGAATGAGTGAAACGGTCTAACTCAACAGGATAAATTTTAATATTCTGAAATTCATAAGCTTTTTTAGAATGTTTTGAGAATACTTCCCACGTACTCTCTTTAATTTTCGAGAGCACATTAATTATTTCCTCGTCGCTATAAGCAGGTAAATAAACGGTATAATGGTTTCCTTTTCTCGGCATCGCATTAAAAATGGAAGATCGAATAATGGGGGTAAAATTATTCTCATCGAGTGCTAAAAAATGAAAACCAAAATTGATTTTAGAGGGTGCATAATATTTCAAAATCAGTTCTGCAATGTTGTCCACCTTGCTTGGTCGTGGCGCTTTGGAATGTGTTACTGCATTTTGATGACTGATGCCCACACTTTCAATTCCTCTCAACTTACAAGCCCAAGCCGCAACAGGCTCAAAATCATTCAAAACTAAATCGTAATCTTTTACCGGAATTTTAAAAACATCTTTCAAAAACAAATCAATTCTAGCCTTTGCTAAAGTTTTAAATAAACTTACACCTCCCTTTTTCCCGAAAATAAAGCTCAGTCCAAAAAGTCGATATTTTACTTCAAATGGAAGATGCAAATCGCCTTGAATGCCACTTACCAACACATCCACTTCTCCATACTTTCTAAGAATAGGAACAATTTCGGTGGCTCTGGCCAAATGACCATTGCCGGTACCTTGTATGGCATATAGTATTCGCATTTCTAAATAATTGCTAATTCACGCATTAACGACTGATAAACCTCTTTTTCATCAGGAATTTCAAAATCTTCATAAGGAGAAGAATCTTCAAATTCAGAAAATTGAACCAGCGACCAACGCCCATTTTCATATTCTGCAGCGGTCATATTCTCCACCCAATCGCCACAATTGATGTAGTTTACAATTCCGTGTTCGTTAATGATGGTTTTATCTTTGGGAATGTGCGTATGACCGCAAATAACTGTATGATAATCTTTTTGGGCAGCAACTTTTGAAATTGCGAGTTCAAACTTCGAAGGCTGAGGCTTGTCCTGTATCAGCTTTTTTTTCAAGCTTCGATAAATTACAATTTCTCTTCTCCCTAACAACTTCAGGAAATAGTTAACTCCTTTGTTCAGCAAGGTCAATAAGCCATAAGCAGCGGCCCCAAACTTTGCCAATTTTTTACTTCGATGAATGATGTTATCAAATATATCGCCATGAAAGATCCAGGTTTTCTTGCCTTCTAACTCGAGCACCAATTGATTCACAATTTTCAGATTACCCATCTCACTTCCATTAAATTTTCGAAGAAACTCATCGTGATTTCCAGTAACATAAAAAAGCTTTACTCCATTTTCGAGCATTTTAATAAAATGACGAATTATTTTTAAGTGTGGTTTCGGAAAATAATTTCTCGAAAAACGCCACGAATCAATTATGTCACCATTAAGCACTAATATTTCCGGATTGATTGATTTCAAATACCGCAATAATTCTTTTGCCTTACTGGCATGAGTTGCCAAATGTAAATCTGAAATTACTGATACCTTCAACTTCCTAGTCCGTGTTTTCATACTCAAACTAAATTAATGAAGTAAAGATGAGAAGCTACTTTTAATTGGTCATTAATTGAATATCAAGAGATACTCGAAGAATGAATTTCTAAGTTAAGTTTAAATCATCGTAGCCACATGTCTTGCACAAAGTATCAGGCATTTCCAAAAGTATTTTTTTTATCTTTAAATCCCAGACAATTAAAAGAGGGGGGCAAAATGAATACTGAATACGCAAGCGCTGAGCGTTCGGATAAAAATACGCTGCTTAAACAAAAAGCTTTATTTCAAGACAATAAACTAGTAAAAGTAATCACTAATGCTGTTTCATCAGCCTTAGTGATTCTCAACGAAAATAGACAAATCATTTACATGAACGATTTGTTTTCACAAATAACTAATCGAAAACAAATTGATGAAATCATAGGATTAAGGGCCGGTGAAGCACTTGAATGCATTCACTCATATCGTTCTGAGGGAGGTTGTGGCACTACTGAATTTTGCAAAAAATGTGGTGCGGTAAACTCCATTTTAGAAGCACAAAAGGGATGGAAAAATGTAAGTGAATGTTCTATTACGTCAAAAAGAGATGTAACTTTCGATCTTGAAGTTACTTCAAGCCCATTTGATTATAACGAAGAAAAATTCATAATATTTACTGTTAAAGATATTTCTGATCGTAATAGAAGAAACATCCTTGAAAGAGTTTTCTTCCACGATGTGTTAAATAGTGCGGGAGGAATTTCTGGATTGTCTGAAGTTTTAACCGAAACAGACAACATTGAAGAATACCACAATTTTGCTAAAATCATTCATAATAATGCAGAACTCTTAATTAACGAAATTTCATCTCATCGGCAGTTATTATCTGCTGAAAAGGGAGAATTACAAACAGATTTTAAATCTTATTCAAGCGAGGAAATTTTAAATCAGATTATTGAACTTTATTCAAATCATCAAATCTCAAAAGACAACAAAATTATCATTTCAAGCCATTCTGAAACTTTCCAATTTAAAACAGATTCTACTTTGCTAAATAGAGTGGTTGGTAATATGACCAAAAATGCAATCGAAGCCTCAAATCCGAATTCAGAAATTACACTGAAAGCTGAATTAAAACAAAACAAACCAACTTTTTCGGTACATAACCAAAGCTATATTTCATACGAATCTCAGTTGCAAATATTTAAGCGCTCCTTCTCAACCAAAGGCTCGGGAAGAGGAATTGGAACCTACAGCATGAAATTACTAGGAGAAAAATATTTGAGAGGAAAAGTTTGGTTCGAAACAAATCTAAAGCAAGGAACCACTTTCTATATTCAGCTTCCTGCAAGCGATTAAAGACTATATTGGCACTAATTAACTTAATCTAACAACAATGCAATATCGCAACAAAATCACCTTTACCTTTCTTATTCTTCTTGCTTCTGTTTTATCTTTTGGTCAAGAACCCACTTCGCATCTGTGGATTTTAAACAGCCTAAGCAACATTGATGGAAACAATGTTTCGATTCTGGGAAATCCCGAGGTAGTTGCAACCGACTTGGGAGATGCCATCGAATTTGATGGAGTTGGCGACCGAATTTTAGTAGATGCCAATCCAATCGGGGAAGCAAAAGAATTTACGGTAGAAGTAATTTTTAAGCCTTACGGTTCGGCCTTAAATCAAAACAACGATCCACGTTTTATTCATATTCAAGATCCTAACGACTCAAAATCGAAACGTGTGATGATGGAAATTAGAGTAAATGCTTCGAATCAAATGTATTTAGATGGATTTATGCTAACTGATAACGACAATTTAGCTTTGATTGACGAAACCAAAACACATGCAACCAACGAATGGATTCATGCGGCAATCACCTTTAAAGAAAACACGTTTACCACATACATTAATGGCGTAATGGAGCTTAGCGGAACGGTAAACTATGATTCTAAAATTTTAGACCGTAACGGAAAAACTTCGATTGGAGCACGAATGGACGCTCGCAACTGGTACAACGGAATTGTAAAGTGTTTAAAAATCACACACGAAAGTCTTGCCCCCGAAACATTTATTTCAGTTGATCAATTCAAAACCAACAGTGTTTCGGAACTGCAAAACAATAACGATATTCTAAAATACAACCCTCAAACAAAAAGCATTCTTTTAAACAAATTGAATGAGAATTCAACTGCGGAAGCAACCGCTTATAATATGCAAGGAAGGGCTATTAAAACCTTTTATCTAAATCAGAACAAGTCCAATTTATCAGTAGCAAACTGGCAAAAAGGAGTGTACATTATCCAAATAAAAAAGGATGAGCAGTTTGCCAAGCAACGCATACTCATCCAATAATATTTTTCATTGTCTAATTGTAAAACTCTGAATTAACAGAGCTTGAATTTATTTCAACAATTCCATAATTTTCTTTGGAATATCGGTATTATCAATAATTCCGGTAAAATTTTCGGCACCTGGGCCAAAGGCATACACCGGAACCATTATTCCAGTGTGCGATCCGGTTGTGAAATCTCCTAGCACATCTCCGGTTTCAAAGTTGCCATCTTCTATTGTAAAACCACCAGTTTCGTGATCGGCTGTAACAATAACTAAGGTTTCTTTATCCTTGGCTGCAAATTTAAGTACTTCGCCAATTGTTCTATCAAAATCGAGCATCTCATTTACAATATAAGAGGTACTATTTTGGTGGCCTCCCCAATCGATTTGAGAACCTTCAATCATCATGAAGAAACCGTCTTTATCTTTACTTAGTATTTCAATTGCTTTTTTCGAAGCTTTTGGTAAAAAGTCGCCACGCCCATAAGCATATGCTGCTAAGTGCTCTGGAGCCAAAAATCCAGCAACCTTATCATTCTTAACTTCTAAGAGCTCATCGAGCGTTGAAACAACACTGTATCCCTTCTGCTCTAATTTTTCCGACAAATTAACTCCATCTTTACGTCTTTCAAAAAAGTTGCGACCGCCACCAACAAACAAATCCATGCTTGAGTTGGCAAAATCTGCAGCAATTGCTTCGTACATATTACGTGAAGGTTGATGTGCAACAAATGCAGCTGGTGTTGCATGCGTTACTGCACAAGTTACAACAACTCCGGTTGCTAAACCTTCTTTTTGAAGTTTCTCTGCAATGTTTTCAACTTCAACAGTATCAGAATTTACACCAATTGCACCCTTATAGGTTTTTTTACCTGACGAAAGTGCAGTTCCTGCAGCTGCCGAGTCGGTTACAAATTTATCGAAAGCGTAGGTAGTACAAAATCCAATACTTTTAAAGTTGTTTAAGTACAAATCGCCTCCATTGGCAACATATCCTGCATAAGTATGTGCCAACCCCATACCATCACCGATTAAAAGAATTACATTCTTTGGAGTTTCGTTTTTACTTGGTTCTTTAATTTCTTCAACCTTATAAAAACCTTTTCCCTTGTAAAATTTAGCGTTTTCTGCCTCAGAAATGTCTTTATAATTCTCTTGGGCAAAAGAAAACTGAGCAATAAATAATGCTACAAAAAGGAATAAAATACTACGTTTCATATTTGAGTGATTTAATTTTTAAATTTCTTTTTATTGAATCCCAATCATTCGGGTTTTAAGTTTTAATTCCAAATTAAACAGATATTAATTGAATCAACGTTAAATTACTATTTTTTTATTGTTGGTTAATTGCTCTAGCTCAAACGATTCGTTTAAGGAATAATAAACCGGTTGTGTTTGAAAAATACCATAAATACAGTCCATAAACAGAAATTCTGCTAAAATGTTTTCTGCCTCAAATCGCTTGATTCCTGCAACTTTCACAAACTTTGATAAAGTAATCTGCTGGTGCTCCGACAAATAATCGATCAATACTTTTCGTGGTTTATTATATTCAAAAAACAAACCAATTTTATTTCGGGCTAATTTCCAAGATTTTAACAAAACCTGATTGGCCAGAATGTTTTCATCGTCTTTTCGAATGTAGGCTAACCACTTTTTATCGTCTGATTCTGCATAATGAGGTTTATCAATACTCGGGCCAACACTTACTTCTAGCACAATTTTGCCTTCAATTTCCCAGGTGTTAGTTTCGAATTGGATTTTTGGACTACTATACAAATTAGCAGCAGCCTCGATCATATAATATTCTTCATCGGTACGCACTCCAGCAATATTTCCATTGTCTTTCACCCCTATTAACAACCTACCACCATCGGTATTCGCAAACGCCACCAACGATTTTGCAATCTTCCGGGAATCGTTGATGCAAAACTTAAAATCCTGCTGCTGATGCTCTCCTTGAGCAATTAATTTGTATAATGGATGCACCTGAAGTTTCATCTTTTCATACTTTTCAGAATTAACAATAGGCCATATCTTGTTTCAAGATAACGGCTGTTTTCTTCAATTGTTCGTATAACTATTTCGACGCAACTAAACAACTTCGGCTACAACAAAAGTACTTCCTCCAATAAAAACCAAATCGCTTTTACTGGCAGCCTTCATTGCCGCTTCATAAGCTGATTTCACTGTTGGAAATGCCTTCCCTTTTAAGTTGAATTTTTTTGCAATATGCTGCAACTCTTCAGAAGGGATTGCTCTATTTATGTCTGCTTTCGTAAAATAATAAGCAGCTTCAAGCGGAAGCAATTTCAAAATAGAATCAATCGATTTATCATTGGCCATTCCCCAAACAATGTGTAATTGATCGTAATCAAGCTCTGAAAGTTGTTGTGCAATTTCACTCACTCCGGCTTCGTTGTGGCCCGTATCGCAAATCACCTTCGGAACTTCATTCAATTGCTGCCATCGTCCTAATAAGCCCGTTTGGTGAATAATTTTTTTCAATCCATCTAAAATTGCTATATCGGTTATTTTCCATCCTGCTTTACGCAAAAGATCAATGGATGCTATGATTGTTCGCAAGTTCTTTTTTTGATAATTTCCTTTTAATCCAAAATCAATATTTTGAAGGTAAACCTCACTTTGGTTGCTTCTTCTGAATACTACATTTTCGGTATTGGTAAAATAAAAATCCTGATCTGCAAATACAATCGGACTTAGATGTTGCGCGGCTTTCGAAATAAAAACATTTTCCGTCTCTGCACTAGTTTCCCCAACTACAAGTGGAATATTATTTTTAATAATCCCGGCCTTTTCATCTGCAATTTCGGACAAAGTATTTCCCAATAAATTGGTATGATCTAAACTAATATTGGTAATCACACAAAGTTCGGGTGAGATAATGTTTGTAGAATCTAAACGCCCTCCCAAGCCTACTTCAACAAGGGCAATATCAACTTCTTGTTGGGCAAAATAATCGAAAGCCATGATTACGGTTAATTCAAAAAACGAAGGTGATAACTTTGCCTCACATTCGATATATTTCTGAACAAAACCTACCACAAAATTTTCAGTGATCATTGCACCATTTACCCGAATGCGCTCTCTAAAATCTTTTAAGTGAGGGGATGTATACAAACCAACTTTATATCCGGCCGATTGCAAAACCGAAGCCAACGAATGCGAAACCGAACCTTTTCCATTGGTTCCGGCCACATGGATGGATTTGAACTTTTTCGATGGATTCCCAAACAATTGATCAATTGCATAGGTATTATCAAGATTCGGCTTTAAAGCTGCAGCTCCAATTCGCTGATACATTGGCAGCTGCTTATACAGGTAATCTAAAGTTGCTGAATAGTCCATCCTTTTTGTAATAATCAATTGAAAAAAACTGTTCATTCAATTGTTAATAATTCGATGCAAATTTCTATAAAAATAATAGCAATACGAAAACGAATTCCCTAATTTTAGAGAATAGCAGAATTGATGCCTCAATTTTGTTGAAACATAAAATAAAAAACATATGGCAGCAAGACGTTCAAAAATTTTTGTTTTAGACACCAATGTAATTCTACACGATCATCAGTGTATTTACAAATTTCAAGAAAACGACATTGTGATTCCCATCACCGTACTTGAAGAGTTAGATAAATTTAAGCGCGGAAACGATCAGTTGAATTATCAGGCTCGAGAATTTGTTCGTTTGTTGGATTTGTTGGTCAAAGATGACTTATTTAACGGAGGATTGAAACTTGGTCCCAAAAAAGGGAAGTTGAAAATTGCCACCGGAACTGGAATTTCAGAACGTATAAAGGCTTCGTTTATAGAAGATATTGCCGACCACCGAATATTGGCCATCACCGATAAAGTTCACGAAGATAATCCAAGTAAAAAAGTTATTTTAATAACTAAGGATATCAACTTAAGGATGAAAGCTAAATCGATTGGTATTGAATCGGAAGATTATAAAAACGATAAGGTTACCAATCCTGAAATTTTAGATAAAAGCATTCCAGAAGTTGAGCGTTTCAACGACGCAATGATAGGCAAATTATACGATGAACGATCTCTTCCTTATGAAGAATCAAATTTCACAAAAGAACCAGAAGCCAACGAATACTTCATTTTTAAAGGCGCAACGTCTTCTGTTTTGGCTCGCTATAACTTAGACTTAAAACGTTTTGATCAAGTCGATAAGCAAATTGCCTATGGAATTAAACCTAGGAATGCCGAACAAACCTTTTTATTAAATGCACTGCTTGACCCCGAAATAAAACTAGTTGCTGCGACTGGAAAAGCCGGAACCGGAAAAACGTTAATGGCTTTAGCTGCGGCAGTCTCGCAACACGAAACTTACGAGCAAATAATTCTAGCACGTCCAATTGTTTCGCTTAGTAACCGCGATATTGGTTTTTTACCCGGAGGAGCAGACGAGAAAGTTAGACCTTACATGCAACCACTATTCGACAACCTAAACGTCATCAAACATTGCCACAACCCACGAAGCTTAGAATATTTAAAATTAGAAGAACTTGAATCGACAGAAAAATTAGTAATTGCAGCTTTGGCTTTTATACGAGGTCGCAGTTTAAGCAATTCTTATTTCATTATTGACGAAGCGCAAAACCTAACTCCTTTCGAAGTTAAAACCATCATTACTCGTGCTGGTGAAGGAACAAAAATTGTATTTACAGGCGACTTACATCAAATCGATACGCCATATTTAGATCATCAATCGAATGGTTTGGCCTATCTTTCTGAAAGAATGAAAGGGGAAAGTATCTTTGCTCATATCAATTTATTAAAAGGCGAAAGAAGCTATTTGGCAGAATTGGCAAGTAATCTTTTATAATTATTTACAACAAGAATTTACCATTTTACAATATTAAAATATTTTCTCCGTTTAGAGATATGAAAGGATAGAGCAGCTGTTTTTTATTTTAGGTTATCGTTGGTCAATATTATCACTGCTTTATCCTTTCATCTTTATTTCTTATTCATCTTCTTTCCTTTTGATTAATTCATCTTACTCATTACTAATACACTGAATGTCAACAACAAAATATTGCGAAACATATTTCCTGTTTTTCATTTCACTACACACTTCCTTTACTTTTATTGATTTTTCACCAGAAATCAATTGAAACTAACCAATATGAGATCAATTAAACTTACCCTAATTGCTTTCCTAATTTTCGTGGGAAACATAATGGCATTTTCTATTGACAACACGTCAACCGATCAGCTTATTTTAAAACACTCTTACACTTTTGATGACGGTACAGCAAACGACCAAGTTGGCACTGCAGATGGAATCCTAGTGGGTACAGGAACAGTCGCAAATGGAGTATTTATTGCCAGCACCGATGGGATTATATTACGCTCCCGACAGCTGATATTGCAATCAATACTTACTCACAAATCACTCTTGAAGCATCTGTAATAACAAAAGCTACTCAATGCTTTCATACTTTGGTGATACCAACACCTTTGGCATGGGGACATATGGCTATTTTATACAAAAAAACAGAGATGACAACCAAAGCAAAACAGCCATATCTTGTGCCGCCGCCGATCCATTCAACTTCGAATCAAGCGACTGGGGAAGAGGTTTAGATGATGCGCAATTACATCATGTTGTTAGTGTGCTTACTCAATATGAAATCAAGTGGTATATTGATGGAGAGCTAACAGGAAGGGAAGTGCTTTCCAAAATTAACTCTATCGATCCTAATTCAGGAAACAAAATCAGCGCACAAACTTTTACGCCGAATTCAAGTATTTTCGTAAAAGTTAAAGCAATTAACAAAGTTTTTATTTACAAGGATATTGTTGAATGCGATAGCTATACATGGATTGATGGTAATGTTTACGAGGAAAACGTAGATAGTTTGGCATACAAAAAATCAGACGACAGCGACACCACCTTTATTTTACGTTTAACCATTCTTCCCAACGAGATAAACAACCAGTCGACAACAATTTGTGCCGGACAATCGGTGATGATCGGTGATCAAGAATTTACAGAAGCAGGAGAGTACGTAGTAATTTTAACGAATCAATTTGGTTGCGATAGCACTGTCAATCTTCAACTGAATGTAAATCAAACTTTCAAAATAGATAACACCACTACTTACAAGGTTTCTGACCCAAAATTTGAAAGTATTGGTTCGCGCACCTTATTGGCTGAAACCATTAATTTACTATCACAAAATAACTGCTACAGCGTAATTTACAATTACGAAACTTATAATTATGAAGCTGAATTTTATACCGACACCACTTTTATGTCAGTAATTGACACATTGATCATCGACATCGAAACTGGTATCGATGGAACTCCATTACCACAGGCAATGCAAGTAAAATTATATCCGAATCCGGCACATACCAATTTAAATATAAGTCTTTCAAATTGGCAATTATTAGCCGGATATTCTCTAAGCATTTTTGATCTTGCAGGAACTGAAATTGAATCAATTGATGTTAATAATTCAGAATTGTCGATTGATGTTTCAAACTTTACCAAAGGGGCTTACTTAGTAAACATTCAAAAAGATGGAAAAATATTAATCAACAAAAAACTTATTATTAAATAGATAGAAAAACGATTAAACAAAACAATAAACCAATAAATTGGTTATTATGAAGGCTGTCTGTTAGACAGCCTTTTTTCTTTAAAAAAAGAAGCCTAACTTTAATTAAAAGGAAACAAATGAAAAAGGTTGTTCTCCAAACAATACTGATCATTTTAACATTCAATTTAATTGCTCAAGTTAATGACGTACATTCGTCATTTAAAAGCACCATTGAATCATGCAATACAAACAGGATGCAAACACAGCATAAGTTTGTTGAATCTACTGGATTTAATCAATGGGATTTAACTTATCAGCAGCTTCAATTTCAGGTTAATCCTAAGGACCATTATATCAGTGGAGCCGTTTCTTTTCACTTTACAGCATTAGAAAATTCGTTGAACGAACTACAAATCGATATTCACGAAAACTTACAAATCGATTCTATCACTTATCACGACAGCTATTTAAGTTTTAATCGTCCTGATTCATTGCATGCAATTGTTAAACTGCAAAAAACCTTAAACACAAACCAAAAAGATTCATTTACAATTCATTATCAAGGGGCACCAATTACAGCAGGTTTTGGGTCGTTTACCACCTCATTTCACGACAACTCACCAATTCTTTCAACACTTTCAGAACCTTATGGTGCCAGAGACTGGTGGCCTTGCAAACAAAGTTTAGTGGATAAAATCGACTCCATCGACATAATTGTTACCTCGCCCGAAGCTTATCGTACCGCTTCGAATGGAGTACTCGTTTCTGATAGAATCAACAACAACAATCGAGTTTGTCATTGGAAACACCGACATCCAATTGCAAGCTATTTAGTTGCCATAGCGGTTACCAATTATGCAACTTACAGCGAAACTGCCACTCTCAAAGATGGCACCGAAGTTGAAATTCTGAATTACGTTTATCCTGAAACTTTAACGAAAAGTCAAAGTCAAACCATCGTTACCAAAGACTATCTCGAATACTTCAGCGAAATAGTTATTCCCTATCCTTTTGCCAACGAAAAATACGGACATGCGCAGTTCAATTGGGGAGGAGGAATGGAACATCAAACCATGAGTTTTATGGGTGGTTTTTCAAACGGTTTAATAGCACACGAGTTGGCTCATCAATGGTTTGGC
This sequence comes from Prolixibacteraceae bacterium, assembly GCA_963678565.1. Taxonomy (GTDB): domain Bacteria; phylum Bacteroidota; class Bacteroidia; order Bacteroidales; family Prolixibacteraceae; genus SKHV01. The sequence goes on from OY782875.1 coordinate 261,367, forward strand.
GACTACATTACCTGCGGGAGTTGGAGCGAAATTTGGCTAAATGAAGGTTTTGCAACTTATCTAACTGGTTTGGTTTACGAAAAATTTAATCCCGACTACTTTAAGCTATGGCTCCAACACCTAAATAAGGTCGTTACATCAAAGCCCGATGGTTCGGTGTATGTTCTAGACACTACTTCGGTTAGCAGAATTTTTAGTAGCCGACTTTCCTATTACAAAGCTGCTTTAGTTTTACACATGCTACGTGGTCAAATTGGTGATGAAAACTTTTTCGAAGGGATTCGTAATTATGCTACCGATTCGCGTGTAATTAACGGATTTGCAACCACCGATTTACTTTTTGAAAACTTCGAAATGGCTGCCGACACCTCCTTAGCTCAATTTAAACAACAATGGGTTTATACCGAAGGCTTTCCAATTTACGACATCAATTGGAGTCGAAAGAATAATGAAATTCTAATTCATGTAGAACAAAGCAACTCCATGGATTATCGAATGCTATACGAAATGAAAATACCTATCACCATCTGGTCAAACGGAATAGGTGAAGAAATTTGGTTAGAAAACAATCAAAGCACTCAGGAATATAACATTCCTTTTTCCTCAACAGTCGATAGCATTTCAATGGATTATAATCACTGGATATTAAAAGATCTGCTTTTAGAGTACGCCTCAAAACCGTATTGGGATACTAGCAATGTTCAAGTCATATATTCGAACAATTTGAGGCGAATAGAAATCAGAAACCCCGAGAATCTTAATCAGGTTTTAACAATTTACGATTTAAATGGACAAATTATTTCAAGGATTAATTTTGATTCGCAAAGAAAAACGCTAGAAACAAATTTTCCGGAAGGATTTTATTTCGTCAATCTAAAATCGAGCAAGAATAACTTGGTTGAACGGATTTTGATTCAATAAAAAATGAGACTGCCCAATTCGGAACAACCTCATTTTCTTTCATTTCTATCGTCTATTTCAATTAGTCAACAATTTCAATATCGTAAGTTAAATCCATTGCTTTACGATAAACCGCCGACACTCCACAATATTTATCTTGCGACAAATCAATTGCTTTTTTCAATTTATCAACCGGTAAGTCTGCCCCTTTAAACTCGTAGGTGATATGCATGCTTTTGTAATGCATTGGATGCTCTTCAGTTAACGCTCCTTCAACACGAACATTAAATGCTTCGGGCTCAATTTTCATTTTCTTCAAAATTGAAATTACATCCATTCCGGTACAACCAGCCAATGCAGTTAGCATTAATTTCTTAGGACGCATTCCGGTATCTTCGCCACCAACTTGTGCGGCAGCATCCAAATTTAATTGATGTCCATCCATTTCTGTTTCAAAGGCCATTTTACCTTTCCAACTTAGTTTTGACTCGTGCTTCATTTCTATTGGTTGTTTAAGTAATTACATTTTATAAATTTATACTTATCTATTTTATCAAATATATATTATTTTTTAACAAATCATTTCAAGTTAATTTTCTGCTAGTTTTTCAAAGATATTTGTGCATAAAGTACTTCACAAATAACTATATTTGATTTAAAGTTATTCACTTAAGTGTTAAAATAACATGTTTTTGCGATGAGAAGTTCAATTGAGAGACCATTTCCTGAAGAGACAAATTTATCGGATTTTAAATTTTTTAAACATCTGAACGATGATGAAATTGGACGTTTAGATGCTGATAAAACATGTCAGACCTATAAAAAAGGAAATGTTATATACCGTGAAGGTAGCCGACTTACAGGTTTTTTCTGTGTAACAAAAGGAATATTAAAAATCTACAAAACAGGAATCGACGGTAAGGAGCAAATCATTCGATTTGTTAAACAAGGTGATATTATTGCCTTTCGCTCACTGTTGAGTCAAGAGCTTGCTTGTACTACTGCAAAAGTGATCGACGATGCAGTATTGTGTCATATTCCTTATCAAACACTGCTCTACTTGTTGCAGAACAATTGGAAATTTTCGCACTGGATGATTCAAATTTTATGTCGCGAATTACGCGAAGCCAACGATTACATTACCGATATCGCTCAGAAAACGGTTCGTGAAAGATTGGCTGAAATTTTACTCCTTCTGAAAGACAACTTTGATGTTAGCAACGACAATACGCTGCAAATTACTTTAACCCGCGAAGAATTAGCCAACATGGTAGGCACCGCTACCGAGTCGGTAATCCGACTGTTGTCTGAATTTAAACAAGATGGTTTAATCGATCTTAAAGGACGAAAAATAAAATTACTGGATATTCCTCAACTCCGACGATTGGCCAGTATTTAAAACATACGGGGCAGTTCTATAAGGATTGCCTTTTTTATTTTCATAAAAATCAACTGCTCATGTCAAGCATCAACACCTATATCGAAGCTAATAAAGAACGCTTTTTAAGTGAATTATTCGAACTCATCAGAATTCCATCGGTTAGTTCCGATCCAAAGCATAAAGAAGATATGCTCACTGCTGCTGAAAAATGGAAATCGATCCTATTAGAAGCCGGTGCCGACCATGCACAAGTAATGCAAACCCAAGGCCATCCGGTAACATTTGGCCAGAAAACAATCGACCCAAAGCTACCAACCGTTTTGGTTTACGCACATATGGACGTAATGCCTATCGATCCGCTAGAGTTATGGAAAACAGAACCCTTTGAGCCGGTTATAAAAGATGGTAAAATATGGGCACGTGGTGCCGACGACGACAAAGGTCAGAGCTTTATGCATGCCAAAGCATTTGAATATATGGTGAAAACCAATCAACTTCCTTGCAATGTAAAGTTCTTAATCGAAGGCGAAGAAGAAATTGGCTCTCCAAATTTGGAACAGTTTTGCATCGAAAATAAGGAAATGCTAGCAGCAGATGTTATTTTGGTTTCCGACACTACCATGATTTCAGAAAATCAGCCAGCCATTACCACAGGCTTGCGTGGTCTCGCCTATTGGGATGTAAGCATAACTGGTCCCGATCATGATTTACATTCCGGATTATTTGGCGGTGCAGTTGCCAATCCGATCAATGTTTTGTGTAAACTAATTGCACAGGTTACCGATATGAACAACCACATAGTAATTCCCGAATTTTATAAAAACGTAAAAGAAGTATCGGAAGAAGAACGCGAATTAATCAATCTTCGACCTTTTGATAAAGAAGCTTACAAAGCATCCATAGGAGTGGATAAATTGTATGGCGAAATAGGATATACGACCTTGGAACGAACCGGCATTCGTCCTTCTTTTGACGTTTGCGGTATATGGGGAGGATTTAATGGTGAGGGTGCAAAAACAGTGCTTCCCTCAAAAGCACATGCCAAATTATCTTCTCGCTTAGTACCCGGCCAAGATCACCATAAAATTGCAAAAATTGTAGAATGGTACTTGAAAAGTATCGCTCCAAAATCGGTTAAAATAGAAGTTGAATATTTGCATGGGGGGCAAGCTTATGTTTGTCCAATTGATCATCCGGCTTACATTGCAGCCGATAAAGCGTTGCAGGAAACCATGGGCGTTAAAGCAATTCCGGTTCGAAGCGGGGGGAGCATTCCAATCATTTCTTCTTTCGAAAAAGTGTTGGGCATTAAATCAGTTTTAATGGGGTTTGGATTGGAATCGGATGCCATCCATTCTCCAAACGAAAATTTCCCAATCAAAAACTTTTTGAAAGGAATAGAAACCATTCCTTCATTTTATAAATTTTATGCCGAAGCAGTTTTAAACAAAGGCTGATATTGTTTAAAAGATCATGACTGCCATTCCATGAAAAAAATACTGATTATAAAATGCGGCAATACGTACTCAGAGTTGAAGCACGAAATAGGTGATTTTGAAGATTGGATCATCAATTTAACGAATCTTCCAACACGCTTTTTTACCATATACAATTTGGCAAAAGGCGAGCGACTTGCACACCCATCGAATTACCATGCTGCATTTATCACAGGTATGCCCAATTCAAACGACACCTTTCCTTGGATCAACCAATTGAAAGACTGGATTGTTGCAGCTAGGTATTCCAATTTTCCGGTACTTGGAATTTGCTACGGAGCCCAAATTATTGCTGAAGCACTAGGAGGAAAATTAGCACCTAACAAAGCAGGTTTGCTCTTCGGAATCGATCAAATTGATGTCACAACCAAAGGCATGATCGACCCCTTATTCCGAAAAGTAGGTAGTAGTTTCGATTCTTTTCATTTCCATCGAAAACACATTTCAAAACTTCCTGCCGATGCCGAAATTATCGCCTACAGCAAGCGCACCGAATGTGAGGCCTTTAAAATAGGACGAATGTATGGCCTTCAAATTCGACCAGAATTCTCCCCCGAGATTATGAAAGCTTTCATCGATCAGGAAGAAGAAGCCCAGCGCCGTGTTCGAGTAAAAATGAAATCGGGTTATAAAAATCAGTCCCTGATTTCAAACTTCATCGATATCGCTTTAAAATTCTAATTTCATCTCCCAACCAAGGTTAGACAAATTGAATAAATAAAATTTGTTTATTTTAAATGGTAATTTTAATATTTGTGTTTCATTAATTTTTTAAACCTAATACAATGGCAACTTTTCGTTTAGCAGCATTCCAAAAACTACTGGAACGCAAACCAATTGAAGTAAAACGCGATTCAGTTTTAACTTCAGATTATTTTGGGAAACTAGTTTTCAATCGTCCCAAAATGAAAAAATACTTATCGAAAGAAGCATATCTTGCCGTAAACGATGCAATTGACAACAATACCACCATCGATCGAAGAGTTGCCGATGCAGTTGCCATTGGAATGAAAGCCTGGGCACTCGACAACAGTGCCACACATTACACCCACTGGTTTCAACCTTTAACCGACGGTACCGCAGAAAAGCACGATGCTTTTATCGATGAAGACGAGCTTGGCGGTGTGGTAGAATCCTTCTCTGGCAAATTGTTGGCGCAACAGGAACCCGATGCTTCTTCGTTCCCAAATGGTGGATTACGCCAAACATTCGAAGCTCGTGGATACACCGCTTGGGATGTATCTTCACCTGCTTTTATTGTTGGTCAAACCTTGTGTATTCCAACCATTTTTATTTCGTATACCGGAGAAGCGCTCGACTATAAAGCACCTTTGTTAAAAGCTCTCAATGCAATTGATAAGGCTGCCGTAGAAGTATGTCAGTTCTTCGATAAAAACGTAAGCAAAGTAAATGCCCAATTGGGTTGGGAACAAGAATATTTTTTAGTAGATGAAGCATTATATCAGGCGCGTCCCGACCTTTCGTTAACCGGTCGTACTTTGATGGGGCATTCTTCTTCGAAAGATCAACAATTAGACGACCATTATTTTGGTTCCATTCCCGAACGCGTGGGATGTTTCATGACCGAACTCGAAAATGAAGCATATAAATTAGGGATTCCTTGTAAAACCCGACACAACGAAGTCGCACCCAACCAATTCGAGATTGCTCCAATTCACGAAGAGTGCAATTTGGCCAACGACCACAACCAGCTCTTAATGGACTTACTTGGGAAAGTTGCCCGGAAACATGGATTTAGAGTTTTATTGCACGAGAAGCCTTATAAAGGCATCAACGGATCGGGAAAACACAACAACTGGTCGCTAAAAACCAATACCGGGGTCAATCTGTTTGCTCCAGGAAAAAATCCACGTGGAAATATGCAGTTCCTTACTTTTGTGGTAAATACTTTAATGGCTGTATACAAACATCAGGATTTGTTGCGCGCAACCGCACTAACAGCATCGAACACGCACCGCTTGGGAGCTAACGAAGCGCCACCGTCAATTATTTCGGCCTTTCTTGGAACCGAGGTAAATAAGATGCTCGACTTGATTGAGCACAACGTGAGCGATAAAAAAATGACTCCCGAAGAAAAAACTTCGTTGAAACTAAATATTGGTCGTATCCCCGAGATTTTGCTCGACAACACCGACCGCAACCGTACTTCGCCTTTCGCCTTTACCGGAAATCGTTTTGAGTTCCGTGCTGCAGGTTCGTCGTCGAACTGTGCCTCGCCAATGATTGTGCTCAACACTGCCGTTGCAGAACAATTGATTGAATTTAAAAAAGCGGTCGATCAACTAATCGATAAGGGGGTAAAAAAAGATGAAGCTATTTTCCAGATTTTGAAGAAATACATTGGCATTTGTAAACCAATTCGCTTCGATGGAAATGGCTACGGAAAAGAATGGATTGAAGAAGCACAACGCCGAGGCTTAAGCAACATTACCGAAGTGCCCGAGGCTTTAGATGGCTACTTAAAGCCAAGCACCCAAAAAATGTTTGAGAAAATGAGCATCTTCACCGACAAAGAATTAGAAGGTCGTGTAGAAGTAGAGTACGAAAAATTCATGAAGAAAATCCAGATTGAAGCCCGCGTACTCGGCGATTTGGCAACCAATCATGTAGTGCCAACCGCTGTTCGCTACCAAACTTTACTCATCGAAAATGTAAAAGGACTGAAAGAGGTATTTGGTGATGAATTTAAAGAACTTGCTGGCAATCGCTTAGATATTATTCGTCAGCTTTCGGAACATATTACCGAAATCAAACAGCAGGTAAACGAAATGATTTCGGCACGTAAAATTGCCAATAAAATTGAAGATTCGCATGATTTGGCAGTTGCATACAACACCACTGTAAAACCCTATTTAGATAGCATTCGTTACCATATCGACAAAATGGAAGAAATTGTAGACGACGAATTATGGCCACTACCAAAATACCGCGAATTATTGTTTAATAGATAATATTCCCTACCCCCTTCAAAAGAGTGATTTGGGGCAACAACATTAAGAAGCCTTCATCTTAAAAAACTAAGAACAAAAGTTTCTTTAAAAGATTTCAATTCGCAACACACAATCATAACTTTTCGTGATTCCCCCTTCAAAGAGGTTAGGGGGAATGTTGCGAGACTCCCCCCTCTTGTTGTAGCTATCAATTACAACTTTGTTAAACTCATCAATAAGCTACAGTTTTCAATTATCATAGAGAAACTCAACTTTTTAAATTCCCAAAGCAACCAATACTTAACTATTTCATCTAAATATTGCATTCAGTTTACATTGCCATACATAATTCAACATATATTTATCAGCACCGATCTTCGAACGATATTAAAAATCAAACACTATGAAGAAAAAAATCACCCTACTCGGAATTGCTTTCTCAATGTTGTTTTCGCTTAATACTAGCGCACAAAACATCGAAGAAATTAGCAAGCCCTGGCAGTTTAATATTTACCTCGCTTCCACCGGATTTATCGAAATTCGCCAGCAATCATTCGACTTTATTCGAGGCAACTTTGTCGACTATGAAACTTACTCGAACCTTGTCGACGCATACTCGTGGAATGCAGCCATCAACCTTGAACGCAAGCTTTTCGACGAGCGCATATCATTTGCAGCAGGCCTACAATACAAGAATATATCGAGCAACCTCACCCCTAATTACATGTCTAATTACAGCTTTATGATGATCAATATTAGCGATGACTTAGAAAATGCCGATTACATTCGCGTGAAATCACTGACTCAAAATATCGATTACCTGGGGCTAAATTTTGCAGTTAGGAGTTACTTATTTAACTACCGAATTATTCGCCCCTACTTGAAAGTGGGTAGCAACATCAGCTTTAATATTTCCGACCAAATGGAAATTGACTTCTTGGTTTCTGAGATGTCGAAAAATAAGGAAAAAATCACACAGTTGTTCGATCCTCCCACCTCGCTTTACATGGTATTAAACACCTATGCTGGCATAAGTATTGGCAACAAAGACTACATCCACCTCGATTTTGAGATGGGCCCCAGCTTTTTGCTATATGGCCGCCCCAGCAACTTTGGCGCTCCCTTGAGTGCTTTCGATGTACGTTTTGGCTTAGTTTTTCCATTCAGCTTTTAATTAAAACAACCATCAAATTCGAAAAAATGAAAACAAGAACAATTTATACACTTTTAATTGTAGCTTCAATGGTAACATTGTTTAGCTGCGATGTTGCTTACGATTCAGATTACTATCTCGAAGAAAGCACTTACATATCCGACCCGGCGGTACCTGAACTCCCCATCTATTCTGAATTTGGCTACAATACCTTTGGTGTACGTCTCGATCGCGATTTCGTAATATTTCGCAACGATGTGTACCCCACAAAGGTGTTTGTAGAAGGTGATACTACTTCTTTTATTTTCAACGGGATGAGAAAGAGCTCGCATCAAATTTACAACCTCACATTTAAGGTGCCCAATTTGCCTTTCGACGTTGAAACCGATTTGGTTTCGCTGAATGAACAAAGCATTAACTTGAAAAGCGATAGTATTGCTGTTGAAATCTACGATCAACGCACCGGCAAAACATTCCAGCCCCAAATTCTAACCGGCGAGCTAAACTTTAATCGCCTGCAAAGCCTACAGGTCGATGAGGATAAAAAAGGGGTAATCATGTCGGGAACTTTTCAATTCAAAACCATTATTAACAATACTCCCGTTGCCTTTATGGACGGACGATTTGATGTGATCATTGGCTACTCTACCTTCTATGTTCTGGATTGAGATTATAAAAATTAATAATTGTTGAAAATAAACATCCCCCTAACCCACTTTAAAAGATGCTAGGGGGATTTTCTTTTCTGCTCTAAACATCTTTACTGCAACATTCTCAGGGCAGTTTATGCTGATTAATTTTATTCTTTTACATCTATAAAATGCATAATTGCTAAGGAACATGGTAAACGTTAGAATCGTTTATTGTAACTTACTGAAGCATTAATTACAACCCTATTAACTATCAATAGTTACAACAGTATAAGTATTCGAATTATTGTACTTCGCCTTAAAGCGAATACAAAGAGTTATTGCACTACAAGCCTGATCTGTAGTGGCTAAAAGAAACCATAAACTCCTACATAAGCTGTAATCACAAGGGTTATAGCTTTTTTCATTTTACACTTGAAACAGTCGCCAAGTGTTCTGGCGATAGCGCCGCAACCTTCGGTATAAAGGAATACTTATGTGGCGACACTGCTTTATAAGTATTACCTTATGTTCTTTAGATTTTATCTAAAGTTTAATCCGTTGAATCGACTTCCTCAGCAGCATACTTCGATGATCGCAGCCAGCAGAATACATGAAGTTTTTACATTAACCGTCTGTTTTTATGAGCAGTATCAGAATTTCTTTTAATTTTGTGGCTTTCAAATAAAATCATCAGAAGCATGTTAGATAAAATCAAAGCGTTGCAGGAAGAGATTGATGCAATAAAAGCTGACAGTCTGGAGCAGGCAGAAGAGTTACGAATAAAGTATCTGAGTAAAAAAGGACTTATTTCACAACTTTTTGGTGAGTTTAAAAATGTACCTAACGATCAGAAAAAAGCAGTGGGTGCTACCATTAATACGCTTAAAAACTTTGCACAAGATAAAATCAATTCCTTAAAAGAATCGTTTACTCAAGCCGATACCGGTTCAAAAGGTGAGGATTTAACCTTATCGGGAGAGCCTTTAAAATTAGGTACCCGTCATCCATTGGCGATTGTGCGCAACGAGATTATCGACATTTTTGCTCGCTTAGGTTTTGTGGTGAATGTTGGACAAGAAATTGAAGACGACTGGCACGTATTTTCAGCCTTGAACTTTCCACCAGAACACCCAGCGCGCGACATGCAGGATACTTTCTTCATCGAAAAAGATCCCGATGTTTTGCTACGTACTCACACTTCGAGTGTACAGGTACGTGTAATGGAAAAATCGGAACCACCCATTCGTGCCATTTTCCCGGGTCGTGTATTCCGGAACGAAGCAATTTCGGCACGAGCACACTGTATTTTCCACCAAGTTGAAGGTTTATATGTTGACGAAAACGTTTCGTTTGCCGACTTAAAACAAACCTTGTTGTACTTCGCTCGCGAACTGTTTGGTGAGAAAACCGAAATTCGTTTGCGCCCTTCTTACTTCCCATTCACTGAGCCATCGGCTGAAATGGATGTAAGCTGTTCGATTTGCGGTGGTAAGGGATGTAACGTTTGTAAATACACCGGATGGCTTGAGATTTTAGGATGCGGAATGGTTGATCCAAACGTATTGGAAAGCTCTAACATCGACAGTAAAAAATACACCGGATTTGCCTTTGGAATGGGTGTTGAACGTATTACCATGCTGAAATATGGAATAAAAGATTTACGTCTGTTTTTCGAAAACGATGTTCGCTTTTTGGAACAATTTCAATCGGCGCAATAAAGCAAGCACAATAAACAAGATAAAAATTGAAACGAGTGACTTTTAAAAAGGTCGCTCGTTTTTTTTAAAATTTTGATTCCTACGGGGTGAAGCCAGAGTGATGCGTTTAAACAGCGTAAGATTACCCCCGAATTCGACCTTTCCATTCCCTGAATAAACCCGGATTCAATCTATTTTTCGCTTAGTATTTAGAAATAATTACTTTAGTAACACTTTACTAACTACTAATTTAATGTTTGACGAAAAGAGGCAGGGACAAAAAATATCTAATTTTTTCGATCGATTTGCTTTATTAATATTTGGAATTGGTACATTAATAAGCAATACTATCACGGCACAAGAACTAAGAATCAATGAGCTCATGTCGTCGAATCACTCCTTTTTAATTGATGCAGATGGGGAATCTTCCGATTGGTTTGAAATTTTGAACACAAGCAATTCTGCAATCAATCTTGATGACTACCGAATAAGCGACAACAACAACTTTCAAAGTGCTTGGGAATTTCCGCCAATTGAACTTAATGCAAGTCAGTATTTAATGCTATTTGCATCGGGGAAAGATCGTTCTGATTTTTCGTACTACTGGCGCACCATTATTGATCAGGGAGATGAATGGAAATATCATTTACCCAATGAAGCTCCTTCAAAAATTTGGAATACCATTTATTTTAACGACGAAGAATGGATCACTGGAACAAGCGGTTTTGGCTATGGCGATAACGACGATCAAACCGAGTTACCATCAACAGCTTCCGTTTTTATCCGCAAAGAATTTAACATCGATGATGTTTCAAAAATAAAGGAGGCCATCCTTCACATAGATTACGATGACGCTTTTGTGGCGTATATCAACGGAAAAGAAATTGCCCGTTCGAATATCACCTCAGAAGGACCTCCTTCTTACTATGCTTTTGCAGACAATAGCTCGCATGAAGCCCTAATTTATCAGGGAATTACCCCCGAAGCCTTCGCAATAGACTTAAATTCCGCTCCACTAAGAAACGGAAAAAACGCATTGGCCATTCAAGTGCATAACGCAACCCAAAATAGTTCCGATTTAACTGCAATTCCATTTTTATCTTTGGCTTATACTGAATATGTCGAAGGAAGTACCAACCCAATGTTTAAATTCCCTAAAAGTGAACTTCATACCGATTTTAAACTAAATTCAGATGGTGAAACCTTATACCTTTTTAAAGATTCACTCCTAGTTGATTCTTTACAATTTCCGGCATTACACGCCGATATTTCGTATGGAATTGATGAATTAAGTTCGAAGGGAGCATCGTATTTCGAAGAACCTACCCCTTCAGCAAAAAACAGAGTTGCTTTCTCAAGCTTGTCGGGAAATGTTCAATTCTCGCTTCCGGGAGGAATTTATAATTCAGCCATTTCGGTTTACTTAAGTTCTGACAATCCCAATGATAAAATTTACTACACCACCAACAATCTAGAGCCAACTGAAAATGACAATTTATACCTCGGCCCAATCACAATTAACGAAACTACCAACCTTAGGGCTAAAGTGATTAATGAAAGCGGAATTCCTGGTTTCGTTTATACTCAAAGTTACTTTTTCGATATACAACATGATGTGCCAATAATTTCTTTGGTTACTGATCCAGCAAATTTCTTTGATGATTTAATCGGAATCTATGTTAATGGATCTTTTCAACATCCATCATCGGGAGAAAATTGTGATGGCGGTCAAAATTTCTGGCAAGATTGGGAACGCCCCGTGCATATTAGCATGATTAAACCCGATGGTACATTGGCTTTTGAGCAAAATGCAGGAATAAAAATATTTGGTGGCTGCTCTAGAGGTTTCGATCAAAAATCCCTTTCAGTACGATTCAGAAAAGAATATGGAAAACCAACCTTGATATACAAAGTTTTCGATGAGTTGGACATTGAAGAGTTTAGCAACTTAAACCTCCGAAATTCAGGAAATGACTGGAATAACACCATGATGCGAGATGGGTTACTAAGAAATTTCTTTCCTGAACAAATTGACAAGCAAGCTTTTGAACCAGCAGTGGTTTATATAAATGGAGAATACTGGGGAATTCATAATATTAGAGAACGTTCCGATGACGAATTCATTGAATCGCATCACGATGTAAACAATAGCTCCGTTAATATTATGGAGTTTCATGTGAATTGGAAATTGAATGAAGTACGCGGTGATGGAAAAAGTTATTTAGACCTACTTGACTTTATTGAAAACAACGACATTCAATTAGCCAAAAATTTCATGGTGGTTAAGAATGCCATTGATATAGAAAATTTTGCACTGTATCAAGCTTGTAATATCGCTTTAAAAAATACTGATTGGCCGGGAAATAATGTAAAATTTTGGAGTAGTGTAGAGAAAGATAACTTATGGCGTTGGATTACCTATGATCTTGATTTTGGTTTTGAAGATATTTCACACAACACCTTAATATTTGCCTTACAAAACAATGGTCCGACATGGCCAAATCCACCTGAATCAACTTATTTACTTCGTAAATTAATTCGGAATCCGGAATTCCGTTTCATATTTATTAATGCCTTTTCTGATGTCTTTAATACACTTTGGCAACAAGAACGTGTAGAAGATTTAATTAGTAATATGAAAAATGATATCAGTGGTGAAATAAAACAACATATGAACCGCTGGGGAGGAAATTCTGAAGGTTGGAGCGATAGAGTTAACTATTATCAAACTTATGCAAATCAACGTCCTGTTGTTGTAAAAAAACATATAGAAGAATATTTTGGATTAAGCGGCGAGTTTGATTTAACTCTAAAAGTTAGAGACACTGCTCATGGTTCTATAAAACTGAATTCAATTGAACCCCAAAATTATCCATGGACTGGATCTTATTTTAAAGGAAATACACAAAGGGCTGTTGCAATTCCCAAAAAAGGCTACCACTTTGTAATGTGGAAAGGTCCTAAAACTTCTTTTGAAGATACGCTGATTTTTTCAGCGAATGAAGCAACAACACTTACAGCTATTTTTGGGAAAAATATCGATTATAATGACCAATTGGTGATCAACGAAATATTTTATAAAAACTTGAAAGACACTATTTCAAACGACTGGGTTGAACTATATAATACAACCGATTTTGCAATAGATCTATCTGGCTTTATACTAAAAGATGATCAGGACGACCATCAATATATATTTCCGGAAAACACTATTATTGAAGGAAAGGATTATTTAGTAGTTGCAGCTGACACCTCAATATTTAAATCGGTTTACGATACTACGGCTAATTTGTATGGTGAACTGGGATTTGGATTTGGAAATCCGAATGATGTCGTCAGATTGTATGATACCGATGAATTTCTAATCGACTCGATTAACTATTTCAATAACAAAACCTTCAATTCCTTCTCTTATCAACAATTCAACGATAATGATTCTATTAAATGGATTGCAGTTGAAGGACAAGGAACACCGTTTTCAGAAAACAAAATGAATAAAATTGATGCAGCATTTCAGATTAGTAATAAAACTGTATTAAATGCCTATCCAAATCCAATTCAAGAGGTACTCAATATTCGTTACGAAATTCCAATTGCAACAAATACAAACATCCGTTTAATTAACCAAACCGGACGAGTTGTTGCCATGCTGGAAGATGGAACCAAAAGAAAAGGTACTTATCAAATAGTTTGGAACAAAGCTGCAACACTTTCCTCGGGGATGTATATTTTAGAAATAGAAACCAATCTTGGCAAAAAGTATCAAAAAGTAATGAAGCTCTAATTTTCAAGCATAAAAAAGGAAGGAACTTACTGTCCCTTCCTTTTATGTATTTTATGTTTTGTCTAAAATCTACTTTGCATACAATGATTCGCGACGTTCTTTAATTCTTTCATCGCTTAAATAATCTTCAAAGTTCATGTATTTATCGATAATTCCGTTCGGCGTTAATTCAATAACACGATTACAAACCGAAGAAATAAACTCGTGGTCATGCGATGCCATCAAAATTTGTCCAGGATAAGTTTTCATGTTGTTGTTGAATGCTTGAATCGATTCCAAATCTAAGTGGTTGGTAGGATGATCTAAAATTACCACGTTTGGCTCGGCCAACATCATTTTTGAGATCATACAACGCATTTTCTCACCTCCTGACAATACCTTACAGTTTTTGGTGATATCTTCTGCTCCAAATAACATTTTACCTAAATAACCACGTAAATAGCTTTCATCGGTATTAGATGAAAACTGTCCAAGCCAGTCCATCAGTTTATAGTCTTTCTGGAAGAATTCGGTATTATCCATTGGCAAATAAGCATAATTGATGGTTTGTCCCCATTCAACTTGCTCTTCGGTGGTTTCAATTTCGCCTGCAATCATTTTAAAGAATCCGGTTACAGCACGGTTATCACGCGAAATCAACACAATTTTATCGTCTTTCTCAACGGTAAAACCAACATTTTCGAAAAGCGTTTCACCTTCAATTTCGTAAGTTAACCCCTCAACGGTTAAAATGCGGTCGCCTGCAGGACGTTGTTGTTGAAAGATAATTCCGGGATAACGACGTGTGGAAGGTTGAATCTCTTCAATCTTCAGCTTTTCAATCATCTTTTTACGAGAAGTAGTTTGTTTCGACTTGGCCACATTGGCACTAAAGCGCGAAATAAACTCCTGCAATTCTTTCTTTTTCTCCTCTGCTTTTTTGTTCTGAGAAGCTTGTTGACGCAATGCCAACTGACTCGATTCGTACCAGAAAGTATAGTTCCCCGAGAAAGTTTTGATTTTTCCGTAGTCGATATCTACAATATCGGTACATACATTATCTAAGAAGTGACGGTCGTGAGATACCACAATCACTGTGTTCTCGCAGTTGGCCAAATAGTTTTCTAACCAAAGCACGGTTTCCAAGTCAAGGTCGTTGGTAGGCTCATCGAGTAACAAGTTATCCGGATTTCCGAATAAGGCTTGTGCCAACAACACTTTCACTTTTAATTTGGCA
This sequence comes from Prolixibacteraceae bacterium, assembly GCA_963678565.1. GTDB lineage: Bacteria > Bacteroidota > Bacteroidia > Bacteroidales > Prolixibacteraceae > SKHV01. The sequence goes on from OY782875.1 coordinate 276,577, forward strand.
TCCAAATCCTGCATCAAAGCGTAGTGCTGGTCTTCTTTTACTCCTAACCCACTCAACAACATTGCAGCATCACTTTCGGCATTCCAGCCATCCATCTGCGCAAAATCATCTTCAAGCTTTACAGCCTTTACACCATCTTCTTCAGAAAAATCGGGTTTTGCATACAATGCATCTTTTTCCTGCATTATTTCGAAAAGCTCTTTATGACCGCGCAACACGGTTTCTAATACAGGATATTCATCGTAAGCATTGTGATCCTGCTTTAAAACCGAAAGTCGCTCTCCCGATCCCATTGCAACTGAGCCGCTTGTTGAATCTAATTCTCCTGAAATTATTCTTAGGAAGGTTGATTTTCCCGCTCCGTTGGCACCAATTACACCATAACAGTTACCGGGCATAAACTTTACGTTTACCTCAGAAAATAGTGGTGTTTTATCGAACTGTATTGCTAAATCAGAAACTGTAATCATCTTTCTTCTTTATTTGCTAATTATTGTATAATGAAATGCTTATGGCGCGCAAAAGTAATTCTTTTTATGGGATAAAAAAGAAACAGATGTTGCCGTTTTAAAAAGATAATATCAAAGTAAAGTTAGTTTGTTCTTTATAATGAATATTCACTAAAAAGAAAATCAGGTCCTTCATTCAATAAGAATAAAAAACCTGATCCCAAAAAGCATTTATAAAATTTTAATAAACTTTCACCTCAAATATCCCTACCTGTCCATCGGTAACTGCCAGTTTTAAATATCTTGCCTTTCCTATTTTATCAGAAATATGTGGTGAACGGATGGCTTTTTCATTCGATTCTTGAACGACTTCCCAATCCATACCATTTTCCGATTTTTCCAACTTCCACGAATGTCCATAAGTGGGATGCAAGAAATAAATTTCGGCATGATTAAGCTTTCTATTTTTACCAAAATCTAATTTGATCCAACTGTTTTCATCTCCACGCTTAGGCTGCCAATAAGTTCCATTATTTTCATCCAATACATTTTGTGCATCGTAAGTATAAGGGCGCTCTACCTCTTCTCCAGCACGGGTACTTACGCTCAAACTATTTAAAGCATTCGGATCTTCAATGATTTTTGCTTTTACCAATCTACCGTCTCGATTCGAACTGGCTGTTGCTGTAGCCAAACTTGCTAAATTCTTTTTAACATCATTTTGCACCAAATAACCTACTCCGTTTTTACTCAACTCCATTGGTTTGATGGTGCCATCTTCGTTAAACTCCATTTTATTGACAAACACTTGGCGTGTCGTTCCGCCTTGTCCGTATTCTAAATAAAGAAAATAATAATCGTCGGTTCCGGGCATTTGGAAAACATTTCCATGTCCGGGGCCCCAAACTTGAGTTTCTAAGTTTGAATGAATAAAAATATTGTCGTTATCTGGTTCTATAAAAGGACCTAATGGCCCTTCGGTGCTCATCATGTAGCCATTACAATAATTGGCATGACCACTCAGGGTATAAACATAATAGTAAATATCGTTGCGCTTAAACATTACCGGACCTTCTGAATATCCACCAAATTTGGTGGGCACATTGATTGTTTTTCCCTCCAGCGTTTGGTAATCGTCGCTCATTTTCGAAGCTTTTCGTCTTCTCCAATAAATATATGCTTCCTCATACTCATCCACAAAAGGTTCTCCGTCAATATCACCAATCAATGGTATGGGGTTATCTTCGCCATTAAAGACCATAGTTTTATTATCGGAAAAATGAAAAGGCCCTTCCGGTTGATCCGACATTACTACATAAGTTCCCATTTTACCATCGGGCGTAACAATTGTTGGAAAAAGGTAATAAGTCCCATCTTTTAAAAGCGGTTTACCGGGCGCCCAATATCTGAAATATCCGGTTTTTTCATTCCCATCTTTATCTGTGTACTGATGAGCTTTCCCCCAGTCAATTCCAAGAATCAACTCTCCTTCAAAACTCCAGTCGGCAAAGTTGGTCGATTTCCAAACAACCGGAATTCCCATTTTGTCTAAACCACGATTAATGTCAGTAGTTCCGTACAAATAAAAAGTATTGTTGAACATTTCCACCGAAGGATCGGCCACAAAATCGGGTAAAATTGGGTTGAAGTTTACGCGCTCCACTACTTGATATTGACAAGATGTAGCAAGTATTATTACGAGAATAAAAAAGTAAATTGATTTCATAGTATCGATTTTCTGTAAAAATAAGAAAAGCAAAGCTTAATAAGTTGAATGAATTAAGAATTGCTAAGAATTATGTAAAAATGAAAAGAGAAAATTTTACACCCTGAAGCAATTTAAGCCAATAAAGATGAAATTTTGGTCAAGCCATCACTTATTCTCGAAAAATTGAGTTGATTCTTACAGCTATGAATATTGAATTACTATTTTTGTCTCCTTAATTATTTAAAAACGATTGGAAAATGTTAACACTGAAATTCATTCAGGAAAATTCAGCAGCCATCATCGAAAGATTGAAAATCAAAAAATTCGATGCTTCAGAAGTCGTTGAGCAACTACTTGCTTTAAACGAACAAAGAAAAGCGACCCAAACTAAAGTGGATAGCTTAAAAGCTGAAATGAATAAGATTTCGAAGCAGGTTGGCGCTTTGTTTGCTCAAAAGAAAATTGAAGAAGCAAATGCAGCAAAAGCACAAACTTCGGCGTTAAAAGAAGAAATTAAAGAACTAGACCAATCGTTTTCCTCCATCGATGAGCAATTGAATGAATTGCTTGTTCAAATTCCAAACATTCCACACGAATTGGTGCCAGAAGGTAACAGCGAAGAGGATAATGTTGAAATTCGTTCAGGAGGGACAAGTCCAGAATTAGGCGACCACAAAGAACCACATTGGGAGTTAATTAAAAAGTACGACATCATTGATTTCGATTTGGGTACCAAATTAACAGGTGCAGGATTCCCAGTTTACAAAAGAAAAGGCGCTAAATTACAACGTGCACTCATTTCATTCTTTTTAGATGAAGGGGAAAAAGCAGGATTTGATGAAGTTTTGCCTCCGATTTTGGTAAACGAAGATTCAAGTTTTGGAACTGGACAGTTACCAGACAAAGAAGGACAAATGTATCATGCAACAGCCGATAATTTCTATTTGGTTCCAACGGCAGAGGTTCCGGTTACCAATATTTATCGTGATGTAATTTTGGAGGAAGATAAGCTTCCTGTTAAAAATATGGCTTACACGCCTTGTTTCCGTCGTGAGGCAGGATCGTGGGGAGCACATGTTCGTGGTTTGAACCGCTTACATCAATTCGACAAAGTAGAGATTGTGCAAATTGCACATCCCGAAAAATCGTATGAGATTTTAGACGAAATGGTGGCACATGTTGAGAACATTATTAAAAAATTGAACTTGCCTTATCGTATTGTTCGTTTGTGTGGTGGCGATCTAAGTTTCACATCGGCAATGACCTACGATTTTGAAGTATACTCAGCAGCTCAAGAGCGCTGGTTGGAAGTAAGTTCGGTTTCGAACTTCGAATCGTTCCAAGCCAATCGTTTGAAATGTCGATACAAAGGCAAAGACATGAAAAAGCCGGAATTGGCTCATACATTAAATGGTAGTGCATTGGCTTTACCACGAATTTTGGCGGCAATTTTAGAAAACAACCAAACTGCTGATGGAATTAAAATTCCTGAAGTGCTCGTTCCGTATTGCGGCTTTGATAAGATTAGTTAATTCTTTTAGAATACTATAAAAACCAAAAGAGACCTTCCTTACGAATGGTCTCTTTTTTACTTTAACTAACTAAATCTACTACCTAATTATTGAACACTTATTTGAATATTTTTTTCTTCCTTCACCTGCTTTTGAAGCTCAATAGTTAAAACTCCATTGTTGTATTTTGCTGAGATATTGTCTAAGTCAACATTATCGGGCAAATAATACGATTTTTCAAAAGCGGATACTGAAAATTCGCGACGCTTGTAAGTTGTTTCCTCTTTTTCCTCCACTTCAGCTTTAATGATTAACTGATCGTCTTTTGAGCTGATTTTAAATTGCTCTTTTGAATATCCAGGAACGCTTAATTCAAGAAAATATCCATTTTCATCTTCGAAAACATTCAACGGAATTCTTTTTACATTTTTAGCTACAGGTTTCGAAATGTCTCTTAACATTTCGTCTACTAAGTTATTCACACTGTAAGCTGGTTTTTGAAATCTAACTACGTTCATAATTTTATCCTCCTAAATTTATTTCTAATTATTTTTTTCATTGTTTGCCTTTCATAAGTCAATGTTTATACCAAGGCCAATTCTCAGACAGATTGATCTTAAAAACCAAATTTAGATGCCAATATTTCCGAATCACACCAAAACCACATGTCATTATTTCCGAATCAATGGATTTATGCGAAATAAAAATGCTTTTAGAAAATCATTTAATGAAACAGATGGCTAACTTTGCATCAAATAAGAAGCAATGAGAATTGATATTTTAACAATACTTCCTGAGTTATTGGAAAGTCCGTTTAGTCACAGCATGGTAAAAAGAGCGGTGCAAAAAGGATTTGCCGATATTCACTTACATAACATTCGTGATTACTCCACCGACAAGCAAAAATCGGTAGATGATTACGCTTTTGGAGGCGGTGCAGGCATGGTGATGACCATTCAACCAATTGAAGATTTGATTCTAAAGTTAAAGGCAGAACGCACTTATGACGAGATTATTTACATGACTCCCGATGCCAAAGTTTGGAAACAAGCCGATGCCAATCGTATATCGATGTATGAAAATATCATTATTCTTTGCGGACATTACAAGGGTGTTGATCAGCGTATCAGAGATCAGTACATCACCCGTGAAGTTTCAATTGGTGACTATGTGCTAACCGGAGGAGAGTTGGCTGCTGCTATTGTAGTGGATAGCATTGTACGGTTAATTCCGGGCGTGCTTTCCGATGAAACCTCTGCCCTCACCGATTCACATCAGGATGGTTTGTTAAGTCCACCGGTTTATACCCGACCATCGAACCATAAGGGTTGGGAAGTACCTGAAGTGCTTTTATCGGGTAACGACAAATTGATTACTGAATGGCGAGAAGAAAAGGCATTTGAAATCACGAAACGAGTTCGACCAGACCTGCTGGACGACGAATAATATATTCAAAATTAATTCGTTTTACCATTAATGAATTTACTAAGAGTTGCCATATTATTTCTTTTCATTATTAGCATTGCCTCTTGTGATAATAGCGATGAGTATGTTCCTTATGTAAAGGTGCAAACGCAATTAGAATTATCGAGCTACAACGATTTATTGATTTCGGGCAACTCGATGAAACTTGATATGTATAAAAACGGGTTTAGATATGGCTATGCAGGAATCATCATCTTTTGTGAATTTCATGATGACATTACCCCATCCAATTCGAAATACCATATTTACGATGCCTGCTGTACACACGAAATGAGTACCGATTGCAGCGTAGAAGTTGAAGATGGAACTTTTACAGCAACTTGCCCTTGTTGTGGTACTGTTTATAGTTTAAACTCGGGCTTTCCATCAGGCGATAGTGTATTAACGAGTATTCCATTAAAAAGATACAACTACAGTTTACTTTCAGGCAATAGCCAGGGAGAAGAAGTTTTGTACATCTACAATTAAAAAAGGCCATCCACAAATCTTTTAAATTTTGGACAGCCTTTTTCTATATCGAATTCTATTTCTTATTAATAGCGGTAGTGCTCAGGTTTGTATGGACCATCAGCTTTCACGCCAATATAACTTGCCTGTTCATCGGATAAAGTTGTAAGCTTTACGCCCAATTGCTCCAAATGTAAACGAGCAACCTCTTCATCTAGATGTTTAGGTAGACGATAAACATCGGTTTTGTATTCTTTGGTATATAACTCGATTTGTGCCAAAGTCTGATTGGTAAATGAGTTACTCATCACAAACGATGGATGACCTGTAGCACAACCTAAGTTTACCAAACGACCTTCAGCCAATAAATATATTGAATGTCCATCGGCAAAAGTGTATTTATCAACTTGTGGTTTGATATTGATTTTCTCAACACCTTCTAAGTTTTCTAATTTCACGACCTGTATTTCGTTATCGAAATGACCAATATTACATACAATTGCCTGATCTTTCATTTTCGACATGTGCTCGGCAGTGATCACATCTTTATTTCCGGTAGTGGTCACATAAATATTTCCTTCGTCTAAGGCATCTTCCATGGTTTTCACCTCAAAACCTTCCATCGACGCTTGTAGTGCACAAATCGGATCGATTTCGGTAACAATTACACGAGCACCATATCCACGCATCGAACGCGCACAACCTTTACCAACATCGCCATAACCAGCAACAACTACTACTTTACCAGCAATCATTACATCGGTAGCACGTTTAATACCATCGGCTAAAGATTCGCGACAACCATATAAATTATCGAATTTAGATTTGGTAACCGAATCGTTTACGTTAATTGCCGGGAACAATAATTTTCCGGTCTCCTGCATTTGATATAAACGATGAACTCCAGTAGTAGTTTCTTCAGAAACCCCCTTCATTTCTTTTGCAACATTGTGCCAACGTTGTGGGTTTTCAGCCAATTTTTCTTTCAATATTTTGAAAAGCTCAATTTCATCCTGAGCATCGACTTTCTGATCTAATACTGCAGCATCATTTTCAGCGTCATAACCAATATGAATCATCATGGTTGCATCGCCACCATCGTCAACAATTACAGTTGGTCCTTGTCCGTCTCCGAAATCGAGAGCACGCTCGGTACACCACCAATATTCTTCTAATGTTTCGCCTTTCCATGCAAAAACGGGTACTCCTGCAGCAGCAATTGCAGCAGCAGCATGATCTTGAGTTGAGAAGATATTACAACTTGCCCAACGTACATCGGCTCCTAATTCTACTAAGGTTTCAATTAAAACAGCAGTTTGAATGGTCATGTGTAACGACCCCATAATGCGAGCACCTTTTAATGGTTTTGCTTCGCCAAACTTCTCGCGAAGCGACATCAAACCTGGCATCTCTTTCTCTGCAATTTCAATTTCCTTTCTACCAAAGTCGGCCAATTTAATATCAGCAACTTTGTATTCCACGTTTATTTCTGTTCCTATAGTCATCTAAAATATTTTATTCGGTGTGCAAAGATAATTATTTGTTAGAATCTATCAATTGTTCGTTAGTTATCAATTTATTAGATCAATAAAAAGAAGAAACAATTATCCAACAAAATGATCGAATTGTTGGTTCACTCTTCAATTATTGAACTTCTTGCAAAAGGTTTCTTGAAGTTTCTTTATCCAAATTAAGTTGAACTTTGAGTGCCTCTAGGCTGTCGAATTTCTTTTCGTCGCGAATGCGTTTTACAAATTCAATGGTAATTTGTTGTTTGTAGATATCTTTATTAAAATCGAAAATATGTACTTCGATGGTTCGATGATCGGCATTTCGATTCACGGTTGGTCGATTGCCGATATTCAACATTCCTTTGTAACGATTTCCGTTTTGCTCTACCATCACCGCATAAACTCCTTCTAGCGGAATTAATTTATTCGGATCGCTTGCGACTACATTTGCTGTAGGAAAATGAATGCTACGTCCGATTCTGTTCCCTTCGGTAACTTCGCCTGTTAAGGAATATCGATAGCCCAAGTATTTATTGGCTACTTCTATTTTACCTGCTTGAAAAGCATTACGAATTTTCGTAGAACTTACGTCTACTTCGCCCACTAAAAAGGCATCAATTCTGATCACATCGAATCCATATTTTTTTGAAAGCTCCACAATGTTTTCGAAAGTTCCTTTGCGGTCTTTTCCAAAGCGATGATCGTGGCCAACAACCAATGTTTTAATATTTAATTTCTCGATTAAAATCTTCTTTACAAAATCTTCGTATTCTAACGAGGCCACCTCTTTGGTAAACGGATAAACAACTAAATTATCAATTCCGGTTTGTGTTAATACATCTTTCTTTTCGTCTAAGGTAGTTAGCAAACGTAAATTTGAAGGATTTTTTGAAACAACTAAGCGCGGATGCGGATAAAAAGTAAACAAAACACTCTCTCCATTGGTAGCTTTAGCAATTTCATTCAATTGCTCAATTACTTTTCGATGCCCCAAGTGAACGCCATCGAAAGTTCCAATAGTTACCACCGGATTTTTTGCCTTAAAATTCTTTGTTCCGTTGTATAAATTCAATGTAAGTAAGTTTATTGACAGGCAAAAATAAATAAATTGACGAAAGCAATCTATTTGAATCTTAAAATTTGTTATAATCATCCCCGCTTCTTTCGTTTTTATTATTTTAGCGAAAGATTATATTCAGCAAACAGCAATTAATTAAAGAACAAAAATGAAACGTTACGTTTGGTTGATCATCCTATTTGTTATTGCCTACTCGTGTAAAAACTCCGATAATTATACTATTACCGGATCGATTTCAAACGCTCAAGTAGATTACATTTACCTTGAGAAACTGGAATTATCGAAATCAATTCTGATGGATTCTGCAAAAATTGACAAAGATGGCAATTTCAAATTATCGGGAAGCGTTAGTCAGCCAACCTTCTTTTTATTGAAAGTTACTCCTTCGAAATTTGTGACTTTATTGGTTGATTCTACCGATCAAATAAAATTTTCAGCCGACTTTATTAACTTTTCCAAAGCTTATAAGATTGAAGGATCGTTAGGTTCAGAAAACGTTGCAAAGCTGAACAATCATTTAGCTAAAACCAACTTTAAACTTGATTCGATTAAAACCTTAATCTCATTAAGTAAAAAAGATGAAAGCTTCAAGGATCGAATGCTAGCTTGGCAAACCGAAATTGATACCATCAAACAACAGCAAGTAAAGTTTTCAAATAATTTCATTCTTGAAAATCCATTTTCGCTTGCATCAGTGTTGGCTGTATATCAAAAATTCAACGATGGAACCTTTGTAATTCAGGATTTGCAAACCATAAAAATTACTGCTTCTGCTTTACATTCAATGTATCCGAATTCGTCACACACAAAGGCCTTGTATCGTGATACAAAACAAATGATGCAGCGCTCGGACAATCTAAAGATCAAGCAAATGATCAATAAATATGGTCAAAACTCACCAGATATAACCTTGAAAAATCAATATGGAAATGAGAAAACACTATCCGATTTAAGAGGCAAATACGTATTGCTTCAATTTTGGGCATCTTATGACCGTGTAAGCCGAATTCAAAACCCGGTGCTAAAAGAAAACTACAAGAAATTTAAACGCAAGGACTTCGAAATTTATCAAGTAAGTGTTGATTCGATGCAAGGCGATTGGGTACAGGCAATTGAAGAAGATCAACTCAACTGGACCAATGTGAGCACAATTGGAACCAATTTCTCCGCTCTCATGAATTACAATGTGAACCAAATCCCAATGAATTACCTATTAGATAAAGAAGGAAACATTATTGGGAAAAACCTAAGCGGCCCTGCTCTACACGCAAAATTGAACGAAATTTTGAACTAATTAATCGGAATATTCGATAAAATTGATAAGAATTTCTCGATACTTGTTGATTTACAAAGTAGATTACTGATTTTTTCTAACTTGCGCCCGTTTTTAAATTCTGATTCACAAAATTTTGACAAAAAAACGAACATATTTTGTTTCTGATGTTCACCTTGGATCGCCTGCTGTAAACAACAACAAAGAACGCGAAAAGCTTTTTGTTGAATGGTTAGACAAGGCGGCTATGGATGCTGAAGCAATTTACCTGATGGGAGACATCTTCGACTTTTGGTATGAATACAAACAGGTGGTACCTAAGGGATTTGTTCGAACTTTAGGCAAAATTGCAGAAATTACTGATCGAGGAATTCCCATTTATTATTTTACCGGAAATCACGACATCTGGATTTTTGATTATTTCACTCAAGAACTAGGAGTTGAAATGCACCGTAAATACCAAGTGAAAGAGATTCAGGGAAAAACATTTTTTCTGGCTCATGGCGATGGCTTAGAGCCCGAAGAAAAAGGATATCTCTTCTTGAAAAGTATTTTTGAAAGCAAAATTGCACAATTTCATTTTAATTTATTACACCCAGATATTGGGATGTGGCTTGGATTAAAGTGGGCAAAACAGAGTAAAATTGCAAAAATCAAGAATCCAAATCACGATGAAGAAAAAGAATTCAAAAGAAACCTTAATTTTGTGCAGAATTTTAAACACGATTCAATTATCAATTTCTTTATCATGGGGCATCGCCACGTACTGAGAAACGAAAAATTGAATGAAAATTCATCGATTGTAATGTTGGGAGATTGGTTTAAATATTTCTCGTTTGCAGTCTTCGATGGGGAGAAAATGGAAGTCAAAACAATATACGATAAAGACTGGTAAGATTTTTAAATTATGAGTAAACAGCTTTACACAACCATTATTGGTTCAGGAAGTTATATACCTGAAGTATTGGTAAAGAACAGTGATTTCATTAACGACGATTTTTACGAACCAAAAACAAATGAAAAAATCGATAAAGATAATGTTGAGATCATTGCAAAATTTAACGAGATCACAAACATCGAGGAGCGTCGATATGCCCAACCAGAACAAATGACTTCTGACTTGGGAGCCTTGGCTGCTAAAGATGCTTTAGAAAGTTCAAATATTGATCCGGATTCATTAGATTTTATTATCGTAGGTCACAACTTTGGTGACATGGAACACGATACCAACCGCTCAAATTTAATTCCAAATATTGCTTCTAGAGTTAAGCAACATTTAGAAATTAAAAAGCCATCGATTGTTGCATTCGATGTTTTGGCAGGTTGTCCGGGATGGGTTCAGGCAATGACTGTTGCCAATGCTTTGATAAAATCGGGTACTTACAAACGAGGATTGGTTATTGGTGCCGATGTTAACTCACGTGTGGGTGATCCTTACGATCGTGATAAAATGATATTTGCCGATGGAGCAGGAGCCGTTATTGTAGAAGGAACTGAAAGTGAAACTCCGGTAGGAATTATTTCTCACGCCGAAAGAACTGATGCTGTAGATTGGGCTGAATTGTTAGTAATGGGGCCTTCTGTGAATAAAGCGCATGATCAAACACAACGATTCATTAATATGCAAGGACACAAAGTTTATGTTTATGCATTACAAAATGTACCGGGTGTAGCCAAAGAAGCAATGGAAAAAGCGGGCATTGGAATCGACGATGTAAAAAAAGTACTCATTCATCAAGCCAACGAAAAAATGGACGAAGCCATTTTCCAGCGCTTAATGAAAGTATATAAAAAACGGAATGTTGACTCGACAGAAATTATGCCCATGACTATTAACAAATTGGGAAATACTTCGGCAGCAACAGTTCCAACCATGTACGATTTGATCAAAAAAGGCAAAATGGAAGGACACGAAATTAATAAAGGTGATTACATTATTTTCACTTCGGTTGGTGCCGGAATGAATATCAATGCAATCGTTTATAAAGAAGCATAGTTACTTCTGATAAGGCATAAAAAAGGCTGGAATTTCCGGCCTTTTTTTATGCCTTGTTTTTTACAATAAACCTCGCCATGCTTCGGGTTCGCTGCTGAACAAAAACTTCTTTGTTAATCAATTCTTGCGCTACAGCTTCATCGGTATAATTCCTAATTGTGAGTAATTCTAAGCCATCGTTATAACGTACTTCAAACTCCTCCGACAAGGCTTCAATCAATTCAATCCCTCCTCGCTCGGGCTTATCAATGGCAACAGTTAATTTTAAGGCCGATTGCTGTATTAAATTGATATGCATTTTTAGCTGATAGAAAGTCTCGAAAATCCACGATAAATTTTCCTCATTCATAAATGAAAAATCGGGCTGCAAAATTGTAATCAACAGCTGTTTCGGTTTCACAATGTAAATAGGTACTCGTTTAGTTTTCGGCAACATTTGATCAGGACCAATTAATGTACCTTTTGCATCGGGTTTTAAAAAAGAACGTACATACATTGGGATATCGTTATTTTGAAGCGGCTTGATCGTTTTGGGGTGAATTACCTTTGCACCGAAAAAAGTTAGTTCTACCGCCTCCTGATAGCTTAAAGCATCTATTTTAACCGGCTTTTGATGATATCGTGGATCAGCATTTAAAATACCCGGCACATCTTTCCAAACCTCCACTTGTTTTGCTTTTAAAATCGACGCTAAAATTGCTGCAGTATAATCCGAACCTTCGCGACCTAAAGTTGTGGTCATATCGGTTGTGGTTCCACCAATAAACCCTTGCGTAACATACACATCAGAATTTTTAAAGTTAAATGCTTCGGCCATTAAAGTCTCCGACAACTCAAAATCAACGTTCGCTTCGCGCCACTGATCGTCTGTTTTTAATAAATATCGAATATCCTTCCATTCATTTTTAACTTCAATTTCATTTAAATAAGCACTCACAATTTTTGTAGAAAGCAATTCGCCATAGCTAATTATCTGATCGTATTCAAAATCATAATTTAAAGACGGTGCTTTTTGCAAACGATCTTCCAACTTAAAAAACAAGGCATCTATTTCGCTAAAAATTATGTTGTTCGACTGAAAAACCTGTTCCATAATATCGCGATGATATTGTTTTATGAATTCAAAGTTGGTCCACATCGATTCCTTGTTTTCAAAAAAACTTTTAAATAGATCTTCAAAGGCATTGGTCATTTTACCCATTGCCGACACTACAACAACTATTTTTCCTTCCGATTTAGAAACAATAGCGCCTAAATTCTGAATTCCTTTGGCATCTTTCACCGATGCGCCACCAAATTTGAAAACTCTCATAATTATTAAGTTAGATGTGCAATTTAAAATAATAAACGACGCTTGGTTCTGATAATTATCAGAGATCGAAAGTTAATAAGAGATTATATTATATTTGCTATACATTAGCACCGATGAATAAATCAATTGAAAAAATAGAATTCAAAGAAATTGGATCGACTCAAAAGCCGCATGGTTTACAAGGTGAATTGTCGCTTACTTTGCTTGATGGAATGGATTTAACGCTCGAATCAATCGAGTGGCTTTTTCTAGAAGTTGATGGTTTGCCTTTACCTTTTAAGGTGGAAGAAATTAGATTTCGAACCGATACTTTGGCCATTGTAAAACTGCAATTTATTGAATCGCAAGAGGAAGCTCGTAAATTTTCGAACTGCAAAATTTTGATTGATAAAGAAGCAATTGTTTTCAAAGAAGAAAATTATTCGCCTGAATTATTAAAGGGATATACTTTAATTGATCAGCAAATAGGAGAGATTGGTTCCATTCTTCAAGTGGATGATTATAACGGAAATTTGGTAATTACGGTGAATTATCAACAAGAAGAGGTTTTAATTCCTCTAAACGATGAATTTATCCATTCAATCGATACCAAAACCGAGACAATTGTATTTAGCTGCCCTCCCGGAATATTAGATTCAGAATAATTCCTTTTCAAAATTGCGAATATCGTTTCGCCAGCTTTCGGGCATTTCCATCGAACAGTTGTTTGCAAAATCGAAGCAAACCATGGTGGTATGGCTTTCGCACTTAATTGATTTATCGTCAACACCTCTGATTTGCTGGTGAAGCTTAAAACTTTTATTCCCAATTTTTGTCACTTTAGTAACCACTTCAATATGGTCGTTTAAGCTAATTTGCTGAAAGAAATTGGTGTTTGTTCCGGCAATGACTACCCCTTTTTTTCGATACTCAATACCGCCTTTAAAAACTTCATCGAAATACGATACTCGTCCCAAATCGAAATAATTAAAGTAAACCGAATTATTCACATGCCCCATTAAATCGATGTCGTTAAAGCGAATTTGAATTGAAAGTTTTTGACGAAACATAGGATTTCATTTATTTGTACATACAAAACTAATGAATTAGAACGTTTATCAAGAAAAGATGTAACAATACAACAATAAAATCGTCCTATAAAAAGACATTTAGGAAACACAAATTTTAAAGTATGAAGAAATTAATATTGATAGCTGCTGTATTATTCTTATCGATCAGTCATTCGTTTGCCGATACAGCAAAACGTACAGTTGATAAATTCGATCAAATATCGCTTCGAATTGATGCAACTTTACAATACGAACAAGGAGACATCCAAAAAATTCAAATTAAAGCAAGTGAAGAAACCCTTGAAAAAATCATTACCGAAGTAAAGGATGGTAAACTCATTATCCGCTTAAAATTGGAAGATCGTTGGTTTAATAAAAAGAAAATTGGACCTGTTGTTATTAAGGTTACTTCTCCCGATATTACTGGATTAAGCATTGCAGGAAGTGGTGATATTATTGCCGAAGATGCAATTTCTTCGGATATAATGTATTTGAATATTGCTGGAAGTGGTGATATAAAACTTGCTGAATTGAACTGCGAGAAGCTTGATGCAGTTATAAGCGGAAGCGGTAACATTGTGCTTTCGGGAAAAGAAAAAGCAATGAATACCGAAGTGAACATTAATGGTTCAGGCGACTTTAAAGCAGAACAGTTTAAAACTTATTATGCCAAAATAAGAATTGCCGGATCGGGCGATTGTACACTTTATGTGCGCAAACACATCGAAGCAAAAATTGTAGGTTCGGGAAATGTAAAATACAAAGGAAACCCTTCTATCGATGCCACTTTTACCGGATCGGGTAAGGTTAAAGAACTAGATTAAAAGCAATAAAAACAAAAAAGGCTTTCTATTAAGTTATTCAATAGAAAGCCCTTTTTATTCCCGAATAACTTGAACCACGCCTCCGGTTCCTATTTTTATAATGCTCGATGGAGACGGATTGGCTGTTTCTTCTTGACGATATTTGACCACATAATCTACTTTTTCGAGCAATTCTTCCGAAATATCATCGAATTTTTGAGGAGAAGGCGCTCCGCTTATATTGGCCGAAGTAGAAACAATGGGCTTTTTAAATCGCTGAAGCAAAGCGCTTGAAAATTCTTCGCTCGTAACACGAAGTCCAACACTTCCATCAGCTGCAATTAAATTCACCGCTAAATTTTTAGCCTTATCGTAAATTACGGTTGTCGGTTTAACAGCCAATTCAACCAAATCTAAAGCAACATCGGGAACATCGTCTACATACGATTGGATACGCCCTACATTGTTTAGTAAAACCAGCATGCTTTTGCTATCTTCTCGTTGTTTTATCTCATAAATTCGTTTTACTGCTTCGGCATTGGTCGCATCGCATCCAATTCCCCAAATGGTATCGGTTGGGTAAATAATTACACCACCATTTTGAAGCACTTCAACTGCCTTTCGTATATCGTCTTTAAAGTCTTCCATATTATGTTTTTAAAACCTTTTTATACACATTCATCATATTCATTGCCACCACTTCTTCAGTAAAATCTTGGGCATGAATTTTCCCTTTTTCAACCACTGCTTTATAATAATCGGTATTTGATAAGATTTGTTCAATGGCTTCAACTAGGTCTTTGGGTTGTTCCGGATCAATGTAAATAGCAGCATCACCTCCGGCATCTCGAAAACATTGTTTATTGGTTGTAATCACTGGCGTTTCCGAGACAATCGATTCCAAAACAGGGATTCCAAATCCCTCGAAATAACTTGGATAAATCGACAAATCTGCCATTTGATACAAGACAGGAATTTCCTCATTCGAAACATCGTGCAGAAATAAAACACGATCATCTAATTGATGCTCTTGAATAAATTCTGTGAGCACATTTTTGTATCCTTTGCCTCTTCCAACAATCACCAATGGGATTGCTGTTTTAAGCATCGATAAAGCCTCTAAACTCGTCAAATGATTCTTACGGGCTTCGATGGTGCCTACTTGCAGCATAAACCGATCGGGAAGCATGTATTTTACTTTTAAGCTTTCAATTTGATCTGTTGTTGCCTTTTGCCAAAAACGAGGGTGACAACCTTGTCGAACGATTTCAATTTTAGCTGCATCGATCCCCCAAAAATCAATTAAATCTTGTTTCGTCTGCTCGCCAATTGCCACAATACAATTGGTAACTTTACAAGCATGTTTGTATTTCTTTGTATAGAGTTTAACATCAATTTTTTTGTACCACTCGGGATGGCGAACAAAAATTAAATCGTGCATGGTAACCACCGACTTTACGCTCGTTTTTTCAATTCCAAAGGGCAATTCATGACTCAATCCATGAAACAAATCGGGTTGGAGCTTTTCTAAATCTTTAGCAATGCCACGACTTCGCCATAGTGATGAAAAATGCTTTGAAATCCCTGTTGGATAAATAATATTTGATTCAACTTTATTCGGGATTTTAAATTCAATTTTCCCGGGCTTTGGATTATAATAAGAATAGCTTGCCTCAGGATAGTATTTCATTAATGCAGCCAACAAGTTTCGAGAATAAGATCCCAATCCTGCAGTATTATGAAAAATCCTTTTTGCGTCGAAAGCTAAATGCATGTTCTAAAAATTGAATTCAGTTAAAAGTACTAAACCTAGGCGAAAGTACGATATATAAACAAAAAATCCCGCTGCTTAAACAACGGGATTTTCAATTATCGTGTATCTTATTTATACTTCAAATTTGTTTGCATCTTCAAAATCGAGCGTTGCAAAATAATCGTCTAAAGTTTCCGCTCTGCGAATTAATTTAACGTCGCCATTTTCGCGCAACAGCAATTCGGCCGATTTTAATTTACCATTGTAGTTGAAACCCATTGAATGTCCGTGTGCTCCAGTATCGTGTATCACGATAATATCGCCTCTTTCAATTTCTGGCAACAAACGATTAATGGCAAATTTATCGTTGTTTTCGCAAAGCGAACCGGTAACATCGCAAACGGTATTGGCAGGTTCATTTTCCTTTCCCATCACTGTAATATGATGATAAGCCCCGTACATTGCCGGACGCATTAAGTTGGTCATACACGAATCTAAGCCAACATATTTTTTATAAGTTTCCTTTAAATGTAAAACTTTAGAGACTAAATATCCATAAGGACCGGTAATTGCTCTACCCGACTCAAAATAAACTTTCAAGTGGCTCAAGCCATTTCCTTCAATTTCGCGCTCGTATACTTCATTTATTCCAGCACTTACGCGCTCCATATCAACCGCTTTGTGCTCGTTTTTATATGGAATACCAATTCCACCACCCAAATTGGCAAATTCAAAAGTGATGTCAAGCTCTTTAGAGAGCTCGGCAACCAATTCGAAAATAATTTGTGCAGTTTCAACAAAATAATCGGCATCTAATTCGTTTGAGGCAACCATGGTATGAATACCAAAACGAGTAACCCCTTTATCTTTTAGCTTTTTATATCCTTCGAAAAGTTGTTCGCGGGTAAATCCATATTTAGAATCTTCAGGATTACCAATAATTACGTTTCCTCCTTTTAAAGCTCCCGGATTGTAGCGGAAACTTACCAGTTCAGGAATTCCAGCAACCTCTTCTAGAAATTCGATATGTGATATATCATCGAGGTTAATAACAGCTCCTAATTCAACTGCTTTTTGGTATTCGTAATCGGGTGTATCGTTAGAAGTAAACATGATTTCTTCTCCACGCATTCCTATCTTTTCAGCCAACACCAACTCGGCCATGGAGCTACAATCGATACCAAAACCTTGATTGCGTAATAGCTTCATCAAGTAAGGGTTTGGAGCCGATTTTATAGCGTAATACTCCTTAAAACCTTCGTTCCATGAAAAACTATCGCGGAAATATTTCGCATATTCGACGATTCCTTTCTCATCGTAAATATGAAACGGGGTTGGGTAACTTTCAATGATTTTTTCAATTTGTTCTTTCGTAAACGGAAGAGCCTTCATCTTCATAATTTAAATCCTTAAATTTTTCTAAGCTCAAAGATATCAAAATCAATTGATTATTTAGAATGGTTCTTCTATCATTCTAAAATTTGAATCTAGAATTCATGAAGAATTAAGTTAAGATATCCATTAACAGGCAAAAAAAGGTTATTCGCCGTTTCTTCAATTCAAAATTTAAAATTTTTCACGTGTTTTGTTTTGAAAATATTCATAGCCAACATGAAAACACAACACTTTATTGATCAATATGTGAAACTTTGGGAAGAATGCCCGACTGATTTACCAGAAATTGGAAAAGAAGTTTCAACGGAAGAAAAGAGTAAAAGAGAAGCCGTAATGCTTGAGTTTGCAAAAAAATTAAAGCAATCGAAACAAAATACGATGAATGCTTCAGCCACAAAATATCAGAACCCGAAAAAATTTGGGCAGGCAATTGGTCATATTTTTATGAATGCATTTCGATTTTCGGAAGAGGAAGCACAAATTGTTTCAAAAAGTGAATTCAATAAAGTTACGCAGCAATTTATGCAAATGGCTCGAAGCTTTGATCCCAAGATTTCGTTGGAAGATATTTTTCAAGCAAGCCGAAATTTGTGGATTATAAATAGTCTGCAATTAATGATGGAGAAACCCTTAGAACTATCTAATGCGAGTTTTGCCTACTCAATGTTGTATCCCTATACCGATAATTATTTAGACAATCCCAAAATTCATACCTCCCAAAAACATTCATTTAGCAAACACTTTCGTTTACGTTTAAAAGGCGAAAGCGTAATTGCTGCGAATAAACATGAAAAAGCGATTTTCGACTTGGTTTCGTTTATTGAAAAAGACTGGGATCGCACCCGCTATCCAAAAGTTTACGAGAGCTTGGTTGCAATTCACGACGCACAAACTGCCAGCTTAAAACTATTGGGAAATACGGATATTCCTTCGGATGAATTACTTGAAATTTGTATTGAAAAAGGGGGAACTTCGGTTTTGGCTGATGGATATTTAGTTTGCGGAGAGATGAGCCCCGAAGAAGAAAATTTTTGTTATGGCTTTGGTGTTTATCTTCAATTTGTTGATGACATTCAGGATTTAGAAGAAGATTTGAAAGGGGAGCTTGAAACCTTTTTCACAGCATCAATTAAGAACGAAACATTAGATGAAGCCACCAACAAAACCCTTCATTTTACCAATCTGGTGATGGATAAGCTGTTTTGTTTCGATAATAAAACAGCAAAAATCATGAAAGGGCTCATGATTAAAAGTGTGGTTTTTATGACCATGGAAGCAATTGGTGTTAACCAGCACTACTTTTCGAAAGAATATGTTGAAATCATGGAAAAGTATGCTTCGTTTAGTTTCGAATTTGTAAACGAACGACGTAGTAAAATGAGTTCAAAAAGAATTTCATTAATGAAACAGATGGAGTCGCTTATCAGCGAACAGCCAACTGTTTCGAAATTTAGTTTGAACTAATACACTTTTATTTCTTATCGACAATAGCAAGTGCAGCAAACCAAAGCATATAAGAGATTAGGAAGATCACCACTCCATATAAAGGAGCAATCATTGAAATTTTTAGCCCTGCAAATATAAGCGACGGTGAAATATCGCCCGCTTGTTCTATTGCATTTAAAGCTTGATACACCCCAAGCATTTGCCCAAATATTCCAATGATCAAAGCAAACAAACCAATTGACCGTGTATAGCCAATTTTTCGAATTGATTTTTCTAAATCATCCGTTTTATTGTTCAATTGTTGAACGGTATGATAAACAAGCCAAACAACCATCACAATAAATACAATGGTTAGAATACTCATAAAGAGTGGCCCACCTTGATTGAATAAATTTTTCATAACTTTTTAATTTTAAGATTAATAGTATGAATCAAATTTCAGGGTAATCTCCATTTTCTGCAAGGTCAAATCCGTCTCTAAGTTAGTCATTCATCGACTGAAAATAAATGCTATCATTTTTTTAGCGAAATTAGAGGCACGATTTGAAATTTAAGTGCATGAAATCAAAAAATATTAAATATCACATTGCTTACTGGATTTTTGTAATTCTAGTTTTAACATTGGTTTTTGGTCGTTCGTGGGGAAATAATTTGGCTGCATTTTATTTTGTAAGCATGCTGCTCCCAATTGTATTCGGCACCTCTTATTTTGTTAATTATTTTTTAGTTCCGAAATATTTAATCCCCAAAAAATATTTTCAATTTGGAACTTATATTTTTTACACCATAATTATTTCGCTCTACCTCGAATTAATTGTGTTGATGTTCTCCTTTATCTATTTAGGAAATTTCAATTTTAAGAATTTAGCACCCAATGCCTCCGATACTATTCTACTAGGGATTGTACTTTATTTGCTGGTTTTTGTTGGATCGTTTATTCTAATTCTAAACCAATTAAAAGAAAACAAGGTGCTAATCAATCAACTAATAGAAGAGCAAAAACAAAATAAAGCTGAATTCTTGGAGCTCATATCAAATCGAAAATCAGCAAAAATTCCTTTGAACAAGATCATTTATATCGAAAGCTTAGCTGACTATATTCAAGTGCATATTGAAAACGAAAACCCAATCAGTAGCAAAGAAAAAATAAGCAAAGTGGCAGAACGTTTACCTAATTATTTTCTACGCATTCATCGATCGTTTGTGGTTAATGGCAACTTCATTAAAAAACATTCGTATACCGAAATAGATATAGGAATAAAAATCTTAAATGTTGGTCGCACCTATCAGAACATTGTGAAAGAAAAACTAAATCAATAAACGATATTTTCAATATTATTCTATTTCGATTTTTAACTTTTCTGAAATTTGATCGGAAGAATTGCCAACAAAAACGGTATAGCTGCCTTTCTCCAACTCCCAATCGTTTAATGATTCATTGTAAAACTTTAAATCTTCCACCTTAATCGAAACCTCAACCTGAGCAGTTTTACCTGCTGGAATACTAATTTTCTGAAAACCTTTTAATTCTTTTATGGCTCTTTCGACTTTCGATTTTGGTTTTCCAACATACACCTGAACAACTTCTGCACCTTCGGTAATACCTGTATTTTCAACCTTACAAGTAACTTTTATCTGATCGTTTTCTGAATAAACTTTTTGATCTACAGAAATATTTTTAAGCTCAAAAGTTGAATACGACAAGCCATATCCAAAAGCAAACTGAGGTTTCACTTTTTGTGTTTCGTGCCAACGGTACCCTACTAAAATATCTTCTTTGTAAATTTGGTTTACATTGTCGCCGGGATAAGACATTTCACCAAAATGATGTGCTGCATTGTCTTCTAATTTAATAGGAAAAGAAAATGGTAATTTCCCTGAAGGATTCACTTTTCCAGAGAGCACATCAGCGATTGCATTGCCAGTTTCGCTGCCCAAATACCAAGCTTGCAAAATTCCTTTTACATTGCTAATCCAAGGCATTTCAACCGCATTTCCCGAAACAAGAATCAAAGCAATATTCGGATTCACTTTTGCGATTTCATCAATTAAACTATCCTGATTAAAAGGAAGCGAGTAACTTAAACGATCTCCCCCTTCACAATCCTGATGATGGTTTTTATTTAAACCACCAACAAAAAGCACTAGATCGGCCTTTGCAGCCACAGCAAGTGCTTCCTTAAACAATTCCTCTTGATTTTCTTTAGGAGGATTTACCCTTCCATAAGCAGGCTTCCCTGAAGAATAGCCCATTGCATGCAAAATATTAGCATTTTGGTACACACTTTTTATGCCTTCCAAAGGCGAAATTTCGTATTGTGCTTTTAATTCCGAAGAACCTCCACCAACTGTCATCATTCGAGTTGCATTTTCGCCAATAACTGCGATGGTTTGAGTTGTTGCTGCATCAATTGGAAAAAACGATTCGTTCTTTAAAAGCACCACTCCATTGGTTGCTATTTCGTAAGCCACCTGATGATGTTCGTCGGTATTTAGCTTTCCGAAAGGACGATTTGGTGCCATATTGGTTCTCAACATCAAACGCAAAATTCGTCGTGCCTTATCATCTACAATGGTTTGATCAATTTCGCCATTGCGTAGTTTTTTTAAAAAGGGATCTGCTAAATAATAATAATCGTATGCTGATTTATTGGAGGTAGTTAGTCCATTTGTTCCAGTTCCCATTTCCATATCGAGTCCGTACAAAGCAGCTTGCATGGTATTATGTGTACCGCCCCAATCGGAAATTACGACTCCACCAAAATTCCAATCTTCTTTTAATATTTTATTAAGCAAAATTTCGTTGTGACAACAATGTTGACCTTTGTATTGATTGTAGGCACCCATGATCGACCATGTATTTCCTTCGAGTACAGCAGCTTTAAATGCATGCAAATAAATTTCGTGCAAAGCTCTGTCGCTTACTTCCACATTGATATGCCCGCGCCATTGCTCCTGATTATTTAATGCATAGTGCTTTACACAAGCGGCTACTCCACTTTTCTGAACTCCATGAATATAAGGAACCACCATTTTTGAAGCCAAAAAGGGATCCTCACCCATGTATTCAAAATTGCGACCATTTAATGGCGTACGATAGATATTTACTCCAGGTCCAAGCAAGACATCCTTTTTACGATAGCGCGCTTCTTCTCCAATTGCCTTTCCATATTTTGCAGACAATTCAGGATCGAAAGTAGCTGCCAAGCATGTTAAAGCCGGAAATGCTGTTATTGAATCGTTTGTCCATCCGGCATAACCCCAATCATCCCATTCTATTTCAGCACGTACCCCATGTGGTCCATCCGACATCCATACTTCCGGAATTCCTAAACGCTCCACCCCTGGGGTGCTAAATTTAGATTGCGCATGACACAAGGCCACCTTTTCTTCTAGGTTTAATTCTGAAAGAATTTTTTCAACTCTTTCCTCTATCCTCTGATTGCTTTGAGCTAAAGCACTAAAGCTAGATAACAGTACAATTACGCAAATAATACTAACAATTTTCATACAAATTACTGTTTAATCAATCTGGTTTTTAGTTAAAAGTATGGTCAATTTTTTCGCCTGAATATTTCAGCTCAACAAAAGTTGTTTGATCATCAAAACCAATAGCCTGACCTTTTGAAATTACAACAACTCTGAACATCCGATTCTGAAGCATTCCATCGAACTTGCCTTTTCGATCACCAACAGATATTGCTTTTGTTTGGTCATTCCATGAAATTGGAATAGAAGTATAAGCTCCTTTTTCATAATTATAGTTGGTACCTTCGTCTTCGTATAAAATAAAGTTTGCATTGCTACCTGAATACACATAAATATCGATTGGATTTGCAGGCTTTTGATTGGTATACTCAATTTCTGGTCCTCCTAAAAGAATTGATCCGGCCTTAACATACAATGGCATTCGTTCGTAAGGAGCATTCGCATGAATTGTTTGTCCACCATCAAAATATTTACCAGAATACAAATCGTACCATCCAGCCGATTTAGGCAGATAAACAGCTCTTTCTCTAGCTTTATAAGTATACACCGGAGCCACCATAAGCGAAGGTCCAAACAGGTATTGATCGTGAATATTGTATACATTTTTATCATTTGTAAAATCCATTACCAATCCACGCATCATAGTATAATCATCAAAATGAATAGCACCGTTTAAACTATAAATATATGGCATGAGGCGGTAGCGCAATTTGTTGTAGTACAACATTGATTGGTAGGCCGGATGATTTTCGGGTGCAATATTGAAAATCTCGCGATACGGATACTGCCCATGTACTCTGAAAAGGGGAACAAATGCCCCAAACTGAAACCAACGAGTGTTTAACTCGCGCCATTCTTCCAGCTCTTCACTTCCTTCTTTTACATTTTGAAATTTTCGTTGAACACTAAAGCCGCCAATATCCATTGTCCAATAAGGCAGTCCGGACATTGCAAAATTAATTCCAGCTGGAATTTGCGCTTCTAAATCTTCCCAACAAGTTCCGATATCGCCGCTCCAAGTTACCGCACCAAATCGTTGAATTCCGGCAAATGCTGAACGCGTTAAAATAAAAACCCGCTTGTTGTTATTCAAAGACCTTTGTCCTTCGTAAATTCCTTTCGCATTCATTAAAGCGTAAGCATTGAAAAATTCAGTTGATGGTCCCATTGCAGTTGGGGTCATCAGTTTTTTTCGATATTCCATACTAGCATTCGAAAGAATATCGGGTTCGGTTGCATCGAGCCACCAAGCATCAAATCCCTTGCTATAGAGTTTTTCCTTAATTTGTTTCCAAAAAAGAACACGCGCATCAGGGTTGTATGCATCGTAGAATGAACCAACATAACCCGGAGATATCCAATCCTTGATACTATCATCAACTGCTTGACGATACATCCAACCATTTGCATCGAATTGCTTAAAATGATCGGTTTTATGGTAAAATTTAGGCCAAACCGAAACCATGATATTCGCATTCAATTCGTGCACTTGATCAATCATTCCAGCAGCATCGGGAAATCTTTCTAAATCGAAATCGTGACTCCCCCACTCTGTTTTGGGCCAATACGACCAATCAAGCACAATGTTATCAATAGGAATCTGCTTTTCGCGGAAAGTTTTTAAAGTATTCAATAATTCATCTTGTGTTTTGTAACGTTCACGACTTTGCCAAAATCCCATCGACCATTTTGGCATCACCTGTGCTTTCCCGGTAATTGTGCGATAACCACTAATTACCTCATCCATCGAATTTCCTTTCACGAAATAGTAACGGATGTTTTGTCCCATTTCGGAATAAAAAGTAACCTTGTTTTGTTCTTTTTCTTTTACCGGAGCCAAAGCTTTTAAGCCAATGTAAGAAACGCCTCCATCGGGAATCCAGTCGAGTTGAAGATGATGACGTTCACCTTTCTTCATTTCCAGCTCAAATTTTGCAACCGAAGGATTCCATGAAGTTCGCCATTTATCAAACATCAACTCGCCATCGATATACAATTTGGTGTATCCGGCGTAGTAACACAAAAACTTAAACAAACCATCTGTAGTTGCTTCAATATCCCCTTCCCAAATAATTCGAGCTTTGTTGAAATTAAAACCTTCGGGAAAATTTTTGATCGTCTCAAGGTTTTCATAATCGATGATAGTTTCAACTCTTTTGGTGTAGATATGTTTTTTCGATCGATCATCGATATAGGTAGCTGTGAGCCCTCCCCGGCTTCCATTTTTATCGTATAAAATAAATTGAGTTAGATTGGAATAAGGCTCAGAGTTTCCGTATCGACTTAAAGAATAATTATCCCAAAGAATCCCATATTTTTTAGTGGAAACAATAAAGGGAACTGAAACTTTTGTGTTGTATTGAAACAACTCCTCGTTCTTTCCTTTATAATTAATTTCGTTGGCCTGATGTTGCCCTAATCCATAAATAGCCTCATCGTTCGGAGTATCGAAAACTTGTTTGATTTCGTATCCTTTATGAACATCCACTTCAATTGGTTTAAAAGTTCTACCATCCTCCTTTTCTGCAATAATCTGTGAGCCATCAGGATTTAAATAACTGATTTTCCCATTTAATTGATTCACCTTTACCAATAAGCTTTCACTCGATAGTAGATAGTTTTCACCTTCTTTTTCAACGGTAAACGGATGTAATTTAAGATCGGGAACTTCAATTAAACTTTGAGTTTTACTAAAATATTTCGTCGCAGAAACTTCAACTTTTACCACTTTGTCGTTTACAAAACTGATGCGAATTGCTTTAGTATCGCTCCCTTCGCTTGGATAAATTGTATAGCTGGTGTGGGTTTTTGAACATCCGAAACAAATTAATAGAATCGTAAAAGTCCATACCAATTTTGATAGATTTTGCATAGTTGTTAGTTCGGTAAATCGACAATAAATGTAAAGAAAAGTTCTTTAAATTGCCGGGAAGAACAAAAGCTAAAAAATCAAAAGGTTGCAAGTACTGGTGGAAACAGAAAGATTTAGATAAAAAATAAAACTAAAATCTTGCTCTTGATGTTATCAACTATTAGAAAGGAATAATCAATTGAATGGAAAATAAAACAGAATTAATAGCTGAAGAATTTAGAAAAATTCAACAGGTGGTTTGTGCTGAAATTGAAGCTTGTGATACAAAAGCCAAGTTTTCAAATGATGTTTGGAGAAAAGAAGTTGGTTCAGGTGTTACCAAAGTAATCAAGAATGGAGCAAAGATAGAAAAAGGTGCCGTTAACTTTTCTCAGGTTACGGGTAAATTATCGCCTCAACTTAAAGAAAACTTAGGAGTTGACGGAACCAGCTATTCCGCAGCCGGAATTTCCAGCATTTTACATGGAAAAAATCCATTTTCGCCTACCATTCATATGAATGTTCGTTACTTCTATATTTCAGAAAAAGTAAATTGGTTTGGTGGTGGAATTGATTTAACACCGATGTATGTAAATGAAGAAGAAGCCCGTTATTTTCACCAAAAAATTAAGGCGATTTGCGGCCAGTATCATCCCAATCGATTTGAGGAATTTAAGAAAAATGCCGACGATTATTTCTACTTGCCCCATAGAAAAGAAACTCGTGGAATTGGTGGAATATTTTACGATCGCCAAGCGCCAAATGATAAAAATGAATTTCAAAACTGGCTCGATTTCTCAAAAGAATTAACATTGATGTATTCCGAAATTTATTGTCAATTACTCGAAAACAACTTCCATAAACCTTTCAATAAATCCCATCTCGATTGGCAAAACCTTCGACGTGGTCGTTATGTTGAGTTCAATCTTTTGTACGACCGCGGAACTAAATTTGGTTTGCAAAATAGTGGCAATACCGAATCAATTTTTGTGAGTATGCCACCCAATGCGTCATGGGAATATCAGCATGAAACCGAACTGGGAAGTGAAGAAGAAAAAACTCAAGATCTATTAAAAAAAGGTATCAACTGGATAAGCGAACGCTAGATTGATAACTTATAGATAATTAACCCCGCACATCTATTCATTAACTAGTCGTCTGCTTATATTTTTTTATCTTTGCAAGCGACTGAAAAAATATAAAGATCAGAATTTCAAATTAATATATTATATGGCATTAATTAACGAGAACTATCTAAAATTACAAGCAGGATATTTATTTCCTGAAATTGGTAGAAGAGTACGTGAATTTTCAGAAGCAAATCCCGACAAGAAAATCATCAAAATGGGTATTGGTGATGTAACTTTACCATTAGCACCAACCGTTGTAAAAGCTTTCCACGAAGGCGTAGATGAAATGGCTGCCGGAGCATCATTCAAAGGATACGGCCCCGAACAAGGTTATGGATTTTTACGTGAATTAATTGCAGAAAACGATTATAAAGCCAATGGAGTAAACATTTCGGCCGACGACATCTTTATTTCAGATGGTTCGAAGTGTGATACCGGAAATATTCAAGAAATTTTTGGTAACGACAATGTAATTGCTGTTGGCGACCCAGTTTACCCCGTTTATGTAGATACTACAGTAATGACAGGTAAAACCGGAGCAATTAGCGAAGTTGGTTATTACGATGGAATTGTTTACATGCCTTGTAACGAAGCCAACAACTTTGTTCCAGAACTCCCAACCGAGAAAGTTGATTTGATTTTCTTGTGTTACCCAAATAATCCAACTGGAACTGTTGCAACCAAAGAAGAATTAAAAAAGTGGGTTGATTACGCAATCGACAATAAATGTATTATTTTATACGATGCAGCATACCAAGCATTCATCACTGAAGATGGAATTCCACGTTCAATTTACGAAATTGAAGGAGCAGACAAATGTGCAATCGAATTCCGTAGTTTCTCAAAAACTGCTGGTTTTACCGGAACACGTTGTGCTTTTACAGTTATACCTGAAACAGTAGTCGGTTACGACAAAGATGGAAAAGAATATACAGTAAAAAATCTTTGGAACCGTCGTCAATCGACTAAGTTCAATGGTGTTTCTTATCCGGTACAAAAAGCGGCTGCAGCCACTTATTCTGAAAGTGGTAAAAAAGAAGTTGCCGATAACATTGCTTATTACTTAGAAAATGCCCGCATCATGCGCGAAAGCCTAGAATCGATTGGCTACAAAGTATTTGGAGGTGTAAATGCACCTTATGTGTGGGTAAAAGCAAAAGGTGGTATGACTTCATGGGATTTCTTCGATAAGGTTTTAAATGAAGCCAATGTAGTTGGAACTCCAGGATCAGGTTTTGGTCCTTCGGGTGAAGGTTACTTCCGTTTCTCAGCATTTGCCGATCGCGAACAAGTTATTGAAGCAATGGAAAGAGTGAAAAACCTTTCGTAACATAAGCTCACCAAAAAATAAAAAAAGGCAGAAACATAATAATTTCTGCCTTTTTCTTTTTCATATAACTAATTATTCAACAGTAGAATCTAGTTGTAGTGAGTCGTTTTTTTCTTTTTGCATTTGTTTCATTTTCTTGTATTTGAAAAACAAATCCATTATCTGAAAATCGACTTGTAAAGAGGTTGCATTGTAAGGTAAACGATTGTTCATATTACAATACATCATAAATTCATCAGCCTCGGAGCCGGTTAATCCAGTTAATTTTGTAATTCTTGGAAGATTAAAATGCATTGAATACTTAGCCCACTGCTCTCCTTCTTTTATAGTTGTGCGTAACTCACGCTTTCCTTTTTCGGTTTTACTCAAATAATATTGTGCAAACGAAATCGGACTAAGCAATGCAGCAAACCAAGGCGGTTTTTCATTAAAAGCACTTCCACGTAATTCTACTGGAATATCTAAAGGATCTGCATCGGGTAGTCCTAAACGATCTTTTAATCCATTTTCACCAGTAACAGTAATTTCACCAATTGCAAGTTTAACTGGTTTCACTTTTATGGTATAATGATTTAGAGGAGGAAATTCTTCAAGGTGAAATCGATAATCGCCATATCCAACAGATTTAATCAACAAAGTATCTTCTGTTAACATATTCAAAGAAAATAAACCATCGGCATTGGTTATTGTTCCTGAGTGTTGATGAGGATTGATTACATGCGCGTAAGGAATTGGTTCTCCAGTAGATTGATCAACTACAGTTCCACGAATATTGACCAAATACAAATCCATATTCTGAGCATTTAAACCCAAAATAATGGTCAATATAAACAGTAGCGTCAATGAATATCTTAACATATCGAGTGTAAATTTAATTTTAACTGAAAACTATGCGAATTTCAAAGCAATTTTTAACACTCTTTTTAACTTATTTTAGGACGAAAACCAAGTTAACATTCCCCGTTAACTTTTAATAAATATTGGCAAGTTATCAAAAATCACTATTGTGTTTTTGTCACCTAAAACATAAATCAGTCGTATTTTTGCTAGGAAATAGGCATTTTTGCGAACATATTTCCATCTCTTAAACTTAATTTAAAATAATTAACAATTGCACACATACACCTTAAACAACTGACTATGTGACACTTTGCTCAAATCAATCAAATTAAAAACTGAAGTTTTAAAAAAAAATGTTTGATAACGATAAATTATGATAAAAATCTTTTACTTCTACTTCAATATCAATAGCTTTGTTATGTAGGATTTGCTTAGTAAATATATCTCTCAAATTAAAAAAATCGAATATTTCGCTAATCATCTTCTAGGATTTAGTTAGTTCAATTTACATTTAATTTTTTCTTATGGACATTTTTGTTGCAAGACTAAGCTCTGAAACTACCCCAGAAGACCTGAAGGAGTTATTTAGTCAATTTGGTAGTGTAGGTACTACAAAAATTATTATGGATCGTGAAACAGGCAGATCTAAATGTTATGGCTTTGTTGAAATGGATGATGAAGATGATGCGCTTGCTGCAGTACAAAGTCTAAATGAAAAAGATTTTATGGGTAAATCTATTAATGTAAAAATTTCACAACCCAAAAATCAACAACGACAATCGGGTAATCGCCATGGTGGTGGTGGCAACCGAAATTATAACCGTCAAGGAGGCGGTGGCTACAACCGAGAAGGTGGTGGTTTTAATAGAGAAGGTGGCAACTACAACCGCGAAAGAAGAAGTAGTGGCGGGTACAATCGCGACCGATTTAACAGAGAATAAAAAAGAGCATCGATATATGATTTTGAAAAGCAGGTAATTCCTGCTTTTTTTAGCCAAAAAAAGTTAAACTGAATTAAATATTTCAGAAAAAACACCAATTTTCTAACCATGTTTTAATATTGACCATTATTTGAAATGATTCAATTAAAGGTAATTATTAAATTTTTATCTTTGGGTCACTATTGAAAATTAAAGTTCATACACAATGCAAACAATTGAAACGTACGATTTCGCTGGAAAAAAAGCGCTAATTAGAGTTGATTTTAACGTTCCTTTAAACGACAAGTTTGAAATCACTGATGATACACGTATGAGAAAAGCCTTACCAACAATTAAAAAAGTAATTGAAAAAGGTGGATCTCCAATAATCATGTCTCATCTTGGTCGCCCAAAAAGCGGACCAGAAGATAAATTCTCTTTGAAACATTTAGTAAGTCATTTATCTGAATTACTAGGTGGTGCTGAAGTAAAAATTGCTCCAGATTGCGTTGGTGCAGAAACTAAAGCAATTGCTGATGCCTTAAAACCAGGCGAAGTTTTATTATTAGAAAACTTACGTTTTCATAAAGAAGAAACTGGTGGTGACGAAGCATTTGCAAAACAATTATCTGAAAACGGTGATTGTTGGGTAATGGAAGCTTTCGGTACAGCACACCGTGCACATGCATCTACTGCTGTAATCGCAAAATTCTTCCCTAACGATAAATTGTTTGGATACCTTGTTGATGGCGAAGTTTCAAGTCTTGAAAAAGTTGTTGCGAACCCAGCAAAACCTATGACCGCAATTATGGGTGGTGCAAAAGTTTCAACTAAAATTACCATCATTGAAAACATGTTGGATAGAGTTGACAACTTAATCATTGGTGGTGGAATGATTTTCACTTTCGTAAAAGCAATGGGTGGAAACATTGGTTCATCACTTTGCGAAGATGATTACTTAGAATTGGCAAAAACAATTATTGAAAAAGCAAAAGCAAAAGGGGTGAACCTTGTAATTGCTGAAGATTGTGTTGCTGCTGATAAATTTGCTGCCGATGCAAACACTGAAGTTTGTGCTGCAAGCGACATTAAAGAAGGTTGGATGGGATTAGACGTTGGTCCTAAAACTATCGAAACTTTCAAAGAAGTAATTGGTAACTCAAAAACGATTCTTTGGAATGGTCCTGCTGGAGTTTTCGAAATGGAAGCTTTCGCTGCTGGTACTAAAGCAATTGGCGATGCCGTTGTTGAAGCAACTAAAAAAGGTGCTTTCTCATTAGTTGGTGGTGGTGACTCAGTTGCTGCTGTAAACCAATTCAGAATTGCAGAAGGTGTTTCTTACATCTCAACTGCAGGTGGTGCATTGTTGGAATACTTAGAAGGTAAAGTTTTACCAGGTGTTGCTGCTGTAAAAGAATAATTTCTTATAGCTAAATATAAAAAAGGCTTTCAAATAATTTTGAAAGCCTTTTTTCTTATCTGTATATCTTATACGAGATCTACTTCAGAAACAATCTCATTCTTCATACTTGCAGGCTGTCCTGTAGCTTCTAATACACTCCACCACAAATTACCCTGTAAATTCACCTTTTTGCGCTTATGCGTAGCTAATTTGATCGGTAACAAAGTAAATCCGTTTTGCCAGTGACCAACTACAAAATCGGTTCTTCCGGCCATTGCTGCATGAACCGCATTAATGGCTAATTGAAAACAGAACTTACTATCGTTGGCGTTAGCAGGTGCATTGCGTAAAATGTAACTTGGATCGATATATTTTAAGTTGATTGGAATATTACTAGCTCCAAACTCTTCTTTGATTTTATCTCGGATGTATAAACCTATATCGTCGTACTTCTCATTGCCTGAAGCATCTTTTCCATTGTTTCCTTCAAAAAAGAACTGGCCGGCTCCTTCGGCAACCACAATCACGGCATGTTGCTTTCGTTCTAAGCGTTTCTTCAATACAGTTAAAAACCCATTTTTACCATATAAATCGAAGTCCATTTCGGGAATTAAGACATAATTTACATCGGGACAAGCCAACGCTGCATTGGCAGCAATAAAGCCCGAATCGCGTCCCATCAACTTAACAACCACAATTCCGTTGTAAGCTCCTTTTGCTTCGTAATGTGCATTTTGAATGATGGTCATTGCTTTTGAAAAAGCTGTTTCAAAACCAAACGATCGATCGATAAAGCTAATATCGTTGTCGATTGTTTTTGGAACTCCTGCAACAGAAATTTTCAATTTTCGCTTTTCAATTTCTTGTGCAATTGAATGTGCTCCACGTAAAGTTCCATCACCACCAATTGTGAAGAGGATATTGATATTTAAACGCTCTAATGTATCAACAATAGTATCGACAGGCTGATTGCCTCGCGAAGATCCCAAAATACTTCCTCCCGATTTATGAATATCATCTACAACATCTGGGTTTAGTTCGATGTAGGGCAAATTATACTCGGGAACAAAGCCTGAATATCCATACTGAATACCATAGATTCTATTCACTCCGTAACTGTCCCAAATAAGATTTACAAGTCCTCGAATTACATTATTTAATCCAGGACATAAACCACCGCATGTAACAATTGCGACTCTTGTTTTTGCTGGTTCAAAATAAAGTTTTTCTCTTGGTCCTGCTTTTCGAAACGACCAAAGTTCTTCTCCTTTTTCTACTTTCGCTTGTACCCTTTGAGCTGAATTATCGTAAAGTATACGTTCATCGTTATGAACAAAGTTGAATAAATTATCATCTCCCTTATTCGATAATTTCAAAGGCGACTTAATGGTACAGTTGCCTAATGATTTTACCTTAAAATCCTCGTTTGTTATTTTGCTCATAAAGCTTCATAATGTTCGGTTTGCAGGCGAAATTATAGTTATAAAACCAGTAATACAATTGATAGGAAAGCCAAAGTCAAGGATTCACGTTTAAATAATAGAAACATAATATACATGCAGAAAAATGAATATTTTATGAATTAATATTCATTGACTAATCAACTTATAAGTGAGCTAAAAATGAAAACTGCAATTAACAGCATTGATTGAGCTGACAATTGCAGTATCTAATATTTTTAACAAATCTATTTTACAACGAGAGCACTGGCCCCTAAAATAGCAGCATCACCCATTTTTAGCTTGGATGGTAGAACTTTTACTTTATTTCTGAAATGATTCATCAAACTATTTTCCATCGATTCAATCACAGGCTTAATAATCATATTTCCTGCAGCAATAGGGCCTCCAAAAAGGAAAAAAGCTTCAGGACTTGCGATATGCACCGCACTTGCGAGTGCTTGTCCTAATATGTCGGCAGTTAATTCGAAAACCTGCTGAGCCACTTCGTCTCCATCGAGCGCTGCCTGATAAATATCTTTTGAAGTTAGTTTTGAAAATGGTTTGTTAGCTAATAAACTATCGCTAGCATTGTGATGTGCCAACAACTCGTGTGCAGTACGAACCATTCCGGTAGCAGAGCAATAGTTTTCTAAATGCCCTAATTGTCCGCAACCACACATTCTACCTTCGGGAACAACGGTAATATGACCCAGTTCGCCCGCAAAACCATCGGCACCATACAGTAATTCGCCATTGATCACAAAACCACTTCCGAGTCCGGTTCCAAGGGTAATCATTATAAAGTTTTTCATTCCTTTGGCACCACCATACATCATTTCGCCCATGGCTGCTGCATTGGCATCGTTGGTGATTGCCACCTTCTCAACCTCTTTAAATTCATTCTTCATCAATTCAACAAAAGGAACGGTTCCATTAAATGAAAGATTTGGAGCATCTTCAATGGTTCCCTTGTAAAAGTTCGCATTTGGTGCACCAATTCCAATACCTGTTATGGTATTTTCTTCCTTGATGTTGGATTGCAAGCTTTTAATTTCGCTTGCAAGTGATTTTATGTAGCTCTTTACATTTCCATCTTTTGCTGTTGGAATAGATCCTCGTTGCAAAATTTTTCCGTGGCTATCCACAATCCCATATTTCGAGTTAGTTCCACCTATATCAACTCCTACAGTTAAATTTATCATGCTATTTATTTTATTCTTTTATAATTTCGATATTCATTACAACATCTTCCAAAGGCCGATCGTGTTTATTCGTTTCAACAATTGCAATTGAATCAATTACTGCAAATCCTTCAATAACTTCGCCAAAAACCGTGTAAGCGCCATCTAAATGAGGAACTCCACCAATCGTAGTGTATAATTTTCTTTGGGTTTCTGAAAACTTGAATGAGTCGCGTTTAACAGTATTATTTGCTTCCTCGTCGATTGCAATTTCTAGTTCAGTGATTTCGTCGTAATTGCCCGAATTTTGCAAAACAATAAAGCGTCCTTTCTTTTCTTCAGTTAGTCTTTGTTTTTCGTTTTCGATGGCCTGATAATACAATTTTGCTTCGACCTCATTGAGTTCTTCTGAAGTATAAACTTTCCCTTGAACAATATAAAACTGCGATCCGTCGGATTTGCGCAGCGGATTATTTCTATCGCCCTCACGAGCTGCAGCTAATGCACCTTTTTTATGATACAAATTAGAGACAATTTCTGCATCAATTTGATACCCAATATCGCCTTTGCCTAGTTTTTTTCTTTTCGATGCCTCCTTTGAATCAGGATCTCCTCCTTGAACCATAAATTCATTGATCACTCGATGAAACAACAATCCATTATAAAAATCGTCTTTAATCAATTTTATAAAATTGTCGCGATGTAAAGGTGTTTCATTGTAAAGTTTCACCACAATATCGCCTTTATTGGTTGAAATAAGCACCTTCGTTTCTTTTTTTGAGGTATTTGCACATGCCACAATTAAAAAACCAAATATCAATATCAACCAAAGTTTTCGAATCTTTTGCATTTAAAATTTGTTTAGAAATTACAATATAGTTGTTTTGATACTTTCATTGTATGAATCGGGAATATTTTATAAATTATAGAAATAAAAATACAAAGTTATGAAACCTCACACTATTAATATTAATCATGAAATTGAACTTCGAACGCTTAAAAAACCTGATGATGTAATCATTTTCAATGCAATTGATAGCAATCGAACATTTTTGCGAAAATGGCTCCCGTTTGTTGATCAAACTAAAAAACTGAAACACACAGCCTTGTATGTTAAATCGATTGTTGAAGATGTTGAAAAAATCCAAGAAGTATTTACCATTTGGGTAAACGATGAATTTGCCGGTTTAGTTGGTATTAAGGATACTGATTATGAGAATAAAAAAACTGAAATTGGATATTGGCTGATTGAAAAATTTACAGGAAAAGGGATTATAACCCAATCGGTTGAATGGCTAATTTCCTACCTATTTAATACCCTTGAGTTGAATAGAATTCAGATAAAATGCGGAGTTGAAAACAAAAAAAGCGCAGCGATTCCGAAGCGCTTTAATTTTCAATTAGAAGGAATTGAAAGAGCAGGAGAGCGACATTCTACTAAATTTATCGATTTAGAAGTTTACAGTTTGCTAAAAGAGGAATGGAAATAAAAAAGTTGCTCCGGTTAATACCAGAGCAACTAGAAATCTTGCTAAATAAAAATTAATCTATGTAAAATGTTTCAAACTCAGGTCTATAAGCATTTAACAAACTACTACAAGTAAATTTTAGTGCAAATTTTGAATGATCTTCTTCACTTGACCAACTTTCAGAACCAGCAACATATTCTTCCTGTATACCGTCTTCTTCCCATTTAAGATTATCTACATCGTAGAAATAGGTAGTGTATTTAACGGTTACTTCGTAATCAATTCCGCTTTCAACTTGAAAATAGTCAGAAGTAACTCGATAATTTGAACCATCTCCTTCGGGTGCGTCAATATCGCTTGCAACAACTTCTCCATTGAATTGTACTTCGTCGATACAAACTTTTAAAAATGGAATTCCAGAATTTAAAACATCCAAATAACATTCGTTAATTACTTGAACTTCATAAGTACTTACTTCTTCACACGAGTTAAAACTCAATAGCGCAATTGCTACTGAAACAACTAAAAAAATTGCTTTTTTCATAAAATTGGTGATTTTTAATATTGATTTGATTGGTTTTTAAAAGTCGATAAACTCAGGATTGTATCCGATAGAGTTTGCAAATTCAACGAGTTTCATATGCTTTCGAATTCGACTAAGCATGTGAAAATCTTTCAATGGTTTAATATATTCCTCAGCTTTGGGATAGTTACCAACAAGCTCATAGCATAAACCTAGCGCTGCTGATGCTTCGGGAGACGATTTTGATTGATAGATTCGTTTACACAGTTGCCCCGCTTTGACAAATTGATTGGTTTTTAATAGCTTTTGAATATTGGAATATTCTTCTTTCAATACTTTGTCTTTGATTTTTACTTTTGGAAAAATTATGCGAACCTCTCTACTTTGTATCGGAACAGACTCAACACTAATGGCATTAAGCAAAGACTTTTGAGTTGCTTCTTCGATCTCAGAAACTGTTTTGAAACTTTTCCAAGGTAATTCTCGACTAACATGTTCAATTTTAACTGTATCGATCACCGATGGCGTTCCATCGGAATAATCATAATGAACAATTACCTCTGCCGAAGAAGTATGCTTGTCGAAATATACCACATAAGGCATTTCTTTTTTGTATACCTTTTTATCGATTTCACTTACGGTTTCATTAATTTTATATTCGGCAGAGATCGCTAGTTGTGCTTCCGATTCCGGTTCTACCTTGATATAAAATGGTTGTTGAAACCAAAGCTTATCTGAATTTGATTGGGGAGCAACTTCTAATGCTTTCTTTTCGGCTTCAATTGCTTTTATATTACCAATATTAGCAAATGATTTTATGCAATAAGTATGTCGGAATAATCCTATTTTTGCATCCGTTTTTAGGTATTTCTGAACGGCAGTTGTTGCTTGGCCAAAAGCCATAAAGTTAAAGAGAATTGTTAAGATGAATAAAGTATATCTTTTCATAAACGGTCGTTTATTTTACATAAATTAATTCCCAGCGAGATGCTTTACTAATATCGTGTGTAATACCGTATCCGCCATTATCATTTATAAAAACATACGCATTGGAAGCAATTGATCTAAACACAACACAATTATCTTCTGTAATAGAAGTCCATAGGGCTCTTTTTTTGGCATTAACGAACCTTCGACGTACAAATGCAGTGATATTTTTACTTTCGTCGAAATATAAGCTCCAAAAGCCCTCCTCCTTTTCTTTGGCATCGTTAATTGATACTACTAAAGCATTGATATTTAGAAATTCGGTTGGTGCTTTGGTAAAATATACCATTGGAGCATCGGAACCAGGAATATATTTAGCTGGAGTTTTTCCCATTGCATATCCTGTTGCTTGATCCACAGCAATAAAGCTGGTTAAAGTACTTACCGCTTCATTCTCTTTAGAAGTAATCACTGATTTCAGTTGAGCAGAAACAGAATTGACAAGCAGGATAAACAGAAATATAAATAAGATTTTAAATTTCATTAATCAAATTTTATAAACTAACGAGCAGCCGAAACTGCCCGCTAGTACCCTTTCCATTAATATTTTATTTCTCGTTCAGCTGTATATGGTCCAATTTGCATTTTGGTCCAGTTTCCTGCTGCATCGTATTCAAATGTGCAATTCCAAACGCCATTACTTTTCACATCGAAAGCTTCGTTTGAAACATCACCAGCAGCACCCCAGGTTTGGAAGAATTCTTTCACTGAAACTTTTTGTGCGATGTTCATCGAACCTTTAATTTCGTGAGTATATTCTGCTTTAATTGGGTTTCCTTTATCATCAACTTCGGTATATTTTATACCACGAACCATTTTTTCGGCAGTTAAATTTTGTGTGCGAGCTTCTAAGGCTCCATTCAGGTCGGTTTTAACACTTCCATCCCAAATCCAATTGGTCATTACACCATTTTCGTTGATAGTAGCTTCGGTAATGAATTTGGTATCGGTATTTACTTGCTTTGGAACAATTCCATAAGCATTCAACATTTCTTTAAAAAATGCATTTGCTTTAAAATAAGAAGAAGTACCTGAGAAATACATTTTACCATCCAAATCAACTTTCATTTGGATCTTCTCATTAGAAGTTTTGTCGGCGAAAATACCGCCTGCTTTTTTAGTAATATCTTTCAAGTTTGCTTTGGTCATGCTTGCAACCGGATCGTTGTAGTATTTATAACCTCTGAAATCCATATTATCAACTCGAACTTTACGAGCTACCATTTGCGATTGACCATACAATCCACCAGTTTCCAAATACAAATATTTTCCGGTTTCATCATCGTACACAGGTTTCAGATCGCGTGTAATTAATTTCTCTTTTGAGCCATCAGCTAATTTTGAAACTTGGTCTGCCTCGAAGTTTTTAATATTTCCTTTTCGATCGTATTTTACACGGTACTCAATAGGTTCCATCCCTTCTTTAGTGATGGTTGCTTTTAAGTCTTTTGGTTCTCCTTTCATATCGTTTAATGGAAGAAACTGGTAAGGAAAATCTATTTCAAATAATTGACAAAGCAAGTCGTTTACAGCATAAAAGTCAGTAAAACGGGCCAAATCGCGGTTAATCGTATAAAATAAGGTTTCGTAACGATTTGCACCAGCAGGATAAAATTTCACAAAGTTCCCGATTTCATTATAAAGGGCAAATTTCTTTTGATCTTTCATTCCAATGAAAGTAGAACCACATTTTGCCTTCATTTCTTTCGAAGTCATTTCTTTGTTCATCACCTTAGTCCAACAATCCATTTTATCTAAAGTGGTACGAATTTCTTCGGCATATTGATTGTAATATTTTGTTGCTTTTTCAGCATCTTCTAACCAAGCGTAGCAGAGCGATAAATTGTGTAAAGCAACCCATTTAGTTTTTTCTTTGGTAGCTCCAAGATTGTTCTCAATATCTTCAGCAAATGCACGAACGGCTTTTTTCTCGTCGTCGGATAACAAAAAGCTTTCTTTGTTTTCAAAAATATCGAGGGTCGGTTTAATCATTTTCTTTGTTCCTTTAGCCTCTTTCACAACTCCTAATTTCATTTCGGTTGTTAAAGTTGAAAATCCAAAACGGGCAAAAACAGCAGAACGAACTGCACGATAAGCAGCATTTACACCTAATTGATGCTCGATTGGCAATTCAAGATCTTTGGCTGAGGTACTTGCAATTTCGTTTGCGGCTTGACTTAATGAAGCTCCAGGAGTTGTTGGGGTTGCTGGAGTATAATCTTTGGTTTTCATGGTTCCTGAAAGTGCTCCTAAGTTTTCTTTGTAAATCACACTTCCTAATTCATCGGTAATAACGTAACGTACGTTCACATAATAAGGAACATCGTAATAACCATTTTTATCGGCAGTAGTTGGGGCTTTAGGACCCATTGGATCGGAGTTTTCTTCATTTAAAATAAAGATTTCTACATTTACTGCTTTGTTATTCTCGGTACCAGCAATAATGTATTTGGGAATAAAATTCCAAGTTGCAAAACGCCCTTGATCATCTTGAAGCGTCGCCATTACTTTTTTATACGAATCGAGCATATCGAGTGCTGAATTAGCAGTATTTGCCACCGCTGTTCCCAAAGCACCAAATTTACTTCCCATGGCTGAGTTTTTTTCTTGTTTCGCTTCTTTTTTAGACGTAGCTAAAGCTTCGTCATACGATAAGAAAACATTCGCTGTTTTAAATTGAACACCGTCGGCAGGTGCTTGAAAATAACTTATTGTTTTTCCTTTTACAGATTGTCCATTAACAGGGGATAAA
This sequence comes from Prolixibacteraceae bacterium, assembly GCA_963678565.1. Lineage (GTDB taxonomy): Bacteria > Bacteroidota > Bacteroidia > Bacteroidales > Prolixibacteraceae > SKHV01. The sequence continues at coordinate 316,109 of OY782875.1, forward strand.
AATGTAATGGAAAAGAAAAACAAAAATCCAACAATTAGTGTGCTTTTAAATTTTTTCATAATCAACAATATTTGGTTTTAAAAATGTGTTTCACCGCTTTTTTGCTTCATTTAAACAAGATTTCATTCGAAGGAAAATCGTCAATAATCTATCCATAGGTTTAGAATATTAAATGATCGCTATCAAATTTAATATCCCGATGTATTCGGATGACCACTGCCTCATTTATTTTTAAGTTTCAGTAAGGTTTTTCAAGATTCAGGAATTAAAATTATATTTAACTGAAGTTATTGGTAAACAACAAGATATAATACCATAAAGGATCTTTTTATCTCTTAATATTTATAACTGAATAGCTTAAATTATAAAACCATTATTGCATGATAAAATCTTACAATTTTTCATACTTAATTCTAATTCTGTTATTCATCGCTTGTTCGAACAATAATTTAAAAACACCGAAATTTGAAAAACTGTATGAAAAGGGGATGCACAATTATTTCACATATCGTGATTCAATTGACCTATACTATGATGAACTAACCTTGGCATTTAACAATTCAAAGAATAAAAACAATCGTGCAAAATATTTACGTTTTCAAGGTGCTCGATTCTATATAAAAGAAATGCCAGATTCGGCTTTTAATCACTTACTTGAAGCCTACAATTTATTAAATAAACCAAGTCCATTAAAAGCAAGTATCGTAGCTAATTTGATAGCATTGAGTTCAAATGCTCACAATGATAGTTTGTATCGTAAGTTCTATGAAGAACTTGAAACAATCTCTAAAACATTGAATGATCCATTTATTAATGCTCGCTACAATAGTATTAAAGCACTCACTATTGTAAAAAAAGGAGATGTTTTAGAAGGAATTAAATACTACTTAAAAGCAGATAGCATTTATAAAAGTATCAATAATGATATATGGCGGGTACATGTTTTAGCTGCATTAGGAAAAAACTATGCGATCCAAAGCGAATATGATCGCTCCTTTCAATACTACCTAAACGCTATCGAATTAGCCAAACAGAATCACATGAATCACTCATTATCTAACTGTTATTTAGGTTTAAGTAGATTATACCTAAAAATAAAACAATACGATAATGCCATACAAACAACAAAGGAATTAGAAAAATTAACAATTAGTACTAAGCATAAAGCCAGAGTTTACGAGTCGTATGCGATAATTTATGCAGAACAAAAAATGTGGAAGGAAGCTGAAAAATACATGCTTTTATCTTTACAGGTAAAGGAATTAATTAATAATCCTTCAGCAATAGCAGTTGCTAAAAATAACTTAGGAACATTATACACCAGAAAAAAAGATTACGAAAAAGCAGAAAAATATTATTCAGAAGCGTTGAATTTAAGGTATAATTATGGTTTAAAAGGAACAGGATTACTAAGAAATTTAAATAATCTAGGTGATTTATATTTAAATCAAGGCAAAGAGAATAAGGCAATTAAACTTTTTAAAGAGGCAATTAAATTTACAACAGATAATCCAAACTTAAGGTTATCATCGCATGCACACCTTCAGCTTGCCGAAATCTATGAATCACAAGAATTATTTAAGCAATCAATCAAACATTATCTAATATTTGCTGATGAAGAAAAGGAATTAAATGAAGAAAAAGCGGAGCAAAATTTAGCCAAACTTATGGTTGAATACGATTCTGAAAACCAAAAAAGAATTATCGTTCTTCAAAAAAAGGAAATGGAGCAAAAAAAAATTGCAATGATCTGGCTAATTATTGCAATTGTATTGATAATAGTTAGTACTTTAATTGTTCTTCGCTGGTATTATTTCCAAAAGAAATCGCTAGAAAAAGATATTGAACAGCAAAAGAAAATTAATATTCAACAACTAGAAATAAAACAGTTGAAAGAAAGAATAGAAAATTATGCTTCGAACGATCAGAATGTATTAATTAATAAGCTAATCGATCTATTAGACAATCAGAAAATATTTACCGACTCATCGCTTTCGTTAGATAAGTTGGCACGCAAAATAAATACAAATACTAGCTACTTATCGAATGCAATTAATTCAGAATTTGGATGCAATTTTAAAACCCTAATTTGTAAGTACAGAATTGACTACTGTAAGAAAATAATAAAAGAAAATTCAGAGTTTGATTTACCAATCAAACAAGTTGCCTCTGAAGCAGGTTTCGTCTCTATTTCAACCTTTTATTCTTCCTTTAAAAAGGAAACCGGAATTACACCGGTACAATACCGACAATTAATAAAAGCAGAACAAGAAGAGCGTTAAGCTATAATTATTTGCATATCGAAAATTTCAACGACATCGCCCGATCGAAGTTTTGCCCTTTTTCGATGTTCAACTTCGCCATTCAATTTTACTTCGCCATTTTCAACCATCATTTTGGCCATGCCCCCACTCTCGGCGATTTGAGTTAGCTTTAACAATTTTATAAGCTCAATAAATTCCGATTCAAGTTCAAATTGAAATTGTTCCATTATACTTCTTTAAGTTTAGCTTGTACTTTTTTTGGAAGAGTTTTAACTACCTCGTTGTAAGAATGATCAATCCATTCAATCAAAAATGAATCGCTTGTTTCGTCTTCAATATAAATGGTATTCCAAAACCTTTTATTCAAGTGGTATCCTTCTTTTACAAATGAATATTTTTCTCTTAATTCAATTGCCAAATCTGGGTCGCACTTTACGCTTATTTTAAATTCATCTTCCAAATCTGTTAATAAAAACATTTTATTTTCTACTTTAAAAACGAGTACCGATTCGTTGAAAGGAAAACTTTCGGTAACCGATTTTTTCGATAAACAATAATCTCGTAAGGATTCAAAATTCATTTTAATTCACTTGTATTAAGGTGGTTAAAATTGCGTCGGAAATAAATTTACCTTTCTCTGTTAAATAAAGGTAGCGCTCTTTTTCAATTAAATCATCACTTGTAATATACTTTTTAGCATCCTCATTTAATTGCTTCAAAACCTTCGAACCAAATAATGATTCTACCAAGTTATAATCAACTCCCCAAATCGTTCGTAAAGCAGTTATCAGATAGTCGTTAAATTGGTCTTCTAACGATAAGTTTTCAGATTCGAAATACACTGCATTCTGACTCACTAATTCTATATATTTCTTAGTATTAGCAATATTCCACGATCTACTTTTCTGATTAAATGAATGTGCAGATGGGCCAACTCCTAAATATTCTTTCAACTTCCAATACGATGAATTATGCCTCGATATAAGATCATCTTTGGCAAAATTTGAGATTTCGTACTGAACAAAGTTGTGCTCCTTAGCCTTCGAAATTAGTGTTTGAAATTGGTCGGTACTAATGTTTTCATCAAGTTCTTTAATCTTGCCCTTTTTCAAATCGTTATAGAGCGAAGTACCCTCGTGATAAGTTAAATGGTAAGCCGAAATATGTTGCACATTTAATTGAAAAGCCTGCTCTAAATTTTGGTTCCATTGTGCATTCGATAACTGTGGTAAACCATAAATTAAGTCGATGCTAATATTTTTAAAACCAACCTTTTGTGCATTTAAAACAGCCGAAATTGCTTGTTCTTTTGAATGTCGGCGCGACATAAAAACCAAGTGCTCAGGAATAAACGATTGAATTCCAATGCTTAAACGATTAACAGATGTTTGTACCAATTGCTGCAAATAATTTAAATTTAAATCATCGGGATTGGCTTCAATGGTAATTTCAGCATCGGAGGTAACTTCAAAATTTTTCTTTATATCGCTAATTATCAACTCTAATTGCTCTACTTTTAAAATAGATGGGGTGCCTCCACCAAAGTAAATAGTCTCAATTTTTTGATCGCTTAAAAAACTTTTACGCTGAGGAATTTCTAAACAAATTGCCTCCACCAATTCCTTGGTTAAGCTTAAGTTTGAAGTTTTATAAAAATCGCAATAATTACATTGCGTTTTACAAAAAGGAATATGAATGTAGATACCTGCCATTTAGTAAGAACAATGATTCTATTTATAAGTTAAAAGAATCGGTTTAAATTTGGAAACAATTTTATGCTAATTTGCTTTTATGTACATTTGAAATCAATGAAAAAGTTTAGCATTAACTATATCTATCTTCTGATTTGGGTCTGCATTATATTGTACGGATCTTTAACTTCTAATGCAACGAAAACACCTTTATTTGAAATTCCACATTTAGATAAAATAGCGCATTTTGGAATGTATTTCGGACTAACTTTTCTATTAATTCCGGTACAAATCGGAAAAATTAAGAAAGTGAATTCTAACGCTATAATCTTAGCAATTGCTTTTGGGTTATTGATGGAATTAATTCAATTCTCGATGCATACAGGGCGCCAAGCAAGTGTATACGATGCTATTGCTAACACCATTGGAGCATTTTCGGGATTACTTTTTTACAGAAAAATATTTGAAAAGAGCCGACTTGATCAACTACTTTTTAAAAATTAATTAACTCGCCTGAAATTTCGAAATCTTCAATGATATCGGCTAATGAAGTTTCTTGATAAAACTCTGCAAAATCGCTTCTAATATTCGAAAAACGTTTATGCACCGGACATTGTGAATCTTCTGAAGTATAACATGTACAAGGTTCCATGCGTATTATACAGTGTGTGAAATATTCATCACCATCAACATGCACTACAATATCGTACAAGGAAATATCTTCGGGTTTACGACCTAGACAAAAACCACCATGTGGACCTTTAGTAGAACTCAATATTTTTTCTTTTGCCAATCCCTGTAATATTTTCCCTAGAAAAGGTGAAGGAATATCTAATTCGCTTGAAATCTGCTTGATTCCAACTTTTTTTCCATTATCGGCATAGTTTGCAAGATAGATTAACGATCTAATTGCATACTTACAAGTATTTGACAACATGTTCACTAATGATTAAATGAATAATATTACAAACTTAATAAAAAGATTTTTTTATCTAATTCTATTTATTTGCGATCTAAAAATAGATAAAAAAAAGTGATTTAATATAAAACCACTTAAATCTGTTAAAGTTTTGAATAATTCTATTTAAGTGGAATTTTATCTATTCTACATTGATGTCTTCCTCCTTCGAATTCAGCCTTTAAAAATGCATCAACAATTTCGACAACTTCTTTATCTGTAACATATCGAGCAGGAATTGCCAATACATTTGCATTGTTATGTTGTTTTGCTAAAGTCGCAATTTCAGCATTCCAACACAAAGCAGAACGAATTCCCTGATGCTTATTAACTGTCATATTAATACCGTTTCCACTTCCACAAAGCGAAATTCCCATTTCAAATTCATTATTTTCAACTGCAGTTGCCATAGGATGAGCCCAATCGGCATAATCTGAACTTTCTGATGAATAAGCACCAAAATCTTTTACTTCGATTCCTTTTTGCTTTAAATGATCAATTACCACTAATTTACGTTCGTAACCGGCATGATCAGAGGCCAATGCAATTTTTGACAAATTCATTTCCTAATTAATTTTTAATAATAGCTATGAGCTCTTTTTTCTCTTTCCAATAAATTACCGACAAAAATAATAAATTGATTAGGGTAGAGAGCCAAAATAATGGTTTTTCGGGCGTTCTTAACATCCAGTATACAACAACCAAGCCTATGCTAAAGATCAAATAAAAGAAGAAATTTTTCAGATCGTAGGGAATCGGATAGAATTTTTGACCTAAAAAATACGATAAAACTGTCATGACAATAAAACAAACAAGAATGGCAAAAGCCGATGCATAAAATCCATAAACAGGGATAAATAGGAAATTAATTGCCAAGGTTATTATCGAACCAACAATGCCCATATAAGCCCCATACCTGGTTTTATCGGAAAGTTTATACCACAACGACAAGGTAAAATACACTCCCATAAAGAAATTAGCTAACAATACAATTGGAACAATTCCAATTCCAACTCTAAACTCTGGTGCATTTACCACTTTAATTATGTCGACAAACGACGACATACCAACAAAAATTATTAAACCTAAAATTGAAAAATATTTTAATACAAGTGCATACATTTTCTTCGAATCACCATCTTCTTTTTGATTGAAAAAGAAAGGTTCAAATGCAAATCGAAATGCCTGAATAAACATATTCAAAAGTACAGCCAATTTAAAATTTGCTCCATAAATACCTAATTGTCCCATCGGATCAGATTCGTTTGGCAATAATTTAGGAATCAATATTTTATCGGCTTGCATATTAATCATACCGGTGATACCAACAATAAAAATAGGGAAGGAGTACGACAATATTTTCTTCCATAAGACAAAATCAAATTTCAAGGTAAATTTAAAATGAGGAATTAACAAAATAAAGGCGACTAACGAAGCGATTAAATTGGAAATAAAAACATACCCAATTCCGAAATTTGGATCGTATAAATTGGAAATAAAAGTTTCTGGATATTTGCCTACAAACCACGGTAAAATAGAAAGGAAAAACAGATTGAAAAAGATATTAAATCCAATATTTATCAGTTTAATAATTGCAAATCGAATGGGTCGTTTTTCGATACGAAGTTTAGCAAACGGAATGGCTGAAATAATATCTAAAGCAATGGTAATTCCCATAATGAGAATGTACTCGGGATGATTTGCCATTTGCATAAAATCGGCAATTCCACCTTTAAAGGTAAATAGCAAAATTACAAACGAAAGCGTTGTAAAAATGATAGAAATAAATGAAGTTGAAAATACTTTGTCTTTATCTTCTTCTTTCGAAGCAAATCTAAAATATCCGGTTTCGAGACCGTAAGTTAAAATCACAATTAAAAAAGCAACATAACTGTAAACGTTGATGATTTCACCGGTTTGTGCCTGCGTAAAAGTATAAGTCCAATAAGGAGTAAGCCACCAGTTTAAAAATCGCCCTACAATACTGGGAACTCCATAGATAGCTGTTTCTCCAGTTAATTTTTTTAATGCTTTCAATGCTTGATTTTATTGTAAATTATGATACTACAAAGATTTTCTTTTTTTACTTTCGTGCAAAATAGATCAAATAAAATTAATTCTTTAATCCAAACGATCATTCAATATCTATTTAATATACTTTAAAAATGAAGCGATTTAACTTTTTCTCGATACTCTTTATAAGCATATTTATATTAACCATAGGATGCAATTCTTCAAAATCAAAACGTCCGGTTACAAAAATATCCATCGAAAAATTAAGCAATAAAACCCTTGAATACGGTAAAAATGTAAAAGTTAATTTGAATTATCAATCAAAAGCTTCCGAATTAAATAAAATCGAATTTTACATTGACAATCAATTATTTAAAACAGTAAAAGAAAAAGAGAATACCCTTGAAATTGAAGCAAAAAATCTATTGCCAGGCAACCATACCTTGAAAACAATTGCCAGCACTACAAAGGGAAAAAAGGGAACAAATTATAAAACTTTTATGGTAGTTTCGGATATTGTTCCAAAAGAAGGAACTTTTGAATTAATTGAAACGCTTACGCACAATACCGAAAACTTTACGCAAGGTTTTGAATTTTATAAAGGAAAACTTTACGAAGGAACTGGTAATTATAACGAATCGAAACTGGTAATCTACAATCCCGATAATAAGAAAATTTTTAAAGAAAAAGACATTGAGAAAACCTACTTTGGTGAAGGTATTACCATTTTTAACAATAAACTTTATCAGCTAACTTATAAAGCGCAAAAAGTTTTGGTGTACGATGCCGAAACCTTAGAACGAATTAATGAATTTAATTTCGATTCGAAAGAAGGTTGGGGATTAACCCATAATGAAGAGCATTTGATTATGAGCGATGGATCTCATAAATTGTTTTTTATCGATCCTGAAACTTTTAAAACAGTTTACACCATCAATGTTACTACCAATAAAAATGTAATTCAACGTATAAATGAATTGGAATATGTGGATGGATATATTTATGCAAATGTTTGGCTCACTCAAACCATAATAAAAATTGAAGCATCAACTGGTCGTGTCATTACGGCCTATAATATGAACGATTTAATTAAGGATATGAATAGCTATCATACCGATGTATTAAATGGTATTGCTTACAACCCTGAAAATGAATTGTTTTATTTAACCGGAAAATATTATCCTTCCACTTTTAAAGTAAAATTTTCAGAATAAAGCCAAATTATCGGAGTTTCCTAAAATATCTCTTCCAAGATGTTTGTAGGCCAATTCGGTTACTTCTCGTCCACGTGGAGTACGTTTTAAAAAGCCTTCTTTGATTAAGAAAGGTTCATAAACTTCTTCAATAGTTCCCCCATCTTCACCAACTGCAGTTGCAATGGTATTAATACCAACAGGTCCGCCTTTAAACTTATCAATAATGGTGAGCAGAATTTTATTATCCATCTCATCTAATCCATATTGATCGATATTAAGCGCGTTTAAGGCATATTTTGTAATTTCTATATCAATGGTACCATTTCCTTTAACTTGAGCAAAATCTCGTACCCTACGCAGCAATGCATTTAAAATACGAGGCGTTCCTCTACTTCGTCCTGAAATTTCAATTGCAGCAGCTTCGTCTATTTCAACATTTAAAATAGTTGCCGATCGAATAATAATTTTCTTCAAAATGCTATTATCGTAATACTCAAGGTGCGAATTAATACCAAAACGAGCACGTAAAGGACTGGTTAATAAACCTGAGCGAGTAGTAGCTCCAATTAAGGTAAAAGGGTTTAATTCGATTTGAATGGAACGTGCACTCGGACCTTTATCGATCATAATATCGATTTTATAATCCTCCATTGCCGAATACAAATATTCTTCAACTATCGGACTTAAACGATGAATTTCATCTATAAAAAGTACATCTCCAGTTTCTAAATTAGTAAGCAATCCGGCTAAATCAGCAGGTTTATCTAAAACCGGACCGGAAGTAACTTTTAAACCTACGCCTAATTCATTTGCAATAATATTTGAAAGTGTTGTTTTTCCTAAACCTGGAGGGCCATGTAACAAAACATGATCTAAAGCTTCATCGCGTTGCTTTGCGGCTTCTACAAATACCTGAAGATTTTCTAAAATTTTTGCTTGCCCACTAAAGTCATCAAAACTTAATGGACGCAACTTTTTATCTAATTCTTTATCAGATTCAGGTAAATTACTATCATGTAGATCAATGAAATCAGCCATTCTATTGCTTCTTATGGCTCAAAGATATAAAGATTAAGCTATAATGCTTAATTCTTTAAAAATTTCGTTTAGACGATTTATGTCGAAAGGTTTTGGCATGAATTCATCCATTCCAATCGATAAACATTTGTCTCGATCGTTATCAAGTGTATTCGCAGTTATAGCAATAATTGGAGTTGATTTTATTAAGCCTCTTTGTTTTTCGTAATCTCTAATTTTCGACGTTGCTTCATATCCATCCATTACAGGCATCATAATGTCCATCAAAACAACATCGTAATCTGAATCTTTAAACATATCAATTGCTTCTAATCCGTTGTTAGCAATTTCTACTTGATGACAAAATTTCTTTAAACCGAATGAAGTAATCTTTTGGTTTAGGATATTGTCTTCAACGAGTAATATTTTTAGAGAATTCGACATTTATTAACTTATTCAATCAATAAACAAATATAAATATTTAAAAGAGATTAAATTCTAAAATTAATAATAGTTATAATGGGCTGTTAATATTGTTGATAAAATACTAATTTAATATTATGAACAGTTATTTTATTGTTATTAACGTTGTATTAAATGCTTATTTTATTGAATTTAAACCAACTATCCGACCTTATTAACAATTGTTGATAGTGTTTTGTTTATGCTTATTTAATAACATTGTTGTTGATTTCTTATTAAAAACCTGAGCGAATATTTTTCTTAATTAACATCAATTATTGAAATCTGTAGTTGTATAAGAAGATTAATAGATTTTCAAATTTTATTTGTTAGTTTTTGATAGGTTTGAATAAACAATTTATCAACATTTAAGTAACATTGGTTTTTAATAACTATAAATTGAAATATAATTAAAATTTGGCTTTGATATAAATTTCGTATTATTGATAATTCATGCTCGATAACTATAAAAAAATACAATATAAATTAAGGAAGTTTAGATTTAAACTAATTCATTATGAATTGTTTAAGAGTTTTTTTATTTTAACTTCTATCATAATAGGTTCTTTATTTGTTTTCTCTTTGTTTGAACTATTTTTTTATTTTAAATCTTCCACTAAAAATATATTAGTTCTTTTACTCTTATTAATATATCTTCTTAGTTTTATCATGTTAATATTAATACCTGTTGTTAATATTCTATATAAAAAGGGTAGGTATAGCGATATTGATTTGGCAAATTTGCTGCGAGATTATTTTCCTGAATTTAAAGATAAGCTTCAGAATATACTAGAATTAAAAGGTTTGAAAGAACATACTTATTCAATTGATCTAATAAATGCAAGTATTGAACAAAAAGCAGCTGAACTTATTCGATATGATTTTAACGATGCTTTACATTTTAAAAGATTAAGTAATCATATAATTGTATTTCTTGGAATTGTTATTTTATCCTTTGGAAGTTTTGAATTGATTGTCCCTTTTAAAGATGCCTCGCTTCGATTGGTCGATTATAATACTAATTATAGTAAACCATCGCCTTATTCATATGAAATACTAAATGAAGAGTTATCAATCGGGAAAGGAGATAACTATAAGTTGGTTATTCGTTTTATTGGAAATGAAGACATTGATGATATTCAAATTGTATACGGAAACAGTAATTATTTTATGGTAAATGATTCCTCTAATATTTATTCCTATCAATTTAACATGGTTAATAATTCAATTGATTTTCAGTTTTTAACCAATCAGTATTATACCGAAAAGTATAAACTACAAGTATTGCCTAAACCTTTGCTTTCTAAATTTTCAAGTATCATTCATAAACCTACTTATACAAATTTAAAGGAGGAAACTATTGAAAATAATGCGCAGTTAGTTGTTCCAGAAGGATCTACAATTGAGTTCATTTTTACAGCCTTTGATACCGATTCTATCGTTATTAATGAAAACGAATCATATTCTGTAATTCAAATTTCGGAGGATGATAAATTCTTACTTAATAAACAATTTATCAAGAATAGTAATTTTTCAGTAGATCTTAATAATGAGTTTTTTTCAATTAAAGATGCTGTAAGCTTTGATATAGAAATTATTAAAGATGAGTATCCAATAATAAATGTGATTGGAATTAAAGATAGCACTGATTTAAATAGTATTTATTTTAAGGGAAATCTTTCTGATGATTATGGGTTTTCAAATCTTGAATTTGTTACCAGAATTCAAGGTCAAGAAGATTCTACGATCAGTTTATCAATTAATAGTAATGTACTAGATCAAGATTTCTTTTATGCTTATAATTTTTCCTCCTATCAACTTGTTACAAATTCAATTGAATACTTTTTTAGAGTAAGTGACAATGATCGAATCAATGGATTTAAATCTACTGTTTCTGAAGTATTCGTTTTCAGTTTTCCCGATGATAAAACCTTTTTTGAGTATCAAGACAGCAGTTATAATAACATTGAAGAAATTATCAATCGCAGTAAGCAACTTTCTAATGAAATTCAAAGTGATTTGAAAGAGTTGCAAACTAAGATGATCAATAATGAAATCAGCGATTGGGAACGTAAATCTGCAATGAAGGATATTTACTCCAAAAAACAAAAATTACAAGATGTAGTTGATCAATTGCAATCAAAGAATGAAGAAATTTCTAATTATTTAAATTCCTTTTCAGAGCAAAATCAGGAATTGGTTAAGAAACAGGAGCAAATTGAGGATCTTTTAGAAAACGTTTTAAGCGACGAACTAAAAGAATTGATGGAAGAATTCAATAAGATGGTTGAAAAATTCAATGAATCGAAGATGAATGAACTTCAGCAAAAAATAGATATTTCATTAGATGATTTGAATAAACAACTCGATAAAAACTTAGAAGTTTTGCGTAAGATGCAAGTAGAGCAAAAGCTGGATCAAATTAGCGAAAAACTTGAAAATATTCTTAATCAGCAAGAACAAACTTTAGAAGATTTTGATGACTTAACAGAAGAACAAATTACTGAAAACCAAGAAAAACTTAAGCGCGATACAGAGACTTTACAAGAAGAATATGAACAGTTGAATGATTTAAACGAGCAACTCGAAAATCCAATGAATATGATGGATTTTAAACAAGAGTTTGAAGAAATTAAAGAGGAATTTGAAAATACGATTCAAAAAAATATGAGTAGTAAGCACCGTAAAGCAAAAAAGTCGGCAGAACAAAACCAACAAAATATTTCGGATTTAACATCTATGCTTCAACAAATGCAATCAAATATGTTTGCTGAACAAGATCAAGTTAATCTAGCACTTTTAATGCAGGTTTTAGATAATTTAGTTATTTTCAGTATAGAACAAGAACAAGTCATTAATAGCGACCTTAATTCTCCTTTTATAAACGAAATTCTTGTTAAACAAGAACAACTCAAACAGAATTTTAGAGTAGTAGAAGACTCGCTTTATTCTATTAGTAAACAAGTACCAATGATTGGAAATGCTGTAAATGAAGAAATCGTTGCTATTAATCAAAACTTTCAACTTATTAATTCAGAACTTAGTGATGGTAGTAATGTAAACATTTCACGTTATCAACAACAAATTATGACATCTGCTAATAATTTGGCCTTGTTTTTATCGGAAGTGATTAAGCAAATGCAAAATCAAATGGCTTCTTCTTCTCCTGGTGATCAGAATTGTGAAAAACCGGGAAATAATCCGAATCCTAATAGTAGTGGCTCCATGATGAAACAGTTACAAAAAAGTATGGAGCAGCAGTTGGGTAAAATGATGCAAATGATGAAAGATGGTGCAAGTCCTGGAGAAATGAATAGAGAACTGGGTAAATCGCTTTCTCAGCAAGAAATGATGCAGAACGCGCTTCGTCAATTGATGAATCAAGGACAGGTTGGAAGTAGCTCTTACGAAACATTGAAGGAAGCAGATCAGTTATTGAATGAAATGAAGAATGATATTTTACGGTCTAATATTTCTAATCAAACAATTAATCGAAATAAACAAATCTTAACGCGATTATTGGAAGCTGAAAATGCAGAGCAAGAAAGAGATTTAGACGAGCAGCGAAAATCTAATACTGCTGAACAACAATATATAAAATCAGCAGAAAAATATTTTGAAAATATATCTTCGACAGAATATAAAGAGGAAAACCTCCTAAAAAAACAATTATATTTGCAGAACTTTTACCAAAAGAAATATAAAAATTATATTAATCAATTGGATAGTATAAGTGGTAAATGAAATTGAAATAGCATCAGAAATTAAAAGTTTTGATATCGTTCGGCAATTTATTAGAGCAAATTGTTCAGACGAGAATATTTCTAGAAAATTGTATGGCCGAATTTATATTTCTGTTTCTGAATTGGTTAGTAATTCAATCGTTCATGGAAATCAGTTTTCAGCCGAAAAGAAGGTAAAATTGCGCTTGAATAATTTGTCAAATCGTTGGGAAATTACAGTTGAGGATGAAGGTTGTGGCTTTGATCCAAAATTGATTCCCGATCCATTATTGAAAGAAAATTTAACTTCTGAATCTGGGCGTGGAATATTCATTGTTAAAAATTATTCCGACGAATTTTTTATCGATAAAAGTGGAAGAAGAATTACTCTAATATTTTATAAATGATCTTGTTTTTTTCTGAAGATGTAAAGAATCCTATTGAATATAAGTTACCAATTAAAAAGTGGATTCAAAAAGTAATTAGAGATCATGGTAAAAAGGTAGGAGAAATCAACTACATTTTTGTTTCCGATGAATACCTTTTGAATATTAATAAAACGTATCTACAACACGACTATTTTACCGATATTATTACTTTTAATAATAATGTAGAAGATATTATTGCTTCCGATATTTATATTAGTGTAGACACCGTTCGATCAAATTCTGAAAAATTTTGTGTTTCTTTTGAAGATGAGTTATTGCGAGTAATTATTCATGGAATACTTCATTTAATTGGATTTGATGATGTTTCTGATCGTTTACAAGCAGAAATGACTTCTCAAGAAAATAAGGCCTTAAAACTCTTCTATTCTTCGTTTAAGAAGAATTAATAACTTTGTAAACTTTTACAAAACCATACCATTAGTTACTTTGTTGTAACTGTTTAGTTTCTAATAAATTATAGAATACAATGGAATTTAACTACGATGTAATCGTTGTTGGTGCAGGACATGCAGGATGTGAGGCAGCTATGGCTGCAGGTAATATGGGATCTAAAGTTCTCTTAATTACCATGGATATGAATAAGATTGCACAAATGAGTTGTAATCCGGCAATGGGTGGAATTGCTAAAGGACAAATTGTACGAGAGATTGATGCGCTTGGCGGATATGCTGGTATTGTTGCTGATCAATCAACTATTCAATTTCGAATGCTCAATCGATCAAAAGGACCGGCAATGTGGAGTCCAAGAGCTCAATGTGATCGTATGCATTTTTCTGCTACTTGGAGAAAGTATTTAGAGAAAAACGAAAATGTTGATTTTTGGCAAGGGATGGTTGTACAATTACTCTTTGAAAACAACAAAGTAGTTGGCGTTAAAACGGACTTAAATATAGAGTTTAAATCTAAGTGTGTTATACTTACCAATGGTACGTTCCTCAATGGTTTAATTCATATTGGTCAGCAAAAGCAGAAAGGGGGTCGTATTGCCGAGCCAGAATCTAAACATATTAGCGAGCAATTGCTTGATTTGGGTTTTAAAGTTGGAAGAATGAAAACTGGAACGCCTGTTCGTGTTGATGGTAGATCTGTGAAATACAGTAAGTTAGAAGAGCAAAAAGGAGATGTTGATTTTTATAAATTTTCTTATCTTCCTGAGAATCGCACAAAACTAAAGCAGTTATCTTGTTATATTGCATACACGAACGTAGATACACATTCAATCCTTCAAACTGGTTTTGAGTCGAGTCCTTTATTTGATGGGACTATTCAAAGTTTAGGCCCTCGTTATTGTCCAAGTATCGAAACCAAGTTAATTACTTTTTCTGATAAAGATCAACATCATTTATTTTTGGAACCAGAAGGAGAGGATACTATCGAGTATTATTTAAATGGTTATTCCTCATCATTACCTTGGGATGTACAATTGAATGCTTTACGAAAAGTTGAAGGTTTTGAGGAGGTAAAAATATTTCGACCAGGATATGCAATTGAGTATGATTTTTTTGAACCAACTCAATTACATCATACTTTAGAAACAAAGTACATTAAAAATTTGTATTTCGCTGGTCAAATTAATGGAACTACTGGTTATGAAGAAGCAGGTGCGCAAGGTATCGTTGCAGGTATTAATGCACATAATAGGTGTTTCGATAAAGAGGAATTTGTGCTTGGTCGTGATGAAGCTTATATTGGTGTTTTAATTGATGATTTAGTTACTAAGGGAGTGGATGAACCTTATCGTATGTTTACTTCACGTGCTGAGTATCGTATATTATTACGTCAGGATAATGCTGATGAACGGCTAACTCCTAAAGGCTTTGCTTTAGGTTTAGCAGATATAAAGCGCTTAGATTTGTTGAATTATAAGTTAGAAAAGCGCGAGGATTTGTATAAGTTTATATCTAAATTAAGTATCAAACCTGAACAATTAAATAATTATTTGAAATCTGTTAATTCTTCACCTTTAAAACAAGGAGTAAAATTGATAGATGTAATTTCTCGTCCTAATATTCGATTAAAAGATATTATACAGATTCTTCCAGAATTAAAATCGAAGGTAGATTTACTAGATAGAAGTAAAGATGAAATTGTAGATGCTGTTGAAATATTAATAAAGTATTCAGGTTATATTGAACGTGAAAAATTGATGGCAGAGAAGTTTAAAAGGCTCAATGAAATTAAGATTGAAGGTAAGTTTGATTACAATTCAATTCATACTATTTCAACTGAAGCACGTCAAAAATTAACAACAGTACAACCAAAAACACTTGGTCAAGCTAGTAGAATTCCAGGTGTTTCTCCATCAGATATAAGTGTTTTATTGGTCTTAATGGGAAGATAGTTTCACGTGGAACCAGTAACTGTTTTATGAATTAATAGGAAGTATTTACTTAAATTGATGAATTTATTTCTGAATCTTATATAGCTTTTGATTGAAATTCATATTGAAGTAGATCAGAAGATTTATTCAATAATTGCGATAGTTTATTTAGCTTAGATGCAGAAAATAGTTCTTGAAAACGGATCAAGTATATTCTTACAATTTATTATTGTTATCTAATGTTATCCTTTTAAGAGGATTTTTATAGTTGTCTATTACTTCTGTGTTTTCAATATCGTTGTTAAAATTCAAATGTATCCTATTGTGTTAAATAGTTGGTGGCTTTTTATTTTACAATGTTACTGTTGATGTTTAAAACACCTAGAAATTGGAATGCGTACATAGAATTGTTTGTATTGATAATTATATTAACTACGTAGCTAATATAGTTTGTTTTATTGTGATTGATAATTTTCGGTAAATAATCTAGTGTTTAGCTTTTATTTATTTTCTAGGATTTAAGATTGTATTCTTTGAAGTTAATTTTTAATGAGTGTAGATGAATATATAAAAAGTATTGTGTCGATATTGCCGGAAGAACCTGGTATTTACCAATTTTTCGATAAAAATGGTGTAATTATTTACATAGGTAAAGCCAAGCGTTTGAAGCGACGTGTTGCATCTTATTTTACGAAAAATCATGATCGTCACAAAACAACTTTGTTGGTGCGTAATATTGTGGACATTAAATATATTGTTGTAGAGACTGAGCAAGATGCACTAATTCTCGAGAATAACTTAATAAAAAAGTACCAGCCGCGCTATAATATTCAATTAAAAGATGATAAAACATTTCCTTGGATTGTAGTAAAGAATGAACGATTTCCAAGAGTTTTTTATACAAGGAAGGTTGTAAAAGATGGATCTTTATATTTTGGACCTTTTACTTCAATGTTGTTGGTTCGTACTTTAATCGATTTGTTCAAGCAATCTTATAAATTAAGAACTTGTAATTTTAATTTATCAAAAGAGAATGTTTCACGTGGAAAGTTTAAAGTTTGTCTTCAATACCATATTGGAAATTGTAAGGGGCCCTGTGAAAATCATCAAGAAGAATCAGATTATTTAGAGGGAATTGAGCAAATAAAGCATATTTTGCGCGGAAATATTGGATCGGTGATTTCAATATTAAAGGAGGAAATGAAGCGCTGTGTTGATGAATTAAACTTCGAAGATGCTCATTTGATTAAAGAAAAGCTTGAAGTACTTCAAAAGTATCAAGCGAAATCGGCAGTTGTAAGTAGTTCGATAAGGAATATTGATGTTTATTCTTTTAAGCGTGAGGAAAAACTCAGTTATGTGAATTTTCTAAAAGTTGTAAATGGAAATGTAATTCATTCGTTTACGCTCGAAATTAAACAGAAATTAGATGAAAGCGATAAAGATCTTCTTTTAAGTGGGATTACCGAAATTCGTCAAAAAATATACAGCAATGCCACAGAAATAATTGTTCCTTTTAAACCAGAATATGAGCTAAAGGATATCAAGTTCACGGTACCGCAAAAAGGCGATAAAAAGAAATTGCTTGAATTATCTGAAAAGAATGTTACTTATTTTATTCTCGAGAAAAAGAAAAATAGTATAACTAAGAAGACAGAGCATCCATCGGATCGTATTTTAACGACTGCAATGAAGGATTTGCGTTTAAAAGAAAAACCGATTCATATAGAATGTTTTGATAATAGTAATCTACAAGGAAGTAATCCTGTTGCTTCTTGTGTGGTTTTTAAAAACGCAAAACCTTCAAAGCGCGATTATCGACATTTTAATATTAAAACGGTGGAAGGCCCAAACGATTTCGCATCTATGGAGGAAATTGTTTATCGACGATATAAAAGATTGTTAGAGGAAGATCAAAAATTGCCAAATTTAGTAATTGTTGATGGGGGAAAAGGTCAATTAGGCTCTGCTTTGAATGCCCTTGAAAGATTGAATTTAAGAGGAAAATTGCCAATAATTGGTATCGCAAAACGTTTAGAGGAAATCTACTATCCTGGTGATCCAGTTCCTTTATATATTGATAAGAATTCTGAAACGCTTAAGCTGGTTCAAAAACTGAGAGATGAAGCACACCGATTTGGAATTACACATCACCGTAGTAAGCGAAATAAAGAAATGTCGGTTTCGGAATTGGATCAAATTAACGGAATAGGGGAACGAACAAAAATTAATTTACTTAGAGAATATAAATCTGTAAGTGGTATAAATAATGCGTCTAGCGAACAACTGGAGAATTTAATTGGCAAGCACAAAACATCATTGATAAAAGCTCATTTTAGTAAGGTCGATAATTCTTAAATGAAAATCTATAATCAACAATGCTTATCTATGTATAAGTAGCTTATAGGCGCTTGTTGAATGAACAATAAATCACATTTTATTTGGTATTAATCCTGATTTTAAAAGAAACCTTATCGGAAATATTATTTATTTAGCAGAGAAATCTTTTGAACCGAAAATTGGTTTTATTGGTTAACTTTGCGCAACAATTTAGCAAAATTATGTATTCAACACGTCAGAATAAAGTTTCCAGATTATTGCAAAAAGAGCTGGCTACAATATTTCAGCAAGAAAGCAAGAATCATTTCAAAGGAAAAATGATTTCAGTTACCGCAGTTAGAGTAACGAAAGATTTAGCAATTGCAAGAGTTTATTTAAGTATCTTCCCATCCGAAGGAGCAGAAGAAGTACTTAAATTGATCAAGCAACTTGCTCCAATGTTGCGTGGAAATTTAGGTCAAAAAGTTGGAAAGCAAATTCGAATAGTTCCCAATCTAGAATTTTATATTGATGATAGTTTAGACTACATTGATAATATTGATACACTTTTAAAAGACAAATAATAGTTATGCAGTACGATCCCATAAAGCGTTCGCTTGGTAAAATATTCAATAAATCTACTTTCTTACGAAAACTATTTTACCGTTTACTCGACTTGCTTTTATTAAGAGCTTGGCATGTTAACAAGGTATTGCGAAATACAAATCTAGGAGCTCAGGCAACAATTTTAGATGCTGGTTCTGGTTTTGGACAATATACCTTCCGAATGTCAAAATTATTTCCCGAAGCAAGCATTAAAGCAATTGATGTGAAAACAGAGCAAGTATCTGATTGTAATGATTTTATGTCTAAAATTGGACAAAATAAGCGTGTCGTTTTTGAGGTTGGTGATTTAACTAAATATGTAGAAGAAAATCAGTATGATTTCATTCTTTCGGTTGATGTAATGGAGCATATAGAAGAAGATGTTCAGGTATTTAAAAACTTTCATGCTTCGTTAAAAGATAATGGTACTTTATTGATTTCAACGCCTTCTGATCAAGGTGGGTCTGATTCACATGATCACGACCACGATCATGACGATATCAATGGATTTATCGATGAACATGTACGTGATGGTTACAACATCAACGAAATAAAAGATAAATTGGAAAGCGCTGGTTTTAAGAATATTAAATCGCGTTACACCTATGGTAAACCAGGTTCTGCTGCTTGGAAACTTTCAATGAAGTATCCAATTCAATTATTAGGAGTTTCAAAAGCTTTCTTTATCATATTGCCTTTCTACTATTTGATTGCATATCCAATTTCGGCAATTTTAAATTGGTTTGATGTAAATTTGAAACACAAAACAGGAACAGGCCTAATAGTTACGGCGAACAAATAATTTGAAAATATCACTCTACATAGCACGACGTTATCTGCTTTCAAAGAAGTCGAGAAACGTGGTCAATATTATTTCAATTATTGCCATGATTGGAGTAATGGTTGGCACAGCTGCTATGGTAATTGTGTTAAGTATTTTCAATGGAATCGACTCCTTAGTAATTGGGCTGTACAGTACCTTCGATCCGCATTTACAGATTACTTCAAACGAAGGAAAACAGTTTAATCTTTCCGAAGAAAATATTAATCAAATTCAAAACGATCCGGAACTTGCTCATTATTGTGAGGTTTTAGACGAATTGGCTCTTTTTCATTATGAAGATCGTCAGGTGGTTGGAAAAATAAGAGGAGTTACCGATACTTATCTTGAGATGACCAGTATCGATTCGGTTTTATATAGTGGAAAAGCTGTTTTAAACGATGGAAGTTTTGATTATGCTATTCTTGGAATTGGTGTTTCTTCTTCCTTGGGTGCTGCTTCAAATTTTATTCGCCCGCTTAGTGTATCTGTTCCTAAAAAAGGAAAAACCAACATCCTAACCAATCCTTTCAAGCAAACCAAATTGTTTCTTTCTGGCGTATTTGCAATTGGCGATCCAGTTCTCGACGACGTTTATGCTTTGGTTCCATTAAATGTTGCACGTGAATTGGCCGAGGCTGAAGATCTTGTCACAGCCATCGATTTAAAGTACAATTCAGATGTTAATTTACAGAACAAACAACGAGAATTGAGCAAAATTCTAGGTGCCAAATTTGTTGTCAAAAGTCAAAAAGAATTGCATGCCGATTATTTTAAAGTTTCGCGCATCGAACGATTTTTCATTTTCATTATTTTTAGTTTGATTTTAATTATTGCTTCTTTTAATTTAACAGGAGCCATTACCATGTTACTGCTCGATAAAAAGAAAGATATTAACATTTTAAGCAGTTTTGGAATGGAACGAAGCAAGATTGCAAATATATTTTTCACCGAAGGATTTTTAATAACCACAATTGGTGCAAGCATTGGTTTAGTATTGGGAGTTCTTATCTGCTATGGACAAATTTATTTTGGATGGCTGAAATTCCCCGGAAATTTTGCTGTACAAGCATACCCTGTGGTTATTAAACCAATTAATCTTGTTATAACAATGCTTACTGTTATGGCAATTGGTTCCTTATTAAGTTACTTGCCAGCTAAGCTTTTACCGAAAAAGTATTTCGAAATTCATCCAGAGTAAAGCTTGAATTCCTCTATTTTTGTGCTGTTGGATTTGCTCAAACCATAAATTTCCAATATTTTAGGAACAATATTACAACTAACTTATATACAATGAACTACAAATTTTTATGCAAAAAACAGAGCATTTTATTTCTAGCTCTGGCAGCTATACTTGCTGTTGGGTGTAGCCCAAAAACAAACTCAAAAATCGATCGAAAAGCACTGGTTACCAGACATAATGTAGAAGTAAATCATTTCGATACCTTGGCCTCTTTAACGGTTGGAAACGGCGAATTTGCTTTCACTGTGGATGCAACCGGACTACAAACTTTTCCCGACTTCTATAGCAAAGGAGTTTGCTTGGGAACTCAATCAGAATGGGGATGGCATTCGTGGCCAAACGTAAAAGATTTAAAACGTTCAGAATCGGTTAAAAATTATGATGTTCAAGGTCGTCAAGTTCCTTTTTATGTTGAATACAAGCATGAAGAGGGTAGAAACAAAGAGGCAACCAAGTATTTTCGTACCAATCCACATCGCTTACATTTAGGTGTCGTTGGCTTTGAATTGACCAAAACAAATGGTGAAAGCGTTAGTGTTGAAGATATTACCGACATTCAACAAAATTTAGATTTATGGACTGGTAACATTACCAGCAATTTTAAAGTTGAAGAAATTGCTGTGGCAGTATCCACTATTGGAAACCCCAATAAAGATGCGATTAGCAGTAACGTAAAATCAAAACTATTGAAAAATGGCCAATTGAAATTTAATCTTCGTTTGCCTTATCCAAGTGGTGGCCATGTTGATGGAGCGATTAGCTGGCTAAACAACGATAAACACACCAGCAAAATTGTAAAGCAAGAAGCTACAAAATGTATTATTGAGCATACCTTAGATACTACTGTTTATTACATAACAATTTCTTCTCCAGAAGCATTTTCGATAAACGAAAAGCAAGCACATTATTTTGTTTTTGAACCAGAAAATGAAGTTGAAGAATTTGAATTATCAGTTGAATTTAGTGAAACAATTCCAGAAGAAACCACTCCAGCTTTTGAAGCTACAAAACTAGCATCAATCCAAATGTGGGAAGCATTTTGGCAATCGGGGGGTGCAATCGATTTTACTGGTTCTACCGACGAAAGAGCGCATGAATTAGAACGCCGAATTGTATTGTCGCAATACTTAACTCGTGTAAACTGTGCCGGAAATTATCCTCCACAGGAAACCGGTTTAACCATGAATAGTTGGTATGGTAAATTTCACTTAGAAATGCATTGGTGGCACGGAGTTCATTATGCACTTTGGAACAGAATTGATTTGTTAGAGAAGAGCTTAGATTGGTATACAAAAGTGATGCCTCAAGCTAAAAAGAAAGCAGAATGGCAAGGCTACGATGGTGTTCGTTGGGCAAAAATGACCGACAACGATGGTAAAGATTCACCATCGAATGTAGGAGAGTTTTTAATTTGGCAACAACCACATTACATTTATTTTGCCGAGTTGTGTTACCGCGATCATCCAAACGACGAAACGCTCGAAAAGTATGCTGAAGCATTGTTCGCTACTGCCGATTTCATGGCCGATTTTCCAACTTGGGATGAAGAGCGTGGAACTTATATGTTAATGCATCCTTTAATTCCGGCACAAGAAGCTTTAGATAAAATGAAAACCTTTAATCCACCTTATGAATTAGGATATTGGTATTGGGGCTTGTCTACTGCACAAAAATGGCGCGAAAGAATGGGCTTGCCGAAAAATGAAAAATGGCAGCACATTATCGATCACTGGCCATCAACCGCACATAAAGATGGATTGTATTTGGCAGCCGAAAGTGAACCAGAATCGTATAGCATCGAAAAAGATATGCATGATCATCCAATGGTATTAGGATCGTACGGAATGGTTCCCGGTTATGGCGATTTTGATGAAGAAATTATGCGTAATACCTTAGATTATATCCTTAAAAACTGGTATTGGGAAACAACTTGGGGTTGGGATTATCCAATGACAGCTATGTGCGCAACTCGTTTAGATGAACCTGAAAAAGCTATTGAGGGATTGATGGAACCGGTATTGAAAAATACTTACCTTCCTAATGGTCATAATTACCAAGGAGAACGATTACGTATCTATTTACCCGGAAACGGAGGTTTATTATCAGCAGCAGCGGTAATGTGTGTTGGTTTCGACGGACAGAATACTGAAATGCCAGGAATTCCAAAAGATGGAACATGGACAGTGAAATATGAAAATCTTTCAAAAATGCCTTAAATAGGGATTTAGTAAACCCAAAAATAAAGTGACCTTGCTAGATTAAGTAGTACTGTCACTTTATTTTTGATGTTTATTTCGTTATAATATAGAAAAATTATGGTCCGAAAGCATTAATTATCAATTAATAATTGGCAATTAATAGAAATATTGTACTTTTGCGCCCCTAAAGAATTATTAATTTAAATTTAAAATTATGCCAGTTAAGATTCGTTTGGCCCGTCATGGCCGAAAGAGAAATGCATACTACCACATTGTAGTTGCAGATAGCAGGGCGCCACGAGATGGTAAATATATCGAAAGGATTGGTTCTTATAACCCGAACACAAATCCTGCTACCATCGAACTGGATTTCGACAAAGCCATTGATTGGCTTGGAAAAGGCGCACAACCTACTGACACCGCAAGAGCAATCTTGTCGTACGAAGGTGTTTTAATGAAAAAACACTTGTTAGAAGGAGTTAAAAAAGGAGCATTCGACGAAGCAGAAGCTGAGAAGAGATATGCTGCTTGGAAGCAAGACAAATTAGCTAAGATTCAAGCAAAAGTTGAAAAACTTGCTGCAGACAGCGATGCAGATTTAAAAGCTCGTTTAGAAGCAGAAGCAAAAATCAACGAAGCTCGTGCTGAAGAAATTGCAAAACGCAATTCTGAATTAGCGGCTGAGGTGGAAGCTGCAAATGCAGAAGAAACTGAAACTGTTGAAGAAGAAGCAACTGAAGAACCAGCTGCTGAGGCAGAAGAAGGTTCAGAAGAAACTAAAGCTTAATTTGCGTCTGTTTGAAAAGATAAATTTCTAAGAAACAGATATTAAAAAGAGGTTACCAATATGGTAGTCTCTTTTTTTATTTATCAAGCTAATTTGTTTTATACAGATGAAATATCAAGATCATTTCGGAATCGGTAGATTAATTATTCAATAAATATATTGTTCAAATCTGTTACCCTTTGAAAATGAGTAATTAAATTCTATTTTAGCATAAAGTTGTAGCGTTTTTAATAACAATCAATTTAATGGCTCAACAAAGGATCACATATCTTATCTCCATATTTTTGCTTTTCTGGTTCGCATCGGCTTCGGCTGGGGTGACAAAGGAATCGGTAGATCAAAAAATTGAAAATTTAAAGCACACAAAAAAATCGGTGCTTACTGATTCTATTGAAGTAATTGTTTATGACTTGTATAGTTTTGAAAGTATTTACGGCTTATCAAAAATTAAAGAGCTAGATCAACTGATTTCAGATGACAACGTAAATGCAAAACTTAGGATTAAGCATAGCCTCGCTGCCTTCGATCAGAAAAATAAGTATGTATTATTAGATTCTGCTTTATTATTTGCTAATAACAATAATATCGACGAGTTTAAAATTGAATACTATACTTCAAAAGGAAATTGGTACTATGTCGATAAAGTTTACGACAGTTCTTTGGTTGCAATTTTAAATGCACGAAAACTATCTTCGCAATTAGGGGTTAATCGCGATATTCAAACAAGTCATTTATTGGGGGATCTTTTCTTTAGTATTGAATTGTACGAGCAAGCGGAAGCCTATTTTAAAAGAGCCGATTCTTTGCTGGTTGATATGCGCTACGACGAAGTTTGGCGTAAACGAGTTATTAAGAACAACTTGGGGTTAATCGAAATGAAGAAGGGAAATTTCGAAACTGCATTGAAAGTTTTTGAAGAATCAAAGTCTTTGGTTCCAGAAGTGCTTCCATCGTATAGAGATTCCTTAACCATCTGTTATTATAACCGTAAGATCGCAGAGTGTTTTTATGGTTTAAGAAGAAATTATTCTCAAGCAATAGCTAATTTGTTGTTTACCTATAAGTTTGCCAAAAAGCATCAACTCGATGAGCATTTGTATCCGTCATACAACATCCTTATTAAACTTTATATTAAAACCGATCAAAGTGCATTGGTTCAACAATATTTCAAAGAGTATCAAGAATATTATCACTCAATCGATCCATTCATCGATTATCAAAAGGAAGATGCCTTATTACGAGCAGAAGTCGCAGAGTATTTGGGAGACGAAAAACGGGCCTTGCAATACTACAAGGTGTATAAGAATCTAAATGATTCACAAACCTTACAAGTGAAGTCGGCCAGTATTGTAAATCTCCTTACCAATCAAGATTATTCAAACTTGAGAAACAATTATAATGAAATTAGGCAGCAACGAATGGTGTTGTTGATAGGGATTTTTATTGCATGCATATTTATTGCAATCATTGCAATATTTGCTTACCGAACCTTCAAATTAAATAAGAGCTTATCAGAATCGAATCAAACAAAGGATAAATTGTTTTCAATTATTGCACACGATTTAAGAGCTCCGTTCAACTCTATCGTTGGATTTAGCGATTTATCGTACAATGCAATTTTAGAAAAGGATTACGACGAAGTAAAAGAATACAATCAGCATGTACTCGAGAAATCGAAAGAGTTGTTACACTTAATCGATAACCTTTTAAATTGGTCGCGTACACAGCAAGATCGATTAACACTGCAACCTTCTGATATAAAACTATCTTCAATTTTTGAAGAAATAAAACCATCCATCGAATTGCAGTCGGACCAAAAGTCAATTCAGGTTGAATATCAGTTTGAAGAAGATTGTTTGGTTCATGTCGACGAGTTTACTATGAAAACTGTTTTTACGAATATTCTATCGAATGCAGTAAAGTTTTCTTATCCCGACAGTGTTATTCAGGTGATTTCGAAAACAGTTAAAAATCTGGTTGAACTTTCGATTGTTGATCAGGGTACCGGTATTACAAAAGAAAAACTATCGTCGTTGTTTCATCTCGATAAACAACAAAGTACTCGAGGAACAAGCAGTGAACCCGGAACCGGTTTAGGCTTGCTTATTTGTAAAGAATTTGTTGAAAGAAATCAAGGTACCATTCACATTGAAAGCGAAGAAGGAACCGGAACAACAGTTCGAGTTCTACTCCCAATGAAGTAATTTATTTTTTTTCAATCAGAATTGCCCTTTTTCTACCATCCATTTGAATGCTTAATGGAGCCGATAATTTTACATGCTTAACATATTTCCCCTTCGAAATAAGTGCTGCATTTTTCAAAAGATCAAAATTGATAAATGCTTTTTCAGAATTATAAGGAACCGAATAATAGCCAACATTCATTGATGTAACATTGTGGAAGAAATGCGATCCGAGTGAAGCATCCAACTGAAAATCTTTCAATCCCATTTCAATGATCACTCTTGCCGACGAAATTTGCGACCAAACTACCGGAATTCCGGTAAAATGATCTTTGGTTCCCCAGCGGCCCGGGCCAATTAAAAGGTACTTTTTTCCGGTTTCCATAAAGGCCTCGTTGAGCTTTGTCAATTCTGGGACTATTTCCTTTGTTTTAGTCGAATCAAAACCTTCCGGATCAACATAAATTACATCCTGTATTGTTTCTACTTTTCCATTTCCCATCCCGTTGTTTGCATACAGTAAAGTGCTTTCCTTTTTAATGGCGTTTAAATCGATATTAATCGAATTTGATTTCCGAATCAAGGGCTTTAGTTGTAAAAGATAGAACGTTGGTAATTTTCCCGTTTCTGGGCTCCCTAAATCAATTGCATATTCAATTTCAACCGGAGTGCCCATGGCTTCCATAAATATCTTTAAAAGTAGCTGTAAAGTATCGGCTAATGGAATGGTATTGTATTTTAGTAAATTGGCAAAGTCGATTACTCGTGGTCCTTTCATTGGAATTCCCGGAACCAACATGTCGTTTTGAAGGTCGAAGGTCGAAGCACAATGTTCAAGGGTTTGGTCATCGATTCCTGCTCTGATTTTATACTTTTTAATGGTCGACATTTCATCGCCCGACGATAAGTCGATATTTGATTGCGACATGTCTAAGGCATAATACTCGTTTTGCGAATCGCGCAATTGATCTTTTGTTGCATTGTGATTTATTTTTGGATACTTCGGACAGAATCGATACGATTTTTCTCCACCAACAATATACATTCCTAAACCAACTCCGGTCACCGAAAATCCATCTTCGGGTTGCATATACGAAACCGGATAATAATTGTACGATTGCGCCACTCCGCTCACTTGTGAATAAAATTTTTCTTCGAAATTTCTGCCGACCACTTCCTGAATGATCACCGCCATTTTTTCTTCTTCAACTTTATAGTTAACCGCCTTAAAGTACGAACGTGCTTCGGTATCAAAGGTCGATGCATAAACCAGCTTTATGGCATTTTGTAGTTGATTTAAGCGAACTTGAATGTCGGGATGATTATTGGGTAGTAAATAGGTGGCATAAACGCCCGAAAATGGTTGTAATAAAGAATCCTCAAATAAGCCGGAGGAACGCACAGCTAAAGGACGATTTATTTTTTCGAGATAAAGCAGCAGTTTCTGACTAAGCGATTCACTAAATTTTCCTTTTAAAAAATAATCGTTCACCCTTTCGTGATTCTGCTCCACAATCACTTTTTGATACAAGTTGTTGATTTCAATAAAAGTATCAAATTCTAAAGCACCAATAATGGCGGTTGCAGGCATTCGAATATCAATATTGGGGATGATTTTTTTAAAATCGATGTTCTCGATAAAATTGGAGATAAATGCCAAACCTCTGCCTTTTCCACCCAACGAACCTTTTGCCAAGCGGATAATGTAACGGTTGCTATCGAGTAAATCGGGGTCGAAGTTAACAATGCGCCCGCGTAATTGTTCGTTCTGAATTTTTTCAAAAACCTGAAGCATAAATTTACGTAGTGATTCTTTCTCGGTAAATTGCTCGGGTTTTTTGGGAACCAGTTGTTCGGCAATGTTGATTTCGCCGCGTGCCATTAACCACCGCGAAAAGGCGTTTTTATCTCCATGGTAAAGCAAAGATTCTATCGGTACGCGAGCCACCAATTCCTGAAATTCGGAAAGCGAATGTGCTTCGGCAATTTTACGCCCGTCGGGCATTTGAAATTCAAAATTTCCAAAACCTAAACGACGATGAATAAAATCGTTCAACTCTTTTGATAAACTTTCGGAATTTTTGTGCACGAATTCGGCATTACTTTCTTTGGCCTTTTTTGCATTTTCCAAATCGTGCGATTGCATCATTAATGGAATCGGGAAGGTTTTATTTTGCTTTACATATTCCAGCAATTTTACCCCTGCTTCGTCGTCATCTTTTCCATTTTTTTTAAATCGAACGTCGGAAATAACACACAGGAGATTGTCGTGGTAACGATCGAAAACTTTGGTGGCATCTTCGTAATTGCTTACCAACAATATTTTTGGTCGTGCACGCATTTTTAAAATCTTGTGCAATTCGTCGACTGCATCATCCGAAACCAGTTTTTGGGTTTGCAACATTACACTGGAATAGAGTAGGGGCAGGTAGCGCGAATAGTATTTCACCGAATCTTCAACCAAGAGAATTACACGAACATTTCCCAATTTAACATCGCGAGCAACGTTTTTCTTGTCTTCGATGTATTTAATCATTGCCAAAAAAATGGAGGTATTTCCATTCCAAACAAAAACACGATCGATGAAATGAAGCGGCTCACATTTTTTAGTAAAAAATCCTAAGTCGTAATTGTTGTTCACGAGCAACAAAATGGGCAAACGCGATTTGTGCTTGTTGATTTGTTTTGCGGTTTCAATGGGTGCTTCGCGATTGGTACTGGCCATAATAATGACCATATCGAAATGCCGTTTTTTGATGGTGTGCAAAGCTTCCTCTAAGGTATTTGCACTCGTAAATCGAGGGGCTGAGTATAGATTTAGCTGCAAGTATTCTCCAAAAATCTTATCCGAAAACTGTCCTTCACGAACAATCGAGTAGGCATCGTATTTAGTGGCAATCAACAGTATTTCCTTGACTTTTGAGGGCATCAACTCCTGAAATATATCGCGGTCGTTTTTGCGTTTAACGTAGATTGATGAAAGAGAAATATGATCGATATTCATTGTGCCCCAATTTGATTTACTTTAAAAGTAAGATAAAATTTAAGCTTCGGATATGATTTTTCGCAAAATCAAGAGAAAGGGAAATAAAAAAAGAGGAAACTAATAGTCTCCTCTTTTCGGTGGTGCCACCTGGAATTGAACCAGGGACACACGGATTTTCAGTCCGTTGCTCTACCAACTGAGCTATGGCACCGTTGCAAAAGCGATGCAAATATATCACTAATTTTTTTTCTTCCAAATCAATTTTCACATTTAAAAGTTGATTCTGTACAAAAACATTGGAAAGAAGGGTTGCTGATAAATGTATTCGATTGATTTTGAGTCGTTATTGTAAGCTGTAGAAAAAATATTTTTTCTATTCGTAATGTTTGAAAGGTCTACAGCCCATTCTTGCGAGATGTTTTTTCCGTTTAAAATGATGGAGGCACGACCGTCTAAACGAAAATAATCGCTACTTCTGTTTTGATAGGCCGATTCGAAATCGTAAACGGCGCTTCCTTCGGCAATCGATTCGTCGAGCTTAATATCGATCATTCGTTTACCTCCCGACCATACTAAGCGGACATTCATATCAAACGATAATTTATTGCTTATTTCAATTTCGTAACCACCCAAAGCATTGATTACAAAATTGGTATTGAATTCGGTATTTCGTTTTACCTTATCGTAGCCTTTGTATTTCGAGTCGAACAATGAGGTGGTTAACAAATAATAGTAGTTGTTGTCGAGGTATTTTTCCAAGGTTAAATCGATCCCATAATTATTGGCTGTGCCATCGTTTATAAGTTCGTCAATTCGAGCCTGATAGAATGAATTACCCGCGTTTGCCAACGAATAAAATGGATAGTTGACTGAAACCGGAATATTATATAAATGTTGATAATAGATTTCCGACTTAAAATCTAAATTAGTCATGATTCGATGGTTGTATCCAACCACAAAATGATGTGCTTGTGTTAATTCCAGGTTTCTATTCTTCTTGTAATAAGTATCTGTGTCTTCATTATACGATTCGGTAAAGTACACGTAAAAAGGTTGAACTTTGGCATGTTTCCCGTAAGCAAAACTTATTTCGGCATTGCTTTTTAAATGATATGTAAAATTAAAGCGAGGATCTATCGAAGCTGTCCCATTGAGCATAAACTGTTGAAAGTGCAATCCACCATACAAGGTGATGTAATTATTGAATCGATGTTTCCATTCGGCATGTGCTTGCCAAATATTTAAGCCCCCTTGTTGGGTATTTAGCTGGTAAACAAATTGATTTTTTAAGTCGGAATTTATAGTAGTGGCATCCACGCTATCAGCATAGTTGATATTGGTTGCTTCAACTAAAATACCTGTGTTTAAGGTGTTTTTTGTATTGTATTTTTTTGTGTATTGAGTTGAGGCAGAGTATTTGGTTTCAGAATTAAATTCTCCAAAAAAAAGTTTCTCTGAATTGTCTTTAAAGATGGTGTCGATTTGAGTTTCAACATTTTGCTGTGTTACCGCAAACGTGGTAAAAATATTTGAAGTTTGATCGGGTAGCACACGATGGGTTATTCCGGCAACAAACATCGATGATCCATTTCTTGTGCGTACACCATTAGATGAGGAAAAAGGAGTATCTCCAGTTTCTTCATCAAGATTAATAAAGCTGTCGCCGCTAATTCCGAAAATATTAAATTCACCTAATTTTTTGGTCGGGAAGTGCAGTTTCACCGTTAAGTCTTGAAACTCTGGAATTGCTCCACCTGCTAAATCGAACCCCAGCTCATTCATTAAATCGAGTACCGAATAGCGATAATTTATTAAATACGACCAGCCATTCTTTTTGCTTATTGGACCTTCAGCACCAAGCTCGAAACCACTGAATCCAATTTGACCTAAAAATTCACTTTCTTTGGTGTTTCCGTTACGCATTTTTAAATCAAAAACACCCGCGGTTGCATTTCCATATTCTGCCGGAAAAGCTCCGGTAAAAAAATCGGAATTAGTTAGTACGTTGTTGTTTAGGATACTAACGACACCACCGGTTGATCCAAGGGCGCCAAAATGGTTTGGATTAGGAATATTAATTCCTTCTAAACGCCACAGCAAACCTTGCGGTGAATTTCCTCGAATAATGATGTCGTTGCGATTGTCGTTAGCTGTTATCACCCCTGCAAAATTCGAAGCCATACGGGAAGGGTCTCCTAAAGAACCTGCATATCTTTCAGTTTCTTTTATTGAAAAGGAACGTACGCTCAGGTTGGTCATTTTATTGGTGGTTTCTCCATTTTTTAATGCCGTAATGGTTACTTCTTCCATTTTAATTACTTTCTCAATTAATTCTACGGTCAATACTTTTTCTTTTCCAGAAATTAATTGAAGATTTTTTAGCTCGAAAGGCTGGTAACCGATATAGGAAATCTGAATATCTACTTTTCCGATTGGAATATCGAAGAGCTCAAAATAACCGTCTCTATCTGTTATTGTACCAATGGTATTATCGTCATACGAAACTGCAATGCTTGCGCCCGGTAAAGTAGATTTGCTTTCATGGTCGATTACTTTCCCTCGCAAATTTTGACTGAATTGTGCAAATCCACCTATACAAATAAGGTTGAATAAAATTATGTTAATAATACTTTTCATGTGTTGGGGTTCAAATCAATTGAATAGGCACTCAAGTTACTGAATTGATCGATTTAAAGTAACGATTAGACTTTAAATTAATATTATCAGTGTACAAAAAAACATATTTGTGACACTTAAGAAGCCGGAATTCTAAAAGTGAATTTTGAACCAATACCCGGAGTCGAGGAAAGTGTTATGTTTCCGCCAAGAATTAAGGCTAATGATTGTGATATTGCCAAGCCTAATCCTGCTCCTTGAGAAAGCTCATCGATTTTGGTAAATCGCTTAAATATAAGATCTTGCTTTTCTTTTGAGATTCCTTCGCCACTATCTTTTACCCAAATTTCGATATTGTTCGAAATCTGGTTTACACCTAAGGTAACAGTTCCTCCATCGGTATATTTGATGGTATTGGTTAAAAAGTTGTTTAATATTTGACGAAGTCGGTTTGGATCGGTATCGATTGTTGATTCCTCCGAAATTGAGTCGAGATCTAATATAAAGCTAAAGTTTCCGGGGAATTGGTGCAAAAAGCTTCTGTAGATATCTTTTAATAGTTCTTGAATATTTATTCTTTCGCTTTTAATTTTTAATGTTCCCGATTCAATTTTCGATATGTCGATTATATCATTAATCAAATTGAGCAGTAATTTATTTTGTGTACCAATAATACTGCTGTATAGTTGCTTTTGTTGTTGGTCAATTGCTTCGTTTGAGATGAGTTCTGAAAAACCAATAATTGCATTTAGGGGGGTCCGAATTTCATGGCTCATATTTGCCAAAAATGCAGATTTTAGTCGTTCGCTTTCTTCTGCTTTGTTTTTGGCTTCAACTAATTCTACTGTTTTTATTTTAACTGTCTTCTGTAGCCAAATGTTAAAGAAAACTACAATTATTAAAATCGCAAGAATTGAATAAATCACAGGAAAAGCCCAAATTGGAAGTGTTATGGAGTTATTTCGTTCAGGTGAAATATCATATTCATTTGCCAAATGATTGTAATATGATTTCGGATCATCAACCTCATTCGTTATAAAAGTATTGAAAAGCGAAATAAGCTCTTCGTACTTATTTTTAGTAAAAGCAATACTAATGTAGGTTGGGTTATAAAAAATTCCTGAAGGCTTAGATTTTGGTAGGATTGATTTAAAATCCTTGATCATTGGACCAGCCACACCAAAAATTTCGTCTTTATTAAATGCTTCTTTTAGTTCAGAGACTGTATAGAAATAAACTGGTTCAACCTGAATATTGAATGCACTAATAAATTCAAGAAACTTTATACCGCTATCCTCATTGGTAATCATCCCAATTTTCTTATTGTTTAAATCGGTTGGACTGATTACTTTGTTGTTCCGATGGATGTACAATTGGCTCCAAATCGAATAAAGGCCTTTATCTATGAAATCGAGATATTCTTTTCTTTCATTTGAAAATTGAGTTCCGGGCAAGATATCAATGCTGCCGTCTTCAATTTTCTTTAATAATTCATACCAATCGTCTCGTACATATTCATACTGAATGTTGTTTTCTTCTAAGATATGGGTAGTTAAAGCGATTGAAAAGGCACGA
Organism: Prolixibacteraceae bacterium; assembly: GCA_963678565.1. Classification (GTDB taxonomy): domain Bacteria; phylum Bacteroidota; class Bacteroidia; order Bacteroidales; family Prolixibacteraceae; genus SKHV01. Next base: position 349,534 of record OY782875.1, read on the forward strand.
ATATCGAGGTTAATGTTGTTTGTATATCCTGTTGCAATTCCAATTTTAATTGGTTTTCTATTTGCAGAAATATCAATTTTTGTTTCCTCACCTTTTACGCTAGTTGATGTAAAAAGAAATGTAAGAAAAAATACTATTGTTGTAAAAAGTTTACTCATTGTATTGATTAACCAAATCAAATATATGAAATATATGCATAAGGGAGGGGGGCGGTTAAGAGATTTATGATTAAACTTTTACAAAAGGATGAAAACCTATGACAAAAGATTTTTATCGATTGATAACTGAATCTGATCTTTTAAAATTTCCCACAAAATCGGAGAGGCCTTTTTAATAATTGAGAGTTTTGATTCAACTTGGCTTACTGTAATATTATTTTCTGTCCAGCTTAAGCCATTTTTGCTATTGGCATTAAGTAATACAGGCATGATTTGATCTACGGCATTTGCAAATACTGAATCATCAGTTTTTTGATGTTCAAATTCGAACCATAGAGATTTTATTTCTGCTCCATTTTCGTTGGGTAAAATTGCCGTCAGTTTTTCAATTGCATCCACTTCACGCTGGTATTTATCCTGATAAGCTTTTTCGTCGTAAAAGAAAGTGTCGCCAGCGTATATTTCTACAATATCGTGTACTGCAATCATTTGGATGACTTTCAATAAGTCTACTTTTTCATTTGAATATTCCGCAAAAACAATGGCCATCATAATGCTATGCCATGAATGTTCCGCAGTATTCTCGCGTCGCGATTCATTTAAAATTCTATTCTGACGTTCAACGTGCTTTAATTTATCTAACTCAAGAATAAATTCTACTTGCTTTTTTACCTTTTCGTTCATTTATTATTTTGCTTGCTTCATCAATAAGTTGAAAAATTTGTATAGTTCCATACTTCCCGGTAACACAAGGTCGGCTCCCTTGTCGAGTAATAATTTTGGATCGATTGGTCCCGTGTTGATGCCTATGGTATATAGTCCTGCCGCTTTTGCCGCTTTTACGCCTAAAGGTGCATTTTCAATAACAATTGCTTCTTCTTGTGAATAGCCCGATTTTTCGATTGCTCTTAAATATGGCTCAGGATCGGGTTTTCCCTTTTTTACATCTAAGGCAGTCACCATTTTTGAGCGTTTTAACAATTGATTATATTCAGTTTCTAAACGATCAATTAACAAGCCTTGTGCCGATCCGGTTACTACCCAGCGATCGATATTATTTTTCGACAAAACTTCCATTAATTGCGGCATTTGTTCCATTACTTCCGATGCAGGAAGTGTTTGCATTACTTCGTGCTTCTTTTTTTTTATGGTTTCGGCTTCTTGCTCCGAAATCAATCGATTTTTGAATTTCTTATAAACAACTTTGGCTGTCTCAAAAGCCGGACTGCCCTCATTTAAATAGGCTTCTTCTGGTGGAAGTTCAATTCCTTGCTCTTTGAAAGATGCTTTCCATGCAATTTCATGATTTTTCATGGAGTCGAATAAAACGCCATCCATATCGAAAAAGATTGCTTTCAATTGCTTTGGAAAATTCTTTTGTTGTATTATTTCTTGAAAATGTTCAATGTTGATTATTTCAGATACGATCATACTTGCTATTTAATTGCCCTAATTTAACAAAGGCTTAGCCACTGTGAAAAAATATCTGTCAAATTAATCAAGAGATAAGGTTGAATTAAACTCGCTGTTTAATGAATTGCACCAATTACGACACCCATAACAGTATAGCTTACTGTATCGTACCCAAAACTGAGCAACCATAATTTATTGCTTTGCCCTTCGTAGGTAACATTGTTAAATTTAGAAGTGCCAATTCAAAATACAGCAGTTGTAAAGCCAGCAAATGCCCAAAGGCAATACTCGGATCTTTGCCTAAATACATGCTCAATTCAAATGCAGAAATTAAATACATTAAAGCTGAGGTTGCATAATAAGTCCGTATGAGGTTGGTTCTATTGCTTAATTCTTCTTTTGTGAAGTTGTTGAGCTGCATCCATTGTTTTCTAAACAAGGGGCCGTACCAAACTTCCAATAATCATAGATGCAACGATTGCTGCTACAATTGCCAGATAATTTACCTTCATTTCCATAGTTTCAAAGTTTTATGATGTTTAAATATTGAATTGCTATAAAAAGTTTAGGCTTATTTTAGGTGTTTGTGTTTGATATGCAGTGAATTAAGAGTGGTTTAATAAGTATGGTGACTTTTGTCCTATATTATTTTAGTGCCATCGATTTATTTTACTTAAAAATTATACATGAGTAATTTAGAAAGATATTTTGATCGTTTTCGAAAAGATATTGTTGGGATTGACCAATATTTTAAAACTCCTTTTGGAGTTAAGAAAATTGCTTATGCCGACTGGATTGCAAGCGGGCGATTGTATCGACCAATTGAACAAAAACTGCTAAATGAGTTTGGCCCTTTTATCGGAAATACGCATACCGAGACTTCTGAAACGGGTACCCGAATGACTTATGCTTACCAGTATTCACATGAACTAATTAAAGCAAATGTAAATGCCGATAAAAACGATGTAATTATAACCGCAGGTTTTGGAATGACGGCTGTTGTGAATAAGTTTCAGCGTATTTTAGGACTTAAAGCCAAACGTCAGTTAACTTCCTTAGAAAAAGAAAATAATGAGAAACCGGTTGTTTTTGTTTCTCATATGGAACACCATTCCAATCAAACCTCATGGTATGAAACCAATGCCGATGTAGTGGTTTTAAAACCGGGTGATGACATGCTTATCGATACGAATTTGCTCAAAGAAGAACTTAAAAAATACAAGGATCGAGAATTTAAAATTGGTGCCTTTACTGCTTGTTCAAATGTTACCGGAATTCGAACTCCAATTCACGAACTAGCTAAAATAATGCATGAAAATGGCGGTGTTATTTTCGTTGATTATGCAGCATCAGCGCCTTACGATGATATTAACATGCATCCCGAGAATCCTTTAGAAAAGTTAGATGCTGTATTATTCTCACCACATAAATTTTTAGGCGGCCCGGGATCTTCAGGTGTTTTGATTTTTGATGCGTCGATGTATAAAACCGAGGTGCCCGATAATCCAGGCGGTGGCACTGTTGATTGGACCAATCCTTGGGGAAAATATAAGTATGTCGATAATATTGAGGTTCGAGAAGATGGTGGAACACCCGGTTTTCTGCAAAGTATGAAAACCGCCTTAACCTTTCAGTTGAAAAATCAAATGACGGTGGAAGCTATTCATGAAAGAGAAAATGAACAGCTAACACTTTTATTTAATGAGCTGGATAAAATACCAGAAGTGAAAATTCTTGCCAATGAACATCGCGAACGCTTGGGAGTCGTTTCGTTTTATATCGAAGAGATTCATTACAATTTATTGGTAAAGTTGTTGAACGACCTGTATGGGATTCAAACTCGAGGAGGTTGCGCATGTGCCGGAACTTATGGGCACTATTTATTGCATGTGAGCTACGAGTACTCTCAAGAAATTACCGACATGATTAACCTTGGTGATATGTCTGAAAAACCTGGATGGGTGAGGTATTCTTTGCATCCAACTACCTCAACAGATGAGATTTTATTATTTGTTGCAGCACTCAAAGATATTATTGCCAACTTTAAACGGTATTCGAAAGATTATCAGCATATTCAGCGAAAGAATTTATATGTTCATAAAAACGAATTGCTGAATTATTCGCAAACGCCCGAATGGTTTAAATTGTAAGAAGATTTTATTTTTCACTCAGGTTCTCTATTTTTAAGACTTAAAGTAAAAATGATGGATGTAAAAATTGAACCTTCTTGGAAAAATATACTTCAAAGCGAATTTGAAAAGCCATACTTCGAAACGCTTACTGCGTTTGTTAAAACGCAATATAAAGCGAAAAAAATATTTCCACCTGCCAAATTAATTTTCAATGCTTTTGACTTGTGTCCTTTTGAAAAAACGAAGGTGGTCATTATAGGTCAAGATCCGTATCATGGCCCCGGGCAAGCACATGGCTTGTGTTTTTCGGTTCAAGAAAATATTCAATTTCCGCCATCCCTTCGGAATATTTTTAAAGAAATTAATAACGATTTGGGAATTGCCCCACCTCAAAGTGGCGATTTAACAAGTTGGGCAAAACAAGGCGTACTTTTGTTAAACGCAACATTAACAGTTGAAGCACATAAAGCAGGTTCTCACCAGAAAAAGGGTTGGGAAGTTTTTACCGATGCTGTGATTAAAGCGCTTTCAGATCAAAAAGAAAATTTAGTGTTTTTTCTTTGGGGAGCTTATGCACAAAAAAAAGGAGAGGTGATTGATAAACAGAAACATTTGGTATTAAAATCGGTGCACCCCTCGCCACTTTCTGCTTCTCGTGGTTTTTTTGGAAATCATCAATTTAGTACTTGCAATAAATACCTGGAAAGCAAAGGGCTGGAGACAATTAGGTGGTAGAATAAACTTTTTGGGTTCCCATTTAAGACTTTTTATCCTTTAAGTCTTGAATGTTTTTATTGATTTTATCTAGTTCATTCAGGATATTCCTATTTGATTGAATATTCTTATAATTCATCATGATTATTTTTACAGAAACTAATAACACACCAGCTTCTAGTAAAATGTAATGCGTTAGTCCTTTTGCAAATAAGGCAACAATAAATAAGATAAGTGTGATAAAAATTACGATGATATCTGACAATGAAAAATATTTTTTCATACGTTTATTTTTTCGGATTTTATTTTGGAAGTTTTGTATCACTTATAAACCACTTAGTCTATTTTTTGTTTCATGACCAATTAATAACTTTCTATTTTAATTGTATTGGAAGTTTGTTTGAAAGATTATGTTGATGATAATCAACAATTTGTTTTATAAAAGCTGCCAAATTGCAATCCAAAGCGGAATGGCAAACAAGCAAATTGCATAGCTAATAATCATCATGCTGCTAACGGTTTGTCGATCGCCACCATAAGCTCGAACCTGTAGAATTAGAGCAGTTGCAGGCGCAGCAGCCGATTCAATTACCAACATATTGGCCAAAACTGGGTTGCTTTCTTTCAAGCCAATAAAATGTAAAACAAGCACTACCGAAAGAGGCAAAAACAGGTATTTAATTGAGGTAACTTTTAGAATGTCAACCAACTTTGGCCAAACTCTTAAAGAAATACCTCCCAGTGTAGCCCCCAATACAATATTTGAAATCGGAATGGTTGCATCCCCAACTAATTCTAGAGAATCCATCACCAATGCAGGAACATATTTATGTAGTCCCATTAAAACAACAGCTAAAGTGAAGAGTGCAGCAAGTAAAGGAACTGTTAGAAATTCTTTCGCTTTTACAGTTTTAAAATTGCCTCCGGTAACTAATACTTTCCCAACACTCCAAACTACTGGCATAAATCCAATAAGAAATAAGAAATTATAAACGGTGTATTGATCAAACTGATCGGGATACATAAATTTACCTATTGGAAGCACCAAGTATACTGCATTTTGCATACTTGCCAAGGGAATTAAAAATTGCTTTTCCTGATGCTTCCGCAGGTAGAAAAGGTAGCCAAAAAAAAGGCCTACCAATATCATGGTGGCACTTGTTAAAGGGATAGCCCACCAATAATGTATGGAGCTGGAATCAAAGTTGTTGCTAATTTTTGTGAACAACATGCAGGGTAAGAGTATATTCACTGTTACGCGCGACAAAGCCTTTACATGTTCTTCAGTCAAAATTTTTTTTCGAACAAGAAAACCTGCACCAACAATTATAAAAAAAATTCGGCCTACGGCTCCAAGCATGGAAACAAAGGCTTCCGAGAAAATTTCAAACATACTTTTCTTAGTTACATCACAATGTTAACAATTCAATAGCAGTATTGATTGCTGGGATGTACTTATTTTAATATGTAATTTTTGTGCCAGTTGGAAGAGCCGTAGTAACCCTTTCAATTCTAATAAATTATGCTATCGTGCTTACAACTGAATTGCTTTCTCCTAAACCATTGTCAGCAAAAGCGTCTGCATCTGAATCGTTGATCCATGCACCATCGCTTGTTACAAAGCGGTATTCAAAGCTTTCTCCGGCTGGTAAAGATACGATGGCAGTGAAATCACCCGATTTTAATGCTTTCATTCCAATTGCATCTTCTTCCCACGAAGTGAAGCTTCCTACTAGTTTTGCATCTTTTGCTCCGTTGGCATCCTCTTTAGATAAACGGAAGGTAACCTTACATACAGGTTTCGATTTTAAAAATTGTTTTTTTAAGCTCATAACAAATCCTTTTCTTTTATATTCAATATTCAGTTCTTGGATCAAATGTATATGATTATATGTTATATAACACCAAGTTTAATTCAACGAAAATAATTTCTTAAAATAAAATTTACTTAGAACCAGTGATTTACATGTTTTGGGATGCGGTTTCATCTTCTTGAGTTAATTACTACCATCTACATTCAATATCGTATTGAATTGATAGCTTGTTGAAGCAATTCGTTCATTATAAAAGATCCGAACCATTGAATTATAAATTTTAAAGTAAGGAATGAAAATTAATTTTAACTTTATTGATCACTAACATGCGCAATGCTAACCGTTATGAATACAAAAAAGACTATTGCTTTTCTTTTACTTATGGTATTTTCCATCATTTCATTTTCCCAATTGCATGATGGAGGAGAACCCTTCAATAGAAATTGGCAAGAAATTAATACCAATGATTTTAGAATTATTTATGACGAAGGAATGGACAGCATTGCTCAAAATATGAGTCGTTTATTTCATTATATGCACGATCATAATGATCGAAGCATTGGTCCAATCAAAAGAAAATTGAATGTGGTACTTCATAATCATACTTCTGTTGTTAACTCAGCAATGGTATTTGGCCCTTACCATTGTGAGCAGTTTGTAAGTACTTCCCCTCAAAATACGATGCTTTGGGGGCCCGATGACTGGAATGTGGCAACACCTATCCATGAATATCGTCACGCATTACAGTATAGTAATTCAGTTTATGGATATGGAAAATTGTTTAATATACTTTTTGGAGATGGACATTATTTATTTAGAGGAGCTTTGGTTCCGGGTTGGTTTACCGAGGGAGATGCAGTAGTACAGGAAACTGCACTTACCAACGGGGGGCGTGGAAGAATTCCTATTTTTTCAGAAGCTCAAAGAGCCCAATTATTTAGCAATATTAAATACAGTTATGCTAAAGCTAAAAACGGAAGCTTTAAAGATGAATCGAATAGTATTTATGAACTAGGATTCCAAATGGCTAATTATGCCCGCAACCAATACGGGAATGATGCTTGGAGGCCTGCTCTTGAACGTAGCTATCAACTAAAACGATTGATCTATCCGTTATCATCTAATTTTAAAAAGTTATATGGGATAAATACTAAAACTTTGTATAAAGAGGCATACAAAGACTTAAAAATGCGTTATCAGCATTTACTTGATAGTGTTGGGTACATCGAGAATGAAAATTTGTTTCCAGCTACAGTCCAAAAATATCCAACTTTCTTTAATCAACCATTATTTAATAGTGAAGGAAAACTATTTGCATTAAGAAGTTCCTATGACAAAAACGCACAAATTGTTGAGATTAATAATGGCAAAGCAACCACTGTTTGTGTTGTTGGAAAAATACAAGATAGCAATTACTTTGACGAATATGATGGTAAGTTTATCTGGAGCGAACAAGTTTCTTCAATTCGACGTGGATATGTAAATTATATGCAAGTGGTTGAATACGATGCAAAGACAAAAAAGCGTCGTTATATCACTTCAGAAACAAATGCACAGTCGCCATCTTTTTCTGCAAAAGGAGATAAAATTGTTTTTGTAGAGGCAGATAGCAAGCTTAAAAATTATTTAGTAATTATTGATGCAAATAGCGGCCTTGAACTAGATCGAATTGAAACCTCATTTTTACCAACATTCCCTAAGTTTTACAAGAACGATAATTCGATTATTTATTCAGCTTCCAAAAATGGAAGAGCATTTATTGGTAGTTACGATCTTACTAGCAGTAAGTTTCAGAAACTAACTATTCCAACTTTCTATGCTATCGGAAAACCAATTGTAAATGTTGGAAAAGTGTATTTTACAGCAACCTTTAGTGGCATCAACAATGTATATGTTTACGAAATTGAAAGTGGAGAAATACACCAGATAACCTCTGCTAAAATTGGACTAAAAGAGCCTGTTGTTTCACCATCGGGCAATGCTTTAGTAGTAAGCGAACGTGTTTTTAGCAAAGGAACTAATCTTACAAAAGTTGATTTGACCAAAGGATATTTTAAGGAAAATATTCAACTTACTCCTAATCGAGATCAAGTGCAGGACTCTGTGGTTTATGCGCTTAGAGAAATCAATAAGGAAGGTGGCTCCATTGTTGATAAACTTCCCGATACTGTTTATCCAAGCTCGAAATATCAAAAAGGAAAGCATTTGATTCATCCATACTTTTGGAGTTTACTTTATGATAATGACCAGCTTGGAGGAGCGATTTCATTTAATAATGTTTTGTCGACTATTTTTATTAATGGAATCTATTCGTATGATTTTAATAAAGAAACCGGAATCATTAAAGGATTTGTTGAATATTATGGATTTTATCCTGTTTTAAGAGGAGAATGGAACCAAGTACAAAATAAAAATTTTATAATAGATACCCCTAGTGGAGAGCGTAAACTGCTTTACTGGAATGAAAAGGTCTTTTTAGGAAAGGCAACTTTACCCTTTGATTTATCTCGTCATCAATTTTCTCGACATATCGATTTATCAGCAAGTTATTCATTTTCAAATATTAATTTTAGCGAAGAAATGGCGAGCGAAGACTATAATATACATGCATTAAAATTTCAATTAAATGCAAGTAATTCAAGACTTTTTGCAAGATCTAAGTTAAGCTCAAAGTATTCTCAAAGATTATCTGTGATTTATAATCAATCATTATCAGATCAATCGAATCAGTTATTTATTGGTTCAACTCTTAAATTCCCTGGTTTTACGCCAACCAATAGTTTTGGGTTGTCTGGCTTTTATGAATCAAGGGAAATTGGAGATTTGAATTATATATTTAACGATAATTTCTCCAATAGTCGTGGCTATTTCGATGCACGTCAATTTGATAGCCAGTATAAACTAAGCTTAAATTATGGTCATCCTGTATGGTATCCCGATTTCGGGATTCATGGACTTGTTTATATGAAAAGGTTAAGAGCCAATTACTTTTTCGATTACACTAGGGTGTTCTACAACGAAATGAATAAGAGTTTTTCTTCCGCCGGAATTGAAGTGAAACTTGATTGTAAGTTTTATGACAAGCATACATTCGTTTTAGGTGGTAGCGTGAATTATTTAATCGATCCACTCGTGGATGGTAAGTATTTCGAGTTCAATTGGACTTTTTATTATTAAATCTATTACGATGAAAAATATCAGAAACTACCTTTTTGCTTTTTTCATACTGTTGCTGATCAATTCATGCAGCAATGATCCTTCTGATAAGTTTCAAACCCTTTTTAATTACGATTGGAAATTTTATCAGGGAGAAATTGAAGGAGCTGAAAAAGTAATTTTCGATGATTCTAATTGGCGAAACCTAAATCTACCGCACGATTTTAGCATAGAACAAAAATTTGATCCGACCAATCCAAGCGGCAAAGGTGGTGGTTTTTCAAGTAACGGAATTGGCTGGTATCGAAAGCAATTTGTTACCAAAAATTCGATGAGAAAAAAGAAGGTACAAATTCAGTTCGACGGAATTTATCGCAACAGCAAAGTGTGGATCAATGGCCATTTTTTAGGTTTCTGGCCATATGGTTATACCACTTTTCAATATGATTTAACTCCCTATTTGAATCCGGTTGGGAAGGAAAATCTAATTGCCGTAAAAGTCGATACCAAAGATCAACCCAATTCTCGTTGGTATTCTGGCGCAGGAATTTACCGAAATACTTGGCTCAAAATATCAGGGAAACTACATTTTGATAAATGGGGAGTGGAGGCAAATACTATCTCAATTGTGGAAAATCGCGCTCGAATTGCGGTGAAAGCAAAAGTAATAAATGAAGAATCTAAAGACTTATCGGGAATTCTAGTTTTAAGACTTGTTGACAATATGAACAATACTGTTCGAAAGGAACGTCAGTACTTTTTGATCCAAGCCAACGATACTTCTAACTTAAGTCAGGAATTATACATCCCGAAAGCTGAATTATGGTCGATCGAAAATCCATATTTGTACCAACTCAAGGCCGAATTGCATCTGAATGGGAAAATTACCGACCTCTATCAAACCAATTATGGAATACGAAATTTTGTGTTTTCGCCCAACGAGGGGTTCTATTTAAACGGTGAAATCGTAAAAATTAAAGGTACCAACAATCATCATGCAGGTGGTCCGCTAGGAGCTGCTTGTTTTGATTACACCTACGAACGACAACTAAAATTACTAAAAGAAGCAGGTTGTAATGCTCTACGAATGAGTCACAACCCACCTTCACCAGCCATGTTGGATGCTGCTGATAAACTTGGCTTTATTGTTTTCAACGAAGTGTTTGATGAATGGAAACGCGGGAAGTTAAAAGCTGGTTATGCTCCATATTTCGACGAATGGCATGCAAAAGACATCGAAAATTGGGTGAAACGCGACCGTAATCATCCTTCGGTATTTGCCTGGAGTATTGGTAATGAAGTGGCGGAGCAGGGTGATCGTAAAAATGGTCGAAAAATTGCTCAAATGCTGAAAGATGAAGTTCGTAAGCACGATGCAACTCGTCCGGTTACTGCTGGTAACAATAAAGTGAATGGTATTAATGCAACCGGAATTGGTGAAGTGCTGGATATTGTTGGTTACAATTATCAGGAATCGATGTATGAAGCCGATCATGAAAAATATCCTAATCGAGTGATTTATGGTTCTGAAACAACCGTATATCCTTATCAGCCCGGAGATTGCAGTCAGATGCATACTTATGAAGAGTGGGTTAATGCACAAACGGCCGATTTTGTAATGGGCGAGTTTTTATGGACTGGTTTCGATTATTTAGGAGAATCGGGGTTAAGTGCTGTTGGTACAGGTTGCGAGCCTTGGAATGAATGGCCTGAGTGGCCTTGGATTGGTTCGGCCTCTGGTTTTTACGATATCTGTGGTTTTAAAAAGCCCGCTTTTTATCATCGAAAAGCCCTTTGGACAGAAAAGCCAATGGTTTATATGGCTGTTGAAACTGATTCTTCAGCGAAGAATATAAAAGAGGTTTCGTATTGGGGCTGGCCAGCAGTTGAACCACATTGGAACCATCAAAAAGAAGGCGATTTGCTTTCAGTTCATGTGTATACCAATGTTGAAAATGTTGAATTAAAGTTGAACGGTCGATCATTAGGGGAGCAACATTGGAAACTCGAAAATGAAGCATTTTTAGTTTGGGAAGTACCTTATGAAAAAGGAACGCTAGAAGCGATTGCAACTTTGCCCAATGGCAAAACTGTGAGCCATACTTTGAAAACTGCCGGTAAACCAGCTCAATTGGTTTTAAAAGTCGATCGCGAAAGCCTTCAATCCAATGCTCAAGATCTTGTTTATGTGCAAGCATTTATTCAAGATGAAAACGGAATTCTGTTACCTTTTGCAAGCAATCAAATTGAGTTTGAAGTAACTGGTCCCGGAAAAATTAATGCAGTAGGAAATGGAAACCTAAAAGAATATTTGCCATTTAAATCGAATAAAACAAAAGCCTACAAAGGCAAATGTTTAGCAATTGTACAGTCAACAACAAACGAAGGCGAAATTTTAGTCCAAGCAAAAATGGGAACAATTAGTTCTAACAAGCTTACCATCTCCTCAAAGAAATGATTAAACAGTTTTCTTTTTAAGGGCTAAGTGAGCAACCCAGTAAGTGAGTAAAGACAATGAAATTCCATAGATATTTTCGTCCAAATTTAATGGGAGCTCAATATTTAAAAGAATTAGGGTAAGCGTTACAACTCCACCAACAACCATCGAGAGTAAAGCGGCTGTTGCATTCGGTTTTCTTACAAACAGTGCAACCAAAACCGGAATAAAAATACCCGACACCATAAACGAATAGGAGTAAAGCATTAAATCGAGCACATTGGTCATTTTTAAGGCCATTAGCAAAGCCAGAATACCAATAACCAAAGTGGTAATTTGCGAGTATCGTAAACTTTTCTTTGAATCGTGTTTCTTGAAAATATCGGTAACTACATTTCCCGATGCTGCCATCAAACAGCTGTCGGCAGTTGACATAATTGCTGAAAAATAGGCCGATAAAACAATTCCTAATACGCCAATTGGCAATACTGTTCGTAGTAAAATTGGAAGTCCCATTTCGGCATCCATCGTAGCGAGTGTATGAGCTCCCAGCATTCCGTTTTCAAGTGCTACGTGCGAAAACATACCGAGGATAACTCCAACAAAAGCCATCAACGGGTACTCAAATAATCCGGCAATGAACCATCCTTTTTGAGCTGTTTTTTTGTCTTTGGCTGCATAAATTCGCTGGTACAAGGTCATTCCAATAAACCAAATTGGAATGATCGTAAACATCCAATTTACAATTTGATGCCACGAAACTGCTGTTAAATCTAAAAACGAAGGATTTAAGGTCGCTTCAATTGCTTCGAGTCCACCAATTTTAATATACACGTAGGGCAGAGCAACAAAAAGTAACCCGGCCATTAGTACAATCCATTGGATGGTATCGGTATAAATAACAGCTTTTAATCCACCCATAACGGTGTAGCCTACAGCAACAACTCCCATGATTAGTAGCGCTTGATTGAGGTTTAGTTCTGGAAAAGTGGAGGATGCTAATTTTGCGCCTGCAAGTATTTGTGAACTTGTAAAACCAATGTAGCCAATAGCCGAAATTATTCCAGCCATTAGCGCTACACGTTTATCAAATATAAAATCTAAAAATTGTGGAAACGAAAGAAATCCTTTTCGTCGGGCTAAGTCTGAAACTTTTGGAATTAGAATGACGGCGCTCAACCAAGCGCCAAGCAATCCGGTAAATAGTAACCAGCTACCAGCTAATCCCATCGTAAAACCAAGCCCGCCGAGCCCAATAGAAAAGCCGCCACCAACATCGGTGGCAGCCACTGAAAGTCCAATATGTAAGCTATTTAATTTTCTTCCGCCAACGAAGTAATCGTCAGTAGAGTTGTTTTTTTTCATGAAGTAAAAACCAACTCCAAGCATTGCAAGAAGGTAGAGGAAAAAGATAATAATATCGATCCAGCTCATACAATTCTATTTTTCTTTAATTTATGAGTTTGATGATTCTGATTCGCTGTATTTCACATAGTGTTCGCAATTTTTCCAGCCTCGTTCACCTCGTTCGCAAAACACATTTCGATACAAATATTTGGGCATACTATCTACTCGGATTTCGCCTTTATATACAGGACATTCTGAAGCAAATCGACATCTTTTTCCTAACTTTCTTTCTGGCATAAAAACTAAAGGTGTTTGTAATAAATGTTCATACTCTCAATTTGACCGGCGATATTGGTATTTCTGCGCAAAGTACCAGTATACGTATAGTCATAGCGAATAAAAGTTTTATTCATTGGGATAGAGTTCAATCTTGCAATTGTGTACAAAGTGGTAATGTCTTGCGACTTCATTGCAGCTTCCAACTTATTTAGGATTAGCTTTGATAAGCTTTTTCCCTTATGATCGGGATGTACTGCAAAATCAGTCATTTCGGCATTTTGACCTTTGAAATCAATTTCGGCCGATGCAATTGCGACAATGGTACCAAGCTTTTCAACCCCATAATACTGTACATTTTCTTTCATTGTTTTTAAAATGTATCCCGGGTTATGAATTGGGAAAGGATAGCTTTCAAAAACGATACGGTACAAATCGGTCATTTGATCAACATCGTTGCTGTCGAGCTTTCTAAGCGTGTATTCACTTGCATGCGCATTCGCTTTTTTCACCTCTGACTTTGATTCTTCAAGTACATCTCTTAACTCATGTAATTGCTCTCTCTCGATGTCCAAGAAACGACCTTGGGTGATGAACTTTGATAGAAAAAAGGCATCTTCTTTGCTATTGTAAAATTTAGGAATGAAAGCCTCTGTTAAATAGCCTTCGGCAAAAAATATTGGAGCTTCCGATTTTGGAACCTTGCAAATTATCTTTGTATAACCATTCTTTTTGGCAAGTGTTTCAACTAATTCAATAATATTTTCTCTATCGTCTTTGTGTAATTTCATTAGATAGATTCTATTATTCAGCATTCCGTGGTGAATAGCAGAACCATGTCCTATTGTTTCAAATGTATCACGCATTTTCTTCTCTTCTTTTTAAACGTTCGTTATCTTCTGGGATTAGGGAAATAGTATCAGAACTGTCGGCTAGTAAACTCTCAATTCCAATAGCTTGTTGTTGTTCGTCGATTTCGGAAAGGTTAAGGTCGAGATCGCAATTGTCGCAATCGCGGTCACACATTTTTGGTTCGTATTTGTCTGGTTCTTTGTAGGTGGTAATAACTCCTTCGTAGTTTCTGAGTACCACTTTGTTGGTCGACCACGAAATAATATAGTTGGGCATTACCGGAATTTTTCCACCTCCACCCGGAGCATCTATTACATAGGTTGGTCGTGCAAAACCGCTGGTGTGGCCAATTAAGCTTTCCATAATTTCAATACCTTTTCCAATTGGAGTTCTGAAGTGCGATAAACCTTCAGATAAATCACATTGATACAAGTAATAAGGTCGAACTCTGTTTTGAACCAATTTGTGTAACAGTGATTTCATGATTCGTGGACAATCGTTGATATCGGCAAGTAATACTGACTGATTTCCCAATGGGAATCCGTTGTCGGCCAATTTCGCAAGTGCTTCTTTCGCCGAGCTTGAAATTTCGTTGGGATGGTTAAAATGAGTATTGATCCAAACCGGATGATATTTCTTTAAAATTGAAATTAAATTATCATTAATTCGATAAGGAAGAACCACTGGCATTCTAGTTCCTATACGAACTAATTCAACGTGTGGGATTTTGGTAATTTCTGAAAGTAACCAATCGATTTTATCATCGGGCAACATAAATGGGTCTCCACCCGATAAAAGTACATCTCTCACCTGAGGGGTATTTTTAATGTACTCAATTCCTTTCATTAATTGTTTTTTGGAAGGTACAAAATCGATATCACCAACTTTTCTTTTACGAGTGCAATGGCGACAATACATTGAGCATACATTACTTACATGAAATAATACTCGATCGGGATAGCGATGTGTTATTCCTTCAACGGGGCTGTCGGTATCTTCAGAAAGAGGGTCGGAAAGTTCAGATTTTAAAGTAGTTAATTCTTCAATTCCTCCAAAGGCTTGCTTGAATACGGGATCGTTTTGATAATTCTTCTTATCGATGAGCGATAAGTAATAAGGTGTGATGGATAGCGGAAATTTTGAAAATGTTTCTTCTAAATTTTTTCTTTCGTTTCCTGTAAATTTTATTCCTGTGAGTTTTTCAAATTTGTCGATCGAATTGATTGAGTGTCTTAGTTGCCACTTCCAATCTTTCCAATTTGACTTTTTAACTTCACTTCCAATTTTACTAGCAATTTCTTTTTGAGTTTTGTCATAAATCATATGTTTCCCTAAATAGTTTCTATGCGAACAAAATTACAAAAAGAAATAAGATTGCTAAATTAATAGGGTATTAATATCTATTAATAGAAGTTTACTTAGGTGATGTGGAGTACTATTCTTCGGATTTTTGTTGCGTTAAATGCTCGTCTAGATCGTTGGAAATTGCAATCATTGGGAAGGCATTTAATTCATCTATGTTGAGTAGGTCAATCAAGGTATCGAGGCTTTTTTCAACGTTTAATAGTTCAGTTCGTTCCAGCTTTTCGAGTTTGCTTGATAATTGTTCGTGTAGCAACGAAGGAATGGTACTTAAATGCTTCTCTCCAGCCGATGTTAAAACAATATTAACAATACGTTTATCTCCAGTTTTTGGAAGCCTTGCCAGAAAACCTTTCTTCTCGAGTCGATTGATGATGCCACTTACAGTACTCGGGTTTAGATTCAGAAAGTTTTTAATTTCGCTTTGTGTTGCTTGATAGTGCGGAGAGCTATTTAAAAAGCTTAAACACAGTACTTGTGGAATACTTACGCCGTATTCCTTTTGAATTTTTTTCGATTCAATATCGATCGATCGAACTATTTTTCTGATTTTTATTAAAATATCCGAGACTTCCATGCATTAAATTTGAAACTAAAATACAAAATGTTTTTATAGAGTGCTTTTATAGAGTGAATTTTAGTGCAGTATTGTGCTTAGCAATCGCGATGATAGCAAGCAAGTAGTTTCTTTTGCAAGTTCTTTTTTGCTCTGAACAATAGCGATTCAACCGACGAAATGGAGAGTTCCATTATTTCTGAGATTTCTTTATAGGATAACTCTTCAACTTTATTTAGTACAAAAGCCGTGCGTTGGTTTTTGGGAAGCGAATCGATTGCATTGTCCATTATTTTTTTGCGCTGCTGTTCCAGCATTTTTTCGTGTGGTTGTCCAAGGTTGTTATTATCGTCTGGAATTTCAGGCGTGGATTTATTAATGGATTGAAATAGCCTTTTTCTTTTGTTTGCTCGAAGAAAATTAAGGGATTTATTAACTGCGATGCGGTAAAGCCAGGTCGAAATTTTTGAATTGGCTCGGAATTTATAAATTGATTGATAAGCTTCAATAAAAACTTCTTGTGCAATATCGTCAGCATCTTCGGTATCGTGAACAATGCCCAAACAGGTGCGAAATACCATTTGTTGGTACTCGTCAACCAGTTGTCTGAAGGCATTTTCATTACCCTTTTGAAGCTGTTCAATAAAATTTTCCGGCATCGCAGAACGATATTTTTTAGTTTTAAGACACCATTACTCAAAAAAACTTGTGCTTTTTTTGAAAATAAATTGAAAACTGGCGCAAGTTTTTGAAGTTGTTTGTGTCAAATAGACAAATTACAGAAAAAATGGATTGTAAAGAAGTTAAATCAAATATGATATTCGATCTCGAAAAATCTTTATCGGGCGATAAGTCTCAATTGCTTAATAAGCATATAAATGATTGTCCTTCGTGTGCAGCCGAATATGAATTTCTGAAAGCAACTTTTGCATCGCTCGATACAGTAAAATCTGTTCAAGTGAAACCGTATTTGTTTACCAGAATTAAATCGAGGATGCAAAAGAACAGGGTGCTTTCTCAAAAATGGGTTTTAAATCCTTTGGCAATTGCATCGGTTTTGGTTGTGGGATTGCTGATTGGAACCATGCTAAGCAAAGTAACTAAAAACACGATCCAAAATAATGTTACTGCAGATTACGACGTTGCTGCACTTTTTAACGATGCCAATTTAGAGACAGCTGAATTTTACCTTTTAAATGATTAGTTGATATGCGCCTTTCTACAAAATCGATTCTCATCATTATAATTGTGTTTTTGCTTGGTACAAACATCGCGAGTTTTATCACCTTGTCGAATCATATTAAAGAGGTGCATCAATCACAAAATCAGGAGATAAAAATTCCGAGTTCGCAAGTTGGTCAATTTTTTAAAAGCGAATTAAGTTTGTCCGAAGATCAAGCAGTCTTGTTTCGAAAATACCGAAGAACCTACAATCAAAGCGCCAACCATGTTTTGCACAGCATGGAAACTATTCGTGAGAAGATGGCTGCAGAGTTAAAATCATCTAATCCTGATCGTGAGAAGCTTAATGCTTTTGCAGTTCAATTAGGTGATAAGCATAAAGTGCTGAAGGAATATACTTTCGACTATTATTTCAATTTGCAAAGTGCGCTTGAAGCGGATCAACAAGAAAAAATGATCGATATTTTTCAGGCGATGCTTACTGAGCAAGGTTACGTAAAAACACCCTCTGGAAATCGGCAAGGAAAAGGCAATCGCGGTGGAAAAGGTTTTCGAAGAAATAATGAAGTGATTAGCGATTCAATTAAAAACGATTAATTCGATCCGGAAAGGCCAGCTGGGATACTTCTTATTTGAAAAATACCGAAGTGAAAAAGCGATCTATTTTAGATAAAAATAAATTAAGTGCGCAAGTTTTTCAAAACCAATGGTGTCATATCTCTGAAATCAAAAATTTAAAAATAATAAAACCATGAAAAAAGTAATTTCAAAATTAGTATTGGTATCATTTTCAATGTTCCTTTTGTTGTCTGTTAGTGCATTTAAAGGAGATAGCAATCGAAATTCAAAACAGAACAATGGCAATGCAGGTAGTTGTTTGTCTAAAATTAGTGGATTAACTGGTGAGCAAAAAACTGCGATTGCAGAACTTGAAACTCAGCATCAGAATTTTATCGATGCATTAAAAGAAAAAAGAAGAGCAACAACCGATGTAGCTAAAAAGGCAACTATCAGAACACAGATGCTTGATTCTAAGGCAGCACATCAATTGGCCGTAAAAGCACTTTTGAACGAAAAACAAAAAGCCGAATTTGATCTTTTACAAAACCAAAATCAAGTAAGGAATCAAAATGCTGGAAACACAGGAAAAGGTAAGAAGCTTAAGAGTGGGAATAAAGGCAATGGCAACGGCGTGAAAAAGAAAGATGGATCTGGAAAATGTAACGGAAATTGTTCGGGAAATAAACCATGTAAAAAGCAATAATCATGAAAACTATGACAATATTATTATCACTTTTTGTATTCCTTTTCACTTCATGTGAATCAAACGATGCAATTGAAACACAAGCTGCTCCAGCAGAGTATTATGAGTATGTTGAAACCGTTGAGGCAATAAGTCAAGACTGTATCGATTCGGTGCTAACAATCACATCTGCCGATTCTTTAACACAGTTTGATGTCGATGGACTTTTATTGATGCGCGAGGAAGAAAAACTAGCACGTGATGTTTATGCTTATTTCTATGAGCAATATGAATTAAAAATCTTCAGCAACATTACAGCTAGCGAAGAACGTCATGCTGCTGCAGTACTTTATTTGCTCGAATCTTTTGGCATTGAAGATCCAATGCAAGAAGAAGTAGGAGTTTTTGCAAATGAAACATTACAAGAATTGTACACCAGTCTAACTGCTGCAGGAACAACTATCGAAGAAGCACTAGCAACTGGTGCCTATATCGAAGAATACGACATAGTTGATTTGGAAGAACTTATCGAAGCTACTGAAATCGCTGCGATTGAAAGGGTTTACGGAAACTTATTAGCTGGTTCTGGGAATCATCTTCGAGGTTTTGTTCGCACTTTGGGTAACTATGGAGTAAGTTACGAACCACAAATACTTTCGGTAGAAAAATTTGACGAGCTTATAGCCGATAGCAACAGTTGTGGACAAGGCAATCGTCAAGGTCAAGGGAAGCAACAAAATAGTATGAATGGACAAAATGGAAATGGAAGCAGAGGCGAAAATGGAAACGGACAAGGATATCGTGGGGGTAAGTAAATTCTAATACCAATTGTTGAACACAATTTTCAGCAATAAAAGTTAGTAATTTGATTAAAAAGTTGGGTTCAATTAACGGCCCAACTTTTTTATTGTTAATATTTTACTGTAAAAAACCTGATTCATATTCCGCTTCTAAATGTTTATTCAAACGAATAAATATTTGTTTACCTGACTAATTGACTTAAATACAGCTTATTTACGTATCGTTTTTCTCCAAAACCTAAGAAACTTTAATTGAAAAATATGCTTTCATTGTAATTGCATAATATCTGAACATAAACCTTTGACATATACATTTTAATCTCTATTTTCGTAAAGGTCTAGAAAGACATGTACTTAACATTTTTGTTGCACTCATAACCATCATTACAATGGAAGCTAAAGACGATAAGAACTACGAAACTCAAAATGAGTTGAACACTTCTGAGAACACCGAAAATTCATCAGAAGAATTAAAAACTGAAGCAGTAGAAAGCTCAATTGAAAAGGAAGAAATTGTTGAGCCCGCTGAAGAAACTACGGAAGAAACAGTTGAAGACAAAACGGAGGTAAAGGAAGAGGCTGAAAAAGAAACTGAGCCCGAAAAACCTGAAGTGGAAATAATTGATTATTCCAATCATACCGAAGTTGAATTAATCAATGAACTTCGCAGTTTACTCGAGGAAGATGATTTTGAGAAACTTAACCAGCGAGTTGAGTTGATTAAAATTCAGTTCTACAAAAAGCACAATGCGAATCTTCAGGAACAAAAAGCAGCTTTCGTTGAAGCAGGAAATGAAATCAATGAGTTCAAACCCGACGAAGATATTTACGAAACCGATTTTAAAAGCTTGTATAATCAGTTTCGTCAGTTAAAGTTTAAGCACGCTAAAAATATTGAAGGCGAAAAAGAACAAAACTTAAAACTGAAGTACGAGATAATAGAAGAGATTAAAAACTTAGTTAATAGCGAAGAAACTATTAACAACACTTTTAACGAATTTCAAGAGTTGCAAGAGCGTTGGCGCAATGTTGGTTTGGTACCACAATCGAGTTTAAAAGATCTTTGGAAAACCTACCATCACCACGTTGAGAACTTTTACGATTATATTAAAATCAACAAAGAATTACGCGATCTTGACCTCAAGAAGAATATGCAGGCCAAGATCAAGTTGTGCGAAAGAGCCGAAGCTTTATTAAGCGAGCCATCGGTAATAGGTGCATTTAATGCCTTACAAAAATTACACGATGAATGGCGCGAAATTGGACCAGTACCTCGTGAAAATAAAGAGGAATTGTGGGAACGATTTAAAGCCGCAACCAAAGAAATCAACCGAAATCATCAAGAGTTTTTTGAAAGTCGTAAAAAATCGCAAAAGAAAAACTTGGAAGCCAAAGCTGCACTTTGCGAAAAAGTTGAAGAGATGCTAACGCTTGATTTGAAAAACCATAAAGAGTGGGAAGAAAAATCGGAGGAAGTAATTAGTATTCAAAAGTTTTGGAGAACCATTGGTTTTGCACCAAAAAAAGATAACAATTCAATTTACGATCGTTTCCGAAAAGCTTGTGATGCTTTTTTCGATAAAAAACGTGAGTTTTATGCCGAACACAAAGAAGCTCAAGTGAACAACCTACAATTAAAGCTCGATTTGTGTAATCAGGCCGAAGCTTTGCAAGATAGCACCGACTGGAAAAAGACTACCGATTTATTAATTTCAATTCAAAAGAAATGGAAAGAAATTGGTCCGGTTCCTCGCAAACATTCCGACGCAATCTGGAAACGATTTAGAGCGGCATGTGATCATTTCTTTAATCAGAAATCTGAATTCTTTAGCGAAAAGGATAGCGAACAAGAAGAAAATCTTCAACTTAAAAATAATTTAATAGCCGAAGTTGAAGCCTTCAAAGTTTCGAATGACGAAAAAGCTGATTTTGAAAAATTGCGCGACTTTCAACGCCGTTGGGCCGACATTGGACATGTGCCAATTGCCAATAAAAATGAAGTCAACAAGAAATTCCGCGATATCATTAATTCACAGTTCGATAAGCTTCGTGTAGAAGATAAAGATCGTAATTTGTTGAAATTCCGAAGCAAGGCAATGGAGATGAAATCCTCTCACCGTGGCGAAAATCGCTTGTATTCCGATCGCGATAAGTTAGTTGGTCGAATCAAACAAATCGAAAGCGATTTAATCACCCTGAAAAATAATATTGGATTTTTCGCTAATTCAAAAGGAGCCGAAGCACTCATAAAAGATGTGGAACGAAAAATTGCCAAAAACGAAGAGCAAATCGTTTATTTGAAGGATAAAATTAGGATCATAGACGAAGTCGAAGATCAAGAAGATTAATCAAAAATGGCTTGTCAAGTTGGCAAGCCTTTTTTGTTTTAGAAATAAGTGTTTTTTGATTAAACCATTTCACTTATCTTTGTGGCTTCAAATTCAAACCATTAAAACAGTTGTAAATTGTCGACTAAGTATATATTCGTAACAGGAGGTGTAGCTTCTTCCTTAGGAAAAGGAATTGTTTCAGCATCATTGGCCAAGTTATTACAGGCCAGAGGTTTCTCAGTAACCATCCAGAAATTAGATCCTTACATCAATGTAGATCCCGGAACTTTAAATCCATACGAACATGGAGAATGTTATGTAACGGAGGACGGTGCCGAAACGGACTTAGACCTTGGGCACTACGAGCGTTTCCTTAATTTCCCAACTTCGCAGGCCAACAATGTTACTACTGGTCGTATCTACCAATCGGTAATTAATAAAGAGCGTCGTGGCGATTACTTGGGAAAAACGGTGCAAATTATTCCGCACATCACCGATGAGATTAAACGCAACATTAAATTCCTTGGTAACAAAGGGAAATTTGATTTTGTAATTACCGAAATCGGAGGTACAGTTGGCGATATCGAATCGCTTCCATATATCGAAGCAGTTCGACAGTTAAAATGGGAGCTTGGTCGTTCAGCAATGGTGATTCACCTAACTTTGGTTCCGTTCTTGAATGCTTCAGGCGAACTTAAGACCAAACCAACACAACATTCGGTAAAACAATTGTTGGAAATTGGGGTTCAACCCGATGTACTGGTTTTACGTACCGAAAAACACTTGGGATCAACCATTCGTAAAAAAGTGGCATTGTTCTGTAACGTTGATAAGGAGGCAGTTGTGCAGTCGATCGATGTTTCAACAATTTACGAGGTTCCTTTAAAAATGAAGGAAGAAAAGCTCGACGAAATTGTAATGAAAAAATTCGGTGTTGAATCAAAACAAGAATTAAATTTATCAGCTTGGAATAATTTTTTAGATCGTCATAAGAATCCGAAACATAAAATTAAAATTGCCTTAGTTGGTAAATATGTTGAATTACAGGATGCTTATAAATCAATCAGCGAAGCCTTTGTTCATGCAGGTGCTGTAAACGAAACAGAAGTAGACGTAGATTACATTCATTCTGAGGAAATTAATTCCAGAAATGTTGCCGAAAAGCTAAAAGATCATGATGGAATTTTAATTGCACCGGGTTTTGGACACCGAGGTATAAAAGGAAAAATTGAAGCAACAAAATATGCCCGCGAAAACAACATTCCATTTTTAGGAATATGTTTGGGAATGCAAGTAGCGGTAATTGAATTTGCTCGCAATGTTTGTGAGATGAGCGGCGCCGATTCAACAGAAATGAACGAAGTAACAAAATTTCCAGTAATCGACTTAATGGAAGAACAAAAGGGAATTACCAACATGGGTGGAACCATGCGTTTGGGTTCTTATGAATGTAAAATTACTGAGGGTTCGAATTTGTACAAAGCATACGGTAAAGAAACGATTGAAGAACGTCATCGTCATCGATACGAATTCAACGATAAGTACTTAAAATGTTTTACTGATAAAGGCATGACACCAGTTGGCGTAAACCCCGACACAAGTTTGGTTGAAGCTGTAGAAATTAAAAAACATCCTTGGTTTGTTGCAGTTCAGTATCATCCGGAATATAGTAGTACGGTTTTAAGTCCGAGTCCGCTGTTTGTTTCATTTGTTAAAGCAAGTTTAGAAGAACGAAAAAAATAATAATAGCTAGTGGTTGCTCCTTTTGGGAGCGTTGATAAAGAAAATCGAATGGATAAAAATACAACGATTGGGATGGTTTTAATTGTTTTGGTGCTGGTACTTTTCAGCTGGCTAAACAAACCATCGGAAGAAGAAATGGAAGCCGCCAAACATCGGCAAGATTCTATTGCACAAGTTGAAGCGCAAAGAGCACAAGCCGAAATGGAACGCCAGGCAACAGAGCAAACTGAAAATAAAGCGATACTTGCTGAGGGTGGAACCGTTGATGAAGCATCTGAAACCAACTTAAAAAATTTGTATGGCGATTTATATAAGGCAGGAGTTGGTGAAGAAAAATATACTTTTCTTGAAAACAACCTATTAAAAGTAAAGGTTTCAAACAAAGGAGGCCGAATTGTAAGTGTTGAGTTAAAAAACTACCAACGATACGATTCAACCAAGTTGATTTTATTCGAAGAAGATCGATCAGAATTTAATCTTTCTTTCTTTGCGCAAAACAGAAGCATTCGTACCGATCAGCTATATTTCACTCCTTCAACTTCAGAGGAATCGGTTTCGGTAAGCGGACCAGAAGTTCCAAAAGGTAGCGAGGGACGTACAAAATTTAACACCAAAAATCCGGGACAAAGTGCAGAGTTGATCATGCGTTTAGATGCAGGGAAAGGGCGTTATATCGACTATGTTTATACCATTGATTATAATTCTTATCAAGTTGGCTATAGCATACGTACCGAAGGCATGAATCAATTGATCAATACAAATGCTGGATTTATTGATTTTAATTTTGCTTTTGATGTTCCTCGTCAGGAAAACATGTCGAAATACGGTGAAGACCGTTACACCACAATGTACTATAAGTTTAAAGGCGATGAAGTAGATCATTTAAGCTTAAATAAATCAGACAATGATCATTTAACAACTCCGGTAAAATGGGTAGGTTACAAGCAATTATTTTTCTCAACTGTTTTTATTGCTGATGATGCTTTTGAAGATGTTCAGATAACAACTGAAAGATTCGAAGACAATCCAAATTATTTGACTCATTTTAATTCAGTATTTGGTCTTCCATATAACAATACACAATCGAATCAACATTACAATATGTCTTTCTATTTCGGTCCTAATCATTACCAAACCCTTCAAGATCAGGGGAATGAAATGCAAGGTTTGATTAATTTAGGTTGGCCGGTAGTAAAACATGTAAATAAATATTTGATTATTCCGGTTTTTAATTGGTTACGTAAATCAGTCGATAACTTTGGAATTATCATTTTAATTCTTACGATTTTAATTAGAACTCTTGTTTTCCCATTTACCTACAAAACTTATGTCTCTCAAGCTAAAATGAAGGCTTTAAAGCCAGAAATTGATGAGATTAATAAAAAGTATGGGCAAGATAAAGCAATGGAGAAACAACAGGCCACAATGGCGCTTTACAAGAAAGTAGGCGTAAATCCAATGGGAGGATGTTTGCCGATGTTGTTCCAGTTCCCATTCTTGATTGCCATGTTCTATTTCTTCCCTGGATCGATAGAGCTGCGTCAGGAAAGTTTCCTTTGGGCGCATGACCTTTCAACTTACGATTCTATTTTGAAATTACCATTTACCGTTCCGTTTGGTTATGGAGACCATGTTAGTTTATTCACCTTGATGATGACTGTTACAACGATTATTCAAACACGTTTAACTAGTCAAACTCAGGATAACAGTGCTATGCCGGGAATGAAATACATGATGTATTTTATGCCGATATTCTTTATGTTTATTCTGAACTCATATTCTTCTGGGTTGAGTTACTACTACTTCTTAGCCAACGTATTAACTATTGCGCAAACTTATATTATCCGAAGCAGAATTGATGAAGATAAGGTAAGAGCTCAATTGCAAGCCAATAAAAAGAAACCGGTTAAGAAATCAGGATTTCAAAAGCGCCTAGAAGAAATGGCAAAGCAACAACAACAATTAAAAAAGAAATAAGAATAACGATATTAAGAAAAAGGAGCATCCGTTTTGATGCTCCTTTTTTTGCTTTTCAATACTATTAGAGAATAATTATTCGTTGTCGGTCAGCGGTTTTGTTGTTACATTATTTGAATAATGTATATAATCATAGTTCTGTCTATTGCATGGCATTTGTTCTTACTTTTTAATATTGTATTTTTGACAAAATAAGCCATTTTTGAGAATATGATAATAAATGGTCATTATGAATTTTCATTTCAAAATTTGCTTGAAAGCATCGCGATTCATATTGGTCAGCCTGCTATTAATTTGCAAGCTGGAGAATTAAGAACATCTTTTGGAATTGTAAATTCATCTAAATAAAAAACGTAATCTAATTGATGAAGAAGGAAAGATCTTTTGGGGTTTTAAGAAGTTAATCGTAGAATGTGAACGCAGATGGAAATCCAAATCCATTGTAAAACCTCTTGTTTTTCTACTTATACGAGGAATTAAGCATAAAAAAACCTGCTCTTTTGTAAGAACAGGTTTTTTCTTTTATCAATTAAATTAGTTCAATTGGAAGTTAATTGGGACTGTAAATGATACGCGTACTGGTTTTCCGCGTTGTTTTCCAGGTTTCCATTTAGGAAGAGCATTTATTACGCGTAAAGCTTCTTTGTCAACTGAAGGGTCAACTCCACGAACAACTTGAGCCATTGAAACATTTCCGTCTTTACCAACTACAAACTGAATGTATACTTTACCTTGTATCCCGTTTTCTGCAGCAATTGTAGGATATTCAATATGATCAACAATCCATTTCATTAGTGCTGTTTGACCTCCTGGGAACATAGGCATATCTTCAACAATTCTGAAAACTTCACTGCTTCCATCTCCATCTCCATACTCATCACTGTCGAATACCGGAACAGCATCGATAATTGTTTCATCATCTGCTTCAGTATCATCGATTTCGAGCTCTTCATCCAATTCCACGTCATCATCAACGATAAGCATCATTTCGATTACTTTTGGTGGTGGTGGTGGTGGTGGTGGTTGTAGCTCCTCAAAGGTGGTTACTGGGATGATCTCGTCCTCAAGTTCTTCCATATTAAGATCGCCAAGAGACTCTGCCTCTTTTACCTGATCGTTAATGTTGAATGCCATAAGAACAATACCCAATGCAGCCACCAATCCTATTTGAACAAAAATATTCCTTTTGTTCTCAAGATCTGCTTTTGGTGTCTTTTTAATTTCCATAATTATATTAATGCATTTTGTTTCAAATTTTGAGGTGCTAAAGATAAAAATAAACTGTTACTTTTTATATAAGTGTTTAAAAAAATCAGCCCTCAATTAAAATTTATCAACAATTGGTTAATAAGCTTTTCAAAATGCAAATATCTTGCCAAAATTAGTCTTCTAAGAAATTTGGATACATAAAATGTTTTGCAGGAACAAATGTCTCTTTAATTGTACGAATGGAGGTCCAACGTAACATATTAAAAATCGAACCTGCTTTATCATTCGTTCCTGAACCTCTACTTCCTCCAAATGGTTGTTGCCCAACAACTGCTCCTGTTGGTTTATCGTTGATGTAGAAGTTTCCGGCACTGTTTTTTAATCGGTCAGCATAGTGTTCTAAATGATATCTGTTTTGAGAGAAAATAGCTCCTGTTAAAGCATACATTGATGTTGCGTCTAGCGTATCTAATGTTTCTTCCACTTTATCATCGTCGTATACAAAAATTGTAACAACTGGGCCAAATAGTTCTTCTTGCATGGTAACATAGTTGGCTTTTTTAGCCAAAATAACTGTTGGCTCAACAAAGTAACCTACTGTTTTATCACAGTTTCCACCAAAAATAACCTCAGCGTCCTCATCTTCTTTTGCTCTATTGATAAAGCCTTTTAATTTGTCAAATGAACTCTCGTCGATTACGGCATTTACGAAATTGGTAAAGTCTTCGGGGCTTCCCATTTTAAATTCTTTCAATTGAACAACTGCTCTATCCCAGAAGTCGTTGAAAATACTTTTGGGAATGTAAATTCTTGAGGCTGCAGAACATTTTTGTCCTTGATATTCAAATGCACCACGTACAAATGCAGTTGCGAGTGCTTGTACATCGGCTGTATTGTCGGCAAAAATGAAATCTTTACCTCCAGTTTCTCCAACAATGCGTGGATACGATTTGTATTTATAAATGTTGTTTCCAATAGTATTCCAAATACTTTGGAATACTTTTGTTGATCCGGTAAAATGAATTCCTGCAAACTCTGAATGATCCATAATAGTTTCGGCAGCAAGAGGACCCGATGCAAACACAAGATTGATCACACCATCGGGTAAACCTGCTTCTTTAAAGATTTCCATAATTACTGCAGCAGAATAAATTGCTGTTTTAGAAGGTTTCCAAACACAAACATTCCCCATCATTGCAGGTGCAGCAGGCAAGTTGCCGGCAATGGATGTAAAGTTAAATGGAGTTAAAGCATAAACGAAGCCTTCAAGCGGTCTGAAATCGTTGTAATTCCAGATTCCGGGAGCCGACTCAGGTTGCATTTTGTAAATATCAGTCATGCACTGAACTCCGAATCTTAAGAAATCGGCAAATTCGCATGCAGCATCAATTTCAGATTGGAAAGCATTTTTTGATTGACCAAGCATGGTTGCTGCATTAATTTTTGCGCGATACGGGCCGGCCAATAAATCAGCAGCTTTTAAAAAAATTGCAGCTCGGTGCTGCCATGATAGGTTTTCCCATTTTGGCTTAGCTTCCAAAGCTGCATCAATAGCGGCTGAAACGTGTTCTTTGCCACCTTGATAATAATATCCAAGGGTATGAGCAATTTCATGTGGAGGAAAAATTCGTTCTTTTTTTTCTGTTTTAATTTCCTCACCTCCAATAACCATTGGGATTTCGACTTCGGTATTTTTTAATTCTGCTATTTTTAATTTTAATTCTGCTCTCTCAGGAGTTCCGGGTGCATGTGTTTTAATCGCCTCATTTTTAGCGATTGGTAGATTGTAATTTCCTTTTGACATGGTAGTGATATATTTAAATTTTACTTCGTTTTTGCTGGGCGAAATTTACATTAATGTTTTTTTTTTGAACCTAATTTATGTCATACTTTAAGGACTGTGTATAAGATTATATCGCAGCTTCATGTAAATAGTGTCAAGTAGTTTTGATATGTTGCGATACTATTTTATATTTGGAAACGCTATTCAAACATATACCCAATCAATTGGGCTGGGAAAAATATAAACAACATTAATTTTGAATAGTAATAATTAGGTCAATTTATGAAATTTGATTTTCTGTTTCAGAGTTATGAAGGGGTTCTAAGTCTAGCTAAACGGAAAGCAAAAATTTTAACTTTACTATCAATCGCAGGTTTAATTGTATCTGTTGGTATTAGTATCGTATTGGCCTTTGATTTAAATAGTGCTCGACTCATTCCAGGCCTAATTGTTCTTGCCAGTATTTTTGCATTAAACATTATCTTTTTAATCCAAGGAAATTATAAAACTGCTGTTTATTCGGTATTTCTTCTTCCAGTTTCGTTGTACTTTTTATGTATAAACGATTATTATTCGATTATAGATGATCTATCGGCACAAAGAACATTGTTGACCTTTTTATATAGCGGATTTTTATTTTTAGTGGTTTTTGGCGATCGGACAAAAATGTTTTTTTGGTATACGCTTGAAGCTTTAATCACAATTGTTTTTTTTCAATATCAAAACGAAATCTTACTTCCGTTTACATTTGGAGGAACACAGGGAATATTTTCCGGATTTAACCCATTATTAGAAGCGCTTATTGTAAGTGGAATTTTCATTTTGGTTTTTAAATATTTCGATGATCAAATTTTAGACTCAACGAATAAGCTGAAAAGAGCGAAGGAATTCGAAGGAAATATCTTACAAAATGCGAACGTGGGGATTATGTATCTTAAAGTAACACGCGATCGATTCGGTGAGAAAAATGGAATGATTGTTACGCGCACCAACCATTTATTCGATCAGTTTTTTAATGTGTCGAAGGCTGAAATTATCAATACCGACTTTTCTATTATTTTTCCAAAACTGTTTCGTGAATCATTTAATTGGCAACAGTTTTTTTATCATAGTCCAAAGAAGTATTTCGAGGTGCAAATTCCACATTTGAATAAATGGTTTGGAGTTTATAGTGTTAGTCCCGAAAAAGACCATCTAATTGTTTCGTTTATTAATACTACAAAACTGCACGATGAAATTGAACGAGTTGTTACGCGTGAAAAACGTCTGACAAACTTGATGGGGGCTTTGCCCGATATCTTCTTTATTATTGAAAAAGATGGAATTTATGTAGATTATGTGACCAACAACGAAGAGCTGATGAAGTTGGGACAAGACGATATTATTGGGAAGTCGATTTTCGATATGGGTTATTCTAATGCAATGTCGTTCCAAATTCTTACAAGTATTCAAAAAGTTATTGAGCAAGATAATATTGAAACCATCGAATATGGGATGGAGCTGGCAAGCGGAAAATATATCATGTTTGAAATGCGACTGGCTCGATTAAATGAAACTCAGGTGATTTCAATTGGTCGAGATATTACTAATAAAAAGGAAGTAGAGCGCTATTTGAAAGAGGCAAAACGACAAACCGAAGATGCCGGTAGGTTGAAAATGGCTTTTTTAGGAAATGTTTCTCACGAAATGCGAACTCCAATGAATTCAATTATCGGATTTTCATCCATGGCTGCTTCCGATGAATATTCTGATGAGGATCGTCAAATGTTTTTAAAGGTGATTGGCCAAAATGCAGAGTTGTTGAATAATATTATCTCTGATGTACTCGATTTATCGGAGATTGAAAGTGGTAATGTTGCCCTTCGAATGAAATCGGTTAAATTGAAGGATTTAATGTATGATTTATTTAAAGCGACTAACAACCGCATTGAAATGTTGAATACAAATACACAATTAATTCTTGAAATACCCGAAAATACACTTGAAATTGAAGTTTTAACTGATAATAATCTCTTATCGAAAATTATGTATCAGTTGTTAAGTAATGCCATTAAATTTACTCCCGATGGTGAAGTGAGTTTTGGGTATCAAATAAATTCGAAGGATGTTAAAATATTTGTTTCCGATACCGGAATGGGAATAAGTAAAGAAGATCAGCAAAAAATATTCGATTATTTCCAGCAATTAGAGAACAATCTTATCAAAAAATTTGCGGGAACCGGTGCAGGATTAGCCATTGTTAAGAATTATGTAGAAATGTTGGGATCTAACATCGAATTTAGTTCTGAATTAGGCGTGGGAACTAAGTTTGCGTTTGAATTACCAATCAAGTCAAAAGTTTACAAAACCTAGTTGCCAAAAGTGCGCTTTGTTTGTGAATTGAATTTGCTAAAACCTACCAATTGATCGTATCGATCGCCTCTTTTTCCATAATAAAAATAAACCTGATACTCGTTTTCTGTTTCTGAATGGCTTCCTTCTAAATTTGATGGTTTTATTTTGCTTTCATCGTTCTCCTTCCAAGCATATATAAAATTATAGTATCCTTGCTTAATCGGGATTGTTAATTCATAGCGTTCTTTTTCTAAATTATATTTCATCTTATTAAACGAGGTACATTGCCAGTTGGTAAAGGCACCAAAAACGTAAATGCCTCCACCCATTAAAACCCGATCCAATTCAAGTGTAAAGTGTACCATTTGATAGTCGGCTTCAAAATCGGGGTTTCTTAAATTCGCTGCATCGATGTAAAAGTTTCCATTCATTTCTTTATAAAAAGAGTATTGGCGTTGTTTTCTAATTTTGTGCGCTTCTAAAATTGCATGATAGTATGGAGCTCGATAATTAATAGCAGCAACTCCTTCGCCTGAATAATTTACATTTCGTAAATCGAAATAGCGAAACTCATTTTCACCTTTGAAACAATTTTCCGAATTATAATCGTAGTCTAAATAATTGCTGCCAACAAATCGGGGTTGAAGGTTGGTAATGGCATTATCTGTTCGATTGTTTTGAGTGATTACCAGTTTTACATCATTCATGGTATTTTGAATGTGTAAGTTTTGAGTGAACACCTTGATATCGATTTCTTGATCTTCGCGTGATTCAAAACTTGAATTTCTGATCAGCGCATCGATGTTCACTTTATTGTCGAGTACATAAAACCGTTTAATTATTACAGGTACATCGGGGTTTTGATAGTCGAAAACCACCAAGGCATAGTTTCCCGAAATCTTAAATTGAATATTTTCGTTCGGAAGCTCAAGGTAATAATTTACATAATCCATTTTTGTATTTACCGAAAATTCGTAATCGTTTACCGGAAACTCTGTTAAATTGGGTAAATATTCGAATTGCGATAGGGTAGACTTTTCCCAGTTCCGATCGCAATGAACTATTGTATAATAATATTCTTGCGCCGTATTTGTTAATTCATCAAATTGAAATAAAAGTTTCTGATTCGAATTCAATTCAATGATTGGGTTCGAAAGTTTCCATTCGCTTTTATACAATTGTACCGACAAAATATTATTGTTGCCAATGTAATTATCAATTGTTTTTGGAAGATTCACAGCCACCGAATTGAATCCAATGAGTAAAAGAGCTGACAATAATATGTAATTGTATTTCTTCATCGAAAATAGTTTTCACACAAATTTAATATATCCTTATTGTAAGGAGAAAACGATTAATTGTAGTAAATATGATAAAAATGAGTCGGAATTTTATTTAAAAGCAAGTATTATCAATGAAAAAATAGAGGGTTTGATTAAAAAATAGCTTTTATCAAGGAAATTAAAGTTTTAGCTTGCTTAAATGAATTCTAAATTGAATTTTTTTGCAGAAACATATCTAGATAATTATTAGTGTTTTAAGAAAAATCTATTAATTATTTTACCTTTGTGGCTCTAAAATAATCAAATATAGATTCAGCAATGTCAATAACTATCAAGATTAAAAAAGGTTTAGATGTTAAACTGGCAGGGAAAGCTGAGTTGGTTAAAGAAGATGCGCAAGTTTCTTCAACATTTGCTGTTAAACCATCGGATTTCCCAGGACTTACACCAAAATTGTCTGTTAAAGCAGATGACATTGTTAAGGCAGGTACCCCTTTGTTTTTCGACAAAAACAATCCGGAGATTAAATTTACATCGCCGGTAAGTGGAAAAGTAAAGGCTATCAACCGAGGCGAACGTCGTCGTATTTTGGAAGTCGTAGTAGAGGCTGACGGTAAAAATACTTCAGAAAGCTTTCCAGTTGTTGATTCTAAATCACTCGAACGTGATGCCGTAAAGGAAACACTTCTAAATAGTGGTTTATGGCCATTTATTGTTCGTCGCCCATTTGGCGTCGTTGCTTTCCCTGATGAAACTCCTAGAGATATTTTTATTTCTGGTTTTGATTCTGCCCCGCTTGCACCTGACTATGATTTTATCTTTTCAGAAGAAAAAGATGCTTTCCAAAAAGGTATTGATGCTGTTTCATCATTAACCGATGGAAAAGTATTTTTGGGAGTAAAGCAAGGTTCAATCTTATCAGGAATTTCTGGAGTTGAAACAGTTTCTGTTTCTGGTCCACACCCTGCTGGTAATGTTGGTATCCAAATTCACAATGTAAAGCCAATTAACAAAGGAGATATCGTTTGGACACTTAGTGCTCAAGCAGTTATTTTCATTGGAAAACTATTTGAAACAGGAAGTTTAGACCTCTCGAAAACAATTGCAGTTACCGGTTCGGAAGTTAAAGCACCTAAGTATTACAAAACTACCTTGGGAGCCGAAATTAGCTCGATTATTGGAGGTAAAACCAATGAAGCAGTGAAGGAACGTATTATCTCTGGTAATGTATTAACCGGATCACAGGTTGATGCCGACAATTTCCTTGGGTTCTACGATAATCAGATTACTGTGATTCCTGAAGGTGATGAAGTGGAAAACTTTGGTTGGGTATTGCCAGGTGTTAAAAAGTTTAGTCCGAACAAAACATTTTTATCGAATTTGTTCCCGAAAAAAGAGTACGTATTAAATGCCAACTATCATGGTGGCGAACGTGCTTTTGTTGTTTCTGAACAATACGATAAAGTTTTACCAATGGATATACTTCCAGTAGTTTTATTGAAAGCCGTTTTAACCAACGATTTCGATAAAATGGAACAACTTGGTTTGTACGAAGTAATTGAAGAAGATCTGGCTCTTTGTGAATATGTATGTACTTCGAAAATTGAAGTTCAGGAAATAGTTAGAAGTGGTATTAACACTATGCTTAAAGAGTTAGCTTAACAAAGTATTCGAGATACGAAAAATTAATTTCTGATGAAACGAGCCTTTAGCAAAATTGAAAATTGTCAAATGTATAAAGTGCGAGTTCCATATGATGCCTTAAGAAATAGACAATATTAATCATATGAAAGGACAAGGAATAAAGAATTTTTTCGACAAGCAACGCCCGAAATACGAAAAAGGTGGGAGACTTCACTTTTTACATAGCGTATTTGAAGGGATGGAAACATTTATGTATGTTTCTGATGCTACTACGAAAAAAGGATCACACATCAGGGACTATATGGACCTGAAAAGAACAATGATTTTTGTAGTATTTGCATTGGTTCCAGCAATGTTGTTCGGAATGTATAATGCAGGTTACCAACATTTCCATGCAATTGGAGAATTTGATTCAACTTCGTTTATCAATGTATTTATTTATGGTGCTTTACGTGTGTTGCCTGTTATTGTGGTATCGTACGTTGTTGCACTGGGAATTGAATTTACTTTTGCTCAAATAAAAGGACACGAAATTCACGAGGGAGTATTGGTTTCGGGATTATTAATTCCATTGATTATGCCAATTAACACTCCACTTTGGATGGTTGCAGTTGGTACCGCCTTCTCAATAATCTTAGTGAAAGAAGCTTTTGGTGGAACCGGAATGAATATCTGGAATCCGGCTTTAGTTGCTCGTGCCTTTGTATTCTTTGCTTACCCATCGTATATGAGTGGTCAAGATGTTTGGGTCCGTATTGGTAATAACGCACAAGCAGTTGATGGTTTTTCAGGTGCAACACCACTTGGTAAAGCTTTAACGGGAGTAACCGATTATAATATTTGGGATGCCTTTTGGGGATTCATTCCCGGATCGATTGGAGAAACTTCAACTGCAGCAATAATAATTGGTGCACTTATATTAATTGTAACCGGAATTGCAAGCTGGAAAATTATGGTGGCTACCACAATGGGAGCAGTTGTAACAGGATTAATCATTAATGCATTTGCAGTTAATCCTTTTATGGAAATTCCATTCTGGCATCACCTTTTCTTAGGTGGCTTTGCTTTTGGTACAGTGTTTATGGCAACCGACCCGGTTTCTGCAGCACATACTTCAAAAGGAAAATGGATTTACGGTTTCTTAATTGGAGCACTGGCACTAATTATCCGCGTATTAAACCCAGCATACCCAGAAGGAATGATGTTGGCAATTTTATTAATGAATACATTCTCGCCATTGATCGACCATTATGTTGTGCAAGGAAATATTCGTAAGCGTTTGAAACGTGTAACGGCTAATGTATAATCCTATAAATCGAGCAAAATGAATAGAAATAGTAATACATATACTTTCATATACGCATCGGTAATGGTGATTATTGTTGCAACAATTCTTTCGGTTGCTGCAATTAGCTTAAAGCCATTTCAGACACGTAATATAGAGATAGAGAAAAAACAAAATATTCTAGCTGCGGTACAAATTGAAAGTACTGTTGAAGATGCTGAGAGTAAATACGAACAATTTATCACCGATGCTTATGTTGTTAACTCAAAAGGCGAAAGAGTAGAAGGGGTTGATCCTTTTTATGTGAAGCTTAAAGTTGAACATGCAAAAGAGCTAAGTGAGCAAAACATGCCGGTTTTTGAAGCATCGCTTGACAATGGGGAAACCAAATATGTTCTTCCATTATATGGAGCCGGACTTTGGGGCCCGATTTGGGGCTACATCTCGCTTAATGAAGATATGAATACCGTTTACGGTGCATTCTTCGATCATCAGGGAGAAACTCCTGGGTTAGGTGCCGAGATTACTACCGAAGGATTTCAAAAGCCATTTGTTGGAAAAACAATTTTCGATAATTCGGGAGACTTTGTTTCAATTTATGTTGCCAAACAAGGTGACAAATCGGTAGCTGAAGCACATGCAGTTGATGCAATTTCAGGAGGTACTATTACCAGTAAAGGTTTGCAAGAAATGTTAAAAAGCGACCTTTCGGGATACATCGAATTCTTCAACAAAGAAAAAAAGTAAGTTATGAGCGATAAAGAAGGATTATTTTCAAAGAAGAATTTAAAGCTGCTTACCGATCCGTTAAGTAACTCAAACCCAATTATTGTTCAGGTTTTGGGTATTTGTTCGGCCTTAGCAGTAACTGCGCAGGTTAAACCTGCTATCGTAATGTCAATTTCAGTAACAATTGTAACTGCTTTGGCAAACTTAATCGTTTCGATGTTGCGTAATACAATTCCATCTCGAATTAGAATTATCGTTCAGTTGGTGATTGTAGCAACCTTGGTAATTTTAGTAGACCAAGTATTGAAAGCCTTTGTTTACGATGTAAGTAAGCAGCTGTCGGTTTTTGTTGGTTTAATTATTACCAACTGTATCATTATGGGACGTTTAGAGGCGTTTGCACTTGGTAACAAACCTTGGCCTGCTTTTCTCGACGGTATTGGTAATGGTGCCGGTTACGGATTGATCTTAGTGGTTGTTGCTTTCTTCCGCGAACTGCTTGGTTCAGGAACCTTGTTGGGATATCCAATTATGGAAAAACTAGGTTTGTTCAACATCGGTTACGAAAACAACGGTATGATGGTATTATCGCCAATGGCTTTGATTACAGTAGGAATTGTAATTTGGTTCCATCGTGCTAAAAACCGCGATTTAATTGAAGACAAATAGTTAACGGGATAAAGACAAGAAAATGGAAAATTTAATTAACATATTTGTAAAATCAATCTTCCTAGAAAACATGGTTTTCGCCTACTTCTTGGGTATGTGTTCATACTTGGCTGTATCGAAATCTGTGAAAACTGCAACAGGATTAGGATTGGCTGTAGTATTTGTGTTAGGTATTACCTTACCAGTTAACTATTTATTAGAAACAAAAGTTCTGCAAGAAGGAGCCTTAGTTTGGTTAAGTCCAAAATTAGCCGATGTAGATCTAAGCTTCCTAAGCTTTATAATGTTTATTGCTGTAATTGCATCGATGGTGCAATTGGTTGAGATGGTTGTTGAGAATTTTGCTCCTGCATTATATGCAAGTTTGGGTATTTTCTTACCACTGATTGCTGTAAACTGTGCTATTTTAGGAGGTTCGTTATTCATGCAACAAAAAGAGTTCTTAAATATTGGTGAAGCAACTACCTATGGTTTAGGTTCGGGTATTGGATGGTTTTTAGCAATTGTGGGTATTGCTGCAATTCGCGAAAAACTGGAATATTCTAATGTTCCGAAACCATTAAAAGGACTTGGTATTGCATTTATTATTACGGGTTTAATGGGAATGGCATTTATGGGATTCTCAGGAATTAAACTTTAGTCACGAACTAACAAAATTAATATAAGATGATTCTTTTAGCTACACAATCAACAGTTATTTTAACCAGTGTAATTTTCTTCCTGGTAATTGTACTTTTGTTGGTTGGCATATTATTGTTTGCCAAAAAGAAATTAACTCCTTCGGGTTCTGTTAAAATTGACATAAACTCAGGTGAGAAAGAGTTGGAGGTTGAACCTGGTTCAACAGTGCTTTCTACCATGAGTAACAGCGGAATCTTTTTGCCATCGGCTTGTGGTGGAGGTGGTACTTGCGGAATGTGTAAGTGTCAGGTTGAAGAAGGTGGTGGTTCAATATTGCCTACCGAAACTGGTTTCTTCACTCGTAAAGAACAACAAAGCAATTGGCGCCTTGGCTGTCAGGTGAAGGTAAAACAAGACATGAAAATCAGGGTGCCTGAAGAAGTTATGGGTATCAAAAAATGGGAGTGCGAAGTGGTTTCAAATCACAACGTGGCAACATTTATTAAAGAGTTTGTGGTTCGACTTCCCGAAGGTGAAACATTAGATTTTCAATCGGGTGGATACGTACAAATTGATGTTCCTAAGTACGATGTTTCTTTCAAAGACTTTGATGTTGAAGAAGAATATCGCGATGAGTGGGATAAGTTTGGATTGTGGGATCTTAATATGAAAAATACTGAAGAGACCTATCGTGC
Source organism: Prolixibacteraceae bacterium (assembly GCA_963678565.1). GTDB lineage: Bacteria > Bacteroidota > Bacteroidia > Bacteroidales > Prolixibacteraceae > SKHV01. Next base: position 387,278 of record OY782875.1, read on the forward strand.
CTACTCAATGGCCAATCATCCTGCCGAAGGTAACATTGTAATGTTGAATATTCGTATTGCAACGCCACCTTGGGATCGTGCAAAAAATACCTGGGCAAATGTACCTTCGGGAGTTTGTTCTAGCTATATTTTCTCTCGTAAACCAGGCGATAAAGTTACAATTTCGGGTCCTTACGGAGAATTCTTTATTCAAGATACCGATAACGAAATGTTGTACATTGGTGGTGGTGCTGGTATGGCTCCATTGCGTTCACATTTATTCCACTTATTTCATACTTTAAAATCGGGTAGAAAAGTGACTTATTGGTACGGAGCTCGCTCTCGTCGCGAAATTTTCTACGAAGATCATTTCCGTGCAATTGAAGAGAAATTCCCAAATTTCAAATTTACCATTGCATTGAGTGACCCTCAACCGGAAGATAATTGGGAAGGCGATGTTGGTTTCATTCATCAGGTTATTCACGATAATTACTTATCGAAGCATGATGCCCCTGAAGATATTGAATACTACATGTGTGGACCTGGTCCGATGGTAGATGCTGTTAACAAAATGCTTTATGATTTAGGTGTTGAAAATGAAAACATCTATTACGATGATTTCGGTGCTTAATCAAACAATGAAGATATAGAAAAAGGCTACCAGTTATGGTGGCCTTTTTTATTTTGTAGATTTCAAATGCTGCTATTGAAGAATTGGTAGTAATTCTTCGAGCTTGTTGATTAAAAATGTTGGTGCTTTTTTGCCCCCAAGTTCTATTTTATCGATATTAAAAAATACCTGATCGATTCCAAAGCTCTGAGCACCTTCGATATCGCTTTCCCACGAATCACCAATCATAATACTTTCCGATTTTTTTGCATTGGCACTTTTTATGGCATATTCAAAAGTTTCGTGTGATGGTTTATGGCTTTTAATCTCTTCTGAAATAAACAGCTTATCGAAATAAGGTGCCAAACCTGTATTTTTCATTTTTTTCGATTGTACTTCCTTAAAACCATTAGTGATTATGTGCATTTTATAGGCACGTTTTTTCAATGTCTCTAATACCTCAATTGTATTCGGAAAAAGAATCGTCTTTGACGGCATAATTGCTAAATACAAATCATCAATTTTAGTTGCATCATAATCGAGCTTCACCCCAAAATGGGCAAGGCTTTCCTGAAAACGTCTTCCGCGCAATGATTCTTTCGAAATCTTTTTCTGACGGTAATCTGACCACAACTGATCATTGATGCCCTTATAAACGCTAAAAAACGTCTCAAACGAAGGAAGTTGCTTGGTCAACTGAAGTTTTTCGAAGGCATCTTCCATAGCTTTAAACGAGTTGGAGGTAAAGTCGTATAAAGTGTTATCTAAATCAAAAAATATGTGTTTGTATTTAGGCATAAAAGTGATATTTCACTAGTTTGAATAGAGTTTAATTACGATACGAATCTAATGAATATTTTAAAGCGTAAAAAGTAAGTTAAATTTCATATGATTAGCTTAATTCTCGAAAAAATTATTGGTCAAACATTTCGCTAAAAAAATAAAATACTATATTTGCAACCGCTTTCAAAAAGAAGGCACTCTATATGGCGAGGTAGCTCAGCTGGTTAGAGCGCATGATTCATAATCATGAGGTCGGCGGTTCAAGCCCGCCTCTCGCTACTAAAAAAAGAACTTACAGGGATGTAGGTTCTTTTTTGTTTTTATTGAATCCATTCTTGCAATTTATTATTCAAATAATTCGTTGGATTTTAACGATATTAGTTAGTTTTGAATTTCGTCTTCTTTAGTTAGTAATTTATTTTGAATTGTGTAATCAATGGTTAAATATCGTTTCATATTTATTATATGCTTATTGTTAACGACCTTGCTTCATTCGTGTTATGAAGAAATAAACTTAGGAATTGAAGATGGCATTACACGTTTGAAATTTATTATGGGAAGTGATAAAGAAGATTCAATTTATGAAGCTTACAATGTAAGGCTTGATATTCAACCTAATCCAACACTTATATATAATAACAAAGAATTTGAAGTAGAAAATTTTAATTTGCGAGGTGAGAGTGCATTACGATACCGAAAAAAAAGTTTTAGTGTCGAAACCGAAATCCCTATTGGAGTTACAAGTCCGTTTAATAGTCAGGAGCACTATTATATGAGAAACATAAAGCTTATTTCTTTGGTTAGTGATTACACCTATTTAGAAGGTCGATTGTCGTTTGGACTATTAAGTAAACTTGAAATTCAACCACTATTCTTTTCTTTTGTGGAGGTGTTTTTAAATGAGAATACGCAAGGAGTATATATGTTAATTGAAGATCCAGATGAATATACATTCAAACAGGGGTATGAATTTATATTAAGGCGAGGGTATAATGGAAATGTTTCTAAAAGTTGGTTTTATCAAAATTATTCAAGCTTGGAAGCTTCAGATTATATAAAATCATTCAATGAAATATACAAAGAACTAACCAATCTAGATGGAGAGGCATTGTACAATTTCCTTTCTGGAAAGTTGAATATTAATAACTATTTCAAGAAAATTGCGTGTGATTATCTGATGATGAATGGTGATTATTCTGATGAAATATTTTTTATTGGGAAATTTAAAAGTGGCTCTGTATATTTCGATATTATCCCTAGAGATTATAATGACATATTTAGTAAACTTCCGCATGAAGTTGGAAAGAAGACTGGAGTAGGAAAGCGATTTGGTGAAAGGTATTATAGTTCTATTGAGGATATTATAGACGATGTAGGTGAAAAACTAATTTTTTCGATTGAAAATGACTTAGATTATGTAATCGCTCGAGATAAATTTTTATATGTTAAGTATCTAGAACAATTAGATACCGTCTGCCAGATTATTTCGGAGAATCTAATCGATGAGATCTTTGATGACATAAAAGAAGAGCTAGATCCTTATTATAAGGTACCCGAAATAATTGAACAGTCAAAATATGGCGATCATGAATTTTCTAAGGATGATTTCTTACTTAATCTTAAGGAGAAAAGAGCTTTCTTAAAAAACAGGTTAACAGCAACAAAACAAAAAGTTACTGTTCATAAGTGTTTATATCAATGAGTAATTGATAAATTAATGGTTAATGATATTCTAAAATTTGTATTCCCAATATTACTACTAGAAATGCTTATTAGCTGTAATGAAGAACCTGAATATATAGCCTATGAACTCTAAGAAAGTTTCATGAAGATATCAGATACGCGGATTGTGAATAATTATGATAAAGATATTTGGAACATGGTACACACCATATGGGATGGGAAATATGAGAAAATGAATTTTATAAACACAACCGTTAGTAAAGCTGATGCAAATTACCCCGAATTAATAATCGAACAATAATGAAAAAAGCTTTAACACTTATTTTTCTACTTTCGTTTTTATCATCCCTTTGTGCACAAGAATCAAAAGTAACCTCCGATTTCTTGTTTTGGAGTGGGGTAGGTCTAAAAAAAGAAATGAATAAATGGCTCGATTTTGAAATTGAACACGAATGGCGATTTAATCAAAATGCGAGTGACTTGTATAAGAAACAAACATCAATTGGTTTTGAATTTGATCTCCCCAAAGGGTTTAAAACTGGCATAATTTTAAGAACAAAAAGAGATAAGAACAAAGAAGGTGTTTTAAAAGATAAATACTCTTATTTGTTCGATGCAAAATATAAATATAAATTTCAGCATTTCGATATATCCTATCGTTTTAGAACAGAGCTTAGCAGAAAAAAGATAAACGATTTCAGTAGTTTTAATGAAGATTTGGAACTTCGAAATCGACTTAAGGTTGATTATGAATTGGACGCATTAAATCTAAAACCATACATTTCTTATGAGCTATTTTTGTACAAAGAAGATAAGTTTTCAAAGTTCCAATCCAATAATAATCGATATACTTTAGGTTTTGAATTTAAACTATTAAAACATAATGAAATAGATGTTTTCTACAGAATTGATCAAGAGCTCGTTCAATATTATCCTTATACGAAATACTGTATTGGTATAACGTGGCAATATGAAATTTAAAGTGAAAAAATGATATTTCTTTTTAATAATTCGAGTTGGAGAAAACAAATACCCGATATTTAATATATTAAATAACCTTAACAGGTTACTCCCAATGAAATTAAGGCGTTTTCAAAATAATGATATAATGACAATGATTTCCCCATGTAAATTATGTAGGATGGGTAATTTGAATATGATCCTTATTCTTTTATTCGCACTTTATTTTTCATCTTGTTTTAAAGAAACGGTATTCGAAGAATTCCCAAAGCAAACGAGAAATTTATTTATAAATAATAAAAAATGTGCTTTAAATGAAGATGATAATTCTTTCTATTATGCAATTAGTAACCGACAAAGAGATACTTTAAGTGCAATTTTTACTCTACCAATTGATTGGGAGAGTGTTACTTTTAATGGACAAAAATTAAGTAATAATTTAGTTACTATTCTTTACAATTTAGAACTAAATACTCCATATGATTTAAAAGTTGAACTTGTGTCGGGTACACAAAAAGATTTTACAATTGAATTTGTCAATATCCCAGTTTTTGAAATTTTCACTAACGAAGAAATTCGAGATGAAGAAAAAATTTACTCGCAAACAATAATCAATTTTCCTGAAACGAATTTATCAGAACCACAGGTAATTATCTCTGGAATTGAAATTAGAGGTGGAACCTCAACAGCTTATCCAAAAAAATCTTATGCGCTTGAATTTTATTTAGATAGCCTTGATGGTGAACGAAATAAAGTAAGTTTAGGTGATTTAAGAAATGACGATGACTGGATTCTAGATGCAATGTATATTGATAAAGCTCGAATGCGAAATCGCGTTTCATTTGATATATGGAATGAAATGAGCGAACAATCGAATTATAATGCCTATTCTGGTTCAAAAAATGGGATCGATGGATGTTTTGTTTTACTATTTATAAACAATCAATTAATGGGGTTTTATGCCCTAAATGAAAAAATTGATAAAAAGCAATTAAAAATAAGAGAAGAGTTTAATTCTTGGGGGGGCTATCTCTATAAGGCTACAAGCTGGGGAAATAGGTCGGTTGCATTTGATAGTGTTTTAAACTATTTGAATATTCTTAGTGTGTGGGAAGTCAAGTATCCCAAAAATAACTTAAATGATAAATCACATTGGGAACAATTAGATAAATTAATCGATTTTGTTGTGAATAGTTCTGACGATGAATTTAAAGACAACATACATACATATATCAATATCAGAAATTTTGCCGATTACTTTATTCTCTTAAATACAATGCAAGGTATCGACAATTGGGGGAAAAATACTTTTCTATATAAGTTCGATGAAAATTATCCCTTTCATATTGCCCCTTGGGATATGGATGGTACTTGGGGGAGAAGTTGGAATAGTAAAGCATACAACTGGAATCAAATATATACGAATAGTCTTTATAATCGTTTATTGGTAACCGATGCTTGCGAATTTAATTTACTAATTAGAAATTTGTGGAATGGATATCGAAAAGATCAGTTAAGCATAGATTCCATTTTTGCTCACTTTATGTATTATAACGATATAATAAATCAGAATGGATTAGTACAAAAAGAAAATCTGCTTTGGGAACAAGATTTAAACATTAATCAAGAAATTACATATATCGAATCATGGTTAGAAACACGTTTAGGTTTTTTAGATGCATTCTTTAATCAAACAAAACCTAGGGATAAATTTACATACTATGGATATAGTCGTTTTAAAGGAAAGTAACTAAAATAGAATTAATTATACTTTTTAAGTTTATCTTACTCTTCATAAACCGAAACAACTCGACCAACTTCTCCGGTTTCAAGCATCACTTTTATACCGTGTGGATGTTGTGGCGACTTCGTGAGGATTCGTTTAACAAAACCTTCGGTTAATTCGCCAGTTCTTTGGTGGTGTTTCTGGACGATTTCAACCTCGCAACCCACCTGAATATTTTTTCGGTATTTTCCACTTAATATTTTTCTATCCATTGTCTAAATCTCCGTTTTCAATTTGTAGGAAGTGTTTCTTAAAGTCAGTTTTCTTTTTTAATTAAGAAATATGTTATAATTCACGACTTACTATTACTTCAAATGTAGAATTTAAAACTTGTATAGAAAGAAAGTATTAATAATTTTCAAGATAATTATACCGCTACTTTTCCTATATTTTTAACTTTATGACCTATCTGTTTTGAGGGCGATTAAACCAAATATGAGAATTCATTTCAAATTTAAATTTTAACTAAAGCTGTTTCCGTATTACTTGGACATTTAATTAACTACTATTATAAAATAACTCATGAGAAAAATTATCACTTTAATATTGTTGCTTAGTACTGTTACGATATTAGTTGCGCAGGAAAACACAATCAAAAGTCCTGATGAAAAATTGAGTGTAAATGTGTTCATTAAGGAAGGAGCTCCAACTTTTAATGTTAAATACAACAATGTGCCTATCTTAGAAGATTCTCCTTAGGCTTTGTTACCAATATTGGTGATTTTACTAAGGGACTTAGCATTGTTGGGACTTCTACTGACAAAATTGAAAAATCATACACACAGGATAGAATTAAAAAGTCGAATATTACCTATCATGCAAACGAATTGGAAGTAACTTTTGCCAATAGCTTAGATCAAAAATTTCAGCTTGTTTTCAGAGTAAGTAACAATAATATTGGTTTCCGATACAATATTCCTCAGCAAGGGGAAACTGCAAGCTGTATAATCGAAAAAGAAGTTACAGGATTTAATTTCCCTGAGCGTACAACAACCTTTTTGTCTCCACAGGCCACGCCTGGAATTGGGTGGCAGAAGACAAAACCAAGCTACGAAGAAGAGTATGTTCCGAACGAGCCAATGGCAAGTTCTTCGAAATACGGATTGGGTTACACCTTTCCCTCATTATTTAATTTAGAAGACAAAAACTGGGTCCTCATTTCTGAAACGGGAGTGGATGCCTTCTATTGCGGTTCGCGCTTAAGTGAAGGCACTCGCGAAGGGATTTATTCAATTGCTTTTCCACATCCGAATGAAAATAATGGTTTCGGCAGTGTTACGCCATCGATACCTTTACCCGGATCAACTCCATGGCGAACCATCACGGTGGGCGACAACTTAAAACCAATTGTTGAAACTACCATTCCATTTGATTTGGTAGAACCGAAATACGAAGCATCTCAAGAATATCGATATGGCCGTTCTACTTGGAGCTGGATTATGTGGCAAGATTGGAGTATGAATTACGATGATCAAATTACCTATATTAATTTTGCAGCTGACATGGGCTATGAATACATTTTGATCGATGCCTTGTGGGATAAGCAAATTGGGTACGATAAAATGCCGGAGTTGTTTGAGTACGCTCAATCAAAAGGCGTTGATATTTTTATTTGGTACAACTCAAATGGACATTGGAACAATGCACCTCAAGGGCCAAAACATAAAATGGACAATGCCATTGCTCGAAAAAAAGAAATGAAATGGTTACAAGAGATGGGTGTAAAAGGTTTGAAGGTCGACTTTTTTGGTGGCGACAAGCAAGAAACCATGCAGTTGTACGAAGACATTCTTTCTGATGCCAACGATTATGGATTAATGGTTATTTTTCATGGATGTACTTTACCACGAGGTTGGGAGCGGATGTATCCAAATTATGTTGGAAGCGAAGCTGTTTTAGCCTCTGAAAATTTAATTTTCACACAGCATGCCAACGATATGGAAGCATTTAATGCCAGCTTGCATCCATTTATTCGCAATGCCGTTGGAAGCATGGAATTTGGTCCGGTATTGCTTAACAAACGTCATAACAGAAACAACGATGGCGGCACTACTCGACGTACTTCCGATATTTTCCAGTTAGCAACTTCTGTATTATTTCAAAGTCCTGTTCAAATGTTTGCCATTGCACCGAATAATCTAAGCGATGTACCAAAATTTGAAATTGACTTTATGAAAGAAGTTCCAACTACTTGGGACGAAACAGTTTATATTGATGGGTATCCCGGGAAGTACGTAGTATTGGCACGAAGACACAAAGACGATTGGTTTATTGTTGGTGTAAATGCTCAAAAAGAAGCAATTGAATTGAAGTTAGAATTGCCAATGCTTGCCGGAAAAACAGTTGTACATTATGGCGACGACGATGCATTGTTGCCATTTAAAGAAGAACTAAAAATTAAAAAATCAGGTGTTGTCAAGCTTACCATCCAAGCCAATGGCGGACTAATTTTGAAGTAGGATAGAATTCCAAAAAACGAATAAAAGCATTTAACATATTCGATTAGAATAGTTAAATGCTTTTATTTTCTTCATAATTATAGCTAGAAAATCTTAGTTTCCCATATTCAATATTGCTTTATATTCTACCACAAAATCAGGCTCATCAACTTTCAAATATTGACCATTTGTGTTGAATTCGGGAATGTTTTCAGCTGCAATATCCTGCAAGAAAATCGCATCTTCATACATGGGTCTGAAATTGAAAACCATTTCTCCTACCTCCGAAATATTTAAATAATCGCGTAAACCAATTTGCCAAGGAATTCCTTTGTAAAACTGGTCAATAACCAATTTGCCGTTAATGAATCCTTGTCCGGTATCACCTACATAATTAATCTGACATATAATATCGTTGGCTCCTTCCGGTAGTCCTTTAGATAAGTCGATCGACATTTTATTGCCCATATATTTTACCGGGAAATCAACAGTCGCTTTCTTTAATTCCAAGCTAAATTCGGCAAAAAGATCATTGGATTTTGAAAGCTTTTTAAGTGTTCCACTATCTGATTGTAAGCTTACTTTATCATTCGGATACTGTTTGAAACTGATGTTATTGTTTCCTTCTGAAATCAGTTCAAATTGATTTTGATTATCGATTACCATTGCTTCAGAGAAAACCAAATAGTCTTTATTGCCACTATTTATTTTCCAGCTATTAAAGGCCATCGATTTTTCTATTACTAAAATTCGAGTGCTTTGCTCTTTGCCTTTTATTTCAATCTCAAATGGTAGCTTTTTTGCACTTACCAATACACGTTGATCATTTTTATCGATGTTGCATTGAGTTCCGCTAATTTTCTGATTTTTCAAAATCGCAAAGGATATTTCGGGTTGAATTCCCTCGGGAGCAAACAAAACATAATAATCACCATTTCCTTGTTTTCCGTTGGTTAGAAGTTGTGCTGTTGAATAATTAATATGCGCTGCACCTAATTTTATATTAACAGGTAAAATGGCGTTTTCATCTTTCTTCAAACTAAAACTTCCCGATTCAGGAATTTGAATTTGCTTATTATCTAATTGAACATTGAATTGAATGTTGTTCAAATCTTTTCGTTCCAAATGATCCTGGAAATTGTTGAGGAACAGAAACCCTCCTTCACCATCTGTGCGAAAAGCATAACGTAGTTGATCTTCGTCGCTAACATCAATTGTGGAAGGATCAACCTGTAAGGCCATTTGCATTGGAGCAAGCAAAGCTTCATAACCTTGTATAAAGTAATGAAGAATTTTAAGATGATTAAATGATGCTGCGGGTTTTCCGTAGGCCGATAATGGCGCTTGAAAATCGTAAGACATTTTAGGGTATCCATAAGCCTCATCTGCAAAAAAGAATTCCTCACCTTTGGGCGTAATTCCGCCGTGATACATATAATAACCAATACCATTGGCTCCGCTACCTAAAAAACGATTGATTAATGCTTCTAAACTTTGAGCTGGCACAATGGGTCTGCGGGTGTAAGTATTCATGATTCCACCTCCAATTTCAACGGCAAAATAAGGGTAATCTTCAGGTTGGTAACGCACTGGTGCGTAGTCGGGATTTTTTTGAAGATCGGTGTATAAATAGAAATTAGAAGGCTCTGCTGGTGCCCATCCCGGATAAGCATATGCGGCTGTAACAGGCAAGGTTTCATTTTCAATGATTGCGGCATTTCCCCAACCGGTTGCTGTGTAAAGTGGTGCTATTAATCCATTCTTTTGAGCGAGCGATTTTAAAACAGTCATGTGCTGATTTCCTAAATCTGCATAAGGATTTATTTTTTCTGATACCCCAACTCCTTGTTGGGTGATTTCTTTATCGCGATCAGAAGAAGTCCAGTCGTGCGATTGACCCGGATATTTTAAGCCCCAAGGCGCCGCAGAGTGTTGGTATTCATTTTCGAGTTGAATGGCTAATATTGGGCCCCCATCGTCAAATAGCAAACCTTTTACTTGCTGACCAATTTGCTGATACAAGCGATCAACGTATTTCAGGTATTCAGGATCGTTAGATCGAACAGTGAGCATTTTTCCCAACAACCAATCGGGTAGGCCACCGTTTCTGATTTCGCCATGACAAAATGGGCCTATTCGCAATATCACTTTAAGGTCGTTAGCAGCACAGAGTTCGATAAATTTTCGGAGATTATTATCGCCTTCCCAATTAAACTGTCCTTCTTGTTCTTCGTGCATATTCCAAAAAACATAGGTTGCAATCATTGTAATGCCTCCAGCTTTCATCTTTTGAATAGCTTCATTCCAATGTGCATTGGGATAACGCGAATAATGAATTTCGCCTGAAATTGGGATACTAGGTTTACCGTTTATTGTTAGAAAGTGATTGTTAATCTTAATTGCTTCCCCTTTAAAGTTTTCTCCTCCCATTTTAAGATGGTTCCAACTCAATTCGCTTTGTTCAATTCGAGCATCGATACTGTATTTTTGTGCTTTTGCATTGAATAGAAAAAAGAAGGTTGCAAAAAGTAATGAGCAAGTTTTAATCATAGGTCGAAATTAATTAGTGTATTAAATAAAAGGAATAGGATATAACTAAACATAAAAATATAATTTGTATTTATTTGTTGTTCATTATTACTCTTGATATAAAGATTGTATCCTTAGGGTTGTTTTAGTTAACTTATTGATTGAGAGCAACTTGCGAATTGCACTTGTAAATAGAGTTGTTTTAATAAATTATTTCATTGACTATTTTCTCAACGATATAAAGTTCTATTACTTTTTTATTAGGAGGTTATTGGGGCCAAGTTGTTCCTTCGGGTGTCATTCTCCATTTAAAATATTTATCCAATACTTTGAGTGATTCTTCACTTGGAACAGGACCAACATGGGGTCTATCAGTTAGATACATTACATTTGGGGTGTTAACGCTAAATGTAGGCCACACAGGAACGTCTTCTCCATTAGGATCTCCATATTTGGCAAAGTTCGTCCAGTAAGTTCCCATTGTTTCTGAAAGTTTACGATCAGATTCTGTAAAATTGTTTCTTCTGATAGAATCGAGTGTCATAAAGGCATAGGCAACATCTTGACCGTGCGGTGATCCCATTCCGTGCATCGGTGAATCTTCAGGATAATCGGGATGTTGATCGAAGTAGTAGTAATATACTTTTGAGTTTCCGGTTTGAGACTGTAGGCGAGCCCATTTCCAGGTTTGCCATCCAAAAGCGGCATCGCGCATTAAATCGCGTGCCGTTTTTGCAACACTTTCTTTTCCTGGAGGATAAGCTTCAATAAGTTGTTCTGCGAATTTTCCATATCGGTTTTTGACATTGGCAATGTAGTCTTTGGGTTTTCTTTCGTGTGAGAAACTCAAGCCTTCATCAGAGTTATAGCCCATAAGTACATTCACATCGTTGTAGTTTCCACTTTTGTAAAGATTTGTTTGAACATCGGGGATAACATACCCATCAACTACTGGCCAGGCGCCTCCCATTCCCATAGCCATAGGAAGGTCTTCAACCTTTAGTTTTCGCAATTCAGCGAGAGAAGTAACACCAGCATCTTTCATAAACTGTAATCCGCTTTTTTCAGCACTCTTTAAGGTTCTCATATTCTCACCAGGATAGGTTGTTGGACGTGTTGGTCCAAAAGATCCGCCACTTTGCGAGATGGCTCCGCTAAATAAACCTTTTGCTAATGGAGATGCGCACAACATGCTAACAGATATTCCACCAGCCGATTCGCCAAAAATGGTCACTTTATCAGGATCTCCTCCAAAAGCGGCAATGTTGTTTTGTACCCATTTTAAACCTGCAATTTGGTCGAGCAAGCCATAATTTCCGGATACATTGTTTGGATCTTCTGCACTTAGTTCGGGATGTGCTAAAAATCCAATTTGACCAACGCGATATGGAATAGCCACTACCACAACACCTTTCTTCGTGAGTGCAGTTCCGTTACAAACCGGATCGGCTGTTGTTCCAAAACTAAATCCACCACCGTAAATCCAAACCATAACGGGTAGTTTTTCTTTATCAGATTTCGCCGGGGTCCATACGTTTAGATATAAACAATCTTCACTTTTACCTGCAGGTGGATTTCCGAACTGGAATGGGGAAGGAGCATATGTTGTTGTTTGTTTTATTCCTTCCCATTTTTGAACAGGCTGAGGGGCTTTCCAGCGTAGGTCACCTGCAGGAGGTGCAGCAAAAGGGATGCCTTTGAATACGCGTAAATTTTCAGAAATGCTTCCCTGAACAAGTCCGTTTTCGGTTTCAACAATGGTTGGATCTTGCTCGGTGCAGGAGCTTGTGCCCGTAATAATAAGGGCTACGATTGCGATAAGTAGGATTCGATATTTCATAGTTGTAAGGTTAAGTTTATTGCATTGGACCTGCTCTTAGTAAATAGAAAAGACAGGCTCTTATTTTTAATTTTTTAGTTTATTGTCTCGAATCTTCTTTTATAGATTTGTTTTCCTATGATCGCTTTTACTCGGCAAATTCTAGCTTTGTTTTCCAATATAATCTATACGTGAAGTTTCCCAAGCATCCCATGAAGTTGCATCAACTCCTGTTGATATAATAAAATGCCAATATGTATCACCATCTTTTATTAAAGTAGCCGGATCATGTGAAAAGAGACTTCCTCTAAAATCAACAGCGAAGCTTTGAGTAATTGTGGTTAAGGTGAGCGCTGTAAAAAGCAAAAAAGACTTAAAAATATTAATCATGCGAATCGTTTAAATTCAGAATTCTTATTTTTCTGTTTGAATTTCTTCTATTACACTGTTTTCATTAAATTAGCTTTTATTATAGTTAATATAATGTTTTTAGTTTGCTCTGGCTTGTAACCATCTTATATTAAAAGACCAAACTAATCTTCAACCAAGCATTCACCATCAATCCTAACTCATCACATAGATATAGTTACATTTTTCGGGATTCTAAATCATGGCTTCGGAGACTTTTTGTCCCTCATTGACAGATCAGCAAATGCTGTTTGATCGGCAGTATTGTTTACACTGAAATTAGCTTCAAATTATGGAGTAGTATTGAAGCTAAATCTTCGATCAATTTGTAGAATGGGAATCACTTCAACTTTGATTTCTAAATATTTTATTATTAAATTATCTATATCGAATTCTTATTCCGACTTATATTCTCCTTTAACGACAATCTTGTCACCTGAGTCATCTACCTCAAATAAATGAGGAATTCTGATGGTGCGACCACGATCGCTTTTGTGGCTATGAACCGACATAAGTAATTTTCCCTCCAAGGTTCGGAATAACATACCGTGGCCAAAGTTAGGTGGAGTAATAGGCTCCAATTCTTGAATCCAAGGTCCATCTAAAGTTCCACTTTCTGAATAGGCTACTCCTTGTGTATAAACGTTTAAGGCCCAACTAGTCCAAATTATTCCTAATTTTCCCGTTTGGGTTTTAAAAACGTAAGGTCCATCGGTTACTTTGTTCGGAATTAAACGACCATATTGATCTTCCTCTTTACTCCATGGGGAATCAAATGCGAAAAACATGATTTTTCTTTTTCCAACAGTACCACTTAAATCAGGTTTCAACTGAATTTTTTCCATGGTACCATTCCAGTTGGCTAACCATTCTTCGCAATAGATCATGTAAGGATTATTATCTGTGTCTACCCAAAAAGTTCCATCTAAGGTTGGCAGGTCGGCAGGTAGATAGGTTTCATCTTTCATTGGAACATAGGGACCATCGGGTTTATCACTCACCAACACATGACTAGCACGACGGTTAATTGAATTTCCTTTTACAGTATCAATAATTACTTCTTGGTTGGTAAAAGTTGCAAAATAATAGTACTTGCCTTTGTATTGATGCAATTCGGCTGCCCAAATCATTGGTCGCGGCCCCATCCATGAATCCGGATCAGTTTTGGTAACGGTATATGGCCCGGTCCATGAGGCAAGGTCTTTACTTTTCCAAAGCATACCTCCAGTTCCAGTCATGTAGTAAGTTGAGGTGGCACTATCAGCTAAAATTGCCGGATCGCTTAAACGGATATTTCCTAAAGGAATATTTTCACGGACTTCTGGTTTCCAGCCTTGTGCAAAAATATTAGTTACAATGAACAGAAATAATAGTGTTGTAAGTACTTTCATTATATTTAGAATTTTATGTTTGTTTTATAATATTTCGCGAGTTTTTTTGCCTCCTTTTTTGTTATTTGAATAATTGCTCCGTGTTTTGGAGAGGAGAAATTAGTGGTCTTCATTACTCCATTGTTAAAGTGACCTAAGTCTTTATAGGTTTTAAAGTCTGAGGTTTCGCAAAAACCAAAGTTGTGAGGTTGAATGCTGAAAACATCGTACATCAATACATATTTATCACTGTTAATTCTTTTCCAAACATTAGGTGCTTCGCAGGCTCCAGGTTCTTGATCGACCATTTCGGGTTCGTATTTATAACTTTTATTGATGTAGTCGGAGAAAGCTACTTTTATACCACTTGGTCGCTCTTGTGCAACATACATCATGCAATAACGCCCGTTAGGCATTTGGGTGATATCGGCATCGAGTACTTGTACCTTTTCATTGGGATATTCGAACAGTGATTTTGGTTTGGTAACCAGTTTGGTAAAATCATCATCGGTATAGGCATAAACCAATTTGGTTAGCCCATGGCCCATCCGTAAAGTGAAATAAATCATCATTTTTTCTTCAACCGGATCGTAAATGGTTTGCGGTGCCCAGGCACATCCAATATTCTTAAATTCATCCCATTCTTCATCGAAAAGGAAATTTGTGTGAGTCCAATTAATAATGTCATATGATTTCATCAATACAAAACCACGGTTGTTTCCCCAGTCATATTCTTCCTGCGGCCTCTCCCAAGTTGTTTCGCGATAACCAAGTTGTTTGGCAAATAAATGGAGGTCGGTCATCACAAGGTAAAAAGCTCCATCAGGTCCTCGTGAGATATGAGGATCTCGAATCCCTCGTTGACTGGCAATGGAGTCGCCGCCAATAATTGGATTTCCTTGGTTTACGTCGGTAAACGTATAGCCATCGGGGCTCAATGCCATAAACAAACTATGTGTTGGATCAGTAAAATAAACCATCAGGTAAGCATCCATATCTTTTTGTTTGATGCCTTTTGCCTGAGCGAAAGAATTCGCTGAAAAACATAAGATTGAAAGAATGAGTAAGTTATTTAAAAATCGGAATTTTACTTTCATGTTGTAAATTTTAGTGTTCAATATTGCTGATATCAATTTTGCCTGTTACTTTATTTTCAACACCAGCGGTTGTTATTGGAAACGGTTTTAAATTCCTTTTTGGTCAAGCTCAAGCTTATCGATACAAATTGATTTCTGCATTTCAGAATGTTTTAATTGTTATTTGCTTTTGACCAATGTAACGTCATCTATTAAACAAAGTGCATTCGCTTTTCCATCGGCAAAGAATCCTATTTCAACTTCATTATTTTTAACTTTAATTCCTTCGAGTGTGATGGTGTTCCAATTCTCGTTTTCTTCTTCAATGCCTATCTGGAAGCGTTTTTTACCTGATTTTGCATACATTTCAAGCTTGTTGAAATCACCACTGTTTTTAACTTTTGCAGTGAGTGTATAAGTAGAATTTTCAAATTCCACATGAGGAGTTGAAGCAATTATTTGATGCACTTGGCGGGTAAAGTCAACCTGATCGCTCATGTTTAAACTTCTTTCTCCAACCACAACTTTGCGATCTTCATTGGTGTTTGCATGATTTAGTTTAGGTGAATTGGATTCCAACGAAATTTCAGTTCCTTTGATAATAGTGGTTTTCCATCCTCTTAGTCGGGTTTGTACCGGTTTTTTCGGACTAGGCATTTCTTTTCTATCAGCTTCGAAGCTGGCATTGGTTACCCAGTTGTTATCTTCTGCAACTTCCCATTCACCGGTTGCGGCATTAAGATTCCATGAGTTGAGAGAGTTGAATTGTGGTACATCTCCATCGAATGATAAGGGGCACCATTGGTTGTATCCTAAACCGTTTCCCGCAAAATTGGCCCAACGGTCGCCACAGAAAATTACGGTTTCTTCTTTGCTCCCGCGAACAGTTACAAAAAATCCGGTTTGAGAGATATGTGCGTAATCATCTTCGATTCCAGAAATTACTTGCATATCGTTGGTTGGAAGATAAGGGCCCATAATATCGTCGGCAACTAAGTAATAAGCCAAAGAACCATCCCATCCGTATAACTGAGAAGCTGCAATGTAGTATTTGTCTTTGTATTTAAACATGCAGTTTCCTTCACGTCCTGATCCTTTGAAAACTTGTTTATAACCTAAAAGTGTTAATGAATCGTTTTTCATTCCAATTTCTGAAATGTAAATTCTATTTCGACCTCTTCCGTAACTATAAACTAAATATGATTTTTCAGTGTCAGGATCGGTGAAAACGGTTTGGTCTCCTGTGTTTGGAGTTCCGATCCAACTAGTCATATCTTTTCTATGCTGTTTTTTGAATGGACCTAATGGTGAATAAGAAACAGCAAAAAGTACACTTGAATTGTATTGAATTGCCAATACGTATTGATCTGCTTCTTTTACATAAGCAACTCCCATTCGTCCTAACCATCCCCATGCACGTTGAGAGCCGTCAAAAACTTCTTCTTTTGTCAGTACATGTCCTTCTGGTTCCCAATTGACTAAATCGGTAGAAGAATAGCATGTTACTCCTTGAAATGAATTTCGTGGTTGCGTAACCGATGGATCTTCTCTGTACAGCTCAGCTTCTTTATAGTGTACACCATACCAAAAATATTTTGTCTCTCCGGTTTTGGGATGAGTGAATTCGAAAATACCTCCTCCTTGGCTATAAATTGGCTCACCTGTTTTAGTATCCCAAAAAGTATCGTTTTTGATGTTGTTTGATTGCGCTGTTGCAAACTTTTCATTTAATATAATAGTTGCAAGAAGCACAAGAACAGTTTTAGTGATGCGTAATAACTGAGTTTTCATAATTTATAAATCTTCGAATTAAATATTATCTGGCAATTTAACAAATGGCACTTTTATAAGTATACGCACATCTTTTGAATCGAGATGCATAGCTCAATTTTGATATCGGAAAAGGTTTACTGAAAGATGATATAGGTTTAAAGACAGAAACGACTATTTTCATTCTTTTTCTTATTTAATCATCCAAACTGAAACTCCTGCAACAGGAACACTATTTCCTCCAATAACAAACTTTGTATTATCGTTTAATTCTAAATTATAAGCTTTGTCGGAATAGTTCATCGCAATTCCAAAACCATCACGATATTCTACAATTATTCCTTTTGGGTAATCTTTTATAGGGATTTCAATTTTGTTGTATACTTTTTTCAGAAATTCTTTTTCCAATTCTCCACTTTTGGTATCAACGCCACAATAACTAACCGTTCCTTCTCCTAGTTTATAGAAGGTGACAGCACTCTTTCCTTCGTAAAAAGCGTTATGGTAACTTGCCCAGCTTTCGGTGTTTTGTTTTGGTTTTAAAACATCGCCCCAGCTGGTCCATTCGTAATTTTTGCCATCCATTTTTACTCCTACCGGAGAAAATGGTCGAGGTAAATCGTAGAACTCGATTTCGGCTCCAATTAATTTGTAAATTGGCTCGGCATGTTGGGCTTGCCATAAATGTCCTAATTCGTTTTGATGCCCTGTGCGACTCGTCATTACCAAGTTTCCGCCATTTTCAACATAGTTTTCTAGTTTTGAAATCAATGTTTTACTCATTTGTTGATAAGCTGGCACGACAATAACCGGATATTGTTCGAAATTCATTGTATCACGAATAAAATCAACGGGTGCGCCAAACGATTTTAAAGCTTTGTAATATTTCAATACATGCCCTTCGGTATTCCACTCAGTAGTTTGTTTGTTTTGTTCAATGGCAACCGTGTTGTCGGGATCAAATAATATGGCTGTTTTCCTATTCTGATAAGCCTCAGGAATCTTGTTTAATGTAGCTTTCTTGCGCAAAAGATTGATTTCTTCAATAAATTGCTGATATTCCAAACCACCTCGAGTTGGTGTTACTCCATCGGGGCCGACAATGCCGTAATGATACTGCTCATAGCCATAAATTGGAGCACGAAAACGATAAGTGCAAGTGAATTTGCTTCCTCCAGAGAACACCGACCATAACCATAATCGAACGGCACCAGGTAAAGGTTGATAGTTTATTTCTCCCCAGTTTACCTGCCCGGGTTGCAATTCCATTACTCCATAAAGTGGTGATAGCGGTCTGAAATAATCGTTGGCCATGGCAATGCGCGAATATTCTCCAATTCGATAACCATCGCGACCAATTCCTTTATGTTCTCCATAAACCATGTAGCGCGTATAAGTTATAAAATCGAGCTGATCGCTATCGCCAATAAATCGAGCATCGTACATTGGGATAAAGTTGGTGGTTACCCACTGACCTTTCGATGCATATTTTTTGATAATTTCGGCTTGCTCATTTAAAAAAGTTGAAGTTTCATCATCGCAAAATCGGCTATGATCTAAGCGTTGATATAAATTCATTCCCCATTGTTCGTGTTGTGGAATATTTATTTCGTCAAATTCTGAATAAGTTCCACTCCAAAAATTGGTTCCCCAAGCATGATTAAGTGCTTCAATATTTCCGTATTTTCTTTTAAGCCATGCTCTGAATCTGTTGGTGGCATCGGCACTAAAATCAACTGTAGATCGTGGTTCGTTATCTAATTGCCATCCCATAATTCTTGGGTCCTTTCCGTAATGTTCGGCCAGCTTTTCTATCATTTTAAAGGCGTATTTTTTATAGGTCTCGTTCGAGAATGAAGCATGTTGGCGCGCACCATGATCCATTTTTGTTCCATTCTCGTGTGTAACTAAAATTTCGGGATGTTTGCGGCTCAACCAAACTGGTGGAGTGGCTGTTGAGGTACACATGATTACTTTTAAATCGTATTTTGCAGCAATGTCAACCGCTTTATCAAGCCATTCAAAATTATATTTTCCTTCTTCGGGTTCGAGTTGTGCCCAAGCAAATTCTGCAAAATGGGTAAATTCAAATCCCATGTCTGCAATTTTTTTCAAGTCGCGATCCCATTGCGAAGGATCCCAGTGTTCGGGGTAATAATAAGCACCAACAGTAGTTAGCTCTTTGGCTTCGAAATAAGGATTGCTTTTTTGCGAAAAGGCACTAAATGATAAAAGCGTTATTAATAGAAATAATGAAATTTTCATGATTTATTCTGTTTTGCTGTGTTAGGCTTGAATAATTTAAAGTTGTTCTTGATCTACTTTTTCAAGTTGATCATCTTTGATTTTGTCTACCTTTTCGATCGTGAGATTTGATGCCTGATCCATCCAGATTACTTTCCCTTTTTCGAAGGTTTGAGAGCTTATTCTGAAAAGGTTGATATTTTGCACATCATCAAAAATAAAGGCTGGTCGCTCATCTTTCTTCAACGTTTCGATCGTGATATTGTCGAATTTAATTCCTGTTGCGTGTCGCACATAAAAGCCATAGGCTGGAATCGGTTGAAACTCCATTGCATCGGGATATTGGGTTTCGAGCTCCGGAACTTCACGATTGGCTTGTTCTGTATTGGCACCTCCCTGCATTTCCATATGAATGTTTGAGAATCTTACATTTTCAATTTTATGATCGGGAATTCCCATGATCATGGCTGCGTATTTATTGTTGGATTTTTTTATCATAATGTCACTAATCATCACATTTCTAAAAGTTCCAACTTCGAGGCTATCGGGGCCGCGCATTCTGCGTCCCAAGCGGAAAAAGAAAGGAGAATCAAGAATGTCGTTCATTACCAAATTGTTCACCACAATATTTTCCAAGGTTGCGCCGTCAACAGTTTCCAATGCCAAACCACGACAATGCGTGAAAGTACAGTTTGAAATTGTGATGTTTCTGAAATCGCCATTCGACTCGGTGCCTAGTTTAATTCTTCCGGTAACTTCTCCTTTGTCGGGCGCTTGCTTTTGTGTTTTCTGGTAAGTACCATCAAGCATGGTTCCTTCGTCGAAACCAGAAACTGCACAATTGGTAATGGTAATGTTTTCTGTTGCAACTGGTTTTCCGAGTGCAAAAGAGCTTTTCAAAACCAGTGCGTCGTCGTTTGGTGAATTCAAGGTACAATTTCTTACCCGTACATTTTTACAACAGTCGATATCGATGGCATCGCGGTTGGTATCGATTTTCAGATTATCGATTGTTAAGTTATTTACTCCGGCGGTGATGATGGCAAAATGGCCTCCATGTAAAACTGTGAAATCCTTTAGAATTACGTTGGTGCATTCTTTCAGACTTATACTTTTATTGCCTAATCCTTTTGTAGGGTTTCCCCATTTTTGAAGTCCTTTTCCGTAAATTAAACCACTACCGGTAATTGAAATGTTCTTTAAATTTTCGCCCCAAATCAAGCTGTTGTGAAAATGGCTGTGTCCGAAATCCTGATAACGAAATTCGTCGCCCCATTTGTTGGGTTCAGGAGCATCATAAGCACCATCGTGTTCGAGCATATTGGCAGCAATTAAAGTAGCTCCGGCGCTTAAATGTAAATTGATATCGTCTTTTAAGCGAATAGAAAATGAAAGATAATCTCCGACTGGAATTACCACGGTACCACCTCCATCTTTCGAGGCTTGAAGAATGGCATTGTTAATAGCTTCAGTATCAAGATGAACTCCATCACCAAAAGCACCAAAATCTTTTACATTGTAGGAAGTTGGAGTTTGCGCCAAACTGAAAAAAGACAAAAATAGAAATAGGTAAGTGTTTGTTAGTTTGTGCATTGTAATTAGTTTCTGTTATGTGCATAAATATAACAGTTTCAGTTTGGATGGTTTCTTAAAAATATCTTTAGAATTAATTTTTGATTAGTTTTTTTAGTTCGAATAAAATTAATGTTTGAATGTTGCAGGAGATAAATTCATTAAGGTTGAATAGAAAAATGGTTCTGATAACTTCTAAAAATACATTATTGTGTTGTGACGATTACTTGCAGTGACAAAAAAAGAGACAATTCAAACTGTCTCTTTTTTTATATAATGATTGATGATAATTTTATAGCAGGTTTATTCCTGCAGCTTTACTTTTTTCGATCATTTCGTCTGGCCAAATACTCGATTGGATTTCACCAATGTGCGCTTTGCGCAAGAAATACATGCACAAACGAGACTGGCCAATTCCACCTCCAATTGATAAAGGCAATTCGCCGTTAATTAGTTTTTTGTGCCACAACAATTCTAAACGTTCCTCAGCATTTCTAATTTTTAACTGTTTAAGCAAAGCATTTTTGTCGACACGAATGCCCATCGATGAAATTTCAAAAGCACGATTTAAAATATTGTTCCAAAGAATTATATCTCCGTTTAATCCTTTGAAGCCACCTGTTGTTGGTGTACTCCAATCGTCGTAGTCGGGGGCTCGGCCGTCATGAATTTCGCCATTTGGTAATTCACCGCCAATTCCGATTACGAAAATTGCACCATGCTTTTTAGCTTCTTTTGATTCTCTTTCGAAGGGTGTAAGATCGGGATACTTTGCCGCTAGTTCTTCTGTGTGAATAAATGTGATTTCCTCGGGAAGCTCTGGCTTAATTTCGGGGTAAGCTTCACACAATAAATATTCAGTTCTAACTAACGAAGAATAAATTTGCTTCACTGATTTCTTAAGAAAATCTAAGTTGCGTTGTTCTTTTTTGATTACACGTTCCCAGTCCCACTGATCGACATATAAAGAGTGAATATTGGTTAATTCCTCATCGGGGCGGATGGCATTCATATCGGTTAAAACGCCGTAACCCTCTTTTATTCCAAGGTCGGCTAAAGCCAAACGTTTCCATTTGGCTAACGAGTGAACGATTTCTGCTCTTGCTTCGTTTAAATCTTTCATTGGGAAGGAAACCGGGCGTTCGATTCCATTTAAATCGTCGTTTATTCCTGTTCCTTTTTTTACAAACAATGGAGCGGTAACTCTTCGCAACCTTAACTCTGAAGATATGTTTTGCTGAAAGACATCTTTAGCAAGTTTAATAGCTTGTTCTGTTTTTTGTATGTTTAAAACCGAAGCGTAATCTTTAGGAATTGTAAGTTTCATAATTGTAATTTTAGTTGATACTAATATGCAACGAGTTTAGCTTTAAGATAAAGCCATGTAAAAATAGAAATCTACAATATATTTGAAAGAAAACACTACTCATTCTAATGATATATTGCAATTTAAACAAAGAAGTTTTGTACTTATATTGGCAGCTTATATGCTTCCGGGAGATATTTGGCTATCTTAGGAGAAACTCAAAAGTTGAAACAGTTTAGACAAATATTCAATGCAGGAATTTATTATAGTTTTTGGTAAATTGTTGCTATGTTTTTTTTAAACATTTATTGAATTTTGAACGTTGATAAGAAGATTTAAAATTTTAGGCTGAGGAATGTTAGGTAAGTTGTTGAAAAATAGCATATTGTCGGTTTTTGTTTTGATGAGCATTCATGCTTTTTCAAACCTGCCGATGTTAAAATTTGAGACCCTTAAATTGGAAGATGGATTTTCCAGTAGCAGGGCAATTTCATTGATTCAAGATAGCAAAGGATATTTATGGATAGGAACTTGGAACGGTTTAAATCGATACGATGGATACGATGTAGATGTTTTTTACCCCAAGTTATACGACACAACATCAATAAGTAACAGAGAGATTACAGCTTTAATTGAATCTTCAGATGAACGAATTTGGATTGGTACATCGAATGGATTAAATGTTTACGATCCCAAAACAAATGTTTTCGATAAGTATAAATTTTCAAAACGGATACTTGCATTATATGAAGATGAAGATGGAAATATCTGGATTGGCACCTGGAAAGATGGAGTTTACTGTTTAAATCCTAAAAATGGAGAACAAGTTCATTATTTAGGAACTTCGATTGTTACTGATATTGTACAAGATGATCATCACAATTTGTGGTTGGCTACATATGGTGGCTTGATGATTTTCGATCGGGCAAATAGTAGCTTTACGACATATGTTTCGAAAGGCCCAAATTCATTACGATCGAATACAATTGAAGTGTTGGAGCGTGATATTTATGGAAATATTTGGCTGGGAACCTGGGGCGGAGGCTTGTCGAAAGCTGTTCGAAATGAGTTAGATAATACAATTCATTTTCAGAATTATTCCGTTAATTCAAAAACCGATGCTCCACTTGAAGTATACTCATTATTTGCTGATGAGAATGGTAACCTTTGGATCGGGTCTTGGAACAGAGGATTATGGGTGCTGGAAAGCGATGAGATTTTATCGAATACCACCGAAGTAAGCTATACCAATTATCGAAGCGATTTACTAGATCAGTATAGTTTATCTGATAATAATATAAGTTCAATATTCGTTGATAAATCCAATACTTTGTGGGTTGGTGGTTCTAATCTTTCCAAAGTTAGTTTAGATCAAAACGGATTTTCATATTACAATTCCTTCTTTTCAAAGAACGACGCATATTATAATAATTCAATTAATGTATTTGCGGAGGATGCGCATAATAATTTATGGGTTGGTAAAACTAATTCGTTGGCTCGGTATAGTTGTACTGAAGGAAATTATAAGCTTGAAGAGGAAGTATTTGATTTGAGCTATGTTCATCAGGCGTTAACCTATAATGCAAATGGTGTATTGTCTTTATTGAAAACAGAAAAGGGATTGCTTGTTGGGACGAACAACGCTGGGTTGCTGTTTTATCCGAAAAATGAAGTGGGCCAAATCTCAAATCAAAATTATAAGTTCTATAATTATTCAACTCCTACTTCTATTCCTGGAGTTCAAGTAACTACTTTATTTCAATCAGATATCGACAAAGATGTGTTTTGGTTGGGGACCAATGGAAATGGCTTTGCTAAATGTAGAATTACAGACGATGATATAGAAGTACAAGCCTTCAATGATTCTGATGAGGAATATCGCTTTAGTGGAGATGAAATCAGACAAATCATTGAAGATCGGGAAGGGAATATATGGTTTACAGCATTGATTGGACTCAACCGCTTGGATGTTGGAATGAATCAGGTAAATACTTTTCATCATGCCGATTTAGATACTAGCTCGATTAACGATAATGTTATCAATGTTCTTTACGAAGATCAGTTAGGGAACTTATGGGTGGGAACCAACCAAGGACTAAATAAAAAAGTCGAAACCATTGTGAATGGTAAGCGCAATATTTATTTTAAAAGTTATCCTAACATAGAGTATTTGAATAATTCATTAATTAGAAATATTATTCAAGACGATAGTACGCACATTTGGGTCGAATGTTCTGAGGGATTATTGAAATTTGATGTTGAAAACGAAACGGTTGTACAGGATATTCAGAAAAGTTTTATTTGGGAGACGAATATTCGTCGGAATTCTGCATTTAAAACGAATCGTGGAAATATCTTATTCGGAGGAGTTAATGGATTTATCGATTTCAGTGGTAAGGATTATCAGAATGAACATGCGAATGACAACGTTTGTATTACCGGAATTTATGTGAATAATGCAGAAATTCAGTTCTCTCCAAATTCAAACAAATTAGATCACAACATTAGTTATGCTACCAAACTAAAGTTAAATGCAAAAGAGAATCAGCTTCGAATTGAATTCTCAGCAATGAATTTTCAAAAATCATATGAGAATAACTATAGTTATATATTAGAAGGTTTTGATGAATCGTGGAACGATGTTGGGAAAAGAAATAACGCTACGTATACAGGTATTTCTCCTGGAAATTACACTTTTAAAGTTTTAGCATCTAATGGGAATGGTGAAGAAGTGGTTGCACCAACCCTGCTCGAAATTATAATATTACCTCCATGGTGGAATACCACGCTTGCTAAAGTTGTTTGGCTGGTGTTAATTATGACGGTAATTCTGCTGGTTAATATGTTTCTATTGAGGAAAAACAAAGAGCGAAATCAATTGAAGCTCCAAAAAATGGAAGTGGATAAACTAAACGAAGTTGCAGAATTAAAAGCTAGATTCTTTACCAATATTACTCACGACTTTAGAACGCCGCTTGCGCTGATTATTGGTCCTGTTGAAGATTTAATCACCAATGAGGAGTTACCTCAAGAGATAAAAGAGGATATGGTTTTAATCAAGCGCAATGCCGATCGACTACTAAAAATGGTAAATCAACTGATCGAGTTCAGAAAAATAGAGCATGACAAATTGGTTATGTATCCTACTCGAATTGATTTTCAGGTGTTTATGGATTCGATCTGTTATTCATTTCAAAAACTGGCCGAATTAAGAGGGATAAAAATCAACTTTGAATCGGAATATAAGAACTTTACAGTTTGGTTAGATAAAGATAAAATTGAGCGAGTACTTTTTAACTTAATTTCCAATGCGATTAAATTCTCTGATAATAAATCCGAAGTTTGGATTCGATTAAAACAATCGCGCAAAGAACCTAATTCGTATTTTGTTATCGAGATTGAGGATCAGGGAATTGGAATTTCTGAAGAGAATAAACAATTTATTTTTGACCGATTCTTTCAGGCCAATCAAAATTTTGAAAATAGTACTGGAGGAATTGGCTTGTATATTGCAAAAACAATTGTTGAAAAGCATGGAGGAGAAATTAGATTTGATAGCAGATTAAACCAAGGAACAAAATTTGTTATTACTTTACCTATTGATACACGTATTTTAATAGAACATCAAAATCAACCTGAGGTTTCTGAAGAAATTCAAGACGAAAATCAATCTGATAACGAAATTGCACTAGATACTCCAGTTGATGAAAAGGAGAAGAAGGTTGTGTTGGTTGTTGAGGATGATGTTGACTTAAATAATTTTATTTCAAAAGGACTTAGCAGTAGTTATAAAACAATCAAATGTTTTAATGGGGACCAAGCGCTTGAATATGCCTTGAATAATAATGTAGACATAGTGATAAGCGATATTATGATGCCAATTATGGATGGTTTTGAGTTGTGTCGAAAGCTAAATTCAAATTTATCAACCTCCCATATACCTTTGATCTTTTTAACTGCTAGAAGTAACCAAAAAGCAGAACTCGAGGGTTTGCAACTTGGTGCCTTGGATTACATTCATAAGCCATTTAATTTAACCTCATTGCATCTTAAGGTGAAAAATATACTTGAGAAGAAAGAAGAAGAACATAAGATTATTAAAGATCGAATTTCGATAGAACCTGAAGGTTATGAACTCTCTTCGTTGGATGAGCAATTTTTGAAAAAGGCCGTTGAGATTTTGGATGAGAATATTGAAGACGAGAAGTTTGATGTGAATCGTTTTGCAGATGAAATGGGTATGTCGTATAATATGATGTATCGTAAATTGAAGGCGTTGACTGGAGAAACGGCTGTTGAATTTATTCGTAGTTATCGTTTGAAAACAGCTGCTAAATTGCTTATTCAAAAGAAACGAACTATCACCGAAATAAACTATATGGTTGGGTTTTCTAGTCCATCCTATTTTGCAAAGAGCTTTAAGAAGATGTTTGGCTGTACCCCAACCGAATATATTGATAAAAATAGTAGTGAAGAAGATTTAGAAGATTAGTTAACAATTATTCATAAAAGCCAGGCAAATCTTTATGCTTTAGAGATTGGTCTGGCTTTTTTATTGACCTGAGTCAAAGCTTTTACTAATATGAAATGATTTCAATAAGTTGATTGAGTAGCTTAATGAATAAAGTAAATGAAAGCTATTTTACAGTTTTTATTTCCTTTCTCTTTTGATTCCACCCCGAAGAAGTTGAAAAAATTCTAATGATTAGCCTTTTTGATATTATAGTTTTAATTTCCAACTATAGATTTAATTGTTTGTGATCTATTAAGCTTTGAGTTAAAGTTGTAATATTAAAACTCTTTATTAAGTCATTGAGGCTGTAAGAACTGTTTGCTAAATCGTAATTCTTTAAAATTATATGGCACAAAAAAAGGCTGCTATAATAGCAGCCTTTTCAATGTTTTATTGAGCAAACATTAGTGTCTAACAACTTTGAATGATTTTACTTCATTCTTGTTTTCTACTCTAATGATGTACATCCCTTTACTTGGTACTGATATGTTCGTTTTAGAAGCTAATGATTGGCTTTGCGAAACCAAACGTCCAGTTAAGCTATAAACGCTAATATTACTTTGCCCACCTTCTGTTTCAACAACAAAATTGCCTGTCGATTGAGTTGGGTATACTTTTATATTAGATTCTTCGATTATTGGAGCATCAACACCACCGCTAAACTTAACAGTATAAACATTTGTATATTCACCATCTTCAGATTTTACGGTAATTGTTGCTGTGCCTGGGAATTCTTGTGCTTGAACTACTTTAACCTCTGCTTTAGAGTTGCTTGCTGTTGCTGAAACAACAGGAATTGTTTCAGGAGTAACATCAAAAATTGAATCATAATCTAATGTATAAGAAGCAAATCCATTTATTGAATCCTCGTCAATTTTAATCATTGCTAATGATGCATCACTAGTTGAATCCTCTATAGGGGTTGAGAGAAATCTAAAGCCGACTTCTGATTCTGGCATTGTTCCTGAGTAAATATTTAACTCATAAATAGTACCTAAAAATGTTAGGTCGGCCGCCCATCCACTTTTACCAATCCACGCATTAGCAGTACTAATTTGAGAGATTGTATTTCCATAAGCGATATCAACAGTGTCGATTGGGTATCCATCAATGTACCAAGTCATTGAGTCGCTATTCACCGCAAATACATAATGATGATTTTCACCAACTAGTGGTTCTGCTCCATTCAAAGCATTGACCGAACCTGTCTTCATTTCAACCTGACTTAAATCAGAAGGGCGAGTTAACTGAATCCACGTAGAATTAACCCCATCTAAATCACCAAAGTATGTAAGCATTGTGTGACCATCGTTAATGCCATTGGTTACATAAGCCTCAATTGTGAAAGAAGGGTATTCGTTTAATGCTATTTCTTCTGCAGGTAGTGTAATATAATCTCCTTCTTTTGACGAAGTAAATGTACCCTGTTCGATAGTTCCTCCATTTACAATACCATCAGCGCCTCCAACAACATCTTTTGCAGTTCCATCGGCAAAGGTATATGAATGTTTTAATGTAAGTTCTGTATCAACAACGTAATGAATAACGTAATTTTTTGTTGCACCACTTGCGTCTTCGGTTACTGAAACTATTGTTGAGTCTGGAGATTCTGTAACGTTAATTGTTCCAGATCCACTTACAGTAACGCTTGTATTTTTTGTGCTTGCTGCAACTTCAAATGAAGTTGTCCCGAAAGGTAATGTCGTATAGTAATCAGTTACTCGAGCATCGAATGCTGGATACAATTTGCCTTTAGTAATTGAAAGTGTATCTAAGTCAATATCGGCTCTAATGAATGATGGGCCATAAGTACCACCAGTTATGACACCATTGTGACCATTACTCGATAAGTCAACTGCATATGCTGAACTTGGGATGTCGAAGTTATAATAAGCAACTAAATTTTCTTCATCTCCAGTTAAAACTTCTAATTTGTTATTTTCAATTTCTTCAGCAGTTAAAGAGTCACTCCAAATTCGTACTTCGTCAATCGCACCTTTGAATGCTTTTGCATTACCTTCTGAATCCCAACCTAGGTATAATTTACCAGCAGACCAGTCGATAGCCGTAAATTTGGAGCTTTCAAATAAAGCTTCACCATTTAAGTACATCATACGTGTTGAGTCTGCAAGAATAACAACTACATGATGCCATTGATCAGGAGTTGCAGGTGAAGCAGTTGTTTGGTTAGAGTACTGTTCTCCTTCACCTTCATTTACCATGAAACGTATTGCATGTGGTTCTCCCCACCAGCTTGAAGCATATTGTACCCCTATATTTGCTGGGCGGTCAAAGATTAAACCAGCATTAAATGGTTGTGTTCCTTCTGGTTTAATCCACATTTCTATTGTAATCGGTAAGGTGTTTAAGTTTAATCCTGAGATATCAACGTTACTTAAGCTACCATCTTCTCCAGGTAGATAAAGTGCGTAATTCGAACCATCTGCTTCTTCAACGGTAATATTGTATGTTTTATCCGCTGATTCGTCTGCAGAAGTAACCTTTATTGTTGCAGCTCCTGTACCATTGGTTAATGTTACCGTTCCATCTCCTTCTACTGCTGCTTGAGGATAATTGGGTACACCTGTAATATCGACGCTACTTGTTCCTTTTGGGACAATTAATGTGTATTCCGTTACGTCAGCCATAAATACTGGTTCAATAGCACCTGCTGATGTTTCAATAGCCTTTAAGGTTGGGTCGTCTTGACCTTCATCTACGAAAATAGATACAACATAGTCTCCTTCTTGTCCGGTAAGTGTTGTAACAATGATTTCAACATCAATTCCGTCTCCCTCGAATGTAACTAGACCATTTTCAATAACTGCTCCTAAATAGTCATACATTGTAGCAGTTGCTCCTAGGCCATTAACAGTAGTATTTAACTGGATTTCAGTTGTGCCATAAGGTACTGCAATTTCGTAGTCTGTTTCATAAGAGTCAAATTCAGGACTTAATTCTCCAATACTAGTTGTAAGAGATTTTAATGTAGCATCACCCATCCCTGCGATAATCTCTTCAGGGATATCTCCAATGTTCTCAGAAAGTCCAACATATGCTGGATTTAAATAATCTTGTTCTGCATCTTGATTGTGGATCGCAGACCAGCGATCTATAAAAGTAGCCTCTTTTCTGAAGTCACCACCTTCTGTATATATTAGTTCAGGTTGAGCCATTCCGGGACCTTGTATATAAACATAGTATTTCATGTTTGGTACATCAAGCTTAAACCAACAATGATAAAGTGCGTTGGCCGCTGGTACAATCAAATAGTCCATGCTATCTACTGGTTGAAAAGTTCCTTCTGCTCGTAATGTTATACGGTCGCTGTAGAATGCAAGACTTGTTGCATAGTCTCCCCATGCAGTAATAGGTGTGTCTGATAAGTTGAATGATGCATCAAAAACTCCATCGTTGTCATTATCAATGTAGCTTAATGCTGCATAAACAATTTCTGTTCCTGTTAGTGCAGGATCAAATACATTTGTTGTATCTGTTGTTTGTGCATTGGCCTTGCTAAGCCCAAAAGCAACTAACAACAAAAAAACTTTTAAAGAATTGTAAAGTGATCTCATAAATTGATAATTATTAGTTTATATATTTTAATAGTTGCAAAATAAAAATCTAAATGTATAGATTACTTACCTGATGCAATGTTAAAAATCTTAGAATTATTATTACATTTTCCATCAGCATAGGTGAAGTGGTAGCATTTTTTAGATGCTGTTTGTTTTATTGTTTAGAGATATGTTTTTAAATAGTTGGACAGAATCTCATAATAATACCAACGATAAATTAAATATGTTGCATTCAATAATAAAAATGAAATATCGAAGGGTGTCGCTATTGTATAGATTTGTAGAGTAATTATTATTTCAGGTTTATTCAATAATTCGATTTTATGAGTTTTATCTCCCTTTTTAGAGGCTCTGCAATAAAGCTTAGCATTTCTATCTTTTTATTTTTATTTGTTTCTGTTTGTTTCAGCTATGCCGTTGAATCAGAAACGGTAACAAGAGTGCGCGATGATTCTCGTGTTTTAAGTGTTCCGTTTGAACTTCATTTAACGGCTTCGGATAGTGCAATAATTAATAGTACTATTTCTCTCAATCATAAAGATGCTTGGTTGTTTTTTGACAATGTGAAGCCAAGCACTGTTATTTCAAAATATGTAAGTGCTGTAGAAATTGATGGTGCTAGTTTTCAAAAAGGAGTGAATGGCCGAGTAGCTATTTATGGAAATGGTGCAGTATTGATGCCCCATGGTGTCTCATTTAAACCATTAACTGTTTATACTGAACCTAACTTTAAAGGAGATTCGATTAGTTATGGTCTCAATACTTTGTACAACAATTTGGGCGATTTTGCCAATCGTATTCAATCTATAAAATTAAAACGAGGTTATCAGTTGGCCTTGGCAACCGGAACCGATGGAACGGGTTATAGTCGGATTTTTATTGCCGACCAAAATGATATTGAAATTGAATTATTACAACCCGAATTAAAAGCTACTGTAAATTTTATTAGGGTTTTAAAACATCAATGGGTTTCGAAGAAAGGGAAAGCCGGTTGGGATCCAAATATTTTAGATGGTACCACTTATTACGATTGGAATATTGGTGGTAATAGCTCTAATGATGTCGAATACGCAGCGATTCGTCAAAATGGAGGCTGGCCTTCGTGGGACGCTATTAACAGCAAAGAAAATATTACACATCTGTTAGGATTTAATGAACCAGATCGTCCCGATCAGTCGGATATGACCATGGCAACTATGATCGCTCAATGGCCTTCATTTATGAAATCAGGGCTAAGAGTTGGTTCTCCGGCTTGGTCTTCTGAGTATAATTCTGTTCGTGATGGTGGAAATTTATTTGATTTTATTGATCAATGTGATGCTCTGAATTATCGTGTCGATTTTGTTGCGTTGCACTGTTATTGGGTTAAATCGCCACAACAATGGTACAACGACTTAAAATATGTACACGATCGCACAGGTCGCCCATTGTGGATAACCGAGTGGAATAATGGAGCCAATTGGACTACCGAAAATTGGCCTGCAGGAAACCGAGCATACAACGATGCAAATGCCCTGAAACAACTGAATGACATTAAAGGAATTCTGGAAGTTTTAGATACAGCCAGTTTTATTGAGCGTTACTTTATTTACGATTGGGTAGAAGATTGTCGTGCAATGGTGCTCGACAATAAATTGACGCTTGCAGGAGAATATTATGCGAACAACAAATCCCAAATTGGCTACAACAGTAAAAACGATGTTGTATTGGGGAAAATATCATACAAAAAGCCTGAGGCATCCTATCGTTATTTGACAAGATCGAAGTTAATGCGTATTGGCTGGACAAATCCAAACGAAGGTTTAGCTAAAAGTTTTCGAGTAGAAAGAAAAGTAAATAAAGGAGCTTATGAGGTCGTAGACGAATTAGAAGATATTTCTGAACTCGTATATCTGGAAGCTTTAGACAGCACAATTAGCGGAAGAGTAACCTATCGGATTGGAACAAAGACAATTTATAATAATTTCATTTATTCAAATGAAGTTTCTTTTTATCAATCAAAAGGAAGCCGTTCGCTACAAGTCGGAAATTTCCCAATAAATAGTACCGATTGGAGCTCGTGTTTGTACTCAAGTGAATTAGATTATAAGCCAGTCGTGCTTTCAGGAATCCCAACCTTTAATAATATAACCGCGCTCACACATCGAGTGAATGCTATAAATGAGACGTCATTTAAAATTGCATACAAGTTTTGGAACTATCAAAGTTCTTCTGTAATCAAGAAGGACGATTACATTGGTGTAATGGCATTAGATAGCGGTTTATTCGACTTTGGAGGATTAAAGGCCGAAATTAAAACGCTAAGTGGTGTTAATGATACGTGGGTTAATGTTGAGTTTAAGCAACAATTTGATGTTGTGCCAGCAGTGTTCGCAAATCAAGTTTCAAATAGTGGATCAATTCCAACGATTGTAAGTATTCGAAATGTAACTAAATACGGATTCGAACTAAAACTATCAGTTGAAGAAGCTTTAAGCGCTTCAAATGTTTGGAGTGAAAAAGTAAATTTCATGGCTATTGAACCTGGTAAAGGAGTAATTCATGATAAAAGAATCACCGTTGGACATACAAAGGCCGATGAGGGGGTTTCATCTTCGGGCTTTAAAATCAATATTCCACAGCATTATGGCGATCCAGTTTTGTTTGCCAAAATGCAAAGTAAGAATGATAAGTTTTCTAGTGTTTTAAGATATTTTGATACTTCAACAACAGAATTCAATGTGTTTAAGCAGAGAGAAATGTCTGAAAG
The DNA here is from genome assembly GCA_963678565.1 of Prolixibacteraceae bacterium. Lineage (GTDB taxonomy): Bacteria > Bacteroidota > Bacteroidia > Bacteroidales > Prolixibacteraceae > SKHV01. Next base: position 420,451 of record OY782875.1, read on the forward strand.
TGTTGGGAATGTAGCTGTTGATAAGATGGCTTGGATGGTTTTGGATATTTCAGAAAACCAAGCATTAGCTAAGCATCAATTAAGTTCGAACAACGAGGTGCTTCAGTTTTATCCAAATCCGACCGCTGGTCAATTGTTCTTCAATTTCAATGAGGAGAAAGTTGTTGAGATTTATAGTTTGACAGGTAGTTTACAAAAAAGAGAAATTGTTAAAAACCAAATGAATATTAGCGACTTAAGAGCTGGAAATTATATTTTGAGAGTTGAGAATGAGTATAAGAAGCTAATAAAGAAATAAATCCTAGTTATTTAAACGCAAAATAATTTAGAACAGTGAGAAATCTAAATTTAATATTTAAAAGCAAATTGCTCTATCAATTATCGGTACTATGGGTATTGATGATTTTTGGAGTTGCTTGTACCGACGATTACATTTATCCTGATGAGGAACCGGAATGGCTTGGTGCAAGTATTTACGATTACTTGAAGGATCAAGGTAACTTCGACAACTATGTTCGGTTAATTGAAGATACCGGTTACGAGCCAATCTTAGGTAGAACAGGTAGTAAAACACTTTTTGTTGCAAACGATGATGCATTTGATCGTTTTTATAATAGCAACGAATGGGGTGTTAGTAGTTACGACGAATTATCAATGGCACAAAAGCTATTGATTTTAAAATTCGGAATGATCGACAATGCATATTTGATTGAAACACTTGCCAATTATAATAACAATGGGCTCGTGTATGGTGCTGCATTTAGAAGAAAAACTTCTTCATCAGTGTTCGATTCCATCCCATTCTTAAAAGGGGATGACTTACCTGCAAATAAGTATTACGATCGTTTTCGGGATAAAGGAATTCATTTAATGAAAGATGCAACACCTTCACCTATTGTGCACTTTTTACAGAAACCTTTACAAAATGCAACCATTGATGATTCAGATTTTGAATTTATCACCGGCGAAAGTAGAAGCAGCGATTCGTTAGATGCACACATATTTAGTCATAAGGTAATCGAACGCGATATCGTTTGTAAAAATGGTTATGTACATGTGTTGGAAGACGTTATGATTCCACCAAGCAACATTGCAGAAATAATTTTCAAAAGAGAAGAGTTAAGCGAGTTCTCAAGTTTACTAGAACGATTTAGTGCTCCCTATTATGAAAATTCTTTAACTATTGATTATCGAGATTACAACAGAGAATTTTCAGATTCATTGTTTGAAAAGCGATTCTTCTCATATTATGGAGGAGCATACATTTACCCCGATGGAACTCCAATTAATGAAGAGTTACTATTGCCTTTCAACCCAGAATGGAATAGTTTTAGTCGATCAGGACTTGATAATAGCTTACAGAACGATATGGCCGTAATTTTAGCTCCTACAAATCAGGCGCTTCAAGATTATTTTACTTATGGTAGCGGTATTATTTTGAAAGAAAGATATGGAAGTTGGGAAAATATTCCCGACGATATTGTGGTGTTGTTTCTAAAACGTCACATGCGAGAATCGTTCTTGGAAACTGTTCCAAGTCGTTTTGAAAACATGACCGATAGTGAAAATTCACCAATTAATTTGTCAACCGATGATATTATCGATTCACATGTTGGTGTTAATGGAATTGTATATGAAACCAATAAGGTATATCCTCCCGATGATTATGTATCGGTATACGGACCCGTATTGTTTAGCGAAAACACAAAAGTTTTTAATTGGGCAATTCGTCAAAACGATTTCCGATTGTATTTAAACTCCTTGGTGAGTCGTTACAGCTTTCTAGTTCCAACCGATCAGTATTTCGATAATTACATCGATCCAATTGCCTACGGTAAAGACATTCCGGCAGCAGTGAAATATTGGTACAACAACGAAGAGGAAACGGTTTATGCCACCATGTATGATTACGATCCGGCAACAAATACCGTTGGCGATTCAATATCGTTGATCACTGATCAGCCATTTATCGCTAAACGTTTACTTGATCTATTGGATGCACATGTTGTGGTTGGCGACATCGAGACAGGAAAACAATTTTACATTACCAAAGGTGTAAATTTTATTAAGGTTATCGACAACAATGGAAATCTTACCATTCAGGGTGGTGCCGATATTAATAACAATGAAAAAATTGATATCTCTGCAGTTTACGAGCAAAGCAATGGTAAAACGTATTTTATCGATAAACCTATTCAAACTTCACTACAATCGGTTTATAAAGTATTAAGTGAAACTCCAGAATTTAGTGCATTCTTTGAATTACTTTCAGGATTCCCTGCTACTTCTAATTCGTCAATTTTTGTTAGAAAACGTAATTACTATGGCATTGATTATAACATTAAATTTTTCAATACATACAATTATACAGTGTATGTGCCGACCAACGAAGCAATTGAAGAAGCAATTCGAAATGGTGTAATTAAGTCGTGGGATGCAATAAATGCCATTGAGGATGTTGAAATTCAGAATGAGGAAATGATAAAATTAGAGCGTTTCTTGCGTTACCATTTTCAGGATAATTCTGTATTTATTAATGGTTTACCTTTAAAAGGTAGATACCAAACAGCAACCATTAAAACCAACTCTGATATTACAAGTTTCTTAACATTTGAAAACAAATATTACAAGTTAGAGCTTGAAAGCGACGGAGGAGATTTAGTATTGTCAACCGATACAAAAGTTGGCGGAGATTTAGATGGAGAAGATGTAGCCAAGGTGGTAACCGATAATGGCTTGTATAATATCATGGCTCGCGATTATGTTTTTAATGGTAATCCTCAGGCTTACCTCGAAGTTGATGGAACAGGTGTTGGTTTACCATTCGAGAATACAGAGATTACAACATCATCGTCTGCTGTAATTCACCAAATTGATAATGTCTTGAGATTTGAATAAATGAACACTATGAAATTAAAATATACAATAGTTACAGGAATATTAATAAGTGCTTTACTATTTATTTCTTTCATAGTAAAAGCTCAGTCCAAGCAGGACATTGTTCTTGGAACCGTAAAATCGGAGAGTGGCGAAACCTTGATTGGGGTAAGCGTTGCTGAGGTAGATAAGAACAACCGATATATAGGTGGTGAGGTTACAGATTTTAACGGAGATTATGTACTTAAAGTTAGTAACCGTGAAAACAGAATTGTATTTAGTTATATCGGTTTTAAGTCACATTCACAAGTAATTGGTAATTCGAGCTTAATTAATGTGGTTTTAAAAGAAGACGTTACTCAAATTGAAGATGTTGTAGTTAAGGCCGAACGTGTACATTCTGATGGGACTTTTAACATCCCTACGCGAGAAATATCAACAGCTTCGCAAACAATTAGCACCAAAGAGTTTGAAGGATTGGCTGTAAGCTCAATCGACGATGCGCTTCAGGGACGAATTGCCGGATTAGATATTGTTGCCAATTCGGGTGACTTAGGAAGTGGTACAACCATGCGCATTAGAGGTACATCTTCTATCAATGGAAACAGCGAACCATTAATTGTGCTCGATGGAGTTCCTTTTGAAGTTGAAACTGATCCGAACTTCGATTTTGCAAATGCCAATCAAGAGCAGTTTGCAACCATGTTGAGTCTCAACCCCGACGATATTGAAGAAATTACGGTATTGAAGGATGCTGCAGCTTCTGCGATTTGGGGATCGAAAGGAGCAAATGGTGTGTTGGTTATCAAAACAAAAAAAGGATATATGGGGCCAACACGTGTACAATATTCGTATCGATTTTCGGCTTCACAATTACCTCAAGGTTTAAAAATGCTGAATGGTGATGAATATTCAATGATGATCAAACAAGCCTATTTTAACCCTAAGCAAAATGAAAATGCAGCTAATGTTAGAGAGTTCTTATACGATCCAACCTTTAGTGAATTTGAAAATTACAACAATAATACCGATTGGGTCGATGCAGTAACGCAGATAGGATTTAAACACGATCACTATTTAACCGTTTCTGGTGGGGGAGAGCGAGCTCGTTTTCGTGTGTCTGGAGGTGTTTTAAATCAGTCGGGTACAGTAATTGGTCAAAACTTGTCTAGACTATCCACAAGAGCAAATCTTGATTATAAACTATCAGACAAAATTCGATTTATTACTCAGTTTTCATTTACTTATACTGATAACGATCAAAGTTACGATAACTTATTAGGAATTGCATACCGAAAGATGCCTAACTTGAGTATTTACGATCAGGATGTTGAAGGAAATGATACAGATGCTTTTTACAGCATTCCCCGGAATTCTGGATTACATGAAGATCAGCGTGATTTAATGAATCCTGTTGCATTGGCTCATCTAGCTACCAATAATGTTAAAAATTACCGGATTTTGCCAACTTTTCGTTTAAAGTACGACTTATTGAACCCTGCAACAGCGAATCTACAATACAACATGTATTTATCTTTTGATGTGAATAACAGTAAGCGTTCGATGTTCTTGCCGCGCGAGGTATCAAACAATACTTGGAATGATGAAATGGTTAACCGTGCTGAAGGTACTGACTACGAAAGTATAACAGTACTTACAGATCAGAATCTAACTTGGCATCCAACTTTTGGTAATGAGGATCATAGTTTAATTTTATACGGATCAGTACAAGTTCGTACAGGTAATACTGCAAATCAAGGAATTACAACAAGAAACATTCCATCCAATGAATTGAAAGATCCTTCGGTTGATGGTAGTATTAAAAGTTTATATACCAGTAGGTCTCAGTATCGATCAAATGCATTACTTTTTAGAGGGCACTATACTTATAAAGATCGTTACATTTTAACTGCAACATTCCGTCGCGATGGAAATACCCGCTTTGGTGATGATCACAAGTATGGTAATTTCCCCGGCCTTTCATTGAAATGGATTCTTTCAGATGAAGATTTTATGCGATCAACCGATTACTGGTTAAGTATGTTGGCAATTCGTCCAAGTTGGGGGATCACTGGTAACCCTCCGGACGAGGAGTATTTGCACTTTAGTAGATATAGTGCTTATGGAAGATATACTGGATTACCGGCTACTCGACCAACAACTTTGCAACTTTCCGATTTAAGATGGGAAACAACAACCCAGTATAACTTTGGTGTCGATGTGGGACTGTTCGACGACAAAGTATTAGCTGATATCAATTTCTATAACAAGGTAACTGAGGATTTGCTTTTCGAGAATCTTAATATTCCTTCAACTTCGGGGTATGGTAATGTACCTTGGCAGAATGTAGGAACCATGCGCAATAATGGTTGGGAGTTTAACATATCATCCTATAAATTGTTGAAATTTGGCAAGGCAACCCTCGACTTTAATTTCAATCTTTCGAATTTTGTAAATACACTTGAGAAGTTGAGAGATGATGTGTTACATAGCTATAACGGCGATTTTAATTACGAAAATGGTTCGTATTTAACTCGAATTCAAGAAGGAAATTCATACGGTTCAATTTACGGATTTAAGTATGAAGGAGTTTATCAATACAACGATTATATTCCAGGAGAACAAGAAGATGCTCCTATTGCAAGAGATGAAAACGGAGTTGTATTTTCCGATGAAAATGGTGATCCACTTCCAATGTATTTTGCTTACGGGCAAAGTAATGCCTATCAGTTCAGAGGTGGAGATGCAAAATATACCGATATCAACAACGATGGATCGATTGATGAATTGGATATTGTTTACTTAGGTAATTCTAATCCGAAAGTAAATGGTGGATTTGGTTCTACTTTCCGCTATAAAAACTTTGGTGCAACAGCCTTTTTCAACTTCCGTTATGGAAATAAGATTGTGAACGCTGCACGTATGAATGCTGAAAATATGTATGGGCTAAATAATCAAAGTAAAACAGTAAACTGGCGCTGGCGTAAAGATGGTGATGTTACCAATATTCCGCGCGCACTTTATGATTCTGGTTACAACTGGTTGGGGAGTGATCGCTATATTGAAGAAGGATCGTTTTTACGTCTCAAAAATGTAACGCTAAGTTATTCTGTTCCTAAAAAGAACTTAAAGAAATACAGCATTGAAAACCTCAACTTCTATCTTACTTTAGATAATCTAGCCGTGTTTACAAAGTATACAGGTGTTGATCCAGAGGTGAGTTATGGTAGCATTGGTGTTAGTACAGATAATGCTCAAACACCTCGATCTAGAAATGTGAACTTTAGTGTTAGTGTAACCTTTTAATCAGAAGTGAAATGAAAAAACAAATCAAGATATTAATAGTTATACTTTCAATATTTGTTGGAACGAGTTGTACCAATTGGCTCGATATCCGACCTGAAAGTCAAATTGTACTCGAGGACTTTTGGCAAAATGAAAGTCATGTAACTCAGGTACTAGCTTCTTGTTATCGTTCGATGACTGAATCATCGGTGATTCGCCGTATGATTGTTTGGGGCGAAGTACGATCTGATAATTTAATCGAAGGTGATGATACCGAAAGTAATATAGGTCGTATTTTAAATGTTGATATCAATGCCTCCAATTCGTATGCTGACTGGGGGCCAATGTATACCGTTATAAATTACTGTAACAACTTTATGTATTTTTCACCACAAGTGGTTGATAAAGATGTGAACTTTACCGAACCGGAATTGCGTTCTTATCAGGCAGAAGTTAGAACGATTAGAGCTTTGGCTTATTTTTATTTGGTACGAACATTTAAAGAAGTTCCACTTATTACTACACCAAGTATTGATGATACGCAGGATTATCATTTTGAAAAATCGACCGAACGCGAAATCTTAGATTATATTATTGCAGAATTAAATATAGCAAGCAAATATGTTCGCGATGAATATGAGGGAGATTTTCCTAAAAGTAGAATTAGCAAAAGTGCAGTTCATGCTTTGTTGGCCGATGTTTACATGTGGGATCAACAATATGAAAAAGCAATTGAGCAATGCGATTTAGTTATGGACAACAACTCTTTAGAGCTTGTTGATGCCGAAGATGTGCTCACCGATGTATTCTACACCGGACAATCTACTGAAAGTATTTTTGAACTAGCCTTCGACGATGATGAAATATCAAACAGCGGTGTTCGAGATCTATATGGTCATTTCTCGAATAGATCTGGTCAATTAAGCTTTCCTGTATTTCTTGCCGAAACAGGTGGAAATGCTCGTCTTTTTAATTATCGGGTGGGAGCACGATTTGAAGGTGAAAATGATATACGGCTAAAAGATTTTTTGTATGTTCGAAATGCTGAAAACTCAGGTTACTATTATATTTTCAAGTATGCAGGCTCTCGCCGTACCGAATCAAGCGAAGGTGTTAGTACTTATTACTATTCTAATTATTCACCCAATTGGATTGTCTATCGTTTATCGGATATTTTGCTATTGAAAGCAGAAGCCTTGGTTGAATTGAATAGAAATCAAGAAGATCTTGAAGAGGCGCTTGCATTGGTAAATAGAACTTATTTACGATCAAATCCTGACGAAGTTGAAACGCCACTGTTAATCGATGATTATAACGATGTTAGCAAGATGCAAAAATTAGTTCTGCGCGAACGACAACGAGAACTACTTTTTGAAGGAAAGCGTTGGTACGATTTAATGCGTTTAGCACGCAGGGCCAACGATCCTGCCGATTTGTTAGATTTTGTGGCAAAGAAATTTACCGGAAATAGTTCGTTGCAGTACAGTAAAATGTCGGTAATGGATGCACTTTATTTTCCAATTTCGCAGGCCGAATTAGATGCAAATGCTAGTTTGACCCAGAATGAATTTTATGATTTAACAGGAAGTTCAACGGTAAAAAACTAAGAAGTAGGAATTATGAAAAAACTAAAAATGATAAATAGTTTAATCGATACAAAAGGCAAAAGTTTAAGGTTATCCTTTTGGATACTTACATTGCTTGTATTGATTGCAGGTTGTAACGGCGATATCGTAGACGATCAGAGCTATTATACCTTTACTGGAGATCGTTTAGGAGAATATTTATCGGAGAATGAGCAATTTTCAGAGTTTTATAAAATGGTAGATACTACCAATGTAGTGAGTTTATTAAATTCCTATGGTGCGTATACCTGTTTTGCTCCTAATAACGATGCAGTTGGTGAATTTTACGACTCATTGGGCATTGTATCAATGAATGAGCTGACCGAAGAGGAAATACTAAAGATTGTATACGATCATATTATTAATGGAGTTACTGTTAGTTCTGAAGATTTTGTTGAAGGGCGTTTACCTGAATTAACCATGAGCAAGCGATATATTTCAACAACATTTTCGAACTTTAATTTGGGTGATCCTGTGATTAAAGTTAATCACACTTCGCCTATTGTAAATGCGAATATCGAAGTTCACAATGGAATTATTCACGAAATTGGTGAAGTTTTAAAGCCAACCGAGTTAAATGTGGTGGAAGCTTTGGAACAAGAGCCTGAATTTAGTCTGTTTTACGAAGCTTTGGTTAGTACTGGCTTAGATGAGGAGTTAACTTTAATCGAAGATCTTTCATACAATAAAGATGATTACGAGAACGAATTGGATGGAGAAGTTCGTCTAGGAACTTTAATGCTTGTTCCCGAATATCGTAAGTATGGATATACTGTCTTAGCAGAAAGCGATTCAACTTACCGTAGAAACGGAATTAGGAACTTGGAAGAACTTAAAGCCTACGCAGCTTCGGTGTACGATGTTATATATCCTGAGGATGCTTCAATCACTGATATAACGAATCGTCGTAACAGTTTGAATCGTTTTGTTGCTTACCATTTAATTAACAAGCAGCTGGGGCATACAAAATTTATAATGGATTACGACGAGAATACCTATCAGTCGAATCAAGTATTTAATATGTTTGAGTACATCGAAACCATGTGCCCTAACACCTTAATGGAAGTTCGAACTTTACGTTCCGCAAATCGAACAAATCTATTCAACTATATTCCTGCAACTGGTCGCTATGTAACATTAGATGATGAAAATTACGATAATGATGCAGTGAATGGTGTGTATCATGAAATTACAGATATTCTTACATATAATTACGATGTTGCATCGATGATTTCGAGTAAGCGTTTAAGAATGGATGCAGCTAGTTTCTTCCCTGAGCTTACAAATAATAATTGGCGTGGTAGAGCAGTTGAATCTAAATTGCGTTATCTGATACCTCCAGGTTACATTGAAAGATTAAAAATAGATGATGGAACCGACCTGCACTATATGTCGAACGATGATCGTTTAGGGGATTATCAAGGAGATGAATTTAATTCAATCTTAGGACTATATTCTTTCTCATTGATTACACTTCCTATTCCAAAAGGAACTTACGAAGTACGCATGGGGTATCAACCAACAACCAGTCGTGGTGCAGCTCAACTTTATTGGGATGGAGTTCCTTGTGGAATCCCATTAGACTTAAGTTTAGAAGCCAACAATCCGGCGGTTGGATATATTTTACCTGGAACCGACCCTACTGATCCGTTCGGATACGAGAATGACAAAATGATGCGCAACCGTGGATACATGAAGGGACCTTCCAGTTTTCGATTGGGAAGTTGGTATACAGCCGAAAGTGCTCGATTAAGCAACAACTATTTACGCAGAATTTTAGGGATTTATACATTCGAGAAAGACACTACTCATACGTTTAGAGTGGTTGCCTCTCGTTCAGGACAATTTGTTATCGACTTCCTCGAATTTGTACCTACCGAAATTATTGAAAGCGAAGGGATCGATTAATATTTGAATACAAATTAAGAACTAGATATGAAAATCAATAAAAATATAAAATCTTTCAAGATACTTGTATTGCTTGCAATGGTAAGCATTGCTTGTAATAACAACTGGGAAGACCATTATGCAGAAGACAACTATGATGTACCTGCATACAATATTTATGAATATTTGAAATCCAATAGCGAATTGAGCACTTTTGTAAAAATGATCGACTTAAATGGATACGATCAGTTGTTGAAAAGCGCACAAACCTATACCGTTTGGGCTCCAACCAACGAAGCTTTAAGTGAAATTGATTTGGAAGACAGCGAATTGATTACCCAAATTGTGCAAACTCATGTTTCTAGGAATAGATATACGACCTCAGGAGTTGATCTTGTTGATATTAATGTTTTATCGGGTAAGAACGTGAGTTTTGGTATTGAAGCTGATAGATATTCGTTTGGAAAAGTTCCTTTGGCAGAGTCGAATATTAATACCAATAATGGCTTGGTACATATTATTGAAAACTATGTTCCTTATCAAAAAAATATTTGGGAGTTTATTCACAGCGATGATAATATCGACTCCTTATCTAATTATTTATTAGAGAACACTAAAAGCACCTTTTCATTTGAATTGAGTCCAGAAATTGGATACAATGAAGATGGTGAACCCATATATGATTCAGTTTTTATTCAGGAAAATGAGATACTATCTCAATTAGGAGCATTTGATATAGAAGACAGTACATATACTGTAATTATTCCTACCGATACTGCTTGGCGAGAAGCTTATGGGAGAATCTCTTCTTATTATGTGTTTCCCGACATCCTTGGTGGTGCCATGCGTCAAAATGAGAAAACAAAATTCAATATTATTAAGGATTTTGCTTATCGCGAATTGGTTGAAGATCCAAGTGATTATAGCGAACTAACTTCAACTTCTAATGGTATTTATGAAGATCCAGAATATTTATTCGATGGTGCAAGTTACTATGAATTGAGTAACGGTGCGGCATATCTTACCGATAAAATGCCATTTATGGATACTCTTTCATGGTTCAAAGAAATTAGAATTGAAGCAGAGCAAGAGTTGAATCGTGAAAACACGAATAGTAATGTTTATACTCGTTCAAGCGAAGGAACCAACTTCGAAACCTCGAACGATAATTATATCTATGTTGAAGGAACTGGTACCGCTAAAATAACATCGCCTAAAGTTGAGTTTTTCTTTCCTGAAATCTTATCTGCAACCTATAAAATTTACTGTGTTTTTGTTCCTAATTCAATTGTTGATGAAGAGGACTTGCGTCCAATGAAGGCAAAATTTACTCTGAATTATATTAGGACATCAAGCGGACGCACCGGACGCAAAACATTAACACCAGAAATAGAGCTGACCTCGCCAACTGAGGTAACTAAAATGTATTTGGGGGAATTTTCTTTTGATTTTGCAAATGTTGCCGATGAAGAGTATCCTGAACTATTAACATCCCTTTTAGTTACAAGTGATGTTAATACTACTGAAACTGAAGAATACAGCAGAGATATGAGAATTGATTGTATCATCTTAGAACCAGTCTTAAAATAATTCTCAATTATTGACAGAAATGAATTCAAATCTATCGAGAAATATGATGACCAAGTATAAAAGCATAAGTAGCTGCCTTTCATTTATTTTATTGATTGCAATATTGTTTGCTCCGGGAATTTCATTTGGACAAAGCAATGCTGATGCGCCAGTTACCACCATAACTGGTATTGTAAAAAGTGCTGCTACCGGTGAGCCAATTATGGCTGCACAAATAAAATCGTTAAAGAGTTTCTCTGCTGCAACTACCAATCAAGAGGGCGAATTCAGCATTAATATTGTAAAAAGTAGTGATGTGTTGACTGTAAATGCTTTTGATTTTAACAATAGAGAGGTTACAGTAAGTTCAAGCAACGATCAAATTGAAATTTTGCTTTATAGCGATGCTTTTGCAAGTAACTATAAAGAGGTAAATACTCTTAGTGGGAAAGTAAATCAATCTAATTCACCGATAGCGATAAATGAATTTGAGGTTGATAATACCGAATACATTTCAGCCGATTATTTGCTTCAGCAACTTGTTGGTGGCGATGTAAGAGCCATACAACGTTCGGGTACAGGAGGACAAGGAGCGAATATGTTTATTCGCGGTTTAAATTCGTTGAATGTAAATGCACAACCTTTGTTCGTTGTTGATGGTGTTGTTTGGAACAATCAATACAATCTTTCTTCGATTAATGACGGTTTTTTCAACAATACGTTGGCCGATATTGATTTAAATGATATTGAAAGTGTATCGGTTTTAAAAGATGGAACTTCAATCTATGGTAGCAAAGCTGGTAATGGAGTAGTGCTTGTTAAAACAAAGCATGCCACAGAAGTTAGCACCGAAATTAGTGTAAATATGAATTCAGGTGTAACTGCAATTCCTACAACTACTCCTGTTTTAAATAGCGATCAATACAAAGTTTATCTTACCGAAATTTTAGGAACTACAGGTTTAAAAGCTAGCGAGATCAATGAATTGCCGTTTTTGCAAGAAGATCCGGAGTTAACTTATTACAACACTTATCATAATAATACTAATTGGAAAGATCAAGTTTATCAAACTGGTTTAGTAAATAGTTTAAATGTGAATGTTCGTGGAGGGGATGAAAAAGCACTTTATTACTTCTCAATTGGCTATTACGGAACCGAAAGTGTAGTGAAAAATAGCAATCAAAATAGGCTGAATACTCGCTTTAATGCCGATTTGTTTTTATCTGATTATTTTACTCTCGGCATGAATGTTGGCTTTACGAATATCGATCGAACCTTAACCGATGATGGTGTTAATATAATAACATCTCCAACTTTTCAGGCTTTAATTAAAGCTCCATTTGTTGGTCCTTATACTTTTACTACAAGTGGATCAGAAACATCGGATTACGATGATAGCGACTATTTGGGGATCGGAAACCCGCTTGCAATAATTGCAAATTCGTTAAACACAAATCAACACAACCGTTTAAATATTGGAATATTTCCAAAATATAAGTTGACTAATCGTATTGAGTTACAGTCGCAATTTGAGTATAATATTGGTAAAGTAAAAGAAACTTTCTATCGTCCAATAATTGGTGCTACCGATGTTTACATCGATGGGTTTGGAATATCGGAGAATGTATTTAGAAGCTTACAAAACAGAAATATCGCTTTTCAAAACGATTCTCGAATTACTTATAAATTCAAAGAAGATAGTCATAGTTTCAAAGCGCTTTATGGATGGAGATATTTAAATGATTATTTCGAATCAGATTTTGCCGAAGGGCACAATTCAGGTTCTGATGAGCAACGAAACTTGTTGAATGAAGAGGAGTACAAACAAACTTCAGGAGACAATAATCATATCAGTTCAATATCAAACTATATAAACGTTGATTACAATTACGATTATAAGTATTTCATCAACTTATCAATGGCCTTAGACGCATCTTCTCGTTTTGGAAGCGAAACACAAGGCGGAGTTCAATTGTTGGGGCACAGTTGGGGCTTTTTCCCGGCAATTAGCACTGCATGGGTTGTTTCATCCGAGGAATTTATGAAGAATGCTTCTGCAATCGACAATCTTAAATTGCGTGCCAGTGTATCTTTTACCGGAAACGATGATATTTTGCCTTATGCCAATTCTACTTATTTCCGATCAGCAAAATATATGGATTATGCCAATGGTTTAATTTATGGTAATATTGGTAATACCGAATTACAATGGGAGCAAAACTTGAAGCTGAATGCAGGAATTGATGCTAATATTTTTAATGACCGCCTAGAATTACATGCCGATATTTACTCAAGCCAAATTTCTAATCTTTTATACATAGAATCGTTGCCCGAATTTGCCGGACATGGTTTTTACTGGAACAACGGTGGAGGCATGTCGAACAAAGGGTTCGAAGTAAGTGCAAATGCTAAAGTTTTGGCAGCAAAAAATCTCTCATGGCAGCTTGGTTTAAGTGTAGGTAAATACAAGAATAAAATTGTTGAATTGCCACAAGGTGATCAAATTTTAAATGTGTTTGATGGCCAAGTGTTGAGCAAAGAAGATAATCCTGCAGGAGTATTCTACGGATATAAATCATTGGGGGTATTTAAAACTACTGCCGAGGCCATCGATGCTGGTTTGTCTAGCATCTACAACCAAAAAGAAATACCCACATTTCAAGCTGGCGATGTACATTTCGAAGAAGTACTAGTGGATGGTATTATCGATAAAAACGATATGCAAATTATTGGTGATCCGAATCCCGATTTCTATGGTTCTTTTACAAATCGATTTGCTTATAGGAATTTATCCTTAGACGCCTTTTTTACTTTCTCGTATGGAAACGATATTTACAACTATATGCGCGCTCGCTTAGAGGCAGGCGATGGCTTATACAACCAATCAACTGCGATGTTAGGGCGTTGGAGTTACGAAGGGCAAGAAACCAATCAGCCTCGGGTAAATTATCTCGACCCTGTTGGTAACGCACGTTTTTCTGATCGCTGGATTGAAGATGGATCCTATTTGAAATTAAAGCGATTAAGCTTGAGCTATAAATTTGATTTAAATAGAAAAAGCATCAAAGGGTTAGATATCAGTTTGTCGGCGCATAATTTATTTACAATTACAAAATATCTTGGAGCCGATCCTGAGGTGTCGGCAGGAAACGGTGTATTGTATCAAGGGATTGATGCTGGATTAGTTCCACCATCGAAAACATATATGATCGGAATTAAATTGAATTTATAATTTATTAGAATAATTGGTTTATAATGAAACGAGCATGAATTTTTAGTCATTCGTAAATCAATACACGACGAATGATATTAAATTATGTGAGTTACTGAATGTGCAGAAATTTTTTGAACAATCAGTAATCAAAAGATTTTAAACAGATGAAAAGCTTAAAGAAATATACAATTGTTTTATCGGTTTTTGCAATTACACTAATGAGTTGCGATAACCTGTTGGATAATGGATCAGAAAGATTTCTGACCCTCGAACAAAACCAAATAAATTCGGTAAATGATACCATCTATAGTATGGTGGGTATTTTATCGAAACTACAACCAATCGCAACGCAATATGTGTTGCTGGGTGAATTGCGTGGCGATTTAATGAAAACAAGAGAAAATGCTCGTCTTGATTTGCAACAAATTAGCAATTTCGAAGTCGATGAAGCGAATTCTATCGTCAATCAACGCGATTATTACGAAGTGATCAAACATTGTAATTATTTGATTCATAACATCGATACTTCGATCGTGTTGAATACAAAAAAAGTAATGTATAAGGAATATGCAGCAGCAAAGGCTATTCGTGCTTGGACATATATGCAACTGGCTCTTAATTTCGAAACGGTTACTTACATTGAGCAACCATTTTTATCGATCAACGATACCGAAAAGGATTACCCTGTATATACTTTCTCTGAATTGGCTCCCGTTTTAATTGAAGAATTAGAGCCAATTAAAGACATTGATAAACCTGGACCAATTTCACTCGGCTCGGGAGTTAGCACCTACAGGTCATTTTTTCCGGTTAACTTTATTCTTGGTGATTTGTATTTATGGTTGGGCGATTACGAAAATGCAGCACAATCGTATTATAATTTAATATACGACAATGGTTATTATGTAAGTAATAGGTACAAGTCAGAATGGTTGCATGACAACGAAGGCATGTGGTACCAATTACATAGATGGCCTTTAATGTTCGATCTAAATCAATATCAAGATCGATATGAAATAATTACACAAATTGCATCCTCAGTGGAATTTGGTGATGGCGTAATATTAGATTCAATCTCTTTATATAAATTCGAAATAACACCATCGCAAGAAGCAATTGAAAATTGGGAAAGTGCTACTTATTACCATGATCACAATGTTATTCGCGAGGGTGGTGATTTACGTGGTGAAAATTCTTCATTCGCCCCTGTTGAAGTGATTAAAGATAATGGAACATTTGAGTCAAACCTTATCCTTAAATACATACTTTTATCCGATGACCAAAGTAAGGTTTATCCGGTTTACCGAATTTCAATGTTATATTCACGATATGCCGAAGCGGTTAACCGATTGGGTAAACCAAATTTAGCTTTTGCGGTGCTAAAGAATGGCTTGAGTAAATTGAGTATCTTAAATGATTCGATTGTACCTCCTAAGGAGCGATACGTTGATCTCGAAGCTGGTACAACTCTATTGCCTTATCTTCAATTCACCGAAGATATATTTAGTATTAATATTGGTATCCGTGAACATGGCGCAGGTAATATTGATCAAATTGAGAGTTTCAGAATCCCATCATTGGCTACGCTTGAAGACTCGATTGAATATGTCGAAGATTTGATCATGGAAGAAAATGCATTGGAATTTGCTTTTGAAGGAAACAGATTCCACGATTTAATGCGAATTGCACTTCGCAGAGGCGACGAATCTTATTTAGCAAATAAAGTTGCAGCTCGTTTTAACGATGCTAAGAAAACTGAAATTGCTACTTTTCTATCCAATTCCGATAACTGGTATTTAAAATAATATACTAAAACCAATATCAAAGCTACAAGTTCTATCATATTTTCGTGATAAAGCTTGTAGTTTTTTTAGGTATCCGAGTCAATAGGATTTGATTTAAAAATAAACCATACATTGTCGAAAATTTAGCAGATATGTAGGAGTCGTTTGTGGATATTTATAATGATACAAAAGATCAGAATGTGAAATTTTGAATGTAAATTATAACTAATCACAATGCTTATGAAGAAAAGTATACTTATTGTAAGTATGTGGATGTTGATTGTTGGTTTTTTGCAAATCAATTTAAATCAGGTTCACGCACAATCCGGACACGCACTAGAACTGTCTGGCGAAGTAGGAAACAGTAATGTTTCAATCTCGGGACTTCCTTTAACAACCCTTCCATATACAATGGAAATGTGGTTTAAACCTGAAGGTGATCAACCTGATTATGCAGGTTTATTGGTAAATCCAACCAACAATAACGGTATTGTTTATGTGGGTTGGCAAGGTGATGAAATGTTGCGATTAAATGCAACAACCGATAATGGTGATGGATATGCAGGACCAACCTTAACTCATGCAGTTGCAACGGGTGAGTGGCACCATGTGGTGGCGATTGTTACCGATACTTCACGTACACTAATTTTGGATGGCACTTCTTATACCGAGAAAGCAGATTTTACAGCTGAAGATTTCTCTGTTTCTGAAACCTTTATTGGATATTATGGGGTAGATACTCGTGTTTTCAAAGGTTTGGTTGATGAGGTTCGAGTCTGGGATGTAGCCCGAACCGAACAAGAAATCAACGATAGCAAATCGATTGAGTTAACTGGTTCTGAAGCTGGCTTGGTTGCTTACTACAATTTCAACGATGAAACAGCAAATGATTTAACATCAAACGCAGCTAATGGAGTTGTAACTGGTGGTTCATTCTTCGATTTGGATGCTGCTGTTTTAAGCTTAAGTACCGATGAAGCAATGGTTGAAACTGCAGGTTATGGATATCCTGTTACTTTAACAACTGAAAATATTTCGACGTTATCTGCTGTCGCAAGTGCTGGATTTACAGTTACTCCTAGTGAATTCACTCAAGAAGAACTAGAAGCTGGTGACGTTAGTATCCGAATTTTTGCTGAAGATGCAGCTGGAACAACCGGAACTGTAATTCTCTCAAATGCAGGTGGAAATTTAGATACAATTCAACTAACAACTGTTGAATATGCCGATCGTTATTTAATCAAACAATTAGAATCAGGTTTGTTCCTAGGAACAAATACCGACAATGCAGCTCAGCCTGCATTGGCCGATTCAACCGCTTTCGCTTCGCAAACCTTTTTCATGCAATCAGTAAACGAAGGTGTGAATGATAGCTTATATTATTTAATTCAAGATAGTACTTATACTTATTTAAGTAAAAAGACTTCAAGTGGTTGGAGTACTGTTTATGGTGCTTTAGAAGACGGAATTTGGAAAGTAGTTTTAGGAGACGATGGCCACTATACCATTTATAATACCGTTAAAGGTTATCTTGCAACCGATGGTACAACAGTTAATTCTTCGTTCTATGCCGATAAAGGCTTAAGCCCAAAAGCACAATTTACTTTCTATAGAGTTCCATCAAGTGATGCTTCGTTGGCTAGCTTAACAGTAAACGCAGGAATGTTGGATCCAATGTTTGATGACGAAACAATGGGCTATTCAGTTATGGTTCCTTATGGCGAATTAATGGTTACAATCGATGCTGTTGCAAGTAGTAAATATGCCACTGTTGCAGGTGCAGGTGCAATTGACCTTACAGAAACCTCTAGCGTTGATGTTGTAGTTACTGCCGAAACAGGCGAGATGCATACTTACACCGTTAATTTCACAATTGCCGCTGAAAAATTTGTACCCGAAACCGAAGTAGACTACTATTTTGTTCAAAATGTTAGTGGTTTAGTTTTAGCTGAAAGTGCAGAAGATGCTCGTGCGCGTTTGCAAGAGCCCGCTCTAAGCAGTGCAGAACAGGTTATGCAATTTATGACAACCGATGTTGAAGGTGAATACCTGATAAAAAATACCACAAGTGGATATTTGTGTTACTACGATTCGTGGAAAATGGGTTTTGTTAGCGATACTACAGGAATTGCTTCAACATGTACTTTCATCGTTGTAACTGAAGAACTCACAGGAAATGTTTATTTGCAAGCAGTTGATAAAAGCGAAACTCAATATGTTTCAACCGATAATTCAAATGTAGGAAGCGGAGTGTTCCCAGATAAAGGAATGAGCGAACGTGCTCAATGGGATATTACAAAAGCCGACGACATGGTATTTACTCCGGTGGTTACAATTTCTGAATCAGTTCGTGTCGATGTTGAAAAAGGGTTGAAATCTTATCCTCTTACAATCGCTGCAGTGAATGTGGTTGATAACATGATGGTAGAATTACCTGAAGGCTTTACTGCCGATGTAACCGAAATTTTACCATCAAGCTTTGCCGATGGTGCCGAAGTAACAATTTTAATCGATGCGCCAGAAGCCAATATTGGCGATGCTGGAAACATTGAGTTTACTTTAAACCAAGATGATGCCTCAACTACCGTTGCATCAGTTGCCGTGAATGTAGTAGCACCTTATACACGCTATTTTATCAAACAAAATTCTACAGGTCTTGTAATGGGTAGTAGTAACGATGAATTCGTTCCATCACTTTCTGAAATGGAAGACGACAACGATTCATTGTTGTTCATTTTAAAGCCAATTAACTTAGGGGTAGACGATAGCTTATTCTACATCGTACAAGATGTAGATTACCGTTACTTCAGCTGGAGTAATGTAAATAATTGGGATACAAAGCTAGGTGCTTTAGAGCGCGGCGAATGGAAAATTGTTGCCGATACCGGATACGTTTCAATTATGAATGTTGAAAGCAGTAAATATGTTGCAACCGATGGTACTACTGTTGGAAGCAGATATTATGCCGACAAATCGTTAGAAGGTAACGCAAATGCAATCTTCGAATTAGTCGAAGTACTTTCTGATGATGCAAGTTTAAGTTCATTAACGTTAAGCGCAGGCGATCTTTCTCCTGAATTTGCGACTGATGTGTATGCCTATGAAGTGACGTTGCCAGCAGGTTCAAGCACTTTAGACATTACAGCCATTGCTAGCGATGATGCAGCAATGGTCGAAGGTGCTGGAACAATTGATCTTGTCGCAGATATTACTGTTGTTGAAGTGATGGTTACAGCGGCATCAGGAGATCAAATGACTTATACCATTACTGTTGCAGTTAAAGGAACTTCTGTTGATCGTTATGCGAATAATGAATTCAAAGTATATCCTACCGTATCTGATAGTTATTTCACAATGAAAGCAGCTAAAGGATCAACAGTAACTGTATACAACGTAACAGGTAAGTTGGTTAAACAAATTCAAGTTCAAAGCGAGCTTACGAAATTTGAGTTGCCAAAAGTTGGTCTGTATATTGTAAAATCGAAAGATAAAGTAGTTAGAATTACAAGAATAAATTAAGATTACACAAGTTAGAAAAATGAAGAGGGTTGATTTTATCAATCCTCTTTTTTTGTTATCTACTTAGCTTAAGTCTTTTAGCCAAAACATCTTGTAATTACCCAAATTCACATATCTTAAAAACTAAAATCCGATTGCTTTAAACTTGCTTATTCATTGTTTGTTAGATTGAACCAGAACTTATTATTATCTATAAATACATTAGAAGCAAGCATTTTTTTATTTTTCGTATATTAAATCAATATATTGTCATTAAAATTGTGAGCTATACAATATTTTTGGGATATTGTGATTTTAATTGGGGTAACAAATTTTAAAAAATTAATTATGAATGTTTTTCTAAGGAAATTTTTAGTTTCTAGTTTAATCTTGCTATCATTTATTGCAGTTGATGCTGCTAATAGAACTGTAAGTACATTAAGTAACGAAGATATTACCTTAACTGAATCAGGAGAATTTCACATTACCAGTAGCACTACGCCTTTTTTGAATAGTTCAATAAATATAACACACGAAGATGCATGGGTTTTCTTCGATAATATTAAACCATCAAAAGTAATTAGAGATCATATTAGCAATATTAAAATTAATGGGGCAGCATTGATTAATGGTTCAAATGCGCGCGTTGCAATTTATGCACACGGAACTGTAGTGATGGCTCATGGGGTTGATTATAAGCCTTTAACCGTTTATACGTCCGAACAACTTGAAGGCGAATCAATGCAACTCGAAATTCAAACTTACCACAACGACTTAAAAAGCTTCGATAAAAACATTGAATCTTTCGTTTTGAAAAGAGGATACATGGCCACTTTTGCAAGCAATAGAGATGGATCTGGCTATAGTCGTGTATTTATTGCCGACGAAACTGATTTAGTGTTCAACACGATGCCGAGCATTTTAGATAATGCTGTTTCATTTATTCGTGTATTTAAACATCAATGGGTTTCGAAGAAAGGGAAAGCCGGTTGGGATCCAAATATTTTAGATGGTACCACTTATTACGATTGGAATATTGATGGTAATAGCTCTAATGATGTCGAATACGCAGCGATTCGTCAAAATGGAGGCTGGCCTTCGTGGGACGCTATTAATAATAAACAAGATATTACCCATTTGTTAGGATTTAATGAACCAGATCGTCCCGATCAGTCGGATATGACCATGGCAACTATGATCGCTCAATGGCCTGCATTTATGAAATCAGGGCTAAGAGTTGGTTCTCCTGCTTGGTCTTCTGAGTATAATTCTGTTCGAGATGGTGGAAATTTATTTGATTTTATTGATCAATGTGATGATTTGAACTATCGCGTCGATTTTGTTGCGTTGCACTGTTATTGGGTTAAATCGCCACAACAATGGTACAACGATTTAAAATATGTACATGATCGCACAGGTCGCCCATTATGGATAACCGAGTGGAATAATGGAGCCAATTGGACTACCGAAAATTGGCCTGCAGGAAACCGAGCATACAACGATGCAAATGCCCTGAAACAACTGAATGACATTAAAGGAATTCTGGAAGTATTAGATACGGCCAGTTTTATTGAGCGTTACTTTATTTTCGATTGGGTAGAAGACTGTAGAGCAATGGAACTGAATGGTGGTTTAACCAAAGCTGGAGAATACTACGCGGCAAATAAATCTGATATTGCATATAATTCTAGAAATGAAGTAATCCCAAGTTGGAAATTCAAAGAGATTAACCTCGAATATACCTATTCGTATGTAAATAATAGCATCACGTTGAGTTGGGAAGACTCCAATGGAGGCTTGTCAAAAGCCTATGTGATTGAACAAAAAATAGGAGATGGGGAATTTGAGGAGTTAGCAACTTTGGATCTATCTAGCAGAGGATTTAGTAAATATATGTTAACACCATCAACTTCAATTGCTGGGCAAGTTCAATATCGTGTAAAGGCTCAATTAGAAAATGGATCGTTTAAAGAAACAAATACCGTATCATTCTACCTTACTTCCAAAGAAAACTTCATGGAGGTTGCCAGTTTAAACTATAGTGACGACAATTATAATGTTTGTTTGTTTTCTGGTGAGTTTGAAAGTTCTCCTGTTGCAATTATGGGGGCAACTTCTAACAATAACTCTTCGGTAAATGGTGTGCCTCGTATTTATCCATTATTGCCTTATTACTTCGAATTTAGTGTCCAGTCGTTTGATTATGTTAATGACAACAACTTTTTAAAAGAAGAAGAGATTGGCTTAATTGCGTTGCCAGAAGGTGTATATTCCGATGGAGCTATGGAGTTTCAAGCAAAAAAAATTAGAGGCGTTAAAAATTATTGGGTGGATGTTATTTTCGAAGAACCCTTTAGTTCAGTTCCTGTGGTAATGGCAACGCAGTATAGTAAGAAAAATGCCAATTCGGTATCGATTGCTATACGAAACGTTAGTACAACAGGGTTTCAAATGAAGCTTAAAGCAGAAGTCGGAGGATCGGTTTCGAGCAGCGAGAATGTAAGTTATTTTGCAGCAACACAAGGAACTGGAATGATCGATAACAAACGGGTTAAGGTTGGAAAAATACCTGCTGCAGTAGGTGGAATAGCGCGATACGACGAAACCTATACGAAACCAATTATTTTTGCAGGCTTACAGACCAGCAACGATGAATTAGCTTCGGTTGTGCGAGTTAGTGCTAAGCCCGACAGAGCTTATTATCTTTTGTATAAAAAAGAAGCAACAGCAGGTAGCACAACAATTGCCGAAGATGAATTGGGATATATGATTTTTGATATTGCAAGCGGTCAAACTGCTGCAGAGCTTGTGCGTAAAGCTCAATTCGAATTCTTTCCAAATCCGGCTAAGAATCACTTGAATTTCAATTTTGAAGAAAATACCAAAGTTGAAATCGTATCAATGACAGGTCAAAAATTGCTTGTTGGAGAGGTGAAAAACGAATTTGATATTAGTGAATTATCGGCAGGGAATTACCTTGTAAAGGTGGCCGGAAAAGGAGTTCGAAAATTAGTAGTAATGCCATAAAAGGTAATCTATAAAAGATAAAAAGCCCGATAGTATTTAACTATCGGGCTTTTTATCTTTAAAATAATCCTTATTCAACCTTACCAGCAGCTAAAATTGAATTATAGCGTGTTGGGTCGTTTAGTATTTCTTTTGCTTTTAAAATGGCTGGATCTTCTTTCAGTGCTATTTTAATTGCGCCTTTTTGATAATAGTAACGCGATATAATTTCACTTTGAAGAAGGTCTGAAATTTCATCTTTAAATTGATTTAAGTCTCTTTCAATATCATGTTTTAACATTTCGCTGAGCTTTTCAATTTCTGCATCAATCAATTCAAGATAACGCTCTTTTTTTGCAGTTGCTTTTAGTGCTTCTAAAATATCTTCGGTTTCTGATGAATAATTGAAATCGTTATTTATAACATATTGAGTAAAATCTTCATACAAGTCATCGGTGATTTTAAAGTCCTCAGGCGCTGGAATACTTTCATTTTCGGCACGATAGATTGTTGCAAAATCAAACACCATCGATTCACGAATTAAATTTACTGAAAGACTGCTAAAGTTTTCTTTTTCAATTTTAATGTCGGGGATGATCCCTCCACCATCGTAAACAATACGTCCGTTCTTCGTTGTGAATTCACTGATCAGAGAATCGGGAATATGTCCAACACTTCCGTCTTCATTGCGATGAGAATAGTCTAAAGCCTGAATACATCTTCCACTCGGAATATAATATTTTGCAGTTGTAATTTTTAATTTGGCATTGTAGCTTAAATCGCGGGTTGTTTGAACCAAGCCTTTACCAAAGGTGCGCGAACCAATTAAAACCCCACGGTCTAAATCCTGAATGGTTCCCGAAACAATTTCCGATGCAGAAGCAGAACCACGATCGACCAATACGACCAAAGGCATGATTGTATCTACCGGATTGCCCATAGTGTTGTAGGTTTTATCCCACTGTTTCAGTTTTCCTTTGGTGCTCACTACTTCTTGTCCTTTAGGTATAAAAAGGTTCGAAAGATTTACTGCTTCAATCAACAAACCGCCTGGATTTCCGCGCAAGTCGAGTACAATGTTTTTTGCTCCTTTTACCTCGCGTAATTCAAGCAACGCCTTTTTTACCTTTTCGGCACAGTTTTTAGTGAAGTTCGTTAAGTTGATATAACCGGTATTTTCATCAATCATACCATAATAAGCTACCGGGTCGATGCTTATTTTTTCACGAACAACATTGAAAGTTAAAGGTTTCTTCTCATTTAATCGAAGTACTTTCAACTTTAATTCTTCACCTGGCGATCCTTTTAAAAGATTGCTTACATCTTGCGTTTCCTTGTTGGTGACCGATTTTCCATCAATCTCAAGAAATTTATCTCCGGCACGTAAACCCGATTTTTCAGCAGGAAATCCTTCGTACGGTTCTGATACCACAACATATTCATCTTGCTTGCGAATTAAAGCACCAATACCGCCGTATTCGCCTGTGGTCATGAATCGAAGATCTTCAATTTCGTTTTCAGGGATATAGGTAGTGTAAGGGTCAAGCGAGACAAGCATTTCATCAATACTCTCTTTAACCAATTCACTCGGATCAACTTCATCAACATAGAACGTGTTTAGTTCACGAAACAGCGAGTAATAGATGTCCAGATTTTTCGCAATTTGAAAATTCTTATCATCCACTCTGTTTAAGCTCATCAGGCTTAAGCCGCCTACAATTGCGATGGCAATAAAAAGAATTAGTTTTTTATTCGATTTTATCATAGTTGTACGTTTTTCGAATTAACAGAAAAAAGTTGCTTATTATCAGCACGAAAGACAAAAGTAGTATTTCGAATGAAAAGTTGATTTAAAAAAGTCTTAAACAATGTAAAATTACTTGTCGAAATCAGCTTTAAATCGCCAAGGTTTATTGGCCCACTCTTTTCCTGCATAATCAATTCCTACCCTTTTTGAACAGTTGTACGCAAGTTTTATACCATCGTCTTCGAGCCATAACTCCTCTGAATTGACCACGGAAGAACCATACAGGTGTTTATTTAGTTGAAGTGCTTTGCCTACTCTGCCAGGGCCATCGATACCTTCCACACCACGAATTAAAACTGCTGCCGGATAATTAATTTCTGAAGTTACAAAGTTGAGAAGCCAATACATACCATAAATTAAGTAAACATAAATGCTTCCGCCTTGCTGATACATTACTTCGGTGCGTTTGGTTTTTCCTTTTGAAGCATGACAAGCCAAATCCTCCTCACCTCGATAGGCTTCTGTTTCAGTAATTCTGAATTTTTGAATGCTACCATCATCAAATTTTCTAACAATTAGTTTGCCCAGTAATTCTGGGGCAAGTTCTAAACAGTCGCGATTGAAGAATTCGATTCCAAGCCTTTGAGTCATTAATAGGGGGTTTTGTCCTTCAGATTAATCCAATCTGTAAAAGGTTGTATGGAATTGTTGATCTCGATTTTTTGAAAAGGAATATTCCGAGCCATCAAAGGCTTTTTGATTTCTTGATAAATAAAAGCATCATCAAATCCAGCTTTCTCTGCGTCGTTATGATTGGCAGCAAAATATACTTTGTCGAGATGTGCCCAATAAATTGCCGAAAGGCACATGGGGCAAGGTTCACAAGAGGTGTAAATTTCGCATCCTTCTAAATTGAATGTATTTAACTTTTGTGAAGCTTCGCGAATGGCTTGAACCTCGGCATGTGCCGTTGGATCGTTTTTAAGGGTAACAGAGTTAACCCCCGATGCAATAACTTTGTTGTCTTTAACAATTACTGCTCCGAAAGGTCCGCCTCCATTTTTAATATTTTCAACAGCCAAATGAATGGCTTGTTGCATGAACACTTTTTTGCTCATTATGGTATTTATTTTTCTGCTAAAAGTGCACCCAAATTGTCGAATCGATTGTTATAATCATTCATTGCCAAATGAATTACTTTGTGGGCTTCATCTTTACCGTAGGTATGTGGAATTTCAGAAATAGTGGGCGCTCCGGGAAGATCTTTATAAGTTAAAAAGTAGTGTTTTAAGCGTTTCACTACAAATTCGGGTAACTCACTAACGTCTTCGTATTTTCCGTAAACAACATCGTTTTTCATTACCGCAATAATTTTGTCGTCTGCTTCATTACCATCGAGCATTCTAAATCCTCCAACTGGTTTTGCATCCACCAAAATATCGCCGTGTGCAATGGTTTTTTCTGTAAGAACAACAATATCTAATGGGTCACCATCACCAATGATTCCTTCGCGTTTAACCATAGAAGAACAATAGCTTCCTACTTCTTTTCCACAATAAGTTTGTGGTAAAAAACCATAAAGAGCAGGTAGTAAACTTGAGTACTTTTGAGGACGATCCAGTTTTAAGTATCCGCTACCCTTATCAATTTCGTATTTCACAGTATCGGTTGAAACCATCTCAATAAATGAGGTAACTGTTTTTGGTGCGCTGTTGCCAATGGGTACACCATGCCAAGGGTGAGATTTGTAGCGTAGACCCATTAATCGGCCTATTGGATCTGAAAATTTGTCTGTCATTTTTTTTGATTTCTAATAGAATAGTTTCTGTTATTCTATAGGAACCCAAATTTAGTAAAGAATGTTTGCTAGAACCATGATAAATTCTAAATAAATTTAGAGATTTAACTTACTGAATACACTAATTGTTGCCCCAGCTTTCTCGATCAAGACTTCTGTATTGAATTGCTTCAGCAATATGATGTGCTTGAATTTGTTCTTCATTCGCTAAGTCGGCAATGGTTCTGGCTACCTTTAAAATTCGATCGTAGGCTCTGGCAGAAAGTCCTAATTTCTCCATGGCTGTTTTTAATAATTTAGCACCAGCCCGATCGGGCAAAGCAAATTTCCGTTGTTGTTTTGGACTCATTTGGGCATTGCAGAATACTTCTGAATTTTCTGCAAAACGATGGGATTGAATTTGTCGGGCTAAAATCACCCGTTGGCGAATTGTTTTACTTGATTCATTCTCTGAAGATTCAGCAAGTTTCTCAAATGCTACCGGAACTACCTCTAAATGAATGTCGATTCGATCGAGCAAGGGACCTGAAATTCGATTGAGATATTTAGTGACCAAACCGGGTGCACAAACACAATCGCGCTCAGGATGGTTGTAGTAGCCACATGGACAAGGATTCATACTGGCAACCAACATTACGCTGGCCGGGTAATCAACCGTAAACTTTGCTCTCGAAATGGTAATGTGACGGTCTTCCAAGGGTTGTCGCATAACTTCTAAAACAGTTCGTTTGAATTCGGGCAATTCGTCTAGAAATAGAACACCGTTGTGAGCCAAGCTAATTTCACCGGGTTGTGGAAAGGTTCCGCCACCAACTAAAGCCACATCAGAAATGGTATGGTGAGGAGAACGAAATGGGCGTTGAGTCATCAAAGAGGTTTCGCTATCAATTTGACCGGCAACCGAATGTATTTTGGTGGTATCTAGTGCTTCAGGCAAACTAAAAGGGGGTAGAATTGATGGAATTCTTTTGGCTAGCATGGTTTTTCCAGACCCGGGAGGACCAATCATTAAGATATTGTGGCCTCCCGAGGCTGCAATTTCTAGAGCACGTTTCACCGATTCTTGGCCTTTTACATCCGAGAAGTCGAGATCGGAGTTCATCATCTTGTTAAAAAATTCATTGCGGGTATCGACAACAGTTTCTGGCAATTCAATTTTTTCTTCAAAAA
This sequence comes from Prolixibacteraceae bacterium, assembly GCA_963678565.1. Lineage (GTDB taxonomy): Bacteria > Bacteroidota > Bacteroidia > Bacteroidales > Prolixibacteraceae > SKHV01. The sequence goes on from OY782875.1 coordinate 447,911, forward strand.
AATCAATTACTTGTTTAATATTTTCTACACCATAGATTTTTAATCGATCCACCACTGCTGCTTCTTTTGCATTTTGTTTTGGTAGAATGAATCCTTCAAATCCTTCCTCTCGAGCTTTAATAGCTATGGGTAAAACCCCTTTTATAGGTTGTAAGCTTCCGTCTAAAGAAAGTTCTCCCATAATGATGTATTTCTCTAGTTTGTTGGTTTTTATTTGCTCAGAAGCAGATAGAATTCCAATAGCCAGCGGAAGATCATAAGCGGAGCCTTCTTTGCGAATATCGGCTGGAGCCATATTGATAATCACTTTTTTACCGGGAAGTTTGTAGCCTGTTTCGCGCAGAGCCGAGTCAATTCTTTGTTGACTTTCACGAACAGCATTGTCGGGTAATCCAACAATGTGAAATTTTATCCCAGTTGAAACTGCAACTTCAATGGTGATCGTAATTGCATGAATGCCCTGAACAGCACTTCCAAATGTTTTTACTAACATGGTTTGGTTTTTCTACAAGATAGCAAAACAATACATCATTTCAAATAGTATACATCGCATTCGGAGGTACATATTTATTTTTAAGATATTCTGGCATGAGTGTTGCAGATTAAACTTCGAAGAAGCTAAATTTTAAACTATCTTTGTTTATAAAATATACGATTATGGGAGGTTTTTTTCATACGCCGAAACCAAAAACATTTGAGCCAAAGCCCCGTTTTTACGATCCTGAGAAAGAGGAACGCGATAAATTGATTCGTCAATTGAAGGCAAAACACGGAGTTGAAGATGATGATGACAAAAAGAAACCAACATTGGGACCTGGTGATTTTCGAAAGGGGATGGTTGGAAATAAATTTTCGATGAGTGTCCAACGCCGAAAATCAAACACTCGTTTGTTGGTTCTTGTTATTTTGTTAGGTTTGATGGTATTTTTCATGTTAAAATAGCAATTAATAGTGACCGATATAATTCAGCTATTACCCGATGCTGTGGCAAATCAGATCGCAGCAGGTGAGGTAATTCAACGCCCTGCATCTGTAATAAAAGAGTTGGTAGAAAATTCTATTGATTCGGGTGCAACAAAAATTCAAATTACCATTAAAGATGCCGGCAGAACCCTGATTCAGGTAACCGATAATGGGAAAGGTATGTCGCCCTCGGATGCACGAATGGCTTTTGAGCGACATGCAACTTCAAAGATTTCATCGGCCGATGATTTGTTTTCAATTAAAACGATGGGCTTTCGCGGCGAAGCATTGGCCTCAATTGTTTCGGTAGCCGATGTGGAACTTTCGACCAAGCAAGAACAGGATGAAATTGGAACTTTTATCCATATTGCCGGCTCTGAATTAAAGAAGCAAGAAGTAATTTCTTGTGTCGATGGAACCACCTTGAAAATTAAAAATTTGTTTTTTAACGTACCAGCTCGACGAAAATTTCTAAAATCGAATAGTACCGAATTAAAACATATACTGAATGAATTTCATCGGGTTGCATTGGCCAATCCTGAAATTGCCTTTTCAATTTATAACAACGATTCTCTTATTCACGATCTGCCTTCAGCCAATAATCGTAAACGCATTGTGAATTTATTTGGCAACAATATGAATCAAAGTTTGATTCCCATTGAAAGTGAAACTTCCTTGGTGAAAATTAGCGGATTTGTTGGGCAACCCAAGTTTGCAAAGCGCACTTTTGGAGAGCAATTCTTCTTTGTGAATAACCGTTACATGAAACATTTCTTTTTTAACAAAGCAGTGATGCAGGGTTACGAAAAAATTCTGCCCAAAGAAATGTTTCCTTCGTATTTTATTTTCCTCGAAGTTGATCCAAATAGCATTGATATTAATATTCATCCTACGAAAACCGAAATTAAATTCGAGAACGAAAGTTCAATTTGGCAGCTATTGCATGCAGCTGTTCGTGAGGGCTTGGGTAAATTTAATGTAGTTCCAAGTATCGATTTCGATCAGGAAGGAAATTTTGAAATGCCGGCAACCGGCTATCAGGGCGACTTGAAAAACCCAAGTATCGAAACCAATCCCAATTTTAATCCCTTTGAACAACAAACCACTACCATCCGTTCTAAAGGATTTAGCGATCAGCGCGAAAGAGATTCGCTTGACAATTGGGAGTCGTTGTATAAATTTGATCGTGAGCCTGAATTTGAAATGCCCAATGAACAATCTGTACAGTCAACGATTTTTGAACAAGAGGCAGAGGAGCCTGTTGAGCAAGGTCGGAACATTATTTTGCTGAAGAATAAGTACATTTTAACACCTGTGAAATCAGGTTTAATGGTTATTGATCAACGAAGGGCTCATATTCGTATTTTATTTGAAGCCTTCAAAAATATAGTTACTTCAGGCAATAATTCTTGTCAGCAATTGTTGTTTCCTCAAACAATAGAGGTAAACAGTTCCGATGCTGCTTTGTTAGAATCGGTTTTGGAAGATTTAAATCGTGTTGGATTTGATGTTAGATCTTTTGGACAAACCACTTACATTGTAAATGGAATACCCGGGATGCTTTCGGATATGAATATTCAGAAAGTTTTTGAGGAAGTACTCGAAGATTTAAAAACCAAAGAGGTAAATTTTGAAGGTAAAAGTCGAGAGAAATTAGCAATTTCATTGGCAAAAGCAGCAGCAATAAATTACGGACAAGCGATTTCGGAGGATGAAGCTGGGCAATTGATCGATAATTTGTTTGCTTGTGAAACGCCCAATTATACGCCATCGGGAAAAACTGTATTAGAAATCATTCAGTTAGATGAAATTGAAAAAAAGCTAAAATAAGTAGATGAATTTCTTGTCAGTTTGTCAGGAAGTTTTTTGAATTGACAGCTGATCTCAAGATGGCTTAAATGTTGATAGTAAAAAAATAAACATACAATATGTATCAAAATAGATCTCCATTTGCAAATATTCCACCGGTAACCAAAAACCTGATTATTATTAATGCCATCATGTTGTTGGCAACAAAGGTTCTCGCCGGTTCGGGTATCGATTTAACAAGGTATTTGGGATTATTCTATCCCCAATCGGAATATTTCATTCCAACACAATTTGTAACGCATCTATTTATGCACGGAGGTTTTTCGCATTTGGTGTTCAATATGTTTGCCTTGTGGATGTTTGGGCGAGTATTGGAAAGTGTTTGGGGGCCTAAACGATTTCTTACTTATTATCTTTTAACCGGATTGGGCGCAGCGGTTTTACACACCTTTGTGAATTATCTTGAAATTGCGCCAATGGCGAAGGCAATTACCGGATTTGGTAATACGCCAACACCCGAATTGTTTTCTGCATTTGTGAATAAATATCAGAATTTAATAGAAGGTATGGGATATCGAGCAAGTTCCATTAAGGATTTTTCGATGCAATGGTTTGATAATGTTGGTAATTCGAGTTACGAAATAGAAGCAACCAATTTTATGGATAGTTTATTGAATCGTAGAATGAATATTCCTACGGTTGGAGCTTCGGGAGCGGTATTTGGCGTTTTATTAGGATTTGGAATGTTGTTCCCTAACACACAGCTAGTATTGTTATTTCCACCAATTCCAATTAAAGCAAAATACATGGTAATTGGTTATGGTGCTTTGGAATTAATTTTGGGGCTTTCGCAACCCGGAAGTAACATTGCCCATTTTGCCCACTTAGGTGGAATGCTCTTCGGATATATTCTAATTCGTTACTGGAACAAGAACACGAATCACTTTTATTAAACAATGAATATCGTAAACGAAATAAAGGCAACATTTAAAAACGGATCGATCATCACACGATTAGTTTATGTGAATTTGGCGGTTTTTCTAATCGTTCGAATTCTCGATTCTGTTTTTTACATGATGAACATCGACCCCATGCTTGTTGAATGGTTGGCTTTGCCATCCGATTTGGCAACCTTGGCTACCCGCCCATGGACTTTGTTTACCTATATGTTTCTGCATTACGAATTTTTACATATCCTATTTAACTTGTTGTGGTTGTATTGGTTTGGAAAGATATTTTTGAACTATTTCGATGAGATGAAGCTACTTAGTAACTACATTTTAGGGGGCTTATTAGGTGGTGTATTGTATGTGTTGGCTTACAATACTCTACCTGTTTTTGAAAGTTCACAAGGTATTTTAATGGGAGCTTCGGCAGGAATTATTGCGGTGGTAATTGCCACTGCCTTACATGTTCCGAATGTACAGGTTAACTTATTATTGATTAGTCAGATCTTTGGTCCCATAAAAATTATCTGGATTGCAATTTTTTCGGTGATTTCTTACATCATCGGAGTAAAAGGGATGAATGCTGGAGGAAATGTAGCTCATCTTGGAGGAGTGGCTTGGGGTTACTTGTTTATCTACCAATTAAAACGAGGTAAAGATATTACTGCTTGGTTGAATCGCTTTTTGATGAATCTTAAAAAGTCGTATAAGCAGAAATCGAAATTGAAAGTTACTTACAGAAGAGGTGAATCTACTAAAAAGCAAACCGACTGGCAATACAATCGTGCGAAAAAAGCAGAGAAGGAAAACATCAATATAATTCTCGATAAAATAAGGAAATCGGGTTACGATAGTCTAACAAAAAGGGAAAAGGAAATTCTATTTAAAATGGGGAACAAGGGTGGAAAACCTAATTAAAGTTTCTTGAGTAAGAATTTCTATTCTTTCTTATTTCATTCTTTTATATCTTTAGATATGATCAAGTTCCAAAAATTAAATACAATTCTTGGATGGGCTGTCTTCTCGATTGCTCTTTTGATCTATCTTTTAACCTTAGCACCTTCGGTTAGTTTTTGGGATTGCGGTGAGTTTATAGCTACTTCGTATAAGTTGCAAATTGGTCATCCACCAGGTGCACCATTTTACAATTTAATGGCTCGGGTAGTTTCTATTTTTGCACCCGATAAACAATTAGTCGCAAAATTTATTAATGCCTTTTCTGCAATTGCAAGTGCAGCAACCATTCTATTCTTATACTGGTCAATTGTTCGTTTAGTTAATCGATTTTCAATTAGCAAGCCGATGGTGGGAGTCTTTTCAGGATTGATCGGCGCACTTACTTTTGCTTTTACCGATACTTTTTGGTTTTCAGCAGTTGAGGCCGAAGTATATGCTTTGTCGATGCTTTTTACTGCTGTAATTTTCTGGGCAATTCTAAAATGGGAAGCGAAAACAAACGAACCTTATGCCGATCGATGGATCGTGCTTATTGCTTACTTAGTTGGATTATCGATAGGAGTGCATTTGCTTAATTTGTTGGTGCTTCCGGCGATTGCCTTGGTTTGGTATTTTAAAAATTATAAGGCGAGCATAAAAATGGTAATCCTCACTATTTTAGTCTCTGTTTTAGGTGTTTTGTTCTTTATGTTTGGATTGGTGCAAGGATCAACAAGTATGGTGAAATTGCTAGAGCTCTTGCTAGTAAACGAATTTAGCTTGCCCTATAACTCCGGCTTTTTTCTATTTATTTTTTTACTTCTTGTACTCTTTGTTATTTTACTTCGTTATACTCGAAAAAATAAGAAGGTTTTATTCAATTTGGCCATCAATTGTTTGCTTTTTGTTTGTATTGGTTACAGCTCGTATGCGATGGTACTTATTCGCTCCAATGGGAATCCTTCAATCGATCAAAATAATCCCGAGAATGCCTATTCGTTAGGGAATTATCTAAATCGTTCGCAATATGGCTCCACGCCATTTATTTATGGTCAGTATTACAATGCTCCCATCCGTTCACTTTATTCCGCATCGCCAATTTATCTTGCACGTGAGGGAAAATACATTAAAAAAGAAGGCTCCTTCGAGTATAACTTTGATCGAAGGTTTAAAACTTTTTTTCCTCGCATGTACAGCACCACCGGATCGCATGTGTCGGCATATAAAGAATGGTCGGGAGGAGCCACCAAGCCAATTGAAGTAGATGGAAAAACAAAGATGAAACCAACATTTGGTGCAAATCTTAGGTATTTTGTTAATTACCAAGTGGGCTTTATGTATTTAAGGTATTTTATGTGGAATTTTTCTGGCCGTCAAAATGATTTACAAGGCTATGGAGGACCCAAAGAAGGAAATTGGATTACTGGTATCAAGCCGATTGACGAGATGCGATTAGGCTTTGATGGGAAATTACCTGAAACATTAGCAAGTTCTAAAACTTACAATCCATATTTTATGCTTCCGCTTTTACTCGGATGTTTTGGTTTGCTGGTACATTTAAAAAAGCATAAACAAGATTTTTTGGTGGTGTTGCTTCTATTTTTAATGGCTGGTTTTGCCATTGTGGTTTATCTTAACCAAACACCTTATCAGCCACGCGAGCGTGATTATGCCTATGTTGGCTCCTTTTATGCTTTTTCAATCTGGATTGGTATTGGCGCTGGAGCAATCTATCGTTTTGCCAGTCGATTTAAAAATAAATTACTGAAAATAGTAGTGCTGCTTCCAATCGTTTCGATTCCGGTATTAGTGTTGGCTGTGAATTTTAACGACCACGATCGATCTGATAATTTTATTGCCCGCGATTTTGCCGAAAACTACCTGAATTCCTGCGAACCGGATGCCATACTTTTCACTTATGGAGATAATGATACTTTTCCTCTTTGGTACATTCAGGATGTTGAGGGAGTGCGCGAAGATGTGCGAATTTGTAACACAACATTGATGAATTTAGATTGGTATCTCGATCAGTTAAAGCAAACGATTTATCATGCAAGTTCAGTTCCGTTTAGCATGAAAAAGGAGAATTACGAAGCGAATAATAGAAATTCATGTTTTATTAAAAACGAGATCGAAGGAAATATTGAGCTAAGTAATTTAATGAAATTCATTTTAAGCGATGACCGCGACACAAAAATTGCGACTCGTAGCGGAAGAAATTATGACTATTTGCCGGGGAGGAATGTTAAAATCTCAATTGATAAGAACTACCTTGTTGAACAGAATTTATTTCAGAAACATGCTGATGAGCTAGTTGATAGTTTGGTTTTTAGGATTAAAGGCAACTATTTGTCGAAGAGTGATTTAGCAATACTCGATGTTTTAAATACCAATAATTGGGAACGTCCGATTTATTTCGATTTAAGTGTCATTCAAACGAGTAGTTTGGAGCTAAACAACTTTCTCCGTCAAGAAGGGTTTGCTTATCGTTTGGTGCCTTATAAACAAGAAGAGAAAGGAATTGGATTCATTGATACTGAAATCTTATTTAATCGAGTTATTAACCAGTTTGGCTGGGGAAATTTACATCGTGATGATTTATTTTTAAGTAACAATTTGAAGCACAATATTCGAAATCTAAAAATAAAGCCAATGCTTAATAGGCTTTCAGCTAAGTTGATAGGTGAAGGAAAGAAGCAGGAGGCAGAAGCGGTGCTCAATAAATTATTAGAAATCTTTCCAATAGAAAGTTTAACTGAGGCAAACGATTATTATACGGTACAGAATTTGTATGCCTTGCATAATTTTGAGTTAGCCGATCAAGCTGCTCAAAAAATGTTTGAAAATAGCAAAACAAATGTGTTGTTTTATCGGTTAATGCCCAAGTATCATCAGCGTAAAATAGAGCGAGAACTGAGCTTAATGAAGCGTGTAAAAAAGCTGGTTGAAAACAACGAAAGAAATGATTTGTCAGAAAAGCTAAATATTGATTTGATGGCTTTAAAAACAGAGCATACAACGAAAAAATAATATATGTTTAAACACACCTATTTACTGAAGGAAGGAACCTGGCAGGCAAACGGAAAGTACTCTGATCATTTAAATCGAGAATTCGAGGTGATTTCAGAATCAAAAATATTACATCTCGAAGATCATTGGGTGCTTGAGGGCTACATGGAGTTGTTGGTTGAGGATAGCGATAAATTGCTTAATATTTATAACATTACTCCGATTAAAAAAGGGGAAGATCAAATTCAATGGACAGTTAAAAACCCTTCGCTTGGCACCTTGTCGGGTAAGTTTTTAATTGTGGGCGATACCATCATGTCGATCTATAATTCAGAGGATGGAATCTACTCGGGCTTTGAAGTTTTAACTTATCAAAATCCCGATGAATACCTTCAAAAAGGATATTCAATGTACAATGGAAAGAAATTATCTTCGTGGGAAGCAAAATTGAAGCGTGTTGAAAAATAGTGAAGCAATCCAAAATTCATATTGATTCGATTGGTACGATTGTGTTGGCTCCTCGTAAAGGGGCTAGCCGAATGACCATGCGAATCAATTCCGATCAATCTGTACGTGTTGGATATCCTCCGTTTATTAGTAAAAAAGAAATACTTGATTTTATTCATTCAAATTATCAGTGGATTAAAAAGCATCAAGAGAAAGTCCAAAATGCACAGCCTACATTTGAAATAGGAAGTACTTTAAAAACTTTTCAGCACACAATTTATTTCAAGGAAACTTCTAAACGTGAAAGCTATGCTACCCCTTCAAAAACTGAAGTAACTATTTTTATTTCGAAATGCCATTCGATTACCAGTACTGAAGTGAGTGAATTTGTGGTTCGGGTACTCGAAAAAGTTTATCGTAGCGAAGCAAAATCTTATCTCCCAGATCGTGTGATGGAATTAGCTAGTATGCACGGATTTCAACCCAAAAAGATTTTTATTAAGAAGCTAAAAAGTAAGTGGGGAAGTTGTTCTTCGTTGGGAAATATCAATTTGAATCTCTTTTTAATGAAAATGCCTGTAGAATTAATCGATTATATAATCTTGCACGAATTAACTCATCTCGAACATCCCAATCATGGCCCGGGATTTTGGAAAAAACTAAATGAATTAACCCATGGAAATGCCAAGAAACTAGATAATCAGATTAAGAAATATCGCCCTTCGGTTTAAGTTTTGTTTCTTATTAACTAATCTGGGTTAATTCAAGTTGTTTAATAATAGAGTGTTACACGCGTGTCATAAAATTGTCATAAGCTTTTTATAGCATATTTATAATGCAGGATGTAGTTTTGAGCAAACGAAAATTATACCAATTATGACAGACAATTATCTTTCAGAACAAATTAAGAATTATCGTTTGAAAAAAGGATATTCACAAGAAGCTTTAGCAGAAATCGCTGGAGTAAGTGTTCGTACAATACAGCGAATTGAAAAGGAAAACAAAAAACCATCTGGCGACACAATTAAAAGGTTATCAGCTGCATTAGGAGTTTCTCCGGATGAATTGCTTGATTGGCAACCAAACGAAAATTCAAATTTCTTACTTTTATTGGTTCTATCCCCTCTATTATTTCTGTTAGAGCCAATTTTTGCAATCATTGTACCATTGTTTCTTTGGATCTGGAAGAAAGAGAGTATTAAAGGTGTCAAAAAACTAGGATTAAAAATATTAACCATTCAGTTGATCTGGATAGTTGCTTATTATCTTTTCATGTTTATTAATTTTTTTCTATTTAAGAATAAAATAAATAATGGTGAATCGGGTTATACTCATAATGAGTTTGATAATTTAATGCTAGGCTTTGAAAGGCCATTATTTCTATCCTATATTTTTATTGCAGTAAATATTATCCTTATTGCAATTTTAGCTTATAAAGTCTATTCAAAGAATAAAACTCAACTTTCTAATTAACTTTCCTATCATGAAAATTAACTTATATATATTGCTTGTTTTATTGGTTTTTGCATGTCAAAAAAATGCAGAAGAGACTACAATTCAACTTATTGATCCATGCCAATATTTAACTGCAGGTTTTCAAATTTCTGATGGTTTTAACAAAGATTCAATCTTGCAATTTATTGATAAATCCGAATATATAACCATTGTTGATGATACATTTATAATTACAGAACTGCTTGGAAACGAATTGTTTAATGGTACAGAATTTCAGTATGTAATTAAAAACGACTCACTATATTTAAATAATCAAAGCATTCAAAAGGTATACAAACTTGTTGAATTTAATCCTAACTTTTTTTCAATTGAATTGGATAATAGATTTTTTAGACGAGTGGATTTCATTAAACCTATCGACAAAAGAGATACAATCGTGATCAAAAAACGGAAAAAATTTCCAATTTAAGTTTCTAAAGAGTTTCTGAATTTCCATTCCTGCTATTGAGGATGAAAAGTATGACTAAGCTGGCTTTTAAAGCAAGGCCGGGTACCACTTAGTACAAATAATTGAAAGTAGCATTGCGATTTTTGAGATAAATTCCAGTTAAAAATGCAGCAAGACCAACAAAAAGAAGAAGAACCTCAAAGCCGGGCCTGTATGCTCCAATTACAATTTTATTAATGATGTAGTGGAGTTTAAAAGCAGGTCCACTCAAAATTAAAATCAATGGCATTGCACTCTGAATTGCCATGCTTTTCAGCACGATGCCCGTACTTAGTAAAGTAATTCCTAAGAATAAAGGCCATTTGGTTTTCATTCAATTAAAACTTAGTTAAGCTTTAATCCTAAAATAATTTTTTGAAACCGATCAATGCTTTAACTTCTTCCAATGTTTTCGACGCTGATTCTCGCGCCTTTTCAGCACCCATTTTGGCAACTTTGGCTAAGTACGCATCATCAGTCAAAATATCATTGATTCGGCCTCTAATTGGGTCGGTATATTGGATAATATCTTCAGCTAATTGTTTTTTCAAATCGCCGTAGCGAATTTCGCAATTGTTGTAAAGTGCATCGAAATGTTCAACAGTATCGGGAGTTGAAACAATTTTCATCAACGTGAATAGGTTCTCAACAGGTTCAGGTTTTACACTGTTCATTTCAGTTGGACCTGCATCGGTCATTGCACGCATTACCTTTTTGCGAATCGATTTTGGATCTTCGCAAAGGTTGATGGCATTTCCTTCCGATTTTCCCATTTTTCCGCTTCCGTCTAAACCAGGAACTTTGATCAAATCAGCTCCATCAAAAGTGAAAGGACGAGGAATTGGAAAAACTTCCGATTTATACATTCGGTTAAAGCGTTTTGCAAATTTACGTGCCATCTCTAAATTCTGCTCTTGATCTTTACCAACCGGAACAAAATCTGCTTTATGGATGATAATATCTGCAGCCATTAATACTGGATAAGTCAACAAACCTGCATTTACATTTTCCGGATTTTTTCGGGCTTTGTCTTTGAATGAAGTAGTTCGTTCTAATTCACCCAAATAAGCATTCATGTTGAGTAAAGTATACAATTCACTTATTTCAGGCACATCGCTTTGAATGAAAATAGTTGCTTTCTCAGGATCAATCCCACAAGCTAAATATTCGGCTAACACCTGGCGAACTCCACTTTGTAAATTCTCGGGCGTAGGATGCGTAGTTAAGGAATGAATATCGGCAATAAAAAAGCTGCAATTAAAATCATCCTGCATTCGAATGAAATTTTGAACCGCTCCGAAATAATTTCCTAAATGTAAATAACCTGTTGGTCGAATACCACTAACAACTGTTGGCTTGTTCATCCTACTCTGATTTTGAATTTTATACGAGCTGCAAAAATATAAAAATATGTTATAAACGTTGGTTGAAAGTTCAACTTATTATTCATGTAGTAGCAAGGAGTGGGAGCTGAAAAATATAATTCGTCTTTTTAAAGTTGTATGTTTAAAATAAGTATTCAAGTAATTCGTTGAGTAATTAGACACTTTTTAGCAACAAGCCTTAGTTTTTAAACAATTAGGTATTAATTTTGCTAGTAGGTAAATTGAAAAACATAAAATCAGAAAGATGAGAAAAATCGCAATTTCAATATTTGTATTGGCAATCACATTGTCGGGTTGTAACACTGTGAAAAAGAGTATGAATGATAGCGCTTATCAACCTGCAGGTACTTCTGATTCGGGAGTGAGTGCTCAAGTAGAACCAATGGAAGAGCCTGCAATTGAAACAAAAGTTGATGAGAATGCACCGGCAATCGGTTCATCTACTGCTCCGAAGAAAGAAATTGTTGTAAAAACCGAAGAGGTTACCATCGAAAAAGATGACAACAATGAGCGTGAGTTGTACGATTTCTACGTGATCATGGGAAGTTTCTCAAATAGCGATAACGCAAAAAAATTAAAAGCTTCGTTAAGCGCCGCAGGAAACGATTCTGAGATTCTTCGTTCAAAAGCCGGATTGTTAAGAGTTTCAACTTTAGGAACAAACACCGAGATGGAAGCACGCAATCTAATAGAAAAAATAAGAATCGAAACCCCCGAACATAGCGATGTTTGGTTATTGAAGACTCAGAAATAGTTTAGAAAGATATTTTTAATTAAAGCCACTAAAGTATAATCTATTGTACTTTAGTGGCTTTTTTGTGCAAATGTGTTGGATAAATATAATTCCCCATACGGCTATTTTTTATCTCTTTTGTGGATAATTTATAATCGATTATGTAAAAATTTATATTGATCAAATAAATAATAGTTTATACTTGTAGCAACTTAACTATGTACAAAACAGAAAATCTTTTATGATAAAGTTTGAGCGCTATCTATTAATTTTTATAACTTTTTTTCTTAGCCTAAGTTGCTTTTCGCAAAATATAGATCATTGGGAAAGTTTAGTTCTCGAAACTTCAACTTCAAAATATTTACCAGGCAATTCTGCACCTGAAACTAACTGGCAAACTATTGGTTTTGATGATAGTGACTGGATTGATGGCACCTGTTCTGTTGGTTATGGCGACAATGATGATTTAACTGAGATCGAATCGGTTTTATCGGTGTACCTGAGGACTGAATTTGAGATTTCAGATCTAACACAGATTAAGAGTTTGGTTTTAAATATGGATTACGATGATGCTTTTGTTGCTTATCTGAATGGCGTAGAAGTGGCTCGTTCAAATATTGGAACAGTAGGGGCTGAGCCTGCTTTTGATCAGGTAGCAGCATCCAACCACGAAGCGTTGTTATATCAAAATACAGCACCAGAAATTTTTAATTTAAGTACCATATATTCATCGGTATTAATAAATGGTAAGAATGTACTTGCCGTTCAAGTACATAGCGTTGCCAATTCTTCCGACTTAACTTGCATGCCCTTTTTATCAATTGGGGTTAGTTACGATCAGATGAAGTATTTTCCAACGCCCGACTGGTTTGAACCTCCTTATGTTGAAGAGAAATTTGAATCATCCAATCTACCAATTTTAATAATTGAGACTGAGGGAGGAGCTAACATCGTTGACGAGCCCAAAGTAAACGCAACTTTAAAAATTGCATACAACGAAGAGGGCAAACGGAATTATGTTGCAGGTCCTTATCACGAATCTTCGGGTTTAATTGGAATTGAGATTCGAGGAAATGTAACTCAAACTTTTCCAAAGAAACCTTATATTTTTGAAACACGCGATAGCCTAGGAGAAAACCGGAATGTTGAGATTTTAGGCTTGCCGAAAGAAAACGATTGGATCTTACGCGCGTGTTACCTTGATAAAACGCTAATGCGCAATGCGATTGCTTGTCAGATGTCTCGAAATATGGGGAGATATGCTAGTCGTTTCAGATATTGCGAAGTGATTTTAAACGGACGATACGATGGTGTTTATACCTTGATGGAGCAGATAAAGCTAGATAAAAACAGGGTTGATTTAGATCGACTGACACCTGAAATGACCGACTCCGATTCTATTACCGGAGGCTATATTTATCAAGTTTCGCAAAAAGCTGCTGATTTTGGAAATCGTCGAAGTTTGTCTTATCCTGCAGCTGATGAAATTAATGAGGAACAGCTAAATTATATCAAAGAATACGACGATAAATTTAGGGCAGTAATGAACTCTTCCGATTATGCCGATCCCTTGAATGGTTATTCAAAATATATCGATGTGCAGTCGTTTATCGATGAAATAATTGTGCAAGAAGCCACCAAAAATTCTGATGCTTATGGTTGGAGTAGTTACTTTTTTAAAGATCGAAAACGGAAATTGAGTGCTGGACCTATTTGGGATTTTGACCAGGCTTTAGCCAATTCTAGTTGGAATGATGGCTCCAATACAGAGGAGTGGAATATTACAAAAGTATATAATAGTGTTCCTCCTTTTTGGGCAAAGCTTTTTAATGAACCCAAATTTCAGTATTTGTTTAAAACGAGATGGTTAGAGCTAAGAAAGAGTGTTCTCCATACTGATTCCTTAATGAATTTTATCGACTCCCAAGCGATTTTACTTGAGGAAGCGCAACAACGAAATTTTGAGCGTTGGCCAATCTTGGGTGAATTTACGTGGCGAAGTTTGGATGGTTATGCCGAAAGAGATACCTATCAGAAAGAGGTTGATTACATGAAGGATTTTTTGCAAGATCATTTAAATTGGATGGATGATCAAATGCGTTTAATCCCAGATCAAGAATTTGAAATTCCTGAATTGGTAATTTCTGAGCTCATGTATTCGGCAATGGATGGCGACGAAAATGAATATTTGAAAATAACGAATCCAAATGAATCTAAAGCGGTCAATCTTGAAGGCATCTTTTTCTCTAATGGAATAAAGTATGGATTTGAAGAAGGAGCAATGCTTCAACCTAAATCATCGTTTGTATTGGCATCTAATATGGAAAACTATGAAGCCAATTATAAGGAAATTGCTGACGGTAAGTTCTTTGGACAACTTCAGAATTCGGGTGAGCGAATTAGATTGGTGAATAGTTATGGCCTTGAAATTGATGAGGTAGTTTACACCGATAGTTTGCCTTGGCCTGAAGTTACCTTAAATACCAATGGGCCGATTGCTTTGAAGGATATACATGGGCACAATGGGAACCCAGAAAATTGGGAATTTAAGACTTTAACAAATAAACTTCCACAATTGGTAATCAGTGAGATTATGTACAATCCCTTGGAGGGGAATGGTTATGAGTGGATTGAAATTGTGAATGCCAGTGATGAACAAATTAGTTTGGCAGGAATATATTTTTCAGAGGGGATTGATTTTGCCTTTACCGATACACAAACAATCGATGCCGGTGAGTACTTGGTTTTGGCATCGAATAAAGTATGGGTGGGAGGAAAATACGAAATTCCGGTAGCTGGCGAATTTACCGGAAAGCTTGATAATAGTGGTGAATTACTAATGTTGAAGGACAGCCTAGGGAATACAATAAATGCAATAAAATATAACGATAAGGCACCTTGGCCCGATTTAACCGGAAATGATTTTAGATCAATTGAGTTGGTCGATATTACTACAGACAATGCTGTTGCTGAAAATTGGGTGGTATCGGGACTTGATGATGGTACTCCTGGGTTTCGATATGGAACTCGAATTAAGGAAGTCACAGCCCAAAATCAAATTGAAATGTATCCAAATCCCGCAAAAAATAGCTTGTATTTCACTACAACAGGGTCAACCGATATAGAAATTAGAATCTTTAATCTTTCTGGTGCTGAAATTGCTCATCATTTACTACATCATCAAAAATCAATCGACCTACAAAGTATCAGTGAAGGAAGTTATGTAGTTAAAATTCGCAGCAATAAGCAAACAGTCAGTCGACATCTGACTATAATTCGATAAATATTTAGAATTCCAGAATAATTCCCAGCGTTGGCAATACCGTTCCCGATGCATTAGGAAGCCTTTTTAATATATATTTTGTTCCATTGTCGGTTGTAAGGTAATTGCCGTTCTCATCTTTCTCACGCACAATTATATCTGGGTTTTCAGCTTGAAAGTTGTATGCATTCTGAATGTCGATATAGAATTTTGCGGTGATTTTATCCAGATAAAAAGCTTTGTCGATTCTTATATCAAGTTGATGAAAAGAAGCCAAACGTTCAGAATTGATCTGAGTATAATCAACATAAGCACGTCCTTGAGCTTGCCATGCCGAAACAACACTCGATTTTTCTAAATCGTAAGGTGTATAGGGTAATCCACCCACAAACCGCCATTTTCCACCAAAACTCCAGTTATTTTTGTATTTGTAGGTTGCAAAAACGGTTAATAAGTGCTTACTGTCCCAGCTCGATGGAATAAATTTTTCGGTTTGAATATCATAAAATTCGCTGCGAACTAGGGTGTAAGAAATATTTCCATTTAAATTTTTCTGATTGTTAATTCTAGCCAGAAATTCAACTCCATATGCCCGTCCTTCTCCATTTGAGGTAACTTCTTCGTCGCCTAAAACTCCATAATCGGCACCTTTGTTTGCCAAACTAATTTTGTCGTTCACCGAAACAGGGTAGTTGGCGTATTGCTTTAAAAATCCTTCGGCCGATAATTGAAATTTTGTTCCCGGACGATACTCGAATCCTGCGATGTAATGATCGGCACGAATGTAACTTAGCTTATTGGTTTTGTTTACAAAAGCATCGTCCATTCTATAGCCTAAACTGGTATAAGGTGGCAATTGATAATATCTTCCAACATTACTGTTGATACTCCAATCGCTATTCAAATTATAGGATATTGAAACTCGTGGCGAAAACTGATCAACTGGGTTCGACATGCTTGAAGAATAATCGTTACCGTCCACACGAAGCCCCATTGAAAGTGTCAAATTATCGCCCAAAAAATTGCGGCTTGCTTGTCCAAAAATACCATATTTTAACAAAGGTAAATCGCTATTGTAATTGATCTCAAATGGAGTGATTCCAATAAATCGTTTTTGATAGGTGTCGTTGGTATATCTTACCAAATCAATATTTCCACCATAGCGAATTTTATACCCGGCAAAGTTATTTGAATTCTCTAAGCGAAGTTTGTTTTCAATTTCTTGCGAATCATAATCTAAAACAAGGTTTTCAGGATCGCTTTCATCGTTATCGAAATACTTGTAAGCGGTGTTATCCAATTGATTTCGACTTAATGCCAGTGTGAAAAAGCCATTTTCATGAAAATGTTTGTAAACGGCTCCAACCGTATACGACCATTGCTCATTAACAGCAATTGAATTTAAAATGTATTCCTGCGTTTCATCCGGATCTTCAATTCCTAAATTCAAATCAAATTGGTCGATGGCACCTAAACCGATAAAAGTGATTTCATTTTTCTGATCTATTTTAGTACGAATTTTAAACTGCATGTCGTTAAAAGTTGGCAAGAATGGTAGTTCAAGCGCACTAAACAGCAATTGTAAATACGATCGACGTGCCGAAACAATATAGGTTGTTTTATCGCCAATTGGTCCGTCTAAAGTTGCAGTAACTTCTGACGCTCCAAGCGAGGTTCTAAACTTTGTTTTATCACTATTTCCATCTACTTGGGTAAATTCTAATACCCCGCTTAATGCATCGCCACGTGCTGCCGGGAAAGCACCACTATAATATTTTACTTCGCGAATAAAATCGGCATTAATAATTCCAACTGGACCACCTGAAGCGCCTTGAGTTGCAAAGTGATTGATGTTAGGAACTTCAATTCCATCTAAGTAAAAAACACTTTCAGAAGGGCCGCCTCCACGTATGATTATGTCGTTGCGGAAAGCTGGGGTTGAGGCAACGCCCGGAAATGAAGAAATAACTTTTGAGATGTCGCGGTTGGCTCCGGGATTGGTTTCTATTTCTCCTACACCAATGCTTCTTAATGAAACCGGACTTTCATCGGTTTTGCGAAAAGGACTGGCTGTTACTTTTACCTCATCGATATTGGTTGTAGAAGGTTCCATCTTAATTTCAAGAAAGGCCGAATTCGCATTGCTAATTTCAATTTCATCCGACACTGTATTTTCGTAACCGATAAAAGAGCAAGTAAGTCGAATAAAGCCTGGTTCTAATCCGAATATTTGAAAGCTTCCATCTAAGTCTGAAACTGTTCCTGTTTCGGTGCCAAGTACAACAATGTTTACAAACGGAAGTGGCTCGTTCGATTGAGCATCATAAATTTTTCCTTTAATGGTACCGTTTTGTGCATAGGTTGAGACGATAAAGAGACTCAATAAAATCGTGTATATATATTTCATATTTGAGTTCTAAAATGTGATTTTTGCTGATTCAATAATTTTTAAAGCAGTTGAAAAACCATTTAAATTGGTGTAAAGATGTCCGTCTTCTCCTGAATAATGACTGTGTCCAATCGGGTTTAAAAAGTAGGGTTTTTCCAACTCATTTTTGTTTATGGTAACCGCGTAAACCAATGCTGGTTGTGCTGAGGTTTTATAATTGAAATCATCGGGGTATTTCTCATTCGTCCAATGTTCATTATAATCCCATGGAATATTTATTTCCATTAGAATTTTAAATTGATCGGGTAATTCGTTGATAATTTTAGAATGCAATAAAAAATCTGATTGGGGCGTTGCTCCAGTGATTCCATCGGGAACCGGATGTGTTGCATCGGGCATAAGAGGTAAATTCTCTGCCTTTGCTCTTTTGTGTAACCAGAAGGGAAGAGTTGCCGGGCGATTGGCTGGTCCGGGTTTATTATCCCATTTATTTTCTCCAAGAGAACCATGCCCGTATACTCCGGTGGCAAGATATTGAGTGACAAAAACGGTCTCGATATAATTGCCTTTTACATCTTCAACCCAAAAAGAAAATGTAGGATGATGAAAAGATTTGCCTGCAACAACATTAATTGAAAAAGGAGTTTCTTTAGCTTCAACATTAGTTGACAACTCGACCAAATTATTAACTTTTACTTTATTATTACTACAAGCTTGTAGTACAATTGCAAGAAGGATTAATAGTCTAAATATCTTCATGTTGATTGAATTACTTGTCTTAGTGGACAAACAAGCATGTTTGAAGATTTGTTTAGAAATGACAACTAAAAAAGAAGTGAATTTATGTTAAATTGAATGTAGTTTATTTTGACAAGGGAAGAGTAAAATAGAAATCAGAACCTTCTCCAAGCTTACTTTCAACCGAAATATTTCCTTTACTTTTTTCAACAAATTCCTTAACCAAAGCTAAACCTAGTCCGGTTCCTTTTTCATTGTTTGTACCTCTGGTACTTTGAATATTTAAGTTGTTGAATAGAGAATACGCTTTTTGAGTGTCTATTCCAATTCCATTGTCTTTAATGTGAATTGTCACACTGTTGGTATTTGTTTTTGAGAATATTTCAATTTTCCCATTTATATTGGTAAATTTAATAGCATTGCCAATTAAATTAATCAATATAGTTCTGGTTAAATTTCGATCGGCATGAACCATTGTGGGTTCGTTGTCATGTATCGAAAATTCAATATTTTTCACCTTTGCCATCTGTTTGAAAACGCCAGTTGCATCTTCAATTAATTCTACAATATTCAGTTTCTCTGGTTCAAAATTTAAAACATCGCGTTGACTGCGAGCCCAATTTAAAAGGTTGTTAATTAATTTATGTGTTTCAACAGAAGTTTCGTAAACCAAATGACCTTTTTCTTTAGCTTGTTCAATTTGTTTCTCGTCTAAATCGTTTAACATCATATCGGTTAAGCCAATTAAAACATTAAATGGATTGATGAGATCGTGTGAAATAATTGAAAATAGCTGATCTTTGGTTTGATTACTCTGCTCTAACTCTTTACTATATTTTCCTCGCATACGCAACCAATAGAAAAGAGAAAATACAGTACCCGCTAGCAAGAATAATATGATGATCATGTAGGTTTGTTCTTGCTCTTTAAGTTTGAGGTTGTTTTCGGCAATATATAAGTCTTCGCTAGTTTGAAAGCGGTTTTTTAACTCCGACATTGTTTCAAACTGTTGTACCGAATAAAGTGAATCGTATATCGTTAGGTAGTTATCATAAATATTGTTGGCAGTTTTATAGTCTTCTAGGATATTGTAGAAGCTTGCCCATGTTTTATAGGTTTCTAAAATATTAGAAGGGTTTTTTGTTTCATTGGCCAGATTTAAAGTTGATTGAATGATTTTTTCTCCGGCTTCGACTTCATTTTTATATGCATGAACTTTAGCTTTTCCTAACTGACTTAATATGATGCCTTTCTTGTTGTTTCTACTTTGGTTGAGCTTTAGTGCTTCGTTGTAACAGAAGAAAGCGGAATCGTAAGATGCTAAATTGGTGTAAACATCGCCCATTCCAATGTAGGAATAAGCCATGTAGTTGCTGTTTTTTAGTTTCTCGTGCAGACTAAACGATTCTTTAAAAAATTGCAATGCTTGTTTCGAATTGCCCATATCATTAAGGGTGTATGCAATTTCAAGCGTTGCCGATGCAATTCCAATTGAATCGTTCAGTATTTTACGCTGTTCAATTGCTGCATTAAAGCAATACAAAGCCGAATCGTATTTTTGATTCATTCGATCAACCAATCCTAAATTGATATAGCTATAAGCAATTCCTCGATTGTCTTTTTTATCGAGAAATATTTTAAGTGATTTTTCTGCATATTCTTTTGCTAAGGCGATATTTCCGGTTGCGTAAAATGCATCTCCTAAATTATTGTAAACATACGCTATCTCGATAGAGTCGTTAATTAGCAGACTTTTTTCGAGTCCTTTGTCGTAATAGAAAATAGCTTGTGAGAAATCGTGTTTATAATGCTGATAAACAACACCCACGTAGTTATACAATTTCGAAAGTTGCTTGTCGAGCTTATTTGCTTGGGCAATCAAAATTCCTTTTTTGCCCAATTCGATTGCTAAATCGGAATTCTTTTCTCGGTTTTCCCAACATAATTTTGCAAGTAAATCGGCTTGTTCTACTTTCGATAGATTCTCAAAGTTTTCGGATATATCAGCAGGAATCTGTTGGCCGTAAGAAATTCGGCTCAGTACAAATAATAAGATAAATAATTTAGTTAGTAGTATCCTTTTCATTAAATATTGAAAAATCGATTCGTAGCTTTATAACAATTGAATATGAAATATGATTAAAGTTAGGGAAAAAATATTTATATAATGAAATTAAAAAGAGGTAGGTGCAATTATTAATAAGAAAACCGCCGAAGATTAAATATAAATCAATCTTCGGCGGTTTTCTATATTTTGTAAATAAAGTTTGAAAACCTTATTTCAATCTAGCATATAGGCTTTTGGCACTGGTTGCTTTAGCTATAATACCTTGTAGCTCATCAATTTTTACTCGTTCTTGCTCCATAGTATCACGATAGCGAATTGTTACCGTATTGTCTTCCAGCGACTGGTGATCAACCGTTACGCAGAATGGTGTTCCAACTGCATCCATGCGGCGATAGCGTTTTCCGATCGAATCTTTTTCATCGTACTGACATTTGAAATCAAATTTCAAATCATCAATTATTGCACGTGCTTTTTCTGGTAAACCATCTTTTTTAAGCAATGGCATAACGGCTAGTTTTATTGGTGCAAGTTGTGCAGGTAATTTTAAAACCACACGGGTGTCAACTTTGCCATTGGAGCTTGTTACTTCTTCTTCGCAATAACTTGCTGCCATAACTTGTAAGAACATACGATCCACTCCAATCGAAGTTTCCACTACGTAAGGGACATAAGATTTACCTTCTTCAGGATCGTAATATTGAATCTTCTTTCCAGAATACTCTTGGTGCTGACTTAAATCGAAATCGGTACGCGAGTGAATTCCTTCTACCTCTTTAAATCCAAATGGAAATTTGTATTCCACATCAACAGCTGCATTTGCGTAATGTGCTAATTTCTCGTGTTCATGGAAACGATAGTTGTCATTGCCAAAACCTAAAGCTTGGTGCCAGCTCATTCGAGTTGCTTTCCATTTTTCAAACCAATCTAATTCTGTGCCCGGTTTTACAAAGAATTGCATTTCCATTTGTTCGAATTCGCGCATGCGGAAAATAAACTGACGGGCAACAATTTCGTTACGGAAGGCTTTCCCAATTTGAGCAATCCCAAATGGTAATTTCATGCGTCCGGTTTTTTGAACATTCAGGTAGTTTACAAAAATACCTTGAGCGGTTTCAGGACGTAAATATATTTTTTGAGCACCATCGGCAGTACTTCCCATTTCAGTGGCAAACATTAAATTGAACTGACGAACGTCGGTCCAGTTTTTAGTTCCCGAAATTGGGCAGGCAATGCCTTCATCGATGATGATTTGTTTTAATTCTTCCAGATTGTTATCGTTCAAGGCATCTGAAAAACGTTGGTGCAAAGCATTCCATTTTTCTTGGTTTTTCAATACTCTTGGATTCGTTGTTCTGAATTGTTCTTCGTCAAACGATTCACCAAAACGCTTTTTGGCTTTGGTAACTTCTTTGTCCATTTTTGCTTCAATCTTTGCCAACTGCTCCTCGATTAAAACATCGGCACGATATCGTTTCTTTGAATCTTTGTTGTCGATTAATGGATCGTTGAAAGCATCAACGTGTCCCGAAGCTTTCCAAATAGTTGGATGCATGAATATTGCAGAATCGATACCTACTACATTTTCGTGCAATAGTACCATTGAATCCCACCAATATTTTTTAATATTATTTTTTAGTTCAACGCCGTTCTGACCGTAATCATAAACAGCTCCTAAACCATCGTAAATTTCACTACTCTGAAAAACATACCCATATTCTTTACTATGGGCTACCAATTTCTTAAAAATATCTTCAGCCATAATGGTTTGCTAAAATTTTGAATTAGAGGGCGTAAAAATAAAATTTATAATTGAATATTGAGAATTGAGCTCGGCATAATTCAACTTAATTAATAATAATCTCAAAATTAAAGGAAACCGTAAGGATCAGTCGCATAGTTAGAATGGATGTTTTGTATTTAGACAGTACCGTATTTTCTTCGATATTGTATGGGCGACATTCCTGTTAACTGTTTAAATTTTCGATTGAAATAGGAGGTGTTGTTGTAGCCGCTATTGATCGCAATAGCACTGAAATTTTGATTGCTTCCTGCGATTAATTTGCAAGCATAATCAATTCTAAACTCATTAAGGAAGTCGGTAAATGTTTTTCGGGTGCGTTGTTTAAAGTAGCGACAAAATGAATTCACGGTCATGTTAGCTACTTCAGCAATTTCATTGAGCGTAATTTCTTCTTGAAAATGATTTGAAATGTGTCGGAAAACCACATCAATACGTTCGTGTTCGATCATGCTCGATGGTTTGGTAAATTCAACAGTAGAGAGTGTGTTGAGTTCTGATGAATTAGCCAAGCGATCGAGTAAATCAAGCAAAATCCGAAATCGATTAAAACCCGAAGCGATTTTTAGGTTTTTGATATAGTTCGAATTGCTTTCAGCCTTGTTACGATCAAGTTTTATTCCGTGTGCGCTTAATTCTAAAAGGCGTTTGATTTGAGAAAGTTCAGGTGTCTCAAAAAACTCTCTTCCAAAAGTTTCATCCTTGAAAAATATCGAAATGCATTCAGAATTCTGCTTTGATTGATCGTTGTAAAATATTGGATCAGACTTAAAAACATGCGGCAAGTTCTTTCCCAAAAAGAAGATATCACCTGCTTTAAACCGATCCACTTTGTTTCCAATAAAGCAAGTTCCTTCGCCATTGATAAACAGAGTAAGCTGATATTCCGGGTGAAAATGGATGGTTTCATAAAAAGCTGTTTGCCTTTCATGCTGAACTCGAAATGAGTTTCCGCTTGTTTTCGGAATAATAAAACGAACTGCCTTCATGTACTGTTTTCACATTTGTATTTGGTATAAACTGTTAACTGGGTAATATAGTTCAATAAATGGTGAAATGTGGTAAATATTCAAGTTTGAATAACGGATAGATTTGTCCTAATTATTTATTGTTAATTGAAATTTTTAAATATGAAACCAACTTGGACAGGAGTTTATCCTGCAATAACTACAAAATTTAATGAAGAAGGAGCCTTAGATATACCTTCATTTTTAAAAAATATCGATTTCCAGATTGAATCGGGTGTTTCTGGGATAATCGTTGGAGGATCGCTTGGTGAATCGAGTACCCTAAGTGCAACGGAAAAATTAGAATTAATAGAGGTGCTGCAATCGTACAGAGATAAAATTCCTGTATTGATGAATATTGCAGAATCGAGTACCGAGGGTGCAATCGAAGCTGCCAAAGCTGCCGAAGCCAATGGTGCCGATGGTTTAATGTTGCTTCCACCGCTTTTATATAAAGCAAGCGATGACGAAACTGTTCAGTATTTCAAAGATGTAGCGGCTGCAACTTGTCTACCAATTTTGTTGTATAACAATCCGGTTGATTACAAAATTGAAATTACCATCGATATGTTTAAACAGCTTGTTGATGTGCCAAACATTGAAGCAGTAAAAGAATCAACCCGCGATTTAACCAATGTGGTACGTATGCGCAATGCCTTCGGTGATCGCTTTAAGATATTGGGTGGTGTTGATACACTTTGCCTTGAAGCTTTGATGTTGGGTGCCGATGGTCTTGTTGCCGGATTGGTTTGTGCTTTCCCGAAAGAAACTGTTCATCTGTTTGAATTGGCAAAAGCTAACAAATATGATGAAGCAGTAAAACTATACCAATGGTTCATGCCTTTGCTTGAGCTTGATATTCATCCAAAATTAGTGCAATACATTAAGTTGGCGGAGGTATATACCGGAATCGGAACCGAGTATGTTCGTCCTCCTCGTCAATTAGTAAAAGGAGAAGAGCGTGCACAGTTGGTCGAAATAATTGAATCGGCTTTAGCCAAGCGACCAGTGATTGAATCTTAAAAAGAAAAATGATGAATGATTTAAATACAAATATAGATCAGGTCATGGAGAATGCTCAGGTGGCGTTTCGATCTTATAAAAATGCCACTGGAGTAGCTAAAGCTGAATTACTTCGATCAATAGGAAACGAAATTGAAGCTTTGGGTGATGAACTGATTGATACAGTAATGCGCGAAAGTGGATTACCTGAAGGACGAGTGCGCGGTGAACGTGGTCGCACGGTAAACCAACTTGCCCAGTTTGCCGATTTAGTTGCCGAAGGATCGTGGGTCGAAGCTACCATCGATACTGGAGATCCGGCTCGTACCCCTGCTCCCAAACCCGATTTACGGAAAATGCTGGTTCCTATTGGTCCAGTGGTTGTTTTTGGTGCAGGTAATTTTCCATTGGCTTTTTCAGTGGCCGGAGGAGATACTGCATCGGCTTTGGCTGGCGGAAATTCGGTGGTGGTAAAAGCTCATCCCGCACATCTCGAAACAAGTAGATTGGTCGCAAAAGCAATTAAAATAGCCTTGAAAAAAGCGGATTTACCAGAAGGTATTTTTGAAATGATTGAAGGAGATGGGTACGAGCCAGGCACATTATTGGTTAAGCATCCTGTAACAAAAGCAGTTGGATTTACCGGTTCTGAAAAAGGAGGTATGGCATTGTATCAATTGGCTGCTGAACGGGAAGAACCAATCCCTGTTTTTGCCGAAATGGGAAGTATCAATCCGGTTGTTATTCTACCAAAGAAATTGGAATCAGGAGCTAAAGAAATTGCTAGCAATCTTGTTGCATCGGTTAATTTGGGTGCCGGACAATTTTGTACCAATCCGGGCTTAATTATTACTTCAGCAAGTGCTGGTTTTGATGAATTTGTACAGGTGTTATCGAGCGAGGCAAAAGCAGCAGCAGCGAATAAAATGTTTAGCGATAGCGTATACCGCAATTATACTTTGAATAAAGAAAAAATAGTTGAGGCTACTGTTGTTTCATTGATAGGAGAAGGAGAAAAGACAAGTGAAGAAAATTCTGTTGTTCCAGCAATTGCAAAGGTCGATGCGCAAGATTTTATAAAGCATCCAAATTTGCATCAGGAAATATTCGGACCATTTAGTTTGGTGGTTGAATGCCAAAATGAGGCTCAAATTAAAGAGGTAATTGCAAGTTTGAAAGGACAGCTTACTGCAACTTTATATGCTGAAGACGAAGAGATTTCAAGTGATAGCGATTGGGTTGATTTAATACAATCAAAATGTGGACGCTTATTATTTGGTGGAGTTCCAACTGGAGTGGAAGTTTGCGCTGCAATGCAACATGGAGGTCCTTTCCCGTCATCGAGTGATGCTCGATTTACCTCGGTAGGCTTGTCGGCAATTAAGCGATTTGTGCGTCCGGTTGCCTATCAGGATGCTCCTCAGTTTGCTCTACCAGATGAGTTGAAAGACGAAAATCCACTCGATATTTGGAGGATGGTCAATAATGTACAAACCAAAGAAAGATGTTAGCATATGGCAAGGCATACCTTTTTTTGTATCGATGGTCATACAGGTGGTAATCCTGTAAGACTAGTGGCTGGCGGCGTTCCAGTCCTTAGAGGAAAGTCTATTGCCGAGAAACGGGAATATTTCATGAAGGAACTCGACTGGATCAGGACCGGTTTAATGTTCGAACCACGAGGACACGAACAAATGTCGGGTAGTTTTATTGTTCCTCCTGAACATCCTGAAAACGATTTTGGCATTTTGTTTATCGAAACAAGTGGATGTTTACCCATGTGTGGTCATGGAACAATTGGTTCGGTTACATTCGCATTAGAGGAAGGTTTGATTACTCCGCAAAAGACTGGTAAACTGCGAATTGAGACTCCTGCTGGCTTGGTGATTGCGAGTTATAAAATGAACAAGCATCAAAAAGTTAAGTCGGTTCGAATATTCAATGTTCCATCATTTTTATATAAGACTGGATTGGAGGTTGAAAGCTCTGAGCTGGGTATCTTAAATGTTGATGTTGCTTATGGAGGTAATTTCTATGCCATTATCGATACTCAGGAAAATTTTACAGGTTTACACGATTACGACATCAATTATCTGATCGGTTTGAGTAGTGAAATTCGCTCAAAACTAAATGAGCAGTACACTTTTGAACATCCTGAAAATAAAAGGATCAAAGGTTTGAGCCATGTGATGTGGACAGGTAATACTTTATCGCCAGAGGCAACTGCACGGAATGCTGTTTTTTATGGAGAAAGAGCAATTGATCGTAGTCCTTGTGGTACAGGCACCTCGGCACGGATGGCACAGTGGTATTCAGGGAAAAAAATGCTTGAAGAAGGGAGTGAGTTTATACACGAGAGTGTAATTGGTAGCCACTTTAAAGGGGTGGTAGAGGAACAGGTGAAGGTTGGAAGCTTTGAAGCAATTATTCCGAGTATCGAAGGGAGAGCACGTATTACAGGATACAATCATATAATTATCGATGATAGTGATCCTTATGCATTTGGATTTAGTGTATCAGGTAAAATGTAGCAAATGAAGAAGAAAGTTGTAGTTGTTGGGGCGGGTGTTATTGGCCTGCATTGTGCTTACTATTTATCAGAAAGCGGACACGATGTAACAATAATAGACAAAATCAGCGAAGCCGATGAAAGTGGCTGTTCTTACGGGAATTGTGGCTTCATTGTTCCAAGTCATTTTATACCAATTGCATCGCCTGCAATGCTTAAATCTGGTTTGCGAATGATGTTCGATCCACAAAGTCCTGTGCAAATGTCATTGAGTAAAAATATCAAACACTATGGATGGTTTTATAACTTTCTAAAATTTTCAACCAGCCAAAAAGTAAATGCGGTGGCTCCAACTCTTTTTCAGTTAAATAGCGATAGCCTGTTTTTGTATCACCAATTTTATAAGCAACATCAAGAACATCGAGCTTCGCTAAAACATAATGGACTCTTATTACTTTCTACCACTCAAAAAGGCCTGAATGAAGAAATTGAAATTGCTGAAAAAGGAATCAAGTTAGGGGCAAGTATTGAATTGCTAAACATTGAAAAGCTAAAAACCTTGGAGCCTGAATTAGAGCTCGATGTTGAAGGAGGCGTTTTGTACAATACCGATGGAATGATTGCTCCTGAAAAACACATGCATTTGCTGAAAGAAATATTGCTGCAAAAAGGAGTTAAATTTTATTATAATCAGAAAATAGAAGACCTTGTTAAAAAGGCAGATCGAATTACGAAAGTACAAACATTAGATCGCACTTTTAAAGCCGATGAATTTGTGATTGCCACAGGTGCTTTTAGTCAGGTACTTGCTAAAAAAATTGATTTGTATTTACCTGTCATTGCCGGAAAAGGATACAGTGTTGATTATGATAATAAAGGGGTTTTTATGAAAACACCAATTATCCTGAACGAAGCAAAAGTGGCGATTTCACCATTCCAAACTAAAATAAGATTGGGGAGTGGTATGGAGTTTAATGGCAAGAAAGGGCAAATAAGTAAATCGCGAGTCGAAGCGGCAATCAACAATACGAAGAAGGCAATTCCATCCTTGAATACAATACTTTCTGAAACACCTGATGTGTGGGAAGGACTGCGACCTGTAAGTCCCGACGGTATGCCTTTCATTGGACGTACCCAGAAAGCAAAAAATGTTTTGATAGCCACAGGGCATGCAATGATGGGAATGAGTTTGGGGCCAATTTCTGGACGATTAATTACAGACTTTGTAAACGAAAACTATGTAATTCAGTCATATATGTCAATGCTGGATCCAGATCGATTCGATAAATAGTACTCTAAACTAGTTTAATTACGAAAAAAGTCGTAGTAAAGTTTTTTATTACGACTTTTTTCGTATAAGTTTGTACGAAAGAATTCGTAATAAGTTATTTTTTTATGAAAAAGAAGAAAGAAATACCTACTCCAGCTGAATTAGAAATCCTGAATATTCTTTGGGAAAAGCAACCTTTATCTGTTAAAGAAATAAACGAGCGTTTAAGCGAGAAAAAGGAAGTCGGTTACACTACTACCTTAAAAATCATGCAAAACATGTTTTCAAAAGGCTTGCTTGATCGTGAATTATCGGGTAAAAGTCATTTGTATAAAACGGTTTTCGAGCAGGAAGAAACTCAAAGTGGATTACTCAATCGCTTTATCGACGCAACATTTTCGGGTTCAGCTTCAAATTTAGTAATGCAATTATTGGGAAATAAAAGAACAAGTAAAAAGGAGTTGGAAGAGATTAAGCAAATCATAAGCCAACTTGAGGACAAAGATCGATAAACAAGCTAAAATCTCCCCTTATGAATATCGTGTTAAAACTATTTTCTTCCGAATTTATTGAGGCCCTAGGCTGGACATTACTCCATTCGCTATGGCAAGGAGCATTGGTTGCTGTGGTGTTAGGAATTCTAATGCTGTTGATGAAGAAAAACAGTGCCCAAATTAAATACTTGGTTTCCTTCTTGTCGCTTTTAATTATGGTTTCATGGTCGATAAACACTTTTGTTCACTCGTATCGCTATGCCAAAGAAAAATCTCAAATCAAAAATGAAATTCTAAGCAATCCGAATTATTTGCGTGAAGTATTTACAAAAAACGATGCGAAGATTGCTGAAAACAGTACAGCTACAGTTCAACAAATGGAAACAAAAAATTTTGATCGCTTAAAGATCAGAAGCTTTTTTCAGCGAAACTTTGTCACAGTTGTAGCTATTTGGATTATTGGTTTGCTGATATTACTGCTTAGAATGATTTCGGGATTTATATATACTCGAAAGCTCAAACGCAACCGTTTAATCAATTTAGAACCTCAATTTTTAACCTTGATTGAAGAATATGCCGGAAAGCTACAGATAAAACGGAAAGTAAAAGCATTTTTATCGCCATTAGTAAAATCTCCGGTAACTTTTGGAGTAATCAAGCCGATAATACTTTTTCCGGTAGCCACTTTTACAGGACTTTCGATTAAAGACGTGGAAGCAATTATTGCCCACGAATTAGCGCATATTGTTCGACACGACTATCTATTCAATATTTTTCAATCGCTGATCGAAACCATTTTCTTTTTCCATCCTGCAGTTTGGATGATCTCGCAACAAATTAGAAACGAGCGCGAAAACAGCTGCGACAACATAGCCATAAATATTACCGGCGATAAAAATGCATACATCAAATCGCTGGCTAAAGTACAAATAAGCCAAATGGAGCACGAGCAACTAGCCATGACCTTCGCTGCTTCAAAAGGTGGAATTTTACAGCGTATTAAACGTTTACAAACACAAGTAGCAATGAACACAAACTTTAGCGAAAAACTGATTGCCATTTTTGTGGTAGTCATTGGACTCACGCTGGTATCTTTTACTATGAGTGCTGAGCAAATTACGACCGAAGAAAACAATGGTCGCCGTGCGTATTTCGATTCTAATCAATCCGATACAACATTATTGGGTGAAGTGAATCAAGTTAAAATTGACAGTCTGAAAAAGGAAATCAACGAGCAAATTGCCAGTGGCGAAATTCCTGAATCTTCGATCGACGAACTCGAAAAAGTACTGGAAGTAGCCATGTCTGAGTCGAACGATACCTTATCGGCTAAAATGATGCTAGAGGTGCAGGCAGCAATGAATGGAATCGATTTTTCGGGACTGCTAAATACAGCATTAAAAGAGGCTTCTGATGCAATTAATGAGATTAATTTCGATTCAATTAGTCAACAAATAAGAGCGGATATCGACTTCGATGAACTTAATCAGGAGATGAGAGAAGCTAGCTTGGAAATTGAAAATGCAAAAGCAGAAATGCAGGCAGAAATGGCTGCAGCGATGAAAACCGATTCTGTAAGTAAGGAGATGATTGAGTTTTCAATGGGAATGGCAAATATGGGACTCGATATTGCTTCTTCTGTAATCGAAAACATGCCAATCGAACAAATTCTTGAAGTGTCATTGAAAGGAGTTGAAACTGCCTTCCAGGTAATTTCAGAGATCAACTTCGATTCTATTGCACAATCAACTGATTTCAACCAAGAAGATATTGAAGCCTATAAAAAGCAACTCGAAGAAAAAGAAAAACAATTGGAAGCAGAAAAGAAAAAGCTGAAACAGTTGGAAAAAGAAATGAATAAAAAATAGAACTAAAACATTTTACCACATCAAATTTTTGGTGTGGTAATTTTTATACCTAAGCATGAAAAATATACTCGTAATTAGCTTAATTATTAGCTTGTTTTATAATTGCCAGTCGCAAAACTATCCGGTTACCTCATCTGAAATTAGTTGGGAAAAAGGCGACCAGGTTCAATTAAATCTGGTTCTTTCCCAGGCAAAAACGGTCAATGGGATAGAGGATGAAAAATACTTCATAAAAAGGAGTTTTGAGATTGAAGTATTGGAAGAAAACGATTCATCATTCGTTTTGAATTTTGAAGAAGAGAATCCAATGCTGGTAAATATTTCAGCAAAATTTAGTTCTATAAATCCTGATAAATCTTCATATCAAAGATTCGCACGAAAACTTGTAATTAACAAAGATTCTAAAGAATTCAATTGTATAAATTCTGAAGAGTATGCCGAAATAATACAAAAAAGTTACGAGGAGTTAAAGATGAGTCTGGATTTAATTCCCGATTCGCAGAAAACTGAATTTTTGGATGAATTAGAAGGACAAAACAAAAATTATAAATCAGCCGATGAGTCAGAAGTTTTAGATTTAGTGTTAGCCCGCTATCGTCATGATTTCAAAGTTGACGATCCAACCGTTAAGATCGATTCTTCTGCTAATCCATTTAATCTGCAACGGTTTCCGGGCGGAAAAGTAACTACCTATGCCATAAAGGGAGAATCAAGTCGCAATTATAATTTGCACGTTAATACAAGCTATGATTTCGAATCTTATAAAGGTATGTTATCAAACTTAACTTCTGGTTTATCGAATGCAATGTCGGGATTGATGCCCGGTGATGAAGCTGCAGAGAATGATATCGGTGGAATGATGAATCAAATGATGTCACAGTTAATGGCACAAATTGATTTTGATGCTTCAAACGAAATTGTAATCACTCAAAGCAACCATAAAAAATGGCCAACCGAGATTATGGCTTTGAATGCTATTAGCATCAAGCAAGCAGGTAAAACAGAGAAAGTAAATGGTTCTGCATTAATTGAAATTAATCAATAGTTCTTTTTTAAGCTTGTTTTTGCACAGCCGTTTTATTATTCCGAATTTAGCAGAAAACTAAATTTGAATAATGAAACGGCTGCCTTTCATACTTCTTCTAATCGTTGTTTCGATTGTTGGCAAATCGCAAACGCACGAAATTTTAATCAGCACCAACCTGGGCGATATGAAATTCATGCTTTACGATGATACCCCAAAACATCGCGATGCATTTATTGAATTAGCCAACAAAGGACATTTCAACAAAACACTTTTTTACAGGGTAATTGAGGATTTTATGATTCAAGGCGGATCGAAGGATTCGCGCAATGCACCTCCCGGAAAGCAAATTGGTTATGGCGATCCTACCAAAACCGTTGATGATGAAATTCTGGATAAGTATGTTTGTAAAAAAGGGGCATTATGTGCACCTCGTCAGCCCGATGAAGTAAATTTTTATAAGCAAAGCGACATTTCTCAATTTTTTATAATTCAAGGTCGAAGATATCGACCGGGACAACTTGATACGATGGAATTAGCAGTAAATCGTCCAATCAGAAAAGAAATTATTGCAGAAGTTTATACCGCCGAAAAAAAGGCTCGATTTCAACAATTAAAAGCCGATGGTGAACTTAAAAAAGCAAAAGCTTTAGCAGACCAAATAAAAGAGGATATTGAGATAGAGTATGAATTTCATCCTGATGTTTTAAAATTCTCAGAAATCCAACGCGAGGCTTATACAACCATTGGAGGTGCTCCAGAAATTGAAAATGAATACACCGTTTTTGGCGAAATTATTGAAGGGATGGAAGTGATTGATGAAATTGCCAGCCTTAAAACCGATCAAAATGATCGTCCGTACAAAGATGTAATAATTGAAGTGAAGGTTCTAAAGTAAATCAAGTATCTTATGCAAATTCTGAAACTAAAGTCGGTTTTCTTATTCTCTATAATTATTGCTCTGTTTCTGGGCTTTGCTTGTGGAAATGCATCCAAAAAAGAAGCTGCAGAGGAAAAAGAAGCTGCTACCGAAGCTGCCGCTAATAAAACAAAAACAGTTTTTAGTCAGTATTCAGAATCAATTTTTACCATTCAAACTTTCGATGGTGATCGTCTACTTGAAACGGCACAATGTTTTGTAATCGGGGAGCAAACGCTTGCTGCACCTTTTTCAATTTTTCGCGGAGCAAATCGCGCTGTTGTGAAACAATTAAATGGCAATCAGCAATTTGAAATCAATACCTATAAAGCTTACGATCGAATACTGAATGTAATTTTACTTTCAACCGAGAAACAACTTGGGAAACCACTTCGACTTTATACCGGAAGTCAAATCAAAAGTGTAAAAACTTTTAAACTTGGAAAGAAAACAAGCTCAGTGCTACCAATCGGCAGCGGGAAATGTTTGCAAGAACAAATTATTCAGGGAGAGCGCTTTTTTAAGATTACAAATCAGATCTTTAAGAATGAAACTGGTACACCTATTTTTGTTTCAAACGGGAAGATATTGGGAATGGCTGTTATTAAAACAATTGCTTATGAGCCAACATCCATGGTGATTCCGGCAGTTGAACTTGCTTCTTTTCTGACAAAAAATGGTACCAAATCTGTAAAAAAGTTGGCAAATATTGGCAATGCAAATGCAGAAAGAAATTCAAAAATTAAGCGTATTCGACTGCTTACCGATTATGGTGAAATTGCAATTCGCTTGTACAATGAAACACCTGCTTATCGCGATAATTTTATTCAACTAGCCGAAGAAGGATATTACGATAGCTTGTTAATTCATCGTGTAATACGAAATTTTGGGATACAATCCGGAGCCGCAGATACACGTCATGCAAAAAAAGATGATCTGGTAGGCTGGAAAGGACCCGGGTACACAATTCCAGCGCACATTGTACCTGGCTTGTATCATAAACGAGGTGCGATTGGCGTACCACGCTTGCCCGATACTCGAAATAAAAAGATGCGCTTCAACGGCTCGCAGTTTTACATTGTAACCGGAAGAAAATACATCGATTCGGAGTTGGATGAATTGGAAGAAAAAAACAAGATTAAATTTTCCTCAGAGCAACGCGAAGTGTATAAAACTATTGGAGGATCACCGCATATCGATGGTTCTTATACGGTTTTTGGAGAGGTGATTTCAGGAATAGAGGTTGCCGACAGAATAACCAATGTGGCGATTGGAAAAGAGTTTCGTCCACAAACCGACATCCGCTTGAAGAAAGTTATAATTGAATATTAGAAATCAATGGATAGAGTTAAACAAGCCATAAAGAATTTTGAATTATTGAATTGCAATCAGGCTGTTTTTTCAGTATTTGCTGAGCAATTCGGTTTGAAGGTTTCTACTGCAACCTCGATTGGTGCAGCTTTTGGTGGAGGCATGGCACAAGGGAAGACATGTGGTGTGGTTACTGGTGCTTACATGGTGATTGGTTTGTGGTCGGAAGGTAAAACCAATAATCCTCAAGAACAGAAAGCCATTGCAAAAGAAAAGCTGAAGTTATTCAACCTAAAATTTATTGCAAGTCATAACGATTTAAGTTGCAAATCACTTTTAGGCTACGATTTGTCTGATGACGAGCAAAGAGAACAAGCAAAGGAGGTAGGTGTTTTTCAAAGTCAGTGTCCTAAATATGTAGCCGAATCTGTTCGGATATTAGAAGAAATCTTAGACTGAAAATGTCAAAACCAAAGCTGTATTATTTTAATCCTACTTGCGAAATGGCTATTGCCAATGGAACTGTTTCCTTTCAATCGAATCGTTTTTTGCAGCAATTTGAAATGGATTTAGGAATTCTTCCAATGTATTTGGCATCAACCAACGATTGGGTGCTTCTACACAACTTACCTTCAAATGAGTTTTTAAGTAAATTGGAAAAGGATGGATTTCAATTACCTTCTTTTAAAGAAATCGATGTGCTATTAAAGGATACAATGGCTGGTAACGATGATTTTTGTGAAGTAAGACCTTGGGGATGGAGCCCTGCATTTATTCATAAAACAAGATCTTTGATCGATCGCTGTTCTTCCAGTTTTAAAGAAGACACAACGCGTTTTCTGTGTCGAGACGAACGGCAATTTTATAGCAGACATTTTAGTTTGGTGGTATTAAAAGAGGTGCTTGAAAATGTAAATTTGAATTATCTGATCTCTGAAGATGAATTACCAATTGTGTGTCACTCTGTTGATGAAATTGAGGTTTTGCACCGTAAAAACAAGCAATCGGTTTTAAAGGCTCCTTGGAGTTCTTCAGGACGAGGTGTAAATATTCTCCGTTTACCTGAGTTGAATGATTCGGTTAGAAATAGAACCAATGGAGTAATTAATTCTCAAGGTTCAATTATGTACGAACCATTCCTGAATAAATTGATCGATTTTTCATTTCAGTTTAAAATTGATGATAATCAAGTTCATTATCTAGGACTGACCTTTTTTAATACCGATAAAAAAGGTCAATACAAAGGTCATTACTTGCAAAATAACCCAATTGGCATTGAGTCAGAAAACTACAAATTTGTAAAGTTGTATGAATGTCAAATAAGTGAGCAATTAAATACAATATTGTCAAATAAATTACTTGGAAAATACATTGGGTATCTGGGCATTGATGCCATGTTGGTTACAATTGACAACAACTTAAAGATTCAACCTTGTGTTGAAATCAATTTACGTTACAATATGGGAGTTTTGGCAATGAAAATAGCTGAAAAGATCGGCCAACAATATCAGCAATTTAAAATATCAACCATTGAGGATATTCCTGATGATAAAGACATTTTAAACTTAACCGAAGTTAGCCCAAAATCGGTTTATGCCGCCTATCTTGTTCGTTGAAATCAAGATAGGATCAAGGTGCTAATCGTACAATTTTCCAATCCGTATCTTTTCGCGTCAAAACAATCCGATCGTGCAAGCGATGTGCTCCGCCTTGCCAGAATTCAAAACGATGAGGAATAATTTTATAACCGCCCCAATGCACCGGACGTTCTGGAACACTATTTAGGTGTTTTTCAATTTCCATTTCTCTTAAGTCTTCTAAATATTCACGATTCGGAACTTCTTGACTTTGAGGCGAAATAATGGCACTTATCTGACTTTCAAATGGTCGTGAATGAAAATACTTGTCAGAAACGGCACTGCTTGTTTTTTCTATTTGGCCCTCGATTTTTACTTGACGTTCCAATTCCGGCCAGAAAAAATGAGCGGCAACTTTTGTATTCGATTTAATCTGGCTTCCTTTTCTACTCTGATAATTGGTGAAAAATAGCAAACTATCCTTTTCAATATATTTTAATAAAACAGTTCTAATAGAGGGCTGCCCATTGTTTGCAACCGTAGCAACCGACATTGCTGTATACTCGTTACACGCTGCTTTTTCAGCTTCTTCCAACCATCTTTCTAGTTGTAAAAAAGGACTTTCAGCAATGGCATTTTTGCTGAGGTTTTGTCTTCTAAAGTCGTTTCTTATTTGTGATAAATCCATGATTTTAATTTAAACAAAAAACATACGTTTGTATAATTTGTTTACAACAAATCCGTTTTCATTATAATTGTTTGGTATACAATTGAAATTAATAGGTCAGACATTGTTTGAAGAATAAAAAAATTTACTTTTGTATGCTTTAGTTTAAAGGAAGTTATGAGTTTGGAAAATAGATCAAAATTTTCACTCCAGTCGCTCGATTCAAAGAATATTTTGGTTATCGTACTTTCGGTAATTTTAGTGGCTCTGGCAGTGGTATACTTTATTCAACGAAGTGAACATAGGGAGATTATTAATCAACTTGGAAATGAGAAAGATTCACTTTCAATTGAATTACAGCAAATGTTGGTGGAGAATGATACGCTCAAGGTAAGCAATGAGCAATTGAATGATGATTTGTTGGTAACCAATGAGAAAATTAAAAATCTATTAGTTGAAATTGAGCAAGTCAAAAAAGTAAGCTATAAGGAAATTCAAGGCTATCAACGAAAAGTTACCACACTTAAAAAGGTAATGAAAGATTTGTACCTTCAAATTGATTCGTTAAATGAGCGAAATAAAGTTTTGTTCGCCGAAAATCAGGAAGTAAAGCAACTATTTAATGAGGAAAAAGTACGAGCTGAACGACTTGAAAAAGAAAAAGAAAAGCTTGAGCAAACCGTTATTAAAGCACAAATGCTCGAAGCGATAAATTTAACAGGTGTTGGTTTAACTCCGCGAAAAAGAGAAACCAACAAAGTAGCTCGTACGCAACAATTACAAATTAGTTTTACCTTAAGTAAAAATCTAACTGCAAAACGAGGATCTCGAAATGTTTACATGCGGATCATGAATCCGGCCAAGAAACTATTAAAAGTTTCTGACGACAATGTATTCGAATTTGAAAGTAGCAAAATTGTATATTCTGCAATGCGCGAAATTAATTACGAAGGAATGGAATTACCAATTAATATTTATTGGGACAATACAGGAAATCCAACCCTTTTACCCGGAATCTATACGGTAGATGTTTTTACCGATGGTTATAACATTGGTACTACAACATTTGTAATGCGACAATAAATTATATTAAATAAAATTGGAAAGGCACTCTAGCAATAGGATGCCTTTTTTTATGCTAATTTTAAACATTAAAGCAATTTTCTAGTTCTAAGTTTATATATTTATTCCTACTGTGTAAAAGCAGAAAAACCAATAATTAACCATTAAATATTAAATTATGACTGAATTAAATCAAGTTTATCGTTGCAATGTTTGCGGTAACATAACAGAAGTAATACACCAATCAAAAGGAACACTTGCATGCTGTGGTCAACCCATGGAATATTTAGAAGGAAATACAGTAGATGCTGCTACCGAAAAACACGTTCCTGTTGTTGAGAAAGTCGAAGGTGGATACAAAGTAAAAGTAGGTGAAGTTAGTCATCCAATGTTGGAAAAACACTTTATTGAGTGGATTGAATTAGTAACTCCAACTCAGGTTTTACGTAAAAATTTAAAACCGGGAGAAGAGCCAGAGGCTGTTTTTTATACCGATGAAGAAGTTGTTA
Source organism: Prolixibacteraceae bacterium (assembly GCA_963678565.1). GTDB lineage: Bacteria > Bacteroidota > Bacteroidia > Bacteroidales > Prolixibacteraceae > SKHV01. The sequence continues at coordinate 485,556 of OY782875.1, forward strand.
CAGCACGTGAGTATTGTAATTTACACGGGCATTGGAAATCGTAATTAATAATGAGTAAACAAATAAAAAAGGCTGCCTCAATGAGGTGGCTTTTTTTGTTTCAGTTTTGAGCAAAAAAAATTCAATCAAGCAAAAAAACAAGATTGAATTTCTAGAAAGGGGTATTTCTTTTGGGAGTTATGTAAATGTTATGAATAAATACAAAATAAAACCCCGTGGGCACCACCCCACGGGGAAAAACCAAAAATCAACTAACCATGAAAGTAATCAGAAACTACATCCCAGTTTATCAGTTTCCAGAAAGCGTCGATATAATCGGGCCTTCTATTTTGATAGTTTAGGTAGTATGCATGTTCCCACACATCGATCCCTAAAATTGGAGTTCCTTTTACATCAGAAACTCCCATCAATGGATTATCCTGATTAGGAGTAGAACCAACTACTAATTTATCGTCTTGCTTTACTAGCCATGCCCAACCCGAACCAAATCGAGTGGCGGCTGCATTTGCAAATGTTTCTTTTAATGAATCAAATGATCCGAAATGAGCATCAATTGCTTTTTTTAGATCACCCTCCGGAGCAGGACTTCCGCCCGGAGTTAATACTTTCCAATATAAATTGTGATTAAAAAATCCACCTCCGTTATTACGAACAGGTGCAGATAATTCTCCTTTTAAAATTTCTTCAATACTTTTGCTCTCCAATTCTGAACCAGAAATTGCAGCATTTAATTTACTTGTATATGCTCCATGGTGTTTTCCATGGTGAATTTCCATAGTTTTTGCATCAATCAATGGTTCAAGTGCATCATATGCGAAATCTAATTTGGGTAATTCAAAACTCATAATATTTTGCTTTTTATCTATTGTTATAATTAATAAAAGATTATTTTGTCTTTTATATCTTATAGACAAATAAGATTTGAATTTGTTTAAGGAATTTTAAAAAAAAATTGAATTGAATAGAAAAATATTAAGATTAGCGGTTCCAAACATCGTCACAAATCTTACAGTTCCCCTGTTAGGAATGGTGGATTTAGGCCTGATGGGACACATGGGAGATGAGAAATATATAGGCGCAATAGCATTAGGAGGAGTTATTTTTAATTTGCTTTATTGGAGTTTTGCTTTTTTACGAATGGGAACGAGCGGATTAACGGCTCAAGCCTATGGCGAGCGAGATGATCAAAAATCGGTGAATATTTTAGCGCGAGCTTTACTGGTGGCGATTTCTATATCTGTATTTGTCATTCTTTTGAATCGACCAATTTCGTGGTTGAGTTTTAAATTAATAAATGGGAGCGCGGGTGTTGAGTCTTTAGCAAAATCTTATTTTCATATTCGAATTATGGCTGCTCCGGCAACAATTTCGCTTTATGCAATAAGTGGGTGGTTCATTGGTATGCAAAATGCGCGCTACCCAATGATAATCTCCATTTTAATTAACATTCTAAATATTGGGTTCAATGCACTTTTTGTTTTTGGTTTCGATATGAAATCGGATGGAGTTGCCTACGGAACGGTGATTGCTCAATATTCGGGTTTAACACTGGCTGTTATTTTGTTATTGCATCGTTACAATGATTTATTGAAGCAAATATCAAAAAAGGCAGTATTAGATCTAAAATCGATGCTGCTGTTTTTTAAAGTAAATCGCGACATCTTTTTACGCACTTTGTGTATTATTTCGGTATTTACCTTTTTTACATCGCGTTCGGCAGCTACCAACGATCAAATTTTAGCTGTTAACTCATTGTTGCTGCAATTCTTAATTTTCTTCTCCTATTTTGTCGATGGTTTTGCATATGCCGGTGAAGCTTTGGTTGGAAAATATGTTGGTTCCGGCTCAAGAGCAAAGCTCATTCGGGTGATAAAAAACCTATTTATTTGGGGATTTGGTATTGGAGGAACATTTACAATATTATACTGGCTCTTAGGTGAATCGATTTTAAGATTATTAACCAACGATGCCGAAGTTATTGCAATTGCAAAAGATTATATCTTTTGGGTAATTTTAATTCCATTTTTAAGCGTATCGTCTTATATCTGGGATGGAGTTTATATTGGGGCAACAGCATCGAAAGGGATGCTAATTACCATGCTGTTGGCAACCTTTATTTTGTTCTATCCAATTTATTTTAGTTTGCAAAATGTGTTGGAAAATCATGCTTTGTGGCTGGCAATGATTTTATTTATGGCTGGTCGAGGGATATTTCAAACCATTGTAGTTCGTCGATTTATTTTCAAGAAGATTTAGAAATCAGACTGATAAAAACATTGAAAATCGGATGGAAAATTGTTTCAAAGTCGTAGCTTTGTAATCCAATATATCTGTTTCACTCGAATTTTGAGCACAAAAACATGAAAAGCAGTTTCATCCAATTTTTAAAAAAGTACAAGATTTATGTTGGAATTATTCTATTCTTTCTCACATGGATGTTATTTTTTGATGAGTACAACTGGGTTCGTGTTAATAAAGACAGAGATAAATTGGAAGAAATAACTGAGGAAAAAGAGTATCTCAAATCGAAAATTGAAGCAGATAAAGAGAAACTCCAAAAATTGCAATCTGATAAAACAGAATTAGAACGCTACGCTCGCGAAGAATACTTGATGAAGAAAAAGGATGAAGATATATTTCTTATCATTGAAGAATAAGTCTAACGCAAAATCAATTCTCGCTTCTATCTTAAAATCCAACTATTAAATTCCTTGATCCCGATTTTGTAAGCTTGCTAATTGTTGATTCTCAATTTGTTTTCCATTCTTATTTTTCTAACTTGTAATCGTTAAAATTAATATCGATGCAGTTTAATCCTGAAATTTATAAGATAAAAACCAATAATATTTCTCCAAAACAGGGGCGGGTATTAATTGCTGAGCCATTTCTGCAAGGGAGTTATTTTAATCGCGCAATTATCTTTCTTGCCAATTACGACGAAACCGGAACCGTTGGTTTTATATTGAATAAAGAAGTTGATTATCCTGTGACTGAATTGTGGGATGAATTTCCAAATTATAAAAATAAATTTCATTTAGGTGGTCCGGTAGGGATCGATTCATTATACTATTTGCATACTTTGGGAGAGCTTATTCCCAATAGCCAGCACATTATAGGTGACTTGTATTGGGGAGGCGATTTTGAATCGTTGAAGCAATTAGTGGATGATGGCAAAGTGAAGCCTAATCAAATCAGATTATTTCTTGGATACTCTGGTTGGGAACCCGGTCAGCTGGAAGAAGAACTTAAAGACAACTCCTGGCTGGTTTCAGATATTCCTCAAAATTTGGTGATGGAGCCTAAAAATAACCTTTGGCTTCAAATGGTGAAAAAGGTAGGTGGTAAATATGTTGTTTGGGAGAATTTTCCAAAAAATCCAAGTTTCAATTAGGCTTAGCGATTTAAAAGTGTTTCAATAAAGTGCTTGAGTAGTGGTGGTTCAACCAAAATTGGATAAAGAAAACCAAAAATTGCGCCCAGTAAATGTGCATCGTGACCAATATTATCTGTTCCTTTTTTGTTCATATAAAAACTATAAGCTAGGTATAAACCTCCAAATACAATTCCCGGAATTGGGATGATTCCAAAAAAGTACAGCATATTCCAAGGGTCGAAAAATATCGATGTAAATACAACTGCCATAACTGCTCCCGAAGCTCCTACAGCCGAATAGTAATAATTGTTTTTATGTTTGAAAAGCGAATACCCACTTGAAAATATCAAACTTCCAATATAAAGTTGAATAAAATGCAATTCGGCATTCATACCGAAAAATATTGCAAAGTATTGCTCAACTACCCCGCCAAAAACATACAAAACATACATGTTAACCAATAAGTGCATCCAGTCGGCATGAACCAAAGCATGTGTAATTAATCGGTGAACCTGAAAGTTGTGGAATACCAGATTTGGCTTGAAATTTAATTTGTTTGTAAGCCCGGGATTGTAAAAAGCATAAACCGATATTCCGATGGTAATTAAAACAATAATTAATGATATCATTAATGAAGTATTTTATAAATTAATTCTTTTTGCAATTCAGCCTGTGGAACTGAAATATTGCCAACACCTTTCGATTTCATGTCAAACTCGCGGAGTAAACTTATTATTTCAACAATTTTTTTTGTTGAATAAGTTTTTGCTGCTTGTTTGTATTGATTGATAAAAAACATTGGAACTCCGAGCGTTTTGCTAACAGCGTCGTTCGATTTGTTGGGCATTAACTGGTATTTCAACAGTTTATAGAAATAACTATTTAAGGCAGCAATTGTTTTTTGTATCGGGTTTAAATTTGAGTTCGAACCAAAATAATTAATAATACGATTGGCTTTCAAAACATCGCGCGATCCCAGTGCATTTTGCAACTCAAAAACATTAAAATCTTTACTGATCCCTATGTTTTTTTCTATGTCAATTGGGCGAATGGTTGAACCTTCGGGCAAAAGAATCATCAATTTATCGAGCTCGTTGGCTACTTTGCTAATTTCGGTTCCAAGGTATTCGGCCAGCATTAACGATGCTTGCGGTACAATGTTATATTCATTGTCTTTACAATAGTTTTGAATCCAAGTAACTACTTGGTTTTCATAGATTCTTTTTGATTCGAAAACAACTCCTTTTTGAGCGGCAACTTTGGAAAATTTTTTTCGTTTGTCCATGGTGCCATATTTGTAACAAATAACAAAAATGGTCGACGACAATGGGGTTTCGATGTACGATAATAAACTATCTTCGATGCCTTTTAATGCTTGAGCTTCGCGAAGAATCACTACCTGAAAAGACGACATCATCGGGAACCGTCGAACCGTTGTTAAAATCGTATCGGCATCGGTATCTTTTCCATAAAAAATAGTTTGATTAAAACCTCTTTCTGCTTCGGGAAGTGCATTCTTTGCAATGTAATCTGCAATTTTATCAATGAAATAATTTTCCTCGCCCATCAATAAATAAACAGGGTCAAAAACTTTTTTTTCAAGGCGTTGGATAATTTCTTTATAGGTCATTCATCGTTAAATTTAAGGTGTTTTACCGATCGTCCGTTATCACGAATAATGGTCATTGCCTTGATCCCAACGTTTATGTGTGTTTCTACAAAGTTTTTTGTTACCTCCTGATCGCTTTTTTCGGTTTTTACACCCGACGAAATCATAGGTTGATCAGAAACCAGTAATAATGCACCTGTTGGAATTTTATTTGCAAATCCGGAAACAAAAATAGTAGAAGTTTCCATATCAACAGCCATTGCTCCGGTGGTTTTTAAATGTTTTTTGAAGCTTTTGTCGTGTTCCCAAACTCGACGATTGGTGGTAAAAACAACTCCCGTGTAATAATCTTTACTATGATCACGAATTGAAGTAGAAACAGCACGTTGTAAACTAAACGCAGGAAGTGCAGGAACTTCGGGAGGTAAATAATCGTCGGATGTACCATCGTGACGAATGGCAGCAATGGGTAATATCAAATCGCCCAATTTGTTTTTTCGTTTGATAGCTCCACATTTCCCTAGAAACAATACCGCTCTTGGGTTAATAGCCGTAAGTAAATCCATTACTGTTGCTGCATTGGGGCTGCCCATTCCAAAATTTATAATACTTATATCGTGTGCAGTTGCACTAGGCATATTTCGGTCCGCTCCATCTACTGCTACACCAAATTTTTCAGCAAAAAGTTCAACGTAATTTTGAAAGTTTGTGAGTATAATGTGTTTTCCGAAGTCATCAATTGAAACACCTGTATAACGAGGTAACCAATTGTCAACGATCTCTTTTTTTGTAATCATAATGATAAGTTATTAATTTAATACTCGGGAAACAATAAGCAATATTGATTAGCAATTTACATTCAATTTTATTAGCAGGCAATGAAATTTGTTAGCTTTGTATGAGAACAACCATACTTCAATTTTGTTAAAATTAGCTTATAAATGTTTCCTTTTACGCAATTAAATTTTCCGGCCTCAAAGTTTCGATTGAAAGAAGATGCGGGTAAGATGTGGATTTTTGATGATGCTCGAAAAAAGTATTTTCAAATTACTCCTGAAGAATGGGTCCGTCAAAACTGTATTCATTTTTTACGCGATCAAAAACATTTTCCTATAAGTCTCTTGTCGGTTGAGCGAGGAATTAAATTGAATGGGCAAACTTTGCGCTACGATTTGGTTGGATATTCGAAGAAAGCAAAACCTGTTTTGTTGGTTGAATGTAAAGCACCTGAAGTTAAAATTACGCAGCAAACTTTTGATCAGATTGCAGTTTATAACTTAGAATTGAAAGTGCCATACTTGATGGTTACCAATGGATTAAATCATTTTTATTGCCAAATGGATTTCGAAAAGCATCGCTATATTTTTTTGAAAGAATTACCAGAGTTTCCGGCAATGAATTTAGCAATAAAGTGAATTGAAATTTACAGGAAACATTGATACATGATTTCGTCCATCCAATTTGTGCGTCTTCTTATCCAATGTTTTTTAAGCCCAATTTTTTGAAAATTTAGCTGCTCAAATAGTTTGATACTCGCTTGATTGTTTGAGGCTATGTTTGCATAAACCTGATAAACACCAATTTCGTTTTTTAAATATTCCTTGATTAATTGAATTGCTGAAGATGCAATACCATTTCGTCGATCGGCTTTTTCAAATATAATAATTCCTAAACCGGCACGCTGATGATAGGGATCGAAATCGAAAACTTCAATGGTGCCAACAGCTTTATGCTGAATGTCCTCGATCATTAGTCGCAATTCCTTCTTTTCCCAAATATCTGCATCGGATGATTTGATGTAGTTGGCCAAAATAAACTTCGACATGGGCGTATGCGTGTTGCTTACTTCCCAAACTTCCGAATTATTTTCCCAGTGGTACAACAAGTCAAGATCTTCTGGTTCAAGTGCCCTTAGTGTTATTTGATGGTTGCTCAGCATTACGATTTTCCAATTTGGTTAAAACTCTTGGTCAGAATTTCAAAATCTTTTGTGACACTATAGTTTTGCGCGTATGCCTGATTCAGATGGTCGATCGTATCTTTATTTGCTTCGTTGGTGTCGAGCACTTGCGCAGTTGATAAAATTCCCTTTTTTATAATTGGCAAAGCCAAATAAGCTTCAGTTTTGTTCTGTTGATAGCCAATCCAGCTATATCTAGAACTTAGAACTCGAAAAGCATTTCTGAAATAGGCTTTTTTAGGACGAACCATCCAAATTAAAATGGGTGATAAAAGAATGATGATGATTGACGAAACCAAGTCGAAAAGTCGTTTTAAACGTTTGTTTTTTTCCTTGTTAATTGTGTTTACATTCACCACATATAAATCGCCGGCTGTATCGATTGAATTACTTCCAATGATGGAAACACTTTTTGGCGGTGCAATTTTATAATCTATGTTGTAATTCGAAAGCAACAACATGGTTTTGATCACAAGTTGCGACGAAATATCTTCGGAACAGAAAATAACTTCATCCAATTTGTTCACCTTTATAATTTCTTCAATCTGATAAATTGAACCAATATAACGTTCAGATCGTGGTTTCTTTTTTGGGGAAATAAATCCAATTATGTTTGTGGCAATTCCAGTATGAGCAAGTATGTTTTGAACTCTCTGAGTTTCGTGTTTCAGTCCAACAATCGCGACGCGTTTGGGCTTATGCATGCCAATTTTAAATTCTCTTCCAACAATTGAATGAAGTATAAATCGTACAATAGTTGTTAAAATAATTGACATCCCTCCACCTAAAAGAATCAGTGCACGGCTAAAACGAACGGCTTCAGGCGATAGGGAGTAAATTATTAAAATTAAGAATAGAGCGGATATTTGTCCTCGGTATATTTTTAATAGGCTGGTTGGACGTTCATATCCACCGGAATAATACATGCCTACAATCCAAATTAGGATGTAAATTGGAATGATGAATAGCAACACTGAATTGGAGTAATAACCGGGCTCAAACCTAATTTTTTCCCAGTAAGGTAGTAATAGGAAAAATCCAAGATAAATTAAACCAAAATCGATTGCTGGTAGCCATGCTTTTTTCACTAAGCGACTTCCTAAAGCCAGCAAAGCCCTTAAGTAGATGGCCAAATGAATAAAAAAGGAAAACAGCCCTGCGTATTGTCGTGAAAAATGTTTTCGAGCAAAAATTACCATCGCTTTATAAAAAATGCGCACATAATTCAAACTTCCCTTTTTGGTACTTTCACCTTTATAATGAATAATGGTGGTATCGGGATAATAGTAGTTTTTGTATCCTCCTAAAGTAATTCGATATGATAAATCGATGTCTTCGCCATACATAAAATATTCTTCGTCGAGCATCCCAATTTTATCAATTGCTTCTTTTCGAAGGAGCATAAAAGCTCCCGACAAAACATCTACCTCATGTAGTTCATTTTCATCTAAATAAGAAAGATGATATTTCCCGAATCGTTTAGATTTTGGAAACATAGAGGAGAGTCCAAAAATTTTGCTGAAAGCCACCCAGGGTGTTGGCAATCCTCTTTTCGATTCGGGAAGGAAATTTCCCTTTCCATCGATCATTCTAACGCCTAAACCACCTGCTTTGGGATTTTCATCCATAAAGCCAACTACTTTCGAGAAAGTGTCCTCTTCAACCACCGTATCGGGATTTAAAAGTAAGATATAATCTCCTGTAGATTTTATAATTGCTTGATTATTGGCTTTTGAAAAACCAAAGTTTCGTTTGTTGGCAATTAATTTTACCCACGGAAATTTTTGGATGATCATTCCTGTTGAACCATCTACCGAATTGTTGTCGACCACAAAAACTTCTGAATCGATGTTTTCACATGCTTTTTCAACAGCATGTAAGCACTGTTCCAGAAAGTGTTTGACATTGTAATTTACAATTACGATAGATAATTTCATTGATCAATTTATTAGCGACGAAATAATCCGCGTTTTTTCTTTTTTGCTGGTTGTTCTGTTTGCGCTGTATTTCCGTCTTCGGGATGTAGAATTTGATATATTTCGCCCCATGATGGCAAGCCTCCAATATTCCGGTCGTCGATGTAGTAGTCGCAATCAATTTTACGACTTTTCGAATTATCAAACTCTTCTTCAGGGTAATTGGAATTGATGGCATAAAATTCCATGCCATTTTCACGGCAAAATTCAACGGCTTCTTTTAAATATCGACCACTTCGATAGGTCCAAAGAATTAACTCATGACCCTTGTTTTCTAACATTTTTAAGGTTTCGAATGCAAACGGACGCGTTTTCCCAATTTTAGGATATTCGTGCTCTACAATGGTTCCATCAAAATCTACTGCAATTTTCATATTTCAAATTTCGCTTTACGGCTTAAAATTACGATTTACTTTTTTTAAAAATAAATATTGGTTTACAAACTAAGTGTATCGCTGTAATTCATTCGATTGGCAATGGATCTCCCTAAGGTAATTTCATCGGTATATTCTAATTCTCCTCCAATGGAAACTCCACGAGCTATTACCGAAACTTTTACTTCGAGTTCTTTTAATTTTTTATAGATGTAAAAATTGGTTGTATCGCCTTCCATGGTGGTGCTTAAGGCTAAAATAATTTCGCTTATGTTCTCTTCTGCAACCCTTTTGATTAGTGATTCGATTTCTAAATCGCTGGGGCCAACACCATCCATTGGAGAGATGATTCCACCTAGTACATGATACATTCCAATAAACTGGTGTGTATTTTCTATCGACATGACTTCTCGAATTGATTCTACCACACAAATAATTGAATTGTTACGATTGGGGGATGCACAGATATCGCAAATTTCGGTATCGGAGATATTATGGCAAATTTTGCAATGTTTAATTTCCTTTTTTAATCGAAGAATTGAGTTTCCAAAATCTTCAACTTCACTTTGTTCTCTTCTTAATAAACTAAGAACTAGGCGTAAAGCTGTTTTTTTCCCAATGCCTGGTAAGGTGGAGAATTCGGCAACTGCTTTTTCGAGTAACTTCGATGGAAACTGGTCGTGCATACTTTTAATATTTTGCTGATTTCAAAGGAAAATAATAAAGACAAGAATAGCAAAATTATGTTCAAACCTTCATTAGCGATTTGGTAGTGTAAAGTGGAAAACTGAACCTTTACCTAATTCTGAATTTACCCAAATTTTTCCATCGTGTAATTCAATTAGGTTTTTAACAATTGGCAATCCTAAGCCATTTCCGCCATATTTACGAGTATTGTTGTCGTCGGCTTGTCTGAATCGTTCAAAAATAGTTTGGTGATGTTCGCTACCAATTCCGATCCCATTATCCTTAACAATAAATTCTATTTTATCATCACTAATTCTAAAAACTCCAAATTCTATTTTTCCGTTTTGGGTGAATTTAATAGCGTTACTAATTAAATTAATAAATACCTGTGAAATTCTATTTTCATCGATTGTTAATGTTATTGGTTCTTTTACGGTAACAATAATAGTACTGTTCGATTCATTCAATGTCTTTAGTCGTTGATCGAATTGTTTATGTACTGTTTCTAACATTGAATTGATATCAACAGGGGACTTGTGTATTTTAATTGTTCCTGTTTCTATCGACGAAATATCTATAATATCGTTGATGATTTGTACCAAGGTTTCTGCACTTCGATCGATAATATTTACATAGTACGACTTTTCTTCTTTTTCTAAATCCTCGTCGTAAATTAATCTGGTAAAACCTAGAATTGCATTTAATGGGGTACGAATTTCATGACTCATATTAGCTAAGAATGAGGTTTTTAACCGATCACTTTGTTCTGCTTTTTCTTTTGCGATGGTTAGCTCCTTCATCAATTCTTTTTTAGGCGTAATATCTTCTTTTAGAAGAATGTACTTACTCAGCGAGTTGTTTCTGAAAATAGGAGCGATGGTTACATTTTCCCAAATGATGGAGCCATTTTTTACCCTATTTTGTAATTCTCCAACCCAGATTTGACCTGCACTTAACTTGGTTTCAATGATGTCAAGGATGTCCGGATGATTTAAATCGGTATTGATCATGGTATCTTTTTTACCGATAATTTCATCTAATTTATAGCCATAGGTTTCTGTAAAGTGTTTGTTTACATATTCAATTCCTTTTTGTACACTGGTAATTATAACACTGATTGGAATTTGTGTAATTGCTTTTTGAAGAAGTTGATTTTGACTTTCAGCTTTTTTTAATTCTGTAATATTACGATTGATACCAATTAGCCCAATAATCTTGTTTTCTTCATTTCGGTAAGGAATTTTTGAAACAAGGCTATAGAACGTTCTGTTTTTGTAGTCGATTGATTTTTGTTCAACATTAAGGATTGGAGTGCCGGTTGTAAGTACTTGCTGATCGTCCTTCCAATACTGATCGGCTAGTTCACTTGGAAAGAGTTCATAATCATTTTTATAAAGTATTTCCTCTTCCGATTTCAATCCAATTTGTTCATAATCGACTTTGTTTGATAAAGTCTTACGTCCTTTTAAATCTTTCATGTAAATATTATCGGGGATATTATCAATTACAGTTCGTAAAAGTTGCTGACTATTTTGCAGTTTGCTATCAGTTTCGTACTGTTTTGAAACGTCAATAATATTTCCGGTATATCCAATATGTTTATTTTGAAGATCAAATTCGGGTAGAATCAAAGCCCTGATCCATACTGAATGGCCGTTTGGGTTTTTTATTTTAACGTTTATGTCGATGTTAATATTCTCAGGTGAAGTTGAAGTCGTAATTTCCGAAAATTTCCTTTTATCATTCTGCGAAACAAACCTCAGCACCGGTTTCCCTAATAAATCTGACATCTTATAGCCAGTAATTGCGCTCAACTGTGGGTTTGTGTAAATAAAGGTTCCATTTATATCAAGTCTGCAAATTCCTATTGCTGAGTTTAAGGTGAGTGTTTTGTATAAATTTTGAGTTTTAGCAAGTTCTTGTTCACTTCTCTTTCTGCCGCTAATATCTAAAATGATACCTCCAAGGCCAACAAGATTTCCCTTGTCATCGTAAAGGGGAACTCCTTGCTCCCAGACCCATTTTTTCTGGTTGGTCTTAGTTATTATTGGGTATTCAAAAACGTATGAATCGTTTTCTTTAATTGCCAACTGAATACTATCCCATACATAATCTTGGTATTCTTTATCAATTAATTGCCCAAAATTAATTGTCATTTTCTTAGTGAAATCTTCGGATTTGTATCCTGTTAATTCAAAAATTCTATCACTAACGTATGTGAAGTTGTAGTCTTTGTTTATTTTACATTTGTAAGCGACCCCTGGCAAATTTGATAGCAAATAGTCGAGTTGAGAAGAATATTCTTTTAGTTGTTGAAGTAGTTTTTGTTCTTTACTTTGATCTCTAAGAATGATAACTCCACCCTTGATTTCATTATCATCGTTTAAAATTGGATAGCCAGAAATGTCGATCGGAATCAGTGCCTCACTTAAATTGCTTTTCAAAAGGAGCTTTGAATTAAAATTGCCTTTCTGGTGATTAGCAAAGAAATATTCAAAACTAATTTCAATTTCAGATTCCTCATCAAATGAATACAATTTTAATTTATCATTTATATGATGATCGACAGAATCATGATTCGACAAACCGGTTATTTTTGTATAAACTTTATTGATATACTTTATCCGGCTTTGTAAATCAATCGAAACAACTCCTTCTCCGATACTATTGAGCGTTTTAATATATTCATTCTGTTCTTCAATAAATCTTCTTTGAGAAGATCTTTGCTTAATACTATTTAAATAGGCAATTAAAATGTAGGTAATAATCAACAACACAATAATAATTGCAAGGTTGCTAAATATCAGTAGTCTTTGATTGTTGAATATTTCGGAATAATTTGTAGTTAGAATTAAATACCATGGAGTATTCTCAATTTTCTTAAGGTATACCCAAGCTCTATTTCCTTCAGAATTGATGGTTTTTGCAAACTTTTCAGATAAATTCTGTTGAATAAATCTTTCAACAACCAAATTATCAATTGGTGAAGTTTGTCGATTTATTCCACCTGAATAATAGTAATTGATTGAATTATTTACGCACTCAAACAAATAAGCTTTTGACGTTTTGGTAGGAATAGGCCAATGCTCGACATCCTTGTAGAAGTTAGCATTCACATCGTTGATGCTAATTAAAAAGGCATTTATATTATTATTTATATCGAGTACTGGATGTATGAAACAAATATATTCAAATCCTAATGCTTCATTAGATAGAATATTTGTTGCTATCCCTTTTTTTGTTTGGCGAGACTCTTCTATAATTGGATATAATTCTGACAAGCTTAATTGGAAAATTTCATCTGTAACTAATTCATTAAGCTCTTGATCAATTAATAAGAGATTACTATAGTTATGCTGAACTTTTATTGTTGATAAAAATGAATTTAAATTCTTTAATTCATCCTGATCATTTGATTTTGTATATTGATTTAGATCTTTAGCTAAAATTTCTGATTGGGCAATTAGCATTAAATCATTTACCTGATCTTCGTACCAGTTGGATATAGCATTTGACTTTAAATCTGCAATAGAAGATAATTGTTCTTTCGAACTATTTTTAACAAACTTGAATTGTATTTGTACTAAATAAGCATACGCAACGATTATGATTGTAATAATTGCAAAATTAATTAGTAACCAATTTTTCGGTTTCTTATTATGTAGGATGAGCATTGCTTTAATTCAGAAATTTGTTAGTAATGAACAATTGGTTTTTTAATAAAACACAATAGTTAAATAAATAATTAGTTTTGCCATAATTATGGTTTCTATAAAAGCCCAATTCAATATGAACTTAAAGAACTTAATTAATATAATAATTCAATTTGCTGTTATTCTAATTGTTACAACATCGTGTGCACCGAATAATCAACAAGTTAACTATATTTCGAATAACGGGTTTGTTTATGGTACAATATACAATATAACCTACGAATCTCCTAACGGGAATAATTTGCAGCATAAGATCGATTCAGTTCTAAGTAGATTAGACCACTCTTTGTCGACTTTTAAAAAGGAATCGGTGTTATCAAAAGTGAATAATAATGAACCTGTTGTATTGGATTCGTTTTTTATTGATGTGTTTAATCGTTCCACCGAAATATTTGAAACTTCTGAAGGAGCTTTTGATCCAACGGTAGCACCGCTGGTAAATGCTTGGGGCTTTGGGTTTAAGCACAAAGAAAAAGTAAATCAGCACTTAATCGACAGCATCCTCCAAATTACAGGTTTTTCGTTGATTGAATTTGATGGAAAAAAAATTAAGAAAGCGGACGAACGGGTAATGCTAGACTTTAGTTCAATTGCAAAAGGTTATTCTGTAGATGTTGTTGGTCAGTTTTTGAAAAGTCAGGGCTGTAAAAATTACATGGTTGAAATTGGAGGTGAAATTGTTGCGCATGGTAAAAGTCCATCGGGACGGATTTGGCGAATTGGAATTAATGAGCCCAACGACAATGAGCCAATTAACGCTCCTGAATTACAAGAAATTATTCAGTTAGAGGATGTTGGACTGGCCACCTCGGGTAATTATCGAAATTTTTACATGGAGAATGGCAAAAAATATGCACATACAATCAACCCAAGCACCGGATATCCTGTAGATCATAATTTATTAAGTGCAACAGTGGTGGCTCAAGACTGTATGACAGCCGATGCAATGGCAACCGCATTTATGGTAATGGGAACCGAAAAGGCACTCGCACTTGCGAATAAATTAGAAGGCCTTGAGGCCTACTTAATTTACGATGATGAAAACGGTGAAAGAGCAGTTGCTTATACGCCCGGATTCAGCAAGTTTATTGTTGAGTAAGCTTATTTCTGATCAGAAAGGTGCAATGCTTGATAAGGAATTTTTGTTCCTTTTTTTTGTTCTATTTTATCGAAAGTTGTAGCACAAGTAATGCCTAAGCCTTTCATGTTACTATTTTGACCAATGTGCGTATCCGGAAATTTTTTTCTTTTCGAGAAAATAATTTGAACTCCTAATCCCAAAACAGCCAACGCAACCAATCCAATAACTATTAATATTGTAGTAATCAAATCCATATCATAATATTTCTAGTTGCAAAAGTAATGTTTCGCAATTTAAATTTCTAATTTCCTATATATATTTAACAGGTTTTTAGCCGATAAGGTTGAAAAATTCTTTTTAGGATAAAGCTTTTCTAATAATTTTATCGACTCACTAACGGTACTTTTCTTCGGGTAATTACTTTCTGCGGAATAA
Source organism: Prolixibacteraceae bacterium (assembly GCA_963678565.1). Lineage (GTDB taxonomy): Bacteria > Bacteroidota > Bacteroidia > Bacteroidales > Prolixibacteraceae > SKHV01. The sequence goes on from OY782875.1 coordinate 500,764, forward strand.
TTCAACCATTTGATAATCTGAAATCCATTAAAAAAAGCATAGAAGTTTTTTGCAAAAGTTTTTGTTGATCCGCTGTTTTTCAAAATCCGTTCGAGGTTCGATTCAAAATTAATTTGATCTAAGAATAGCTTGAATTCGGGAAAAGAAGTGTGAAAGTTAATTGTATCCAGTTGATTTTGTTGGTTAACAAACTCGAACAACTCGGCTAATGGATCAAAGGCTTCGAGTGGATACACCTTAAATTCATTAGCATTGCTATTTACTAATTTGGTAATTTGAGCTCCTGTTCCAAAAGGAACTCTGTCTGAAATGCGTGACGATGGATAAACTTTTACTGAAGGTAAATGAACAACTCCTCGGTGATTCACTAACTTCTGCAAAAAATAAAAATCTTCACCTGCTTGTTTTCGGTTCATTCCACCAACAGCAACATAATCTTTTGCTCGAACGGCCATGCACGATCCAATGGTGTAAATTGAATTCGGAAATCCGGTTTGTTGCACTGCAAAAAAGTAATAGCGCAAATAAAGCTCGTACAGCATGATGGAAGTATAAACCTGTTCCGAAAATTGTGATCCTTCTAAAGCATGTTCGAATTCAAAAGTGGTAGCGCATTGCTTTGGGTTTTTTTGAAAGCCCTTTTCAATTTCAATTAAATAATCAGGAGCAACTTCGGAGTCGGCATCTAAGGATACAATAATTCCTTCAGGATTTTCCATCTGATTGTAGGCACTTACAAGCCAATCCATCCCAATTTTTCGAGCCCAGCCTACTCCTGCATGCTTTTTTGGTAGCCCATTTGCTTCAATTGTGAATATTTTCAACCATTCAGGAGCTTCAAATGCTTTAACTTCAGCAAGAGTTCTTTGGTTTTGTTGGATTGCTTCTTTGGGCGAATTCTCTTTCGAGTTGATTACCAAAACCAAGGCAACTTTTGATTCAATAGGAATACAGTTTGCAAGCGAATTCAATGTTCTCAGTAGATCAGGCTCGTTATAACTAGGAATAAATATTCCTAATCCAAATTTAGTATCTGTCGGCGTGATCACTGAATGATCGTTGGTGTATTTTTTTAGGTAAGTATTTGCAAAAGTCATATTCAAAAATAAAAAATGCCATGCTGAGATTTCAACATGGCATCATTCTAGTATCACTTCTTATTTTTTTGAATTTGCATATCGACGGTTTAAGCCATCTAAAATAGCTTTTGATATATTGTATTGTTGTTCGCCAACAATGATTTGACCACTGTTGCTAAAAATGTAATCGTATTGTTGAGTTTTGTTGTATTCTTTAACAAAAGTTCTGATGCTATCTACCAGTTGTGTATTGATTTTTGCTTCAAGCTCTGATAATTTACTTGACATTTCATAATCTAATTGCTGAACCTCTTGTTCCTGACTCAAAAGCCTGTCGCGTTCTTGCATCGCACGTTCCTGTGTTAAAAAACCACCTCGTTGCACTTTTTCTTGAAATGCAGCAGCCTGTTCTTCTAAACTTCTTCTTTTTTGAGAAAACTCTTCGGTAAATTGTTTTTGTTGCTCGGTAAATTCTTCGTTTAAATCAATTGCTAACTGATAATTTACTAAAACCGAATCGGTTAATATGTAAGCAATTTTTATCGACGAACCCGAATTTTTAACTGTTGCCGGAGTACTTGTAATGGTTGCAGTTTTATTCTCGGATAAAACAATTATCAATACCACAATTACACCTATAATTGAAAGAATACTCAGGATATTAGGTAGCTTTTTCATACTAGAATCTCAATAGTCGTTATATTATTTTCTAAAATTTAAACACAAACAAAGATAGCTTTTCCGATTAGGAATAAAAGCCTAATGTATAATTATAAAACAGAAAAATTCGTCTCGAAGAATGCGAAAAATCATGTTAATAGCGTGATTTTCGTCATTATCTCAAGCTCTTACAAGTGTTAAATTTATCCGAAACAATACAATACCGAGAATCAATGCTTAATAGAATAATTGCCAATTCGCTACCTTATTTTCCGCAAAACTTTGTGTGGATGTTTTCAAAGCGCTACATCGCAGGAAAGACAATCGATGATGGAATTGATATTTCTCGCAGCTTAAATCAGCAAGGAATATGGGTTACGGTTGATTTGTTGGGCGAGTTTATTCATTCAATTGAAGAGGCTGAAGCGAACAAAGAAGCCTATTTGCAGATAATAGATCGATTTAATAGCGAAATGGTGAAAGGAAATTTTTCTTTAAAACCAACAAGCTTTGGTCTTTTAATTGACAAAGAGCGTTGTTATGAATTGGTGTATGAGGTTGTAAAAAAAGCAGCAAGTGTGCATAATTTCGTTCGTATTGATATGGAAGATGCTACCTGTACCGATTTGGAGATTGCACTTTTCTTGAAATTAAAAAAGGAGTTTCCAATGCATGTGGGGATTGTTTTACAGGCCTACTTGCGTCGAACTGAAGCTGATATCAAATTTTTAATTGAAAACCATCATACTTCTGAAGCTCCATTAAATGTTCGTTTGTGTAAAGGGATTTATGTGGAAGACAAATCGATTGCGATAAAGGATTATGAAGGAGTTCGGGCAAATTATCTAAAATTATTAAAGCGCTTGTTTGATCATCAGGTTTATACCGGAATTGCGACACATGATTACTATTTGGTAGAGGAAGCTCTAAAATTAATAAATGACAAAGGTTTGAAATCAGAACAATATGAATTTCAGATGTTGTATGGCGTAACTCCTGCATTGCGCGATAAAATTATCGAAATGCAATACAATGTACGGCTGTATGTGCCATTCGGGAAAGATTGGTTTGGTTATTGTTCCCGTAGAATAAAGGAAAATCCTAAAATGGTGGGCGATATTGTAAAAGCTATTTTTATACGAAAGTAATAATCGGAAAATATTTGAAATGGTAATCGTAATTTCTATCTTCATAACAACTCGATTGCCAATAGGGAAAGGCGGATTAATTTGATAAAATTAATCCGTTCCTTTTTTGTATTTTTAAAAACAAGTATCGAATATTATGAAGGAAATAGAAATATATTGCGAGAATAATAAACAGTTTATTAAAGTTCATTTAGGGACTACACTTGGTGAAATAGCCGACGAATTAAAAGTAAAAACCGAATTTCCAATTATTGGAGCTTTTGTAAATAATAAAGTTCGCGAGTTGTCTTTTGAAATAGTTAAGCCCAAAACCATTCGTTTTTTTGATTATTCAAATCCTAATGGGCAGCGAATTTATATCCGATCGCTCTTTTTTCTTCTATATGTTGCAACCAAGGAGCTTTATCCGAATTGTAGATTAAAAATTGATCATGCCATTTCTCGTGGATTTTATTGCGAGCTAGATAATTTTAAAGCGGATTTCTGCGAAGATTGTATCGAGGATATTAAAAATCGAATGCATGAACTGGTACAACAAGATGTACCTTTTGTTCGTAGAGGGAAGCAAATGAAATTTGTGCTTAGCGAATATGAAAATGCAGGTTTGCAAGATAAAGTAAAATTATACGAAGATTCAGGATATCTGTATTCTTATGTGTATTACTTAGGTGAACATGTGAATTATTTTCACGGTCACTTGCTTCCTTCAACGGCTTATCTCAAAACTTTCGATTTGGATAAATTTAATGAAGGTATGTTTTTACGATTACCAAGTGAAGAAAATCAATTGCGATTGCGCGACTTTGTAAGACAAAACAAACTTTTTGAGATTTTCCAAAATCATAAGCAGTGGGCATCGATCCTCGAAATTCCTGACATTGGAAGTTTGAATAAAATAATCCAACAGGGAAAAGAAGGCGAGATTATTAAAATATCGGAAGCTTTACATGAAAAAAGAATTGCTGAAATTGCTTCTGAAATTGCAAATCGTTCAAATAAAATACAAATTGTTTTAATCGCAGGGCCATCTTCTTCAGGTAAAACTACTTTTAGTAAACGCTTGTCCGTACAGTTGGCTGTTTGTGGTTTAAAGCCTCGTACCATTTCTATTGACAATTACTTTGTTGACCGGGAATTAACTCCATTAGACGAGTTTGGAAACTATGATTTTGAGGACTTAAATGCCATTGATATTGAGCTTTTTAATGCGCATTTAAAGTTGTTGATTAAAGGTGAATCGGTTGAATTACCCAAGTTTGACTTCCAAAGTGGCAAGAAAAAGTACGATGGCGATATTATGCAGCTAGCTAGCAGTGAGGTGTTAGTTATTGAAGGAATTCATGCTTTAAATCCCGCACTCTTGCCCGAAATTGATTTGTCCTTAACCTATCGTATTTTTGTTTCTGCCTTAACTTCCATTTCTATCGATGATCATAACCCAATTTCAACCACTGATAATCGATTAATTCGAAGGATTTTGCGTGATGCCAAATATCGGGGGTATTCTGCTTTAGAAACAATTCGTCGTTGGCCAAGTGTGCGTCAAGGAGAAGTGAAGAATATCTTTCCACATCAGGAGAATGCGGATGTAATGTTCAATTCTGCGTTATTGTACGAGTTGGCTGTTTTGAAGAAGTATGTGGAACCTTTGTTAAAATCGGTACCTGAGAATCAAAGCGAATTCTCAGAATCGTTGCGTTTGCTCAAATTTCTTCGGTATTTCGATACAATTGCAGATGATGAAATTCCACCAACCTCTTTAATTCGTGAATTTTTAGGAGGAAGTAGCTTTAGTTATTAATTGAAGAGGATACCTAAGTACCCTCTTCAATTAATCAAGTTTAAAACTAATAAACATACTATACGAAACCTTTACTGGTCGACCATTTTGTAGGCCTGGTTTCCATTTTGGCATCGATTTAATAACCCGGATTGCTTCGTCGTCTAATATTTTGTCAACACCACGAGTAACAGTTACGCTCGAAATGCTTCCATCGGTATCAATAATGAAGTTCAAGTAAACTCTACCTTCTAACCCAACTTCAATGGCTTCCATTGGATAGTCTATCTCGTTCGATAACCAGCCATTCAAGTTTTTTAATCCTCCTGGAAACTTTGGCATGTTGCTTGGGAAATTGTAAATCGTTTCATCCGTACCTCCAGTTTCAGTAGTAAAGTCTATTAAATTTTTAAGAGGTTCGTCAATGTTTTCCGAAGGAAATTCAATTTCAGGCAGAAAAGAATCGTCTTTAACAATCAAAATCTTTTCGAAAGTTTTAATTTTAGGAGGCATCACAAATACCTTTTCCTTCTTCCAAGTTGGAGGAATTAATTCAACTTCAAGTTCTTCGGGGCCATTTGATGTTAATATATCAACGCCATGAACTTCTGAAGTAGGCCTAAAAGCGAATAATACTACGGATAATGACAATGTTAATCCGATTAAGAAGAATGTACCACGCTTGCTTTCTAAATCTGCTAATTTGCTTTTCTTTTTTTCCATAATAATCTTGTTTTAAGGTAAGAAATACAAACAACAGCTGCTGATTGGTTAGATATTACCAAATACCGTTCCGAATTTAATTTCTAGTTTATTTAAGCAACTATGTTCTTTAGCATTGGCCCTTTATTAATGGATTTGATTGATTGAAATAATCTAACTTGAAGTATGGAAAGAGAAATAACAGCATTTAATTAGTGCCCCAATTAATTAAAAAAGCATTCATATCTAGCGCTTCCAATATTTTAAATAATTGTTGTATATTTGAGCCTGATTTGTGGAGAAATTTGTGAATGATTGCAACCACGGTAAAAAATGCTAAAATTTTTCAACCTCTCTGTTTGCTACTCATTCACCTTATTCCACAGGATTTATAAACAAAGTAATATTGTATAATATGGGATATTTATTTACATCAGAGTCAGTCTCTGAAGGTCATCCTGATAAGGTTGCTGATCAAATATCAGATGCAATTCTCGATAAACTATTGGCATTTGATCCTAATTCAAAAGTTGCTTGCGAAACATTAGTAACTACTGGTCAAGTAGTATTAGCAGGAGAAATTAATACAGAAACATACATCGATGTGCAGGAAGTTGCTCGTGAGGTGATTAATAAGATTGGGTATACCAAGGCTGCTTATCGTTTCGACGGTCTTTCGTGCGGTGTATTTTCTGCAATTCACGAACAAAGTCAAGATATTAATCGTGGCGTAGAGCGTGAAAGTCCTGAAGACCAAGGTGCCGGTGACCAAGGAATGATGTTTGGTTATGCTTGTACCGAAACCGATAATTACATGCCAATTTCATTGGAATTATCGCATAAATTATTGCAAGAATTGGCGGCAATCCGTCGCGAGGGTAAAGTAATGACTTACTTACGTCCCGATTCAAAATCACAGGTAACTATTGAGTATGATGATCAAGGTGCACCTTTGCGAATTGATACCATTGTAGTATCAACACAGCATGATGAATTTGTTGAAGCAAAAGATAATTCTCGAGAGCATATTTTGAAGGCGGATACGGAGATGTTGGATCAAATCAAGCAAGATGTGATCAATATTTTGGTTCCCCGTGTTGTCGAAAAATTGCCGTCAAGAGTACAGGAGTTATTCAAGGATGATATTACTTACCATGTAAATCCAACCGGAAAGTTTGTAATTGGTGGTCCTCATGGAGATACCGGACTAACTGGACGAAAAATTATTGTAGATACCTACGGAGGAAAAGGAGCACACGGTGGCGGTGCATTTAGCGGTAAAGATCCATCGAAAGTGGATCGATCTGCAGCATATGCTTCTCGCCATGTTGCAAAAAATTTAGTAGCAGCAGGTGTAGCATCCGAGGTACTGGTGCAAGTGGCTTATGCAATTGGAGTGGCAAAACCAATGAATGTATTTGTTAATACTTACGGCACTGCAAAAGTAAACTTGAGTGATAGTGAAATTGCAAAAATTGTAGCGCAACTGTTCGACATGCGTCCTAATGCAATTGAAAAACGATTAAAGTTGCGCAATCCAATTTACGAAGAAACTGCATCGTATGGACATATGGGGCGCCAACCTCAATTAGTGGTGAAAGAATTTACTTCGGCATACGAATCAAAAGTTTATCGTAAAGAAGTAGAATTGTTTACCTGGGAAAAATTAGACTACGTGGATAAAGTGAAGCAAGCCTTCAACTTATAACAAAAGAGATAATTTTATTAGGAAGCCTGTATTGAACAATACAGGCTTTTTATATTTCGTGAGCTTTACATTTTTACTTATATATTTGCATCAAATTTGAAAGCGCAGAAAATGGCAAAGATTTTATGTTTAGAAACTGCAACAGAGGTTTGTTCGGTTGCTTTGGTTGTCGATGGTAAAATAGCAGACTTTAAGGAAGATTTGAATGGGCAAAGTCATTCAAAATTACTTACCTTATATATCGATGAGGTTTTAAAAGAAAATCAATTAAAGGCTAGCGATTTAGATGCCATTGCAATTAGTGGTGGTCCAGGTTCTTACACTGGATTGCGAATAGGAGTTTCAGCTTCAAAAGGACTAGCATATGCTGCAGATATCCCAATCATTTCGATAAGTTCGTTGCAGGCAATGGCCGATTATGTGCAAGAAAATCAAACAGAATTAAAGATTAAGTTAGGCCCAAACAATGTATTACAACCAATGATTGATGCTCGTAGAATGGAAGTTTATACCATGCCTTGTAATATAAAAGCGGAACAGCTTGATGAGGTGCATGCTAAAATTATTGATGAAGAAAGCTATGCTGAGGTAACTACTAATAAGCTATTTTATTTTGGAAATGGCGCTTCGAAATGTGAAAAAGTACTCAAGAATCCCAATGCTGTTTATGTCGAAAATGTTTATGCCTCGGCAAAAAACATGAAGAATATTGCGATACGGAAATTTCGGAATGAAGAATTTGAAGACCTTGCTTACTTCGAGCCCTTCTATTTGAAAGAGTTTATTGCTACCACCCCTAAGAAGAATATTTTAGGGAAATAGAAAATCGTACAAAATAAAAAGCGGGTAAATGAATTCATTTACCCGCTTTTATTATTAATGCCATGGAGCTTATAAAATTGCGCTTAAGGTTTGAACGATAATAATTAGCAACACCATTGCCAAAGGATAAACAGTAGCATAAGCTACTGATGGTGCGTTTGTGTCGGTCATGGTATCTACCGCAGCCAATCCTGGGGTACTTGTCATACTTCCTGTAAGTGCTCCTAAAACCGAAAGAATATTCATTTTGAAGAAAATCTTTGCGATAATGGTAGCCACAATCATTGGAACGAGGGTGATGAAGGCTCCGGCCAGAAAAAGATCTATTCCGTTGATTTCAAAAATCTCTACAATTTTAGATCCTGCAGAGGTTCCTACAGCCGCCATAAAGAATAGCAATCCTAATTGACGAAGTAATTGGTTGGCAGCACCTGTCATGGTCCACATAATTGGTCCTGTTTTTCCTGCTCTTCCCAAAATCAATCCTGCAATTAGCACGCCGCCTGTTAAGCCCGGACTAAAGCTAAAATCACCAAAATCGATTGCAATTTTTCCTAATAAGATCCCGATGATTATTCCCAGTGCAATCGGTAAAAAATCGGTATCTGAAAGTCGTTTATTATCGTTTCCAAAAATATTCACTACTTGGGTCATGTTTTCAGTATTGCAAGCAATAATTAGCTTGTCGCCAAAATGAATTCGTGAATCAGGAGTTGGCGAAATATTAATTCCGGCACGACGAATACGAGTAATTGTTGCACCGTAATTTTCTAATAGATTTAACTGTCTGATGGTTCTGTTTACATACTCTTTATTGGTAACCAAAACTCGGCGAATATCGTGTTGTTTTGGTAGCGGTATTTCTATATCTGTTTCCTGACCAATTAATATTTTAATTTGAGCCAAGGCTGCTTTATTTCCAACAGCCTTTATAATATCTCCTTTATATAAAATGGTATCCGGCGTTGGTGTCATTCCGTTTCCTTCGTGCATTACTCGCGAAACCACTGCTTGTGTCATGTGACGAACGCGTAGTTCCCGAATCGATTTACCAAATACATTTTCGTTTTCAACAATAAAACAACCTCTGTGAATCTCCGGAAAGTCGGCTTTAACATCCATTTCAAAATCATTCTCTGCTTTTTTAATGTCTGTACGCATGATTTTTGGCAGAAAACTTACAAACAAAATTACTCCAATCACTCCAAAAGGATAAGCTACACCATAGCCGATCGAGGCCAACGGAGATCCGGTAGAATCGATTGCTGCTGCCAATCCTGGCGTACTTGTTAAAGCACCAGTAAGTAAGCCAATACTGATACTCGCATCAATATCGAAAATGTAGGTAACAGCGATGGTGACAATTCCTGAAGTAATAATGAGTACCGATGCAATAATGGCAAGTTGTTTCCCTTGCTTTTTAAACGAATCAAAAAATCCGGGACCCGATTGCATTCCGATGGTAAATATGAAAAGTACCAAACCAATTTGTTGAAAATTCTTCGGAATAATAACCCCAAAATGCCCAAAAAGTAATGCTACAAATATTACCGCCGACACATCGAGTGAAATTCCTTTAATTTTAATTCTTCCGATTAAAAAACCGATGGTTACTATCAGAAAGAATGAGAAGTATACATTACTAAACAATTCCATAATTTTAAATTTAAGCGGCCAAAGGTATAGCCAAATCTATAAGACTGTTCTCAAAAGTGCCAATAGATGAAAATAATTTACATTGGCGAAAGAAAAGGCCTATTAAAGCAAGTAAGAAAGGTCGTCGCTAGCATTTAATTCCTTTGCTTCAGTTCCTTTTTTGAATATTCGGAGCGATTTTTTGCCAATCAATTCCATTTTTTGGTTTTCAATTTTTAGCATGGTTCCTTCTCTAAGTCCGAGCACATAAGTAGTTGGATTAACTTCTAAGAACTCTTCGATTCGTTGTTCTCGGGTTTCTCCAGCATGTCCATCGGGGTTGGCATCGAGGTAGTGTGGGTTAATCTGAAAAGGAACCAAGTTTAAGGTATCAAATCCTAAAGGATCGATGATGGGCATGTCGTTGGTGGTTTTTAAGGTAGGGCAAGCAATGTTTGATCCGGCACTCCAACCAATGTAAGGCATGCCTTCTTTTACTTTTTTTGCAATTGCACCAAATAAATTTAGATCTCTTAAGGTGCGCACTAAGTGCCAAGTGTTTCCACCACCAACAACGATTGCTTCGGCTTTTTCAACAGCTTCGGTTGCATTTTCAAAATGATGAATAGATTTTAAATTGTGTCCAATTTCTTCAAATCGTTCTTTTACTTTTTGCTCATATTTATCATAAGAAAAGGTGACTCCGGCAAATGGGATAAACAACGCATTTACGGGTTTTGCACCAAGAAAATCTTTTATGTTTGATTTTGGGTAATCAAGATAAGCTTCACCTGCATTGGTGGAATTACTAATTAACAACAACTTCATCGATTAACTTTTTTTTATTGCTTAAGCTTAAAAAATAATAGACGAAGTTACTCAAAAGTTGTGAGCATTAGAAATAGAAAGTGTTTCGTGATTTACGATTAATTTGTTGCGAACTACGACGAACCAGCTTAATCATTGAGCGTCGGTTAACAGCATGTTCTTCATCGGAGCAATCTACCCCATCGTCGCATCGATTTAAGAGTTGAGTTTCCCCAAATCCGTTGTATTCAATAATTAACGGGTCGACACCATGATCAACCAAATACTCGTAGGTTGCCAAGGCTCTTGATTTTGATAAACCTAAATTGTATTCATCAGAACCACGACTATCGGTATGCGATTCAATTCTGATTTCGTATTCAGGATACATTTCGATTGTAAGTATCAACTGGTCGAGTTTTCCAGCAGCTTCGGGATTAACATTAAAGCGATCGAAGTCAAAATTGATATGTTCCACCACAATTACTTCAACTTGTTCCTCCTCTTCTGATTCTAAACTAAGTGGTTCAATTCCATCTAGATCTAGCATTAGGTATTCGGTTTCAAGCAGATGATCAACGATGATTTTTTCGTTAGGCATTCGATTGTAGGTTGAGAGTTCTTTTAAAGAAGTGGCAAAGAATTCCTTGCTTGCAATGACTTTATAATTTTTATTACGGAAGGCTCCAAAAATGTAGCCTCCATCTTCTTTTGTGTAGGCAATTTTTATGGTGTCGTTGTTTTCATCGACCAAGGAAACTTTTGCATTGGCAATTTCAATGTAATTTTCTCTGTCGCGAACATTTCCTTTAATAATTACCGGCGTATATTTCATCTTAAATTGATAGATGTCGTCATAGCCTTTTCCGCCTATGCGATTGGAAGAAAGAAAACCTGACTCGCCATCGGCCATCATCGTAAATGAAAAATCATCTTTTGAGCTGTTGATTGGGTAGCCCATGTTTTCAATTTTACTGAAAACACCGCGGTCGGGTAGTGCCATATAAATATCCAAACCTCCCATACCGCCTAAGCCATCGGATGAAAAGTAGAGCACCCCATCGTTCGAAATAAAAGGAAATGCCTCTTCGCCTTCGCTATTTATTTCTTCTAAGTTTATAGGTTGTCCCCATCGTCCTCGTTCTTTCCGACACCAGTAAATATCGTTTCCGCCTTTTCCTCCTGGCATGTCGGAGGCAAAATACAATACGTTTCCGCTAGGATCTAAACAAGGGTGGCGGAGGTTGAATTTTGTGTCGTTGTAAGTAAAACCACCACGATAAACCCATTCGCCGTTGATGAAGTCGGCATAATATATTTGAAGATTTAAGACCTCTTCTTCGTTTTTATTTTTTTCTATTTGACGGTTGCTGTTGAAATACATCCGCCTTAATTTCGGATCGAAAGTTGCAGGACCATCGTGATATTCGCTCATTACTTTTGGTGCGAAGGGGGCTGGTTTTGAAAAGTTGCCATTGCTGTCGACTTTTACTGCATACAAATCGAGAAAAGGTAGGTTGTCCCAGTTGTAAGATTTTTTAAGCACATTGGGTGGTCCTGTTGAGGAATAGACCACCATGCTATCGTAGAATACGGCACCCCAATCGGAACCTTTGGTATTGAAAGGAACGCTTTTCACAACAAATCGTGAAGAATCGCGAACCAAAAAATTAATGTATTCTAAAAGGGATTGTTGCATTTGAACCCGACCATCTTCGGGGCGCATCATTGCATATTTTTTCAAATTCTTTTCCGATTCATTGAATTTTCCGTTGCTTTTTAGGGCCATCGAGAAATGAAATAAATCTTCGGTTTCGCTTGCATTGAGCTCTACTAATCTTCTGATCCATTTTTCAACTGCTACGGTATTGCCGATATTACGGTTACAATCGGCTAATCGACGGATGATGAAAGTGTTATTTCGATCTTTTTTTAAGGCGTATTCGTACAACTCAATTGCTTCGTTCCACGAAAATTCATTATAGGCTTCGTCGGCTAATTTCAATGTTATTTTTTGGGCATTGCCAATTTCAACAATAAAAATCATGAAAGTTGCAAGCAGTGCTATGTAACGAAGGAGTTGTTTCATTAAATTATTAAAACCTATATAGTGTTCCCTAATTTGCCTATTCTCAAGAAGTTTATAAAAATAAGAGATTTTATTGAATGATCTCTAAGAGTTATAAACTATTCGGACTTGGAACTTTTAAGTTAATGTATAATTATTTTTTAAGTAAAATTGAAATTTAATTGCCACTTGACCAATTCTTTTTGATTAACAGCTTAATTATGATGTTAGACGGTAAATCTGTTTAGAATTGAAAATAGCAATTGGTTGTTTTGTTCAATATTTTCAGCACCCTTTAATAATTCTTCTTCGGTCATTACCCATTTGCTTTTAACAAGTGATTTTCGATCTAAATCGATCATCTTTTTCAAATTATCTGAGGTCATTTCAATATGAAATTGAAAAGCTAAAACATTATTTTTGTATAGAAATGCTTGTTGTTTGCAGGCTGCTGATTGTATTAGATGAATCGCATTCTTTGGAATTTCAAAACGGTCGCCATGCCAATGCAAAACAGTATTCAACTCTAAACTTTTTAGTAGAGGATGCGCTTCGGCATTGTTTGTTTTTTGTACCGGAAACCATCCGATTTCGGAATCTAGGTTTGGAACAACTTTGGCTCCTAATACATCGGCGATTATTTGAGCACCTAAGCATATGCCTAGTACTTTTTTATTCGCATCGATTGAACTACGTATGAATTGTTTTTCGAAAGGTAGCCATGGATATTTCTCATGTTCGTAAATATTCATCGGACCTCCCATAATTACTAAAATATCAAACGATTCGATCGCTGGAAATTCTGCATTTTCGTAAAGAAGAGTGTAGGTCTGCTGTAATTTTTTTTCGTTTGCCCAAGTGGCTATTGCACCCGGCAATTCTTCTGGAACATGAATTAAATAGTGAATATGCATTTTATTTTTTCCAAATTGAGTTTAATCTGTGTACCGACATTTTATCGATTATAATTTCTCCACCACGTGTCATTAGTTCATAAAACTTACCTTCGGGATTTGGCATAAAAGTGGAGCTGATGGCATATTTCCCTTCATCGAGGTAAATTTCAATTGAGGATCGGTCAATAATTATCTTGAATTCTATTTTATTATTAATTGGGTCGTAATTGAGCCCGGTACCTAGGGCACTAAAAACTTTTTTTGCATTAACGTAGCTTATTTCGCTTCCAATTTCATTTCGGGTGCCTCGAATTCCAAATCCAAAAATATTGCAGGTTGCAATATCAATTACTCCTTCGATGTAATAGCAGTCGCCTCTGAGGCGCGATAGTACATTGTTTTTAATTCCCGGATATATTTTTGTTTTTTCCCATGAATAGGTTTTGTCAAATAGGGTTTCAATTTCTTTTACAGGTTGTTTGTACAAGAAAAATTGATCTTCCTCTTCGTGTAAAACTAAATTTGAAGGAAAACTCAACATGCCACTAAATGATAGTTCACTGTTTTCGGGATGTTTCATTTCGGTATAAACCAACAATGAATTTTGATCTGCGGAAGTTTTACAAACACTTCCTCCCAAACTTTTTCCGTAATCAAATTTCTGGATAGAAGTGAAAGGAGCGAAGTTCGATCCGTCGAAATCACCAACCATATAGGTTGCTTCATCGCTAATTAACACCCATTTTTTTTCGTTGGGCTTTTGATCCACATTCAGTTGATAAAGCGATGGATAGCCAAAGCCATATACAAAGGAGCTTTTTAATGTCCAATTTATTTTATCGTTTGAATTGTAGATTTCAATTTTTGAAGTTGTTTTGTTAAAGGAAACCATTACCCAAATATTTTTGGCTTCGTATTTAAAAACAAATGGTTCTGCTTGCAGGAATTCTTCTTTTTGAGAAATTAATTCTTCATTGGTATTTTTTTTAGCATCAATTTCTTTGGTGAATAAACCTTTGTTCCAACGGTTGTATATTGCTTCCAGTTTTTCTCCTTCTTGCAGCACAGTTGCAAATCGGGGATTGTTCTCAATACTGTCGATACTATTTTCGGAAGCTGCAATGGCTATCGATTGATGTTCCCATTGGATGCCATTATCTGAAGTTGCATATGCTAAATTATAATAGCCATTTTGCAAGTTGTTGCTGTTGTGTTGGTAGAATAAAAACTGCTTTTCTCCACTTTGAATTAACGAAACAGGCGCACCTAAACGATTGCTGATTACCGAAAAATGAATTTGTGGCCGGTAAGTTTGATCGAAATTTAGGTCTTGTTTTTTACCGGTTTCTGCTTTCAAGCTTGAAATTAAAAACAGGGTGAAAAGTATTACTATAGAAAGTTTAGAATTCATAAGTTGATAGTTCTGCTTAATGTTTGTGCAATCTTGTGTTGCTCAACAAATATAATAGCATCGTTTTCAATTTCAATTTATTTTAACATAAATACGATGCATCTGCCTGTGTTTATTAAATTTGCCAAAAACGAAAAGAAAATGACACTTATAAAATCAATTTCAGGAATTAGAGGAACCATTGGAGGAAAACCCGGAGACGGATTGTCTCCAATTGATGTAGTTCGTTTTACTGCTGCATACGCCACTTTTATTCAGCAAAGCGTTGGTAAAAACAATTGTAAAATTGTATTAGGGCGCGATGCTCGCATTTCGGGTGAAATGGTGAACTCTTTGGTGAATTCTACTTTGGTTGCCATGGGCTGCGATGTGGTAAATATTGGCTTGGCATCGACTCCAACTACTGAAATTGCGGTTCCTGCTGAGAATGCCGATGGTGGAATTATCTTAACAGCAAGTCATAATCCGAAGCAATGGAATGCTCTAAAATTGTTGAATAGCAAAGGAGAGTTTTTGAATGGTGCAGAAGGAAAGCAAATTCTTGAGATTGCTGATAACGAATCGTATTCCTTTGCCGAGGTGGATGATTTGGGAAAAACGGTAAGTAAAGATTATACTCAATTTCATATCGAGGAAGTTTTAAAACTTCCATTGGTGAATAAAGAATTAATTGAAAACGCGAATTTTAAAGTTGCAGTAGATGCCGTGAATTCAGTTGGGAGCATTATCGTTCCTGAAATGTTGAAAGCCTTGGGCGTAAAAGATATTGTTAAGATTAATTGCGTGCCCAACGGACAATTTGCGCATACGCCTGAACCCATTGCCGAGAATTTAAAGGAAGTAGCCGAACAAGTAAAAAGCAGCGAGGTGGACGTTTGTTTTGTAGTAGACCCCGATGTGGATCGCTTGGTAATTTTGAATGAAGATGGAAGCATGTTCAACGAAGAATATACCTTGGTGGCTGTATCCGATTATGTATTATCAAAAACACCGGGGAATACGGTTTCAAATTTATCCTCGACCCGTGCCTTGCGCGATGTTACTGAGCAATACGGACAAAAATGTTTTGCTGCTGCCGTGGGCGAAGTAAATGTTGTAAGCGAAATGAAAGCCCAAAATGCAGTGATTGGAGGAGAAGGAAATGGCGGCGTTATTTATCCTGCATCGCACTATGGCCGCGACTCGATGGTGGGCATTGCTTTGTTCCTTTCGTTGATGGCCGAGCGTAAAATGAAATGCTCTGAATTGCGAAAAACTTATCCCGAATATGTGATCTCGAAAAACAAAATAGAACTTTCGGATGCGATTATCGTAGATGAAATTCTGGATAAGATGCAACAAAAATATAGTAACGAGGATTTGAATGATATCGATGGAGTTAAAATCGATTTCGCCGATTCGTGGGTGCATTTGCGTAAATCGAATACCGAACCCATCATTCGAATTTATTCTGAAGCAAATACCGAAGCTGCTGCCGAAAGTTTGGCTCAAAAAATCATCGCCGATATTCAATCGTTTATTTAAGTATTGAATACACCAACCACAGCCTTACTTGTTTTTCAGAACAAAGTGAAGAATCTTTAGTTATGCCTATAGATCACTTGTGGATGGCATTCATCGTTCATCCCAGTTTCAAACTGGCGGGATGTATTTCTTGGTTGAACCTGAAAAAATGTCTTAAACTGCTGATTTGGAGCGACATAATTTCATGCGACGACGGGCGCAACTGTCAATGTTTCATGCAATTAAGCAATGGCATCTCTTTTGTTTTTTAGTGAGCAAATTATGTTGAACTAAAATTATAGGAGGAAAAAGCCATGACATTAATTAAAAGAACACAGAACAATTATCCATCATTTCCATCTTTTTTCGAAAATTGGTTTAACAATTCATTGATGGATTTGAATGATTATTCACACTCAAGCGGCAGTTTGCCAGCGATCAATGTGAAAGAAGACAATGACAAATATGAAGTTGAAGTTGCTGCTCCGGGAATGGAAAAAGATGATTTTAATTTAAAACTTGAGAACGATATTCTGACCATTTCTGCAGAGAAACGCGATGAAAAGAACGAAGATAACGATACTTATAGCCGAAAAGAATTCAGTTATCAATCGTTTAAACGTTCGTTCACTTTACCCGATGGTCATATCATGACCGATAAAATTGAGGCAAAATATACGAACGGAA
The DNA here is from genome assembly GCA_963678565.1 of Prolixibacteraceae bacterium. Classification (GTDB taxonomy): domain Bacteria; phylum Bacteroidota; class Bacteroidia; order Bacteroidales; family Prolixibacteraceae; genus SKHV01. The sequence goes on from OY782875.1 coordinate 517,670, forward strand.
TTTTAAAAATTCAATTACCTAAACGTGAAGAGGTTAAGCCTCAACCACCAAAAGAGATTTCAATTTCATAAACGCATTTTAATAAGGCTGCACAATCGCAGCCTTATTTTTTGATCTATAAAATTCAGTAAAATAAAACACAACATTGATCAAAATCTTTTTAAATCGCTAAAAGGTGATGGTTAATTTTTTAAATTTGAAATCTAATACTTTCATCTATGCCAGGTCAAAAACTTACGTTACAGCAAAAATTGATGCAGAAGCTTTCTCCGCAGCAGATCCAAATGATCAAGCTGCTGGAATTGCCAACCATGCAATTAGAGCAACGTATTAAGAAAGAGATGGAAGAAAATCCAGTGCTCGAAATTCAAGGCGAGGGGAAGGACAACGATCAGGAAGAGCGCAACGATGATAACGAAAACGTTGATAATGAGATTTCGATCGAAGATTATATCAACGATGAGCCTTCGTATAAATACAAATCAAATAATTATTCAAAAGACGACAAGAAGGAGGACATTCCTTTTTCGATTGGAGTAACTTTTCACGAGTTTTTATCCGATCAGTTGGGCTTGTTACAATTGTCGGATGAGGAGGAGCAGTTAGCCGAATACTTAATCGGGAACATTGATGAGGACGGTTATTTGCGTCGCGATGTGGAGTCGATGGTGGATGATATGGCCTTTTCGCAAAACATTAGTGTGACCGATGAGAAAATGTACGAGATTCTGAAAACCGTTCAAGAGTTAGATCCGCCGGGAGTTGGTGCCCGCGACTTACGCGAATGTTTGTTGATTCAGCTAGAGAAAAAGAAACACGACAGCATCACCATTCGTACTGCCTACGAAATAATTAAAAACTATTTTGAAGAGTTTACGCGCAAACATTACGATAAGATTCTACAAAAATTAGAGATTGAGGAAGATGATTTGCGCGACGCGATTGAAGAAATTGTGCATCTGAATCCTAAACCCGGAAGCTCATATAGCAATCCCTTAAATAAAAGTAACGAAGCAATTATGCCCGATTTTTCGCTGGAGAATGTGGATGGCGAATTGCAGGTTTATTTAACCAAAGGCAATGTACCCGATTTGCGCATCAGTGGGCATTATGCCAACATGTTGCGTGCCTACAACGAAAACAAAAAGAATTCGTCGCGCGAGCAGAAAGATGCAGTTACTTTTGTAAAGCAAAAACTCGACACGGCCAAGTGGTTTATCGATGCCATTCGTCAGCGACACGAAACTTTGTTGTTGACCATGAATGCCATTTTGGATTATCAGAAAGAATATTTTGTCGATGGGGATGAGGAAAAGCTTAGACCCATGATCTTAAAGGATATTGCTGAAAGAACCGGCTTGGATATTTCTACCATTTCGCGCGTTTCGAATAGCAAATACATTCAAACACATTTTGGGGTGTATGCCTTAAAATATTTCTTTTCTGAGTCGATACAAGACGAATCGGGCGAAGAAGTTTCTACCCGAAAAATTAAAAAGATATTGCAGGATGTGGTGGATGCCGAAAACAAACGCAAGCCGGTAACCGATGAAAAGTTGGCTGCGATATTAAAAGAACAAGGCTTTCCGATTGCGCGTCGTACCGTAGCTAAATACCGCGAACAATTGCACATTCCGGTGGCACGATTGCGTAAAGAATTATAAGCAATAAAACAAAAATGAGGTTCTCTCATTGTTTATAGATAGTGTAAAAGGCACCGAGCGTAGCAGTTTGAAGTTCAGTGTTTTGTATTTATTTCTTATCTTTTTTTGTCCTCAATTATCATTTTTTGATTGCAAGGTGAATAGCATCATTTGAATAGATTTGTACCATGAATGAATAAATCTGCACCTTCCAAATGATTGTTTTTTAGTTCTTTAGCAATGAACAAGGTTGCCAAACACAATTTTATGCTTGTTTGCTAAAAATCTAACTAAACAATTAATTATGAAGAAAATTTGTACTTTCTTTTTATTGACTTTACTATTGGGAGCCACCTCAATAGTAAAAGCACAAACTTGGGACTCTCCAAGTTATCAGGGGGCAGACCCTGTTTCAGGAACAGCCTATTATGTATATAACATTGGATCGAATGGTTTCTTAAATCAAGGAGGAAGCTGGGAAACTCAAGCAATTGTATCTCCGACACCAAGAAAAAATGTATCAACTTCAATGGTTTCTTGGACTGTTAACAATACAAGTGCCTCAAACTGGACACTTCATTTAACCATTGATGGAGTTGAAGATGGAAATGCTTCAGATAATTATGTCACTTCATCAAGTACTACTTCTGTTTACACAGACCAAGGTTCAGGCTGGGGAGAAATTAATTGGGTTTTGACAGAGGTCGATGCCTCTAATAATATTTATACCCTACAACGTCCGAGTGAAACTACCTTTTTAGGTACTGAAGCAGATCCAGAAACTGTTAATAGAGGTGTTGCAAATCCTGTTAAAGCGGACAAAGCTACTGGAACTGATTATGTGAATTGGAAATTCGTAACTGTAGCAAATTATGAACTGTATTTGGCAAAAGTTGAATTAGATCGTTACATGACTTATGCCAAAGCTTTGGGTACAATAGACCTTTCCTCGTATATTGCTACATATAATACAAACGTAACAGCAGATATCGAAACAGCATCCTCAAATCTATTGACAGCGTTAAATCCAACTAGTGTTTCTATTTCGAACAATAGTTTTGAATCTAATTTTGATAGCTGGACAAATGGTGGTTTTGCGACACAAACAAATACTCCAGGTCAAGGATGGACAAAAGATGGTAACACTTATGCTGAGAAATGGACTTCATCAATAAACTCATGGGGAGAAACCGTAGGATATTTATCCAATTTATCAATTTCGCAAACATTAACAGTTTCTAATGGTTTGTATGGATTAGTAACTTCGGCACATGCAGTTCAGCATGCTGGGGCAAACCCATTAAATTCTGGTGTATTTTTAACTTGTGGTTCAGAAAAAACTGAAATTAGTGCAGGTGGGGAGTATTATGTAGATATGGTTGAAGTTTCCAATGGTTCATTAACTATAGGATATGATCTAATAAATGCAACTGTTAACTGGACTGGTTTTGATAATTTTGTGCTTTACTATTATGGAGAGTCTGCAGTTGCTAGTTCTGATGCAACTTTATCAGATATTGAAGTAAGCTCAGGAATTATGAACCCTGCTTTTACAACAGGAACAACTAGTTATACTGTTACACTTCCTTCATCTTCAACAACAGTCAATGTCAACGCAACTAGCAATCATGCGGCATCAAGCTTTACAATTAATAGTACTTCTGCAACTAATGGAGCTAATCAAGCAGTTGCCCTTACATCAGGTTCAGGTACAGCAACTATTGAAGTAACAGCAGAAGATGGAACAACTACTGAAACTTATACTATTAATTTTGTTGGTACAAACGCTACACAAAAACATAGTTATACATTTGCAGATGGTACCGCAGATGATCAGGTTGAAGTTGGTTCTGTAGATGGAATAACATCTGGATCATCCTTATCAATTGCAAATGGTGCTGCAACTGTATCCGGAGCTTCTACTAGTACAGATGGCTATATTTCTTTTGATGGAACCAGCTTAGCACTTAACACTTATGATGAAATTACGCTAGAGGCCTATATTAAGGCTGGCAATAGTGAAAACAGTTCTTATTCAATGTTAAGTTATTTTGGTTCCTCAACTGCCGGCTCAAACACATTATGGATGCAACCTACTCGTGGAGACGGTACCTATTCAAGAATTGAAGTAAACAATGGAGCATCAAAAATTGCGCAATCAATTACAGAACTTGACGATGGTGCATATCATCATTTGGTAGCTATCTTGAATGATGTTTCATTGGATTATTACATTGATGGAAGTTTAGTAGCTAGCACTGCAACTGGATCAGATTATATTAGCACTATTGGATCAGATCTTGCCTATTTATTTAAAGGGGCGTGGTCTGATGCTAATTACAATGGTTCTATCTACGAATTTAACATATACAACGGTAGTATGGCTAGCTCAACAATTGAATCTAATTCTGCTTCATTTGTAGATGCAGCACATGATGCAACATTGTCTGACCTTACTATTAATGGAACTACGGTTGCTGGATTTAGTGCTTCGACTTTTACTTATGAAGTAAAAGTTGATGAAGGTGATCCAGTACCAACAGTGGTTGGTACATTAAATGATGCAAATGCTTCTACAAGTCAAACAGATGCAGCATCGATTCCTAGCAGTACAGTTGTAACTGTAACTGCTGAAGATGGAAAAACCTTAGGTGTTTATACAATTAATTTTATATATCAGTCTGCCGATGCAACTTTGTCTGCTTTGAACGTTGATGCTGGTTATTTCCATGGTTCATTTGATGCGGAAACTACAACTTATGAAGTGCTTGTTCCTGCTGGAATTTCTTCAATAAATGTAACTGCAACTGCTAATCATGTATCAGCATCAGTAACAGACGGTACTGGCTCTATTGATATGACTGGTGGAAATACTTCTACAGTTGTTGAGGTAACGGCCGAAGATGGATCAACAAAAACTTACACTGTTAATTTTACGGTATCTTCAACGAATTACATATTTGGTTGGGATGGTAATACACTTACTGGCTCAGGAACCTCACCATTGGATTTTGGATGGGAAAATACTTCAGGCTATTCTGATGCTAGTGATGTTGATGGTTGTTGTGGAGCAAGATTAAGAGTAAATCCAAGTGGATATATTTATGAGGATGATGAAACATCAGTAACTGGGAGACAACAATTGCTTAGATATGATGGAAATACGGCTAGTGAAACAGCTGCTTGGACTTACCCTGTGGAATTGGCTGCTAATTCATCGTATGTATTCTCATTTGATTATGTATTTGGAGGTAGCGGAACTGCACCGGCTATTATAACAGCTGGAGTTGGTACAAGCAATGATGTTAATAATGATGTTGCCTCAAATGAGAATGAGACCTCAAGTAGTGCCTCAAGCTATAGAAGTGGAACATTATTTTTTCAAACAAGCACAGCCGGAACTTATTATGTCAAATTTAAGGTCAATAAACGTTGTTGGGTAGGTATTAATAACCTTGAACTTGCAAAGGTTGAAACAGTAGGAACTGTAAATATAACGAGCGATTCTGAATACGGAAGTTTAACTATTCCTAATGGTGCATCATTTGTTGTTTCTCCTGGGGTTAATTTGTCTATAAACGAGCTTGTTAACAATGCTGGGGCAGCCGGACTTGTTCTTCAATCAAATGCTAGCGGAACAGCAATATTAAGCAATAACTCAACAGGTGTTGCTGCTACTGTTCAACAATATATAGCAGCCGATCAGTATTATTATATGGGGGTGCCTGTTTCGGAAACAATTACAAAAGGTTCTGCATTCCCCGGATGTTTTGTTTATGCTATCGATGAAGCTTCAGCTACTGATGGTGCACAAACAGGATGGACCGAGTTGTATGCTACTGATAATTTAATTTTAGGTAAAGGATATGCAGTTTATTCTAAAGAAAATAAGACGCTTGAATTTACTGGAACCATAAATACAGGTAGCATTTCGTCAACAGTAGCTTTTAGTAATCAAGGTTGGAATTTGATCTCGAATCCGTACCCCGTTTCTATCGACTGGGATGCAATTGCAAAAACATCTGTAAATGCAACGGTTTATGTTTATAATAATGGAACTTACGGTAGCTGGAACGGTTCAGCTGGAGTTAACGGACAAACCCAATACATTGCACCAATGCAGGCTTTCTTTGTTCAAGCTAATGCTGAAAGTCCAGCTTTCAATTTTGATAATGATAATAAAGCGAATCAGATTGTAAGTTTTAAATCTGCAAAAGTTAATTCAATCGTTCGATTAAAGGTTGTTGATTTTGATGGAAAAACCGATGAAACATTACTATGTGCAAAAGCGGATGCAAGCAATTTATTTGATAATGAATTAGATGGTTATAAGTTAATTGTCTCAAACTCTGAGGTGCCACAAATTTATACCGAGTCGGATGTAAAATACAGTATCAATTGTATCCCGTCTTTCGAAACATCGAGCTTGATACCATTAAGGATAATGGCAAAGAAAAATGGTGTTCATACAATTCATCTTGCATTGGAAAATGTAGATGCACAAATGCCTGTTTTACTACTAGATACAGAAAAAAATATCTTGGCTGATCTTTCTAAAGGGACTGCTGAGTTAGATTTAAGTGCGGGCGAATTGTCGGAATACTTAATTGCATTTACGTATTCTATTACAAAATTAGAATCAGTGGCTTCTGAAAGTGTAAAAATGCAAGTTCAAAATAAGGCTATTGTAATTAATGGTTTGGAATTAAACAGTCAAGTTGATGTTTTCAATATGGCAGGGCAAAAGATAAATTCACTAAAATCAATTGAAACAAAAGCTCGCATCAATGTGAATAAAAAAGGTTTATTTATTGTAAGAGTACAAGCTCCAGATGGATCTGTAATTAACAAAAAAGTAGCAATTAAGTAATTGGTAATTTAAAAAAGGAATAATTATGAAAAATATATATAGAAAATTAGCATTCTCATTTTTAATGTTCGGAGCATTTTCTGCTTCACTAATGGCGCAGCCGTTACCTCCAACATCTCCATCAGGACATCCTATTCCATTAGGAGGAATAAGCATTTTTGCATTAATTATTGCAGGTGTATATACAGTAGTGCGAAAAGATAAAAAGAAATAAAGAATATGAAATATAATAAGAGGCTGTTCTTATCATAAGGACAGCCTCTTTTTGCTTATCTTAGTATAATTATTTCTAAAAATAAACTTTACAAATAAAGAATTGCTTTTGAAACTTATCTTTCGTATCGTAGTAATTGTTTTATTCACAACGACTTTTGTCCAAAAAGTGGATGCGATTCAGTTTCGTTCATTTGAACTAAACGATAAGCTTCCATCAAATTCGGTACATGCTGTTTTTAAGGATAGCGAAGGGTTTGTATGGATTGGAACACACGATGGATTATGTCGTTATGATGGGCACGAAATTAAGACATTTAGGGCAAATCCATTTTTTGAAACTGGTTTGTCAAACAATGTTATTAATGCTATTGTAGAAGATAATGATCGTCAAATTTGGATTGCGACTAATGAGGGGATCAATCTCCTCAATAAACGAGATTTAAATATTTATACAATTGATCACCCAATACTTAGTAAAGTGCCCATTGTTACAATTATACATACGCAAAATGGGGAAATATGGGCAGGAACAAACCAGCATGGCATCTTTAGAATAAAGCCCGATGGAACAATCATCCAATATTCAAAACAAATTGGCTTGCAATCGAATGATGTTACCTTTCTATATCAGGATTCTAACGGTAATGTTTGGGCTACTTTCTGGATGAATGGTATGACCATGTTTAATCCAGCAACGAATCAATTTCATATTTTGCCTTTTCTTGGCAAGTCTAATGCACCATTCAGAATAATTGAGGATCGCAGAAATGAGTTTATCGTTACTACATGGGGTGATGGTATTTTTCATTTAGACTTGAAAGAATTAGACCGTAATCCGTATAAAAAAATAGATTGTGGTGGAGATGAAAATTTGATTGCTTACAGCATTGTTAAAGATGATAAGTATAACTATTACTGGTTGATTAATTTTAATGGTGTTTCAATTTTAGAGCGAACAGAAGATTATAAGTTTGATAAAGTAACTGAATTTGAACAAGAATTAAAGTCTGTTGATAACTTGTATCACTCTGTTTATAAGGACGATTTGGGATCGATTTGGTTTGGAACTATTCGTTCGGGGATTGATCAGGTAATTTTTAACGATCCTTTTGTGGAAACAATCGTATTTGAAGATATAAGAGATGAGCTTGGGGCGGTTCCAGATATAGAAAATATACGGTTGTTTAATGACTCTACCTTGTTTTTATATGTAAATAGGGTTGGAATTTATTTATATAATACATTCACAAAGCAAATACAAAAGCCTTATAGTAAATTTGATACTGCACTTGGTACAGTTACCGCAGTCGGTAATATGCATTCTGAAAATTCAATGTTATTGGTAACGCCAGAAGACGGGATTTTCAAATTAAAACAGAATCTTGAAATTGAGGTCGTTAATTCAAACATTGATAATTATAAAACTATTGGTCGTGTAAATGTGATTTTTGAAGATGCGAACCACAACATTTGGTTAGGTGGCCGAAAAGGATTGTTTCGATTTACAAGTGAAGGCGATATAGAGAATATAAATGTTGCACAGTATATTATTAGTATTGCAGAAGATCAATTAGGTAATATCTGGGTGGGAACAGAGCATGATGGCTTATTTAAAGTTAAACTAATAAAGCAAGATAATTCCGATATAAAAGCAAAATATAGTACCAAACACATTGAAGAAACAAAAAATAGTTCAGTTCAATGTATTCATGTACGAGAAAATAACGAATTGTATGTTGGTACTTTAGAGGGAAGTATTTTTATAATAAACGAAGACTCCAAAGTAGTCGATATAAATAAAAAATATTTTATTGTAAATAGTGCTATCCATACAATTAAAGAGGATAAATATGGGATGGTTTGGATCTCTACAATCAAAGAAATTATTCAATATAATCCGCTTACCAACGAATTTCATTATTATAATAAGGATAATGGTATCGATCTTAAGTCTTTAGGTTATGAAAGCATTGCAACCAACGACGGGCCATTATATTTTGCAGGTTATGGTGGAATTTGTTCCGTTCATGCGAATCTGAACAGAAATCAAGAGAATAATGAAACTAAGGTTTACATAACCGATATTTATGTTGGAAATAAACCGGTATTTTCAAATGAATATGAGAAGTATTATCAGCGAGATGAAAACCGCCTAATATTAGGGCCAGACGATCCTGGTTTTAGTGTTACATTCTCTTCACTTAATAGTACGAGTAACGAAAAATTGATTTATGCTTATCGATTAAAAGGAGTAGAAAATAATTGGAGTTATACTGCGAATGATAGAAGCTATATAAGTTATAGTAACTTAAAGAGGGGCGATTATCTTCTTGAAATAATTGTTTATAATGAACATAAAAAGTGGAGTAATTCATTAACAACTTTGAAAATATACAAAGAACCTCCATTTTATTTAACCAATTGGGCATTTTTTATTTATTCAGTTTTACTTGTGTTCATTATTTCTATGTTGTCGGTTGCTGCAGTATTATTCAATAATCGAAGAATTGAAAAGATTGAGCAAATAAAGTCAGAAGAAATTACACAGATTAAATTAAACTACTTTACAAATATTTCTCACGATCTACTTACACCATTAAGCATCATTTCATTATTGGCTGATGAACTATCTCAAAGTGCAGATAAAAAGGCCATGTCAAAAATAATTAAGCACAATGTTACTCGCTTAAAGAGATTAATTCAACAAGTTTTAGAATTTCGCAAAGTAGATTCAGGGAAACTTCAGTTGAGGATTATTCATAAGGATATTGTTACGTTTATAAAGGAACATGTTTTATTGGGGTTTCAGCCAATCTTAGATGAAAAGGGAATTACGATTTCAGTTAAATCTGAGTTTGCAAACTACGATGCATTTTTTGATCCCGACAAAATTGACAAGGTGCTATATAATCTGGTGTCGAATGCAATAAAATTTACAAAAGTAGGTGGCGAGGTTGAGGTTATATTAAACTTTGAAACAGCCGATTCTGTAAATTGGATAAAAATAGAAGTTAAGGATACCGGAATTGGAATTGAAAAATCGGAATTGAAGAAAATATTTGATCGTTTTTACATTGTTAAAAATGCAAATAAATTTGAGAGTAATGGAATTGGATTGGCATTATGCAAAGATTTAGTAGAGATCCATAAAGGCAGTATATCGGTAAAAAGTGAAATTAATGTTGGGAGTTCTTTTTTTGTGAATATTCCTGTGAGCAAAAATGTTTATTCGAAAAGCGATTTAGAAATAGAAGATATAGAAATAACAAATGATCAGCAATTTTCTAAAAGTAAAGAAGAGGATGAAGTGTTTAACACACTATTGTTGGTTGAAGATAATCTTGAACTATTGAACTTTGTTGCTGACAAATTGGAGTCTCGATATAAAGTATACAAGGCTACAAATGGGTTCAAAGCACTTGAGCTGGTAAGAGAAAATAGCATCGATGCTATTGTATCGGATGTGATGATGCCTAAAATGAATGGCGTAGAGCTGTGTAAGGAAATTAAATCGGATTTGGAAACTAGTCATATTCCAATATTGTTGTTAACCGCCAAAACCAGTTCAAAAGCACAAGTTGATTACTTTAATGCCGGAGCCGAAGCATTTATGCCTAAACCTTTTAAAATGGACGTTCTATTGGCTCGGATCGAAAACATGCTTCAAAAGCGAATTGAGAAACAAGAGGCGTTTAAGCAAAATCCAGACATTTCGTTAAGTTCAATGAACGTTGGTAAATTAGATGAAGAATTTCTTACCAATGCAATTGCCATTATTGAGCAAAATATGAGTGATTTTAGCTTCGATTCGAATGCGCTCTATTCATTATTAAACTGCTCTCAATCTACCTTGTACCGGAAACTAAAATCGTTAACAGGGCTGTCGCCTAATGGCTTGATTAGCTCGGTACGATTAAAGTTGGCTACCGATTTATTGCATAATTCTAGAATGCAGATAACTGAAATTGCGTATAAAGTAGGGATTGAACCAAAAACTTTTACTCGTAAGTTTAAAGCACACTTCAATTGTACTCCAAGTAAATTCCGTCAAGAAAAAACAGGAAATTAAGTTTTGGTTTCTCAAAAATGCTCTCGAATTAATTGCTTACGGTTTTTTAGATCGTGATGATTTTAAACGAATAGCATAATTAAGGCTAAAATAACTCCTGCAATTGAAACATAAACTCCTTTTTTGAAATTCTTATGGGTTCGGGCGAACATAAAGAATGCCGAAATTGCAAAGAAGAGGAGAGACGATCCAAAGAAAATATTCAGAAAAAACAATGGGCTATTGGTGGTTGCTTTGTGCAGTTGTTCAAATTTTTGAATGAGGGGTGGAAGCTCTTTTACGGTATAGTCTGCTTCTCCACTAACTTTGTTATAAGTCCCGTTTTCAAAAGTAATCAACGCTTCGGTTTCCTCGCTTACTTTGAGATCTCTCATCCGCAAGGCTCGCCCAATTTCATTGCTGGGTAAGTTGGGGGCCAGTTCAACCGTTTTGTGTTTGGTTATTTTAAATGCATCGGTTTTGCGAAAGATCATTACGATGCCACTAAGTGCATAGATGATCATTATTCCGGCGAGGAAGAAGCCTAAGTAGCGATGAAAAATTCTGAATCTTGAATTAATTTTAGCCATAGCATAGGTGTCGGTTATTATCGTTGATATTTGTTGGAAGAAACGTCTTCGCTTGCATATTGTTTAAATAAATGGTTGGAATTAAGGTAGTACGAGTTTGTTTATAATATTCAAGAACTTGGATGCCCGGTCTATAGAAGGGGAAGGGAAAGGGTTTCGGCAAGCAAAGCTCCCAGCTGGCGCGAGTTTGTAACTCGTGCCTAAGTACTTATATTTAAGCATAATCAACCAATCGCTTTGCATACAAAACAGCATCTAGAAAAGAAGTTAAACTATATCGATGAGTAGCCTGTTGTTTCATGACATATTGATCATGAAGAAAATTATCCCGATGGTACTGCCCTTGATTATTTAGGCCAAAAAGGATTGGTTGAAATAGTTACAATGCTTTAAGCACGAGTTGACAACTCGTGCTATGGTTGGGGTAAATGATCGAAAATAATTCGTTGATAAGTTGATTTTAAAATTTTGAATCATAGAACATGGCTGATCCACAACATACTCCAATAACTAATTTTCAAGACAAGTTTACAGTCGTTTTATATCGTATTGGTATTATGGTAATGGCTGTAGCTGCGATACTATCTGTCGTTAATTATTTTGTACCTATTGAATTCATTCATCAAAGGTTTATTCCTTTGTTTGCTGCAGGGGCCGCATTATCGAGTGCCCATGTGCATTTGTATGATCCCCGATTCCGCTACTTTATTCCTTTAATGACTTGGATTGGCTTGGTATTATTGGGGTTTAACTCAACGGTAGAAATTGAAAATGTACCAACAAGAAATTTATGGTCTTCAATGGCACTCGGATTTTTTTATGCGGGAGCAAGTATGTTTGCCATAAAAGAGCAGTTTTGTTTCAGAATTCCAGGATTACAATTAGTCCCCATATTTTTATTCATTTCAGTAATTGCTCATTACGTCGATGCCAGTTTAATTGAAATAATTAGTTTATCACCGGCAGCAATCCTCTTGCTTTGGTTAAGTATTGCGAAATGGAAAATGCCCTTGCATTTTGATATTGGAGATAAATCAAAATATACGGTTTAGTGTACTTTGTATCGTCGTGCAATTATAATTTCAGTACAAATACTTCCTGCATAGTTCTCTTTTTGTTAAAAAGAACTAGCTGTAAGCACAGTAGGGGCGTAATTGTGCGTAAAAATGTTTCAAATTTGTTAGGAAACGCTCATTTTTAGTTGGTAAGCTGCTTCCTGCCTTTTGCAAAGCTTTCCTCGTAGTTGGTAAGGTTGCGCTTGTTGTTAGCAGCCTTGCAAGAATCTTCGGTAAAGCCGTCCATTTTTTTGGTAAACTAAACCACGTTTTTTGTAAGCTTCTTCTAACCTCTGGTAAGCATTCCCCCGAGTCTGGTAAGCATTCCCTCGTATCTGGTAGCCTTTGCCCCGAATCTGGTAGCTATTTCCCCAAACGAAAAAACATCGAAAAATAAAAGAATTTAAAAGAAAAATAAAATTAGAACTAAAATACAGGTAGTGCATAATATGCAGAAAAACAGATTGATATGGGGGTTGTTTTCTGAAGTGTTTTTATGATTATAATTTAAAAAAGCCAATGTTGAAAAAAATACGGTAATGTGTATTGATATTTATATAGAAGTGGTTTATATTGAATGGACTGTTTTTCTATAATTAATAAAACTAAATTTTTATGACCACAAACTTTAATTTCAGCATGGGGGTACTCACCCAACGAGCCGACAGAATTATTTCATTATTAGAACGAGATTCTGAGCAATTAAGTCCGTTTGGATACGATGAAACTTTTATTTCCAACTTCACCACTAAGTTAACTACATTCAGAACAATGCCAACCGATAACTATTGGTTGGGGCAACAAATCTTGAAGACCGAAGCCAAATCGAAAGCTTTGGAGGAGGTCCAAAATCTATTGGTGGATTTACGTTTTCGATGCAAATATGCATTGGGTGAACAGTCGGTTGAGTATAAATCTTTACGTTTTAACCATATCAAGGATGCCAAAGCAGCCGATCTGATTTTGCTGGTGAATCATATTTGTACCAGTTGTCGAGAAATGATGGATAAGCTGGCAGCCCGAAACATTACCGAAGCAAATTTGGCAAGTATCGAAGCTGCATCTCAGACGCTCGACGATGCGATTGATGCACAGCAAGAAATGAGATCGACCCGCGAGGCAAAAACCATTGAGCGTGAGCAAACGGCTAATGAAATTTATGCCACCATTTCGGAAATTTGCGAAGCAGGCAAAAATGTATGGTTGAATAAAAACCAAGCATGTTACAACGATTACGTGATCTACGGATCACAAGACAGCATTTCAGAAGATGAAGCTGTTGCCGGTGACGACGAAGACGACGACACAGCAGCTTGATTTTCGACCATGATTGGTGTTTTTTTTTATTTAGGGTTACTAAAGAGGCCGCCTCATTGCGAGGTGGCCTTTTGTTTTGTTCGGAAGACGTATCTGGTCGTAAACCAGCAATGAATCAAATTAAACATCGATAGCGCGAGCTTGTAGCGATTATTCGCTCGTATTCGGGAGTTCTCGTGCTATTGGGGGGAGAACGTAACTAAAACTTGTGATGGATACTTACATTTTTATATTAAATTGTATTTTTGAATAAAAAGAAGGAATAATGAACTTTATAGATTTATTTTCAGGAGCTGGTGGCTTGTCAGAAGGATTTATTCGGGCAGGTTTTAAGCCTATTGCTCATGTGGAAATAGATAAGGCAGCTTGTAACACAATGATAACCAGAGCTGCATATCACTATTTGAAAAAGACAAATAATTTTAAGCTCTATCTCGATTATATTCAAAATAAGATATCCAGAACAGAATTATACTCCTTAATTCCTGATAATGAAAGGGAATCAGTTATCAATTTGTCAATTGGAGAAGAAAATAATAAAGCAATTTTTGATAAGATTGATTCCTTAAAAGGCAGTAAATCAATTGACTTTATAATTGGAGGGCCGCCTTGTCAAGCATATTCGCTTGTTGGGCGTGCAAGAGATGAAAACAGGATGGAGGGTGATTCAAGAAATTATCTTTTTAAAGAGTATGCCAAGTTTTTAGATTATTATGAGCCAAGATATTTTGTGTTTGAAAATGTACTTGGTTTATTATCTGCAAAAACAAAAGATGGGAAATCGTATTTTCAAATGATGCGTGATTTGTTTAAAGAAAAAGGGTATCACACAGAATATAAAGTTTTAGAAGCAAAGGATTTTGGTGTATTACAAAACAGGAAAAGAATAATTCTTATAGGTAAAAGAAACGGAGAAGAAGGTTTTTATCCAGAATTTGAAAACGTTAAATCAAATGCAACAGTTTCTGAAATCTTTAAAGACCTACCAAAACTTCAGGCAGGTGCAGGAGAATATTACAAAACTAAGTATAAACCATACGAAGGAAAATATCTTTTTGAAAGTCATATTAGAAACGGTTTAGATTTTACGACACAACATATTGCAAGACCAAATACAGAACAAGACAAAGGCATATATAAATTAGCCGTTGAAAAATGGGAAGATGGTCAGCAACGATTAAATTACAATGATATTCCAACCAAATGGCAAACGCATAAAAACACCAAATCGTTTGTTGATAGATTCAAGGTTGTTGCGGCAGATTTACCATATTCACAGACCGTTGTGGCTCATATTTGTAAAGATGGACATTACTATATTCATCCTGATAAGAATCAAAACCGCTCCCTGACACCAAGAGAAGCAGCAAGACTTCAAACCTTTCCAGATGATTTCTTTTTTGAAGGTGTATCTGAAAAGCAAAGCAGAACGGCTGCATATAAACAAATTGGCAATGCTGTCCCTCCGTTAATGGCAGAAAAAATTGCTTTAAAACTAAAAGAGTTATTTGTAAATGAATGAAAATCACAAATTAGCATTATACATTTCCTACTATTTAGCCAGATTTGATAAAGCTGCATATGAAAAGTTAAACTTTGGAAATCAATCGCAAACTCACCAGAAAATTGGAGAACTATTATCAGTAAAGCCAAGTTCAGTTAAGAATTGGAGAGATGAATTTGACCCGTTATTTGGGCATAGGGCTGGTTGGTATCAAAGACCATTATCACCTTCAAGAGTTCAAGTTGCAAATGCTTTAGCCAACCTATCTGAACAAGAAGTATATCTGATAGTAAAAAATATTCTAAAAGAACAAAAGGCCGAAATCGCTAATATAAAAACTTTAACAGAGTTAGTTGATGATACTGCAGAAACGAAAGAAAGTCGTTTTATCCTAAGGGCTCCTACAGGTAAAAATGCAGAAGATTATTTCATACAATACTTTAAGGAAAATGAGAAGCCATTCAAAGGTGAACTTAATGATACTAGAGACTTAGGTTGTGGCTATGATTTTGAAATAGTAAATGGTGATTCTTCTTATTTTATAGAGGTTAAAGGATTATCAAAACAATCAGGGGGTATTTTACTTACAAATAAAGAATGGGAAACAGCTAAAAGTACAGGAGATAATTACTTTATTGTTTTGATTTCAAACCTTGAAGAAAAACCACAAGTCGAATTTATAAGAAATCCTTACAATATTCTTTCACCTAAAGAAAGTATCATTAAAACAATACAAGTGAATTGGAGTGTTTCTGCTAAACAATTAAAAGAATACCATGAACAATCTGAATAATTATATTTCCGAAGAAACGCCACCAAAAGCCAGTGCCATGATTAATACCTTCAGGGCATTTGGTTACAACCTACAAACTGCAATTGCAGATATTATTGACAATAGTATCTCAGCCAAAGCTGAAAATATTTGGGTGAACTATGAATGGAACGGTTCTGAATCATGGGTTTCAATAATTGATGATGGTATTGGTATGGATACTGAAACGTTAGTATCTGCTATGACCCCTGGAAGTAAAGACCCAAACGATGATAGAGAATTAACAGATCTGGGAAGATTTGGATTAGGCTTGAAAACTTCATCATTTTCACAATGTAAAACCCTCACAGTTGCAACAAAAAAGAAAGATTATACAGTTCTTAAACGTTGTTGGGATTTAGATTTTGTAAATGAAACAGGAAAATGGTCATTGCTAGATTATGTTTCAAACGAGTTTCATATTAAAAAATTAAACGACTTAGAAAATGGAACAATCGTAGTTTGGGAACACCTTGACAGACTTGTTGGGAATTCTCACGTTGAAAATGAGGCAGCTAGGAATGTATTTCTAGAAGAGTTTTCTAGTGTGGAAGAACATTTAAGTCTTGTATTTCATAGATACCTTGAAAAAAAGAAAATTAAAATCAGGATGAATGGTTTGGAAGTAAAGCCATGGGACCCGTTCATGAAGGATTCAGAAGGTGGTCAATTAATTAGTGATGAATATCTTGATAATAATAATGTACACGTTAAGTGTTATGTGCTTCCCCATATTTCAAAAATAAGTAAAGACAAAAGGAAATTATCAAAACCAGAAAAGTGGTATGGTTTGCAAGGGTTTTACATTTATCGAAATGAAAGATTATTACTATATGCTGATTGGTTAGGCTTATTCAACAAAAATGAGCATTACAAGAATTCTCGAATATTAATCGATATATCAAATCAATTAGACCATGAATGGAAAATTGATATTAAAAAAGCTACTGCATCACCATCAGTTAATGTGAGGAAAGATTTAGTCAGATTAGGTAAAATGACTAGACTTGCAGCAGGTAATGTATATCGATTTAGAGGAAATCAAGTAATACTTGATGATTCCATAAAAAGTTTTGATTTTCAGCCTATTTGGAAAGCAACAAAAAAACGAGATGGAGCTTTTGAATATTATGTCAATGAAGAACATCCTGTTTTAAGTAAAATCATGAATAATGAGGTTGTTGAGAAAAAGGATATTAAAACAATTCTTAAATTAATAGGAGAGACAACCCCTGTTGAAGCTATAATTCAAAATTATAGTGAGAACCCTGAAAGCGTTGAGCTACGAAGTGAACAGAAAGTACTTGAACAAGGAACAATACAATTGGCAAAGTTAATGTTTCAATCTCTTCAAAAATCAGGTGTTTCAAACGAAATAGCGACAAAACAAATCTTAAATATTGAGCCATTTAATGAATACCCTCAAATAATCGAATACTTTAATTAGTTATGAGTGAATTTTCAAGTGCAAGAAATATAGCCCACGTATTACTAGAAAAATACGGGAGAAAAAATGTAACAAATGAGCTAATTATCAAAGAAGTTGATAATCTTTCTTTGATATCTGATTTTAACAATATTGATAAGGATGAGCTTATTGCCCAGCTTGAAGCTGATTTTGATGTGTATTCAAAAGAAGCGACAGAATTAGTTGCAGAAGATGTTAAGCCTTGGTTATATGATGAGAAAGTAAACATTAAACCAGATTTATGGAATAGATACAAAATTTACATGAATCAAAAGGATGCATCATTTCCAATTGACACACTTGATGATATTACTGATAAAATTCTTGATAAATGTGTAAATCCTAAGACTAAAGGACGTTGGGACAGACGCGGAATGGTTGTAGGTAATGTTCAATCTGGAAAAACAGCAAATTACACAGGGCTTATTAATAAAGCAACTGATGCAGGTTACAAACTGATTATCGTAATTGCAGGTATACATAACACGCTAAGAGGGCAAACACAAGGCAGAATTGACAATGGTTTTATTGGACGTGACAGTTCCGATTTTATAAAAAGGCAACGAAACAATAAAACTGGTGTTGGTCATATTAATGCGGATACAGAAATATATTCTTTTACAAATTCTGACTCTGACGGAGATTTTAAAAAAAGCATTGCTACAAGAATTAACGTACCAATTGGTGGTAAAAGTCCTACTGTTTTGGTAATCAAGAAGAATAAAAGCATTCTTGAGAACTTAATTCTTTGGTTACTTGGCTTTGCAGATAAAGATGATACCGGTGAAAATAAAATCTTCAATGTGCCTTTATTGTTAATTGATGATGAAGCTGATAATGCATCTGTTAATTCAGGTACAGAACTTGATGTAAAAACTATAAACCGCTTATTAAGAACTTTACTAAATCTGTTTAACTAAAATACATTCATCGGTTATACTGCAACTCCTTATGCCAATATTTTTATTCCTTCCTCTTGGAGCGAAGATTTAGAAACAATGGTTAAAGATGTTAGGCTAAAGGTTGGTGAGGATTTGTTTCCAAGAGATTTCATAATCAATATTCCACCTCCATCAAATTACATTGGTGCAACCCAGGTTTTTGGTTTTGAAAATGAAGATACAGGGGAAGAATATGAAGGCTTGGACATTATACGGTTAACGGATGACCAAGAACCTTATTTCCCAAGAAGACTAAGCAGAACAAATAGAGATGAACTTCCTGAAGATGTACCTTCAAGTTTGAAAGAAGCTGTAAAATCATTTATTCTTACTTGTGCGATAAGAAGACTAAGAGGTCAGGAAAATAAACATAATTCGATGTTAATTCATGTTGCTTTATATGTTGCGTGGATTGACCGAGTTTCTTGGTTAGTGAATGAAATTCTAAGAGATTATACTCTTCAAATTCGTTCAGGACAAGGAACCTTGCTAAATGAATTACAAGAATTATTTGAAAATGATTTTGTGCCAACAACAAATGAAGTAAGCAAGAATATTACCTATAAAGACCCTAAAATAAAGATTCACACATGGAATGAAGTTAGGTCAGTACTAGTTGAAGCGGTTACAAAAATCGAAGTTAGGGCTGTTCATGGCACAAAGAATACACGACAACTTGAGTATCATAAAATTGAAGATATTAATTACGATGACTACGATAATGGTTTATCAGTCATTGCTGTTGGTGGTAATCGTTTAGCACGAGGTATAACATTAGAAGGATTGTCTGTAAGTTATTATTTAAGAACTACCCGACTTTATGATTCTTTAATGCAAATGGGGCGATGGTTCGGATACAGACCTGGTTATGTGGATTTGTGTCGTTTATATACAACTGAACAATTAGTAAATTGGTATAGACATATTACGCTTGCAACAGAGGAAATGCGCTCTGATTTTGATGTTATGTCAGCGCAAAACAAGAGACCTGTTGATTATCGATTAAAAGTTCGGACTCACTCTGGTTTGTTAAGCATTACAGGAGCTGGTAAAATGCGGGAACATGAACGAATACAAGTGGGATTTTCTGGTAAAATCAAACAAACTTACCAGTTGACAAAAAATCATGATGTAATTAAAAATAACTTTAAGTCTTTTGAAGGACTTCTTCAAAGAATGGAAAATCCAACTTTAAGAAGAACAAAAAAAGCAAACAAAATTAATGGGATAATATGGAGCGATATTAAATCTGAGCTTATTACAGATTTCATCTCTGGCTTTAATTCTGATTTGCCAGATATCCGACCAGAAATTCTAACCAGTTACATCAATAAACAAAATGAAAATGGGGCTCTTCAAAACTGGACAGTCGCGGTAATATTGAGTTCTGAATCAAAAACTAAGTTTTCATTTGATTGTAAAGGAGAAAGTATTGAAGGTGGTTTACCATTTAGGAATAGTGTTCCTCCAAATTGTAAGGATTATTTCACTTTACCAAAAAATAATATTCTAGATAGAAAAGATAGACGTCTTGATTTAACAATTGAATCACTTAATCCAAAAGAAAAGGAGATTAAAGAAGCTAGAGCTAAATCTGGTAAATCATTATTAGTTTTTTATCCATTGGACTGGTCTGCTGACGATGGTTTAGTTGATGGTATTCCCTTAATTGGTTGGGGGATAGTTTTTCCTGAAATTGATAACGAAGAAAAAGTTGAGTTTGCTGCTCGTCCTATGGTATCGGATTCAGAAGAAGGTCAAGTCGATAATGATAATGATATAGAAAATGGAGATGAGTAATCTCAAAGAAATATGGGCTAATCAAATTGCAAACTCAGGATTAGGTGTTGTAAAAGAAAGAATTGAAAATTTAACTCAGTTCGATTGCTTTATTGGTACAATCATGGCTTCAAAAGCCAAACTGTTTTCTATTAAAATACCTGTAGGTTTTAATGTTAGCCCTAATTACTTAAAAAGGTTTACAGGTGTTGAAATACAGATTTTACCTTCAAATGAATTGATAATAATTTTACAGGAAAATGAACTTTCAGAAATTTTCATATTGTTTATAGAAGATATTATTAATTCGATTTGTACAGTTTCAACCGTTGAAGATGCTTTATTAAAAATATCTCAGAGAGTTTTGTATTGGAAAAGGTTATTTGGGAAATTTACAGGTGGTTTGCTAACTCCACAACAGCAAAGAGGTTTATATGGTGAATTATTAATTCTTGAGATTTTATTAAAAAAAACCAATAACCACGTTAGGGTTCTAGAAGCATGGCAAGCACCAGCGGGTACAAATCAGGATTTTTATTTTGGAAAACTTGCTCTTGAGGTGAAGACGTCAAAGTTAAATAACCCTGCAATTAAAATCGCAAATGAATTTCAGCTAGATTCTTCATTATTTAGTAATCTGCTCATTTCCTTTATACGCCTTTCCGAATTGCCTAGTGGCGAAGATACATTATTGAGTAAAATCTACGAAATAAGAAGTACTCTTGAACTATACCCGTTATTAATTGAAGAATTTAATTTAAAGCTATCCCATCTGGGAGTTAGTACTGATATAGAAAGTGAATACAACAAAATAGCATACAATATTAGAAGCATTACATATTATCAGGTAGCAGATGATTTTCCAAGAATTACTTCATCAATGGTAGATAGAGCAGTTACGCATATTTCCTATGAAATTTCACCAAATGAATGTACTCGCTTTGAGATTTCTTCTGAAACCGTTATTAAAGAAATTTTAAATGCAGAATAAAAATATCGATTTTGAATTAGATACATTTATTCAGAACCTTTATCATGAGGTTCAATCCTTGGTGTATGCAGATGAAAATGGAGACTCTAAGGAGAATAAATTTACAGAGTATGTTATGGAAACTCTTGCTGATGCAGGAGAAACGGAAGGTATTAGGCTTTGTAATTATATAAAAGAAAATAAAAACGAGAATATCCAGTTCAAAATTAACGGTTATGCTCTCGAAGAAGGCTATGAAAATATTGACATTTTCATTTCTTCATACAAAGACACCAATGAGTTATACCGACTTGGTAAAGCGGACTTTGAGAAGCTTCAAAAATGGGCGACAGGTTTTGTGAATGCTGCACTTAAAGGTTATTTAGAAGATGTTGAGCCATCTACAGAAGCCTATGGTTTAGCCTCAATTCTACACAAAAACCGTAATAATATTATTCGGGTAAATGTTTTTATTCTCTCGAATGGTGATATTCCGCATGATCCTCCAAATAATTTTAAATTAAAGAGTCTTGAAGATATTCTAGTAAATTTTAAAATATGGGATATTGAAAGGTTACATCGTTTAGCACAGTCAACTGGTAACAGAGAACCGATTGAAATAGATTTTGAGGAACTTATGGGGGAAGTTATTCCATGTCTTGAAATGCCTTCACAAAATGAATTATATGAATGTTACCTAGCAATTGTACCTGGCAGTATTTTAGCAAACTTATATAGGAACTATGGTACGAGACTTTTAGAAAGTAATGTTAGAGCGTTCCTGCAACAGACAATTAAAGTTAACAAAGGGATTCGAGATACAATAAGGTTTAATCCACAAATGTTTCTACCGTACAATAATGGATTGGCAACAACAGCACAAGAAGTTAAAATAAAATTAAATGAGAATGGTCAAAAGGTAATTACAGCAGTTAAAGATTTTCAAATTGTAAATGGTGGTCAGACTACAGCATCATTATTTCATACAGCGAAAAAATATAAGGAGGCTAATCTATCCGAAGTCTTCGTCCAAATGAAGCTAACTGTAATTAAAGATGAGGTTAGAAAAAATGAAACTGTGCCTTTTATTTCTCGCTATGCAAACAGTCAAACAAAAGTATCAGAACTTGATTTGACTTCTAATAGCCCATTTTTACAGCGCTTAGAAGAACTTTCAAGAACAACTTATGCGATAGATCCTGAAGATAAAAACAAACAAACCATTTGGTTTTTCGAAAGAGTAAAAGGCCAATATAAAGAAGCACTTAATAAAGAACCTACTAAGAGCAAGCAGAATGCCTTTAAACTGAAGTATCCTCGTAATCAAATGATAATAAAGTCAGATATTTCTAAACATATGAATATTTGGCATTTAAAACCATTTCATGTGGCAAAAGGTTCGCAGAAGAACTATACTTCTTTTATGCGTGATATTGATAAAGTATTTTCAAAAAAGAAACCAGGCAGGGTTTATTGGGAAGATATCGTTGCTAATGCAATTTTATTCCAAGCAACCGACAAACTGTTTGGAAGGAAAAATCAAAACCCTATTGGCGACACAAACATTAAATCGCATACAGTAGCATATTCATTATCATATTTTCATCATTTAACACAGAATAAATTAAACCTTGGTCAGATTTGGAATAATCAAGTCATTGAAGAAGATTTACAACTTGAAATCAAGAAGATATTAATATTTGTATATAACTTCTTCATAAATCTTGACGTAGCTTTGATAAGTGAAGCTGTTAAAAGTGAGAAGGTTTGGGATAAATTAAAAGAAACAAAAGTTGAAAATATTGAATTTGATGTTGTAAATAAATATTTAATAACGGAAGCAGAATATAAATCACGCTATGAATCAAAATCTGATGAAGTTGCCGAAACAGAAAAGTACAATACTTTTGAAGAAATCACCTCACTTGGATTAAATTTCTGGGATGGGTTATGTTTGTATATGCTCCGAACTGATTGTTTAACTCAAGTGGATCAAAATTATGTATCTGTGATAAGAGGGAAATTAAGGAAGAATGGCAACCTAACAGATTCTGAAATAAAGAGAGGTGGTACAATTATTGCAAAATTAAAAGAACTTCAAATTGATTTTTATGACATAAGTTCTATTAGTAAATTAGCAGAAAATGATACTCTTGACCCTTTGGTTGTTTATAATAGATTAAAGCTATTAGATAAAGCTACCTGGAAAAAAGTTATTGACATTGGAGAACAAACAGGGAAGCTTTCTTTCAATGAGATTAGTGTTATTAAAACAGTGATTTTAAAAGTAAGAAAGAAAGAGAATATTGATTTGAAACGTTTGGAAATAGTAAATAGTTCCTTGGATAAGATTAAAAAATTCGGAGTTAATGTGTAACTCTTTCAAATTTGAGTTGTATCAATAGCACTTAAAATATTATCAATAAAAAGCAGTTACAACTTAATGTAACTGCTTTTTGTTTGTGGGCCCACCTGGGCTTGAACCAGGGACTCCCTGATTATGAGTCAGGTGCTCTAACCAACTGAGCTATAGGCCCCAATAATTTATTTTGTGATAAACTATTTTCGGGTTTGATTGAAAACCGTTTGCTTTTCGATTTTCGGTGTGCAATTTTAATGAATTGTATGTAATTACACAAGCAAATTCTATGATCAATTTACTTTTTCTTCGGTAATTGTTCCTTTCTTCTTGGGTTCGTTGAAATATTTCTTGTAAAAAATTAAGATGATTCCAATTCCAATGGTGATGGATGAGTCGGCCAAGTTAAAAACCGGACGGAAGAAAATAAATGGATCTCCTGCATTGATTGGCGACCAACCGGGCCAGTTCCCTTTGATGATTGGAAAATAGAACATGTCGACTACCGAACCATGTAAAAAGGTTTCGTATCCACCTCCTTCGGGGAATATTTGTGCCAATTGTCCGTAGCTGTCGGTGAAAATCATTCCGTAAAAGGCACTGTCGATAATGTTTCCGGCGGCTCCGGCTATGATCATCGATACAGCAACTACCAAACCGTTTGGAATGCCTTGTTTGATCATTTTCCCTAGATAAATGGCAATTCCGGTAATGGCTATGATTCGGAAAATACTTAAGAACATTTTTCCGTATTCTCCGGCGAATTCCATTCCGAAGGCCATTCCTTTGTTTTCAACAAAGTGAATGATGAACCAATTTCCGAAAATTCGGGTTTCTTCGCCTAAAATGTAATGGGTTTTAATATAGATTTTTAGAATTTGGTCGAATAGCAAAACCAAAAATATTACCAATATTGAGATCTGTTTTTTAGACATAATGCAATGTTTATTAAAAAAACGATTGAGATAAGTTTATCTCAACCGTTTTTTCAACTATTTGAACGATTGTTATCGTTGGTTATTTTTTGCTTCGATGCTTAGCGTTGCATGTGGCACCGCTTTTAAGCGATCTTTTGAAATTAATTTGCCGGTTTCGCGACAAATACCGTAAGTTTTGTTTTCAATACGTACAAGGGCTGCTTGTAGGTGTTGAATAAATTTTAATTGACGCTGAGCTAATTTACCGGCTTCCTCTTTTGATAGGGTTGCTGCTCCTTCTTCTAATATTTTGAAAGTAGGAGATGTATCTTGTGTGTCATTGTCGTCTCCATGCGTGATCGAATTTTTAAATATATCGTAATCGCGCTGAGCTTTTTCTAATTTACCAAGAATAATAGCTCTAAATTCCTGTAACTCGGTATCTGAGTATCTGTTCTTCTCGCTCATAGTTGTAATTGTTTCAGTATTAATTTGATAAATCCCCCCAAATGTATAAAAATTTGGCAATAAAATTTATCAATCATCTTTACTGCTTCTCGACACTAATTTTAACTGAAATTCCTTCAATGTCGATTGCACGTGTACTTGCCTTATCCAGTTGCTCAATTAGTTCAAGCGATACTCCTAAAGTTTGGGCTTTGATGTAGTCGCTGTATTGTTCAACTGCGGAGTTGATTGAATCGTTACGTTCGATGAGGATGCTTACCTTATCGGTTACGTCAAAATCACTTTCTTTACGAATGTTTTGAATACGATTAACAAACTCGCGCGCTATTCCTTCAAAGCGAAGTTCTTCTGTAATATTAATATCCAAGGCTACCGTTAAACTACCTTCGTTGGCAACTAACCAACCGGGGATATCTTCTGTAACAATTTCAACGTCGCTTTTTGTTAGCTCGATCTTTTGGTTATCCACCTCAATTTCGCAATTTCCCTTTGTTTCGATATCGTTAATATCATTCTGCTCTAATTTAGCAATTGCAGCTGAAACTTGCTTCATTAATTTGCCAAATTTTGGGCCTAATGATTTAAAATTCGGTTTTATTTTTTTCTTAATAACTCCGGAACTATCGGTGAGGTATTCAATCTCTTTTACATTGATTTCTGAAAGAATAATATTCTCGACCGATTCTAATTGTTTTTGTACCTTTTTATTTAATACCGGAATAATTATTTTCGATAATGGCTGGCGCACTTTTAGTTTTTCTTTTCGGCGTAATCCGAGTACCATACTCGATATTTTTTGTGCCATGTCCATTCTTTCTTCTAAAGCTGAATCGATTAAACTCTCGTCGTAGCTTGGGAAATCTGAAATGTGAACGCTCTGATCGGTTTCTTTTCCGGTTGTTTTATTCAAATCGTTATACAGCTGATCCATGTAGAATGGAGCAATTGGCGCTGCAAGTTTTGCAACGGTTGATAAACAAGTGTACAAGGTTTGATAGGCCGATAATTTATCGGTAGTCATATCGCCACCCCAGTAACGTTTACGACTTAAACGCACAAACCAATTACTTAGATTTTCGCTAACAAATTCTGAAATTGCTCTTCCGGCGCGTGTTGGCTCGTAAGTTTCGTAACACTCGGTTACCGTTTTGGTTAAAGTGTTTAACAACGAAAGAATCCAACGATCTAATTCGGGACGATCGGTAAATGGCACCTCGTCTTCGGCATAGGTAAAGCCATCGATGTTGGCATACAATGCAAAGAAACTGTAGGTGTTGTATAGGGTTCCGAAGAATTTACGACGAACTTCGTCAACTCCTGAAATATCGAATTTAAGGTTGTCCCAAGGCTGTGCATTGGTAATCATGTACCAGCGTAATGGATCGGAACCATATTTATTGATGGTTTCAAAAGGATCAACCGCATTGCCCAGGCGCTTACTCATTTTGTTGCCTTTGGCATCGAGCACCAAACCGTTAGAAATGATGTTTTTGAAAGCCACATCGTCCATAATCATGGTGGCAATGGCATGCAAGGTAAAGAACCATCCACGGGTTTGATCGACCCCTTCGGCAATGAAGTTGGCAGGGAAAACCTGTTCAAACATTTCTTTGTTTTCGAACGGATAGTGCATTTGTGCGTATGGCATTGCACCCGAATCGAACCAAACATCGATTAAGTCGGTTTCGCGGAACATTTTTTCTCCACTTTCTGAAACCAAAATAATATCGTCGACATACGGACGGTGTAAATCTATTTTATCGTAGTTTTCTTTATTGTATTCGCCTATTTTAAATCCTTCGTAAGGATTTTTATCCATGTAGCCTGCAGCAATCGATTTTTCAATTTCTTGCATTAACTCTTCGGTAGAACCAATACAGATTTCTTCTTTGCCGTCTTCGGTTCTCCAAATAGGCAATGGTGTTCCCCAGTAGCGTGAACGCGATAAGTTCCAGTCGACCAAATTTTCTAACCAGTTGCCAAAACGACCCGTTCCGGTGCTTGCAGGTTTCCAATTGATGGTTTTATTCAATTCCATCATTCGATCTTTGATCGTTGTGGTTTTGATGAACCATGAATCTAATGGGTAGTACAATACTGGTTTGTCGGTTCTCCAACAGTGTGGATAATTGTGCTCGTGTTTTTCAACTTTGAAAGCCTTGTTTTCTTTTTTCAACATCACCGAAAGGTCGATGTCGAGCGAAGGATCTTTCTCGTTAAGAGTATCATCGTAGGCATTTTTCACATAACGACCAGCAAAGTCGCGGTAAATACGCTCGTTTACATAAGCTTTTGCCCAGTTTTCATCTAAATCTTCAATGTGGTAGAATTTTCCGGTACGATCGACCATTGCCTGGCGTTTGCCTTCTTTGTCGAGCATAATCAAAGGTACAATTCCGGCTTGTTTGGCAACGCGATCATCATCGGCACCAAAAGTAGGCGCAATGTGTACAATCCCGGTTCCATCTTCGGTGGTTACATAGTCGCCCGGAATTACTTTAAAGGCATTTCCTTCGGGTTTTACAAAAGGAATTAGCTGCTCGTAAGCAACTCCAACAAAATCGGTTCCTTTGTATTCGGCCAATACTTTAAATGGAATTTTTTTATCGCCCACTTTGTAATCTTCGAAAGCCAATTCGGCATTTTTAGGATTAAAGTGACTGTCCATTAAATCTTTTGCAAGAATGGCAATAATTGGCTGCCCTGTATATGGATTGAATGATTTTACTTTTACGTAAGTGATTTTAGGACCAACGGCCAATGCGGTGTTCGATGGTAAAGTCCAAGGAGTTGTGGTCCAGGCTAAGAAGTATAAATCAGAATCGACATCCTCAAATAATTGCTCTGATGCTTCGTTGCGAACCACTTTAAACTGCGCTGTTGCAGTGGTATCTTTTACATCGCGGTAACAACCCGGTTGATTCAATTCGTGCGAACTTAAACCCGTTCCGGCAGCAGGCGAGTAGGGTTGGATGGTGTAGCCTTTGTACAACAAACCTTTTTTGTACATCTGCTTCAATAGCCACCAAAGGGTTTCGATGTAACGGTTGTCGTAGGTAATGTAGGGATCGTCCATGTTTACCCAATAGCCCATTTGGCGGGTTAATTCTTCCCACTCTTTGGTGTATTTCATTACCTCTTTGCGGCAGGCTGCATTGTATTCGCCAACGCTAATGTTTTTGCCAATATCTTCTTTGGTAATGCCCAGCATTTTTTCAACGCCCAGCTCAACGGGAAGCCCATGGGTGTCCCAACCGGCTTTACGTTTTACCAAAAATCCTTGCATGGTTTTATAGCGACAGAAAATATCTTTAATGGCACGTGCCATTACGTGGTGAATTCCGGGCATTCCATTTGCAGATGGAGGTCCTTCGTAAAAAACAAAAGTAGGTTTTCCCTCGCGGGTACTCATACTTTTATGAAACGTATCGTCCTCTTCCCAACGCTTCTGTATCTCTTTATTAATCTGTGATAAATCGAATGATTTGTATTCTGTAAATTTTTGATTCATAACAACAAAAAGCCAGTTTTTTAAAAAGTTTACAAATATATAAAAACAGTTAGTTAATGCAGTCTATTTTAAACTTTTAGTGCTTTTTGTTTTAAATCTTAATTATTGAGGATTAAAATTAGCTGTGATTTTTTGAAGAACCCATTGAAAGAGGATTGTTTAACGTCTTTCTGATGTTGTTCCTCCTCGTGGACTTTTACCTTCCTTTTTACCTTCTTCTTTTTCAATAAGTTCTTCATCGATGATATCTTTAACTTCGATTAAAGAAGGATCTAGATCCCAAGTTTCATCGTATTCCCAATTCGATTTTACTTTTATAACTTTCGGGAAATAATAAATTCTTTCGGGGTAAAGATTTTCTTCTAAATTTCCGGTATCCCATTTGCCATTGTTGTTTTGGTCGTCGACGATTTTGAAAATGTATTTGCCCGGTTCGAGGTATTTAAATTCTATTTCGTTTGTTGTCGATGTAATTTTCTTTCTTTGAACAATGTCTTCGTTACTGTTATTTTTAAGAAGATACAAAATACCGTTGCCTTTAAAACCTGTGAGACTTAGAACGATGGTTCCGTAATAATCGTCTTTTTGAGTGATGAATTTTGAGCTGAAAGTATTGTTTGGTATTCCGGTAATACTGTAAACAGCAGCAGAATCGATTTCGACAGAATATCTCTGTTGGGGTTTTAAATTTGTATTGATGATGAATTTTCGAAGTGAATTATTCTTGAACTTTAGATTGAATTTAATTGGTTTAAAGGTGGAATCGTTGACCATTTCGTACAAGTGTACAATTGTATCCTGAAAATTTATCATTGGATATTCGCTCTCAAAAACCAGAGGTTGACTGTAGTTGTAATTATTTACAATTTTAGAATTGATATTGAAACTTGCTGCTGGAGGAGCTTTCTGAGTGTTATCCGATTTTTTTTCTTTTCTTGCTTTTTTAACAGGTGCCAAAAACTTAATTGTATCGGAAAAAGTATAGTAATTTTCTGTAGAATCGTTGAGCATTGAATAGTGAAATGCCATACGAATGGTGTCGATATTGATGATGGTTGAATCGGTAAGCCAAATGCTTACTGAGTCTCTTTTTATGCCAAATTCGGTGTAATTCCAATTTGGAATGGTGTCGGTATTTAACATCTCAAATCGAAACGAATCGCTTAAGGACTCATTGAATAACAATTCAATTTTATGCTTGTTGACCCGATCAAAACTGCTTAAATACTGAGTGAAAGATTCAGCCTCAAAAAGTAATAAATTAAGATCGCCGGGGAAAAATTCAGTGTATCCATTCGAGATGGTGGTATCGTTGTCGATAATGAGGGTGTCGATTTGCTGAATATAATTTGCTGAAACTTCAACCGACGAATCGAGAAATGCAATTTGCTCGGTAGGTTGACTATACATCATGTCTTTATCACCATCCATCAAAGCATAAACTCGATATTTTCCATGCGGAAGATTATCTAAAACAAAGTTTCCTTCTAGGTCGGAATTGGCAATGAAATCGGGTTTTAAGGTGGTAATTACCGAATCGTCTAAAATTGAATAAACGCCAATCAATGCATTTTCAATTGGCAGCATTGTTGCTGCATCAATCACTTTTCCAGCAATAACCATTGTATCTAAAACATCGCCTGTTGAAAAGCGCATTCTGAAATTTTCAATTGGATTTCCTTCGTTGAAATCTTTAATTCCATTTCGGAAATCGAAAGAGTAAGTGCGGTCGGGAATTAAATCTTCGTTGAGTTTAATCACCAAACTTTTTCCTTTGTTACGAATGGTAGGATCTTCGGCCAATGGTGGCGAAACCACTAAGTCTTGAGACAAACTTCCGCTTTGAATGTATTCGTCGAACTCAATAGTTATTTGGTCGGAAGTAATATTCACATCGTTTGGAAGCGGTGAAATATAAAGGATAACCGGAGCAATAGAATCTCGTGGGCCACCAGTTGGTCCAGAACCTTGATTTGCACAACTATACAGAATAATTGATGCAAGCAAAATTAGAATTGCATTATAAAACGATATGCTTGTATATTTTTTCATGGTATTGTTGCTTTCCGCAGATTTTAAAAGAAATTGTCTAATTTAGGCATGGTTTCTTCTACCGGTGAATCGTTGTCGTTACAATTTAAGTCGATGTCAAATCCTTCGGGTTTTTCAAAATTTATTTCTTGTGAATAGTTTAATGTTGAATCGGCAAAAACCTTCTTGAAGAATCGGGCGAAAGCAGGAAGCGCCATGTTGGCTCCTTGTCCGCGTCGTAAGTCTTCAAAGTGAATGCTACGATAATTGGCCCCGGTCCAAACTCCTGCGGCTAACTCGGGAGTCATTCCAACAAACCAACCGTCACTTTGATTCTGGGTGGTTCCGGTTTTGGCTGCAAACGGAGCTTTATGTCCGCCATAAGCTTTATAGTCGCCCCAGTTAAATCTTAGTCGTCTACCAGAACCTTCATTTACAACATTCTGTAACAAATTAATCATTAAATAGGCCGTATGAGGATCTAAAGCATCGGAGCGTGTTGGCGAAAAGTTTGAAATTACATTTCCGTTTTTATCTTCAATTCGGGAAACAATTAAGGGCGTTGTGTAAACTCCTTTGTTGGCAAAAGTGCTGTAGGCTGCCACCATTTCGTAGAGCGTAATTTCTCCTGTTCCGAGGAACATAGATGGTACTGCAGGAACATCACTATAGATGCCCATTTTGCGCATTACTTCTAACATTAATTCAGGACTGTATTGTTTCATCACCCAAGCCGAAATTTGATTGACAGAATTAGCTAATCCCCATCGGAGGGTCACCATTTTTCCATCCATATCGCTTACGTCGGAGTTTTTAGCTGTCCAAGTTTCTCCGGTTGGCAATGCAAACGAAACTTCAACATTCGGCACTTTTTTACAAGGCGACATGCCATTTTGCATGGCCAAGGTATATAAAAATGGTTTGCATGTAGATCCAACTTGACGTTTGTAAGTGGAGGAACGTACCATGTCGATCTCGGTAAAACCATAAGCAGCTCCACCAACCCAAGCTTTGATTTCTCCTGTGTTTGGATCCATTGCCATTAAAGAAGAACTCAAATGTTTCAAGTAATATTTAATTGAATCGAGCGGCGACATGATCGAATCTTTGTAGCCATCCCAGGTATATACCATCAAGGTATCGGGTGTTTCAAATACCTTTCGGATGCGCTCCATGGTATAGCCGCGTTTCTTTAATTGCTTGTAGCGATGCGAACGCTTTATTTCGTTAGAGAGATTATTCTCGGCTTCTTCTTCTGATAAATCGTTTGAAAATGGTGGATGCTCAAAAGTAGCAACATGTTCGTCGAACTGCGGTTGTAAAACTTTCAAATGTTCTTCAACCGATTCTTCGGCATAAGCTTGCATACGAGAATCGAGGGTTACAAATATTTTTAAACCGTCTTTGTACAAATTATAGGTATCGCCATCAGGTTTCATGTTTTTATTACACCATCCATACAGCGGATCGGTAAACCAAGCAACTGAATCTTCTGTATAGCGCTGTTGCGAACGACTTCCTGAACCATAGTTTGAGCGCTTTGGTTTTGAGGCGATCATGGTTCTTTCCAAATATTTTCTGAAGTAGGGCGCAATTCCTTCTTTATACGATTGTGTTTGGAAATCGATGTTGAGCGGAAGCGCTTTTAGTGAATCAAATTGTTCGATATTCAAATAATGGTTGCGAAGCATTTGTCCCATTACTGTATTTCGTCTTTTAATTGCACTCTTTGGATTTCGTGCAGGATTGTAGATCCACGGATTTTTTAACATTCCAATTAGAACTGCTGCTTCTTCAACTTTTAGTTCAGAAGGTTTTTTGTTGAAATAAGTTTTTGCGGCATTGTTGATTCCAAAGGCATTGTAGATGAATTCGAATTTATTCAAATACATGGCAATAATTTCTTCTTTGGTATAACTACGTTCTAGTTTAACTGCAATAATCCATTCTCTGAACTTTCGAATAACTAATTGAAATCCTGATATACTTTCGCGCGGGAACAACAACTTTGCCAATTGTTGACTAATGGTACTTCCTCCACCTTGCGAAAGATCGTTACTTAGAACTCCCTTTACAACTCTTCCTAGTCCTTTTAAATCGATTCCTGAGTGTTCGTAATAGCGCTCATCTTCGGTGGCAACCAAGGCTTGAACTAAGTAAGGGCTCATGTCCTTATAATCAACCATTATTCGATTTTCACCCTTATAATACCTCCCTAAAATTGCACCATCGGATGTAATAATTTCGGTGGTAATTTGATTTTTAGGATTCTCCAATTCTTCAAAACTTGGCATGAAGCCTAGTTTACCTTGCGCCATCGCCCAAAAAAACACGATGGTGGCAAAAAACGCAATGGCAACCAATACCCATAGTCCAATTATATATTTGCGAAAACCTCTTTTTTTCGATTCCATACCCTAAACGTTAAGATGCAAATATAATTATTTTACCTTGTGAAGTAGCTTTTGTAGATGTTTTGATCGATTCACTTTTCTTTGATTATTAACCATACAAGCTGCTGTTTATTGTGCTTTCGACATGATTTTAGAGTTACATTTTCGATACATAATGTTAAAAATTTTGTTGTTCGCTTACCTTTTGCTTTAATTTGCAACAAATTTCAACTTAAATTACAATAGAATTGTGACATTTGTCGGGCTTCGTATTTTAAGAAGAAAATAACTGATGTTTATTTATGATTGAGAATCTGGTAATAGTCGAGTCTCCTGCTAAAGCAAAGACGATAGAGAAATTTTTAGGAAAAGATTTTGTTGTTAAATCGAGTTACGGGCACATTCGTGATCTGGATAAAAAAGACTACGGAATTGATGTTGAAAAAAATTTTCAACCTAAATATATTGTCTCCAAAGATAAGAAAGCAGTTGTTAAAGAACTGAAAGATTTAGCAAAAGAGGCAACGAATGTATGGCTCGCGTCCGATGAGGACCGCGAGGGAGAGGCTATTGCATGGCACCTTGCGGAAGTTCTAGGTTTAGATCTTGAGAAGACGAAACGTATTGTTTTTCATGAGATTACGCAGAATGCGATACAGGATGCGATTAAAAATCCCCGAGTTATAAATCAGAACTTGGTGAATGCTCAACAGGCTCGTCGTGTATTGGATCGATTGGTTGGTTTTGAAGTTTCGCCAGTTTTATGGAAGAAGGTAAAACCACAACTTTCGGCCGGTAGAGTTCAATCGGTTGCCGTGCGATTGATCGTAGAGCGTGAAAGAGATATTCGTGATTTTAAGCCCACATCTAATTATCGTGTTAATGGTTACTTTTTCGTAAAAGATAACAATGGTAAACCAACCATTCTAAAATCAGAATTAAATAAACGTTTTAAAACAGAAAAGGAAGCAGAAGAATTTTTACAAAATTGCTCAGCAGCCGATTTTGTCGTTAATGATATTACAGTTCGTCCAACCAAACGAACTCCGGCAGCACCTTTCACAACTTCTACCTTGCAACAAGAGGCCAGTCGAAAGCTGGGATATTCGGTTTCGCAAACCATGTCGGTAGCTCAGAAGCTATACGAAGCGGGTAAGATTACTTATATGCGTACCGACTCGGTGAATTTATCATCGTTAGCAGTAAACACTTCGAAGACCAAAATCAACGAAATGTTTGGAAGTGAATACTCGAAAACTCGTCAATTTAAAACCTCTTCGAAAGGAGCACAAGAGGCGCATGAGGCTATCCGTCCATCTTACATGGAAAAGGATACAATTTCGGGGACCAAGCAAGAACAACGTTTGTATGATTTAATCTGGAAAAGAACAATTGCTTCGCAAATGAGCGACGCTCAATTGGAGAAAACTACTGTAAATATTGGGATTTCGAATCAAACAGAATATTTTGTAGCTACCGGAGAAGTAATCAAATTTGATGGATTTTTGAAAGTTTATATGGAATCGACCGATGAGGAAGAGGAAACTCAAAGCGACAAAACTTTGCTTCCGCCGATTCATAAAAACGATCAGCTACAATTAAATAATATAATTGCAACACAGCGATTCACGCAACGTCCTGCGCGTTTTACAGAGGCTAGCCTAGTAAAGAAATTAGAAGAACAAGGAATCGGCCGTCCTTCTACTTATGCACCAATTATTACCACGATTCAAAATAGAGGCTATGTGGTAAAAGAGGATCGACCCGGAAGCGAACGTGAGTTTACTACCTTCAGATTAGAAGATGGGAAAATTGAGAAAATTGTTGCAAATGAAAATTATGGATACGAAAAATCGAAATTATTTCCTACCGACATTGGGATGGTGGTAAATGATTTCTTGATTAAATATTTCGACCGAATTTTAGATTACAATTTCACTGCAAAAGTGGAAAAGGAGTTTGATGAAATTGCCGATGGTAAAATTGTGTGGAATGAAATGATTGGTGATTTTTATACTCCATTTCATGAAAATGTTGAAACTACTTTGAAAGTTTCGGAAAAAGCAAATGGGGAACGTATTTTAGGAGATGATCCGGTAAGCGGAAAAGTTGTTTCGGTAAAAATTGGTCGTTATGGTCCCTTGGCTCAATTAGGAGAAACGGTTGATGCGGACGATGAAAATGCTGAAAAACCAAAATTTGCTAGCTTGCGTACCGGGCAACATTTGGAAACAATTACTTTAGAAGAAGCTTTGGATTTGTTTAAATTGCCTCGCGACTTAGGCGAGTTTGAAGATAAAAAAGTAACAGTTGCCATAGGTCGTTTTGGGCCGTATGTTCGACACGATAGCAAGTTTGTTTCCATCGGAAAAGATTACGATCCGCTTAAAATTGAATTGGACGAAGCAATTCAGTTGATTAAAGAGAAACGCGAAAAAGATGCGAAAGCATTGTTAAAAACTTTCGATGAAGAGCCCGACCTTCAAGTTAAGGAAGGAAGATGGGGACCTTATATTGCATACAAGAAAAAGAACTACCGACTTTCGAAGGATATTGATGCTTCGAAGTTAAGCTTGGAGGAATGTATGAAAATTATAGAAAGTGGTGGCGTTAAAAAGAAACCTGCCAAAAAGAAAAGTGCAGCTAAGAAAAGCACTACAAAGAAAAAATAAATAAATGGCTGGATTAATATCCGGCCTTTTTATGTTTTCATATAATTGATCTGTAATTTGAAATAGATCAGATGATGTAAAAAAATGCCGAATTAGACAATCGTTGTATTAATATTGTTTAATTCGGCATTATATATTTATTAAAAGTTATTTTAGGTATAAATATAGCGTTTGATATTTTTCTTGGGTGTTTTTTCAAACTCCTCTTCTACCAGTTCAATTTTTGAAAGTTGCTCATAAGCAGCCACTGCCGTATTAAACTGGTTTCTATTTTCGGCCATTGCTTGTTCTACTCCGCTTTGATTTAGATTTGCTGTTTTAATTGCTTCCTCATCGGTAAAAACAAGCGCAACCAATTTGTGATTGCGTTGTACCACCACACATTCTTGAACATAAGGCATATTTGAAAGTCTGGCTTCTAATTCTTCGGGATAAATGTTTTGACCTGATGGCCCTAATAACATATTTTTTGAACGCCCTCTGATGAAAACAAAATTTTCGTTATCGATTACACCAAGATCGCCGGTTTTCAACCATCCATCTTCGGTGAAAGTGTTGCGGTTGGCTTCTTCGTTTTTAAAATAACCCAGCATTACATTGGGGCCAGCTACCTGAATTTCGCCAACGGTATTAAATGGGTCTTCCGATTCGATTCTAATTTTCATGCGGTCGACCAACTTCCCGGCCGAATGTAGTTTTGCTTTGTCCCATGCTTCGTAGCTAATTAAAGGGCCACATTCTGTCATTCCGTAGCCGATTGTAAATGGGAATTTTATTTTCTTTAAAAAGGTTTCAACTTCGGCACTCAATGCCGCACCTCCAATTACTAATTCGTAAAAACGCCCCCCAAATGATTCGATTAATGTATTACGTATTTTTTTATGTAATATTCCATTGAGTCCGGGAACATTTAATAGCACTTTCATTATTGGCTTTTGAATTACCGGCAACAATTTCTTTTTGTAAATTTTTTCGATTACTAAAGGAACCATAAATACCAAATGCGGTTTTATTTCGGCAAAGGCTTTTAATAGAATTTGCGGACTTGGAGTTCGGGTTAGGAAACTTAAATGGCAACCACGTGAAACAGGAAACAGAAATTCGAATGCCATTCCGAAGACATGTGCCATGGGTAAAAACGAAACAATTTTGTCGCCCGATTTGAGTGGCATGTGTTCGCGAGCAAATAAAATATTTGAATACAAACTTCGAACTGGAATCATAACACCTTTCGAAAATCCTGATGAACCCGATGTGTATGAAAGTACCTGAACATCGTCGTCGTTCAAATCTTCAAATGCAAATGATTCTTTTAAAAGATGCTCATCTTGCATCGAATCGATTTCGTTTTTAATAGTATCGGCTAGTTTTTCGCTTCCTTTTAAAACCGAGAAGTCTTCAATTGCAATGCTTGCTTTAATTGCTTGCATTTTTCCTTTTTCAAGGCTTTCAAATAGATTTTTGCCAGCAAACAAGAAGGTTGCTTCAGAATGCTCTATAATATGTTCAACATTTTCGGGGGTAAAATCGGGTAAGATAGGAACTGCAACCACTCCGTGGGCCATACAAGCCAAAAATACTTTTGCCCAGTTGGTTGAGTTTCTGCCATAGATAGCAACTTTCGATCCTTTTTCAATTCCTAAGTCGTTGAATACTTGTGCGATGGTTTGGATCGATTGAGCTACATCGCTATACTTATAAACAGTGTCATTTCCATAATCGTTAAATAGAGGCAAATCCCAATTTTTGCGGAATGCCTCGGTATACATTTGTCCAAGTTTATTTTCCATAATGTTCTATTTTCCAAATTTTACCAGCGCCTCAAATTTAATTGAAACAAATAGGTTATTATGTGATACATGTTATGTAACAATTGAATTAAATATTTCGTTTAAAAGTACTGATTTTCAATCGTAAAAAAGATGAGTCAACGCTTTAAAGTCGACAATTAGATGCTATCCATCTGTATTCTAGGAGTCTGAATTCCTCCTACTAATATGCCTTTTTGCGCTCCCAAACATGTAATTCTATATCATGGAATATTAAAAGACCACTACGTCTTATATGTTAAATGTATGTTAACGCGGATATTTTTAAACTGGTTTGCACTGTTTATTGAAATACAATTTTTAAGTTTGATGCTCCTAAAGTTAAAAAGGACAAATGAGTATTCGCACAAAAAATATCACTTCTTATTGCTTCATGACCACAATGATGGACATGATGATGCGAATGCTTATGCGCATGAGCAAATAATTCTTGCTATTGCTATTTGTGTACATGCGCTACTACTTCTTACAAATTTCATTCAAATTATTTTAAACCAATTATGCTAAATGATGTTTCATGGATACCTATGAAATAACTTTTTACGAGCATCAAAATAAAAATTTAAATTATGACAACTAAAAATTACCGTTACGAGACCTTACAATTACATGCCGGACAAACTGTAGACGAAACAACTTTATCACGTGCAGTTCCATTGTATCAAACTACTTCGTATGTATTTAAAAACTCAGAACATGGCGCCAATTTGTTTGGTCTTAAAGAGTTTGGAAATATTTACACGCGTTTAATGAATCCAACCACCGATGTATTCGAGCAGCGTTTGGCAGCCTTAGAAGGTGGTGTTGCAGCAGTTGCTACTGCATCAGGACATTCGGCTCAGTTCTTGGCCTTAAATAATATCTTAGGAAACGGCGATAATTTTGTAACCTCACCATTTCTATATGGAGGTACTTTTAATCAGTTTAAAGTTTCATTTAAGCGACTTGGGGTAGAAGCCCGTTTTGCAAAAGATGATACTGCCGAAGAGATTGAAAAGTTAATTGATGATAATACCAAAGCGATTTATATTGAAAATTTGGGAAACCCGAATTTCAATGTGCCCAACTGGGAGAAAGTTTCGGCAGTTGCTAAGAAATACGATATCCCTTTAGTGGTTGATAATACTTTTGGTGCAGCCGGATTTTTATTTAAACCCATTGAGCACGGAGCCGATATTGTTGTAGAATCTGCAACCAAATGGATTGGCGGACACGGTACTAGTTTGGGGGGGATTGTAATTGATGCCGGAAAATACAACTATGGAAATGGTAAATTTCCGCAATTCTCAGAGCCTTCTGAAGGTTACCACGGATTGGTTTTCTCTGATGTATTTGGTGTTGATGGCCCATTCGGAAATATTGCTTTTGCCATTCGTTTGCGCGTTGAGGGCTTACGCGATTTTGGCCCGGCAATTAGTCCGTTTAATTCGTGGCAATTAATTCAAGGTTTAGAAACCCTCTCTTTAAGAGTTCAGCGAACAGTAGATAATGCATTGGAAATTGCAAAATGGTTAGAAGATCACTCAGCTGTAGAATCGGTTAATTACGCTGGTTTAGAAAGTAGTCAGTATCACGAATTAGCTAAAAAGTATTTAACAAATGGTTTTGGTGGTGTGCTTACTTTCCGCTTAAAAGCAGGAAAAGAAGCTGCATCGAAATTTGTAGATAGTTTAGAATTGATAAGTCACTTGGCGAATGTTGGCGATGCAAAATCGTTGATCATTCATCCGGCGTCGACCACGCATCAGCAATTAGATGAAACGGAACAATTGGCGGCTGGAGTATTACCCGATCAGTTACGATTGTCGGTTGGAATTGAACACATCGATGATATTAAAGAAGATTTAGAGCAAGCCTTTGCGAAGCTATAACAAGCCTTTATTTTTATTGATTATTTTTGCAATCGCTTTTAGATATTAGAATTACCTGACAGGATTGGTTTCCTGTCGGGTTTTTACCTTAAAAAGAATATTATGCCAGTAAATGTGCCAAGTGCCTTACCTGCGGTGAAGACTCTGAAGAAAGAGAATATTTTTGTGATGGAGGATAGTCGTGCTGCGCATCAGGACATCAGACCATTACGGATTGCTGTTTTGAATTTGATGCCGGTTAAGGTTACTACAGAAACCGACTTGCTCCGAATTTTATCGAATACTCCTTTGCAGTTAGAGCTCGATTTAATAAAGATCATGGCGCATACGCCAAAGAATACCCCAGTGGAGCATATGCAGGCTTTTTATTCCGATTTTAATAAGATTAAGCATAAAAAATACGATGGATTGATTGTAACAGGAGCACCTGTTGAGCAGTTAGAGTATGAAGATGTGACTTATTGGGAAGAAATGAAGACCATCCTGGATTGGGCTGAGAAAAATGTACAATCTTCGCTTTTCATTTGTTGGGCATCAATGGCTGCACTGTTTCATTATTATAAAATTCCGAAACATAAGATTGAACGTAAAATGTTTGGGGTGTTCAAGCATATGCCGTCCGATCCGCAATTACCAATTTTTAGAGGGTTCGACGATGAATTCCACATGCCACAATCGCGACATACCGAAATTCTGGCTGAGGATGTTAAAAAAGTTCCGGAATTAGAACTTGCTGCTGAATCGGACGAATCGGGGGTTGGTATTGTATTTGAAAAATCAGGGCGTAAGCTCTTCATTACAGGCCATTTTGAGTATGCAGCCGATACACTTAACGAAGAGTATCAGCGTGACTTGGCAAATGGATTACCAATTGATATTCCGAAGCATTATTTTAAGAAGAACAATCCAGAGAAAAAACCATTAGTACGTTGGCGTGGGCATGCCAATTTGTTTTTTCAGAACTGGCTAAATTATTTTGTATATCAGGAAACTCCTTACGATATTGAAGATATTCGTTAGTGGTTTTCGCTGTTTGCAGTTGGAAAACTAACAATAAACTTGGTTCCTTTATTTAAGATGCTTTCAACTCTGATGTCTCCATTGTTATGTTGAATAAGTGATTCAACTAATTTTAAACCGAAACCGGTGCCTGCTTCATCAGCTGTACCTTTTGTTGTTGAATAGTTTTTTAACTTGAATAGATTATTTAATTTTTCTTTTGATATACCAACCCCATAATCTTTGACAATAATAAAATCATTGTTGTTTGATCTAAAGGTTGTAAGGTCAATCGTTGAGCCTTTATTTGAAAACTTTAAGGCATTATCAATCAGGTTTCTTAAAATTGCATCCAAGGAGTTTGGGTCACAGTATATTGTATGATTTTCTTCAATATCTAGGGTTAATTTTAATTTTTTATTTAATAGACGAGTGGTGTAAAGCGATTTAATTTCATTCAACTTTTCTTGTACATTTATTATCTCCTTTTGAATTTTTGTTTTACCCATTTCGAGTTTTTTCCATTCTAAAATTGAAACAAGAAGATCGTATTGTAGTTGCGAGGATTGTTCTAGAAGTTTAATATTTTGTTGCAGTTCATCTGTTGTAAAGATTTTTAAATTTTCTTTTAGAAATTCAGAGAATGTATAAAATCCGCCTAATGAGTTTTTTAAATCGTGAGATAATATTGTTAAGAACAAATCTTGCGATGCAAGACTCTTATTAAGTTCTTTATTCGTTTCTATTAATTGATTTTTGTATTGAAATTTTAATAAATCGTTTTTTGCCCAAAAGAATGATATAATAATTACAAGGAACAAGGGAATGATAATTAATAGTACAGCAAATGAGGCTCCGATTACATTTATAAAATTTAAATGATTTATAGGAACCGCCTTAACAATATGAAAATCGTTTGTTTTATTTTTGTAATAATGTACGATTTCGTTACCTGACTTAGTCGTTTCATACTTATCGTGATATATTAGAAATCCATTGAACTTCGTTAATGAATATTTTTCGGTATTTAAAATAAAGGCGTAGTCTGTATAAAGGTTGTACAAGGTTTTTTCCTTTCCATCGGGGTACATAAAACCAAACTCAATGGTGGTATCAGGTGCATGTAAATAGTAGCCATCACTATTCAGAATATAATACTGTCCTGGTTCATTATTAAAACGATGATATGAATGAAAATAAGCTGTAAGATCGACATTCAAGACTATAATACCATACATTTTATCACCTTCGTAAACTGGCGTTCCATAGCGAACCATTATTCGGTGGGGGGTTTCGATTTGACCGTTTTCAATGTTTAAATCAATTGGCGATTGGAATATATGTCCTTTTTCTAGTTTAATTGTTTCTTTGAAATAGTATCGATTTTTTTTATTCTGAAGTTTTGAGTTTTCAACGATGTACGATCTTCCATTTTCTTGATTTATTCTGAAAACCTCATTGCCATCTAACCTGATGAATCGGAATTGGTTGTAAATTCCGGCTTGTTTTACAAACGATATCATCATTTGTGCGAATTTGGCAGAATCTGTTTTTGCTTTTATAAAGTCTTTAACAAATGGAGATTCACTCAACATTAATAATTCGGCAGTTGCTTCACGTTCGATGTAGTAATAATTTGCCTTTAATGTGGAACTATCTTTAATTAATTGACTTTTTAGCTCATTTTTTTTCTGATTAGTAAGGGTGATTTTAGTAAAAATCAGAAGAGTACTACCAACAAATATCCCTATTAAAAGATAGAATAAGAATTGACGGAGAAAGAGTTTTCTTTGGTAGATTTTCATTGGTGGTTTGTTGATGATTTTATTTTGTTGCCATATTATTTAAAATAATACATCTTGAATATATGAAATTGCTGTATTAAATTCAACAACCAGTGGTATAAAAATGAAAATATGTTCTATTTAGTGTGCAGATACTAATACGGTTAGAATTAATACTTAAAAAATAAAAAAAGGTTGTTCAATTTTTGAACAACCTTTTTTTATTGAAAAATATATGAATTATTCTTTGATCAATTTCTTGATTAATTTTTTTGAATTTTGTTGAACACTGAGTAAATAAATGCCCGATTTAATATTATTACCAATTTTTGTTATTCCCATACCTTTTCCTTCCTCAACTAATGCGCCACTTAAGGAATGAATTTCATATTTAAACATCCCTGGTAGATTTATTTCGCAGTAAGTTTTAAATGGGTTCGGTTGAAGTGTAAAGTTAAGGGCGTCAATTTTATTAACACTGTTTCCCGAAACCTCAACTGGATAATATGGAACAATTATTTTTCCATTCATATCGCTATGCGCTAATGCAAAAGAAAGGGTATTGTGTTCTAAAAGCATTTCTCGGTCGAACAAACCTTCCGCTACTGCATTCCCGTCTTGCGAGATATCAAAATCGTACCAATTTGCCCATTTTTCAGCAGCCTTTGCCCAGTAAACACGATAATCGGGGCCCAATACATAAAGGTTGTCATCAGCATCTACAGCAATATCACCACGATCGATGCGCGATTCGGCAATAATATCATTTTGCCAGTTGCCTTCTTCGTCCTGGTAAATATGGCGCATCATTGCTTTGGTGCGTCGGTTGTACCATGAATTTTCATTCACGCCATCTTCTAGATAAGATTGTAATATGTGGATATTACCTTTACTATCTACTGCTTGTCCTTCCTGATTAATTAGCCCACGATTTTGTCCAACCGATAATATCTCAAAACCTTGGGAATAATAATTCAATAGTTTGCTAACATCTGTGCTTCCGGTGGTTCCAATAAGTTTACCTGCAGTGTTGTACCAAGTACGACCATCGTCGTCGCTGTAAGCATAGCAAATGTCGTGATTTGTGTTCGCATCGGGGCTGTCACGCCATACCAATGATACATGTAAGCGTGTTCCGCCAGGGGTGTAGTGCAAGCCATTGATGTAACCGCAATTATCAACATAGCCTGTTGGCATGCCATTGGCTCTACCATGAAGGTATTCTCCGATGTAGCTCCATGATTGAGATTCTCCTGTATATTCCCATAAGTGAGAATTGCCATCTCCACTCCAACCAGTACGGCATTCAAACAGAAGATCGCCGCTTGGTTTTGTAATAAATCGAGGATAGGTAATCGCTCCTGCAAAAGTGGCATCATTTAAAACTACGCCTTCTTCTAAATAATTTAAGGTAGCAGTAAAAGCTGTTTCTGACCAATCGGCATTTTCGGGATTGTTAACAAGATCAACAGTGGAAGCACGATAATTCATTTCATCGTTGTGATGATCATAAGCAAGGTGAATGGTGCCATCGCTTTCGCAAATTCCCATTGAAATGTTATAATGGTTGTCGCCCAAGTCGAATGTAGAAGCATAATCGGTAAAAATAAGTTCTTCCCAATTGCCGTCAGGGATTGCTTTTCGTGATAGACAAACATTAGAATTTTTATTCCAATAAGTTATGTACTGATAACCATTGTAGGTCATGATTGCATTTTGCTGAAAGGAAACAAAATTGGTTCCACTTTCGGTGGTATAACCATTGCCAGTTACAATGTCGTAAAGACCTTCACCTTCGATTTCGTCATCGCAAACATCTCCAATTCCATCAAAGTCGACATCTGTCTGATCGGGATTTGCAGTTTGTGGACAGTTGTCCAGAAGGTCAATGATTCCATCTTCATCGCTATCGATTCGAGAAAACGAGAGGGAATACTCTCCTCCATTTAAAATACCGTCAACGCCACCTGTTAAATCAGTTGCCGAGTCTTCATTCCTATCGTCGAAGTTGTAGTAAGCAACCAGATTGTCTTCGTTACCAGAAAGTGTATCAGTGCTTGCTTCAATAAGTTCTTCTTTTGATTTTGCT
This sequence comes from Prolixibacteraceae bacterium, assembly GCA_963678565.1. Lineage (GTDB taxonomy): Bacteria > Bacteroidota > Bacteroidia > Bacteroidales > Prolixibacteraceae > SKHV01. Next base: position 561,805 of record OY782875.1, read on the forward strand.
GCAGACCAAATTCTAACTTCATCAATTAAGCCTTTGAAGCTTCTTGTGGAACCGTCGCTATCCCAGCCAATATAAAGACTCTCAGTACTAAAGTCGGTAGTAGTGAAAGTTGCAGTTTCGGTTTTGCTATTTCCATCAAGATAAACGGTTCTAGAATCAGCAGTAACAACAACAGCTATATGATGCCATTCGTTTGTCTTTACAGAGTTCGTTACAGTTAAATTGCCATAAGTGTCGCCTCCGTTTGTCATAAAACGAATTCCTTGTTCAGGAGCTTGCCAGCTTGAAGCATACTGGAAACCAACATTTGCAGGGCGAGCAAAAAGTAAACCAGCGTTGTAGATTTGATCTCCGTTTGGTTTAATCCACATTTCGATAGTATAGGGGAGTGTTTTTAAATTCAATCCCGAAATATTGATGTTACTGTTTTCTCCGTTGCCACCATTGAAGCTGTAAGCAAAGTTTAATCCATCAGGAACATCATTGTCGCAAATGTCACCAATGCCATCTTCATCAACATCCATTTGATCTGCATTCGGGGTTTCGGGGCAATTATCGATTTCGTTGATCACTCCATCGCCATCTATATCATTATCGCAGGCATCACCTAATCCATCGTTGTCGAGGTCGGCCTGATCTTCGTTGGCAACTGTTGGACAGTTGTCTTGATATGCCAGTAATCCATCATTATCGTCGTCGGCAGCGCTAAAAGAAGGGACATAAGTACCTCCTGTAATTACGCCGTTGTTATTTCCTGTAAAGTCGGTTGCCACTCCTTCTGTTTTATCATTAAAAGTATAGTAAGCTACCAAGCCCTTTTCCGATCCTGTTAGAGTTTTTGTTTTATTGCTTTCTAAATCTTCAACTGTTTTTTCTGTATTCCAAACACGAACTTCATCAATTAAACCTTTGAAAGCTCTATCGTCTACAGCTTTGTCGAAGCCTAAATACAGCTCGCCACTTGAAAAATCGTAATCTGAATTTGATGTGGTATTGGAGGCTGCAATACTTCCATCAACAAAGATTGATTTCGAATTTTCTGTAACAATAATTGCTATGTGGTGCCATTCGTTGTAAGAGATTGGCTGCGTAACAACTTTGTCGCCAAAATCGAGGCGTAACATATCCGCGCCTTCCCAGCCTGCAGCATAATACAAACCTGCATTTGAGTTTCCTCTATGGTAAAATAAACCTGCATATGCAGCTTGAGAATCCTCTGGCTTAATCCACATTTCGGCTGTAAATGGTAAGGTGGTAATGTTTAATCCAGAAATATTGATATTGCTTGATGCTCCGCTTCCTCCCGGAAGATAGATTGCATAATTTCCAGCAACTGTGAAATTAATGGTATAGGTTTGTTGATCTATATTATTAGGCGCCGTAACTATAATTTCTGCCATTTCATTTCCTGAGGAAACGTCAATTACATTTGCTCCATCGATGCTTGAATGCATATTATTTGCAATAGCGTTGATGGTAACTGAACTTGTTCCTTCAGGTAAAATCACATCGTAATTTAATTGATCAGAACTAAACTCTATTGTACCAGTACTTATTGAAATTGATGAAAGTGAAGCATCGCTATAGCTTTCAGGGAATACTCCGGGTGCTGCAACAATAGAAACATTTTTGGCATCAATTGAATCTACTTCTCCGTCGGGGTTATGGATAGTGCTCCATATATTGATTGATTCGATGGCTGTATTTCGGAATGCGGCATTGGTATAAACCCGAACTGTGTCTTGGTTGAGTGTTTTAACCCATGTGGTATATGTTTTATTGCTTACATCAACTTCGAACCAAGCAAAATAAACTTGATTCGCCATCGTGCTAATCAGATTTTCAGATTCAAAACTTCCACCATTACGTACTTGTAATCCTTCGTTGTAAAAATTCAAAGAAGTGGAATAATCTCCCCATGTTGTAATAGCCGATTGAGACAAGGTAAAAGCCGCATCAAAATTACCGTTTTGATTAAGATCATTGTAGGTCAATTCTGCAAAAACAACAGCTTTATTTGTAATTGGTGTTTGTAAATTTCCCGATAAATCGACTGTTTGCGCAACTAAAATATTAGAGCCTAATAGTAAAATAATTAAGCTTAATAAGGTGGTAAAAATTTGTTTAATTTTCATAATGCAATATATTTTAAGCAATATTATGGATGTTAATACTAAGTTGTTATAACAAATTCGAACTTCTTTGTAAATCCTATAGCATTTTGCCTATATATTGTTACCAGAATTGACATATTATAATGCTATGACTTTGTTTATTGGCATTAATCTTAGCTTCATGATTGTAACATTAATCACATTTTTAGCACTTAATTTATAGCTATTTTGATGTTCGGAATTTTGTTTAATAATATGATTTTGGACAAATGGTTGGTATGTCTAAAAATAAGTAAATTATAACGAATTTAAATTGAATGTTTCCTAGTGAAATTATATGATAACTCTATAATATTTTTATTTAATTTGATGTTTATGTTTATTAGAGGGAGTTATTAATGTGTATTTTTTATATGAAACTATTAGTTTACAATAATGATTAGAGACTATTTAAAAGGATGGTCGAACTATTTTACCTTTAGCGGCCGTACTCGTAGAAAAGAGTTTTGGACTTTTAACTCAATAAATTTTTTAATTGTAGCATTATACTTTTTTTTAAGTATCTATTTTAAGTTTTCGGATTTCAGATATATAATTGATATTGTTTTTGGATTAATTGGATTAGTATTAGTAATACCAACAATCTCGTCAATGGTTCGCAGATTACATGATACAAGCAGGAGTGGATATTATTTATTTTTAGGTTTAATTCCTGCAATTGGACAATTAATTCTTATAATTTTCTTTTTTCAAGATAGTTCGGCATCATACAATGATTATGGAGAATATCCTAAATTTAAAAAATTAGTATTTTAATATAAAAAGCCATTCGATTTTGAATGGCTTTTCGTTTATAAATCATTTTGTTCTGTCCGTTTGATTATTTCTTCTTGCAGATCATCCCCTAAGTCATTAAAGTAGTCACTATATCCTGCTACCCTTACAATTAGATCTTTATATGCTTCCGGATGCTTTTGCGCTTCCCTTAATGTTTCCGCATTTACAACATTGAATTGAATGTGATGACCATCCATTCTAAAGTAGGAGCGAATTAAGCTGGTAACTTTCGAAATTGCTGTTTCATCTTCGAAAAATTGAGGTGTAAATTTCTGATTTAGCAAGGTTCCCCCCGTTCTTAGGTGGTCAATTTTTGCAGCTGATTTGATTACAGCAGAAGGACCTTTTGTGTCGGCACCTTGTACCGGACTTATCCCTTCCGAAAGCGGTTTGCCTGCAAGTCTTCCATCGGGGAGCGCACCAATTTTAGTTCCAAAATAAACATGCGAAGTAGTTGGTAATAAGTTGATTCTCTGTTGACCCCCTCGAGTATTCGGGCGTCCGTCGATTGCATTAAAAAAGATTTCAAAAATTTGCGACAATTGATCATCGGCATAATCATCGTCGTTTCCATATTTAGGCGTATCGTAAAGAAGTTTTAATCTGAACTTATCGTTATTCACGAAATTGTTTGCTAGTATCTCGACATATTCTTTCAATGAAATATCTTTATTATCGTAAACATGATACTTCAATGCTGTTAGCGAATCGGTTAACGAACCCATTCCAACTCCTTGAATGTAACTGGTGTTATAACGTGCCCCGCCGGCAACATAATCGATCCCTTTTGAAATACAATCGTCGATTACTAAAGAAAGAAATGGTACTGGCATAAATTGAGCAAAAACTCGTTCTATTAAATTATTTCCGGCAACTTTTATGTCAGCAAAATATTGCAACTGCTCTTTAAATGCCGTCATTAAGTCATCAAAGCTTTTGAGGTCTGAAATTCTACCAGATTCTACTCCAATGTATTTTCCTGTTAAAGGATCGGTTCCATCATTTAGTACCAATTCTAAAATTTTTGGAAGGTTAAAGTAACCGGTTAATAAATAGGCTTCTGTTCCAAAAGCACCAACTTCAACACAACCGCTTGCTCCTCCAACACGGGCATCTTCAAAGCTTTTTCCTTGATTCACCATTTCTTGGATGAGTGCATCGGTATTGAAAATTGAAGGTTGACCAAATCCGGTTTTAGCGATTTTAACTGCACTATTAACAAAACGATCAGGATTCTTTTTACTCACCTGAACCATCGAGCTGGGTTGTAACAAACGCATTTCTTCAATTACATCCAATAAAATATATGAAAGCTCATTTACTGCATCGCTTCCATCTTTTTTTACACCCCCAACATTGATTAAGGCAAAGTCGGTATAAGTATTACTTTCTTTTGCGGTAACTCCCATTTTAGGAGGCGAAGGATGGTTGTTGAATTTGATCCAGAAAGCCTGTAAGTATTCAATAGCTTGCTCTTTACTCAACGTTCCTGCTTCGGTTTCTGCCTTGTAAAAGGGGAAAAGGTGCTGATCTAGTCGGCCCGGATTAAAAGAATCCCAAGGGTTTACTTCAGTAATTATTCCCACATGAATAAACCAATAGTGCTGAAGTGCTTCATAAAATGTGGAAGGAGCATGTGCCGGCACTTTTTTACATACTTCGGCTAATTTTAGAATCTCTTCTTTCCTTTGTTCTGAAGAAGTTGCTTGTGCCAATTCTTCTAATTTTTGCGCATGACGATGGGCAAATTTAATGATGGCTCCGGCTGAAATTTTCATTGCTTCAAGCTGCTCTCTTTTATCAAAAGCGCGCGAGTCTGATTCATAATTGAGCGCTCTGATTGCCATATTGCAATCTTCAATTAAATCGAGCATTCCTTTTTTGAATAATTTTTCTCCGGCAACAGTATGTCCGGGTGCGCGCTGTTCCTGAAATTCGGTGAAAACTCCAGCTTCATAGGCATCTTTCCAACTTTGAGGAAGTACATTGATTATACGATCACGATTCGATTTTCCTTTCCAAAAAGGGATAATTACTTCGCGATAAGCTTGCTTCACCGCTTCATCAACTTTAAACGAAACTTTTTCGCGCGTGTCTAAAATGTGCAAATCTTCTAATGAATGAATGCTAATTTCGGGATAAGCTGGTGTTGCTTTTGGTGCAGGTCCTCTTTCTCCAACAATGAGTTCATTTGGTAGAATACAAATCTTTTTGTTGGTCATGATGTGTTCGAAGCATTTTGCTCGCTGCATCGGAACTGAAATTCCACAAGCATCGTTGCTTTTGTAAAATTCAGTCACCAAGATTGCTCTTTCTTCCGAAATTTTATTTACTGCATCTAAGCTTTGTTGTCTGAGTTCTTTTATTCTATTATTCATGATTTATTTTTCGATTTTTAGGAATTGCTAACCACCAATAATAACTGGTAACTTATTGGTTTCCATCTCTTCTTTCCAAAGTTTTAAATCATTTTTAGAAAGCGATTTTTGAGAGGAAAATGTATTTTCAATTCCAAGGTTTTTGTACTTGTTTTTAGCAATTGAATGGTAGGGCAATAAGTGAATTGCCTCGATTTTATCTTTGTGATCGTTTGTAAACTTCTTAAAGTTCGATAAATCTGTTTTTGTGAAATTAAAGTCGGGAACTACCGGTATTCGTAATCTAATTTTCTTATTGGCTTCGGTGATCAATCGAAATGATTTTAATATTACAGAAAGCGGGACACCCGTTCCACTTTCGTGTTGATCGGGATCTAAGGATTTTAAATCGAATAAGAACAAATCGGTATGCGGAATAACTTCTTTTAATACAGTTTCAGAAGCATAACCCGAAGTGTCAACTGTTGTATGAAATGACCTTTTTTTGCATTCTATCAAAAGTTCCTTTAAGAATTTTGGCTGCAACAAAGGTTCTCCTCCCGAAAAAGTAACACCGCCGCCGCTTTCTTCCATAATAATTTGATCCTTTTCTAATATCGAAATGATAGCAGCAGTTGTAATGACTTCCCCAATTGATTTGGTGTATGGAAAGCTTTTTCCATCCATTTTTCGTAAAACTTGTAAGGACTCACATTGTGGTTTGATGCTTTCAGGATTATGGCACCACAAACAACTTAGAGGGCAACCTTTAAAAAATATGGTTGTCCGAATGCCAGGACCATCGTGTACCGCAAAATGTTTGATATCGAAGATAATACCGCTTTGCATGAAATATTTTAAGCTTCGTAAATAATTTAAATAGATGAAAAAAGACGAGGAGAGATGCGTATTAGCAAATCCAGCATTCAAACAATCCAGCACCTGACCAGGTGTGGCGATCGATATTTGGTTGGTTGATTTTCATACAACCAAATTTAGCGAATTATTTTATTAGTTGCTTTCTTCTTTTTGAGTGAGAATTACAAAAAAGGAATATTATTTAACATTCGTTATATTATTTCTTAGGAGCTTGCTCTTCGTGTCTTTTAAATTCTTCCACCTTTGACAAGTCGAGATCGAGTTCTAAATCGTTTCGATAAAAGGAACGATTATTTAAGTTTTTCATTTTTTTAAATCCAAAAATCCAGAGATAAACTAAAAATGGAATAAATAGAAGGAGCAAGTAAGTTAGGCCAGCCATTAATATAAAATCGTAAATTCCATGAAGCAGAAATGGAAGAAGAAAGCTGATTTTCAAATAATAATTTCGTTTTTTAGGATAGAATTTAGCCAAGCCAAAGAAAAATCCCATTGAAATTCCGAATATGGCATGCGCCGGAACAGCTGTTATTGCTCTCGTTAATCCGGTATTGATTCCGTTGCCAAAAACATAAAGTACGTTTTCAATTCCGGCAAAACCCAAGGAAATAAAGGTTGCATAAACGATACCATCAAATTTTTCATTGAAGGCCTTATTTTTCCAAATAAGTAGATATAATGCTGAAAACTTAAAAACTTCTTCACACAGTGCAGCTACCATAAATGCATTCCATCCGCCCAAAAGCACTCCTTCAAAACCATTGCCTAAATAAGTCATAAATCTCTCGGCAAAAACAATAGGAATTACAATTAAACTTCCGGCCAACAAGGATAACAGCAAAAGTTGGATAGGTTCTTTTTCGTATTTATCACGAAAGTAAATGTACGAGGCAATAATTACGACCGGAGCGAGTGCTAGAAGAAGTAATGCAACGGCCATATTAGATTTCTTGGATTAAACAGCTAACTATTTTTTCGAGTTTTGGGCCCGAAACATTGGCAATATCTAACACATCGTTGTGTAAATTTCCTTCTTCCGGAATCGCTAATCCATTGTTGGTGATAACCGAAATTCCGAAAACTTGCATTGACATGTGGTTAGCAACAATAACCTCCGGAACAGTCGACATCCCAACTGCATCGCCACCCATTTTGTTAAAGAATTTGTATTCGGCAACGGTTTCAAATGAAGGACCTGTGCCGCCAATGTATACTCCTTCGCGTAAAAGTATGTTGTTTTCTTTTGCTGCTTTTCGGGCAATTTCTTGGAGTTTAGGAGCATAAGCTTTGCTCATGTCGGGAAAGCGAGGTCCTAATTTGTCGATATTTTTACCGATGAGTGGATTGGTGCCAAAAAAATTAATATGGTCGGTAATCATCATAATGTCGCCCACCTCAAATTCGTAGTTGGTACCACCGGCAGCATTGGATACAAATAAATGTGAAATGCCAAGCATCTTAAAAACCCGAACCGGAAAAGTTACTTCATCCATCGAATATCCTTCGTAATAATGAAAGCGACCTTGCATCGCAAGTATCTTCTTACCTTCGAACATTCCAATTACCAAGCGGCCTTTATGGCCGGCAACTGTTGAAACCGGGAAGTTCGGAATTTCGTCGTACGAAAGAATATGTTCTGCTTTAATTTTATCGGCAAAACCACCTAGTCCCGATCCTAAAATAATGGCAATATGTCCGTCGAAATTGGTTTTACTTTTTATATAGTCGGCTGTTGCTTCTATTTTCTTTAACATAATTGATGATTCTTTTATTAAACTGTTCTCTACTCTGATTCAGAAATTTAACTTCAATCGGAATATAATATAAATTTTCCATAAATTCTTCCGATATGTTCTGCACCGCTCTAATTCTTACTAAATCTTTTTCGGTGGTGATAATCATTTTGTTTCCCGATTCTATTTCATTGAATTTTGAATCGATGTTTTCGATATCGGTGTTTGAAAAATAGTGATGATCGGGATATTTTTCGTGGATAATTTTTCCAACTTTTTTATCTAAGTATTCAACTAGTGGTATCGGATTTCCAATGCCGGTTAGCAATAAAACGGTATAGTTTTCCAAATTGTTGTTGAAGACCGATGCACCCAATTTTGCAGGGGTGATTCCACCATAAACAATGGTTGTAAAAAACAAATCCTGATAGGGACGAATATCTAAACGATTGCGAATAATACGTTGCTCGATTGGCTTCATTTCGTCGGGACACTTGGTGAAAATGATCAAGTTGGCTCGATATTTCGATTTTTCCGATTCTCTTAAGCGACCCAATGGTAATAATTGGTCTTCGTAAATTGGTTTGGTATGATCCACCAATAAGATGTTTAAATCGGGCTTTACATAACGGTGCTGAAAAGCATCATCGAGAATAATTGCATCAATACTGAGCTCTTTATTGGCTAGTAATTTTTGGATTCCTAAAACTCTTTTCTCGCTAACAGCTACCGGAATGTTCGGGAATTTTTGTTTGATTTGAACCGGTTCATCACCAATGTCAAAAAGCGTGGAATTTAAATCGGCTAACAAATAACCTTTGGAGTGTCGTTTGTAACCCCTGCTCAAAAAAGCAACATCAAACTCTTTTTGCAAATGGCTGATTAAATACTCCGCGTGAGGAGTTTTACCCGTTCCTCCAACTGTTAAATTGCCAACCGAAATTATTGGAACATCAAAATTGTGTTGCTTCAATATTTTCATGTCGAACATTAAGTTGCGAATGAAAACGATGAATCCATAAATTGCAGAAAGTGGATAGTATAAAAATTTCATAATAATGCTCTCAAAAAAGTTAATTGGCAAAGTAAAAATTTACAATGTCTAAAAATTGAATTCTCCCATCGAATTAATCTTCAAATTAAAACATTTGAACGCGATTTGACAGTTTCAATTGTATTTAATTTGAAAATAAATGCTGCCATATTCAAAAAAATGAAAGAGTTGCTAATTACATAAACATAATTGTTAGTTATTCGTTTATTACAAAAAGAATAAAAATCAATAAAACTAAAATAATGGATTTCGATCTTATTGTAATCGGTAGTGGCCCCGGTGGTTATGTGGCGGCCATTCGAGCTTCACAGTTGGGATTAAAAACAGCTGTTGTTGAAAAAGAAAGTATTGGTGGAGTATGTCTAAATTGGGGCTGTATTCCCACTAAATCATTATTAAAAAGTGCTCAGGCACTTGAATATGCCCAGCATGCAGCATCTTATGGTGTTTCTATTGGTGGCGAGGTGAAAGCCGATTTCAAAGCGATGGTAAAAAGAAGTCGCGATGTGGCGGATGGAATGAGTAAAGGTGTTCAGTTTCTATTTAAGAAAAATAAAATTGAAGTAATCAATGGATTTGGTAAACTTAAATCGGCTACTGAAGTTGAGGTCTCTGATGAAAAAGGCTCCAAGAAAGTTGTTTCAGCAAAGCATGTGATTTTAGCAACTGGTGCACGTTCGCGTGAGTTGCCTACTTTGAAACAAGATGGCGAAAAAATTATTGGTTATCGTCAAGCTTTGAATATGCCCAAACAACCTAAATCGATGATCATAGTTGGTTCGGGTGCAATTGGTAGCGAGTTTGCGAATTTCTACAATACAGTTGGAACCAAAGTAACTTTGGTTGAATTCATGGATGAAGTCGTTCCAAATGAAGATCCAGAAGTTTCAAAAGCGTTGGCTCGAAGCTTTAAAAAGGCAAAAATGAATGTAATGGTAAAATCGTCGGTTGAAAAGGTTGATACCAGCGGCGATTTATGTAAAGTAACCATTAAAACCCCTAAAGGAGAAGAAGTACATGAAGCTGAAGTTGTGTTGTCGGCAGTAGGTATTGCTCCTAATATCGAAGGGATTGGAATCGAAGAACTTGGTGTTGAATTAGAAAAAGGACGCATCAAGGTTGATGATTTTTATGCAACCAATGTTAAAGGTGTTTATGCAATTGGTGATATTGTTGGTGGACCAGCTTTGGCACACGTTGCTTCAGCAGAAGGAATTGCGTGTGTTGAAAAAATTGCAGGATTTAATCCTGATCCGGTTGACTATGGAAATATTGCTGGATGTACTTATACAAATCCTGAAATTTCGTCGGTTGGTTTAACCGAGAAAAAAGCAAAAGATGCTGGATACGAAATTAAAGTGGGAAAATTCCCATACTCCGCTTCGGGTAAAGCAAGTGCTGCTGGACAGAAAGATGGTTTTGTAAAATTAATTTTTGATGCAAAATATGGCGAGTTATTAGGTGCCCACATGATTGGTGGAAATGTTACCGAAATGATCGCCGAAATGGTAGTTGCCCGTAAATTAGAAATTACCGGACATGAACTATTAAAAACAATTCACCCGCATCCAACTATGAGCGAAGCTGTGATGGAAGCTGCAGCTGCTGCATATGATGAGGTGATTCATTTATAAAGTGAATAAATTATTTTCATAATTCTTTTTAATTTAAAAAAGGTCGAAGTTTTTCGACCTTTTTTTTGCTTGCTATCGAAAGCTATCAATTCTGCTCAATTAATAGTCGACAAAGCTGCCAAGTAAGCCTACGGCTTTTGTAAGCAAACAAATGCTTGCCGTAGGCTAATGACGGGCGTTTCAGATTTAAGGAGCAAGCGCGAGGGAATCACATTGATAATCTGCGCCAGAAATATGATAACAAAACTGAATTTGTGTTTCTTCTTTTGTGCTGTCAATTACATTCGATAAATCAAAATATACTGTATCGGTAACATACCTATCGCAAAGCTGTCCTATACCATCGTGTCGGAGAGAAAAGGTTGGAGGTGGAATTGGTGGTGTTCCGCACGATGGATGCATTAAAACCAATTCAATCGGATGATTGCCTGAACAACCACTATAGCCTACAATAACTTTTAAATTGCTACCTTCTAATTTATAGTCTTGCACAAAAATAGGGTCGTTTGGAAGACTATCGTAATTGTAAAAGTACAAATCGACATAAGGTTGATATTTTGTTAAGTCGAAGTTTGTTGGGGTGTCTTGATTTACAGGATCTTCACATGAAGCTATTACTCCCAGCAAAACTATTATTCCGATCAATAAATTTATTTTGTACATGTTTTTAATTTAAAGGATTTCCTAGTTGGCCCATAAAAATTATGGAGCCTGATTTTGTTTCTGTTATGATAAACAGAAATGGTTTGTTGCAGTAAAATGGAATTGTTTTTGGCGCATTAATTGGCATCGAGGTAAGTTTAAAACCAATTGAAGTTACTGCTGCTGCCTCAGTTCCTACTTCGTCTACTTCGATATAAGTTTTGTGTATGGCAGAACTTATTTGTAAAGTTTTATCCTCGTTGATCTTACTAAAGTCTGCTTTTGCTGAAAAAGCATCTTTCATACCCATCTGCATTAGCAGGTCGTTTAATGGTAGCTCATATTCAATTTTAAATTTTGGCAATTTTAGCTTCACGTTTTGTCTTTTTACGAAGCACTGCAAACCACCTCTCCATGATTCAGCAGTTAGTCGATTAGTTATGTCTCTTACAGTAGAACTTTCATTGGGCAGCAAAATATTCATGGCAAACTGCCCATTTCCATATGGTAATTCAATGGCAGCAAACTGTTCATTCTTAAAATAGAACATGGAATCAGTTCGGTTCATCATTAAGGTTTCAATTTCTTGTCCGCCTTCGATAGTAAAAGTTTCAAGAGTGGTTTTGTTATCATCGAAAGCATTTGTCCAATCTCCTTTAAAATAGAGTGTATTGATTAAAAAAAGAACTTCGTCGGGTGAAATTGATTTAATAATTTCGGTGATTTTATGATTGGTTTGTTCGCTTACCCAATTATTAATTTCTTCAACGGTTTTTGAATTTGTGAAATCGGCTTTAGTAACTTTTGCCTTGTAATAATTTTCAATACTTTTTTGAAATTTATGTTGAACCTGAAAATCATTTTGTAGCCAAATTGAATTAGCAGTATGAATTGATATTTGTTCATCACCTTTAAATAACTGATTTAACAAATTTGCATTGGCAGCATTTACTTCTTCCAACGAGAACGACTCAATTTCTAGCGCTTTCGCAATTTGTTCTTTTGTTTCGCCATTGGCACCATTGTAAACCATTGAAAAGGCCATTGAAATACTAAGCGGTGAAATCATAAAGTTCTTATTGTTTGTTGAGTTCTCTAAATTTTGAAAAAGCGTCAAGCCAAATGAATTTGTAGCTGTAATAGTCGATGCCTCCTTATTGGTAGAAAACTGCTTTGCAGTTTTCACTATGTTTGCTTTTGACGGGCAAGCAGTGAATAAAATGAAAATTGAAAAATATATTGTGAATGTTTTCATGGTTTTTGTTTTATTTATTTGAGATGATGTAAAGTGCGTTCTGGTTGCGTTTGCAATTTTTAAACCAGTAACGCAACCATATTGAAGCAGTGTACATCCTATCAACTGAAAAGTTAGCTACAAAAGGTTTGGTTCTGATTGAGCATTGCTAATGAAAGGCTAATTCGGTACGATTGTGTAAATTTCATAACTAAAGTAAAAGAAAACGAATAAGATGGTATTTTAGATTTGACTTTTGAATACAACTGAGCAAATCATAAAAAAATGTCAATCCGGAAATCGAAAAGCTCAATCAGAGTTATACCGGATGTATGCACCAAAACTTTTTGGGGTATGCATGCGTTATGCGCGCAATAAAACAGAAGCAGAGGATTTTTTGCACGAAGGTTTTGTAATAATTTTTAGCAAAATTAATCAGTTTGCATTTAAAGGTTCTTTTGAAGGATGGATGAAGCGAATTATGGTGAATGTTTCCTTAGAAAAGTACAGAACACGATATCGCTTACAAACTGTTGAGGATATAACCATTTACGACGACGAGCCAATTGCTTCGGACGTGATTGATGCGATTGATGCGCAGTTGTTGGTTCAATTCATAAGCGAATTGCCTCCCCGTTATCAAATGGTTTTTAATTTGTATGCAATCGATGGTTATACACATAAAGAAATTGCAGAGAAACTAGGGATTCAGGAGGGAACCTCAAAATCGAATTTAGCGCGTGCAAGAAAAATTTTACAAGAAAATGTAAAGCAATTGGGAATAGATTATAAAGTGAATGTCAGATAAACAAAAACATATCGATCAGCTTTTTAAAGATAAGCTTGAAAACTTTGAGATGAGTCCCGATCCATCGGTTTGGAATTCGATTGAAGCAAGTTTAGAAAAGAAGCGACGCAAAAATGCTTTCATTTGGTTGCAACGTTCAGGTGTTGCAGCTGTGGTGGCAATTGCATTTGCTTTGGGCTGGTATTTTTCGAGTCGTACGATAGAATCTCCAATTTATAGCGAAGTACAGAACGAATATCTTTTTTATCCATTTGTAATTTCTGCAAATGAACCAACAAATTTGAAAATTGCAAAGTCCGATTTTAAAAGAATTGATTTTCCATTAAGAGCGTTTGCGGTAACCAAAAGGATGAACCTTGCTCAAAATAGTTTGCAACAATTGGATACAAAATCAGCAAAAATTCAGTTTAAAGATAATTTAACACCTGAGCTTGTTAAGCCCAAAGGTGATCTTTCAGAAATCGACCGACAAATTATTGCCATGAACTTGTCGAGTATGGAGCAACAAAGTCATCTGAAAAAATCCCAAGGAAAATGGATTGTTGGTGCACAGGTTGCCCCTTCTCTTGCATTCAAGAGTGGATCAAAAGACAATGAAATGATTTACGCCGACTTTGATGGAGTGGCAAGTCGTTCAAGTTTATATTCTGGAGAGTATAAATCAACTTTTGCAGGGGTGGTTAATGTTGCCTATGAGCAAAACAATCGTTTAAAGTTTGAAACCGGAGTCGGGTATCGAACACTGACACAAGATTTGGGTAGTTATAATATTACCAATCAAAATAGTAACCTTTTAAGTTTCTCTAATTCGTTTGTTTCTGATTTAAAAAGTGCGGCTGTTAACAATATTACCGTTAACACCGATTTAGGAGTTGCAACAGTTGCTTTGCCCAATGGAGCACAAGTTTCATCGATGCATGCTGAGGTTGTGAATTCAGCAAAAATGAATGCCGATTTCGAGGATTTTAAGGTGAATCAATATGCAAATTATCTTGAAATCCCTTTTAATGTTGTTTATAAATTAATCGACAAACGAATAGACATAAATGCAATTGGAGGGATTAATACCAACATATTATTGAATGATTATTTGACACTTAATGGAACGAGTAAAAATTACAAGGGCGGCGAAATAATTGGGCTGAATGCGGTAAGTTTTAGTAGCAACTTAGGAATGGGATTCGAGTATGATTTGATGCGTCAGATTCGTATTTCACTCGAACCAATTATGAAAATCCAATTAAGTTCCTTGAATAGCAGCTCCCAATTCGAAGCTCGTCCGCTTACTTTCGGGTTATATAGTGGTCTTCGGTATGTTTTCTAGAATTATTTCAGTTTATATTGTTGATTTCACAAGTGAAGTGATATAACATCTTACCTAAGGTATACTTCATTTGCTTAAAATTGAATCGAGATTAAGTTCAATTTAACAATATTTCTAAACACTAAGTTTTCTTTTTTCAAAGCTAAAAATGAAGTACTTTTGCAATTTCCGTTTTATTGCTAACAATTAGCAATTTATGGTTGTTGTATATAGCGAAAAATTGAAGACAAAATGAGTAATCGAAGAAATAATATTTTATTAATAATTGCCCTGGTTTTTATTGTTCCAGTTGTATTATTCATGGTGGGGGATGTATTTAAAGGGAATGAAACAAATGCAATGCAAGCACACCTATACACTGAAGATACTCTTGCTTTTCAGGAAGTGCAAGCACCTCCAATTCCAGAGGAAATTTCGTTTGCAGGAGAAAATGTTCCGCTTCGTAACTTCGATGTTTATGAAAGTTTGGATCGTGAAATTATAGTAAATTCATTCTTTCATTCTCAAACAATTCGTTTTATAAAAATGGCTCCCCGTTACTTCGAAATGATTGAGCCTATTTTAAAAGAATATGAAGTTCCTGAAGATTTTAAATATTTGGCTTTGGCTGAAAGTGGTTTCGATCCAAAAATTGTTTCTCCTGCCGGAGCAGTTGGTTTTTGGCAGTTCATGAAAGGTACCGCTCGTGATTACGGATTAGAGGTAAGTGGCGAAATTGATGAACGTTATCATATCAAAAAGTCAACTGTGGCAGCATGTAAATACTTGCACGAATCGTATGAGAAGTATGGAAATTGGACAACAGTGGCAGCTTCATACAATGCGGGCCGAAGAGGTATCGATCGTCAGATTGATCGCCAAGATCAAGAGCATTACTACAATCTACTCGTAAGTGAGGAAACTTCACGATATGTGTTTCGGATTATTGCCTTGAAAGTAATCCTTGAAAATCCTTCAAAATATGGATTTAACATCGCGAAAAGTGAGATTTACCCCTCTATTCCAACCAAAACTATAAAAGTGAATGGGAAGGTGGAAGATTTTGCTGCCTTTGCCGAGAAACATCGTACCAACTATAAAATTTTAAAGTATTTTAATCCATGGTTACGAGAAGCCTATCTTACCAATCGTTCTGGTAAAACTTATGAAATAGAAATTCCAAAAGGAAAATACTGAAAGTACGAGGAGTAATCATGACCGATAAAATTCAAATTGAAAATTCACAAGAGGAGCAAATTAGTGTGCGCGGAGCACGTGTTCATAATTTGCAAAATGTAGATATTGATATTCCTCGAAACAAGCTAACAGTAATTACTGGTTTAAGTGGAAGCGGAAAGTCATCCTTGGCTTTTGATACAATTTATGCCGAAGGGCAGAGGCGTTACATCGAAACATTTTCTGCTTATGCTCGCTCATTTCTGGGGAACATGGAGCGCCCCGATGTTGATGAAATATCAGGATTGAGTCCGGTAATTTCTATTGAGCAAAAAACCACCAACAAGAACCCACGTTCAACGGTAGGTACGGTCACCGAGATCTACGATTTTCTGCGTTTGCTGTACGCTCGTGCTGGCGAAGCTTATTCGTACAATACAGGAGAGAAGATGGTCAAATATTCCGAACAAAAAATTCTGAATTTAATTCGCGAGCAATTTGCCGACCAGCGAATAATGGTATTGGCTCCGGTGGTAAAAGGTAGGAAAGGACATTATCGCGAGTTATTTGAGCAAGTTCGACGAAAAGGATTTATTTCTGTTCGGGTGGATGGTGAAATTCGCGATATCATACACGGTATGAAGCTTGATCGCTACAAAAATCACTTTGTCGAAATTGTGGTCGACAAACTTCAGGTTAAAGAATCTGCCGATAAGCGTTTAAAAGGATCGGTTCAAACAGCCATGAAACATGGCGATGGAATTGTAATGATTGTAGATTACGATTCGGGAGAGGTGAAATATTTCAGCAAACATTTGATGTGTCCTACTTCCGGAATTTCGTATAATGAACCGGCGCCCCATAATTTTTCATTCAATTTGCCTCAAGGAGCATGTCCAAAATGCAATGGCTTAGGTAAAATTCCAGAGCTCGATATGGACAAAATTATTCCTGATAAAAAGTTGAGCATTCATAATGGGGCAATTGCACCACTAGGGAAATATAGAAATGCTTTAATTTTTTGGCAAGTGGAGGCGCTTTGCGAAATGTACAATGCAACACTTAAAACTGCGGTGAAAGATTTGCCCGAAGAAGTCTTGAATAAAATTTTATTTGGAACGAGTGATCGGATTCAGTTGAAAAACTCGCCCCTAGGAAGTGGTGCTAACTATTTTATGTCGTACGAAGGCGTTGTGAAATATGTTGAAAACCAAAATGAAAGTTCAAGCTCGAAAAGTGCTCAAAAGTGGGCCAGCCAATATATAAAGGAAATTCAGTGCGATGAATGTCATGGGGCTCGATTGAAAAAAGAATCGCTTTGGTTTAAAATCGACGAGAAAAACATTTCAGAAGTATCCCGAATGGATCTGATTGAAATGAAAAACTGGCTTAGCGATTTGGAATCGCGCTTAAGTGAACGACAAAAGAAAATTGCTGTTGAGGTGATCAAAGAAATTGGCGATCGATTGGGCTTTATGCTCGATGTTGGCTTAGAATATTTGGCCTTAGATCGTCCTGCAAAAACCTTATCGGGTGGAGAATCACAGCGAATTCGTTTGGCAACACAAATTGGGTCGCAATTGGTAAATGTATTGTACATCTTAGATGAGCCTTCAATCGGTTTGCATCATCGCGATAATCTTCGTTTAATAAAATCATTAGAGCAGTTGCGTGATACCGGAAACTCTGTGGTAGTGGTAGAACATGATAGAGAAATGATGATGAATGCCGACTATATTGTTGATATAGGGCCGAAAGCAGGTCGCCATGGTGGTAAAATTATGAGTGCAGGAACGCCTCAGGATTTGCTAAAAGGATCTTCTTTAACTTCAAAATTTCTGAACGGTGAAGAGCAAATCGAAGTGCCTTCAAAACGAAGAGCCGGAAAAGGCAAAAGTATTGAATTGAAAGGCTGTACCGGAAATAATCTGCAAAACATCAATGTTGATTTTCCGTTAGGAAAATTTATTTGTGTAACCGGAGTTTCGGGAAGTGGAAAATCAACCTTGATCAACGAGACCTTACAGCCAATTCTAAGTCAGTATTATTATAAATCGCTGAAAGATCCGTTGGGCTATAAAAAAGTAAAAGGATTAGATTTAATCGATAAGGTAGTACAAGTTGATCAGTCGCCACTAGGACGAACTCCTCGATCAAATCCTGCAACTTATACTGGTGTTTTTACCGATATTCGAGATTTGTTTGCACGGTTACCTGAGTCTAAAATCAGAGGATATAAACCAGGCCGTTTTTCGTTTAACGTAAAAGGTGGGCGTTGTGAAGAGTGCCAAGGAGGTGGTATGAAACTAATTGAAATGAATTTCCTGCCCGATGTTTATGTGCATTGTAATAAGTGTAACGGAAGAAGGTATAATAGAGAAACTTTAGAAGTTCGTTTCAAAGGAAAGTCGATTTCAGATGTGTTGAATATGACGATAAATCAAGCCGTTGAGTTTTTTGAATCGGTGCCACAAATCATAAAGAAAATAAAAACTTTGCAGGATGTTGGACTTGGATATTTAACACTTGGGCAATCATCAACCACCATTTCGGGAGGCGAGGCACAACGAGTAAAATTAGCTTCAGAACTCTCGAAGCGCGATACCGGAAAGACATTTTATATTTTAGATGAGCCTACAACAGGGTTACACTTCGAAGATGTACGCGTATTGCTTGATGTATTAAATAAACTGGTAGAACGAGGAAATACAGTATTGGTAATCGAACACAACATGGATGTAATAAAAGTAGCTGATCATATTATTGATATTGGTCCCGAAGGAGGTCGAAAAGGAGGGAAGGTAATGGCTGTTGGTACACCCGAAGAAGTCGCAAAAGTAAAAAAATCGATAACTGGAATGTATTTGAAGGAGGAATTAGCTCTTTAATGAATTTAAAATATTGAATTATTTACCGTCTAATAGTATGCTAACTATATTATATTTGTTAGGTAAATTACCAAACTATGACAGATCAAAAAAATAAATCGCTGGCTCTTGTTGTTTCTGTATATAACGAAGAAAAAGTTATAGAGGAGTTTTATAAAACAACTCAAGAATTCTTAAGCAAATTGAACAGTTATGATTCACAATTGATTTTCGTAAATGATGGTAGCAGAGATAATAGTCAGGCCATCATTGATAAAATAATTAAGCAAAACGAAACCAGTTTAAAGATTAAGAGTATTCAGTTTTCAAGGAATTTTGGGCATGAAGCAGCAATGATCGCAGGAATTGATTATGCTACAAATGATATTATTATATGCATGGATTCAGACCTTCAGCATCCACCATCTATGATTGAAAAAATGCTTGAAACTTATGAAAAGGGAAACGATATTGTTCTGATGAGCAGAACGAAAAGGCATGATAATGGAATGTTTAAAAATGTTATGTCGTCTCTTTTTTATAAATTAATTGATGTCCTTTCTGTTAATAAATTGGAAAAAAACGCTTCTGATTTCTTTCTAATTTCAAAAGACGTTGCATCGATTTTAAAAGAGAATTATCGAGAACGAAATCGCTTTTTAAGAGGATTTATTCAAGTAATTGGGTTCGATATTACCACGTTAGAATTTGAAGCACCTGCTCGTTTTGCAGGCGAATCTAATTATTCATTTAAAGGTTTAGCAAAACTAGGGTTTACCGCAATTTTTGCATTTTCAAATAAGCCACTAAAAATTTCATTGTTTTTTTCTGTTTTGTTCTTTTTATTTTCGCTTTCTACGATTATATATAGTTTGATCATGTATTTTTGGAGCGAAGACAAACCTCCTGAAGGTTATACAACGATTATTATCTTTATGAGCATTGGCTTTACAATACTGAGCATTATGATTTCAATATTATCTATTTATTTCGGAAGGAGCCTTGATGAAATTCGTAATCGACCAGTATACTTAGTAAAGAAAGTAAATGAAAGTGGGGAGACATCAAATTAGATCTTATGTTTAATAATTTCACGAATAAACAGTATTCAATTTTATTCCAAGTATTGATTTTAGTAGTTAGTTGGACATCAATTCTTCCTGTTCTTGTTTATGCAAAATATAATGTGCCTGGTCCCTCTGACGATTTCTTTCATGGATTTTATATGCTTGATAAATCATATTGGGAAGGGGTGTTTTATTGGTATAAAACAGGTTATAATGGACGATTTGCGAATGCTATTTTTATGCAGCTTCCCGGTCGACCTTTTCTAAACCCAAAATTTGGGAGAATTTATCCTATTGTAAATTTTATTTTGTTCTTTATTGCTCAATCTTATTTGATTAGAGTTCTTACGAAAAGGCAATCCTTACTTTCGAGTTTAGCTATTTCGTCCGTTTTTTTTACAATTATTGTTGGTTATACCCCTCGTATTACACAGTTTTATTGGTTTTCGGGTATGACTGTATACATTATTCCTGCATTGTTTTATTTTGTTTTACTTGGAACGTTAATTAAGCATTTTAATAAGCGGCAAAACGTATTTTCAATTATTGTTAGTATTATAGCTCCATTTTTTGTCATAGGATCAAATGAAAATTGGATGCTAATGATGTTGTTTACTGTGTTCGTTTTTGTTATTTTCAGTAAGGAAAAGCTTAAGAATTTTAAGCCATCAACTTGGGTTTTTGTTGGATATATCATTTTTTTGGTGTTGCTTATGGTGCTTGCTCCGGGCACAATAAATAGATTAGATGGTGAGCAAAGTTCATTCGAAAATCAAGATCTTATTGCCTCGCTTTCAAACTCGATATTTCACATTTCGAAATTTATAAATGGCTGGTATTTAAGTAGTTGTTTGCTGTTTGTTAGCATAGTGATCGGAATGTTGTATCCGAATTCAAAATGGAGCGGAAATTCAATAGTTACATTTCCGGTTTGGCTTTCGTCGATTTCTGTTCTTTTTGTTATATATATTGGAACTTTTATAATGCTTTATTCGTTAGGTTTTTCGAATTGGATAAGGCTTCGAGGACTGATTCCTGTATATTTTGTTGGTGCAATTTTGATAGTGTACACAGGAGTTGCTATTGGGAATAGTAGTTTATTCCAAAGTCTACATGAAAAAATTGGATTGTGGGGCTCACGGTTTACATTGCTTATATTACTTCTAATTAGTATATCTGGGTCAAATAATTATAAAGTGATAGTAAATGAAATTAATAATGGAAAGGCTCAGAAATTAGCAGAACAGAATCTATTTATCATTGATTACATTGAGAGTAATCCTTCAGATACAGTTTATGTGCCTAATGTTTCAGTAAAATCTAAAGTATTATTGCCAATATCTATATCTACAACACCCAAAGGTCTAACTCATTGGTTTACTTCTACCTATTTCAAGAAAAAACTATTGATGGATAATAAAAGTCAAACTATTGAGCAGTTAATGGATAAAGAATTGAAAAAAGAAAAGGCTGTGAAATAATTCACAGCCTTTTCTTTTTATCTAATTTGATTGTTTTAATCTAATAGTTCTGAAAGTTTGGCAGCTAAAGCTTCACCACGAAGATTCTTCGCAACTATTTTTCCTTCTTTGTCGAGTAAGAAAGTACTAGGAATGCTCTGTACTTTGTATGTATTAGCAACTTCTGCTTGTTTGCTTTCAGCGGCCAAGTCCCATGCATGAATCCAGTTCATTTCGTTTGCTTCAATTGCTTTTTTCCAGGGGGATTCTTGTCGGTCTAGTGAAATACCAACAATCTCAAATCCTTTATCACTGTACTTTTTGTATTGTTCAATTACATTTGGCATTTCTTGCATACAAGGCTGACACCATGATGCCCAAAAATCAATTAATACGTATTTTCCTTGAAGAGATGAAAGTGTAAAATTTTCACCTTCTATGGTTTTGATGGTAAAATCGGGAGCGGTTGAGCCTATAGCAGTACTTCTTTCATTTTCCACTTTCTTTTTTAATACTTCAATGAATTGTGATTCAGCAATTGAAGGATCAAATACATTTAGCATTGAATCCATGGTTGCAATATCATCGGTTTGATAAAAATTCATCAAGTAAACGTAAGCACCTACTGGTGAGTCGTTGTATTCCGAAACAAAGTTACGTGCGTATAGCTCTAGATTTGATTGAATCGTCTCATATTCAAATAAAATAGCGTCTAACTCTTCCTGGTTTCCTGCTCCTCGGGCTTGATTATATTTTGCACTTAATTCTTTTTCTTTCTTTGAAAAATCCAATGTTTCTTTCATGAATGTTTCAAACAGGGCTTGAGATTCTGAACCTTCAACTGTGTTACTTTGAACGCTATCAGGGTATATCGAAACCGAAATATTACTTGGCTCTAAAAATAGTTGAGCAATAAACTGACGTTCACCTTCGAAGCCAATTAAATAAAGATCGGCTAAATCAATTTCACCAGTAAAGGTGAATTTCCCATTCGTAATTTCAGCTGTATCAATTGGTGTCGCTTGTCCTTCTTCGAATCCATATAATAATACCGATCCGTCTTTTGTAGGAACGATGGTTCCATTTAATGTGAAATGGCTCTTGTTTTCGCAAGCCATGAATATGGTTGCAATCAGAACCAATAATAAGGTTTTTTTCATTTTTGTATATTCTTTAAATTATTTTTGAGTAGTGTCTAATCATTTTTAAAATAAGCACTTAAAAGCTCATTTGCAGCCACAAAAGAACTAATTTTTTCATTTAAAACAGCGTCTTCGGTGTTTTTTAACTTATTTTTTATTGCTTGGTTTTGGTAAAAAGAATTTTTTAAAGCCTCGTTAATTGTTTCATACATCCAGTATTTAGCCTGTTGATTTCGGCGAGTATCGAAGTACTTATTTTTCTCTGCAAAGCTTACATATTCGTTGATCATTTCCCAAACTTCGGCAATTCCATTTTTATATAACGATGAGCAAGTTTTAACTTTTGGTTCCCATCCCGATTTAGATAGGGGAAAGAGGTGTAGGGCATTTTGAAATTGACTTTTGGCCAATTCTGCTTTTTCAATGTTGTTACCATCGGCTTTGTTGATGATGATTGAATCTGCCATTTCCATAATTCCTCTTTTTATTCCTTGTAGTTCATCGCCTGCCCCTGCAATTTGAACCAATAAAAAGAAATCGACCATGGAATGCACTGCTGTTTCGCTTTGGCCCACACCAACTGTTTCGATAAAAATTGTATCGAAACCTGCCGCTTCACATAACACAATTGTTTCACGGGTTTTGCGAGCTACGCCTCCTAACGAACCGGCTGATGGAGAAGGTCGGATATAGGCATTGTTATCGGTAGCTAGTTCTTCCATGCGTGTTTTATCGCCTAAAATACTTCCTTTGGAGCGTTCGCTGCTTGGGTCAATTGCAAGTACTGCTAATTTTCCGTGTGTGCTAGTAATGTGTTTTCCAAGGGCTTCAATAAATGTACTTTTCCCGGCTCCGGGCACTCCTGTAATTCCAATTCGAATTGAATTTCCGGCATGGGGTAAACAGCGTTCTATAATTTGTTGTGCTAATTCCTGATGTTCTTGTTTTAGGCTTTCAACAAGTGTTACAGCACGACTTAATATCATGCGATTCCCAGCCAATATTCCATCAACAAAATCATCAACCGTTAGTTTTTTTCTTTTTGAGCGCAAAAAACTTTTTTGCGCATTCGGGTTCACTGATGGTGGGCGCTTAATGCCCGCATTTACTTTAAGTCCTTTGTAATCGTCGTGGTTTTCAATATGGTGGTGATCATTTTTACTCATAGGAAAATTTTATATCGAATGAAAAAAGACCGAGAACCCCCGGTCTTTTGTTCAATGTATTTTAATTGTTCTTATTGTGGAACTTCAACAGTGCCAACCATTCTTAAAACAATTGTTGAATTGTTTGGATCGTTACAAATTATTGTGATCGTTTTGTTTTGACGGTTTCTCTTTCCACGAGAATTAAAATCAACGTGCATTGTGGTTGTTTTTCCCGGTGCAATTTCTTTGTCGTATTTAACTGCAGTACAGCCACACGAAGTTTTTACACTACGAAGAATTAAGGTGCTTTTACCTTCATTTTTAAGAACGAAGTCGTGTTTTACAACGTCGCCTTGTTGGATGGTTCCAAAATCAAATCTACCATTTTCAATAGTAGCTATTGGGGCCATTGCCAATTCTTGTTCCGACAATTTTGTAAAATCTTCTTTTACGGTAGCGGTAACGCTAATATTGTAACTGCTTTGTTGATCTCCATTCATGGTAAGGTAAATCCGATCGTTTGCATAACCAAAACTCTTCTTTTTGGATGCATCGTAATGAATTGTTACCGTCCCTTTTTCGTTGGGTAAAATGGATTCTTCACCCATCTCAATTGTTAAATGAGGTTTGCTTTTATAAATACCAATTTTTACGGGTTCATCAGAAACATTCACAAATTCAATTTTCTGTGTTTTGACCTTTGTATTTAAAATTGGGCCAAATGACACATAATTTGATCGTGTTCTAAGTGGTCCCATTAAGCGAGGATATAATTCTGTAATCGTTTTTTTTCGAGGATTTACAGTTCCTCGAATTGTCAACTGCATAATTTTGGGGTCGGCATTAGAATATACCGTAATCGATTTATTAAATGCTCCAGGTCGGTTGCTCGGATTGTATGCTACTTCAATTGTTCCTTTTGCTCCAGGAGGTATAGGTGCTTTATTCCAAACAGGTGTTGTACATCCACAAGATGCTCGTGCATTTTCAATC
Source organism: Prolixibacteraceae bacterium (assembly GCA_963678565.1). Taxonomy (GTDB): domain Bacteria; phylum Bacteroidota; class Bacteroidia; order Bacteroidales; family Prolixibacteraceae; genus SKHV01. The sequence goes on from OY782875.1 coordinate 586,253, forward strand.
AAAACTGGTTGATTCCCTGTATTTTTAAAAGTAAAGGTTGTTTTTGCTAAGCCTGCAGTTTCTTCAATCGTTCCGAAATCGTGTGTTGTTTCGTTAAATTCAAGTTTCGGCTGCGAAAAAGCAATGATTCCAATAAAAATTAAAAGGCTGGTAAAAAGTGTTTTTTTCATTGGTGTTATATTATTTCTAGATTTTTAAAGTGATTCAAACTTACAAAATTGAAATTATTTTAATGCTTAATTTTTACAAAAAACAATTTGTACCAAAGAAGGTTTTGTGTTTAAGAAATATTTAACTCCTTTCGATAAACAACAATTATTAAAATTCGTCGCCAAATGATACTCCCATGTTGCGGCACTTGTTTATTAACGAGTTGTCCTCTTCAATAAGATTTAGCTTGCCTGCAACGTCAATTAAAGGAATGGAGGTTAGTTTGTTTTCTTGCATTGCAACCATTTTCCCAAAATTGCCTTGTACAATCATTTCGGTTGCATAAGCACCATAACGAGTTGCTAAAATTCTATCCATTGCTGTAGGACTTCCACCACGTTGAATATAACCTAAAGTAGTTACTCGTGCCTCAACTCCTGTGTAAGTTGAAATGCAATTGGCAATATAATTTCCAGGGGTTTCATTTTCGGGTACTTTAATTCCTTCGGCAACTACTACAATTGAGTAGGGCTTTTTGGAGTGAAAACGCTCTTCGATTTTTTTACAAACCGAGCGAACATTATATTCAATTTCGGGAACTAAAATAACATCGCCACCGCCTGCCATTCCTGCATAAAGAGCAATCCAACCGGCATGATGCCCCATCACTTCGATTACCATTGCACGATTGTGTGAGTTGGCAGTAGTGTGCAGTCGGTCAACGGCTTCGGTTGCAATGGTTACAGCCGAGTCGAAACCGAAAGTTAAATCGGTGCCCCAAACATCGTTGTCGATCGTTTTTGGAATTCCTACAACATTTAAACCTAGGTCTCCAATTTTCGCGGCCGTTTTCATTGTTCCGTTTCCACCGATACACACCAGACAGTCTAAACCTAACTCATTGTATGTTTCTTTTATTTTTTCGGGTTTGTTGATGTTCCCATCCTTTTTACTGATTTTGAACGGCTTTTCGCGTGAAGTGCCTAAAACAGTACCACCTAAGGTTAGAATACCTGAGAGTTTTGTAGAGTCAAGTTTTGTGTATTCCTTTTTTATTAATCCTGAGTAGCCAGCAACGAAACCATATACTTCCATTCCGTGCTCTACTATTGCTGTTTTCCCAACACCACGTATTGCTGCATTAAGACCCGGACAGTCTCCTCCTGCTGTTAAGATCCCAATTTTTTTCGGTTTGTCAGACATAATCTTCAAATTTATGATTCTAACAAATGTAACTAATCTGAACTAAGGATAAAAGATTATGAAAAAGGTATTTGTAATTTGCAGCTTTTTAAATTGTAATTTGGTTTTAGATTTTTTCTTTTTGAGTTAAGTCGAAAAGTGTTGTTGTTGAAAAATGCTCGATGACTTTTGTATTTAATGAACTCCAAAAACACAAGGTTTTACAATCTTGCTCACGATCGCATTTTGGTGCAAAAGGAGCTAGGCATTCAACTACCGCAATTTCGTTTTCAAAGGCGCGATAAATATCATACATCGAAATATTTTTGGCAGCTTTAGTAAGTATATATTTGCCTTTGTTGTTGGTGTTTCTTGTAATTAATCCTGCCACTTTTAATGCATGAACAATATGATCGAGATATTTTACTGAAATGTCTTGTTTTTGGGCAATATCTTTCTGGAAAATTCCTCCTCGAGTATCGTGAAGAGCAATTTCAATCATGGTTCTGATTCCGTATCGAGTTTTTGTATTAAACTTCAATGACAAAGGTTTTACAGATTAATGTTAAAGTTAATAATTACTTCGTTGTGTACCTTGATCAGACCAAAAATTTTCTCGGGTGTTTCAAGTTTAAAATCAGATAGTTTAAGTTTCATTTCACCCGAAACACGGGCCGTGTCTTCTTTAAATGAGTTGATTGATACCTGAGTGTTTTTTTCCACGCCTGCCATCGAAACAATTGCATCTAAATGTTTAATTTCGATATCGTTTCTTAAGTAATTAATGTAGCTTAATGGCACTTGAACCTCGATGAATGGAAATTGATGAGCTTTCAGTAAATTACAGAAATTGCTATGAAAAAGCCGATTCATCGCTTCAAAATCGTTGATCGGAATTTTAAAATTGTATTGAGCCGCGTTATCTAAACTAATTGAGTTTTCACTTTTGATGCTTTGGCTTTTGGGATATAGAAGCTTAAAATTGTTTAGGTTGCTCGAACCTTTAATAGTGATTTGATTTAGGGCAATTGGTTCTTGCGCTTGAACAATTTGCACAAGTAAAATTGCTAATATGGTAACTAGTTTTTTCATAAATAAAGGGTACCCGAAAATATCGGATACCCTATAATAACCTTAATCTAGAATGAAATTGCGGCTTCAAATACTAAGCCATTAAACTTACCCCCATCAGCGTAACCATGCGCAGGTCCGCTGTACATCTGATTCACGTAATCCAATTTTAGAACTACGTTCTCAGTCATGAAAAATCCCCCTCCAATATTATATCTTGTAACTGTTGAGCCATTGTTGTCTGAAACATTATTGTAACGTCCACCTACATAGAAACTGTTCAAATTGTAAATTGCTTGAACTGCGGTTTGTGTGAAATTTTGATCAGCTCCACGACGAACACCATTCATGTTCTCGTAAATACCAAAAACTTCCAAACCTTTGTATTCTGCATAAATATTTACCATGTAGCTAAACATTTCGCTTTGTCCACTTGATGGATCCCAACGTCCTGTTCTGAAGTTTCCTTCGTCCATTAAACCTTGATCGTTCCAAAGCATTACATCGTAGTAACGAGCTCCTGCACGGTCGCCGCCCCACAAGTAAGAGCTTGAATGTCCTTTAGGAACATAATATCCCGATACGGTTCCGCGTAAACGTAAATCTTCATTTACCTGCGTGTCGTAACCACCTTTGAAATTGAAAACCAAGTCTTGTCCTAAGTCGTTTCCACGGCCATAATTCATACGGCCATTGTTGGTTCCCACCATTGCAATAATTCCATCTTTACGGTACATAATTTCAATACCCGGGTTGGTTGTATATGAATCCATGATCCAGTTACCAACAAATGGGTTTTTGGTTACATCTGCATTTGTACTTCTATAAAAATGTGCATCACCATAATTCGGATTCATTACCCCTGCTTTGATAGTAATGTTTTCCATAATTTTATCAGCAGCAGGCAAAAATGGTAAAGCGTCAATGGTCATATATCCTCCTTCAACCCACGCTTCGTGGTGGTGACGTGCAGATAAAAACACATTCATATATAATTGTATTCCTGGTGCTAGATCTGAAGTTAAATTTAGATTTGCAGTAGGTAGGTTGAAGTTGTTTTTTAAATCAACCAAAGAGTCTGTAGGTAGTCCATCAACAGAGTGATTGAGCATTTGTAATTGTAGTGCAAAGTCACCCCCGACTTTCACTGAAACATCCTCGAAATCCTCAGGATTTAACTTAGGAGCTTCAAACTGAGCAAATACATTCATAGCTAAAAAGCTAAACAGCATTATGTAAACTACTTTTTTCATAATAAATACATTAAGTTTTTAAAAATTAACTCACCCTTCGATATTTTTATATCGTAATTTAAACGTAATTGTAATCGCTTCTCCAGTTTTAACAGTTCCCATTAAAGCAGTTGGTGCCTTAATTTTGAAGTCACCAAATTCAAGAGTCATCTTACCTGTTACTTCAAGTTGTGAATCTTCAGTGATGATTGTTTCAACAGGAAAAGAAATTTCTTTTGTTTCACCGGCAATTTGAATTTTGCCTTTAACACTTGTTTTAAAAATATTTTCCTCTTTAAGCAAGGTTAGATCGGATAGGCTCATAAATCTTATAATCGGATGATCCTCCGACTTAAGAGACTTGTGCGCCTTGCTATCCATAATTGAATTGTCGCTTAGAATATTTTCCGCTTTAAGCTGAAAATTTAGATTGTCGACAAGAATTTTTGAATCTTCAATTTCGGCATTGAATTTTGAAATTGGTTTCTCTGCCATCATGTGCCAGTCGTGAATCGTAGAAGTTCCTTCAACTTTTATTTCACTGCTTTTTGGTAGTAACTCATATTTTGTTTGTGCATCAACCCCCGATGCGAACAAAACAAACAGAATAAGAATAAATGTCGGTTTTATGTAATTGATTATTTTCATTTAACCCTCCCTTTCGATTAATTAAAACTATAAATCCTATAATGTTGATAGTACAACTAGGACAAACATACGTTTCTTAGTGGAAAAAACAAGTGTTAAATATCAGCTTAACTTGCTGATTTATATGGAAAAAAAAGATGATAAAATCGCTTAAATCTGTAAGGTGCTATGAGACAGATTGATTAACATAATAATAACTATGTTAATGTGCTATTAAACATTCGCGTTTTTTTGTAAATTCAATTTGGATGATAGCCCGAAAAGTTCAATATTTTCTGAAAATTGTCTTCTTTCATAAGTTGCTGTAGGGTGATTGAAGGATTTTCATTCATGTATGAGCGGACAATTTGCCAGCCAATCCAGGTTGCAGCTCTGCCCGGAGAGTCTTGTCCAAAAACATTGGTGTAAGGGGCTGGTCCAATAAATCGCTGAATTACCATTCGTTCGCGACTATATAAACTTTTATTCTCAATAAGATAGCTCCATATGGGTTGCTCATTTGTTTTACACCATTCTAATTGAGAATTGGTAAAACCTATTATAGTTGTTTCCGCACTATTGCGACACATCGCTTCGGTAAAATAGAGCAATTTTCCATGGTAAATCATTTGATCTAAAAGGTTATTGTTAAAAGGTTCAGGGAAATTATTCATAGCAATTGCCATCATTACATCCGGAACAATTTTTTTATCAAACATATTTTTGCGCTTGTATGCTGGAATACCTAAGTATTCATAAAACTTACAATTGCTTCCTAAATATTGATCAAGACCAATCCCTAGTATGCCATCGGTAATGATTATGGGTTGATTAAACCGAGAAACAAAAGTGTAAACATTCGGTGTTTGCTGGTTTGGATAATAATATTGATAATGTGCAAAAGCATTTTCTAATTCTTTTTCTAAAGCGTCGAGTTCATCAAACCGATTGAAAACAGTATCGGCTACATCGTTATTGATTGAGTCGTTTAAGAATTGTTGTAAATAGTTTTTATACTCGGGATGCTCGGGAAGACCAATTCTGATAATATTGTTCGAAAAAAGTGTTACAAAATAGGCATCTGTTCCTGTAAATAATTCGATTTGCTGCATCGCTTCAGAAACTTCTTGATTGAATAAAATTTTATCAAAGCGAACAATTTCGATGTCGGTTTTAATATTCGAAATGTCAACATCGAGCTTGTCTTTTTTACAGGCAGTTAAACTTAAAACAATGGCAATGAATAAGTAGCTATTTATTTTTTGAAGCATCTAATAAGGATTCTTTTTTTCAATCAACGAAAATAACAATAGTATGTTGTAAATAGGATAAATAACATTAGGTTTTTACCAGCAAACGATGCTATTTATTCATGTTATTTATCTTATTTTTGCGATATTGTATTCCGAAATTGAGTCTTACAATAATAATTATAAGTTTATTGCTGAAAGATTGATCCCGAAATATTAATACCACAAAACTAATAAAGATGAAAAAAGCGCTATTTTTTGCCATTGCAATATTGTTTACATCTTCGATTTTTGCACAAAATTTCCGATTACGTTTTCATGCCGACCCAACACTTTCATGGGCTAATTCCTCCAATGGTGATATTAGCAATGCACAGGCAGGGATGGGAATCAACTACGGAATCGAAGCCGATATGTTTATAAAAGGAAACGAACGCTATTGTTTGAATACCGGAATCTTGGTTTCTACACAAAATTTTTCGATGGATTATGGCGAAGATTTAGATTATTTCGAATTAATGGGTGAGATTGTAAGGCCACCAATCACCTTTGATTATACTTTAAATAATATTCAAATTCCTTTCGATATAAAATTGCGTTCCGATCAGTTTAATCGTTTGGCTTTTTATGGTCAGTTTGGAGTTTCAACATACTTTAATATTAATGCATCGGTTAGTACATCCGACGACAGTGATAATTTTAATGGAGACAAATTGTCAACTGAAGCAAATGTTTTTAATGCAGCCATGTTAATGGGAGGTGGTTTTGAATTCGATTTAGGAGGAAATACTGCATTGGTTCTTGGAGTGCAATATCAAAATGGATTAACTGATATTGTTGAGATAAAAGGGTTGGAAGATGAGAAAACAACCATTAACTCATTGAAGTTTGTTCTTGGTTTGATGTTTTAAATAAGTTTATTAAATGAAGATAGCGCTTACACAGTTAAATTATCATATTGGTAATTTTCATAGTAACAGGGAGAAGATCATTAATCACATAAATAAAGCAAAGTCTGAAGGTGCCGATTTAGTGGTGTTTTCAGAGCTTTCTGTTAGTGGTTATCATCCGTACGATTTATTAGAACGATTGGAGTTTAACAATTGGACCAAAGAGTCTATCGACTTAATTGTAGATGCTTGCGATGGAATTGCAGCAATTGTGGGAGCACCTACAATCAACGAAAATAGCAAGGGAAAGAAACTTTATAATTCTGCACTGTTTATCGAAAATCAAGAGATAAAACAGGTAATTCATAAAACACTGTTGCCCACTTACGATATCTTCGATGAATATCGACATTTTGAACCCAACAAAACTTTCGAGCTAGTTAAGTTTAAAGGGAAGAAATTGGCAGTAACTATTTGTGAAGATTTATGGGACAATCAGCCAACCAATAATGAATTCGATAAAAGTGAAATCTATTTAAATGCGCCAATGGATGAACTGTCGAAGTTGAATCCGGATATGATTATCAATATCGCAGCTTCGCCGTTTTCATACGATCAAGAAGGACATCGCAAAAGTATTATGGTGAATAATGCGAAGCGGTACAATTTGCCAATCGCCTATGTAAATCAAGTAGGAGCACAAACCGAAGTGATCTTTGATGGTGGCTCCTTGCTGTTGAATGCCGAGGGGGAAATTGAGCAAGAATTAAAATATTTTGAAGAAGATTTTCAAATATTCGATTTAGCTGCACTACCCGAAAAAAACTTTCAACCTGAGTACTCAAGAATAGAGAAAATCTACCATATCCTTATTTTAGGAATCCGAGATTACTTTCAAAAAATGGGCTTTAAAAGTGCAACATTAGGCTTGTCGGGTGGAATCGATTCAGCGGTTGTAGCCGTTTTGGCAGCACATGCACTAGGTGCCGAAAATGTAAGAGTGCTGTTGATGCCCTCCAAATATTCGTCTGATCACAGTATCAAAGATGCTGAAGACCTAGCCGAAAACCTAGGAATTCAATATCAAACAGTGAACATTCAAAAAATGGTCGACGATTTTGAAGCTGCTTTAAATCCAATCTTTGGGGATCTTCCGGTGGACGTTACCGAAGAAAATATTCAGGCACGAACTCGTGGAATATTGATGATGGGCATCTCCAATAAATTTGGTAATATTTTACTTAACACAACCAATAAAAGTGAAGCTGCAGTTGGTTATGGAACACTTTATGGCGATATGAATGGTGGCTTATCGATTTTGGGCGATGTATATAAAACCGACGTATTTAAGTTGGCTCGTTTTATGAACCGAAATGAGGAAGTCATTCCTGAAAATACCATTGTAAAACCGCCATCTGCAGAATTGCGACCTGATCAAAAGGATACCGATTCATTGCCTGATTATGATATATTAGATGCCATATTATTCCGCTATATCGAAAATAATCAATCACCTAATGAAATCATCGCTCAAGGATTTGACGAAGAAACGGTACGATCGATGGCGCGAAAAGTAAATGCGAACGAGTATAAAAGATTTCAGTCTCCTCCAATTCTTCGAATTTCTTCAAAGGCATTTGGATTTGGAAGACGCATGCCCTTGGTTGCAAAATATGAAGGTTAAGTTGGCTTAAAGCTGTAGATTTGTTAAAATAATGTTATCATTTTTTATGATAATTGAAGAAAAATTTTATCTTTGATGCTGCACAACATAATTTTTTTGAAGTATGTTTCCGACTGATACAACGAATATTTTACCGCAGGAACCCAAGAAGTCTGTTTTTAGATTTTTGTCATCCGAAGAGAAAGTTGATTTAGAACAGCATTTGACAAAAATTAGTGTAAAGAAAAATGAATATATCTATAAGGAGGGTGATAAACCTTCAGGGTTTATGACACTCGCCAGCGGAAAAGTTAAAATATTTAAAGAGGGAGTAGGTGGTAGAGAGCAAATCATTCGAATGGTAAAGCCAGGAGGATTTGTTAGTTACAGAGCATTAATTGCAGGCGAAAACCATATTGCATCAGCGGTTGCTTTAGAGGATTCAGTTGTAAACATTGTAGAGCCCGAATATTTCTTTTCTACACTTTTAAAGAATAATGCACTTACCCTGCGTTTAATGACAAAGCTGGCAAAAGAGCTTGGCTTTTCTAACGCTAGAACCGTTACTCTTACTCAAAAACACATTAGAGGTAGACTAGCAGAATCGATTATTTTATTGAAAGATAAATACGGTGTAGAGCCCGATGGAACAACAATTAAGGCCTATTTATCGCGCGAAGATTTGGCAAATTTATCGAATATGACCACCTCTAATGCAATTAGAACCTTATCAAGTTTTGTCAGTGAAAAAGTAATTGCAATCGATGGACGAAAAGTTAGAGTAACTGATCATCAGAAATTAGAGCGTATAAGCAAACTAGGATAAAACTTAAAACAGTATAACAAAAGCCACTTGAAATATTTCAAGTGGCTTTTTTGTTTTCTGCAACTTTTGTTTAAATTTGCAGAACAGACCAGAACAGTATGCGAATTCGTTACAATATCGATCCCGAGGCAAATACTCTGAAATATCTTCAATTGGTTAATGCAATCATGGATGATATCAACCAAGGATTTTTGGTTGAAGGAGATCTTTTACCTTCGGTGAATGAATTGATGAAAGAGGCTGGCTTGTCACGCGATACCGTGTTCAAAGCTTATTCCGAATTGAAAAATCGTGATGTCATCGAATCGGTTCCGAATAAAGGCTATTTTGTTTCAAGGCAAATGTCTCGTGTTTTACTTTTCCTCGATACTTTTAAAGCTTATAAAGAAGTTTTGTACGAGGGCTTTCGTGTAAATTTGCCTAACAATGTGTCTGTTGATCTTCATTTTCACCATTACAATATCGAAGTTTTTAAGAATATAATTAACGATAGTATTGGCAAATACAGTCATTATGTGGTCATGAACTTCGATCATCCTGATGTGAAAACCGCAATCGATAATATTCCGAAGGAGAAACTATTGATTATCGACTGGAACGTAAATGCAAGCAAAGCCCATTCTTTTGTTTGTCAGGATTTTGGGATGGCTTTGAAGAATTTGCTCACTGCAAATTTGTCGAAAATTAGAAAATTCGACCGTTTCATTTATTTGTATCCCGAAAAAATGACTTTTCATCCAAAAACTTCAATTGAGAATTTTCATGCTTTTGGAAACGAGAATCAATTGAATACACAACTTTACTATGATCCAAAATTTGTGGATTTGCAGAAAGGTGATTTATATCTGTTGGTGAGCGATCGAAATCTGGCTTTCATTTTAGATAAAGCAAATGAGCAAGGTTTAGAGATCGGAAAGGATATTGGGATAATTTCGTACAACGAAACTCCGATGAAGCGCTTTGTAAAAGAAGGAATCTCAGTGATCTCAACCGATTTCATCGAAATGGGACGGTTGGCTGCTGATTTTGTAATTAAGACACATCCGGTACAGCATATTATTCCAACAAAATTAATTGAACGTAACTCATTTTAACAAAATAGAACCAAATAAACTATGTACTTTTTAGGATACGATGTGGGAAGCTCTTCAGTTAAAGCCTCTCTGATAAATGGAGCAACTGGCGAATGTGTTGCCAGCGATTTTTTTCCAAAGCAAGAAATGGAGATTGCTGCGAAACAACAAGGCTGGGCCGAACAACATCCTGATTTATGGTGGGAGAATTTGACCTTAGCTACAAAATCGGTTCTTAATAGATCTTCTGTAAAACCTGAAAATATTGAAGCTATTGGAATTTCCTATCAAATGCACGGTTTGGTGGTAGTCGATAAAAATCAACAAGTGTTACGTCCTTCTATTATTTGGTGTGATAGTCGCGCGACCGAAATTGGTGCTACTGCTTTTGATCAAATTGGAGAAGAAAAATGTCTTTCTAGCTTGCTCAATTCTCCAGGTAATTTTACTGCATCAAAGCTTAAATGGGTGAAAGAGAATGAGCCAGAAATTTACGAGCAAATTGATAAAATCATGTTACCGGGCGATTATATTGCTATGCGCTTAACCGGTGAAACTAAAACAACCATTTCTGGTTTGTCGGAAGGAATGTTTTGGGATTTTCAAAACAATCAATTATCGCAAGAGGTGCTAGAAGAATATGGATTCGATGCTGCTTTGATTCCAGAAATTGTTCCAACTTTTTCGGTGCAAGGCGAAGTGAGGTCTGAAATTGCGAATGAATTAGGATTGGCAAGAGGAACAAAAGTGACTTACCGAGGTGGAGACCAGCCTAATAATGCCTTGTCGTTGAATGTTTTGAATCCGGGCGAGATTGCGACAACTGCCGGAACTTCTGGCGTTGTTTATGGCGTGAGTGAGGCTGTAAAATACGATCCGAAATCACGCGTGAATACCTTTGCGCATGTAAATCATACGCCTGAGATGAATCGTTTGGGCGTTTTACTTTGTATCAATGGAACCGGAATCCTGAATTCGTGGATGAATAAGAATATTGGAAACGGAGCCTTCGATTATGTTCAAATGAACGAGTTGGCTGCAAAGGTGCCAGTTGGATCTAATGGGGTAAGTATTTTACCATTTGGAAATGGTGCCGAACGTGTATTAGAAAATAAGAATATTGGAGCTCAAATCAGTGGAATCGGTTTCAATTCACACAATCAAGCCAACCTGTTTCGGGCTGCTCAAGAGGGTATTGTTTTTTCATTTAATTATGGAATGGAAATCATGAAGCAAATGGAAATTGAAGCAAAGGTAATTCGCGCCGGAAAAGCCAATATGTTCCTAAGCCCTATTTTTCGCGAAACTTTAGCAGGAATTAGCGGTGCGACTATCGAACTTTACAATACCGACGGGGCAATAGGTTCAGCAAGAGGTGCTGCGCTTGGATCGGGATATTATAAATCTTCAACAGATGCTTTTTGTAAGCTTGAGAAGCTTGATACAATTGAGCCAGATTTAAAAAACAAGGCTGCATATGAAGATGCTTATTTTAAATGGAAGCAATTATTAACAAAGTTTAATTAACATAAATTGTTCTAAATGAAATATTTCTACCTAACTATTTTATTGGCTGTGATTTCAGTGTCATGTACAGTTGATAAAAAACAAACAGAGTTTACTGAGGCTTATAAGAATTATAACCTTACTCCAGAAGAGCGTGCGCGCGACTTAGTTTCACGAATGACTTTAGAAGAGAAAGTTGGACAAATGATGCATGCAGCTGAAGAGATTCCGCATCTTGACATTCCTGCCTACGATTGGTGGGGCGAAGCTCTTCACGGGGTTGCCCGTTCGGCAAAAGCAACCGTATTTCCACAACCAATCGGATTGGCAGCAACCTTCGATGATCAGTTGATTCATGAAGTTGGTACAGCAATTTCAGATGAAGCTCGTGCAATTTATAATGTTGCTAAAAAAAGCGAAATTAAAGGTCAATATCGAGGATTGACATTTTGGTCTCCCAACGTGAATATCTTCCGTGATCCTCGATGGGGAAGAGGTCATGAAACTTATGGCGAAGATCCATATCTTTCAGGTTTGCTTGGAAGTGCTTTTGTACAAGGGATACAAGGTGATGATCCTAAATATTTAAAGGCTGGAGCATGTGCGAAGCATTATGTCGTACATAGTGGTCCTGAAGGCTTACGTCATGAATTTGATGCAGTTGCGTCAGATTTAGATTTATATGGTACTTATTTGCCGGCATTCAAAACGTTAGTTGATTCAGGAGTTGAAAGTGTTATGTGCGCTTACAATCGAACGAATGGAGAACCTTGTTGTGGTAGTAAAAGTCTATTGACGAATATTCTTCGAAATGATTGGGGATTTAAAGGTCATGTGGTATCCGACTGTGGTGCCATTGGGGATATTAGTGGCAATCATAAATTTACAAAAGATGAAGCGGAGTCGTCGGCATTAGCAATCATCAACGATGTGAATTTGAATTGTGGAAGTACATATAAAGCAATTCCTGAGGCAATAGAGCGTGGTATACTATCAGAAGAAAAGGTTGATGATGCTTTGGTTGGATTGCTAAAAACAAGATTCAAACTCGGACTTTTTGATCCTGAAGAATTGAATCCATACAATAAAATTGATACCGATGTAATTCATAGTATTCAACACATCAATCTGGCACGCAAAGTAGCACAGAAGTCAATTGTATTGCTAAAAAATAAGAATAATGTATTGCCACTACAAAAAGATTTAAACAGTATTTTTATTACAGGTCCAATGGCATCTAATATCGATGCATTGCTGGGGAATTATTATGGTTTATCCAATAACTTGGTTACTGTATTGGAAGGAATTGTTGGAAAAGTTGAAGCAAAAACAACCGTACGTTATAAGCATGGAGTGCTTTTTAATACCGATAATTTGAATCCCATCGATTGGTCAACCGGATTAGCTGGTCGTTCTGATGTAACAGTTGCTGTGTTGGGAATTACAAATTTAATTGAAGGTGAGGAGGGAGAGTCAATTGCGTCGCCATATAAAGGCGATCGTTTCGATATAGATTTGCCTGAAAGCCAGTTGAAATATTTGAAAAAATTAAGACAGCAGGCTGGTGAAAAGCCCATTGTTGTTGTATTAACAGCGGGTAGTCCGTTTATTATGTCGGAAATTGAAAAGTATGCAGATGCCATTCTTTTTGCATGGTATCCAGGGGAACAAGGCGGCAACGCAGTGGCTGACATTTTGTTTGGAGATATTGTACCTTCAGGTCGTTTACCAATTACTTTTCCAAAGAGTTTAGCGCAATTACCACCCTATGAAGATTATAGTATGGAAGGCCGTACTTATCGTTTTATGGAAGAAGAACCATATTATCCTTTCGGTTATGGTTTGAGTTACTCAACTTTCGAATACGGAGAAATTCAATTATCAAATACTAAATTCTCTAAAGGCGATGAGATTGTTGCGTCGATAACAGTAACAAATACCGGTGAATATGAAGCAGAAGAAGTTGTGCAGTTATATGTAACCGATGTTGAATCCTCGTACCGAGTTCCTATCAAATCGTTAAAAGGAGTTGAGCGAATTCAATTAGCATCTGGAGCATCAAAAATGGTTCAGTTTACCCTGAATGAGGAACTGCTCTCAAGTGTGAATGAAGCAGGAGCGAAGGTAATTGAACCTGGAAATATTAAAATAGAGATCGGTGGTGTTTCGCCAGGAAGTAGAACAAGTGAGTTAAAACTTGCAATGGCAAAACCGGTTATGATTCAAATAGATTAATAAAAAAGTATAAAGGTTATGAGTGTTTTAATAGGAAACAAAGAATACTTCAAAGGGATTGATAAAATTCAATATGAAGGACCAAAATCGAAAAATCCATTGGCATTTAAATGGTACGATGAGAATAAAGTTGTGGCGGGCAAAACCATGAAAGAACACTTGCGTTTTGCAGTTGCCTACTGGCATACGTTATGTGGCGAAGGCGGCGATCCTTTTGGCCCTGGAACCAAAGTTTTTCCGTGGGACGGTGGCGATGTGTTGGATGCTGCAAAAAATCGTATGGATGCTGCATTTGAGTTCGTTACCAAATTAGGGGCACCTTATTATTGTTTTCACGATACCGATGTTGCTGGCGATGGTTCGGTATTAGAAATTGAAAATCGTTTGGCCAAAATGGTGGAAAAGGCAAAAGCAATGCAGGATGCTTCTGGAGTTAAATTACTTTGGGGTACAGCAAATGTTTTTAGCAATCCTCGTTATATGAACGGTGCTTCAACTAATCCCGATTTTAATGTGTTGGCTAATGCTTCTGTTCAGGTGAAAAACGCAATTGATGCAACCATTGCCTTAGGTGGTACTGGTTATGTTTTCTGGGGAGGACGTGAAGGTTACATGAGCTTGCACAACACCAATACCAAGCAAGAATTGGATCACATGGGGCAATTCTTACGCACAGCTCGAGATTATGCTCGTAAGCAAGGTTTTACGGGTCAGTTTTTTATCGAGCCAAAACCGATGGAACCATCCAAACACCAGTACGATGTGGATGCTCAAACCGTACTTGGCTTCTTAAATGCTCAAGGATTAATCGATGATTTTGCTTTAAATATTGAAGTAAATCATGCAACATTGGCTGGTCATTCATTTGCTCACGAATTGCGTATGGCTGCCGATGCAGGTAAATTGGGTTCAATCGATGCCAATAAAGGGGATTACCAAAATGGCTGGGACACCGATGAATTCCCAACCAATATTTACGAAGTTACTGAAGCTATGTTGGAGATTTTACCAACTGGTGGATTTACCTATGGAGGTATCAACTTTGATGCAAAAACACGCCGTAATTCAACCGATTTAGAGGATATCTTTATCGCACATATAGGTGGAATGGATGTATTTGCCCGTTCGTTAGTAATTGCCGATAAAATTTTAACTGAGTCGGAATACTTGGAATTGCGTTCCGATCGTTATGCTTCGTTTGCAAGCGGTAAAGGTGCTGAATTTGAAGCCGGAAAACTATCATTAGAAGATTTATATAAAATTGGAAAAGAAGTAGGTGAGCCAAAACAAATCAGTGGAAAACAAGAATTGTTGGAATATTTGATTAATCAATATATTTAAGCTTTTTACAATAACATATTTATGCAAAAAACCCGATTGTCTGCGATAATCGGGTTTTTAATTTTTATATATTTCATGATTTTGGACCATGTTTAATTAGAATTGTTAAGCTACAATTGTTAGTATGAAAATAGTTTAATATTTTCAAAATTAAATGTTATAACGTTTTGGTATATGTGTTTGAGAGTGGATGAACAAAGGTGTTAAATTATGAAAATAAATAATAATGCATTTGTTGCTACTGGAGCAGGAAATGAACTGGGACGAAAATTAACCATTTAATTAGAGCAAAGAGGTGCAAAAGTAGCCATAGCAACAACAATAATGCTAGATGCTATCGAGAAAAATAAATTTCGAAAACAGTAGGAAAAGACACCGGATTGTAAGATATATTGTATCTGATTAGTTTGCGCCGTGCAATTGATTTATCGTAAAGAAAATTGGAAATATGCACAAGTAAACAATTCGATTAGAAAAGAGGCTGTCATAAGGAGCACATTTAAGGCAGCCTCTTTTTCACTTAGTCTTTATCCTTTCCAAACAGCTTACGCATGATTGATTTTAAATTCTTTGCTTTTTCTTCCTTTTCTTCCTTCTTTTCAGAAGACTTTTCCTGAGCTGTTTTTTCTTCTTTTTTGTTGAATATTTTTTCGAAGAAGTTTTGCTCACTTTTCTTTTCTTGGAAAGGAACATTTGCCAATACATCGTAGGTCGATTCTGGCAAATTAAAAGGCTTCAAATATTTTCTTTTCAACTGAAAATTACCTTCAATATCAGCTAATATTTGCCCTGCAATGGGTAATGCCAAGGCTGAACCTGTTCCTAATCCATTGGTGAAATGTATGTCGGGCGTGCGGCATCCAACCCATGTTCCAATCACAAGATTAGGGGTGTACGACATAAACCAAGCATTCGAATAATTGGTGGCTGTTCCGGTCTTTCCCGCCACGTCCGATTCCACTTTAAACTGCCAGCGAATGCGAGTTCCTGTTCCTTCATTAACCGCTGTTTGTAAAATAGCGGTAATGTCTTCCGATGTTTTCTTGCTGATCACGCGTTCAACCGGCTTTGGTCGATGTTGATAGATTATTTTGTTGTTGGCATCTAGAATTTGATCGATCATATAATAATCGGGTAAGATTCCATTGTTTGCCAAAGCAGAATATGCTCTCACCATTTCATGCAACGAGAGGTCTAAAGTTCCGATAGCCATCGAGGGTAAATCGAGTTTTATAGGCGGAAATCCCAATTTATTGCACATGCTAACCAAATTGCTTCTTCCAACTTTAAAATATAAATCAACAGTTGGTACATTCATCGAATTGGCCAGTGCATACCAAAAAGCAACGGTGCTGTCGGGTGTTTGCTGGTGGTCGAAATTTTCTGGTTTCCAGTTGTTGTATTTCTTGTAAGTTTTAACTTCATTTTCGAGTCGCATGTTTGGCGAAAAGCCATTTTCTAATGCGGTTGTGTATAAAATTGGTTTAAAGGTAGAAGCAATTTGTCGGTGCGAAAGTACCATGTCGAAGGGTAAGTAACGATAGCTGTTTCCACCAATCCAAGTAAGAATTTGTCCGTTGTTTGGATCGCTCATTAAAACTGCAGCGTTTAGCATTTTGTAATAGTGCCATAGGCTGTCGATACTGCTAATGTATTGTGTGTTTTTATTGTCCCAGTCGAAAAGATTCACACGATGCTCTTCAGTACTTAAGTTTTTATAATTTTTATTCGCTTTAATTTTTTTCAGCCATTGGTTTTTGAATCTTCTTCGGTACAGTTGATCATCAAGCTTTTTTTGCATGGTTTTTAAATGTTTTTCGCTTGCTTTCAATGCAAAATTTTGCAATTGCATGTTTAGGGTGGTCCGAATAGTTAAGCCGTCTTTTTCTAAATCGTAGCTTTTTCCTGTTTTTTCTTCAATATCTTCAAGAATCGAATTCGCTTTCTTTTTAACCTGATAAACAAAATATCCGGCTGGTGATTTTACATTGAAATTCTCATAATCAAGTTCCAACGGCAACGCTTTTAGTTGCTCTAATTGTGCCTTCGAAATGTATTTTTCGTTGTGCATTAAAGTTAGAACCACATTTCGGCGTTCTTTCGAATTGTCTGGATTTAAACGTGGATTGTAATAGGTGTTGGCTTTTAGCATACCTACTAAAACTGCAGCCTCTTCGATGCGTAATTGCTTTGTTGGCTTGTTGAAATAACGATGTGCAGCTGCTTCAATTCCAAAAACATCCTCGCCAAAAGGTACCGAATTAAAATATAGCAATAGGATGTCTTCTTTGGTATAAACTTTTTCTAAACGTGTGGCGATGATGGCTTCTTTGAGTTTATTTACCGGCATCGATAAAAAGCTAAAGTTTTTACGGCCATACAAGTTTTTAATTACTTGCTGAGTAATGGTTGAACCGCCACCTCCGCTTCGATCTTTTAAAATGAGCGATTTAACAACTACACGCAAATAACTTCTAGTGTCGAAACCTTCATGTTCAAAATATCTTTTGTCTTCGGTGGCAACCAATGCATTCACCAAATGCTTGGGTAATTCATTGTACGAAACGTTCGTGCGATCTTCGGCAAAGAATTTTCCAATCAATTCACCATCGGCTGAATATACTAACGAAGCTTCTTCATTTTTAATCGATAGTAGCTCCTCCTCGGTTGGTAGTAAGCCAAAAGCTCCTGCATTTACCAGCCAATAGAAAACACCTCCTGCAAAAAGCAGTATCGCAATCGCAGAAAGAAGTGCTTTCAGAAAGAAACGCTTTAAGCTTAATTTTTTCTTTTTCTTAGCGCTTGGTTTTTTGCGAGTTTTCGGTTTCGTGGTTGGTTTTGTTTTATTGGGAGTTGTTTTTTTCTTAGCCATGTATTTTCTCTTTTTTTGAGTTCAATCCAAAAAGGATTTTCAAAAATTAAAAGTACATCAACAGAATTATATATTGAAGTAAAATTGAATTTTTCATTAACAACGAATAAACTATATTTTTTAGTGTTGTTAATACTTTGAAAATTAATCTGATTCTGATTGCGAATTGATGGTTAATAAAAGTAAGGAGAGTAATAGAAGGCTGTTTTAGATATAAAAATAGTGTTACCTTTGCAGGCAAATTTTAATGAGCATGACAAATAAAGGCAGATACGATCAGCGTGGTGTCTCAGCATCGAAAGAAGATGTGCACGCAGCAATCAAAAACATCGATAAAGGATTGTTTCCTAAAGCATTTTGCAAAATCGTTCCCGATTACCTTACCGGAGATGAGGAGTATTGCAATATTATGCATGCCGATGGTGCAGGTACAAAATCATCATTGGCCTATTTATATTGGAAAGAAACAGGAGATTTATCGGTTTGGAAAGGAATTGCTCAGGATGCATTAATAATGAATATCGACGACCTTTTGTGTGTTGGTGCAACCGATAATATATTGCTTTCATCAACCATCGGACGTAACAAAAATAAAATTCCGGGAGAAGTAATTGCAGCTATTATCAATGGAACTGATGAATTGTGTTCTGAATTAACAAAAATGGGCGTAACCGTAATACCAACCGGAGGCGAAACTGCCGATGTGGGCGATGTAGTTCGAACAATTATTGTTGACTCTACAGTTACTTGCAGAATGAAACGCGAAGACGTTATTGCTGCCGATAATATTGCTGCCGGGAATGTAATCGTTGGTTTGTCGTCGTCGGGAATTGCAACTTACGAGCAAGAGTACAATGGCGGAATGGGAAGTAATGGTTTAACTTCTGCTCGTCACGATGTATTTGCAAAATATCTAGCCGAAAAGTACCCTGAAAGTTTCGATGCAGAAGTTCCTTCGAACTTGGTTTATTCTGGAAACAAGAAATTAACCGATGCAGTTGACGGAGTAGCTATTGATGCCGGTAAATTAGTGCTTTCGCCAACCCGAACGTATGCTCCAATTGTGAAAAAAGTGCTCGATGCTTATCGATCAAAAATAAATGGAATGATTCATTGTTCGGGAGGTGCACAAACAAAAGTTTTGCATTTTGTCGACAATGTTCATGTGATAAAAAATAACATGTTTCCAATTCCGCCACTGTTCAAATTAATTCACGAGCAGTCGGGAACCGATTGGAAAGAGATGTATAAAGTGTTCAATATGGGACACCGTTTTGAAATTTATACCGATGCCAAAACCGCAGAGGGAATTATCGAAATTTCAAAGTCGTTTAATGTTGATGCCCAGATAATTGGAGAAGTAGAAGCTGCAGAAGGCAAAAAACTTACCATCGAGTCGGAATTTGGGAGATTTGAATACTAATAAAAACTAAGATGGCAGATAATAAAATACTTTCAAAATTTGAAAATATAAAGTTTCGTTTCGAAGAGGTTGGTCAGCAAATTACCGACCCCGACGTGATGAAAGATATGAAACGATACGTAAAGCTAAATCAAGAATACAAGCGTTTGGATGATTTGGTGAAAGCTTTTACCGAATATCAAAGTATCGTTGATAATATTGCTTCTTCGAAAGAAATGTTGGCTGAAGAAACCGACGAAGAAATGCGTGAAATGGCACGCGAAGAAATTGAAGAATTGGCGAGTCAGGTTGCCCCTAAAGAGCAAGAAATTAAATTATTATTGGTGCCTGCCGATCCCGAGGATGCTAAAAATGCAATTCTTGAAATTCGTGCCGGAACCGGTGGCGACGAGGCAAGTATTTTTGCAGGTGATCTTTTCAGAATGTATTCGAAATACATCGAGAAAAAGGGTTGGAAAATGGAGGTTACCAACATGAGTGAAGGAACTGCCGGAGGTTTTAAGGAAGTGGTTGCCAAAGTTTCAGGCGCTGGCGTTTATGGAATTTTGAAATATGAATCGGGTGTACACCGCGTACAACGTGTACCACAAACCGAAACACAAGGTCGGGTGCATACTTCTGCCGCATCGGTGGCTGTTTTACCCGAAGCTGAGGAATTTGATGTTGAATTAAGAACTGAAGATATTCGTCGTGACGAGTTTTGTTCGTCTGGCCCTGGTGGACAGTCGGTGAATACTACTTATTCAGCAATCCGATTAACGCATATTCCTTCCGGAATTGTGGTGCAATGTCAGGATCAGAAATCGAAATTGAAAAACCTCGATAAGGCCATGGCCGAATTGCGTACCCGTTTGTATAATATGGAATACCAAAAATATATCGACGAAATTGCTTCGAAAAGAAAAACAATGGTTTCGAGTGGAGATCGATCGGCAAAAATTAGAACTTACAATTGGCCACAAGGTCGAGTTACCGATCATCGTATTGGGTTGACTTTGTATAACTTACCTGCTATTGTCTATGGAGATATTCAAGAGATTATCGATAAGCTTCAAATTGAAGAAAATTCAGAACGATTAAAAGAATCAGAGATTTAATTATTTCTTTTAATGTCAGGGTGTTGAATCCTGAAAAGACATCTGATTTGAATGTTTTTTCAGGATTTTTCAATTGAAAAAGTTATTCAAATGTTAAATAAGTGTTTTTTATACGTTTTACATTAAACATTTCGTTGTTTGTAGAGTCTAGTGAGAAGATAAAGAATAAAAGAGAAAATATTGATGAAAAACATTTTAGTAGTATCACTACTTATACTTGGGGTTATTTTTTCGGTTGATGCACAACCTAAACCAGATCAAATAGTAAATGAAAATCCTGCACCTAAGAAAGGAATGATTTCAGGAAAATTGATTGAAAAAGGAAGTAAAGTTCCATTAGAATATGCAAGTGTGGCAATTTACCAAACAGCCGATAGTTCATTGGTTAGTGGAGGTATTGCAACAAGTGATGGTCGGTTTTCAATTGGGAATCTAAAGGCCGGTAATTATTATTTGGTTGCTCAATTTATTGGTTACAAGGATGTAACTGTTCCCGAAATTGTAATCGAACCACAGCAAATGAAAGTTGATGTTGGTGCTATTGTGCTTTTTCCTGCGACTGAAGAATTGAACGAAGTAAGTGTTACTGCTCAAGACAAACCAATTGCATACAGTATTGATAAAAAAGTGGTTGATCCAACTCAGTTTCCAACTGCGGCCAATGGAACAGCCATCGATGTTTTGGCCAATACACCATCGGTTACGGTCGATATCGAAGGAAATGTAGCCTTGCGCGGAAATAGTAACTTTAAGGTTTTGATTGATGGTCGTCCAACGCCTTTCGATGCAGCCGATGCATTGGAGCAAATTCCAACCAGTACCATTCAGAATATTGAAATTATAACCAATCCCTCGGCCAAATACGATCCGGATGGAAATGCTGGAATAATCAATATTAAAACCAAGAAAAGTAAACTAAATGGTATTAGCGGGATCGTGAATGCAACCGGCGATACCAATGGCTCTATTACTGGCGATGCTTTGGTCAATTATAGGGTTGGGAAATTTAATTTCTTTGTTAGTGGAAATCGAGCAGAAAGAGTGCATGGTGGTTCTTCAATTCAAGAATCAATGACCATTGCAATAGATACATTGTATACTTTTTCGTATGGAGACAATGATAATCGGCGCTCTTCTTCATCGGTAAAAACCGGATTCGATTACGCTATAAACGATTATAATTCATTGGCATTTAACGTGAGTTTGAACAATCGTTCGGGTAAGAACGATTCGGAACTCGATTTTGAAGAAACATCAAGCAATGGCTCTTTGTTGAACTCGATTACTTATAACAATCGTGAACGTACCGGAAACAACTTAGGATATTCATTAGATTATAAAAAGACCTTTGAACAAGAAGGACGAGAATTAACTGCTCTTTTCTATTACGAATCGGGAAGTAGCGATGAAGTTACTGCATACGATCAGTATTTAGGAAACGGAGATTTAGTAGAAGGTCAGTATGGCTGGGAAGTTGGAGACGATAGCGAGTGGAGAGGCCAGATAGATTATATCCATCCGTTTAATCAGGATACAAAAATTGAAGCAGGGTTACAAACCCGTAACGACCGAAGCGAAGAGTGGAACGATGTTTTTTTATACGAAGGCGAGAAAATTGATTATTCTCCTACAGAAAGCTCTCCCAATTATTCGTTAACCAACTATAGTCGTGATTTGTATTCTACTTATTTTATGTTTTCTCAGCAACGCAATATTTTTGGATATCAGTTGGGATTAAGAGGAGAATATACCGATCGTCGTTTAAATTATTCTGAAGTTGAGGGAGAGTATGAAGTAAATCGTTTCGACTATTTCCCAACAGCTCATATTTCATTGGGATTGCCCAGCGACCAACAATTGGCCTTAAGTTATTCGCGAAGAATTAACCGTCCGCGTGGTTATTATTTAGAGCCATTCATTACTTATGTCGATGCTTACAATGTACGACGAGGAAATCCTGGTGTTGAGCCCGAATACATTAATTCTTACGAGTTGGGGTATCAAAAAACATTAAATGATGGTTTTATTTCATTAGAAGCTTATCACCGCCAAACAAATAATGTGATTGAGCGTGTTCAAACTGTTTTCGAAGAAAATGTAATCATGAGAACCGTTGACAATATTGGGGAAGATTATTCTACAGGTTTAGAATTAATGTTAAATACAAATCCCACAAAATGGTGGATTTTAAACCTCATGGGGAATGCGTATCATTATATGTTGCAAGGGGAATATGAGAACAGAACAATCGATACAAAAAGTTTCAACTGGCATGCACGTATGAACAATACCTTTTTGTTGTCCGAAAATACAAAGTTACAAATTGATGGAATGTATCACAGTCCAAGCGTTACAGCTCAAGGCCGCCGCGAAGGATTTATGTTTACCAATGTTGCGCTGCGACAAGATTTCTTAAATAAAAAGTTGTCGGCAACATTGGGAATACGAGACGTTTTAAACACGGCAAAGTTTGAATTCAGTTCTGAAGGGGAAAACTTCTCAACTTACCGAAAATTCGATATGAATTCTCCGGTTGTCTCGCTTACACTTTCTTATAAAATTAATAATTACAAGCAAAAGAGA
Organism: Prolixibacteraceae bacterium; assembly: GCA_963678565.1. Taxonomy (GTDB): domain Bacteria; phylum Bacteroidota; class Bacteroidia; order Bacteroidales; family Prolixibacteraceae; genus SKHV01. The sequence goes on from OY782875.1 coordinate 609,274, forward strand.
GCACGTGGTGAAGGCGAAGGCGGAGGTGATATGATGAATATGGATGGAGGCGATATGTAGTCAAATCTGTAAATGAATAAAGAGCTGCTATATTATAATAGCAGCTCTTTATTTTTATTTCTGTGAAGAAGTTTTAAATGTATTCTCTTACATCGGTTACTATCATTCCAGCAGCAATTGCTGCATCTATACCGGGTTGACCATCTTCAAAAACCTGACAATACTCAGGCTGGACACCTAATAATTCAGCACATTTTAAAAAAGTATCTGGCGCAGGTTTTCCATTTTCAACATCATCGCAAGTAACAATTGCACTTACCTTTTCTCTGGCGCCAATTACCTCTAATGTTTTATTGGCAGCCCAAGTGTCGCCTCCGGTACCGCAACCAATGGGCATTTTACCATGATTGTTTAAAAGTACATCGTAAACAACATCGATAGGTTTCATCAAATCAATTGTTTTTCGGTATTCTTCCTCTTTTTCAATAGCCACTTTTTCAGGGTCGAAATTGTCGGGTTTGAATTGTTCCTTGAGCATTGCCATTTGTGGTCCTACAGGAACGCCTGCAAATGATTGAAACATTTCGTCGTCGATTTGTATCCCATATTTACCAAGCACCTTTTCAAAGGCCTTAAAATGGGCAGGCATGGTGTCGGCCAAAGTGCCATCTATATCAAAAATTAATGCTTTTGCTTTTGGGTGTACTTCAATTTTCTTCATTAACAAATTTTTTCTTGATGCAATCATACCGATTTTTCTTCTAATGGGATGAAATTGATTCTTAAAATTGAGTAAATTTCATATTAAGCTAACCGCCATGTATTGTCAATCGATCTCAATTTTGGTGTGTTAAATGTCATTTTCAAATGATTAAAGAAACTTATTTTAAAAGGAAGTAAGGAAGAAATGAAAAAAATGGAAAAAAATGCTCAATTCGATTTGGTGAATAGAAAAAATTTATAAATTTGCACCCGTCTTTGAAACAAGGCACTGTCCCGTGGTGTAATTGGCAACACGTCTGGTTTTGGTCCAGAAGAGTCCAGGTTCGAGCCCTGGCGGGACAACATAAAAATCCTTATTACGCAATGTGCGTTTTAAGGATTTTTTGTTTTGTAGTCAATATTGAACAAAATTGACCAAATGGTAGCCACTTGAAAAAACTTTGGAGGAATTGTTTTCAAGATTCGCAATCGATAATGAATTTTATATTGGTAGTTTAAAACCTATAATAAGCTCTATACGCTTTGTATTATTTGGGTTGTTTCCTCGATTGATCAAAAAGTTGTAATCCACTTCGGTATATACTCCCCATTTTGATTGTAATTGTAGGTTTAAACCTGCAAAATGAGGTTTTGGATAAGAATCATCTTCGATTACATCGCCGTATGTATTATTGGCTGCTCTCCAATAACTCATTGAGTAGTTTGCATGCGCATGAACAATAAAATTCTTATTGACCAAAAAGTCAAATAAAATTGACGGTCCAGCAGAGAAATAGTATCCATTTGGTTCATTCGTACTCAAGCTATTTGTATCCTCAAGTCGATAAGAGCTTGTAAGAAAATAGTCATTTAAGTTTCCTCCAACTGACAAACATAATCGTTGGTTAGAATAAATGTTCCATGTTTTTGAATACCAACCAATAATTCCTGTGGTTAATCCTGAGCCTTCACTTCTATAGTATGCGTTGCCGTCATCATTTATCATGTTATCAACAATCAAAAATAGATCGAAAACCAACTTGTTTCGATACAAAAATCGTGAATCATTAATATCAAAATTTACCTTTCTAATTTCCAATGTACCTGATAAGCCTGATATTTTGTGTTGTTCTGGATTGGGTGCTTCATTGTTACTAATACTTACAATTGTTGGTGCAATTCCTATATAATTGTCATTAGCATATTCTTTATTGAAATATTTAAAGTCGTTGATCGACTGACAAAAAAGAGAAAAAGGCAAAAACACTAATAAAAAGAGGGTAATACTCTTCATAACTATTTAATAAATGTTAGACCAATTCCAGCGCCAACAAACCAACCTGAATAAGGTCGAACTCCTGCTTCTGCTGTTGCACAAAGTCCATACATTTTGCCCGTTTTTATGCGTTTATCAACTTGATACAGCTTGTACCCAGCTTTAAAACCAATTGGGTTATTTCCTAAATTGTTTTTTACAGCATCGTTTATATCAGTTCCATCGAGCTTTTTAAAATTATTTACAGGAAGAATAAGTACATCAAAATACAAGTCATTCCCTATCGATGCGTATTGAATTCCATAACTTTCAGTGTCAATAAAAATGCTTGTTAATACGCGCAAGCTAACGCCAGCATATATACCCATCGATTGAATTTTTGCATATTCATATCCATTGCTAAACCTGAAATCTTCGATTAAATCGTTCAAACTAATTCCATATTTTTTTGAATATAAGCCACCTCTTACCATTCCCATTATTTTTTTGTCAGATGGAATGATCAAATAAGTGTCGGTATAATTTCGTTGATAAGTTTGGTCGCCGCTAACATTCGTTGAGTAGGTAGTACCCGTATATTCTCGTTTGAGCATTACTTTCGTTTTCATTGAACGAACCGAGTTGAACAAAGTGTAATAAGTTCCCAGTTCGATTTCTGTATTGCCAGGAAAGTTTTTCTCTTCTAAACGACCAAAGGCTAAGAAGCTTTTTCGAAGTAGAAATTGGGCTCCTAGTTTTTCATGCTTAAATTCATAATGCCCCCAAATTCCAACGTTTGAAGTTGATGCTGCCAATGATTTACCGACTAGCTCAAAATGAAACAAATCGGTGTTTAAACTTAATATGGGGGTTTTGGGAGGATTGTTAGAGAGTACTTTGTAATTTTCGGCCTTTAGACCTGAAATTGTAAATAATAAAATGGATATAAAAAAGATACGTTTCATAATAAGAAGTTTTATTTAAGTTCATTTGATAAATGTTCAACCATATCTTTTTGAATTTTTAGAATGATTGATTCTAACTCGTTGATGTATCTTTCAGAGTTGGCTTTTATAACATATTCACCCGATCGGGCTAAACCAAAAAACTCGGCTGCACTTTTATTATCATCGGTTTTAAAAACCCCTTCAGACCATTGAACTCCGGCCCAAACTGGCATTTTCTTGAAATAAAGTGGTACCCAACCCATATCGGTAGTGTAGATCATCGTTGATACGGTTACTGCCATTACCGGATTGGTTGATAAGCTGATGTTTTTATATCCTTTTCCTCCTTCGAAGGTAGCAAAGGACACATAGTAATGGATTGTGATTAGATTGAACTTTTCCTTCTTTGCCATATTTTGATAGAAAAGTCCGGCAGAGATATTGTTGTTTGAGGCATATCTGTTGACATTTGTTGGTGGAAACGAAATGTCGCGTGTTACAGCAATTGCAGGATATCCTAGTATCATTCCATTTGTAATTTTCATTTTTCCTGTTTTGGCTGGTTCATTACCTGTGTTTCCAACGAATTCTAATTTAGAAGCTTTGCTTATTTTCTTCTGTGCATAATTACTATTTAATAAGTCTTCGCCGTTTGTTAGATTTAATCCAATTCCTAACAATAACTCACTTAGTTGCTTGTAAGATTTGTTTACCATTGCCTGAAATTTTTCTTGATCAATACCTATCAAATCAACCTCGGAATACACGGCATTAGTAGCCGTTTTCTCTGAACCTTTCATCGTGGTGGCTTGAGAAACAACATAATCGGCGATAAACGTTTTATCGTTTACCAGTGCCTTTGCAGATTTTCCTTTGATTTTGATTTCTAAATCGTATTTCTCTGCAAAATCTACTTTAGACCAATCGGTTTGAGCGTTCAATGCTATTGAGAGTAACAGCAGAACGAATAATAAATTAAATGTCTTCATTTTTCTTCAATTTAATTTGCGAATCTTTTTGATTAATTATGACATAAAGGTCTTTTATTAATCAATTCAAGTAAATACGTAGTTTGCCGTATTTTTAAACTTCGATAAAATGAAGATCGGAATGGTTGAGCTAGATTAGTCTTGCTTTATTTGCAATATTAATTGCTTCTAATTTATTTCGAACGTGAAGTTTTTTGTAAATGTTTTCGATGTGTTTACGAACTGTTGCTGAACTAATATTCAGATTATCACTGATTTCGTTGTGGTTCAAGCCTTTGCTTAAATGCTTCAGAACTTCCTGTTCTCTTGGAGTTAAATTGTAGGTTTCTTTATCTTGAGTATTAAAATTTGATGGTAAGGGGCTTCTTAATAATTTTAATGCTTTCAATGCAATTGATGGTGTCATTGGCGCTCCTCCCTCAATAATTTCATGAATGCTTTTGTTTAATGATTCAGGTGTTACATCTTTGAGTAGATAACCATTTGCTCCTGCTTGAATTGCTGTAAAAATATTTTGCTCATTATCAAAAACGGTAAGCATTATTACTTTTATATGCGGATACTTTTGTTTTAATTTTCTTGTTGTTTCGATCCCATCTAAAATAGGCATCTGTATATCCATTAATATCACATCAATATTGTTATCCTCTTTAAGATAATTGAGCAATTCGTTGCCGTTTTTAGCCCATAATTTAAGTTTTAAAGAATCAAAAAATTCTAGTTTTTCGATGATTGTTTGGGCGAGGAAGTGATTATCTTCGGCAAGTGCTATTCTAATCATTTTTTTTCGATAAAATTAAAGCTTGTTGAAAAAGAAGTAAATAAGTCAAATTTCGTATTTTATTAAAAAAGTATCTTAATCATTGTGCCTTCATTTTGTTTACTTTCAAGAATAAGTTTATATCCTAATTCTTTCACACGTTGATGCATGTTGTTTAAACCATTTCCAGCTGCAACAGAATTTTTGTCGAAGCCAATACCATTATCGTAGATCTGAATTTCGTGCTTGGTTAATTTGATTGTTATTTTTGTTGCGTTAGCGTGTTTTATTGCATTATTTATCGCTTCCTGTATGCATCTAAAAATTTGAATTGCTTCATTGTTTGTATATATATGCGAATGTGATGTATCATTAAATTGAGAAATGATTTTGATATTAGGATCAATTTGACGCACTGTATTAATAAACTCAACAATCTTTGTATTTAATTCATCTCCTGAAATAGATGAAGCATTCATTGCCCATATGGTATCTCTTAATTCAAGCATTGTGTTTCGAGTAAAAGATCCCAGCGTTGCGATTTTTTCTTCTTTGATTTTTGAGCTCTTGTAAAATTTTAAATTGTCGAGTGTAGAAATAACAAAGGTTAGCTGTGCACCTATATTATCGTGTAAATCTCGTGATATTCTAAGCTTTTCATCTTGAATTTTATTTAGTGTATTTGTCTTTTCAAAAGCAACATCTTGCTTTAGTTTTTCATTACGTTTTCTGAGGTAGAAATAAATATACGTTGCCGTAACAACTAGCAATACTAAACTTGCTAATACAATTATTAATAAATTGTTTTTTTGTTGATTTCTAATTCTTTGATAGGCTAACGCAGTTTCTTTTTCGGCAAGTAATTTTTCCTTTTTCTCCGTTTCATACTTCAGATTTAGTTCTTCAATAATTCGTGATTTTTCTGTTGAGTAGATCGAATCTTTTAGACTATTCGCGATATTTAGTTCAGCAAGTGCTTGTTCGTAATTATGAGTTGCTTTATAATAATTTACGAATTGCTCATGTGCAAATTGTACCCGAGACATTGAATTAGTTTGAATAGCAAGTTCTAAACCCTTTTGATAATGCTGATAGGCAAGTTGATATTTTTTAATTTGTAGGTATGTGTTTCCGAGGTTCGTGTTCACAATTGCCAAACCATGTATTTCGCCTGTTTGTTGATAGATTTCTTTAGCTTTTAAATAATAATTAATACTCAAATCTATTTTTCCTAAAGATTTGTACAACACCCCTTGATTTATGTATAAACCTGCTTTTACATCAAGGTATGGTTGGTTTTGAAGTAGAGATTCTGCAAACTGATAAATTGAATCTGAATCAGAGTATTTTTTTTGGTTTTCAGCATTAATACCTTGGTTGATTAAAGCTTTACACCAACCAAGAGTATCTTGTTGCTTTTCTGCAACCAAAATTGCCTTTTTATAGTATTCATCGGCTTTATTAAATTGCTGCTCTTTTCTGAAGATTTCTGCAATATTATTAGCAAGCAACCCCGATTCACGAAGAAGATTTTCTTTTTCAGTAATTTCTAAAGCTTTTAGGTAGTAAGTAATTGCTTCATCCATTTCTCCAATATCGAAGTAACAATTTCCAATCTTGCTGTAGCTCGAAACTAAACTATAGGGATTGCCATGGTTTAATCTAATTTTTAATGCATCCATATTGAATGCCAGTGATTTTTTATAATCGCTAGATGCATAATATGCTATTGCTAGCGCATTGTATGCTTCTGCAATTAATAGCGAGTCGCTATGATTTTTTGCGGCTAATAAACATTTTTCTGCGTAATTAATTGATTGTTCAATGTCGCTATAGGTTGAATAGTAACTAATGTCGGAATATAGGATGATTTGGGCTTTTCCTTTTTTATTCTCAGCAACAACTTTTAAACTGTCGATATTAGGTAATTGGCTATAGCCAATTGCATGAAAGACTGTTGTTAATATAAAAAGTAAGAGCTTCTTCATAAATTAAAGGATTGGTAGGCTGTATGGAATATATAATGATTCTTCCTTAAAATTTGTTCAATGCATAATATGAATTCTTCTGTCCATGACTACCTGATGAGGCTTTAGTCTTTAGATATCAAGTTGGTGATTATTTTTCCAAGGTCAAAGACAAATCGTATTTTGTATGTCAAACCATTCATCTACAATATTGTTACCTTATGAAAGCTTGAATTATGAAACGTCGTGAATTTATCAGAACAACATCTGCAGCAGTTGCTGGTCTTTCATTAATAGGATTAGGGAGTTCGTTCACTAAAAAAGGAATTCCTTATCGCACTTTAGGGAAAACTGGTTTAAAGGTTTCGTTAATTGGAGTTGGTGGGCATCATATAGGCGATCGGTTTATCAGCGATGAAGTTTCAATTCAGTTAATTCGTGAAGCCTTGGACAACGGTGTTAACTTTTTAGACAATGCATGGCACTACAATAATGGTCGTAGCGAAGAGCTGATGGGGCGCGCCTTATTAAATGGCTATCGCGATAAAGCAATTCTGATGACTAAACATCATGGGCGAGACCCAAAAACAGCGCAAAAACATTTAGAAACCAGCTTGAAACGATTACAGACTGACCATATTGATTTATGGCAGTTTCACGAAATTGAAAGTCTTGAATCTGTTGAAAAAATTTACTCAAGTGGTGTACTCGATTACGTGCAAAAAAAGAAAGATGAAGGCGTAATTGGTCATATAGGTTTTACAGGGCATACTCGGCCTGATATCCACAAAGCTATGTTAGACAAAGGTTTTGATTGGGAAACAGTTCAAATGCCGATAAGTGTGCTCGATCATCATTATTTAAGCTTTTCACAAGAAATTATTCCAATTTTGGTGGAAAAGAATATTGGAATAATCGGCATGAAATCAGTTGCTTCGGGTGCGATTGTAAATCAGGAGATTGCAAGTATTGAAGAATGTTTGCGATTTAGTATGAGTATGCCGGTTTCCACTTTGGTTTCAGGAATGAATAACCTTGATCATCTTCGACAGAATATGGAAATCACTCGCAATTTTAAACCAATGAATGAAGTCGAAATTGCAGCGGTGTTAGAAAAAACATATGATCAAGCACAAGGTGGCAAGCATGAGTGGTACAAAGATAAAGTATAAGCAATAATTACTTTGAACGATTAAAAAGTGTTTTACTTGTTCGATTTTCCCCGTTCATAGCTCTATTCATATGTTCTGAAGCTTATTGGAATTAGTTGATTGCATAATGAAAGATATGTTATCAGAAGAATTTACTACATTTAAGCAATAGGGAGAAAGTTATTTGAATACAAACTGATAGTAGTATCCTCAATAAAATAGTGTAGGTACATTAATTATTGAATTTTTATTGATTTCAAAGTAAGGTTTCCGAGTTTATTTCTGTGAAACTCATTTGTTGAATAAAGATGCTACTAAAAAGTTACTCACATGGGGGCGTGATGAAAAAAATTCAATTTAATCAAAAGGGATTTGATTATTTAGTCGGAGATCGTCCGAAGATTTCGTTTGAGCAGCGAATTTTTAATATACTTAATTTGCTGGGAGCATTTGCGATTCTTTTGGGAGCCGGATTAGGATACTTTATATGGGATGATTTGGTTTTTGCTTTGATTATCCTTGCGTTTTCAATTTTGTCATTTCTTGCCTATTATACCAGTCGGTTTAGAAACAAATACCAATTAGGCCAATCTATTTTCTATGTCTATGTTCACTTTTTGTTTTTGATTTTGTGGATAAAAGGTGGTGGTATCGAAAGCAATTTTTTATTGCTCTTGTTTAACATAGGACTTTGGTTATTACTTTTTTCGGTCAAGCGCTTCTACTCAAAAGTTATTTTTAACTTCCTGTTTGTAATAGTTCTTGTGCTGATAAATTTGTGGCATCCCAATTTGATTCAATGGATTCCAGAAACGAATTTTCAAAAAGGATTTTCTCAAATAGGAAGCTATATTATCATTGGTATTTATACTTACAGCATTGTTTTTCTTTTTATAAAGCGGTTTAAACAAGAAAGAGCTTCGCTCCAAGAAGCTAATGAAAAGCTGAATGTGTTAAATCAAATTCTCGTCGAGAATAAAAAAGAGCTTGAAAAGTCAAATGCTCTTCGGAATAAACTTTTTTCGGTCATCTCACACGATATGCGTTCGCTGGTTGGTATTGTTAATAATTTCAGTGAATTGTTAATCGATCCTGATATGTCGATTGGTGATGAAGATGAATATGAAATAAAGAATAACATCCACGATGCTTCAAATAATTTGTTGGCAATGGTTGACAACCTCCTTTATTGGGCGCGTATACAAATGAATGCGATTAGTATTAAAAAGCAGAACGTGCCAATAAAGAATGTGATTCAAAGTTGTATTCGTATTTACAAGCACAATATTGAAGACAAGGGAATTGAATTGGTTTCCTATTACAATCAACCTTGTATTGTGAATGTTGATTTAGAAATGCTACGATTCATCATTCGAAATTTATTATCGAATGCCATCAAATTTTCAAATTCAAATGGCGAAATTCAAATTACTTTAGAAAATTATCAGGAGAATCAAATTCGTTTCTCAGTTATCGATAATGGAGTGGGCATGACTAAGGACGAATTAGTAGCCATTAAAGATACAACAACTCATTTTACTACTTTGGGAACCCAAAACGAACAAGGAACAGGCTTGGGATTGGTGATTGTTCACGATTTTGCAAAATCGCTGGGTGGATCAATCGAAATCGAGAGTGAAAAAGGTAAAGGAAGTCGCTTCTCACTAATTCTACCGAAGCAATAAATTAAAAATCGACTTGCAATTTTTTCTGAAGATTACTTTTCAACATAAGTTTTTTTGCATCACTAAATTCTTAATTTTGTTCTTATGATCGATCATGGTACGATTGAAAGAATTATAGATGCCTCAGACATTGTTGAGGTGGTTCAGGATTTTGTTTCTCTCAAAAAAAGAGGAGTTAATTATCTTGGAAACTGTCCTTTTCACAATGAAAAAACACCGTCGTTCACGGTTTCGCCCGCTAAACAAATTTACAAGTGTTTTGGATGTGGTAAAGGTGGAAGTCCGGTGAATTTCATCATGGAGCACGAGCATCTTACGTATGTCGAAGCATTAAAGTTTCTGGCAAAAAAATACCATATCGAAGTAATTGAGAAAGAACAAACGCCGGAGCAACTCGAAGAGCGCAACAAACGTGAGAGTTTGATGATTGTTTCGTCGTTCGCCCAGCAATATTTTTCGAATTATCTGATGAATGAAAACGAAGGCCGAACAATTGGTCTGAGTTATTTCAGAGAACGCGGTTTTCGCGATGATATTATTAAGAAATTCGAATTAGGATATTGTCCTGATAAGAAACACGATTTTACCGATGCTGCTCAGCGCGAAGGCTACAAAATGGAATATCTTGAAGAAACAGGATTGACGATTAAGCGCGACGATTGGGTACGAGATCGTTTCTCGGGGAGAGTAATTTTTCCGTTTCACAACTTAGCAGGACGAGTTATCGCTTTTGGGGGGCGTATTCTTAAAAACGACCCTAAGGCGGCCAAATATCTAAATTCGCCCGAGTCGGAAATTTATCATAAAAGCAAAGTGCTCTATGGAATTTACTTTGCTAAAAATGCAATTGCTCGTGCCGAAAAATGCTTTCTGGTGGAAGGTTACACGGATGTGCTTTCCTTACATCAATCGGGAATTGAGAATGTGGTTGCTTCCTCTGGAACTTCATTAACAGCCGATCAGATTCGATTAATTAAGCGGTTCACAACCAATATCACTGTGATATACGATGGCGATCAAGCGGGGATCAAAGCGTCCTTACGCGGAATTGATATGATTTTAGAAGAGGGAATCAATGTAAAAGTAGTACCACTGCCCGATGGCGAAGATCCCGATTCGTTCGCAAAATCGATGAATGCATCGTCATTGATTAATTATATTGACGAAAACGAAACCGATTTTATTCAGTTTAAAACCCAATTGCTTTTAAAATCTTCAGAAAACGATCCGGTTGCTAAGGCACGATTAATTAACGATATTGTACGTTCTATTTCTGTGATTCCCGATGCGATTACACGTTCGGTTTACATTAAAGAATGTAGCAAAATGCTGGAGGTCTCGGAGCAAATTTTATATACAGAGGTTCGAAAAATAAAGTTTAAACTTTCGGATGAGCAATTGCAGAAAGAACGTCGGGAACAGCAGCGTCAGGCAATGCAAAAAAAGCCTGAACAGAATGTTGCAGCGTTAGTTGTTAATCCATGCGAAATAGAGGAATTGGCTTTGTTGCGGTTTTTAATTCGTTTTTACAATCACGATTTGTTTGAAGTAGTTGATGACGAAACAGATGAAAAATCTATGCTCACAGTGGGCGAGTATATTATTAGTGAAATATTAAACGATGATTTACAATCGAAAGATCCAACAATTCAGCAAATTTTTGATGAGTTCGCAAGTCATCTCGACGAAGAGTATTTTAATCCCGAAAGATTCTTTGTAAGTCATGATAACAATAAAGTAAATAGCTTGGTGAGTGGTTTATTGATGGACAAACATATTCCGAGTACCATTTGGACGACCAAAGGAGCGCATCTGGAAAAAGAAGAAGATATTTTGGCCGAGTTAGTTCCTCGTTTAGTAGAGGAGTATAAATTGCGACAAGTTAAAATAATGATTAATGATTTGATGGCGGAATTAAAAACAACCACCGAATTTGAAAAAATTGTTGAAATTCAGGGCACCATTTCTAATTTGAAGCAGGTAGATCAAGTACTATCAAAAAAATTAGGAAAAAGAATAATTTCAAACTAAGTACTTATGAGAACCGTTTATATTGAAGAGCAGGAGAGGATTGAGAAAATTATTGGGAATTGTAAAACCTGTTTTTTAGGTTTAGCCGATGCCGATGGACAACCTTATGTTGTTCCAATGAACTTTGGTTACAAAGATAATGTAATCTATTTGCACTCAGGACAAGAAGGTCGCAAGTGGCAAATTATGAAGGAGAATCCGAAAGCATGTGTTACCTTTAATTTGGGAGAAGAAATTAAATGGCAAGATGAACACGTGGCTTGTAGTTACCGAGTTGCTTCTGAATCGATAATTGCAGAAGGGGTGATTGAATTTGTTGAAGATTTTGATGAAAAAGTCGAGATACTTGATATTTTGATGGGACAATATTCTGACCGTAAATTCAAATATGGTAAACCGGCAGTTAATAATGTTGGTGTAATGAAAATGAAAATTGATACCCTTGGAGCAAAAGAGTTTGGAGCAAAAGCTGAAACTCCTTGGAATCAGAAAAAGAATAAATAAGGTTGATCGAATGATAAAAAAAGGAAGCGTTGCATTGGTTACGGGCGCAACAGGAATGTTGGGCACCCGTTTAATTGTCGATTTAGTTGCAGAAAATATTTCGGTAAAAGCAATGTATCGTTCTGAAAAAAGAATTGCACAGTTTGAAAAAAACTGTAGCTATTATTTAGACAATCCTTCTGAAATTTCAGATAAAATTACTTGGGTTAAAGCCGATATTCTCGATTATGTTTCGCTATTAGAACTCCTTCACGATATTGATATTATTTACCATTGTGCTGCGATGGTTTCCTTCCATAAAACCGATCACGAAAAAATGTTTCGAAACAACATCGAAGGAACCTCAAACTTGGTAAATGCGGCTTTAGAAAATGGAATTAAAAAGTTTGTGCACGTTAGTTCTGTTGCGGCCTTAGGCAAGGAAGAAGAAGGACTATTAATCAATGAGCACACAGCTTGGATGCCGAATAAAAGGCAATCGGGATACGGAATAAGTAAGTTTCACTCCGAAATGGAAGTGTGGAGAGGAATCAATGAAGGGTTCGAAGCCATTGTTGTGAATCCATCGGTAATTTTAGGCCCCGGTGAATGGAAAACCGGAAGCGCTTCGTTTTACCAAAATATATACAGTGGTTTAAAATTCTACACCGAGGGAGTTACCGGTTTTGTTGATGTACGGGATGTTTCGAAAGCCATTGTGATGCTCTCGATTAATGAAAATTGGAACAAAGCAAAATCAAAACGATTTTTATTAAATGCTGACAATCTTAGTTACAAAGATTTATTTGGTCAAATTGCTGAGGTGTTGAAAATTAAACCCCCAGGAATAAAAGCAAATCGATTAATGCTTTCATCGGGGTGGCGCTTGGCACTGATTTTAGGTAAAATTACCGGACGAAAACCAGCTATTACAAAAGAAACAAATTATAGTGCTCGTTCCTACAATAAATTTGATGGTTCGTTTATTACAACGCAATTCGATTTTCAATATCGCCCAATCGAGAAAACAATTAAGGAAATTGGTGAAATGTTTGTGAGTAGTATAAAATAAAAAGAGGCCATCTAGATTAGACTGCCTCTCTTTGTATTTCAACTATTTTATTGAACAACCAATCGCTTGGTAATTGATTTGTGCTCGCTGGTTAAAACGTAATAGTAAATTCCTTTTATCAGCTTCTTGGTTTCATATTCTATTTCAAATGAATTATCGGAGGGCAATCCATTAAAAATTACCTCTAAATTTTTTCCGCTAAGATCATAAATCTCAATTTTAATATCGGAATTGATTTCATTGGTGACTTTAAAAGTCGTGAAATCTTTAGCCGGATTTGGATAGTTTATGATTGCTAAATCTTGAGTATTTCCCAATTCGTTAACCCCTACAATAAATACAGTTTCGGTAAGCGATAATTCACTTTCATTTCCATGCGTATCCACCGCCGAAATGTTGTAATCGTAGCTCAATTCATCGATGTTTATGTCTTCAAATTCAGCAGAAACTGAAGTTTGTAATAGCGTATTGTTTCGATAGATTTTATAATATTGAAGATCGATGTCGTTGTTTTCTGCCCAGTTTAAAACAACTGATTTGCTTTCGACATTAAATTCTGCGATCAAACCAATAGGAACTTCTGGTACAATGTTGTCGATGGAGTATCCTGAATCAGGCATACTATTGTAGTATATCATTGGATTGGCTGTATGTGCCGAAATGTAGAATTTGCTATAGTTGCTATTTTCTTCTGTAAAATCTTTATTGGTGTGTGCTAAAAAAGTATAGTTCTCTACTTGTGTAGCCGGAATGCTTCCTAAACTAACCCATTCATTTTCTAACCATTGCCAAATTCCATAACGAACAATTTCACCAACAGCATCCAAAATGTCGGCCTCGAAATTAACGTACACCCAAGCTCCTTGGTCCATTGGTACATCTACAATTGAGTTGATTGCTAAAACTCCTTGACTGAGATCGCCTGCAGCAAAATCTAAAATGTCACTTTCTGCTCTAAATCCATCTTTATCGAATTGCTCAATCAGAAAATCATAAGTGATTCCAGTACTTAATTCGTTGAGTGTAATTGAATGACTTCGTTTTAATTCGGTCCACTCTTCAACAAATAAAGTATCAGTTGATGAAGTATTGGTTTCGGTGTAATAAACGAATCCATTTGATGGAATTGTTGTTTTCCAGAATATCGTTACACTTGTTTCACTAATTGGTTTCACGGTGATGTCGAAAATATCGAAATCGACAAATGCATCAACAGTTATTTCAGCTACTGTCGATTTCCCACTTACGTTCTCATGAATATCAATTGCCTCCACTTCATAACTGTATACTCCGTTTCGAATATTCTCATCGACAAACATATTGTTCATTGTCTTGAAATATTCTTCGCCATTGCGATAAACAATGTATTGTGAGAAATCATTTTCATTGTTTATTGACCAAGATAATTTAATTGCCTTACCATTATTAATTTGTGCCGCCTCAATGATAGATGGTGTTGATGGAGCTAAATTGTCTATCGCGACTCCTTCTACGATGTTACTTTCCATCATCGTTTCTTTCAATACATAATTCGCGATTACTTTAAATTTAGCAGAAACTTCGTTCTGTAAATTAAAGGGGTTTGGAATTTGAATTATTCTAGAATAAATTTCATTTCCCATTGGCTCAATCTCTTCTATCTTTTGCCAATTCCCATCATGATTAGTCATTAAAACGTAGTTCTGGATTAATCCAATGGAATCTAGTTTATTTGCTCTGAATATTAATTCTACAAAACTACCTTCATCATCAGGAACATCTTCAACGCTTTCAATAGCAAATAAATTGTCTGAAATATCTCCGGCAACAAAAGTGTAAGTTTTAGTGCCAATGTTGTTCCAGTCTTCATCTTCTGCATATATATTTAAGTAGTAGGTTGAATCTTTTTCAAGATCATCGAGGATTAATGAATGTTCTTTTTTGAACTCCCAATCTTCCCACGCTTCAAATGGGAATCCATAAGTTGTATCGTTTTTTGCATAGAAAATATAGCCTGAAGTTGGTTCAGTTGTTGTCCAACCAACGTAAGTTTTCGTTTCGTCTAAATTACAAATTACTACGTCTTCGATCCTAAATGGAGGTGGTATAACATTTCCAATGAAAATTTTACGATCGCTTGCTCCATCAACAAAACATTGGTAGGTGCCGTATTTTGAAGAGCTTATTCCGTTCAATGTGAAGCTTGAGTTGATTGCACCTTGAATGTCAATACCATCTTTTTGCCATTGATAATTGGTTCCTGTTAAGGATGCAACAAAATTAACTTTACCTGTTATCACAGAATCGTTTGGAAAAATCAAGAATTGATCAGTATCTCCATCGATATAGGTGTTTGAATTTGACCATTCAGCCCCGTCGTGTATGAGGTTTGATTTTAAATGAATGTGTAAATATCCATAATCTAAATCAGCATGTTTAATTTTCCCTAAATTTTTAAGATCGTCATAGAAATTAATAGTTCCGCCATCATAGTTTGTACAAGTTAGTGTGCCATTTGGAAGAATTTTAGTTTGTCCATATGTGTTTATATTGGTTCCATTTGCTAGCACATATCCAAATGATACATCATCGTAAATATTGGTGTTGTCATTAATTTGAATAAGTGAGAGATTAGAAATGTTACCATAAATATTTATGTTTTTCACACTATTTTGCCATCCATTGTTTGTGATGAAAGTGCTGCCTTCATTCATATTTAGATCGCCACCATTAAAATCAATTTTAACATTTTTGTCAAAGATTAAATCACCGTATACATCAAGGCTCGTTGAGTCGTTTGCTGCCTTAAATTCAGCAACAGATAATGTGTCGGTAGTTTCTAAGCTACAATTGCCATAGGCCGTAATACTTAGATTGTCGATTTTTCCGTAGTTTATTAAACTACTTCCGTCTGCTAAATAAATGGCTAGTTGATCGGTCCATGAATTTTTAAGTTCACCATTATTGGTTAAGCTTCCTCTGATAATTAACCCACTTAAATCGCCATATAATGTGCTAGTAGTACCCCAATTATAAATTGATCCATTTGAGACACAATTTCCATCTAAGATTACTAATGAACTATTATTTTCCGGATTTAAACCACCTGAGACTCTAAAATTTCCTTCAAATACTGCACTTTGTATTTCAAGATTTGTGAAATTATCATAGAGGTATCCTAAGGAGTTGGTACTTCCTTGTTTCGATGCAATTTCATTTCCGTTTGCATAAACAATACCTCCAAATAAACTGGCTTCTTCCATCACTAATTTAGCTTTGAAATCTTCGTGGTAGTTTATAACCAGACCTTTTCCACCCAATCGAATTGCGCCTGATAAATTAGCTAAACTATCAATCACCATCCAGCCATCAGGATCATCCACATAGAAGTATCTTGAGTATATGGTACTATCGTTTAAGCATTGTATGTTATGACCATTGGCCCCTTTAAAATTGATTCCATTTGTGAAATATGACATTTGGTGCCCAACTGCTCTAAATGAACCGCTATTCACTAAGTTACCATATAAGTTAATATTGAAATTGTACGATACATCTCCTTTTATGATTCCATGGTTGTACATATTTCCCTCGATCGTTAAGGTACAATCGTTGTTCCAATTAAAAGTTCCGTAATTTTCAAAATTGTTTTTAACAGTAAGTCCAGGTGATGAATATGCCGATGCATAACCATAAATTCGACCTTCAGATGAAATTTGAAGATTGAAACAAGTTGGTATCGTTTTACTATATGAAGTTTGAACACTGACCTGATGTAAAATTAAAACATTCGAATTTTCTGAAGGAATGGTAGTTGCATTGGTGTCAAATGACCATGTGGAAGGTTCGTTCCAATTACCATCTTGAACTGATGAAAAATCGGCATCAAAAGTGGTGAAGCTATAGGTGCCATCGCGAGTATTGTTCCAATCTTCATCACTTTCATCAATAATAAAATAGTAGGTTGCACCTTTGGTTAGGCCGGTTAAGGTGATTGAATGATCGGTAACATACTCAAAAGGTTCCATTGCTTCCAACGGGAATCCGTTGCTTGTATCTTCTTCAGCATAAAAAATGAATCCTTGAGCTGGAATATTGGTTTTCCAGCTAATTGTTGCAGTTGTATTTGAAATATGTGAAATTTCAACGTCAAATATTTCGAGTGCTAAGTTGAAGCCATTATTAATTATTATTTCTCGCGACTGATTGTCGTTTGTTCCTTTACAAACAAAAGTAGCATCATCTGTAGCGATGCTTGATAATACCAAACTAGAGTCTGTTTCATCATTTAAATCTACATGGTTGAGCATCCATTGATAGCTATCTTGAATCTCATTGAATCTCGATTCAATAATGAAGCCTTCGCTTGAATAAATTTCGTTTGTTAATGATAATTCTTGATTTACACTTCCAATAAGTTTTGTTTTAGTTGTTTGGTAATTTCCGTTATTGGTTAAATTTCCTTTTAAGTTGATGTAGGTATTTACCCCACTCGAAATTCCCGGTTCATCACTTAAAATTGTACCATTGTTGGTTAAGTTTCCCGTAATATTAAATTCTACATAATAGTGGTTTTGCCCATAAATATAGCCGTCATTTGTGAGATTACCTTTAACGTTAATTGTGATATCGTGAAATGCAGAAATTAAGGTGTCGGTATTGGTTATCTCACCATACATGTTTATTGAAGAATTTAATAAGCTGAGCCCCTCAAATGTTAAGTCAATTAAATCACAATTTTCATAATACACCTGATAACCACCACTCATTTTTATGGTTCCACCTTCAATTATTGTTTTGTCGATAGATTGAAACTCGGAGGAAGTGTTAGAGCCAAATCTACAACCATCACTGTCTATTGTTGAGTTATTTTCAATTATTAACTTGTTTGTTATGATGTTGGCAAGATTGTCATTTTCAAGATGTAAATCGGTATTTAAATGTAAGGTACCCTCTGAAATCAGGTAATCTTGAGGATTAAATACAACTCCGTTTGCAGCAGATAGGTAATGATCGACATCTCCCAAGAAACTTAAGCCTCCATGCCAATTGCCGTTGAGTTCTAAATCGCCTCCAATGTAAAACATAAAGTTTCCTTCGGATAGGTTTGTGGCTCCATTAACGACCACATTATTGTAGACTGTAATTGTGCTTTCCCAGCCACTTTCAAGTGATCCATTTTCAGAAATAGTTAAGGAACTGATTGTCGGATCATCAAAAAATAAGCGCACAGCCCCATTAATTACTACAGAATCAGTACTGCCGGGTACAATACCTCCAATCCATGTTGTTGTTTGATCCCATTCGCCACCAACCGTGGTTGATTCAACCTGAGAATATAAATTCGAGATTGTTGCGAATAGTAATAATGCAAGAAATGCAAGATTAATTGAAGACTTCATAGTAAGTGATTTTGGTGGTTTATCAATACAATTTCGAACATATTTGGCAGATAAACAATGCTGTTCAGCATGTAAGTGACAGATAATGAGTTTAATAAGTGTGTGATAATGTTATGCGTGTTTATAACTTGTCTTTAAGAGCTTTATATTGCATGTTGTTGCTTGGACGGAATTGTGAATTTGTCTGTGGCTACTTTTACAAATCAATTGGCATAGCGATTGCCTTATTGTTTATATGATTCTCTTTTTAGTTGATCATACATAAATGTAGGGTCTGAAATATGATCGGTTATGTATAAAAAGAATTAAATCAGTGGTTTAATATATCGATTAAAATCGTTTTGAAAAAGGTCAGAATCTTACAATTTTGTAGGATTTGTAGTGAATAGATAAAAATTGGTGATATGAAAATAGCATTTCCATTAGAAGAAACAGGATCGTCGAGACTTGCAGCAAGTTTTCACGGTAGCGATTATTTAGGAGTTGTGGATGCAGCAACTGAAGAGATTGAGTACTATTCAACAAAAGTATTGATGGAAGAGTCGGGGCAATCTGATTTGAGTATGATTTTCAAGGAAATGGATGTTGAAACCATGTTTTGTTCTGAAATGCCAGCAATGGCATTACAATTCTTCAGAGGAAATAATTTAAAGGTTTATCAGTCGATTAGTAGTTTGTTGAAAATTAATTTACAATTATTCAATGAAGATAAGCTGCCTGAATATCATCCTGATGCAGCAATCAGAAAGGGATGTAACTCTGGTTCATGCGATACCGCAAGCAGTAGTTGCAGTAGCTGTGGCAGTGCTCGAGTAGATGAGGATTATTTCTAGAAATTAAAAATTTTCTCAACTTCCATAAAAATAGATTGTTGTAGTTTTAAGCATTTAGTTAAAGGAATGAATTCTAGGCAAAGAATTTCTTTAACAAAAAAGCTTTTTTGTAACTTTGCGCCTTAATTTATGGAGAGAAAAGGATGTTAATTGAAGATTTAAAAATTAACGAACTACTTAAGAAAGATGGATTTATTAACGAAGTAGTTCCCGAAGGTCTAAATTTGGTTGAAGAAATCAAGCGTTTGAAAGTAGAGAAAAATGCTGTCATTCTTGGCCATTATTATATCGAAGCCGAACTACAGGATATTTCCGATTTTGTAGGCGATAGCTTGGCTCTAGCTCAAGAAGCCGCTCGTACCGATGCGGATATTATTGTTTTTGTAGGGGTGCATTTTATGGCCGAAACTGCTAAAATCATCAATCCAACGAAGAAAGTAATTTTACCCGATTTAAAAGCAGGGTGTTCGTTGGCTGAGTCGGCTCCAATTGAAGAATTTAAAAAGTTTAAAGCACAATATCCCGATCATAAAGTAATCAGTTATATAAATTGCACTGCCGATTTAAAAACTGAAACCGATATCGTTTGTACTTCATCGAATGCGGTTAAAATTGTTGAGAGCTTTCCTGAAGATGCCAAGTTGATTTTTGGCCCTGATAAAAATCTGGGGGGATACATCAATTCATTAACAGGTCGTGAGATGGTACTTTGGAATGGTGCCTGTATGGTGCACGAGCAATATTCGGTGGAGAAAATTATTGATTTGATGGAACAACATCCCGATGCCGAGATGATTGCGCATCCTGAGTGTGAAAAACCAGTGCTTTTATTGGCAAAACATATTGGATCTACTGCAGCTTTGTTGGCTTATGTTCAAAAAAGTAACGCTAAAAAATTCATTGTCGCAACCGAGAGTGGGATTCTTCATCAAATGAAGAAAGTTTGTCCAGATAAAACTTTTATCCCGGCGCCATCAAACGATTCAACTTGTGCTTGTAACGATTGCGAATACATGAAAATGAATTCGATGCACAAATTATATTTGTGTTTGAAAAATGAATTACCTGAAATTGAGTTAAGCAAGGAAGTAATTGAAAAGGCAAAAAAGCCAATAGAAAGAATGTTGGCAATATCATAAAGAAAATTAAAAGGATATAAAGAGCTTATTTCGTAGATTCGAATCGTCTATTAGATAAGCTTTTTTAGGCAATTGTTGCTGTAAATGAAAAGGTGCTTCCTTTTCCAGGAGTACTTGAGATCAATAATTCGTTACCGCTTTTAATGGTAAGTTCCCTGCAAATTTTAAGTCCAATTCCGTTACTTGGTTCCCCATCTGTTCCCGAACGATTCGACTTAACATCATCTTTAAATAAATTGTCTACCAATTTTTGATTCATCCCAATGCCGGTATCTTTAACCGTTATAAGCAATTTACTTTGTTGATGTTTTTTGGCTGAAATAGTAATAATCCCTTGTTGGGGGGTGAATTTTATTGCATTATTTATGAAGTTTCGAAGAAGGGTGTCAACGTAATACTGGTCGCTTTTAATCTGCGTATCCTCTTTGATGTTATTAATCAATTGAATCTCTTTCTTTTGAGCACTTACTTGAGACTTTGCAAGGATATTTTGAACACATGTTCTCAAGTTTAGTTGCTCTCT
This sequence comes from Prolixibacteraceae bacterium, assembly GCA_963678565.1. Taxonomy (GTDB): domain Bacteria; phylum Bacteroidota; class Bacteroidia; order Bacteroidales; family Prolixibacteraceae; genus SKHV01. The sequence goes on from OY782875.1 coordinate 630,192, forward strand.
TTTCAATTTAAATTCGTCTTGTTGTATGCGACTTAGTTCCAGTATATCTTCAAGCAATTGATAGGAAGCTCGTGCCGATGTATTGGTTAATCCCGACATATTTCGTAATTGTTCTATTGAAAAGTCTTGATTTGAATCACTCATGAGATTGGTAAAACCAAGTATATTATTGAAGGATCCTTTTAAATCATGTACCATAATTGTGAAGTACATGTTTTTCATTGCATTTGCTTTCTTTAATTCAGCATATTGAATTTTCATCTTTTTATGCTGTTGCAAATAGGCAAGCATATAAAACCTTAAAATCCACGATGAAAATAGGAAAGTTAAAATGTAGGAAATAGTCAAATCGACATTGTGCGACAATTCAGTATCATATTCTACTACTTCTTTTTTTAAGAAATATTCATCGATCGCTATTAGTGCGAAAAATTGCGCTAAGAATATGACAACTATATGGATGTGATATTGTGGCTTCGAAATACCAATAACCGCTAACAATGAACCAATGTATATAAGTGGCAAAGTTCCGTATAAACCTCTGCTGGAGTTTTGCCACATAATAGCCAGATAAATTAAAACACCAATTCCAACAATAATCCAATTGTAGTATTGCTTACATCTCCCAAGAAAATATAGAAATAGAAGAGCTGGTATACTTAAAAAAACAGTCGCTTGATTTCCGAGCTGGTTGACCCCTAAGTAGTAATTCATTATAACGTTCGGGATCAATACTATAATCATTGCCAGAAGCGTACCTAGGTAAAGCTTTTGTTGGATCGTTTTCTCAGCATCTTTGTTGCAATTAAAGAATGATGATTTCTCATTTCCTGTTTTTCCTTTTATCACCATTTAAGTAATTGTGGAGAATTTTTCAAATTATGTTAACAAATCTATTGGCTGAAAATAACTGAACAATAGTTGTTCGCACTATGTTCATAGTTGCTTTTTAATTTTATAATAGAAATTCAATAACGCAACTCTTTGCAAACAATTTAACATCCAAATATAGTTTTATTTGTGTTGGTTCAAAGCTTGGTTCGCTTGGAAATTAAGAATGTGAAAATATAAAAACAGCCATTGATTTGCAATTTTTAAGATTTATTGTTAGTCAATGGCTGCTTAATTTAATATCAAAAAAATCTGAAGGATAGATTCTATTTATTTAGAATTAACTTTCCGACAACTGAAGGTCGTTTTTCAAAGCTAACCTGATAGAACAAAATTTTTGAATTTGTATTTAATTGATGTTTTGTAATTGAAAGTTTGTTCGATCCTTGATTATTGTATTTACTGCTTTGGTAAACTTTCTGACCAGTTATAGTTGAAATTATAATACTGTTTGCCTGTGCTGTTTCGTTATAAAACTGAATGGTAAATTGCTCGCTGGCAGGGTTTGGATATACTTTTACCATATTGTTTAATTCAGCTATTGTGGAGGCAACATTATTCAGCACCGTAACTTCAATTGCATCGCTAGCTTCTAAAATACCATCACTAACTGTTAAGGTTATTGTAAAAGTAGTATCAGCTGACACTGATGGTACTATGATCGTTGTTTCTGCATTGTTCGCATCACCAAAGAAGATTTCACTTGGCCCTTTCCAACGGTATGTAAGTTCATCGCCATCAACATCGGAACCAGATCCAGTAATGGTTTCTATAGAATTTTCCGAGATACTTATATCAGCGCCTGCATTTGCTGTTGGCACATGATTATTCGTTGAGGAATTATCAATTACACTAACTTTTACCTTATTCGAATCTGTTGTAGTACCATCGCTAACGGTGAGGATTAGTGTGAAAACGGTGTCCTTTGGAATTGATGGCGCAATTATGCGCGTTTCGGCAAGATTGGCATTTTCGAAGAATATTTCATTTGGACCTTCCCATTGGTAAGTCAATTCGTCTCCATCTTCGTCGAAGCCCGAACCAGTAATGGTTACTAATGTATTTTCGTTAATTGTAAAATCAGCTCCAGCATCTGCGATAGGCGGTGTGTTGCGCACAAATGTAGGTGTAATTAATTCAATTTGGCCATCAATCCATTCCATCCGCTCTAATACCCAATTGCGCATAAAATTTACATGTTCCTCGTAGGTTCCATAACGAAATACATTTGGCCAAATGTAAGTGTTTAGTACATTCCATTTGTCAAAATTTCTTTCAGAAGGAGTTTTAAGTTCGTTATAACACGAATCGATAAAAGCATTAAATGAATCATCGGCTAATACCCCATTTCTTAAATCTTCCCAGCGGTATTTTAGTACTGTTTCCCAATAAGGATCTTCACGGAATCTATCCCACCAAAATGGTATTTCATTGCCTTGATCTCCTTCTCCAATTCCAAAAGGTTTCGGATCACTTGTCCAACCAGTTGTGATATCTCCTCCATAAAAATTAGCATTTCCAAAACAAAGGTTGTAATCCCAGAATGGCGAAGCAGTTAATTTTCCACCTTTACTGTCTTTATCCTTATGGAAGAAGAAACTTACCCGATAGGCATCAATGTCTTTACTTAATTCTGAAATGATGAAATAATCTACAAATGATTGTACATTGATAAAATTGCGATAGCCAACTTCCTCATCTTTGAAGTTTTCACCAATTAGTGCTGTTTCAAAACTATCAATATATGCTTTTATATATTCTTGTTGTGGCAAATTTAATTCATCTGATTTAGGATCAACAAATGAAAAAGTGGTTTCATAAGTTCCTGTTCTTCCCATATATTGAGAGTTCCAGCTGCCTTCATTTTCTCTATCGATACTCATTATGTAACCTCCGGTTACTTGATCGCCCTCAACATCCGTTTCTTTAAGTATTGCAATATCTACTCTGTCGTCATCAATTTTAATTTTCTCAACAAATAAATAAACACCTTGGTATTCGTCGTTAATTTGAACTTCAACAAATTGATTACTTGGGTTCCAACGCCCCATATTATTTCCAATATGGTATGCGAGTGCATTTCGCATCATGGTTTTATCGGCATAAGGCCCATGTAGCACCCAATCATTTTCTTTACCCATCCCAAAAAGGTTCACATTGTTATTGGTGCTGTCGGCATTACGGGTTTCAACAGTATAACTTTTCTTTGCCATTCCAAGCGCGGTGTTACCACGCAATTCAATACCAATTGATCCATCATAAACCAGAGAATCATTTCGCGAAGGATCAAAATAATTGATTCGATCTTCATTATCAATAACCTGCATTGTGGCCATTATTTTGGGTTCGTCTGGAATAGGTTGGCCTTCGGTATTAATTAGAATAATTGGTAAGGTTGAAGTAAATACTTCTGTGGGAGCCTCAAACCAATCGGGTGTAGGATTAAACACATAAATTGGTCCATCAAATCTTCCGCTTAAGAAAACTCGCCCCGATAAATCGGAAGACGTATTGTTATGATTAATTATTTGAACGGCCAATGCATTGTAACCAGAAACTAGCAGATCGGTATCAATTCTGAAACGTTCTGGTGTGCCACCGGAATACATTACTGCTTCGTGGTCAGTAGAAACAAAAGGTGCTACACCGAGGTTGCCAGTTTCTAAGTTTGAAGAGCGCGCAACTTCTACTCCGTTAAGGTAGGCCACAAATGCATCGTCATAATCAATATCAAGTACTAAATCCGAAACATCGTCGGCATTTGTTAAGTTAAATTCTTTATGAATATAAATCGAGGTTGTTCCTGTTGGTACTACTGTGTTGTCATCGTCGTCGGCATATCCAAATCCACCTTGTCCTGAATTCCAATTGCGAGAATCGAATAGTTGTTTGGTCCATTCTTCTGACGGAGGTTCATTAGGGATTATATAACGCCAAGTATCCGTTTCGAGAATAATGGATTCCCAGTGTATCTGACTATATAATTTGGGGCTAATTATAATTGATAATAGAAGTAATATTAAGCTTGAATTACGAAACATCAATATAATAATTTAGTTATCAGTTAGAAAAATCGCTCTAATATAGTGTAAAAAATACACACAAGTATTTTGAACCGATCTTAATAGTCTAATTTGTCTGATATCTGCTTTGATTGTGACAATTTAAAATCAGTTTAGTTTAGTACTATTTTATAATGATAGGTAGAACTCATATGTGAGGTTTATAAATTCGGCGGTGTAATTTGTTGTTTTTTCGAGGTAGATAGTTAAGTCGCTAATTTCAATAAAGGTGGTGGAGAAGGAGAACTCGATTAGTAAACGCGAAACAGGTTTGGTTTGATGCGATCTGATTTCAAGAATTCGTTTTGGATACAGTTGATACTTTTTTCCTGTATTGATGATGATCGTTTCGTTTTCTGCAGGAATAATCATTGAGAATGTTCCACTGGGTACAAGTAAATCTTCTGTACATCTAAAAAGGTCCTCAAAACTTAATGAATCTGTATGGCGTGCTAGATTTTTTTCATTTGAGGTCGATTTAAGCGCATTCTCAAAAAATGGTGGGTTACAAAAAATTGCATCGTATTTCTTTTTGTTGTTTTTGTTGAATTCTTGAATTGAGGTATTGTATAGCGTGAGCCGAGTACCCCAATTCGAAGCTGTGAAATTTGATTCTGCATCCTTACAGGCTCCTTCTTCAATTTCAACTGCGTCGATTTGCGCATTGCAACGCTGCGCCATCATTAATGCAATTAAACCGGTTCCAGTTCCAATATCAAGGCAGTTGTGAGCATGCTTGAGCTCGCCCCATGCACCCAAAAGAACTCCGTCGGTATTCACACGCATTCCGGCATGATTTTGCTCTACCCTGAATTGTTTAAACTGAAAATAATTATTGGACATAAATTCTGTTTTCTGTTCTTAAAGTTCCTTATTAACACCAAGTCCAAATAATGCAAAATCGTATTTTATAGGATCTTCAGGATTCATTTTTCTTAATCCAGTAGTAATTTCTTCCACCGCTTTCCAATCGTTTTGTTTTCTGCCTAGAAGTCCGAGTTTTCGTGATACATTCCCGGTGTGAACATCTAAGGGAAGCATTAATGCCGAAGAAGGGATTTTCTTCCAGATTCCAAAATCAACGTTGCGTTGATTACTTCGTACCATCCAACGCAAGTACATACACAATCGTTTTCCAGAAGAACTTTTTAGTACATTGGCTACATGTTTTTCACTTCTGGTTTGATGTGGTGATTCCAAGAAGATTTCGCGGAAAAAAATCAATGCACTTTTTAGAGAATGGTCTTTTAAATATCCTTTTGTGAAGACTGATTCCAAACCATCATGATTTGCGTAAATATTTTTCATGGACTTTAAAAAGAAAGCGGTGTCGATGCCATTAAAAGTACGATGCACAAAATTTGCAAATTGATTCAATTCATTGTCGGATAATTGAAGAATGAATTCATATGGATTTTCGTCCATTAGCCGCATTAACTTTCCAGCATTTTTTAAGATTGAGTTCCTGTTTCCCCATGCAATGGTTGCAGTAAGAAATCCTGCAATTTCAATATCTTCTTTTCTTGAGAATTGATGTGGAATTAAAATTGGATCATTTTCAATAAAGCCCGGCACTTCATATTGATCGGCTTTTTCATCTAAAAACGATTTAAGCTCTGGAAATGGTATTTCCTTCATAATTGGATCTATTTATACCAGAATCATTCCATCTTTGATTTCAAAAATTAAATCGCTTTGCTTTGCAAATGAATGATCGTGGGTAACAATTACCAAGGTGATGCCAAATTTATCACGAAGCGAAAAAAACAGATCGTGCATTTCTTGTTGGTTAACACTATCGAGATTTCCTGTTGGTTCATCGGCAAAAATAACCGAAGGCTGATTGATCAGCGATCGAGCTACGGCCACCCTTTGTTTTTCACCTCCTGATAACTCATTGGGTTTATGATTTAAACGATCGGCCAATCCTAATTCGCTTAAAAGCATGGTTGCACGGTCTTCAACTTCCTTTTTCGGTTTTGAGGAAATATAACCTGGCAAGCATACATTTTCAAAGGCATTAAATTCGGGCAATAAATGATGAAATTGAAATACAAAACCAATTTCCTGATTACGGAAATTTGCCAATTGTTTTTCTTTCAGTTTTGAGGGGTCGGTATTATTAATCTTTATTTGTCCTGAACTTGGATGACTGAGCGTACCAAGGATTTGTAACAGCGTTGTTTTTCCGGCTCCACTTGCGCCAACAATCGAAACTATTTTCCCTTGCGGAATCTGCAAATTTACTCCTTTTAAAACTTCAAGTGTACCAAATGCCTTTTTTACGTTAATAGCCTCAATCATAATTCAACTTTATAAGATGGTATAAATGTAAAATATATAAAGTGAAAAAAGAACAAAACCTTCAACTCGACCAATATTGCCACCGGGTAAAAGTTTTAAGCGTTGAACGATTGTTCCGTTTGCCCTGCTTTTTAAAAATTTAAGTGGTAAAATAAATAAAAACAACAGCAAGAAGATCACTAACATATAATGTAAATCAATCTTGAATTCAGAAAAGTTTAAGGAAATTGGTTTGATCGTGGAAGTGATTCCGATTACTGCATAAACATTGAAAATATTTGAACCAACAATATTTCCTACCGATATATCCATTTCTTTCCTGATGGCAGCCATTAGCGAAGTCGATAGTTCGGGAATGCTGGTACCAAAAGCAACAACGGTTAACGAAATAATTCGTTCGCTCACACCTGCTTTTGCTGCGATCCCCGATGCTCCATGAATTAATGCATTCGATCCGAGTGCCAACCCAGTAACCGACAATGCAATCATTACTAAAAGAAGCCAGATTGGAAATTTGGGTTTTACTGGTTCTTCCTCCGATTTTTCAACTTTATTGGTTTGTATCGATCTGAAAATAAATAGAATCAACAACGCAAACATTACCAATCCTTCGGTACGACTAACCGTATTGTTGTACATGCTGAAATAAAGCACCAATCCGGATAAAAACATTACGGGCCAACTTTTTTTAATGGTCGATTTTGCAACCGGCATCGGTAAAATTAGTACTGTTAACGCCAATACCAATGCAATGTTTGCAATGTTTGAGCCAATCACATTTCCTAATCCAAAAGCAGATTTTCCGGAAATTACCGATTCTAAAGTGACCACTAATTCAGGGGCAGAAGTTCCAAAGGCAACAACCGTTAACCCAATTACCAAGGTGGGCACTTTAAAGTATTGTGCCAAACCAACTCCGCCTTTCACCAAATAGTCTCCACTGATAATTAGTAAGATTATACCAACAACCAAAAAGAGAAGATCATAAATTAATTTATTCTCCATAATTAATCTTCCTCAAATGTCTTTTTCACTTTATCACTCTCTTTTTTTAGTTGTTCGTTAAGTTCTTTTGTTTCGTCCTTAATTTCCGAGGTATAATCATCAAATTCTTTTTGAATATCAGAAGTCGCCTTTTTGAATTCGCGAGTTGCTTTTCCAAAAAAACGTGCCATCTCAGGAAGCGATTTTGCCCCAAATAAAAGCAGTAAAATAAATACTATGATAAATATTTCCTGATAACCTATAAAAAGTAATATCATATTTGATATATTCAATTTTTACAAAATTAGATTTTTTTAATGAAATCAATTGATTCTGTCAATAGTTCTGGTATAAAATATTAGGTGTCGATTTTTTAATAAATGCAATTTAATAAAGAACATTTCAGATACTGCAAGGTTTATACTTAACCATCTGTTAAGAGTTAGCTAATGGATTGGTTTTTGTAATAATGTATTTTTACAATCTAGTTGGAGTGTGAAATTTTTAACACTTTCAATTAAAACAATGATACTTAGGTGGATTAACTCTTACATATTTTTTACATTTGATAAACTTTACAAACTCAATAATATATTAAAATGAAAAGATTTTTACCCTTAATTATTAGCGTGTTCTTTGTAATTGCGGCAAAGGCACAAACCGATTTGATTATTTCGGAGTACGTAGAAGGCTGGTCTAGCAACCGGGCCATTGAGTTATTTAATCCCACTTCGAAGCCAATTAACTTAAAAGATTACAGAATTACACGCTATTCAAATGGAGCAAATCCTCCTGCAACAAGTAAATATTATGTTGAACTACCTGATGTGGAATTGCAGCCTTACAAAACTTATGTTTTGGTTGTTGACAAAAGAGATCCTGACGGCTCAGGTTTAGAAGCTCCAGTATGGAAACAACTACAAGAAAGAGCTGATTTATTTATTTGCCCAGTATACAGTACAAATAGTACCTTATATCATAATGGAAATGATGCGATGTCTTTAGAAAAATTAGATGGTACGTTTGTTGATCTTTTTGCACGTGTTGGTTTGGAACCGTCTGAAGCATTAATAGGTGGTTCAGATAAGAGAACTGAATGTTGGACTGATACTTTCCCATACGATGACGGGGTTGGAGTAGGAATTACTGCCGATCACACTTTGGTTCGGAAATCATCGATTGCTAATGGCGTTACTGTGAATCCTGATTATTTTAATCCTCTAGAGCAATGGGATAGCTTATCTGCCAATACTTTTTACAACTTAGGTTGGCACAAGTTCGATGGTGCTCCGGCAAATGAATCGCCTGTTTTTGCAGAAGAAGAGTATATTTTTAAAATATGGAAACAAGCTTCAGAAGGTGCTGTTGTGGCAACTTTAACTGCCGACGATGCTGAAGGTGATAACTTGAAATATTACATTAATACCGGCAACTATTTTTATTACGATGTCGATGCAGAAACATCAGAACGTGTTGAACCATTTTCAATCGATTTAACATCGGGTGAAATTACCTTAACAGAAGCTTTATTAGAAAACAGTCCTTGGGATACCATTCATTTTACTGTTTCAGCAAACGATGGTTATACACAAAGCGAGAAGTGGGCTAATGTTGCTGTAGTGTTAACCAAGTTCAAAGTCTCAGCTTTAGAAATTGATTATGCTGGTGCTAAAATTTATCCGGCAGTTTCTAAAAGTCGTTTATTAACAGTTGAATCTTCAAAAGCCATGAAATCAATTGTGGTTTATAACATCACTGGTAAAGCAGAAGAAGTAAAGAATTTGAATCGTGCGAATCATACACAATTGTCTTTACAAAAATGTAATGCTGGTATTTACTTTGTGAAGTTGAATTATGTAGATCGCTCTTCTGAAACAAAACGAATTATTCTTCAATAAGAAAAATGGGCTGCAGTATTTATTAATATGCTGTAGCCTTTTACATTTTAATCATTCCTACAGAATAAAAATTCATATGAGGTATTTTATTAGCCTTATCGCATTCTTGATTGTGAGCATTCAGTTATGCGCTCAAGGAAGATTGTTTGGTAAAATAACCGATGGAAACACCGGAGAAACTTTAATTGGAGCAACTGTAATTTATAAAGAACCACAAGGAACAGTAAGTAATATGGATGGCTATTACGAAATTGTTTTGCCTGAAGGGACTTATAATATTGTGGTATCGTTTATCGGTTACGAAACAATTAGTAAGGAAGTAAAAATTAGCAATCAAGATTTAGAAGTTAATTTCGAAATGAACTCAAATCTCCAACTATTGGAGATTGATGTGGTGGGCGACATCGCAAAATCGCGTGAAACGCCAGTGGCATTCTCAACCATTTCACCTAAAGCTTTACAAGAAGTTATATCGAATCAGGATTTACCAATGGTTTTGAATTCAACTCCCGGTATTTATGCTGCAACCGAAGGGGGTGGCGATGGGGATGCTCAAGTTTCGATTCGTGGTTTTAGTCAACGAAATGTGGGGGTGTTGTTAGATGGAGTTCCTGTAAACGATATGGAAAATGGGCATGTTTATTGGTCGAATTGGTTCGGATTAGATGCAGTGACCCGTTCAATGCAAGTTCAACGCGGGCTTAGTGCTTCAAAATTAGCACTTCCTTCGGTAGGAGGAACCATCAATATCCTAACCAAAGGAATGGACAACAAAAAGGAGGCTTCAATAAAACAAGAAATAGGATCTAATGGATACATTCGTACTACGATTGGTTTGAATTCCGGCGTTATTGGCAACGGATGGGGTTTCTCATTTGCAGGATCTTACAAACAAGGAAATGGTTGGGTAGATCAAACATGGACAAAAGGCTTTTTCTATTATGGGAAAATTGATAAACGATTGAACAATCATACTATTTCGCTATCTGCTTATGGAGCACCACAGAGTCATGCACAACGTAGCTATCAATTACCAATTCAACACTATAGTTCCGAAATTGCAAGAGAGTTAGGTGTTCCTGAAGAAGATATAGAAGCAACAACTGCGCGAGGTATACAGTATAACCAACATTGGGGATATTTAGCCCGTACTTTAGAAGATTCAACGGCGGTGCCTCAACCATTTTCTGAGCGTGTAAATCAGTATCATAAGCCGCAATTCACGTTAAAAGATTCATGGGTAGTGAACGATCGGGTTTTTATTTCGAATATTTTGTATGCCTCAATTGGTAATGGAGGAGGTGTTAGAACAAATACAACAGCATCAATTGATACCGAAACAGGACAAATGAATTTGCAAAATATTTATGATGTAAATACCGGTCCTTATGCAATCAATCGTAGAGTTGATCCTGAATTACGTCAATCAACCAATTATATGCGTCGTTTGGTAAATAGTCACCGTTGGTTTGGCGCATTGTCTACCATTAATTTCGATATAAATGAATGGCATACTTTTTCCGGTGGTGTTGATTTACGTACTTATCGCGGAATTCATTACGAAGAAGTATATGATTTGATGGGGGGAGAATATGCTCTATTTGATTATCGTGAACGTGGAGTTGAACTTTCGGAGTATATGTTGAAAGAAGGAGATATTAATAATTATCATAACGATGGTTTCGTACGTTGGGGGGGGCTATTTGCGCAATGGGAATATAAAACTCCTGTGTATACCGCCTTTGTAAATTTAACGGGTTCCGAATCTGGATATCAAAGAGCTGATTATATTTTATTTCGAAAAGATTTTGAAGCAGAAGAGCGCGAAGGTTTTACTTATTTCGATGATGAAGATGGTCATAAAGTGGAGGTAACTCCATGGAAATGGTTCCCGGGATATACCGCAAAAGGTGGAGCCAACTACAACATCAATAACCGAATGAATGCATTCTTTAATTTAGGATATTTGAACAAAGCACCTCGTTTTAGCAATGTGTTCGATTACGATAACGTACTTTTTACCAACATCGAAAATGAGCGGATTAAATCTTTTGAGTTAGGATATTCATACAATAGCGCTATTTTTTCATCAAATTTGAATGCTTATTACACGGTTTGGGAAAACAAACCTGTCGATGGTGGAAGTAAATTTGTCGACGACATTACTCAAGAAGAATATTCGCTAAACATCAATGGAATGGATGCTTTGCATAAAGGTTTAGAGGTCGATTTTATTTACAAACCTTTGCACAATTTAGATTTTCAGGGAATTATGTCTTTAGGTGATTGGCGTTGGAATAGCTCCGATTCTGCTCGCGTGTACGACGATAATCAGAATCTAATTAAAACGGTCGCTTTTAATGCAAAAGGAATTCATGTTGGAAACTCTGCACAAACTCAAATAGGAGCAAATATACGATGGGAACCCATTAAAGGATTTTATATCAAACCGCAGATAACCTTCTTTGATCGTTATTATGCCGAGTTTGATCCACTCACTTTAGGAGATGATCCTGAAGAATCATGGAGGATACCTTCTTATTCGATCTACGATTTACACCTCGGATATAGTTTTAGAGTCATGGAAAAAAGAGTGATTGCACGTGCAAATATTTTAAACGTATTTGATAAAGCACGAATTATCAGAGCACAAAATAACGACCAGTACAATGGTCAAACTTACAACGAAAATGATGCAAAATCGGCGTCTGTATTCTTTGGCTTAGGACGAACAGTGAACTTGAGCTTAAAGCTTATTTTATAGTATTTCAAAACGAATGAAAACAGTTCAATGAAAAAAATATTTTCAATTCAAATTCTTTTATTCTTCGGTCTTATTGCTTCTGCACAGCCGGTAGGATATTACAACGGAACTTCCGGGTTAAAAGGGGAGGAGTTAAAAACCAAACTGAATGAAATTATCGACGATCACATCGATTTTTCATACAGTCAGGCAAAATACTTAATAAATTACACCGACTCTGATCCGGCCAACGAGGACAATGTAATTCTGTTTTACACACAGCGTTCGCAAGATGCCGATACTTATGGTGTTGGTGGAAATTTTATTAACCGTGAACATGTTTGGGCAAAATCGCATGGTACTTTTGCCGATATACGCCCAATGGATGGCGATATTAATAACTTACGCCCAGCCGACGGCTCGGTAAATGTTTCGAGAAGCAATAAGGATTTTGGTGTGGTGCAACCCAATGGAACAGAACACGATGAAGCTGAAGGTTGTTGGTACAACAACGATTATTGGGAGCCTAGTGCTGCAACCAAAGGCCAAGTAGCGCGTATTTTGCTTTATATGGCAACCCGTTACGAAGGTGCAAATGGCGAGTTAGATTTAGAAGTAGTGAACGGTAAAGATACTTATCCTAACCCCGAACATGGTGACTTAGCAACATTGTTGGAATGGAATAGAACCTATCCTCCTTCCGATTTTGAACGACGCCGAGCCAATCGAATCTATTCGATTCAGCAAAACCGAAATCCATTTGTCGATCACCCCGAGTGGGCCGATTTAATTTGGAGCGACGCTACATTAAATTCAATTCAGTTTGATCAATTTGAAATGATCCCAGGCATTCCTGTTACAGGAGGAAACGTTACCATCAATTTTGAAGTTGATACTGATTTGACGCTCGATGCACTCACTGTTTATTGGGGGAATACATACAATAGTGAGGTATATTCAACAACTTTAAGTGTGGAGTCTGGTGAAAAGTCTTTTTCAATTCCGCTAAATACTTTTTCCGAAGAGGAGGAAGTGTTTTATAAAGTTGTAGCCAAATCTGGCGAAATTGAAACTAGTTCATGTGGCAATTTTGAAATACCACGAAGAATAGAGCCTTCCGATTTAACGTCTATTGCTAGTATTCAAGGAACCGGAAATTCTTCATCATTCGACGGTAAGAAAGTTATTATTGCCGGACGCGTAACAGCAGTTTTAGATAATTCATTTTATATGCAGTCTGGCAATGCCGAAAATTCTGGGATCTGTGTTTATGGATCGCTAAAAGTTGGCAACTTGGGCGATAGCGTTCTGGTGGCCGGAGAAGTTACCGAATACCAGAATTTAACTGAACTTAGTTATGTCGATTATTTCTATAATTTTAAAGATACTAAGCCCGTTGTGCCGATCGAAATTACAGCCAACGACATCTCTGAGAAATACGAAGGCATGTTGGTGAATATTCCCAACATTACTTTCGATAATCCCGGTACCGAGATTCCATACGATAACGGAACATCGGTAAAATTTTCCGACGGAACTGCATCAGCAACAATTTATTCTCGCTATGATTCTCGTTTGGGGGGAGAAACTTTACCCGAAGGAGTGCACAATTTAGTGGGAGTGGTGAGCCAATATCAGGACTCTTATCAAATTTTAATGCACGATTTCAGTGGTTTAAGCCTAGGCAGCGACAGCGAAGTACCCGAAGTAACTTCTGTTAAAGTTGTAAATGCAACCACGATCGAGTTATTGTTTAACGAAATAGTGAGTGTCGAAAGTGCAAGTGATATCGAAAACTATAACCTTTCAGGCGGGATTGAAATTACGCAGGTTTATCGCTACTCAAGTGGTAAAAAGGTATTATTGTTGGTCGAAAATATGAGCATTGGCGATCATACCTTAACCATCAACAATGTTGAGGATTTGTATGGAAACAAAATCAACAATGCAGAATATGCCTTTCATTCCGATGTTACATCAACCAATAAATTTGCCACTTCTACTTTAAAAGTATATCCGAACCCGGCTGCCGATGGGCGATTTTCTGTGAAAAACACGTCACGAATTGTAAGTCTAAAGCTTTCCGATATGGGGGGCAAAATATTGATGCAAAAAAAGTGCAACGATTTTGAAACATCGCTGAATCTGAATCTTCGAAAAGGAATTTATTTCCTCGAATCGTTTGACGAAAAGCACCAACGAGCAATCACAAAACTAATAGTAAACTGAAAATAGGAACAAACTTCAAAGTTTATAACCATTGAGGCAGTGGTTCAAAAAGGAAGACTATAGTCGATATCCATATCAATTCAACTTGAATATCATCAGGCTGATCAATATTTCCATGCTTTTAGCATCCTTTTAAGGATGCTAAAAGCAATTGAAATATCTCATTATAGTTTATTTATAAGTACCCTGTAGAGGGTAAATCATTCTTATATAGGGAATAAATATTTAGCAGGAAGGTCTAAAAAGGCCGAGCTAAAAAAATAAGATTAAGTAGGAAGGTAATAAGATATAGGAAAAAGGAATTATAAATCTTTAATAAGGTGTAATGAATGCAAGTTAAGGAGTAAATATTTATGCTTAAGGTAAAAGTGAGAGGGCCTAAGGTATTATTATGAATTTTATTCTTAAAAGTCGTATCTTACATACAAGCAGTAACTTGTAATTTATTAAGATCATGATTCAATACAATTTTCAACGTCTATTTACAATCAAAGGAATTATAAAACCTTTCGCCTTTTTAGTAAAAGCCGGATTTTCACATAACTTTGCTACCAAAGTTAAAAACAATAGAGTAAACCGCCTCAATTTAGATTTGCTCGAACGACTTTGTATTGCGCTCAACTGTTCGCCCAACGATCTCATGGAGTTTATACCCGATAACGATAAACAACTCAACCCAAATCATCCACTATTCTCCTTACAACGTACCGATAATTCTTGAGATTAACAAATCGCTAAGCAACATGACAATGGCCGATATCAACGAAATTCAGGAATTTATTCAAGAACGAAACAAGGCAAATGCTGCCAATTAGCAATGAAGTTTTAAATGAAACAGTTTAAAAAAGCCATTCATATCTTTCGTCGCGATCTTCGTCTGCAAGATAATACGGCATTATTGGCAGCTATAGAAAACTCAGAGTTAGTAATTCCGATTTTTATTTTTGATAATCGTCAGCTCGATCATCCATACCGAGGAAATAATAGTTTCGAATTTCTAATTAATTCTCTGAATGAACTTAAAGAAGAACTTGTTCGCAAAGGCGGAAAACTTCATTGTTTCAAAGGTATTGTGAAGGAGGTGATTGCAGAATTGCTCGATAAAAACGAAATCGATGCTGTTTTTGTAAATCGCGATTATACGCCTTTTAGTCGCCAGCGAGACGAGGAAATTGCTATGATTTGCAGGCAACACGAGATCCCGTTGAATAGTTTTGCCGATGCGCTATTAACTGAACCCGAGCAGGTTTCAAAAAAAGATGGAAAACCCTATACCGTGTTCACGCCATTTATGCGCACTGCCAAACTTTTCGATGTCAAGAAACCACAAGTGCTTGCAACTATCAATTTTGCAGAAAAGCCCGTGTCGTCGTTTCATTTCAACGATCCGAAAGCACAGGTTCCAGTTTCTAATTCAAACTTGCGAGTAAAAGGCGGACGAAAAGAAGGCAAACAATTGCTTCAAAATATTTCAACTTTTGCCGATTATCATCAAAACAGGGATTTGCCATCGGTTGCCGGAACCAGTTTATTGTCGGCTCATCATAAATTCGGAACGATTTCCATTCGCGAAACTTATTGGAATACTGTTGTAGAATTCGGGAAGGAGCATCCCATGATCAATGAACTCTATTGGCGCGATTTTTTTAGTCATATTGCTTTTCACTTTCCTAAAGTACTGGGAAATGCTTTTCAGGATAAGTATAATAATGTGGCTTGGAAGCACGATGAGGTCCTTTTTCAGAAATGGTGTAAAGGACAAACCGGCTTCCCAATTGTAGATGCAGGAATGCGCGAATTAAACAAAACCGGATACATGCACAATCGGGTGCGAATGATAACGGCTTCATTTCTTACCAAAGATCTGCACATCGATTGGCGCTGGGGCGAACGATACTTTGCTCAACAATTAGTTGATTACGATCCGGCCGTTAATAACGGTAACTGGCAATGGGCGGCTTCAACTGGCTGCGATGCACAACCCTATTTCCGAATTTTCAATCCATGGCGACAACAACAGCGCTTTGATCCCGATGCCGTTTACATTAAAAATTGGATTCCTGAACTTCGAAATTTGAGTGCAAAAGAAATTCTAAAATTAGAGGAAGCACCTAATTTGTATTCGAATTATGTAAGGCCAATTGTAAAGCATAAGGAGCAAGCCGAAATTGCCAAACAATTATTCAAGCTTATTTGACAATCATTGATTAACTTTCTATTTTTAACCAATTCATTCAATCGGAAAATCAAAATTTATGTCTACACCTTATAAAAGAATATTATTAAAGCTTTCTGGCGAATCATTGATGGGAAATCAAGGCTACGGTATCGATCCGGAAAGACTTTCAGAATACGCAAATCAAATTAAAGAAGCGGTTGCTACCGGAGTACAAATTGGCATTGTAATTGGCGGAGGAAACATCTTCCGCGGTTTAAGTGGAGCCACTAAAGGTTTCGATCGTGTAAAAGGCGATCAAATGGGAATGTTGGCCACGGTGATAAACAGTTTGGCTTTACAGTCGTCGCTTGAATCAATTGGCGTAAAAGCACACACGCTTTCTGCCATTCGCATGGAGCCAATTGGAGAGTACTATTCGAAGCAAAAAGCCATTGATGCTTTAAATGATGGTCATGTCGTGATCATCTCGGCAGGAACCAGCAATCCATACTTCACCACCGATACCGCTTCGGCATTGCGTGCCATCGAAATCGAAGCCGATGTGATGTTCAAAGGAACACGTGTTGATGGAATTTATACGGCTGATCCTGAAACAGATCCAACAGCAACTAAATTCGATAAAATTTCTTACGATGAAATCTACAATAAAGGTTTGAAAATAATGGATTTAACGGCGACGGCTTTGTGCAAAGAAAACCGGATGCCAATTTATGTTTTTGATATGGACACCAAAGGCAACTTAATGAAAGTGCTTACTGGAGAAAATATCGGAACCTACGTATACGAAGATTAACGAGTCTAATTGAAATAATTTACTGCTCCGTTTGAATTTCAAGCGGAGTATTTTTTTGCTGTTTCGAATAGATATCTAAAGTAACAATGATGGCAGCAAATCCCCAAAATGGAATAGAGATCTTATCTGTGTCGAGAAAGTTATTCAAAATCCCATGGAAAATGTAGGTGGAAAAACCAATTACTGCACCTAAAACAATTGTCCTTAAGTTATTATCTTTTAATCGAACGTACGCTGTAATTCCCGTATACATTATAAATATGATCAACAACAAGTAATTTACCATTCCAAGAATACCCGATTCTGCAAGCGATCCAAGGTATTCGCTATGCGCATTTCCACCAGTTCCTGAGTTGGTACTAATGGTTGTTCTTTCCTTTGTTATTTGATAAGGAGCATATTTCATTGCATAAGTTCCAGGGCCCCATCCAAACATTGGTTTTTCTTCAAACATTCTAATGGCGCAACTCCATCGGTTGATTCTTTCAAGGTTCGAATCATCGGTGGTGATATTGGTGATGGAAGAAAAGTGTGTGCTTAAGTCATCCGACGATTCAGCAGAGTTTTGTTCTAATGCCATTAGAATCTGGTTCTGGAAGGAAAAACCTAGAATTAAGATGGTTGCAATTGTAATAAAAACGGTTCTGAATTTAATCTTCAGCTTTACCAGTGTCCAAATACCGGCACCAAAAATTAAACTTAACCACGAAGCTCGCGTATAGGATAGAATTTGTGCAGCAAAAACAATAAATAATACCACTGCCGACCAAAACTTTTGTCGTTTGTTGGTCAGCTCAGTAAAAGTATATCCCATTAGAATTGGAATAACAAATGCAGTAACTGCTCCGTATGAGGTATGATCATTAAAAAAAGGCTTCATCACAAAGTGGGCAGTGTGCTTGTTTAGAATTCCTTTGCTTATATGATTGATGGTGGTATAAGCAATAACAGGTAAAAGCGCAATCGAGAATGTCCAAACAAAACGATGAATATTTTTGTGGTCGTAAAATAAAGTAGAAAGCAGAAAGAAAAATGCAATAATAAACCAAAATCGAGTTAACAACATTTTAAAAGAAACAACCGGAAGAACACTTGTAAATGCAGTTAATGACATCCAAATAAGATAAATGTAGATAACTATTGAAACCGGATGTGAAATTAACTTTTGAGGTAATCTTTTGCCTTGTAAAAATGATAATAAAAATAAAATTAGAACAAGAAATAAAACGGGTTCTGTTGGCAAGTGCATATCAAAAGGAAGCCCGGGCATTATTTTCTTCAATGGAACTGAAAGAGGAGCCAGTGCAACAACAATCCAAATTAACTTGTCGTATGAAGTAAAAATTATTGCTCCAAATAATATTACAATGGGAATTGCTAAACCCATCATTGGATCTTTTTTAATTCCAAGATAAGCCACCATTAATATAACTGCAGCAATTACAGCATAAAAAATGGAAGTATAAAACCAATTTTTTGAAGTAATATTATTGAGCAGCTTTTGTATCACGAATGTAATCTAGTACAACAACAGTAATTACTGAAACAAAGAAAGTAATAACAAGACTAAAGAATACAATTAACCAACGAACAGGATAAGACTTTTTATCTGATGGGAATGGTGCTTCTGCAACTATTGAATAGGTAATATCTTTTGTTGCATGCATGTATGCTTGCTCACGTTGAGAGTACATGTTTTGAAGAACTTTTTCTTTTAAAAGATAAACACTTTCTAAATCTTTTAATTCTCCACCTTTTTCTTTTAAATTGTTGAGCATCGATTTTGCATAAGTCGGATTTCCTCCTCGTGCAGCAGCTTCCATTAATCCTTCTGAAGCAGCAGCAACCTGAGATTCAAATTCAAGCAAGCCATTTTCATCTCTTAGTTTCTGCATTTTTACCTGTAAGCCTTGGATTTCTTGCTCTTGTTTTATGATGCTATTATTCAGCGTGTGATAAGATTCCCAATATTTTGCAGAGTGAATGTTTCGAACTTTGTCGTTATAAAATACAATAGCAGAATCTACCATTGTAGCTGCACGAACCGGATCTTTATCTAAAACCTCTATTTCGATGGTTTCAAATTCTGTTTTCTTAAAACTGACATTTTTATTAAAAATATCTAAAATATAGGTTGTATGTAATGGATCTTCAGGATTAATGTTGTAAACATCGTACAAATTAAATGCTTCGATCATTCTGAATTTTATATCGTTGGTACGAATAAATTCAAGCATTTGCTCGCTTTCCGACTCTTCACTGTACTCCGCCAAGTTTACCGGATAGACTTTTGCGGTTGATTTAAATTTAGGTTCTATAAATTTAGAAGAAGAAAAAATAACACCACCTATCACCGCAAGGGTTGATGCAATTACAATATGAAACTTCCAGTTCCAAATTGAGTTAAATAACCTCCGGTTGTCGAAGAAATTTTCCATTGAAATAAGTTTATCGTTCGTCTAAAATAACCAACGTATGTATAGAATTTTTATTATGAAAGATTATTGCCTAAAAATGTGCTATTCAACAATTATTAAGAAATAATTTTTCTTACCCTTTTGTGCTAAAATATATTTATCTGCAATTAAAAACGATGCATCCACAATTAACTCTTGATCTTGTATTTTATCTTTATTTAGGCTTAAACCATTGCCTTTAATGGTACGTCTCAATTCTCCTTTTGAAGGAAAAACTGAAGTTTTTTCAGCCAATAAATCTAAGACCGGAATACCCGGTTCTAATTCACTTTTCGAAATCGTAAACTGAGGTACGCCTTCGAATACAGAATAAAATGTTTTCCCATCTATTTTTTTCAATTGCTCGGCAGTTCCTTTTCCAAACAATATTTGTGACGCCTCAATTGCTGCTTCTAATTCTTCTTTCGAATGTACCATCGTTGTTATTTCTTCAGCTAACTTTTTCTGAAGTAATCTTTGATGTGGAGCTTCGTTGTGTTCTGATATTAATCCATCAATTTCATTCTGACTAAGCATGGTGAAGATCTTGATATATTTTTCAGCATCAACATCAGAAGAATTTAACCAGAATTGATAAAAAGAATAAGGTGATGTTCTTTCTGGGTCTAACCAAATATTGCCCGATTCGGTTTTTCCAAATTTTCCACCGTCGGCTTTAGTGATTAAAGGACAAGTTAATGCAAACGCTTCGCCCGATTCTTTGCGACGAATTAACTCTGTTCCAGTAACAATATTCCCCCATTGATCAGAACCGCCCATTTGTAATTTACAATCCATATTTTGGTAAAGCCACAAAAAGTCGTAACCCTGCACCAATTGGTAAGTAAATTCGGTAAACGACATACCACTTTTTGATTCAGAACCTAATCGCTTCTTGACCGAATCTTTTGACATCATGTAGTTAACCGTGATGTGCTTGCCGATGTCGCGAATGAAATCAAGAAATGAAAATTCTTTCATCCAATCGTAGTTGTTCACCAATACAGCTTTGTTTGCCTCATTTGATTCGAAATCCAATAGTTTTGAAAGCTGATCTTTGAGTGCATTTTGATTGTGTCGTAAAGTTGGTTCATCTAATAAGTTGCGTTCCTGCGATTTTCCTGAAGGGTCCCCAATCATGCCGGTAGCACCACCAACAAGTACAATCGGTCTGTGTCCGGCAGTTTGAAGATGCTTTAACATCATTACTCCAACCAAATGACCAATATGTAAGGAATCGGCGGTTGGGTCAATTCCAACGTATGCCGAGGTTAATTCTTTGGCTAATTGCTCTTCGGTACCGGGCATGATATCATGGATCATTCCCCTCCATTTCAATTCTTCAACAAAATTCATATTGCAAGGTATTCAACTTAATAAATGAAAATATCTTTCGACGGGCGCCAAAAATACAAAATAATAGATGTGAATTAAAAAAAATAGTCTTTTTAATTCCGGAATGCTTTTAGTAACAACATTAAATAGTAGTGGTAGCTTGTTTTTCAGGTATTAAATCCTCTTTGTCAAAATCTTGGTCTTTTAAATCATTGTAGATACCTTCAAGAAAAGGGAATGTGCTCAAAGCTACATTTTTCATTGGGGTGTAAAGCATCGATGCTTTGATATCTTTAGAGGGAACAGCATCGATTTTTTCTTCTATTTTATCAATCAAAATAATGATGACTCCTAAAAAAAACGCACTTTTGGCTACAGAAAAAACTATTCCTAAAATTCGATTGATTGGACTTAAAGCAGCAGCCTTTAGAATTTTTTCGATAATTTTAGCTAAATAATTGATTAATATAATGATGATTACCAAAGTAATTGCAAACGCAACAATATTAATGTATTCCCAGTCTAAGTTTAAACGATTTACTAAAAACACTTCTGTTGCACCCGAGAATTTCATTGCTCCCCAAACCCCAAAAATTAAAGCGGCAAGTGATGATATTTCAACGATAAATCCCTTTGATCCCCCACGTACTGCTGAGATGATTAAAATAATTATAATAACAAAATCAATATAATTCATGATCTGGAAATAATTAGTTAAAACAAAATTATCATTGATTCGTCTTCTAAGTAAGAATCAAGTGTAAAAATTTATTATTTTGCATTGCAATTTAGCAAATACTAATCAGCTAGCATGAGTTTTTTTAGAAAGAGTGTTTACAAATTAATGGATAGTCGCTATAGGAAGTTAGAGGACTTTCGCAAGCATCCTATTGAGCATCAGCAGGAGGTTTTTGAAGATTTGATTAAAAAGGCTAGAAAAACTGAATGGGGCATTCTTCATGATTATAAATCAATTAATTCGCTAACAGACTATATTCAAAAAGTTCCTTTAACCGATTATGATATTTTAAAACCTTATATCGAACGGATGGTTGCTGGTGAAAAAAATATTCTTTCGCCGGGAAAAGTAAAATGGTTTGCAAAATCATCGGGAACAACAAGCGATCGTAGTAAATTTATTCCGGTAAGCGACGATTCTCTAAAGAAAACGCACTTTAAAGCTTCGATGGATATTTTTGCCATGTATGTTCATAATTTCCCCGATTCAAACTTATTGGTTGGGAAAAACTTATCGATTGGAGGAAGCCACCGCGTGAGCAACATAAGTAGTAATACACGTACCGGCGATTTGTCGGCTTTGATGTTACATAACTTACCTCCAATTTCGAAGCTTATCAATTCTCCAAAATCCGAAATTGCATTGATCCCCGATTTTGAAGAGAAAATCGAAAAAATTGTAAAATCAACCTTACACGAAAAGGTGGTAAGTTTAACCGGCGTACCTTCTTGGTTTTTGGTATTGATAAAAAAAGTTCTGGATGAGACTGGAAAGGAAAATCTTCTTGAAGTTTGGCCTCATTTAGAATTATTTGTACACGGAGGTGTCAACTTTGAACCTTATCGTGAGCAATACGAGAAATTAATTCCTTCGGATAAAATGCGCTATATGAATTCATACAATGCATCCGAAGGTTTCTTTGCGGTTCAAGACGATTTGACTTCGGATGATATGTTACTGATGCTCGATCATGGCATCTATTATGAATTTATCCCGATGACGGAATTCACCAACGAAGATCGAAAGGCAATTCCTTTAGAAGAGGTTGAAGTTGGGGTTAATTATGCCATTGTAATTTCTACAATTGGTGGACTGTGGAGATACATTATTGGCGATACCGTGAAATTCACCTCGAGATTTCCTTTTAAAATTAAAATAACAGGAAGAACGCGTCATTTTATCAATGCATTTGGCGAAGAAGTAATTATCGACAATGCAGTGAACGGACTTGATTTCGCATGTAAAAAAACAGGAGCGATTATTAATGAATATACAGCTGGGCCTATTTTTATGGATGCCGATCATAAAGGAGCGCATCAATGGATCATCGAATTTGAAAAAGAACCCGAAAGCCTTGAAGTTTTTGCCGATCATTTAGATAGCTACTTGCAAAATATTAATTCAGATTACGAGGCCAAAAGGTTTAAAGATATCACCTTAAAACGATTAGAATTGGTAAATGCACCCAAAGGAGCGTTTTATCAGTGGATGAAGAAACGGGGTAAGATTGGTGGTCAAAATAAAATTCCACGCTTAGCCAACGATCGAGCATATCTTGATCCAATGTTGGAAATAATAAATGAAATGAATAGTTAATTAAAAAAAACATTCCCTGATTGAGATTGTTGTTTTAATTTCGGGAAAAATTTGAAATTATGCACATAGCAATTGCAGGAAATATTGGCGCAGGAAAAACCACATTAACCACTTTATTGGCAAAACAGTTTGGGTGGAGTGCCCAATACGAAACTGTGGATGACAATCCGTATTTAAATGATTTTTATAACGATATGCAACGTTGGTCTTTCAACCTGCAAATTTTCTTTTTGAATAGTCGATTCAATCAAGTTGTTGACATCCGTAAATCTGGCGAAACTGTAATTCAGGATCGTACAATCTATGAAGATGCTGAAATATTTGCACCCAACTTGCACGAAATGGGGTTAATGTCGACCCGCGATTTTAATAATTATAAATCACTGTTCAACTTAATGACCAACCTTATTCAACCACCCGATTTGCTTATTTACTTAAAAGCTTCGGTTCCTACTTTGGTTAATCAGATACAAAAACGGGGACGCGAATACGAAGAATCTATTCGTTTGGATTACCTGAAAACTTTGAATGAAAAATACAATAATTGGATCGATAATTATAGTGCTAGTAAACTGTTAGTAATTGATGTTGATCATACCGACTTTACAAACAACAATGAGGATTTGAGCAAAATTATCGATAAGGTAAATGCAAATATTCATGGCTTGTTTTAATCTATTATTCCTCTAATTGTATCGTCAAATTCCTTGAGTTTAAATTCTATGGAAAGAAAAACAGAACAATTTAGTCGTCTTTTGAACATCATGGACGAATTGCGTGAAAAATGTCCATGGGATCGCAAACAAACACTCGAAAGTTTACGGCATTTAACAATCGAGGAAACCTATGAGCTAGGTGATGCAATTTTAAAAGGCGATATTCCTGAGTTGAAAAAGGAATTGGGCGATTTGTTTTTGCACATTGTTTTTTACGCAAAAATTGCTGACGAACAGAAGCAATTTGATATTGCCGATGTAATAGATTCACTCTGCGAGAAGTTAATTTATCGTCATCCTCATATATTTGGAGATGAGAATGTTTCCGATGCACAAGAGGTATTGGAGAATTGGGAGGCGTTGAAATTAAAGGAAAAAGGCCGAAAAAAGAAAACGGTTTTAGAAGGCGTGCCCAATTCATTGCCAGCCTTGGTAAAAGCACATCGGGTGCAAGATAAAGTTCGTGGTGTTGGTTTCGATTGGGATGAAAAAGAACAAGTTTGGGAAAAAGTAAAAGAAGAATTGGCCGAATTTGAAGAAGAGGTAAAGCACGATAATAAAAAGGAAATGGAGAAAGAGTTTGGCGACATGCTTTTCTCAATGGTTAATGCAGCACGTTTATACGGAATCGATCCGGAGGCAGCTTTGGAAAGAACCAACCTTAAATTTATCGATCGCTTCAACTATCTCGAAAAGCAAACAATTGCAAAAGGTTTGTCGTTGCACGATATGCCACTTGCCGAAATGGATAAAATTTGGGAGGAAGCCAAAAAACACGACCAATGAAACATTTGCATCGATACCTTTTTTTTATTTTTTTCTTAAGCACCTTTCATTTAAATGCTCAAGATCTGGATTCCTTGATTTTTAAGAAATTGATTCATAAAGGATTTAATGATGGCATTGCTTATGTGAAAGCACCTTTTAAATGGGAAAAGAAAGATTGGCTGATTGCTGGAAGTGCTTCTCTTGCAACAGTGGCTACCATATTTTTTATTGATAAACCTGTTTACAATTTTGTGAACAAGCACAAGGATTGGCGAATGGAAAATGCTATTGGGATCATGGAAAAATCAGATCTAGTTATTCCTCCCGTATTGATTGGTAGTTTGATGTTGGCAAGTGCAATAAAAAAAGATAACTACGATATGAATACTGCCATGATTGTAGGCGAAAGCTTTATTATAAATGGATTGATGTGTCGAGCAGTTAAGCTTATTGCAGGGCGAGATCGTCCGGAGCAAGTGGGTGATAATCCTTTTAGCTGGAATTTGTTTAGCGGATCAACTTCATTTTATTCAGGACATACTTCCACCTCTTTTGCAATCAATTCAGTATTTGCGTATCGGTATCGACACATAAAATGGGTGCCGTGGGTTGCCTATGGAATTTCTACATTTTCAGGAATTCAACGCATTTATTATAATCGACATTGGACTTCGGATGTGTTGATGGGTGCAGTAATGGGAACCGCTACCGGGATATTTCTTGCCAAATCGTGGGAAGATAATTCCATTCAGTTTTATCCGCAATTTGGTGCCGGAGTAAAAGGTATTAGCATGGTAATTACCATTAAGTAATTTAATGGAATGCAACTACATTATGGCAATTGCATTCCTCAAATCCTTTAAAAAGGTAAGATTCTAGAAAGATCGTAATTCATCATTGCCGTTATTATAAATATTTCTTTGAGGGTTAAATTGCCTTCAATAATCATAAGCATTTCTTTTGTATTTGGTTCTTTGCCGATAAGAATAAATTTTGAAAAAAGATCCTCAGAATTTAATTGTTTTCCGGTTGATAGCCCGTAAAGTGCAACCATTTCATCTCGTTCTTTCAGGTAAGCAATTCTTTCGAAATCATTTTCTTCTAGCGTACTTTTTATTAGTGCGAGGCCCGGATTAAAAGGTTCTCCCGATTCGTTGGCAATAATTCGAAACGATTTAAATCGGTCGATCGGTATCGATTCTGTAGCGCTTTTGTCTTTTAAAACAACCTTTAACATTCGTTGAGTCATTTCTATTTCCGAAACATTTTCTTTGCCTGAGTATTTTTCGAATAAATCGTCAATGGCAGTTACCTGGGCCGAAATAGATCCAGTAATCGATAGAAAAGCGATCATAACTATTAAGTGTACTAATTTTGTTCTATTCATTATTCCTAATTTTTAATTTCAAATTTTAAGTTGATCTCGCGAGTGATTTATTTAATTTTTATATTCTAGTCGACTTAGAGTGGGGATACTGAATTTTGCATTGGGTGTTGAAATTGAGAATTGCTTGTTTTCAAACTCAATGAAATTTGAAACATGGGTTAATTTTGATATCATTTGATGGCTTTTTTCAACGATGGCCAAAGATTCCTCTGATGAAAATAGGGCTTCAACTTTTCTTTCTGCAATTTTATTTTGATAATGATCGTACAAGGGGACCGAAAGAAAAGCTATTAGCATTGCAGCAGCAGTTCCAATAGTAATTATTAGTTTTCGGGATTTGCTCTTTGCTTTGCTCTTGTCAGAAATTTTTTGCTCGATAGAACTAAAGTCAGGCTTTTCGTAATTTTCAAGGGCTCTTAAAAGCAGATCTTCGCTTTGCTTTCGCAATTGTTTTTCTTCTTCAAGCGTCGATGTTCCGTTGTAGTATTTATCGTGTAATTTGTTAGGCTTCATAACAGTTAATTTTATAATGTTTATACATTAGTTCACGAAGTTGCTTTCGGCCACGAGAAAGGTTTACCCGAATATTGATTTCATTGCTGCCGGTAATTTCAGCTATTTCAGCGAATTCCATTCCTTCAAAATCGCGCAGAAAAATTATCTCTTGTTGCAAATTGGGCAGCTTTTTTAATTGCTGATTTAAAAGCGATACAAGTTCTTTTTCGTTCATCTGAATTTCTGGAAGTATAATTTCGTGTTTAATATTATTTAGCTGTTCGTTCTCTTTATATTCAATTCTTTGCTCATTAAAATGTCCGCTATCGATTAATGCATTTCTAACAGCACTGAATAAATAGGCTTTGTAATTTTTAATTGCAGGTATTCGCTTTCTGTTTTTCCATAATTTCATAAATGAATCTTGTACGGCATCTTCGCACACAGTTCTATTGTTTGAAATGGTAACGAGATAGTTCAATGCATCTCCGGCCAAAGGCAACAAGTATTTTTCAAATTCAGGTTTTGTCATTGCTTGATGGGTTTCAACTAATTGACCAGAAAACGCCAAGTTTTGTTACACGGGATTTAAATTTATTTGTAATTAAATCTTAAATTTAAAAGAAATAGACGAACTAATTTTTTAGGAATCTTGCTACAATAAAATAATAGTCTATATTTGCAAGCAATATAACAACGACAATGAAGAATTTTAGCAACATATTTTTTTATTTCTTTTATTATTACGGTCTCACAAAACGGAATCGTGTAGATATGTATTGCTAAAATTTAAAGATACAATTTATAGGGTTCCGAAACAGGAGCCCTTTTTTTTTGGAATTAAGTTAACTAAGAATAACTAAACACTAGTTTAGTGAAAACTAGAAAAATGAAAATAACAATTGTTGGATTAGGTTTAATTGGCGGATCCATGGCACGCGATCTTCGTGAAGCAAATTATGTTTCCGAATTAATTGGGGTTGATTCCAATATAAAACATGCCGAAAAAGCGCTTGAGCTTGGTTTGGTAGATCGAACTGCCAATCTAGAAACAGGAGTAAAAGAAGCCGATGCGGTGATTGTTGCAATTCCTGTCAATAATATTAAATTGGTTTTGCCACAAATTCTCGACATGGTAAATCCTTCAACTTCGGTAACCGATGTGGGATCTACTAAGGTTAAGATTTGCGATGCCGTTAAAAACCACAAAAACAGAGGAAATTTTGTAGCAGCACATCCAATGTCGGGTACTGAGAATTCTGGTCCCGAAGCTGCTTTAGAAGGACTTTTCAAAAATAAAATTTGTATTATTTGCGATCAGGAAGAAAGTCGTCCGCAACACATCGCAATGGTTGAAAAGATTTATCATTCAATGGGTATGGACATTGCTTACATGTCGTCCGATGAACAGGATCATACTACCGCACATGTTTCACACCTACCACACATAACTGCTTTTGCTTTAGCGAATGCGGTGTTGGCAACCAACAACCGACAAATTGTTTTAGACCTTGCAAGTGGTGGATTTCGGTCTACCGCACGTTTGGCAAAGAGTTCACCCAAAATGTGGGGGCCAATATTCAAACAAAATCAAAATTATGTGGTTGAGTCTCTGGATGAATATATTAAGCATCTTGAGGAGTTCAAACACAGTCTGTTGGATGAAAATGAGACAAAAATGTATGATTTGATGAATAACGCCAATCGTATACGCGAAACCTTAAATGGAAACTCAAATAATTTAATCCGTAAAGAGGAGCGAACAACAAAATTGTTTAAAAAATAGAATTATATAAATAAGCTAGATATGGGAATTGAATTAAACATTAAGCCATTAAGTAGCTGGATGCCAAAAACTGAGTATCCATTACTTATTGCAGGGCCTTGTAGCCTTGAAACCGAAGAGCAGGCTTTAAGCACTGCTCGTGAATTGGCTAAAGATCCTCGTGTTCATGTAATTCGTGGTGGAGTTTGGAAACCTCGTACACGTCCGGGAAGCTTCGAAGGAATTGGAACAATTGGTTTAGATTGGTTGGCTAAAATCAAGAAGGAAACTGGTTTGTTGGTAGGTACCGAAGTTGCAAATGCACAGCACACCGAGGAAGCTTTAAAAGCCGACATTGATGTATTGTGGATTGGAGCACGTTCAACAACAAGTCCTTTTGTTGTTCAGGAAATTGCTGACGTACTAAAAGGTTCCGATAAAGTGGTAATGGTGAAAAACCCAATGAATCCCGATTTATCTTTATGGATGGGGGCTTTAGAAAGAATTAACAAAGTTGGAATCGACAAAATTGTTGGTATTCACCGAGGATTCTCTTCTTTCCAGGAAACTAAATATCGCAATTACCCGGGATGGAAAACTTACATTGAGTTACGCCGCAAGATGCCAAATCTTCCAATTATTGCTGATCCTAGTCATATTGCTGGAACTCGCGAATTGGTTGGAGAAGTTGCTCAAAAGGCTTTCGACATGGGCTTTGATGGTCTGATGATAGAATCGCACATCGACCCATCTTGTGCTTTGAGTGATGCTGCACAGCAATTCACCCCGGCAAACTTGGTTAAATTGGTAGATAAATTAGTAATTCGTCAGCAAGAATCTCCAAATGCTGAATTTGGAAATAAACTTGATGAGCTACGTAGCCGCATCGATGCAATGGATACCGAATTAATGGAAATCCTTTCTGCAAGAAGCGAAGTTGTGAAGCAAATTGCACAATACAAAAAGGAAAACAACGTAATGGCTTTACAAATTGATCGATGGACAAAAATGATGAATTCTCGTGTAGAAGGAGCCGTATCGATGAATTTAGATCCAACATTTATTAAAATCTTATTTCAATTAATTCACGAAGACTCCGTTCGATCACAAACTGAGTTGATCGACAAATAAGATCAATACGATATTGCAAAGACTTAGAGTCATTTTTCGTTGGCCATTTAGAAGTGAGAAATTTCATTTCGAATGGTGCTTAGAATTGTAACTTTGAGTCTTTGTTTTTAAATTGGCAAGAAATTTAAAATTATTGAATGTTCGAAAAAACGATCCAACTTGAAGGCGTTGACCTCTTAGAATTTTATGGAGCCAATAATTCAAATCTCGATAAAATTCGTTCTTATTTTCCGAAGTTAAAAATATTTGCGCGCGGCGATATGCTCAAAGCGCAAGGTGAACAAGCAGAGATGGAGCGTTTCGACATAAAAATGTCGGCATTACTTGATCAGTATCACGAGTTTCATCGATTAAGTACCGAATCAATTGCTTTGATACTATCGGAAGAAAGCCCGCAGCAGTTTTCAAATACCGAGAATAACGACATTTTAGTTTACGGAAATAATGGGAAACCAATTCGAGCACGCACCCCTAATCAACAAAAACTGGTTAATGCTTGTAATACGAATGATTTAATTTTTGCAATAGGTCCGGCCGGAACAGGGAAAACCTATACCGCAATTGCCATGGCAGTTCGTGCTTTGAAAAATCGTGAAATTCGAAAAATCATCTTAAGTCGTCCGGCGGTGGAAGCAGGTGAGCGTTTAGGATTTTTGCCAGGTGATTTAAAAGAAAAAATTGATCCCTATCTTCAACCTTTATACGACGCGCTGGGCGATATGATTCCACCCAAAAAGCTTGAAGATTATATCAAGGATAAAGTAATTGAAATTGCTCCCTTGGCATTTATGCGTGGCCGAACTTTGAGCAATGCTTTTGTTATTCTCGACGAAGCGCAAAATACAACGATCAATCAGTTGAAAATGTTCCTTACTCGAATGGGCTTGAACACCAAGTTCATCATTACAGGTGATAAAACACAAATCGATTTGCCACGACTCAGTGATTCTGGTTTGTTACAGGCGATGAATATTTTAAAAGATATCAAAGATATTTCGATAATAAAGCTCGATCAACGCGACATTGTACGCCACAAACTAGTACGCGATATTGTGAAAGCTTACGATAAGCATCAAGCTGATCTGGATTCAAAAAGAAAGGTCAAAAAGTAATCAAACAAGAAGTGCGAAAAGTTGTTATTTTTGTACGGCTTTTATAAGATTAAAATTAAATCAGTAAATATGAGTAACGCAATTGTAAATACCGACTATAATTTCCCTGGTCAAAAAAGTGTTTATCACGGGAAAGTACGTGAAGTTTACAACATCAAAGATGAGTATCTTGTAATGATTGTTTCCGATCGAATTTCAGCATTCGATGTGGTTTTACCAGAAGGAGTTCCTTACAAAGGACAGGTTTTAAATCAAATTGCGGCTAAGTTTTTAGATGCAACTGAAGATATTGTTCCCAACTGGAAAATTGCTACTCCCGATCCAATGGTAACCGTGGGACATAACTGTGAACCTTTCAAAGTTGAAATGGTAATTCGTGGTTATTTAACTGGTCATGCTTGGCGTGAATACAAAGCTGGGAAACGCGAATTGTGTGGAAATCCACTTCCTGAAGGAATGGTAGAGAATCAAAAATTTGATACGCCAATGATCACACCAACCACAAAGGAAGATGTGGGACACGACGAAGATATTTCAAAAGAAGAAATTCTAGCTCAAGGTTTAGTTTCGAAAGAAGATTACGAATTACTTGAAAAATATACTTTAGAATTGTTTCAGAGAGGAACTGAAATGGCTGCCGAAAAAGGTTTGATTTTGGTAGATACAAAATATGAATTTGGTAAAAAGGATGGTCAGATTTTCTTGATCGATGAAATTCATACGCCCGATTCTTCTCGCTATTTCTACACCGAAGGTTACGAAGAGCGTTTGGCAAAAGGTGAAAAGCAAAAGCAATTATCGAAGGAATTTGTTCGTCAATGGTTAATCGAAAATGGTTTCCAAGGACAAGCCGGACAAGCAGTTCCTGAAATGACCGAAGAATATATTACCAGCGTGAGCGATCGTTACATTGAATTGTACGAAAAAATTACAGG
The DNA here is from genome assembly GCA_963678565.1 of Prolixibacteraceae bacterium. GTDB lineage: Bacteria > Bacteroidota > Bacteroidia > Bacteroidales > Prolixibacteraceae > SKHV01. The sequence goes on from OY782875.1 coordinate 661,710, forward strand.
CGACCAATTCGAAAAAGCTGCTGCCAGCGATGTAGCTGCTCGAATTGAGAAAAATGTAACTGAATATTTAAATTCTATTTAAGCTAAGAGGCTTTAGAATTAAAATACAAAGGCGCAAGGTTTCTACTTGCGCCTTTTTTGTTCAGTACAAGATGTATTTTTGCATATTTAATAGATGTACTTTCATCATTCATTTCAAAATTAATAACATCAAATTTGATTCAAAAAATTAAGATTCACTTTAAATTGCAGCAATTTTTTATAAAACTCTTCATTCGGTGAAATGATTTTAATCACTTTTCATAAATTTGATGCGTTGGAAAATTATTTTGAATAGAAACTTCAAAAAGTGGAAACAATTATTACAAATAAAACAGAGAAATTTTTAAGCAATCGTTGCTTGAAAATTATATCCCGATCCCATTTATCCTCCTAGTGGGAGTGTTTTCCAACGGGCTTTCTTAAGCTTTGCTCCCAGCATTAACCGCTCTTGAAAAGAGCAAGTCAACAAAATTCAAACTATATTTATTCTCCGATCGGCACAAAAGCGGGCTGAATAATTGAAAGTTTTAAAAATTTAAAGATGTTCATGGAAAAAATTGTTGAAATAGAATTTGATTTAAGCAAGTTTCATGACCAAAAACAAAATAAAGTATAGAAAGAATGAAATTTAATGACAACATTGATTTTTCTCACAACTTAAGTGATTTACAGTAATTAATTTGTCGTTGAATTTCAGATAAAATAAGAAATAACAATTAATATTTAATAAAAATGAAGAAGCACAATTTTTCTGCAGGACCATCAATTTTATCTGAGTTCACAAAACAAGAAACAGCAAAAGCTGTATTAGATTTTGCCGGAACTGGTTTATCTGTAATGGAAGTTTCACACCGTGGTAAAGAATTTATCGCTGTAATGGACGAAGCTGTTGCCTTGGTGAAAGAATTATTAGAAGTACCCGAAGGTTACGAAGTATTGTTCTTACAAGGTGGTGCAAGCTTGCAATTTTGTATGGCTCCATACAATTTAATGAAAACAAAAGCTGTCTATTTAAATACGGGCGCTTGGTCGAAAAAAGCAATCAAAGAAGGTAAATTCTTTGGAGAGGTTGAGGTAGTTGCTTCTTCTGAAGATAAAAACTTTACTTATATTCCAAGAGATTATGAAGTACCAGCCGATGCTGATTATTTACATGTTACTACCAATAATACAATCTATGGAACTCAATTGCAAGACGATTTAGATGTTGCAATTCCAATGATTGCCGATATGTCGTCTGATATTTTCAGTCGTCCTATCGATTTTACAAAATACGATTTAGTTTACGCTGGTGCACAGAAAAACTTAGCACCATCAGGAGTAACTTTGGCGATTATCAAAACCGATGCTTTAGGCAAAGTAGAGCGTCCAATTCCTACAATGTTGGATTATAATACGCACATTAAAGGTGGATCGATGTTCAATACGCCTCCTGTAATTGCCGTATTTGCTGCTTTACAAACATTAAAGTGGTACAAAGCACAAGGCGGAATTAAAGCAATGCAAAAATTAAATGTTGAAAAAGCAGGATTGCTTTACAACGAATTAGATAGAAATACATTCTTCAAAGCAGTTGTTCCTAACAAAGATGATCGTTCGGTAATGAACGTTTGCTTTGTGATGGAAGAAGGTAAAGAAGAATTTGAAAAAGAATTCCTTGATTTCGCTGGATCAAAAGGTTGTGATGGATTGAAAGGACACCGTTCTGTTGGTGGATTCCGTGCTTCAATCTACAACGCAATGCCAAAAGAAAGTGTTCAGGCATTAATTGATGCAATGACTGAATTCGAAGCAAAACATAAATAATATAATTGTGGAAATCCGGTGGTTTTAATTGCCGGATTCCACTTTTCTTTTATTAGCTCGTTTCGTTTTCTGCTTTACTTTGGTTTTTGATCAGATTCAGCAAGCAAAGGCTTCTTGTGTTTATTGTTGAAATTTGAAAAAACTATTGTTTATGAAACGAGTATTAGTAGTTACCCAAAAACCCTTTGCCGAAAAAGCCATTAGTCAGTTTGTGGCTGTCCTAAATGAGGCAAATTACGAAGTTGATTTCGTAGAAAATTATCCAGATAAAACCCCCGTCTTTGAAAAGCTTGCAAACGCCGATGCAGTAATTGTTCGAAGCGATGAAGTTGACAAAGAATTTTTAGAACATGCTCCCAACTTAAAAGTAATTGTTCGGGCCGGATCGGGATATGATAACGTCGATCTAGAAGCTGCTAGCCAAAAGGGTGTAGTGGTGATGAATACTCCCGGACAAAATTCTAATGCTGTAGCCGAGTTGGCAATTGGCCTTATTATTTACGGAATGCGAAATTTTTTTTCCGGAGGATCGGGAATGGAGTTGCGTGGCAAGACACTTGGTTTGCATGGCTATGGTTATGTTGCTCGAAATGTAAATCACATTGCAAAGGGCTTTGGAATGAAAACTATTACCTATACACGTTACAGTAAATCTCAAGCTATTTCTGAAGGTTTGGTCGTAACTGATTCCTTAGAAGAGCTTTATGCAATGAGTGATGTTGTTTCAATTCATGTTCCTGCTAGAGGAGAACACATCGAATCTGTTGGGCAAGAGGTTTTACAGCACCTAAATAAGAATGCCATTGTTGTAAATACAGCTCGAAAAGAGGTGATTAATGAGCCTGAATTAGTCAATTTTTTAAGAATGCGACCAGATGTGAAATATTTATCAGATATTGCTCCAAAATGTGTAGATTTATTCAATAAACATTTTGTTGGTCGTTACTATTTCACTCCAAAGAAAATTGGTGCTCAAACCGCCGATGCTAATATAAATGCAGGCGTGGCTGCTGCTCAGCAGATTGTAGCTTATTTTGAAAAGGACGATACAACTTTTCAGGTAAACAAAGTAAAATAACATGGCAATTATTAAAGCGTTTAAGGGGTTACGACCTCCGGCAGATCTAGTTACAAAAGTGGCTTCCCGTCCTTATGATGTATTGAACTCTGAAGAGGCACGTGCAGAAGCAGAAGGCAATGAACAAAGTTTGTATCGTATTATTAAGCCCGAAATTGAGTTTGAACCCGGAACCGATGAACATTCAACTGAAGTTTACAACAAAGCTGTTGAGAATTTCAAAATGTTTCAGGAAAAAGGTTTTTTGATAGAAGACGAAAAAGAGTGTTTGTACATTTATGCGCAAACCATGAAAGGTAAAACTCAGTACGGAATAGTTGCTGCCGCTGCGGTTGATGATTACTTAAACGGTGTAATTAAAAAGCATGAATTAACACGTCCAGATAAAGAGGAAGACCGAATGAAGCATGTGCGTAATACCAACGCGAATGTAGAACCTGTTTTCTTTGCCTATCCAGCTCATCAAGAAATTGATTATATCGTGAAAACCATTGTTACTTCGAAAGAACCGATATATGATTTCGTTGCTGAAGATGGTTTTGGTCATCATTTTTGGGTGATCGACGAATCGTTGATTATTAAACGAATTGAAAAAATATTCAAAGAAGAAATTCCAGCAACTTACGTGGCCGACGGGCATCACCGTACTGCGGCTGCAGCCTTAGTTGGAGCGGAAAAGCGAAAACAAAATCCCGACTATTCCGGCGACGAAGAATTTAATTACTTCCTTGCAGTTCACTTTCCCGACAATCAATTACAAATTATCGACTACAACCGTGTTGTAAAAGATTTGAATGGATTGACAGTGGCCGAGTTAATTGAAAAATTGGGCAACGACTTTGAGGTTAGTGAGTACAAATCATCAGATATTGTAAAACCAGCTGCATTGCATGAATTCAGCATGTATGTTGATGGAAAGTGGTATAAAATGGTAGCCAAAGAAGGTCGTTACAACGATAATGATCCAATTGGAACCTTGGATGTTACCATTCTTTCAACCTTGGTTTTGGACAAACTCTTGGGAATAAAAGATCTTCGTACCGACAAACGAATTGATTTTGTTGGAGGAATCAGAGGATTGAAAGAATTGAGTAAGCGAGTGGATAGTGGTGAAATGGCTGTTGCTTTTGCTTTGTATCCGGTTTCGATGAAGCAACTGATTGATATTGCCGATACCGGTAATATTATGCCACCAAAAACAACTTGGTTCGAACCCAAGTTACGATCGGGTATTGTGATTCATAAATTAGATTAAACAAATTTTCCATATACTGAAAAGCACGGCGCCAACCGTGCTTTTTTATTAGGTAATTTCAACCATTTTTAGCACGTACTTATCTTCTCTTTGCTTATTGGTATTTGTAATTATGTGAAATTAAGGAGCGAAAACTAAGACCGGAAAAAGTTCAATTTTCCGCCTTGAGTAAATACTCACGCCTCAAATAATTAATTTTTGAGCTTTGATTAATCGCTCATGCAGATGTGGCGCTGAATTCAACTAATTATTCATGAATCTTAATCCACTCGATTGATTTATCGTTGTTAAACTTGAAGACCACGGTTCTAGTGTGTAGTTTCCAACCTAAAAAGCGAGTTTCTTTTACTCTATAATATACATACCCTTTGTTGGTTTTGGTTGGCTTTCCGAGCAGTTTAAGTATTTGATCTTTTTTCAAACTTCTTATGGTATCGTTGTACACCACATCCTTATACATTTTTTCACGGTAGGGAAAGTCTTTTCCTTCCTTCAATAACCATTTTTCCTGATCAAATGCCAACTCGCTTTTTGGGTGATCTTTTGTTTCTTTTTCTGATAATTTGGACGATTTTGTGTTGCAGCCTACAACGCAAACAAGCAACAGTAATAGTAGCGGTACAATTTTATTCATTGCTTAACAAAAATTGGATCTACATTAACAACGAAATTAAAACACGAAATGTTGCTTTTAAAAATGATAAGTATACAGGGCTGGAGAATAGAAGGGTAGAAAAAAGGTCCAATTCGAATAGAAATGGACCTTGTTATATTTTTATTTTTGTCGGATACTTATGGTAATTGGCACTCCTGAAAAGTCCCAATTATCTCGTATTTTATTTTCCAAGTAACGTTTGTAAGGATCTTTTACATATTGCGGCAAATTCGCGTAAAATGCAAAGATTGGCGTTGCAGATGGTAACTGCGTTACATATTTAATTTTAATGAACTTTCCTTTGGTTGAAGGAGGCGAAAATGCTTCAATTGCTTCCAACATAAATTCATTCAATTCCGAAGTTTTAATGCGCTTATTTCGGTTTTCATAAACTTTATAAGCCAACTCGAACGACTTTAATATACGTTGTTTGGTTAGTGCCGAAACAAAAATAATTGGCACATCGTTAAAAGGTGCAATTTTCTCGTAAATCGACTTCTTAAATTCTTCGGTGGTATTGTTTTCTTTTTCAATCAAATCCCATTTATTCACCAAAATAACTACCCCTTTTCGGTTCTTCATAATGAGGTGGAAAATATTCAAATCTTGCGCTTCAAAACCGCGTGTTGCATCTACCATTAAAAGACAAACATCGGAATTTTCGATGGCTCGAATTGAACGCATTACAGAGTAGAATTCAAGGTTTTCGTGAACTTTCCCTTTTTTTCGGAGTCCGGCAGTATCGGTTAAAATGAAATCGTAACCAAATTTATTGAAACGCGTTTGTATCGAGTCGCGGGTGGTTCCTGCAACTTCGGTAACAATGTGACGTTCCTCTTCAGTTAAAGTATTGATCATTGATGATTTTCCCGCATTTGGCCGACCCACAACTGCAAATTTCGGAACTTCTGCCTCAATTTCTTCCTTTGTATCTTTAGGGAAAACTTCGATTACTTTATCTAATAAATCGCCTGTTCCACTTCCGTTGATCGAAGAAATACAAAACAAATTTTCTAAGCCTAAGGAATAAAACTCGTACGAATCGTGAATTCGTTGGTGGTTGTCTACTTTATTTACAGCGAGGATCACCGGTTTTTCTACTTTTCGTAAAATTCCGGCAACAGCTTCATCAAGGTCAGTAATGCCGTTTTCAACATCAACAACAAACAATATAACATCGGCTTCATCGATGGCTAAATGTGCTTGTCGGCGAATCTCGCTTTCAAAAATATCATTTGAATTTTTTACATAACCGCCGGTATCGATGATGGAGAAATCAATTCCTCCCCATTCAGCCAAACCGTAATTGCGGTCGCGGGTTACGCCCGATAAATTGTCTACGATGGCACTACGCGATTCAATCATTCTGTTGAAAAGCGTTGATTTACCTACGTTCGGACGTCCAACAATTGCTACTATATTGCTCATAAAACTTTAATATTTGATAAGAGTATTCCGATATAAAATCAATTTAAATACTCCAATTGCTTCTAATCTCTAAAATATTTTGCTTCGTTTTGTTTCGAAATTGAATATTTTAGTTCCTTCTGTTTTTACCCTTCGTAACCAAAACCTCGCAATTTGTTTTCCTTATCGCGCCAGTCTTTGTTTACTTTTACATACAATTCGAGAAATACTTTTTTCTCAAAAAATTCTTCGATATCAATTCGGGCTTCTTTTCCAACCTTTTTTAACGCTTTTCCTTGATGCCCGATAATAATTCCTTTTTGGCTATCGCGAATCACGTGAATCACTGCACGAATGCGCAATAATTTTGCGTCGTCGATAAATTCTTCTACTTCAATTTCGGTAGAGTAGGGTATTTCTTTTTGATAGTATAATAATATTTTTTCACGAATAATCTCCTGAATGAAAAAGCGTTCGTTTTTATCTGAAAGCTCATCTTTAGGAAAATAGGCTGGTCCTTCAGGTATTTTTTCTAAGATTAAATCGAATACTGGTTTAATATTGAATGACTCTTTTGCCGAAACTGGTAATATCATTGCATCGGGAAAAACTTCTTTCCATTGTTCAATAATTTTTACAACATCCTCTTGCGACGAAAGGTCTATTTTGTTGATCAACAGCAAAACTGGAATATCGGTTTTCTTGATTCTTTCAATGTATTCTGAATTCTTATCAAATTTTTCAACAACATCGGTCACATAGATAATCAAATCGGCATCAATCAATGCGTTATCAACAAAACGCATCATACTTTCTTGAAGCTTATAGTTTGGCTTCAAAATTCCGGGAGTGTCGGAATACACAATCTGAAAGTCGTCGCCGCTTACAATTCCTTTTATACGATGGCGAGTGGTTTGCATTTTCGATGTGATAATCGAAATTTTTTCACCCACCAAAACATTCATTATGGTTGATTTCCCAACGTTTGGATTACCAATAATATTTACAAATCCCGATTTATGTGCCATTCTATTTTTTTTACAAAGATACTTTATTAAAAGTTATTAATAGCGAATGCTATACAAGGTCTAAATTTGCTATTTGTGAATGAATTAAATTCCAGTTATTCTCGTCCATTCGAGCACCATATACCGTAATTACATTTCCGGCAGTAATTGAACCAATTTCGGCGCAGCTCTTCAAACTGTAATTTTTTGTTAAGCCAAATAAGAAGCCGGCTGCGTAAAGGTCACCAGCGCCAGTTGAATCGATGCATTGATTGCCAATGGTTCCAACTACGATTTCTTCTTCTCCGCGTTTTATTAAAGAGCCTTTGCTTCCAATTTTCACTACAGCAATTTCACATAAGTCTCCAAAAATATGAATCGCTTCTTCGGGTTCTTTCCCTGTAAAAGCTTTGGCTTCTTCTTCGTTGGCGAAAATTATATCGATGTATTCAGTGATGATTTCCTTTAGAAATTCGAGGTTGTCTTCTACCACATTGTAGCTTGCCAAATCGATGGCAATTTTCATCCCATTGACTTTCGCAATTTGAGCTGCTCTGCGCACGAGATCGTGGTTTTGTACAAGGTAACCTTCGATGTAAGCAATCTTATAATCTTGAAATAATTCGTTTGATAAATCCTCTGGTATTAAGTCGATTGCAGCGCCTAAGTGAGTTCCAAAAGTTCTTTCGCCATCTTCTGAAATTAAGCCCATTGCAACCCCTGTTTTATTTTTTGATTTCAATAAAATGGGTTCGGCTCCAATTTTTTTAAGTTCATTGAAATAATGATTGCCTAATTCATCTTCACCCACTTTCCCTATGAATCCGGCTTTGGCTCCTAAATGGGCCAAACCGTGAATGGTATTAGCAACCGATCCGCCAGGAGTTAAAACCTTTTCGTAAGTTGCTGTTTGCTTGTTTAAACTTATTGAGGTTGCTTCATCAACTAAGGTCATGCTTCCTTTTGGTAAATTATTGCTTGCCAAAACTTCTTCGTTAGGCAATTTTACAACAATGTCCATTAGGGCATTTCCTATTCCTATTATTTTAATTGAGCTTCCCATTTTTTAATATTTGATATTTTGCGCAAAGATAGTAACTAAGCGTTGAAATAAAAGTAATTTATTGATAGTTAGGCATAAATAAAAAAGCTCTACCAACGAGGGCAGAGCTTTTTGTATATCTAATTCGTTAAATTATTTTTCGTCGATACGTTTTTGAGTATCGTGTGCAATTGGTGTTGCAATGAAAAGTGAAGAGTAGGTACCTACAACCACACCAATTAACAATGCAAATGTGAATCCTCGAATGGTTTCTCCACCGAAAATAAAGATGGCCAATAACACTACAAATGTTGAAACCGAAGTACTGAAAGTACGACGTAAGGTGCTATTCAAAGCAGCATCGGTATTCGCAATCCTATCACGTTTTGTATAAAGGTTTAAGTATTCACGAATACGGTCAAACACCACCACGGTATCGTTAATAGAATAACCTAAAACGGTAAGAATTGCGGCAATAAATGCTTGGTCGATTTCTAACGAGAATGGCAACATTCCACTGAAAATTGAGAAAACACCCAACACAATAATTGAATCGTGTGCCAAAGCAGCAATTGCACCTAAACCATATTGCCATTTGCTGAATCGGATTAAGATGTATAAGAAGATAATTAACAATGAAAATCCGATTGCTAACAATGCATCTTTCTTAATATCATCTGAAATAGTTGGTCCAACTTTGGTTGAACTTTGAATGTAATCTCCGGTAAATTCAGCTAAAGTAACATCAGCACCAATAAATGGAGCTAAACCTTCAAACATCATTTCTTCGATACGATTATCAATTGTTGCACTTTTATCGTCAATGTGGTAATCGGTTGTAATACGAACCTGATTGTCTGCTCCAAATGTTTTTACCTCGGGAGCTGAACCAAATTGAGCAGCTAGTTGAGTTGAAACATCACTTACTTTTATTGCTTCATCGAAAGCAACAACATAAGTTCTACCTCCTTTAAAGTCGATACCGTAGTTAAATCCTTTGGTAAAGATCGAAGCTAATGAAACAAGAATTAAAGCTCCTGAAATAATGTAAGCAATTTTGCGTTTTTCAAGGAATTTAATTTTTGAATTCTGTAACCAGTTCGCAGTGATTTTAGATACAAACTTTATATCTCTGTCTTTGCTTAAATAGCGGTCGAAAGTTAAACGAGTAATAAAGATTGCACTGAACAATGAGGTGGTAATACCAATTATCAAAGTGGTTGCGAAACCTTTAATTGGACCAGAACCGAAGAAATAAAGTACAACACCAGTTAATAAAGTAGTTAACTGTCCGTCGATAATTGCAGAATATGCAGCTTTATATCCATCTGATATTGCCAATCGTAATCCTTTTCCGGCTTTACGCTCTTCCTGAATACGCTCATAGATAAGTACGTTGGCATCAACCGACATACCTATGGTTAATACCAAACCGGCAATACCCGGTAAAGTTAATACCGCACCAAACGAAGCAAGTACTCCAAGAATAAAGAATAAGTTGGCAACCAGCGCGATGTTTGCTACTAATCCAGCGTGGTAGCTGTAAATAAATAGCATGTATAATAATACCAATATAAAGGCAATAACGAACGACCAAAAACCAGCATTGATAGATTCTTGTCCCAATGAAGGACCAACAACATATTCTTCAACAATATTTGCTGGAGCAGGCATTTTACCCGACTTCAACATGTTTGCTAAATCTTTTCCTTCTTCAACCGATTCCATTCCAGTAATTTCAGAACGTCCACCAGTAATTTCGTCGTTCACACGAGGGAATGAAACCACATAACCATCAAGCGCAATTGCAATTGAGCGACCAACATTGTCACGGGTCATACGAGCCCATGCTTTAGATCCTTCAGCATTCATCGACATACTCACCGTTGGAGTACTTCCGTTTTGTGCAAAAGACTGACGGGCATCTGTAACAACGCCACCGTCTAATGGAGCAGTCCCATTACGAGTGGTAATTTTTAAAGCAATTAATTGATAGTAGTTGCCCTTTTCGTCGTAAGGTTTTAAAGTCCACTCAAATTTAAGATCGCGAGGAAATACTGATTTTACCTTTGGAGTATTTAAGTATTTATTTACTGCAGCTGTATCGGCATAATGAGCAAAACCAATTGCAGGACCAGGAAATAATTGTCCATCTTGTGTTACACTAGGTGATAATAATGCAAACAACGGATAATCTCTTTCAACATTAATATTGGTGTTAGTCGAATCTGATTCAGCACCTTCTAATTCATCTAAAAGTGATACTTCTTCTGAATCTTCTGCTTGAACTCCTTCTTCTTCTTCCGTTGCGGTAACTTCACCTTTTAAGTCTTCCGAAGTAGTTTGCATTTCCTTGATCACTTCATTGGCTTCGATCAAGTAATTGTAAACTTCTTGGTTTTCGTAGGTTTCCCAAAACTCTAACGATGCAGTACCTTGCAAAAGGTTACGTACACGTTCTTTATCTTTTACGCCAGGTAGCTCAACTAAAATTCTTCCGCGCTGCGAAAGTTTTTGAATGTTGGGTTGAGCAACACCAAAACGGTCGATACGTGAACGTAAAATATTAAATGAATTGTCAATTGCAGCATCTGCTTCGCTCTGAATTACGCTGATGACATCTGCGTTGGTAGAGTTGAAGTTAATTCTTTCTTTTAACTCAGGAGTAAGGAAATTGGCTGCCAAACGTGCATTTGGATCAATTTGCTCAAATGCTTCACCAAACAAAGCAACAAAACCTTTATCGCTGCTTTTTTGCATTTCTTGAGCCATTCTAATTGCAGCGTTGAAAGTGGAGTCCTTACTATAATTTGATAGTGAACGCACCAAGTCAACAACTGAAATTTCAAGGGTTACGTTCATCCCACCTTTAAGGTCAAGACCAAGGTTGATTTCACGCTCTTTTACTTCTTTGTAAGTGTATTTTCTAATTCCTAGGTTATAAACGACCTCACTATTGATTGAATCAAGATAGTGTGTTTCCTTTGCAAGGTCGCCTTGTGCAAATTCGACTGCTTTCTTTTCTACTCTTTCCGCAACATAAGTAAACGAAATATAGTACAAACTGAAAACTGCCAATAAAATTGCAAATAATCTAACTGCTCCTTTATTCTGCATTTCGATTTTAAGTTTATTATTCTTTATCAAATTTTTACTGAACGGCAAATATATCCTTTTTTTGATAAATAGCGTTGATAAAGTGGTAAGAATAAAGTAGTTTGTTGCTATTGGATTGAATGTTTGTAGAATAGTACCTCGAACTTCGACAGATTGATTTAATATTGCAGGTTGTTGAAGCGCTGTAACCCACAATATATGAATAGGATTGCGTGAAGTTGAGTGCTTTTTGTTTTGCTAAAGCACGTAATGCAAATGACCGTAGAAAATAGCAATTTGGAGGATTGTTTTAAAACATATTCTCTTATTTTGAAATCTTTTGAATTGAAGAAATAAATGTAAGTTTGGGTTAAAATCAATAAATTTGAAACTGAACAAATAAGTTTTTGACCATGAGTAAAAAGAAACTAGCAGTTGTTTTGTCGGGATGCGGCGTGTACGATGGTTCTGAAATCCATGAAGCGGTCGCAACATTATTGGCTATTGATAAATTGGGAGCAAGCTATCAGTGTTTTGCCCCCGACATAAAACAACATCATGTGATAAATCATTTCACAGGAGAAGAAATGAACGAATCGAGAAATGTTTTAGTAGAATCGGCGCGAATCGCACGTGGTCAAATTTTACCCTTAAGCGATCTGAATATTGAAGACATTGATGGTTTGGTTTTTCCTGGTGGATTTGGCGCTGCAAAAAATTTATGTTCTTATGCTGTTGATGGAACTAAATGTTTGATTAATTCAGATGTAAATGTCGCCGTTCGCGATGCGTATGAAAGAAAGATTCCAATTGCAGCCTTGTGTGTTTCTCCGGTTTTGATTGCCGAAATATTAGCCAATGTTACTTTAACAATTGGTTTAGATGAAACAACCGCAAATGATATTGAATCGATGGGAGCAATTCATGAAAAATCAGAAGGATCAGAAATTGTAATCGATCAAGAAAATAAAATTGTTACTAGCCCATGTTACATGCTTGATTCTTCGATTAGTGTTGTTGCCCAAGGTGCCGAAAATGCTATTAAAGCATTATTGGAAATGATGAACTAGAAAAAAGATACAAAACCAAAATTATGAAAAACCTAATTGTTTTAATTTTTGCATTAATGAGTTTATCGGCTTTTTCACAAGGAAAAGAAATAAAGTTGTGGCCGAAGGAAGTTCCACATAATTTAGATGTCGATAAAGAAGAAGGAATCATTGAGAAAAATGGAATTATAACACATCGTTTCGATGTGATTGAGCCTACATTAACCATATATTCTCCTGAAAATTTTGAAGAAATGCCTTCGAAATGTGTAATTATCTGTCCGGGAGGTGGATATGCTCGTTTGTCGATCAGCAAAGAAGGACACGATGTGGCAAAATATTTGGCAAGTAATGGAATTACTGGAATTGTTTTAAAATATCGACTTCCAAAAGACGAGTTACAGTCTAATAAAACAGTGGTTCCTCTAGAAGATGCCCAGCAAGCAATTCGAAAAGTGCGATCAATGGCAAAAGAATTGAATCTCATTGATAACCAAGTTGGAATCATGGGGTTTTCGGCAGGAGGAAGTTTAGCAGCAATTGCGTCAACCCGTCGATTTGAAGCTACAGAAAGTGGAATGCTTTTGCCTGATTTTAGTGTATTAATTTATCCGGTGGCAAGTATGAAGCCTGGTGTTACGCATCGCGGCAGTCACGATAATCTGCTAGGAAAAGATAATTTACAAGAAAAAGAAATTGAATATAGCAGTGAATTGCAAATTAACGAAAGCACCCCACCAGCTTTTATTGTGCACTCTTTCGACGATGGCGCTGTGCCAATTGAAAACAGTATTCGTTATATGAAACGACTACAAGAGTTTAATATTCCTTGTGAAACTCATTTCTACAAAAAAGGTGGACATGGATACGGAATGTTGAAAGGCTATACCGATACTTGGCCTGCATTAATGGTACGTTGGATCGATGATTTATAGCAGAATGAAGAAACTACAATTATTATTATTTACTTGTATGTTTGCTTGCTCATTGATCGGATTTTCGCAAGAAGAAATGAACTTGTGGCCAGCAGAAATACCTTTTAATAAAGAAGTTGAAGGAGTTCATGAAGAAATTCGAAATAAAGGAAAAATTGATGAAATGGTTTCGAATATCACCATTCCAACACTCACCATTTATCAACCTGAAAATTGGGAGAGAGTCGCATCAGAATGTGTAATTATTTGTCCGGGTGGTGCTTACGTAATTGAGGCAATGAATTTAGAAGGTCGTGAAATTGCGAAGTATTTTGCAGAAAATGGAATTACTGCTTTGCTTTTGAAGTATCGCTTACCATCAGATGAATATCAAACCAATAAAACCATCGTACCATTAAGCGATGCGCAACAAGCAATTCGTGTCGCACGTGAAAAGGCTGAAGAACTAAATATTATCAAAAATAAAATTGGAATAATGGGATTTTCGGCTGGCGGAAATTTGGCTTCGGTAACCTCAACTCGCAGCTTTGAACAAACTGAAAATGGACAATTGCTTCCTGATTTTAGCCTATTGATTTATCCAGTTATTAGCATGAAACCTGAAATCACACACAAGGGGAGCCATGACCGTTTATTAGGGGCTGAAAACTTAAAAGTAAAAGAGATTGAGTTTAGTGCAGAGCTACAAATTAATGAGCACACTCCGCCTGCATTTATGGTTCATGCTTTCGATGATCGCACTGTGCACATTGAGAATAGTATTCGCTACATGGAGCGCTTGCAAGAATTTAATATTCCTTGCGAAATGCATTTCTACAAAAAAGGGGGACATGGTTTTGGTATGAAAGAAGGATATACCGATTCATGGCCTAATTTAATGCTACGGTGGATTAAGGATTTGTAAAATGATCTTGAGATTTGACAGATAGGTGAATTTGTCTATTTTTGCCCAACTTTTGGCCTCATAGTTCAACGGATAGAATAGCAGTTTCCTAAACTGTAGATATGGGTTCGATTCCCGTTGGGGCTACAAAAGCTACTTAATGAATTCATTAAGTGGCTTTTTTTGTTGGTATTAATTGAATAAACTATCTTTAATTCACAAACCCTAAATCCTTCAAAATGAAATCATTTTTTCTTTTTTTATCGTTAGTTCTCAGCTTTCAGTTTAGTTATGCTCAGAGTTGGAGACCCTTTATTCTCGGACAAAAAAGTTATTATAAACTTGAATTGAATGATGTGACCGAAATTGAAACATTTAAACTTGATTCAACAAGGCAATATGGTGATTCAATTATATCTTATTTCAATTATAAGTCTGATATCAAGCAGGAATATTATGATTTATTAATACGATATCCCGAGCTAACTTATGGAAATATAAATCCAAATAGAATAGATTCGATTATTTCATGTGGGGGTGTTGATATTATGTATTTAACCACAATATACGGTAGTCCTATTGATTCGTTTATTTTTAAATCGAACGCGAAAGTTAATGAAAGCTGGATTACTAATGGTTTAGAAATAAAATGCACCGCTTTTGATACTTATAATATTCTTGGAATAGTTGACTCTGTAAAAATATTTTCATGTGGTAGCTATGAATTTATCTTATCAAAGCATTTCGGTTTTGTAAAGTTTTTTGAACTTAATGGTATTCTTAATCCACTAACCGGTGATGATGGCTACCCTAATCAATATGAGATTATTGGATATGTGTTCGATACCATTTCTGTTGGCTATAAACAACCCGGATTTAAAGATTATTTTCATTTACAAAAAGGAGATGTGTTGTATTGGAAGAAATATAATGAAAGTTACGATATCACAATTAAAAAAAATACGAGCTATTGGTTGGATACTATAACTTATTCTTATATATCTGAAGATTCGGTTTATTATGAATACAAACGAAATATTTATGATGAAAATAAAAGTTATATTACCACTAAACAAGAGAATAAGTATCACTTAAAAAATAGGGAAGGTGCGATTCTAAGCAACCCAATCAGTTGGTTTGGGCCATTGTTAAATAGTGGTTGGGGGACTATTGAGTTTTTCTATCTTGATTATTTACATCTCGAAATTAATGAAAGTGATACTACAAGTTGCTTGAGCTATTTGCTTCCGGGTATCATGATCGATACTATTGAAAGTAGGGTAAATATGATGTTTGATTATGGGACAACAACGAGATATTCTACAAGAGCAGGTCATATATTTACCGGATCGTATTCTTGGGGAGAGCATTCAACAACATTACTAGGATCTATTATTGATGGAGATGGTAATGGTGATACTAATTTTCCAACAAGCATGAATCAGTTTGCTAAAACTGATATTAGTGTCTATCCAAATCCTTTTAACAATTATATAAATATTAACTCTAATCAAAATGTTGAATTTGTTGAGATGTTTGATTGTCAGGGATGTTTAGTGCTTTCGCAATCAAACAAGTTAAATAGGTTGAATTTGAGGCATCTAAAACAAGGGATATATATCCTGAAGGTTAGGAATGAATCTGGGCTGCAAAAGTTGGTGAGGTTAACAAAAAATTAATGCTCAATTTTCTTGAAATTGAACTGCTTTCGAAAAGTGATAAACAAAAATTTAAAAAGCTACTAGTTCAGTTTTCTACAATATTATTTTTGTAAAATATGGCTTTAGAAAAAACTTGGCGCTGGTTTGGAACGAAGGATTCAATTACGCTTGAAATGCTTGCTCAAATGGGGGTTGAAGGTGTAGTAACTGCATTGCATCATATCCCGAATGGCGAAATTTGGACTGTGGCAGAGATTTTAAAGGTGAAGTATGAAATTGAAAGATTTGGAATGCGTTGGAGTGTGGTTGAAAGTCTTCCTGTAACAGAAGGAATTAAAATAGCAGGTGAAAATCGCGGAGAGTTGATTCAGAACTATAAGCAGTCGATTCAAAACTTAGGGGCTTGTGGCATCGATACCATTTGTTATAATTTCATGCCCGTGCTCGATTGGGCGCGAACCGATTTGCACTATAAGTTAGCTAATGGAGGCGAATCGATGTATTTCGATTTTCCAACTTTTGTTGCATTCGATGTTTTTATTTTGAAACGACCAAGTGCAGCGAAAGATTATCCAAAAGTAATTGTTGAAGCTGCAAAGGATGTTTTTAATAAAATGACTTCTGATGAAGCTGATGAGCTAGCATATAATATAATTGTAGTAACGCAAGGTTTTATTGATGGAGTAATTGATGGTTCGGTTGTCGATCCTAAGGCATTGTTTCTTGAATTTATCGATCGATATGCCAACGTTGGAAAAGATCAATTGCGTGCAAATTTGAAATATTTTTTAGATGAGATTATTCCGGTGGCTGAAAAAGCTGGAGTACGCATGGCAATTCATCCCGACGATCCACCATTCCCGGTGTTGGGACTTCCTCGTATTATTGGTGAGCTTGATGATTATAAGTGGTTGTTTCAAGCCAATTCATCTTTAAATAATGGAATTACCTTTTGTTCTGGTTCTTTGTCAGCTCGAAAGGAGAACGATTTGCTTGAAATTATCGCTCAAACAAAAGAAAGAATTCATTTTACACATCTTCGGAATACACAAATGTTACCCGATGGAAGTTTTTACGAGTCGGGGCATTTACAAGGGAACTTGGATATACCCGCAATTGTTGAAGCTTTATTAATAGAACAAGATCGAAGAAAAAATGAGGGAAGAGCTGATTCAAAAATTTCAGTTCGTCCCGATCATGGGATCAAATTATTAACAGATTATAAGAATGAATACAATCCCGGATACCCATTAATTGGGCGTTTAAAAGGATTGGCTGAACTCGATGGACTAATGGCAGGAATTGAGTTTAAAAACAATTTGAAATAAACTACTAGAGTTCTTTAATTTTTGAAAAGTAGAGGAAGAAAAAAACCTGCCAAAAAAATTTCTTTGAATTTTTTGACAGGTTCTAAAAAGGTTAGATCTTGCTGATTAGTTTCGTCCATAACTATTATTTTTCGAAGTTGTAAGAATATGTTTCATCGCCGCTTGTAATTTTTACTTGGTAATAACCACTTGTTAATTGTTCTAGGTTAAACCCTGTGGTAATACTAAAATCATCACCTAAAGATTTTCTGAAGAAAGTATCATCTTCTGTTGAAATAGTAAGTTTTACATCTTTAAGATCCTTATTAAGCATTGATAATTTTAAAACATCATCTTTAACTTCAAAATAAGGCGATGGAGTTTCTGCACCATTTTCAACTTTAACGGTACCTTCGGCAATAGCAAATTCTAACTCTTTACGACCAGATTTGTTTTCTACAATTACTTTGTAATAACCATCATTAAGGTTTCTTAAATCGAAAGCCTTGTGATAGAAATTTTCGAAACTTTTTAAACCTTCTCTGTAATATACAATATCACCTTGTGCATCTTCAATAACAAGTTGCGAAATTTCTTCAGTTGCATTGTCTACAGTGATAATTGCAAATTCATCTTTATAAGGAATTAATTTTACCTTTGGTCCTTCACCAGTTGCTGCAAGAGCTTTAATGGCTAAGACTGCAACTAAAATTATGGCTACCATAATTTTACTGCCTAAATACATTAGTTTTGTCTTCATTTCAATTAATTTTTAATTTGTGATTAATGACAGTACAAACATAACATGTTTTTCAGCATAGTGTTAAAGAACATGTTTTAATCCTATGTTAAATGTGAAAATAAATTAAGTAAATATTTATTGTGTGGGTTAAGTTGTTGAAAAATAGCTATGTATGGTGTGTTACTCGACAATAAAAGACAAAAGGGTATGTTAATAAAATATTAAAGTGCATTTTGTTATTGTTTGGATACGATAATTTATGTAGGACTTTTAGCTGTTTTGCACAGATTTTAACAGATTTGCATTATAAACAATAATTTGATATGGATATTCAATATAATTTCGACGAAATCGTAAACCGTGAGGATACAAATTGTGAAAAATACGATAGTCGAGAAGAAATTTTTGGTAAAAAAGATATAATACCGTTGTGGGTTGCTGATACCGACTTTAAAGTTCCCGACTTTATTGTGAATGCTGTAAAAGAGAGAGCTGCCCATGAAGTTTACGGATATCCGAAAAAAACCGACGCATATTATCAATCAATTATCAATTGGTTGGATCGTCGTTACGGGTGGAGCATCCAAAAAGACTGGATCATGTATAGCCCTAATGTGGTAGTTGGATTAGGTTCCACAATTTTGTCTTTAACCGAAAAAGGAGATAGAATTATTGTACAACCTCCAGTATATTTTCCTTTTTATCACGTAGTGGAAGGCAACGACCGCGAGTTGGTTCTCAATCCTTTGAAAAGAGTAGGAGATCGGTATTATTTCGATTTTGAGGATTTGAAAAGCAAGATCGATGAGAAGACAAAAATGATTTTAATTTCTAATCCACATAATCCGGGAGGAATGGTTTGGAAAAAAGAGGAGTTGGAAGAGTTGGCTTCAATTTGTTTAGCACACAATATAATAATGGTATCTGATGAAATACATTCAGACTTAACCTTACCTAGCTATCAACATACTCCATTAGCATCGATTTCCGACGAGATTTCGGAACAAACACTTACTGCCATGGCTGCGAGCAAAACTTTTAATGTCGCCGGATTGTCATCAGCATTTTTGGTTACTCAAAACCGAAAGTTTAGAGCCAAGTATCAGAAGTTGATGAAGGGAACACATATTTCATCGGGAAACTTTTTTGGTTTGGTGGCAACTGAAGCTGCATTAACGCATGGCGACAAATGGTTAGCGCAGTTACAAGCTTACTTGCAAAAGAACTACGATTATATTGAAAGTTTTGTAAACAAAGAATTACCCAAAATAAGCTTGATGAAGCCCGAAGCAACTTTTTTGGTTTGGATGGATTTTTCAGCTTATGGACTAAGCGACAAGGCACTGTCCGATAAATTGATTGAAGCAGGAGTTGGATTGAGTCCCGGAATTATGTTTGGTGAAGAAGGGAAAGGCTATATGCGATTGAACATGGGATGTCCACTTTCAGTATTAAAGGACGCGATGGAAAAAATAAAAGAAGCATTCTAGGAATAAAAAAAAGGAGACTTACAATTTTGTAGGTCTCCTTTTTTTGAAATTATATCAATCTTTAATTTTCTTCTTTTGTAACTACCTGCCCAGCATCGGCCAATAGCACGATGTTGTTTGTCTTGCATTCTACCACACCACCATCGATTTCAACAAAGTGTTCAAGGCCACTGTTTTCTATAATCTTAACAACACCCTTTTCTAAATATGATACAATTGGTGCGTGACCATTTAATATTTCAAAAGATCCTTTTGATCCTGGTAGTTTTACCAATTTAATATCTTCTGAAGAAAATAATTGCTTTACAGGTGTATGTACTTCTAGTTTCATCACTTATTATTTTGCATTCGCTAATAATTTCTCGCCTTTCTCAATTGCTTCTTCAATTGTACCAACCAAGTTAAATGCTGCTTCAGGATATTGGTCAACTTTACCATCCATAATCATATTGAAACCTTTGATTGTATCTTCGATTGAAACCAATGCACCTTTGAGGCCGGTAAACTGTTCCGCTACAAAGAATGGTTGAGATAAGAAACGTTGCACACGACGAGCGCGATGAACAACTAGTTTATCTTCTTCCGAAAGTTCGTCCATTCCTAAAATTGCAATAATATCCTGCAACTCGTTATAGCGTTGAAGCAGCTCTTTTACGCGTTGCGCACAACTATAATGTTTGTCGCCAACAATATCGGGAGACAATATTCTCGAACTTGAATCTAATGGGTCTACCGCAGGATAAATACCAAGCTCGGCAATTTTACGACTTAGTACAGTAGTTGCATCTAAGTGGGCAAAGGTTGTTGCCGGAGCAGGGTCGGTCAAGTCATCAGCAGGAACATAAACTGCCTGAACCGAAGTAATCGAACCATTTTTTGTTGAGGTAATTCTTTCTTGAAGTTCTCCCATTTCGGTTGCCAAAGTTGGTTGGTAACCTACTGCAGAAGGCATACGACCTAGCAAGGCTGAAACCTCAGAACCTGCTTGGGTAAAACGGAAAATATTATCAACAAAGAAAAGTATATCTCGACCGCCTGATTCTTCATTTCCATCGCGCAAACTTTCTGCAATTGAAAGCCCCGACAATGCTACACGCGCACGTGCCCCAGGTGGCTCGTTCATTTGACCGAAAACCAGTGCTAGTTTTGATTGATCTAATTTCGATTCATCAACTTTCGAAATATCCCAGTTCCCTTTTTCCAATTCTTCTCTAAATTCATCACCATAATCGATAATTCCTGCTTCGATCATTTCACGGAGTAAGTCGTTCCCTTCACGGGTACGCTCTCCAACTCCTGCAAATACAGATAGTCCTGAGTGAGCTAAAGCAATATTGTTAATCAACTCCTGAATCAGTACAGTTTTTCCAACACCGGCACCTCCAAACAACCCAATTTTACCACCTTTTGCATAAGGTTCAATTAAGTCGATTACTTTAATACCAGTATATAAAATTTCTGTTTCGGTTGTTAAATCAGCATAGGCTGGTGGTTCGCGGTGAATACTCACACCTTTATCTTTTTGAATTAAAGGAAGTCCGTCTACGGCATCACCAGTTACATTTAATAATCGGCCTAAAACTTTTTCACCTTCAGGCATTTTAATTGATGATCCTGTGGAGATAACTTTAATACCACGCTTTAGTCCATCAGTAGAGTCCATCGCAATGGTTCTAACTGTTTTTTCTCCTATGTGTTGTTGAACTTCTAGTACTAAAGGAGTAGATCCTTCTCTTTCTATTTCTAACGCATCGTAAATTTCAGGTAATAGTTTTTCATCTTCGAAAACAACGTCCACTACTGGACCAATAACCTGAAGAACTTCGCCTTTAACAGCCATAATGTTTTGTATTTTAAAGTCTCCTAAAATAATGATTTTTTAGGAATTATTTCGATAACAATATTTGATCTTTTTAATAGAACGGTACACTAAATTTTTCTGAAATTAGTTTTCTCTTTTCATGAGCCTTTCAGCTAACAAACGTAATTCCAGTTTTGTTTTATCATTTACCGATAATTGTTTCCAGCATTCAATGGCCCTATTGTAATACTCGGTCATCTTATGCTGTGATTTTTGTTTCAAATTTAATTGATTATAAATCGATAGCACAGCTTTTATCTTATCTTTTTCGTTAAAATCCTTTAAAGAAATCCAATTCTTCAAATCTTCGGCAATTTTTCCTTCGGCTAATTCTAGCGCTGTGATCATTAAATAGGTTTTTTTATTGGAAATAATATCGCCACCAATTTCTTTGCCGAAAGTTTTAACATCACCAAAACTGTCTAAATAATCGTCCTGAAGTTGAAATGCAATGCCTAAGTTGAATCCGAATTGATATAAATTATCCAGATCTTTTTGCGGTGCTTCTGCAATTAATCCACCCAATTTCAAACTACTTGCAATAAGCACAGCCGTTTTATAGCCGATCATTTGGATGTATTCATCAACACTTACATCGTTTCTGGTTTCGAAATCCATGTCGTATTGCTGCCCTTCGCAGATTTCAAGTGCCGTTTTAGTAAAAGTTGCTACAATTTCCCGAAAGTCACCTTTTTTACATTGATTGATGTATTCATATGATAAAATAGACATGGCATCGCCCGAAAGAATTGCAGCATTTTCTGAATATTCAATGTGCACTGTATTTTTATTCCTTCTCAAATTTGCATTGTCCATTATGTCATCGTGTAGCAAAGTGAAATTATGAAAAACTTCGATGGCAAAGGCTGCAGGAAGTGCATCGGCATAATTATTTTTATACAATGAATAAGCCATTAATACCAACACTGGGCGAAGTCTTTTTCCGCCCATTCCAAGCGTATATACTACCGGATCGTATAAGTTTTTAGGAACCCTAGTTGAGATTGCTTTGCTCTCATTGGCTAATACTTCTGAAAAATATTTTTGAAAATCTTGAAGTTGATTCATGATTCTTTAGATTGGTTTGTTTGGTCTTTCGGTTTTTCTATTTCGAGTTCATCTAAATCAATATCTTCTTCTTCATTAAATATTTGAAGCATTGGTTCTTTCAATGATTTGGTTCTAATAATTTTTTCCAAACCAATTAACAGGGAAGGTAATAAAACCAAGTTTGAAATTAATGCTACCAATAAAGTTAATGAAACCAGCACTCCCATTGCTTGTGTGCCGCCAAAGTTTGATAATGAAAATATTCCAAATCCGAAAAATAAAACAGTTGAAGTATAAATCATACTAAAACCTGTTTCTTTCAGTGCCATCATTACCGATTTCTGAATATCCCAATTGTTAACACTTAATTCTTGCCTGTATTTTGCTAAAAAGTGAATGGTGTTGTCAACCGAAATACCAAATGCGATGCTAAAAACCAAAATGGTCGACGCTTTGATTGGGATGCCAGCAAAGCCCATTAAACCTGCCGTAAAAAGTAAGGGAATTAAGTTGGGAATTAGCGACATTAAAACCATGCGCGGCGATTTAAACATAATGGCCATGAAGATTGCAATTAACCCAATGGCCAAGGCTAAACTGATGAAAAGGTTTTTTACCAGATATTGGTTTCCTCTGAAGAATACAACACTTGATCCGGTAACTGTGACATCGTAATTTTTAATCGGAAATATCTCATGTATTTCTTTCATAAACTCCTGATACAACTGATCCATTCGTTTGGTGCCCACATCTTTCATGCGGATGCTTATCCGGGCAGTTTGTTTGGTAGAATCAATAAAGGCATGCGCCATTGAAATATCGGAGTTGGCATTGGTTGCATACGAAAGAATAAAATTCTTCTCGGTTGATTTGGGTAGCGAATAATATTGTTCGTTTCCATTGTAGAATGCCTGTTTTGCCATTTTTACAACGTTGAGATAAGAAATGGAAGAGGAGAGTTCGTCATAGTTCTGAAGTTGCTTCTCCAGTTGCTCCATTTTTAACATTGTTGATGTTCTTAAAACTCCATTGGGTTTGCGGGTATCAATAATAATTTCGAGTGGCATCACTCCTTCAAAGTTCTTCTCGAAGAATTTAAGATCCTTATAAATTGGGTCAGATGGAGGAATATCGTCAACCATATATCCGGTTGTTTTCATTCTTGTCATTCCATAAGCACTAACCAAAATTACCGCTGTCATGATAATGTATGCCAAGGTGCGTTTATGGTTTGAGATGTATGAAAGCTTTTCAATAATTTTGCTTACCCCTTTACGCTCTAAATGCTTTAAATGTCGGTCTTCGGGAGGTGGAAGAAAACTGAAAATTGTAGGAATCAGCAATAAGGAAAGAACAAATAATGCAAAGATGTTGATTGCTGCAATGGCTCCAAATTCTTTTAATATTTTACTGCTTGTTAAAGTAAAGGTTACAAAGCCCGATGCAGTGGTAAGGTTGGTTAGAAAAATTGCATTTCCAATTTTAACAATTACCCGCTTGAGCGCCTTGATCTTATTTCCATGTATCTTGTATTCGTTGTGATATTTATTCAACATGAAAATACTGTTCGGTATTCCAATTACTATGAGGAGCGGAGGAATCATTCCGGTTAAAATTGTAATGTGGTAATCGAGTAGTGCCATCGATCCAAGCGCAGTAAAAACGCCTGCCATTACTACAATTGCAGGGAACAACATTGCTTTAAACGAACGGAAAAAGATATACAGAATGAGCACACAAATTAAAAGTGCGAGTCCTGTAAAAAGGAAAATTTCCTTTTTGATCATGATGGAATTTACCACCCTAATGTAAGGCAAACCTGAGTAAATTAAATCAACCTCTGCACTTTTTTCATAATTGGCACCAACTTTTTGGATCGATTTTACCAAGGTTTCACGCTCCTTGGTTTTCATCCGATCTTTATTCATGGTAAGCGCTACCAAATAAGCTTTGGTGGAATCGTTGTAAAGATATCCTCGATAAAGCGGCAAAGAGTGGAAAATATTCGACATGCTGTCGAGCTGTGCTTGAGAATTAATTGAATCCTCGAATATGCGTTCTAAATCAAACTTTTTTTCCTCTTTGTTTTTTATCAAATGAAAAGCGTTTGGAATTGAAATCATGTTTTCAACGCCATCGATTTCTGATAATTCATTGCAAAAGTTTTTCCAATTTTCGAAATTATCAAGCGAAAAGAAATTACTGTCTACAATTCCAATGGTTATAATGTTTCCTTCTTCTCCAAATCGGGACACAAATTCTTGATACTGAATGGATGCCGAATCGCTTTTTGGTAGTAACGGCGCATATTCATATGACATTTCAACCTTGGTTGCATTGTACATCATGAATAGAGTGAAAAGGGAAACTACTACTAATAAAAGGATCCTAAATCGTAAGATTTTACTGGAAATATATTGCCACATTTTTGTCTGTTATAAAACAAGCCGAAAATACTACTTCTATACGATATTACAAAAGAAAGTAAAAAGTTGATTGGTTTGTTTTTTATGATTGATCTAATATTAAATTTGTATTTTAAAGCTAATCAATATGGTAGCATTACAACTATTATCAATTGCGGGAGGTATTGGCTTATTTCTATATGGAATTAAGTTATTTAGCGAGTCTACGCAGAAATTAACCGGAGATTGGTTGCGTGAGTTTTTGAAGTCGATGACAAGAAATCGGTTTCGGGGACTTATAACTGGTTTGTTAATTGCATCGGTGATCCAATCGTCCTCGGCAACAACAATTTTAGTAGTGAGTTTTGTGAATGCCGGATTCTTGCGTTTGATCGAAGCAATGTCGGTAATATTAGGAGCCAACATTGGCACAACCATTACTGCTTGGTTGATTACCATTTTAGGTTTTAAAATAGATTTTACATTTCTTTTACTACCAATAATTGCAATTACAATTCCATTAACATTTGCCCGACGCAGAGTTTTAAAAACTTGGGGAGAAGCAATATTAGGGTTTTCACTTATGTTTATTGCGATTTCGTTAATGCGCGACCTAATGCCTGTGATTGCTGATCCTGAGTATGGGTATTTGTTTAAAAGCTTATCGAGTTGGGGCTATGGAAGCTATTTCTTGTTTTTGCTTGCAGGGCTTATTCTTACAATGATCTTTCAAAACTCATTGTCAGTTTTTATTGTAACCATCTTGTTGGCAAACGCTGGGTGGGTAAATTTGGAATGCGCATTTTCTATCGTAATAGGAGCTAATGTTGGTGCCTCAATTGCAACCGTAATTGCTTCGCGAAAAGCAAATAGCTCGGCTCGCCAAACTGCAATGGCGCATATGTATTTTAATCTGTTTGGTGTTGTTTGGTCAATGTCGTTGTTGGTATTAATTACTCGATTTTTTAATGGTTTTGAGTTTTTATACAACGATTATCAAGAATTTAATTATCCGATTGCATTGTCGATGTTTCATTCAGCATTTAACTTATTCAATGCATTATTTCTTATTGGATTTACAGAACCTATTAGTTTGTTAATTAGCTCCCAAATTCAGCAAGAAAAGAAAGAGCGAAGCAATTCGAAATTGACTCATTTGAAAATTGGTTTATTATCAACTCCCGATGCCTCAATTTTTCAAGCGAGAAAAGAAACCATTGTGTTTGCAGAAAAGGTGCAAAAAATGTTTCAAGATGTTGTCACAGTTTCAACAATTCAGAAGACTAACGACTATAGTCCATTGGCAAAACGGATTATTAGTTCAGAAGATGATGCAAATATCGTTGAAAAAGAAATTGCACAATATTTAACAAAAGTTGGAGAAGTACGTTTGAGCGAAGCTAATTCAAGACGAATTAGAGCACTTTATAAAATGGTAGATGATATTGAGAGTATCGCCGACTCAAATATCAACATTTTAGAAGCTTATAAACGAAAGAATAAAGGAGAATTAATTTTCCCAGAGCGGGTTGAGAATAATATTGCGCTGATGTTTCATATGGTAGACGATGCGATTAACAACATGGTAGCCATGTTAACCAACGATGAAGAATTGCCATTAAGTTTGGCACAGGATATGGAGAGAGATATTAATAATTTCAGAGATATCTTAAAAAGTGAACATCTAGATAACTTGCAAAAAGGAGTTTACAACTACGATGTTGGGATTGTGTACAATGATGTAATCTCGCAATGCGAGCGAATCGGCGACTATACTATTAATGTGGTGGAGTCATATAAAAATTTATATTAATGAAAATCAAAAAAACTATGAGAAAAGCGCAAACATTATTTTTATTTATAATTAGCTTACTAATTTTAAATGGTTGTACTGGAGAGCCGGAAGCAATCTTTTCGGTAGATAGCAACGAATATCAAACCGAAGAAGAAATTCAGTTTAGTAATGAATCTTTAAATTCAAAATCGTATACTTGGAATTTTGGCGATGGCGTTTCTTCTACCAGTGTTAATCCTATCCATAGTTATCAATACACAGGAAACTATACCATTTCACTGTATGCGGTAAACAATGATCAAGAAAGTGAAACCACAAAGACGCTTACAATAGTACCAAACTTTGAACCTACAATATACGAGGGGGAGCGGGTTGACGATTTGATTGTGTATGACGAATGGAGTTTTGTTGAAAGATTATTAGGAACAGATACTTCAAGTGTAACAATGTTACTTGATGATATTTATTACCATGCTGTTTATTACCCCGAATATGGACTTGAGTTAATCTTTCCTTCTCATGAATCAACTTTGGTTGACGATGATGTGGTTTATTGGATTTACGCAAACTTTGAGAACGAAGGAATTACTTACAAAGGAATTGACTTTAATAATACAATCGATGACGTTTATATGGCCTATGGCTCGCCATTAGATACCCAGAATTCTGGATATTCTTACGGTTATTGGTACGATCATTTAGGAATTGATTTTTATGAGTATACCGATGATAATGGAAACTTCTCGGGACTCGTTGATGAAATGTGTATTTATGAACCTACAGCTGCGATAAGCGAAAAATCGGCAAGTATACATAACTTTCCGATAAAGAAATTTGCTCGACAGTATCAATCTAGATTACGCAGATAAAAAAATAGGAGTCTGAAATTCAGGCTCCTATTTTTTATAATAATGCTTTATCTTCTTCCAGTACATCAATTGCTTTTTGCACTGTCTTATCGTTTTTGTTCCAAATCTCGTAAAAGCCATTATCACCTAAGGTATTCCTTGCGATATATGAATACAACTGATTCTTAATTCTTTCTTGGGTTTCTTGTAATTCAACTTTTGAATACTTGATTTTATCAATTGTACGAACTTTAGTTAGAAATTGATCGAATATCTTTTCACGATTTAAAAACTTTTCTAAATCTGATGCATTTTCGAATTCATTTAATTTAGCTCGGTTCTGATCGACATAATTAAAGGCAAAATGATAGATTAAGTTTCGTGATAAAATTCGTCTGAAAAAATTATTGAATCCAGAAGTGTCGGCTGGTACAAAAATATCGGGCATAATGCCACCACCGCCATAAACGGTTCTGCCTCCTGTGGTTTTGTAAACCAACGAGTCGTTAAAATGAATGCTATCTTTCTCTAAAAACTCATTGTGCTCAAAACGCTTAACCATGTCTTTGGTATATTCTTCATATCCATCATCATAAGGTTTCTGAATGGATCTTCCGCTTGGGGTATAAAAACGAGCAACAGTTAATCTTACAACCGATCCATCCATAAATGGTACGGGTTCCTGAACCAAGCCTTTTCCAAAAGATCGGCGACCAATAACTAATCCTCTATCGTTGTCTTGAATGGCACCTGCTAAAATTTCACTAGCCGAAGCAGAATATTCATCAATCAAAACAGTAATTTGACCTTCTTTAAATAATCCGGAAGCAGTTGAACGATAATCTTCGCGCGCTCTTGAACGGCCTTCGGTGTAAACAATCATCTTATTGGCAGACAGTAATTCGTCGGCCATTCGGAAAACAACTCCCAAATATCCACCAGAGTTTGCTCTTAAGTCGATTATTAGTTTTCCTAATCCTTTGTTTTTTAGATTTTGAATTGCATCGGTAAATTCATCGTCGGTCTTATCTGCAAAACGATTAATTTTTATGTACCCGATTTCGTCGTTAATCATGTAGGCCGCATCAACGCTATAAAGTGGAATGTCTCCTCTTTTTATTGAAAATTCAAGTGGTTCACCAAATCCATTTCGATGGATACCAACATTTACAACTGTTCCTTTTTTGCCTCGCAATAACGATACAATACTGTCGCTTTTTATTCCAATGCCTGCAATGTTGTTTCCGTCTACTGAAATAATTCGATCACCAGCCATGATTCCTAACTCTTGAGAAGGTCCGCCTGCTACTACTTCAACTACCATTACAGTATCTTTTTGCAATACAAACTGAACACCAATGCCCGAAAATTTTCCACTCATTTCTTCATTTATACTTTTCATCTCTCTTGCTGGGATGTAGGTGGAGTGTGGATCTAATTCGCTAAGTATAACAGGAATTGATTTTTCTTCAATGTCTTTTTTCGAAACCTCATCGACATAGTGGCTCTCGATGAGATTTAATATGGCTGAAACTTTATCAGGTTGATAATAATTCCCTGCGTGATTGTTTCTGTTGACTCTTTTTGATATTGAAAAGCCTAAAATTATTCCTCCTGCAATTGCCACAGAAATAATTAGGGGATATATTGTTTTGAGTTTTCTATACATTCTTCTTACTTCAAAGTTGGCTTGAATTCACAATGATTGCTCAAAACTAAAAAAAAAGTCCGAAACAAATTTATTTCGGACTTTTATGATGATATTAGTTGTTTTAAATTTTTACAAACTTATTAACCATTTCAATGAGGTCTTTTGATCTAATTGGTTTGGCAAGATAATCGTCACATCCGGCCTCAAGTGCTTTTGAGCGATCATCAGACATCGCAAAGGCGGTTTGTGCAACAATTTTTAATTCAGGTCTAAAGCTTTTTATCTCCTTTGTTGCTTCATAACCATTCATCTCTGGCATTTGTAAATCCATGAGTATAAGGCTGATGTCTTCGTTTTCTTTTACGAAGTTTACAGCTTCGAGTCCATTTTTTACCCACTTAATATTCATTTTTAATTTTGATAAAACCGCATTTAAATATAAGTAGTTTGATTCTACGTCTTCAACAATTAGTATTAAGGGTAAATTTGTGTTGCTCATTTTTAGTATTTTTTTATACGTGTAAAAGTAACCAATCTTAACTTGATTGTCAACTAAGAATTTAAATATCGTTTAAATTTAAAATAATAACAAATTTTGAGCCTTCGTTTTCTTTCGAACTTAACTGAATGTTAGCGTTTAATAAATTAATTATTTCTGCTGTTAAAGTGAATCCTACACCGGAGGATTCGTGTAGTACGTCTTCTTTAGTTCTTGGCGCATTAAATTGTTCATTTATTTGTTTTTGATCTTCTGCTGAAATGCCAGTTCCAGTATCTTTAACCGTGATTTCTAATTGATGATCAGTTGCTTGGTAGCCAAAAAATACTTCACCCGACTGTGTGAATTTTACTGCATTCATCAAAAGCTGAAGAATTGCTTGTCTTAACAAATCGCGAGAAGTTTTTATTCTTATCGCTGCATTTTTTGGTTTTTCTGTTTTTAATTGAACCTTATTTTTGCCATAAGCAATCAACATTCTCTCTGTGTTTTGAGCCAAGTTGTTAAATACGTGTTCAAAATTAAATTCTCGTTCAGTTTTTACTAATTGTTTTGATTCCATTTTTGAAAAGTCGATGATTGAATCGATTAAATTCAAAAGTAAAATCCCATTTCCTTGAATTATTTTAAGGAACTCTTTATTTTCTTTTTGGATTGATTCTGAGTCTGAAATCATGTTTGAGAACCCAATAATTGCATTAATTGGTGTACGTATTTCGTGACTTAGATTTGCAAGGAATTTTGATTTTAACTCATTGGCTTTTACTGCAGTATCTTTTGCTTTTATTATTTCGTTACGCACCTTAACCATCGTTGAAACATCTTCAATTATACCTTCGATGACCTTATTCCCAAATTCATCTTCGATTACTGTTAGTAAGATGTTACCAATGAAAGTCTGCTTATTCTTTTTGTTAAATACTAACTCAAAGTTTGCTTCGTTTGTAGCCAGAATTGTTTCTCCAACTACATCTGAAATTTCTTTGCCATGAATAATGTCGGTAAAAGTTAAATGCCCTTTGTGGCTCTCCTCACAATTAAAAAGTTGTGTGAACCTTTTGTTGAAGTCAATAATCGAAAGGTGTGTATTTGCATAAAATATCGCTAATGGTGCATGTTCGAAAATTGCTTTATACTTTATTTTATTTTTTGTGTTTTCTATTTCAACATGTTGTAATTGGGTGATGTCTCTAGAAATACCAATGGTTCCAATACATTCTTTTCTCTTATCTAAAAGTGGAATCTTTGTGTCGGATATATTAATTTTTTCTCCTTGATATTCTACTTCATGGATGAAATTAATTTGAGGTTGTAGTGTTTTTATTATTTCTTGTTCATTCTGATACAATATTTCCGCGTCCTTGAAAAAATCAAAATCAGTTTTTCCAATTGCTTCTTCTGGTTTTTTTAAATTTAGCAACTTTGTTTGGGCATTGTTTATATACATAAACTTACTTTCTCTATCTTTGAGATAGACAAAATCTGGGAAATTATCCGTGATCGATTTGAATTTTGTTAATTCCAATTCTGTCTTTTTATTTCTTTTTAATGCAATAATGAGCAAGAAAGTTAATGCGATAATAACCAGAATAAGAAGTACAAAAATGTTTTGCATGGAATGAAATAATTAGGTTTTTAATTTACAATTATTTTTTGAGTTCGCTATGAGGATTTGAAAATTAGTGAAAATGAATATCGATAAACAAGTATCTAATGGACATATTAATTTATATTTTAGTAGCAATTGTAATTGCATTTTCCATCGCTTACATCTATTATAACTCGCAAAAGAGGAAGCTTACAGAGCAACATCAGCTTATAATAGACGACCTTAAAACTCAGAATAATGAGCTAGAGAAGCAAAATTTAGTTGCTAGTGAGAAAGGCGAATATTTAACAAAACAGTTGAGCGACTCACAGCTTTTAAACAACCAAAAGCAAGAAGAAAACGAAAGAGTTAAGTCGGAACTTACTAAGTTGAAAGTTGAAAATGAGCATTTGTTAAGGAAAAACGAAGATGTTCTGAAAGAGTTTGAAAAGTTGCAAAAGCAAGCTAAAACTGAATTTGAGAACATTGCCAATAAAATTTTAAAGCAAAATACAGTCGAATTTTCTAATGTAAACAACGAAAGGCTGAAGGAGATTTTGTCGCCTTTAAAAGACAAAATTGTAACTTTTGAAAAGAAGGTTGAAGATACTTATGAAAAAGGACTAAAAGATCAAACCGACCTGCGTGCAGAGCTGAAAAAATTGCAGGATTTGAATTACAAAATTAGCGAAGAGGCAACGAATTTAACAAAGGCGCTGAAAGGCGATGTGAAAAAGCAAGGAAACTGGGGGGAAGTTGTTTTAGAGCGAGTGTTGGAGCGTTCGGGTTTAACCGAAGGACAGGAATTTGAACGCGAAGTGGTAGCGAAAAATGGAGAAGGCAAAATCATTAGACCCGATGTGATTGTAAATTTGCCCGATAAAAAGCACATTATTATCGATTCAAAAGTTTCTTTAGTTGCTTATGAACGCTACACCAGCGCTGATGAACAAACCGATCGCGACCGTTTTGTGAAGGAGCATTTGTTATCGCTTAAAAGTCATATAAAAGAACTTCACTTAAAGCATTATAGTTCATCACCAAGCTTTAATTCTCCCGATTTTGTGCTTTTGTTTATTCCAATCGAATCTTCGTTTAGTTTAGCAGTAGAACACGATCAGCAAATATTTAATTATGCATGGGAAAATAAAATTGTAATTGTGAGTCCATCAACTTTATTGGCAACTTTACGCACAATTGCTTCGATTTGGCAACAAGAGAATCAAACAAAGAACGCGTTGGAAATAGCAAAACAAAGTGGTGCTTTGTACGATAAGTTTGCTTCATTTATTGAAGATGTTGATAAGCTCGGACGTAACATTGATACTATCCAAAAAACTTATGGCGATGCGAGTAAAAAACTTTACACCGGAAAAGGAAATCTTGTAAGACGAGCCGAAATATTGCGAGAATTAGGTGCTGCGGCTTCGAAGCAAATTCCCGATAAGTTTATCGAATAATTAAAAAGGTAAATTGCTCAAATCAACATTCCCGCCCGATAAAATTATAGCGATAGATTTGTTTTTTGTATCAATTTTCTTTTCAAGAAGCGCTGCCAATGGTACGGTAGATGATGGTTCCACTATTATTTTCATTCGTTCCCATATTAGTTGCATTGCTTGTACGATACTTTCTTCAGAGACCGTCACGATCCCATCAACGTAATTTAGTATAAGCTCAAAATTGCGTTTTCCGACTGAGGTGAGTAATCCGTCGGCGATTGTTTGAGGATTGCGCGATGGAATTAGTTTTTTAGCACAGAATGAACGGTAAGCATCATCTGCTCCAAGTGGTTCACAAGCAATTACTTTTGTTGTTGGCGAAAGTTGTTTTGCGGCCAAAGCGCTTCCGGCCAGTAATCCTCCTCCGCCAACTGGAACCAACAGAAAATCGGGATGTTTGATTTCTTGTAACAATTCAAGGGCAGCTGTTCCTTGTCCTGCAATGATTTGATTGTTATCGTAAGGGTGAATTTCAATAGCACCAGTTGCTTCTATTACTTTCTTTAAAGTTGCTTCTCTTGCTTCTAATGTTGGTTCACAAAAAGTGATGAATGCTCCATATCCTTCAACGGCTTTTTGCTTCACTAAAGGGGCATTGTTGGGCATTACAATATGTGCTGAAATGTTATTTTGCTGGGCTGCTAATGCTAAAGCTGCCGCATGGTTGCCCGAGGAATGAGTTGCAACGCCTGTTTGTTTTTCGTCATCAGAAAGTTGCATTATTGCATTGGTGGCACCTCTGAATTTAAAAGCACCTACCTTTTGGAAATTTTCACATTTAAAGAAAACTTGGTTGCCAACGATTTGATTAATACTTTGGTTTTCTAGAACTGGAGTTCGATGAACCCGGTTTTTAATTCGTTCATAAGCTTCTAAAATAGCTTCAAAGTTGGCAGTTTTCATTTTAATCGGAGTTGATTTGATTCTTCAGAACCAACCAAAAATCAGCGTCAGAAATTAAATCTTCATAATAACACCTGTTTTCAACCATTTCAGGTTGTTGCATTTTTGATGCGATAATCCTTAAACTAGAAACGCTTTTTCCTGTTTTTCCATCTTGATTGATGAAATCTTTAGTTAAGCTAATTCGATTTAGTATGAAATTGTCGTCGATATTTTGGTAGGTTGTTGTGCAATTGAAGGTTACATCGGTGTAGAAATTAGTAGAATCAACTGCCAGCGAGCGACCTTGCAAACTGAATTTCGAAGATTGTATTTGTAATTCATTTTTATAAATAACCTTTGTGGTTTTCGAAACATATATTTTCCCTTGATAGCGTTCTGCGTAATAATCGCCACTACGGCTTAATTCAGGGTTTGAAAGTTGGTAGCCGATTACCCAAACCGAATCATAATTATAGGTTTCTTCGGCTTCTAATGTTAAGTCATATTCGAAAAGGAACTCAGGGTTTAAAACATTTTGGGCACTTCTCACAATGTCAAATTCAAGCAGCTCGTCCATTTGTGTTGTTCCATCGGCCAGACTTAAAATGTCAAAATCGCGGTATACATTCTCAAAATTGTAGTTAATCGATTGGAATGCATCGTTGCGATTGCCATAACCGTTAGCGTCGGATAAATTTACCAAGGCATCTCTTTTTCTGAACGAAGAATCATTCTCGAAATACTCACATTGATACAATGCTTTGTAGCTTATTGGTCGGTTAAAATAGTTGTTTGGAATAAGCTCGGTAGCTTCCTTCATAATTCGGTAAAGTACCTTCGATTCTGAACTAATCACGATGCCATCTAAGCCATAAGTTTTAGGTTCAAGGTTTATGGTTGAAATGTTATATCTTAAATACCTTTCAATTGAAATGTTGGTTTCATTGAAGCCAATTGCAGAAAAATTTAATCGCTTTGATTTCAGAGTTGCATCAACTTCTAATTCAAAATAGCCCTCGTAATCACTTGCTGTTCCTTGCGTGGTTCCGGCAATTCTAATGTTAACAAATGGCAACGCTTCTTTTGTTTGCTTATCAACAATAAGGCCTTTTAATATTAGCTTTTCTTTCGCAAAAGCTGGCTGCAATAAAACAATAAGAAATACGATTAACAGGCTAGTTTTTATATTCATAATTTCTATTTCTAAATTGTTTTTGTACTTTCAAAACGGAAAACAAAGTATTCTATTTCAGGATAAATTCAAAAAAAATCTTAAAAGTATATCGATCGTACAATTTCATTCGTTATACTTACGCACATTAAAAATTAACTTTGATAAAAGTACAAAATAATAATTGAGCATTGATTTCACAATTTATGAAAATCATAAAACAAAATATTAGTTTGAAAATTTTCTTGTTGCTTGCTGTCTTGGCAAGTATGAGCTCGTGTGTTGCGAAAAAGAAATTTGTTGCAATGGAGTCTTCTCGAAACAGATCAACAAATAGAGTTTTGGAATTAACGAAAGAGCTTGCCGAGTTGAAGACAGAATTTAATGACTTTAAAAATGAATTTCATTACAATAATTCAGAAAAGAATAGCTATATCGATTCTCTAAATCGCGAGATTGTTAATTTAAATTCTGATTTGATATCGAAAGAAGAGAATATTGAAGGACAGCAATTTTCATTTCAGGTTGAAAAACGACGTTTGAACCAGTTGTTGGTTGATAAAGATCGTACGATAAGAGATTTAGAGCATCGAATTAATTTTCTCGAACTTGAGGTAAATGGTCTAAAAGATGATGCTGTTAATGCGTCGTTAGAAGTTCAAAATTCGAAAGGTGAAGTTCGTTCATTGGAACGACAAATTCGTTTAAAGGAATCTTCGATTAATCGATTAAATACAGAGCTAGATCGAGCGAAAACTGAATCAACAAGAATTGAAAGACAGTTAGAAGATAAAGAACAAGAGATTAGACGATTGAATAACAATATTAAGTTATTGAAATCGCAATTGGCACAATGATTTTTGAGGAATAGAAAATATAAAAAAAGGGTTGAATGCGCATCATTCAACCCTTTTTTGAATTTATTATTTATTGATATAAACTTTCTAGTAAGGCTCTTGCTTTGTCAACCGATTCAACTTTGAAATTTGCTTCGGTTTTCATCATACCAACTTTAACCGAAATGGTATCTTCAGGTAACTCACGAAACATGTACTCGTCGGTCCAATCGTCGCCAATTGCGAAGATAAAGTCATAATCTTTGTTCGAAATAAAGTTCATGGCTGCTACACCTTTGTTGATGCCTCCGGTTTTTACTTCAATCACTTTGTTCCCTTCCATGATTTCTAAGTTATGATTGGCAATTAAATTGGTCAATTCATCTTTCAATTCGTTTGCTCTCAGCACTCCTTGTTCAGGTTCCGCTTTTCTAAAATGCCAAACCAACGAGTAGTTTTTCTCTTCGATGAATGCTCCCGGGGTTCTGTCGACAAAACTTTGAAGAGCAGGTCTAACAAATTGTTTCCAATCGTCGTTAATTGCGGTAAGCATTTCCCAATCCGAATCGAGGGTTTTCATCCATACTCCATGCTCAACAATAAAATTAACATCGTATCCTTTAAACCATTTTTTCAAGGTATCGCGGTCGCGACCACTAATTATCACCACATCATTTTTTTTATCCTTGGTTAAGTTTTCAATAATTGAATAAACCTGCTTGTCGGGTGATGCAGCTTGTGGATTATTTTGAAAGTGTGCAAGTGTTCCATCGTAATCGAGGAAGATCACACGCGATTTTGAATTGGCATAAGTTTTCGAAATTGATTTCACAACTGATGGACTTACTTTCTTTGCAAAGAAGTTATTTTGAATATCTTGAATTTTTAATAGCGATTCAACAAAATCGTTTGCCCACTTGAAAATATCGTAACGGCTCAATCGTTCTTGCATAAGTTCCATTCGTTCTGCTTGTTCTTCGCGCGACATGGTTAAGGCTTGATAAAGTCCTTGAGCCATTTCTTTAAAGTTATTCGGGTTAATAATAATCGATTCCCCCATTTCCTTACTAACACCAGCCATTTCACTTAATAGTACAACGCCGGATTTATTTATACGTGAAGCAACATATTCTTTGGCTACCAAATTCATTCCATCGCGTACCGGAGTGATCATTGCCACATCGCATGAACTGTAAAGTTCAATTAAATTCTCGAATGGGAGCGAGCGGTAGAAATACCAAATGGGAGTATAGTTGATCATTCCAAAACGGCCATTAATTTTCCCAACCAATTGGTCGACTCTTTCTTTTAATTGTATGTAATGATCCACCTGATCGCGCGAGGGCACTGCCAACATAATAAGCGTAACTTTTCCTCTATATTCGGGGTATGTTTCTAAGAATAGTTCGAAAGCTTTCAATCGGTTTGGAATTCCTTTGGTGTAATCTAAGCGATCTATTGAGATTATAAGTCGACGACCATCATCCATTAAGAAATATTTATCTAAATCGCGATGTAATTCTGATTTTTCTTGCAAGGATTTGGTCAATACATTTTTTGCTGCTTTTTCAAATTTTTGATAGTCAATTCCCATTGGGAAAGTGTCGGCCATTACAATTCTATCTTCTAAATGAATTTGGTTGAAGTTGATTTCATGCCCTAATAATCGACGTACACAACTAAAGAAATGTCGTTCGTAATCGTAGGTGTGAAATCCAATTAAATCGGCACCTAGGATTCCTTTAATCAGTTCGTTACGCCAAGGTAGAATGCGGAATACCTCAAACGATGGAAATGGAATATGAAGAAAAAATCCAATCGTAACATTGGGGCGTTTCGATTTGATCATTTCAGGAACCAATAGAAGCTGATAATCATGAATCCAAATGGTGTCTCCATCTTCGATGGTTTCTATTGCTGCATTAGCAAATAGTTGGTTTACTTCAACATAGGCATTCCAGAACTTTTGATCGTACGAAATGTATTGCATGAAATAATGAAATAGCGGCCAAATTGTTTTGTTGCTAAAGCCTTCGTAATACAGATTAATCTGATCTTCGGTTAAATGAACTGGAACACAGTTTTCTTTCTGAAATGCTTTGTCCACATTTTGTAGTTCCTTTTTGTTCAGTTCATCAAGTGATAAGCCTGGCCAGCCAATCCATTTACCATTGTATTTTTTGTAAATCGATTTCATCCCAGTTGCTAATCCACCGACTGATGGCTGCAATTTGAAATCTTCTTCATCTTTTTCAATTTGATATGGTAAACGGTTTGATAAAATGTGAATTTTATTCATAATATTTTAATTTCGATTTTAATTTTGAATTATTGAAAGTTTAGAAAACAATTTCGTAGAACTTTTCTTAATATACATAATGCCTTTTTTATAAACGAATAAAATCCCACAAAACCATAATTGTTATGAACAATTTAAACTATGGTATTATAGGAAATTGTACCTCCGGTGCTTTAGTATCAGAAACTGGCTGTATCGATTGGTTATGTCTCCCTGAATTTAATTCACCTTCGGTTTTTGCCAGTATTTTAGATACACAAGTCGGTGGTAAATTTGATATAAGTCCTGTAACATCATTCAAGGTAAATCAATTTTATATAAAGAAAACGAATATCCTCGTTACAAAGTTTAAATGTGAAGATGGAATTTTTGAGGTGCTCGATTTTATGCCTCGCTACAAGCATGATAAACATACCCGTGGTATTTATTCACCACCCGACTTAATTCGCTATATAAAGTTGGTGGATGGAAATCCTAAATTTAAAGTGAATTATCAGCCGCAGTTGGAGTATGCCGCTTTTGATACTAAAACAGTTATAAAGGACAAGTATATCAAGTCATACACTACCGAAGGCGAGTATGATTCGATGTATTTATATTCTGATTTTGATAAAGAAAAGATATTAAATGGCAATGAAATTGTGCTTGAAAAAGATAATTTTTTCTTAGTAAGTTATCATCAAAAACTATTAATTCAGGATACAGAACGAGCTTACTTAAAGCTACAACGCACCAAGGTTTATTGGTTGAACTGGACTTCTCAAAATCCCTCGTATACCGAGTTCGACGATGAGATTGTTAGAAGTGCCTTAGTTTTAAAACTTTTAAGTTTTGATAAAAGTGGAGCTGTGTTGGCCGCACTAACAACCTCTTTGCCTGAATCGATTGGGGAAGTTCGGAATTGGGATTATCGTTTCTGTTGGATTCGAGATGCCTCAATGGTGGTGAAGATTATGAAAGAAATTGGTCATAATAGTATTTCTCGTCGCTACCTAAATTTCATTAAGAATTTGATGCCCGATAAGGATGAGAAAATGCAGATTATGTACGGCATTAATGGTGAAAAGAAATTAACCGAACTAGAGTTAGGCCATTTGAGTGGTTATGAAAACTCGGCACCTGTTCGAGTTGGAAATGCAGCTTTTATGCAAAAACAAAATGACATTTATGGAATTTTGTTAGATGTTATTTATCAGCACTTTAGTATTCATTCTACTTCGCTTCAATTTAGCGAGGAACTTTGGACAATTGTTCGTAATGTAGTTCGAATTGTTGAGCGCAACTGGCATTTGCCCGATAAAGGAATTTGGGAAATACGGAACGAAGACAAACATTTTACTTTTAGCAAAGTGCTATGCTGGACAGCAATAAACCGGGCAATGAAAATTGCTGATTTATTGAATCAAACCGAATATGTTGAGCAATGGAAACCATTACAAGACGAAATTAAGGCAGATATCTATAAAAATGCTTGGTCTGAAAAAAAGAAAGCCTTTACACAGGCTTATGGCGTTGAAGATTTGGATGCTTCAGTTCTACTCATGGAAAGTTATGGGTTTATAAAAGCAAAAGATCCCAAATATATAAGTACTACCCTTGCAATTCAAGAGGAATTGGAACACAATGGACTTTTGTTTAGGTACAAGAATAGCGATGATTTTGGAACTCCGAATTCTGCATTTACAATTTGTACCTTCTGGTTAATTAATAGCTTGTTTAAAATTGGAAAGAAAAAAGAAGCGCGCGAAAAATTCAAAACCTTGTTAAGTTATTCAAATCACTTGGGGCTTTTTAGCGAAGATATTGATTTTAAAAGTAAGCGTTTATTAGGAAATTTTCCACAGGCTTATTCTCATTTGGCATTAATCGAAACAGCAATTACAATTTCAGGCGGAGAGTTAACCGAGGAAGAATTGTTGTATGAAATATTAGACTAAATATAGATGTAAATAAAAGGCTTCTGCTTCCATTGTAAATAAAGAACGGAAACAGGAGCTTTTTTTATTGTTGTATCCAAGGTTGAATTACCCGATCGAGTGCCTCTTGACCTTGAAGCCAAGAAAGGAAAACACCATAGTTCGTGATGGGAACATCCACTTGTCGCAAATCGCGCAAACGAGCCTGTAACTTTTGATTACTGATCATGCAACCACCGCAGTGAATAATCAGTTTGTAGTTTTCAAGTGCTTTATTGTCTTGAAATTCGCGTCCAAAATTATGCTCAATTTGAATTTTTGGATAACGTTTTTTTAATTGCTTTGGAATTTGAACCAAACCAATGTCCTCTTTAATTCTTGAATGATTACAGGCTTCGGCAATTAAAACTTTATCACCATCCTTAATCGAATCTAGAGCTTTTATTCCTTCGTAGAATTCCGAAATCCGACCTTTGCTTACATAATTGATCATCATAATGCTGAAAGTAGTTAATTGCATGTCGTTCGGTGCCCATTTACTCATGATGTCCATCGCTTGCGAGTCGGTGATAATTGATTTTGGGCGTTTGTTAAAACTATTGATAAAGGCATCGAATCGCGTTTTTTCAATTTCCGGATTTTCACCTCTTGCAGTTCCCAAATCTAAACGAAAAGAAACCGGATATCCCCAGTGGCGTGTAATGTATTCTTCGGCCATTGCTTGCGGACGCAGGTATCTTCCGGGTGGCGTTTCTTCGTCCATCGGGATAATTAAAATATGAAACTCATCCTTTTCCATAAAAGGAAGAAGTTCCATTTTTATATTCTTCGATTCAAAATTTTCAAGAACAAATTGTAAAAAACTTAGACGGTTTTCTTCGTTGATTACTGAAATTTCAATTTTTGGATAGAATTTCAGAAAAGGTAATTGAGCTTCAATTGTTGAAATATTATTTCTGTTTTCTTCTTCAAATAGGTTGTAAATAACCAAGATTTGCTTGTCCAATTCTCTTGCTTCATCCAGAACAAGCTGTTCTGTTTCGAATAAGTTGGTAGCAGGGTTGATGATTAAAAGCACCAAGTCGCATTCTTTTAAGGCTGTTAGCACTTTCTGTTTTTTCTTTTCGCCTAATCCCGATCCTTCATCCAAACCTGCGGTATCGTATAGTTTAACCGGTCCCATTCCATGAATTTCCTGCATGGCAATTTTTGTGTCGGCTGTTGTTCCTGGAGTTGCATCAACAATTGAGGTTTGCTGTTGGGTAAGTAGGTTCATCAAACTACTTTTCCCCGAATTCATTTTTCCAAAAATTCCAATATGATCGCGATCGACTAGCATTTGTATGGTCTTTAGTTGTTCTTTTCTGCAATTTACAATTTCATGTTGAAAAAGCGGTGCATTCTTAAACGCTTGTATGAAAAATAGGAATAACTTTAATATTTGTCATTTGAATTGCTTGGTTTGAATAGCATGCTTCAACATTCAAATCAATATTTATTTTTAGATTTGTAGGTATACAAACTTTTGAAATGGAGAAAATCGCAATATTTCCAGGATCATTTGATCCGTTTACAGTTGGACACGAATCGGTATTGAAACGAGCATTGCCAATGTTCGATAAAGTAATTGTTATGATCGGTGATAATAGTTCGAAAAAGAATTTATTTACTGTTGAGAACCGCATTCGTATGATTCAAGATGTTTTTGTTGACGAACCTAAAATTGTGGTCGACAAGCACGAAGGTCTAACGGTTGATTACTGCAAAGAAAACAAAGCCAATTTTATTATTAGAGGTTTACGAACTGCTGCCGATTTTGAGTACGAACGTGCCATTGCTCAGGTGAATAAAAAAATGTATTCAAAGCTGGAAACAATTTTCTTGTTAACCACTCCGGAACATACGCCAATCAATTCTTCGATTGTACGCGATGTGCTACGTCACAATGGCGATGTAAGTATATTTGTGCCCGACAAAATAGATATCAAAGATTATTTGTAATAGAAAATTAGATTGCGTTATTATTAACCTTGTTTTCGATGAAAGTTTTTCTATTTCTTCTTGCAATCTTTCTTTGTTCGAGTGCTTTCTCTTCTCAAATTGAAATTACAGCAAAAGGCTATGCAGGCAAGTCATTAACGATTAAAAAGAGTGAGAACTTTTTACTTTCAGTTCAACCTACCTTAGGTGAAATAGTAATTCCCGATAACGAGGTGGTATCATTTGATTTTGAAGTAAAGCAGCCAACTCGCATTTTTCTGAACTTCGATATTTACGAAGGTTGGTTGATTGTGGAACCACATGGAAGGTATAAAATATCATTACCCGAGCCAAGTCAGCAAAAAACAAAATCTCCGTTTTTCGAGCCACTTTCTTTTCACTTTCTTCCAGAAAAAAGTGACTCCAGTTCCTTGAATTTCTTAATTGAAAAATACCAAAGGATTTACGATTCTGAGTTGGATGAAAATATTTCAAAATTGGTTTATGGAAAGTCATCAACCACGGCTCGGCAAATAATTGAGAGGATTGAGCTTGCTTTTGCAATGGTTGAAAACGACTATTTTGAAAATTATAGAAAGTTAAATTATGCAAGCATTGAATTACTGGCACAACCACGGTCTAAAAATGCTGTTCTTCAAAAATATTTGACAGGTGTTGAGGTAAAATATGGAAGCAAGGAGTATGCAGATTTTTTCAATCAACTCTTCACTAATTTCTTTACAACTTCGGAGTGGTCAAGTGGCATCGATAATTTAAAAAAACTCTTAAATAGTGGAAATCTTACGTCCCTTAAATTGAATATTGCGGAAGTAACACAATTAAATGATCAGCTTTGTGAAGCAATTGTTTTATATAATCTTGAAGACCTGTTTTTTAGTCGGCGCTACAATCCTAATGGATTGATGAAGTTGTTAAAGGAGATTGAAGCTAAATCAATTTATACAGAACATCAAGCAGTTGCAAAATATTTGAATCATAAATTTTTATTGCACTTGCCTGGTGCTGCTGCGCCATCGCTGAATATTCCAGATTCGAAAGGTAATTTGTATAATTGGGGGGATTCTTATTTTAAATATGTGTATTTGTATTTTGCCAACGATGATACTTTGACTTTAAATAAGAATTTGAAGTATTTAGAGCAAATTTCTAATTCATTTCTGCGCGATTTAGAAATTGTGATTGTGGTTCCAAAAGATGTTCCAAACCCGCTGGCTGAATCAATAAGTAAAAATGAAACCCGATACATGTTTTTGAGTGCAGAAACGAATGATGAAGTTTATGATCGGTTTGATGTACGGGTTTTCCCCACTTTTTATTTGATCGACCCAAAGGGAAAAATGGTTTGGTTTCAAACGCCTTGGCCCGAAGAAAAGTTTGCGATTCAGTTTCAACAAGTTATTTCA
Source organism: Prolixibacteraceae bacterium (assembly GCA_963678565.1). Taxonomy (GTDB): domain Bacteria; phylum Bacteroidota; class Bacteroidia; order Bacteroidales; family Prolixibacteraceae; genus SKHV01. Next base: position 704,875 of record OY782875.1, read on the forward strand.
AGAAGGTAGTCGCTTTTTCAAAAACGGGAACCAACGACGCATAGGTGTCGTTTAATATTGTCTCAATTTTTTCTGAGTTTACCCATTCAACTTTTTCAATAGATTCTTCGGTTTGTGGGGTGATGTTTTCGGTACCTGAATAGTTCATTAAATACCAATAACTTGGTTTTAGCACCCATCGGTTTTGGTCGTATTTATTTTGATAAATGTGATAAGTGGTTTCCAATAACTTTTCAATTTCAGGACTTGTAATTCCGCATTCTTCTTCTACTTCTCGAATTGCTCCTGCTTCAATTGTTTCCCCTTTTTCAATTTTTCCTTTGGGTAAATCCCATTTTCCCATTCGATGGATACATAAAAGTTCTTGTTTTGTATTGAAAACAACTCCTCCTGCAGCTTCAATAATCTTAAATTGAGCAAAGAACCATTCTTTAATTTTCTTCAAGTTTGAATTCCACATGTAAATCAATTTCTCATGCTCATTTGTTAAGAAATTTGAAGTTAAATTTTGAAGCTCAAGCTTTGAGTTTACCTCGTAGTTTTTCGAAAATTTAACATTTTCTAAAGCAGGTTCATCGTTTAGTAAAACTATTCGGTCATTGAAAAAAACTTTGTACATTTGCCCCAAATTAAAAATTAAAACTATGAGTGATTACAGAATAGAAGTAACTCAAAAGCTTCTACAAATAAATACAATAAAAATTCAACCATCAAACCCATTTACTTGGGCTTCAGGTTGGAACTCACCTATATATTGCGATAATCGTAAGATTTTATCGTACCCTAAAATTCGCGAATATGTTTGCGAGCAATTTACAAAATTGGTGAAAGAATTGTACCCCGAAGCTGAAATAATTGCAGGGGTTGCAACCGGCGCAATTGCACACGGTGTTTTGGTTGCCGAAAAGTTAGGATTGCCTTTCGTTTATGTTCGCTCAACACCCAAAGATCATGGTTTGGAAAATTTGATTGAAGGTGATTTGAAACCGGGTCAGAAAGTGGTGGTAATTGAAGATTTAGTTTCAACTGGAGGAAGCAGTATCAAAGCTGCTGAGGCTTTACAAAATTTCGGTGGCGATGTACTTGGTATGTTAGCAATTTTCTCGTATAACTTTAATTTGGCTGCCGATAATTTCGCAAAAGCTGGAATAAAATTAGATACATTAAGCAACTACCAGATTTTAATTGATTTGGCGCTTAAAGAAGGCGAGATCAAAGAAGATCAATTGGAAAGCTTGAATAGCTGGAGAGAAAATCCTTCTGAGTGGGGAAAATAAAATTTAAGTGATATAAGTACAAAGCCGGTTTCTGAAGTGGAATCGGCTTTTTAAATGATTAAAATTTTATCATGGGTATAAGCAAATATGTTAGCGAAGTAAAAACTATAAATCACAACAATTTGGTGGTTTATAACTTTTTATCCGATTTCCAGAATTTTAGTGCATTTTTAAATGAGCATTCGCTTGCACAAGTTTCTAAGCAGATTCCGAACATTGAAATATCCGATTTTCGAATTGATACCGATAGTTGTCATTTTACAATTTCGAACAAAGGAGAGGCCGGCTTGAAAATTATTGAACGGGAAGAACCCAAAACAATAAAAATAACCGGCGACGGACAAATGCCTTTTGAAGTTACTTTTTGGATTCAAATATTACCTGTTTCGGCGTATCAATCTAAAATTAGACTTACCTTGCATGCCGAACTGAATATGATGATGAAAATGGTTGCTGGTAAAAAACTTAAAGACGGCATTAATCAAATTGCTGATGCTTTATGTATGCTTCCTTATCGTTAGTCTGGCGGATAAAGTTAAAATACTATAAAAACCATGACAGCCTGTCACTTTAAAGTAAGAACTCAACTTCTTTAAAGTGATAGGTTTTTTTTATGCCGTTTTCCTTAACAATTACCAGTTGACCAATTTGATTCACTCCCAGAATCTTACCGATAAAATCTCCCTCGTTATCACGAAATGAATGGAGTTGGTTTAATCGATATAATCGCTCAAAAAATGCCATGTCAATTTCTTTTAATTCGCCATTTAATAGTCGATTGTACCAATGGTTTAAGTATTGAATTAAAAGATTAAGCATCTGCTTTAAATTAAACTCTTTTTTTGTGAGTTGGTACAATGAAATAGGGTTGGGTGCATTGCTTTTGAATTCCTTTTGGTTGATATTCAGCCCAATACCAATTATTGAGTGTTTTAGTTTACTTCCCATAATTGCATTTTCTATCAAAATTCCTGCAATTTTTCTATCTTTAACGTAAATGTCGTTGGGCCACTTTATGGAAACAGAATCCACAAAATCGTCGAGCATTTCACATATTGAGAGTGTAATGATTTTAGAAATTAAGAACTGATACTTGACCGGAAGAAATTCAGGGTAAAGAATAAGCGAAAGGGTTAAGTTTTTATTTGGAGTACTTTCCCAAGTATTTTGAGCCTGTCCTCGGCCTGTTTGTTGTTCTTTTGCAACGATAATTGTTCCATCGCTTGTCAGGTTTTCACGCAACTTTTTGATGGCATAGTTGTTGGTAGAATCTATAAGCTCTAAATTAATAATGTTATTGCCAATAATTTCTGACATAATTTCAGAGGAGTTAATGCAGTAAAAAACTAAATTTGCGATAATTAATTACAAATATATAATAGAAGATATTTAAATTGAGTTCTACAAATAATTTATTAAAAGCAATAATTGAAGGCGTTCAAAGTGTAAAGGGAGAAAATCTTATCGATATGGATTTATCCAATTTAGATCAGGCAGCATGTAATCACTTTGTGATTTGTCATGGAAACTCCGATACCCAGGTTGAAGCGATTGCACATTCAGTTGAAAAAAAGGTAAACGAAATGACCGGAGAAAAAGTTATTCATTCCGATGGTTACAGAAATGCCGAATGGATCTTACTCGATTTTGTTGATGTAATGGTTCACGTTTTTCAAAAAGATGTCAGAGAAAGATATGATCTTGAATCACTTTGGGCTGACGCTAAAATTAAAAATATAAACTAGGTAAAATATTTCAAATGGTTGATAATAATAAAAAGAAACCAAATAGTTTTAAGCCAAAATCATCTCCAAATGGCAACAAACCAAAATTTAATATTGCGTATTTCTATTTAGCCGCAATTTTAGTCATTTTTGGTTTGAACTATTTTATGTCGAGTGGTTCCACTGTATCGATGAGTACCCTTGAGGTGAAAACTCGCTTAATTCAAAATGACGATATTGACAAAATTGTTATTTTGAATAACGATTTGGCCAATATTTATCTTAAAAAATCAAGTTATCCGAATTATAAGGAAGAATTAGGCTCTGGTTTTAATAAACCAAGAGAGTCTGGTCCTCATTTCTCTGTTGAAATTGCTTCTGTTGATAATTTTTTAAATCAGGTAAAAGAAGCTAGTGAAGAATACGGGCAGCCTGAAATTGAGGTACTTAACAGAAAAACGACCGACTGGTCAAATATTCTAAGTTTCTTATTGCCTATTGGATTATTGATTTTCTTTTACTGGTTTATTTTCCGCCGAATGAGCAAAGGTGGAGGCCCAGGTGGCGGTGGCGGAAATATTTTTAGTGTTGGGAAATCGCAAGCTAAAATATTCGATAAAGATCAAAAAGTAAGCACTACTTTCAAGGATGTTGCAGGTTTATCGGAAGCAAAAACCGAAATAGAAGAGATTGTTGCATTCTTGAAAAATCCTACCAAGTATACAAAACTGGGAGGTAAAATTCCAAAAGGTGCCTTATTAGTTGGACCTCCGGGAACAGGTAAAACCTTGTTGGCCAAAGCCGTTGCCGGCGAAGCAAATGTGCCGTTCTTCTCCATGTCGGGTTCCGATTTTGTTGAGATGTTTGTTGGTGTTGGTGCATCTCGTGTACGCGACTTGTTTAAGCAAGCCAAAGAAAAGTCACCTTGTATTGTATTCATCGACGAGATTGATGCCATTGGACGTGCTCGTGGCAAAAATCCAAATATGGGATCGAACGACGAACGTGAAAATACATTGAATCAGTTATTAACTGAAATGGATGGTTTCGATACCAATTCGGGGGTAATTATTTTAGCAGCAACCAACCGTGCTGATATCTTGGATAGAGCCTTGATGCGTGCCGGTCGTTTCGATCGCCAGATTCATGTTGAATTACCCGACTTAAACGAGCGTAAAGCAATTTTCAAAGTGCATTTGCGTCCGCTTAAAGTTGCTAAAGAATTGGATGAAGATTTTCTTTCAAAACAAACTCCTGGTTTTTCTGGAGCTGATATTGCCAACGTGAGTAACGAAGCAGCATTGATTGCGGCACGTAACGACCATAAATCAGTTGAAAAACAAGATTTCTTAGATGCGATCGATCGAATTATTGGAGGTTTAGAAAAGAAAAATAAAATTATTTCGGCCGAAGAGAAAAAAACGATTGCCTATCATGAGGCGGGTCATGCTGCTGTGAGCTGGTTATTAAAATACGCACATCCTTTAGTTAAAGTAACAATTGTTCCTCGAGGAAAAGCATTGGGAGCGGCCTGGTATTTGCCAGAAGAGCGATCAATTACTACCAAAGAACAAATGTTGGATGAAATGTGTGCAACTCTTGGTGGGCGTGCTGCTGAAGAATTAATTTTTGGTAGAATTTCTTCAGGCGCACAAAACGATTTAGAACGCGTAACCAAATCGGCTTATGCCATGGTAAGTTATTTTGGGATGAGTGAAAAAGTAGGAAACCTAAGTTTTTACGATTCAACTGGCCAGTCTGATTTTGGTTTCAACAAACCTTACAGTGAAAAAACGGCTGAGTTGATCGATGCTGAAATTAAAAACTTAGTTGAAGCGCAGTATATTAGAGCAAAAAAGGTATTGAGTGATAATGCTGAAGGGCACAAAAAATTAGCCGAAATACTCCTTACCCGAGAAGTTTTGTTTAGCGAAGACTTAACAGAAATATTTGGTAAAAGTGAAGCTCAAAAATATCAAGATGAGCAAAAAGAGTTAGCTGCAAAATTGCTTGAAGAAAAAGAGCAAAAAGTAATTGAAGCCCCAACAGTTGCAGAAGAGAAAGAATAAATAGAAAAAGCCAAGAAATAGATAAACCCGGTAAGTTTTAACTTATCGGGTTTTATGTGTCAAAATTTTATGTATTTCTTAAAATATATGATATTTACATTGATAAACCTGCTTAATATTCGTTAACTTGAAAAATAAGTTAAATCTTTTAATACGTTTGTCATGGAAAAAGGTTGGAAACAAGTATTTTTGAGTGCAGATTTGTATCGCGCCGAAATAGCAAAGGAGTTGTTAGAGAATAATGGGATTAATACGGTTATTTTAAATCAAAAAGATAGTACCATTAGGTCAGTAGGTAACATCGAGGTGTTTGTTCATGAAAAGAACGTAGAAAAGGCCACCGAGATATTAAAAAAATTAAAGAGTTGAAGAATTTTACAGTAAGAAGCATAACAGGTAGCGGATACGTTTTATTGATTATAGGAAGCCTTGCTTTGGGCCATTACTATTACCTCGCTATCTTTACTTTATTTATGCTTTATACTGTTTTCGAGTTTTATCGATTAACAAAAAGTGCAGGTAGTATTCCACTTACAATTTGGGGCTTGCTTACCTCATTATATACTTTTATTTCTTTCTATCTTTATCGTTTTCAAGATCTTAATGAGAAAGTTCTAATTGGAATTATCCCTATGATTTTGTTAACGCCTGTCTTTGATATTGTTCTTCGAAAAAAGAATTCAATTAAAAACATCCTCTATACCTTAATTGGAGTTGCATATATTGCACTGCCTTTTTCGTTTTTAAACTTGATTGCTGGTACTGGCGAAGGGTTTAATTCTGGAATGCTATTATTCATGTTTTCTGTTTTATGGGCTAACGACAGTGGTGCCTACCTTGTTGGGAGTTGGATTGGAAAACATAAGTTAGTTGAAAAAATATCACCAAATAAAACATGGGAAGGAGCCATTGGGGGTGCTATTATTGGTTTGGTGGTTGCGCTTGTATTAAGTCACGTTTTTGGTTTATTAAACTACCCACAAACGATCATTTTGGCAATGTTAATTATTATTTCTGGTATTTTTGGTGACTTAACTGAGTCGCTAATCAAAAGGAATTTTGAGGTGAAAGATTCTGGTAAAATAATGCCCGGACATGGTGGTTTTCTAGATCGTTTTGATAGCATGTTGTTTGCGGCGCCTATTTGTTATTTTTATATCTCGATATTTATAAATTAAATCAAATGAGAATTCATAAAGAAGGCAGAGTAACCTTACTCGTTGCAGCATTTCTGGTTGTTTTATTGAATTATGCTGCATTGAAATTCTATCCTGTTGGATATCTAATTTATCCATTATCTGCTATTTCTATCATAATTTATTTACTGATTCTTTGGTTTTTTAGAGTTGTTGAAAGACCTGTTATTCATGATGGAAATTTAGTAATTGCACCTTGCGATGGCAAAGTGGTTGTGATTGAGGAAGTGACCGAAAATGAATATTTTAAAGATCAGCGACTAAAGATTTCAATTTTTATGTCGCCGTTAAATGTACATATGAATTGGTATCCTGTTGGTGGAAAAGTTTTACGAGCAATTCATCATAAGGGAAAACACTTGAAAGCCTACAAACCAAAATCATCAGAAGATAACGAACGATCAACAGTAGTTGTTGAAACAGAAATTAAGCAACAAATTTTGTTTCGCCAAATTGCAGGAGCGATGGCTCGAAGAGTTGTATTGTATGCCGAAGAAGGAGAATTTGTTGAACAAAACGGAAACTTAGGCTTTATTAAATTTGGTTCAAGAGTTGATGTTTATCTTCCTTTAAGCTCAGAGGTTAAAGTAGAATTAAATCAAAAAACCGTTGGAACACAAACAGTTCTTGCTCATTTGTAATAAAACGAAAAATCATGTCTTCAACGCAATCAAAGTGGTATCAATTTATTCCAAACGCAATTACTTCAATGAACTTAGTTTCTGGAGTTTTTGCCTTATTTTTTGCTTATGAAGAAAAGATCCTGATTGCGATAATTCTTTTATTGTTGGCGGCCTTTTTCGATTTTCTGGATGGATTGGCTGCTCGATTACTAAAAGTAAGCACCAAAATTGGAAAGGAATTAGACTCCTTAGCCGATTTAGTTTCATTTGGCTTGTTGCCGGGTGTTTTGGTTTTTGTAATCCTTCGAAATTTATTTCAAGTTCGGAATTACGACTTTTCCGGGTTAGCGAACCATGAATTAATCATCCTATTTTTACCAATATTAATACCTGTTGCATCTGCCATTCGTTTGGCCAAATTTAATATCGATACCCGTCAATCGGAAGAATTTATAGGAATGCCCGTACCCGCAAATGCTATTTTTTGGTCGGCGCTTGCATATGATTATTTTATAGCAGAAAATCAGGTGTTTGGCCATTTGCATATACCAGTTGTATTTGCAATTTTAGTTTTGTTATGTTCCATTATGCTCAATACCGAAGTTCGCTTACTTTCTTTAAAGTTTAAGAATTTGAAATTCAAAGAAAACGTTTATCGATATGCTTTGATGTTAGGAGTAATCATTTTTGTTTCTTTGTTTTGGTTATCGGGGTTAGCATTGGTAATTGTTTTTTATATTTTGCTTTCAATAATTCGAAATCGGCTAAATCGCTAGTTGCTATTCGAAACATAAAATACTTCGCGTAACTGTTGCTTTCTTCCTTTCGCTGAAATCATTTCAATTAAAATAAAATAGGGTGCACTGTTTAGTATTTGTCCATCCTTGGTTTTGCAATCATAAACGATTGTTGCGTTGTTCGAAACAAGCTCGTTGTTTAATGGGTGTGCTTTAAAATTGCCATTTATATCGAAAACAAACAGGTTTGTTAAGTACTCCGTTTGATCTAAATGAAAATGAAGAACCAATTCATCGTTGTAATTGTCGAGATTTGGTGATACCACCTCAGATTCTATTTCCACTGAAATACTTTGAACATATTGGTTTGTTTTCGTATTTCCAAAACAAGGACTGACATAGTCAGAAATTGTGCTTCCCGAATACCAATTTTCTGCTTTATTGGTTGGTCGATTAAATGAAATTCGTTCTAAAGAAATGCCTTCGTTGTTGTAAATAAACAGACTGTGCATATTTTCATCATATTCAAATTCATCAATTATTTCAAGCGAATCGTTTAACAGCACAATAATGCCATGATCATTGTTAAAAGCAGGCATTTTATTGAGTTGATAATAGGAGGCATCCTTTGGTAGGTTATAGGTTTCAATAAAATTGAGCGTGTCATTTGTAAATACAGAAAATGAAGTAGGACGGAAATGATTTCGGTTGATTGAGAGGGGAGAAATGCTTTTCAACGTTAGCGAGTCGTCGCGAGTTGCAACCTTTAATTTTGAAAGGTCGATTGAGTAGTTCGTTACATTGTAAAGCTCAAAGAAATCAGTGCCATCGCCAATTGGATTGAAAAGTAACTCTGAAATGAAAATGTCTCCTTTTTCAATATGATGCCAAATAAAATCATCTGATAGAATGGGAGCAACGTTGCCACATTCATCAGTAATGTTTTCAATGAAAATTTCATATTGAAGGTCTTCAGTACAATTCTCTATGAATTCAACCTTCATCGATTTATTATCCTTTTGATATTCTATTTTTTCAATATTTATAGTTGGTTCGAATGTGATAAAAGGAGTAGAAAGCGTATCGATTGTTTCAGAGAAATAGATGGCGATGCTTTTAGACGAAACCAGATTTACTTGTTCGATTTGTGGTGCAAGCAAATCAATATTGAATGCATGAATGCTGTTCCCAAATCCTGGCGTTCCACCTAATGGGGCTTCAGAGGCGCTCCAATTGCTTTGATTTCCGCAAAATCGGTTGGGGTCAATTTTCTCTAAACTAAATCCGCCTTTTGCCTTTTCTGTATTCGCATACCAAGATGGATCGTAATAGATGCTATCAATTATTTCGTTATGGGAGCTTAATGCTAATGAAGTTCCAGAATTTAGTAGAGTTGGAAGAGATTGAAGAGAAATAATTGGAGTGCTCGAAGGAAAAAATGAGGTGTCTTTAGTTTCGCAAAGTAACCAATAGCTTTTAGGTGCAAGTACCTTTTCCGGGATTATCTGAGATTTTCCATTAATTCTGATTGTTGTTTCCTCCAATAAAAGGTAGGCATTAGAAACGTTGAATATTTCAAGGTATTCTATCTCTGGAAGTCCTGCCGATGGAGTTGGATCGGCCATGATTTCTGTAAAAATCAAATCATGAGGTTTTGGCGCAATGGCATGTACAAAGTTTAAATTCAATTCTTCTGAAAGATTGCCTTGTAGGTCTTTAACTGAAGTTATTTGCAGTTTAAAATTTAAACTATTTTCCGGCTCAAAATTGATAACTAATGTTTTGTCGGAATCGAAACTAAAGTTATTGATTTTACAGATTGCTTTTTCATTCGAAATTTTAATTAAACTTTTCTTAAAATTGACTGTATCAATCGGCTCATTAAAACTTACTAAAAGTTTTCCAATATCAACCGATTTCACTTTCGTGATGGTTGGGGGGATGTCTACTTTTGCAATTTTTAAATCATCGAACCAAAGTAAGCCGGATCTGGTTTTTGTGAATTCAAAGTTTAATTGCAACTGGTTTAAAACTGAAAGTAAATGGTTGGTTATTGAGCCTGTACCTACAATTTTATTTTCTTCGTTACGAAGAAACAGTTCCCATTTTCCTTGGGCTGTTTTATATATTTCTATTTCAATGGAGGTGTTAGATTGCCATAAATAATCCGTTTCAAGTAATAACTCGCTTGGTTCATTGTTCTCAATTTTCCATATCGAAAATAAGTCGGAAGAACCAGTTGCATTTACCCCAAAAGCATAGCCATTTTTACCCTGAAGGAAGCAATAATGGAAATGATTAGAAGAGGATGGATTCCATTCGCCATTTTTGATTTTAAATCGAAAATGAAAATGATCTTGTTGTAGGTTTAGCGAGTCATTAAATAATTCGATGGTCGAAATCCCTTCCAAATCTTTTTGTTTATGTTTTACAGAAGACATTCCTTCAATTGGGTTTTGTGTAGAGATTTCCCAATCTGAATTTAGAGCAATTGTTGTGTCTTCATAATGGTTTGCAATAATTAGATCGGTTTCGTTAATAATTTGAATACATCCTGATATGGGGGCGACATCAAGTTCAATTGGTTTTATTGTATAATTGGTTTTGCCAATTTTTATAGGAAGTAATTGCCATCGATAATTTCCATTTTCAAAGGAGTAATTGATAACTTGTAGTTGCTCCGATTCTAAATTGAGTTGCAGGTTCTCATTGTTGAGTTTTTGCTGATAAGCATTCCGAAGGTTCGCACTCACAATAATAGTATCGGAAAAGATTGAAACGTTTTCGGTCTCGATAATTACGATACTAGTTGCTTCAAGCATTCTGGGGTTGATTGCTTCAATAATTACATCATCAATGTAAACCTTGTCGGCGGAATACGAGGAGTTCATTTTTACAACAATTTGTAAATTGTCGCCTTTTATCCCAGTTTGCTGAAATATCTTCTCACCCCAATTTCCCGATGCTATTGAGTCGGAGCTAAAGGGGTTTAATTTTCCGTCAACGATGATTTGAGGCATAATGAATTTCTTTTCACTGTTGCTTCTCGATCCTGTTTCTGCAGCTTTCAATTGAATGCTCACCATTTCCAATGTTGAAATGTCAACGTTGGGAGATTTCCAGTATACGGTTTCATCACTATCCAACACCTCAAAGCGTCCGCGGGAAGTGCTTACCGTTTTTGCATAATCATTTACATCGCTAAATGTGCATTGGTCAAAATCAATCAACCAGTCAACTTTTGATGTATCGACTATGGAATTGCCTGAAGAGTCGACCCATATTCCTTTATTCGGAATCTCAAAATGGGTTTCCCACACTACTTGGCAAACGGAACTGTTTACTAAAGACGAAGTTACAATTACAATAAAAAGTAAAATTAATCGGAGCATCATAGTAATTATTTGGGGGCAATACTTATTTTTGCGCAATTAATAGGGAACAATTAATTAATCAATTTAATAAATTAATCGATATTATGAAAGTCGCTATTGTTGGTGCTAGTGGTGCCGTTGGACAAGAGTTTTTGAAAGTGCTTGCTGAGCGTGATTTTTCGCTTGATGAGCTAGTGTTATTCGGATCGAGCCGAAGTGCCGGTAAAGAGTACGAATTTAAAGGGAAAAAGCTTGTTGTTAAGGAATTGAAACATGGCGACGATTTTAAGGATATTGATATTGCATTAACCTCAGCTGGTGCTGGAATTTCGAAAGAATTTGCAGACACAATTACCAAGTATGGGGCAATTATGATTGATAACTCAAGTGCTTTCCGTTACGACGATGACGTACCATTGGTTGTTCCTGAAGTAAACCCTGAAGACTCGTTGGTGCGACCACGAAATATCATTGCCAATCCAAACTGTTCTACAATACAGATGGTGGTTGCTTTGAAACCAATCGAAGATTTGTCGAAAATTACTCGTGTGCATTGTGCAACTTATCAAGCTGCAAGCGGTGCCGGAGCACAAGGAATTGCTGAGTTGGAAAATCAAGTAAAGCAAGTGGCAAATGGCGAAGAAGTTGTGGTTGAGAAATTCTCACATCAATTGGCCATGAATATCATTCCTCAAATTGATGTTTTCCTAGGAAACGACTACACCAAAGAGGAAATGAAGATGAATTGGGAAACCAAGAAAATAATGCATACCGATACTGAAGTATCAGCAACTTGTATTCGTATTCCGGTTGCAAGAGCACATTCTGAAGCAATTTGGGTCGAAACGGAGAGAGAATTGTCTGTGGAAGAAGTAAAAACAGCCATGAGCAACTTCGAAGGATTAACGGTATTAGATAATCCTGCAAAACAAGAATATCCAATGCCACTATTTGTTTCGGGGAAAGACGATGTTTATGTCGGACGTATACGCAAAGATGTTGCTTCTAATGGAATTACCTTCTGGTGTGTAGGCGATCAAATCAAAAAAGGTGCTGCCTTAAATGCTGTTCAAATCGCTGAATGGTTAATTAAAAATGGTGAAGTAAAATAATTACATCCGATATATTAAAAATAAAAAAGGAGCGAATTTCGCTCCTTTTTTATTTCATCCAATCTGTATTTATTTTTGATGCTCTTTCCTTCAAAATATTTTCAACGGTATATTTTTTTACTTCTTTTTTAGAAAGTTGATGACTCCAAGCAACACGTCCTTGGGTGTTGGCACCTTCGCCATAATTGTTGTATTCAGCATAGTAAGCAGTTTTATCTCTTCCTGAATCATCTCTCCAAGGATGCCAGCCTTCCGATCGGATATGTTTGCCTAATTCACAATTGATAAACACGGTTTGTGCATAATCGCGCCAAGGGCGACCTAAATAAACCGATTCGATATCTTCGTTAGCGGTCAATTTACAATCGATAAACACATAGCCAAATTCAACTTCTTTTGGGGTGCTGGCTGCAGTAATGTATGAGTTGCTTTTGCTGTGGATGGTGCAGTTCTCAAACAAGGCTGTGGCTTCTCCAAATATGAAATCGGTAGTACCTTCAATGTAACAATCTTTATAGTATTGTCTGCAATTTTCGCCAGCGGTATATAGTGCGTCTTGATTTCCGATAATGGCAACATTTGTTACGAGCGTGCGATCTGCCTCTACACCCAAGGCAAGGGCTTGACCAACAGGCCCGGCGGTGTTTTTAATCGTTAAATTGCTTAGGTGTACATCGTTCCCCTGAACCAACATCGTTTCGGTATGAAATGTACTGTTTCTTCCACGATCAATTTTTTTGAAATGGTCGTTGTAGCTTATAATGGTTTGCTCCTTGCTCTCTCCAATTATGCTTAGCTTACAGTTCCAGTTGTGTACTTTCACTTTTTCATTGTAGGTTCCATTCTTTATGAAAATGGTTTTTCTTGCTGGTGGATAGGCTTTGGTGGCATCAATCGCATCTTGGATGCTTGTATAATCGCCAGTGCCATCTGCCGCAACAATATAAGTATATTGATCTTGAGCTGCTAAAGTGTAAGTCGCAAATAGGAATAAGAATAAGAAAAGGTTTTTCATGAGATCTAGATTTGTAAGTATAAATAAAGCGAATACTAAAGCTTAATTGCATTTAGAATTGTTTCATCGCTTGATTTTTTTTTAAAAATATGTTTCAATCTACAAATATTTTGAAAACTCCGCTTTGAAACAATAAAAAGTTGTATTTTATTATCCTTATTCATCTATTTTCAGTAATTTTTAATGATCAAGAGTGAATACAAACTATGAATAAACAAGAGCTTTTAGAAAATATAAGCAAGACACATAACAAAGTAAAATTTGCGGTTGCTGACATCGATGGCATTCTTCGGGGTAAAGTAATTCATATCGCTAAATTTGAAAGTATGTTGGAGAATGGTGCCGGTTTTTGTGATGTGATTTTTGGCTGGGATGCTGCTGATAAGTGTTACGAAAATTCTGAAGTCACAGGTTGGCATTCGGGTTATCCCGATGCGCAGGCTAAAATTGACTTATCCACTTTTCGACGTATCCCATGGGAAAACCAGCATCCATTTTTCTTGGCCGATTTTGATACAGAAGATTCAATTGGTGTTTGTCCACGAACTTTATTAAAGAACGTGATTCAAGAAGCCAATGAGCTAGGTTTCGATCCAGTTTTTTCGCAAGAATTTGAATGGTTCAATTTTGAGAAAAGTTCAGAAGAAGGAAAAACGGTTGATCTTAATAACTTAAAACCAATCTCATCGGGGATGTTTGGCTATTCAATGCTACGTCCTACTATAAAACAAAAATACTTTAACCAATTGTTTGACGACTTGGCGGCCTTTGATATTGAATTAGAAGGGCTGCACACCGAAACCGGACCAGGCGTTTACGAAGCAGCAATTAAATATGACGATGCATTGGCAGCTGCTGATAAAGCTGTTTTGTTTAAAAACAGTGTAAAGGAAATTGCTTATCAAAATGATATTGTAGTTTCGTTTATGGCAAAATGGAATAGTGATTTGCCCGGTTGTAGTGGTCATATTCATCAAAGTTTATGGAGTACAAACGAAAGAAGAAATTTGTTTTATTCCGAAGATGAAAGCATGACCAGCACCATGGAAGCTTATTTGGCTGGAGTGTTAACTTGTTTGCCTCATTTGTTGCCAATGTATGCGCCAACGGTAAATAGTTATAAGCGTTTACAAAAAGGTACTTGGGCGCCTACTTCGTCGAGTTGGGGCAAGGAAAATAGAACAACCGCTGTACGGGTAATCGATGGCTCCGAAAAATCGGCACGCTTGGAATTGAGAATTCCTGGTTCTGATGTAAACCCATATTTGGCGATGGCCGCAACTCTTGCATCCGGATTGTACGGTATCAAGAACAAAATGAAACTTGATACACCCGAAACCAATGGAAATGCATATACCAATGCTTCTTTAACTAAATTGCCAAGTAATTTAAAAGATGCTACAGCAAAAATGAAGGAATCTGAGATTGCTATTGCTATTTTAGGAGAAAAATTCGTAGATCATTTTGTGAAAACCCGCGAATGGGAATGGAACGAATTTGAACAAGTGGTGACCAATTGGGAAATGAATCGATATTTTGAAATTATTTAATTAGTACTTTGTTTATTGAATGTTGTAATTAGAATTTTATGGGAAGAATAAATCATGTAAATGTGATCTCCAGAGCTTGGGAAGAGTTTGATGACCGATTTGAAATAAAAGCAATCATCGATGTAAGTGCGCATGTTTCAACCAATCAGGTTTATAAAGTTTCGTTTTATGAAAGGGAACCGGTTTTTGCAAAAATTTCCGACTATGGTCAGTTTGATCATTTTCGAGAAGACCATATCATCATTAATAACTTGGCAAATAACTTGGAAGAGCCTTATTCTAATTTCTTAGCACGAGCCTTAACCAAACGGAATGAACTATTTGTTTATCGGTATTTCTCCGACGATACTTCGGCATGGACCGTTTTTTACAATCCAATTCGAATTAAGAATAGTTTACCTCGCCGGCTCGATTTGCATCATATCCGAAAAATGGGCCGCGAATTGGCACGTTTTCACAAAGCTTGCTCCAATGTAAGTGCCCAATTGCCAATTGCTTCAAAAAATGTGATTACCGATATTCATCGATTAACTAAAATGATGGATAACCCCACTTTTTTTGCAAATCCCGACGAACAGGATATCATCCGACGGCATTGTGAGCGGTTTTTAATCGAAGCCGACCGATATAATTACTCTAAGGATATAGAAACCATTCCGGTGTTTGTTGATTGGAACATTGGTAATTTTTCGGTGAATGGTAAAGGTGATATGTATTCGCGTTGGGACTACGATTGGTTTCGTGAGTCGACGCGCGTAATGGACTTCTATTTCTTTAGCAGGGTAACTTCCGATATTGGCGATCGTACTGTATTTAGTTATGTGATCGATACCCTTATGGAAGAACGCTTTCTTGAATTTCTGAAAGCTTATCATAAAATATATCCGTTAACAGAAAACGAAATTCGACTGATGAAGGAAACTTACCGCTTTTTTATATTGAATTATGTGATCAAAGATGGTAATTATTTCTTCCTTCCATCGTATGCCCGCAAATTGAAAAAAGAAGCTTATGAGCTCTATTTGCCTGCAATTGATCATAGTTTTAATGTTGAAAAGATATTGAAAGCACTAAAAGTTTAATAACTTTTTGTTGTTCGTTCTGTTGAACTAATATGGGTAATAAAAAAGGAATCTTATGAAATTAAAGAGTTTTAGAGAGATTGCAGTAAACTATAAAGCCATTTTTTTCGATGCTTTTGGAGTGCTAAAAAATCATAAAGGAATTATTCCTGGTATTGAGGATACGTTTAAATTTTTAGAGGAACATGGAATTGATTACTATATTTTAACTAACGATGCTTCGCGAGGGACACATGCATTGGCCAAGTATTATCAGGATCATGGTATGCCTTACATTACGGAGGATAAAGTGTTCTCGTCGGGAATGCTGGCACGCGACTGGTTGCAATTAAAAATTAAAAAAGGACGCGTGGTGTATTTAGGTACCAAAGAGTCGGCACATTACATCGAATCGGTAGGGTTAGATGTGATCTCTATTCAGGATGTAGATTTGGAATATCTCGATGATATTAATTGCTTGGTTTTTCTTGATGATGAAGGCTTTGATTGGAATGTAGACATTAACAAAATTATTAATGTATTGCGTAAAAAGAACATGTCGGTTGTAGTGGCAAATACCGATATTAATTACCCTGCCAATCGTCAAGACATCAACATTGCTATTGGTGGAATCGCTGATATGGTAGAAGAAATCCTAGATAAAAATTTTATTCGTTTCGGAAAGCCCGATGCACAGATGTTTATGTTTGGTTACGAAAAGGCAAACGAAAAGCAACCGCTTAACCGCGATGATATTTTAATGGTAGGTGATACCTTATTTACCGATATCATTGGCGGTAATAAATTTGGTTTAGATACTGCGCTGGTGCTTTCTGGAAATACTTTGGCGGAAAATGCAAAAGTGAAAATTAAATCAACAGGGATTATTCCAACCTATGTTTGCGATTCAATATTGACCTAGCAAGATTTTCGTTGTAATTTATTCTTTCGAACTGCTGCCCAGAAAAGCAGATGAGTTTATGGAAGCATGGACTGAATGAACATGCCTTATTTCGAAATTTAGGAGGCTTGGGGGGCGCTTGCACAATGCCCTGATAAACAAACTTGGGAAAATGCAGGAAGCAACTTGCCCGAAGCAGCTCAGGTGGTGCGTAATCGAATGTATGCTGTAATTCATACTATGATTACCCTCAATGCGCAGGACGTTGTGAAAGATTTATTGATCTAATAAATTGTTTTTTAGGTAGTTTATATCGGATTAAAATTTGTGTTGCCGTTTTATATTAAATATTAAAACACTTTTTTGCTTATCTTCTTATGTGAAAAAGTGTTTTTCATTTCATGTAGCTTCTTTCATTTAAATTTCATGTAGTTTTTAACCACATTTTATATTTGGATGCCCTTTATTAATTAGAGTATTGATTCTATTCTCGAATTATTGTTAATAACTTCTGTTTTTAACTTCAATTAATAACACTAAATTCGTTAAGATTTTGGTGAATTGTAATATTCAAATTTGCAATCTTAAAATGGGAATCCTGTGAAAATCAGGAGCTGTACCCGCAGCTGTATGTCCAAAAGTGTTTTTGATTTCTAATGCCACTGTTGAATAAATCAATGGGAAGGTGTCAAAAACAGGATAAGCCAGAAGACCTGCCATCATCAGAAAAAATTAATTGGGCTTTCGGGAGTTGAAGCTTGGTTGAAAACTGATATGCATAGCTTTTCTGTTTGATCAGTCTCACCAATCTATATTTCCGAAATTAAATCCAATGCTTCAATCAAAATCAATAACCATTTAAAATTGAAAGTATGAATAATGCTGGTGTTGCTATTGTCAAAAGAGATGGAAAACAAGTTTCATTTTCAATCGATAAAATAAAAAATGCTATCCGAAAAGCCTTCCTTTCGGTAGGCAGTTTTGCAAGTGATGAAGATTTAACAAATATTCTTCAAAGGGTTGATGTTCGTAGTGGAATGAATGTCGAAGAGGTTCAAAATCAGGTTGAGCATTCATTAATGGCAGAGAAGTATTATACCGTGGCCAAGGCATATATGTTGTACCGTCAGAAACATTCTGAAGATAGAGAAATCCGTGATCGGATTAAATTCTTTATTGATTATTGTGCAGCTGGAAATGCAGCTTCGGGTAGTAAGTTCGACTCAAATGCTAATGTTGATCAAAAAAATATTGCCACGTTAATTGGCGAACTTCCAAAGGGAAATTTTATTCGTTTAAATCGAAGGTTGTTAACCGATCGTCTTTCTAATATGTTTGGGAAAGAGCTTTCTGATAAATACCTCGATTATTTAAATCGGCACTACATTTATAAAAACGACGAAACCAGTTTGGCACCTTATTGTGCAAGTATTACCATGTACCCTTGGTTGCTCGACGGAACGTCAAAGGTTGGTGGGAATTCAACTGCTCCAACCAATTTAAAATCGTTTTGTGGTGGTTTTATTAATATGGTTTTTATTGTTTCGAGTATGTTGAGTGGTGCTTGTGCCACCCCTGAATTCTTAATGTATATGAACTATTTTATCGGAAAAGAATTTGGCGACGATTATTACCAAAGAAACAACGATGTTGTTGATTTATCGAAGCGAAAAAGAACCATTGATAAAGTTATTACCGACTGTTTTGAGCAAATTGTATATTCTTTAAATCAACCAACCGGAGCTCGTAATTTTCAAGCAGTATTCTGGAATATTTCATATTACGATAAATTTTATTTTGAAAGCTTATTTGGTGAGTTTGTTTTTCCTGATGGAACAAAGCCTCATTGGAATTCGCTGAATTGGTTGCAGAAACGTTTTATGTCTTGGTTCAATCAAGAGCGTACCAAAACGATGTTAACTTTCCCGGTTGAAACAATGGCTCTATTAGGCGATGGTGGTGATGTAAAAGATACAGAATATGCTGATCTGACTGCAAAAATGTATTCCGAGGGGCATTCTTTTTTTACATATTTAAGTGATAATGCCGATAGCTTAAGTTCATGCTGTCGCTTGCGAAACGAAATTCAAGACAATGGATTTAGTTATACTTTGGGAGCAGGAGGCATTTCAACCGGATCGAAAAGTGTGTTAACCATTAACCTGAATCGTTGTATTCAACAGGCAAAACGAGAAAGGATTCCATATATAAATTTCTTAGAAGAAGTAGTTGATTTAGTGCACAAAGTTCAGTTGGGTTACAATGAGAATTTAAAAGAATTACAACAAAAAGGAATGCTTCCGTTATTTGATGCCGGATACATAAATATTGCTCGTCAGTATTTAACAATTGGTGTGAATGGCTTGGTTGAGGCTGCCGAATTCTTAGGAATAGAAATTAATGACAATCCTAAATATGCGGCTTTTACACAAGAAGTGTTGGGATTAATTGAAACTTATAACAAAAAGTATCGCATTAGCGATGTAATGTTCAATTGCGAAATGATTCCGGCTGAAAATGTTGGTGTAAAACATGCCAAATGGGATCGCGAAGATGGTTACTTTGTACCGCGCGATTGCTACAATAGCTATTTCTATGCAGTTGAAGACGAATCGTTGAATATCATTGATAAATTTCGAATTCATGGTAAAAAATATATCGAACGTTTAACAGGTGGTTCGGCCTTACATATGAACTTAGAAGAACACTTATCACAGCAGCAATATCGTCATTTGCTTCGAGTTGCAGCCACTGAAGGATGTAATTACTTTACATTTAATATTCCGAATACTATTTGTAACGATTGTGGGCATATTGATAAGCGATATCTGAAAGTATGTCCTAAATGCGAAAGTCAGAATACTGATTATATGACCCGCATTATTGGATATATGAAACGTGTTAGTAGTTTCTCGGTAGCGCGTCAAAAAGAAGCTGATAAAAGATATTATGCCATGAATTCGGAGCGAAATATTACTGCAAAAAACACAGAAATTTATGCTTAAGTATTATAACTACGATATAGTTTTCCAAGAAATACCCAATGAAGTGACATTGGCTGTAAATATTACCAATTGTCCAAATCGATGTAGTGGTTGTCATAGTAAGCACTTGCAACAGGATATTGGAATTGCACTCAACGAAGATGAAGTGATCCGTTTAATTGAGAAATATGATTCTGCCATAACATGTTTCTGCTTTATGGGGGGCGACAGTGCCCCTCATAAAATTGCAGAGCTTGCACAGTTTATTCAATCAAAATACTCAAAATTAAAGGTAGGTTGGTATTCGGGATGCTCTACATTGCCTGATAATTTTAAAAATACAGCATTCCGGTATATTAAACTTGGTGCTTATGTAGCAGAGTTTGGAAATTTGAAAAGTAAACATTCTAATCAACAACTATTTGAAGTAATGCAAAATGGGGTAATGAAGGACATAAGTTATCAATTTCGGTCATAGTATAATTATGCCAGCGTTACAAACCAAAGAATGCCCTAGTTGTGGTGGCGATGTAAAATGTACAATGAGTAGCTATTGTTGGTGTTTCAATATCGAAATACCTGAGAATGTTCAAGATTACATTGCTGCCCTGTACGATGATTGTATTTGTGAAAATTGTTTGCGGAATTTAATAGAGGAATATGGCAGCTCAAAGTTTATGAGTAATAGGCAATAATAATTATTTAAATTGCAAAGTATAAAAAAAGCGATTCAAATTTGAATCGCTTTTTTTATATCTAATAAATCGGATTTTGATTATAGTTTTGCAACTGCTTTTTCAGTAGTATCGATGATAACAGCAGCAATTTTGTATGGGTCACCGTTTGATGCAGGACGACGATCTTCTAAACGACCTTTCCATCCATCTTCAACTGTTCCAACAGGAATACGGATTGAAGAACCACGGTCAGAAACACCATAAGAGAAATCAGTAATTGCAGCAGTCTCGTGCAATCCAGTTAAACGTTGGTCGTTACCTTCACCATAAACAGAAATGTGTTCTTCGATGTGTTTTCCGAATTCTTCGCAAATTGCAGTGAATACAGATTCTTTACCACAAGTTCTCATTAATTCGTTAGAGAAGTTAGCGTGCATACCCGATCCATTCCAGTCTAATTCTTTACCTAGTGGTTTTGGATGCCAGTCTACAGATACACCATATTTTTCACAAACTTTTTCTAAGAAGTAACGTGCAACCCAAATTTGGTCACCCGCATCGTGTGCTCCTTTAGCAAAAATTTGGAATTCCCATTGTCCGGCAGCGACCTCAGCATTGATACCTTCAACGTTTAAGCCTGCTTCTAAACAAACATCAAAGTGCTCTTCAACGATTTCACGTCCGTAAGCAGCATTTGCACCAACACCACAATAGTAAGGTCCTTGAGGGGCAGGGTATCCATTGGCTGGGAAACCTAATGGTAATTTTGTATCAGTATCAATTAAGAAATATTCTTGCTCAAAACCGAACCAATAGTCTTCATCATCTTTTGCGATAGTCGCACGACCATTTGATTCGTGTGGAGTACCATCTGCGTTTAATACTTCACACATAACAACGTAAGCGTTTTTACGAGTTACGTCTGGGTAACATGCAACAGGTTTTAATAAACAGTCAGAGCTTCCGCCTTCAGCTTGTTGTGTAGAAGATCCGTCGAATGACCACATTTTCAAATCTTCTAGTTTTCCGTCGAAACCGTCTTTCGACATCATGGTTTTTGCTCTTAAAGTCTGAGTTGGCTTATAACCATCTAGCCAGATATACTCTAATTTTGACTTCATCTTGATAAAAATTAAGTTAACGAATTATTTTAATATCTATAGTTCTAATTTGCTGACCCCAAAAACAGACTCTTATGGCTGAATTTTAAGGGTTACATTCAATGATTAAACTATTTTATTATGTTATAGCCCTTTACAATTAGGCTACAACTGTAAATATATTGAATTATAATCACAGAACGTTTTATTGAAAAAATGTAAACTTTCGACGAATATAATAAAATTAAATGTTCGTCAAAATGGTTTTACAGAAGATAAGTTCATTTTTAATGATTATTTTACTGTCAAATTGTATGATTATTACATAATAATTACTTCAAAAAGTAAAAATAGCTTTACCTATCGTGGTTTTCACAGTACTATATTTAATTTAATTACAAAAGTTTAGTTTCGGTATTTTAATTTAACATGAATTATTTTTAATTGTTATGTTTGTTTGACAAAAAACTTTATCTACACTTGCATTGTTTTACAGACTAATATGGAACTTATTTTTTAAGTTTTGATTTTCAAATTATTAAGGGAGTTTAATGAAGAAATTGATTTTTATTGTTTTTATAGTACTTGTTTCGTACAATAGTTCTTTCTCGCAATTACTGATTAACGAATTTATGGCTTCGAATACAGGAGACTTTATAGATCCTGATTTTAGCGAGTCGGCCGATTGGTTTGAGGTTGTAAATAAAGGAACCAATACGATTGATTTATCCAACTTTTTCTTCACCGATAATCTTTCTGATTCTATAAAGTGGAAACTTACTGAAACAGTTGAACTCAGCCCCGGAGAGTTTTATATCTTTTGGGCCGATGGAATGGATCAGGGCAATCATACTTCTTTTAAATTGTCAGCCGATGGAGAAGAAATTGGCATTTTTGATTTACAGGGAAACATGATCGATTCAGTATTTTACACGATTCAAGAATCGAATGTATCGATGGGGCGCAGTGGAAATGGAACTGGCGATTGGGTGTACTTTATTGATTCAACCCCCGGCGAAACAAATGATAATCCTTCTTTTGACGGAATTGTAAAGTCTGAACCTTATTTCTCAATATTAGGAGGAATATTCGACACCTCAATTTCGCTTGAAATCAATAATCTTTTTGAAGGAGAGATTCGGTACACGCTCGATGGCTCAGAACCAACAGCCGACGATGCTTTATACAACCAAGCCATCTACATCACTGAAAGTACGGTTGTGCGAGCCAGAATATTTAATGGAAATAAAATTCCCGGTCCAACAATTACACATTCTTATTTTATCAATGATGAAACTATTGGAGACTTACCAGTTATTTCAATTTCGTCGGAACATGATAATTTTTGGCATGAAACAAACGGGATTTATACGCAAAGTTTTAAACCAGATTGGGAAATTCCTATAAACATAGAAATGTTTGAAAATGACGGGAGCGATCGTGCCGGGTTTAATTTAAAAGCTGGTGCAAAAATTAACGGACTATATTCGTGGCGCTTGCCTCAAAAAATGTTGGGAATCTATTTCCGAAAAGATTATGGAAAAGGGAAATTGGAATATCCGATTTTCAAAAATAGCGATAGAGTAGTGTTCGACTCTTTTTCTCTACGTGCTTCTGGTTCCGATTGGTCGTATACTTTATTTCGAGATGCAATGGCACAGTCGTTAACGGCCGAAAACATGAGTGTGCTTTATCAAGAATACCGCCCCTGTACAGTGTATTTTAATGGCAAATATATGGGCATTCATAATCTACGTCCAAAAATCGATCGCGACTTGGTTTGGTATAATCGTAATCTCGAAGGCGTTGATATAGATGTTATTGAAAACGAAAATTCAGTTGAAGAAGGTTCGCTTGAAGCTTATAAAATGTTTAAAGTAGCCTATGAAAAAGATTTAGCCATCGAGGAAAACTATCAGGCGGTATTAGCAATGATGGATGAAGAAAGTTTTACTGATTTTATGATCTCTGAAATTTTTGTTCGGAATACTTCTTTAGATCATAATGTCTTTATTTGGAAACCGATTGGATCAGGAGAATGGCAATGGATATTGGGCGATTTAGATCGTGGTTTTTTTAATCCCCGCAAGCTATTTATAACATTCTTTGAAAACGAAGGGGCAACACCTTTTGAACATTTAATGGATAACGATAATTATGTGAGATATTTTGGACTGCGCATGGCCAATCAACTGTTCACCACGTTTAACCCAAATAGAGTTAATGAGCAGATAAATCAAAGTCAACAATTAATTGAGAACGACATACAACAACATATCGATCGTTGGTATGGAACAACGTCGAGCTATGGGAATGCGATGCCTTCTGTAAGCTATTGGAAGAATGAAGTTCAAGACTTAAGAACTTATGCTCAGGTTCGACCTTCTGCAATGATGCATTATATGGAAAGTTATGGCTTTGGTACATCAAAACCACTTTCTATAAAAACTAGCCCGGCAAATTCTGGCAAAATTAATTTCAATGGATTAAAATGCCTTATAGGAGAATCAAATGGCGAATATTTTTCCGGTGAAACCATTCAGTTGAGTGCAGATGCCAAAGCAGGTTATAGATTTGTTGGTTGGAAAAAAGCAAGTCAGCAGATGGCCATTGAGCCAAATTCTCGTTGGAAGTATTTTGATCAGGGCGAAGCCACCGATGGTTGGCAACAACCCGAATTTGATGATGCAAGCTGGCAAAATGGAGTCGCGAAATTAGGATATGGTGTTGGAGGCGAGCATACGATTTTAGATTATGGCGGTTCAAGTAGTAGTAAATACCCTACTTATTATTTTAGAAAAGAATTTTCGATCGATCCGACAACGGTAGAAACTATTTTCATAAACCTGCTTTGCGACGATGGTGCGGTGGTTTATTTAAATGGAGTTGAAGTAGCTAGGGCGGCAATGAGAACTGGTGCGATCAGTTATTCTACTTTGGCAGTTACCGATGTTCCGGATGCTTCTAAAGCCGATTTTATTCCGTATGAAATTGATAAATCGTTGTTACAAGAGAATAATACAATTGCCGTTGAAGTGCATCAGGACTCGAGATCTAGTAGCGATTTAATTTTCGATTTATTTTGTAGCTATACCAACAAAAACAATTTTGAAGTTGTTTCTACCAATTCAACTTTCGATTATACACATAACGAAGCAACTAGCATTATTGCATCTTTTGAAGCAGCTGCAGGATGCATATTGCCAGCATCTATTGATACCGAATTAACTCTTTCAAAAGATTGTTCGCCATATTATGTGCCTCATAATTCAATCGTTTCTGAAACAGGGAATTTAATAATTCCGGCAGGGGTAGAGTTGCTATTCGATGATGCTATTTCTTTAACTGTAAACGGAAAACTAACCGTAAATGGTTTGGATAATGCTCCGGTTTATTTTCGAAGTGACCCCAACAGTGTGAAACAAAAATGGGGAATTGTAAATATCGTAAATGCTGATACTTGTTCACTTGAAAACTTAATAATTGAAGATGCTTCAAAAGGAGCAAATCGAATTACACAAAATGCAGCGATTTCTATTTTCAATTCAATTGTTCAACTTAATAAAATTACGATTGAAAATGTTTATGCCAATCCGATTGCTGCTCGATATTCTGATGTAACCTTAACCAATAGCTCCTTGCGCTCGAAAGTTACAGGCGATTTAATCAATATTAAATACGGTAAAGGGTATATTGAAAATTGTGAATTCGAAGGGAACTCGATGCCCGATACCGATGCGATCGATTATGATGATATTGAAAATGGGGTGATCAAAAACACCGTTATCCGAAACTTTAATGGCTTCAATTCCGATGCGATTGACATTGGCGAGCAAGCAAAGAATATACTAATCGACCATGTTTTTGTATCCAACATTACCGATAAAGGGGTTTCTGTGGGGCAGCAATCTTCAGCGCACATTCAAAATTCCACCTTTGTAAATTGTAACCTGGGGGCAGGATTAAAAGACTCTTCCAAAGTAACAATTGATCATTGTACCTTTTATGCTTGTGCCATCCCTATTGCCTGTTACGAGAAAAACGCAGGAAGTGCAGGAGGAAACGCATGGGTGACCAGTACCATTTTGTCAAATGCTTATGACGAAAGTTATTTGGTCGATCAACATTCGTCTTTAACTTTTTCTCATTCACTGTCCGATAGCGATACCATCAGAATTGGACTTAAAAATTTATACGCGAATCCTCAGTTTGAAGCGCCCGACTATTTGAACTTTAGTTTGTTGGCAAGTTCACCGGCCATAAATACCGGACTGAATGGCAATATTGGTTCAACACAAGATTGGTCAACGATGAAATCAGGAATAGCGATCACAGGAATCAATGCAGGAGCGCTGACCGACAATCTTGAGTATTTGGTTTTAAGTAATATTGGCGACGCTCCAATTGATATTTCCAGTTATCGATTAAACGATGGGGTGCAATTTACCTTTGGTGACAATGTGGTTGTGGATGCAGGTGAAAATATTTTCATCACCAATAACAAAAATCATTTTGCTTGGGATCATGCCATAAGCAAAGTTTTTGAATGGGAAGACGGGCGGTTAGACAACAATGGTGAAAAAGTCGCCTTGGTAGCCAACAACGATAGGTTGATCGATCAGGTGCGGTACCGTAGCGAAAATCCTTGGCCAATCCTTTCTGCAGGAAGTACTTTTTTATCCTTAAAAGTGTGGGGCAGCGACAATCATATTGCTGAAAACTGGACCATTCAATCGTTCGATGAGGTGTTTATTGCCAGTGCCGATCGAACTGCAAACCCTTCCTTTCAATTGTATCCAAATCCGACAAATGGTTTGTTGAACCTAAGGGGCGTTAAGGCTGGTACTTCAATAAAGGTTTATGATTTGAGTGGATTGCTGGTTTATGAAACGAAGATTCAGCATACAAATCAAAGGATTGATTTAACAAGCTTGCCCAAAGGTTTTTATTTTATTCGCAACGCCAGTGGTGTACAAAAAATTAGCAAGTTGTAGTGGAGTTGTTTCATAAAATACGTGAAGAGTTGTTAGAGATGAGCAGCGATGCAGTTCGTCAACGAAGTCAGCATTATTTTAAAGATGAAATTCTAATTGTTGGAGTAAAAGCTCCGGCGGTCAATGCTTTGGCAAAAAAATATCGGAAAGAAATCAGGCAGCTTTCAAAAAGTGAATTTTTTGCCCTGTGCGAATTGTTTTGGCAATCAGGTTCGGTTGAGGAATCACAGTTGGTGAGTTTTTGGCTTTTAGATGCATGCAAACAATTAAATGCCGACGATATTGCTGTGTTGAAGCATTGGATTGAAAACTATGTTGATAACTGGGCAAGTTGCGATTCGCTTTGTCCGAAAACGATTGGTTACTTGCTCGAAAAGTATCCCCCTTTAATTGAAGAGATGAAAAGATGGGCCAAACACTCCAATAGTTGGTTGCGACGAGCCGCCGCCGTTTCGTTTATTTATCCGGCCAAACATGGATTGTACTTAAATGATATTTTTCAGATAGCCGAAATTATGATGCTTTCCTCCGAAGATTTAGTTCAAAAAGGCTATGGTTGGATGCTGAAAGTGGCCTCGCAATCATTCCCTGAGGAAGTATACACCTTTTTAATGCTGCACAAGGCGGTGATGCCACGTACTGCCTTTCGATATGCACTTGAAAAATACCCTCCGGCCCAACGAAAAGAGGCAATGTTGAAATAGCTGTTTTTATCGTTTTATTTCTGTTGGTCCAATTCCAAACATTTTATTTTAAGGATTGTTCTTGCTTAAAAAATACAGCATTATGTCATATTCAATATCAAAAAAAGTAAAAACAAATTTCGAAGAAACAGAAGCCTTAGTTATTTCAAATTTGAAAGCACAAGGATTCGGAATTATTACTGAAATTGATCTTCAAAAAACATTTAAAAGTAAGCTTGATGTTGATTTCAGAAAGTATAAAATATTGGGTGCATGCAATCCAAAATTGGCGAACAAAGCGATTGGTATCGATGATCAGGTTGGGGTTTTGTTACCATGCAATGTTTGCTTGCAAGAATTGAGTGAAACCGAAACTGAAGTGTTTACGGTAAACACACATGAGATGATGAAACTTACAGCGAACGAAGAAATAACTTCGTTAGGAAGCGAAATAAATATGCGTTTGGAAAATGTATTGAATTCAATATAAAAAATTGGAGGCTGAGCCTGGCGAAGCCCTTTCCTATAACGAGAATGATTTCGATAGGCTCAATCACCAGTTTTTATTGAAGAGGCTTTGGCAAGTTCAGTGACCAATTCTTAGTTCATAAACTTCTTAATGTTGTAGCGACTGGCAATTTCAATTCTTTCAGCAGCTTCCAATGAATTCATGTATTGTTTCCAGCCAGGACAAAAGTTGATATGAAATCGCCAGAAACGTCCGGCAAATGATTTGGGTTGGGCATCGTATTTTGCCCGCATTGGGCAAGTTGCACATTTGCTTTCTTCCATGGTTTTTGGGTTGATTAATTTTTACACAATTCCTTGTGCCAACATTGCATCGGCCACTTTTATAAATCCACCAATGTTCGCACCTTTCAGGTAATCGATTTTTGATCCAATTTTTCCATGCATTTTACAAGTTTCATGGATCTCGCCCATAATAATGTGCAAACGTTGATCTACTTCTTCACGGGTCCAATTGTAGCGCATCGAGTTTTGCGACATTTCCAATCCCGAAACAGCAACACCTCCTGCATTGACTGCTTTCCCCGGAGCATAGTGGATTTTTTCGTTCAAGTAATCAACGGCATCGGCGGTACAACCCATGTTGGAAGCTTCGGCAACTAAAAAGCACGAATTGGCAACCAATTGCTTTGCATCTTCTAAGTTGAGCTCATTTTCGCAGGCACACGGAATGGCAATGTCGACTTGTTGTGTCCAAGGCCTTTGCCCGGCAAAAAACTGAGCATTGTATTCTTCGGCATAAGGTGCAACTACATCGTTGTTGGTGGCACGTAACTCTAAGAGATATTCAATTTTATCGTCTTTAATTCCGTTCGGATCGTAAATATATCCATCGGGGCCAGAAATGGTGACTACTTTTCCACCCAATTCGGTAATTTTAGAAATCGCACCCCAAGCAACGTTTCCAAAACCAGAAATGGCAAAAGTGTGTCCGGCAATATCTTTGCCCAATTCTTTCAACATGTGTTGAACAAAATAAACTGCTCCAAATCCAGTTGCTTCGGGTCGAATTAAACTTCCGCCCCAATTAATTCCTTTTCCGGTAAGGACTCCGGTAAATTCATTTCTAATTCTTTTATATTGACCAAACAAGTAGCCAATTTCGCGACCACCAACGCCTATGTCGCCCGCTGGTACATCGGTATGTGGCCCAATATGTCGTTGTAATTCGGTCATAAAACTTTGACAGAAATTCATTATTTCATTGTCTGATTTACCTTTCGGACTAAAGTCTGATCCTCCTTTTCCTCCGCCCATGGGCAAGGTGGTTAAGCTGTTTTTAAAGGTTTGTTCGAAGCCTAAAAACTTCAATATGCTTAAAGTAACACTGGGGTGAAAGCGTAGTCCGCCTTTGTAAGGGCCAATTGCACTATTGAATTCAACACGATATCCACGATTGATATGCACTTCGCCATGATCATCAATCCAAGGCACACGAAACATAATTACGCGTTCGGGTTCGGTCATTCGTTCTAATATTTTTGCTTGCTTATATCGTGGATTTTTATTGTAAATATCCCATACGGTTTCCACCACTTCTTCAACGGCTTGGTGGAATTCTTTTTCTCCGGGGGTGCGATTTTCTATAGCGTTCAGAAAATCTTGCATTTCTGCTTTCATAGCTTGTTTTCATTTAGTATTTATAGCTTAAATATACTAACAAATGTTGTGATAAAAAGCATTGCGATGAATGAGAATTGTCAGTATTTTTAATCAAGTGTGGATGCTCATCTTTGATTATAACTTTTTAGTTTTTCCTGAATGAGCTAATCAATTTCTTCGATCTTGTTTAATGGAATGGAATTGATGGTTTGGTTGAGGCTTGTAATTGTTTTTGGCCGATGAATTTTGTACAAACGGTGTGTTGCGTCGAGCTTGGTATTTTGATCGGGAACCCATTCCATCAACTCATTGGGGGTGCAATTTAAAATAGTACATAGCTTTTCGAGTTGCTCGTTGTTGAGTTGACGTACCTTGTTTTGCCTTACGCGCGACGCCAATGACGCTGAAATACCTCTACTCGTTAAATAGGCATAAGTTTTGTCGAAGGTACGTGCTTGCAAAATTCTTATGAAATTGTAGATAATCATACTAGTTCGGTTTTGTAATTAATTCAGGTTGAAATGTTTAAAGTTAAAGTGAATTGTTGAAAATTGCGATAAATCGGAGCACTAATTTTATCAAATTTATTGTTGTGGGGGATCAAAGTTGCGGGCTTTTTAAGCTTGTCCTTGTGAATGTTTAAAGCCAATTGACGAAAGTTTTAGTACCTCTAGTTGTGTTGACAAAACCTCTACTGTAGATTTCTATTCCTCTAGCTCGGACATAGAAGGCTCTAATGTAGATCTCTATTCCTCTAGCCCGGATGTGGAAGGCTCTAATGTTGTTTGGTTGTCCTCTAGCACGAATAAAAATTCCTCTAGAAAAGATAGCGACCCCTCTAGCGCTGCGCTGGTTGTAATGCCTCTAAGGTCGATAATTTAACGTTAGCTTTGTTGTCGCTTTGTTGTCGAAGCCTGTTCGATTTAAAAGCGATAAACCTTAGTAGGCTCATGCCTAAATGTGGGCTTAATTTCAAATCTCTCATTTAAGGTTGAAAAACTTTCCAAAGCCAATTCAATAGAATTGTTTTCGCCCGATAAGTGCGACAGGAAAATGGTTTTTAACGACGGTTCGGCATGTTCATCAATTAAATCGAGTGCTTGTTTGTTGGATAAATGGCCATGATCAGAAGCAATTCTGTTTTTTAGGTACCAAGGGTAGCCTCCTTTCCAAAGGCTGTCTTCATCATAATTGCTTTCTAAAAACAAAATATTCGATTGTTTTACGTGCTGAATTACATTTTGGCAGGGCTGCCCAATGTCGGTCATCACTCCAACACTTAATTCGCCATTTTCAATTCTGAAACTGCAAGGTTCGGCCGCATCGTGCCATTTTAAAAAGGTATGAATTTGTAAGCCGCCAATGGCAATTGTTTCGCCCGGAGTAAAAAATCGGTTGTATTGCGGAACATATTTCTTGGTGGTGTTGATCAAGGTTTTTCTGGAGAGATAAACCGGAATATTAAAGCGTTTGCTGAATACCCGAACTCCTCGAATGTGATCGGCGTGCTCGTGGCTAATAAAAATAGCTTTGATTTTTTCGATAGGAATGCCCGCTTGTTCTATCCGAAGGGTAATTTGCCGCGCACTTATTCCTACATCCACCAACACTGCTTCATTTTCGTTTCCAACATAGTAGCAATTTCCGTTGCTCCCCGATGCCAATGCACAAACTTCAATCATTCCTTTAATTTTTTGTAAAGAAAGTATATTGGATTTCAATTGCCAAAATAAGTTTTGAACAGAAGAAATTCGAAAAGCAAAATGAGTCTTGGGGGTGCTGCTTAGTATTTGTCCATGCCAAAGATGAAGGCTTCGGTAGCGGCAAATATTCGCATTTGCGAGCCTATTGTTTAGCTTCGCAGGTTTTCTATTCAGTATTTTTTCTTTTATTTAAAAGAAATCGGAAAGGGAAATAACGATGCTAGAACTTCGTTTGCAAATAAACGTCTTTCGAGTCGCGAAACTAATTTGTATGTTTGTGATCAAATCACCGAAGTTAAGATTTATTCAAAGTGAAGAAATTTAAAAGATACTTTTTCTATCTATTCCTGTTTTTGGCAACCGCCCTTTCGTGCGATGTTTTGCCTTGTTTGGAATATGATGGAGTGCAGCTGAATGCAGGGTTTTACAAGATCGAAAATGAAATTGTTGAGGATACCTTAATTGATTCATTAATCATTTATCCATTGAATTCAGAAGACGCCTATTACAATGGAAGCACACGAAAAAGCAAATCTATTTCGTTGCCATTAGGCGTAAATAGCGACACCACCAGCTATGTGCTTTTTTTAGATTCGATTTCGTACGATACAATTACCTTTATTTATGCGCGTCAGTTGCAATTAATATCGCATGAGTGTGGCTTTGAACATTTCTTTAATTTAGAGGAAATAAGATATACTTGTAACAAGATTGATTCGGTTTGGATTAGAAAAGATTTAGTAGAATATGGCGAAGTTGAGAATGTTAAAATATCATTTTAGCTTAATTCTTTTACTGTCGACGCTTTTTGTAAATGCACAAAAAGACGATTGGCAGGGAATTAATATCGGAACAGACTTGTCGCGTTTTGCCTTGCCATTGCTCGATTCGACCCGAATTGGCTGGGAGTTTTCAGGGGATTATGAATTGCTGCCCGATATGTTTGGCGTTTTCGAAATTGGTTCGCAGGTTACCCGATTAAATGCTAAAAATTACGACTATCGTTCGGATGGAATTTATACCCGATTTGGCGTCGATTATAATTTTATGCGTCATGTGGATGAGGTTTCTTCCGATAAAATTACAATTGGTTTACGTTATGGTTTAACCTCCTTTAGTCATAGCGCTGAAAACATTCGAGTTGAAAGTGAATTGTTTGAAGACTATCGCAACGGAAGTATTGCAAATAATTGGTTAAGCGCCCAATGGCTCGAGATTGCATTTGGAATGAAAACCAAGCTATTTAATAATTTCTATTTGGGGTGGTCGGTACGAATGCGCATGAAAACCTGGGTAGAAGAAGATCCATTAATGGAACCCTATTATATTCCGGGGTATGGACGTGCCAGCAGAGCGAGTAATGTTGGCTTGAATTATACGCTTTCGTACAAAATACCAATTAAGAAAAAGAAGACTGAAGAGTCAAAATAAACAACTTTACGAAGGTTTATTGATAAAAACAGAGCCAATTAGAATAAAAGATAAGAGGCTTTCAAACAACTAAATTTCTGTTTGAATGCCTCTTATGCATTTATGTATATTGAAGTTTATGCAATGTTG
Organism: Prolixibacteraceae bacterium; assembly: GCA_963678565.1. Taxonomy (GTDB): domain Bacteria; phylum Bacteroidota; class Bacteroidia; order Bacteroidales; family Prolixibacteraceae; genus SKHV01. The sequence goes on from OY782875.1 coordinate 737,345, forward strand.
GTAAACACTTGCTGAACATCGTCGTCTTCCTCAATTTTATCCAACAATTTATCAACTTCTTCCATTTGTTCTTCGGTTAATTCAATTGGATCGTTTGGGATGCGTTGCAAATTTGCTTTTGTAATTTCGATTCCCAAATCCTCAAATCCTTTCGTGATTAAACCAAAGTCGGTATAATCGGCATAGGCATAAAAGATACCATCGTTTTCGGTTAATTCTTCCAATCCGCTGTCGATTAATTCCATTTCCAATTCTTCCTGATCTTTTCCTTCGGGTAATTGAAATTCAATTACCGCTTTACGAGCAAACATAAACTCCATCGATCCCGATGGAACTAAGCCAGTTCCCCATTTGTTGAACATCCATTTCATGTTGGCAACTGTTCGGGTGTGGTTATCGGTCATACATTCCACCATAAACATGGTTCCAAACGGCCCTTTTCCTTCGTACAATTCTTCGATGTAGTTTTCAGCATCTTTCCCCGATGCACGTTTAATGGCCGCATCGATATTGTTTTTAGGCATGTTTTGAGCCTTCGCATTTTGGATCGCAGTACGTAATGCCGGATTTAAATCGGGATCTTCGCCACCAGCTTTTGCTGCAACTGTAATTGCTTTACCTAACTTTGGGAAAATTCTTGACATTTTATCCCAACGTTTCTCTTTGGCAGCTCTTCGATATTCAAACGCTCTTCCCATTTCAGTATTATTAAATTAGCCTTGTTTAGTAATACGGTGAAAACAAGGTTTTTAAATTGTTTGTAATATAAATTTTGAGATTGCGAAAATATAAACACTTCCTTCAATATCATAGGAAATCTTAGTTTTTTTTAATTCCTGAGTTTTAGATTGATATGTTTTTTTACATTTCGAATTTTATTTTAGAAATATCGATCCGAAGCGTTTGGTTTTCACCTTTTGGGAATGAAAAAATCGACTATCTTTGCGTGGATTTAATATAGGAAGAAGTAAAAAATTGAGCATTAGATATTTATCAGATGAAGAACATTCGTAATTTTTGCATAATAGCCCATATCGACCATGGGAAAAGTACTTTGGCCGATCGTTTATTGCAATTTACTGGCACAGTGAGTGATCGCGACATGAAGGAGCAGGTGCTAGACGATATGGATTTAGAAAAGGAGAGAGGGATTACCATAAAAAGTCATGCCATTCAAATGGACTATGTTCATGAGGGCGAAAAATATGTTCTCAATTTGATTGATACTCCAGGACACGTCGATTTCTCGTATGAAGTTTCGCGTTCGATTGCAGCTTGCGAAGGTGCACTTTTAATTATCGATGCTACGCAAGGAATTCAGGCGCAAACAATTTCAAACTTGTACTTAGCAATTGAACACGATTTAGAAATTATTCCTGTGCTAAATAAAATGGACTTGCCCAATGCAATGCCCGAAGTAGTCGAAGATCAGATTATCGAACTAATTGGCTGTGAACGTGATTCAATTTTACGTGCAAGTGGAAAAACCGGAGAAGGAATTGAAGAGATTTTAACTCGAATTATCAATGATGTTCCCGCACCTGTTGGAGACCCGAATGCGCCACTGCAAGCTTTAATTTTCGATTCGGTATTTAATTCTTTTCGAGGTGTTATTGCTTATTTTAAGATTTTAAACGGATCGATCAGTAAAGGTGATTTGGTAAAATTCTTTGCAACCGATAAAGAATACAATGCCGATGAGGTTGGAGTGCTTCGTTTAGGAATGGAGAGTCGAAAATCATTGCATACCGGCGATGTTGGATATATTATCTCTGGGATCAAAACAGCCAAAGAGGTAAAAGTTGGAGATACTGTAACCCATGTAAAAGGTGGTTGCGAAAAACGTATTGAAGGTTTCCAAGAAGTAAAACCGATGGTTTTTGCCGGAGTTTATCCAATTGATAGCGACGACTATGAAGATTTACGTGCTGCGATGGAGAAGTTACAGTTGAATGATGCTTCGCTAACTTACGAGCCCGAATCATCAGCTGCTTTAGGCTTTGGTTTCCGATGTGGATTCTTGGGCTTGTTGCACATGGAAATTATTCAAGAGCGTTTAGATCGTGAGTTTAACATGAGTGTGATTACTACGGTACCTAATGTTGAGTATACGGTTCATACCAAAAAAGGGGAAGAATATACAATTTATAATCCATCGGGGATGCCGAACGCCATGGCGGTTGAAATGATTGAAGAGCCCTACATTAGAGCTCAAATTATTACACAAACCGATTTTATTGGCCCGGTAATGACCTTGTGTTTAGAGAAAAGGGGAAATTTGATCAAGCAAGATTATTTAAGTACCGACCGTGTTGAGTTAGCTTTCGATTTGCCTTTGGCCGAAATTGTATTCGATTTTTACGACAAGCTTAAAAGTATTTCGAAAGGATATGCTTCATTTGATTATCATTTGATAGGATCAAAACCTGCAAAATTGGTTAAATTAGATATCCTATTGAATGGGGAGCCTGTGGATGCGCTATCGTCGTTAATTCATTTTAACAATGCAGAGCGTTTTGGTCGACGAATGTGTGAGAAATTGAAAGAATTAATTCCTCGTCAGCAGTTCGACGTAGCAATTCAGGCAGCAATTGGTGCCAAAATTGTTGCTCGCGAAACAGTAAAAGCAGTTCGTAAGGATGTTACTGCCAAATGTTATGGAGGAGATATCACAAGAAAGCGTAAATTGCTAGAAAAGCAAAAAGCTGGTAAAAAGCGAATGAAACAAGTTGGAAATGTTGAGGTTCCACAAAAGGCATTTTTAGCGGTATTGAAATTGGATTAGTAAAATATTGGGGCATTGATTCAACGTTTAAAATCGGATATACATATTAAGGAGCTTCTTAAAGGAAGTGCAATAAATATCTTTTTCAAGATTTTTAGTGTAGTTGCTCAATATCTTCTTTTCTGGGTGATTGCAAAGTATTATCAAGCTTCTGGGGTTGGAATATTTTCAATTGTTTGGACCGTCTTACAGGTTGTAACCGTTTTTTCAAAACTTGGTTTTGATACTGCAATTGTAAAATTGATAGCTACTTATTTCTCTACCGGAAAAGAAAAACTGATTCCAAAACTATATTTAAGAATAGCGATACTAATTGTTATTGCAGCTTTATTTTATTCAGGATTACTTGCATTGAATTCTGTTTGGATAAGTAATTTGTATTTTGAAAGTACAGGCAATAGTAAATATATATTAATTATATGTCTTGCTGTTTTACCGCTATCATTGCAATATGTAAATGCCGATGCATTTAAAGCTTTAAAAGAGTATACACTTTATTCAGCTTTTCAGAATGGATCAATTTTTATTTTGTCACTTATATTCATTGTCTTAATTCATAGTTTTTATCCAGGAGTTGATGCAATAGTTTATGGACTTGTATCTGCCGTTTTTATATTATTTGCATTTAGTACCGTCTTTATTCGCCGAGTATTTAGAAAACTAATTAAGAATTACTCTTTGATTGTTTCTGAATTAAAGTTCAAAATTAGTGGTTCAAAATCATTACTTAAAATGTCGTTACCAATGATGTTGTCAAATTCATTGTTTCTGATTTTAAATTGGACTGATACCTTAATGTTAGGTGCTTTTGTAAGTGATAGTGAGGTAGGAATTTATAATATGGCTTTAAAAATTGCAGCATTGAATACCATTGTTTTAGTTGGTGTGAATGCGATTGCAATGCCAAAGTATGCTGAGTTAAATGCATGTGAAAATAAAGATAGCTTGAAGAAGTTTATGAAGAATACAACCCTATTTATTATTTTGCTATCAGTGCCAGTATTGTCAGTTATATTTATTTTCCCTGAACTGTTGCTAGGAATGTTTGGTGAGGAATTCAAAATAGGAGTTTCTGCATTATTAATTTTATCTGTTGGGCAAATAATAAGTTCTTTTTCGAGCACGACAATTAATTTACTTAATATGACTGGTAAAGAGATTAGTGTGAGGAATATTTTATTGGGATCTGTTTTTTTTAATATGATATTTAATTACATCATGATTCCGATTTATGGTATAAATGGAGCAGCAATTGCAACTGCAACATCAACTATTTTGTGGAATTTATTGGCAGTAATTGTACTTTATCGGAATTATGGATTTACACCTTACCCCACCAATATTCGAATTTTCAAAAGAAAAAAGTAAATTAAAATTCTTTATATATAGAATAGAAAAAACCAAGAAATTGAAGGTTATGAGCAAATCAATGAATGACTATGTTTCTAAATCGATGCACAATATCAGCTCACGTTTGGTTTATGCTGATATTCTTCGAATTGTTGCAATTTTTGCTATTGTAATAATTCATTTGTCAACTGGGGCACTTTATGGAGGAACTCCTGGGTCAATGGCTTGGAATATTTCGTTGTTGTTTGATTCACTCTTTAACTGGGGGACGCTGGTTTTTATAATGTTGAGTGGGTTATTTATGCTTCGACCTGAAAAAATTAGCAGTTTAAAGCATTTCTATTTAGGCAGATTAAAACGGATATTGATTCCATTTATAATTTGGGCTGTAATTTATGAATTAATTCGAATTGGCTTTTCATCAGAAGGTTATACATTTTATTCAATTGTAGATATAGGTAAAAGGTTAATTGAGGGGCAGGTTCAAGTTCATCTTTGGTTCATTTATATGCTGATTGCAATGTATTTGATTACACCAGTACTGTCTCGATTTGCAAATTCTGCAACAAAAAACGAACTAATATTTTATTACGCTGTATGGGCCATAGGGTTAGTTGTTCTGCCCATTTTAAAAAGATATTTTTCTTTAGGAAATGGAGTTACTCCATATCTTGATTTAAACTCGTATGCTGGTTTTTATATGCTGGGCTATGTGCTACAAAAATATGAGTTGAAAATTAAGAAAACTTGGTTTATATTATTGCCGGTATTAATTGCATTGAAGTTTATAATGGTATATATGACTTCAATGGATGCTGAACATACGGTTCATTTTTATCGTAACAGACTAAGTTTTAATATTATCCCAATCCCTATCTTGGTTTTCATGCTTTTTAAGCAAATAAATTGGAGCAAAATATTTCCACGTAAAAGTTATCAGTATCGATTAATGGTAAAGTATAGTGCGTTAAGTTATGGTATTTTTTTGTGTCATTGGTTAGTACTTGATACATTTAAAAAGGGATACTTAGGCTTTACTATCACTCCTTATTCTGTTTTAGGAGTTGAACTGCCAATTTACTTCGCTTTCCCAATTTTTATACTTTCTATTATGATCGTGATTGTTGTTTTTGTTCAATTAATCAATCGAATACCAATATTGAATAAATTACTTTTATAACCGAAATTCTGTTTTTAATATTTGCATAAACGCTTTTTATCTATGTTGAATTGTATATCATTGTAGTATTTCATCGAAATCTTCAAATCGTGTTAAACAATTTCACAGGTATATTTCTTATATTTAGAAGTATAATCAATTAAAATTCGGCAGAATGGGGCTACCAAATGAATTTTATGAAGAGATGAGTCGAATTGACCGTGATCGTGTCGATTTCCAACGAAATTTAGATGAAGAAATTAAAGAGCTTATTTTTTTCTATTTTCCAGAAATAGCAAAAGCACCAAAGCTTGTTATAAAGTCGATAAAAGAACTGATTAACAACTTTTCGATGGAAGTGTGGAACAACTGCGAAACAGCTTCTTATAAAGTAAGTTCGTTTAGTAAGTGGCGTTTGGAAGAAGAATTGAAAAATACCAGTAAACTAAATTGGGGGTTTCCGCGCAACACTCAATCGGGCTCGCTTAATCAAAATGATGAAGATTATTTTGAAACACTAACCAACGATATGCACCACGAAAAGTTTTTTGAAATGATTTATCAAACAACCATCGAGGTGATAGAACATTCAGAAAATAAAAGCTTTAAATCGTCGCCCAACGAAATTGTTTTGTTGATGCGCTATTTGTTAATGACATGTCATGGTTTAGTAGGTGGTTTCTATGAGGAAGCAAATGAATATATTAGAGATCCGTATTATGCAATATAAAAAAGAGGCTGTTTTTACAGCCTCTTTTTTATTCTACAATTAATTTATATCCTTTTCCGTGAACGTTGATAATTTCAACCGACGGATCTTCTTTTAAGTGTTTCCTGAGCTTTGTAATGTATACATCCATGCTTCGAGCATTAAAATAGTTGTCGTCAACCCATATGGCTTTTAATGCATAATTGCGTTCTAACACTTTGTTCATATTTGTAGCCAATAACCTCAGTAATTCCGATTCTTTTGTGGTCATTTTAACTTCTGTATTGTTATGTGTTAGAATTTGCTTTCGAGCATCAAAAGAATAAGTTCCAATTTTAAATACAGATTGCTCAGTTTGCTGTTTGTCGCCCGATATGCGTCTTAAAATTGCTTCAATTCTGAAGATTAGCTCTTCCATGCTAAAAGGCTTGGTTAAGTAATCGTCGGCTCCAATTTTAAAACCTTCTAATACGTCTTCCTTTAAATTTTTTGCAGTTAGAAATACAATCGGAACATCGGCATTTACCATTCGAATATCTTTGGCAAGTGAAAACCCATCTTTTTTAGGCATCATAACATCCAATAAGCAAATGTTGTAATGTCCGCGCATGAAGCCATGGTACGCCAATTCTCCATCGGCAAATAAATCGGTTTCGAATCCTTTAGCAATTAAGTATTCTTTTAAAAGCAAGCCCAAGTTTTGGTCGTCTTCAGCAAGCAATATTTTGATTTTTGAGTCCATAGGTTATTCTTTTACAGGGATATGTAATATGAAATTTGTTCCTTTATTAATAGCACTTTCAACTTTGATTTCACCGTTGTGCGTTGAGATTACTTTGTAAACATAATGTAAGCCTAAGCCAAAACCTTTTACATCGTGAACATTGCCGGTTGGCACGCGATAGAAGCGTTCAAAAATTTGTTTCTGATGTTCTTTTGCGATACCGATACCATTGTCTTTTATCGAAATTACTAAAAAGTTTTTCTTATTCTGAGTGGTAATTTCAATTTCCGGAATGCCCTTTTTGTATTTCATTGCATTGTCAAGCAAGTTAAACAAAACATTTGTAATATGCACTTGATCGCCATGAACTAAACACTTGGAAGCATTTTTATGTAATGTTAGATGGCCATCTTCAGTTTGAACCCGAATCTCAAAATTTTGAACCACCGAAGTAATAATTTCATGGATATCGATGGTTTTAAATTTCATTTTCAATCTGCCTTCGTTGAATACAGCCATTTGAAGTACCTTTTCAACTTGCATACTAAGACGTTTACTTTCGTCGTAAATTACATTCGAAATTCGATCAACTGCAACAGTTGTATGATTTACCGAATTATCGCGTAGCATTTGCGAGGCCAACGAAATTGTTGAAATTGGAGTTTTCAGTTCGTGCGTCATGTTATTGATAAAGTCGTTCTTCACAACCGATAATTTTTTCTGACGCAAAATGATCATTATTGTGTAGGTGAAAATCCCTATAATTACGATAATTAGAAGGATGGATGGAATTACCATAATTCCTGTTGACATTAAAAATTGCCGACGACTTTTAGGAAAATAAACATTTAAATAATTGGCTTTTTGTTCTCTTATGTCGCTGGCATATAATGGAATTCTGTGTTCTGTCCTTTTGCTGTTTTTGTATTCTTCGGATGTGAAAATTGTTTTTTCCTCTCCAAATGGAAATGATTTTACAGCGTATTCAAAATCAAGTAAAATTCCATGATTGGCAAATTCATTTTTAAGTAAAGTTTCAAGGTAATCTTGTTGAACTCGTTCTTCAATTGGTCGGCTTGCCATTTCCATGTGTAATTGCAAGCGGCGCATGTAGAGATCGCGCTCTTTGATATTTTTTAAGCGACGTTCGTGTTCAATGTTATTTCGTTGGTCGATATTGTTGAAAGATTCTTGATTTTGAACTGGTGGAGTAAGCCGAATCACTGTATCTTTTTGAATAGAGGATTCTATATATTCTCCATCTTTGTTTTTTTTAAGAACCGAATAATTGATTTCCTGATGGATTATTACATCTGAAATATTTTCATTGATCGGTGTAAAACTAGATTGCTTAATTAAATCTTCGGCTTGAAGAATCTCACGGGTTTCTATGTCCTCGAGTTTTTTTGCAACATTTATCAGACATTGTTTTACCAATTGAGAGAATTGCTCTTCGCGAATATTTGCAGCATTTCCAATGGTATTCATTTGCAGCAATACTAGTAATCCCAGTACCACCGACATCATCACAATTAATCCTATGATTTTTTGCTTTCCCATTACCTACAAATATAAAATATTTGTAATCGGAGCTAGGCTAGGCTTAACATAATTTAACCCACCTTCGGTTATTTTAACTGCTTTTGAATTGATTAGAGTGATTTATTGCTCTCTATTTTTTCGATGGCCTCTTTGGCTGCGTTTTGTTGTGCTTCCTTTTTAGAAGTTCCTTTACCTTTACCTGTTTCAATATTGTCGATTAAAACAATCGATTTAAATGAATTGGCTTTGGGATGTTCGTTTTCAACTTCTTCGGTATCGAACTGGATTTCTTTGCGCAATTTTTGTCCCCATTCGATTAGTTGGCTTTTGAAATTTTCATCTAATTCTTCCAGCTCATTTAAATCAACGTATGGGTTTAGGAATTTCTTTATTAATACATACTTGGCTTTTTCGTAGCCTTTATCGAGATAAATGGCGCCAATTAATGCTTCAAATGCATCTCCTAAAATATGACTATTTTGATTGGTGCCTACCGTTTTTGATTTTAGGAACTGATGTAAACCAGTATCGTAGGTTAGTTGCGAAAGAAATGCTCTGTTAACCAGTTTAGAGCGCATTTGAGTCATGAATCCTTCTCCGCGATGTGGAAAGCGGTTGTAAAGTAATTCGGCTACCACAGAGCCAATAACGGCATCGCCCAGAAATTCCAATCGTTCATTGTTGATTGGGTAGCCTAAAGTATCGGTTTCAGAAACAGACTTGTGGGTAAAAGCAATGTCGTATAGTTTGGTGTTGATAGGATAGTATCCAATCAGGTTTTTTAAAAATAAATAAAACTCTTTTCCTGGTGAGGAAAAGAGTTTTATAAACTGATAAAATCGCTTTATCATTTGTATTTTTTGAATATTATTGACGCATTGTGGCCACCAAATCCAAATGTGTTACTCAGTGCAATATTAATTTCACGTTCTTTAGCTTTATTGAATGTGAAATCTAATTTCTCATCAAGTTCCGGGTCTAATTCAAATTGATTGATAGTTGGTGGAACAGTATTGTTCTTTATTGCAAGGATCGCAGCAATTGCTTCTGCAGCACCAGCAGCACCAAGTAAGTGACCGGTCATTGATTTTGTTGAGCTGATGCTCAAGTTATAGGCGTGTTCGCCAAATACTTTTTTAATTGCATTTGGTTCTGCAATATCCCCTAATCCTGTTGATGTACCGTGAACATTAATGTAATCTACATCTTTTACATCGATACCTGCATCTTCACAAGCTTGTTGCATTACTAGAGATGCCCCACCGCCTTCTGGGTCGGGAGCTGTCATGTGGTGAGCATCGGCAGTTAATCCACCACCTAATACTTCCGCATATATTTTTGCACCACGTGCAACTGCATGTTCGTATTCTTCTAAAATTAAAGCTGCTCCACCTTCTGCCATTACAAATCCATCTCTGTCTTTGTCGAACGGACGCGAAGCTGTTTTAGGATCGTCGTTACGAGTAGAGATTGCTCTCATCGAATTAAATCCTGCAACACCCATTTCAGTGATTGCTGCTTCTGATCCACCTGATACAACCATATCAACTTTACCTAATCTTAAATAAAGTAAAGCGTCGTAAATTGCATTGGCTGAAGAAGCGCATGCGGTTACCGTTGTGAAATTTGGTCCTCTAAAACCGTACTCGATCGAGATACTTCCACTACAAATATTGGCAATCATTTTCGGAATGAAGAAAGGATTGGTTTTTGGGTTTTCAGGTACCAAATTACGAACTTCATCCTGAAAAGTTTGAAGTCCTCCAATACCTGCTCCCCAAATTACCCCAACTCTATCTTTGTTAACCTTCTCTAAATCAACATTTGAATCCTCAATTGCCTGACGAGCTGCTACGATACCAAATTGTGCATACGGATCATATTTACGAACCTCTTTGCGGTCGAAATGATCTAATGGATTCCAATTTTTTACCTCACAGCCAAAAGTTGTTTTGAAGTTGGATGCATCAAAACGAGTGATTGGGCCCGCTCCACTAACACCGTTCTTGAGATTATCCCAATATTCTTCGACATTGTTTCCAAGCGGGTTAATTGTTCCCAGACCCGTTACTACTACTCGTTTGAAATTCATAATAAAGTAAAAGGGTTATTATTAGCTATTTGCTTCAATGTAAGAGACTGCTTCACCTACAGTACCAATTTTTTCTGCTTGATCGTCAGGAATAGCCATGTCGAATTCTTTTTCGAATTCCATGATTAATTCAACTGTGTCAAGAGAATCAGCACCTAAATCGTTTGTGAAGCTAGCTTCTACAGTTACTTCGCTTTCGTCAACTCCTAATTTGTCGACAATAATAGCCTTAACTTTTTCTGCTACGTTAGACATCGTTGTAATGTTTTAATGTTAATAATTTGCTTAAAAAATTTTCGCTGCAAAGTAAAATACAATCCCTCCTTTTTTCCAAATTTTTGCTCCGTAGAGGAGGTTTAAATTAAAGGTTCTATTATTTTTGTCTTAAATTGATTCTTTGTGGAAAAGAAGTTAACCTACTTATAATGAAAAACATAGTTATATTTGCATCGGGTTCTGGGTCGAATGCTGAGAACATTGCATGCTATTTTAATGATGCTGAAAATTTGAACATTGAATGCATTTATTCGAATAGAGCCGATGCTTTCGTACTTGAGCGAGCAAAAAAACTAAATATTCCATCTTTGGTATTCGATAGAAAGCAGTTTTATACCACCGAAATTGTGTTGAATCATCTAAAAAAATTGAAGGTAGATATGATTGTTTTGGCCGGTTTTTTATGGCTGATTCCACAAAATCTGATCGATAATTTTACCATTGTCAATATTCATCCAGCTTTGCTTCCAAAATATGGTGGAAAGGGAATGTATGGCGATAAAGTGCATGAGGCAGTGGTGGCCAACAATGAAAAGGAATCGGGAATTACGATTCATTATGTAGATGCAAATTACGACGAAGGAAGTATTATCTTCCAAGCAAAGTGCGAAGTGTCGCCAAAAGATACGGCCGATGATGTTGCAGCAAAAGTACATGCTTTAGAATATGAGCACTATCCGAAAGTGATAGAGAAAATATTATTTTAGAAATAAAAAAAAGCCAAATCTATTCCTAGATTGGCTTTAGTTTATAATATATAAAATCTATCTACTCTTCGTCTTCTTTCAATGAATTCCAGCCTTGTGCAGTCAATTCAATTTCTGAACCGCCCATCGCTACCAAATTAACTCCTTCGCTTTGTTTGGCAATATGGCCAATTATTGTAATGTCGGGATTGTTGCGCACTTTATCATGTTCTTCAATTGGCAATGTAAACAATAATTCGTAATCTTCGCCACCATTTAGGGCAGACACAATTGGATTGATGTTTAATTCGGCAGCCATTTTCTTAGTTTGATCATCCATAGGGATTCGATCTTCAAATATTTTAGCTCCGGTTTTCGAGTTTTTACAGATATGCATTATCTCTGAGGAAAGTCCATCAGAAATATCAATCATTGCGGTTGGGTGAATAGCTAAATTATCAAACATCTGTAGCATATCTATGCGAGCTTCGGGTTTTAGCTGTCTTCTTATTATATAATTGTATCCTTCAAGTTGTGGTTGCATTTTGGGATCAACTTTGTATACCTCGTTTTCGCGTTCGAGTAATTGCAATCCCATGTAAGCGCCACCCAAATCTCCCGAAATACAAATCAAATCGTTTTCTTTAGCGCCACTACGATAAGTGATTTTTTCTTTGTCAGCTTCTCCAATTGCTGTAATACTAATGGTTAAACCGGTTAACGATGCCGTTGTATCGCCTCCAATTAAATCAACGCCATAAGTAGCACATGCCAAATGAATTCCTTCGTACAGCTCTTCCAATGCTTCAACCGAAAATTTTGAAGAGACACCCAACGAAACTGTAATTTGTTTTGGTGTTCCTCGCATTGCGATAATATCGCTTACATTTACTGCAACCGATTTGTAACCTAAGTGCTTCAAAGGAACATACATTAAATTGAAGTGAATTCCTTCGGTTAACATGTCGGTGGTTACTAAAATATTCTTTTCGCCATAGCTTAAAACAGCGCAATCGTCACCAATTCCTAGTTGGGAACTTTCGTTGTTTAATTTAATTTTATTTGTTAACCTATCGATTAACATAAACTCTCCTAATTCGGAAATTGGAGTTACCTTGCGATTCTCAGTCATTACAGAGGACTTTTTTGTATGAATTGTTAAACTGGAGGCAAAAGTAAGACTACTTTACTATCTTTGCAAAAATTATTAAACCGTCTGTAATTAACTTTGTTATATGGGAATAAGGTTTACTAGAGAGGAGAGAATATGTCAGAACAAGATAAAATTTTAGACAAGGTAACCAATGAAGATTACAAATATGGGTTTGTAACCGACATTGATACTGAATTTATAGAGAAAGGATTGAACGAAAATGTAATTCGTTTGATTTCGGCAAAAAAGGAAGAGCCGGAATGGATGTTGGATTTCCGTTTAAAAGCGTATAAAAGGTGGTTGGAAATGAAAATGCCCGATTGGGCTTACTTGAAAATTCCACCAATCGATTTTCAAAATTTATACTATTTCGCAGCTCCCAAAAAGAAGCCATTAGCGAGTTTAGATGAAGTAGATCCAGAGTTGATCGATACTTTTAATAAGTTAGGTATTCCTTTAGAAGAGCAAAAACAGTTAGCGGGAGTTGCAGTTGATGCCGTAATCGATAGTGTTTCTGTTAAAACAACTTTTAAGGAAACTTTGGCTGAACGTGGAATTATTTTCTGCTCGTTTAGCGAAGCGGTTAAAGAATATCCCGAATTAGTTAAAGAATATATTGGGAAAGCGGTTCCGGTTGCAGATAATTATTTTGCAGCGTTAAATTCTGCTGTGTTTAGTGATGGATCGTTCTGTTACATTCCAAAAGGAGTTCGTTGCCCAATGGAATTGTCAACTTATTTTAGAATAAATGCAGCCAATACTGGTCAGTTCGAGCGCACCTTAATTGTGGCTGATGACGATAGCTATGTTTCTTATCTAGAAGGTTGTACAGCTCCTCAGCGCGACGAAAATCAGTTGCATGCTGCCGTAGTTGAAATTATTGCTAAGGAGCGAGCAGAAGTAAAATATTCAACCGTGCAAAACTGGTATCCTGGTGATAAAAACGGAAAAGGTGGAATTTATAATTTTGTAACCAAGCGTGGTATTTGCAGAGGCGATTATTCAAAAATTGCATGGACGCAGGTGGAAACCGGTTCTGCTGTAACTTGGAAATATCCAAGTTGTGTGTTGGTGGGAGATCATTCTTCAGGGGAGTTTTATTCAGTTGCATTAACCAACAATCATCAGCAAGCCGATACAGGTACAAAAATGATACACATTGGAAAAGATACCAAATCGATCATTGTATCGAAAGGTATTTCTGCCGGAAAGAGTAACAACTCTTATCGCGGTTTAGTGCGTGTGGCTCCGAATGCCGATAATTCAAGAAATTTCTCACAATGTGATTCATTATTGTTAGGCGACACCTGTGGTGCACACACTTTCCCGTATATTGAATGTTCAAACAAAGGAGCAATTCTAGAGCACGAAGCAACGACTTCAAAAATTTCTGAAGATCAAATTTTTTACTGTAACCAACGAGGTATTGATACTGAAGATGCAGTAGGAATGATTGTGAATGGTTATGCCAAAGAGGTTATTAATAAACTTCCAATGGAATTTGCAGTAGAAGCACAAAAGCTACTTCAAATTAGTTTAGAAGGAAGCGTTGGTTAAACCTCAACTCCCTTTTTAAGGGAATGAGCGTTGTATTATTTTAGATTAGAGTAGTATCTGCATTATATAGAAACAGAAACCTTATCCGCCATTAATGGAGTTATAGGGGAAAATTATAGAGTATGTTAACGATTAAGAACTTACACGCAAACGTTGAAGGTAAAGAAATATTAAAAGGTGTAAACCTGGAAATTAAAGCAGGTGAAATACACGCCATAATGGGTCCTAATGGTGCCGGTAAAAGTACGTTGGCGAATGTTATTTCAGGTCACGAAAAATACGAAGTAACTGAAGGTGAAGTTATCTTCGAAGGACAAAATATTTTAGAAATGCCAGTGGAAGAACGTGCTCGCATGGGACTATTTTTAGGATTTCAGTATCCAATTGAAATCCCTGGAGTAAGTATGGTAAATTTCATGAAAACTGCGGTGAACGAACAACGTAAATATCGTGGTCAAGAACCTTTATCTGCATCAAAATTCTTAAAAATGATGCAAGAGAAAAAAAAGGTGGTTGAAATAAGTACACAACTAACCAATCGTTCCGTAAACGAAGGTTTTTCAGGTGGCGAGAAAAAAAGAAATGAAATTTTTCAAATGGCAATGTTGGAACCTAAACTGGCCATCCTCGATGAAACCGATTCAGGATTAGATATTGATGCATTGCGCGTAGTGGCATCGGGAGTAAATACATTGAAATCGCCCGAAAATGCAACCATTGTTGTAACCCATTATCAACGCTTACTCGACTACATCGTTCCCGATTTTGTACACGTTTTGTACCAAGGTAAAATTGTTAAATCGGCTGGTAAAGAGTTGGCATTAGAGTTAGAATCGAAAGGTTACGACTGGATTAAAAAAGAGTTGGGAGAGTAATTATGGTAATGAATACAGTTCAATATACTGCAACTCAGGAACTAGTTGATCTTTACAACGGCTCTAAAGAGGTTTATGCTGAAGACTGTCCTGATTTCATGAACGAAAAAAGGGAAGCAGCAATAAATTCCTTTGCCGAACAAGGAATTCCTTGGCGTAAAGTTGAAGACTATAAATACACTGATTTGCGACAAGCTTTTCAAAACGATTTTCAGGTTTATCCTCGTTACGTAAAGCAAAAGGTCGATTTGCACGATATTTTTAATTGTGATGTTCCAAAATTGGAAGCAACAGTTGTTTTAACCGTTAACGGATGGTATTATCAACGCAATAAATTGGTTGAAAACTTGCCTGAAGGGGTTATTCTAGGAAGCTTGCAAGAAGTTGCAAATCAGCATCCCGAGTTGGTCGAGAAATATTATGGCAAATTGGCTCCTGTGGATACCGATCCTTTTGCAGCATTAAATACCGCATTGGTAAAAGACGGCGTTTTCTTGTATGTACCCGAGAATGTTACCATCGAAAAGCCAATTCAGATTATTAATCTACTGAATTCAACTGATAATACCTTTGTGAATCAGCGTAATATTTTTGCGATTGGTAAAAATGCTGAAGCGAAAGTTGTTTTTTGCGATCATACATTAAACGATAAATATTATGCAGCCAATAATTTGGTAGAATGCTTTGTGGATGACGATGCTCGATTTAGTTTTTACAATATCCAAAATCAGCACGATGAAGCCACAAATATTGCATCGTTTTATCTCGATCAAGGGAAAAATACTGTAACCAATTCGGGGGCAGTAACCTTAAATGGTGGAATCATCAGAAACAATATTGGAATTGATATTAGTGGAGAGCATTCTGAAGCGAACGTTTTCGGGCTTTCTTTATTAGACGGAAAGCAACATGCTGATAATTTCATTAATATAAATCATAAAGTTCCGGAATGCGTAAGTAATCAGCTATTCAAAAATATTTTGGATGAAGAAGCAACTGGCGCATTTTCAGGAAGAATTCATGTTTATCGCGATGCACAAAAAACATCTGCATTCCAGCGCAACAACAATGTGTTGATGTGCGAACGTTCAACCATGAATACCAAACCACAATTGGTAATCGATGCCGACGATGTGCGTTGTAGTCACGGTGCTACCATTGGGCGAATTGATGAAGATGCATTGTTTTATTTGCGTGCACGTGGTATTCCTGAGCGCGAAGCACGCTTAATGCTGATGTTTGCCTTTGCAAATGAAGTGCTCGATGGCATTTCAATTGAAGCTTTGCGAGGTCGAATTGAAGAATTAGTCGACCGACGATTGCGAGGCGATTTAAGCCCTTGTAATAGTTGCGCCGTTCATTGCGAACAAAAATAGAAACAAGATAAATAATTCGGGAGGCGTTTGCTTCCCGTTTTCTTTTTAATTTTGCACCATGACTTACAATGTTGAAGAGATAAGAAAGAATTTTCCAATTCTTACCAAAGAAGTTTACAACAAACCTTACGTGTATTTTGATAATGCAGCAACCATGCATCGTCCGATACAGGTATTGGAAAGTATGGGCCAAAACTATCGCGACTTTAATGGTAATCCTCATCGTGGTGCACATTATATGAGTAACCAAACAACGGTTGCTTTTGAAGCGGTTCGAGATAAGGTTCAAAACTTCTTGAATGTTGAAGATCGTGAGGAGATTATTTTCACAAAAGGTACCACCGAAAGCATCAATTTGGTCGCATATTCTTTTTCTGAAGCATTTATTTTTGAAGGAGATGAAATAATTATCTCCGAAATGGAACATCATGCGAATATTGTTCCTTGGCAATTGGTTTGTGAGCGCAAAAAGGCTGTTCTGAAAGTAATTCCAATTGAAGACAACGGAAGATTAAAAGTTGAAATGTTGGAGTCGATGATCAACGACCGTACTAAAATTGTTTCTGTTACCATGGTATCAAACGTAATGGGCGTTGTGAATCCTGTGAAAGAAATTGTGGAAATTGCCCACAACAAAAATGTGCCTGTTTTAATCGATGCAGCACAAGCAGTTCCGCACATTAAAATTGATTTGCAAGATTTAAATTGCGACTTTCTTGCATTTTCAGGACATAAAATTTATGGGCCAACAGGAGTGGGTTGTTTATACGGAAAAAGAGTGTATCTGGAGAAAATGCCTCCGTTTTTGGGTGGTGGCGAAATGATCGAAGAGGTTTCGTTTGAGGGAACTACTTTCAATACAATTCCGTATAAATTCGAAGCTGGAACTCCTAACTACACCGAAGTAATTGGTTTGGGAGCAGCCATCGACTTTGTAAATGAAATTGGATTTGAAAATATTGCGAGCTACGAGCACGAATTATTAGATTATGCTTATGCGCAGCTTGAAAAAATAGAGAACATTCGATTTATCGGTAAAACGGATCATCAATCGGGCGGTATTTCTTTTTTGGTTGGGAATATTCATCCATACGATATCGGAATGTTTTTAGATAAATTAGGATTTGCTGTTCGTACCGGGCATCATTGTGCGCAACCTTTGATGAAACGATTTGAGATTCCCGGAACAGTTCGAATTTCATTTGCATGTTACAATACCAAAGCAGAAATTGATGGTTTCATTGCTGCTTTGCAACGTACCTTAATGATGTTTTAAGGTCGAATTGAATTAAAAGACTTTGAGCGAGTTAACGATTCTATAAAATTGAGCTATTGTAGCATTAGTTACAAACTTCTTTATTAAAAAAGTCGCACATTTGTAACATAAAATAATTGAATATGACAATCGAAGAAATACAACAAGATATCGTAGAAGAGTTTTCGGCCTTCGACGACTGGATGGATAAATATGCCTATTTAATTGAAATGGGAAACGAATTGGAGCCTATGGATGAACAATACAAAACTCCACAGAATATTATTAAAGGCTGTCAATCGCAGGTTTGGTTTAACGCAGAGCAAAAAGATGGAATATTACATTATCAAGGCGAAAGCGATGCTTTAATTGTGAAAGGATTAGTTGCATTATTACTTCGCGTGGTGAATGAACAACCAGCTGAAGAAATTGTCAATACAGAATTTCATTTTATCGAAGAAATTGGTCTCAAAGAACATTTGTCGCCAACTCGTTCTAATGGATTGTTGTCGATGGTCAAACAAATTAAGTTGTACGCTGTTGCTTACAATAAACTAAATGCTTAGAAAGGAGCCTCGTTATGAGTGATGGAAAAACACCAATTATTGAAAATATTATAGAAGTTCTTAAAACCGTTTACGATCCAGAAATCCCTGTGAACATTTATGATCTGGGGCTGATATATACAATTGATGTTGATGAAAAGAAAACAGCAGATATTGTGATGACATTAACTGCACCTGGTTGTCCGGTTGCCGATATGATTATTCAGGATGTTTATGAAAAAGCGATGACCGTTGAAGGAGTTGACGAAGTAAATGTTGAATTAACCTTTGAACCAGCTTGGGATAAATCGATGATGAGTGAAGAAGCAAAATTGGAATTAGGATTCTTTTAGAACAAAAAAAATCAATATAATTCAACCTGTTCTAAAAATTTAGAGCAGGTTTTTTTACGTTCTTGTTTTTGTTATAGAACATTAATACTTAGATTCTAATTTCATACCTTTAAAAGAACTAATACTGAAAGTTATGGAATCAAAACCGGCTTCATTTATTAAATTATTTCTGAAAAAATTATTTGATCGCAAGAGTCAGCTTTTCCTATTTATCATTTGGGGAACACTATTTTTTCTAAGTCGAATAATTGATTATTTAAAGGTCGAAATTCTACTTAGCTATGGATTCCTGAATTTCCTTAAGTATTTTGAATATTTTTTACTCCTTGTTGGTATTGTATTAACAATTTGGTATTTCTATAAAAATCGACGATTGCTTTTAGAACGAGACCGTATTATTGCCCGCTATGTTTGGTTTTCAGTGTTGGTGATTAATAATATTATTTTGATGGTTGTTAAAGTTCATTATCAGGAAATTGATTTTACAATCATGCATTTAATTCAAATGAGTTTAATAGGACTCGCATTAGTAATTGTAGGCACTGTGATGAACGAGAATTATATTCGTATCGGTGGAGTTGCTTACTGGCTTGCTTTGTTTATTGCAATGGATCTACCACTTCACGAGCAGTTTTTATTCGAAGCAATTGCCCTTGCAATTGGTGTTATTCTTCCGATAAAATTAATTGTACTTCGCGTAATCCGAAAGAATTAACTATTTTCAATTTTAATTGATAGATTGAAGTGAATGGCCCATCGTCAAAAGAGAGCAGAAAAAATTAAACAAAAGGCACTTGAGCTGGGCTTTAATGCTATTGGAATTGCCAAAGCACGTAGATTGGAAGAACAGCGAGAGGGATTGAAAAGCTTTCTTGAGAAGAACTATCAGGGTAGAATGGGCTACTTGGCCAATCATTTTGAAAAGCGACTAGATCCTAGATTAATGGTTGATGGTGCAAAGTCGATAATCGTTGTTCTATTAAATTATTTTCCTCATCACTTGCAGGCAGGAATAAAACTTCCAGTTATTTCAAAATATGCCTATGGGAAGGATTATCATTTGGTAATAAAAGATAAATTAAAAGCATTGTATGCTTTTATAAATGATGAAATTGCTCCGGTAAGCGGTCGGTTTTTTACTGATTCGGCTCCTGTTTTAGAACGTTATTGGGCGGTTGAAGCCGGATTGGGTTGGATTGGTAAAAATGGTTTATTACTCAATAAAGAATTGGGATCTTACTTTTTTATTGGTGAATTAATTCTTGATTTAGAGCTTGAATACGATCAACCTTATGAAAAAGAATACTGTGGAAGTTGCAATCAATGTTTAAGTGCTTGTCCAACTCAAGCTTTTGAAAAACCATATATTCTGAACGCCTCGAAATGTATTTCATATTTAACCATCGAGTTGAAAGATACCATTCCCGAACAGTTTCATTCCAAGTTAATGCGTCGGGTTTATGGCTGCGATATTTGTCAGGATGTATGCCCTTGGAATCAGCAACCGCAAAAACATCAAATTGCTGTGTTTGATCCTCAAGCGGATTTGCTTGCATTTAATTCTGATCGCTGGCAGAACCTCACGAAAGAAGAGTTTAACCGAATTTTCAAAGATTCAGCAGTTCATCGAGCTGGTTATAAAAAACTAAAAGAAAATATACGAATTGCCTTAGATGCTAATAAACAATAACCTTAGTTTTTTAATGCTAAATCGTTAATGATTTCGTAGGGAATTGAATCAAGCAATATTCGCATTGAATCACTAAAAGCTTCGAAACTTGGTCTGTTGACCTCGGTAATTGGTTCTACCGGTGGTGCATCTACTTTTAATGGATCAACCGGAGTCCCATTTTTATAGATTCTGAAATCAAGATGCGGTCCGGTTGCTAGTCCGGTCATACCAACATTCCCAATGTGCTGACCTTGTTTTACACGAACTCCTTCGCGGATTCCTTTTCCGTATGCGCTTAAATGCATGTATTGCGACTTGTAAACTGAATTATGCTTGATGGTGAGGTAATATCCTCCACCGTTTTTCTGATAAGCTTTTTTGGTAATTACTCCATCACCAATTGAGTATACTGGTGTTCCTGTTGCTGCAGCATAATCAACTCCTAAGTGTGGTCGGCGATATTTTAAAACCGGATGCATTCTACTTTTTGAGTAGCGAGAACTGATTCTCGAAAAATTTAATGGGGCTTTTAAAAATGCTTTGCGCAAGCTGTTTCCATTGGTGTCGAAAAATCCTTCTTGTTCATTTTTCTGAAAGTAAAAAGCATACAAAGGAGTTCCCATATGTTCAAAATAAGCAGCTTTGATAGCACCAATGCCTACATATTCTCCTTCTACAAATTGCTCGTCGAAAATGACCTTAAATCGATCGCCACTTTGGATGCCAAAGAAGTCGATGGTCCAGGCAAAAATATCTGAAAGCTCAACTGCTAAAACCGGACTTACACCACTTTCAATCATCGAATTCCAAAGTGATGTGGTGATTACGCCGGCAACTTTCTTTTCAATGTTTTCGATATCTTTTTCGCCTCGGGTAATATTTTCAGGATTATTTAAATCAAAAACAATATAATCAATTGCCGATTCTTCGTAAACCATATAATCGGGTTCAGGAAAGGTGTCTTTTTGGATTAAATAATAAGCGTTTCCTGATTTTATTTTTCGAACATCGAAAATACTTTTCGCATTTAATGCTAAATTGTGAACTGTTAAAGCTGAAATATTTTTTTTCCTTAAAATGTCCGATAAACTTTGATTGCGTTTTACTTTACACGTATCGATCGTAATCGAATCTTTGTTCATTCCCCAAACAAAAATCGGTTCGGGAATTATTTCTGGAATTGTATCTAAAGCAACAAACTCTTGAGGATCAGAATTTACATGGCTTTTTCGGATAAATAAAACTGCTATAATTGCGATCAATAATATGCTAATTATAGGGAAAATATATTTTTTCATCTTGAATGTCTCGTAAAATGCGTTGCAAAGTTGTAATAAGCTTTCTCAATCGCAAAAATATTTAATAAAAATTGTAATTGGAGAGTTAAAATTACCTTGATAACGAAAGATTTAAATCAATATTGAATTTATTTGAATCTTTTTGATCATTAAATCATTACTTTTTAAAAATTTCTACCTTTGTAAATCATTTTCCGAAGAAGATTGTTCAAATTTGAAGAGCAAGATTAAAAACTTCTTAAATTGTTAAAATATGGATCAAAGAAAGGAATTTCAAAAATACGCTACAGGTCACTTAGGTTTGAATAGCACATCAGTAGATAAATTTATTTCGTCGGCATACGGCAGTTACATCTCTCCAACAATTATTGAAGAGCGTCAGTTGAATATTGCCAGCATGGATGTTTTCTCGCGATTAATGATGGATCGTATTATTTTCCTTGGTGTACCAATTGATGATTACGTAGCTAATATTATTCAGGCTCAATTGTTGTTTTTAGATTCAACCGATCCGGGTAAAGACATTCAAATTTACTTTAATACTCCTGGAGGTTCGGTGCATGCTGGTTTGGGAATTTACGATACAATGCAATTTATTTCCTCTGATGTAGCTACGATTTGTACTGGAATGGCTGCATCGATGGGTGCTGTGTTGTTAACTGCCGGAGCGACAGGTAAGCGATCTGCATTAACGCATTCTAGAGTGATGATTCACCAACCACTTGGTGGAGCACAAGGGCAAGCATCGGATATTGAAATTACAGCCCGTGAAATTATGAAGTTGAAAAAGGAATTATACGAGATTATTGCAAAACACTCGGGTAATACCTTTAAGAAAGTTGAAAAAGATTCGGATAGAGATTACTGGATGACTGCTGAAGAAGCTGTTAAATATGGTATGATCGATCAGGTTTTAACTCGAACTAAAAAATAAGAAAAGTCGATGAGTGATAAACAAATGGATAGGTGTTCATTTTGTGGACGAAAAAAAGATGAAGTAGAACTTTTAATCGCAGGCATGGAAGCCCATATTTGTGATCGTTGTATTGAGCAGGCCTATTCAATTATTGAAGAAGAATTTAAAAGCAAAGATAGCTTTAATCTTGAAGAGGTAACTTTGATGAAACCTGTTGAGATTAAAAGTCGTCTTGACGAATATGTGATTGGTCAGGATCACGCCAAGAAAATTTTATCAGTAGCGGTATACAACCATTACAAACGTTTGGCTCAGAAGGTGGAAGAAGATGAAACCGAAATTGAAAAGTCAAACATCATTTTAGTTGGCCCAACCGGAACCGGTAAAACATTATTGGCAAAAACAATTGCAAAAATGCTTCATGTGCCTTTTACCATTGTTGACGCTACCGTATTAACCGAAGCCGGTTATGTTGGTGAGGACATTGAAAGCTTATTAACTCGTTTGTTACAAGCTGCCGATTACAATGTGGAAGCTGCCGAGCGAGGAATCGTTTTTGTGGATGAGATTGACAAAATTGCCCGTAAAGGCGATAATCCTTCGATTACACGCGATGTGTCGGGAGAAGGTGTGCAGCAAGGTTTGTTGAAACTATTGGAAGGTGCAGTAGTAAATGTTCCGCCACAAGGAGGAAGAAAGCATCCTGAGCAAAAAATGATTCCGGTAAACACCAAGAATATTTTATTCATTGTAGGTGGTGCTTTCGATGGTGTCGAGCGTAAAATAGCACAACGAATGAATACAAAAGTAGTTGGGTATAGTGCTATTGAAGGAAGCGAACATGTCGATCGCAAAAACTTAATGCAATACATCGCACCGATGGATTTAAAATCGTTTGGTTTAATTCCTGAAATTATTGGTCGATTGCCAATGCTCACTTATCTTGATCAGTTAGACAAAGAGGCCTTGCGCAAAATTTTAACAGAACCCAAAAATGCAATTATTAAACAATACACTAAGTTGTTCGATTTAGATGGTATTGAATTAACTTTCGACGACAAAGCATTAGATTATATTGTTAGCGTGGCGGTTGAATTTAAACTGGGAGCACGTGGTTTACGTTCGATTTGCGAAACCATTATGGTCGACGCGATGTTTGAGATGCCTTCGAAAGACCAAAATATATTGATAATTACTGAAGATTATGCTCGTAAAAAAGTAGATCGCTCAGGAATGCAATTATTGAAAGCTAGTTAAGCAAAAATAAATGTATAAAAAAAGAGGCAACCTTAGGGCTGCCTCTTTTTTTATACATTTATTTTACTATTTGAAAAATTCTTGATATTTCTCAAGTTGTTCTTGGTCGTACTTTTGTACAGCTCGTTCTGGGATATTGGTAAGGTCTCCTTTGTCGTTAAATTGAGGATCGATAACGATTGTATTTTTCCCATTTCTGTTTTTCTCAATCCTAAAATTATCATATAATTCTCCAGTAACGGTATAGGTTTCAAAACTTATTTTGTTTCCATCTACAGATATATTTTGATAAAGTTGAGTGTTAGAGGCCATTCGGTCGCTCCAAAATGAAGTGTTTAAACCATACATTTTTGGTCCGGCAACAGAAACCACATAC
This sequence comes from Prolixibacteraceae bacterium, assembly GCA_963678565.1. Lineage (GTDB taxonomy): Bacteria > Bacteroidota > Bacteroidia > Bacteroidales > Prolixibacteraceae > SKHV01. The sequence continues at coordinate 761,301 of OY782875.1, forward strand.
ATGGGATAATTGGTACTTTCGGTCATTTTATTCTCCAAGTTTTGTCCTCTGCAATAACTATGATCGTGTCCCTGAAGCACCAAATCAACTCCATATTTTTCCAGTACCGGTTGAATTTTTGTTCTGTAATTTTCGTTGTTTCTACCCATTGAACAAGAATAAACCGGGAAATGAGTAAATACAATCGTCCATTTATTTGGATTCGATTGCAATGTTTCTTCCAGCCAATTTAAAATTAAATCGCTTGTTTCTTCGGTATAACCCATTGCCGGAGAATCGACTGAAATAAATCGTACTCCCTGATAATCTAAATAATAAACGCGGTTGTCTAAATTAGGTGATGGACCATTGTTGGGCATTGTATAAATCTGATTCCAGTGGTTAGAAAACGTTCTTACGCTATCTGTTTTATTATACTCGTGGTTGCCGGGAGTTGGAATGCTCGGCATCATTCCAAAAATCCATCCTCCGGCATAAAAGAATTCGCGCCAATATTCCTCCGTACTTCTACTAACCAAATCGCCTGCAAATAGCATAAAATCTACATCAGGGAAATTGCTGTATGCCTGACGCAAAATTCTTGAACCTTTTGATTTAATATCGTTCTGAACATCGCCAAAATATAAAAATGAGAAGGGTTCAATTTTGTTCGACGAAGTTGTAAATTGAAACCATTCGCTCCATTGCGTTCCATTTCCAACACGATAAGCATATTTTGAGTTTGCTTGTAAGTTTTCAAAAATAACCTTGTGTCCCATGGCCTTATTATCGCCGATTTCCCATGCTTTGTAGCTGCCTGAAATTTGTTTTGCCGAATCTTCGAGCGCAGGCGACGGAGTGAGCGGTATTATTTGTCCAATGCTATTTGTATCGCTATAAACTGTTCTCCACGAAATTGCTCTTGTAGAGGCCGGATCGCTTGGAATCGACATCATAATTCTATCGGGAGAGCTTGTTGGTTCGAAATTTAGAAAACTGTTATCTACAATTATTTTTTCTTCTTTGTGGCAAGATGCTAGCAGAAGAAACCCTGCTAGCAAACTCATTGTAATAATATTTTTCATGATTTAAATAGATTGAATTTAAGTCCTAATTGAATACGTGAACCATTTTCTAATGATGAATAAGTGTATTGACTTTTCCATTGATAGGTTCTCTGAACTTGGTTGAGTAGGTTGTTTGCCGAAGCAAAAACAACAATCTTTGGAGTTACGAATACATTAACGTTCGCATCGAGGTACGAAACCTTATCGTAGTAGATGTTGTATTGTTCCGAAGTTCCGTTGCTTGTTAAGAAATCGCTTGTGAAATTGTACGAAATGCGCGCACTAAACTTTTTATTGTCGTATGCCAATGATGCATTGAAAATATTAGTTGCAGTACCCGATAATTCATATTCATCGTCTTTATTAAAAACCCAATTGTGCGTATAGTTTGAAAAAACACTTAAGTTTTGAAGTACACCCGGTAAAAAGTCTAATTGCTTTTGAAAAGCCAATTCAATACCAAGAAGGTTTGCATTTCCTCCATTCCCCGGAGTATAGCTTTCAAAATCACTTCCTTCGGCTTTTGCATAACGTTTTGCATAATCGGCTTTTTGCTCTTCGGTAATATCGGTGCGAGCATTCACCTGCTCCGGAGTAATTAAATAGGGCGAAACTTCTTCCCATGCTAAAACATCAATAATTCTTGTTTCGAAATCGCGAATGTTTTTAAAGAAGAAACCTGCCGATACCAAGCCTGTTGATCCGGTGTAAAGTTCTCCCAATAAATCAAAGTTGTGCGATAAAGTTGGTTTGATATCCGGATTTCCGAAGTAAATTTCTTCATCCTTGATATCGCACTTTGTGTAAGGAACAATATCGCGGTACGATGGACGACTAATGGTTTTACTATATGCCAAGCGGTAAACTTGCTTTTTGCTTGGGGTAAATTTTAAATGTGCACTAGGTAATAAAGTTAAGTAATTGGTATTGGCATTAACCTCGTCGAATGTTTCGGCGCGCTCAAAATATTCCCATCCGTGATAATCGATTTGTGTTTGTTCGCCGCGTAAACCAACAATGATGCTTAAGTCGTTGCCAAGTTTTTGTGTCGACATTAAATAGGCTGAATAAACATCTTCAGAAGCAGTATAACCGTCGGCAACTTCTTTGTTGTAAATAGTTGCAATTTGCCAATCTTCGGTGTTTTCGGTAAAGCTTACATTTTGATTTCCTACCCAGTAGGCCGAAGCCGATTGACCAACATCGTATTTTGAGTTGTTAAAATTTGAACTTACATCGATCATATTATTGGAAAAATCATTCCACATTTTTGCCCAGTTGTAAGTATCGGGAAAGTTAGGATCGTAAGTTGGTTTCCATTTTACACGTCCTATTGTTTTTCGACTTTTGTTCATCGATTTGGCTTTTCCACCAAATTTCAGTTTGTTCTCGTATTTACCTTGAATAATTGGCAATTCTAAATTGAATGCAAAAAGATATTGATCGACATATGATCGACGTTCGCGACCTTTAAAACCATCCAAATACCAGGTATCGACATTGTTTTCTTCAATATCGAGCGAAGTTTGACCTGCAATTTGTTCGGCAATATTGTCGACTCCAAAACCTTCGCTTGCCGAAATAAATCGAGGGTCGCTATAGTCCATTACTACCGATTTGTCGTTTTCGCTTTCAAGCTCCATTTCTCGTGTGTCGGGCTCGTCCTCTACAGTTTTGATGTATGAAAAATTCCAGTCGAATTTCAAGTTTCCAAAAATGTGATCACCTTCGAATGCGAAATTGGCTATTTTTTTATGTACTAAATCGGCTCCTTTTTCATTGGCTCCTCCAAAAATGTGTCGTTCTAATTCTGGATTAAAGATTGGGTTTAATGGATCAAAGTCTACATAGCTTTTTCCTGTATTGTCATCAATTCCATCGTTATTCGTATCTAAAACAATATAGGCAAGTCCTGTTTCGTCGTTCACACCATCGCCGTTTGAGTCGATGTCTGTATCAATTTCGTCGGCAAAGTCTTCTGGATCATCGTAAACCGATCCGTAGTTATGAAAGTCGTATCCTTCAGCTTTTTTCCAATTTCCTTTATAACTTCCACTAATGTCGTCCACCTTTAAGGTGTAAGTTCTGCGCCAATCTTTATAATCGTTGTAAATTCCGGTAAAACCGATTGTATGACGATCGTTAAATTTAAAATCTAAGCCTAAGGTGTACGATTGTCTGAGGCGTTCCATTAATGTTTGTTCAACATTTAAATATTTTGGCAAGAAATAATTTGTGTTGCCAGCAACTGTTGGTTCCCAAGATGAATTATGTTTGTTTGAACCCAACTTCTGATCGTAAATCGATCCAGAAGCGATCACTCCAAGTTTTTTCTTAAAGAAACGATCGCCATAAATAATGCTACCATTGTATTGCGGATCGGCAGTTAAAAAGTTGTAGCCTGAGCCTACTGAAATTGAAAGCCTTTTGCTGTAAGGGGCTTTTCTGGTTACAAGATTAACGGCGCCTCCAATTGCATCGCCATCCATATCGGCTGTTATTGCTTTACTTACTTCAATCGATTGCACCATGTCGGCAGGAATTGCATCTACTCCAACCGAGCGGCTATCGCCAGTTCCGGGCATGGAAGCTCCATTGATCGAAATGGTACTTTTTGAAGGATCAGTTCCACGGATACTAATCAATTTGGCTTCGCCCTGATCGTATTGAACGTGAATACCCGGAACACGTTTTAGCGCATCACCAATGTTTGGATCGGGAAAGCTACCAACCTGATCTGATGAGATTACATTTACAATGTTTGCAGAAGTTAATTGTTGGTTGAGTGCTTTTAAAATTCCTCCGGCATTTCCTTGCACACTTACTTCTCCAATAAGTTCATTGTCGGATAGTTGAATGTCGAGTTTAACATTTTCACCTTGTTTTAAATTTACTTCTTTTTCAATGGTTTTGAAACCAACATACGAAAAGGTTATAGTGTAAGTGCCAAGCTTAAGTCCTATGAGTTTGTAGTTTCCGTTGATGTCGGAAATAGTACCTTTCATTATAGACTTAATATAAACAGTTGCACCAGGAAGTGTATAATTATCGGTGTTGATTATTCTTCCTGAAATAATCCCTTTCTTTTCAGCTTCACTTTCGGCCTCGGTTTTGATAGCAAAAAGTTGAATGCTTAAATTTAATACTAGAGCTAGCGTAATTAATTTTTTCATTTCTCCTTTAATTGATTTTTAATGGGAGTAAAAATAGATGGGGAGAAGTGGCTCTATGTTTAATAATTATTTACGTATTTATTAAGAAAGTTGTTATTGTTAATTCAGTTATAAGAGGTTTTTTAAAGTGCAGTATAATAGCTGTTTGGTAGATTTTTGTGTTGCTATTGAGGCAAGTGGATTCTCAATCTAGAATGGTTCTAAGTTTTCAAATAATGTTCAGTTGATTAAAAGATAAGCAATAGTTAGGATGCTATTTGCGTAAGCAGCATAAAACAAATTTCTTAGGGGAGAATTGCCTTTCTTAACACAAAAAGTGATACATAAATGTAGTAATTGGATGGAAAGATTTAGTTAAAACGAAGCTTTCACATTTTTTAGAATTTGCTTTAACAATTTTTAAAATATTGGGTGTAATATTTTCTTCTCTTATCCGTCTAAATATAAATACAAAAGCAATTAAAAGTTAGTAATGAAAAGCAAGATATTAAAATTAGCAATTATTGAAATCGCAACAGTACTTTTTGTAATTGTATGGTTTTATACAAGCGTATTATAAATTTTCATATTAGTAGTTTTAGGTTTGGTTAGATTGAGTTTTAGGGTAAGGAAAAGGGCCGATTGTAAAATCGACCCTTCCTTTTTTATTCAATTTCGAGCATGAGCTCTGATTTTCGTAGTTTCTGATCGGGTTGAACATGTATCTTTTTTATTTTCCCATCAAATGGCATGAGAATCTGGTTTTGCATTTTCATTGCTTCCAGAATTAATACTGTTTCTCCCTCTTTTACTTCCTGTCCTTCTTTCACATAAATGTCAATGATGGTACCCGGAATAACTGTTTTTATTAGTTTTGGATTTGGAATTTCCCAGTTTTTACGTTCTTCAAATTTCTTAGTTGTTTGTGTTTTGTACTTTCCACTTCCAAGAAATAGGGTAGGGTATTCTCCAAATTCGTTTTCATCGTAATGTTCCATGTAAATTCGGATTAAAATGGTGGAATACCGTGTTTTTTTCTAGGTAAGCTCACCGATTTGTGTTCAGATACGCTTAAAGCATGAAGCAACATTGCACGAGTTTCAACAGGCTCAATTACTTCATCTATATAACCTTTTGCTGCAGCTACAAATGGGTTTGCAAATTTCTCTTTGTATTCTTCAATTTTTTGCAAGCGCATTGCTTCCGGATCTTCGGCTTCCATAATTTCTTTACGGAAAACGATGTTGGCCGCTCCTTCTGGTCCCATTACCGCAATTTCGGCAGTTGGCCAAGCAAATACAAAATCGGCGCGTAAATGGCGCGAGTTCATTGCAATGTAACCTCCACCATAAGCTTTACGGATAATTACAGTAATTTTGGGAACTGTTGCTTCGCTGTATGCATAAAGAATTTTAGCACCGTGGCGAATAACACCCATATGTTCCTGATCAACTCCTGGAAGATAACCCGGCATGTCTTCTAAAGTGATAATTGGAATATTAAATGCATCGCAATAACGGATGAAGCGCGCTGCTTTATCAGAACTGTCGCAATCTAAAACACCCGCCAATACTTTTGGCTGATTGGCAACAAAACCACAAGTTTCGCCATTCAATCGTCCAAAACCAATTACAATATTAGGTGCATACAATTCCATAACTTCAAAGAATTGCGATTTATCAGTCAACGATTTGATAATGTCGCGAATGTCGTACGGAAGCTTTGGATTTGCAGGAACTAATTTTTCGATGTTGTATTTCTTCAGTGGTTCTTTCGGGGCAATTTTTTCAGCTTTTGCTGTGTTGTCGCGAGGAATGTAGTTGATCAATGTTTTTATTTGTTCGAAACATTCCAACTCGTTTTCGGCATAGAAGTGTGCATTTCCAGCAATTTCGCAATGAACGCGAGCACCTCCAAGTGCTTCCATCGAAATTTCTTCGCCTAATACCGTTTTAATAACACTTGGCCCGGTAATAAACATTTTTGAAATATTTTCAACCACAAAAACAAAGTCGGTTAATGCCGGAGAGTATACTGCACCACCTGCACAAGGACCCAGAATAACTGATATTTGTGGAATAACTCCCGATGCCAAAGTATTTCTGAAAAAGATTTCGCCATAACCAGCTAGTGAGTTGACACCTTCCTGAATACGAGCACCACCTGAATCGTTGATTCCAATTAGTGGTACACGCATTTTCAAAGAGTGGTCCATAATCTTTGTGATTTTGCGTGCATGCATCAAACCCAAAGATCCACCAGCAACTGTGAAGTCTTGTGCATAGATACAAACTGGTTTTCCATTAATGGTACCGGTTCCTGTTACAACACCGTCTCCGTGAAGTATTTTTTTATCCATGTTGAAATCACGGGCTACGTGTTCAACAAAAAGATCGTACTCGTGAAACGAATTTTCGTCTAAGATGGCAATGATGCGTTGACGGGCAGTAAGTTTTCCCATCGCTATTTGCTTTTCAATAGCCTTGTCTCCACCACCTTTTTGAGCTTCACTTTTTCGCTGACGAAGTTCTAAGATGTTTCTTTTTAATGACATAAAAATTTATTTTAAATCCTTATTATTCCTGAATGAATCATCAGGTTTTAGGTAAAAATTGCTTAGCTAAATTAAAAATTAATAGGATTGCGTCCTAGATGTTATCTAAGCATATTGCTATTGTCCTTATTATCAGTAAAAAAAGATAAGAATATTTTAGGCGAAGTAGAACTTTTTGAAATTACGGTACAAAAAGTCTATTTCTTAATTTTGAAATCGATTGATTTCTTGAATATTATGCAGAAATGTTCGATTAGCGCGACGACCACTTATATAATAGTAAAGCGATAATTCCGTAAACCAAATTTGGAATCCAGTTAGAAATTAATGGAGTAACGGCTCCACTCATTGCAAATACTTTTGAAACCTGCTGGAACATGATATAAGTAAATGCAAGCAATAGTCCAATTCCTATGTGCAGCCCAATGCCGCCTCTGATTTTGCGCGAAGCTAAAGAGGCTCCGATTAGTGTTAAGATAAATACAGAAAATGGATTAGCAATCCGTTGATGACGTTCTAGTTCGTATTCTTCTAATGCGTCAACACCTCGTAATTTTTGTTTTTCAATGTAATTTAACAGCTCAGGAGTTGTCATCGTACCCATATCTTCTTTCTGCACAATAAAGTCTTCGGGAACCACATTGAGGGTTGTGTCGCGTTCTTCCCCTTTTGTTAAAATCTCATGTCCATCGGTTATTTTTCTGATAACATAATTTGAAATTGTCCATGTTTTTTTTGAACGGTCCCATTTTATAAGATTGGCTGAAAGTTTCGAGACTAGCTTATCGTTTTCAAAGCTTTCAAGTGTGAAACTTTTCCCAAGATCATCTCTCGAATTATACGATTCCATGTATAAATACGTGTCGGGTGCAATTTGTCGATGAATGTTTTTTTGGCGGCTTTCTCGATTCGATTTTACGTAGGTATACTTAAAATCAATCATCTTCTCATTTGCCGGAGGAATCACATAAGCTCCTAAATACCACGAAACACTTGCAATTATAAATGCTGAAAGGAGATAAGGCCTTAGAAATCTTTTAAAACTAATTCCGCTACTTAAAATCGCTATAATCTCAGAATTAAAAGCCAGTTTAGAGGTAAAGAAAATAACGGCAATAAATGTAAATAGCCCACTAAATAGATTGGAAAAATAGGGTATGAAATTAAAATAGTAATCTACAACAATTGCCCTAAGTGGAGCCTCTTTTTCTATGAAATCATCAATTTTTTCACTTAAATCAAAAATGATGACGATCCCCAAAATCAAAATAATCGAGAAGAAGAAAGTTCCTAAAAACTTCTTCATTATAAAGATGTCAAATTTTTTGATGGGGTGAAATCTCATATTGTTCGCTTATAATCTATTTTTTAGTTGTGGTATTATGGCCTCTTTCCAAGCCTTAAAGGTATTATTTTTAATTTGTCGCCGTGCTTCGTTGGTAAGCCACAAATAAAAAGCCAAATTGTGAATACTGGCAATTTGTGCACCCAACATTTCTTTCGAAATAATCAAGTGTCGTAGGTAAGCTCTTGAGTACTGATGATCAACATAAGAAGTTCCATCGGGGTCTACTGGAGTAAAGTCGGATTCCCATTTCTTATTCCGAATGTTTATGATACCTTTTTGTGTGAAAATCATACCATTTCTACCATTGCGCGTTGGCATTACACAATCGAACATATCTACTCCACGATCAATTGCTTCTAAAATATTTACCGGAGTTCCAACACCCATTAAATAACGGGGTTTATCTTCAGGTAGTACTTCATTCACCACTTCGATCATTTCGTACATGGTTTCCTCTTTTTCGCCCACTGCTAAGCCTCCAATGGCAATTCCGTCGCTATTATAGCCTGCAATATGTTTGGCTGCCTGTTTTCGTAAATCGGGGTAAACACAGCCTTGTACAATTGGAAACAGCGACTGTTCGAAACCATATTTTGGCGGAACTTTTTCTAATTGTGCATAACAACGGTCTAACCAGCGATGCGTTAAGTCCATCGACTTTTTAGCATAATCGTAAGGAGCATCTCCTGGAGTACATTCATCGAAAGCCATGATGATGTCGGCACCAATTGAGCGCTGGATATTCATTGAATTCTCCGGCGAAAACATGTGAGATGAGCCATCGATATGAGATTGAAACTTAACACCTTCTTCAGTTAATTTTCGAATGTCACCCAGCGAAAAAACTTGAAAACCACCACTGTCGGTTAATATTGGCTTGTCCCAACCGTTGAACTTATGTAATCCTCCGGCAGCCTCCATCACTTCCATGCCCGGGCGTAAGTATAAATGATAAGTATTGCCCAAAATAATTTGAGCTTTCACATCTTCTTTTAATTCTTTAATATGCACCCCTTTGACCGATCCTGCTGTTCCAACCGGCATAAAAATGGGCGTTTCAATGTCGCCATGCGCTGTTTTAAAAACTCCCGCGCGTGCTTCAGAATTGCTACAAGTATTTTCGAGTGTAAACTTCATTGTAAATTTTAAACGCACAAAATTATAAATAATTACAAATTAGGTACTACATAATTGCTTCTTAGAGCAATGAATCTTAATTGTTTTTTTGATGTGAATCGAGTATTGCACTTTTGCGAAAACAAATTTCACATCAATCTCTTATCATTTCATAAATATTTGTATTTTACTTCTTTAATTCATTTGAATGGGGAACGAAAAAAAACGTAGTCGAATTGATGAGGATAAGGAGTTGGTGGTTAGTGCTTTGGATGGCGATAATACGGCTTTCGCCAAACTTATGTCGCGTTATTGGGATTCAATTTATCATCGCATGTTAAAGATGGTTAACAATAAAAACGATGCTGAAGACCTTACTATGGAAGCTTTTAGTAAATCTTTTTTGAATTTACCATTGTATTCTGAAGAGTATGCTTTTAGTACATGGCTGTATCGAGTGGCCTCCAATAATTGTATCGATTTTTTACGGAAACAAAAGGGAGTTCATTATTCAATCGACCAAAGTGATGACGACGAATTAGAAATGCAAAGCATTGTATTGAGTACCGAAAGCTTAAATCCCGAAGAAAAGTTAATTCAGTCGCAGCGAGCCAAAGCAGTACGTGGATTGATTGGAAAACTTAATCCCCATTATCAGGAATTGATTGAACTTCGATATTTTAAGGAATATTCTTACGAAGAAATTTCAAAAGCATTAGATTTGCCGCTCGGAACAATAAAAGTGCAGTTGTTTAGAGCACGAAATATGCTCCATAAAATGGTAATTGAAACCAATGTAAAAGATGACTAATATCGATATAATACTAAAATATTTTCCCGATTTAAATGCAAAGCAAAAAGATCAGTTTGAAAAAATTGAATCGCTTTACTTAGAATGGAATGCCAAAATAAATGTCATTTCCCGAAAGGATATCGATGAATTGTACATTCGTCATGTGCTGCATTCGTTGGCCATTGCTAAGCTTTTTAAGTTTACGCCCGGAACTAAAATTTTGGATGTTGGTTGTGGCGGTGGTTTTCCTGGAATTCCATTGGCTATTTTATATCCCGAGGTGGAGTTCACTTTGGTCGATTCAATTGGGAAAAAGATTTTGGTTGTGAATGAAGTGGCGAAGGCCTTAGGTTTAAATAATGTAAAAGGATTGCATCAACGAGCTGAAAAACTACCCGAGAAATTTGATTTTATAACGAGTAGAGCAGTTACTGCATTTCCCAAATTTGTTGCTTTAACTCGAAAGCTAATTTCAAGAAAACAGAAAAATGGTCATTTAAATGGAATTATCTATTTAAAAGGGGGCGATTTTGATGAAGAAATTGAATCTTACAAAAAAACGATGGAAATATTTCCAATTCCCGAATTATTCGAAGAGTCATTTTTTGAAACGAAAAAAGTAATCTATCTGCCTATTCCATAGGGGGTTGGTGTGTGTTTGAATGAGGTTTTTTCAATATTTACTTATGAGATAGTAAATTATTTTTAAGAAAAACAGAAAAAATACCTTCAAAATATTTTAATCGTATAAAAATTCATTTATTTTTGCACTCCGAAAATTCTGAAAAGGAATTAATTAATTGAAAACAGAAAAGTTAGCTGCGAGAGCAACTGGCTATAAATCACAAATAAGATGAAACGTACATTTCAACCTTCTAACAGAAAGAGAAAAAACAAGCACGGATTCCGCGAGAGAATGGCAACAGCTAATGGTCGCAAAGTGCTTAAGTCAAGAAGAGCTAAAGGACGTAAAAAGTTATCGGTTTCTGACGAACCTCGTCACAAGCGCTAATTTATTGTTTTTTCTAAGAACACGTTGAAGGTGAAGAAATATTTCTTTGCCTTTTTGTGTTTGTAATAGGTGCATGTTTTTCAATATTCGAATTTAATTTCGATAGTATTGAAGTAAACTATTCTACAAATAAAGGTTGAATTTCATTTTCTCGACTATTTTTGTAAAAATCAATGATTGTAAATTATGTCGTTTAAGTCCTTTCTGAAAAGTCGGGTTTTCTTTGTTAACCTGTTATTGGCGATCGTGTTTTTTGCATTAGTGACTTGGCTCACCATGACTACCTTGCGAGTTTATACGCATCATGGCGAAAAGATTTCGATTCCCAATTTGAATGGATATACCGAGTACGAAGTAGAATCAATTTTGAAAGAGAAAAACCTTCGCTACAAAATAATCGATTCAGCTTACGTTGCGTCAGCTTTGCCGGGTTCAGTTATTGACCAGCAACCCCGAGAAGGCTATAAAGTGAAAGAACGACGAACAATCTACCTTACAATTGCAGCATTGTCGCCTGAGAAAATTCGAGTTCCTAAAGTAGTTGATGTTTCGCTTCGAGAGGCAAAAAGTCACTTAGAGAATGCCGGATTTATTGTGGGGGAGGTTGAATACCGGCCTTCGGAGTTTATGAACTTGGTTTTAGCCAATTTATACAATGGCAAACGCTTGCCTGCCGATACGGTTTTAGAACGTGGATCGGTAATCAACTTAGTGGTTGGAAAAGGATTAAGCGATGAGAAAACAAATATTCCTGAGTTGGTGGGTTTGTCGGTAAATGGGGCTACAAACGAGCTTTTTGCAAAAAATTTAAACCTTGGGGTTTTAATTTACGATCAGTCGTTTGAAAGCAAAGAAGACAGTTTGAATGCAATAATATGGAAACAAGTTCCGGCTGCCGGAGTGGGCAACAAAATTGAACTAGGATCAGCCATTGACATTTGGCTAACGGTTGATGAATTAAAATTAGAGGAAAATTAGGATGCAGGAGTTTAAAGGTGATTTTGAAGAATTAGAAGACGATAATAATTTATACGAGCATTATCGTTTTGAAGCCGATCCTGGACAGAAACCATTGCGCATTGATAAGTTTTTAAGCAACAAAATGATGGGGACTTCACGCAATCGCATTCAATTAGCAGCCGGAGCCGGAAGTATTCATGCAAACGGAGATTCGGTTCGAGCAAATTATAAAGTAAAACCGGGTGATGTTGTTACTGTTGTTCTCGATTTTCCAAAGCGCGAATTAAAAATAATTGCAGAAGATATTCCTTTAAATATTGTTTACGAAGACGATCATTTATTGGTGGTCAATAAACCCGCTGGAATGGTGGTTCATCCCGGTCATGGAAATTATTCAGGAACTTTAGTAAATGCATTGGCATATCGGTTTAAAGATTTGCCACTTTTTAATTCCGAAGATCCTCGCCCGGGATTGGTGCATCGAATTGATAAGGATACTTCTGGATTGTTAGTGGTTGCTAAAACTGAGCAAGCCAAAAACTCTTTGGCATTACAGTTTTTCGAAAAAACAACCAAGCGCAGATATCAAGCTGTTGTTTGGGGAACCCCAAAAGAAGAAGCAGGAACCATTACTGGACATATTGGACGTAGTTTGAAAAACCGACAAGTTTTTATGGTTTTCCCAGAAGGAGAATATGGAAAGCATGCGGTTACCCATTATAAGCTTCTTGAGGATTTAGGTTATGTGTCGTTGGTCGAATGTCGGTTAGAAACCGGACGTACGCACCAAATTCGAGTACATATGAAATATATCAATCATACGATCTTTAGTGACTCAAATTACGGTGGAAGTGAAATCCTAAGAGGGGTAACTTTTTCTAAATATAAGCAGTTTGTGCATAATTGTTTTGCTATTTGTCCTCGACAAGCATTGCATGCAAAATCCTTAGGTTTCATTCATCCTGCTACCAACGAAGAAATGTATTTCGAAAGCGAATTACCTGAAGATATGCTGGCTTTAATTGAAAAATGGCGATTGTATACCCAAAATCGAGAGGCCGAGGTATAAATTAATTTTCCTCTTTTTGGTTGATTTTCTAATCATGAAGAAAAAATTGATCAATATTCATACTTTTTCCGTTTAAATGAAGCAGTTCGAGTACTTGCGTCTATTAAATTGTCATACCTCTTTAATCAGTTCATCGCCAATGCCCTCTGCTATTTTGAATTAGTTTTGATTTGGTTATTACAAAGTTATTATGATTTTTGACTTTGTAAATTGATCACAGCGAATTCTAACTAATTTAAAAAACGTAATTATGAAGAAAATTTTACTTTCAATTTTAATTGTATTTTCAATGATTGTCTTTGGTGTTGCACAAACAACTACCGATGGTTTGGTTGGATATTGGAAATTTGATGAAGGATCTGGAACAACAGTAAGTGATGAACTTGGAACAACAGATGGAAATTTGATTAATTCAGTTGAAGGTACTTGGACAACTGGGTTTAGTGGTAGTGCGCTTGACTTCTCGCAAACAAGTGGTAATCCTGCCTATGCACAATTTGACGGATCGGGAGTTGCAAATATTAATGGTAGTTTTTCAATGGCGATGTGGATTAAAGCAGATTTGACACTTGATGGAGAACAATCAATTATTAGTAAAGGTGTCCCATATCTAATTACTGAAGGAATTGATGGAGGATGGTATCATATTTCTTTAAAAGACGGAGCAATTCGTTTTATGCTTTGGGATCAAGCAGGTAATTTCTCTTCACCTGCTGGGGAAATTCCTGTCGAAGTTGTTTGGGATGCAAATACTTGGTATCATATTGCTGTCGTTCGCGATACTGATAATTCTATACTTAATGTTTATCTAAATGGGCAATTAATTTCTAGCGACACTGATGCAATGCAAGAAAGTCTATCTAATAATGAAGACTTCACTTTAGGAAGTGTTGCAACAGGTGTTCAAACAGAAACTGTTCCAAGTAATAGTACTCCTTCAGAGGACGGAAGTAAATTTTGGCCAAGTAATTACCTTGGTCTTTTAGACGAAGTTCAGTTGTACAACGTTGCGTTAACTTCAGACCAAATTGCAGGTATTTACGACGCTTATGTGAATGGTTCAAACGATGCAAGATCAATTGCAATGAGCAAAGTTAGTGTTTATCCTAATCCTGCAATGAACCAAATCTCAATAGGTGGTATTGAAAGTGGATCATTAATTTCTATTTACTCTGTAGTTGGTCAAAAAGTTGCATCTACAATCTCTAATGGAAATGAGGCAATTATCAATGTTGGTAACTTTAAGAATGGAGTTTATTTAGTGAAAGTTGAATTAAACGGAAAAGCTTCTGTTGGCCGTTTCATTAAAAGATAAAAATAGAATTTAGATCATTAAGATTTTATTGGAAATTGAGCCTGTCGTTGCGCATTTCTGCCGTTCGGCAGGCTCTTTCTTTTAGGTTAATGTTTTTAATATATCTAATTTCTTGACTAACTATACACATCTTGAATTTTATTTTCAAGATATATTCATTTTTTACTTCAGGTAAATCTTCTAAAATAGAAAAGCTTTTGGAGAATGAATTTTCAAAATAAAGCATGCTTCGTTTGCACGTTTTATTACCTAGTTTGGAGAATTGTCTGAAGCTTTGATCATTATTAAACAAAGCAAATGAAAAAGTTTACTTATCTAATTATTTTATTAGTCTTTTCAGTTGCCCTGCATAGTCAGGATCAGCTATACAATGAATTATCTGATCAAATAACCTATGTGGTTGCACAAGATGGATCAGGTGATTATACAACGATACAAGAGGCGATCAATGCTGTTCCTTCTGGATCTGATGATCGTACGATCATTTATATCAAGAATGGGATTTATAAGGAAAATAGGATCACTATTGCTTCAACAAAGTTAAATCTGACATTGCTTGGTCAGAATGTAGATAGTACTATTTTAAGTGCTTCGCCAACGCATGCGAGTCCTGGTTTCGGTTCGGCTACTCTTAAAATAGCTAGCAGGAACTTTGCTGCTTATAACCTTACAATTGAAAATTCTTTTGGAGCCGGAAATCAAGCTGAAGCCTTGGCTACTTCAAGTGATGCACAGCAGTTTGCACATTGTAAATTGGTTGGTTATCAAGATACTTATTATTCCGGAAGTAGCTACCGAAACTATTTTAAAGATTGTTTAATTATTGGTGCTGTTGATTATATATTTGGAAATGCAACTGTGTTGTTTGATAGCTGTCAAATTCAAAATGTAAGATCTCGCAGCTGGATTACTGCAGCAAGTACCTCTCAAGCATCCCGCTTTGGATATGTTTTTAGAAATTGCCTAGTATCAGGAGATTACGGCGTAAAAGATGTTTATTTTGGTCGTCCTTGGAAAGATTATCCAAAAGTATTGTTCATGGAGTGCTACTTAAGTGATTGTATTAACCCGCTAGGTTGGCACAATACATGGCATCCCGATATTTCAACTGTTGATTTTATGGAGTATAGGAACTATGGACCTGGGGCAGATACTACAAAGCGAATTGATTATAGTAGGCAGTTAACAGAAGATGAAGCAAGTGTTTTCGTTTTGGATACAATCTTTGGAACAAATAATTATAGAGCTATTAAGGCAGAATGGAGACCAATTGCAGTTGATGATCCTGTTTTAGCTATTGTTCAAAAATATTACCCTCCTTTTATGAATGAGAAAGTAACACAAACCAATCTATTAGGAATTGAAGTGAATGGTGAGGCTATTGCCGAATTTAACCCAGCTATAGATGAGTATTCAATAGACTTGCCTTCTGGTTCAACTGAATGGCCTACAATTAAAGGGGTGGCTGAAGATGAAAGTATGAAAACCCAAGTGATTTATCCTGACACCATTCCAGGAGTTGCAACGGTAGTCGTGAGCTCTAAATACGAGGCAATGCACAAAGCATATCTTGTAACCTTAAATAGCGATGAAAAATTTGCATATTCATCCAAAAAGTTAAAGCCTACTTTTACAATCAATCAAAATATCTCAAAGTGTATACCAATTAAAGCTGAGGATATATCTGATGGTCGATTAAAAGTTTATCCTAATCCTACTGATGGCTTGTTGAGTATCAATAGCAATGATTTTACTTCGAGCGAATCAATAACCATTTATGTCCTGAACTTGTCGGGGCAAATTATTTTTTCAGATGAAGTTGATACAAAAAAGGTGAATCATATAATCAATTTGTCTAATTATCCTGCTGGAAAATACTTACTAAATATCTGTACAGCAAGTAAAGAGTTTTCGACAAGCATTATTTTAAAATAATCAATCGGTAAAAAACATAGAAATGAAAACAATGAGAAAAATATTAGTAATACTCTGTTTGTTATTTTTAATTGCCGGCAATACCTTTTCGCAAGTCGGAGGTTTTTATAATAGTGCTGTTGATCTAGGCGATACAGTAATAATAAAATTAGAAACCAAAGAGGGGACAATTGAATGGCAAAAATCATATGATAAAATCAATTGGACAGCAATTGTTGGAATTGAAGATGAATTCGAATTTGTAGCCGATCAAACTACTTACTTCAGGGTTAAAACAAGTATTGGCAATTGTAATCCATACTATTCCGATTCAATCAGTGTTACAGTTTATGGTGAAATGCACGATATTGATGGTAATACTTATAAAACGATTCAAATTGGCGACCAAGTATGGATGGCAGAAAACTTACGTGTGACACATTTCGCCGATGGAAATCCAATTGTGTTAGCCGAACACGATTCTTCATGGGCATATATTGGAACAGATATGGCTTATTGTTGGTATAATAACGATAGCACAACTTATGCAACAACTGGAGCCCTTTATAACTGGTCTGCTGCAATGTATGGTGCAAATTCAAGTGAGTTAGTGCCCAGTGGTGTGCAAGGTGTTTGTCCTGATGGTTGGCACTTACCAAGTGATATGGAGTGGCAGATACTGGACCAAACATTGGGAGTTCCATCAAATGAAATTAGTCGCGAAGACTGGATTGGATCGAATGAGGGGGCGAAAATGGCTAATTCGAGTCATCTATGGAAGAAAGGTTCTTTAATTGCTAGTTCTGAATTTGGGACCTCAGGTTTTAATGCAAAGCCTACTGGTGATCGCACTTGGGACGATGAAAGTATCTTCTTTGGTTTTGGTATTTATGGAACCTGGTGGAGTGCTACTTGGTTTACAAGTAAACGCGATAATATTTGGACGCGTTACCTACAATTCGACCGACAAAATATACGCCGTGGAGGAACCTGGAAGTGGAATGGTAATAGCATTCGTTGCGTAAAAAATTAAAATAAATAAGGATAGAATTAATTAAACTCTAGGATGTAATCCTTTTCATAAGTGAATAAGTTTTTATTTAATACCTTTTGATATTCAAATTAATTTAGAGAGTTATCTACTACATATAAACTTAAATAATAATAATTATGAGAAAAATTCTACCTATTATTATTTCCATTTTCGACGCGAGACTGCTATTGACTCTAAAACAGGGGTAGAGGTACGCTTGTTGGTGAAGTTTTAGGTTATACAGATGGTGTATCTGGTAAAGCATGACTTTAGTAGCTTTGCAACAGGTATGAAAGCAGGAATTGTGGTAAAAGATGATGGTAGCGACTTAAGTGCTGTTAATTTTACTCCTGAATCATTAACTGTTGGACTTTGGGCAATTGTTGATCCTACAGGTGTGGAACAAGTACAAATCATTAAAGGTACCAATGGCTCTGATGCTATCGAGTTCGACGGAACCACAATTGTAAATAATAAAAACGGTCATCGTTGGACAATCCAAACAAAAGAAGGCGAAATTCGTTTTGCAATTGACGATGATGTCTACAAAACTCAACTCGGTGTCGATATCGATATTTCAACTTTAAATATACCATATCCTAACGGGGAGTGGGTGCATATTGTTGGTGTTAGAGACCGCGATGCTGGTTCCCTTTGTTTATACCTTAGTGGTGCATTAATTGGCGAATCGGTAGATGCTACAGGAGATTTAAACACATTGCCAGACAAGGTTTTGTAATTGGAAATTATGTGACTGGTACGAATGTTAGTATGGGGATCTATTGATGAGGTTAATATTGTTAATAAAGCTTTATCGGCTGATGAAGTGATGGAACTTTATGAAATGTCGACCAGAGCAATTGATATCGCAGCTACCAAATTAAAAGTAATACCTGTTGAAGGTAGAATTAAATTGCCAAACAGCTCAAATGCAAGTGTATATTCTATTTCTGGAAAATTGATCCAACAAGGAGTAAACAAAGATTTTATTTCTGCAGCAAAAGGTATGTACATTGTACGCGTAGGTAACTCCGCTTCAAAAGTCATGGTTACAATGTAATCTGTTATTCTTTATACTATAAGAGGAACTTCCATTGGAAGTTCTTTTTTTGTTTTTTTAAGCAATTTCAAACCAAACTTCCTTTTCATTTAACTCAACTTTATACCTTCTAGTTTAAAACTAATCATAGAATAAAGAATAAAATCGAGTAAATAGGCATAATTTATTGAGGTTAAGGAGTCGAAATAAGGCAGGAAATAAATTTAGGTAGATTTTAAGGAATAAATACCTAAGATTGTAGACATGCCAATGGTACTTATGGTATAATCAATTAGATTGAAGTGATTTTTGGGATGGTCTTAAGTAATTGGTTCACATTTTATAACTAATACTCTCTTATACTCAAACGATGATTAAATACAACTTTAAAAGAATCTTTATCTTTAAGGGTATTATGAAGCCTTTTACATTTTGGGTAAGTGTTGGATTGTCACACAATTTTGCGACAAAAATTTAAAATAACAATATTAACTAATTGTATCTTGTATGACTCGAAAGGTTCTTGTAATGCCTTCTTTTGAAATATCAAACGATTTATTCGAGTTCATCCCCGTTGATAAGAAGTGCGTTGAGCAATCAACTTCCTATATTCTAATTTAAACGGACAAAAAAATAAAGAAATTAGCAGTATGCTTTGTAGTAAAACCGTCGAAGATATTTCCGAAAATCAGGATTTATTTTATAACAGAATTCAATTGTGTCATGCGATTAAAAAAGGGATTTACCATCAGTGGTAAATCCCTTTTTGTTATATTCAATTCTTCGATCAAATAATCATCGTTGAATTATTTGCTTACCATAACTTTCGAAGCTGAGTTACCTACGCGTACAATGTACATACCTTTTGCTGCAGAAATAAAATCTTTGTTTACTCCTTGTTGGATCAATTTTCCAGAAATAGAATATACGCTTGCATTTGAGTTTTCTGGTAATTTAATACCACCTTCAACACCGTAAATTTTCAATTTTGCCGATGCTATTTCTTTTGTACTTGAAGGGAATACTGCTGGAGTTGTAGGAACATCTATTCCAGCAACAATATAAACAGCGTTTCTCCAAAGTGTCAAACCATCGGTAGTTAAATTGATACCTGAATCATCGTCTCCCTTGTAAGTTAATTGCCCAGTGTTCATTGCGAAGCTAATTACTCTTACAGGAACTGTGATGTCATCAATCGTAGTACCTGCAGCAAGGTCATTAAACGAAAGAACTACATCTGTTGCTCCTTCCGGATATCCCAATAAGGTAGATCCAGATACTACATTTCCAGTATTGTATTGCATTGCTTTATTATATGCTTTATCACCAGTATCACCTACACCTGATTTAACAACTGTAATTTTTTCTCCTGAAACATCAATGCCTGAGAAAATAGGATGTGTTGGAACTGCAACAGTCATGTTATATACGTCTTCTGCATCGTGTGATTGACCTGGACTATCGGCACCAAGTGCTTTATCTTTTCGCAAAGAATAAGCCTTGTTGTAAAGTGTTGGTGCAGGAAGAGTTCCCATATACAACGGATAACCAGATTTCCATACATTATCGCCAGAATTATATGTCTCAGCAGCAATAATGGCATCATATCCTGATAAATCAACTTTTGTCTTTGAATCACCAATTGCACCGTCTTCATTAGTAACTAAAACAGTTAAGTTAATTTTGGGATCGGCTTTTAATAGCTGAATAATCACATCATTATCAACTGGCCAAGCACCTTCTGCCATATCTTTTTGCAAGGTCATATAGGCCACATTTTTTTGAGCATTGGCAAATGCAACTAAAACGAGTAATGCAACTAATAATGTAGAAATTTTTTTCATAGTGAATGTTTTAAATAGTTAATTATTAATTAATGCAGTTAAAAGTAACAAAAAAAATTATAATATAAAATTTTATCCTTTTAAGTAATAAATACTGAATTGTAGGTATATTGGGAATAGGTGTTAAATTATTGTTTTTTTTTTTAGATGTTATTTTTTGTTTTAATTTCAAATGACACACATTGTCGTATTTGTCAAAATCGTTAATATGGTTTTAAATCTGCTAGATTCTACAAAAATTATAGGTGATTACAGTATCTAAATTTTGTTAGTGGAATGATTTCTAACGTTTTATTTATATGGTTAAACCTCTATCCATTATTAAATTTAAATACGAGTTATTAACTAATTAATTTAATGACTATGAAAAAGATTTATGTGTTTTTATTTGTTATGGACTTTGTTGTTAGCTCATTCGCTCAGAAAGTCAGATATGTGTGTTATCAACATTACAGGAGCAACTGCCACAGTGGCTGAACAGCCAGTTATTGATGCACTTGCTGCATATAATGTTACATTGCAACAAGCAACGTATCTAGTTGCAGAAAATTTGGATGCATTAAATGCTGCAGTTCTTGTTATTATTGGCAGATCTGCTAATAGTGGTGAGGTTATTCCTTCTTTTGATGTTCTTGCTCAGGTTACAACTCTTCTTTTTTATATGAGCCCATTTGTTGCCAGAGGTGACAGGGCTGGATTAGTTGCAACAGGAAGTGCTAATAATAATGTAACAGGTACAGAAGCCAACATTTAAGCTGTTGTTACTGCAGAGGCTGCGGCAAGTCCTGTTTTTGAAGGCATTTCAGAAGGAACAATGGATTGGTGGACAGGTATGAATAGTCTTTTTGGAGCTGAAGGTACTACATCAACAAATGCTTCATTGCAAGTAAAGACACCTAATGATGAGGTTTTATTAGTTGTGTATGATGCAAATGTAGCGATGGATGGTTCTGCTGGGCGTACGGCCCAAGGTCCTCGAGCCTATATGGGGAATGGCCAAGACAATGCGGAGCCAGCTAATTATTTTACTTTTACTGATGACGCAAAAACAGTATTTACCAACCTGATAGAATACATGGCATCTTTGAAAACAAGCAAAAGAGATGTTACAACACCTAAATTGAATGTTTATGGTGTTGAAGGTGGTATCAAATTACCAGAAAACTCAAATGCCAGTGTTTACTCTGTATCTGGTAAATTAGTGAAACAAGGCGTAAACGAAAAATTCGTTCCAGCTTCAAAAGGAATGTATATTGTTCGATCAGGTAATTTGTCTGCAAAAGTAATGGTTGTAGAATAAGTTTACAATTTTATATAAAGAAAAGGCTATTGAATTTCAATAGCCTTTTCTTTATTGATGGATTTTAGATTAAATCAAATTGTTTGCGATATCAGCTAAGGCATTTCCTGTAATTCCGTAATGTTCAAATATTTCTAATTGAGAACCGGCAACGGTTGGTTCATCTGGGATACCGACTTTCTTAAATGGAACAAAAAGCTGATTCTCCATTAAATGAGCGGCAACTGCTTCTCCTAATCCTCCATTCACACTGTGTTCTTCAACGGTGATGATGGCTTTGCATTCTTTTGCAGCCTTTTCAATCGCTACTGTATCTAAAGGTTTAATAGTGTGCATGCTAATTACACGTGCTGAAATTCCTGCTTCATGAAGAATTTTTGCCGCTTCAACAGCTGGTGCAACAGTTTCGCCACAAGCTATGAAGGCAACATCATTTCCTTTAAGAATAGTTGAAGCTTTTCCAATTTCAAATTTGTCGTCTTCGGAATGCAGATGCGGCATGGCCTTCTTTCCGAACTTCAAATAAACAGGGCTATCTAATGCTGCCGCTGCTTTGATAGCTGCGCGAGTCTCAAAGTTATCGGCAGGAACAATAATGATAATGTTATTGATGGCTCGTAAAACGGCTACATCGTGAATGGAGTGGTGCGTTGAGCCCAAGGCCCCGTAACTAACCCCCGCACTTATTCCAACTAAATTGACAGGGTAGTTAGAATAACAGACATCATTTTTTACCTGCTCCAATGAGCGAGCGGTTAGGAAACAGCCCGGTGAAGTTGCAAAAACCTTCTTTCCGGTTGATGCCAAGCCAGCTGCTACGCCAACAAGGTTTTGTTCTGCAATACCAACTTCTACAATTTGATTTGGTAACTGCTCGGCAAAAGGCACAAGTTTGCCCGAACCTCTTGAGTCGCTGGTGACGACAATAATCGTTTCATCAGTTTTTCCAAGTTCGACAAGTGTTTCAGAATAAATTTCTAAATTGGCTTTACCTTTTATTAATTGATCTGTAATCTTCATTTCTTGTTCTTACGAAAGTTGACTTTCAAGTTCTTGAATTGCTTGTTGATATTCTTTGTCAGATGGTACTCCATGATGCCATTTCTTAACATCTTCCATAAAGCTTACTCCTTTTCCTTTGGTAGTGTTTGCAATTATAAAAGTTGGTTTTCCTTTTATTTTAGAAGCGGGTGACAAAGCCTTTTTGAGTTCTTCATAGTTGTGACCATCCACAATAATTACATTCCATCCAAATGCTTTCCACTTTTCATCAATTGGGTGTGGATTGCAAACTTCCGTATTTCGACCAGTTATTTGCAAAGTATTATGATCAAGAATTGCAACTAAATTATCCAGGTTGTAATGTGCTGCCATTTGCGCTGCTTCGTAGTTGGAGCCTTCGGCCAATTCTCCGTCGCCTAATAAAGTGAAAACACGATAGCTGGCTTTGTCTTTTTTCCCAGCTAAAGCTATTCCGGCACAAATTGGTAAGCCATGCCCTAGTGCTCCGGTATTAAATTCAATGCCGTTAACCTTTCTTGTGGGGTGGCCAACATATGGAGACTTATATTGACAAAGCGTATTTAAATTTTCTTCATGGAAAAAGCCTTGGTCGGCTAATACAACATACAATGCTTCTACAGCATGACCTTTACTCTGAATGTAGCGATCGCGATTTGGATCGCTAAAGTTTACTGGGGAAACGTTCATCGTATGATTGTAAAGTACATTTAATATATCAATACATGACAGGTCACCACCTGTGTGCCCAGCATTTGCCTTTTTGATGTATTTCAGAAGTGCTAATCGATACTTGATCGATTTTTGTTGGAGCACTTCATTGGAAATTTCTTTCATTTTTAATTTGAATTAATTCATAGCTGTTTGTCAATTACAGGAAAGTGAAACGACGAGGAATTTCGAGATTAAAATGAGATTCTTCTCTTCGTTCAGAATGACAAATTCCACTTTTATTTATCATGATTGTAAAGGTCCCAGCCTAGGTAGTTTTCAATTGCTTCTTCAATAATTTCAGAAACATGTCCGCGTACCATGGCAACGTGATGTTCAAACCCATTCTTACACATGTATTTCATCAATTTTTGCAAGTTGTTAATTTCGCAAACTGCAATCCCACCATCCATTCCGTAAGGATCGTCGGTCATGCTTCCTTCACCTAAATAAGATTTAATTGTTCCTTTGGAATCATCGGTAGACAATCTGAAATAGGTCATGTTTCCTGCAGCTACTTTTCCTTTTACTGCTCCAAAGGTGTCTTCACTTCCAAGCACGGTTCCCAGTACATCTAAGCTTCCAATTTCTATCTCATTTTGGAAAAAAGATTTTGGATAATTGCTGCAATGCGTACACACTACTTTATTGCGATCTTCTGCGAAATTGTTATTCCAGTCTAAAATTGCCGAAGGAGTATTGGCTGCCAATGCCAAGGCATACATCGAAATGGTTCCCATCACATCTACCTCACAAGCCGATGGCATTAATTTTTCACCCATCATACTCATGGTAACACATGCTGCGCATCCAAAATTCTTCTCTAAGGATTCCCAGCATTGAATTGCTGAGATGTCGATGTTGTTTTCTTCGATCCAATTTTCTACAGCCAATCCAAAACGCGCCTGATGAGCCACTTTGTCTTTTGCGAGTACACTGCAAGTTCCATAGGCCTGTATTTCTTCTGCTTTTTTCTCAACTGAAGGATCATTAACATCAATTTTTTCGGCTGCTGCAATTATTTCAGACATGTCAACGGGAATAACGGTGATTCCATATTGCTGAAGTAATTTCTCGCTAAAGCGCATGGTTTGAAACCCGATTGGACGAGTTCCGATGGCTCCAACTCTTAGGTTTTTCAAACCACCAACCACACGACAAATGGCTGAAAATTTTCGTAGATCTTTTGTAAATGCTTCGCTGTCTAAGCTGTAGGTGTGATAGCTAGTGTCGGTAAATTTAATCCCATATTGATAGAGGTTGTTGCATACCGAAAGCTTTCCACAGAATGCATCACGACGACTTTTTACATCTACTTTGTCGTTGTCGTCATCAACAGCAACTACCAATACAGGAACTTTAAGTTCTGATAGTTGTATAGAGTTGACTACTCCCAGCTCATCGCCAAAATTCGGAAGCACAACAATAATTCCTTCGATTTTATCACTATTCTTTTTGAATAGCTTTCCACATTTTACTGCATCGGCATAGCCTTCTATGTTTCCTGTTGGGGTTTCCGATTCGTCAAGAATGACTACATCAAACCCCATCTTGTTTAATTTTTCCAATACTTTTTTACGAGCTTCAACAGCCAATTTAAAATTGAAAATATTTCGAGTTGCGATGATTACGCCAAAAGTTTGCTTTCTTGTATTCATTGTTATTTTATTTGTTTATGCTTCAAATTGTGTTTTATCGATGGCTTTCTTCCATCCCTTGTATAGTAGCTCAACAGAAGTTTGATTCATTTCGGGAGTGAATTTTTGATCCGTTTGGTATAAAGATTCAATTTCAATTAAATCCTCCCAGAATTTTACAGCCAAACCCGCAGCAAATGCAGATCCTAAGGCCGAAATCTCTTCAATTGATGATCTTTGAACAGTTTGTTTAAGCATATCCGCTTGAAATTGCATTAAGAAGTTATTTCTGGTTGGACCACCATCTACTCTTAACTCTTTAAAATCAATTGCTCCTTGATTTATCATTAGGTCGATTAAATCTTTTACCTGATATGCAATTGCCTCAAGCGCAGCACGTACAATATGTGCTTTATTTGTAGAACGGTTCATTCCTGTGATTGACGCTCTTGCAGCATTGTCCCAATACGGAGCTCCAAGACCAACAAAAGCAGGTACCAAATAAACCCCCTCAGTCGAATCGACAGATTGCGCAAGTGGTTCTGTTTCGGCGGCACTACTGATTAATTGTAATTCATTTTTTAACCAATTTATGGTGTCGCCTGTTGCATGAATATTTCCTTCAAAAACATATGTTATTTGATTGTTGAGGGCAAAACCGATGGAGGTAACCAGGCCATTAGGAGCTTCATAAGCAAGTTGTCCAATATTCATCATGATTGAAGAACCTGTTCCGTAAGTTGCTTTCGCCATGCCAGGCTGGAAACAGTTTTGTCCAAAAAGTGCCGCATGCGAATCGCCCATTAAGCCGGCAATTGGAATGGCATTGTTGAATATTATATTGGTGGAAGTGTATCCTGCAATTTCATTACTAGAAATAACTTTAGGCATCATTTCTGGTTTTACATTGAACAGTTCTAGTAATTCTGTATCCCACTCCAATTTGTGGATATTAAATAGCATGGTGCGGCAGGCATTAGAGTAATCGGTGGCATGTACTTTGCCATTTGTAAGTTTCCATAAAAGCCAGCTGTCTATTGTTCCGACCAATAGGTTTTTTGCAGCTTCTTTTTTAATAGTAATATTATCTAAAGTCCATTTTATTTTACTTGCAGAAAAGTATGGGTCTATGATCAATCCGGTTTTATTTTGAATCGTCTTGAGATGAGTTTCTTTTAGAGAATTGCAAATTTCTGCACCACGTTGGCACTGCCATACTGCTGCATTTGCGATTGGAGTTCCTGTTGATTTATCCCAAATTATTGAGGTTTCGCGTTGGTTGGTGATCGAAATCCCAGCAATTTGTTCTTCTGCGATCTTGCTTTCGGTCAGTAATAGCTTTATTCCTGTGATTACATTTTCGAATATTTCATTTCCGTCGTGTTCAACAAATCCTGCTTGAGGATAAAATTGTTGATGAGGGATAGAAACACGATGAATCAATTGAGCGCTTTTATTAAAAAACATCAATTTACTTGCCGAAGTGCTTTGGTCGATTGCGAGTATATATTTTTCCATGAATGATCTAAAACGAAACGATTACACAATAAAATCATTGAGATACAGTGCATAAAATTAGACAATATTATCTAAAATGAAAACGATTACATTTCTTAATGCGAAAAATAAATAGCTATGGTTATTTCGCGTTAACTTGACTTTCGTATTTTTAATTCAGCGTTTAGAATCATTTGAATACATTCTCGGGATGGATCATTGATTCGTTGGATCAGTAATTCACCAGCTCTTTTGCCAATCTCGTAAGCAGGCTGACGTACTGCCGTTAAAGGCGGGTTTAACGAATTTGACCAATACATATCGTCGAAACCAACAATTGCTATCTCACTAGGGATTGACAGTTCGTGTTTATGAATTGTTTCAAGCGCTCCGAGTGTAATTAAGTTGTTACCCGTAAAAATCGCATCCGGTGGTTCAGGGATGTTAAGAAGCTCTTCGCAGAGTTCAATTCCGCTGATATGGCTTGAATCGCCACTTTTAACGAGGTTGGGATCATATTGTAAACCATTATGTATTAAGGCATCACGATAGCCACGCAAGCGTCGTCTGCTCGAAGGAATTGTTGGTAGTCCTGAAATATGAGCAATCCTGTGATAGCCACTTTTGACTAAATGATCAACAGCTTTGAAAGCACCATCGTAGTTATCAACTAAAACAACATCGACATCCGAATTTTTAAGTCCACGATCCACACAAACAACAGGCAAGCCATTGTTTACCATTTTTTTCAATTCTAAATCTTCTTCACTTGCAGGTGCAGCAATTAGCCCATCGATTGATTCTGATTGAAGGACTTCCAGATATATTTTTTCTCTTTCAATGTCTTGTCCGAAATTGCACATTATGATTGCGTAATTATTCGAAGCAGTTACATCTTCAATACCTCTAAGTACATCAACATAAAATGGATTTTGAATGTCGGGAACCAAAACCCCAATCAAATTACTTGAAACACTTCTTGATCGCAAGCGTTTTGCAACCCGATTTGGTTGATAGTTTAGTTCTTTGATTGCTTTAAGAATTTTAGCGCGTGTTGAATCGTTTACATTGCTGCTCTTATTTAATACACGCGAAACTGTTGCAACCGATACTCCGGCTTTTTTAGCCACATCATTCATGCTTGCCATAAATCATTCTTTCATTGAAACAGCGCAATTTATACGTTGTAATTGATAAACAATAAGTTTCCGGTAATTTTTTGATAAGAAAAAATTTTAATTAAGAAATCAATAAAATTTATAGTGTAATATAGTAAATGTCATCAAGAATGGAAACGTTTACATTGAAAATCATTTAAATTGTCTTAATTTTGTTTCTGATGAGTTGACTTAAATGGATTTCTCTTGAGATTATACCGATAAACAGTGTTCTGATCTAATAAATAAATCTAAATGATTAACTGCGAAAATCGTAAATTAGATAACAGGAAATATTCCATATTTGGTATGATATTGTTTGTTGTAATTCTCTTGTTTTTGGGATGTAACTCATCCAAAGTGAAAACTTTTAATTCAGGTGAAGCTAGTGTAGGTGCATACGCAGAAAGAAACACAGCAGACGATTCTGTTTCTTTACCATTCAAATATCAATTTCCGTCTAAAATAAATTTTCCCAACAGAGAATTTCATATTGACACCAAATATGCAGATAGTAGTAAATTGGCTACATCGATAATTCAAGCGGCAATAGACAGCATGAGCAAAGTTGGTGGTGGTAAAGTAATTCTATCAAAAGGGGATTGGTTTTCAGGACGAATTTCGTTAAAATCGAATGTGAATTTTCATTTAGAAGAAGGAGCAACCCTCCGATTTAGTGGAGAGATTGAGGATTACTTACCAGTTGTTTTTACTAGAAATGAAGGTGTTGAAATGTATTGTTTAGGCGCTTGTATTTATGCTTATCAGCAAGAAAATATAGCCATTTCTGGAAAAGGTAAATTGATTGGTCCGGCAGAAGGACCGGTGCGTTCGCAATACAATAGTGAGTTATTGATCAGCGAGCAGCTAGATTTTAATTCTCCAGTTGAAGAGAGGGTTTTTGATGGGAGTAATGGCGCTTCTATTTTTCTTCCAATGTTTATTTCTCCTACTGATTGTAAAAATGTATTAATCGAAGGAGTTTCGCTTGAGAATACTGCTTTTTGGAATATTGTTCCCGTATATTGCGATGGGGTAACCATTCGTGATATTTCAGTTGAGTCGGTTGGGATTCCGCGAGGCGATGGAATTGATATTGAATCGTCTCGCAATGTTTTAATCGAGTATTGCACATTAAGCTGCGGCGATGATTGTTTTACTTTGAAGGCCGGGCGAGGAGTAGATGGAGTAAGAGTAAATAAACCCACTGAGAATGTACTGGTGCGCTATTGCTTGGCAAAAGAGGGACATGGTGGAATTACCGTTGGTAGCGAAACTGCAGGAGTAATCCGGAATGTTTTTGTTTACGATTGTAAGTTTGAAAATACAGGTATAGGTATTCGATTTAAAACCCGTAGACCACGTGGAGGTGGTGGCGAGAATCTATATTACAAACGCATTAAGATGAAAACTCGTTATACCGCAATTAAATGGGATATGTTGGGTACTCCTGCCTATGTTGGGGAATTGGCTGAACGTTTACCACAAAGAGAGGTGACGATGTTAACTCCATTTTACAGGAATATTTCAATTGAAGATTGTGAAATTGAAACCCCAAGCTACTTTTTAAAAGTCATTGGAATACCTGAATCTCCGATAGAAAATGTTATCTTTTCGAATTTAAAGGTAAAGTCGGAAAAGTTGATGGATATTGCCGATGTAAAGAACTTTAATTTTCAAAATGTGACGATTGACTCCGACGATTCTAGTATAAATATTAAGAATGGAATAAATGTTGGGTTTGATCAATTGAATTTTAACGTTAACCAAAGCCAGATTATTTCTTACAAGAAAATAAAGGAATAAGAAATTGTTAAAAAGTCTAGTGAATGGAGTGGAATTATAAAAAGTATTTATTGATTGTATTCATTTCTGTTGTTGGCCTTAATTTAATGGCAAAAAAAGCAGAGGGGATATTTAATTTATTGGACCAAGGTGCAGATAATTCAGGTAAAGGATTAAATACCGAAATTATTGCTGAAGTAATTGCCATTGCCGAAAAACAAGGAGGAGGAACCCTTTATTTCCCACCAGGTACATACTTAACCGGGCCAATTCATTTAAAAAGTAATATCACTTTGCATATTGAAGGAGGTGCTACTTTAAGATTTTCCGATAATTTCGATCACTACATGCCTTTTGTGCAATCGCGTTGGGAGGGAACCGATGTGACCAACTTTTCACCTTTAATTTATGCATATGAAGCAAAGAATATAGCAATTGTAGGTCGTGGTACTTTAGACGGACAAGGACGAAAGTGGTGGAATTTTCATCATACCTTATATTCAAAGCCTGAAGATTATAAATCGAAATGGCAAAAAGCATTTCACGAACAAAATCAAGATATTGATAAACCCGATATTCCAACGATGGTTGAACGTGGATTTTTGCGTCCGCCTTTTATTCAACCCATGTTTTGTGAAAATGTAAAAATCGAAGGCGTAACCATTCAGAATTCACCTTTTTGGACCGTCAACCCTGAGTATTGTGATAATATAACTATTACAGGGGTAACCATCAATAATCCCGATTCTCCGAATACCGATGGGATTAATCCTGAATCGTGCCGGAATGTGCATATTTCCGATTGTCATATTTCTGTTGGCGACGATTGTATCACCATCAAATCAGGCAAGGATGAAGATGGCCGAAAAAGAGGGATCGCATGCGAAAACATTACCATCACCAATTGTAC
Organism: Prolixibacteraceae bacterium; assembly: GCA_963678565.1. Classification (GTDB taxonomy): domain Bacteria; phylum Bacteroidota; class Bacteroidia; order Bacteroidales; family Prolixibacteraceae; genus SKHV01. The sequence continues at coordinate 791,513 of OY782875.1, forward strand.
CATGCTCGAAGGTCATGGTGGTGTTGTAATTGGTAGTGAAATGTCGGGAGACGTAAAAAAAGTAACCATCAGTAATTGTGTTTTTGTTGGTACCGATCGAGGAATTAGAATTAAATCGGCGCGAGGACGTGGTGGCGTTGTTGAAGACATTCGTGTAAGCAACATCATTTTTAAGAACCTGAAAAGGGAAGCCATCAAGCTAAACATGTATTATCAAAAATCGGAACTTGAGCCGGTAAGCGAGCGTACACCAATCTTCAGGAATATTCATTTTAATGGGATTACTGGAAATGCTGCACAGGCAGGTTATTTATTGGGCTTGTCCGAAATGCCAATTCATTCTATCTCGTTTTCAAACATGAATATCAAAGCAGATAAAGGATTTTATGTAGAAGACGGTGAAAATATTCAATTCGATAATGTGGAATTGATTGTAGAGGAGGAAAGTGCATTTGAAATTGTAAATTCTAAAAATATTAGAATGAATAATGTTCGAAATCAAAGCTCTAATATAAAGCACTCGGTAATCGATTTGAGAAATTCTAAAAATGTTGCCATTACCAATATTTTTCAAACGCAAAAAGCAAGAACTTTTTTATACATTTCGGGAAGCAATAGCAAAAATATTTACTTCAAAAATAACATTCTAATGGAGGTTGATAAGACAATTGAAATTGCCGATGAGGTAAGTCAAGATGAAATAATAAGCGATTAAAAATGAAAAAAACAATAAGAATTTATTGCTACCTACTAGTTGGTTTGTTTCTTATAGGTTGTGTAACCGAGAAAGAAAAAATTCCATTAAAAGGCACTTACGAAACTGAATTGTTATATGAGAACTTCCTGAATCCAAGTAATACTTTTCGCTCCTATCCTTTTTATTCGATTAATGATTTATTGGATAGTGCTGAAATTTACGATCAGGTGGCCGACTTTAAAAATGCAGGGTTTGGTGGCTTTTATTTGCATAGTCGCGATGGTTTGTTGACAAAATATTTAGGCAAAGACTGGTGGAAAGTAATTGATGCCGCAACCGAAAGTGCTTTGGCGAACGATCTAAATGTAATGTATTACGATGAAGATAAATGGCCCAGTGGTTTTGCAGGAGGGATTGTTCCGAAAATTAGCCCTAGTTACAGAGCAAAATCCTTGGTGCGATTAAAAAAGGATACTCCATTGCCTGTAGGTTCTAAGGTCTTGAAAGAAGACGAAAAGTATCGGTATATAGAACATACAGCTCAAATGGGAAACCGAAAATTTAATGGAACTGCCTACGTCGATTTGATGAATCCAAAAGCGGTTGAACAATTTATTAAGGTTACCTATAAACCCTACTTTATAAGATATAGCGATGTAAATAAGCATCATCAGTTAAGCATATTTTCTGATGAGCCACATATTCATGCTCGCTATTTCGATCGTGATACTCCGCATGAAGGCATATATTCTTATTCTCCATACGTTCGCGAGCGCTTTCAAAAGGAGAATGGCTACGATGTTTTTGACAAAATTGAATTGCTATTTGAAGAAGAAGGCGATTGGAAAAACGTTAGACTAAATTATTATCGAGCTGTTGCCAGACAGTTTGAAGAGAGTTATACCAAACAAATTGCAAATTATTGTGCAGCACATGGAGTTCGATATACAGGACATTATTTAGGCGAGGAGAAACTTCAGAAAGTACGTAATCGAATTGGAAACTCAATGTGGCATTACCGAAACATGCAGATACCTGGAATGGATAATTTAGGTTTGTCAATCGAAGGACGATTGATAACTGCTCGTGCATTAGCGAGTGTAGCAAATCAATACGATATTCCATATAGAATGAGTGAATTGTTTGGGATCGGTGGTCAGAATATGAATTTCGAAGATCGAAAATGGATTGGTGGCTGGCACTCAATTATGGGCGTAAATCATTTTATTCCACATTTAACATTGTACAGCATGAAAGGGCTTCGTAAGCGCGATTATCCACCTACTTTTTCCTATCATCAGCCTTATTGGGAGTACAATAAAAAAATTGAAGCTTATTTAGGTCGCTTGTCATATATGACTACCATTGGTCGATATCAACCACAATTGTTAGTGTTGTATCCTCTGGAAACGGTTTTTGCTGAAGGGGATGAAGATGCCGTAGTTAATAACACCTTTTATAAACTGTTGCAGGAATTACAAGCCTTAAACTATGATTACGATTTAGGTGATGAAGATATACTTTCTGAAAAAGCAAAGATAGAAGAAGGAAAACTCATCGTTGGGGCAATGAAATATGAAGCGGTGGTGTTACCTCGTATGCACACCATGCGTACAACAACAATTAAATTGTTGAATGATTTTATTGCACATGGCGGTTCGGTTTTTCAAACTAACGATTTTCCGACCTTAGTCGATGGTATTGAGAAGAAGTCAGCTTTTGTGCAACTCCAAAGCAATGTTATTAAAGTCAAACTTAAAACATTAGGTGCTAAGCTGAATGAAAAAATTACTCCGAATGTGATTGTTGAGAATGATGACAACAAAGTATTCACGCAGTTTCGAACTGTTGAGGACGGTCAGATATTGCAGCTTTATAATACCGATCATGTAAATAGCGTATGTGCTAAAGTAAAAGCACCTGTTCTTGAAGAAATTATGACTGTTTGGGATCCTTCAAACGGCGAGTGTTATAAATTGGTCGCTGATAAATATGGATTTTTTGAAGTGAGGCTTGCGCCTTCTTCTACTTTGTTTGTTACTTCCGAAGATTTGAGCAATGGAGCTCCGGAGATTATTGATGAGTATCAATTGGTTGAAAATAAACAACAACTAATAGAACTAAAAGATAACTGGACAACAAAAAGAGAAGATCCGAATACTTTAACATTGGACTTTGCATCTTATTCAATCGATGGAGGAAATTCATATAGCGAACCTGAACCGGTAATTGGAATTGTAGAACGATTGTCGGCACAAGAGTATTCTGGGGAATTACATTTAAAGTATGCTTTCCAAGTAGATGATAGAATCCCTCAATTGAAAGTTTGTGTCGAAGATCCGAGCATTTTCAATTCAATTCAATTAAATGGAATGAATTTGAATTTTAACAATGAGGATTGGTTTATCGATCATTCATTTAAAGTCTCAGATATCTCCGAACTGTTTAGCGTCGGAAAGAATGAAATTCATTTCAGTACAGATTTTAGTCCTAAAAAACTGGCTAGCGAATTTGCTTCTGAAAGATATGGATCAGAAATCGAAAGCATTTACCTCTTAGGAGGTTTTAAACTCAAAACCGATCAAGCAGAAATTACATTCGAAACTCAACGAAATAATTCAGGTGATTTTATCGAACGACCAGCTTATGGGTTTACCGAGTTTGCAATCGCATCTGAAGATCATAAATTTACGGGTGACTTTACCCTCGATGGCTATCCTTTTTATGCAGGCGCATTTATGCTAACCAATCGTTTCAATATGAAGCGAATTGATGATGATTCGAACTACTTTATAGAATTTCCAAATACGGAGGCAATTGCGATGGAATTATTTGTAAATGGCAATGTCGTTGATACCTTAGTTTGGGCGCCTTTTAAAGCTGATATAACTGAATATTTAAAACGAGGTCCGAATGAAATTTCGGTGCGCATGGTTAATTCTTTAAGGAATTTATTGGGGCCACATCATCAGCAAAGAGCAGAATTAACTCGAACCGGGCCATATAGTTTTTCCGGAACAGGTGGTTTCCCCGATCCAAGTGGCGATAATAAATGGTACGACCTACGTAAACAGGGGGAGCCAATGCGATTATGGACAGATACATACTACCATATTCCGTTTGGTTTTGTAAATTCGCCTATGATTACTGAAATACACAACTAACTATTTATGAAACGACCAATAAATCTTTATTATGAAATTTATAGCTTAAATTGATCGATTTATTTGGGGGTTTCATACTATATCATTGAAAAATAAAATTAATAGTATGAAATTTAAAAATTTAATTATTGCAGTATTCCTTCTTTCAATTACGGCAGTTGGCTGCTCTCCGAAAAAGAAAACAAACGAAACTGTGAATGCTGAAAAATGGAGTCTTAAAATGGCCGATGCGGTTATGACTCGTTATGACACTTTAGGCTTTTATAATGGTCGTACGAGGGTCGGTTGGTCCTACGATGTTGCGATGCTCGGAATGGCCATTGATAAAATGCGTTCAGTTGATCAAAAATATGCCGATTATCTTAACACTTACATGGATATGTGTGTTGAGGAGGATGGAACTGTTCCACCATACGATCAATCGGAGTACAACATCGATTACATTAATCCAGCTAAAAACCTGGTAATGTTGTATGAGCGAAATGGCACCGAAAAGTACAAGAATGCAATTCCTCAGTTTGTTGAACAATTAGAAGAACATCCAAAAACTAAAACTGGAGGTTATTGGCATAAGAAAAGATATCCGTGGCAAATTTGGTTAGATGGAGTTTACATGGGAATGCCTTTTTTAACCAAGTATGCACGAGTATTTGAGCAGCCTCAATGGTTCGATGTTGCCACGCATGAGATTAAATTAGTTTACGAAAAAACACGCGATGAGGAAACGGGGCTTTTGTATCACGCATGGGACGAAAGTAAAGAACAACGTTGGGCTGATAACGAAACTGGTTTGTCTCCACATTTTTGGAGCCGTGCCATGGGATGGTATGTAATGGCTATTGTTGATGTTTTAGACGATTTGCCCGAGGATCACAAAGATCGTCAGGATTTAATTGAGATTCTAAGAAACACATTGGATGCTTTATTGAAAGTGCGCGATCCTGAAATCGGATGCTGGTATCAGGTTTTAGATCAAGGTGGACGCGAAGCCAATTATCTAGAAGGATCAGGTACGGCAATGTATACTTATGCAATGGCCAAAGGAGCTAAAAATGGATATTTGCCCGAATCGTACCTCGAAACTGCCAACGGAATGTTTGATGATATGGTGAAAGAATTCATCATTACCGATGAAGATGGATTGCCATCGATGATTCGTATTTGCGGAAGTTGTGGTTTAGGTGGAAAGCCTTATCGCGATGGTAGTTACGAATATTATACCACCGAAACAATTGTAAAAAACGATACCAAAGGAGTTGGGCCATTTATTTTGGCAGCGGTTGAGTTAGGACGATAGATAATTTCATTAAAAGAGATTATTCGAGATTATTATTGATCTCAATAATCTCTTTTTTATTCTCGATTCATAATCGAGATGATAGAAACTTGAAAATGAAAGCTTATGAGGGCTCAAGGAGTAATACTTGCTTTATTAATTACCTGTGTGTTGAGCAATTTAAATGCACAGGATTTAAAATTGTGGTACAAGCATCCAGCCGAGATATGGGAAGAAGCATTGCCAATTGGTAATGGGCGTTTGGGGGCGATGGTTTACGGAACTCCTAGAATTGAACATCTTCAGTTTAATGAAGAGACTTTATGGGATGGTGGGCCACGACAGTATCAGCGTTCTGGTGCAGCCGAATATCTCGATACAATTCGTCAATTACTTTTTGAAGGAAAACAGCAAGAAGCAGAAGAATTGGCTTCGAAACATTTTATGGGGAAGCGGTCCGCAGAGGAGGACTATCCTGAAAAAGTAGAAGCTTACCTCAAAATGTTAAGTGAAAAACCAGCACTTTTAGAGGCTTTGCAGCCAAGTTATAATGATTCGGGCTGGCGTGAAATGAATATTCAAAACAAAAGTGTTTGGGAACGTAAACTTGTGCCCGATTTGGTTGATTTAGATGGCTGTTTATTATTCCGAAAAACTGTTGTGTTGGAAAAGGATTGGGCTAATAAAGAGCTGATTTTGAATATGGGGAAAATTAAAGATCATGATTTTACCTACTTCAATGGTGTGAAAATTGGCGAAATGAATGGCTCCGGACTAAACCGAGTGTATGCAGTTCCCGATTCTTTGGTGAAAGAAGGAGAGAATGTAATTGCCGTTCAAATTGTGAATTATACTTATACCGGTGGTTTTAATGCAGTGCGTTCTGGTTATAAAATCATGCATTTATTGAATCCTGAAAAAGAGGATGAGCCAATTTTTATTGAAGGCGCATGGAAATATAAAGTGATCGACAAAAAGCCGCCTCATTATCCAGAATTTCAAGCCGATTATCAACCCTTTGGCGACTTAACAATTAAGTTTGATGGGCATGAATCCTATTCGGATTATTATCGTGAGCTCGATTTAAAAAATGCGATAGCTAAAACTATTTATACCCATAACGGCATTCAATTTACGCGTGAATATCTTGCAAGTTGGCCCGATCAATCTATTCAAGTTAATTTAACAGCTGATCAGGATCAATCTATTAATTTTGAGGCTGCACTTTCTACTGTGCATCCAATTAATTCGATTATTACGGGCGACTCATCCACGCTTTATCTTCATTTTAAGGTGGAAGATGGTGTTTTGAATGGAGTCGCAATGTTGAATGTTTGTATCGAAGGTGGAAGTATGCTTATTGATAGCCAGAAGATTGTTGTAACAGCGGCCAATAAAGCAACATTGCGATTGGTTGCTGCAACTAATTACGTCAATTATCGCGATGTTTCAGCCGACCCAGTAGGAAGATGTGTTCAATATTTAGATCGCATTCGCGAAAAATCTTACGATGAAGTTAAAGCACGCCACGTTGAAGATTACCAAAGGTATTTCAATCGCTTTGCCCTTAGTTTTGGTGCTGATACTAAAGACTCAATTCCGACCGATCGAAGAATAAAAAATATAAAACAGGAATCTGATAATGGATTGGCAGCACTTTATGTGCAATATAGTCGATATCTGATGATTTCATCTGGTCGAGCACAAACAAATCCACCAAATTTGCAAGGCATTTGGAACAAAGATTACTTCCCGGCTTGGGGATCGAAATATACCACCAATATCAATTGTGAAATGAATTTCTTCGGAGTGGAGCAATTAAATTTATCGGAATTTCATCAATCGCTTTTTAATATGATTGATGAATTGTATTTGGAAGGAAGGAAAACAGCAAGAATTCATTACAATGCACGTGGATGGGTGCATCATCATAACACCGATCAGTGGCGAGGTACAGCTCCAATTAATAGTTCAAATCATGGAATTTGGGTAACTGGGGGCGCGTGGTTATGTCATCATTTGTGGGAGCATTATTTATATACCCAAGATGAGGAATGGTTAGCTGAAAAAGCCTATCCGATTATTCGAGATGCAGCCCTGTTTTTTGTTGATTTTTTAATCGAAGATTCTGAATCAGGTTATTTGATTAGCAGCCCATCAAACTCTCCTGAAAATGGTGGCTTGGTCGCAGGTCCAGCAATGGATCATCAAATTATTCGCTCGCTTTTTAAAATTGCAATCGAAAGTAACCGCTTAACGAAAGGCGATAAGGAATTTGAAGAATTATTAGAATCAAAACTTGAAAAAATAATGCCCGATCAAATTGGTCGATTAGGTCAGTTACAAGAGTGGAAAGACGATATTGATAGCCCTAATAATCACCACCGTCATGTTTCTCATTTGTGGGGAGTGCATCCCGGACGAGAGATTACTTGGGAAGAAGAAGATTTGATGAATGCGGCAAAACAGTCGTTGATTTTCCGAGGAGATGAAGGAACTGGATGGAGCTTGGCTTGGAAAATAAATTTTTGGGCTCGCTTTCTCGATGGCGAACATGCGCATAAACTGGTCGATATGTTGTTGGCTTCTGCCAACGACCCTGATCGAGATATCCGAGGTGGTTCATATCCAAATTTATTCGATGCTCATCCACCATTTCAAATTGATGGTAATTTCGGTGGCGCTGCTGGAATTATCGAAATGATTATGCAAAGTCACATGGAATATATTCATCTTCTACCGGCATTGCCCGAGGCTTGGAAGGATGGACAAGTAATAGGTTTAAAAGCGCGTGGCGGGTTTACGATTAGCATGAAATGGGAGAATTCAGAAGTAGTTGCATTAATAATTCAAGCGGCAACAGATAGCCAATTGAATATTAAAGTAAATGGCGAAATGGTTTCGAGAAAACTTAAGGCAGGTGAAGAATATATCATGTAGTTTATGGGAATGTCCACTCTGAATGAAGAATTAGAATTACTTGTTGAGTAGACACATAAATTGATATTTATTTAAAATTTTTTGCGTTGAAATAAAAATACATATGCTATGTAAAACGTTTACATCAATATTATTTTATATATTTGCAATGACTTGAAATACAAAAGGAAAGATAAATGAAAACGATTACATTTTGTGCGCTTTTTTAAAGTGCTTGTAACTGTTTGATTTAAGCTAATTTACTTTATGATTGAATCAATTTCAAAAATATCATTCACAAACCCAAAACAGTTAGTTTTTGGCGCAGGAAGTTTGATGGATTTTCAAAATGAATATTTGAAAAAAGGGAAAAAACGTCTTTTTCTGCTTACGATTGAACCCCTTTTGGAGCAACTTTCAGAATTAAAACAAAATTTTTCTACTGCAGGAATTAATATACAATTGGATACTTCAATAGTTGGCGAGCCAACTTTTAAGGAGTTTGAAGTTTTATTGGAGAAAGCTAGAGAATTTCAAGCAGATAGTGTTGTTGCCATTGGTGGTGGCAGTGTAATGGATGTAGCTAAGCTTGTTGCCGCCATGATCGATATTGATGCTCCTGTTCGCGAATTTGTTGGAAAAGGATTGTTACCATCTCGAAATACCTATTTGGCTTGTTTACCAAGCACTGCTGGAACAGGAAGCGAAGTTTCACCCAATGCGATCTTTTTAGATGAAATAGATAATGCAAAAAAAGGGGTAATCAGTCCTTTCCTAATGCCCGACGAATCGTATATCGACCCTCAATTAACTTATGGTGTTCCTTCTCAAATAACAGCGGCTACCGGAATTGATGCATTTACGCATTGTATGGAGGCTTATGTAAATAATTTCGCTCATCCAATGGTTGATTTATATGCATTGGAAGGAATAAAAAGAATTGCGAAGCATTTAAAAACAGCGGTCGACGAACCACTAAATAGTGATGCAAAAGCGGCGTTGGCTTTGGGGAGCATGTATGGTGGAATGTGTTTGGGACCGGTTAACACAGCAGCAATTCATGCATTGTCTTATCCATTGGGAAGTACTTTTAAAATTCCACATGGTTTATCTAATGCTTTGTTGATGCCTTACATTGTTGATTTTAATAAAGAATATGCAACTGCAAAATATGCAGATATTGCACGCGCATTAGGATCAACAGTTGAGGGAAATAATTTGGCAGTTGCATCTGATGGAGTCCGTTTGATGTTTCAATGGTGTGAAGAATTAGGCTTGCCTACCAAGCTTTCAAAAGTTGGAATTGGTGAAGGTGATCTTGAAAATATGGCACTGGAAGGAATCAAAGTTCAGCGCTTATTACAAAATAATGTTAGAAAAGTGACTTTTGAGGATGCGTTCGAAATTTATACCAAAGCCTTATGATGAGCACTGTTCAAAAAAAATATAGAGGTGTAATTGTACCAATGATTTCTCCTTTTCATCAAGATTTAGCAGTTGATAAAATTGCAGCCAAAAAAATAGCACGCTTTATTATTGAAGCTGGAGCTATCCCATTTTTGCTTGGATCAACTGGAGAGGGATTGTCAATGTCGTTAAACCAGAAAGTTGAATTGGTAAAAGCTGTTTCTGAAGTGACCCGAAAAGCAAAAAGTGAGCTTTATGTTGGGATTTCAGGGAATTCATTAATCGGAGCAATTGAAGAAGCACAGCTGTTTAAGCATCAGGGAGCAACCGTTTTGGTTGCGACTTTGCCATTTTACTATCCGATTGATGACAATCAGATGCATCGTTTTTTTACTCAACTGGCCGATCGAGTAAAGTTGCCTATAATGCTTTACAATATGCCAGGAATGGTCAAAAAATCAATTCCTTTAGAGGTGGCTAACAAGCTAAGTAAACACCCCAATATTGTTGGTTTAAAAGATTCTGAAAGAAATGAAGAACGACTACAACAATCGATTAAAATGTGGAAAGATAGAAAGGATTTCTCATTCTTTATCGGATGGGCTGCAATGTCTTACACCGGTTTGAAATTAGGAGCCGATGGAATAGTTCCCAGCACTGGAAATCTGATTCCCGACGCTTATGTAAAATTATATAAAAGTGTTTTCAGCGACAATTTGTATACTGCTGAAAAATTACAGAAAAGAACAAATGCTGTTTCTTTAGTTTATCAGGAAAAAAGAGTGTTGAGTTATTCAATTCCTGCATTGAAAAAAATCATGGAAATGAAAGAGATGTGCCAAAAATACGTTTTGCCTCCAATGTTAACAATGAAGGATTTGGAAGAAAAGGAATTCGAAAATTTGGTTGCTGATGCTTTTAAAGAATTGAAGTTTTAATGAAGAATATAAAACCAATATTAGCCATCACAATGGGCGACCCAGCAGGGGTTGGTCCTGAAATTGCTGCAATGGCTTTTGCCAATAATAAATTGCACAAAGTGTGTCATCCTATTTTAATAGGGAACACTGCGGTTATGCAAAAAGCTATTGAGCTTACCAATGTTGAAGTTTCTTTGAATAAGATTGATAATGTGGAAGATGCGAAATTCGATTCTCAATATATGAATGTCATTCATCTTGAGGTTGAAAATTATGCAGAGATCGAATACGGAAAAATTTCAGCAGCATCTGGTGATTTGGCTTTTAGAGCGGTTCAATTGGCAATTGAATTGGCAATGGAAAAAAAAGTGGATGGAACAGTTACTTGTCCGATTCATAAAGGTGCCATTAATTTAGCTGGTCATCACTTTTCTGGTCATACCGAGATATATGCTCAGTATACCAAAACCCCCAAATATGCTATGCTACTGGCCGATGATGCTATAAAGGTGATTCATGTGAGTACACATGTGAGTTTGCGCGAGGCTTGTGATCGGGTAAAAAAAGATCGTGTTTTAGAAGTAATTCATTTATTGAATGAAGGTTTAAATAGAATTGGAATTGTGAATCCAAGAATTGGAGTCGCAGGATTAAATCCGCATTCAAGTGATGGTGGATTGTTTGGCTGGGAAGAAGAAAAAGAAATAATTCCGGCAATTAATGACGCACGGAAAGAAGGAATAGATGTTGAAGGACCTGTTCCTCCTGATACTTTGTTTGCTTTAGCAAATGGAGGGAAATATGATGGTTGTGTCGCAATGTATCACGATCAGGGGCATATTCCATTTAAGGTGGTGGGGTTTCAATGGGATCAGGAGACCGGGAAAATGAAAAGCGTAAAGGGGGTTAATATTACCCTCGGCTTACCTATTATTCGTACCTCGGTTGATCATGGAACTGCTTTTGAGATAGCAGGAAAAGGAATTGCCAGCCCAGATGCATTATTTAATGCGGTTGAATATGCCGTTAAATTGTTTCAGAACTAAGAAATATAGATATAAATGGCCAATTTATGGCCACAAGAAGATGGATTAAAGTTCGCTTATCCAATACAATAATAAACGAAAGATGATAGCAGTAATTGCAGATGATTTTACAGGAGCCGCTGAGATAGGAGGTATCGGGCTTCGATTTGGACAAAAGGTTGTGATTGAGACAAATGTGGATAATTCATCTACTTGCGATCTTTTAATTGTTGTTGCCGATACTCGTTCATTACAACCTGAAATGGCAGCTTCTGAAATTGAAAAAATATCAAAAAAACTTAATAAATTAAAGCCAAAGTTTATCTTTAAGAAATTAGATTCTGTTTTGCGAGGAAATATTTCATCTGAGTTGATTGCGCAAATGAAAGTTGTTGGAAAACCACGGGCAATTGTTGTTGCCGGTAATCCACAATTCGAGCGAACAATCGTAGATGGGACTTATTTGGTATCTGGCTTACCTTTAGGTGAAACATTTTTTGCAAACGACCCTGAATTTCCACAGTGTGATTCAAAGGTGTTAGATATTGTTTTGAGTAAAAATGTAAACGTTTTCTCTAAAAAGCACGAAGATGTTTTACCTGAGGAAGGGATTATTATTGGCGACGTAACGTCATGGGATGATTTAGAACAATGGACAACTAAAATTGATTCTAAAACAGTTGTCTCTGGTGGGGCTGGGTTTTTTAAATACGTATTGAAGAAGTATTTTAAGCAAATAAATAAACCAAGCGATAAAAAGTTTAATGTTGGCAAACGTGCCTTATTCGTTTTTGGCAGCTTGTATCCAAAAAGTGAAAGTGTTTTAAAGCAGATGAAGGGGTCAAGCTTTAAGGTAATGAATATGCCATTAGAGCTTTATAAACCCAACGATAATTATTCTGATAAATTGAATAAATGGGCAAATGAAATTTGTGCGAATCTGCAAGACGAACAAAAAGTAATTATAATGGTAAGCCACGAATTACATAAAGAAGAGGGTTTGCCGGTACGAATAAAAGACATGGTTGGTCAGGTTGTCGCTGAAGTTTTAAAGAATGAGCAACTTGATGATTTATGGATCGAAGGGGGCGGAACCACTTCATCAATTTTACAATATTTAAAAATTGCTAAATTATTTCCTTTTAAGGAGTTGGATTTGGGAGTAATACAAATGAGTGCCGATGAATATCCCAATATGAAAATTACAACTAAGCCTGGGAGTTACAAATGGCCAGAAGACATGTGGATTACCGAAACACTAAAAGAAACAAATTTAGACTAACTAAAATCAAAGTAGAAGACTTAACTATTATTGAATGAAAACTGTTTCGTTACATATTATTGATTATTTGATCATTGGCTTGTCATTGGTTTTTCCAATTGTAATAAGTCTATATTTTTCAAGGAAACAAGATAATACCAATAAATTTTTCACTGGTGGTGGATCTATTCCGTCATGGGCAATCGGAATCTCTATATTGGCAACACTTATTAGTAGCGTTACCTTCTTGGCTTATCCCGGAAACGGATTTTCATCCAATTGGATCTTATTGGTTCAAGGTATTATGGTTCCTATTACCTTGGTTTTCTTTATCGGATTTGTTGTTCCTCTTTATCGAAAGCACATTAAAATTAGTGCTTATGAATATTTTGAACAACGTTTTGGATTCTTTGCTAGAATCTATAGTTCAATTGCCTTTTTCTTGGCACATTTCTCAAAAATGGGAACAGTATTTTTCCTAATTGCTTTGGCGTTTTCAAAAATGGTAGGGGTAGATACCAATACGCTAATTTGGGTGATGGGAATTCTTGTCGTATTCATCACATTTATTGGAGGAATTGAAGCTGTTGTTTGGATGGATGTAGTTCAGGGGATAATGTTAATCCTTGGTGGAATTCTTGCCTTGATTGTTATTTCCTTATCGATTGATGGTGGTATTTCAACTATTTGGGCACAGGGAGTCGCTGATCATAAAATAAGCTTCGAACCCTATGAATTCAATTTCACGAAACTCACTTTTTGGGTATTGGTATTCAACGGGATATTTTATGCCATTCAAAAATATGGAACCGACCAAACAATCGTTCAACGCTATCTTACTGCAAAATCGGATAAAGGAGCAATTAAGGCTTCGTTGTTGGGTGTTTTGTTAAGCGTTCCGGTTTGGACTTTATTTATGTTTATTGGAACGGCTTTGTACGTTTATTATAAAATTAATGTTGGGGTGCTGCCAGTTGATGTGAAGCCCGATGCAGTATTTCCGATTTTTATCATGTCGGAATTGCCAGTTGGAATTGTTGGGATCGTTCTCGCAGCTTTATTAGCTGCTGCAATTTCTAGTCTCGATTCTGATTTGAATTGTTTGTCGGCCATTACTGTTGAAGATTATTACGCTCGATTTAAACCCCAAAGCACCGAAAAGCAAAAGATGCTCGTAAGTCGAATTGTGATTTTATTGGCAGGATTGGCTGCGATTTTTGTGGCTCAATACTATGTGAAAAATAACGGAAAAGGAGTACTCGGAATTGTATTTACACTATATTCCATTTTTTCGGGGGGAATAGCTGGGCTTTTTTTATTGGGAATTTTTAGTAAACGTGCCAATAAAAAGGGAGTATTTGTAGGGATTATTGCGAGTATACTTTTTACTGCTTATGCGATATTAACCTCAAAACCACTTGGAGCAGGCAATAAAATTTTACTCGATTTAGGACAATTTAACTATACCCATCATAAATTAATGCTAGGTGTTTATAGTCATATAATTTTGTTTGTTGTGGGCTATACTGCTAGTTTATTTTTTAAAAGCAATCAAAAAATTGAACATCTAACTTATTGGGGAATTAAAATGAATAACTAAATTTTTAACTTAAATATCTGATCTATGAAAAACAAAAATTTTACTTACTTAATTGGTGCAATCTTATTGTTGCTTGGGACATCAGTAAGTGTTAGCGCCCAGAATTTTGGCACAGGAACAGGTTGGGGGAATATTGGTTTTTCCATGCCGCTAGTTGTTGACGATGATTTTCAGGATTATGAGTTTCATTATTCTTGGGATAACCCAGATCATGGAAATAGTCAGCATTTATTAGATGAAGCATCAGGAGAAATAATTCTTGGTTACATTGAACTTACTAATACTTTTAATTTTCCAAATTCATCTGCGAATTGCATTTTTGATTTTTATCAATGTGCATTTGCTCCCAATTTTCAAACGGCATATGCGTATAAAAATGCGTTAGAGAATACAGCGAATGTTTCAGATGGATTTGTTGAAATAAGTAGGTCTGATTCAGTTTATTATGAAAGATATGGAGGTGTTGCTCCAACAGTTCGAGGTTATTTCACGATTGATCTTAGGCAATTAGCAACATTAGAAGGAATTCAGTATACACATTCAAGTACAGGAGGAACAAAACGAGGTTTTGTGTTGGAGTATAGCAAAGACGATGGAACAACCTGGGATACGTTACGTTATCAGCCTGGAAATACCTACAGCGAAAGTTATTCATTAAGTGATTTATTCACTTATGATACCATTTATAACGATTATAACTGTGATCCTAGTTCTTATGGGATGGTTTGGGAAGATCCGATTTATGAATATGATACAGGAGTAATGTTGCGATTTTTGGAATCTAGCGGACAAACTGTTCGAATTCACGATTTCAAAGCGTATGGCGAATTGCCTTCTAGTGCTGTATTGAACAGAACCTCTAGTGATTTAATACTAAGTATCGTTGATAACAAAGTATCATTTAAGGAATCTGCTAATGTTCAAGTTTATAATTTGTCTGGCTCTTTAGTTAGGTCGAACATGAATGTAAGATCAATTTCATTGAACAATTTTTCAAAAGGAATTTACCTTATAAATGCTGAAGCAAAAGGAAAAGTTTGCTCTCAAAAAATTGTAATACGATAATTAGGCAACCATAAGCTATCTATGATGGATAGCTTATGGTTTTATTCATTAATACGAAGAATTGAAAACGTTATCACAAGAAATACTCAATTGCTTATTTTAAATTTTATCTCTACTTGACACATTATATTGATATAAAAAATTTGATGAATTTGAATAATCGTAATTGAATGGTTCATTAGAGCAATTGAGAAATAATTACCTAACTGAAGATCTCAATTTATAAGATGCTACGATTTAAACTAATATTACTACCTAATGAAAAGAAATAAAAGCTTCCTACAAGCACTAAATATAAAAAAGTTGAGACGAATTTGTCTTCGCTTTCAATTGCTTTTATTTGCCATTTTACTTTCAGGAGCTTTAATGGCTCAGCAAAATGAAGAAAAGATCTCATTAATCGGATATGTAACAAGCGACACAGGGGAACCACTAACTGGTGTCAATGTAGTTGTAAAAGGTACTCTTAATGGATCTATTACTGATTTCGAAGGAAACTACAATATTCTTGTGTCTCCCAGCGATACCTTAGAATTTCGGTTTATTGGATTTAAACCTAAAGAAGTTGCAGTACAGGGGCGATCGTTAATAAATGTTCGTATGGAGCCCAAAGTAGGCGACTTGGAAGAAGTTGTTATTGTAGGTTATGGTGAAGTGAAACGTGCAAATCTTTTAGGTTCAGTTGCGTCAATGGATGCAGTTGAAATACAGGATATTCCAGCAACTAGCTTAACAAGCTTATTTGAGGGCCGCTTAGCCGGTGTGCATGTTCAACCAGCACAACCTTCTGGATTACCTGGTTCAAGTAATAGAGTTATTGTTAGGATAGGTGAAACAACATTTGGATTAGCAGGTGGAACTTTTAAAAATCCTCAACCTTTATATATTATCGATGGAGTAGAGGTTACCCAATCCGAATTTGATGTATTGGATCCGAGTGAAGTTGATAATATTTCAGTATTAAAGGATGCATCTGCTGCAGTTTACGGAAGTAAGGGAGCTAATGGTGTTGTTCTTATTAAAACAAAACGAGGACGCGAGGGCAAATTAATAGTTACTTACAATGGTAGTTATGGGATTAGCGATGCAACTCAACAAACAGATATGTTAAGTGCTTATGATCAGGCAAGAATGCTAAATGCAATTAATCGTATGAATCCTGGATACGATGAAATTTCTATTGCAGAACTTGATGAAATGAAAAACCTTGATTATAATTGGCTTGATGAAGCTTGGAAGCTTTCCTCAATAGCAAGACACTCCGTAAACGTACAAGGAGGAAATGAAAGTGTAAAATACTATGCTGGGGGTAATTATGTGTACGAGACTGGTAACTTTAATAATCTTGATGTAAAAAGATATTCTTATCGCTTAGGTTTAGATTTAAAAATTTTAGAGGGACTTACATCGAATATAACTTTAAATTTCGATAATAAAGACCGAAAAATTCCATATGTAAATGGTGAGCAGGAAACGTTTGCTGATTTATTTAAAAATTTATTGCTTGCACCTAAATGGAAACCATCGCATATTAATGGTTACCCTGTTGGCAATAATGTAAAATATAACGGTCTTGCTCAGTTTAATAGCAACGGTTTTCGTAAGGGGCAAGCAAAAGGTAGCCGAGTGAGTATAAGATTAAACTATGAATTGCCATGGGTGAAAGGCTTATCTATCTCTGCTAATTTTAGTCAACGAGAAACGAATTCATATGGAAAGCAGTACAGGGTTCCGTACAATATCTATACTTTCGAAGGAAGAGATGATACACAGTTGCTATTAAGTGAAAAAATTGTTGGTACTAAAACTGTTGATGGTGATAATTCTCTTATTAGTGAGTCATTTAGCTATGGCAAAAATTATCAGCTTAATACAAGTATTCAATATTCAAGAAAAATTGAAAAACATAATATCTCAGCATTTATCAATTATGAACAGTCCGAATCAGAAGGATTAGGTTTCGATGCTACCAGCTATATGATGCAAATAGCCAATCTAGAGTTGCAACAAGCTTTCGAATATGAAAATGCTAAAGCTGAAAGTAGTCTTTCAGAATCAGGAAGAGTGGCAGGTATCGGTCGATTCAACTACGGTTACGCAAATAAATACTTGTTGGAAACAGCTTTCCGTTTCGAAGGAACAACAAAATTTGCTCCAGGTGAACGAGGAGGATTATTTCCATCTTTAGCAATAGGTTGGGTTATTTCTGAGGAATCATTTTTCAAAGACAATTTAGCATTCATCGATTTCTTAAAAACACGATATTCATTTGGTATAACTGGTTTCCCAGCTGTTGGCGATTATGAATATCGTTATTCTTTTGCACCTTCATCAGGAAGTTCTTATCTATTTGGTAATGGATATATTGGTTCAGCAATGAGTTATGCTGGCAAAACTGACGTTGTTGGAACTGGTGTTTCTTGGGAAAAATCAAGAATGAATAACTTTGGTGTTGACATGAAATTTTTCGATAGTAAGTTAAGTCTTACTGTTGATGCATTTAACAATTTTCAATATGATATTTTGGAGCAAATAACGCCAACATTACCAGGTCCTACAGGAATTAAAACGATGCCTAGTCAAAACAATGGTAAAATGAAATCATGGGGCTATGATGCTTCCTTAGCATATAGAGGAAAAATATCACGTGATTTTACATGGAATTTAAGAGCAAATTTTGCCTTTGCAACCAATCGAGTAATTGAAAAAGTAATTGATCCAATGTATGACAACCCACTTGATTATCATTACCCAATTGGAAGAAGCACCTATTCTTCTGAAGGAAATCCTGAAGAAGGTTATATTACTAATGGTATTATTAGAACACAAGAGCAATTGGATGCCATAAACGCAGAATGGAATCAGAAATGGGGTGAAGACTATAGGCCATTTAATATGGCAAAGGCAGGTGTCGGAATGTTATTTTATCAAGATGTTGGGAGAGCCGGAAATACTGCAATTGGAGAACCAAAAATTATTTTAGAACCTGATGGTAAGGTCGATGCCTCAGATGTTGTTTACATAGAAAAAGTAAATGATCATCTTGTTATTAAAAATTTGCTACCGACTAGTACTAATTTAGGTTTTAAGTGGAAGAGTTTTTCACTTAGTTCGTTGTGGACATTTGCATGGGGGGTAAATTCTAAAATGGTTGATAAATTAGCACTTTCTGCACCGACTAAATATGAGAATGCTCCAGCCTTTTGGGCCGATTTTTATTCTGAAACAAATATTGATGCAGAATATCCCGATCCATTGTATGAAAGGTATAATGCCTATAAATCATCATTCTGGATGAGAGATTTGTACTCTGTCAGATTGCATACATTGAATGTATCTTATACTTTGCCTGATAAAACTTGTAAGGCAATTGGGATGTCAAGTATACGAGTATACTTGACCGGTAAAAATATTTGGACCCCTATAAGCACCTTTGATTATAAAGAAGATGCTATTGCGAGGTTTAATACTTACCCTTTTTTAAAGACAATAAGCTTTGGAATAAATGCTCGTTTGTAAACATAAAAAATGAAAGTAATGAAAAAGAAAAATATAGGTTTACTTGCAGTAATTTCAATACTCTTTCTGTCTGGTTGCATGGAGGTGCTTGATAAACGCGATCTGCAAACCATCGATGAAAATATTTGGAATGATGCAACTCAAAGTACCTTGTTTTTGAATGGTTTATACTCTAAGAGTATGCCTTCAATGGCTTTAGGTGAGTTTAGTGGATTTACTGAGGAAACATTTGAAAGTTCAAGTACAGTTACTGATCTAATGTATGGTATAATTACTGAGTTTGAGCAAACTGTAGTAACAGAAATGTCAATTGATAATTACAACCTTATTCGTCAAATTAATATTTGCATCAAAGGTGTCGAAAATGGCACATTAGATGACAGTATTAAAGGTTTAATTACGGGGCAGGCATACTTTTTTAGAGCGTTCAAGCATTTCAATATGTTGCGTTTCTATGGCGGTATACCTATTGTAACAGAAGTATTAGATCCTTATAATGATGATTTAAATATTCCTAGATTTGCAACAAGTCAAAGCGTTGATATGATCGTTGCAGATTTAGATATGGCAATTAAACAACTTCCAGTTGAATGGCCATTCTCAAATGATTATGGTCGTATAACCAAAGGAGCTGCTGCCGCATTTAAAGGAAGAGTGTTGCTGTATTGGGCTAGTCCTCAGTTTAATCCTGAGAACAAAATTGAAAGATGGAAAAGTGCCTTTGACGCAAATGTCGAGGCAAAAAATTATCTATCCCAAATGTCAACTCCAAGAGCATTAAATGCTGAGTTTAGAAATATTTTTACCGACCCGATTGAAACAAATCCTGAAGCTGTAATTTTTAGATCATATGATGCTTCTGTAAATTATTCAAGTGATTGGGAGGGTGACATACGTCCTGGTTCTGGTGGTGGTGGTTCAAAACAGAAACCTACTTGGGAATTGGTAAAAGCATTCCCGATGATCAATGGGAAAATGACTGCAGATCCATCTTCAGGCTTTGATTCTGTGATGTACTGGTTAAACCGAGATCCACGATTCTATAATACGATTTCATATACTGGCGATAATTGGGATATGAATGGAAGAGTTACTGTAGTTGGAAATCTCAGTGTTGATTATGTCGCAACATACGGACGTCCCAATAGTATTGAAGGTATTCGTACGCCTAATAATCAAGGTCTTTTATGTAGAAAAGCGAGTAACCCTTCTGTAGCACGCGATTTTACGAGTACAACTAGTACTACATGGCATGAATTACGTTATGCTGAGGTTTTGATGAATTTGGCAGAGAGTGCTATGGAAATTGGAAACCAAAGTGTTATGATGGAGAATCTTAAATTGATTCGCGAAAGAGCTGGTATTGAACCTGGTGATGATGGAAACTATGGTTATAGCTTCCCTGCGGACAAAGAAAGGATGAGAGAGGCAATTATGAATGAAAGATTAGCTGAATTTGCGTATGAAGGTAAAAGATATTGGGATTTACGACGGAGATTAATGTATCGTAATGATCTTGGCACCTATACAAAGAAACTTAACGGAACACAAAGACATACGGTAAGGTTAAAACCTAAATCGCCCTATACTACAAAAATTGAATCAGGTATTTATACAGGGTTATATCGAATTGATACAGTTCTTATGAAAGGACATTTTGATTTAACTTCTTTAGAAGACTACAATACTTACTTTACGCGTCAATTCGCAAATGTAGATTATGCTACGGCATCATCTG
Source organism: Prolixibacteraceae bacterium (assembly GCA_963678565.1). GTDB lineage: Bacteria > Bacteroidota > Bacteroidia > Bacteroidales > Prolixibacteraceae > SKHV01. The sequence continues at coordinate 812,104 of OY782875.1, forward strand.
ATGGAGGTATTAATTACAAAGAGTTATACGACTTCTTTTGTATTCCGAAGGCGATACTTGAACGCAGTCCTGCTGTTGAACAAACAATTGGCTGGCAGTATGGAACATTTGATCCATTGGAAGAATAAAAATAAGAAAATAGATGAAGTTGAAGAATATTGTTAAAATTGGTATGATCCTGCTGATTGCTCTTTCTGTGAAAGAAAGTAATGCTCAATTGATTGCATTTGAAGGTGCCGAAGGGTATGGGCGTTTTGCAACAGGAGGTAGAGGAGATGGAACCAATGGTTATGTGATAGCTGTTACAAGCCTTGAAGATGATGCTGAGAATCCGCCAGTAGGTAGTTTTCGATGGGCATTAAAACAAGGATACACTACAAAAACGCATCCAATTCTTGGAGAATATACAGTTCCGCTACCTTTAACAGTCGTTTTCAAGGTCGGTGGGGTGATTTATCTCGATGGAGAATTGCGCGTTAGTCGATCAAATGTAACTATTGCAGGTCAAACAGCACCAGGCGATGGTATTTGTTTTGCTGGTGGAACAGTAAATTTTAGCGGGTCTCGAAATGTTGTTGTTCGATATATTCGTTCGCGACCAGGTGATATTCTGAATGAAGAAACGTCAGCATTCAGGATCGAGAATGGTGGTAATTTCATTATCGATCATTGTTCTTTTAGTTGGGCAATCGAAGAAACAACGCACTTCTCAAGTAACGAAAATACTACGGTTCAGTGGTGTATAATTAGCGAATCCTTGTACAATTCGATTCATAAAAAAGGACAACGAGGTTATGCAACACAGTGGGGCGGAGAATATGCTTCTTATCATCACAATTTATTAGCACATCACAACTCCCGAATGCCACGAATCAATGGTTCTAATTCTAACGATATCGAATCCTTAGTTGATTATCGTAACAATGTGAATTTTAACTGGATGAACTCTGGTGCATTTTATGGCGGCGAATGGGAAGCAACAAAAGGGAAAGGATTTTGCTATACCAATGTTGTGAACAATTATTTTAAACCGGGGCCTTCAAATTCAAGTGCATCTTATTTTGCTTATCCTTCGTACAACCGTTCAGGGGTTGAGGTTGATGGATATGCAGGATGGTATTTCGATGGCAACATTATGGAAGGCCATGCCGACAAAACAGAGAACAACTGGTTAGGCGTTAGTAGTTCTGCAGTTGGTGGCATTGAGAACATTAAATCTGAAGTTGAATTTATTAAAACGGATGGTGAATTAGAGCAATACGAAAATTATACGCAAAGTGCAGAAGAAGCTTTAGAATCAGTTTTAACTTCTGTGGGGGCAATTTACCCCAAACGCGATGCACACGATACTCGTTTGATTGCCGAATTTAAAGGTGAAGTTGAAATTCAGCGTTATTCTTATGCTACGGCCGATCATTCAACGCCAACGGTTCCTAAGTCTTATGGAATTATAGATTCTCAAAACAACTTAGTTTCTGAAGAAGATCAAAGTAATGGTGTAACTCCTTGGGACGTATATGAAACTCTAGCGGCAGATACGGCTCCAGATGATGCTGACGAAGATGGTATACCTGATTCGTGGGAAACTGAAAACGGATTGAACCCTGAGGATAAAACAGATGCAATAAGTTTAATGAAATCGGGATACACCTACTTGGAATTGTATTTTGCAAGTCTTGTAGGGGAGTCATTGCCTACAAGTAAAAAAGTAATAAAGAAAGAACTAACCGTTAATGTTTATCCAAATCCAGCCGATTCTCAGGCTCGTGTAGTTACACATCAGGAAATTAATTCGGTTGATATTTACAATCTATCGGGAGTTTGTATTAAGCGTCATTGTTATAATACTATGGATGGTATTGTTCGCTTACATGGTTTGGAACCTGGGCCTTATTTCCTTCGAATTAATTTTGAATCAGGAGCAGTTAAGTATAAAAAGATTCTGAAAAAATAATAGAGATGCAACGATTAATTTTAATTGTTAGTTTCATCATTTGTGCTTTATTTTCAAGTGCACAACCTTTCGACGCAATAGTTGCAGCCGACGGTTCTGCTGATTATTCCTCAATTCAGGAAGCGATTAATGCAATGCCGTCCAATAGTACTACTCGTAGTTTGATTCTGGTGAAATGCGGAACTTACCACGAAAAAATTGTGGTAGGAATAGATAAGAAAAGCATTAGTCTTATTGGCGAAAATGTTGATGATGTAGTAATCGAACATGATGATTATGCTGGAAAAAATGGTCTATCAAGTGCCGAATCTTATACCTTATTAGTTGGTGGCGATGACTTTTATATGGAGAACGTGACAGTTCGAAATACAGCAGGAAAAGTTGGTCAGGCTTTGGCCATTAATACCGAAGGTGATCGTGGGGTTTATAAAAACTGTGAATTTTATGGTTTCCAGGATACCTACTATGCGCACAAAAAAAGACAGTATAACTATAAATGTTACATCGAAGGTGGTACCGATTTTATTTATGGCGATGCCACGGCGGTTTTCGATTTATGCCAAATAAACTGTGTTAGCGGAGGTCAGTATATAACCGCTCCTGCCGATACAAAAATGATTACGCAGTTTACAACGAGTAAGTTTTTGCATGGTTTATTATTTCGTAGGTGTGATATAACAGCCAACAATGATGTTCCGGATCAGAGCTATTATCTAGGTCGACCTTGGCAGCCTAACGCTTCTTCTGTTTATTTGAATTGTACTTTGGGCAATCATATTAAACCCACTGGTTGGTCAATTTGGAATGACGAGACTCATTTGTCAAGTTTTTTTGCCGAGTATCAAAGTGTCGATATAGAGGGCAATCTAATTGATGTCTCAAGTAGAGCCGATTGGAGTTATCAGTTAGAGACCGTAAATTATAAGTATGAACTTCCGTTCTTTTTTAATGCATTGAAAACTCCCAAATGGGAACCATTATTGATGACTCGAAATTTATTGCAGCCTCAAAATGTAACAATTAATGCAGAGCTGCTATCATGGAGCAAAGTTGATCAAGCAATTGGGTACCTAATTTATAATGAAGGTACGTTTTATGCAACAAGTACCGATACTTCAATTGCAGCCAATGGATTATTGCTTGAGAATATTGAAGTGAAATCGATTTACAAAACAGGAGCACTTAGTAGTGAAGAAAACAATGACTTAGTTGCGGTAGATGAATATTCAATTAGTCACAAAGAAATTCAATTTTCAATAAGTAATAATTTATTAGAAACGAATGAAAATGTTAAGCTGACTGTTTACGAATTAAATGGGAAGAAAGTTTTACAAAATGAATTTTCAAAAAAACATAATTTGATTGAATTAAATGGCGGTGTTTTTCTGTTAAAAGTCGAAGATAAAGATGGAAACATAAGCACCCAAAAAGTAAAAAGATAGAAACAACGAACAATAATAAAAATGAAAAAAGTAGGATTAATTTTAGTTACACTAATCATATTTAGCGCTATCGCTAAAGCACAGTATCCCGATATATCAGAAGAAGATGGAAAACGAGCTCAAGAGCTAATCAAAGAGACTTATAGATTATCTGATCTTGCTTGGGAAAAGGCAAAACCAATTGTAATGGCGGAAGCCGAAAATGGTCGTCCGTATATGCCTTGGGCCGGTCGTCCATCCGATTTGTTATCTGCAAAAATACCTTCTTTCCCAGGGGCTGAAGGTGGTGGAATGTATTCTTTTGGTGGCCGAGGCGGTAAAGTTATTACAGTAACGAGCCTCGAAGATCACGGACCTGGTACGCTTCGCGAAGCTTGTGAAACAGGAGGTGCTCGAATTATCGTTTTTAATGTAGCTGGAATAATTCGGCTCGAACGTCCCATTATTGTTCGTGCTCCATATGTTACCATTGCTGGTCAAACAGCACCTGGTGATGGAGTTGTATTGGCCGGTGAAAGTTTTTGGATCGATACTCACGATGTGATCATTCGTCACATGCGTTTCCGTCGAGGTGAGACTTGGGTTGGACGTCGCGACGACGCAATCGGAGGTAATCCTGTTGGGAACATAATGTTAGACCATATTTCTGCAAGCTGGGGATTAGATGAAAATATGTCGATCTATCGTCATATGTACGATGATGAAACTGGAAAAAAAGAACAGAAACTACCAACAGTAAATATCACCATTCAAAATTCGATTTTTTCAGAAGGCTTAGATACATGGAATCATGCATTTGGAAGTACTCTGGGAGGTGAGAATTGCTCATTTGTACGTAACCTTTGGGCAAATAATACAGGTCGGAATCCGTCAATTGGTTGGAATGGCATTTTCAATTTTGCAAACAATGTCATCTTTAATTGGGTACATCGATCAATCGATGGCGGAGACTATACAGCAAAGTATAACATTATTAATAATTATTTCAAGCCAGGGCCGGCAACAAAGGTTGATCAACCAGTTGGTCATCGTATTTTAAAACCAGAATCGGGTAGAAGTAAACTGGATCGTCGAGTATTCGGTCGTGCTTATGTTCATGGAAATGTAGTTGAAGGAAATAAAAAAGTAACTAATGACAATTGGGACGGTGGTGTTCAAATGGAAGATATGCCAGATCCTGAAAATCCTTATCAGGAGGTTTTACTTTCGGATGATATTAGCAAATACAAAAGCGAAGTTTATTGGAATGAACCAATGAACATGCCCTATTTGAGTTTAATGTCGGCAAGTGATGCCTTCGATTATGTGTTGAATAATGCCGGAGCAACTTATCCTCGTCGCGATGCCGTTGATAAGCGAATTGCTCGTGTGGTACGAACTGGCGAAATTGAATATACCGATCCAAAAACACATCGAAAAGATGTTCCTCAATTTAAACATCGTCGTTTACCTGAGGATTCTTACAAAATTGGAATCATTACTGATATTTCACAAGTGGGAGGATATCCGGAGTACAATGGAGAAAAATATAGTGATCAGGATCAGGATGGAATGCCCGATGCTTATGAACAAAAATATGCTGATCTCGGGTACGATTTCAAAAATGCTAATGATGCTAATTTAGATTTCAATAACGATGGTTATACCAACATCGAAGGATACATTAATGGAATAGATCCAACTACTTGTATCGACTGGTCCGATTTGCGTTTTAACTATGATACACTTGCCGAAAATGATGGAGTTGATCGTTAATTTTCAACCGATGCAAAACTAAATGTGAATTAATTCTTTAAACCTAAAATTGAATCTATGAAAACGAAACATTTATTTTTCAATACAATACTTCTGATTGCATTGGTTGCTACAATATTTGTTGGATGTGATAATGGTGATGACTTAATTAACAATTATACCTACGAAGGAGAAACAGTGACTGATATCGACGGCAATGTTTATCATACTGTTACAATTGGCGATCAGGTTTGGATGGCCGAAAATTTAAAAACAACCACTTACAACGACGGAACCGCAATTCCATTAATCACAGGAAACGAAGCTTGGATTGCTGATACAATTGGTGCTTATTGCAAGTACGATAACGATTCTGAAAATTCAAAAACTTATGGACACCTATACAATTGGTACACGGTGAACACCAATCAACTTTGTCCCGATGGATGGCATGTTCCAAGTCGTTCTGATTGGGAGGAATTAATCGACTTTATTAAGTCTGATAGTATTTACATGACCGATAGTGTTGGTTTAGTGCTAAAGGCTCCATATTTATGGAATAATAATGGTGGTGGCACCGATGATTATCAATTCAGAGCTTTGCCAGCAGGTAGTCGTTCTGGATTTGATGGCGAATTTAACGACCAAGGTGATTATGGATTTTGGTGGAGTACCGATGGTGGAACTGAAACAATAATAACTTTGGAAGACACAACTAAATTCGATGTTGGATCATATGTTTTATTAAATTATTTCTCAGAAAATATTAAATCCACCATTATGTACAAAACCACTTATGGTCATTCTGTTCGTTGTATTAAAGAGTGAAATTGAATAAGGTAGTTATTTAGTTTATTATAAAAGAAGATTTGAGATGAAGAAGATATTGATATTAATTTCACTTGTAATATTAGGTTTAGGTACTTCTGCACAAGAGGCAGAGCTTGATGAATATACCAAAGTGATAACCGGTAGAGCAGATAAAATTGTTAACACCATAAAGTTCAAGAATGATGAATTGAAAATTCAAGTTCGCGATATTATTGTAGCGCATTATCTATTTTTAAACAATGCACAAGAAGAAAGAGAGGCCGATGTTGCAAAAATTCGTGAAGAATTTGCAGAGAACCAAGAACTCCGAAATTTGAAAATTGATTTGCGAAAAGCCGAACAGGAAATTGCAACTCGCGACCATCATTTCTCTTTCAATGCACAATTGAAAAATGTACTAACTGAAAAGCAAATCGATCAAGTGAAAGACGGCTTAACTTATGGCGTGCTAAACAAAACTTATAATGGTTTCATCGATATGATTCCTGATTTAAAAGAGGATGAAAAAGATCAGATTTTAGTTTGGTTATTTGAGGCACGAGAACATGCAATCGATGGAGGTTCTTCTGGTGAAAAACACAATTGGTTTGGAAAATACAAAGGTAAAATCAACAACTATCTTTCAGGTCGAGGATACGACTTAAACAAGCTAGGTAAAGAATGGCATGAGCGATTAAAAAAGAAAGGCATCAAATTATAACTGAAGTTTCATGAATTTGAGAAAACGAATCTCTTTTCCGGTAAAGCTATTTGCATTCTTTTTCATTTTAACTGCTACCAGTTTTTTTGAAATTGCAACTGCCGGACCAAAACCAGAAATTCCTCCGGTACAAATTGGTGAGTCTGGTTTGCTGGTTTATACTGTTGATGAAAAAGGGAATCGTATTCCCGATTTTTCTTATGCGGGTTACCACAATGCGGAACAAGAAATTCCTTTTGTTGAAACGAAGGTGGTCATTTCTTATTCTGAAAACGACATTACCCAAAAATTGCAAGAAGCGATCGATTATGTGAGCGGTTTAAAACCAGATAAAAAAGGTTTTCGTGGGGCAATTCAATTTGAGTCTGGTATTTATAAAATTTCTGGACGATTTCGGATTAATACTTCAGGAATCGTTTTTCGCGGAGCCGGATTAAATAGCGAAGGTACTACACTTGAAATTGGCGGGATTGAGCGTAATACACTCTTTCTTGTAAAAGGTGGAAAACCAGAACTTGCAACTCAAAAAATTGCAGTTTCAGAGGAATATGTTCCTGTCAATTCAATGTCTTTTCAAGTTGAGAATGTAAGTGATTTAGAAATAGGAGAGTCGATAAGAATAACACGACCTGCCACAAAAGAGTGGATTGAATTGCTCGGAATGAACAGTTTCGGAGGAGAAAGCGATTGGTTGGGATGGCGCGAGAATTACCATAATCAAACTTGGAACCGAACCATTACCAATATAGAAGGAAATACCATTTGTATTGATGCACCAATTACTACTGCACTCGATCAAAAATATGGTGGAGGTTTTATCCAAAAATTAGCTTGGGAAAATCGAATTTCAGAAATAGGTTTTGAAAATCTAATCTTGGTTTCTAATTTCAATGCTGAAAACCCAAAAGATGAAGAGCATTGTTGGAATGCAATCTCCTTTGAAAATGCTGAAAATTGTTGGGTCCGACAAGTTAACTTTAAGCATTTTGCAGGATCAGCAGTAGCGATTTTCAAAACTGCATCTAAGGTTACTGTTGAAGATTGTCAGAACTTGGAACCAGTTTCTGAGATCGCTGCTTATCGCCGAAATGCCTTTTTTGTTGAAGGAGAACAAAACTTAGTTCAACGCTGTTATGCCGAGTTTGGCTGGCACGATTTTTCTACCGGATTTATGACAACAGGCCCCAATGCTTTTGTGCAATGCGAATCTCATCTACCTAATAATTTTAGTGGTTGTGCCGATAGTTGGGCCTCAGGTATTTTGTTCGATATTGTTCAGGTTGATGGTCACAAACTCAGCTTTGTCGATCGAGGACAAGATGCGCAAGGTGCCGGATTTACAGCTGCCAACTCGATGTTCTGGCAATGTTCTGCAGCCAAAATTGAAAACTATTCACCAGCAGGAGCCATGAATTGGGCTTTTGGGGCTTGGGCTCAATTTGCAGGAAATGGCTATTGGTACGAACCAAATAGTCACGTAAAACCTCGTAGTTTATTTTATAAACAATTGGAAGATCGAACCGGAAGGCAAAATATAGGGAATGGGCAAGTCCTTACATACGAAACGAATGCAACAAGTAGTCCATCTGTTGAAATGGCTGCCGAAATCGTTGAATATTTCAAAGAGAACCCAAATATTTCTGTTAAACAGTTTATCAATTTGGCACCAAAACGTAATCCAATTCAAACCGATTTTTCAGGTAAATCAATAGATAAGATTAACAATCGTAAAGAAATTCAACCTCAGGCACCTGCACCTAAAACAGAAGTGCAAAATGGTTGGTTGGTTTCAGATGAAGAGGTTATAACAGGTCGTCGAACTTCTTCTCCATGGTGGAATTTAAAAGTCCGCCCACGTGAAATAGCTCATTCAAAAATGGCTATTACCCGTTATGTTCCTGGTCGCACAGGAAAAGGTTTTACCGACAATCTTGAAGAGGTGATTTCAGAAATGAATAAAAATGGAATTACAGTTTACGAGCAAAACTATGCCTTGTGGTACGAACGTCGTCGCGATGATCACGAACGTATTCGAAGAATGGACGGGGATGTTTGGGCTCCATTTTACGAATTGCCATTTGCACGCTCTGGGAAAGGATTGGCTTGGGATGGATTAAGTAAATACGATCTTACAAAATATAACCCTTGGTACTGGAATCGATTAAAAGAGTTTGCTGAACTCGCAGCATATGAACAGAAAATATTAATTCATCAGAATTATTTTCAACATAATATCATCGAAGCCGGAGCGCATTGGGTTGATTCTCCTTGGAGAACAGTAAACAATATCAACAACACAGGTTTTTCTGAACCTCCACCATTTGCAGGTGACAAGCGAATTTTTATTGCGCATGAATTTTACGACATCACGCATCCTGTACGTCGCGAATTACATCGCAAATATATTCGTCAGTGTTTAAATAATTTTAAAGATAACAGTTGCGTAATTCAAACCACAAGTGAAGAATTTACTGGTCCGTTACATTTTGTGGAATTTTGGATTGATGTAATTGCTGAATGGGAAAAAGAAACCGGAAAACACCCCTTAATTGCATTAAGTACCACCAAAGATGTTCAAGATGCGATACTGGCTGATCCAGAGCGATCTAAAATCGTTGATGTGATTGATATTCGTTATTGGAGTTCGCGCGCCGATGGTTCTATTTATGAACCCCAAGGAGGGGTGAATTTAGCTCCTCGTCAGCATGCCCGACAAGAACGTCCCGGAAAAAGATCCATCGAACAAGTTTATACCGACGTGCTGAATTATAAACAGCAATTTCCTAAAAAAGCGGTCTTTTATTCCGAAAATCAGAATCCAAGCTTTGCTTGGGGCATATTTATGGCAGGAGGTTCATTGGCTCCAATACCGAAGATTGAGGCTGAAGGATTTTTACAAAGTGCAGCTACGATGGTTCCTGTAAAATCAACTGAAGGAATTTGGAAGCTCGAAAATAAAAATGGGCAGCAAATAATTTATGTCCAGAAAGCTGAGTCTTTAGGAGAAGAGCTTGAGAATGTAAAATCGGAGTTTAAAATTGATTTGATTGATTCAAAAAAAGGTGTGATCATCAAGAGAGATGTAAGTATTGAAGATGTTCTGAAAAAGGTTCAGTCAGCAACTTTAGTTTGGATTCACTAGGCACAACAATCAAAAATGAGATAATTATGATAAAAAATATAGCCCTTATATTAGTTTCTTTTTTTGTTATTTCTTCTTGTTCCACAAGTACCAAGAGTTCTACAAACTTGCCTCACTTAAGCGTTTCTGAAGATCACCGTTATCTTCAAACCGAAGAGGGAGATCCTTTTTTCTGGTTGGGCGATACCGGGTGGTTATTGTTTGGGAAATTAAGTCGTGAAGAAACAAACGAGTACCTTCAAAACCGAGCAGATAATGGCTACAATGTTATTCAGATCATGGTTTTACACACCTTGCAGTATCAAAATTATTATGGCGATAGTGCTTTGGTGAATAAAAATGTTGCAACACCCAATGTTACCGAAGGGAATGATTTCAAAAATACCACGCAATATGATTTTTGGGATCATGTAGATTATGTGATCGATTTAGCAGCCGCAAAAGGTTTATATGTTGGCTTGGTTCCGGTTTGGGGATCGAACGTCAAAAGTGGAGGCGTCAGCAATGAGGACGCAGCCACTTATGCCAACTGGATTGCCAATCGTTATAAAGATCGTTCGCATGTAATTTGGTTGAATGGTGGCGATATAAAAGGTGAAGATTCCACCCAAATATGGAAAACCATCGGAACTGAAATTGATAAAGTGGTAGGTGAAAAACAGTTAATTACTTTTCATCCACGTGGAAGAACTACTTCAACTATCTGGTTTCATAACGAAGACTGGCTTGATTTTAATATGTTCCAAAGCGGACATCGAAATTACGAGCAAGATGATACCGAGTGGAGTTTTGGCGAGGACAACTGGCGGTATGTAAAACACGATTTGGCAATGAAACCGTTGAAGCCAACGATTGATGGTGAACCATCATACGAAGGAATTCCACAAGGATTGCACGATACCTTAATGCCTTTCTGGAACGATGCCGATGTACGTCGATATGCTTATTGGTCGGTTTTTGCAGGAGCATTTGGCTACACCTATGGGCATAGTTCAATTATGCAGTTTTATCGTGAATCGGATACTGGAGCTGCCTATGGAGCAAAAGAACATTGGAACAAAGCCATTAACGATCCGGGAGCCTTACAAATGAAATATATGAAGGAGTTAATGTTGTCTCGTTCATATTTCGACCGGGTTCCAAATCAGGAATTATTGGTTGACAACAATGGCGAGAAGTATGATTACCTGTTGGCTACTTCAGGTGCAAATTGGTCGATGGTTTATACTTATAACGGATCGAATATTAAGGTAAATGGCGAAAAAATAGAGGGCGATGAGATTAACGCTTCTTGGTTCAATCCGCGCAATGGCGAATTCACCGAAATAGGTCAAGTTAAAAAACAGAAGGTGATGGAGTTTAATCCTCCGGGCGATAAAACAGATGGTAACGATTGGGTGTTACTAGTTGATTATTAATTGTTCACTATGAAACAGACCATTATAATCATATTCTTTCTGGCCTTATTGGGCTGCAAATCAGAAAAAGAAGTTTACCTCTTTACCACATTTCGCGAGCCTGCAACCGTGGGACTTTATTTAGCATATAGCTACGATGGTTATCATTGGGAAGACCTAGAAGGTCCATGGCTTCAACCCAAAGTAGGCGTTCAAAAAGTAATGCGCGACCCTTCCTCTGCGATGGGGCCTGATGGAACCTACCATATGGTTTGGACTTCCTCATGGCGTGGAGATTTGGGTTTTGCTTATGCATCTACAAAAGATTTTGTCAACTGGAGTGAGCAGCAATTAATTCCTGTTATGGATTTCGATACGTCCACTGTAAATGTTTGGGCTCCCGAAGTATTTTATGATGACAAAGCCGAGCAATTTATTATTCTTTGGGCTTCAACCATTCCTTATAAATTCAAAAAAGGAATTGAAGAGGAAAAAAACAATCACCGTATGTATTATGTGACAACTCCCGATTTTAAAACTTTTTCCGAGACGAAACTTTTCTTAGATCCGGGCTTTAGTGTGATCGATTGTGTGATAGTAGAAAAAGAACATGATGATTATGTGCTGGTTTTGAAAGACAATACCCGTCCGAACAGAAATATCAGCGTGGCTTTTGGCGATACTCCAATTGGACCGTTCAGTAATTATTCTGAACCATTAACCGACTTTTTGACAGAAGGGCCAACGGTGGCTAAAGTAAATGAAGACTACTTAATTTATTACGATTCATACGGCGATAAATCATATAAGGCATTGAAAACAAAAGACTTTAATTCCTTTGAAGATGTTTCTGATCAGATTGATTTACCGGAAGGACACAAGCACGGAACCATTGTGAAAGTAAAAGAAAGCCTTGTACTGAATTTAATTGATGAAGCTGCTTCAAAATAATTTTAAGAGGAAATGAGGAAAATTACATCTATACTATTGATATTATTTGCCATTCATTTGAATGCACAGGATACGGTGCATTATTCTGGTTCAGTGGTAGCCAATTCCGATTATCATCACGGGCAATTATCGCCTATTGTTGGGGTACATAATATTCAGGTTTTGCGTGCTAATCGAGAAATACCCGAAACTGCTGACGATTTCGGCTGGACCTATAATCATGGTCCAAATATGGCTTATTGGAATGGAAAATTTTACATTCAATATTTAAGCAACAAAGTGAGTGAGCATATTCCTCCTGGTGCCGTATTTTATTCAAATTCATCTGATGGCTACCAATGGGAAAAGCCTACGATGCTATTTCCTCCATATAAAATACCTGATGGAACTACAAAAGATGGCATTGAAGGAGAAGCCAAGGATTTATTTGCTGTATTGCATCAACGAATGGGCTTTTATGTCGCACCCAATGGTCGCTTGTTAACACTTGGATATTTTGGTATCTGCATTGGCGATCATGATAGTCCGAATGATGGAAATGGAATTGGTCGTGCTGTTCGCGAAATCTATGAAGATGGAACCATGGGACCGATTCATTTTATTCGTTACAATCATGGCTGGAATGAAGAGAATACCCATTATCCTTCTTGTAAATCATCAAAAGACCATGGATTTAAAAAGGCTTGCGAAGCCTTGCTGGACGATCCATTAATGATGCAACAATGGGTGGAGGAAGCCGATCGTGATGATCCATTGATTCCAACAAAGAAACAATATAAAGCATTTTCATATTATCATTTAGAAGATGGTCGAATTGTTGGTTTGTGGAAGCACGCCTTAACTTCGATCAGTAATGATGGTGGATTAACCTGGGAGTATAATCCTACTCGTGCACCATTGTTTGTAAATAAAGCAGCAAAAATTTGGGGCGAAAAACTGTCTGATGGAACTTATGCTACGGTTTATAATCCTTCCCAGTTTCGTTGGCCATTGGCTATTTCAACAAGCAAAGATGGAATTGATTATACCAATTTATATCTGATTAATGGCGAAATATCGACTATGCGCTATGGTGGTCAGTTTAAATCGTATGGTCCACAATATGTGCGCGGAATATTAGAAGGAAATGGTCAGGAAGAATTGGAGGATTTGTGGGTAACTTACAGTATGAACAAAGAGGATATCTGGGTGAGTAAAGTGCCTGTTCCAACAATAGTTTCGGTTAATGAGAACATTGATGAAAACTTTAATAATGAAGCAACTTTTAATCAATGGAATATTTTCTCACCAATATGGGCGCCAGTAAAAGTCGTTGAAATTGAAGAATCAAATGCCCTTGAGTTACGCGATAAAGATCCTTACGACTATGCTGTGGCAGAACGTGTTATTCCTGAAGCCGAACAAGTAACTGTAGAGTTTGAGATTGAGCCGCAACAGGAAACTGGATTGTTGCAAATTGAGCTGGCCGACAGCAAAGGAGCTGTAGCTTTAAGAATTTCTTTAAATAAAGAAGGAAATATTATAAATAAAGATGCTTATACGCTTGGTCGAATTGGCGAATACAATGCGAACAAGAAAATGACCATCAGAATTGAAGCAAATTCAATCCGTAATTATTTCGAAGTTTTTGTAAATGGAGAGCGAAAAACCGGAAGAATGTGCTATCAGAAAGTGAATTCATTTAGTCGTGTGATTTTCCGTACAGGTGAAAAAAGATATTATCCAACGGTTGAATCTCCTCGTATGCAGAAATTTGATGTAGACAATGGCGGAATACCTGTTGAGGAAGAATCCTATCGAATCTATTCGTTCAAAGCAAAAAGAGGAATTGAATAGTTTGATAAACAAAATACAGAATCACAAAAAATGATTATTGTGACTTTGAGACTGTATGTGTTAAATTAAGAGAAATGAAAAAATATAATAATCTACTTTTCCTATTTGTAGCAATGCTTTTCTTCGCAAGCTGTACCGATGAGGAGGTATTGCAATACAAAGATTTCAAACACCATGTCGACTACTTTAACCGAATGGAAGATGAGAACATTGTACAAGCAATTTCCAATGCTGAATCGTGGAACTGGATGCAACAAAATGTACCTCTTTTCGAATGTCCGCAAGACAATTTTGAGGAGATGTGGTATTACCGTTGGTGGACCTTACGCAAGCACATCAAGGAAACTCCAGAAGGATTTGCCATGACAGAATTCTTAGTAGAAAGAAGCTATTCCGATCAATACAACTTGATCGCCTGTGCTATCGGGCATCATGTAATGGAATCGCGTTGGTTGCGTACACCCGACTATATGAACCAATATTTGAAAGTTTGGTATCGTGGGAACGATGGAAAACCGATGGATCGTCTACATAAATTTAGTAGTTGGACCCCTTTTGCTTTACTTCAAAAATATTATGTTGATGGTGACGAAGAGTATCTGCTCGACATGCTGCCCGATATGATTGCAGATTACAAACGCTGGGAAAGAGAACGTCGCTTACCCAATGGTTTGTTTTGGCAAGAAGATGTAAAAGATGGGATGGAAGAACAGATCAGTGGTGGTCGCCGTGTAAAAAATGCGCGTCCAACCATCAATAGTTATATGATCGGAAACGCATTGGCAATTTCAGAAATGTTGGCGATAAAAGGCGATTCTGAAACAGCCGACATCTTTAAAGCAAAAGCCGATACCTTGAATAATTTAATCGAAAAATTGTGGAGCAAAAAGCTTCATTTTTACGAAACAATTCAGGAAAAAACGCAGGATTATGCAGGAGTTCGCGAAGCAATAGGATTTATTCCTTGGTATTTCAATATTCCTTCGGAAGACAAAAGCCTTGCTTGGGATCAGGTGAATACCGAAGATGGTTTCCTAGCTCCTTATGGTTTAACAACTGCCGAACGTCGTCATCCTGAATTCAGAACACATGGTTGCTGTAAGTGTGAGTGGGATGGAGCTGTGTGGCCATTTGCAACTTCGCAAACTTTAGTGGGAATGGCTAATTTGTTAAACAATTACAAGCAAGATTATGTAAGCGATTCAACTTACTTTGCTCAACTAGAATTGTATGTCGAATCGCAGTATCATCGCGGCCGACCATACATTGGCGAATACTTGGACGAATTTACCGGCTATTGGTTAAAAGGAGATCAAGAGCGTAGTCGGTATTACAATCACTCAACTTTTAACGACTTAATCATTACAGGATTGGTTGGTTTTAGACCTCGAGCAGACGATGTGATTGAAGTAAATCCATTAATTCCTATTGGAAAATGGGATTACTTCTGTATTGACAAATTGCTTTACAAAGGTAATCTGCTGACGATCGTTTGGGATGAAACTGGTAAAAAATATGGCAATGGTGCCGGTTTATATGTCCTTAAAAATGGTGAAGAAATAGGCCGTACTTCGATACTCGAAGAACTAATTATTCAATAATCGTTTTCTAAACTTACACAGTATGCAAAACCTTAAAATATCTTATGTAATCGTTTTCTTGTTTTTTATTGCAACCGGTTTTCCTTCGATTGCTGGTACTATTGAGTTAGAAGCAAGTCAGGTTGAGAAAGTGGAAAAGTGGGTTGGAGAATTGAACCTCAATAACGATGAAACGGCTGATCAAGTAGTGACTGTTATTGCAACCCATTTAACATTAATCCGCAAGTGGCATAACGAACATCCTTACACAACAGTACCAGCCGGAGTAAATCCAAGAACTGGTGAACAACTAACCAAGTTAGATCGTGAAATGATTGCTGATTCTGCGCAGCCTGATTCAATTCATGAAAATTTAATGAATGGATTGCGAGCAAATCTATCTGAGGAGCAAGTCGAATTTATATTGGATAAATACACGGTTGGCAAAGTGGATTTTACGTTTCCGGTTTACAAGCAAATTGTACCTGATATGACTGCCGAAGAAGAGGCAAAAATTCTTGAGTACTTAAAAGAAGCCCGTGAAATGGCCGTTGATTATAAGAATATGAAAGAGATTTCTGCAATTTTCGAAATATATAAAACCAAGTGCGAAAAGCATTTAATCAATAATGGACGCGATTGGAGAGCTCTGTACAAAGCTTTTGTGAAGTCCTTACGTGATTAGATTCAATGATGGTTGGTTTGAATAAATTTTAAATAAGAATATGATGAGTGAAATTATTACCTCCGAGCAAGTAAGCCAATTTAATCGTGATGGCTTTGTAATTCTTCGAAATGTTATTTCTCAAGAAATGATTGAGAAAATTCAATCTGAATGTGAGCGATTTATAAAAGAAAAAGATGCTGAAATGGATGCCAAGGGCATTGAGGTAGATGAAATAAATCATAAAGGGAAACGCTATTTTATTGCAATGCGGAATAAGGATAGTCAAGCAATGCAAGAATTATTGTATGGTAAAGAATTAGAAGAAATAACACGTAAAATCTTGGGCGAAAATGTTTATCTCTTTTTGGAGCAGTTTGTTGTGAAAGCTGCCGATAAAGGGATGAAATTTGCATGGCATCAGGATTCGGGATATGTAGTTGAAGCGCATGAAACCTACTTGTCGTGTTGGTTGCCATTGGACGATGTGGATGAAGAAAATGGAACTGTTTATTTGCTTACCTACGATGAGGCTCAAACCAGAGAACGTATCGATCATAAATTAGAAAGCAAAACCAATGATATGGTTGGTTATTTTGGCGATAATCCGGGAACACCTGCAATTTTGAAAAAAGGAGATATGGCGCTTTTTTCAAGTACCTGTTTTCATCGCAGCGGTTCAAATAATACCAATAAATCGCGCCGGGTGCTTTTAATGCAATATTCCAAAGCTCCAATTATGAAAGGAGATGCTCCTTTATACTTGGCCGAACCATTCATTGTCGACGGAGAAAACCAGAAATAATAATCATCGAACCAATCGAAAACTTAACTAAACAAAAACCATGGAAAGTATACATAGCTACTTAAATACTATCGACTTTGTGGTAGTTGGCATCTATCTTTTGGTGCTTATTGGTATTGGGTATTGGGTGAGTTTTGTGAAAAAAAAAGAGGAAAATGAAAACCTGTTTCTAGCAAACCGATCACTTACTTGGCCTAGTATTGGATTAACCATGTGGGGAACTAATGTGGGGCCTTCAATGCTAATCGCATCTGCAAGTATTGGTTATACCTCAGGTGTAGTTGCCGGAAATTTTGCTTGGTATGCCTTTCCATTTATTTTTATGCTGGCGGTGGTTTTTGCACCTCGCTACTTAAAAGCCAATGTAATGACTCTTCCCGAATTCATGGGAAAGCGCTTTGACAATTCAACACGCAATATGTTGGCATGGTATTCTTTGGTTACCATTTTAATTTCGTGGTTAGCACTTACCTTATATGCAGGTGGTATTTTAGTTGGTCAGATTTTGAATCTCCCTTTATGGAGTTCAGTGGTGATTTTGGTATTAATTGCTGCATTTTTTACCATAGCTGGAGGCTTGAAGGCCATTGCTTACACCAATGTATTTCAAATGATTTTGTTAATTGTTGTATCCGCTATTCTAACTTTTGTTGGGGTGTATAAGGCTGGTGGAGTTATGGCAATTTTTGAGAATACACCTAGCGATTATTGGAATTTGTTACGTCCAATGGACGATCCAAATTATCCTTGGTTGGCCATTGTTTTGGGTTATCCGGTAATGGGGGTTTGGTTTTGGTGTACCGATCAAAGCATGGTACAATCTGTGCTTGGTGCAAAAACATTAAAACAAGGTCAATTAGGAGCAAACCTGACGGGATGGCTAAAAATATTCGATGTGGCTTTATTTATTATTCCGGGGATTATCTGTTTTATTTTATTTCCAAATTTATCGAATCCCGACGAAGCCTATATGACAATGGTAACACGTTTATTTCCTTCAGGAATGACAGGTTTGGTTATGGCAGTTCTGATTGCTGCTTTAGTGAGTACCATCGATTCTGCATTGAATTCTTTGAGCACGGTTTTTACCATGGATATTTACGTGAAGAAATTTAAACCCAAAGCTTCACAAAAGCAAATTGTAAGCATTGGCCGTATAGTTACGGTTTTGGGCGCAATTATCGCCATCTTTTTAACCTTGGCAATTGATTCAATTAAAGGACTGAATTTATTTGATACTTTTCAGGCGGTACTTGGATTTTTAGCACCTCCTATGGCGGTTGTTTTCTTGTTTGGTGTGCTGTGGAAAAAGACGACAATTAAAGCTGCAAATACTGCAATTTGGCTGGGCACGGTTATCAGTATCGGAACCGGAATTGTCTATTTGTTTGTTGCTCCTGATCTGCTTGCAAATTTCAATCTATTGCAAAAACTTCTGATTGCTCTGCAATCGATACATTTTTTGTTACTCTCGTTTTTCTTATTTGTAATTATTGCGGTAATGACGTACGTAATTACAACTGTAGATAGAAGAAATGGAAATAAGGAAGTAAGTGAATTAGACCTAACTGAGATTGCAAAACCATCGAGAAAAGTAAAATTCGCTTGGGGCATTTTAATTGTATTTATGATTGGTATGTACTTGCTATTTAATGGACACTAAAGAATGGGGAATCGATTATGGAACAGCAAATAGTGCTTTTTAGTACGTGAATCGGAGCACTCAGAAAGTAAAGCTGATTTTACACCTACATTATGAATTATATGAACCATAAAGAACGATTTTTTGCGACCATTGCTAATGAAGAAGTTGATCGACCTGCTTCGTGGTTAGGACTTCCAGTTCCTGATGCTGAACCTGGCTTATTCAAGCACTTCAAGGTGAATTCGGTCGATGAATTAAAACAAATGATCGACGATGATATTTATCCAATTGAGGTGCCTTATAATTATCCTCCTTCGAACCATATTGCTTGTGCATTCGATTTTGCAAAATTAAAGCACGACGATACACCTGATGAGCGAACCCTAACTGCCCCCGGTTTTTTTGAAGATTTTACCGATCCAGCAGATGTGGATCAATTCAATTGGCCCGATCCCGAAAAATATTTAGACCGTGTAGCTGCAAATTCAATTGCCCGTTCGATTGATCCCAATTATGCACGAATGGGTATCATGTGGAGTGCTCACTTTCAGGATGCTTGTGCTGCCTTTGGTATGGAGCAGGCGCTGATTACTATGATGATGAATCCAGAGATGTTCAAGGCAGTTATTGATCGAATTACGAAATTCTACCTAAAAGCAAATGAATTATTTTATGAAGCTACAAAAGGCCATTTAGATGCCGTGTTAATTGGCAACGATTTTGGAAGTCAAACCGGATTAATGGTTGGGCCCGATGAACTTCGAAAATACGTGTTTGATGGAACCAAACAATTCATTGAACAGGCGCACAGTTATGGCTTGAAAGTGATTCATCATTCTTGTGGCTCCATCTTTCCAATTATTGATGACTTAATCGATTTAGGAGTTGATTCGGTTCATCCTATTCAAGCGAAAGCAAGCGATATGGAAGCTGAAAAATTAAAAGAAAATTTCTTTGGTAAAACTTCATTTTGTGGCGGTGTTGATGCTCAGCATCTGTTAGTGAACGGAAAACCTGAAGAGGTTACCAAAAGAGTACACGAATTGAAAGAGCTGTTTCCAACGGGTTTGATTATTTCACCAAGTCACGAGGCTGTATTGCCTGATATTCCACCTGCAAATGTAGAAGCGCTTTTCAAAGCTGTAAATTCTTAATATCCAAGAATCCAAGAAATGAAACGAATAGGACAAACCATAAAATTAAAACCTGAAGGCGAAGTAGCTTATGTGAAATACCATGCAGCAACTTGGCCGGGGGTATTGGCAAAGATTAAAGAGTGTAATATTCAGCATTATTCAATATGGAAGCGCGGATTAACGCTTTTTGCCTATATGGAATATGTTGGTGACGATTTTAATACCGACATGGGAAAAATGGCGGCTCACGAAGAAACGCAAAAATGGTGGAGTGTTGTGAAGCCCTTAATGCAACCTTTCGATGATATTCAAAATGATGAGTTTTGGAGTAATATGGAAGAAATTTTTTATCTTGACTAACAGCTTGTTATGAAAATGACCAATGCTAGATAAACCAACAACCTAAAAGTCTCATTAGAGGATTTAAAAGAAAAACTAAACAAATGATCGTACCTAACCCAATACTCGGAACCGGATTTCATGCCATTGGAGGCGTAGCGGCATCATCGTGTTATACACCTGAAAAGAAAGTAAAACAATGGTCGTGGGGAACCTTTTGGTTGGTACAGGCGCTTTTTGCTTGGATTATTGTCCCACTATTGGCGGGTGTTTTTACAGTTCCTGGTTTTTTCGATATTTTAAGAGCTACTTCTTCAAAAGTAATTTGGGGAGCTTTTCTGTTTGGTGCCATTTATGGATTCGGTGGCATGTCTTTTGGTTTGGCAATTAAGAAAATTGGTTTTTCACTTACGTACACCATTGCTATTGGTCTTTCGGCAGTAATTGGTACGCTGGTACCACTGTTTATTAATGGAACATTTGAATCCTATTTTAGTCAACACGGAAGTGGAATAATTGCTTTTGGAATGATTCTTTCAATTGTGGGAGTTACCATCAGTGGATGGGCTGGTTTCAAAAAAGAAGAAGATTTAAAGCAGTTACAAGGGAATAATAATCAATTCAAAATGTTTTCGGGAATGCTGCTGGCAATTGTTGGTGGCGTGCTCTCCGCAGTCTTTAATATTTCTTTAGAATTTGGACAACCCATTGCCGATTTAGCTGCCGAACGTGGAGCTGGAATTTTTGAGCAAAATGCAAAAATGATTGTATCAACGGCGGGCTGTTTTGCTACCAACTTGGTGTGGTTCCTGATTGCGGGCATCAAACATAAAACTTTAAAAGAATTTACTGCAAAAAGTGGAATACCAACGATTCAACGACTTAAGAACTTTGGATGGTCGGCTTTAGCCGGAACTCTTTGGTTTGGGCAATTTTTCTTTTATGGCTTGGGCCATGTTCGAATGGGGAAATTTCAGTTCATCAGTTGGGTTTTACACATGTCGATGCTTATTTTCTTTAGTTACATTGTTGGTGTTTTACTGAAAGAATGGAAACAAGTCTCAAAGGGCACATCAATTTTATTGATATGTGGATTGGTAATTTTAGTCGCCTCATTTGTCATTATGACTTGGGGAAGCGTGATTGGAAACGGATAATTTTTAAATGGTGAGATTAGTTAAGAAAATAAAAATATGGGGATGGATGTTTAGTTTGGGATTTTTGCCATGCTTATCAAATGCACAAACTGTTACTGGAGAACCTGCTGGAATCCCCCCTGAAACCTCTGTTTTTGAACTAGAACCTTGGGAAAATCCATTGATCACTTCTTTGAATAGAGATCGTTCAAGAGTAACAGCATATTCTTACTTAACAGTTGAGGATGCCATAAAGAATGAAAGAACCCAATCTACACGATTTCAATCCTTAAATGGCGAATGGAATTTTCATTTAGCCATCAAACTGGCAGATGCGCCTAGCGATTTTTATAAATCTAAAGTAAATAACTGGGATCAAATTGAAGTGCCTTCAAATTGGGAATTGAAGGGATACGACAAACCCATATATAAGAGTGCAGTTTATCCGTTTCGACCTATCAATCCTCCAACTATTCCAAAAGATTACAATCCGGTAGGATCTTACCAGCGAACTTTTAATATTCCCGAAAATTGGTATGATATGAATGTTACGCTTCATTTCGGAGGAGTAAGCTCGGCATTTAAAGTTTGGCTTAATGGCAAATTTGTGGGGTACGGCGAAGACAGTTTCTTGTCGTCGGAATACAATATCACACCTTACTTGAAGCAGGGCGAAAATGTTCTGTCTGTTCAGGTGATTCGCTGGTCTGATGGTGCCTATCTCGAAGATCAGGATCAATGGCGATTAAGCGGCATTCAGCGAGAGGTATTTTTGATGGCAGAACCCAAATTACGAATAGCCGACTTCTTTGTGCAAACAAAGCTTGATAGTACATATACCGACGCAACTTTGAGCATTCGACCTCGCCTAGATAATTTAACAGGAGATACCGTAAAAAGTATTCTACTTAAAGCAGAATTATTCGATGCTGAAGGAAAATCTGTTTTTGAAAAACCGCTTGAAATTGATGCTGCCGATGTGATTAATGAAAGCTATCCAAGAGTTGATAATGTATACTTTGGAATGCTCGAAACGAGAGTCGAAAATCCAATGAAATGGTCGTCGGAAGAGCCTAATTTATACACATTGGTTCTTTCATTGGAGGATGAAGATGGAAAAGTATTAGAAGCAAAATCGAACAGAATTGGTTTTCGAAGTATTGAGTTCCGCAAATCAGATTCTAAACTACTAATCAACGGAAAAGTAACTTATTTATATGGTGTTAATCGTCACGATCACCATCCTGTTAGAGGGAAAGCATTAACACGAGAAGATATTCGCGATGATGTTCGTCAAATAAAACAATTCAATTTTAATTGTATCCGAACCAGTCACTACCCCACCGATCCTTATTTCTACGATTTATGCGATGAATATGGAATAATGGTGATGGATGAGGCGAACTTGGAAACACATGGTATTGGCGGTAAATTAAGTAACGATATTAACTGGACTGCAGCTCATTTAGAGCGAATAACACGAATGGTTGAGCGCGATAAAAATCATCCTTCGGTGGTGATTTGGAGCTTGGGAAATGAAGCTGGTCGTGGTCCAAATCATGCGGCAATGGCTGCTTGGACACACGATTTTGATGTTACCCGACCAATCCATTACGAACCAGCTCAAGGTACTCCTAAAATGCAAGGCTACATCGATATGAACGGGCGTCCTAATACCGGTCGTCTGCCGAATCCAATCGATCAGCCTTATGTTGATATGGTGAGTCGATTTTATCCTTCAATGCCATTTATTTATGATTTGCTAAATACCCCCAAGGAGAAGCGTCCTATCATCTTTGTGGAATATTCGCACTCTATGGGTAATTCAACCGGAAACATGAAAGAATTGTGGGATATTTTCCATTCTAATCCACGTTTTATTGGTGGTTGTATTTGGGATTATAAAGATCAGGGTTTACTGAAAACAGATGAGAAAGGCACTGCGTTTTATGCTTATGGTGGCGATTTTGGTGAAGAATTGCACGATGGGAACTTCTGCATCAACGGAATTGTTGCATCCGATGGTCGCCCCAAAGCCGCCATGTATGAGTGCAAATATGTTTATCAGCCATTTACTTTTAAATGGGCAGATAAGGAAAATTATTTATTAGAAATTGAGAATCGAAGCGTCGTAAAAAATGCTAATGCGTATAGAATAAAAATTGAAGTGCTCCATAATGGATCTCTTCAAAAAAATATTGGAACATTTGAAGGTATTAACTTACCTGCAGGGGCGAAAAATACCTTGGATTTATCAAAGATGATCCCTGAGTTTAAAAGTGGTGAGTATCTACTTAATGTTCGGTTTCTGTTGAAAGAAGCTACTGCATGGGCTCCTGAGAATTTTGAAATAGCAGCCGAACAATTTGTTTTGAAATCGGCAAACCATTCAATTGATTTGGCAAAAGGTGAGGGACTTACGATTTCAAAAAGCAACAATCATTTTGTAGTAAATGGAGATGAATTTTCCGTAGCATTTGACAAAAATAATGGGGCTTTGTATTCTTATTTATTCCAAGGTAAAGAGCAGGTTTTTGCTCCATTATTGCCTAATTTTACTCGTCCGCTTACTGATAACGATAAGAAAGGTTGGAAGCCGCACAAAGTATTAAAGCAATGGTACGAAAATGAGCCCCAAATAGTAAATTTTGAGGTATTAAAGCAACCTGATGGAATCGTTCAAGTAAATAGTGAATACTCCATGATTGAAGATTCTGTAGCAGTTAAAATTGGATATCTTATTGCTACTGATGGAATGATAAAAGTAAATTATCACCTAGTTGCAAATTCAAAATTATCAAATATTCCAAAGGTTGGGATGCAATGTGGAATCGTCGATAACTACCGAGATATAAGCTGGTATGGAAAAGGAAAATTAGAGAATTATATTGATCGGGCTTATGGTTTTTCAGCGAATGTTTATCAGGCGGATATATATGAATTTGGCGAACCTTATGTGATGCCACAGGAAAATGGAAATCGAACTGATGTACGTTGGATGTACTTGTCTGATCAAACCAAGGGGTTATTGGTTGTTGCCGATTCATTGATTAGTATGAGTGCATGGCCCTATACCGAGCAAAATATACTGGAAGCCAAACATACCAACGAATTAATCGAAAGTGGTTTTATCACCTTAAATATCGATCTAAAGCAGATGGGAATCGGAGGAAACGATAGTTGGTCGCCTGTAGCAGCTCCATTGGAAAAATATCAAATTCCGGCAGGAAATTACAAGTATAGTTTCTACATGAAACCAATTTCCGAAGAGCCAGAAGAGGTTCCGGGATATATTGAAAAGATTAGAGAGTAGAATGAACTTTATTGAAATTCAAGAAGTGTCATTCCGAAGGAAACATCGTGACAAATAATCTCATTCAATTGATTAGGTTTAAAATTAGAAAAGAAAACAAAAGCAAAATATAATGACAACACAACTACTGAGAACAAATAGAAAAACAGCAGTCATTGGTCCATTTCTACTGGCAGTACTGATATTGTTGTTCACTTCAAGTTTTTTGAGTGCACAGCCTCAAACCGAACGTGTTTATTTATCAGGAACTGGCAGCGACAATACTGTAACATGGGATTTTTATTGTACTGGTGGTCGCCAAAGTGGTGCGTGGACCAAAATCGAAGTCCCTTCGTGTTGGGAGCAACAGGGGTTTGGGGAGTACACTTATGGCGTAAACTTCTACGGAAAGAAAACGCATCCCGGTATTTCAACTGAGCATGGTTTGTACAAGCATACTTTTATTGCGCCTGAAGCTTGGCAAGGAAAAACTATTATCCTGATTTTTGAAGGAGTTATGACCGATACCCGTGTTACCATTAATGGCACAAAAGCTGGTGATGTCCATCAAGGTGGATTCTATCGTTTTCAATACAATATTACCAATTATATGAAGTTTGGCGAAGAGAATTTACTAGAAGTTGAAGTGAAGAAAGAGTCGGAGGATGCGAGCGTCAACTTGGCCGAGCGTCGTGGCGATTACTGGAACTTTGGAGGTATTTTCCGTCCAGTATTTCTCGAGGTCAAACCTGCTACTTATATTCATCGAACAGCCATATATGCAAAAGCTGATGGTACTTTCTTCGCTGAAGTTTATTTGGGGGAAGCATCTTCAGAAAAACTAAATGTTGAAGCACAACTCTATACGCTAGATGGTAAAAAAGTTGGGAAAGAGGCCATTGGCAAAGTGATTGATGCGGGCGATAAAGCCATTGTTCGTGCTTCCTTTGATGAAATTGAGCTTTGGACTCCTGAAACGCCTAACCTGTATGAAGTGAGAATTCAATTGAAAAAGGGTGAGGAAATACTACATGAAGTTGCCGATAAAATTGGATTTCGAACCGTTGAGATTCGTGAAGGCGATGGATTTTATGTGAACGGTGTGCGTGTAAATTTACGCGGAGTCAATCGTCACAGCTTCCGTCCAGAATTGGGCAGAACAATGAATAAAGAAGCCAATTATGCCGATGTGCGTTTGATGAAGGCCATGAACATGAATACCGTTCGTTTGTCACACTATCCGGCTGACCCTGAGTTTTTAGATGATTGCGATGAATTGGGTTTATACGTGTTGAACGAAATTGCCGGGTGGCATGGTCGCTACAATACCGGAGTTGGTCGAAAAATTGTAAAAGAAACCGTGGTGCGCGATGTCAACCATCCATCGGTAATTATTTGGGACAATGGAAATGAAGGTGGCTGGAATGTGGAATTGGATGATGATTTTCATTTGTATGATCCTCAAAAACGTCCTGTTATTCATCCGCAGCAAGATTTAGCCGGATTAGAAACCATGCATTATCGCTCGTATGGCGAAACACAAGAATACCTGCGTGGACCATTGTTGTTCTTTCCAACTGAATTCTTACACGGTTTATATGATGGCGGTCATGGAGCAGGTTTATACGATTATTGGAAATTAATGTATTCGCATCCAAACTGCATTGGAGGGTTGTTGTGGGTATTGTCTGACGAAGGAATTATGCGTACCGATTTGGGAAATAAAATCGATAACGATGGCAATCATGGTGCCGATGGAATTGTTGGTCCAAGTCACGAAAAAGAAGGTAGTTTCTATACGATTAAAGAAATTTGGTCGCCAGTTTATATCGATTTGGATAAATTACCAAATAGTTTTGATGGTAATATTCCGGTTGAAAATCGCTTCGATTTTACAAATTTAAAAGATTGTCTGTTCGAATATGAATTAGTTCAATTTGGCAATGAAGAGGATTATCAGTCGAAAAAAATATTAAAGAGTGGAAAATTGAAAAGTCCAGATATTGCTCCGCATAAAAGAGGCTTTCTTCAGGTAAGTCTAGATTTGTCAGGAGCTGATGCCTTGTATTTAAAAGCGACAGATCCATCTGGAGAGGAAATCTTTACTTGGTCGTGGGTGCTTGATCATCAAGGCACCATTCAAAATGAGATTGCCGATAGCAAACCTTTTGTCGAATTTACAGGCTGGTTTCTGAAATTAGGCATCGGCGATTTAGAATTGCGTTTCGATCGAAATACTGGCATGTTGAATGAAGTTGTAAAAGCCGGAAATAAAATCTCTTTTAGCAATGGGCCTCGCTTTGTGGCTTTCCGTCGAGGCGATCGTTCGCTCGATGGATGGGTGATTGAACAAGATACCAAAGGAGTTGATCGTATCTACAACGATATTTCGGGTGAGAGTAAGTTGATCGATTTACAAATTTCATCAACAGATGAGATAGCAATGATTGAAGCAAGGTTTGAAGGTCAGTTACGTTCGGTAACATGGACTGTAAATACCAAAGGTGAACTAAAGCTAGACTATACCTATCAATACGATGGAGTGGTTGAATTAATGGGAATTCAGTTTGATTATCCCGAAGAACAAATGATTTCTAAAAAATGGTTAGGCGAAGGACCTTATCGTGTTTGGCAAAACCGAGTTAGAGGAACCGAGTTTAATATTTGGGAACAAACTTACAACGATCCAATTCCGGGTGAAACATTCGAATATCCTGAGTTCAAAGGATTCTTTGGAAACTGGCATTGGGCTGATTTTAGTACCACTGAAGGAAATATTCAAATCGCTACCGAGTCGAATGAAAATTATTTAGGTGTATTTACACCTCGCGATGGTCGCGATGCTTTGTTGTTTACTTTTCCTGAAATGGGAATTTCGGTGTTGGATGTAATTCCGGCATTAAGAAACAAAGTGAATACCACCGATTTAATTGGCCCTTCTTCAAAACCTAAATACGTGAAAGGTGAAAAATCGGGTACGCTTTGGTTCAAGTTTGACTAAGTTCTGCTTTATCTCCTAAAGGGGGAATTAAGAACGAAATGATAATAAGTTGTCATTCCGAGGGAAAGGTAGTGACGAGGAATCTTTTTACAGCTTAGATTTCTCACATGCATTCGAAATGACACATTTGCAAAATTCTAATAAGCAACTAGATTCAGAATCTAGAAAAAATAATAGAAATGAAAACTCAATTCTTAAAATATCTTCTGTTGATATTTCTGTTCCCTGTATTCGCTTGTAGTACAGAAGAAAAAAAGCAAGAGATACGGAGCTTTAAAGCTGCTTTCCATAATCCATCCGAGTCAGCCAAACCTTGGGTCTTCTGGTACTGGATGCGCGCTGCTGTTTCAAAAGAAGGGATCACTACTGACTTAGAAGCGATGGCTGAAAACGGAATTGGTGGAGCTTATTTAATGCCGATAAAAGGTGCCAACACACCACCTTTAGTAGAGGAAGAAGCAGTGCAGTTAACTCCCAAATGGTGGGAGATGATTGAATTTGCTTTTGATGAAGCAGAACGTTTAGGGCTTAAGTTGGCTTTGCATGCAAGCGATGGTTTTGCTTTGGCAGGTGGTCCATGGATAACTCCTGAACTGTCAATGCAGAAAGTGGTTTGGAGTGATACCACAATTGTTGGTGATCAAACGCTGAATTTTGAATTACCACAACCCAAATTTAATGAGAATTATTACAAGGATATTGCTGTTTATGCTTATCCAACCATCGCCGATGCAAAGTACCATACTGAAAGTATAAAACCGCTTATTACGACAAGTACGAATGAAAATGCTGATTTTTTAGTCGACCCGGTAAGTTCTGAAAAATTCCGAAGCGATGATCCTTGCTGGATTCAATACAAATTTGACGAAGCATTTGTTTGTCGTTCTATTCAAATTGATGCAGGTGGAATTAATTATCAGGCACAGCGTTTAATTGTCGAGGTAAGTAATGACGGACTGAAATTCAAATCTTTGGGCCGATTAAAAACGCCTCGTCATGGATGGCAGGATACCGATGAGCTGTATACCTATTCTATTCCTGTTCAAAGGGCTAAATATTACCGCTTTGTGTTCGATCCGGAGGGGAGTGAGCCGGGAGCTGAAGACTTGGATGCAGCAAAATGGAAAGCAAACTTTAAGGTGAAAACCATTCAATTATCTGGAAAACCTACAATTGGTGGCATTGAAGGGAAAAATGGTTCTGTTTGGCGAATAGCTGAAGCAACTACTTCCAAAGAAATTCCTACTGAAATTTGTATTGAAAAAGAAGAGATCATCAACATCACTAAATATGTAGAAAATGGTCGACTAAGCTGGGAGGCTCCTGCAGGTAGTTGGACCATTTTACGAATGGGGCATACATCAACCGGGCACACCAATTATACTGGAGGTGGTGGTTTAGGACTCGAAGTAGATAAATTTAATGCTGAGGCAGTCGCATTACAATATGAGGAGTGGTTTAAAAAGATTATTAATCGTGTAGGCAAAGCGCAAGCGGCAAATGTGTTGGATATTTTTCATGTGGATAGCTGGGAGTGTGGTAGTCAAAACTGGTCTCCGGTTTTTGCCGAGGAATTTAAAAAGCGAAGAGGCTATGCATTGGATAGAATGTTACCTGCAATGACTGGTTTGCCGATCGGTTCTGTAAAAGAGACGGAACAGTTTTTAAAAGATGTGAGAACCACGATTGTGGAACTGACCAATGAAAATTTCTATGGCACATTAAGCGATTTAGCACATGCCGATGGCGTTGAGTTTAGTGCAGAGTGTATTGCCCCAACCATGACCAGCGATGGATTGTTACACTACAATCAAGTAGATATTCCAATGGGCGAATTCTGGTTGCGCAGTCCAACCCACGACAAGCCAAACGATGCCCTCGATGCATTGTCGGCAGCCCATGTTTATGGTAAAAATATTATTCAAGCCGAAGGATTTACTGAATTGCGTATGACTTGGGATGAACATCCCGGTATGTTTAAAACTTTGGGCGATCTTAATTATGCTAAAGGATTTAACAAATTTGTATTTCACGTATTTGCACACAATCCTTGGCCAGAGAGAAAACCCGGAATGACACTTGATCCTATTGGTTTATTTTTTCAACCCAATCAAACCTGGTGGAAACAAGGAAAAGCTTGGATTGAATATGTAACTCGTTGTCAGGCAGTGTTGCAGCAGGGCGATCCGGTAGTTGATATTGCAGTTTTTACGGGAGAATATATCCCTAGAAGATCGGTTTTGCCTGAGCATTTAGTTGAGGTTGTACCTGGCTTAATAGGAAAAGAACGTGTTCGAAAAAACGAATCAAGATTAGAAAATATTGATCAACCTCGTGTTGAATTGCCCAAAAGTGTTTGGGGATCGGCAAATATGGTTGATCCTCAAGATTGGATTGACCCTTTGAATGGCTATAAATACGATGCCATTAATCCCGATGCATTATTGAATTTGTCCATGGTGAAAAATGGTAAAATTGTTTTGCCGGGAGGGGCAGCGTATTCAATTTTGGTATTCCCCGGGAAAAGAAAAATGGATCCCGAGGGAGAAAGCATTTCCGGTAAAACACTTCAGAAAGTTTATGATTTGATACAGGATGGTGCAACGGTGCTATTCAAGTCACAACCTAAGGCGAAGGATGAATTAGCTGAAAAGTTGATTCAAGAAATGTTTGTTGATAAGAATATTGGAAATGGTAAATTGTTGGTCGGTGCTCATACCCAAAAGGACTTGGCAAATATCCAACTAAAGCGCGATGCCGATTTACAGGTGATTGGAGGCGAAAAAAATTCTATTGCTTGGAATCATCGTAAAACTAAAAAAGGTGAGGTGTATTTTATTTCCAACCAGAATAATAAATTGGTAACCGTAAATGCTACTTTTCGGGTAAGCGGTTTCTTGCCTGAATTATTGAAACCGGTGAATGGTCAGATTCAGGAAGCAAATGAATGGAAAATGAATAAAAATTCTACCAATGTTGTTTTTAATTTGGATGCAAATCAATCCATCTTTGTGGTATTCGAAACTGAGACTACAGAAACAAAACAATTAATCGTTGAACCAACTTTTGAGAAAGTGACTACTCTTAACGAAACTTGGAATTTAAAGTTTGAGGAAAGGTGGGCACCCAAGCAAAATGAGGTCGAAATGACGAAATTAAAAAGCTGGACTGAACTAGAAGATTATGATTTGAAACATTATTCAGGAACGGTAAAGTACTTCAATAGTTTTAAGTGGAGTTCAGATTCCAGCAATCAGACTTATATTCAATTTGAAGAAATCAATAATTTAGCAACAGTTTACCTTAATAATCAGGAGGTGGGTGTTTTGTGGACCAAACCATATAACATAGAAATTTCAGACTATTTACAAGAAGGTTTAAATGAGCTTCGGGTAGAGGTAAGCAATACTTGGGCAAACCGATTAATTGGCGATCATGCACTTCCAGAGGAGGAGCAAATGACTTGGACAATGGCCCCTTACATTCTCGATGGTGAACCTTTATTGCCTGCCGGATTGATGGGGGAAGTATCGATCATTGAAAAAAAGTAAAACACAAATATTATGAAACTGAGAACCTTAATTATTCTATTATTTATTGCCATTTTGGCGAAGGCCGAGGTAAAATTGCCAGCCATGTTTACCGATAATATGATTTTGCAACAAGAGTCAAATCCTTCAATTTGGGGATGGGCAGAAGCAAAATCGGAGGTGACTGTTATAACCAGCTGGAACAAAAAATCGTATAGCACAAAAGCCGATAAAAATGGGAAGTGGAAGCTAAATGTAGAAACTGAAAAATATGGTGGCCCTTATGTCATTACAATTTCCGATGGTAGCGAGTTGGTGATTAACAATGTGCTGATTGGTGAAGTCTGGGTATGTGGTGGACAATCGAACATGGAAATGCCAATGAAAGGTTTTACTGGCCAATATGTGGAAGGTTCAAACATGGACATTCTGAAATCAAAAAATCCTAATATTCGTTTAATCGATGTTCCTCGAAAGGCAGTTTCGTCGCCTGTTGAAGATTTTGACGGAATGTGGCAAGAAGCAACTCCGGCCACCGTCGCTAATTTTAGTGCAACAGGTTATTATTTTGGTCGATTGATAAATGAAATGGTGGATGTTCCGGTTGGATTAATTAGTGTGAATTTTGGCGGTTCTGCAATTCAAGCATGGATGAGCCCTAAAACTACTACTTCTTTTGAAGGCCGAGAATTGCCAAAAACCGATGAAGAAATTATTCCAAATCACCGAAATCGTACCCCTTCAACTTTATACCACGGAATGTTGTATCCGGTAATTGGATATGGAATCAAAGGAGCAATTTTTTATCAAGGCGAAACCAACTATCAAGAGCCTTTTATATACGAAGAGCTTTTTTCAACAATGGTAAAGGAATGGCGTTCCTTATGGGAAATTGGTGAGTTCCCGTTTTATTATTGCCAGATAGCGCCTTTCGATTATAGTCAATGGAAAGGGAATGGCGCATGGCTTGCAAAATACAATTCTGCATATTTAAGAGAAGCTCAGCGTAAAGCTGAAAAAGCAATTCCAAGTTCTGGAATGGCTGTTTTAATGGATGCCGATTCTCCATACAATATTCATCCTCCAAAGAAAAAAGATGCAGGGGAGCGCTTGGCCTTACTGGCGCTTTCAAAAACTTATGGTATGACCGGTTTTGCTGCCGCTAGCCCTGAGTTCAATGCGATTCAAATCGTAGGAAGTACCGTAACGGTTTCATTCAATAACGTATCAAATGGAATTACCACATACGATCAGGATGTTACTGAATTTGAAATTGCAGGAGCCAATCAAGTATTTTATCCAGCCACTGTTTTAGTGCGTTCAAAATCGGTTGTTCTAAGTGCCCCGGAAGTGAAGGAGCCGGTGGCAGTGCGTTATGCGTTTAAAGATATTTCGAAAGCACAAATTTTTAGTACCGAAGGTTTGCCATTGTCTTCATTTAGAACCGACGATTGGTAAGTTTTTCATCTAATTATGCCTAAATCTATGCGGAACTTATTATTTCTAATATTTGTTTTCAGTGTGCAGCCACTGTTTGCTCAAGTAGAACAATACAATGAGATTTGGAATTTTCAAAGCGAAAATTCCTCTGAGTCGATGCCCTGTGGTGGCGGCGATATTGGACTGAATGTTTGGGTTGAAAATGACGAGCTGCTTTTTTACATGCAGCAAAGTGGTGCTTTCGATGAAAACAATACCTTTTTGAAAGGTGGACGTGTTCGCATTAATTTTATGCCTAATATTTTCGATAATGCTCAGTTTCAACAAACGTTGAATCTTGAAAGTGGTGCTGTTGTTATTGAAACGAAAGGAAAAGATCAAACAACCACTATTGAAATTTGGGTGGAAATAAATCAAGGAATAATTCATGTTGATACAAAATCGGATATTTCAATTAAAATAACTGCTGCTTACGAAAACTGGCGTTTTGAAGATCAGCTGCTTCGTAAAAATGAGAATTTTCAAAACAGCTACAAGTGGGAAAATCCAGATGGATTAATGACGAAAAAAGATGAAATAGAATTTCAGGAGAATGAAGTTTGGTTTTATCATCAGAATAAAGGAAAAACGGTTTTCGATGTTTCGGTTGAGCAGCAAGGCTTAAATGCAGTTAAAGACCAATTATATAATCCAATTGGCGATTTAATTTCAGGCGGATGTATGTTTGGTAATAACTTTAAACAAGCAGAAACAACTTCAGGGAAATATTTGCAAACCAATTTTAAAGCTTGGCAACTAAAATCGATTCAACCTAAAAAAGAGCAAGAGCTTAAAATTGCACTTCATCATCAAAATGCTCATTTGGATACTTTCCTACATGAAATTATTCAGCTTAAATTGGCTTCTAAAAAGTCGAATAAAAAAACAACTCGCCAAGAAAGCGCAGATTGGTGGAAAGCGTTTTTGAATAGAAGTTATATTGAATTAGGTACAGCTGCTCCTGATTCAATGAAGGATGTTATTCAAAATTATCACCTTTTTCGTTATATGTTAGGCTGCAATGCTTACGGCGATTATCCGACCAAATTTAACGGTGGATTATTTACCTACGATCCAGTTTTTACCTTAGAAGATCGAGCATTTACACCCGATCATAGAAATTGGAGTGGCGGCACTTTTACAGCGCAAAATCAACGGCTGGTTTATTTTCCATCGTTTCGTGCGGGCGACACCGAAATGCTAAAATCGCAACTTGATTTTTATAAACGAACGCTTGGGAATGCTGAATTGCGAACCCAGTTTTATTGGAATCATAAGGGGGCTTCGTTTACAGAGCAAATCGAAAATTATGGTCTGCCGAATCCGAGTGAATATAGCTGGGAGCGACCCACTGATTATGATAAAGGAATGCAATACAATGCTTGGCTCGAGTATCAGTGGGATACTTCGTTGGAATTTTGCTACATGGCTATTTTGTGGCATCGGTATACCGAGAAAGATATTTCGGAGTATATTCCAATGATTGAGAGTTGCCTGACTTTCTTCGATGAGCATTATCAATACCTTGCATCAAAAAGAGGGATCCAAATATTTGATGAAGATGGGAAACTGGTACTTTATCCAGGGTCGTCATGCGAAACTTATAAAATGGCAACCAATGCAACCAGTACAATTGCTGCACTAAAAGTGGTGACTGAAAATTTAATTCAACTACCCGATCATTTAATATCGGAAGAGCGAAAAGAGCATTGGGAAGAGTTTTTAAATCGAATTCCACCTATTCTTACAAGAAAAATTAATGGGGTTGAAATGATTGCTCCCGCAAAAAGCTGGAAGCGAATTAATAATACCGAGTCCCCTCAGCTGTATCCGGTTTTTCCTTGGGGAATTTATGGCTTGGGTCGACCAAATTTGGAACTCGCTCGTAATACATACTTCCACGATCCGGATGTTCAGGAATTCAGAGGATATCAGAGTTGGAAACAAGATGCTATTTGGGCTGCTCGTCTAGGATTAACAACGGAAGCAGTTTACTGGGTTGATCGTAAATTGTCAGATTCAGGAAGAAGATTTTCTGCATTTTGGGGGCCGGGAATGGATTGGGTTCCCGATCACAATAGAGGTGGTTCTGGAATGATTGCCTTGCAAGAAATGCTGATGCAAACCAGCGGAGATAAAATTCTACTTTTTCCGGCATGGCCCAAAGAGTGGGATGTAAAATTTAAATTTCATGCACCAAAAAATACAATTGTCGAAGCAGAATTGAAAAATGGGAAAATCATAGAAGTGAAGGTTTTTCCAAAAGAAAGAGCTGAGGATGTAGTAAATTATTTAAGCAATTGAAAATATATCAAAACATGAAGCATCAAAACAGACTTCTTTCAATTTAATAATCGTTGTCATTTTGATACCTGCTTGTACATGCGAAAAAATCCAGATTACTAAAACCACTGTTGAATATCGAGAACAAGCTAAATACGAAAGGTGCATTTGTAATTTTGAAATCGTGGAGAGCGATCAGTTTATTTAAAATACTGGCACCTCTGATTTAGAGTTTCTGGCAATTTGCGATCCTGCGTGGCATGAGTAAACAGAAGAGGTTTAATATTTGCTGCTTATTTATAATAAAAGAATTCTTCGGTTGGTGATACAACAATGTCGCCATCCCAACCATCTTCGGCCCAGCCAAATGCTTCAGGTCCATCTTTACCATTCCATCCATTTTTCCCTCTAGGTTTTCCGGCTCCTCCATTACCGCCATCACCACCATCACCACCATCGCCATGCAAGCCTCCAAAGCCTCCAGAGCTATGAGCTGTGATCAAATCTTGATAAGGCATGGCATCGTCGGTAAAATGTAGAAAAATGGTTCCTCCACGACCGCCAATTCCTCCTAGGCCGCCAGCGCCGCCCCAGCCACCATCACCTCCATTTTGACCCGGATTTTGATGTTTTATTTCAATAACTTTTTCTTCAACCACATTTTTGTAAACCGTAACTTCAATTTCCTTTTTTACCTCAATTTCCTCTTCCTCTCCTTCTTCATTGGTAATGGTTTTCTTTTCCGTAATCGTCTTTTTTTCTTTGAATGGCTTTTTTACAGTTACTTTTTTCACTTTCTTTTCAATCCAAATTTTGCCATCTGCTCCATTTCCACCATCGCCACCGTCGCCACCATCTCCGCCTCTTCCTCCATCACCACCATCAGACGAAACAGTAAAACTTCCGCCATTGGGATTTACCAAATAGCGAAATTCCTCTCCACTCCAAAAGTTTTCGGCATTGATATAAAGTAAGGGATATCCTAAAATCGAGTCGTGATACAAATCAACCCAAACACCAACATCTGGCCCATTTTGACCAGAGTATCCATTTTCTCCATGCTCACCATCTTGGCCATGGCGGCCTGTGGAGCCATCGCTTCCATTCCAACCATCGTTTCCATTCCAACCATTTTGGCCTTTAAACCATAAATTATAGTCATGTTTATAATCAAGTTGAAATGCGAAGGTGTCAGCAATCATCGGATTATTTCGAGCTTGTATAAACAATCCTACTACGTGATTTTGAATCTCCCGAATGTCAGATTCAATTACAAATTTTCCATTATCCCAATCGCCACCATTGGTCGAGAAATAAAAGTTCTCCGCTTCTTTTTTTCGCCTTAATTTGTCATAAACCTCATGTTGCTCATTATCGAAAAAAGTAACAATTTTTCCTTCAACTTTCTCTCCCGGAGCCTTGTCGAATTCATTAGTTGCAAAAAAATCTAATTTGGTTTCGTAATTCAATGGAACTATTACCTTTTTTGCTAATTCCGGCTGTTTCTTAGGGAAGATTTCAATTTCTATCGATTTTCCAACAGAAGGAATTAATGCTTTATCGACACGAACTTTTCCATTAAAATGATCTCCACCAATCACATTTACCGTATAGTTCCACCAAAATCGACGACCATTAAGGAAACCGGGAGTTTTTCTCACTTTCCCGTTGCGTTTGTAGTCAATTACTCCAATATTAATCGAGCGATCGGGTAAAATGGTTTGATTGCGGTTGATGACAATTTTGATAGAGTCGCTTTTGGCTGCAAATGCACTTTCATTAATAGTCATTAGACTAAAAAGGAAAAGAAATGTGATTGATAAAACTTTTTTCATTTAAGTGTGTATTTCTAAAGCAAAACCAAAAACTATTCCAATTATTATTGAATTGTATGATTGGTCTATTCAAGCTTTTAATATTCTTCACGTGGCTTATGTTAAGATGTTGTAAACCTGATTTATATCTTTCTTGTTAACAATTGAATTAATTTATATTTGCAGCAAACAGAAAATTTATGTCCGAAACAATACAATCAACTGCTTTGATTCAAAACGATGCCGTAACATTAGGAATTCTGTTGCTAATGCTAGCTGTAATATTTTTCACTAGTAACTCTAAGCGACCAGCTTTTCAAAGATTCTATAAAGTTGTTCCGATGTTGTTGTTGTGTTATTTCTTGCCTAGTTTGTTAACTACATTCAATATAGTGGATGGAGAACATTCTAAATTATACTTTGTTGCTTCGCGCTATTTGTTGCCGGCTAGTTTGGTTTTACTCACTTTAAGTATCAACTTGAAAGAGGTGTTTAAGTTGGGGAATAAGGCCTTAATTATGTTTTTAACTGGAACTGTTGGAGTAATCATTGGTGGGCCATTGGCTATATTGATTAGTTCTGCAATTAATCCTGACTTGGTGGGTGGTGCTGGCCCTGAGGCTGTATGGCGAGGAATGACGACCATTGCCGGTAGTTGGATTGGCGGAGGAGCAAATCAAGCGGCGATGTATGAAATATTTAAGCCATCGGATCATTTGTATTCCATTATGATTACCGTAGATGTTTTGGTGGCAGAGGTTTGGATGGCAGCCCTATTAATTGGTGTCGGGAAGTCGAAGCAAATCGATAAGTTTTTTAAAGCTGATGCAAGTAGCGTGCATCGCTTGCAAAATAAAATGCACGAGTTTAGTCAGAAAATTGCTCGTATACCAAGCACCACCGATTTAATGGTGATTTTGGCTATCGGTGTTGGTGTAACTGGTTTTGCACATTTGGTGGCCGATTGGATCGCTCCGTTTATAGAAGTGCATGCTCCGGTTTTGAAAAAATTTAGTTTAACATCGAAGTTTTTCTGGTTAATTATCTTATCAACTACGATTGGGATAGGACTTTCGTTTACGAAGCTTCGAAACTACGAAGGCGCTGGAGCTTCAAAAATCGGAACCATCTTTATTTATATTTTGGTTGCTACAATTGGGATGAAAATGGATGTTGGTAAAATTTTTGATAACCTTGTGTTGTTTATGGTTGGGGGAATTTGGATGTTGATTCATATTATTTTGTTATTAATAGTTGGTAAAATGATACGCGCTCCTTATTTCTTTTTGGCAGTAG
This sequence comes from Prolixibacteraceae bacterium, assembly GCA_963678565.1. Lineage (GTDB taxonomy): Bacteria > Bacteroidota > Bacteroidia > Bacteroidales > Prolixibacteraceae > SKHV01. The sequence continues at coordinate 850,091 of OY782875.1, forward strand.
GAAGCAAAGCCAATATTGGAGGTGCAGCTAGTGCTCCGGTTGTGGCAGCAGCCTTTCATCCATCCTTAGCTCCTGTTGGAGTATTGTTGGCTGTTTTAGGGTATGCTTTAGGTACTTATGGTGCTTGGTTGTGTGGTTTAATAATGCAGGCAGCCGCCGTTTAATTATTTGATTAAAGCAACCCGTTTATTGTCTTTTATTTCAACAATGATTGCTGTTGAGAAGCCAATTTTCATGAGAAAATCTCTGGCTTCTTTTGCTTCTTGAATTTTTGAAAACTGTCCAAAAGCAAAGCAATTCAAATTACTATGTTGGTATTCGATTAGTGGAAATTCTAAATCGTTACTTAAAAATGTGGGCATTTCTTGTTTACTATAAGCTCCGATTTGTATGGTGTAGAAATTAAGGAGTTGTTGTTGTTGTTCTACAATATTTTCAATAAAAACAGTGTCAGGATTTGAATAAATGGTATCGTGAACCGTGACGATTTTTGTTTCTGTATGCTTCACATTGTTACTTGGGTATAACCATATCAAAACTAATAAGAGGATCAAAATTGCAGAAAAACCTAATGAAAAAAGCACCAACTTTTGTTGATTTTTTTTACTCTTTTTTACTCTATTTAATTCTGCTTCGAATGCTTTTTGTCTCAGGTTTTCTTTATATTGCTGATACTCTTCGGCACTCATTTCTGATTTGTTGAACGTCATAATGAATAATTAGTTGGCTACAATTTAATCAAAATCAGAGTAAAAGGAAGCTTCAGATTAATGAAAATTTTTTTTCTGATAAATTAACGGAGGTGTTCCTGTAATTTTCTTGAATTGGCGGTTAAAATAAGAGATGGTGTTAAAGCCACATTCAAAGGCTATTTCTTCTATTTTTAAGGTTTTGTTCATCAACATTTTGCTTGCTAAATCGATTCGCATACGATTAATATATTCACTTAAAGTTTGGCCTGTTTCTGCTTTGAAAAATCTGCATAACGAGGCTGGTTGCATATTTACTAAGTTGGCAATTTGTTGGAGATCTAACTGCTGTTGATAGTTTTGCATAAAATAGTTCCTGATTTTTCGAACTCTTTCAGAGCCATGTAACTTGATTGCCATTGGATACTTTTCGGATGTTAAAAAGCAAAGTTCTTTGGATTGACCAATTTCATTTAGAATGGATAGTGTATTTAAAATTTGATCGAAGCCACTTAAATAAGGAACCTGCATCATTAGTTCTGCAATTTTATTCCTCGATTGTCCTAAAATGACGATGCCTCGAGACGAATACTCGATTGCCTTTCGAACCGATTCGAATTCTGAAAGTGCAATCATTTTCATTTCCATAAACGATTCTTCAAATTGAATGAATATCGACTCAACACATTTATCTGATCCAGGATCAATCTTTATCTGGTCTGAAATCCATAGATGAGGAAGCCTTTTCCCTAAAAATACAAGGTCGCCAGGCTTAAAATTTTCCATCGTATCACCCACAATTCGTTGCCCCGTACCTTCTGAAATCATAATTAATTCATACGAATCGTGATAATGCCATTCTCTTTTATCGAAAGACTGCTGAAATACACCTGATTGTATGGACGATTTATTTTTCAATATTTACTTTAGGTTGCTTTTATGCAAATATAGTGCAATAAATTGCAAACCAAGTACCATTTATTGTTTGATGTAATCGTTATCATTGTTGTAGTTAAACATTCTTAGCATGACTCAACTAAATGAACTAACTAATTTTATCATCAATGGTAAAATGGAAGAAGCTGTGGAAATCACAAAAACAGCAATTGATAGTAAAGTAGCGCCTGGTGAAATTCTAAACTTAATGATTTTAGGAATGGAAGAGATTGGGCATCGCTACGAAACCGGAAAAGCCTTTGTACCCAACTTGTTAATGGCGGCGCGCGCAATGAAGGCAGCTTTAGAATTACTACGTCCCTTGTTAAAGGATAGCGGGATTGAAGCTAAAGGAAAAGTGGTGATTGGCACCGTAAAAGGCGATTTGCACGACATTGGTAAAAATATTGTAGCATCGATGCTAGAAGGTGCCGGATTTGAATTGGTAAATCTGGGGGTAGATATTCCGGCGGATAAATTTGTTGAAGCTGTTCAAAACGAAAAGCCCGATATCTTGGCATTGAGTGCCTTGCTTACCACTACAATGACCAACATGAAAGCAGTAATTGAAGCCATTGAAAATGCGGGTCTAAGAGATTCTGTGAAAATCATTATTGGTGGGGCTCCTATTTCTGAAGAATTCTCGAATGAAATCGGTGCTGATGGTTTCAGTACTAACGGAAATGCAGCAGTACGTTTGGCAAAATCACTTGTTGCATAATTTAAATTGATCAATTGCATATGATGAATGGGAAAGAGTTGGTGTTAAATGCCATGAATTGTCAAAAAACAGATCGAACTCCTTGGGTTCCTTTTGTTGGTGTTCATGGCGGGCAACTTATTGGCAAAAATGCTACAGAGTATTTAAAAAGCAGTGCGCATATAGTTCAGGGAGCATTGAAAGCCATTGAATTTTATCAAGCTGATGGAATTCCGGTTACATTCGATCTGCAAATAGAAGCTGAGATATTGGGCTGTTCTCTTAATTGGGAAAAGGATAATCCTCCAGCAGTAACTTCACATCCCTTGGCTAGCGGAAGGTCACTTGACGAATTATGTATTCCAAGAATTAGTGAAGGTCGAATTCCAATTGTGATGGAAGCAACGCGTCAGCTGCGTAGAGCGAAACCCGATATTGCACTTTATGGATTGATCACCGGACCTTTCACTTTGGCACTGCACCTCTTAGGAACCGAAGCATTTATTCAAATGTTTACCGATCCTGAAGGATTAAAGCAGGTCATTGAATTTTCAAACGATGTGGCGAAGGCAATGGCATCATATTATTTAGAAAATGGTGTCGATGTTGTTGCGGTTGTTGATCCAATGACTAGCCAAATTGATTCTGATACTTTTAAGGAATTTGTAACTCCTGCTGCAAAATCATTATTTAAACATATACGTGAAAATGGAGGAAAAAGTTCTTTCTTCGTTTGTGGGAATGCCAAACAAAACATTGAAGTAATGTGTGCTTGTGCTCCCGATAATATTTCAATCGATGAAAATATTCCGTTAGCTTACGTTCGCGATATTGCGCTTAAAAATAGAATTAGTTTTGGCGGAAATTTAAAACTTACCATTGCCTTGTTAATGGGATCGCAGGAGGAGGCAGGACGAGATGCCATTGAATGTATCGAAACTGGCGGAAATACTGGTTTTATTCTAGCTCCGGGATGTGATTTAGCCTATGCAACTCCTGTTGAAAATTTAAAATATGTTAGTGAATTAGTTCATGATCAATATGCACGGGAATTGCTTAAATTGAAAGATAAAAGCGAAGATTCTTATACAAAAATAGATCTCTCAAATCGATTTGATAAAGGGAAAGTTGTAATTGATATTATTACGCTCGATAGTTCATCTTGTGCTCCTTGTCAATATATGGTCGAAGCTGTAAAAAATGCAGTGGAGGCAATTAACGGTAACATACTTTATTTTGAACATCGAATTAAGGAAAAAGAAGGAATTGAAATGATGCTGTCCCTAGGAGTTCAAAATTTGCCAACAATTTGTATCAATGGAGACGTTTGTTTTAGTTCTCAGATTCCTCCAAAGCAGCAATTGATTGAAACGATTCAAAAGTACCTTGTATGATCATACCATTTTATTTGATTACAGGCTTTTTGGGAAGTGGAAAAACGACCTTTATAAAAAATATTCTAACTCAACAGTCGCCTGAAACGAAGGTTGCCGTAATTCAAAATGAATTTGCACCCAATAGTATCGATGGAGTTGAATTGTTGCTAAAAAATGATCAAATAAGAATTGTTGAAATTAATACAGGTTCTGTTTTTTGCTCTTGTTTAATGGGGCATTTTATTGAAACTCTAAAAAGCATTATTCGAAAATATGAACCTGAGATTATTTATTTAGAAGCATCGGGTTTGGCAAACCCCGGAGCAATTTCTGAAATTCTGAATGAAGTAGAATTATCTAAGCAAGTATTTTTAGCTGGCTCTGTTTGTTTGGTCGATGCTTATAATTTTCAGAAAGCTTTGCATAAAATGCCTTTGGTAATTCAGCAAATTAGAATTGCCGATTGGCTGTTGCTCAATAAAAGCGATTTAGTAGTCGCAAATGAAATACAGGCAATCGAAAATCAGCTCGAAAAGCTGAATCCTTATGCCAAGCGTTACACTACACAATTTGCAGAAATTGATACTCATTTTTCCCGAAGGTCAATCTATCGCGACAAAGGTTTTTTTGTGTCGAAAAGTGATTCAGGACGCCCCGAAAAAATAAAGTCGGTAGCGATTCGAACAGTGAAACAAATTGCAAAGATTGAATTAGAACAGTTTCTGAAAAGCCTGTCAAAAGCAACTATTCGTGCCAAAGGTTTTGTGAATTTGTCAGATGGTAATACTATTTTGTTTCAGGCAGTTTTCGGTAATTATTCCTATATTGAGTTTGATGATTACGATGCAAATACTGAATTTACTGCCATAGGTGAGCATATTTCGGTAAAACAGATTAAAACATTATTTGAATCATATACCCATTGAAAAACTTTTATTCATATCGCTGTTCATTCAATTCTTTGGAAATAGGAATCAATGATTTAATCAAAGCCAGTGGTAATTTCGACGGTAAACCTGATAAGTTGATTCTAGAAACCGTAGCAAAAGTGTTGAAATTGGCTCCGGAATCAACAAATATTAAAGCTGCAATTCAGATTAGCCCAATTGAAATAAAGAATGGAAAGCTTGTTGCTAATTCAATTGAGTTAAGCCCCGGGCGTAAAATTACTTCCTATCTTAGAAATGCAGAATACGGGGCACTTTTTATTGCTACGGTCGGCGATGGATTAGAAAAGATGGGACAAAACGAACTTTTGCATGGTGATTTACTCAAAGGTTACTATTTAGATTTACTAGGATCACTAACGGTTGAAAAATTAATGGACAAATTTCAAAACGAATTTGCTGCGGAATTAAAAAATGAAGGGCTGCAAATTACCAATCGTTACAGCCCCGGATATTGCGAATGGCTTGTAAGTGATCAGCAGCAATTGTTTGAACTAATCAAGCAAAATCGTTGTGGTGTTCGATTGAATGATAGTGCTTTAATGCAACCAATGAAATCCATTTCGGGGATTATCGGTATAGGAAAACAAGTGAAATTTCAAAAGCATAGTTGTGATATTTGTAACAATGAAAATTGTGTTTATCGTTTTGTTCGGTCAAAAGAATTGTAATTCTTTATTTGAAGAATTGAAAAAAAGTATTTTCTTTAATTACGACTTATGACTATTTTATGCAAAATAAACAAATCTATTCTTGTTCTATTGATCAAGAAAAAGGAATTCTAGTGAAAACTTATTACGGAATAATTTCCTTAGACTTGATGAAAAAATCATGGCTACAGTTGTTCCAGCAAAATGAAGTTACTTCGAAAATAAAAGGGATAATTCTTGATTATCAAGACGCTGAACTCACAATTGATGTTAGTGATCTGGAGAACGTAATAAATTTTTATAAAGATTATTTTTCACATTTAAAAGATTGTAGAATTGCTTTAGTTTCCAATAAACCAAAGAATTTAGTGCTGCCGGTTTTAATCGAAAACTTTGTTCACCAAGGCAGATCTAAACCATTTTCTACTTTCGAGGCTGCACAGCGTTGGTTATTGAAATAAGTGCTAATTGAATTTTTTTTGAAGAAAAATTTGACAATAAAATGTATATTGGCTTACGTTAGGTTTTCTTTGATTCTAATTGTTTTAAAATTCGAGTATGTCTGTTTTCGAATAGAAAATTATTATATTTGATACACCAAAAATCTAAAATCATGAAAAAATTCAAGCCTTATTTGTGTCTTAGTAAGAAAGATGATTCTTATGAGTTAAGTTTCGCAGTTTGTTGTAAAAGCGACCAAACAATTGAAAGCATTGTTCAACATAAAGTTGAATACAACAAGAAAGATTATTGGGGAGTAATAGTCACTCTTTCCAATCAAACACAACTCGTTAATTCTCCACAAAATCCTATTTACTCTTCGGTTGTAAAGATTGATCCCAAAAACTCGCTGGATTTTTCTACAATTAAATGTATCGTAATGCAATCAAGTATTGATGATTTGTTGCAACCAACTCAAACCGAAGCTAGCGATATTGATTTTTCTGATAGTTAAAGCTCACTTTGGTCATTAAATTATTAAGAAATAAACATTTATATGCATAATTCAATATGGTGCAAAATTATATTGGTATTTGCTATTCTGTCTGGAGTTTCTCCGGCACGAATGAGAGCAGCCAATACGCAAATGAAAGTTTCAACTTCGGTTGAAAAACTCATTAAGCATATTGAATATATGAAAGAGCGTAACCTAGACAGTGCCATTGTTTTATGTTACAATTTAATCGATTTATCTCATGAGAAAGGATCACAGCAAGGTTTATGGCGAGCAAATTTGAATTTAGCTGATGCTTATTTTGAGATAGGAGAAAAAGATAGTGCTTATCAAATTGCCACTAAATTGTTAGATGATGTTGAGCAAAAGAATGATCACAATCTTCAAATCGAAACGCATCTTGCACTATCGTGGTTTTATCAAAGAGACATTTATTTTGAATCGGCAATTAGACATTTACATGCCGCCGATAGTTTATGGAGGACAGAAGATCCCTTCGAGTATAAATTTGAAACATTAAAACAATTAGGAACAACTCATAAAAAAATGAGTAACTTCCCGGTAGCGCTTGAGTATTATCAAAAAATAAAAGATCAATATTCCGAATTGCTTACACAAGAACAGCTATTTTCTATAATTGTAAATGAAGCCAATGTTAGAGCATTGCAAAATAAATACAAGCTTGCGGAGCAAAGTTATTTGAAGGCAATTAGTCTAGTTGATAAAGAGGAAAGTCCTGAAAATTATGCATTGGTAACCTATAATCTAGGTGGAATTTATTTGGTAATGCAAAAGCTGGAACTATCCAATGAGTATATAAATAATGCTTTAGCAGAATATACAAAAATTGGCTTGCAAAGTAATATTGAAAATTGTTATCGGGTTTTGGGGGCAATCAATTATTCTAAAAAAAATTATGAAACTGCTATAACCTATCTTGAAAAAGGTTTAGCGCTAGCTTATAAAATTGACAAACAAAGTGCAGTAGTTAGTATTCATAAAAATCTATACAAAGCATACTGGAACGACGGATATTATAATAAATCAATAGATAAATTAGATAAGGCATTGGTTTATTATGAAAAATATGCAGCTCTGAAAGATTCTATTTATCAGCAAGAGATGGCTAATAAAATAATTGAATTAGAGCAACAATACGAAAGTGAAAAGCAACTCAACAAAATTGCTTTGTTGGAACAGGAGAATATAAATATTGCCAACGAAGTACGAATGCAAAAGTCGCAACGAAACTATTTAGTAATCGTGTTATTGCTAATCCTTGCTGTAATGGGCGTATTTATTTACTTTTATTACTACTACCGTAAAATGAATAAGCTGTTAAAAGCGCAAGGACAAAGAATTTCATTTCAACGCGATAAAATTTCCGATCAGAATTCTAAACTAACCAATGCAATCAATACACAAAACAAGCTACATAGCATCATTGCCCACGATTTAAGGAGTCCGTTGGCCTCAATCTCAAATCTTACCAATTTGTTGGATATGTTTTTAGAGGATAAACGCTATGATGAATTGGCAAAAATTGTTGGGATGCTGGATCAGAAGAATGAGCAGATAATTGGACTGACCGACAACTTACTGAGCTGGGCACGAAGTCAAACAGAAGGTGTGAAACCATTGTTCGAACAGGTTTCTTTTAACGACACCGTAAATACATGTATGGAATTGTATCAACCGGTAGCTGCAGACAAAAATATTGATTTACAATTTCAAGCCAATGAGAAGGTAATTCTTTGGGCAGATAAAAATATGCTTCGAACCTTGTGCAGGAACTTAATTAACAATGCAATTAAATTTACTCCTAAAGGAGGAACGATTTTAGTTTTTACCATTCTTAAAACAACTCGAGCTCAAATTTGTGTTCGAGATTCAGGAGTTGGAATTCCAAAGGATAAAATCTCGAAACTTTTTAATCCCGATCCCAGTAAGGTAAGCTCAGGTACCGAGGGCGAAAAAAGTAGTGGCCTTGGGCTAATCGTTTGCAAAGAGTTTGTTGAGGCGATGGATGGTAAAATTTGGGTTGAAAGTGAGGAAGGTAAAGGAAGTTGTTTCAAAATTGAACTTCCTTTGTTTCAGTCTAAAGAATAGCATATCCCTTGGGAGATTTAAACTTTCCCAATTCCATTTCCGTTGCGCATTTTATTTATTAATTCGGCTAACGACAGATTAATGCGTAATCTTCTTTTAGGTCGCTCGTCTGTATTTACTGAAAATATTTCTGAAATTAAATCACTGTATTTATCTGCAATTACGTTACGTTTTAATTTCAAAGTTGGCGACATCTCGCCTGTGTTTGGGCTCCAGACATCAGCAACTAATTTTTGTCGTTTAATTGCTTCTACTTGTCCTAATTCTTTATTGATTCCATTTATTTCAGCCTGAATGATTGCAATTACTTCGACTTGCTCAATAATTTCGTTGTTGGTTTTGGCTGCAATACCTTTCTCTTCGCACCATTTTTGAACATATTCGAAGGCAGGAACAATTAATGCTGAAGCAAATTTTTCATTTTCACCAACAACCATAGCTTGCTCAATGAAAAAGGATTCTTTCAATTTGTTTTCAATCATTTGAGGTGCAATATATTTTCCACCCGAAAGTTTAAATATTTCTTTTTTTCGATCGGTTATCTTTAAATAAATCCCCCTCTCCAAAATCCCTACATCGCCGGTATGGAAATAACCCTCTTCGTCAATTACATTCTTTGTGAGCTCTGGCTCTTTATAGTAGCCCAACATTACATTAGGGCCTTTGCATGTAATTTCGCCATTTTCGGCAAACCTCATTTGAACTCCCGGTAAGATTGGACCAACAGTACCGATTTTTATTTGATTTTTTACAGGGTTACTTACTGCAATTACAGGTGAAGTTTCGGTTAGTCCATAACCTTCGATTGCCATAATTCCTGCAACTCCTAAAACCCTTGAAATACGAGGCTGTAATGCTGCCCCACCTGAAACGATGTATTTTAATTCGCCTCCCATAGCATCTCGCCATTTGGTATAAATTAATTTATCGGCGATTTTTACTTGTTCACGATAACACCAGCTAAATTTCGTATTATACTCAAATTTTTCACCTAAACGAACTGCCCAAAAGAAGATCGATTTTTTTATACCTGTTAATGTTTTCCCTTTGTTGATAATTCCGTCATAAATCCGTTCAAGCAATCGCGGAACGGTATTAAAAATATGAGGCTTGATTTCTTTGATTGAAGGCATTATTTGCCCCAAATTCTCAACATAATAAATCGATATGCCTTTAAATTGGAAATGATAATTCATACTGCGCTCATACACATGACAAAGCGGTAAAAAACTTAAGGCTCTGGCTCCTTCCGTTAGATCGTGATTATAGGCATGTGTAGTGAAATTAGAAACCAAATTTCGGTGCGAAAGCATTACTCCTTTAGGCACCCCTGTTGTTCCCGAAGTATAAATAATGGTACAAAGATCATCGGATTGAATCTTTGATTTTATTTTATCTAACTCCTCTGGGTTCACAAATTTTTCGCCAGCATGAATTAATTCTGTATAATTTGGAACTTGATCGATCTCATCAACCGAGTATATATGTTTTAAACCATCAATTTTTTCAACAAGAGGAGAAATTTTCTTATAAAGGTTTTTATCTCCAACGATTACAATTTTAGCTTCACAGTGATTTAAAATATATTCATAATCCTCAATACTAATGGTTGGATAAATTGGAACATGTACGGCGCCTGTTTGAGCAATTCCTAAATCGAAAAAGTTCCATTCCGGACGATTATTCATTACCGTTGCCACTTTATCATCTTTTTTTATTCCTAACGATAAAAGTCCGAGTGTGACAAGTTTTGTATTTTTTACATATTCTTTTGGTGAATAGTTGATCCAGTTTTTTCCTTTTTTTCCGGCAAGTGCAATTTTAAGATCATTATACTCAATTTCGTACTTTTCCAATAAGTCGAAATTTCTTTCAACAGTCACCGTATTTTTTACCATTTTTAATTGTTTGAATTTCCAGTATACTAATTTAGTGGTTTGTTTGAATTTGAGAAGTTTTTGAGACTGTTTAAGAAAATGAGAAGTATTAAAAAAATCTAAAATCAAGATTTATAGTGAAATATGGAACTTCTGTTCTGAACGGTTTTTGAATTTCTTTAACAATCAATTCTAATTTTTATAAATTGAATTATTCAAATTTATAGATCGACATAAAAATGATAACAGATACCATAAAAATGCAATGAATATATTGTTATAATTTTGTTCTTTCGAACTCATAAATAAGTCACATTATATCAAAAAAAAAGAATAAAAGTGAAGATATTTTCAATCTTATTAGTAAGCTTAGCTTTGGTAATTTCCTTACCAACAAGTGCAAAGAAGAAGGAGAAGCCAACAGTTTTTACTATTGGTGATTCAACAGTGAAGAACGGTAGCGGAATTGGTGATTATGGCAAATGGGGTTGGGGTGACCCAATCGTACAATATTTCGACACCACACAGGTAAAAGTTGAAAACTATGCTCGTGGAGGAACAAGTAGTAGATCTTATCGTACACTCGGTTTGTGGAAGCCAGTATTGGATAAAATTCAGAAAGGTGATTTTGTATTGATGCAATTTGGTCACAACGATAATGGTCCATTAAACGATAAGAGTCGTGCTCGCGGAACCATTAAAGGAATTAGCGACGAAACTGTTGAAATTGACAATATGCTAACTGGAAAATACGAAGTAGTACATTCGTATGGATGGTATATGACACAATATATTAAGGAAATTAAAGCAAAAGGAGCAACACCAATCGTGATGTCTCCCATTCCTCGAAACGATTGGGTTGATAATAAAGTCCCAAGAAATGATCAATCGTACGGATTGTGGGCAAAACAAGTTGCTGAAAAAGAAGGAGTACTATTTATCGACCTTAATTTGAAAATGGTAAATGCCATGAACAAGTTGGGTGAAGAAAATGTAACCGATGTACATTTCTGGAAAAGCGACCACACTCATACAACAGCAAAAGGCGCAGTTTTGGCTGCAAGCTTATTAGTAGAAGGGATTACTGAAAATCCTTCGTGTGAGCTAAACCAATATTTATTAGAAAACCCATCAATAAACTTTCCTAGAAAGAAGAAAATCCTATTAATAGGTGATTCAACTGTTGCCAATGGAAAAGATCTTATCGTTGGTTGGGGGAAACATTTCAATGAATATGTTGATACTTCGCGTGTTATGGTGATCAACAAAGCTCGTGGTGGTCGAAGTAGCAGAACATTTATGTATGAAGGATTATGGGAAGAGGCTTTGGCCATGGTTGACAAAGGTGATTTTGTTATTATGCAATTTGGACACAACGATGGTGGTTATATTGACAAACCAAAATTTAGAGGTTCATTTAAAGGAACCGGAGATAAAATGCAAGAAATTACTCGACCTGATGGAACCAAAGAAGTGGTTCGCACTTATGGTTGGTATATGACACAATATATTAAACAAGCAAAAGCAAAAGGAGTAACTCCAATTATTTTATCACATATTCCACGAAATGAGTGGCGTTTTGGAAAGGTAGAGCTTTGCGATCAAAGCTATGGCTTATGGTCAAGGCGAGTGGCCGATGTCAACCAGGCAATCTTCATCGATTTAAATAAGATGGTTGCTGAAAAATATGAGAAACTGGGTCCAAAAGTTGTTGCTGAATTCTTCCCTAAAGATCATACACATACAAATAATCTTGGTGCATTAATAAATGCTCGTACTGTTGCCGAAGGTGTTAGGGCAGATCGTAAAAATCCATTACGTCCTTACATCGATTTAGACTAAGCCGATAAAATAATTTATATGAAAACCTTGAAATTATCGCTTGTTTTGTCAATAGGCATTCTGGTGATGAGTTGTACAAATACAATTGCAAAATCAGATAATAAGCCATTGTTTGCTTTTGATTTTGGAAGTGGAAAAATTGCAAAAGGATATCAACAGGCTACTGCTGCTAGCAAATATAATAGTGAATTAGGATTTGGGTTTACTTCAAAAGGCACTCTTGAAGAGGTGAACCGCGAAGGTCGAAACAAGCTTGAAACTGATTTTGTAACAAGTGATGAACCCTTTTATTTCGAAGTAGATTTACCTGAAGGTAATTACAATGTAACAATATACTTAGGCGATGAAGAAGGCGTTTCTTCTACCAATGTGAAAGCCGAATCGCGTCGATTGATGCTTGAAAAAGTGGAGACCAAAGAAGGAAAAACGGTTTCGAAAACTTTTACTGTAAATATTCGTACACCGAAAATTGATGAAAATTCTTCAATTCGGCTTAAATCGAGAGAATTTGGTTATTTGAATTGGGACAATAAATTAACCATCGAGTTTAATGGAGAGCAACCTTGTGTTGCAGGGGTAGAGATTTATCCTGTATCGGATGTTCCTGTGATCTTCTTAGCTGGTAATTCAACTGTTGTTGATCAGGAAAATGAGCCTTGGGCTTCGTGGGGACAAATGTTTCCAAATTTTTTAGAGCCCGGTATTTCTGTTGCAAATTTTGCAGAATCCGGAGAAGCGCTAAAAAGCTTTAAAGGCCGTGGACGATTGAAAAAGATTACTTCATTAATGAAACCCGGCGACTACTTGTTTATTGAATTCGCACATAACGATCAAAAGTCAAACAGTAGTTCATATGTTCTACCATGGACAAGCTATACAGAAGAGTTGAAATATTTTATCAACGAGGCTCGAGCCAAAGGAGGGCAGCCAGTTTTGGTTACTTCGATGCATCGTCGTCGATTTGATGATGATGGTAAAGTAATAAATACATTAGATGAGTATCCCGATGCAATGCGTGCTTTGGCAAAAGAAGAAAACCTACCATTAATCGACTTAAATGCGATGAGTAAAATCATGTATGAAGTTTGGGGGCCTGAGCATTCAAAAGTTGCATTTGTACATTATCCTGCACATTCTTTTCCAGGGCAATTGGGGCCACTAGCCGATAATACACACTTTAGTACTTATGGTGCTTACGAATTAGCAAAATGTGTTGTGGAAGGCATTCGAGCAACCGATTTGGAAATCAATAAATTTATCAAAGAAGGTTTGCCAACATTTAATCCGGCAGAACCCGATCCATTTGCAGAATTTGATCTTCCACGGAGTCCTTCATCAAGCATTATTAAACCTGACGGAAATTAATATAACTCAATAAAATGAAGCGATCAGGAATGGTCGCTTTTTTTGTCTTAACGAATTTTTATTTTCTATTTTGTTTAAAATTTGATAGCTTTCATAAAATTCTTTCGTTTTTTAATAGAAAAAATTTAGAATATTTGTGCTTTAAATTTTCAATTCAGTCAAAAAATCAGAGAATCAAATGCAAGTGTTTCGTAACTTAATAATCGCAATTTCATTCATTTTTAGTTTTATCAACTTAAATGCTGCCGAGAAAAAAATTTATGTTCCTTCAACTTTTGGGAATATCGATTTGAATAATCCTGCAAGCAAATGGTGTTATCAACGAAGTGTTGAAAGCGATAATTTTATTTTATTCTGGGAGGCAGGGTATGGATCAAATCCAGCCACGGCCTCTAATACTAACTACCGGGTGAATACAGGAAGCATTCTCAATGTGGCTGAAAAAAGCTTTGTTTTTTATCGTGATTCTTTAAAATTTGTTGAAAAGGGAAATTCGAGAACCGATTCCTTAAAAATGATCATTTTATTATACTACACTACGGAGTGGATGGCTACTGGTTCAGGAGTCGACGACATGATTGGTATGTTGAACTTAAGCGCCAATGCAGCCCAAGGTGGTGGAGTAACTTTGGCTCACGAAGTTGGGCACTGTTTCCAATACCAGGTGCACTGCGATGGGCATTCAGGAGGTTGGATGTATGGTTTTGGAATTGGCTCAAGTGGTGGAAATGGCTGGTGGGAACAATGTGCTCAATGGCAAGCTTTCAAAGTTTTTCCTGATCAACAATTTTCAAACTATCAATTTCCGAATTATTTAGCTTCAACCCACAAACACATATTGCACGAAACTCCAAGATATGCAAACTATTTTATTCAGGATTATTGGTCGTATTTGCATGGAATAGATTTTATTGGGAAGCTTTGGCAAGAATCCAAGTTGCCAGAAGATCCTGTTGAAGCTTACAAACGCATCACCAAAATTTCGCAGAGCGAATTCAACGATGAAATGTATGATTGTGCAGCTCGATTTGTAACTTGGGATGTTCCCGGAATTAAAGGCGAAGGCTTTAACTACATTGATGCACGTGTTTCTGATAGCTATACCTTAATGGAAAACGATTACTGGCAAATTGATCCTGAAGATTGTTTAGAAAATTATGGTTATAATACCATGCGCCTGAATACGCCAACAAGTAATGATACCTTGAAAGTATTTTTTAATGGATTGTCGGGAATTGATGGATACCGGTCAAATCGTTATTTCGCTGCTGAATGGCGCTACGGGTTTGTTGCTTTGCTTGATGATAATTCGAGGGTTTATAGTCCGATGTTTACTTCAAAAATAGATATTACAGCTGATGGAAATCCTTCTGACACTGCTATGTTTGTTTGTCCAGAAAATGCAAAGCGTTTATGGTTAGTTGTTTCGGGCGCTCCGATAGTGCACTGGAGGCATGCTTGGGACGATGATGACTCAAACGATGAGCAGTGGCCCTACCAAGTAAAGTTTGAAAATACTAATAAGTATGGGGTGTTTAATTTCGAAACTGAAACTCCCCATAGTGTGAAAATTAATCAAGACGTTTACCAATTACCAAGTAAAACCAACGCAAGCACTTATCCAAGTACTGCGGTTCAACCCAATTGGGAGAAAATTTGTGATGCTTTTAAATTACAGCTTTCTGAGGTGAAAAGTAAGTTTAATTCTCAAATTAAGTATTGTGCAGTTGAACCATCGGGAAGTTTAAATTATACTTCTACCGCAAATGCACCTGGACATTGGTTTAGCCGCTCGGGTGGAACTGTTTATTGGGGAAGTAGCAGCTATATTTTCTCTGAATTTGATGTAAATAATTTGGCCTTTAATATCGGTCAATATCCAAATCGCTGTTCTGTTGGCGATCAATTTACCATTCGTCAAGCTTTGGTTTACACACCACAATCGGGTGCAAAAGTAACTGCTGAGATCGAATTTAATATTTCAATTGTAAGTGTAATTGACACCAAGGTTGGTGATATAGCGGAAGCTTCTATTCAGATTTTTAAGAATACTTTGGTTGAGGAAATGCTTTATTTGAACAAGAAATGTAACGAAGTTGGGGTTTATAATCTTCAAGGAAAGAAAATTTTATCTGAAAAGAATACAACTTCAGTATCATTTTCAAACTTGCCAAATGGAACTTACATTGTGCGTGCCGATGGTTTTGCAAAACGAATTTGGAAAAGGTAAGTTCAAGCAAAAACTTTTTTTCAATTTGCTTCCATTCCAATCATTCCTTCAATTGAATCATCGATAACTACCGAGTTGGAGACAGAAACATCGTGTGCCGAAAAATAGCCAAGTACCGATTTCCCATTCGAAGAAGAAAGGTTGCCTTTTACATTTGCTGGTGGAACGCTAAAAAGAAAACCAACTGCGCCCTGACTTGCCAATTGAGAATAGTAACTATACATAAATGGTGAAATGGATGATTGGCGTACACTGATAGTATCCAAATATCCTAAGATTCGTTCTTCCGGCTGTTCCGGATCGTGGAAATCGGTAAATATCTCCAATGCATCAATATAGCTGTTATTCACCAATTCATCGGATGCATATTGAATTTGATCGATTGAACTTAAAACGGTGTCGTTGATACTTACTTCCCATTTATAAAATTGTCCTGGCATGGCTGGCTCATTTCCATAAGTATAAACCGCTAAAAACAGTGGGGTACTAAAAACCGAAGGGCGTACTTGAATCGAATCAATTGGTTCAACTTCTCTTAACGTATCAATGCCAGTAATGGTATAATCATCAATTTCAATTGTGATTTGATAGGCAGTGTTGGTTTTAAGAGAAGCTGCAAGCAGTTTTGGTGCTGAATAGAAACCATCATTTGAACTCGATTCTTCAAGATAGATAATTTCAGAAGAATCATCCAAATTCTGAATTGAGACAGTTGCGCATGAAATTCCTTTGAATGCTTCATCAGAAGTGACTTTTTCAGATTTGAAAATTTTGCAAAATGGTGCATCCAACGAACTTATTTGTGCTTCAACCACCACTAGATCTAGGTTGTTGTCTCGAAGTTCAACATCGATTACATCCTCGCAGGAGCTAAATCCTATTAAAATTAATATGATATATAAGAGTTGTTTCATAACTAAAAGCTGAAATTATAAGTTAAAGCCGGTATAATACTTCCAATAATTGATAATCGAACCGCCTCTGATACTGTTGGGTTTTCTTCATTTTGTCTGAAAGTTACTGAGTAAGCATTTCTTCGAGAATAAATGTTGTAGAATGATAAGTTGAGGGTTTGCTTGTACCTGCGATCTCGGTTTTTCTTGAAATCGTAATTAATCGAAGCATCTAAACGGTGATAATCAGGAATTCGATAACTATTTCGGGCAGCATAATGATAAAATGTTTTATCCATCACCTGATATTTGGCTACCGGATAAGAGGTTGGATTTCCAGTTGAGTAAATCCAATTTGCCGAAAGTGTTAACTCAGGTGTTATCGAATAACTTAATACTAGCGAAAAATCATGGGTTCGATCGTAACTCGATGGATAAGGATTTCCATTGTTTATTCCTTCTACAATTCGCATTGATTTTGAATAAGTATAACTCATCCATCCAGTTAAATCTCCTTGTTGTTTTTTCAATAAAAATTCGAATCCATAAGCATAGCCATCTCCGCTAAGTATTTCTGTTTCCAAATCTTCATTTAGAAAAAGTTCTGCGCCATTTTTATAATCAATAATATTGTTGAAGGTTTTATAGAAGGTTTCAGCAGAAGTTTCGATCAAATTATTTGCAAAGTTTCTGAAATATCCAATGGCTACCTGATTCGCCACTCGAGGTTTAATATACTCGGTTGATGGCAGCCAAATATCAAAAGGCGTAGGCGAATTAGTATTGGTAATTAAATGTAAATTCTGCACCATTCGATTGTAAGATCCTTTTACCGAACTATAATCGTCTAAGGAGAACTTAAAGGAGAATCGTGGTTCTAAATTTAAATATCCATCTCCAATTCTTTCCCACTTTTCAAAGGTGTTTGTTCCGGTTATTTCATCCTTCTCGGGGCGATCGGGGTTTAAATATTCGTTCATTTTCCCTTCTCCAATTTGTTGGAAATAGGAAAGTCGTAAGCCATATCGAAGCGACAAGCGTGCATTTATTTTTTGTTCGTTCGATACATAAGCTGCTCCTTCAAAAGCATTGTATTTGGTCAATTCAAGATCGCTAAAAAAGGAATCATCCGAAACTTTGATTTCTCCGGGGCTGAATTGATGATAGATTGTGTTTATACCGTATTTCAGTTTATTCTCTGTATTCAGAAAATGAGTGAAATCTTGCTTAAAGTTGATGTCCTGAATATGCGACGACCAGTCGAATGCATTGTCTCCACCTTCAGGAATTCCAACACTATAGTCGTATTTCGAGAAAATGAAACTGGTATTTGAAAATAGCTTGTTGCTTACTAAATGATTCCAACGGGCGGTGGTGGTTAAGTTGCCCCAATCCATAAAAATCGATTCATCTAATTTAAAAATATCATCTCCGGAATAAGCCGATATGTAAATGCGATTTTTTTCGTTTAATTGAATATTGTTCTTGAAGTTGAAATCGTAAAAATAAAGCTGGTTGCCATCTAGCTCATCAATCCCAGCCAATCTTCCTGCTATGTCGGCATAAGTTCTTCGACCTGAGGCAATAAAGCTCCATTTGTCTTTAATAATTGGAGCCTCCACTGTTAATCGACTTGAAATATTCCCGATTCCACCAGTGGCTGCAAAATGTTGGGAATTACCATCTTTCATTCTGATATCGATCACTGATGATGCTTTTCCACCATATTCGGCAGGTATTCCTCCTTTGTAAACCTGAATATCTTTAATCGCGTCGGAATTAAAAACAGAAAAGAAACCTAATAAGTGTGATGCATTGTATACCGGAGCCTCATCTAAAAGCATCAGGTTTTCGTCGGGGCCGCCACCACGTACATAAATTCCGCTGCTGCCTTCCCCGCCACTTTGAATTCCTGGCAATAGAGTAATGGTTTTGATAATATCGACTTCACCCATAAAAGCCGGTAATTTTTTTACCGTTTTCACCGGGAGTTTCGAGACACTCATTTCAATGCTTTGTACATTGGCATCGGCTGCTTCACCTGTTACTACAACCTCATTGATCAACTCCGAATTTTCCTCCAATTTTACATTTAAGGTTTTATCTTCATTTAAATTTACCTTAAAAGATTTTGTTTGATACCCAATGTAAGAAAAGCTAATTTCATATTTTCCTCGTGGTGCTGTTAAGGAATAAAAACCATAACTGTTGGTTGTTACACCAATCGATTTTTCTTTAATATATACCGTTGCACCAATTAGGGTTTCTCCATTTTTAGCATCTTTCAAATAGCCACTTAACGTTTCGCTTTGCGCTGAAAGAACAAATGGAACTATTAGAAATAGTACAATAATTAAATACTTCATATTTAGGGGGCGATAATTTTCATCATACGGTACTATATCTTGCTATTTTGTTACTAAGAGCTCATCAAAATATAAAAGAAATGTTTAATTAATTGTATCTAAAGCTTGATTGATATCTGAAATTAAATCTTCGGCTCCTTCAATTCCAACCGATAGTCTCATGGTGGTTGGTAGAACTTGCATATCACTTTTTTGCTCCTCGGTGAATTCGTTGTAGATGGTTGAATATGGATGGATAATTAGACTTTTATTGTCGTTTAAATTGGTTGCACGACGAATCATTTTTAATTCATTCATAAACTTGAAGCAGCTTTCTTCGGAATCTAAATCAATGGTGATGATTGTACCCGGAATACCGTTGAATTGCTTTTGTACCAAATCATAATATTCCGAACTTTTCTGAGCAGGATAGGTCACATTCTGTATTTTTGGATGTGCATTCAACGATTCGCACAATGCAATACAATTATTATAACTTCTTTCTAATCGAAGTTCAAGAATATCTAAACCTAAAATTTGATAATAAGCAGCATGAGCGGTCATGCATTGGCCCATATTTCGGTAAATGTTTTTTCTGAGTTTGGCGATGAAAGCATCTTGTCCGAATTTTGTAGCATATCTATCCATGCTCGAATTTTGGGTCCAATCGTGATTTCCGGTATCCAATACAATTCCGCCAATTGAAGTGGCACCACCCGAAATATATTTTGTTGTCGACATTACTTCAACATCGATGCCTAAGCCTTTTGCATTGAAAACCACTGGTGGCGTAAGCGTACTATCACACATTAAAACCAAATTGTGCTTTTTCGAAATTGTGGAAAGTAACTCAATATTGGCAACTTCCAATTGTGGATTCGTTACCGTTTCAAAAAAAATTAATTTCGTTTTGGGCGTGATGTGCGCTTCAATTTCTTTTGGGTTTTGTAAATCCGAAAAGTGAGTTTTAATTCCAAATTCCTCTAAAGTTGTTTTAAGCAAGGCATACGAATGGCCAAACAAATGTTTCCCGGCAATAATTTCATCGCCCGATTTACAAAGGTTAAAAATTGTACTTGAAATTGCAGCCATCCCTGAGGAAACGGCCAAAGCCTGTCGAGCCCCAGTGAGTTCTTTCATTTTTTTTTCCAAAAATTCAACAGTTGGATTGCTGGTTCTGGAGTAAACATGGGCAGGATATTCCCCTCTAAAATTAGCAGCTATATTTTCTGAAGTGTCAAAATCAAATGCTACAGATTCATATATCGGCATGTGCAAAGAACGATGGCTGTCGTCTTTTGGAAAACTTACATGCAAAGATTTAGAAGTAAAATTTTTCTTGTTCATCGTTAAGTCAAAATATAAAAACTATAACAACAATATGCTATTGATGTTTGCTGTGTTTTGATAAAAAATAAGAGGAGAATTGTTTAGTTGAAGATTTCCTGAATTTTTTCGAGTTGAATTCCACGACTTCCTTTAACCAGAATTAGTTTATTAGATAGATTCTGACTTGTCAAGTATTTGTTTAATTCTTCAACTTTATTGAAATACTTAAATGTTGAGTTTTGCTTACATGCTTTAAAATATGGTCCCACTAAAACCACTGCATCTAAATTTTGTTGGGTAAGCGAGTCAACAATTTTTTGATGTTCTATCCTTGAGTCATCTCCAAGTTCAAGCATATCTCCCAAAATTACCATTTTGTTTTTTTGTTGAGCCTGAATTAGGTTTTCAAGCGATGCTTGCATACTCGACGGGTTAGCATTGTAACAATCTAAAATAAGGGTGGTTGTTCCATATGTTTTTACCTGAGAACGATTGTTGCTTGGCATATAATTCTCTATCGCATCTTTAATCTTTAAAGGATCAATTTTGAAATATGTACCAATGCGTGCTGCTGCCAAAATGTTTTCAAGATTATAGGCTCCCGAAAGTTTCGAGTTGACATACAGCCAACCTTTTGGAAAACGAATTCTAGCTGTTAAATTGCGGTTAGAATTGGCAACCTCGCCAATAAGCTCTGCATTGGAGTTTGCCAAGCCATAAGTAAATAGTTGGCTGTTGGTTTTTGCTAATTCAACTAAATGGGGGTTGCTACAATTAATAAAAATACCATTTTTCCGATTATTAGAGATATATCGATACAATTCCGATTTTGTTTGCTTTACTCCTTCGAATGATCCAAATCCTTCGAGGTGAGCTTTCCCTACATTGGTAATAATACCAAGGTCGGGCGAAGCAATATTACATAAGAAATCAATTTCACCCGGATGGTTGGCACCCATTTCAATGACGGCAATTTGATGTTCTTTTTTCAATTCAAGCAAGGTTAAAGGAACTCCGATGTGATTGTTGAAATTTCCTTTTGTTGCCAATACTTTATAATCTTCCGATAAAACAGCGGCAATTAGTTCTTTAGTAGTTGTTTTCCCGTTGGTTCCGGTAATTCCAATTACTGGAGTTTTGAGTTGGTTTCGATGATGATTGGCTAGTTGTTGAAGCGTATCTAAAGTATTTTCAACATAGATGCAGCCCAGCTTTTCTTTTAATTCCTGATCATCAACAATTGCATAGTTGGCGCCGTCTTCAATTGCTTTTAATGCAAATCTATTCGCATCGAATTTGTCACCTTTCAATGCGAAAAAAATTCCACCTCTTGAGGCTTGTCTACTATCTGTGAATACTTTTTCACATTCCAGAAAAAGCTTGTAAAGTTCTTGAATAACCATCTCTACCAGATTTTATGTGAAAATAAAAAATCCTGCTGAATTTCAGCAGGATTAGAATGATATCTTGTAATTCTTATTTCTTTTTCGGAGGTCCTAAGTGGGTCATTGCGCAACGGAAGCCCAAGTCGTTCTTGGCCTCGGTTTCTTTTAAATAGCGGCGCGAACCTGGGTTTAACCAATAGGCGCGGTCTAAAAACGACCCACCTTTATAAACTCGAACACGGTCGCTAATAAACGAATTGATCAAACCAGCATTTGTATTTTGTACATACATTTGATTGGTGGTTGAGTCGTTATTGGCTACCGAAGGACGATCATTGTTCCAATTCGATGAGATATTAATGTTTGACATATAGTCACCATCGCGTGTGTTTCTATAATCTGCAATGGTATCTTTAATTGCCTGTCCGTATTCGTCGAATAAAGTTCGTCCGTTTTCGTCTTTTCTGTATTCTGTAATTACATTTCCGCGGTAAGGTTGAAATTCTTCAACATCGAATGGAGATAATGGGCGATAAACATCGGCAACCCATTCGTTTACATTTCCGGCCATGTTGTAAATTCCATTGTCGTTTGGATCGTAGGCAAAAACATCGGTGGTAATGTCGGCTCCGTCGTTTAAAGCTCCAGCCATTCCCATCAAGTCACCGCGTCCACGAGTGAAATTAGCACGCATTTGGCCTCTTCTGTCTTTATCCGAATAACGAAGACTTTCTCCTTCCCAAGGATAAATTCTTTTATTGGTAAGCATTTCATCTTCGGTTGCTCCTACTAAACCTAGAGCGGAATATTCCCATTCTGCTTCTGTTGGAAGACGATAATTTGGAAGAAGTAAGCCACTTTCCCAATTTGCTTTTTCATTAGTTGTGCCTGGTTTTCCGGTGTAATTTCCAGCCAAATAGCCTTCTGTTGTAAAAACATTGCCATCAACTTGGCTCGAATCAATTGCTAAAAATCCATTTTGTACTAAAATGTATTCGTTTACTCGATCGGTTCTCCATTTACAATATTCATTGGCCTGAATCCAGTTTACTCCAACTACAGGGTAATTGTTGTAGGCTGGATGGCGCAAATAGTTATTAACAAAAGGTTCGTTGTAGGCAAGTGCACTACGCCACACTAAGGTGTCGGGCAATGCCGATTCGTATTTTTCGAACTTTGAAGGGTATACAGATCTTAACCAACTTAAATATTGACGGTAGTCGTAATTAGTTACCTCTGTTTCGTCGATGTAGAATGAATGAACCGTCACCCTGCGAGGCGAATTGTTCCATTCTTTCATAACATCTTCACTTAAACGTCCCATTGTGAACGTTCCTCCTTCAACAAATACAAGTCCTGGCCCTGTCATTTGATCCTTTTGTGATGGATCATTGAAGCCAAATACTTGCATATCCTCATAATCCCAACCGATTGTTCTTGAACTTTGTCCGGACTTATTTCTTGAACAACTCGAGAATAAAAATGCTAAGACAATGATTGATAATGATATATACTTCATGTTTATTGAATTTCTCCTTAACTCGAACAAATATAGTTAAAATGATAAAATGGTAATTCTATCTTTTGTATTTCTTTTTAATTTTTCCTTGGTCTAAAAAACTAAGTTTGCTCCCAAATATATATAGGTTTATTCAGGAAACGAAAATTGAATTTATTTATTTTGTAGATATTAAATTTGTTTGCTGATAATATAATATTTGATTAAACGTTTCTTAAAAGATATTGTTTCTTATGATAATATCTGCAATAGTGATTGAAAAGTTATTATATGGAGGCGTATAAAGTTGAATCTTAATCTTGCATGAAAATGGCAAAATGATTCAGATTGATTCAATCCATGATGCTCTAAAATTAATAAAGAATGAAATATATTTTTACAATTGGTGCTCTTTTAATGTTTTTTCTTTCTTCTGGACAAGAAGTGATTAAGCATTCAATTAATGCAAAAGAAGTTTTAAGCGATACCATAACTTATCCTAATGGAATTTATCAGGGACAAGTATTATTGGGCGATTTTTCGAGCACTCCTCATGTTAAAATTCGAAAATTGGTTTGGGTTAATTCTATTAATGACACAATTGTAAACGTAAATACAGAAAACATTGAGTCGGCAGTAATGCAAGCTCGAAATACCTATTATTTATGGTTGAAGAGCCCGGTAATTGATAGCGGTTATTATTTACATGAGGTTGAATTTGAAACTCAAGCGACAATGCAAGCTAAGTCGGCATTGGCAAATACTTTTGCTGATAATTCAGTATTGTCAACGGGCAATTGGATAAAAGTTAAAACGGAACAATCAGGAATCCATAAAATTACCTACAAACAGCTGATCGGTATGGGAATTGATAATCCTGAAGCGGTTGCCGTTCGGGGGAATGGTGGTTATATGCTACCCAAAATGAATAATGTATCCTATCCCGACGATTTAGCTTTAAATCCAGTTTTACATAGCACCGATTCGAATAATGAAAAATGTATTTATTTTTTTGCGCCCGGAACAACTCGTTGGAGCTTTAATCGTGAAACGAATAACTATGAACATCATCTAAATTTATATGCGAATGAAAGTTATTATTACTTAAGCGATGATTCAACTCCTTCGCCAGATATTTCTGAGGCAATTAGTTCTGCAGAATCAGATACAGTGTTAAACAACTATATTGCTTTAGATTTTATTGAAGAGGAGAAAACAAATTTGAAAAAAACGGGTCGACAGTTTTTTGGAGATAAAATTATTGATGGGAGTTCAACGGAATATTCTTTTAAAATGAAAACTCCTGAAGAAGGAGGAAAATCCAAATTGAGAATTAGTGCTGCAGCTCGCTCCGACTCTGAATCATACTTTGTTGTATCTGTTGATGATGAAATAATTGATACAATGAATTTTGTGCAAACAAGTACCACGAATAATTATGCATCTTATGCGCGAGAAAGTGAAAAGGTTTATTTGCTTGATGCCACCGAAAATATAACTGTTCGTTTAAAATATAAAGATGGAATTGCATCCTATGTCGATTTTCTCTCTTTAAATACCGAAAGTGAGTTGACATTGAACGAAGCGCAACTTTTATTTCAAAATTACAAAGGTAGGTCAAAGCACCAAGTAAGTTATAATCTATCTAATGCAAATGCGACAACCCTGGTCTGGGATGTTTCAAATTATTTAAATCCGACCCAGATTGCCAATGGATCAATGGTTAAGAATAACACTTTAAGCTTTAATACAAACGGAGATCCTGCATCGCGATACGTTGCTTTTGATCCAAAGCAAAATGGTTTTCCAGAGGTGTCCTTTGTGGAAGACGTACCAAATCAAAATATTCATGGTTTCCCTTCTGTTGAAATGATTGTGGTTACCCACCCCGACTTTATGGAGCAGGCAATAGAGCTAGCAAATTTTCATAAAGAAGAAGATGGGATGGAAGTGCTTCTCGTTACAATAGATCAAGTATACAATGAATTTTCTTCTGGTTTGCCCGATGTTGCTGCCATACGAAATATGGCTCGAATGTACTACAAAAAGTATGATGATTTACGGTACCTGTTACTGATGGGCGACGGACATTACAACAATCGCAACTTCGATGGAACTTACCCCAATTTGATCCCGACTTATCAAACCGAAACTTCTTTGCAACCTTTAAGCTCCTATACTACTGATGACTTTTTTGCATTGCTCGATGATAATGAAGGCGAGACAAAGGGCTTAATTGATATTGGAGTCGGGAGAATTACCTGTAAAACTGATCGGGAAGCAAGTGCCATTGTCGATAAAATTTTGAATTATTCAAATTCTTCCAATGCCTTTGGCGATTGGCGAAATGTGGTTTGTTTTATAGCCGATGATGAGGACAGTAATACTCACATGGAAGATTCTGAAACTTTAATTGAGTTGGTTGAAAATAAGTATAGTGGATTTTTCACCGATAAAATTTATTTCGATTCCTATGAGCAGCAAACCAAATCAGGGGGTGATACTTACCCCGATGTGAATGAGGCAATAACACGTAGAGTGGAGGAAGGATCTTTGATTTTAAATTATATTGGTCATGCAAATCCATCCTCAATGGCCGATGAAGATGTCTTGAGTATTAGTGAAATAAACTCTTGGAATAACTTTAATTCTTTGCCCATATTTGTTACAGCAACATGCGAGTTTAGTCGTTTCGATGGAGATAATGATTCCGCCGGAGAACGTGTATTATTAAATCCGTCAGGTGGTGGTGTTGGACTTTTTTCAACTACCAGAGTAGTTTATTCTTCCCCTAATTTTGTGCTTAGCAAAAACTTTTACAACAATGTTTTTGGGCAATATAGCGATGGAACAAAATATCGTTTAGGAGACATAATGCGTTTTGCTAAAAATGCAACTACACTTTTTTCGGTAACCAATAAAAGGTGTTTTGCACTTTTGTCTGATCCTGCATTAAAACTTGCATTTCCAAAGTATGTAGTGAAAACCGATTCGATAAATGGACAAGATCCTTCCAAGTCTGAATTAACTGTTGGTGCACTTGAAAAAGTTGAAATTAAAGGTTCAATTATAGATATCAATAGCGATATTAATCCTGATTTTAATGGCGAAGTACAATTAACCGTTTATGATAAAGAAGTTGAAATAACCACCTTGAATAATGATAATATTTCTTCAGGTCCATTCTCTTATAATTATCGAGATAATATTATTTATAAAGGTTCAGCCTCGGTAAAAAACGGTGAGTTTAAGCTTGCATTTGTTGTTCCCAAAGACATTTCTTACAGTGTTGGCGAAGGTAAAATTTACTACTACGCAGTGAGCGGAGATATGGATGCCAACGGTTCTAGTGAAGATATAAAAATTGGAGGTTCTGGCAGTAATCCGATCATCGAAAACGAAGCTCCGGTGATTAATGCATATTTAAATGATCGAAGTTTTGAAAATGGCGATGAGGTTGCAAGTAGTGCCTTATTGTTGATTGATCTCTATGACGAAAGTGGCATCAATACTGTTGGTGCCGGCATAGGGCATGATTTGGTTGGTATTTTAGATGGAGATTACAATAATCCAATTATTTTAAATGATTATTATGCATCAAAATCAGATAGTTATCAGGAAGGGGTAATTCGTTATCCAATTTCTAGTTTAGAGCTTGGCGAACATACTCTTGAAATTAAGGTTTGGGATGTACAGAATAATTCAGCAATTACAGAAATTAGTTTTAGGGTTGAAGATGGTTATAAAATAGAATCTGTTCAAAATTGGCCGAATCCGGTTTCTACGTATACCGATTTTGTTATAGAACATAATCTACCCGGAGAAATTTTTGATGCAGCTGTTGAAGTTTTCCAGTTAAACGGAACAAAGGTAGTAACAATTGAAGGAAATTCATTTGTATATCAGGATTTACAGGCAAAAGTGAGATGGAATTTAAGTGATGAGAATATTGCCATAAGGAATCAGATTTTAGTTTATAAAGTAAGCGTTTCAAATCAGGCAGGCGAAAAAGCAATGAGTGTAGGAAAACTAGTGCTTACACGCGAATGAAATAATAATAAATAAAAATAAATTGCAATAATAATTTCTGTGTTTGATGCGTTATCTTATTTTTGAAGCAATTTTGATAACTGATTAGCTAATACTATAAATAATATGAAGAGAATTATTCTTTTAACCTTAGTCACAATACTATTTGGTAATAATATAAAACTGTTTGCTCAAGAAGGATCAGTTTCAGGTTCAAGGGTAGTAACTACTGGAGTTCCGTTTTTAACAATTGCTCCCGATTCAAGAGCCGGTGCAATGGGAGATGCTGGTGTTGCAACCACTCCCGATATTAGTTCACAGCACTGGAACCCTGCAAAATATGCATTCATGAAGAGCAATTCTGGAGTAGGTTTATCTTACACCCCATGGTTACGATCGTTAATTGGCGACATGAACATTGCTTTTTTATCTGGATATACACATTTAGATGATAGACAAACCATTAGTGCCGGATTGACGTATTTCGATTTAGGGTCGGTACAATATTACGATGAAAATGGAGGTGAACTCGAATTGGTCAGTCCGAATGAATTTGCCTTTGATGGAGCTTATTCCTTAAAACTTTCTGATAACATGTCTGGTTCGGTAGCCATGCGTTATATTCGTTCCGACTTGTTTTCGGGTACAGAAGAATATTATCCCGGTAATTCTTTTGCCGCCGACATATCTTTCTTTTATACGAAAGATTTTCGTAGTCAGGGAAAGCAAAACAATATGTCTTATGGTGTGAATATTTCAAATATTGGACGTAAAATATCGTATACCGAAGGAACTATTGAAGATTTTATTCCTACCAACTTAAGAATTGGTGGAGCTTATACTACCGAAATAGATCAATACAACAAAGTAATGTTCACTGTTGATTTTAATAAATTATTGGTAGTTGCACCAGAATATGGCGATGCAAATATTGGTCAAGGAAACCAGGATATAGGCCCAATCGAAGGAATGTTTAAATCATTCTCGGATGCCGAAGGTGGATTTTCAGAAGAATTACAAGAAGTTACTGTTGGATTGGGTGCTGAATATTGGTACAGCAATCAATTTGCAATTCGTACCGGTTATTTCCACGAAGCAGAAACAAAAGGTGATCGTAAATTCATCACATTTGGTGCCGGTTTAAAAATGAATGTATTCACACTAGATTTCTCTTATATCTATACTTTAGCTCGTCAAAGTCCATTAGAAAACACACTCCGTTTTACCATTGGATTCGATTTAGATGACTTTAGAAACCAAAGTAGAAGATAATGAATTTTCGAATTGGCCATGGTTTTGATGTACATGCTTTAGCCGAAGGAGAATCGCTTTGGTTGGGGGGAATAGAAATCCCACATTCAAAAGGAACCGTGGCGCATAGCGATGGTGATGTCGTGATTCATGCTATTTGTGATGCCTTGTTGGGAGCTTTGGCTTTACGGGATATTGGTTTCCATTTTCCCGATACATCTGAGGATTTTAAAAATGTTGACAGCAAACAATTACTTGCCAAAACAATTGATATTATTGAGGAGCATGGTTATGTGTTCGGAAATTTAGATGTAACCATTTGTGCTCAGAAACCAAAGTTGTTGGAATATATTCCAGCAATGATTAATTGTGTGGCGACTATTTTAAATGTTGCAGAAAATCAAGTTTCGATAAAAGCCACCACTACTGAGAAATTGGGTTTTGTTGGTAAAGAAGAAGGAATTTCAACCCACGCTGTAACCATACTTTTTAAGAAGGAAGATTAATACCTGTAATGCAGGGTTGTGCTAACAGGGTCGTGATCTGAATAGTCCACATCGTACTTCTTATAATTGAAAGCCTTAAAATCTTCAGAGTAGAAAATATAATCGATCCGATAAGGGGTATATCTATTGCGGTAGGTAAATGACAAACCAAAACCTGCCTCTACAAACGAATCGGAAAGGAGCTTGGTTATTTCACCATAACTATATGATATTGGGGTGTCGTTAAAATCGCCACATACAATTATGGGATATGGGCAATCTTTTATACTTTTTATTAAGGCCTTGATTTGTGGAACTCTATTGTGATTTCCTTCTTTTAGCTTTCGCCCTAATGCCTTAAATTCCTGAATTCTTCTTTCATCGATGGTTAATGTGTCCATGAAGGTGTATTGATCAAAGCGAATGCCATACGACTCAAGATGACAATTATAGACTCTAATGGTGTCTTTTTTATAAAGGATGTCGCTATAATTAAAAATGTTACTAGAAGATTCAAATCTACTTTCTTCAGTTTTTATTATTGGAAATTTACTGTAAGTAATAATTCCGTATCGTTCGCTAACTTTGCTTTCATGTTTGTATTTGAAAGGATATTTCGAAGCCAATAAATTGCGTGGATTTAAATCTTTGCGATCAAAGTAAGCTTCTTGGATACAAAGAATATCTGGTTTTTCTTCTTCAAATAAAGTGTAAAATTTATTCCCCGATTTTTTATCGTGTAGATAATTTTCAAATTGGTGCACATTGTAGCTTAAAACCTTAAGCTCTGTTGCTTTATGTTTTTTTGCGGGCAATAAATTCATATAACTATTGAAAATATTCAATCCAATCGCAATTGCCAAAATCGAAATTAGCATGAAACGTTTCTTGAAAACAGACCAGATTGCAATGAATACGACATTTGCTAATAATAAATAAGGGTAAAGTAAACCAAGCAAAGCCGGAATCCAAAGTTTTGCAGGGTTTACAATTCTTGCCAAATACGTACTAACTAAGGTTAGTGCAAGCAGAATATTTAATACCAGAAATAAGTTTCGTATAAATTTTTTCAAGACGATTAGTTCTGTTTCGGATTGTAAATATAATATTCATTAATAAACACACTAAAAACCGTTCCAAAAAATAAAGTTTTATTTAATAAGGTAATGATTATGCAAATTTATACGACATTTGCATAAAATATTGGTTATGAAAAAATCATTTTCAGGACGAGGCAGAAATGAAAGCTCTGCTGGAGGTCGAAAAGGTGTGAGAAAAGGCTCTAGATTTGATAGAAAAGAGAAGGGCGAATTCGAGAAGTCTGAAAAGTCAGAAAAATTTCCGAAATCGAATAAGTTTGAAAAAGAAGATAAATTTAAAAAGAAACCTGTAGCTAAATCAAAACCCAAAGCGCAAGGTTATAAGTTGGATGAAAAGATTCGTCTGAATCGATTTTTGGCCAATGCGGGAGTTTGTTCTCGTAGAGAAGCCGATCAATTTATCGCATCGGGTTGTGTGAAAGTGAACGGAAAAACAGTTTCAGAAATGGGCTACAAAGTAACTCTTTCTGATGATGTTCGTTTTAATGGAGAACAGCTAAATCCAGAGCAAAAAGTATACCTACTTCTAAATAAACCGAAAGGTTTTGTAACCACTACCGACGATCCGCAGGAGCGAAAAACGGTGATGGATTTAGTTGGGAAAGCTTGCAATGAACGAATTTACCCGGTTGGTCGTTTGGACAGAGACACAACAGGTGTTTTGTTATTTACCAACGATGGCGATTTGGCAAAGAAATTAACACATCCGAGTCATAACAAAAAGAAAATTTACCATGTATTTTTAGACAAGCCACTTACAAAAAGCGACTTGTTGAAAATTGCCGAAGGCGTTCAATTAGAAGATGGACTAATCGCAGCCGATTCAATCAACTATGTTGAAGACGATAAACGAGAGGTTGGCATTGAAATTCATTCGGGTAAAAACAGAATTGTACGCCGTATATTCAGTCATCTAGGATACAATGTTGATAGATTAGATCGAGTTTATTTTGCCGGACTTACCAAGAAAAATTTGCCGCGTGGAAGATATCGCTTTTTAACTCAAACCGAAGTGAACCATCTTAAGATGAAATAAGTTGTAATTATTACCCAATTGAAATACCAATAAGTGTGCGAAGCGAATTCTTAAGTGTCATAACATCAAATCAGGGAATTATCCACAAAGTTTGTGGAATCTACTGTGACACGCAAGAAGATCGTGAAGATATGTTTCAGGAAATTGTAACGCAACTTTGGAAATCGTATCCTAGTTTCAGAAGCGAATCAAAGGTTACAACCTGGATGTATCGGGTAGCACTAAATACTGCGATTACTTATTTTAAAAAAGACAAGCGTCGTCCGGATAGGGGAGATATAGACCAGACGAAGTTTCAAATAGCAGAAGTTGAATATGATTTTGAAGTTGAAGAGCAAATTAAAATGTTGCACAAAGCAATTGCAAAATTAACTGGTATCGAAAAGTCGATTGTGCTACTCTACCTCGAGAATAAAAAATACGAGGAAATTGCAGAAATCGTTGGAATTACACAAAACTATGTTCGAGTTAAAATGAATCGAATAAAGTTGAAATTGAAAAAGTTAATAGGGGAGGAATAATGGAGTTAGACCAATTAAAATCTGCCTGGAATAAAGTTTCAGAACAATCAGAAAAGCAATCTGTATTAGCTGAAAAAGACATACAGAACATGCTTTCAAAGCGTACCAAAGACATTTACCAACGAATTGGTCGAAATATTCGTGTGGGAATTGTGATTATCTTGGCATGGATTGGCATGGAGATCTTAACTAACTTTTTCTTTTCAAATATCTTTGAAGATTTACTCGACAAACCCTATATGACAGAGCAATTGATCACTTGGTCATATATTCTGAATATCTTTAATTACGTTTTAATACTCAGTACGATAACCGTCTTTTGGATTCGTTATAAGAAACTAGAAAAAGAAGCTGGAAGTTATTCAAGCCTTGCTTTTAAAATCGATCGACTAATTAATATTATCAAATCATATAAGCGTATGTTTTATATGATTTTGGTGATTGTGATTTTACTTATTTCAGTTTCGTTTTCAACCGGATTCTTTATGGAATTTCGTTACCAAGCAATGCAGGGCGATTTTACATTAGGTGATTTTTCGATAATTCATCAAATTGCAATAGTTGTTTCTTTTCTACTGGTATTGGGCATTTTTATTACCATATATCTTATTCTTTTTCGTCTCTTCTTTAAGAGGCTATACGGACGCTATTTAAACCAGTTAGAAGCTACCAAAACCGAATTGCTCGAAGAATAAACATCTTCCAATTAAGAATAAGTATGAATTGAAACCTTTGTTGTTTCTTCCTTTTTTATTCATTTAATTTGCATTACAAAATCAGGGGTGCCCGTTTAGGCTGAGATTATACTCTTTGAACCTGAAGCTATAATTGCTTTGCAGGAAGATTTGTTTCACTTTTCTCAAGTATTTCCTGATTCTATTATTTATTAAAAACATGGGGGTGCCTATTATTGGGCTGAGATTAAACCCTTTGAACCTGATGCGGTTAATACCGTCGAAGGGAATAAGTTTTGTCGCATAATTTCTCGCTTCAACAATTTAGGTACTCATGTTTATGTTTAACTATAATGCATAAATATGGAGATCAAAGTCAACAACCAATCACACCAAGTTTCTAAAAGTACATTGCTTAGCCAGTTGTTGCTTCAACTCGATGTTGAAGATACTAGCGGAATGGCCATTGCTGTGAACAACAATGTTGTTCCCCGTGCTCAATGGGAAAAAATGCAGCTCAATAATGGCGATGATATTCTATTAATTAAAGCAACTCAAGGGGGCTAAATCAAGTAAAAACTTTATCAGAAATAAGATGAAAACCAGAAATTTGAAAGATCAATTAGTGAGTCAGGGGGCATTTCCCAACTCTAATAAAATATATGTGAAAGGGAAGATCCACCCAATTAATGTGGCAATGCGTGAAATCTCTCTTAGTAGCACCATTGGCCGCGATGGCGAAGTGATAGAGAATGAACCAATTACCGTTTACGATACTTCCGGACCTTATACCGATCCCAATTACAAAGTAAATATCGAAGCAGGAATTCCGCCAATTAGAACTGAATGGATTACCAATCGGAAAGATGTAATTGAATTGTCGAAATTGTCCTCGAAGTATGGTGAGGAACGAAGAACTGATGCTGCAACGCGCGATATTCGTTTCGATAACAGCAATTCTAAAATATTTAAAGCAGCTCCTGAAAAGCATATTACTCAGTATTACTACGCGAAGCAAAGCATCATTACGCCCGAGATGGAATATGTGGCAATTCGTGAGAATCAGCGTTTCGATGAGTTGAATGCGCAAAATAGAGGACAAAAGGAGCAATCATATATCACTCCTGAGTTTGTTCGTGAAGAAATTGCCGCCGGTCGTGCAATTATTCCGGCCAATATCAATCACCCCGAAGCAGAACCAATGATTATTGGAAGCGCATTTTTGGTAAAGATTAATGCCAATATTGGTAACTCTGCACTTTCTTCTGGTATCGAAGAAGAAGTTGAGAAAGCAGTTTGGGCTTTTCGTTGGGGAGCCGATACCATTATGGATCTTTCAACCGGAGACTACATTCATGAAACGCGCGAGTGGATTATCCGCAATTCTCCTGTCCCGGTCGGAACGGTTCCCTTGTATCAAGCATTAGAAAAAGTAAAAGGAAAAGCCGAAGACTTAACCTGGGAAATTTATCGCGATACGCTTATCGAACAAGCCGAACAAGGGGTCGATTACTTTACAATTCATGCGGGCTTACTTTGGAAACATGTACCATTAACCATCAAGCGAATGACGGGTATTGTTTCTCGTGGAGGTGCAATTATGGCTAAATGGTGTATGCATCATCACAAAGAAAATTTCTTATACACGCACTTCGATGAAATCTGTGATATTCTGGCGGCTTACGATATCGGTATTTCTTTAGGTGATGGATTACGTCCTGGCTCGATTTACGATGCCAACGACAGAGCTCAATTTGCCGAATTGAAAGTTTTAGGAGAATTAACTCACAAAGCACGAAATAAATTTGTGCAGGTCTTAGTAGAAGGCCCCGGACATGTACCGATGCATAAAATTGAAGAGAATGTAACGTTGCAACAAGAATATTGTGATAATGCACCTTTTTATGTGCTAGGGCCATTAACTACCGACATCGCTCCCGGATACGATCATATTACTTCTGCAATTGGAGGGGCAATTATTGGAGCTAAAGGCGTGGCAATGCTTTGTTATGTAACGCAAAAAGAGCACTTGGGTTTGCCCAACAAAGACGATGTAAAACAAGCGGTTATTACATATAAACTGGCCGCTCATGCTGCTGACTTGGCCAAAGGATTTCCGGGCGCTTCTGTTCGGGATGATGCCATGAGTAAAGCTCGATTTGAATTTCGTTGGAAAGATCAGTTTAACCTTGCTTTAGATACCGAAACTGCAACCGAATTTCACGATCAAACTTTGCCTGAAGAAGGAAGCAAGTTGTCGCATTTCTGTTCGATGTGTGGCGAGCATTTTTGTTCGATGAAAACCACTTATGAACTAAAAGAAGCAGCTGAAAAACTGGAGCAAAAAAAGCAAGAGTTTGTTGAATTTGGCGGAGAAGTTTACAATTAAGATGAAATTGAAAGTGCTTAGTTTACCTGATTTTTTCGATGGTGAAGCGCAATTGATTCAGCAGCTTTTCGAGAATGGTATGCCTTGTTTTCATTTACGAAAACCAGCGGCAACTGTTGAGGAAATTGAAGCGCTAATTAATAAAATTGATGCTTCGTATTACAATCGAATGATTGTACACGATCAGGTCGAACTAGCCAAAAAATATAATTTAAAAGGAGTGCATTTTTCTTTTCGTACGCGAAATGAAATTTCAACTCCTTTGCCTAATTTCATCAAAAGTTGGAGTTGTCATTCATTGGCAGAGCTTGCTGAGATATCTAACTCCGTTGACGATGCTTTTCTGAGTCCTGTTTACGATAGTATTTCAAAAGATGGCTATCTATCGAATTTCAAATTCAATGACATAAGAGCTGATCTTAAGCAAATTAACTCCTGCCAAGTATTTGCGTTGGGGGGCATTTCTATTGATAAAGTGGAGGAAATAAAAATACTTGGTTTTGATGGGATCGCCGTTCTTGGTACTTTATGGCAAAGTACTGATCCGAATACTGTTTTGAAGCAATTTTTAACAAAAATAAAATGAAACGACCTTATGTTTTAACGATTGCTGGTCATGATCCTTCCGGAGGAGCAGGATTAATTGCTGATTGCAAGGTTTTCGAACAGATGCATACCATCGGTTTAAGTGTGTGCACAGCAATTACTGTTCAAACCGAAAGTGAGTTTCATTCTGTTAATTGGCTTGAGGAAGATCTAATAATTGCCCAAACAAGATGTATGCTTCAAAAGTATCAGCCTAAAGTGATTAAAATCGGATTGGTTCCCTCTTTTGCAATCCTTGAAAAATTGCTGAAAGAAATTCATTCGATCGTGAAAGCGGTGCAGATTATTTGGGACCCTATTTTGAAATCCTCCTCTGGATTTACTTTTCATAATGTTGCAAATCATAAGGAAGCTCTATTACGAAAAATTACTTTGATAACACCAAACTGTATCGAAGCAAATCAGCTTTGGGGAACCGAGAATCAAATTGAATTACAAGAGTTTTGTAGAAGTAGCAAAAGCAAGATCTTATTAAAAGGTGGTCATTCAACAATAGAAAAAGGGGTCGATTTTCTGATCTCAAGTGAAGCAATTCAACGAGTGGAGCCAAAAACGATGCAACCAATTTACGATAAGCATGGAACCGGGTGCATGCTTTCAGCATCAATTGCGGCTTCATTGGCAAAAAACAATTCGTTGATTGAAAGTTGTAGGATCGCCAAAGAATATGTGGAGAAGAGAATGATTCAAAATTCAAGTTTATTGGCTTGGCATAGTTGATAAATGCATAGATCTCTTTCTAAAAATAGAGAATGAAAATGAAACAAATGAATAAGAATATTTCAAAATTGCAATTGATAACGCAGGAGCTTGAGGACCGATCACATTTGCAGCAAATTGAAATGGCATTGGAGGGGGGGTGCCAATGGGTGCAACTTCGTATTAAAGACAAAGGTGCCGACGAAGTATTGGAGCTTGCTGCAAAAGCCAGAGCTATTACTGAAAAATTTGGCGCAACATTGGTTATCAACGATTTTCCTGAAATTGCTAAAGCCGTAAAAGCCGATGGAGTACATTTAGGGAAAAACGATGCTGCTCCGAAAGACGTCCGTCAATTTCTAGGGGAAGATTACATCATCGGAGCAACTGCCAATACCTTTTACGATATTCAAAATTTAGTTGCTCAACCAATCGATTATTTGGGCGTTGGGCCTTATAAATTTACGAACACAAAGAAAAATTTAAGTCCAATTCTTGGGTTGGAGGGGTACAAAACAATTGTTGCCCAGTGTCGAGCGGCCAAAATTGAAATTCCGATGGTAGCCATTGGTTCAGTTGGTGTAAGCGATGTGCAAGATTTATTAAAGCTTGGAATGTTTGGAGTAGCTGTTTCTTCTGCAATCTCTAAAAGTCAAGAACCAGCAAATTCTACTCGTCAGCTTTTAGAAACTATTATGAAAAATCAAACTGCTTTGGTTGAATAAACCGAAGACCTTAATCAATATAATTATGAAACCATTAATCATAGCCGATAAAGTATTTCAGTCGCGCCTTTTTACAGGCACCGGCAAATTCAGTTCTGCTTCAACCATGGAAGAAGCCATTCTCGAATCGGGTTCCGAGTTGGTTACTGTGGCCTTACGTAGAGTCGATTTAGAAAATCAGCAAGATCAAATGTTGGGGCATTTGCGACATAAACATATCAATTTATTGCCGAATACCTCGGGCGTACGAACTGCTAAGGAAGCCGTCTTTGCGGCGCAGTTAGCTCGCGAAGCACTTCAAACAAATTGGTTGAAATTGGAAGTTCATCCCGATCCGAAATACTTATTGCCCGATGGCGAAGAAACATTAAAGGCTGCCGAAAAGTTGGTAAAGCTCGGATTTGTGGTGTTACCTTATGTGCAAGCCGATCCGATTTTATGTAGAAAACTAGAAGAAGTTGGATGTGCTGCAGTCATGCCTTTAGGCGCACCAATAGGAAGTAATCAGGGCTTGCAAACGCGCGATTTTATCAAAATTATTGTGGAACAAAGCAATGTTCCGGTGGTAGTTGATGCAGGAATTGGAGCGCCTTCCGATGCTGCCGAAGCAATGGAGTTGGGTGCCGATGCAGTATTAGTAAATACGGCGATCGCTGTTTCGCAAAATCCTGTTGCTATGGGAAAAGCCTTTAAATTGGGCGTTGAGGCGGGCCGAATTGCCTATGAAGCAAAATTGGCCGAAAAAGGTCTTACAGCCAATGCGAGTAGTCCGATGACCGAATTTTTAAGTTAGTTTAAAACACATGAGTTATTACAATTATATTCAACAGTACAATTGGGATACTGTCAAACAGCTTATTTATTCCACTTCATCGGCTCGTGTCGAAGCAGCTTTACGAAAGGATCATCGAACTGTTGATGATTTTATCGCATTAATTTCTCCTGCGGCGGCGCCCTATCTGGAACAAATGGCTCAAATGAGTCACCAAATTACACAACGTCGGTTTGGAAAAGTAATTCAACTTTACTTGCCACTCTATCTATCAAACGAATGTGTAAATAGTTGCATTTATTGTGGCTTCAATCATAAAAACGAAATTGGTCGTAAAACCTTAAGTCCAGATGAAATTGTCGAAGAAGTGGCAGCCATTAAAAAAATGGGTTATGAACATTTGCTGCTGGTAACGGGTGAACATCCAAAAAAATCGGGATTTGAATACCTCAAGAATACCATGCAATTAATTCAAAATCAGTTTAGCAATATTTCAATCGAAGTACAACCGATGGATACCGATGAATATCGCCAGCTAACACAATTGGGATTGAATGCTGTGTACGTTTATCAGGAAACTTATCACGAAGCCAATTACAAACAATACCATCCGCGTGGACCAAAATCGGATTTTAAATACCGTGTAGAAACCCCCGATCGATTAGGACAGGCGGGGATTCATAAAATTGGTTTGGGCAGTTTGTTGGGATTGGAAGATTGGCGCACCGATTCTTTTTTTACCGCCTTACATCTAAATTATCTCGAAAAAAAGTATTGGAAAACCAAGTATAGTATTGCTTTTCCTCGCTTACGACCTCATGCCGGAAATTTTAACCCAAAGAATCCTATTAACGATAGAGAATTGGCTCAGTTGATCTTTGCTTTCCGCTTATTCAATGAGGATGTTGAACTGTCGGTATCTACAAGAGAATTGCCCAAGTTTCGCGACAATATGATGAAATTAGGAGTAACTACCATGAGCGCGGGTAGTAAAACCGAACCCGGTGGATATGCCGTCGAGAATAAAGAGCTGGAACAGTTCGAGGTGGGCGACAATCGTTCTGTTGAAGAAATTAAACAGGCCATTGTAAATAATGGTTATGAAGCGGTTTGGAAAGACTGGGATCGGGTTTTACAAAAAGTATAAAAGCATGAATAATTTATCAGAGAAAGAATCTGCTCGTTATGCTCGACAGATAATGCTAAACGATATCGGTAACTCTGGGCAAGAGCTTTTAAAGGCTGCCAAAGTTTTGGTGGTTGGAGCAGGAGGATTGGGAGCTCCTGTTTCGCAGTATTTATGTGCTGCCGGAATTGGTGAGATCGGAATTGTCGACAACGACATTGTGAGCGTTTCTAATTTGCAGCGTCAGGTTTTGTATACAACAAGTAATCAGAGCCGGCCCAAAGTGGAGATCGCAAAACAGCGCTTAAACGATTTAAATCCTTTCTGTAAAATCAATGTTTATAAAGAACGGTTAGATGCTGAAAATGCCTTCGATATAATTTCAAACTATCACATCGTAGTCGATTGCACCGATAATTTCAAAACCCGCTATTTATTAGATGAGGTGTGTGGAAAGCTAAAGAAACCATTGGTATATGGCTCTATTGAAGATTTTTCTGGTCAATTAACTGTATTTCATTATCGCGAAGGTGTTTCGTATGCAAGTTTGTTCCCTGAAAAACCATCCAAAGAATTAATGAATGGTCAACCTTTGGGTGTGATGGGTGCTATCCCCGGTGTAATCGGGTCATTGCAAGCTACCGAAGTTATCAAGATCATTACAGGAGTCGGAGAGGTTTTATGCGGTACTTTGTTGTTATATGATGCACTAAAAGCTTCTTTTCTAAGAATAAATTGTTCAGAATAATTTAAACATTATAGCTTTGCAAAAGTTATTACTGTGATATTCACACAATGGGGTGCCCTAATAAAAACGGGCTGAGATTAAACCCTCTGAACCTGATTCGGTTAGTACCGGCGAAGGGAAGGTGTAACAGGATGAATCATCCTGCCTCATTGGTTATGTTTAACCAAATTTATTTTTAATTATGCGTTTTTTTAGTTTATTATTTGCTTTAATGTTGAGCATTAATCTCATGGCACAGTACAAAATTTCAGGTACGGTGGTCGATGACGAAAATGAAGCATTGATTGGAGCAACTGTTGTGCTTCAAGATTTATCAATAGGTACCACAACCGATGAAAATGGTGCTTACGAGTTGGAAATAGCAACAAAGGGAGAGCTAATTCTTGTAGCTTCCTATTTGGGATATGAAAACCAGGAAAAAAGCATCGTTGTTGCTGGCAATAAGCGTGTTGATTTTCAACTTCAACATGCCTCTCTCATGTCTGATGAAATAATGGTAACATCAGTTCGTGCAGGCGAGAACACACCAACTTCTTTTACCAACATCGAGAAAGCTGAAATTACTGGCAAAAATTTAGGGCAGGATGTCCCTTATCTTTTGGCGAATCAACCTTCATTGGTTGTCAATTCCGATGCTGGAAATGGTGTTGGATATACAAGTATGAGAATTCGAGGAGTGAAAGAAATTAATGTGACGATTAACGGTGTACCCTTAAACGATGCCGAGTCGCATGGTGTTTATTGGGTCGATGTTCCCGATATTGCCGGATCAACCAACAGCATGCAAATTCAGCGAGGAGTCGGTTCTTCAACAAATGGTTCCGGTGCTTTTGGTGCATCAATCAACCTGAATACCGATAAGGTTGCTCAAAAAGCTTATACTGAATATGGAATTTCAGGGGGTAGCTTCAATACCTTTAAAGGTACGGCTGCAATTGGAACGGGTTTGATCAAAGATCATTGGTTCGCCGAAGGTAAATTCAGCGTAATCAAATCCGATGGTTATCGCGATCGTGCTTCTTCCGATATGAAATCTTATTTCGCGCAGGTAGGGTACAAAGATGAAAATACCTTGATCAAATTACTCGCATTTGGAGGGCGCGAAGAAACCTACCAGGCTTGGTACAGTGTTACTCCCGATGAAATGGAGTGGTATGGTCGAACTTTTAATCCTGCTGGATTAATTAACGATGCCGATTGGGGAATCGCTGGTTATTACGACAATTTTGTGGATAATTTTTCACAAGACCATTTTCAGCTACATTTAGCTCAGGAAATTTCAGATAAGTTTTCTTTTAATGCTGCGCTACATTATACTTACGGTCGCGGTTATTACGAAGAATACATGCAAGAGGAAATGTTGCAATACTACCCAATGGAATTCTATAATCTTGATCCTTTGTATTTCGGAAAAGACTCCGTTAGCAATGGCAATGGTGGGTACTATTATACCTTTTCCGACTCTATTACTTACAGTGATGTAGTACGTCGCTTGTGGCTCGATAATGATTTCTACGGGGGTACTTGGGGATTAAAATATCAGGAAAAAAATCTTGAACTTCATTTAGGTGGTGCTTTGAATATTTATGCCGATGGTCAACATTTTGGTGAAGTAATTTGGGCACGTTATGCAAGCAGCAGCATGCCCGGAACAGAATTTTATCGAAATGTATCTAATAAAACCGATTTCAATCAGTTTGCAAAAGCAACTTATAGCTTAGGCGACGATGTATTGCTATACGGTGATCTTCAGTATCGTTACATCCATTATACTGCCGAAGGTTTAGATCGTGAATGGACCGATGGCGACCGTGTCATTGATATCGATAAAACTTATAATTTCTTCAATCCCAAAGCGGGTTTAATGTACAATATCAATGATAAAACGCGTGCTTATGCATCTTATGCCGTTGCACATCGCGAACCTAACCGTAGCGATTTTCTCGATGCTCCAGGTGGCGTCGAACCTAAACCCGAAAGTTTACACGATTTAGAATTAGGCGTAAAATCAAATGGTAGTAGCTGGAATGTGGAATTGGTTGCTTACAACATGATGTACAGCGATCAGTTAGTAATGACTGGTGAACTAAATGGAGTCGGTACTCCAATTCGTAAAAACGTTGGCGAAAGTTATCGTCGAGGATTGGAACTAATTGGGGGTGTGAAACCAAACAGTTTTGTTGAGTTTACCTTCAACGCAACGCTTAGCGATAACAAAACAAGTTACAAAGAATATAGCGAGACCGATGGTTTTGTGAATTACGACGGAGTACCACTATCTTATTCTCCATCATTGATTGGTAATTTAGGCGTATTCATTTACCCTATTGAAAACTTTAGACTTGCATGGTCAACCAACTATGTCGGAGAGCAGTATGTTACCAACACTTCTGATGAGGCTTTAAAAATGGATGATTATTCTGCTTCAAGTTTGCAATTCACTTACAATTTAGAAACTGAAAAAGCAGGCGATTACGAATTTAATCTTTGGGTAAACAATGTATTAAATACAGAATATAGCTCTAAAGCTGTAGTGCATTGGTCTGGTGGATTGGGATATTTCCCACAAGCTGGAAGAAACTTCTTGCTAGGAGTAAATATTCGCTTCTAAAAATATTTTATTAAAACATGTTAGTCGCGTGTTTTAATATCGGTTAAGTGGTTTATTTAATAAAGAGCCGAATCTACAATTGGTAGATTTGGCTCTTTTTGCTTTAACAAGAATCAACAAAACGCAACCGCAAGCCCGCAAAAACAGCAATCGGAAGATTAGCAATAGTCCGGAACCAATCTTTAAAAGGCGGAAACTTATTTATAGAAGACGGAAGCTTATTTTGATAAGACGGAAGTTTATTTCAAGCAAAAGGAAACTAATTTACGCAAAGCGGAAGTTAATCTAGAACACACAGAAGGTCATTTCAACTCGGCGGAAGCTTATTTCAGTGAGGCGGAAAGGCCTTTCAATAAAGCGGAAGCCAATTTAGAGCACACGGAAGCTCATTTATACAAGACGGAAACTAATTTCAAGGAAGCGGAAAGGTGTTTCGATAAGGCGGAAGCCTTAATATACAGTGTTTTATCAAACCTTAGTAAATGAGAGGTCTGGCCCAATATTATTTTATTCTAACTTTAATAAATCGATACGATATTGGCTTTTGTAATTGAAAAAATTTCCAACATTTCTCATTTCTTCCCCGAGAGAATTCTATTACTTTTATAAAAAATTAAGAAAATGAGTGAAGATATAAGAGCTTTAGAGCCCAAACTATTGTGGGAAAACTTTTATCAGTTAACCCAAATACCACGACCATCGAAAAAAGAATTAAAAGCAGCCGAATTTGTGGCTGAATTTGGTCGAAAACTCAGCCTTGAAACCATCATGGATGAGGTTGGAAATGTGATCATTCGCAAGCCAGCTACTTCAGGATACGAAAATGCAAAAGGAATTGTTTTGCAAGCGCACGTTGATATGGTGCCGCAAGCAAACAGTGGAAGCAATTTTAATTTCGAAACCGATCCAATCGATGCGTTTATCAATGGAGATTGGGTAACTGCCAACAATACAACCTTAGGTGCCGATAACGGGATTGGAGTTGCTACAGCGTTGGCAATCTTGGAATCAAAGGAAGTAAAGCACGGCCCATTGGAAGTATTGATAACCATCGATGAGGAAACCGGAATGACCGGAGCTTTTGCACTAAAGCCTGATGTGTTAAAAAGTGAAATCTTGATTAACCTCGATTCTGAAGACGAAACCGATTTAAGTGTAGGATGTGCAGGTGGAATGAATGTTGATTTTGAATGGACTTACGAAGGAACGGAAAAAGCACCCGAAGAAGGAACCTTTTTTCAAATTACCATCAAAGGTTTAAAAGGTGGTCATTCTGGTCTTGATATTCACCTTGGAAGAGGAAATGCCATCAAATTAATGGGCGAATTGTTGAAGCAAGCTATTGCTTTTGATGACATCCGTGTGGCAGCGCTCGATTGCGGGAATATGCGCAATGCCATTCCTCGCGAAGCATTTGCAAAAGTTGTTGTTCCCAATGATTTGATAAACGAATTTGAAGCTTTAATGAATGAATACGAAGCTGAAATTGTAAATGAATTAGGAGTAACAGAACCCAACTTAAAGCTGGAAGTTGAAAAAATTGAAGCCGTTGAGGATTTGATTCCTGAAATGATTCAGGACGATGTTATCAATGCAATTTGTGCTGCTCCAAATGCAATCATTCGCATGAGCGATACGATGCCCGGAGTAGTTGAAACTTCAAGTAATTTGTCAATATTGAAATCTTCCAAAGGAAAAATCAGTGGAATGTGCCTAGTGCGTAGTTTTGTTGATTCGGCTAAAGAAGTCGTGGCTTCTTCATTGCAAAGCTGTTTCGAATTGGCTGGTGCTAAAGTTTCATTTGGTGGCGAATACCCGGGATGGAAACCCAACCCAAAATCGGAAGTTTTGGCAACAATGAAAGCCGTTTATAGTAACCTGAACAAAAAAGAACCGAACATTGTAGCAATGCATGCCGGATTAGAATGTGGTATTTTAGGAGCAACTTATCCAAACTGGGATATGATTTCAGTTGGACCTACCATCCGTTTTCCGCACTCACCCGATGAGAAAGTACA
Organism: Prolixibacteraceae bacterium; assembly: GCA_963678565.1. GTDB lineage: Bacteria > Bacteroidota > Bacteroidia > Bacteroidales > Prolixibacteraceae > SKHV01. The sequence continues at coordinate 894,007 of OY782875.1, forward strand.
CATCGAATCAGTACAACGTTTTTGGAAGTTTTTAACAAGTGTTTTAGCTGAAATGAAATAAAAAAAGCGAGGATTTTTCCTCGCTTTTTTATTAATATTTTTCTGAGTGTATTTTTGAAAAATCTAACTTATCAAGATCAAAAGGTGCAGGTTTTCCAGTAGGATAACCAATTCCGATCACCGATAAAACTTCTTTTGGTTCCGGAATGCTTAATAAGCTTTTTACGACTGAATTGGCAGGTGTTTTATCTTTCGAAAAGCGTTTGTCGATTTGCACCCAACAACTCCCGAGGCCTAATTCTTCGGCTTTCAATTGAGCAATGATGCTTGCAATTGAACAGTCTTCAATCCAAGTGTCCGATACTTCGGGATCACCAACAACCACAATAGCCAAGGGGGCTTTTGCCAGAAATTTCGATCCAAATTCTTTGGCTTCAGATAGTTTTTGTAAGGTTGCGGTATTTTCTACAAAAATAAAATCCCAGTGATTTTTTCTTTTTCCTGTTGGAGATAACAGTAAGGCTTTTTGTAAGGCTTCTACTTTTTTAGTTTCAACTTTTTGTTCGGTGAATTTGCGCACACTTCTGCGCTTTATTACAAGTTCTGTAAAGTTTGTCATTGCTGATTTTGATTTTAATTGATCAGCAAAGATAATTTCTTGAAAGTAGGAATTAAAAGACCTGGACTAAAACCGAGGCATCATATCAATAATTTCACCTTTGGTGGTAATATAGCGTCCCATGGCATGTGCAGTTAAGCACGAATGAACCGGAATAATTTCGAGAATATCACCTACTTCAATTTGATTAAAGACACTAGGAGTACAACGCATAATGGCGTGCTCCTGCGTTAGTTTACTTATGTAGTTGGTCGCATCGAGCAGCTCTTTATGGTCTCCTTTGTTTAAAAGTACTCTACCAAACATTGGTTTACCATCGATATTGGTAATTGATTCTTTTGAAAAGTGAATTCCACCACCGTAAAGTATTATTTCATTACGCGATTTTTGTCTTGAGACTACAGGGCAAAACATGCGAACAGCAATGTCATCTAGATTACAAATACCAATTTTATATTGCATTAAATCGTAGAATACAAAATTGCCCGGGCGTATTTCGTCTACCCCCTCAAAGTATTCCGAAACAGTACAGGAGGGGGTATCTCCAACTGAAATTTCTATATCAGGATAAGTTGTTTTGAAATGATTTTTTAAGTCAACCATTTTTTTCACCGTATCGAAATGGATGTTTCGAACTTCGTATTTCGATCCGGCACTGTAAGTATGTCCGGCGTGTGCCAGAAAACCTTTAAATTTTAATTTTTTAGAAGCAGCAAGGGTCTCAACAAGTTTTGTGATTCTGTTTTTATTTCCCGAGTTGATCCCCGATCGAAAGTATCCGGTGCTTATTTTAACATAAACACCAACCTCATGATCCAGTTGCTCATCTATTTCTTCAGCAACCATATAGTTGTCGAGAATAATATTGATCGAGGTCGTTGGAAGTAATTTGTTTAAGCGACCTACTTCATATTTATTAAATGGAAAAGCGATTGTCAGATCTTTCCATCCGTCTGATGCAAAATAGCTTGCCATTTTCACGGAAGAAACGGTTATGGTTTCAACTCCAAAATCTCTGAACCATCTTGCGATTTCAATAGATTGATGGGTTTTAAAATGCGGTCTAAATTTTAAATTATGCCGCTGCGCTTTACTTATCATTACTTCGATGTTCTGAAGACAAGTATGCTTATTTAGTACTAACGTAGGTTCAAAAATTTCCATCTTACATTCTTCCTTATCAGATGTGTTGCCTTAAATTTAGACATTGTAAGATGAATAAAAAATTTTAGTAATAAAATTGTAAAAGAAAATCCTATCGGTAGGATAGGATTTTCAGTATTGTTATCTAATTATGGTTTGAGCTCTATTGGGCCCCACCGAAACGATGGTGATTTTAACTCCGGTTTGTTCTTCGATATACTTAATGTACTCGTTAAATTCTTTTGGAAATTCTTCTTCTGAAGTCAGTTGGGTTAAATCTTTTTTCCAACCAGGTAGTTCCGCATATACAGGTTCAATGTCTTCATTTAATTCGTAAGGGAAATCGGTAGTTACTTTTCCATCGATTTTATATCCTGTACAAATTTTGATCGTATCGAATGTATCCATCACATCGGCTTTCATCATAATTAAGTCGGTTACCCCATTAATCATGATTGAATAGTTTAAAGCAACCATATCAAGCCAACCACATCGACGTGGACGTCCGGTAGTTGAGCCATACTCGTTTCCTTGATCTCTCAAGCTTTGTCCGGCATCATCAAATAATTCGGTTGGGAATGGTCCCATTCCTACACGAGTACAATAAGCTTTGAAAATCCCGAAAACACTACCAATGTTATTGGGGGCAATACCTAATCCGGTACAAGCACCTGCACTAATGGTATTCGATGAAGTTACAAATGGATATGATCCAAAGTCGATGTCGAGCAAAGTACCTTGAGCACCTTCTGCAATTACCGATTTACCGTCTCTTAATGCTTTGTTGATGAATGTTTCGCTATCAATTAAATTGTATTTCTTTAATTCTTCAATTCCTTCAAACCAAGCAGCTTCGAATTCTTTCAATTGTGCAGTGTAATCGTAATTGTAAAACTTTTCTAGTTGTTGGATGTGTTGTTGCTTCCTTGCGGTATATTTTTCTTCAAAATTATCAAGAATATCGCCAACTCTTAATCCATCGCGACTCGTTTTATCGCGATAAGTTGGGCCAATTCCTTTTAACGTAGAACCAATTTTAGAATCTCCTTTGGCTGCTTCCGAAGCTGCATCTAAAATTCGATGCGTAGGCATAATTAGATGTGCCTTTTTCGAAATGTATAAATTCTTTGTTAGATCGAAACCAATTTTTGAAAGCGACTCAATTTCTTTTTTGAAAATTCCCGGGTCAAGTACAACGCCATTACCAATAATGTTGATTTTGTTTTCACGAAATATTCCAGAAGGAATCGTGTGAAGAACATGTTTTATATTGTTGAATTCCAATGTGTGACCCGCATTTGGTCCACCCTGAAAACGAGTGATTAAATCATATTTAGGAGTAAGTACATCTACTACTTTTCCTTTACCTTCATCACCCCATTGCAACCCTAGTAAAACGTCTACTTTCATTTTATTTGTTATTAAGAAATTGAAAATCAAAAAAATAGGTCTATTTCGATTGCTTACGAAATAAACCTGCCAAATATTGTTTCTTAACGTACTTTGGCATCCAAAGTTACAAAACTTTACGATGCCTCACAAAAAGTTAAGATAATGTTTTTAATCGTTTTGATAAAATAACATTAGGTGGTTCGTTCACCATAAATGTACAAGGTGTGATGCGAAAGTTTAAAGTTATTTTCTTTGCACGCATCCTCAATAATCTGTCTAATTCTAGGATCAAAAAATTCCATAACAGTTCCACTGTTAATGTCGATTATATGATCGTGAATCTCCGAGGCATATGCTTTCTCAAATTGAGCTATATTTTTTCCAAACTGATGTTTGACCACTAGCTTACATTCAAGCAATAAATCCATTGTATTGTACAAGGTTGCTCTACTAACTCGATAGTTTTTATTCTTCATTGAAATGTATAACGATTCAATGTCGAAGTGGCCGTTTCTGGAATATATTTCATCTAAGATTGCAAACCTTTCAGGAGTTTTTCGATGCCCTTTAGTTTCTAAATATTCGGTGAATATTCTTACAGCTGTGTCCTTTATTTTGTGGTTATTCATACTTAAACTAAGTTTAAATAAGGACAAATATAAAAAAATGATTTTAAACTAATTTTTATTCAGGGAAAATATTAGAAATTTTCGCTTCGATCAACAGATTCGATGCCTTTTATCTTATTAATTTTGCGTACAAGGCGTTCAGCATCGTCGGCATTATGCACATAGAGATCAAGACTTCCGGTAAAAACATTGTCAATTGTATTGAAGTGAACCGTACGCATATTAATGTCCAAATCGTTTGAAATTATATCTGAAATTTCGCTAACAATTCCTACGCGATCAAAGCCTTTTATGTCGATATGTGTTAAGTACGAAAGTACCTTAAATTGGCTCCATTCGGTAGTTACAATGCGATCGCCGTCGCTGGTCATGATTGTTTCCGCCTCGGGACACGATTTTTTATGAATAGTTAAGGTGTCGTTTTTATTGAGGTAGCCAATTACATCATCGCCTGGAATTGGATGACAGCATTTGGCGAAGAAGTAAGTTTTATCAATATTTTCTTCGGTTAATACGAAGATTTTCTTTTTGTCAATTTTCTTATCATCCTCTTTTGGAGGTTTCGTTTTCCGTCGAATTCCTAAGAAGTTCCACGATCTACTCTTTGAAGGTTCTTTCTTCTCTTCGAATAACTTATTTAGATTTTCAATTTTGATAAAACCGGAACCGATTTGAGCGTACATCTGGATTTTTGAATCTAAACCAAAATAGTTAAGAAGCGCAGTAATAGTTGCATTCGAGGGGTGCATGTTAATGGATTTCAGTTCATCCATAATAATTTGTTTCCCTTTTTCGATATGCTTTTTGTGTTCTAGTTTAAAGGAATCTTTAATCCCGCTTTTTGCTTTTGCCGTTGTTACAATTTCAAACCAATGGGCTTGTGGTTTCTGTTTTTCCGAAGTTAAAATTTCAACCTGATCACCGCTACTTAGTGTATAACTGGATGGAACTAGCTGATGATTTATTTTGGCTCCGATGCATTTGTTCCCCAAATGTGTGTGTATTTCGTATGCAAAATCTAAAACGGTGGCATTTTTCGGAAGAGTTTTCATATCTCCTTTGGGAGAATAAACCACAATTTCGGAGGAAAAGAGATTGAGTTTAAAATCGTCGAGAAATTCTAAAGCGTCGGCTTCGGGGTTTTGCAGTGTTTCTCTGATTTTCCCCATCCATTTATCCAATTCCGATTCGCTAGCTGTATGGTCTTTGTATTTCCAATGAGCGGCAAACCCCCGTTCGGCAATGTCATCCATGCGCTCACTTCGAATTTGAACTTCAACCCATTTCCCTTGTGGCCCCATTACTGTAACGTGCAATGCTTCGTAGCCATTGGCTTTAGGCATCGAAATCCAATCGCGAATTCGATCTTGTTTGTAATTGTAGGTTTCGGTAATGAGCGAGAAAATTTCCCAACAGTTTCGACGTTCGTCTTTGAGATCTTCTGGTTTGAAAACAATTCGAATGGCAAGTAAGTCGTAAATTTCATCAAACGAAATCTTCTTTTCTTGCATTTTACTCCAAATTGAATAAATCGATTTCTGTCGATCTTTGATAGAGAAACTAAAGTTTTCAAGTTTTAATTTATCTTCAATTGGTTTGATGAATTCTTTCACCAAATATTTCCGATATTCTTCCTTGTCGCGAAGTTGAATGGAAATTTCTTTGTATTTATTTGGGTATTTGTATTTGAGACTTAAATCTTCCAACTCGGTTTTAATCGAGTAAAGCCCTAAACGATGGGCAAGTGGTGCATAAATGTGCAGCGTTTCGCCAGCAATCTTAAGTTGCTTGTTGGGAGGCATCGAATCGAGCGTTCGCATGTTGTGCAAGCGATCGGCTAGTTTAATCAGAATTACTCGAACATCGTTGGACAAGGTGAGCAACATTTTTCTGAAGTTGGTTGCCTGTTTCGAATCGAATTCGCCTTCTAGTTTCGTGAGACCATCTACAATTTCTGCAATTTTTTCATTGAAAATAATTTGAATATCTTCTTTGGTATAATCTGTATCTTCAATTACATCGTGTAAAATAGAGGCGATAATTGATTTGGTTCCCAGTCCAATTTCTTTGGTGACAATTTTCGCAACAGCCAAAGGATGTAGAATATATGGTTCACCCGATTTTCGACGAATTCCGGCATGTGCTCCATTCGCAAAATCAAATGCTTTTTTGATGAATGCCTGATTTTCATCTGATAAAGTATGTCGAGACGATTTAATAAGATCGTCGAAGGCTTCTTGGATGAGTTTCTTATCGAGTTGCGATTCTGTTGGCATACTTTTTTTCGTTCAAAATTTAAATCAATATTAGCAATTATAAATTAAATTGTACAATTGTGGAAGCCTGAAATCGTATAAACTTTAGAAAATTTTATGCTTGCTTCAGAAGTGGAAGTTGGGGGAATTCTCCTAAAATTTCTTCAATATGAAATGAGTTTTCAATTCCTGCATTTAATCCTGCTTCAATGTCCGATATTTTGTCTCCAATTAAAACCGATTCCGAAAGAATAATGTCAAACTCTTTTTGTGCCTGAAAAATCATCCCCGGATTGGGTTTACGACATTCGCATGGTCCTGAAAAATCGGGATGATGAGGACAGAAATAAACTTTTTCAATTCGAACTCCTTTTTTCGAAAACTGATCAAGCATCCAATTATTTAGCTTATCAAAATCGGCACTTGTATATTTTCCGCGTGCAATTCCGGCTTGATTGGTAATAACAACAATAATGAAATCGTGTTGTTGATAGGCTTTGCAGATATCAAAAATTTCATCAATAAAAATGAAGTCTTCGATTTTATAAAGGTAATTCACCTCTTCATTGATCACTCCATCGCGATCTAAAAACAGCGCCTTATTCATGAGTTTTAAAATAAGGTTTTAAAATCGATTGCAGCTTTATAATAATCTTCAGGAATTCCAATGTCGATAAAGTATCCGTTGGAAATATATGCTGTAAAGGCCCATTTTTTGAAATAGGTTTCAAGAAATTCCTTTTCGAATGAAAATTTTTCAGGCCAATCAATTGCCAAAAAATCATTTTTATTTAACAAGTAGGTTCCGCCATTGATTAAACCCAATTTTGTGGGTTGTTTTTCTAAAAAGCTTTTTACAATATTATTTTCAATTTCAACCAATCCGTAGCGGTCGAAATTTGTGAGTTCTTTCAACGCGATTGAAAATATTGAATTTGAAGCTAAATGCGATTTCTTCATTTTGCTTAAATCAACATTGAAAAATGTGTCGCCATTAAGAATGAAAGCACTTTCGCTTTCGACCAATTCCATCGCTTTTTTAATTGCACCACCTGTACCAAGAGGGGTATCTTCAATCGAATATTTAATGTTGATGTTGAGAAAACTATTGCCAAAATGATCGCGAATACTTTCGTATTTATAGCCAACCGATAAGATGACTGATTGTATTTTTTGAGCTTTTAGATATCTGAAAATATATTCCAGAAAGGGCATGTTGTTGACAGGTGCCATTGGTTTTGGAACCTCATCGAGTAGATGCTTTAATCTAGTTCCCAATCCACCAGCCAAGATGATTGCTTCGTTATTCATTCCCAAACAAGTTTGATTCTACAAATTCGCAAATGATGTGACCTACCAAAATATGTGCTTCTTGAATTCTTGGGGTGTCGGTAGAGGGTATTGAGATATTGAAATCAGCCAATTGCTTCATTTCGCCTCCTGATGCTCCGGTGAAAGATACGGTAGTCATGCCAATTTCGGTAGCCTTGTGAAAAGCTTCAATAATATTTTTTGAATTGCCCGAAGTAGATAAACCCACTAGTACATCTCCTTTTTTTCCGGTTGACTTTACATAACGACCAAAAGCCGATTGGTAACTGTAATCGTTAGCCACAGCAGTTAAAAACGAAGTATTTACATGGCACGCTTCTGCTTCTAGTGGATCTCTGTCGATATAAAACTTGCCCGAAAGCTCAGCGGCTAAATGCTGAGCATCGGCTGCACTGCCTCCATTTCCGCAAAATAAAACCTTATTTCCTCGTTTGTAGGCAGCAGTAATTTCATTAATTATATTGCTGATGATTGCTTTGAGCTGCTCATCATTTAAAATTTTTGCTTTTGTGTCGATCGAAGCTTGTATTCTTTCTGAAATCATGATTTGGATTTTACTTTCCAGGTGGTTAATCCCTGTTTGCTAAAATTAAAAGGTTTAACTGTTCCGCCAAAAGTATTCAAGGTTTTGATTACTTCGTGGCGGGTGTTGTTGGGGCAATAAAAGAACATAAAGCCACCGCCACCAGCTCCCGAAACTTTTCCTCCTGTTGAACCCGCCTTCATTACTGCTTCATATATTTCATCAATGTGCGGATTAGATATTCCGTCGGCCATTTGTTTTTTATGGTTCCATCCAAAATCTAAAATTGGCCCAATTTCATTCATGTTGGAGCGTAACAAAGCTTCCTTCATTAAAATTGCTTGCTCTTTGATTTTTTGCATGGCCGTAATTTTATCGAGCTGATTGTTTTTTACACTATCACGTTGTTTGTCGATAATGCTGCTCGAAAAACGACTGGCACCAGTAAAATACAAAACCATTGAATAGGCAAGTTCGTTTAGTATCGAAGTTTTGATGCGCAATGGATTTACAATCACTTTATCGTCGGCATAGAACTCCATGAAATTTACGCCCCCGAATGTAGCCGCATATTGATCTTGTTTGCCTCCTGCTTGATTTAAGTCTATTCTTTCAATATCGTAGGCTAAACGAGCAATATCATATTCACCTAAAGGAAGTTTCAACCACTCTACAAACGATCCAATGATCGCAGTTACCAATGTTGAAGAAGAGCCTAATCCCGATCCGGGAGGCGCGTCAACGTGTGTTGTTAAGGTAAACGACAAAGGTGTTTTTGAGTAATCTTTTACCACACGATTATAGATGCCTGCTAAAAGCGAAAGCTCATGATCTAAAGACAACGATTCAGTTGCGTCGAATTCTAATTGAAGTTCTTTATCAACAGAATAAAAACGTATTTTATTGTCAGTTGCTGGCTCAAGTGTAGCGTATGCATACTGATTGATGGTTGCATTTAAAATTGCGCCTCCGTAAATATCTGAAAATGGCGAAACGTCGGAGCCTCCTCCAGCCAATCCAATTCTAAGTGGAGCTTTACTTCTAATGATCATTCAAAAGGTTTTTGTAGAGGCTTATAATGTTTTGATACATGCATTCCCACGCATATTTTTTCTTTTCCTCAATTATGTTCTGTTCAAAAGTATTCAAAATGTCAGAACTAAAAAAATCAATTAAATGGTCGGCAATGTCTTGTGGATCGGGCTGTGTAACGTATCCAATTTTATTATGTGGAATTATTTCGCCTAGTCCTCCCACATCGGTTACCAGCATTGGCTTTTCGAAATGGAATCCAATTTGAGTTACTCCGCTTTGTGTGGCTGTTTTATAAGGAAGCGCAACAATGTCGCAGGCACCAAAATAGTAACCCACTTCTTCGTCGGCAATAAATTCAGTTTTTAATTCGATGTGTTCCGATAAGCTTAACTCGTTAATTAAATCGAGATATGGTTTGCTATCGGAATAAAATTCACCAGCTACTAATAATTTCGTTTTCTTATTCCTGAACCGATTATCCGCAAAGGCTTTCAAAAGCAAATCGAGTCCTTTGTAATCACGAATAAAACCAAAAAACAGAATGTATCGATAGTCTTCCGATAGTTGTAGCTTTTTTATGGATTCTTCACGAGTTCTTTTTGCACCAAAATTATCGAAGATTGGATGCGGTGAAATGGTTTTTGGAATCTTATTGTTGAAAAGGGCAATGTCGTTGTAAACGCTTTCCGACATGGCAATAAATGCATCGTTCGGCTTTACAAAATACTTCGTAAAAACTTGATCGCCAATGCGTTTTTCATGCGGAATTAAATTATCGAGAATGGTAATCACCTTGGTGTGTTTATTTTGTTTTGCAATTCGGGCGATGGTTCCCAAACATGGCGCCATAAAAGGAAGCCAATACTTAAACAATACAATGTCGGGCTTTGCTTTTTTGATTTTGGTCCCAATTTTAATCCAATTCAAAGGATTAATAGAGTTGACTGTTTCGTTAATGACCAAATCTTTCGGTGCAGGGGAAGAGGAATATTGAGTTTTTCCAGGAAATAGCAATTTGGGATATTGTAATTTAAAGGTTTCGATAGTTACCTCGTTTCCTTGTTGCTGAAATTCATGTGCTAATCGTTCGTTAAAACTTGCTAAACCTCCACGTAAAGGATGCGCACTTCCGACTAATATTATTTTCATTCTTGGTTTTGTAATTTAATGTATTGAATGATTTGATCGGTGTTGTTGGGTTCAAACCACTCAATGGTTTCGTCGCGGCGAAACCATGTTAGTTGTTTTTTTGCATATCTTCTGGAATTCCGCTTGATTAACTCAACTGCTTTTTTCAAGGATATGTCGCCATCAAAATAAGAAAACAATTCTTTATAGCCTACTGTATTTAGCGAATTTAACTTTCGGTAGGGATATACCGATTTTGCTTCTTGCTCAAGTCCTTCTTCCATCATCAAATCCACCCGTTTGTTAATTCGTTCGTATAAATAGGCTCGATCGTAATTTAAGCCAATTTTGATAATCTTGAAATTTCGTTTTTTATTTTGGTTAGTATGGAACGAAGAAAATGGTTTTCCGGTGGTGCGATAAACTTCTAATGCATGCAAAATTCGTTTTGCATTGGCTTGATCAACTTTCTCAAAGTAATCCGGATCAACTTTTTGTAGTTCTTTTTGAATGTATTCTAATCCGAATTCTTTAAATTCCTCTATGGCTTTTTCTCGAATTGTAGGATCAACATCAGGAATGTCGTCAATTCCATTACAAACTGCATCGATGTACATCATCGAGCCACCAGTTAAAACTACAGTGTTGTGTTTTTGATGTAGTTTTTCGATTTTTTGAATCGCTTGTTTTTCATATAAACTTGCGCTGTAGTAATCGTGAATCGACTGTGTTTTTATGAAATGGTGCTTAACAATTTGTAATTCTTCAGGAGTAGGAGCAGCTGTGCCAATGGTAAGTTCAGAAAATATTTGTCGCGAATCGGCGGAAATGATTTCAGTATTGAAGTGTTGGGCTATATTTATGCTGGTGGATGTTTTTCCGACTGCTGTTGGTCCTAAAATGACAATTAATGTCTTCATCAATGTTTAAATCTAATCTGTTCAAGGGCCAAAAGTAACAGAAAGGCAGGAATAAAAAAAGAGGACTAAGTCCTCTTATAATCTATCTTCAATTTCTCCATAAATTTCTAAATAGTCATTCAAATTTCCTTTTCCTATCTCAATTTCAACCGTTCTTTCAATTTCATCAATTGATTGAAGTAGATTTTGTGAACTTTGGGTCGATTTTTTTTCTTTCCCATTTTTCACCTTTGTAACATTGATCAGGTTTTCCATATTCAATATAATTGATTAATAATAAGATTTAAATATTATGTTGCAGATCATAGCTTAGTGCGATCATCCGTAATACAAACTAAATAGGAAATCTTAGCATTTTAAATGTAGAAAGCAATTACTTACCCACAAATATTACGTTTATGCTTTGGAGTTTTTAAATGTTAAAAAATATTAAATCCCCCTTTTTGCAGGGATTGAAACCAAGTAGATTTTTTGAATTATGAATTTGCAGAGTCGAAAAATACAGAAAATAGGCATAAAAAAGGAGCGCGTATGCACTCCTTTTAAATATATGCTTGAATATTTAATTAAGCATTGTCAACAGATGACATGTGTTGGATCAATTCAACAACTTTAGTTGAGTAACCCATTTCGTTGTCGTACCATGATACAACTTTTACGAATTTGTCAGTTAATGCGATACCAGCGTTAGCATCGAAAACTGAAGTTTGAGCTTCACCGATGAAGTCGTTAGAAACAACCATGTCTTCAGTATATCCTAAGATACCTTTCATTGGACCTTCAGAAGCAGCTTTCATTGCAGCACAGATCTCTTCGTAAGAAGCACCTTTTTCTAAGTTAACAGTTAAGTCAACAACTGAAACGTCAGGAGTTGGAACACGGAAAGCCATACCTGTTAATTTACCGTTCAATTCAGGAATTACTTTACCTACAGCTTTAGCAGCACCAGTTGAAGAAGGAATGATGTTTTGACCAGCACCACGTCCACCACGCCAGTCTTTCATAGAAGGACCGTCAACAGTTTTTTGAGTTGCAGTAGTAGCGTGAACAGTTGTCATTAAACCGTCAACGATGCCGAAGTTATCATTCAATACTTTAGCGATAGGAGCTAAACAGTTGGTAGTACATGATGCGTTAGAAACGAAAGTCATGTCTGAAGTATATTTTTCGTTGTTTACACCCATAACGAACATTGGAGTATCGTCTTTAGAAGGCGCAGACATTACAACTTTTTTAGCACCAGCGTCGATGTGGCCTTGAGCTTTTTCTTTAGTTAAGAATAAACCTGTAGATTCAACTACGTACTCAGCACCAATTGCATCCCATTTCAAGTCAGCAGGGTTACGCTCTGCAGTTACACGAATTGATTTTCCGTTTACTACTAAAGCACCGTCTTTTACTTCAACAGTACCGTCGAAACGTCCGTGAGTAGAGTCATACTTTAACATGTAAGCCATATAGTCAACGTCAATAAGGTCGTTGATTCCAACTACCTCAACATTTTCGTTTGCAGCAGCAACACGGAAAACAAAACGTCCAATACGACCGAATCCGTTGATACCAATTTTAATTGTAGACATAATAAATCGTTTTAATTATTAGATATTAAATTATATTCTATTGTACTCCTATTTTTTTTGAGTGTCACAAAATAAATACTTCTTATTAAAAACAACAAGTATATAATTCGGATTTTGGCAAATATTACCAAGAAGTAAATTTTGGGTAACAAATGTCAGGAATTAGGTTTTGATAATTTTGTATGATTTTCAGTGTTCGAAATTAAATTGTTTGAATTACAGCTAGTTGCAGTGTTTGCTGGGATTGGCTGCTTTTCGTTTCTGATTTGATTTTGACCATAGGCCGGACAATTGCATGTGCCACAACTAGTACTTAAAATGATTATAAATAGTATCAGCGTAAAACACCATATTCGGTTTTTTGAAACTTTTGACGTTAATGTTTGAAATTCAGCTGTTCGCATATTTCTTTGATAAAATCAATTCATAAAAATGAACTGAAGAAATTAAATCTTATTGCATCTGAACGTCAAATATATGATTATTCCATGGGCATTTTACTAATTTTGCACACCAAATAATAAAAGTTAAATACCATGAAAGCAATTATTGAACACCGCTCAATTCGAAAGTATAAAAATGAACCAATTGCTGAGGAATTGTTAAACGAAGTAATTGAAGCTGGTTGTCGGGCATCAACTACCGGAAATATGCAAGTTTATTCAATTATAAATACAGTTGATCCGGAAGTAAAGAAAGCACTGGCACCAACACATTTTAATCAGCCAATGGTAACTCAGGCTCCAAATGTTTTAACTTTTTGTGCCGATTTTAATCGCTTTAACAAATGGTGTCGTCAGAATAATGCTGTGCCCGGGTACGATAACTTTTTATCGTTTATGACTGCTGCCATTGATGCTTTGTTGGTTGCTCAAAATGTAACGATTGCTGCCGAAGATAAAGGCTTAGGAATTTGTTATTTGGGAACGGTAACCTACAATGCCGACCAAATTATTGAGGTGCTAAATCTTCCAAAAGGTGTGGTTCCGGTTGCAACAATTACGATGGGGTGGCCCGATGAAATGCCTGAAAAAGCTGATCGTTTACCTTTAGACGCTGTTTTGCATCAAGATACTTATAACGATTATTCTGAGGAGAAGATTACTGAATTGTATGCATTGAAAGAATCTTTAGAAGAAAACAAGCAGTTTGTAAAAGAGAACGAAAAAGAGTCGTTGGCACAAGTGTTTACCGATGTGCGTTACAAAAAAGCCGATAATGAATTCTTTTCAGGAAAATTCTTGGAAGTAATTAGAAAGCAAGGATTTGAATTTTAATTGAGAATGGATAATTGACAGTTAATTTGATTCTTTAGTTAGGATCGCTTTGAGTTGATTGTAAACTTGTTCAACTTCAACATATTTCATGCATCTCACATCGTTGTAGATGCATTTTTTATTTCCATATACCGAGCAAGGGCGACACGCAATTTTATCGCCTGAATATTCAATGATATTTTCTCTGGGTTGCATGTATGGAGCAAAACCCAATGAAGAATGGGTGCCTCCCCAAATTGAAATTGTTGGAATACCGCATAAGGCTGCCATGTGCATATTGGCCGAATCCATACTGATCATGGCATTTAATTCTCCAATTAATCCAATCTCACTATCAAGTTTGAAGTGCTTTGCGGCAACAAATACATTGCTGAATTTTTGGGCTAAACTGTTTAATTGATCTATTTCAGTTTTTCCGCCACCAAATAAAATAAAATTGGCTTTGAGGTTTTCGTTTGAGAAGGAAATTAACTGTTCAACTTTATCGATTCCCCAAACCTTTTGCTGATGTTGGGCAAAAGGAGCGATTCCCACCAATTTGATTTGTGGATCTGCTTCGTCAAGAAGCTTTTCAAAAAGTGCTTGATCTAGCTCTTGTTTTAGTACCGGAGTGTTAGGGCGTTCAACGTTGAAACCTGCATTTTCAAATGCCAATTCGTAACGATCAATGGTACTTGGCAATGCTTTTTTTCGCTTACTTTTAACTTGTTGTTTCTTTTCTTTTGTTCCTTTATCAAACGACTTTACAGGAAGGCCACTCAGCCTGAAAAAGAAATTAAGTAAATAGCTGCGCAACACCTGATGTAGATCAATTACAATATCGGGTGCGACTTCTTCTTTTATTTCTTTGTACAAAGAGAATAATCCGCTCACCCCTTTGTGCTTGCCTTTCAGATCAGCCTCAATCAGGTGCAGGTTTTCAATATCTTTAAAGAATGGAAAGAGAAACTTTCGGGTAAGCAAGTAAATTTCAACCTCCTTGTTGGCAGCTAAAAGGCCCTTCAGAACTGGGAGCAACATGATTACATCGCCCATGGCCGAAAAACGGTAGATCAAAATTTTCTTCATTGTGAAAGCTCTACTATGCGTAATCTTCGTACGATTTTTCTTCAATCAAATTCGAGCCGGTAGCCTCGTTAATTCGGCGTTTTACGTCCGAACGTTTGTCGTTGGTAAAGTAAACAGCACGAGCCACATCAATAAAGTCTTCGTTAAAGGTTTTGGCTTTTTCCAACTCACGAATTCGATCTTCAATGTCCCACAATTTCTTGTTGATATCTAACAACTCTTGATACAGCTTGTCTTCTTTCGAAATTATTTTAGAAACCGCTAAATCTAAAACTTCAAATTCATTTTTTAAGTTTTTCAGTTTTGCAGCATCTTTTATACGCTCCAGTTTTATCTCGATTATCGTTAGTTTATCTACAATTTCTCCGTTGGATACCTCAATTTTCATCTTTCAATAGTATTTAAAGTAATTTCTTTGTTCTTCTAAATTTATTTCTCGTCTGAAAAGTGTTTTACTTCTCTAGATAAACCTTGCATGGTTGGCATAATCAGCATGTCGTCGATATTTACATGAGCAGGTCGGGTTGCCATAAATAAAATTGCTTCAGCAATATCTTCGGCATACAAAGGGATGGTGTCGTTGTATACTTGGGCAGCTCTTTCTTCGTCGCCATGGAATCGTACAATTGAGAAATCGGTTTCTACAGCGCCAGGGCAAATTGAACTAACTTTGATTCCGTATTTCAAAAAGTCGAGTCGCATGCCTTGGGTCAACGCTAAAACTGCGCTTTTTGTGGCACAATATACATTCCCATTTTTGTAGGCTTCTTTTCCGGCAATCGAAGATACATTAATAATATGTCCCGATTTTTTTTCAATCATTCCCTTGGAAACAGCTTTCGACATGTACAACAATCCTTTCACATTGGTGTCGATCATTCGATCCCAGTCGTCGGTGCTGCCACTTGCAATATCTTCTAATCCGGCAGCCAATCCCGCATTGTTAACCAATACATCGATTTTTTTCCAGTCTTCAGGCAATTGATCAAATGCTTTCTCAACTTCCAATTTATTTTGAATATCAAAAGCCATGGCATAAACTTCAATTTCATTTGCTTTCAATAATTCTGCTTCGAGTTTGTCGAGTAGCTTTTCTCGCCGACCGGTAATGATGATGTTAAAATCGTTGGCCGCTAGCAATTTGGCAGTTGCCATCCCAATTCCTGAAGTGGCTCCTGTTATTAATGCAAGCTTTTTATTTGCTGTTTCCATGCTAGGTATTTTAGTTTGTGTTTCTTTTAAACGTACAAATGGCTTGAAATTATTGCGAATATAGGAATTTTTAAGAGTTTCGAATTAGCGATTAATTAAGCTTTTTACAGTTAATTTCAAAGCTTTAATTATTTTTGCGACTTCAAACAAGTTTTTTAGCTGCCAAAAATTTTATATTATTGGTAGTTATTGAAACAGAAAAATATAGGTTATGAGTACAGATCAACAGGAAATTGATTTTGATATCAATTCGATACCGGAACCGGAAAATTTAAAAGAAGTGGTGGAGAGTTTAATGGTAAATCCAAATTTATCGCCTTTAAACTATTATAACGATTTTACTGATGTTGCACCTGATCCAGAAGATCAGAAAAGCGACGATATTTATCAGTCTGGATTTTTTAAATTAGAAGATGGTAGCGAAATGGTTTCAATGACGATTCATGCAATGCATCATCATTTAGAAACCGATCCGCAGAAAGCAGCAGAGATTTTAGTGTCGAGAGCCGTTCGTAAAATGGTTTGTTTTGGTGCCGAACCTGTTGCAATAACAACGATGTTGTACCATATCAATTATCAAGATCCAAGTGGGCAGTTTATTGCCGACGGAGCAAAAATGGGATTCGAAAATGCAGCCAATATTTTTGGAATTAAAATAACCGATCGCAAAATTCGCTACGATTACTTTGGCGATCATGGCTCGCAGTCGCCTACATTAATTGTTACCATTGCAGGCCGAATTGTTCCCGACGAAAAAGGAAAAGTAAACTATATTACACCAAGCTTTAAGCGCAAGGGAAACAACGTTTTCTTGTTGGGCAACTTGTCTGACGATATTGCATCGTCCGACTATCTTGAATTCTATCACGAAGTTTCAAATTCGCCGCTACCTGAATTTAATTTAGCGTTTGAGGCATCGCTAGTTAATTTGGTAAAACAATTAATCAACGACAAATTAGTTGATAGTGCAAGCCCGGTTTCAAAAGGAGGGGTGTTTTTTAGCTTATTGCGTGCCGGATGGATAAACGAACTCGGTTTTGATATTACAACAGCCGCCGAAACGCGCGAAGATTCATTTTTATTTGGCGAATCGATGGGGCGTATCATTGTTGGTGTACATCCCGATGCCGAAGATGAATTCGTAGATTTAATGTTGGAAGCAAAAATTCCATTTTGTGCTTTAGGGCACGTAACAAAAGGGGAAATTCGAATCGACGACGAGTCGTTTGGTTACCTCGATAAAATGTCAAACAACAATTAAGAAAATTGGTTACTCAACAAATTCATACGGTAGGCAAGAAGAACACCGTTCGCTCGATGTTTAATGAAATCGCAACCAGTTACGATTTTCTAAATCACCTGCTTTCTGGTGGTGTCGACATTGTTTGGCGAAAGAAGATGATTCGTCTTGTAAAGCAGTATCAACCCGAAGCTGTGTTAGACATGGCTACCGGAACTGCCGATTTAGCAATAGAAGCTGCAAAGGCAACCAATGCCAAAATCACAGGGATCGACTTATCGAACAACATGGTTCGAGTAGGCCGTTTAAAGGTCGATAAAAAGAACTTGTCGGAACGGATTTCGCTGCATGTGGGCGATGCCGAAAATATAATTTACGACAACGACACCTTCGATTTGGCAATGATCTCTTTTGGAGTGCGCAACTTCGAAAACCTAAAACTTGGTTTGCAAGAATTGGGTCGTGTGTTGCAACACAACAAACCTTTAATTGTTTTGGAATTTTCGAAACCCGAAAAGTATTTGGTGAATAAATTGTATCGCTGCTATTCGCAAAATTTGTTGCCTTATTTGGGCAAGAAAATCTCAAAAGATGATTTTGCTTATCGCTATTTGCCCGATTCAATCGAGCAGTTTCCATCGGGAGATGAATTTTTAGAGATCATGCAGGAAAGCGGTTTTACCAATTGCAGGCAAATTAAGTTAAGCCAGGGAATTGCCAGTATCTATATTGGGCACAAAAGCTAAGACAATAAAACAATCAAAAGATAGTTTTAAAAAGAAAAAATGTTGAAACAACTACTTGTTTTCATATTACTATTGGCAGCGTTGCAGGGCATGGCACAACGTGTGCAAGTGCCCAATTTAACCACTTTTGATGATAAAAAAATTCATTTTGGATATACCATTGGATTGCCTATACGAGACTATTCATTTCAATTTTATGATGAAAATGGGTTAGTTTCAGATGTGGCAGATGTCACACCATCTTCTGCTAAGGTCGGCCTGTTGGCAAATATTCGTTTGGCTGAATATTTTGATTTTAGAATAAATCCATGTTTAACTTTTGGTAAAACGAATATATTATTTAGCGAAGAATTTACAAAGTATTCTAATGGTGAACAAAATAATTTTAATAAGGGGTTTATAAATTTTACTTCTATTGAAATACCCTTCCTTTTTAAGTATAAAGCAAAAAGAATAGTAAATCAAAGACCATATTTGATTTCAGGAGTCAATATTGCATATGAGTTAACTAGCGTTTCAAATCCCAATGATCCTAAATATGATTGGATTAGGCTAGATAGAACAAATTATTTCGTTGAAGTTGGAATGGGTTGGGATATCTATTATCAGTATTTTAAATTTGCGATTGAGTTAAAATATAGTTTGGGCTTAAATAATTCTCTATATAATGACTTTAGTAAGACAAATGTGAATGATTATGATAGTGATAAGGTGGGTGAATTTCTCGGTAATTTGAAAAGCCTAAGAACTCAGATATTTACCATAAGCTTCCATTTCGAGTAATTCATTCAAAAAATCTTCTTTTGAAAAAGCAACTCAATATCCAGTTGGCGCCACCACAGGCGGCTGACCAAGAATTTTACACACGTGAAATTGCAAAACGCTTGGATATCGAAGTGGCGGAGATCAGCAGTATTCGCATTCGTAAAAAATCGATCGATGCCCGCAGCCGAAACATCAAGATCAACCTAAATGTGGAAGTGTTTATTGACGAAGAAGAAGCAATCCCAACTTATAAATCGAGCTTTGAATACAAAGACGTAAAAAATGCCCCCGAAGTTATAATTGTTGGCGCCGGACCGGCAGGTTTGTTTGCCGCCTTGCGTTTAATCGAATTGGGTTTGAAACCAATTATTTTGGAAAGAGGTAAGGCCGTGAATGAACGCAAACGCGATATTGCGGCCATTCATCGAAACGAAAAGGTAAATCCCGATTCGAATTACGGATTTGGCGAAGGGGGTGCCGGAACATTTTCGGATGGAAAACTCTATACCCGCTCAAAGAAAAGAGGCGATGTAACCAAAATTCTCGAAGTACTACATCAGCATGGGGCGCAAGATGAAATTCTGTACGATGCCCACCCGCATATTGGAACCAATGTGTTGCCTCGTGTGATTACCAAAATTCGCGAAACCATATTGTATTATGGTGGCGAAGTGCTCTTCAACCAGCGTATTGTCGATTTTGTAGTTGAAAGCGAAACTATGAAAGGCGTAGTTACGCAGGATGGTACGCAATACAAAGGGCAAGCGGTGATTTTGGCAACGGGGCATTCGGCACGCGATATTTATTATTTATTGCGGAATAATGGCATTCATTTAGAAGCCAAGAATTTTGCGGTAGGAGTGCGCTTAGAGCATCCGCAAGAATTGATTGATTCTATTCAATACAAACGCCCGCACCGCGGGAAATATTTACCAGCTGCGGCTTATTCCTTTGCCGAACAAGTTGACGGACGAGGAGTTTATTCCTTTTGTATGTGCCCCGGAGGTGTAATCGTACCAGCCGCTACCGGATCGAAAGAGTTGGTAGTAAATGGGATGTCGCCCAGTAGCCGAGGCGGAAAATTTGCCAACGCCGGATTGGTGGTAGAAGTGCGCACCGATGATTTGAAACAATACACACGACATCGAGAATTGGCAGGCTTAAAATTTCAAGAGGAAATTGAGCGTAAGTGCTTTAAAATGGCCAACAATTCGCAAATAGCACCGGCCCAACGCATGTTGGATTTTGTACAACGAAAAAATTCAGCATCGTTAAACGATACATCTTATCATCCTGCAATCGAATCGTCGGACATGCATCGTTGGATGCCTGATTTTATTAGTAACCGATTGGCCGAAGGATTCAAAAAAATGGGGCGCAAAGCCAAAAGGTTTCTAAGCAACGATGCTACCATTATTGGAATCGAATCGAGAACTTCTTCACCAATACGCATTCCGCGTGATTTGGAAACTTTGCAACACGTGAAAATCAAGAACCTTTATCCCTGTGGCGAAGGTGCAGGTTATGCCGGAGGAATTGTTTCCTCAGCTGTTGACGGTGAACGCTGTGCCGAAAAAGTGGCGGAGCTGATTTGGTGATTCGACAATCGAAATCTTTTCAACAACTTATAGGTACCTGCAGCTCCTGTCTCTTGTTTTTCCAATCGGAATGGTTCCTAGGCTTACCCAGCGCTTGCTTATGGCTTTAATACAATGCTGAAGCATAGGTTGCTTTAGTTTTTCTATGGGAAATTAATTTCATAGCAACAAGCTATATTTCAGATAGGCTAAGATAATCGAGAGTCTTGATTTGTAGCTACAAAGTTTGAATGGATCGGTTTAAAAAAGCTTCCTTTTAAATTCGCTACATAAAATAGACGTGGCTACCGATACGTTCAATGATTCTACATGCTTTTGGGTACTGGTTGAAGGGATGTATAATTTATGACTTATAAGTTCTTCAATTTCAGACGAAATTCCATTTCCTTCGTTGCCCATTACAATTAATCCATTGCTGCTCAATCCTTCGGTATATATATTATCTCCTTCTAAAAAAGTACCATAAACAGGAATTTGCGCTTTGAGTTCGCTTAGCAAGGGAACGAGATTGGCGTAATGAATATTTACATGAGCAATGGCGCCCATGCTTGCCTGAACAACTTTGGGGTTAAAGCAATCAACTGTGTTGTTGGAACAAAGAATGTTTTTAATGCCAAACCAACTGGCGATACGTATGATGGTTCCTAAGTTGCCGGGATCTTGCAGTTCGTCTAAAACTAAAGATAATTGTTGTTTCAATTCGCTTTTATTCAGTTTCCAATCCGGAATTCGGCAAAGCGCAATAATATTTTGAGGTGTGTTTAAAAAACTTGCTTTTTTTATTGACTGATAATCGCTTTCTAACTTTTCACAATTTATATCCACAACCTTATTAAGAGCCTCGTCGGTACCTGCAATCCATTCAATTACGAAGCCTGCAATTGCTAGTTCTTGAATTGTTTTTATTCCTTCGGCAACGAAAAGATTTAATTTTTCTCTGTTTTTTTTATTTTTTAGAGATTGAATTGTTTTAATTCTATTTTTACTAATCATTTCGAAGGCTTAAATTGTTGCGAGTATTAAATTTCAATATCTGTATTTGTGGTCAAAAATAAAAATAACATAGCGCTAAATTATCTTTTGCTGGCAATAATAGCCACATTTCTGTTTTCATGTCGCTCTACTCGTTATGTTCCACAAGATAAATATCTTCTGAATGATATTGATATCGAAGTCGATAATCAAGCCATTGAGAAAAACGAACTCCAAGGTTATTTGAGGCAAAAAGAGAATTTGAAAATTCTAAAAACAACCAAGTTTCATTTGTTTTTGTACAATCTTTCACGTAAAAGTAAAGAGAATGGATGGTTGAAGAGAATTGGGGAAGCACCAGTGATTTTTGATCCACAATTAACAAGCAAGTCGGTCGAACAGTTTGAGCAGTACTTGAAAAATAGAGGTTATTACAATGCAGAAGTTCGCAGCGATGTACTATATAAGAAAAAGAAGGCCTGGGTTACTTACAATATTGAAACAAATGAACCTTATCGAGTTCGGAATATAACTTACAATATTAAGGACGATGAGCTTGCAAAAATATATATGGATAAGGCTTCTGGAGCTTTCATTCATCAAAATAGTAAGCTCGATGTGGAATTAATGGAGAAAGAGCGAAGTAGAATTACCGATATAATGCAAAACCGAGGTTATTTTATGTTTGCCGACGAGTATGTTCATTATCAGGTCGATTCGGCTTTGAATAGTAATCAGGCGGATGTAGAATTAATTATTGAAAATGAGGAAAATAGGTATCGTACTTCTATTAATAAACACCGAAAGTTTGTGGTTGATTATTACGAGATTTATGTAGATGATGCCGGTCGTGATAATTTAATATCGGCATCGAAATACTATTCCGATACCACTATTGTTGGTGGATTTATATTTTATCACAATGGAAAAATCCCTTTGGATCCAAAGTTGTTGATCAAAAATATTGAGATAAAACCGGGAGAACAATATGCTAAGAAAAAAGAGACGAAAACTTACAATAATTTTTACGCTTTAAGACAATTCAAATATGTAAATATTCAATTCAACGAATTGTTAGCTCGTTCCGATTCCTTGCACGGAGTGCTTGGTGGGAAAATTATTTTACCGATGCAGGTTAAGCAAAGTTATTCGGTAGATATCGAAGGAACAAATACTTCGGGTAACCTTGGAGTGGCTGGTGGATTGAATTATCAACATCGAAATCTGCTTCGGGGAGCCGAAATTTTCAATATTAATTTTACGGGAGCTACCGAGCGGCGAGTGACACTGGTAAACAATGTTGAAACCGAATTTATGATGCAAGAGTTGGGTGGGGAAGCAACCATCTCCATTCCCGGATTTGTATTTCCGATAAAGGAATCGAGGCTTGGTTTACATTCAATGCCCAAAACAAATTTTTCTGTAGCATATAATTATCAAAGTCGGCCCGATTATACCCGTACCATTGCCAATGCGAAATTCGGATATAAATTTAAAACAAATGCATTTGTTACGCATACAATTAATCCAGTCGATTTTAATGTTGTCCGCTTATCGGATGTGGATGCTAAGTTTCTGGAGTCGATTGAGGATTTGTACATTAAAAGTAGTTATACCGATCACTTGATTTCTTCGTTAAATTATAGTTTTACCTACAACAATAAAAACCTGAAAAGAAGTGCTGGCTACCTGTATTTTAGGTTTAATACTGAATTGGCCGGAAATCTATTGAAGGCATACAGCAACTTGTTTAATGCTGAACCAACAGTGATTACCGATCCAGAATCGGGAGCATCGACAAGCTATTATGAGGTGTTTAATACGCGCTATGCACAATATGTAAAAACCGATTTCGACTTTCGTTACGGTCGGCGCTTCGATCGTTTGAATTCGTTTGCCTTCCGATTTTTTACAGGAGTTGGTTTACCTTATGGTAATTTTAATGTAATGCCTTTCGAGAAGCGTTATTTTACAGGTGGTGCTAACGGCATTAGAGCCTGGCAAGTTCGTTCATTAGGTCCAGGAAGTTATGCTGCTTCCAGTGGCGAATATCCTAATCAATCGGCCGATATCAAAATCGAAAGTAACCTTGAATATCGATTTAAATTAATATCTATAGTTGAAGGAGCATTGTTTGTGGATACCGGAAATGTTTGGGCAATAAACAATACCGACAATAGAGAAGGAGCTGTATTCCGTTTTAATAAATTCTACAAACAGTTTGCAGTTGGTACCGGATTCGGATTGAGACTGGTATCGAGCTATTTTATTTTTCGAGCCGATTTGGGAATGAAGTTGTGTGATCCTTCGCAAGCTTTAGGTTCGCGATGGATTCCGGGTAATCGAAGTCTGCAAGGTTCCGATTTCAATTTTAATATCGCTATTGGTTATCCATTCTAACAAAAAATTCAAAATATAATATAACGATCAATATGCTTTAATGGGCAATTTGAATCAAAAAAGGCTGCTCAAAATAAAACAGCCTTTTGATAATGTTTTGCATGCTTTGATTAAGCTTTTTCAGCCGAACCTAGTACATTTTTATTTTTGTTCATGTACAATACTTTCAATTCGTCGCGGGCAGGCCCGATGTATTTACGAGGATCGAATTCTCCTGGTTTTTCGGCCATTACTTTACGAATTGCAGCAGTCATTGCTAAACGACCATCAGAGTCGATATTGATTTTACAAACTGCTGATTTTGCAGCTTTACGTAATTGATCTTCAGGAATACCAATTGCGGCATCCAATTTTCCACCATATTTATTGATCTCTTCAACATAGTTCATTGGAACTGATGATGAACCATGTAATACGATTGGGAATCCCGGAATTCGTTTTTCAATTTCTTCTAAGATGTCGAATTTTAATGGTGGTGGAACCAAAACACCTTCTTCGTTTTTAGTACACTGTGTCGGAGTAAATTTGTGCGCTCCGTGCGAAGTGCCAATTGAAATAGCAAGCGAGTCAACTCCGGTGCGTTTTACGAAATCTTCTACTTCCTCAGGGCGAGTATAAGTTGATTCTTCAGCAACAACATCGTCTTCAACACCAGCTAATACACCTAGTTCCCCTTCAACAGCAACTCCATTAGCATGTGCATACTCCACAACTTTTTTGGTTAGTTCAACGTTTTCTTCGTACGAGTGGTGAGAACCATCAATCATCACAGAAGAAAACCCATTGTCGATACAATCTTTACATAATTCGAATGTATCTCCATGGTCTAAGTGAAGTACAACCGGAATCTTATAACCCAATTCTTCGGCATACTCAACTGCACCTTTTGCCATATTGCGCAATAAAGTTGCATTGGCATATTTTCTTGCACCAGCCGATACTTGAAGAATAACAGGAGATTTGGTTTCAACACAAGCTTGAATAATTGCTTGCATTTGCTCCATGTTGTTGAAGTTGTAAGCAGGAATTGCATAACCTCCATCTACCGCTTTTTTGAAAAGCTCTGTTGGATTTGTCAATCCTAGATCTTTATAACTAACAGTCATTTGATTTGGTTTTATTTGTTAATAAAATATTTGCTAATAATAAGTGGTTATTAAATACATGGTTAAGAAGGTTGCAAAAGTATAATTTTCAAATAAAATTTATTTAAATTGCGCCCGAATCAAGTATAAGTTTAAATATATTTAATTTGAATTCAGAAGGTTCGATTATAATATTGTATATTCGGGATTCATTAAGAATAGAATTAAACAATTCCATTTTAGGAATGTTAACATGATACTAATAAAATTGAAATATTAAATAACGATGAAGCGAATTTCTGAAGTATTAAAACCAGGTGTTGTAACTGGTAGCGATTTGAAATATCTTTTCGATTATGCAAAAGAAAATGGTTTTGCATTACCGGCAGTGAATGTAGTTGGATCTGATTCAATTAACGGAGTAATGGAAGCCGCTAAAGTGGTTAATTCTCCAATAATCATTCAATTGTCGAATGGTGGTGCTGCATTTACTGCAGGAAAAGGATTAAAGCTTGAAGGACAGCAAGCACAAGTTTTAGGTGCAATTGCTGCAGCAAAACATATTCATACATTGGCCGAAGCTTATGGTGTTTATGTTGTTTTGCATACCGATCATGCTGCAAAAAAATTATTACCATGGATTGATGGTTTGTTAGAAGCAAGTGAGAAAAACTTTGCTGAAACAGGAAAACCATTATTCAGTTCTCACATGTTAGATTTATCTGAAGAACCTTTAGATGAGAATATCGAAATTTGTGTAGAATATTTCAAGCGTATGGCTAAAATAGACATGACTCTTGAAATTGAATTAGGTATTACTGGTGGAGAAGAAGATGGTGTTGACAACTCTGATGTTGACAACTCTCTATTATACACTCAACCTGAAGAGGTCGACAAGTTTTATACTGCATTGAATGCTGTGTCTCCTAACTTTACTATTGCAGCAGCATTTGGTAATGTACATGGTGTTTACAAGCCAGGTAATGTAAAATTAGAGCCAAAAATTTTGAACAACTCACAAGCTTATATTAAAGAGAAACACGGTTTGAGTGTTGATAAGCCTGTAAACTTTGTATTCCATGGTGGTAGTGGTTCTTCTCATGAAGAAATTCGCGAAGCAATTGGTTATGGAGTTGTAAAAATGAACATTGATACCGATACACAATGGGCTACATGGGATGGGATTCGTAAATTCGAAGCTGAAAACCATGATTATTTGCAAACTCAAATTGGAAACCCTGACGGGGAAGATAAACCAAATAAAAAATTCTACGATCCTCGCGTTTGGTTACGTAAAGGTCAAGAATCATTGGTTGAAAGATTGAAGGTAGCGTTTGACGATTTGAATGCAATCGACAGAAACTAATTATTTTAAATACTTATAGAAGAGAGCTGAAACGTTAAGTTTCGGCTCTTTTTGTTATCATATAGTCCATTTGTTTGCTCTAAAAATGGACAAATTGTAAATATTATTATTTTAGCTTTTTAAGAAATCAATTGAACAACCTTTATGTCTGATCATTCTTCTAATAGCAGAGATTCATTTGGTAGTAAATTTGGAATTGTTGCCGCTGCAGCCGGATCAGCCGTTGGTTTGGGAAATATTTGGAAATTTCCATACATCACTGGTGTTTTTGGTGGAGGTGCGTTCTTGTTTGTATACCTTGGTTTTATTGCTGCAATTGGGTTAACAGTAATGTTGGCCGAGTTGATTATAGGACGAAGATCGAGACAAAATTCCTTTGGAGCATTTAAGTATTTGGCTCCCGGAGGGAGTTGGAAATACATTGGATTGCTTGGAATTGGTGCCGCTTTTATGATTCTCTCGTTTTATGGAGTAGTCGCTGGTTGGAGTATTGAGTATGTCATGCTTTCTATCTCAAACGGGTTTGCAGCAAAAAGTCCCGATGAATTAAATCTGATTTTTGGAGAGTTAATCGAAGATCCGATCAGACCGATTATTTTTCAATTGATATTTATGGCTCTAACTGCTGGCATTGTGGTAGTCGGTATTCAAAAGGGAATTGAAAAGTTTACCAAAATATTAATGCCTTTATTGGTTGTGATTTTAATAGCCCTATGTGTAAAGGCTGTTTCATTGCCAGGTGCTTCTGAAGGTTTATCGTTTTTGTTTAAACCAGACTTCTCTAAACTAACTTCAGATGGTATTTTAAGCGCATTAGGCCATGCATTTTTCTCGCTTAGCTTAGGAATGGGAACATTGGTTACATATGGTTCTTATGTGAAAAGAAAAAACAACTTGGTAAATACTGCAATTGAAGTAACAGCGGCCGATACAATCATTGCAATTTTGGCTGGTGTGGCAATATTTCCGGCGGTGTTTGCATTTGGTATTGAACCAAGTAGCGGGCCGGGTTTAGTTTTCATTACTTTACCCAATGTTTTTCAACAAATGTCGAGCGGGTATATTTTCTCAATTTTATTCTTTGTGCTCTTAAGTGTCGCGGCTTTAACTTCCTCTATTTCGATTCTTGAAGTTGTAGTAGCCTATTTAAAAGAAGAGTTTAAAATAGAGCGAAAAGGAGCTACCGTTTTAGGAACTGTAATGATCTCAATTTTGGGAATTTTCTGTTCGTTATCTATGGGGGTGTGGAGTGGATTTCATGTGTTTGGTTTAAATATTTTTGATTTGCTGGATTGGGTGTCAGCAAATATGTTGCTTCCATTGGGGGGGCTATTTATTAGTTTATTCGTAGGTTGGTTCTTGGGACCTAAGAAAGCATTTCATGAGCTACGTAAGGGGAGTAATATTAAACAACGTTATTTTAAAACATTCTTGTTTCTTGTTAGGTTTGTAGCGCCAATTGCGATTGCCATTGTATTTCTACATGGTTTAGGATTGTTTAAGTTCTAGCAACCAATTTAAAAGAATGTTTTTTTCTGATTTTGGAGGCAGAAAATTTCATGGTGCTTTGAAATTTAAATATTTTGAAGGAAATTGTATAGAAATTTCCCTTATATGCAATTTAATTTTTCCTCCTCCGAAAAGAAAGGATTGATTGCCTTGATTGTAATTATCATGGTACTTCAGATTTCTATATTCATAGTCAGCCGTCAGCTAAATTCTGAAAGCACAATTTCTTTAAGTGATCAAGAGCATGAAGCATTCCAAAAGCAACTCGATTCGATTGCAGCCCTTAATCATTCTGAAGAGTTTCCAAAACCAGACTATTCTAAAATTGATTTTTTTGAGTTTAATCCGAATACGGTTTCACATTCTAATTTACTTAAATTAGGACTAAGCGGTAGTGTTGCTAATACCTTTATCAGTTACAGAGAAAAGGTAAAGCCATTTCAAACCAAAATGGATTTATTCAAGATTTATGGTATCGATTCTTCCTTAGTAGTTTTGTTATTACCTTATGTTCAAATTCATCAACTCGAAACTAAGCAAAAGAAGCAACTGCCAATTTCAAAAGAACCAGAAAAGGTTGATTCTTTGTTTGAGTTTAATCCAAATACAATTTCGCTTGCTGAATTGAGAAAACTAAGTTTTTCTGAAAAGTTAGCCAACACTTTCATTAATTATCGAGATGCGATTGGTGGATTTAAGTCCATCAATCAAATCAAAAATATATATGGTCTGAGTAACGATTTTTTTGATCAACTAAGTCCGTATATTTTGTTGCCTGAGTTAGAAAAAGAAGAAGCGAAATTGATTGTGGAAATAAATGCCGCCACCGCAACCGATTTAATATTGCTTGACGGAATAGGTGAGGTGTTGTCGAACAGAATTGTCAAGTATCGGAACTATTTGGGAGGGTTTTATTCAATTGAACAATTAAGACGTGTTTATGGTCTTTCAGAAACAACTTTCGAGCAAATTAAAATGTCGCTAACTGTTGATACGACATTGATCGAAGCGATAAATATTAATTTTGCGGGGATATCTGAATTAAAAAAACTACCTGCTTGTAATGAAAAAATTGCCGAACAAATAATTGAGAATCGATCTAAAAATGGCGCATTCAGAAACATTGATCAGTTGAAATTGATTCTTAATGAAAAAGAATTTGATATTTTAAAGTATTATCTGACGGTTAAATAGCTTTTATATGAATTTATTCCTTATTTTTGCGCGGTTTTGGATCAAGAATGGCATAAATAAGTAAAAATCAGTAAAATATTTTACAAAACAGTTTGCTTATTAGATTTGACTTGCTAAATTTGCGACCCGATTGAAAAGAGATAAAATTAAAGAACAAGCGATATGATTATTATTCCTGTTAAAGAAGGCGAAAACGTAGAGAGAGCATTGAAGCGTTTCAAACGTAAATTTGAAAAAACTGGTGCAATTAAAGAATTGCGTGGACGTCAGGCTTATATCAAACCTTCAGTAAGAAGAAGAGCTGAAATTGAAAAAGCTAAATACGTAGAGCAGTTACAGCGCGAAGAAGATTAATTTGTGAAGAGTTGATATTCAGAAATAAAATATCGATATTTCTGAATAATTAATTCTTGATGGATGGCTCCTGTTGAAGATTTTTTGAAATACATAGAATTCGAAAAGCGTTATTCTGTACACACAGTTGTAGCTTATAAGAATGACCTCGGTCAATTTATTCTGTTTATGAATGAATCGGTCGGGGATTTTGATTTTAAAAGCCTCAAGTCAAACCAAATTCGACAGTGGATTCTTGAGTTAATGGAGGCTGGAATTTCGCCCAGAAGCATACAACGGAAAATTACATCTCTCAAATCATTATATAAATATATGATTAGAAATGAGCTTGTAAAAACCGATCCAACAAAGTTGCTTACAATTCCAAAGGCATCAAAAAAATTACCAACGTTTGTTGCTGAGCAAAACTTAAATCAATTGTTAGATTTTGATTTGTTTGATGATAACTTTGAAGGTGTGCGCGACAAAACAATTGTTGCATTATTATATGGCACAGGAATACGATTATCAGAATTAAAGCAATTAAAATTAAACAATGTAAGCTTTCATGAGTTTACAATTAAGGTATTAGGAAAAGGAAATAAGGAACGAATTATACCGTTTCCGAAAAGCTTATCCAAAATAATGTTAAAATACATTGAGTTTAGGCAGGAGATCGTTGCAGAAAATGATTTTCTTTTTCTAACTTCAAAAGGAAAACAAGTGTACGATAAATTGATTTATCGCGTAGTAAAAAAGTATTTAACGTTGGTTACTACTGTTGATAAAAAAAGTCCACATGTATTACGACATAGTTTTGCAACACACCTATTGAATAATGGAGCAGATCTGAATGCCGTTAAGGAACTTTTAGGACATGCAAACCTGTCGGCAACTCAAGTGTATACACATACCACATTTGAAAAGTTAAAAGAAATTTACAAACAGGCTCATCCCAGAGTCTAAAATGGAGGACAACTTATGAATATCAAAATTAATGACGTTCATTTTACAGCCGATCAAAAATTGGTTGAATTCGTAACCAAAAAAGTATCGAAATTAGATAACTTTTACGAGGGTATTATCAGTGCTGAAATAATTATGAAAGTTGTTAAGCCGGAGTCTGCAAAGAACAAAGAAGTAGAACTTAAGCTTTCAATCCCTTCTACTAGAGATTATTTGTTTGCAAAAAAGCAAGCAGATACCTTTGAAGAAGCTACAGATATCACTGTTGAAGCTGTTAAGAAACAGCTAAAAAAGATCAAAGAAAAACAACGCGATTAATAATTTAGAAAAAAAGTTAATATTGTTATTTGTTTTTTAAAAATATTTATACATTTGCAAACCCTTTTAGGAAGGAATAATTCTTGAAAGGGTTTGTAAGTTTTTTACAATATTTACGGGGCGATTTTGTAGCACAGGATCGTCCGCTTAGTGTAAAAAATAAAATAAATATTGATTTTGGGGAGATACCAAAGTGGCCAACTGGGGCGGACTGTAACTCCGCTGACTTTCGTCTTCGTAGGTTCGAATCCTGCTCTCCCCACAATACATTCTCAAGTTCTGATTTCTTTAGGATGAGAAATCCTTTAGTAGTCGGATTTTTGGTGTGCAAGCGGGAGTAGCTCAGTTGATAGAGCATTAGCCTTCCAAGCTAAGGGTCGCGGGTTTGAGCCCCGTCTCCCGCTCAAAATAGAAAAAAGACGCCGATGTAGCTCAGGGGTAGAGCGTTTCCTTGGTAAGGAAGAGGTCATGAGTTCAAATCTCATCATCGGCTCGAGTTAAATAAAAAAATAATTAGTTAACGTTATCTAATTTTAGTATTATGGCTAAAGAACATTTTAATAGGGATAAAGACCACGTCAATATTGGTACTATTGGCCACGTTGACCACGGTAAGACAACCCTAACAGCTGCGATTACAACTGTATTGGCAAAAAAAGGTTTATCAGAAGTAAAAGCTTTTGATTCTATCGACAATGCTCCTGAGGAGAAAGAGCGTGGTATCACTATTAATACTGCGCACGTTGAGTATCAAACAGAAAATCGTCACTATGCGCACGTTGACTGTCCGGGTCACGCCGACTATGTTAAGAACATGGTAACTGGTGCTGCTCAAATGGACGGTGCAATTCTTGTTTGTGCTGCAACTGACGGTCCTATGCCTCAAACTCGTGAGCACATCTTGTTAGCTCGTCAGGTAAACGTACCTAGAATCGTTGTTTTCATGAACAAAGTTGACATGGTTGACGACGAAGAATTATTAGAGTTAGTAGAAATGGAATTGCGCGAATTGCTTGATTTCTACGAATTCGATGGTGACGAAACTCCAGTTATCGCAGGTTCCGCACTTGGTGCATTGAACGGTGAAGCTGAGTGGGAAGAAAAAGTAATGGAATTGATGGCGGCTTGTGATAGCTGGATTCCACTTCCTCCACGAGATATCGACAAGCCATTCTTGATGCCTGTTGAGGACGTATTCTCAATTACAGGTCGTGGTACTGTTGCTACTGGTCGTATCGAAACTGGTGTTGTTCACACTGGCGACGAATTACAATTGATCGGTTTAGGTGCTGAAGGTCGTAAAACTGTTTGTACTGGTGTTGAGATGTTCCGTAAAATTCTTGACGATGGACAAGCTGGTGATAACGTAGGTTTATTGTTACGTGGTGTTGAAAAGAAAGAGATCAAACGTGGTCAAATTCTTTGTAAGCCAGGAACAATTACACCGCATACTAAATTTAAAGCAGAGGTTTACGTATTGAAAAAAGAAGAAGGTGGACGTCACACTCCATTCCATAACAAATACCGTCCTCAGTTTTATATTCGTACACTTGATGTAACTGGAGAGATTTCATTACAAGAAGGTCGTGAAATGGTAATGCCAGGTGACAACGTAACAATCGAGGTAGAATTAATTTACCCTGTTGCATTGAACATTGGTTTACGTTTTGCAATCCGTGAAGGTGGACGTACAGTAGGTGCCGGGCAGGTTACTGAAATTGTAGACTAAATTATATTTATAATATAGCAAATAATCCTGACCCGTATTGGTCGGGATTATGTTTACGGATGAACTCAAAAGGGAGAATTAGTAAGTTCGACTCTTGCCATCCGTACTATTCAAAAAAACAATGTATCGATGAAAATCACAGCATACGTTAAAGAGTCTTTCAATGAGTTGGTACACAAGGTAACTTGGCCAACTTGGAAAGAACTACAGAATAGCGCAATAATAGTTATGGTTGCTTCCATCATAATCGCACTGGCAATTTTCATTATGGACAAGGCTTTCGAAGTCATAATGGATTTTGTATACAGTCTATTTTACTAATAATCTAGAAGCTGAAGATGAACGAAATCCAGAAAAAGTGGTATGTTCTTAGAACCATTGGGGGAAAAGAAAAAAAGGCGAAGGAATATATCGAGGGAGAAATTACATCTGCGGGACTTCAAGATTATGTTTCTCAGGTTTTAATCCCTACAGAAAAAGTTTATCAAATTAGAAATGGTAAAAAAATCAGCAAAGAACGTAACATCCTCCCAGGTTACATAATTGTTGAGGCGTCTCTAGTTGGTGAGGTTCCACATATTCTCAGGAATGTTACGAATGTGATTGGCTTTTTGAATGATGTTAAAGGCGGAGACCCCGTTCCAATGCGTCAGTCAGAAATTAATCGCATACTTGGGAAAATTGATGAAATGTCAGTTAACGAAGAGGAAATGACCATTCCTTATGTAGTGGGTGAAACTATTAAAGTGATCGATGGACCATTCAACGGATTCAACGGAATTATCGAAGAGGTAAATGAAGAAAAGAAGAAGTTGAAAGTGATGGTAAAGATTTTCGGTCGGAAAACTCCTTTGGAGCTTGGTTATTTACAAGTAGAAAAGGAGTAATACAAAACAAATTAATGTTTTATTATGGCTAAAGAAATTGCTGGAATTATCAAACTGCAAATTAAAGGTGGCGCTGCAAATCCGTCGCCTCCGGTTGGGCCAGCATTAGGTGCTAAAGGTGTTAACATCATGCAGTTTTGTAAACAGTTTAATGGACGTACCCAGGATCAAGCTGGTAAAGTTCTACCTGTTATCATTACTGTATATGCTGATAAATCTTTCGAGTTTATCATCAAACAACCACCTGTAGCTGTGCAAGTACTCGAAGCTGCTAAATTGAAAAGCGGATCGGCTGAGCCTCATGTGAAAAAAGTAGGATCTATTACTTGGGAACAAGTAAAAGGTATTGCTGAGGGGAAAATGGCCGATTTAAACTGCTTTACTGTTGAATCAGCTATGAGTATGGTTGCTGGAACTGCCCGTAGTATGGGAATTACTATCAAAGGTGATTCTCCATTTAATTAAAAATTTTAACTATTGATTAAAATGGCTAGAATTACTAAGAATAGAAAACTTGCTTTAGAGAAGCTTGAAGAAGGTAAAATCTACACGCTTGAAGAAGCTGCTGTTTTAGTAAAAGAAATTACTAAAACAAAATTTGATGCTTCTGTCGATATCGACATGCGTTTAGGTATTGACCCTCGTAAAGCTAACCAAATGGTACGTGGCGTTGTTTCATTGCCACACGGTACAGGTAAAGAGGTTAAAGTTCTGGCTTTGGTTACTCCTGATAAAGAAGCGGAAGCTAAAGAAGCAGGAGCAGACTATGTAGGATTAGAAGACTACATTGAAAAAATCAAAGGCGGATGGACAGATGTTGATGTAATCATCACTATGCCTCCTGTAATGGGAAAAGTTGGTCCTATTGGACGTATTTTAGGTCCTAGAGGATTAATGCCTAACCCTAAAAGTGGTACCGTAACAATGGATGTCGGTAATGCCATTAAGGAAATTAAGCAAGGTAAGATCGATTTTAAAGTAGATAAATTCGGAATTGTACACACTTCAGTTGCAAAAGTATCTTTCGATGCTAAGAAAATTGAAGAAAATGCAAGAGAGTTTATCGAAACAATTGTAAAACTTAAACCAACTGCGGCAAAAGGTACTTACGTTAAGAGTATTGCTCTTTCAAGTACAATGAGCCCAGGTATCAAAGTGGACTTAAAGTCTGCACAGGAATAAAATTGTATAACAATGAAGAGATCAGAGAAAAAAGCGATCATTGATAATCTCACTCAAGAGATCAATTCATACAACCATTTTTACCTTGCAGATATAGCCGAATTAGATGCTGAAACAACATCAGCATTACGTCGCGCTTGCTTCCAAAAAGATATTAAATTGGT
The DNA here is from genome assembly GCA_963678565.1 of Prolixibacteraceae bacterium. Lineage (GTDB taxonomy): Bacteria > Bacteroidota > Bacteroidia > Bacteroidales > Prolixibacteraceae > SKHV01. The sequence continues at coordinate 928,574 of OY782875.1, forward strand.
TGTAGTTAAGAACACCCTGTTGAAACGCGCTATTGACGCTTCTGAAAAAGAAGCAGGCGAAGTATTCGACGCACTCATAGGTAACACATCCTTGATGTTCTGTGATACAGGTAATGCTCCTGCGAAATTGATTAAAGAATTCCGCAAGAAAAATAAGAAATTAGAAAAACCTGTATTTAAAGCTGCTTATGTTGACGAGTCAATCTATGTTGGTGAAGACCAATTAGAAACACTTGTAAACATCAAGTCGAAAGAGGAACTATTGGGAGACATTGTTACCTTGCTTCAATCACCAGCAAAAAATGTTGTTTCTGCGCTTCAAAGCAGCGGTCAAACATTGACGGGATTGTTAAAAACATTAGAAGAAAAAGAGTAATTATTTATTTATAACTATTTTAAATCGTTGTTACAATGGCAGATTTAAAACAAATTGCAGAAGAATTAGTAAACTTAACTGTTAAAGAAGTTAACGAGTTAGCAGGTATTTTGAAAGATGAATACGGTATCGAACCTGCAGCCGCAGCTGTTGCTGTTGCTGGTCCTGCAGCAGGTGGTGAAGCCGCTGCTGAAGAGGCACAAACAGAGTTCGACGTAATCTTGAAAGCCGCTGGATCTTCAAAACTAGCAGTAGTAAAATTAGTTAAAGAATTAACTGGTCTTGGCTTGAAAGAAGCGAAGGCAGTAGTTGATGAGGCTCCTAAAGCAATCAAAGAAAAAGTTGCAAAGGAAGAAGCTGAAGCTCTTAAAGCTCAGTTGACTGAAGCTGGAGCTGAAGTTGAACTTAAATAAGGTCTACAGCCCTTTTAATAGGGTTTATGGTTTAGTCTCGACATCTGTCGGGACTAAGCCTTTTTGTGTTTTTATATTTTAGGTTCAATCAATACGTGAAATAAATGTCATTGAGTACTGTAAATCAACGGGTTAGCTTTTCAACCTCACAAAATACTTTCGATTATCCTGATTTCTTGGGAATCCAGGTAAGAGCTTTTAAAGAATTCTTCCAGTTAGGATCAACTCCTGAAACCAGAAATAACGAAGGTTTAGCGAGAGTTTTTCAAGAAAACTTTCCAATTACTGATACAAGAAATAATTTTGTATTAGAATTTATAGATTATTTTATCGATCCACCAAGGTATTCGATTCAAGAGTGTATTGAACGTGGTTTAACTTTCAGTGTACCTTTGAAAGCGAAGATGAAATTGTACTGTACTGATCCAGAGCACGAGGATTTTGATACTGTTGTGCAGGATGTGTATTTAGGTACAATTCCATACATGACCGAACGTGGTACTTTCGTTATAAATGGTGCTGAGCGTGTTATCGTTTCGCAATTACACCGTTCTCCTGGTGTATTCTTCGGACAAAGTGTCCATGCGAATGGTACTAAATTGTATTCAGCTAGAATCATTCCATTTAAAGGTTCGTGGATTGAATTCGCAACAGATATTAACAGTGTAATGTATGCTTACATCGATCGTAAGAAAAAATTGCCTGTTACAACTTTGTTACGTGCCTTAGGTTACGAAAGTGATAAGGATATTCTAGAAATCTTCGGTTTAGCAGACGAAGTAAAAGTTTCAAAAACTGCTTTAAAGAAATTAGTTGGTAGAAAATTAGCAGCTCGTGTTTTAAAATCATGGGTAGAAGATTTCGTTGACGAGGATACAGGGGAAGTAGTTTCTATCGAGCGTAATGAAGTGATTATAGATCGTGAAACCACCATTGAGCAAGATCATATCGAAATGATTCTTGATTCTGGTGCTAAAACGATTTTATTGCACAAAGACGATACTAATCTTCAGGATTATGCGATCATCTACAATACACTTCAGAAAGACCCATGTAACTCTGAAAAAGAAGCAGTACTTCATATCTACAGACAATTACGTAATTCTGAACCGCCAGATGAATCTACAGCTCGCGAAGTAATGGATAATCTTTTCTTCTCAGAAAAGCGTTATGATTTAGGAAACGTTGGGCGTTATAGAATAAATAAAAAATTGAATCTTGATATTGATATCGATACCCGAGTTTTAACGAACCAGGATATGATTGAAATCATCAAGTACTTAATCCAATTGGTAAATTCAAAAACCGATGTGGATGATATTGATCACTTGTCAAACCGTCGTGTACGTACTGTTGGAGAGCAGATGTATAACCAATTTGGTGTAGGTTTGGCTCGTATGTCGCGTACCATTCGTGAGCGTATGAATGTTCGAGATAACGAAGTATTTACTCCAATCGACTTGATTAATTCTAAGACTTTGTCTTCGGTAATCAACTCTTTCTTTGGAACAAATGCTTTGTCTCAATTCATGGATCAAACCAATCCATTGGCCGAAATGACACACAAACGTCGTATGTCGGCATTAGGACCTGGTGGTTTATCTCGTGAACGTGCAGGTTTCGAGGTTCGTGACGTTCACTTTACGCATTATGGTCGTTTATGTCCGATTGAAACACCTGAGGGGCCAAATATTGGTTTGATTTCTTCTTTATGTGTGTTTGCAAAGGTTACCGACCTAGGATTTATTTCAACTCCTTACCGTAAAGTAAAAGATAGTAAAGTAGATTTAACCGACGAAGGGGTAATCTATTTAACTGCTGAGGAAGAAGAAGGTCAAGTTATTGCACAAGCAAATGCAGTAATCGATTCTGAAGGTAACTTTGTAAACGACCGTGTTAAATCTCGTTTAGAGGGTGATTATCCGGTTGTTGAACCATCAGAAATTCACTTGATGGACGTTGGACCAAACCAAATTGCTTCGATTGCAGCATCATTAATTACTTTCTTAGAGCACGATGATGCGAACCGTGCATTGATGGGATCTAACATGATGCGTCAGGCAGTTCCATTAATCAAGCCTGAAGCACCAATTGTTGGTACAGGCTTAGAAGGTCGTGTGGTGGAAGATTCACGAGTTCATGTTACTGCTGAAGGATATGGAACTGTTGAAGCTGTCGATGCCAACGAAATTGTAATTAACTATGATAAAACAGATGATGAGCGATTTGTAAGTTTCGACTCAGAAGCTGTAACCTATAGATTAACAAAATACGAAAAAACCAACCAAGGTACCAGTGTTACCATTCGTCCGATTGTTCGTAAGGGGCAACGTGTTGAACCACGTCAGATCTTAACCGAAGGATATGCGACAGAGCAAGGTGAATTGGCATTAGGACGTAACTTGAAAGTTGCATTCATGCCTTGGCAAGGTTATAACTACGAGGATGCGATCGTAATCTCTGAAAGAATTGTTCGCGAAGACATCTTTACTTCTGTACATATCGATGAATATTCATTGGAAGTACGTGAAACAAAACGTGGATTAGAAGAATTTACTTCTGATATTCCTAATGTTAGTGAAGAAGCTACTCGTAATTTAGATGAAAATGGTTTAATCCGAATTGGTGCGAATGTTAAACCTGGTGATATTTTAATAGGTAAAATTACTCCTAAAGGAGAATCAGATCCTTCACCAGAAGAAAAACTATTACGTGCCATTTTTGGAGACAAAGCAGGTGATGTAAAAGATGCTTCATTGAAAGCTTCACCATCGTTAAATGGTGTTGTTATCAATAAAAAACTTTTCTCACGTGTATTAAAGGATAAAAAACGTAATTCTTCCAAACCTCAATTAGAGCAAATCGATGAAGCTTTCGACAGAAAGATCACCGTTCTTCGTTCTGATGTAGAGGAAAGGTTATTCCAATTGGTAAACGGTAAAACATCTCAAGGAGTTGGTGATTATTACGGTGGTGAAGTTATTTCGAAAGGAGTAAAATTCACACTGAAACAAATTCAAGAGATCGATTTTATGGGTGTAAATCCAAATGGATGGACAACCGATCAGCATAAAAACGAAATGATAGCAAAGCTTATCAATAATTATGTGATGAAACATAAGGAATTTGAAGCAGTTGCGCGTCGTGAACGTTATAATGTTACTATTGGTGATGAACTTCCAGCCGGTATTATCCAATTAGCAAAAATTTATATTGCTAAAAAGCGTAAGCTTCAAATTGGTGATAAAATGGCAGGTCGGCACGGAAACAAAGGTATTGTATCTCGCGTGGTTCGCGACGAAGATATGCCTTTCCTTGATGATGGAACACCAGTAGATATCGTATTGAATCCATTAGGTGTACCTTCTCGTATGAACCTTGGACAGATTTACGAAACTGTACTTGGATGGGCAGGAAAAGAATTGGGTGTTAAATTTGCCACTCCAATTTTCGATGGTGCATCGCTTGAACAAATCACTGAATATACTGATAAAGCCGGCGTACCTGCATTTGGTAGAACCTACCTAAATGATGGTGAATCTGGTGAGAAGTTTTATCAACCTGCGACCGTAGGAATCATCTATATGTTGAAACTTGGTCACATGGTAGAAGATAAAATGCATGCTCGTTCTATTGGACCTTACTCGTTAATTACTCAGCAACCTCTTGGTGGTAAAGCACAATTTGGTGGTCAGCGTTTTGGTGAGATGGAGGTTTGGGCTCTTGAAGCATTTGGTGCCGCACATATTCTACAAGAAATTTTGACTGTTAAGTCGGATGACGTAATTGGTAGAGCAAAAGCTTACGAAGCGATTGTAAAAGGCGACCCAATGCCACAGGCTGGTATACCGGAATCTCTGAATGTATTATTACATGAACTTCGCGGATTAGGATTAAGCGTAAGCTTAGACTAGACGAAGCAGTATATTTCGGAGAGTATATTTATATTTTTATTAATATCTAATAAATAGCATATAATGGCTTTTAGAAGAGAAAATAAGGTAAAGAGTAACTTTAGCAAAATCTCTATCAGCTTGGCTTCACCTGAGGAGATCTTAGAACGTTCACACGGAGAAGTTTTAAAGCCTGAAACAATTAACTACAGAACTTACAAACCAGAGCGTGACGGTCTGTTTTGCGAGCGTATTTTCGGCCCTGTAAAAGATTACGAGTGCCACTGTGGAAAATACAAACGCATCCGTTATCGTGGGATTGTTTGTGATCGTTGTGGTGTTGAAGTTACTGAGAAAAAAGTACGTCGTGAGCGTATGGGACACATCTCATTGGTGGTTCCTGTTGCGCACATTTGGTACTTTAAATCGTTACCAAACAAAATTGGTTACCTACTAGGTTTACCAACTAAAAAGCTTGATTCAATTATTTATTACGAACGTTATGTCGTAATTAATCCTGGTATTAAAGCAAACGATGGAGTTAAGTATCTCGACTTCTTAACAGAAGAAGAGTATTTAGATATTATGGATGCACTACCAAAAGAAAATCACCTTTTGGAAGACGACGATCCTGATAAGTTTATGGCAGGTATGGGGGCTGAGGCACTATACGGTTTGTTAGAGCGTATAGATTTAGACGATCTTTCTTACACACTTCGCCATAAAGCAAACACCGAAACTTCTCAACAACGTAAAAACGAAGCTTTAAAACGTTTGCAAGTTGTTGAAGCATTCCGTGGAAGCAAGCAATTGAATCGTCCTGAATGGATGATTGTAAAAGTCGTTCCGGTAATTCCACCTGATCTACGTCCACTTGTCCCATTAGATGGTGGTCGTTTTGCAACGTCTGATTTAAATGATCTTTATCGTCGTGTGATCATTCGTAACAATCGTTTGAAACGATTAATCGAAATCAAAGCTCCAGAAGTAATTTTACGTAACGAAAAACGTATGTTGCAGGAGTCTGTTGATTCATTATTTGATAACTCTCGTAAGTCTAACGCGGTTAAAACAGAAAATAACCGAGCATTAAAATCTCTTTCCGATTCGTTGAAAGGGAAGCAAGGTCGTTTCCGTCAAAACTTGTTAGGTAAGCGTGTTGACTACTCAGCTCGTTCGGTAATTGTAGTTGGACCAAACTTAGAATTACACGAATGTGGTATTCCAAAAGGAATGGCAGCTGAGTTATATAAGCCTTTTATTATTCGTAAGTTGATTGAACGCGGTATTGTGAAAACTGTAAAATCAGCTAAGAAGATTGTTGACAGAAAAGATCCTGTAGTTTGGGATATTCTTGAAAACGTAATGAAAGGGCACCCTGTAATGCTAAACCGTGCGCCTACTCTGCACCGTTTATCTATTCAGGCATTCCAACCAAAATTGATTGAAGGAAAAGCGATTCGTTTGCACCCATTAGCATGTACTGGTTTCAACGCCGACTTCGATGGTGACCAAATGGCGGTTCACTTACCTTTGAGTCATGCGGCAATTTTGGAAGCTCAATTATTGATGTTGGCTTCGCATAACTTATTGAACCCATCTAACGGTGCTCCTATTACTGTTCCTTCTCAGGATATGGTACTTGGTTTGTATTATATGACCAAAGCAAAAAAAGGTGCTCGTGGAGAAGGTTTAAACTTTTATTCTGCTGAAGAAGCTCGAATTGCATACAACGAAGGTGCTGTTGAATTACATGCGATCGTAAAATGTAAAGTCGACGATATTGATAAAGAAGGCAATAAAATATTCCACACCGTTGAAACAACCATTGGTCGTATTTTATTCAATGAGTATGTTCCAGAAGCAGCTGGATATATCGATCAGATTTTAACGAAGAAAGCCTTACGCGATATTATCTCTTTCATTTTAAAGAGAACCAATAACTCGATAACTGCTAAGTTCCTTGATAATATCAAGAATCTAGGTTATAAAATGGCTTATCGTGGTGGATTGTCGTTTAACTTACATGATGTAATTATTCCGGAAGAAAAAGCCGAATTGGTTCAAGAAGGTTACGATGAAGTTGAAGAAGTGATGACCAACTACAACATGGGATTCATTACGAACAATGAGCGTTACAATCAGGTAATTGATACTTGGACACACGTGAATGCTAAATTGACTCAAGTTGTGATGAAAACTTTGAGTACCGATCGTCAGGGTTTCAACCCAATTTATATGATGTTGGACTCAGGTGCTCGTGGATCGAAAGAACAGATTCGTCAGTTATGTGGAATGCGTGGTTTGATGGCTAAGCCTCAAAAATCTGGTGCAACAACAGCTCAGATTATTGAAAACCCAATTCTTTCGAACTTTAAAGAAGGACTTTCGGTATTGGAGTACTTTATTTCTACTCACGGTGCTCGTAAAGGTCTTGCGGATACGGCATTGAAAACTGCCGATGCTGGTTACTTAACCCGTCGTTTGGTTGACGTTGCTCAGGATGTTATTATCCAAGAGGAAGACTGTGGAACTTTACGTGGTTTGATTGCAACATCAATCAAGAAAAACGAGGAAGAAGTTGCTTCATTATATGAACGTATTTTAGGTAGAACAACTGTTCACGATATTTATAATCCATTAACAGGTGAATTAATCGTTCGTTCAGGTGAAACCATTACTGAAGAAATTGGTCAAGCACTTGAAGAGTCTCCAATTGAACGTGTTGAAATTCGTTCGGTATTGACTTGTGAGTCAGATCATGGTGTTTGTGGTAAATGTTACGGACGTAACCTTGCAACCGGAAAAATGGTTCAAAAAGGTGAGTCAGTAGGTGTTATTGCAGCACAGTCGATTGGTGAGCCGGGTACGCAGTTAACACTTCGTACTTTCCACGTTGGGGGTATTGCAGGTAACATTTCTTCTGAATCAACTATCGTTTCAAAATACGATGGTGTGGTTAAGATTGAAGAATTACGTTCAGTTGAGCGTACTGCTGATGATGGTAGCGTAACCGATATCGTAGTAAGTCGTTTGGCTGAAGTAAAAATCATTGATAAAAATACTGGAATTGTGGTATCAAACCACAACTTACAATATGGTTCAAAATTATTTATTAAAGATGGCCAGGATATTAAGAAAGGCGATGTAATAACTGAATGGGATCCATACAACGGTGTTATTATCACTGAATTTAACGGTATTGTACAATTCGATAATATGATCGATGGGGTAACTTATCGTGAAGAATCGGATGAGCAAACCGGATATAAAGAAAAAGTAATTACTGAAACAAGAGATAAAACGAAGAACCCATCGTTGAAACTATTAAGTGAAAATGGTGAATTAATTCGTTCTTATAACTTACCTGTAGGTGGTCACATGTCTGTTGGCGATGGCGATAAAGTTGCGATTGGTCAAATTCTTGTGAAAATTCCACGTGCATCTGGTAAGGCTGGTGATATTACCGGTGGTCTTCCTCGTGTAACTGAGTTGTTCGAGGCTCGTAATCCATCTAACCCTGCTGTTGTATCAGCAATCGATGGTGAAATTTCACTTGGTAAAATTAAGCGTGGTAACCGCGAAATTATTGTAACCTCACGATTGGGGGATGTTATGAAATATTTGGTACCACTTTCTCGTCAGATTCTTGTTCAGGAAAATGATTATATCAGAGCAGGTACTCCATTATCAGATGGTGCTACAACTCCGGGTGATATCTTGAATATTAAAGGTCCTACCGCTGTTCAGGAATACATTGTGAACGAAGTTCAGGATGTATACCGTATGCAGGGTGTGAAAATTAATGATAAGCACTTCGAAGTTATTGTACGCCAAATGATGCGTAAAGTTGAAATTCTTGATCCGGGAGATACTCGATTCCTTGAAAAGCAAATTGCTGACAAGATCGATTTCAATCAAGAAAATGATTGGATTTACGATAAAAAAGTTGTTACCGATCATGGAGATAGCGAAACTCTACGTGAGGGTATGATTGTAACAGCTCGTCGCTTACGTGATGAAAACTCACAACTTAGAAGAAAAGACTTGAAAACTGTTGAATCGCGTGATGCAATTCCAGCAACATCAAGCCAAATTCTTCAAGGTATTACCAGAGCATCTCTTCAAACTAAGAGTTGGATGTCTGCGGCATCGTTTCAGGAAACTACAAAAGTTCTTAACGAAGCAGCAATTAATGGTAAAATTGACGGGTTGAATGGATTGAAGGAAAATGTTATTTGTGGGCACTTAATTCCTGCAGGAACAGGTTCAAAACAATTCAAAAACTTAGTGGTAGGCTCAAAGGAAGAATACGATCACTTAGTTGATAATCGTTCAATGGATTACGATAGTTTAGACTAATATGGAAGATAAGAAAAAGCATAATCCAAATCAACTCAATATTGAGTTAAAAGAAGATGTAGCGCAAGGAACCTATTCTAACCTTGCCATAATTACTCATTCTACTTCAGAATTTGTTGTTGATTTTGTTAGGGTAATGCCAGGAGTTCCTAAAGCAAATGTTAAATCAAGAATAGTTTTAACACCGGAGCATGCAAAACGACTAATGTTGGCTTTACAAGACAATATTAAAAAGTTTGAAGCTCAACATGGAGCAATCAATCTTCCACAAGGTCCTCAGGGAAATATGCCGCCGATGAATTTTGGTGGAGGAAATATTCCTCAAGCTTAAAAAAGAATAATTCATATATAAAAAAGGCCGATCAAATTTTGATCGGCCTTTTTGTTTCTAATAATCTATGTTTTTTGCAATTGAGAGTTGCGATTTATTTATATTAGAAATAAGTTTAGCATAAAATATTGAAACTATGAGTGTATTGTTAGAATTTGCAATGTTTCCAACCGATAAAGGCGAAAGTGTTAGCCCTTATGTAAGCAAGGTTGTCAAGTATATTTCCGAAGCAGCCCTAAGCTACCAATTAACCCCAATGGGGACAATTGCTGAATTTGAAACATTTGAAGGTGCAACAGAATTGCTTAATAAATGTTATGCGGTTTTAGAACCCGATTGTAACCGAGTTTATTGTTCTGCAAAATTTGATGTTAGGAAAGGCTCTACCGGAAAAATGGAATCAAAAATAAAATCGATTGAGCAAAAAATTGGAACTGTAAACAAGTAAATCTGCATAAATGATATTGTCAACATTCGACTGGTCCATAATAATTATATATTTTATTATTAGTATTTCAATTGGAATATATTTCTCGAAAAGAGCAGGAAAAAATACTGATAGCTTTTTTCTTGGAGGTCGAAACCTTCCGTGGTACGTTGCCGGAACTTCGATGGTGGCTACCACTTTTGCGGCCGATACTCCTTTGGCCGTTACCGAATTAGTTGCTCAAAATGGAATAGCAGGTAATTGGCTTTGGTGGAATATGTTGTTAGGAGGAATGTTGACCGTTTTCTTTTTTGCCCGTTTATGGCGTCGTGCCGGAATTTTAACCGATGCAGAGTTTGTTTCGATTCGTTATAGCGGAAGAGCAGCGAATTTTTTGAGAGGTTTTCGTGCGATATACATCGGTGTAATTATGAATACCATTGTGATTGCATGGGTAAATCTAGCAATGGTAAAGATCTTACAAGTAATTTTTCCCGACTTTACTTTTTTCGGTTTTGAATCGGTAAATGTGCTCGGAATCACCTTTTCTGCTCATTTGTTACTAATGGCATCGATATTGGTTTTTGTAGCTTTTTATTCTGCCTTGTCCGGATTGCTGGGGGTTTCTATTACCGATTCGTTTCAATTCATTATGGCCATGACCGGCAGTATTGCGTTAGCCATTGTTGCGGTTCGTCAGGTTGGGGGAATGGAAAACTTACAGAGCTTACTTGCTGAAAGAAAGCATGTATTTGATTTTCTACCTACGATTCAGAATCATATAACAAGTAGTGATGGGAATTTCTTAAAATTAAGTGTTACTGCATTTGTTGCATATTTAGGCGTGCAGTGGTGGTCGAGTTGGTATCCCGGAGCGGAACCTGGCGGTGGAGGATACGTAGCACAACGGATGATGTCGGCAAAAGATGAGAAGCACTCCTTGTTGGCAACGCTCTGGTTTCAGGTTGCTCATTATGCTTTACGACCTTGGCCATGGATAATTGTTGCATTAGTTGCGTTGGTGATTTATCCAACCGAAGCTGATAAAGGTGCTACTTATGTAATGATGATTCGTGATTACATGCCTTCAGGGCTTCTTGGCTTATTAATTGCTGCTTTTTTAGCGGCTTATATGTCAACCGTGGCTTCGCAAACAGTTTGGGGAACTTCCTATATCATTAACGACTTGGTAAAACCTTTAATTAAGCCTAAAGCTTCAGAGAAGTATTTAGTTAAAGTTTCTAGAATTACCACCTTTGCCTTAATCGCTTTTTCGGTATTGATGACTACCCAATTTACAAGAATTAGCGATGCTTGGAAATTTGTTCTCGCAATGAGCGCAGGAATCGGTCTAGTATTAATTCTACGATGGTTTTGGTGGCGAATTAATGCCTGGTCGGAAATTAGCGCCATGGTCGCACCCTATGTGATTTTTCCTGTATTGAAGTTTGGATTTGGTTTAGATCCAATAAAGTCTGATTTTGAGTTTTCATTAATTATTATTGTCATCTGGTCGTCTTTTGTTTGGTTGCTAGTTACCTTTTTAACACAACCCACTGATGAAGCAAAATTGAAGGAATTTTACACAAAAGTTCATCCGGGTGGAATAGGCTGGAAGAAAATTTCTGTTTTGTTACCAAAAGTTAACGACGACAAAGGATATGCTTACCTATTTTTAAATTGGATTTTAGGAAGTTGTTCCGTACTATTTACATTATTTGGTTTTGGTAAAATATTGTTACACCAGTATTGGAATGGTGCAATCTTCCTTTTTCTTGCTGTTCTGTGTGGAATTTCTATTGTTTTAGTAATGAATCGACTAGGGTGGAAGCGCATTAAATAAGTAATTAACTGCTAATGTTTTAAAATTGCTTGTAATAATTTGCGTTTTCTAAGAATAATCATAATTTAATAGGCCTGTTAAGCTTGAAATTTGTTAATATCAAAAAATCTAGATATTTCGTTTTGTCTTAGCTTTACAATACTTAACTAACTACATTTCTTTAGAAATCTAAAAATTAAATTATGAGCGAGTTACAGCTTGGATTCCAGCTATTGTTGGTTGGAATGGTTACCGTATTTTTTATTCTTTTTCTAGTCGTAACTATCGGAAATGCAATTATCCGATTTGTGAATAGATTCCTTCCCGAGCAAATCACTTCCAAAAAAACAAAAAAGCAAGCTAGTAGTGCAATTGATAGAAAGAAAATGGCTGCAATTGTAAGCGCTGTACAAATTGTAACACAGGGTAAAGGGAAAGTTATCCGTGTTGAGAAACTTAACTAACTAAACATATTAAAATGGATAAACGAAAAATAAAATTTTCGTTGGTTTACCGTGATATGTGGCAGTCCTCAGGGAAATACCTGCCACGCGTAGATCAATTATTAAAAGTGGCACCGCATATCATCGATATGGGCTGTTTTGCCCGCGTTGAAACCAATGGTGGTGGGTTCGAACAAATCAATTTATTGTTTGGCGAAAACCCGAATAATGCTGTTCGAAAATGGACACAACCATTCAACGATGCGGGAATTCAAACACACATGCTCGATCGTTCATTGAATGGATTGCGAATGAGCCCGGTGCCGGCCGATGTGCGTAAATTAATGTATAAAGTTAAAAAAGCGCAAGGTACGGATATCACGCGGCCATTTTGTGGTTTAAATGATCCACGGAATATTCTCGATTCGATTACTTATGCCAAAGAAGCAGGCATGATTGCACAGGCTGCCCTGAGTTTAACTTATTCTGAAGTTCATACTGTAGACTATTATGTTGAATTGGCCGATACTTTAATTAAAGGTGGTGCCGACGAGATTTGCTTGAAAGATATGGCAGGTATTGGTCGACCGGCTTGGTTGGGGAACATTGTAAAAGGAATTAAAAAATTACATCCAGATACGCCATTACAATATCACTCTCATTCAGGCCCCGGGTTTGCTATGGCTTCAATTTTAGAAGTTTGTCGTGCCGGGGTTGAATATGTCGATGTTGCAATGGAGCCGCTTTCGTGGGGAACTGGTCATGTTGATTTATTGGCGGTTCAGGAAATGTTGCGCGATGCAGGCTTTGATGTTCCTACCATCAACATGGATGCCTACATGAAAGTACGTAGCTTAACCCAAAGTTTTATCGATGATTTCCTTGGTTATTATATCAATCCGAAGAATCGTTATATGAATTCTTTGTTGATTGGTCCTGGTTTACCTGGTGGAATGATGGGCTCGTTAATGGCTGATTTGGAAAGTAACTTGAAGAGCATTAATAAATGGAAATTGAAACACAAGGAACCAGAATTGTCGCAAGATGATTTGTTGGTTAAATTATTCGACGAAGTTGCATTTATTTGGCCAATGGTTGGTTATCCACCGCTGGTTACTCCTTATAGTCAGTATGTGAAAAACCTTGCCATGATGAATGTGATGCAAATGGAAAAAGGCAAAGACCGTTGGAGTATGATTGCCGACAATATTTGGGATATGCTCATGGGTAAAGGTGGAAAACTACCTGGAGAACTAGCGCCTGAATTGAAAAAATTAGCTGTTGAAAATGATAAAGTAGAATTTACTGATAAACCTCAAACCTTGTATCCCGATGCCTTGGATACTTTCAAAGAAGAAATGACTAAAAACGGATGGGAGTTTGGTGAAGATAATGAGGAATTGTTTGAATTAGCAATGCATCCTGAGCAATATCGAGCGTATAAATCGGGAGCAGCTAAAAAGGCATTTGAAGAAGATTTTGCCCAGCGCAAAGCCGAAGGAGGTGGGTTGTTTGCAAAAGCTGCTCCAATTGTTTCCGAGACTGTAGCTCCATCAAGCATGCCAACAACCATGAATGTGAATGTGGAAGGTGAAAATTTCAGAGTTACCGTTTCGTATGGTGATGCAACAGAGCATGTGAACGAACCAAGCAAGGAGTCTCCAGTACCGACTCCAACACCAATAGGAGATTCAAAAGAAATTCTTTCTCCATTAGAAGGGAAATTTTATTTGACCAAAGACAATTCTGAAACTGCAATTAAGGTTGGCGATTCAATTCAAGAGGGCGACTTAATTGGTTATGTTGAAGCAATGAAAACATTTAATGCAATTAAATCAGATGTATCTGGCAAAGTTGTTGGCATCGAAAAAGCTACAGGCGAAGATGTAGAGGAAGACGATTTGTTAGTGCTTATTCAATAATTTGTGGTCATTTAAAAAAGTCCTATGGAAATTTTAAGAAAATTATTTGAGATGACCGCCTTTAGCGATTTGTTTCATAATCCGGGGTATATTCTTATGCTTGGGATTGGATCAATATTGCTTTATCTCGGGATTCGTAAACAATATGAGCCATTGTTGTTGGTACCCATTGCTTTTGGCGTAATCTTAGCCAATTTGCCAGGGGGGCAAATGGGAGTGGTTCCTGGCGATTTTATTCAAATTGATGAGCATCATTACATGAATTTATTTGAAATTGCTCATGAATATGGGATCATGAATTATCTCTATTATATGCTGATCAAAACAGGTTTACTTCCTCCGATTATTTTTATGGGGGTAGGTGCTTTAACCGATTTTGGTCCCATGCTTCGGAACTTACGTTTATCGCTTTTTGGAGCAGCCGCACAATTAGGTATCTTTACTATTTTGATGGCCTCAATTGCTTTTGGTTTTACGCCTAAGGAAGCCGGATCGTTAGCAATAATTGGCGGTGCCGATGGCCCAACGGCCATTTATACTACCATAAAGCTCGCTCCTCATTTATTAGGACCAATTGCAATTGCTGCCTATTCGTATATGGCATTGGTTCCGGTAATTATTCCCTTGGTGGTTCGATTAACTTGCAATAAGAAAGAGTTGTCGATTAACATGAAGGAAATGGATAAAAAGTATCCTTCGAAAGTTGAAATTAAAAACTTGAAGGCTGTAAAGATTGCTTTCCCAATTGTGTTAGGGATTGTAATTGCATTCTTTGTTCCTTCTGCAGTTCCGCTTTTAGGAATGTTGCTCTTTGGTAATTTGGTGAAAGAAATTGGTGCCAATACCTTCAGATTAAGCGATGCTGCAAGTGGCCCGATTATGAATGCTGCAACTATTTTCCTTGGCTTAACTGTGGGTGCCACCATGACTTCGGAAGTGTTTTTAAACTGGCAAACCATTGGAATTATAGTAGGTGGTTTCTTAGCTTTTGCAATTTCAGTTGTTGGCGGAATTTTTGCCGTGAAGGCTTACAATTTATTTTCGAAAAAGAAAATCAACCCATTGATTGGAGCAACCGGTTTAAGTGCTGTACCTATGGCCTCACGTGTTGCTAACGAAATGGCATTGAAATATGATTCTAAAAACCACGTGCTTCAATATTGCATGGCTAGTAATATTTCAGGAGTTATTGGTTCTGCAGTTGCAGCTGGGGTTTTGATTTCATTCTTGGGAGGATAATCCGAAAACCCAAATTATAATTGAAAATGTTGATCGGGAAACTGTTCAACATTCTTTTTTTACATTAAATTAAACATTGCAATTAGTCCGTTGTATTTTAATATTTATCACCTACTTTTGTTCAACTTTAATACGAGTTATGCGCATTGGGATTATAATTTGTTTGTTGTTTTTTACAACGCTGCAAAGTTTTGGCATTTTATTAAATGCTGAATTCATTGATGATTCGCTTAATGATGATGGCGGCATTGTTTGTATTGTTGATCTTGATGAAGATGATGAAGCTGTATTTGTTTTAGAAATTAATGAATTAGGTGCATTTTGTGCTTTATTTTATCAAGTAATTTTCAAAGAAGCTTCAACTTGTATTTATACTAGTTGGATTGATCCAGACTGTTTAGACAAATATCCTTTATTTAATAGTTCCGATACTTCACCTCCAAATTTTTAAATCGAAGTTTCTGCCTTTTGATTTCTAAATTTTCTTATTCTAGCCATTACATGGCGTTGAATTTCTTAAATTAATTCTATGAATCGCGTTAACATGGTGCATGTAATGCACGTTATAGCGTTAAGCTTACTTTTTGAAAGTTGCTTTTTATTATTCTGTATTCCTATTGCAATTCATTATCATGAAAATACAGTTAATGAATTATTAATTTCGTTTGCAATAGTATTTGTATTCGGACTTGTTGCTCTTCTTAAATCAACGAAAGGCGGAGTAACTGTTTCCAATAAAGATGTTTATTTATCTGTGGTTTTATCATGGTTTTTTGTTTGTTCTTTTGGTGCCATTCCATATTATATTAGTGGATCAATTCCTAATATAGTAGATGCTATTTTTGAGTCGGTATCTGGATTTACAACTACCGGGTCATCTATTTTGAATGATATTGAGGCAATGCCTAAATCCTTGCTTTTTTGGCGAGCCGAAACACATTGGTTGGGCGGGATGGGAATAATTGTGTTGGTAATGGCTTTTCTGCCATATTTCAAAATTGGTGGTCACCAAATGATGATGGCCGAAGGAAGTTACTTTAATACCGATAAAATAAAAGCCCGAACTGTTGATGTTGCCAAGCGTTTGTGGTTTGTTTACTTAATATTAACAGTATTGGAAACTTTTGCCTTGAAATTGGCAGGAATGGGTTGGTTTGATGCGATATGTCATTCTTTCGCAACGATTGCAACGGGCGGATTTTCAACAAAAAATTCAAGTTTAATTGATGCTTCGCCAACAATACAATACATCATAATTTTGTTCATGGTTCTTTCTGGAATGAATTTCATTATGCATTATTTATTCTTTCATGGAAAGATTAAAAAAGTTTGGTGCAACGAAGAGTTGAGAGCTTATTTCTTGATTATTTTTGTTGCTTCATTGCTTATTGCACTTACGATATTCGATAATAACCGCGGAGATTTTGAACCAATATTCCGAAATTCATTATTCCAGGTTTCGAGTATTATTACTGCTACAGGTTTTATTTCCGACGATTATTTGTATTGGCCTCTAATTGCAAAATTTATTCTTTTAATGGTGATGCTAACCGGTGCTAGTGTCGGCTCAACAGGAGGTGGGATAAAAGTTGCACGCTATTTGGTGTTTTTTAAATCAGCTCGCCAGCGATTACGTTTGATGGTTAGACCAAATTCTATTCAAGTAATTCGTTTTAATAAAGTACCCTTGTCGGAAGAAATCGTGTCGGGCGTATTAGGTTTTATGTTTATTTATTTTGCCACAATATTGGTTGGGTCTTTAATAATGATGTTAGCGGGATTAGATTTAATCTCCTCTACAAGCAGCATTGTTACAACTTTGGGCGGTATCGGACCAGGTTTTGGTGCAGTTGGGCCAGTCGAAAATTTTGCCTCAATAAATGACTTTGGCAAAGCGTATTTATCGTTTAATATGATTTTGGGGCGCCTAGAAATTCTTTCGGTTTTGGTATTGTTTGTACCTTCGTTTTACAAACAACATTAATCGCCTGAATTTTTTTCTCGGAAAATATGCACAAATCCGTTCAACTTGTGCTTTTCATCGTCACGACCTTCAGCCGAAATAAAATAGTAATACACTCCGGGAGAAGCATAACGATTACCAATTTTTCCATCCCACACAGAATGCTCGTAAGTATAATCGTTCGATCTAATGTTGGTATATTTCCACGAATGTACTAAGCCTCCCCAGCGATTATAAATTTTAATGGTGCAACGTTTCAACGATTTTGAGCGAATCACAAATTCATCGTTTTCACCATCTCCATTGGGTGTGAAAAAATTCGGAGCATCAATTAATGATTCATCAGTAACAATATAAGGTGGTTGCATCCATGAAGTATCGTAACAACTTACATTACTATTCTTTTTTAAAGTTGCCAAATAAACGCTGTAGGTTCCAACTTCTTCAAACTCGTAAACTGGAGCTTCTTCTTCTAAAATGAATTTAATACTGTCTACAATTTCGGTTTCACTTTCAGCAAGTTCTGTTGAAATATCTTTAAATTTCTTCGAGAAGTTCCAAAAAGATTCATCGTAATTAATGGAGTTATTTGTAAAAGTAACTTCTAACACTGCCTCGCCCGATGCAGGATCAAAGCTAAAAGCCGATTTTGGAACTTTTGAAATGTAATCAATTGTTGTCGTGCCGGTACATCCATATTCATCTTCAACTTCCAAAGTGTAGGCCAGAGGAGAATTACTTGCAATTGGGTTGAGTACTGTTGGACTTAGGGTATAAGCAACAGGTAGGTCATTGTGTTTCCAATAATAGCTGAAGTTCGCAAAATCAGTTCGTAGACTTACTTTACTATTGTCGCTTAAATCAAAATAAGATAGGTTCGACGCAGTAATACTACCAACAATTTTGAAATATTCACAGACCGAAGAACTGTCGGGAATTATTGCCTCGGGTAATATCCAATCGTGCAAAACCCATGCTTGGTATTCTTCCAAGGTACTTCCATCGGTGATGGTAACTCTGTAACAACCTTCTCCTAAGTTAGTTAATCGAGATGAGATGGTGTCATTTGGCGCGCCGTCGGCGATCCAAACAAAACTTGCAGAAAGGGTGTCGTATTTTTCCCAAGTAAAACTTGTTGCACCATTTCCAAAGTTGGTACTTGCTTCAATGTTGATGTTTTCGGTACCTTTTTCGCCACAAACAATGTACAAATCATCACTATTTCCATCGTTGTATAGAACAGTTTGTTGATTTACTGCATTTTCAACAGTTAATTGAGCTGATACTTGCAAGCTTATCAGGAAAAAAGTTAATATGGCGAAAAAATACTTTTGAAACATTTTCAATTGATCCTATAATGGTTGATTGTTAAAACTAACGTAAAAAAAGTTGGTTTCTTTTGTAAATACCAACTTAATTTGTAGTTCTTGTACAAATTTAAAATTTTAAAACAAATCCCCGTTCTATCTTAGAACAAGTATTATTTTTGAGCGTAAAACTATTTTCAATGGAATATCCATATTTACAAGGTTTAAATAAGGCACAACACGATGCAGTAGTGAATACCGATGGTCCTAGTTTGGTGATCGCAGGTGCAGGGTCAGGTAAAACGAGAGTTTTGACCTTTCGAATTGCACATTTGTTGCGTCAAGGTGTTCCTCCGTATTCAATTTTGGCTTTAACATTTACCAATAAAGCTGCCCGCGAAATGAAAGAACGAATAGGAAAAGTTGTTGGTGATGAAGCCGCACGCTATTTGTGGATGGGAACTTTCCATTCAATTTTTGCTAGAATTTTACGTGTTGAGTCGGAGCATATTGGATTTCCTTCAAGTTTTACAATTTACGATACTTCCGATGCAAAAAGTTTACTGCGCAGTATAATTAAGGACATGCAGCTGAGCGATAAAGTTTATAAACCGAATGCAATTTTAGGTCGAATTTCGGCTGCAAAAAATAATTTGATTACTGCTGATGCATATGCGAATAATCCGGATGCTCAGGAATACGATCGGAATCGTAGAATGCCAAAGCTTGCTGCAATTTACAAAGAGTACACCAAAAGATGCAAAGTTTCGGGTGCAATGGATTTCGATGACTTGTTAATGAATACCAATCAATTGTTGTATAAACATCCTGAGGTTGCTGTTAAATATCAAGATCGTTTTAAGTATGTTTTGGTCGATGAGTATCAGGATACCAACTTTTCTCAATATTTAATTGTCAAGAAATTGGCAGAAAAGTTCAAGAATATTTGTGTGGTTGGCGATGATGCTCAGAGTATTTATTCTTTCCGTGGAGCGCGAATAGAGAATATTCTGAATTTTAGAAATGATTATCCCGGTTACAAAACTTATAAGTTGGAACAGAATTATCGTTCCACTCAAAACATTGTAAATGCGGCTAATAGTATTATTCAGCGAAATAAACGACAGCTAAAAAAAGATGTTTTCTCTGAAAATGATGAAGGCGATAAAATAAAGGTACTGAATGCAATTTCCGACACAGAGGAAGGGATAAAAGTAATTAATGAATTGAATCAGCATCGTTTAACGGAGCACGATCAATTCTCCGATTATGCTATTTTATATCGAACCAATGCACAGTCGCGTATTTTTGAAGAGAACTTAAGAAAGCAGAATCTTCCGTATAAAATTTATGGTGGTCTTTCGTTTTACGAACGCAAAGAAATTAAAGATGTGCTTGGCTATCTGCGTTTAATTGCCAATTCGCAAGATAACGAAGCCTTAAAGCGGGTAATTAATTATCCAGCACGTGGAATTGGAGCTACTACAATTACAAAACTTGAATCGGCTGCAAATGAAGCAGGGATTAGTGTTTGGCAAGTAGTGAATAGTCCGCTTGAACATGGTGTTAAAATAAACAAGGGCACCATCGCAAAAATTGCAGGTTTTGTTGAATTAATTCATACTTTCAAGAAACAATTAGCCGATTCTTCTGCCTACGAAATTGCATTGAGTGTTGCTCGACAAACAAAAATATTAGATGAGCTGTATCGCGATAAAACGCCTGAAAATTTAAGTAAGTTCGAAAACGTACAAGAATTGTTGAATGCCATTCAGGATTTCTCGATCAATGCACAGGAAGAAGGATCTTCTGCAACCTTGGAAACTTATTTGCAGGATGTGGCTTTATTAACCGATCAGGATACCGATTCGGAGGAAGATAAAAATAAGGTTACCCTAATGACAGTGCATTCTGCCAAGGGGCTAGAGTTTAAAAATGTATTCATTGTTGGGGTTGAAGATAAATTATTCCCATCTAGTTTTTCGGGAATGTTAACAGTTGAAAATCTTGAAGAAGAACGCCGTTTGTTTTATGTGGCAATCACCCGAGCAATGAATAAATTATGGGTAAGTTTTGCTCGTCAGCGATACAATTGGGGAAACCTAGTCTATTCCGAACCTAGTCGATTTATTGGTGAAATTGATGAGCGTTACGTAGAATTACCGGCCGGAACTGAGAATTCTTCATTTATGGGAAGTGCTGCAAGTACAAGCAGTGAACGATCGCAAGGAAGCGGTGCTTTTGGAAATCGGGAGCGAAAGCCTTTAACTCGAAAACCTGTTCAGCAGTCTTCACCTCAAATGAATCGTCGTTTAACTTCTTTGCAAAATGCGCAAGGTCGCCCATCGTTTGAAGCAGATGATCCTTCAAAAATTAAAGAAGGTTGCGAGGTTGAGCATCAACGTTTTGGTCGTGGAAAGGTATTAGGTATCGAAGGCGATGCAGGAAACCTGAAGGCTACAGTTCTGTTTCAATCGGCCGGAAGAAAGCAATTGTTGTTAAAGTTTGCACGATTAAGAGTTGTTGAGGAAGCCTAATTCAAATTACATTGCTTTGTATCGAATAGTTTTTTAAATTTGCAAAGACTTCGCTTAACAATCAACCTCCTTAGAGTTACTTAAGCATTTTTAATCAGAATATTAAATCGAATGGATTATAATTCAAACCGAAAAAAGTTATTGCTTCCTGAGTATGGAAGGAATATTCAAAATATGGTCGATCATGTGATGACCATCGAAGACCGTGATGAACGAAATAAAGCTGCACAAACTGTAATTGATGTGATGGGGAATTTGTATCCATACCTTCGCGATATTGCTGATTTTAATCATAAACTATGGGACCATTTGGCTATTATGACCAACTTTGAGTTGGATATTGATTATCCATACGAATTACCAACAATTGAGGTGCTAGGCGGAAAACCGGATAAAATTCCATATAGTAGTAATCGAATTCGTTACCGTCATTATGGTCGTGTGGTAGAGATGATGATTGAAAGAGCAGCTTCTTATGAGGATGGTCAGGAGAAAGATTTATTGATTCAGATGATTGCTGACCACATGAAAAAGTGCTATGTAACATGGAACAATGATAGTGTTGACGACAGTTTGATTTTGTCCGACTTCGAAGAACTTTCGAAAGGTAGATTGAAATTGCCCGAAAACTTCCAATTGGCTCAAACAAAAGCTTTGATGCAAAAGCCAAAAAGAAGACCTCAGCACAATAACAATAATAATAACAACAAACGTCAGAATTATTCACGACGCAATTAATCTTTAGTTCCATAATCTAAATTACATATTGAAATTTAAAAAGTATGGCAACTTTTATTATCGAAGGCGGTCATTCCTTAAAAGGCGAAATATACCCGCAAGGTGCAAAAAATGAAGCACTTCAGATTATCTGTGCAACCTTGCTTTCTGAGGAAACAATTACCATAAAAAATATTCCCGAAATTAGCGATGTACTTCGTTTAATCGATATTGTTCAAATTCTTGGTGTTGAGGTAGAACGTCTAGAAAAAGGTATTTATCGATTTTGTGCATCCAATGTTGATCCCGAGTTATTAAAATCAAAACAGTATACCAAACTAGCTGCAAGTTTACGAGGTTCAGTCATGATTTTAGGACCTATGTTGGCCCGTTTTGGCGTTGGGTTTATTCCTCAACCTGGAGGCGATAAAATTGGCAGAAGAAGACTCGATACGCATTTTCAAGGATTTTTAAAACTTGGAGCCGAGTTCAATTTTAATCCAACTTCAAAGTTCTATGAAGTCGCTGCTTCAAAAATGAAAGGTGCCTATATGTTGCTCGATGAAGCTTCAGTTACCGGAACCGCCAATATTATTATGGCGTCAGTTTTAACTCCCGGAACAACTACCATTTACAATGCAGCATGCGAACCTTATATCCAGCAATTGTGTAACATGTTGGTAAGTATGGGCGCAAAAATCACCGGAATTGGTTCTAATTTGTTGACCATTAATGGTGTTGATAAATTAAGCGGATGTGAACATACAATCGCTCCCGATATGATTGAAGTAGGTAGTTTTATTGGTTTAGCAGCCATGACTTCTTCAGAAATTACGATTAAAGATGTTCAATACGAAATGCTTGGTATTATTCCCGATGCTTTTAAGCGCTTGGGAATAAAATTAGAGCGCCGTGGCGATGATATTTATATTCCCAAACAAGATACTTACGAAATAGAAAATTTCATTGATGGATCGATCATGAATATTGCCGATGCACCATGGCCGGGCTTAACCCCCGACTTGTTAAGTGTATTTTTAGTGGTGGCCACGCAGGCAAAAGGAAGCGTATTAATTCATCAGAAGATGTTTGAAAGTCGTTTGTTCTTTGTCGATCGCTTAATCGATATGGGGGCACAAATTATTCTTTGTGATCCTCATCGTGCAACGGTGATTGGACAAGATAAGGCACAAAAATTGAGAGCTACAAAAATGGTGTCGCCAGATATTCGTGCTGGAGTTGCATTGTTGATTGCCGCCATGTCGGCTAAAGGAACAAGCACCATCGACAATATTGAGCAAATCGATCGAGGTTATGAAAATATTAGCGAACGATTGAATGCTTTAGGCGCTAAAATTAAAAGAATTGATTAATCTTAAGAATTGTTAAGAATGAAAACATTTCATTGTCAACGGGTGTTAGCTTTGAAATGAAACTTTTTGAATCATGAAGAAATTAATTGTAATAATAGCAGTTTTACTTGTTAGCTTATTAACAAACAATATTTTGGCACAAACTGCCAAAGTTGGCACGGCAATTGGAAACAAAGCACCCGAAATAGTTGAAAAAGGAGTTGATGGAAATTCAATTCCCTTGTCTGGTTTGCAAGGAAAACTTGTATTGATAGACTTCTGGGCATCGTGGTGTCCACCTTGTCGACGCGAGAATCCAAATGTTGTTGATGCTTACAATAAATATAAAAATACAGAATTTAAAAGTGGCACAGGATTTACTGTTTATAGTGTTTCACTCGATCAAAATAAATCTAGATGGGAAAGTGCAATCGAGCAAGATAAACTGGCTTGGCCAAATCATGTAAGCGATTTAAAAGGATGGTATGCAAAATATGCCGAAGTTTATAAGGTGAATAGTATTCCTGCAAGCTTTTTAATTAATGGCGAAGGTGTTATTATTGGCAAAAACTTACGTGGGCCAATGTTGCATAAATTTCTTGAAGAACAAAAAAAGTAAATAAATTAGAGTATAACAGAACTGCTTAATAGCAACCGTGGTTTTATAACCGGACTATTAAGCAGTTTTTTTATGGAATAAGTTCATAAATGATAGTCAATTTTGTCATATTCTTAAATCTTTAAGTGTCATATTGACTGAAATTTAGAATTGGCAGAATATTTGTAATTTCGTGCGCGAAATTTTGTTTAAAAGTTATAAGAATGGCTAAAGAAAACGCAAAAAATAATTCGGAAGAAAAAGTAGAACAAGAAGTAAACAATACCGAAGAAAAGGTAGCTGTTGAAAACGAAGATAAAAAAGAAGAGTCTGCTGATTCGAAAGACGAAAAGAAAGAATCAAAATCGTCTAAAAAAAGCAAGAAAAATAAAGCTGAAGAAAAGCTAAATGAATTAGAAGACGCTTTGGCAAAGAAAGATGATCAGATTTTACGCCTTCAAGCTGAGTTTGATAATTATCGCCGACGAACTTTGAAAGAGAAAATGGAACTTACTAAGTCTGCAGGTGAAAGTATCTTGGTAAATATTTTGCCGGTAATCGACGATTTTGAAAGAGCCATTCAAGCGATGGAAGAACATAAAGAACTCGAAGCAGAGGCCGTAAAGGAAGGCGTTGTTTTAATTTATAAGCGTTTCAATAGTTTCTTGGAGCAAAATGGTGTAAAGGAAATTGAAGCGAAAGAAAAAGAATTAGATACTGATTATCACGAAGCAATTACAAAAATTCCGGCTCCAACTGAAGAGTTGAAAGGAAAAGTTGTCGACGTAATTCAAAAAGGATATACGTTGAACGAAAAAGTGATTCGTTTTGCAAAAGTGGTAATAGGAGAATAAGATACGAGGTAAAAGATGAGTAAACGCGATTACTACGAAGTACTGGGAGTTAATAAATCTTCCACACCCGAAGAGATAAAAAAGGCCTATCGGAAAATGGCTTTGAAGTATCACCCTGATAAAAATCCGGGCGATAATGAGGCAGAGGAAAAATTTAAAGAAGCAGCTGAAGCTTACGAAGTTTTAAGCAATTCGGAGAAGAAAAGCCGTTACGATCAGTTTGGACACGCAGGAATGGGTGGCGCAGCTGGTGGTGGTTTCAGTGGCCAAAACATGAACATGGATGATATATTCTCAATGTTCGGCGACATCTTTGGAGGTGGCGGTTTTGGTGGCTTTGGCGGATTCGGTGGCGGCGGAGGTGGTCGCAGAGGTGGCCAGCGAGTGAACCGTGGTCAAAATCTTCGTGTAAAAGTGAAGCTCAGTCTACAAGAAATTGCCAACGGTGCTGATAAAAAAATTAAGGTAAAAAAATACGTGTCGTGTAAAAGTTGTCAAGGTACTGGTGCCAAAGATGGTGCACAATCTACTTGTACAACTTGTCATGGTAGCGGTCAAGTAACTCGTATTTCGAACACCTTCCTAGGCCAAATGCAAACCACAGCAGTTTGTCCTGATTGTGGTGGTGAAGGTAAAATGATTAAGCACAAGTGTAACGAATGTTATGGCGAAGGTATTGTAAAAGAGGATGAAGTTATTTCAATACGAATTCCTGCTGGTGTGGCCGAAGGAATGCAATTGAATGTTAGCGGAAAAGGAAATGCAGCTCGTCGTGGTGGCATTAATGGCGATTTAATTGTTTTGGTGCACGAGGAAGAACATCCCGATTTAATTCGCGATGAAAACGACTTAATTTATAACTTGTTCTTAAATTTGCCGGAATTAGCCTTAGGAACTACTGCTGAAATTCCAACTGTTGAAAGCAAAGTAAAGGTTAAAATAGATGCTGGGACTCAACCAGAAAAAATTCTTCGTTTGCGAGGAAAAGGATTACCCGATGTAAATGGATACGGTAAAGGCGATTTATTGGTTCGTGTACATGCATGGGTTCCTAATAAATTAAATGCTGAGGAGAAAAAGCAACTAGAAAGCTTGGCGAGCCAGCCAAATTTTCAGAAACCAGAAGGTGGAAAAGGTAAGAAAAGTGATTTCTTTGAGCGAATGAAAGGAATGTTTGAATAATTCAAAATATACAAAATGAGTGATCTAAATCAAAATCAGAAAGATCTTCTGTTTTTAACACAATTGCAGGATTTTATTGATAAACGTAAGGCTGAGATGCCTGAAGGTTCTTATACCACTTCGTTGTTTACGGAGGGAAGCCGCAAAATTACCCAAAAAGTGGGTGAAGAAGCTGTTGAAACTATTATTGGAGCAATGGCAAACGATGATGAAAACTTTCTTTACGAAGGTGCCGATTTGATCTATCATTTGATTGTGTTACTAACGCATAAAGGATATCGAATTGAAGATTTAGCTCGCGAATTACAAAAGCGACACAAATAAATTGCTAAACAATAAAAAAAGAGCTGTTTCAAATGAAGCAGCTCTTTTTTTATTGTTTACAATCTAGAATTTAAAGCTTAAATTAATATAAGTATTTCTTCCGGGCATAAAGATGGGAGTGCTCGAAGAACTTAAATTCCGAGTTAAATGCTCGTAATAGTTTTCATTTAAAACATTGTTTACTCCACAATTTAAACTAAAATTCTTATGAAAGTAATAAGCAATTTTAGCATCAATT
This sequence comes from Prolixibacteraceae bacterium, assembly GCA_963678565.1. Classification (GTDB taxonomy): domain Bacteria; phylum Bacteroidota; class Bacteroidia; order Bacteroidales; family Prolixibacteraceae; genus SKHV01. The sequence goes on from OY782875.1 coordinate 954,874, forward strand.
ACCGAAAATGCCGGTGTTTCGTTTTCACCAAATTCGGTTGAAACTCTCGATTGTTTTAAGGCATGTCTAAATTTAATTTCGGGTTTTAATTTGTCACTAAAGTAATTCCCCCAAATATTAAACCGAAATTCCATCGGTGCTATTTCGGGTAATGGATTTGCTGTACTTTGGTTTTGACCGTAAGTGTAAGCAATACTAAATTGACTTTCTAAATAAAGCGGCAATACCTGATGCCAATCAAATTCAAAGCCTGTTTTTATTGCTGATTTAATATTGTCGATTCTTCGTACACCCGGGCTCATTGATAGTCGGGGTGTTAGTGCCGGATCGATCGATGACGATATATAGTTTTGTAAGTAGGAAAAGTAAACATCAAAGCTAAGTGCTGTTTTTACATTTTGCCAGTCGAGCGTAAGGTCGACTTGATTATTGACTTCGGGTTTCAATTCCGGATTACCAACTAATTCGTATGGATCTAAACCAATTGGGAAGTAGTTGATAAACCTTTCGGCAAGTCCTCCACTGCGTTGAACTCTTCCCAACCAAATTCCGGTTTTTAGCTCATTTGATAGAGGGAGAATTGCGCCTAAACTAAGATTCGGATTAAACTGATTTACCTCCGTAACACTATTTGCTTGAATAAATTCCAAATCGGGATTAGAGCTGATGGCATGGTTAAACTCTAAACGAGACGACATAATGTATTTAATCTTCTTTTTATTGAGGTGATATTCAGCAAAAACTGCAGCTTTATCAATTCTACTTTCTTGCCAAATATTATCTTTCATTGTCATTCCTGCTTGTGGTCCCATTAGCATTTCACGACTTCGAATCCCATCTGCATTTTCCGATTTATAGTCTACGCCAGCATAAAGTTTATTGGAGTTATATAACCAATTAGATTCGCTTCGTACGCCGTAGTTTTGTGTTTGCGCCGTAGCAATGGCATTTACCATTCTTGGATTTAGTGGCTTTGATAAATTGTCCATTATGTGATCGACAAATGATCCAAAAATTGAAGTTTTTATTGATTTCAAACTTTTCTTCTTGAATTTGATTGCATGATTTGCATTTAGCAAAAAGGTGTCGTCTTCTCTTAAATCCATTGCCAATCCCGGGAAATCGGTATCGCGGGCTCTGTTGTAGGTGGCTGATAAGTTTAACGTTTGTGTTTCGGAGAGTTTTAATCCCAAAGTGGATCCAAAACTACTTCGTAAGAAATCAGATTGAATGATTGTTTGATTTCCAGAGGTATAATCGTTGCCTTCAGACCAGGAGCCAAAAATATTAAAATCGCTATGTTTGGATTTTCGGCCCAAATTAAGTTCTGTTCTTAAAATGTCGCCATTGCTTTGGTAGCCCGAGGAAACTCTGCCGTAAAGGCTTTTTTCGTTAGATACACTAATTGCTTTTGGGATGAAATTAATGGTAGCACCCAACCCTGTTCCAAAACGCAGTGCATATGGTCCTTTAATAATTTCAATGCGATCAAGCATGTTTGGAGCTACCTGACTTGTTGGCGGATCCATCCGATTAGGACAAGCAGCCAAAGCACTCTGAACACCATTAATTACAATGTTCAGTTGTTCATATTTAAAACCCCGAAATACTGGGTCGATCCCATACGAACCACTTTTTTTGATTCCACCAATCGATGGAATGTTGATCAATAAAGCAGCACCGTCATGTTCTAATCGATCTTCCGATTTAATCGAAACCCGATCGTTCTTTGTGTCGTATTGTTTAACATGAATTACGGTGATAGGGTATAAGTTTACTGTAACTTTTTCTTTTTTGTATTGCTTCTTTTGTATTGCTTCTTTTATTCCTAAATCATTGATCTTCCACGACCCATAATTTAGATGTGAAATTGTCATCGAAGCTCCTTCTTCATATTCGAAGAAAATTACTCCATCGTTATTTGAAGTGCCTTTAATATTTGAGTATTCATAGGTTGCTCCATCAATGGGAGCATTCGATTCTGCATCGAGTAATTGGATTCTGTTTACTGGGTTTTGAGCATTAAGTACCAGTGTTAGCACAGTTAAGATGCTAAATATTGTAATTTTTAAATTCATAGTGATATATGGATTAATAATAGAAAATAATTAATCGTATAGGTACATATCAAAAGCAATTGCTCTTCAGAAACGTTTCTGAAGAATTTTGAAATGTTCTATTTTAAGCTACGAATTTGGGAGGATGATCAAGACCAATAATATTGGGCTCGATATAAAATGATGGAAATTCGAATTGTTTTTTTATTAGTTTTGCTTCTATTACTGATTTCTTTTCTTTGTCAGTAAAAACTGCTTCAACTTTTAGTTTTGTGATCAGGTTATTAGGAAGCTCTTCAGATGCCGGTATTTCTTCTGTTTTACTCAGTTGCTTTTTTAAGTGACAGTTTCCTTGACATCCATTGTTGGGTACATCTTTTTTAATACATAAAACCTTAGCAATAAAGTCTTGGTTAATTTTAAAATCTATGTAAATGCTAACCTTTAGAAAAAAGGGAAGCATGATTAGAAATAAGAATAATATGGATATTCTGGTTTTCAAAAACAATATTTAAGCTACTGATAAAGTAGGGTATTTAAATAAAAGACAAATTTTTCAAATTATTGTTCAAGAAACTTCTAACAGTTGTAACCTATATTATTCCAGCTGATTTAAGTTGAAGTTGTTGTAGGATTTTTACTTCCTATAGTTTAATTGAAATTGAAACAAAATGTTGCATGAGATTGTATATTTAATAAAGCAAAAATGTTAGCACTATTAGCATACTTATTTCTAGCCTTATTTGTCTCATTTCTCTGTTCAATAATGGAGTCGGTACTTTTGTCTACCCCGCAATCATTTTTATTGGTTAAACAAGGTGAAGGGCATAGTTGGGCTGCTTCGTTTATCGACTTGAAAGTAAATATCGACAAGCCATTATCTGCAATTCTATCACTAAATACTGTTGCACATACCATTGGTGCTGCAGGAGTTGGAGCGCAAGCCATTAAAGTTTTTGGTGAAGCTTCATTTGGAGTTGTATCAGCAGTTTTAACCATTCTAATTTTAATAATTACTGAAATTATTCCGAAAACAATTGGAGCAAGATATTGGCGAAACCTAACGATGCTTACTTATTATGCTATTAAAGGGATGATAATTTTAACCTATCCATTGGTGATTTTATCGGCATTAATTACACGATTAATCTCTAGGAATAAGGAGGAGCAAACCACCAGTCGAGAAGAAATTGCTGCATTGGCAAGCATCGGGAAAGAAGAGGGCTTATTTACGGATAAGGAAAATAAAATTATTCAGAATGTGGTGAAATTAAAAAATATTAAGGCCAGTAAAGTAATGACTCCACGTGTGGTGGTTGCGGTTGCTGATGAAAATTTGAGCCTTGCTGAATTTCTACAAAACAAAGACTATCTTCAGTTTTCAAGGATTCCTGTTTATGCAGGGAAGGAGGAAAATATAACTGGATATGTGTTCCGACAGCAAGTTTTTGAGAATTTGGCTGAAGCCCGGAATGATTTAAAACTAAAAGATATTAAGAGAAATATCTTGATGTTTCCAACATCGGTGATGTTGTTTTCGCTTTGGGAAAAATTATTAGAAAAGAAAGAGCATATTGCAATAATTATTGATGAATATGGCGGTTTAGACGGAATTGTGACCATGGAAGATGTAATTGAAACCTTGTTGGGACTTGAAATTGTTGACGAAAAAGATGCTGTAATTGATATGCAAAAGTATGCTCGTGAGCGATGGAAAACACGACAAACAAAACATAATATAATTGATAAATTAAATCAGGAAGAATTGTAAATGATTGACAATCTTTATGGTGATACGTTATATTTCGAAATAGTATTAAACTGATACCGATGAAATATTTAATTGTTCTTGTATTGATTTTTGCATTCAATAATTTAATGGCACAAGAGAAAATAGAAACAGAAAACGGCGAACTATTGATCCATCTTGTTGCACATTGTTCGCTATATTTGGAATATCAGGATAAAATAATTCATATCGATCCTTGGTCAAGAGGAGGCGACTATTCAACTTTTCCCGATGCCGATTATATTCTGATTACCCATCAACACGGCGATCATCTCGATGCTTCGGCAATCAAAGAAGTTTGTACAAACAGCACTAAAATGTATGGCCCCAGAAGTTGTGAATCTGTGATGTCGGAAATCGGAAACACAACAGTTGTTGGCAATGGTGAAAAATTTTCTACCTCAATAGGTACTATTGAGGTGGTACCTGCATATAATTTGGTACATAGAAGAAGTTCAGGACAAGCTTATCATCCAAGAGGAGAGGGGAATGGTTATGTGATTTCAATTGATGGTGTTAAAATATATGTTGCTGGAGATACCGAAAATGTTCCTGAAATGGCCAACTTAAAAAATATTGATATAGCTTTCCTCCCGATGAACTTACCTAATACGATGACTCCCGAAATGGTTTCGAAAGCTGTTCAAATGTTTCAACCTAAAATTTTATATCCATATCATTATGGGAATACCGATACCTCAATTTTGGTCGATCTGTTATCTGATTCTGATACCGAAGTTCGTATCCGTTCTATGAAATGATTGCTTTAAAGAAAAATTTCAGGAAATGATACCTTTACTTTTTAATCGATAATTAGGGGCATAAACTTTCAGTAGTAGTGTCAATTTGAAGCATGGCTTTAATCCTGCCTTTTAATGCTTCATTGATTTTATCTTCTACATCATTCTGTTTATGTAGAATAAAACTGAATTAGCACTGAGTGTAAAAAATATCTGCTGTACAACATGTGTTTTGTAAAATAATGCTGAATTTTGTGCGAAATTTTTAAAGTACTAGTTACTTATGGTAGCACAAAATAAGGCAATACAAATAAGACGTGAATTAGAAGAGCGCATTGTTCGAATGATTTTTGATGAAACCTTGCTGGATGAAATCGATAAGATCCCGATGAAAATGCGTCCACGTGGAAGCGAAAGTTTTCGTTGTTGCATATACCGAGATCGAGCTTTGATTAAACAAAAAATCATGGCAATGCTCGGCTTTGTATATGAAAACGAAGAAGATGAGTTAAATAACCTTTCAGATTATGTGCTCCAATCCTTTGTGAAAGCGACTAGCGATCGTGAAATTTTGCGCGTTGTGGAAGATGTTTGTTTGGGATGCCAGCAAAATAATTATGTAGTTACCAATATGTGTCGAGGTTGCCTCGGACGGCCTTGTGAAGTGAATTGTCCCAAAGACGCCATCTATTTTGTTGGTTCAAAAGCAGTAATCAATCCCGACAAGTGTGTGAGTTGTGGTATTTGTGAAGGAGTTTGCCCTTACCATTCAATTATTTATGCACCAGTACCATGTGAGCAAAGTTGTCCTGTAGGGGCAATCTCGAAAAATGAAAATGGAAAGGAAACCATCGATTTCGACAAGTGTACTTATTGCGGAAAATGCGTAATGACCTGTCCTTTTGGTGCTGTCGTTGAAGAAACTCATTTGTTTGATCTTGCTTTTTCGTTGAAAAGAAAGAAACAAGTGGTGGCCATGCTCGCGCCATCGGTAGCTGCACAGTTTAGCTGCAGCCTTCCTCAAATGAAAGCTGCTTTAATTAAGATGGGATTTGAGGATGTGATATATGTTGCAGAAGGTGCCGAATTAACTACACAAAACGAAGCCGAAGAATTTATTGAAAAGGGCGGAGCTTTATTGACAACTTCTTGTTGCCCATCCTTTGTGAATATTATTGAAAAACATGTTCCAAGTTTAAAAGATAATATGTCGCATACGCCTTCGCCAATGGTGTATACTGCACAAATTGTACGCGAACGCTATCCAAATGCTTCATCTGTTTTTATTGGCCCTTGTGTTGCCAAAAAAGCAGAATCGTTTAAGGTGGGCGGAATTGATATGGTAATTAATTTTGAAGAGCTCGATGCAATGTTGATGGCTTCCGATTTAGATCCTGCAACCATAAATTTGATGGACACAAGTGTTGAGGCTACTGGCGATGCATGGGGATTTGCGAGTACAGGAGGTGTAATGGCTGCTGTGAAAAATAAATTGCCAAAGAATATTGATTTAAGACCTGTTGTTCTAAACGGTTTAGATCGAAAATCGATCAAGCAATTAAACTTACTGCAAAAGAAAAATGAATTTAATTTTGTTGAAGGAATGAGTTGTGAAGGCGGTTGCGTTGGAGGATGTTATATGAGTGTAAAACCCAATGTTGCATTGAAACGATTGAATAAATTGAAGGACTCGCTGAATTAAGAAAATTTGAAATAACATAAAACCAATCTGAATATTCAGGTTGGTTTTTTTATCTTTCAGAAAAAACAAAACGTGTTGAGATTTCTAGTTATACTTTTTTTATGCATTGCATGCCATCCTGCACAAATAGCGGATGAAATTCCTGCAGTTTACACTTCGGCTGACTCTACATTGGTGATGCAAAAAATAAATCAGTTTTCTGCAAATAGTGACCTGCCAATTATTGATATTGCTCAATCGTTTATTGGTACCCCTTATAAAACACATACTTTAGAAATTGGACAAAAGGAGCAAGTGATTGTGAATGTTTTGGCATTTGACTGTACAACCTATATTGAAACATGTATGGCTCTGAAAAAAACGAGTCAGCAAATTAATCCTTCTTTTTCGAACTATGTTGCGAATTTAAAATCGATACGCTACCGAAATGGAGAATTGCTAGATTATAGCAGTCGCTTGCATTATTTTACCGAATGGATACTTGATCAAGAAAAGAAAGGACTGTCTAAAAATATAACTGAAGAACTTGGAGGAATTCAACGAGATCTTCAGTTGAATTTTATGTCGGAGCATGTTGCTGCTTATCCTCAATTGTCTAAAGATTCTAATTTGGTGGCTTCTATTAAGCAAGTGGAAAATGAAATCGGTGGTGCGTACTTTTATATTCCACAAGATAAAATTGCTGAAATTGAAGATCAATTGAAAGATGGAATGATTGTAGGTTTTACTACCGATATTAATGGATTAGACTTTGTGCATACCGGTTTTGTAATTCGAAAAAATGGAAAGGCTCATCTGTTACATGCTTCGTCTGATTTCAAAGAAGTTATTGTTTCTTCTTTGCCAATTTCTGAATACATTACACAAAATAAATTCCAAACAGGAATTGTGGTGCTAAGAACACAATAAGAGAATTTATTAAGAGATTCTTAGATTAAGATGAATTCAATTTTATTATTTTAAGGAAATTGTCCTTTTGTTTCAACATGTGCTTCTACATACTTAAAATAATTTTCCTTTGTTGAAAGATACTTCATGCAGAAATATATTTTACAAATGATTTATCGAGGTTGCAATATTTTAAATAAGTTGTAATCCTTAGTTTTCAATTTTTATTCATTGAAAAAAGAAAGTAATATAAATAATTCTTTTGAGGTAAGAAATGGTTGAAACCAGTTGCAAATGCGGTTTACAATGTTAATTTTGTTAGTGGGATAAATGATAATTTTTAAAGCTTTCAGATAGAATATCTAATTATTTGAGCGTAGAAATTTATCGGCCAACCTGATACAATCTATAAGACTAACATCTAATTTTCTGATTATGGTATCTAGCACACCACCTGAAGAAGGTCAAGATCTCGAAATTATGACAACCAATGATTATGTGAATAATCAATTAATCGAGATCGCATGGGAAGTATGTAATCAAGTTGGGGGGATATATACAGTAATACAGTCGAAGGTTCCTTCGACGGTTCAAAAGTGGGGAAATAACTATCTACTTTTAGGCCCATATTTTTCAAATCAAGCTTCAACAATGTTCGAGTTGGCAACCGATTATAGCGATCCGATTGGTCAGGTGGTCAAAAAAATGAACGAAAGTGGTTATAGTGTTTATTATGGAACTTGGTTGATTGCAGGACATCCCAAAGTTGTTTTGTTTGATCCCAATGCAGTTATGAATCGTATCGGCGAATTTAAATATAGTTTTTGGGAACATCATAACATCTCTTTGCCCAACGATAATTTGCTCGATCAGGTGGTGGCATTTGGCGCACAAGTAACTGAATTCATCCGATTGTATTCCAAAAAACTAAAGGACAAAAAAAATATTATTACTCATTTTCATGAGTGGATGGCAGGTACCCCAATACCTGAATTGAGAAAGCATAAATTAGATCTGAAGATAATTTTCACTACGCATGCAACTTTGCTTGGTAGATATTTAGCGATGAATGATCCTGAATTTTACGATCATTTAGAACAATATGATTGGGAAAAGGAGGCCACACATTTTAATATTTATGCCAGTGTAGCTATTGAACGAGCTGCAGCACATGGGGCACATATGTTTTCAACCGTTTCTGAAATAACGGCAAAAGAGTGTCGATATTTGCTCGGTCGAAGTCCGGAAATGATTTTGCCCAATGGTTTAAGTATTGCTCGTTTTGAAGCCTTGCACGAACTGCAAATTTTACATAAAGAATTTAAGAAGAATATTAGCCAATTTGTAACAGGACATTTTTTTCAAAATTACTCTTTCGACTTGAATAAAACTTTATACTTTTTCACTTCGGGAAGGTATGAGTACCATAATAAAGGTTATGATTTAACACTTGAAGCATTGGCCCGTTTGAATTGGAAAATGAAACAGCATAATGTTGATGCAACGGTTGTAATGTTCATTGTAACCAAGAGCCCGTTTAAATCGATTAACAGTAATGTTCTTGAGAGTCGGGCGATGTTGGATGAAATTGGTCGAACTTGCGAGGAATTAAACGAATCGCTATCTGAAAAATTGTTTACTTATATGGTGAATAATATGAGTAGTCGATTGCCAAACTTAAATACCTTACTCGATGATTATAATGCCATTAAATTACGAAAGAATATTCGTGTATGGCGTAAAAATATAATGCCACCAATTGTAACTCATGATTTAGAAGATGAAGAAAAAGATAGTATCATGAATTTCCTAAAAACAGCAGGATTGTTGAATTACAAGGAAGATAAGGTGAAAGTTGTTTATCATCCCGACTTTGTTTCTTCTTCAAACCCATTGTTTCGAATGGAATACTATCAATTTGTTCGCGGTTGTCATTTGGGGTTATTCCCAAGTTATTATGAGCCGTGGGGATATACTCCATTGGAATGCGCGGCAAGTGGAATACCATCTATTACTTCCGACTTAAGTGGGTTTGGCGACTATGTGAAAAACAATATTAAGGATAGCGAGAAAAATGGAATCACTGTTTTAAAGAGAAGTGAAAAATCGTATGATGAAATTGCCGAAACAATGGCCAATAAAATGTTTGAGTTTGTGAAAATGAATCGCAGAGAGCGAATTAATTTACGAAACAGAACAGAGCATGCATCGGTACGTTTTGGTTGGCGCAACTTAGGAAAGTATTACGATCATGCATATAAGAATTTAATAATAGAATAAAAAAAGCTACTTAATTAAGTAGCTTTTTTTATTCTATTATGTGTATTATTATCGATGATAATTATCTATCGGTCATTGTTTTAATTTATGCAGGCAATACTGATTCTCCCATCAAGTATTCATCTACTTTACGGGCAGCCGCGCGGCCTTCGTTGATCGCCCAAACAATTAATGATTGTCCGCGGCGCGCATCTCCACAAGCAAATACACCTTTTGCTGAGGTTTTGAATTCGCCATATTCTGCTTCAACATTGGAGCGTTCTGAACGCTTCAGATTTAATTGATCTGCCAAACTATCTTCTGGTCCGAGGAAACCCATTGCTAATAATACCAAGTCAACATCTAAAATTTGTTCAGACCCTTCAACTTCGGCTGGGTAACGTCTACCTTCCATATCAACTTTCCATTCAACGTCAACTACCTTCATTTGTTTTAATTGACCATTTTCATCGCCAATGAATTCTTTGGTAGTTTTTAAATACTGGCGAGGATCATCTCCTTGTTTGTAAAGTGCTTCTTTTTGACCGTAATCTACTTTTAGATTCGTTGGCCATTGTGGCCAAGGATTTGCCTCTTTATTTCGATCGAATGAAGGACGAGGCATAATTTCCAATTGGATTACATTTTTGCATTTGTGGCGTAGCGAAGTTCCAACACAATCGGTTCCTGTATCGCCACCACCAATAACAACTACATTTTTATCCTTTGCTGAAATATAATTGCCATCTTCAAGTTCACTGTCAAGCAGACTTTTTGTGTTTGCTTTTAGAAATTCCATTGCAAAATGAACGCCTTTTAATTCTCTTCCTGTTACTGGTAAATCACGAGGTTTAGTTGCACCGGTTGCCAAAACAATTGAGTCGAAGTCGTTTGATAATAAGCTCACATTGATATCTTTTCCTACTTCAACACCAGTTATAAATTCAATGCCTTCTTCTGCTAAAATATCTACACGACGTTGAACAACGGCTTTATCTAACTTCATGTTTGGAATTCCATACATCAACAAGCCACCAATACGGTCGTCGCGCTCATATACGGTTACATTATGCCCTGCTTTGTTCAGTTGTGCAGCACATGCAAGTCCGGCAGGACCAGAGCCAATAACCGCAACTTTTTTACCGGTACGTTCTTCTGGAGGCTCTGGAACAACCCATCCTTTTTCAAAACCATTGTCGATAATAGTTCTTTCATTATCGTGAATGGTTACTGCGGGTTCATTTATACCAAGTACACAACCTGCTTCGCAAGGAGCAGGACATACACGGCCTGTAAATTCAGGAAAGTTATTGGTTGCATGCAATCGATCTAGTGCAGCACGCCATTTTCCTTTATATATTAAGTCATTCCATTCGGGAATTAGATTGTAAACAGGGCAGCCACTGGCACCTCCTTGCATCATTTCACCTCGATGGCAAAATGGAGTACCACAATCCATACAGCGTGCCCCCTGAGTTCTGCACTCTTCCTCTGTACGAAGTACATAAACTTCTTTCCAGTCTAATATGCGTTCGTTTACCGGACGCATAGGATTAGCTCTTCTTGGGTATTCTAAAAATCCTGTTGGTTTTCCCATAATTATTATGATATAGGTCTCTTAATTTTTGTTTGTTAAACAGATTTTGAAATTGATAACTGACTTATTCTGTTATAAGTCCAAAAATCTAAGAGTATTTTTATTAATTTTTCATTTACATATATTAAATCAAGCTTTTATGTCCCGTAGCTATTTGTTTTTCAATAGTTAAGGAAATTATTTGCATGATTTGTATTAAAGCATTTGGAATGCAGCTTCTACAATATCGTCTTCTTTTTCATATTCTCCAGTGTTTCTTACATTTTCGATTAAATCCATCATCTTTTTGTAATCTCCCGGAATTACTTTCACGAATTTAGCTATTGAAGTATCCCAATCTGCTAGTAGTCGGTTTGCGACAGCAGAATCAGTTTTTTCAAAATGTTCTGTAATCATCGCTTTCAGCTCCTCAATTTCTTCTTGTTTTTCTAATTTTTCAAGTAGAACCATCTCCTTGTTACAACGAGTTTCAAAACTTTCATCTTCGTCTAGCACATAAGCTACACCACCTGACATACCTGCACCGAAGTTACGTCCTGTTTTTCCAAGGATAACTGCTTTTCCTCCGGTCATGTATTCACATCCGTGGTCGCCAATTCCTTCAACAACAACATTTGCTCCTGAATTACGAACACAGAAACGTTCTCCTGCGATTCCTCGGATAAATGCTTTTCCTGAAGTTGCTCCATAGAAACAAACATTACCTACAATGATGTTGTCTTCGGCATTGAATTTTACACCTTTTTTAGGGTAAAGTGTTAATGAACCACCCGATAAACCTTTTCCAAGGTAATCGTTACAATCTCCTTCGATTTCTAACTCTACACCTCTACTTAAGAATACTCCGCAAGATTGACCTGCTGATCCGTTAAGTTTAAAATGAACAGATCCGTCGGGTAAACCTTTGTCCTGATATTTTTTAGCAATTTCATTAGAAAGTACAGCTCCAACTGAACGATCGGTATTGATAATTTCAAATTCCGCCTTCACTTTTTCGCCATTTTCTAATGCTGGTTTGGCTGCTTCTAGCAATTTCCAATCCAAAATTTCTGACATCAAGTGGTCTTGTTCCTGTGTCTTGTATAGTCCTTCTTCTGCACCTTCTTCTTGTTTGAATAAGATTGGCGACAAGTCAAGGTTTTTATATTTCCAATGGTCAATATTGTCTTTGAATTTTACACACTGTGCTTGACCAACCATTTCGTTAATGGTTTTGAATCCAAGTTCAGCCATTATTTCGCGTAATCCTTGAACTAAGAATTCAAAATAGTTAACTACCCATTCTGGTTTTCCGGTGTATTTTTTACGTAACTCATCGCGTTGCGTTGCAATACCTACCGGACAAGTGTTACTATGACATTTACGCATCATAATACAACCTTCAACCACTAATGCTGCGGTTGCTAATCCCCATTCTTCAGCGCCAAGTAAAGTAGCAATTGCTAAATCGCGAGAAGTTTTCATCTGTCCATCACTCTGAACTGTGATACGGTTACGCAATCGGTTTTTCACCAATGTTTGATGTGTTTCTGCTAATCCAAGTTCCCAAGGAAGTCCAGCATGCTTGATCGAACTTAAAGGTGATGCACCTGTTCCACCATCGTAACCCGAAATCAAAACAGCATCGGCTTTTGCTTTACACACTCCTGTTGCCACAGTACCAACTCCAGTTTCAGAAACTAATTTAACGTTGATACGCGCTTCGCGGTTAATATTTTTAAGGTCGAAGATTAATTGTGCTAAATCCTCGATAGAATAAATATCGTGATGCGGTGGTGGCGAAATTAATCCCACACCCGGTGTTGAGCTACGGGTTTTACCAATCCATCCGTTTACTTTTGGTCCTGGCAAGTGTCCACCTTCACCTGGTTTGGCTCCTTGAGCCATTTTAATTTGTAGTTCTTTGGCTTTACTTAAGTAATAACTATGAACTCCAAAACGACCTGAAGCAATTTGTTTTGTTGCTGAACACATATCATCACCATTTGGTAATTTTGTGTAGCGAATAGGATCCTCGCCTCCTTCACCTGAATTGGAACGAGCACCAATACGATTCATTGCAATTGCTAAGGTTGTATGCGCTTCCCAAGAAATTGATCCAAATGACATTGCTCCTGTAGCAAAACGTTTCAAGATGTTTTCAGCTGGTTCAACTTCATCGATAGAAATTGGTTTGCGATCAGATTTGAAATCCATTAAGCCACGTAAGGTACATGCCGCTTCAGATTGTTCATCAACTGTTTTACAATATTCTTTGTATGTTTTGTAGTCGTTCTTTCTTGTACTTTCCTGTAATAAGCGAATTGCTTTTGGCGATAATAAGTGACGTTCACCATCTCTACGCCAGTGGTATTCTCCACCTGCTTCTAATACTTTTTCTGATCCAATACGATTTGGATATCCTTTTCGATGACGTTCGATTGCTTCTTTGGCAATATCATCTAACGAAAGTCCTTCGATACGACTTACAGTACCTGTAAAGTATTTATCAACAACTGCTTTATTTAGACCAACTATTTCAAAAATTTGAGCTCCCTGATATGATTGTAATGTAGAGATTCCCATTTTTGAGAATATTTTCAATAAGCCACCACCAATTGCTTTAACGTAATTGTTTTGTGCTTGTTCGGGTGTAATATCACCAAGTTCTCCATCGATAGCCATTTGACGAATAGAATCTAAGGCCATATATGGATTCACTGCTGATACTCCATATCCCAATAAAGTTGCAAAATGGTGTGTTTCGCGTACGTCTCCAGCTTCAACAACAATATCTGCCTTTCCACGTTTTCCGATTCTGATTAGGTGGTGGTGAACCGCAGCTGCTGCCAATAACGATGGTATTGGAGCATGATCTGAACTCATTTGGAAGTCTGTCAATAATATGATTGAATAACCTTCGTCAATTGCATATTCAACATTTTTACAAATGCGTTCTAATTTTGTATTTAGTCTTCCTGGTTTGCCATCAGCACGGAATACAGTTGAAATCTTTTTTGTTTGGAAATGTTTTTTATCAACATAATCCAAGGTAGTTAATTGCAAATTCGTTAATACTGGTTGAGAAATTGCAATACGACGACAGTTTTTTGGCTCTTCCGACAATAAGTTCTTAAATCCACCAACATAAGTACGCAAGTCCATCACGATACGTTCGCGAATTGGGTCGATTGGTGGGTTGGTTACCTGAGCAAATAATTGTTTAAAGTAATGTGCTAAGTGAACCGGACGATCAGACAATACAGCTAATGGATTATCGGCACCCATTGAGCCCATTGCTTCTTTACCTGTTTTTGCCATTGGTTCTAAGATTACTTCTAAGTCTTCGTAGGTGTAACCAAATGCTTTTTGGCGACGGATAATAGTATCGCGGTTAGGTAATTTTAGCTCTAAATCTTCTGCCGGTGGCATATCGTCGAGGTAAAGCATGTTGTCTTTTACCCATTTACCATAAGGCTTTTTAGTAACAATTTCTTGCTTTACTTCTTCATCAGAAACGATGCGACCTTCTTCTAGGTTTGCTACAAACATTTTACCTGGTTGTAAACGACCTCGTTCAACTACTTTTGTATGATCGATGTCGATTGCTCCGGTTTCTGATGACATGATTAAAGTATCATCTTCCATTAGGCAGTAACGAGATGGACGTAATCCGTTACGGTCGAGTGTTGCACCAACAATTACACCATCGGTAAAACAAACAGATGCAGGACCATCCCAAGGTTCCATCATTGCTGAATAGTACTCATAGAAATCTTTTTTCTCTTGAGACATGTTTTCATGATTCTGCCATGCTTCAGGAATTAGCATCATCATAACATGAGGTAATGAACGACCGCTAAGAACTAGCATCTCAATTGCCATATCAAGGTTGGCACTATCCGATGATTCTGCGTTACAAACAGGAAAAACTAAATCTAATTCTTCTTGAGTAAATAAAGTTGATTCTAAAATTACTTCACGGGCTCGCATCCAGTTAATATTACCTCGGTTGGTGTTAATTTCACCATTGTGGGCAATGTAGCGGAATGGTTGAGCCAGTTTCCATTTTGGAAAGGTATTGGTTGAGAAACGAGAATGCACTAGCGCTAATGCCGACTGCATTGATTCGTTGCTTAAATCACTAAAATAAAGTGTTACTTGTTCAGTTGTTAACTGACCTTTATATATAATTGTTTTGTATGAACATGAAATGATATTGAAATCATCTCCTGAAACACCTGATACCGATTCGCGTACCAAGCGCGCTGTATATTTTCTGAATATAAATAATTTGCGTTCGAACTCATCTAAAGACATTCCTTCTGGTTTGCCAATAAAAATTTGTTGAACACTTGGCTCAGTTCTGCTAGAGTCACTTCCAAGATCTGAATTATCAACAGGAACGTGGCGATATCCTAATAATGATAAGTTAAATTTATCAAGATGGCGTTCGATGATGCTTTTTGCTTCATCACGTTGTTTTTTTTCTTTCGGGAAAAATGTCATTGCAACACCGTAGTTTCCAAAAGCAGGAAGTTTAATACCTACCTTAGGGCATTCTTCCATAAACAACTCATGGGGCACCTGCATTAAAATACCTGCACCATCGCCACTTTTTATATCAAAGCCAGTTCCTCCTCTATGCTCCATTCTAGCAAGCATAGCCAAAGCATCTACAATAACTTTGTGGCTTTTTCTACCTTTCAAATTTGCAACAAACCCAATTCCACAGCTGTCATGCTCAAATGCAGGAGAATACAAACCTTGATTTTTTTGTGATCCTTTTAGCATAATTCTCTTTTTATTATATTATATTTTTTTCCTCTTAAAAATTACCGCATATATCCCTTGTGATATACCACAGAGCTTGTCTAATGATTGTATATCAGTAAAGTATGTTTGGTAAGATGCGTGTAAAAGTGTCCCAATTCCTTTCTAGGGTAATGTCAAAAATACAATAAGGCAAATACAATTCAAATAGACTGGTGGGGGGAGACCTTAATGTACACATGCGTACTACTAGTTACGGCGGGGGAAGTATTCGAAAAATGATTTAATGTATTGAAAAAGAGCTATATGTGAAAAGCAATGATTTTGATTATTAAAATGTTAAAAAATACAATTTAGAATGATTATAAATGTAGTGGTAGAGTCAAAATATTGAAGTAATCAAGCTAATGAAGAAGTGTATTTTAGTTGTTTATACAGAACGCGTTAGAGAATTCTGTATAAACAATCTTTATTGATTTATTTCTTTAATAGCGCGTTTTTAGCTTGATTTATTTTTTCGAAATTAAAATCTTTAAAAGTAGAATTGAACTTCTTTTCAATTTCCTGGGTGCAAAGGTTTCCAATGCTTCCTTCGTGGCTATGCTTTACTTTTTTAACCGGAACAAATTCATTATCCATTATTTTTTGAGCTACGTGTTTGTATGCATCTCTAAAAGGCATTCCCTGATTTACCAATGCATTAACTTCTTCCACACTAAAAATCATATCGTACTTTTTATCGTCCAATATTTTTTTGTTTACTTCCATATTTTCAATCGCATAAGCAGCAATTTCCAAACAATTTTTTAGTTCTTGGAAAGAAGGCAAAAATGCCTCTTTTACAATTTGTAGATCTCTAAAATAACCGCTGGTGAGGTTATTAATAATGAGAGTAATGTTATTTGGAAGTGCTTGCAATTGGTTACTATGCGCTCTTAATAACTCAAAAACATCGGGGTTCTTTTTGTGTGGCATGATGCTCGATCCGGTGGTTAGATTATCGGGCAATTTTATGAATCCAAAATTTTGGCTCATAAACAAGCAACCGTCAAAAGCCATTTTTGATAAAGTTGCTGCGATAGAAGCCATCGCAAACGCAACTGTTTTTTCAACTTTACCACGCCCCATTTGTGCATAAATTACATTATAATTTAACGAGTCGAAACCTAATAGGTCGGTGGTCATTTGTCTGTCGAGGGGAAAAGAAGAACCATAACCTGCTGCTGAACCTAATGGATTTTGGTTGGCTATTTTCCACGCAGATTGAAGCATTAATAAATCGTCGGACAAACTTTCGGCGTAGGCACCAAACCATAAACCAAACGACGACGGCATGGCAACTTGCAGATGGGTGTAGCCCGGAATCAAAACCTCTTTAGTTTCTTCACTTCTTTTTTGAAGTAGTGTAAAAAGCTTTTTTGTTCCTTCTGCAATTTCAATCAATTCATCGCGAATAAAAAGTTTTAAGTCGACCAATACTTGATCGTTTCGAGAACGGCCACTATGAATTTTTTTACCAACCTCACCTAATCTACGCGTCAGTAATAATTCAACTTGCGAATGAACATCTTCAATTCCATCTTCTATTTCGAATTGGCCATTCTGAATTTCGTCATATATATTACGCAACTCTTTAATCAATTGCGGAAGCTCATCGTTTGAAATCAAGCCGATTTTATTGAGCATGCTTACGTGTGCAATTGAACCCAAAACATCGGAAGGGGCAAGGTACAGGTCTAACTCTCGATCTTTACCAATTGTGAATTTTTCAATTAACTCATCAACAGGGATACCTTTTTCCCATATCTTTTCTGCAGTTTGCTTCTTATTTGTCATTATCTACGATTTAATGGCACAAAAATACGAAAGTAAACGTAATTTCATGAAGGAAAATGTTTACGATTGAAATTTGCATTTTTGTTAAAATTGGTAAATAGATCACTCGCTGCTGATTATTAATTAATGTTAAATTCAGAACATCTAGGCATGAATGTGATTTTAGTTACACGACAATTATTTTTGTCGGGTTATTTTTGAAGAAAAGATAAACGATTATGAAGATGAAATATTTACTAGGATTATTTATCGTATTAGTGGGATTTGTAGCAATTGCAAATACAAATGGGGAAGAACCAAAGTCAAGCACCAAAGAGGATAAAACTTATGCGATCCAAATGACAAAAGCTGATTTTTTGGCAAAAGTGATGGATTACGAAAAGAATAAAACCGAATGGGTTTTTAAGGGAGATAAACCTTGTTTGATCGATTTTTATGCTGATTGGTGTGGACCTTGTAAAATTACTTCTCCAATTTTAGAAGAATTGGCGAAGGAATATGAAGGTAAAATTAATGTTTACAAAATTGATGTAGACGATGAGCGCGAATTAGCCTCCGTTTTTGGAATCCAAGGGATTCCAGCTTTTTTATATGTGCCGAAAGAAGGGAAACCATCCATGACTTCAGGTATTGCCAGAGATGAAGAACAAACCAGACAAATGTTTAAAGACAATATTGAAAAGTTACTTTTAAAAGAATAGGAAAGGCCGCGAGGCCTTTTTTTATGCACTGAAATTAAAAAGTTTCGAATTTGCTTCGATCAGTTTTTTGTCTGTTTCGGCCCAATCAATTTGATCAAGTTCATTAAAATTTATCCACCTAATTTTTTCGTGTACTTTTGCGATAGGAGTATTCTCTATAATTCTTGCTTCGAAAGGTATTAATTCCAATCGAAAAGTATCGTAAATATGATAAATTGAAGCATGCCTTTTAAGTACATCAATTTCAACTGCCAGTTCTTCCAGTATTTCTCGTTTCAGACATTCGCTTTCGCTTTCTTGCTCTTCGATTTTTCCACCCGGAAATTCCCATTTTAATGGATGTCTGGCTGAGCTTTTATTTTGACAAATAAGTACTTTTCTGTTATTAAATATGATTGCGCAGCAAACCTTTATTGTATTCATTTATAACGATCCTTTAAAAAATGCTAAATTAATAATTGCTATTAGATAGAGTGGAAAGTTTCTGTTATATTCGCACACAACTATTTTTGTAATAAAATATCGTATAAATTATCGCCTTTCTGTTGGCTCAAAGAATACAAAAATGAATAACTACAAAAGACTAAATGTAATTGTAGGCTGGTTAACTTTTGCAATTTCAGCCGTAGTTTATTTGATGACAATCGAACCCACGGCTAGTTTCTGGGACTGTGGAGAATTTATAACAACCGCTTTCAAGCTCGAAGTAGGACACCCTCCGGGGGCACCATTCTTTATGTTGCTTGGTCGATTATTCACCGTTTGGGGAAATGAATCAACCGCTTCGCTAATGATGAATATATTGTCGGCTTTAGCTAGTGCCTTTACAATTATGTTTCTGTTTTGGACCATTACCCACCTTGCGAAACGTTTGATTCAAAAAACAGGTGAGTTGTCAACGGCGCAAACAATTACAGTTTTAGGAAGTGGTTTTGTAGGTGCATTAGCTTATACTTTTTCAGATACATTTTGGTTTTCAGCGGTTGAGGCTGAAGTATATGCAACTTCATCTTTATTTACAGCAATTGTATTCTGGGCAATATTGAAATGGGAAAATGAAGCTGGCAAACCACATGCTAATCGATGGATTATTTTAATTGCGTATTTGGCTGGTTTATCAATTGGAGTTCACCTCTTGAACTTATTAGCAATTCCTGCAATTTCGTTAATTTATTATTATAAAAATTATAAAGTTACTCCGAAAGGGATTTTCTATGCATTGTTAATTTCAGGAGTGATTTTAGGAACAACTTTAATAGGTATTATTCCCGGAGTTGTTAAAGTTGCTTCTTGGTTCGAATTGCTGTTCGTTAATGGTATTGGAATGCCATTAAATTCAGGCGTATTTATTTACCTTGTATTATTGATTGCAGCCATTGTTTATGGAATTTATTATACCCATAAAAAGCAAAAGGTATTAATGAATACCATTTTAGTGGGAGTAACTGTAATTTTAATTGGTTATTCAACTTATGCAATAATTCCGATTCGATCGAATGCGAAACTTCCAATGGATCAAAATAGTCCTGATGATGTATTCTCAATGTTAGGGTATTTAAATCGTACGCAATACGGAGATACCCCATTGTTTTACGGACAATATTTTAATACACCTCTCGATGAAAGAGAATCGTATGTGGAAGATGAAAAGCAATACATTACAAAAAATGGACGTTACGAAGTTTCGCATGTGAAAAAAGTACCAAATTATGTAGATGAGTTTAGTACTTATTTCCCAAGGATGTGGAGTAGCTCACAGCCCAATCATATAAATGCCTATAAACAATGGGGAAATATTAAAGGTCGCAAGTTGAAGCACAATGGCGAAACAATTGTGAAGCCAACGATGGCTGAAAACTTGAGATTCTTTGTTCGCTATCAGGTTAATTTCATGTATGTACGTTACTTTATGTGGAACTTTGCCGGTCGTCAAAACGATATTCAAGGGCATGGGGAAGCGCTGAATGGAAACTGGATTAGCGGAATTAAATTTATTGATGAGGCACGCCTAGGTAGTCAAGATGATTTACCAGACAAGTTTGCAAATAATGCCGGACGAAATACCTACTTCTTCTTACCATTATTACTTGGATTAATTGGAATCGCTTTTCAATACGAATCAGGTAAACAAGGGAAACGAGATTTATTTGTTGTGTTTATGCTCTTTTTCTCAACTGGTTTGGCAATTGTACTTTATTTGAATCAGTATCCATATCAACCACGTGAACGAGATTATGCCTATGCAGGATCATTCTATGCCTTTACAATTTGGATTGGATTAGGTGTAGCTGGTCTGTACAAATGGCTAAATAAGTTTGGCCCTAAAAATATAGTTGCTGGAGGTGTAACAATTATTTCACTAATCTCTGTACCTGTTTTAATGGCTTCTCAAAACTGGGACGATCATAATCGTGCTCATCGTTATACCGCCCGAGATTTTGGACAGAATTATTTAAATAGCATAAAACCTAATGGGGTAATCTTCACGAATGGCGATAACGATACTTATCCACTTTGGTATAATCAAGAAGTGGAGGGCATTGGTACCGACAAACGAGTTTGTAACTTAAGCTATTTCCAAACCGATTGGTATGTAAGCCAAATGAAGCGCAAAGCATACGAGTCTGATCCTCTTCCAATTTCTTTCGAATACGATCAGTATGTGATGGGAACTCGTGATATTGTGTATATTATGGAGGATCCGCGCTTAAAGGGAAAAAGTATTGAGCTAGGAAAAGCATTAGATTTTATAAAAAGTGACGATAAGCGTACGAAAATTACCAGAGCAGATAATGCTGCTTACTTGCCTGTTCGTAATTTATTTATGAAGGTTGATAAGCAAGCAGTAATCGATAATATGGTGGTTGCACCAGAACTATACGATCAAATTGTTGATACAATGCGAATTACTTTAAAAGGTAATTACATTACTAAAGATCAACTAATGCTGTTGGATATGTTGTATAATAACAATTGGAAACGCCCATTGTATTATGCAATTTCAGTAACAAGCGACAAGCACCTAGGATTGGATAAATACTTTAGTTTAGAGGGGCTAGCTTACCGAATTGTTCCTATTGAATCGCAAGGAGCTGCAGTTGCAAAAGGTATTGTGAATACCAATGTTATGTATGATAACTTGATGAACAAATTTAAGTTTGGAAATATCAAAGATCCACGGGTTTATGTTGATGAAAATAACCGTAGAATGTGTACCAACCTCAGAAGCAATTTTGATCGTTTGGCAAGTGCATTAATCGCCGAAGGTAAAACCGATTCTGCTATTCAAGTTTTAGATTATTGTATGGAAGAAATTCCACCAGAGAAAGTGCCGTTTGGTTATTTTTCAGTTGAAATATTGAAAGATTATTTTGATGCAGGAAGCAACGAAAAAGGTGCTGAATTAGCCTTGGCGATTGCCAACGATTTTGATCAGGAACTTAATTATTATTTCGGATTTGAAGGCAAAAAACTTTCAATGGTTGAGCAAGATTTAAGAACTTCAATCTTTTTATTGAATCAAATTGTTATTACTGCTCAGCAAGCAGGTGAAAAAGAGTTGAGTGATAAGGTAAATGCTATCTTTGAAAAATATTACACTCAAATGCAAAATTTATATAATTAGTCAATGGCAAAACGTCGAAACTTAAAAGTACAGCTGCCAAATTGGTTTACGCGGATGTTCCCAGATGCAATCTGGAGAATGCCTTCTGACGAGAAAGCGGTCTACTTAACTTTTGATGATGGCCCGATACCTTCGGTAACCACCGAGGTCCTCGAGATTCTTAATGATTACAATATTAAGGCAACCTTTTTTTGTGTTGGTGAAAATGCATATCGAAATCCAGAAGTTTTCAAGCAAATAATCGACGATGGACATGCCGTCGGCAATCATACTTTTAATCATTTGCAAGGCATTAAGTATTCTGATCAATATTACCTCAAGAATATAGAAAAAGCAGGAGATATTATTGGTTCAAATTTGTTTCGTCCACCACATGGTTTAATGAGGCGATCGCAATATCAGAAGCTTTCGAACCTTTACACAATTGTAATGTGGGATGTAATCAGCTGTGATTATGATCAAAATATTACACCCGATCAATGCTTTCATAATGTGGTTGATTTTGTACGAAATGGTTCAATTATCACTTTTCACGATTCATTAAAAGCCGAGCAAAATGTGTTGTCAACCTTGCCTCGAGTAATTGAATACTTGAAAGCTGAAGGGTATGTTTTTAAGAAAATAGAATTCCCAAAAACGAAGCCATTATACAATACTCCTTGGTTACAAAGGGTAAAAGAAATGAGGCAGCAACAACGTCGTTGGGCATAGAAGTATATAGAAGTTTTAGAAAATAAGTAAGAATGAATATTTTAATCGTTGGATCTGGTGGTCGTGAACACGCCATGGGATGGAAAATCAAACAAAGTCCCAAAGTTGATCAGTTGTATTTTGCCCCGGGTAATGCCGGAACTGCAAAATTGGGAACCAATCTTTCGGTGGGGGTAAGCGACTTTGAAGGAATAAAAACTGAAGTAATTAAGAATAAAGTTGACCTTGTTGTGGTGGGCCCCGAAGTTCCTTTAGTTGAAGGTATTCACGATTTCTTTTTAGCAGATACTGAATTGAAAGATATTCATATTATTGGTCCTAAAAAGGATGGTGCCATTCTTGAAGGCAGCAAAGATTTTGCGAAAGAATTTATGGCAAAATACGACATTCCAACTGCTAAATATCAAACATTTATAGCCGGAGAACAAGACAAGGCTGGTGAGTTCTTAAAAACAATGAATCCTCCTTACGTTTTGAAAGCAGACGGGTTAGCTGCTGGTAAAGGTGTACTTATTTTAGATTCGATTGAGGAAGCTAAAACTGAATTAGATGAGATGCTAAGTGGTAAATTTGGAGATGCCAGCAAAAAAGTGGTTATCGAAGAATTTTTGTCGGGTGTTGAGCTTTCAGTGTTTGTAATGACAGATGGATCGGGCTATCAAATTTTGCCAGAAGCTAAAGATTATAAACGAATCGGTGAAGGTGATACCGGCCTAAATACCGGCGGAATGGGTGCTATTTCTCCTGTACCATTTGCTGATGAAGTTTTCATGAAAAAAATTGAAGATCGTGTGGTTATCCCAACAATTGAGGGTCTTCAAAAAGAAAATATAGATTACAAAGGATTCATTTTTATCGGTTTAATCAAGGTCGATAACGAGCCTTTAGTAATTGAGTACAACGTTCGTATGGGCGATCCTGAGACAGAGGCTGTAATGCTTCGTATTGAGTCTGACTTTGTGGATCTTTTAGAAGGAATTGCAGAAGGAAATCTTGCAGAAAGGACCATTAAATTTGACGATCGTGCTGCTTGTACGGTAATGATGGTTTCAGGAGGTTATCCTGGAAGCTACGAAAAAGGAAAAGTAATTACGGGAGAAGAAAAGGTGAAAGACAGTATTGTTTTTCATGCAGGTTCAACTTTCAACAAAGATCAAGTAGTTACTGCTGGTGGACGCGTAATCGCAATAAGCTCTTATGGTGCAAATAAGGAAGAAGCACTTAAAACATCGTATGCTAATGCAGAAATTGTTGATTTCGAAGGAAAATATTATCGTAAAGATTTAGGATTCGATTTATAAATAGATAAACAATGCTATTCAAACTTTTTAATGGAAATCATCTCTACAAGCTGGTGCTTCTTCCATTGGTTGGAGTAGCATTGTTGGCATCTTCTTTTTTCGATGGCTCACTGGTTTTTACACCGGTTGAAAAAATTACCTCACCTATTTGTTTGTTGCAACAAGCATTGCAAATGAATGCGAAAGGTTCAATAACTATCAACTTTCTAATCGGAACGTTGATTGTAAGCTTGCTCTTAAAAACAAATTCTGATTTTAAATTGGTTGATAATCGAAACTATTTGCCGGGCTTTTTATATTTGGTAATTGTTTATGCATTTCCACAACTTCACTTTTGTCAACCTGTATTTTTTGCGGCCATATTTTTTGTCTTAAGTATCCGAAGTTTATTTCATATAATTGCGAAGAAAAAAATTGCTACAGATGTTTTTAATGCTGCATTTTTTTTGGGACTAGGATCGGTGTTTTACTTGCCTCTTGTTTTATTTTTAATTCTTATTCCAGTTAGTGTAATCTTAGTTCGAAAGCAAATTTTGTTTAAAGAATTAGTGGCTTCGTTGATTGGTTATGTGTTGCCTTGGTTACTTGTATTTGCAGTTTATTTTGTCTTCTTTGATGTGTCACAATTACAAGAAATGTGGGTAAATAGCTTTGACAGCTCAAATGCCTTAGTGATTAATAGCAACTACTTTTATGTGTATTTGGGAATTCTAGTTTTTATGACCGTTGCTAGTAGTGCCTATATGTTTTTGCAATTTGATCGAGAAAAAGTGGCAACTAGAAATTATAACAAAATTCTTTTCTCTTTTTTCATAGGCTTAATTATTAGTTTAGCACTTCCGCTTGTACAATATGAAATGATTGTGCTTGCAGCCATTCCACTTGTGTTTTTAATTTCAAATTACTTAACCGATTTGCGAAGCAATTTTTGGCGCGAAGTGTTTGTGACCATTATAGTTGCTGTTTCGGTTACCATGCAATATCTATTTTAAGCGTATTCTAAATCTCAGAATAGGAGCGCTGATTTTCAAAACTTTTCATTATTCTTGCAAGATGATTCAAATTGGAAAAGCAATAGTTAGTTTCGATATATTTGATAAGCATTTTCTATGCGATTTAAACGCATGTAAAGGAGCTTGTTGTGTGGAAGGTGATTCCGGTGCTCCATTAACTAAAAAGGAAGCGAAAACCATTAAAAAGCACTATCCAATTATTAAGCAGTACATCGATGAGAAATATCAAAAGGTGATTGCTGATAAAGGTTGCTCGGTGGTTGATTCTGATGGCGATTTGGTTACTCCGTTATACAATAATCGAGAGTGTGTTTATACTTTTTGCGATGAAAAAGGGATTTTGAAATGTGGAATCGAAAAGGCCTATTTAGATGGTAAAATTGATTTTCGAAAACCTGTTTCTTGTCACTTGTTCCCGATTCGAATTCAAAAATATACCGATTTTGATGCGGTTAATTACCAACAACTTGATATCTGTAAAGCTGCACGAAGTTGCGGATTAGCCAATCAATTGCCTTTGTATAAGTTCTTAAAAGAACCCTTGATCAGGAAATATGGTGAACAATGGTACGAAGAACTAGAAGTGGCTGCCGATCATTTAGAGAACAACGGAATTACTCGCTAACAGTAAAGCCAACTTTCCTTAAACCTTCATAAAAATTCGGGTACGATTTGGTGACTACCATAGGGTCGTTAATGCTGATTGCACCATTGCTGATTGCAATTGGTGCAAATGCCAATGCCATTCGATGATCGTGGTATGTGTCGATTTCTACTTTCGAATTAAATTTATTTTGGTCAAGCGCTCCATCCCAAGCCAATTCTCCATGTTTAGGTTCGTAAAGCTTGGCACCCAACTTTCCTAATTCGACGATTAAAGCATTGATACGGTCGGTTTCTTTAATCTTTAAAGTTTCCAAACCCGAAAAGTGAAAAGGAATTTGCTTGCAAACACACATTGCTGCAATTGTTTGAGCAATGTCGGGGTTTTCAACAAAATTCTGTATGTATTTCTCTGGTAATTGAGCATTGGTTTTTGTTAATCGAACCCCTTTGCCTTCTTGTTTCGAATGAATTCCGAAATCTTCAAACCATTTTGCCTGACTACAATCGCCTTGTAAACTGTCTAATTCAAGGCCTTCTAGTAGAATGTTCGCTTCTTCTGCCAAAGCAGCCATTTGGTACCAATAAGAAGCACCGCTCCAATCGGCTTCAACAGTAAAAGGAATTTCTTTGTAAGCTTGCTCTTTTATCGAAATCACATTTCCTTCCCAATGGTATTCAATCCCAAACTGTTTCATTAGTTTAAGCGTTAAATCGATGTACGAAGCGGAAGTGATTTTATTGGTCAAGGTTAATTCTAAGCCATTTTCAATAGTTGGAGCAATCATTAATAAAGCCGAAATATACTGACTGCTGATGCTACCATCCAACTCCAATTTTCCACCTTTTAAATTCGAACCAAAAATTCTAAGTGGAGGATATCCTTCTTGATTTTTATATTCAATTTTTGCCCCCAATTTGTTTAAGGCATCCACCAAAATTTTAATAGGTCGTTGTTGCATTCTTGCGCTTCCGGTGATTTCCCATTCACCAACAATTTTCGATAAGAACGCAGTTAAAAATCGCATTGCGGTTCCGGCATGGCCAATATCAAATTTATTCGTATTCGAATTTAGCACCTTAGCCATTACTTTGGTATCGTCGCTCTCGCTTAGGTTTGCAATAGGGAAAGCACTATATGCCAATGCATTTAGAATTAATACACGGTTGCTAATACTTTTTGATGTGGGTAACTCAATGGTTCCCGACAAGCTTTTATTGTTGGTATAAATTGAAAATTGCATGAAGTAAAATTAAAGTGATTGAAAGAAATCTAAGGCCTCAATAATTAACTCTTTTTCGCAGTTGATGTTGATCTCAACTTTCCCAATTTCAGGAATCAAAGTAAAGTTAATTCGGCCATTTTCATTCTTTTTGTCTTTCGTCATTTTTTGGTAAAGCGCCTCGTAATCTTTTTGTTGAATTTCGAATCTACCATATTTTTCAAGAATCCAATTCGAAATATTTACCGCTTCTTCCATTGGGAATCCTACCTTTTTAGCCGATAGATAAAGCTCTACAATAATTCCGTAAACCACCGCATAACCATGAAGTATTTCACGATTTTGATATAAGGCCAAACTCTCGAAAGCGTGACCCACTGTATGGCCTAGGTTTAAAGCCTTACGAATATTCTGTTCTGTAGGATCGTTCATTACGAAATACTCTTTCACCGCAACCGAACGTGCTATCATTTGGCTCAGCGAATCAAAATCAATATTGTCAAGGTCGTAAGCTAAACACTCTTCCCAGTGTGCTTTGCTGTGGATTAATCCGTGCTTCAACATTTCGGCATAGCCTGAAAGAAGGTTTTGCTTGTCGAGCGACTTTAAAAAATCGGATGCAATAATTACCGTTTGTGGCTGATTGAAAACTCCAATTTCATTTTTTAAGCCATTAAAATTGATACCAGTTTTACCACCAACCGAAGCATCTACTTGCGATAGTAATGTGGTTGGGATATTTACAAAATGCAGTCCTCGCTTAAAACTAGACGCTGCAAAACCACAAAGGTCGCTCAACATTCCACCTCCAAGGTTGATTAAAAGTGACTTTCTGTCGGCACCATTTTCTTCTAGGAAATTCCAAACTTTGATCACCGAGTCGATATTTTTGTGTTCTTCTCCACTATTTATTTGAACAACCGGCAACTCTTTCGCAAACTCAAATTTTTGAATTGCAGGTAAGCAATATTGCTCGGTGTTTTCGTCAACTACCAAATAAACTTTGCCTTTCGGATAGTTTTCTACAATGCCACCCAGCTCGGTTTCTAAATTGTTAGTTACCCTAATATCATGATGAAAAGTTGGAATACTCATTTTACCTTTATTTTGTGCCCCAAAAATAAAACAATTTGTTATTTTGGGAACCGACTTTAAAATATGAATGACAAAGAAAACATAAAGTTTACTTTTAAACTGGATAATAAAAAAACTTCTTCCCGATATTTTCTTCTTTTTGTATTTTTATGGGTGTTGTTTTTCGGATTTGCATTTTATTTATTCGCAATTGATCAAGCAGTTTATTTAATTATTGATGTGGTTGTTGGTATCATCTCTCTCTTTTTATTTAGCAGATTGAAGCCTAACTACGTTGCGTTTACAGTATTTAAAGATTATTTTATAATCAATCATTATTCGGTAATTTCTGTTGGCCGCGAATACGAAACCATTCGAGTTAATTTTAATGAATTTGCTGGATATAAAATAGAGGACACATTCTTTAAATTTAGAAAAGATTTCATCATATCGGTGAAAACTCCTCACGGGATTGCCGACTATCCTAAATTAAGTATTTCAGCATTATCCAAATCGGAAATTGCGCAAATCTTGATTATTTTGAATAAATTAGTTGATCAAAACAACTAAACCGCCTTATTCAATGACTTCAATACAGAGGCAAATTGCCATTTCTCTTTTTAGTGGTATTGGTGCAGTAAATGCCCGTAAATTAGTAGCTTACTTGGGTAGTGTTGATATGGTTTTCGATGCTTCAAAAAAAGAAATGCAAGCAGTTCAAGGAATCGGGAAGAAGATGATTGAGTTGGTTATCGCAAACCGAACTGAAGTATTGGAAAGAGCTTCGCAAGAGATTGAATTCATTCAAAAGCATCAAATTGAAACTTATTTTTATTTAGATAAAAACTATCCAAAGCGCTTGGCTCAATGTGCCGACGCTCCTGTGATCTTTTATCAAAAAGGAAAAGTGAATTTAGATGCCCCAAAAATTATTTCAATTGTTGGTACTCGTAATGCAACCGACTATGGTCGAGAACGCGTAACGCAACTGTTGTTAGAGTTGAAAAACTTAGGATTGAATATTATTGTGGTAAGTGGTTTGGCATATGGAATCGATTTTGCAGCCCACAAAGAAAGTGTGGCTAATGGGTTGCAAACTGTTGGAGTGGTTGGGCATGGATTAGATAAAATGTATCCCGCTACGCACCGAGGCTTTGTAAAAGAAATGTTGGCTAAAAATGGTGCCTTGGTAAGTGACTTTCCGAGTCAATCGAAAATCGATCCGGGTAATTTTCTTCGTCGCAATCGTATAATTGCGGGTTTGGCCGATTGTACCATTGTGGTTGAATCGGCAAAAAAAGGAGGTTCTTTGGTTACTGCTGATATTGCCAACTCGTATAATCGAGAAGTTTTTGCTTTCCCTGGGCGAACTACCGATTTTTATTCCGTTGGCTGCAATGCACTTATTCAGGAAAATAAAGCTGCAATGATAGGCTCAGCAGAGGATTTAATTGCTTTTATGGATTGGGAAAAAACCAAGGCGCTGCAACAAAAACAATTGTTTGTTGAATTAACTCCTGTTGAAGAAACAATCGTTCAACAGTTGGAAATTAATTCTGTTTTGAATATCAACAGTCTCTCTAAAAGCTTGAAAATCCCGTTGGCACAACTTTCTTCAATTCTTTTAGAAATGGAATTTAAAAATATTGTGAAAGCACTTCCCGGAAGTAGTTTTAAATTAGTTGGTCGTTAAATTATTCCCCTTCGTCCATTTCTTTTAAAATGTTTTCAACTTCTTCCTTCGTATTGTAAAGTTTTTCTTTGCAAGTTTTTAATAGGAAACTTACTCGTTTAACTTTGGTTGAAAGTTCATCAACATCTAATTCTTCGTTTTCAATTTCTGCGAGTATTTCTTCAACTTCTGTAATTGCGTTGCGGTAGCTAATTTTTTTTGCAGGCATATTTAATTTTTTTTGATTCTTATTTTTGAAATGAATTTCCCCTTGTTTAAAATGGTTTCAATAGGAAGTGAGGCATCAATATCTTTGGCATTTTTAATGGCTTTACCATTTTGAGTGGTGATACTAAATCCTCGTTTTAAAATATTATCGGGCTTCACTAATTCATTGTTTTTTTCTAACCATTGAAGCTTAGCACTCTTGGTTTGAATATATTTTGATGTTGCAATTTCTAGTTCGTGTTGTTTTTCAATTAAAGTTTGTTCTGCTTTTGAAAGCACTAGTTTTCCGGCAAATTCACTTTGGCGAATAATTCTTTTTAACGCGAAAAATTGATTAGAAACATAACTTTTCGTTTCGTATTGTAATTGCTTTTCGAAACTTTCAATTCTGTATTTTCGTTTCTCAAGTAATTCAAAAGTGATTGGTTTGATACTTTTGCTGTATTGGATAAGTTGATTTTGTAACTGATCTATTCTTCCTTTTAAAATGGGTTTGAATAATCGCGATAATTGTTTGTAATGTTCAGCTTCAGCAGTAAGCCTTTTTTGAATCAAATTTGAAAACTCATATTGAAGGGTTTCTATCTCATCTCTTCGGTCGTCGAAACATTCTATTAAAAACTCGGCAACTGCGGTTGGCGTTTTCAATTTTTTGAAAGCGACCATGTCGGCAATCGATTCATCTTTCTCGTGACCAATACCAGTAAGTACCGGAATCGGAAATTGACAAATGTGCGCTGCTAAATCGTAATTGTCGAAACTTGCCAAATCCATTTGCGAGCCTCCTCCACGGATGACGACAACCACATCGAATAGGTCTTCGTAACTGTAAATTAAATCTAATGCATTGATGATGGAAGGAGTTGTTTCATTGCCTTGCATTGCTGCCGGGAATAATTTTGTGTAAAATTGATACCCATTGGCATTGTTGTTTAATTGATTCAGAAAGTCTTCATATCCGGCAGCAGTAGGCGACGAAATGATTGCAATTTTCGAAGGAATTTCTGGTAAGATTAATTCCTTATTCATCTCGAATATGCCATCTGATTTCAACTGCTCAATAATTTCTGCTTTCTTCCTCGCCAAATCGCCAAGAGTGTAGTTTGGGTCAATGTCGGTAATATTTAAACTTAAGCCATAAACTTCGTGGAATTGAACTTTTGCAGCGACTAAAACTTTTAGTCCGGCAGCTAAGGTCTGCCCTGTAGCCGTTTCAAAATAGGGTTTAATAAAACGGAATTGCCACGACCAGATGGTGGCTCTTGCTCTTGCTGAAATATCTGAATTCTCATTTGGTTTGTCAATTAACTCTAAATAACAATGTCCGGTTCTATTCACTTTAAACTCACCAATTTCAGCAACAATCCAAATGCTTTCTAAAAAAAGCTCATCGATTGCACCTTTGATTTGCTGATTTAATTCTGTTAAAGTTAATTGATGCTTCATCTATTTTTTCAAGAATTTGAACGAATACATTTGCCTTTCACCTTCTAAAATTACCAAATAAATTCCTTTGTCTAGCGAACTTAAATTGATGTTCGATTTTGCTTGATTAGGTTTTACCTCCTTTAAAAGCTGGCCTGAGGTATTGATAATTTTTATAGATGAAATATTTTGAGTTCTTAACTCGTTGTTTTTTTGATCGAAAGAGTAGGGGATTGTTCTATATGCTTCGTTACCAAGATAATTTTGATTTTTCAAGTACGTTTCGAATTTAGGTACACCATATCCTTTCTCAACGTTGTGATTCGGGTAGGAGTCGCCTAATGATCGAATTATCTGAATTAATTCACTTGCAGTTTTATTTGGTTCTAATTTTACCAAGCAGGCAGCCATTCCTGCTAATAGTGGCGAAGAAAAAGATGTCCCATTAATGTTCTGAATAGAATTGTCGCCAGTGGTAGCCGAAACGGCCGTACCTTTTGCAGCTACATCGGGTTTCATGGGGAAATTCTCATAAGTAAAACCAATAGACGAAAACGAGGATAAATTTTCCTCAAAATCAACTGCGGCAACCCCCAATATATTTTCTGCATCGGCAGGAGCAATAATATAATGCCAATCTTTATTTCCTTCATTTCCTGCACTGGAGCATACAATAATTCCTTTATTAACTGCCATGTTTGCGGCTTGAGAAATTCGAAGAGAACGACCATTCAATTCGGTGTAAGAATGGTTCATGGTAGTATCATCAAACACAGAATATCCCAACGAAGAATTGATAACATCGCAACCCACACTATCTGCAAACTCCGCAGCAACAATCCAATAATCTTCCTCAACAGGATATTCCGTGCTGGCGTCTTCAGAACGAAGCAACCAGACATTTGCCTTGGGAGCTGTACCAATTAATACACCCGGAATATTTCCTGAAATGCACGACAAAACAGCAGTGCCATGGTAGTGTTCGTTGTATACATTGTTGCCCGGGTTTACAAAATCGTAAGTTCCCAGAATCCCGTTTCTGTTTCTTAAAGAGTCGAATGCTACATCGATATCTGTATTTTTAAATCCAGCGTCGATAATCCCAATTGTGATTCCCTTGCCCTGCGAAAATTGATGCATTAAGTCGCCGTTTAGCATGGCTACCTGATTTTTTGCATCTCCATAATCTAAGGTTTTGTTCTTCAGTTTTTTATCTAACTTTAACGATGCCGATTTATTAATATTGTATGGTTTTCGTAGTTGGTAATGACTTACAAATGAAGGAAATTGAATGCTATCAATATTTATTTCGTGCGGAACAATTACAAGAGCTCCGTTGTGCCATCGGCTCGTGTGTTTTATAGATAAACCAAGTTGTTTGATTGCTTGAATATAATTTGGGTTTACAGGAAAATCGCTTGTGTCGATGGCAATTTGTTGCCTGGTTCTTCTATCGATGCTTTTTTGTGATAAAAATTCAAGCGGTTGTTCAATTGAATAGGGCGAGTTTTTTTTATCCTTAAACTGAATCCAATAATAAGCTCCATTGATTGAGTTACTAAAAGTTCTAGCACTAAGGATCAGGAATATTAAAAGAATCTTAAATTTCATAAGGAATAAAAAAATGGAGATGGAGTATCATACCCTCCAGCTCCATCAAATTTACAAATCTTTAGCAGATTATACCACCACCAACAAGATCATTTCCTTCAAAAAATACGGCAGATTGACCAGGTGTTACGGCCCAAGTATTTTCATAGAATTCGACCTTTAATTTATTGTTGTGTTGAGAAATACGACTTAAGGTGCCGGCATTGTTGTATCTAATTTTTGTAGTTACTTCAAGTTCGCCATCAATCTTATCGTATTTCATAAGATTCAATTCGTCTAACCAAAGTTCCTTTTTATTCAAATCTTCGCGTTTACCAAGCACGACTGTATTTGTTTTCGCATCAATTTGCGTAACATATGCAGGATGTCCTAACGCTATGTTTAATCCTTTTCGTTGTCCAATTGTGTAAAATGGATATCCATCGTGTTGACCCAATACTTTTCCGTCTTTGTCCACAAAGTTTCCTTTTCCAACTTGCTCTTCTAAATCAGGAATACGCTCCTTAATAAAGCGTCGATAATTATTGTCCGGAATGAAACAAATCTCCTGACTTTCGCGCTTTTTAGAAATGTTTTCATAACCTTTATTTGCGGCAATGTTTCTAACCTCGGGCTTAGTTAAATTACCCAGTGGAAACAATGTTCGTTTCAAATCTTCTTGCGAAAGTTGCCACAAAAAATAAGTTTGATCTTTTTTGTCATCACTTCCCTTTATTAAGAAATAGCGACCGTCTTTTTCTCCAATTTGAGCATAATGACCTGTTGCAATAAAATCACATTCCAACTCATTAGCCTTTTCAATTACTTCGCCCCACTTAATTGTCCGATTACACACAACGCAAGGGTTTGGTGTTCTTCCTGACAAATATTCATCTACAAAATTGGTGATCACTGTTTTATCAAATTCCTTTCGAATATCTAAAATAGAGTGACCAAAACCTAGGTCGTTTGCTAGCGATTTCGCTTCAAAAATAGCATCCACGCTACAGCAACCTGTTTGTTTTTCCATACACGAAGGCGAAATTACATCGTACGGACGATAAGTTAGTCCGTGCAATTCATATCCTTGCTCCTCTAGAAGCATTGCAGCAACTGAGCTGTCAATACCTCCGCTCATACATAATAATACTTTCCCTTTTGACATTATATGTTTTTAATTTTGAGTTTGCAAAAATAATGAAAATAAATTAAGATATTTTTATCCTGTAAATTAATTAAATGTGTAAAAACTTATGAGCTGTTTTTTTGCAGGAAATAATTTATAATTTGAGATTGCTCGTTGATTCTATGATTTAATTCATCAATCCTTTTGTCTTTTTCGATACACAAACACAAATTATTGTTATAGGATAAAAGATTGTTAGAATTATTATTTATCAAGAATCTTGATCTTTCTTGAGGTGGAATATTATTGTTTTCTGTTGATATATTATCATACAAAATCTGTTGGGCTGTAATATTGAAGTATTCGGTTATTTGAAGTAGTATCTTGTAGTCTGGCTGACTTACGCCCCTTTCATAGTTTGATACTGTATTTGCTTTCACATTTAGAATTTTCGCTAATTCCTCCTGTTGTAATCCATGTTTTTTACGCAAAAACTTCAAGTTTGTTGAAAAAAAAATCATAATTATTTGGATTTTAGTAAAAAAAATAATTCCTTTGGTAAAAAAAAGAGTTTCACCCTAAAAAAGCTAAACCCAATTTGCAAAATTAAGTATTTTACTTAAAGTCAATTTTTTAAATAATTGTTGGCCCTATTTTTAATTTTACTATTTGTCTATAATATACAAATAACATTTGTTATTTGCACAAGATAGGTGTGTTGTTATTGCGGCAGTTATGGGGGAGGCAGAAAGGCCGAATGTTATAATTGTTAAAAGAGTACATATATGAAGCATTTTAAGGTTTTATATGTTGATAGTGATACAATAAGCTTATTGTTGTTTTCTCTAATGTTTAAAGGCTATTGTGATATTTTTACGGCTAATACAGCTGAGGTAGCACTCGATATATTAGAGAGTAATACTGAAATTGAAATTTTGGTTACAGAGATGGAAGTTGTTGATGCAAATGTGTTTGATATGATATTAAAAGTTAAAAAAAAACGAATTTAATTTGTTATGTGCTTTCAATTTGTGATCAAACAGAAGAAGTTAATGAATACATTTTGAAGGGTGTAATTAAACGATTTTTTCAGAAGCCATTGAATAAATTGGTATTTGTTAATGAAATTAAGTCATTGTATTAGTTGATATATGATTGAATGTTTAGGAGAAGTTGAATATGGGAAAGTTATTTAGTTTTAAGAAAAAAAATATAGATAATTGGAAAAGTGATTTTTTGAGAGAAAGAATTGTGAATCAATATTCTGATTTGTCATTTTACTTGAATTTGTATAATGAGCAGGATTCACGAAAAAAATTGTACACAAATAAAGAGGTGTTATTGCTTAAAGATATTCCTCTTGTTTCGGTAACGCAAAGCCAAATAATAAACCAATTTGGCAAACCTGACTATGAGTATCATTTGAAAAAACAATTTCTCTCAATAAAGATCTTGTTGTATCATAAATTTATAGGCCAATTTAAAATGGGAATGGAGTTGCATCTATTTCAAAATAGTTTATTTAATTATAAGTTTACATTTCCGTATACTACAAGTGAGGAGAGAGGTGAATTATTGAAAATGCTTGAGCAGAAATATTTAAATAATATAAGTTTTGCATATGATACTTCGCAGATAATAGATCGAAACTTGTCATCAATAGTTATTGAAAATGCATTGGTTTTTTCAATAAATTATAATTTTAACGATCCTTTTGTAAAAGATAAAATTCTGTCATACATTAAAGAAAATGAAGCTGATCGGGAAATTGATGCATTATTGAATTCTGTTGAAATATATAAACTAATTTAATCGTTATTTGAGGTATTTCCCGTAGTTCTATTAGCTCTTTGATCGTTATTATCGTAGTAATTCTTCAAAAAAAATGGTTTGTATGCAGATTGTGTTCCTTATACCGAACCTTATGCAACATTAATTTGATGCAATTTTATTTACCTTTGTCAAAATTAATTGAACGCTTATGCTCAAAAGATTTTGGAGGAAAAGTATAAGTTCTGCTAAGAATTTGAATTTAAAGGAGGATAATCGTCCTTTAATTTTTATGGTATGTCTTGCTATTGCTACGGTGCTATGGTTTGTAAATGCACTAGGCGATAGTTATCAAACTACTGTTTCGATGCCAATTCAGTATACGAATTTACCTAAGGAGAAAGTATTAGTATCTGCACCTCCTAAAAAAATTCAGGTGAAGCTTGAGGCACATGGCTTTACTCTATTACGTCATAAATTAAAATTGTCGATTAAGCCATTGAATTTTAATGTGAAAGATTTTACCGATGGAATGATGGATAAAACAGTAGCTGAAAATTTTAAAATCGTATCTAATCGATATTTGCCTCAATTGTCGCGTCAGGTAAGTTCCGAAATTTCAATACTTGGTATAAAACCAGACACTTTATATTTTAAATTTGATCGTATTGTGAGTAAAAAATTACCCGTTTCATCAAATTTTGAAATTACTTTTGAAAATCAATATTTTCAATACGATTCGATAAGGTATACACCCGATTCGGTAACAGTTACTGGGCCAAGGTCGATTGTTGAGAAAATTGAGAGTATACCGGTGAAGCATCAACGTTTCAAAAAACTTGATGCAACCTATCGTCGTAGTATGGTATTCGAAGATATAGATCAAATACAAATTGAGCCACGCAGAGTGAATGTTGAAATTCCCATCTCACAATATTCTGAATACCTGACCGATATTCCAATTCAAACATACAATGTTCCGGATAGCATTAAAATGATTACGTTTCCGGTAACTGTAAAAGTGTCGTGTAGGGTTGCAGTTCACATGTATCAAAATTTAAACGAAAACAGTTTTCTTTTTTATGTTGATTACAACGACTTGAAGGAAGAATCGAACTATAAACTACCGGTTAAACTTTTAAATGCACCCGGACATGTGAAAATGTTGAATTACACCCCTAAGGAAGTAGAATTTATTATCGAAGAGAAATAGTAATGTTGAAAGTTGGAGTTACAGGAGGAATCGGAGCAGGAAAAACAACTGTTTGTCGCATTTTTGGACAGATCGGGATTCCTGTTTTTTACTCCGACTCAGAAGCCAAAAAACTGATGAGTTCGAATGAGGCAATAGTCAGTTCTCTTAAAAACCTATTTGGTTCCGACATTTACACCCCTGTAGGCGACATTGACCGAAAAAAACTGGCAGGAATAATTTTTAACGATAAATTAGCCCTGCAAAAGGTAAATAATATAGTACATCCCGAAGTTCGACAGCATTTTGCAATATGGGCCGAACAACAAGACGCCCTGTATGTTGTTCAGGAATCGGCAATTTTGTTTGAGAGTAATTTGAGTAATCTGTTTGACAAAGTTATTACGGTTACAGCCCCATTAGCAATGAAAATTGATCGGGTGGTTAAGCGCGATGGAGTGAAAAAAGAAAAAGTTATTGAGCGGATCAATAATCAAATAAGTGATTCTGAGAAAATTTTGAAATCAGATTTTGTAATAAATGCGGATGGCGCGCGACCAATTGAATCACAACTATTTGAAATACACAAAAAAATATTGAATTTATAATATGGCAAAATTTGGAAAATGGATAGGTGCCGGCTTAGGCGCATTGTCAGGTGGACCAATTGGTGCAATAATTGGTTTTGTAATAGGCTCGGCAATTGATGGACCTGGAACAAGAGGAAATCGAAGCTCATCTGATCCTTATCGCACAACTGGCGGATATCAAAGTAGTGATCCCTATCAACAAGCACGAAGCAGAACACGACGTCCAACACAAGGCGGATATGCTGCCAGCTTACTTGTATTGGTGGCAGCAGTAATGAAAGCAGACGGTAAAACATTAAAATCGGAATTGAATTTTGTAAAAGAGTTTTTGGTTAAAAACTTTGGATTGGAATCAGCCAATGAGGCGTTGGTAATGCTTCGCGATATTCTTCAACAAGAAATTCCGGTAGACGATGTTAGTCGCCAAATAGCAATGAATATGGATTATTCATCGCGTTTGCAATTAATGCATTTATTGTTTGGCGTTGCACAGGCCGATGGCGAAGTACACGATTTGGAATTAAAAATGATTTCTAAAATTGGAATCAATATGGGAATTAAAACTCCCGATTATGAATCCATCAAATCGATGTTTATTAAAAATGTTGATGCTGCTTATAAAATTTTAGAAATTAACTCTGATGCTTCTGATGAAGAAGTAAAAAAAGCATATCGTAAAATGGCCATGAAGTATCATCCAGATAAGGTGAGTTATTTGGGCGATGACTTTCAAAAATCAGCTAAAGAGAAGTTTCAAAAGGTTAATGAAGCTTATGAAGAGATTAAGAAAAAGAGAAAAATTGCATAGAAAAAAAGCCCATACAGGGCTTTTTTTATTTTGTTAAATCTTCAAATTCAATATCGGCATAGCTTGGTTGCATTTCAGCTGATTCTTGTTCTTCGGTATTTGGTTGTTTCGTTTTAATAAAATCGATAATGTCGATTAGTGCATCGCTAAATTTGTCAAAATCTTCTTTGTATAAAAAAAGTTTGTGTTTTTCGTAATGAACCCTTCCTGAGTTGTCGGTTCTTTTTTTGCTTTCAGTAATGGTAAAATAATACTCATCACTTCTGGTTGATTTTACGTCAAAAAAATATGTCCTTTTTCCAGCACGTACTACTTTCGAGTACACCTCTTCTCTGAATCTACTACCTTCAATGTTTTTTTCTGTAGCTGATTCTTGTTCGTTAAAGTCAGTCATTTATTAGTTAGTTTTGGTTCTCTACTCAAAGATATTAAAATTATATACATAAATCTAGAATGATGTTTCACAAAATAAAAAAACCTTCTAACAGTAATTGTTAGAAGGTTTTCTATATGATTTTGAAATACTTAATTGTATATTTCTTGTTTTGCGGCCAGTAATGTATTGTGAAGTAAGGAGACCCTTGTCATTGGACCAACTCCTCCAGGTACTGGCGTAATGAAAGCACATTTATCTGCTACCTCATTGTATAAAACATCACCTTTTAAGCGAAAACCCGATTTGGTTTCAGTTGAAGGAACCCGTGTAGTACCAACGTCGATAACAACTGCTCCTTCTTTTACCATATCCTTTGTAACAAAGCCAGGAGAGCCAATCGCTGCAATTAAGATGTCGGCATTGGCACAAACTTCTTTTAAGTTTTTGGTGCGACTGTGTGCTACGGTAACGGTTGTGTTCATTTCTTTTTGCGACATTAAAACACTCATTGGTCTTCCAACAATGTTACTACGGCCAATTACAACACAATTTTTACCATTGGTTTCAATGTTGTAACGCTTTAATAATTGTACAATTCCAAATGGTGTTGCAGATACAAAAGCAGGCAAGCCGATTACCATTCGCCCAACATTTTCTGGGTGGAATCCATCTACATCTTTCTTCGCATCGATGGCTTCAATAATTTTTTGTTCAGAAATGTGTTTTGGTAATGGAAGCTGAACGATAAATCCATCCACATCAGGATCATTGTTCAACTCATCAACTTTGGCAAGTAACTCTTCTTCGGTTACATCGTCTTCATAACGGTGAAGCGACGATTTGAAACCAACCGACTCACAATCTTTAATTTTATAGGCAACGTATGTTTCGCTACCTCCATCATGACCAACCAATATTGCAGACAAATGTGGTTGTTTTCCACCTTGTTCGATAAATACTTTTACCTTTTCTGCAATTTCAGATTTGATATCTGTCGCTACTTTTTTTCCGTCTATTATTGTTGTCATCGAGGTGTATTTTATTTTCTGAATCCGCGCATTCCGCCACCCACTTTTTTACCTTGGGCAACCATTTTCATCATTTTTCTGGTTTCGGTAAATTGTTTTAAAAGTCGGTTTACTTCTTGAACCGAAGTTCCTGAACCAGTTGCAATTCTTTTACGGCGTGTACCACTTAAAAGCGATGGATTTTCTCTTTCAACCGGAGTCATCGAATAAATAATTGCTTCAATATGTTTAAACGCGTCGTCATCAATATCAACATTCTTTAATGCTTTTCCCATTCCCGGAATCATTCCTGCTAAATCTTTTAGGTTCCCCATTTTTTTAACCTGATTGATTTGAGAAAGGAAATCGTTGAAATTGAATTGATCTTTTGCTAATTTCTTTTGAATTTTTTTGGCTTCGTCGGCATCAAATTGCTCTTGGGCTTTTTCAACCAGCGAAACAACGTCACCCATACCTAAAATACGGTCGGCCATACGTTTTGGATGGAACACATCTAAGGCATCCATTTTTTCGCCTGTACCAACAAACTTGATTGGTTTGTTTACCACAGTTCTGATTGAAAGGGCTGCACCGCCTCTTGTATCACCATCGAGTTTGGTAAGCACAACACCATCAAAATCTAAGCGATCGTTAAATTCTTTTGCGGTGTTAACAGCATCTTGACCAGTCATTGAGTCGACCACAAATAATATCTCTGTTGGCTTAACTGCTTTTTTAATTGCAGTTATCTCTTTCATCATTGCCTCATCAACTGCTAGTCGACCCGCGGTATCGATAATCACTATATCATTGCCTTGTTTTTTAGCCAATGAAATCGCATCCTGAGCCAGTTTAACAGGATTATTATTTCCTTCCTCGGTATATACAGGAATTGAAATTTGTTCTCCAAGAACTTTCAATTGTTCTATCGCTGCCGGACGATAAACGTCACCAGCAACTAACAATGGGTTCTTTTTACGCTTTTCTTTTAAAAGTTTAGAAAGTTTTCCTGTAAAAGTTGTTTTACCAGAACCTTGTAGTCCTGCGATTAATATAATGGCCGGATTTCCTTCTATATTAACATCGGTGCTGGTTGATCCCATCAGCTCGGTAAGCTCGTCGTGAACAAGTTTTACCATCATCTGACCCGGGTTTACCGCTTTAATCACTTCCTGTCCAAGCGCTTGCTCTTTTACAGTATCGGTGAATTTTTTTGCGATTTTAAAGTTCACATCGGCATCCAATAATGCACGGCGAACTTCTTTTAAGGTCTCAGCTATATTTATTTCGGTAATTTTACCTTGTCCCTTTAATAGCTTAAAGGATTTCTCCAGTTTATCCGTAAGATTATCAAACATGTTCTATTAAGCTTTTTTTATTCAAGTGCTGCAAAAATATAAAAATAAGTGAAGCATTCATTGCCTTAAAAACAAAGAACTTAAGAAAAATTATAAAAAAAATCAAAATAGGGGGTAACCTTTTTGAATGTATTGGAATTAATAAGTGTACGGGGTATTACCAGTACAGTAATTTTGAACCCTTTGTATATTTACACATATAATCTAAAATCCTTATTAGATTAGAATTTATTTACCCTTTTCATTATCGCGAAAGCGACAAAGGAGGTGCCCCACACCTCCTTTTTTTATGTTTTATAATTTGTAAACCAAACCAAAACTAGTTTGTAGTGCTTTAATCGGAATAGTAATTTCTGATTCACTTACAATTTCATCAATTATTCCGCTAGTACTATTGATTGTATAAGCGTTCTGATCATATTGAGTTGAAGAATTAAAATACCCAATTGCAACACTAAATGAAATGTTATTGTTGGCTTTAAACAATGCACCAATTTCTCCATAAACCGGAATAGACAAGTTGTAATCGGATGTGGTTTCTATAATAAAATTTCTATTTGTTTCCTCATTTATAGCGGTACTATTTAAATCAGGAGTTTGGTGGTAACTCATACCTGAATAGGCTGCTGCGGTTATGTAAAACTTTTGGATTACGATCGGGTAGCGGTATTTGAGCCCAATCATTGGAGCAGCCCATAACCAATTGTTGATGTCGTAGCGAACAACATCGCTCATAAAGTCGGGATATGTTGAATTCAAATGACCTTGGTATTTTACATGATCTAATCCAGCATTGGCAAACATAAATTTACCTGATAACGAAAAAAGATCGAACAATGGATAATTTGCAGTAATTTGTAGGTTAAACCCCGATTGTGCATAACCTTGCTCGGTAAAAGAACTTATGGGATGAACTGATCCCATTGATATTGTAAGGTCAATTTCTTTTTGGGCATTTAATTGTACTGATGAAAAAAATAGCGCAATTACAAATATTGATTTTATCACTTGTTTTATCATATTCTATTGATTAAGTTTTATATGTAAAGATAACGTCATTGGCAATTTAATATTCCATAAATGATACAAATGTTCTAAATGGACAAAAAAAATGAAGCTTTAACAAGACTTTAACAATAAAAATACTTGCGAATTATTAACTTTAAGCAAACTTTGTAATCAAATTATTTAAGCATTGAGTAAACTGTTTGTAAATATAATCTCAATTTGGATGGTTTCGCTGCTTGTGTTTTCTACAATCGGTGTAAATGTAATTTCTGCATTCTGTGGTGGTTGCAATGAGCAGCACTCTGAGATTGCATACAGTAATGTAGAAAATTTAGATTGTGATTGTTGTGAGACAGAGGCAGCAAAACCTAGTTGCTGTGCTAAATCCGAAACTCAGAATCATCTCGAACATGAATCAGAGGCTTCGTATTTGAAGTTAGATGTTTTGTCGAGTGAATCAAACAATGAGACTCAATTGCAAGCTGATTCATTCATCATTCTTTTCCTTTTTAAAGGTTTTACCGAAAATTTGCTTGAGGGTTTTACCCATAAAACCAATTTATTTTCAGAAAAATTAAAGCTTACCGGAAGGTATATTCTTCAGCTGAATTGTGTGATGCGAAATTGATTAGAATAAGTGAATTCAATTCATTTATTACTTTTTAATTTTAAATACACATGAATAAATACATTTTATTTTTATCAATATTATGCTTGTCGCTTGTTTCATATGCTGCTGAAAAAGAAGTAAAAGGCACCGTGATCGAAGAAAAAACAAGCGAGCCAATTGTTGGTGCGAATATCTATTGGGCAGGAACCAGTATTGGTACAATAACTGACATTAACGGTCAGTTTTCGCTTCATATTCACACCGGTGAGCATACCGAATTGGTTGTTTCATTTGTTGGTTATCGATCAGATACAATTAAAATCAATGACTTGTCGGACGATTTGTCAATTGTACTATCACCTAGTCTGGAATTGGATGCAGTAACAGTTGCAAAGCGACGTGCAGGCACCTATTATTCGAGCTTAAGTCCCGTACAATCTCAAAAAGTTACCGGAGCCGAGTTGCAAAAAGCAGCTTGTTGTAACTTATCGGAAAGTTTCGAAACCAATGCTTCAATCGATGTGGCATATTCCGAT
Organism: Prolixibacteraceae bacterium; assembly: GCA_963678565.1. GTDB lineage: Bacteria > Bacteroidota > Bacteroidia > Bacteroidales > Prolixibacteraceae > SKHV01. The sequence goes on from OY782875.1 coordinate 998,041, forward strand.
GCCGTAACGGGGGCAAAGCAAATTAAAATGATGGGCTTATCGGGGAATTATGTGCAAACCATTAATGAAAACATGCCATCAATGCGCGGTATGGCTGCCGTGTTCGGATTAGGTTATACTCCCGGCCCATGGATGGAATCGATTCAAATTTCTAAAGGAACTTCTTCAGTTTCGAATGGATATGAAGCTGTAACCGGACAAATTAATGTGGAATATAAGAAACCAAATGGGCAAGAGAAATTGCATTTCAATGCCTATGGAAATGATGCCGGAAAAATTGAAATCAATTTAAATGCATCAGATGCGTTTAACGATTCGTTATCTACCATGATATTGTTTCATGGTGAGAATTTAGATCGTGAGATTGATGAGAATGGTGATAATTTTCTAGATATTCCTAAAATTCGTCAGGTTAATTTTATGAATCGATGGAACTATCATACACCAAAAACGCATCGTACATTGGATTTGAAAATTCTTGATGAGCAACGTAATACCGGACAACTGGGAGCTGATGTTAATGATCCGTCAACCGGGTATGGAATTCAATTAGCTACAAAACGTTATGAAATTGTTGCCAAAAATGGGATCGTTTTTGATAAGCCAGGAACCAGTTTGGGAATTCAAGCCGCGGCTTCGTATCATAATCAAAATTCAATTTTCGGGTTCAAAGATTATTCAGGAACACAGTATAATGAATATCTAAATTTGATATTCCAAAGTAATTTGGGTACCGATTTGCATTCGTATAAATTGGGAGCGTCTTTTATGGGCGACCAATTAACGGAAGCATTGGATGATGTTAATTATGAACACTTAGAATTTGTTCCCGGAGTATTTGGTGAATATAATCTCAATATGCATGGCTTGTTATCAGTAATTGTTGGAATGCGTGCCGATTACAGCAGCTTACATGGTTTATTTTTTACACCCCGTTTACATGCAAAATTAGATATTTCTGAGCACATTGTTTTTAGAAGTTCAGTAGGAAAAGGTTATCGTACATCAATTCCGTTAGCGGAAAATAGCTACTTTTTGGCGAGCTCACGCTCGGTAGAAATTGCCGACAATCTAGCCCAGGAAGAGGCATTGAATTATGGTGCAAATATATCATTTAAAATTCCGGTTAGTGATCGATTGGTTAATTTGATGTTTGATTATTATCGAACTGATTTTCGAAATCAAGTGGTTCGAGATTTAGATAGAGATGCACATAAATTGTATTTATCGAATCTCGATGGAGAATCATTTTCAAATGCATTTCAGGTGGAATTGAATGGTGAAATTCTTCCTCGATTTTCAGCCACTTTGGCTTATCGAATCAACGATGTAAAACAAACAACGAATGGAATGCTTCAGGAAGCTCCTTTGATTAGTAAATCGAAAGGGTTGGTTTCGTTTAGTTACGCAACTCCAATGGAAAAATGGCAATTTGATGTTACTGCTCAAATTAATGGAGGCGGTCGAATGCCAACACCCGATGCAGAGAATCCTCTTTGGGAAACGATCTTTGATCCGTACAATGTTTTTAATGCTCAAATAACTAAAAATTATAAACGTTGGAGTTTCTATTTAGGAGGCGAAAACCTTGCAAGTTTTACAATGGATAATCCAATTATTGATGCATCAAATCCATGGGGTAATAATTTTGATGGATCGATGATTTGGGGACCAGTTCATGGGCGTAAAGTTTATTTAGGGTTACGCTATACATTTAAAGATTATTAAACAAAAAATATAAAAAGATGAAAGCAACAAAATTACTTTTCATGCTTGTTTTTAGTTTTTTGGTGATTTCGGTTTCTGCCGATAATGAAAAGAAGAAAAAGAAAGAGAAAAAAACTATAACCTACGATGTTAATATGGATTGTCACGATTGTGTGAATAGAATTGAAGCATCAATTCCTTATGAAAAAGGGGTAAAGGGATTAAAAGTTTCCTTTGAGAAAAAAGAGGTAACTGTAACTTTCCGTTCTGATAAGAATTCGAGTGATGGAATAAAAAAGGCAATTGCCGATCTTGGTTATGAAACCAAAGTAAAGGGGGATTCAAAAGAGAAGAAAAAAGTAGAGAAGAAGAAGGAAGAGCATGAACATGAATAGTTTAAAAACGCCATTTCATTTGAAATGGCGTTTTTAAATTTTTAGTTTGTTTGAAGTAGTTTCAATGTTTCTTCAGCTATTACTAACTCTTCGTTGGTTGGAACCACCATCAGCATCACTTTTGAGCAATCTTTGCAAAGTTTTGCTACTTTTCCACGTTCCCCCTGATTTTTTTCTTTGTCGAATTTAATACCTAAGAAATCTAAATCGGTAAAGCACATTTCACGAACCACCACATTATTTTCGCCAATTCCTCCGGTTAATACAACCAAATCAACTCCATTTAATTGAGCTGCATAAGCGCCCACATAGTGTTTTACTCGGTGTGCATAGGATTCTAAAGCACGTTTTGCATCATCATTACCTTCTTTCATTGCGATAGCCAAGTCGCGCATATCGGAAGAAAGTCCGTCAGACAAACCGTACATTCCACTTCGTTTGTTGAGTAGTTCAACCACTTCCGAAAGACTTACATCCAGATGCTGCATCAGGAATTCGATAATTGCTGGATCAACCACACCACTTCTAGTACCCATGACCAAACCATAGTTGGGGGTGAACCCCATAGATGTTTCTACTGATTTACCTCCATCGATGGCAGTAACTGAAGCTCCATTTCCAAGGTGACAAGTGATGATCTTTTTCTCTTTGATGTCCCAACCTAATTCTTCACAAGCTTTTTCGGCAACAAATTTATGACTGGTACCGTGAAAACCATATCGGCGGATGTGATATTTTTGATAGAATTTATAAGGAATTCCGTATAAGTAAGCTTTTTCGGGCATGGTTTGATGAAACGAGGTGTCAAAAACGCCCACCTGAACTTTCCCTGGCATTAGTTTCTCCATCGATTCTATCCCTGCAATATTTGCCGGATTGTGAAGGGGAGCAAGGTCAAACAGCTTCCGTACGCCGTTTTTTACATCTTCGTCGATGATGACACTCTGTTTGAAGGTTTCTCCACCATGAACAATACGATGACCTACCGCATCAATTTCATCTAGGGAAGCAATGACTGCATGTTTTTTATTCAGTAGAAGTTGAATGATTAAATCCATTCCAACAGTGTGATCAGGAATATCTGTTTCGAGTACAATTTCTTCCTTCCCTTCTACTTTCTGCTCGATATTACTTCCTTTAATTCCAATACGATCTACCTGTCCTTTTGCAAGCACAATCGGTTCTTTTGCCATATTGAAAAGTTGGTATTTTATTGAAGAGCTACCACAGTTCAGCACTAAAATATTCATTCTGTTTTTTTGATCTTTTTTTGTTACTTATAATTTGAGAAAAGCAAATGAAAAAAACAATGACTGTTTTAAGTATTTATAAAACAGTCATTAAGTTTATGTTTATTCTTTTACGATATTCTGCGTATCCAGCGCAATCATCAGCTCTTCATCTGTCGGGACAACCATTACCTTGACTCTTGAATCGTGGGTACTAATAATTTGTTCCTTCCCTCGCAGTCCGTTGTTTTTATCCGGATCGATTTCAAATCCAAGCCATTTTAGGTTACTACAAATACCTTCACGGGTAAGGTCTCCATTCTCACCAATTCCTCCGGTGAAAACTAAAATGTCGCATCCCCCCATTGCTGCAGTGTAAGCTCCAATATATTTTTTAACTCGATAATCATAAATCTTCAGTGCCAAGTCTGCTTGCTCGTTGTTTTCTTTGTAAGCAGCATCTTCGATGTCTCGCGCATCGCTTGAAATTCCTGTTACGCCAAGCAAACCACTAAATTTATTGAAAAGGGTCGAAGCTGTATCGGCACCTAATTTTTCTTTTTCCATCAGATAGGTAACAACACCAATATCTAAATCTCCCGCTCGAGTTCCCATCAATAAACCTTCAACAGGTGTGAATCCCATCGAAGTATCCACCGATTTTCCGTAGTCGATTGCAGCCACTGAACCACCATTTCCTAAATGGCAAGTGATGATTTTTGTATTCTCGTAATTTACATTTAGAATTTCACAAGCTCGACGACTTACGTAGCGATGACTGGTTCCGTGAAACCCGTAGCGGCGAATGCTGTATTTTTGATACAAGGTGTATGGAATGCCATACATGTAGGCATAATCGGGCATGGTTTGGTGAAACGCAGTATCGAAAACCGCCACTTGTGGTACTTCGGGAATTAATTCGCTGATGGCTTCAACTCCTTTTAAATTCGGTGGATTGTGAAGCGGAGCTAAGTCTATACACTTTTCCATTTCAGCAATTACTTCATCGTTGATTAGGATACTTGAATTGAATCTTTCGCCTCCATGCACAACACGATGCCCAACTGCTGATATCTCAGACAAGTCGCTGATGCAACCATGTTTTTTGCTTGTTAAAACACCAAGCACATATTCAATGCCTGTTTTGTGATCAATAATTTCGCCGTTGAAAACTACTTTTTCTCCATTCTCTTTATTCAATTTTAAGCATGAACCATTGAGTCCAATTTTATCAACCAAGCCTTTTGCAAGCACTTGATGATTGTTCATGTTGAAAAATTGAAACTTAATTGAAGAACTTCCACAGTTAAGTACGAGTACAAACATCTTTTTTAATTAGTTATCTGTTATGGAGCTAAAATATAATTAGTTTTTAAGCTTAACAATTGATTCAGTATCTAAAGCTATCATTAATTCTTCATCGGTAGGAACAACCATTACTTTTACGCGTGATGATTCGGTACTGATTACCGCATCAACGCCAAAAGCCTTGCTGTTTTTTTCCTCGTCGAGCTCAATTCCTAACCAATCTAAATCAGCACAAATATTTTTTCTTTCTACAACTGAATTTTCTCCAACACCACCTGTAAAAACAAGTATGTCGCAACCGTTCATTGCTGCAGAATATGCTCCGATATATTTTTTAATACGGTATTCAAAAACTTCGCGAGCAAGTTTTGCTCTTTCATTCCCTTCGTCAGCCTCGTCAATGATATCACGCATGTCACTTGAAATTCCTGAAATTCCGAGTAATCCACTATGCTTGTTGAAAAGTGTTGAGGCCGAGTCGGTTCCAATTTTTTCTTTGTCCATAATGTAGGTTACTACACCCAAATCTAAATCTCCGGCGCGAGTACCCATTAATAAACCTTCAACCGGAGTAAACCCCATCGAGGTATCAACAGAAATTCCATTTTTAATTGCAGCAATTGAACCACCGTTTCCGATATGACAAGTAATTACTTTTTGAGCATTGTAATCAAGGCCTTCTAAATCGCAAGCTCTTTTGCTTACATAACGGTGACTGGTTCCGTGGAAACCATAACGACGGATTCCGTATTTTTTGTATAAGGTGTAAGGTATTCCGTAGGTGTATGCTTTTGAAGGCATGGTTTGGTGAAATGCAGTATCGAAAACTCCAACTTGAGGAATCTCGGGGATTAATTCTGAAATTGCTTCAATCCCTTTTAAGTTTGGTGGATTATGCAAAGGAGCTAAATCGATACATTCTTCCATTTTTTCAACTACTTCTTTGGTGATTAAAACGGAACTGTTAAATTTTTCACCACCATGAACTACTCTGTGTCCAACAGCAGAAATTTCGTTTAAGTTTTTTATGCAGCCATGCTGTTCGCTTGTTAAAACGCCCAATACATATTCGATTCCGGCTTTATGATCGAGGATTTCTCCTTCGAAAGTTATTTTTTCACCATTTTGTTTTGATAGTTTCAATATTGATCCGTTTAACCCAACTTTGTCGACCAATCCTTTTGCTAATATGGTATTGGTTTCTAAGTTGAAAAACTGGAATTTTATTGATGAACTGCCACAGTTTAATACTAATATTTTCATTGTTACGTATATTTCCTGATGAATGAAATTCAACAGGTTGCCCTTGTATTGACCGTTTTCTAATTAATTGTTTAATTTTTCTCCGTATTCATCGTATTTAAAAAATCCTCTTCCTGTAGAAATTCCGTATCTGCGCTGACGGTACATTCTTTTTATTAAAGGATTTGGTTTAAAACGAGGAGAGCCAAATTCGTTGAATTGATGTTCCATCCAACGAGTAACACGGTCAATTCCGATTTTATCGGCAATTGTGAAAGGGCCAAAACGCATTCCGTAACCTGTAAGCATTACTTTTTCGATATCTTCAATTGATCCAACACCTTCGAGAACCATTTCGCAAGCTTCGTTTAAGATAACCGTAAACATGCGCACACTAACGAGTCCAACTGATTCTTCAACAGGAATGAAGTTACGGTTAATCATTTTTACAAATTGATTAACCTTCTCAACTACGTCTTCTGAAGTGTATAATCCTCGGGTAACCTCAACAATTCGTGATTCGTTGGAGTTGATCATGAAGTGAATGCTGATACAACGGTCTTTATATTTTAAATCTTCCGATAAGTCGGAAACGATCACTGCTACTGAGTTGGTTGCAATGATACAGTTGCGATCTACGATTTTTTCAAGTTCTTCAAAAATTTCTTTTCTTTTTGCTAAACTTCTTCCTTTTTTGTCGGTACGTATGGCTTCAATTACCAAATCGCAATCGGCTACATCATTTAGGTCGGTTGAACCTTGTATGCGCGATAAAATTGCTTTTTTATCACCTTCAGTGGCACCCCAGTTACGGATGCGACTATCGATCATTTCGCCGATTTTTTCGAAGGTTTCGGTAATTTTTTCTTCGCTCAATTCAACAAAAACAACTTCAATTCCGTATGAACTGCAAACACGGGCAATATATTGTCCATCGTTTCCACCACCTACAATCCCTATTTTGGAAAATAACTTTGAAGATTTTTTCTTTTTGCTTAATCCAAATTCTTCAATGGATTCAATTATCGTTTGTGACATTCTTCTGGAAAATTTATGAGTTATTTATTTGCTTGCTTGATTTGCAGTGATCGCAACCATATTAACAATATCTTCAACTGAACAACCACGAGAAAGGTCGTTGATTGGTGCTGCCATTCCTTGTAAAACAGGACCTACTGCTTCGGCACCTGCAAAACGTTGAACCAGTTTATAACCAATGTTACCGGCTTCGAGGCTTGGGAATACCAATACATTTGCTTTTCCTGCAACCGGACTATCGGGTGCTTTTAGCTCTCCAACTTCTTTAATAATTGCTGCATCTAATTGCATTTCGCCATCGATTAAAACCTCAGGGGCCATTTCTTGTGCCAATTTAGTTGCTTCAATAACTTTGTCTACGGCTTCGTGTTTCGCACTTCCTTTGGTAGAAAAACTTAACATGGCAACGCGGGGTTCTAAATTTACAATTGATTTTGCTGTTTGCGCTGTAACAACAGCAATTTCAGCCAATTGTTTTGCATTTGGATCAGGCATTACTGCACAGTCGGCAAAAACTACAACGCCGTCGTGGCCAAATTTCTGATCAACAAACATTAAGAAAGCTCCGGTAACTACACTGCAATTTGGCAATGTTTTTACAAATTGAAAAGCGGGACGCAATACGTCGCCTGTAGCGTTGATTGCTCCGGCTAATTCACCGTCGGCATCGCCACATTTGATCATTAAAGGTCCAAAATATAAGGGGTCGTTTAAAAGTTCTAAAGCAGCTTCTTTGCTTAAACCTTTTTTCTTTCTGATTTCTACCATTACGTCGGCATAGGCATCACGACGGCTATCGGTTTTGGGGTCGATTAAGGTTGCTCCTGAAATATCGACGTCTAATTCTTTTGCTTTTTCAGTAATTTCGCTAGGGTTTCCCAATAAAATTATCTGTGCTATTTTTTGCTTAAGAATTTCTGCAGTAGCTTTTAGGGTGCGAGGTTCCGCTCCTTCAGGCAACACAATCCGTTTGTTGTGTTCTGAAGCATTCAGTTTGATTTGATCTAATAAATTCATTATGTGGTTTTTAATTTCTTGAAGTGTAAACAGACCACAAAACTAAGGATTTTGCTGTCGAAAAAAACCTTTTTTCGGACATATCGACTTTTCTTTCAGAAAATTTAAAATATAAGATACTACATTTTCAGTAGGTTAAGCTTCGTTTTATTCTTTGTCGCTTAATTCGAGCCAACGAAATTCTTTTTCATCAATTAAATCTTTTATTTCGGCGAAGCGATTTGCCTTTTCTTGAAGCATAATATGATCGAGTTCCCCAGAATTGAGTTCGGTTTCAAGCTCTGCTTTCTCCAAGTTTAATGTTTCCATTTCTTGTTCAAGCTGTTCGAGCTCTCGTTTTTCGTTAAACGATAGTTTATTTGCTTTGCTTTTTGGCTTTTGAGGTTTTGGACTTGCCTTTTTGCTTGCTAACTCAGTTGCGCGATCTTTTTTATCTTTTTCGTCTTTGTAGTCTCTGTAAATAGTGTAATTCCCCGGGAAGTCTTTAACGTTACCACCAGCCTCGAAAGCAAAAATATGATCTACCACTTTATCCATAAAGTAGCGGTCGTGACTTACAATAATTACGCAGCCATTAAAACTTAATAGATAGTCTTCCAGAACATTTAAAGTCATAATGTCCAAATCGTTGGTTGGCTCATCAAGAATTAAAAAGTTGGGGTTTTGCATTAAAATAGTACAAAGGTAGAGTCGTCTTTTTTCGCCACCACTCAGTTTCTGAACAGTAGTATATTGTACTTCGTTCGGGAATAAAAAATGAGTTAATAATTGCGATGCTGTCCATACGTTTCCTTTACCCAAGTCAACAACCTCAGCAATTTCGCGCACAACATCAATTACTTTGTCATCGGGATTAAACCGAATCCCTTCTTGTTTGTAGTAACCAAATTTTACTGTTTCGCCAATTTCTAATTTTCCGTTGTCGGCCTGCAATGTGCCGGTGATTAAGTTAAGGAAAGTTGATTTTCCGGTTCCGTTTTCACCAACAATTCCAACTTTTTCGAAACGGCTAAATTTGTACGTGAAATTATTTAATACACATAAATCATCGAAGGATTTTGAAAGATTTTCAGTTTCGATAATCTTCTTGCCCAATCGTGATGCTTTGATATTTAATTCAAGTTCATCCTCTGATAAATTTTGAAAGGCTTTCTTTTTTAATTCATGAAACGAATCAATTCGATATTTTGCTTTTCCTCCGCGTGCCTTGGGCATTCTTCGCATCCATTCTTGCTCGGTTCGAAGCAGGTTTCGAGCCTTGTCGATTTCAGATTGAAGTCGTTCGTGGCGTTCTTGTTGTTTTTCAACAAAGTAACTGTAATTGCCTTTGTATCGATGAATTCCGTCTCTGTCGATTTCTAAAATCTCGTTACAAACCCGATCAAGAAAATAACGATCGTGCGTGACCATGAAGAGTGTGCTTTGTGTATTTTGTAAGTATTCTTCCAACCACTCAATCATATCTAAATCGAGGTGGTTGGTTGGCTCATCTAAAATTAGAAAATCGGGATTGTTAATCAAGATATTGGCGAGCGCCACTCTTTTTTGCTGACCACCAGAAAGTTCTTTGATTTTTTGGTCGAAATGGGTTATTTTGAGCTGTGTTAGAATTTGTTTGATTTTTACATCAAAATCCCAAGCGCTCAGAAGATCCATTTTTTCAATAGAAGCTTGAAGCAATGTTTGATCGTTGGAAGTTAAATTTGCTTCGTATTCTTTTATAACCGCTACAATTTCGCTAGTTGAATTGTAAACCTCTTGCATAACCGTAAATTCAGGGTTTAAGTCGGGCGATTGCAACAGGTATCCAACTTTTACATCGTTTGTAAAAGTAATTTTACCATCATCTGGAAGATCTTTGCCAGTAATGGTGTTTAGAAGGGTTGATTTTCCAGCTCCGTTTTTTGCAATGAGGGCAACTTTTTGTCCTTGAGCAATGGTAAATGAAATATCTTCGAATAGTACCAAATCGCCCCAACGACGAGTTAATCCTTCAACTTGCAAATATGGAATCATAGAATGAAATAGAGATTAGAAATCACGAATTACGTGCTAGTAAAAACATGTAATTCGTAATTATATTTTAGTAGGCTAAAGCGAATAAAACTCGCTTGTTTGAAGGCTGACCAGAATAAATACATTTACCTTCTTCCTCTTCTGCATCTAATGGAATACAACGAATAGTTGCTTTGGTTTCGTCTTTAATTTTTTGTTCAGTTTCAGGGGAACCATCCCAATGTGCAGAAATGAATCCTCCTTTATTTTTTAGCACTTCTTTAAATTCTTCGTAAGTCTCAACTGGTGTAGTATGCTCTTCTCTGAATTTATAGGCTTTATTGTAGATCGTTTTTTGAATATCGTCTAATAAATCCTTGATGTATTGATCAATTCCATCAATATTTACAACTTCTTTTGAAAGTAAATCACGACGTGCAACTTCAATTGTTCCGTTTTCTAAGTCGCGTGGTCCAATTGCCAAGCGAACAGGAACTCCTTTTAATTCATATTCTGCAAATTTCCATCCAGGTTTTTTCGCATCGCTATCGTCATATTTTACAGAAATACCAAGAGCTTTTAGTTTAGCAATAATTTCATCTGCTTTTTCAGAAATTTGAGTGAGTTGTTCGTCTTTTCTGTAAATTGGAACAATTACAACTTGAAATGGAGCTAGTTTTGGAGGAAGTACCAATCCGTTATCGTCGGAGTGAGCCATGATTAATGCACCCATTAAACGAGTTGAAACTCCCCATGAAGTAGCCCAAACGTGTTCTAATTTTCCTTCCTTGTTAGCAAACTGAACATCAAAGGCTTTGGCAAAGTTTTGTCCTAAAAAGTGCGAAGTACCTGATTGAAGTGCTTTCCCATCTTGCATTAGTGCCTCAATTGTTAATGTATCAAGCGCTCCTGCAAAGCGTTCATTTTCAGATTTGTGTCCTTTGATTACAGGCATGGCCATAAATTGCTCTGCAAAATCGGCATAAACATTTACCATTTTATAAGTTTCCTCGATCGCTTCGGCTTTAGTTGCATGTGCAGTATGACCTTCTTGCCAAAGGAATTCGGCAGTTCTTAAAAACAATCGAGTTCTCATTTCCCAACGAACTACATTGGCCCATTGATTGCATAAGATTGGCAAATCGCGCCACGATTGAATCCAGTTTTTATAAGTATGCCAAATGATTGTTTCCGAAGTAGGACGAACTATCAATTCTTCCTCTAATTTTGCTGCAGGATCAACAACTATTCCATTTCCATTTTCATCGTTTTTTAATCGATAGTGGGTGACAACCGCACACTCTTTTGCAAAACCTTCAACGTGAGCAGCTTCTTTGCTAAAGAATGATTTCGGGATAAAAAGCGGAAAATATGCATTTTGGTGACCTGTTTCTTTAAACATTATGTCTAATTGAGCCTGCATTTTCTCCCAAATTGCATAGCCATATGGTTTGATAACCATACTTCCGCGTACTGCAGAGTTTTCAGCTAAGTCAGCTTTTACAACTAATTCGTTGTACCACTGCGAGTAATTTTTACTTTTAGATGTTAATTCTTTAGCCATTTTTTATTATTGGTATAGTATTTGCTATTTTTATAAAGAAATTTGGTTACAAAGAAAACACAAAATTTTAAAACATAAAGCAAACAGGAGGACAACTTATGAAACTGAATCTAATCATAATATCAATAGCGATAGTCATATTTGCTTCTTGTTCATCGAGTAACAAAATGGCAAGTTTATCAAATGATGATTTGTATTACTGGCCAGGAGATGACGAATTTGTTTCCGTTCAAAAAGTTGATGAAGATAAAGCGAAGGAAACCTATATTGTTTCGAAAATCGGTAGTGATGAAAATGGTGCTACAACGGTTGATAACTATATTTATTCTGAAAAAGACCCAGAGTGGTTTGCTAAAGTGCAAGCCTATAATTTAGATAATCTAGAAGACGAAAATCAGGATACAATTATTTATGTTGAAGATTTAGACGAAGATTACGTAATTAACAACTATTATGTTGATGATGAATATTCTTACGCTGATCGTATAAGATATTTCCATGATCCATATTATTACGGTGCCTATTCGTACGACCCTTATCCTTACTATTCTTATGGTGCTTATCCGCATTATAGATACAATAGTTTAGTTTGGGGAGCTTATGGTTGGGGTGGTTACTATTCTCGATTCTATTCTGGGTTTTACGACCCATGGCTATATGATCCTTGGTATTATGGTGGTTATAGTTCTGCTTATGCATATTACGGTTATTACGATGGTTTTTATTTAAGCCACTATGGCGGATATAGTCATGGCTATTATGATGGATTTACTGTTGGAACTCGACATGAATCAAAAAGTCGACGACGCTCAAGAAACCCGAATTTAGTTAGTACTTCTAATGGCGGCGGAAGCGATCTTTATGCGATGACTGATGCTCGTGTACAAGGAAATCATGTATCTAGTGGTGGTTCACAAAGAAATTCGGATAGAAGACGTGTTGTCTCTGCTAAAGATTCTGAAAGAAAAACAGTTGTAAAAGTGAATGACGATTTAATCGCACAAAAACCAGTTCGTTCAAATAACGTTTTAACTGAGAAAAGAAGAAGCACAACTAAGTTGAATGAACGAGTTGTGTCAAATGATGCAAGAAAAAATCAGGTATACAGAACGGTAACTTCAAATCCGACACGAACAGTTTATAATTCATCATCGGTCGACCGAAGTAGTTCAGCAAGAGTAAGTACTCCGGCATATAAGAAGCCAAGAACAGTTACCAATAGTTCGAATCCAAATTATAATACTGCAAGAAGTGCTGATCGAACAAGAAGTGCTGTGAATAGTGCGAGTGACAAAAGAGCATACACAATACCTTCGAGTAATCGCTCTAACTCAAAAACATCAACAAGAACAACTTATTCTAGAAGTAAACAGTATAATTCAAGACCGGCGGCAACTAATAGTAGCTCAAGATCAACTTATCGGTCAACAAATTCATCACGATCGACGTCTACACCATCGAGCTCTTCAAGAAGTTATACTCCAAGTTCAAACTCTTCTAGTAACCGATCGTATACGCCAAGATCTAGTAGCTCAGGTAGTTCACGAAGTTACAATAGCAGTAGCAGATCATCGGGCTCAAGTAGATCAACTGGCTCAAGCAGATCCGGAAGTTCAAGACGATAGTTGTTTGAATTAATTCTTTTGTTTACAAGTTGTGTTTCACAAAAAATCTATTCCTATGATTAAGAGATTTGTAATACTATTGGCTGTTAGTTTTTTTGCTAAATTTTCGATTGCTCAAGATTATTTTGATGCAGTGCTTTTATCTCAAAATGGATATATGGGAACTGCTCGTTCTGTATCGATGGGTAATGCTTTTGGTGCTTTGGGGGGCGATTTTTCATCGGCTTCTATAAATCCGGCGGGAATTGGAGTTTATCGTTCAGGTGAATTTACAATTACACCTTCGTATACCTTTGCAAACAGTAGCGCCGATTATTTAGGTTCTACCACCAATAGAAATGCAAATTTATTTAGTTTTAGTAATGTTGGTTATGTAGTAACAACGGAAAATAAAGATATAGACGATGGACTTGTTAGCTTTTCATTTGCAATTGGGTGTAATCGCTTAAAAGATTTTAAATCGAAGCAAAGAATCGTTGGTAATAATGCACAAACATCATTGTTGGATTATTATACCGATTATGCAAACGATATAAACAATACACTTATTTTTGATCCGCATTTTGAAGGAATGGCTTACAATACCTATCTTGTTAATGATGATCCAGATCCAGAGGTAGTTGAAGGCATCTTTTACAATGACCTTGGTAAGTATGATTGGGAAACAGTTTCAGGTGGTATTGGCTACTACCAAACTGGAGTAGCTCCTCACCAACAAGTTAAAATTATCAGTACAACAGGTAGTATTAATGAGTTTGTACTTTCTTTTGCTGGCAACGTTCAACATCGAACTTATTTTGGTGCAACTATTGGCGTTCAAACTGTCGATTATCTGCAATCTTCTCGATTTTCGGAGATAGATAATAATGATGAAAGTGAGTATTTTGAGCATTATGATCAAGATGAGAATATTATCATTTCAGGTGCTGGATTAAACCTAAAGCTTGGTTTTATACATCGAATAAATAGAAATTTACGATTCGGTGCTGCATTTCATACCCCTACTTGGTATGCGCTAACTTATGAAAGTGATAAAGAAATAAACTCTTATTTTGATAAAGCTGATGATTATAATGGCTATAAAACAAAGTGGGATGACGATAATTACAATACGTTTGATTACATGATGAGTACTCCTTTCAAGGCTGTATTAAGTGCTGCGTATCAATATGGACTTCGTTTAACACTAAGCGTTGATTACGAATATTTGGATTATGGAAAGTCAAAGTTTGACGATTTTTCATACGATGCCTTTGACTACACAAATAAAAATATTGATAATCGCAACTATCTTGCAGCCTCGAATAATATCAGAGGAGGTCTCGAATTCAAAATTACTCCATCGTTTAGTTTACGGGGTGGATATGAGTATATTGGAAATGCGTGGGAAGCTTCGTATAACAATGAAAGCATAATTAACAATAACGATAATCTTTCGATTGCATCATGTGGATTTGGGTACAGAGAAAGTGATTATTTTATCGACTTTTCAATAAGTCGTATCTATGGTCAAGAAAAAATAGCTGTACATCAAATACCTACATTGGTAGATACCGATTATTATGAAAATGTTGCCGTTAATCAACATATTGCAAATCTAACTCAAAATCGAATTCGAGCATCGTTTACAATTGGAATGAAGTTTTAATAATTTTCTTTTGAAACTTTGATGTAAATCTTTATTGAAAGCCTTACTTTTGATTTAATAACCTTTCAGTATAAGATGAAAATATTACCGCAAAAAGATCCAATTGGACATGCAGTTGCCGCTTATTATTCAGCAAATGATTTAACTTCAATACATGTCATTTCGTCTTCATTTGATGGTGATGAGATGGAACCTGCCTATTTCTTTCGGAGCTATTCTGAAATGCCACAGCTGGAGCAGGTAGCACTAAAAAAGGTCAAAGGCAAAGTATTAGATATTGGAGCAGGTGCAGGAGCTCACGCTCTTTTTTTGCAAGATAAAGGTTTTGATGTAACGGCCCTTGAAATGTCTGAATTATGTTGCTCTGTAATGCAAAAAAGGGGACTCAAGAAAGTTATCGCAGAAGATGTATTTTCTTATGAAAATGAAAATCAATTTGATACAATTCTATTGTTAATGAATGGAATAGGTATTGCTGGTTCTCCCGAAGGATTGAAAACCCTATTTCAGAAACTAAAAACTTTTCTAAAGCCTACAGGCCAAATAATTCTTGATTCCTCGGATTTGATATATTTGTATGAACAGGAAAATGGTTCGTTTCTTTTGGATATTAATGCTACAACTTACTACGGACAAATCGATTTTTTACTAAAGTATAAATCGATTGAAGGTGAACAATTTGAGTGGCTGTACGCCGACCAAGTGTTGTTATCCGATACAGCAAGTGAACTTGGCTTTAATACTGAAATTATTGAATATGGGGATCACTATAATTATTTAGCAAAATTAACTTTACTGTAGCATTGTAATAACTCTTGAGATTTCTTGATTAATACTGTATAATATGAATTTTCGCAAGCTTAACCCGATTGAAATAAAGCAATTAGAACAGCAAAACTGCATTTGCAATAATTGGGAATTAATCGATATTTCTACCGACTTTGATCCTCAATATTTTATCAATGTTGAGTTTTCGGGGGCAATTAAAATTAATTCACAGAATAAAGTTATCAGTTTAAAAGGTGGAATCGAGAAACATGCAGGAATTTATAATGCGGTTATTCATAATTGTATTATTGGAGAGAATTGTTTGATTTACTCGGTAAAAAACTCCATCGCTAACTATAAAATTGGAAATGATGTGATCATTCATAATGTTGACATGATTTCGAATGAAGGAGAATCAACATTTGCCAACGGGAATGAAATTTCGGTATTAGACGAATCCGGTGGTCGTAAGGTGTTGATTTATGATCAATTATCAGCCCAAATTGCTTACATGATGGCACTTTATCGTCATCAGCAAAAGCTTATTGAAAAGTTAGAGAGCCATGTCTTTGATTATGCTCAAAAAGTGAAACGCAAATTTGGAATTATTGGGAATGGAACTAAAATTTACAATACGGGTTCAATTCTGAATTCGAAATTTGGGGAAGGTGTACTGATTAAAGGTGCTAGTGCAATTAAAAATGTGAGTATTAATAGTAAATTGAATGCACCTGTGATTATTGGTGATTCTGTAATACTGCGGAATTCAATTATACAAACAGATACTGAAATTGCTGAAGGAGCCATTATTACAAATTGTTTTGTTGGCCAAGGATGTGAATTTGGTAAAAATTATTCGGCCGATCATTCTTTATTTTTTGCAAACTGTCAAGGATTTCATGGAGAAGCTTGTTCTGTTTTTGCTGGCCCTTATACTGTTACGCATCATAAATCAACCTTGTTGATTGCCGGGATGTATTCGTTTCTGAATGCAGGCTCCGGATCGAACCAAAGTAATCACATGTATAAACTCGGTCCGATACATCATGGTATTGTTGAGCGAGGTTCTAAAACAACATCTGATAGCTACCTTTTGTGGCCTGCTAAAATCGGATCGTTTACCATGGTTATGGGACGACACTACAAAAACTGTGATACTTCCAATATGCCATTCTCATATTTAATTGAGCGAGATGACAAATCGTGGTTGTCGCCGGCTGTGAATCTTCGAAGTGTAGGAACAATTCGTGATGCAATGAAATGGCCGCGCCGAGACAAGCGAACTTCTGATACAAAAATCGATAGTGTTAATTTCAATTTGCTCAGTCCGTTTACGATTCAAAAAATGGAAGCAGCAATTGAAACTTTAAAGAATCTGCAACATATTGCCGGCGTTTCAAATGAAACCTATTATTATCAAAATACCTCCATTACAATGAGCTCACTTGTAAGAGGCATCAAACTGTATAATATTGGTATTGATAAATTCCTTGGAAATTCAGTTATTACCAGATTAAACAACTCAAATTTAAAATCGGAAGAGGATCTAAGAAATAGATTGAAGCCCGATTTTTCAAGAGGTGAAGGTAAATGGGTTGATCTTTCGGGGTTAATCGCTCCAAAATCAGAAATTGATCAAATTGTAGTTGATATAGAAAATGGAAAGATTGCAGACTTAGAGAAACTACAGCAAACTTTTGTGAAACTGCATGCCGAATATTATGAATTGGAATGGACTTGGGCAGCCCATTTATTAGAACGACGACTCGAAAAGAAAATTGAGCAAATAACGGTTGAGGACATTCGTAGTTTGGTATTGCGTTGGAAATCGTGTGTGGTGAAATTAGATTGGATGTTGTACGATGATGCGAAGAAAGAATTTAAACTGAGTGCAATGACTGGTTTTGGAGCCGATGGTGATGAGAGCACGCAACTGGCCGACTTTGAAATGGTAAGAGGTAAGTTTGAGGACAACTCATTTGTTCAAGAAATACAATCGCACATGGAGCGTAAAACAGAATTGGGTAATCGCATGTTGAAAGAATTAGACGCTTGCGATGCTTAATGGAAAAACAAATAGCCAACAAAAATTGCAGCAATAATTCCAACAAAATCAGCAATTAGTCCACAAGCCAAGGCATGGCGTGTTTTGCTTATTCCAACTGATCCAAAATAAACTGCCAATACATAAAATGTGGTATCGGTAGTTCCCTGAAAGGTGGATGCTAGCTTCCCTGCAAATGAATCAGCCCCAAAAGTTTCCATCGTTTCAACCATCATTCCACGTGCACCACTTCCGCTTAAGGGTTTCATAAATGCCGTAGGTAGTGCATCAACGAAATCGGTATTAACCCCAATGAGTTCGAAAAACCAGCGAATCCCATCTGTTAAATAATTCATTGCTCCCGATGCTCTGAAAACACCAATGGCAACCAACATCGCTACCAAGTATGGGATGATTTTGATGGCAACCCAAAAACCATCTTTAGCTCCTTCAATAAACGATTCGTATACATTTACTTTTTTCCTGTATGCGAGTAATATAAAACTTGTTATAATAGAGAACAATATTATTCCACTTGCTACATTCGAAATAGTTGCAATTTGCGCTTGAGGAATATTTGAAAAATACCAAATCAAGCCTCCTATAACAGCTGTCAAACCACCTAGCCAACTTAAGATTGTTCTGTCCCATATTTTTAATTTTTGAAAATAAGAAACCGATAATAAGCCGGCTAAGGTTGAAAAATAGGTGGCAATTAGTAATGGAATAAATACATCGGTGGGGTTAACAGCGCCCATTTGTGCACGATAAACCATAATTGAAATAGGAATAACCGTGAGTCCGCTAGTATTTAAAACCATGAACATTATTTGTGCATTCGATGCTTCGTCTTTTTTGGGGTTCGATGCTTGAAGTTCTTGCATTGCCTTTAGCCCTGCCGGAGTAGCTGCATTGTCGAGGTTGAGCATATTGGCGGCAATGTTCATTGTAATAGAACCATAGGCTGGATGATCTTTGCCTAATTCAGGAAATAATTTCTGAAAAAATGGACCAATAATTCTCGAAACGATCCTCACAATTCCACCATTTTCACCAACTTTCATGATCCCCATCCAAAAAGTTAGAACTCCTGTTATTCCAATTGATAGGTCGAATCCGGTTTTTGCTGCATCGAAAGTTACTTGTACTAAACTCGAAAAAATCTCATAGTCTTGAAAGATAAGGAGTTTGAACAAAGCGATAACAAAAGCAATTACAAAGAAAAATATCCAGATGTAGTTCAGTGTCATATTGGAATAATTTAATTCAAAAATACATTTTTTTAATTGCTATGGTAATTTTGTATGGCTCATTCTTTATTGAATTCTTAATTTAATTTAAAAAAATGCGGAAGTTAAATTAGAGCTACCAAAAATAAATTTTCATCGAATTCTTAAAATAAATGGATGAAATTTGTGATATTTGTCATCGTTTTAAATGACACTAAACAGGTCTTAAAAATTTTGGAAAAATGTATAAAATCCAAACACTCAACAAAATTGATGAACAAGGTTTAGGACGTTTACCTAAAGACAATTATCAGATTATTGATGATTCAGAAAACCCGGATGCGATTATTCTTCGCAGTTTTAAAATGCACGATATGGAAATTCCTTCTTCGGTGAAGGCAATTGCACGTGCAGGGGCAGGTGTAAACAACATTCCTATTGAAAAATGTACCGATAATGGTATTGTAGTTTTTAATACACCTGGTGCAAATGCAAATGGTGTAAAAGAATTGGTGATTGCCGGTTTAATGTTATCCTCCCGTGATATTGCAGGAGCAATTGAATGGGCAAAAACTTTAAAAGGAAAAGGTGATGAGGTTTCAACTTTGGTTGAAGCTGGTAAAAAGAATTTTGCAGGAGATGAAATCCGCCGTAAAACGTTAGCTGTAATTGGACTTGGTGCAATTGGAGTATTGGTTGCAAATGCTGCTCAAGCACTTGGTATGCGTGTAATTGGTTTAGATCCATATATGTCGGTGAAAGCTGCTTTACGTTTAAGTCGTAATGTAGAAATTGCAGGAAGTGTTGAAGCTTTGTTAGCAGATGCTGATTTTGTAACAATTAATGTTCCTCAAACACCTGAAACCAAAGGGTATATCAATGCCGAAAGAATTGCTATGATGAAAGATGGAGTTCGTATTTTGAACTTTGCTCGCGGTGGTTTGGTTGATGGTCCTTCAATTAAAGAAGCTTTAGCAAGTGGTAAGGTTGCAAAATATGTGACTGATTTCCCTGATGCTGATACTTTTGAAATGGAAAATGTAATTGCAATTCCTCACTTAGGTGCATCAACTGAAGAGTCTGAAACGAATTGTGCTATTATGGCCGCCGATCAGGTGAAAGAATATTTAGAAACTGGAAATATTGTAAATTCGGTTAATTTCCCTGCTGCTCAAATGGATCGCGGTGCGGGTGCCCGTATTATTGTTGCAAATAAGAACGTGCCCAATATGGTAAGTCAAATTAGTACTGTTTTAGCTGAAGGTGGTGTGAATATCGCCAATATGTTGAATCGTAATCGTGCTGAAATTGCTTACAACATTATTGATGTTGATGCTGCTAACGTTGATCAATCAATCATTGACCAACTAAAAGCTGTTGAAGGTGTGTTTATGGCTCGCGTAATTCCAGCTTAATAAATACAACGATAAAATAGAAAAGGGAGCATTTTGCTCCCTTTTTTTATGTCACACTAAAAAGGCAGTGTTTTTAATTTGTTGACAATGAGATAGTTGTGATGCGCGTGTGGGGTTTGGTAAAAAAAATGAGAATTATTTGAACTTTTTAAAACCACCTTTGTTTTAATTTCAAAGTTGCACTTCTCGAACTATGAGTGCGGCTTTAATGTTACATTATAGTTCATAAGGTTTGGTTTTGTTAGTTTGGTTAAGGTGAGCGCGGGGTGGTTCCCGCGCTTTTCTATTTTCTTATTGCTTTTTTTATTTTCATAAAGTTATAATTTATCACATCTTCAAGGCTCCTTGTTCCATTTGTGCCAGGAAAATTAACTAATTCAATTCTTTTTACTTTTAAAATTTCCTCGAGTGGTGCTCCTATTGGATTGTGAATATTATCTATTATTAAATCGGTTGCTGGTTCGTTGAGCTTTTTAAAGTCATAGGCTTCTAATGGTTGAGGCCCAAAGATATTGATGAGGTCTAAACCTAGCTCATTGATTATATCTTGTTGGAAAAAATGACTGCAAACTTGACGCTTTTCATTTTCGTAGGTCAAAATTATTTGTTTGAAACTATCAATTTTAGATGTGATCGATGAAATGTTTTTAGATGCAATTTCCTCGGTTTTTAATTGTTTTGCAATTGCAGCAACCGATGATGATAGTTGGTCGATATTATAACTTGTATTTATTTTAATTAAAGTTTGTTTGCTGGTATCAACCATTTCGAGTAATTCACTGGCAAGTATTTCGTAACCTGCATAAACAATGAATTTTGCATTTTTAATTTTCTCGATATCATTAACCTGAAGTTCGTATTCCGAAGGATGGATTAAAGAAGTTGGAGCCAGCGAAATAACATTTTGGGCCCCGGCACATTCTGCAAATGCCGCAGTCCACGATGTTGTTGCAAGTACATCAATTGGTTCCGTTTTGTTACAACTGTTAAAAACTATTAGAGCAATTAAAAGAGTGACTATTTGTTTCATGCTTTAATTTGATTTTTTTTAAATAAAAAAAGAACCACGAATACCAGTACCGCAATCATAGCAATGGCTGAACTTACCGGAATTTCTGCAAGTATAGAAATAAAGAATCCGGGAATTGATAAAATTCCTCCCCATATGGCGGCCCATTTTATAGTGGCAGCAAAACTTTTTGCGTGTAAACTTGCAATTAATGCAGGTAAAATTATTAGTGCATCGATTAAAAGCGCTCCAATCATTTTCATCGCAAAACCTACGGTAAGGGATATTAAAATAATGATTGAATAAAATATAAATTGCTCAGAAACTCCAACACTATGAGCGATTGAACGATTAAAAAATACAGCTTTAATTTTGTTGGCATATATTTTATGAAAAAGCAGAATGATTATGGCTAATGATGAAATTCCGATTACTTGTGAAAGTTGCGTTGTAAATAAACTTCCCCATAAAAGTGCCATGGTATCTTTGGCTTGGACTCCAAATTTTGAGATAATTATAAATGCAGCTCCAACCGATGCCACCATTAAAAAGGTACTAATGTAGCCCAAGTCTGTTTTTAGTTTCCTTGACGATTGAGTCATGAAATACACCAGAAATAAGTTCACTAATAGGGTTGTCCAAAAAGGATTTATTTGAACAGCTAAAGCAATAGCACCACCTAAAATAGCGCCATGCATTAGCATAAATCGCAATGGAAGTAAATTGAGCTGAAGCAAATACACACCTGTAATTGGGAAGGTAAAACCAGAGATTACTAAAACAATAAAACCTCTTAGCACGGGTGGATATGTAAGTATCTCTAACAAATTATACCATCTTTTAATTCATAAACTGGCCAATTGAACTGATTGATCCATTCATCGTCATGAGAAACAATAATTGCTGTAGGTGCTTCATTTTGCCATATTTGCTTTAGTAAATCGTGTAATTCTTTTTTCGATTGTGTATCTAAAAATGAGGTTGGCTCATCCAACAGTAGAACGCGTGCTTCCTGACAAATACATCTCGCCAACGCAATTCTTTGTTTTTCACCTCCTGATAAATCGAAATATGATTTTTTACTTAGTTGGTAGCAATTGGTTCTTTTCATTGCAATTTCAACTCGATGATCAATTTCTTTTTTCTTATATTTTTTACAGGCCAAACCAATGGCAACTACTTCGGCAGCTGAAATTGGAAACTTGGTACTGGTTTCGGCTTGATTCACATAACCAATAAGCGTATTGATTGATTTCCATGTTTGAGAATTCATTTCAAAATCACCAATTTTCACATTACCACTATTGGGTTTTATTACGCCTAAAATAGTTTTAAGTAATGTTGTTTTTCCAGTGCCGTTAGCACCTTTAATAAATATCTGTTCTCCTTTGCCAACATGTAAATCCAAGTTGTTAAGCACTGTTTGTTCTTCGAATTTAACCGAAAGTTGCGAAACAAGAATTTCCATTCCGCTTACTCTGCCAGCTCTTCTTCTGAGCATTTGCCACACTTCTTGTGGACTTTGTGACGAGTCGATGATGGTTTCGGTTTTACACTCAATTGCAGGAACTTTGTTGCTATATTCAAAATCAATATCAAAGTGTTTGAATACTTTAATGGCGCCATCACTAATTAAGTCGATTGCCACTTTTTTAAATCCCAAACGAACCATTAAGAAGGCCGCAGCTTTTCCGGCAATTTTATCTTTTAGAAATAATCTTTTGGGTTCAACTGAATTTTGATTCAGGTAGTCTTCAAGCTCAAAAAGCGGATGAAGCCATTTCCCATTACTCGAAAAGATTAGCTTTTCATATTCATATACTTCTAGCGCGTAGTTCAAATTAGTTCTTGTTTTTCTCAAATCTAATAAAAAGACTTTATACTACTGCTTTTGTTGCTTCCTTAGTGGGTAATTTTCTGATTTTTATGTTTAAATAAGCAAACAGAATCGACATGATTGGGCTTATTATGTTGAAAAAGCAATATGGTAGATAGGCGAGTGTGGCAACTCCTAATACTTTTGATTGGGTTGCTCCGCAGGTATTCCAAGGGATCAGCACCGAAGTCATGGTGCCCGAATCTTCCAATGTTCTGCTCAGAACTTCGGGCTTCAAACCTCTTTGTGCATAAGAACTTTTAAACATTCTTCCGGGCACAACGATCGAAATGTATTGGTCGGAAGCTGTGAAATTGAAAAATACACACGCCCCAGCCGTGGCAGCAACCAAACTACCATTCGATTTCGCTTTTTCTGCAATTGGTTTTGTAATTCTTTCAAGCATTCCTCCACCTTCCATAACACCCCCAAATACCATGGCAGATAAGATTAGCCAAACCGTGTTCAACATGCCTTTCATCCCCGAAGTACTTAGCAAATCGTTGATACTTGCATTCTTTGTTGTGAGTGAAATTTCTCCAAACATGGCTTGCATGGTGGCGATATAAGAAGATTTTGCATATCCGAAGTTGTTACCAGCAATTTGATGTATAATTTCTGGTTGAAAAATCACAGCAAAGATGGCACCAGCTAATGTTCCAATTAGCAAAGCCGGTAGCGGTGGTACTTTTAGTAAAATAACGGTGAAAAGAATCGCGGGAACAAGCATCAAAAGTGGAGTAATATTAAAAGTATTATTGATGGTTTCTTTTGCCTCGTTAATATCGATTGAGGTTGCATGGTAATCGAATGAAAAACCGATGATTAAAAAAATTATTAATGTAATTACAATAGAAGGAATGGTGGTATACAGCATATAACGAATATGAGTAAATAAATCAGTTCCTGCCATTGCTGGAGCCAAATTCGTAGTATCGGATAAGGGGGAAATTTTGTCTCCAAAATAAGCACCCGAAATAATTGCTCCTGCAACCATGGCCTCATTAAAGCCAAGTGCTTTGCCAATTCCCAATAAAGCAATTCCCAATGTTGCAATGGTAGACCAAGAACTACCCGTTACCACAGAAACAATTCCACTTACCACAACCGCAGTAACCAAAAATATTTTTGGATTAATGAGGTCTAATCCATAGTAAATCATTGCTGGAACAACGCCACTTAATAGCCAAGTTCCGGCTAATGAACCAATTAAAAGTAAAATAAGCATGGAGGGCATTGCTGATCCTATTGTTTTGATAATCCGATGATTAATTGCATCCCATTTGAACCCGATTTTATGTGCAACTGCAACTCCTACTGAAGCTGCTAAAATCAAGGCCAATTGGTTTGGGCCATCTAAAGTGTCATCAAAAATGACCACATTTAACGTTAGTAAGAATAGAAGTATGATTATCGGAAGAATTGCTTGAAACAGGTTGGGCTTCTTAATCATGTTTTAGATATATTTTATATTTTTTATAAAAGTAGTTCATTTTTTGAAAATGAAATTTTCTTCAATTGATGAATGATTGTATTTAAAATAACCATATTATTCAAAATATTATTAATTTAGTTGCTTGTGTTGAAGCTCGTATTTATAAGGCTTTAAATAAAACCCTGTTTGGATCAATAACAATTTATGAAGAAGTATTTAGCGCTATTTATATCGCTTGTTTTTTTTACTTTATCTGTTGCAGCTCAGTCAACTGGGAATGTTTTTCGGATTTCGGGAAATGTTAAAGTTGATCAAGGTGTTGTTGATGGGTTTAATGTGGAAATCTACAAAGATGGTACCCTCGAACGAACCGAAAGTGTTAATAGATCGGGTAGTTTTAGCGTTGAACTTGATTTAAACCATTATTATCGCTTTTCATTTGTGAAAAATGAATACTACACCAAACAAATAGACGTTGATACACATGTACCTCCCGAGGTTTGTAGAATAAATTGTGAATTTCCTCCCTATCAGCTTTCAATAAAGTTATTTAAGCGAATTCCAGGAGTACCATATGAAGAAAAGGTTGCAGGAGTTATCGGTTACAATAAGCAAATCGATAACTTTGACGTTTTAGGGAGTACCAATCCAGCTCTTTACAAACAAGAAGTTGTACAATTAATTAAAGAAAACCGCAATAAAAGCGTTCGCTTACAGGCCGAAATTGAAAATCTAAATCAACGCAAATATGATAAAGCAATCCGCGAGGCCGATTATTTGTTCCGTGTAAAAAAATATGAAGAGGCAATGAATAAATATCGTGATGCGGTATTTATAAAGGAAGAAGAAGACTATCCACGCGAGCGGGTTAATGCTTGTTACGAATTCATTGTTACCGAAGAAATCAAATCGAGTATCGGTGCTCCATCTGAGGAAACCTTAATTAAATTAGTTGAACATGGTGACCAAATGATGAAGCAATATGAATATAGTGTAGCAAAAGTTGCATATGAAATGGCTTTGTCTACTGGAACCGAAAACGAAAATATTAAAAAGAAATACGAAACTGCTTTAGCTGAAGTTAAAAAGTTAGAAAAACTAGGGGAAACAGAAAGAGAGCACAATGCTTCTGTTTATAATGAACGGGTAAGTAAATATAACGAGTTGATTGACCAAGGAGATGCTGCCTTAAAAGAACTTGAATTTTCGAAGGCACAGCATTATTATGCGATGGCCGCTAGTCAAATAAACGAGAATAGTTACACTCGTATGATGTTGAAACAAGTTCAAGAGATGGTAAATAACGAAATTTCGTCTCTTGAAAAAGCACTCACTCGTGAAAATGAAACCAAAGCAGAGTTAAGAGATCTGCAGGAAACAGCCTACTTAAATGCCATTGCAGAGGCCGACCAATCTTTCGAAGCAAAAGAATACAAAAAATCTTTATCAAAATATCAGGAAGCAAGCAAAATTAAATCTTTCGAAATGTATCCTAAGGAACAAATTCGAAAGGCAAAAGATATAATTAAGGATATAGAATTGCGCGGTGAAAAGTACAGTCAGTTAATGGCACAGGCCGGTACATTTTTTACAAACAAAATGTTTGACGATGCAATTGATACTTATCAAACAGCTCATGATTTAATTCCATCAGAAAATGAGGCTTTGACCAAAATTGAAGAGGTGCGAATGGCTAAACGCGATTTAGAATACAAAGCTGAGTTGGAAAAACAATATGCTGAGGCAATTAAAAATGGCGACAAAAGATTCAATAAACAAGATTATTTCAATGCAATAAAATATTATGAAGAAGCGGCTGTCTTAAAACCAAACGATGAGTATCCATCGACCCAAATTGAACGTTGTAATATTGAGATTGCGGTACTCGAAGATTTAATGAAGCAACAAGAACAATATGAAGAGTATATTGCTCAAGCCGATCAGCTTTTGAATCGTGACCAACTTGAATACGCTAAAGAATTTTATGAAAAAGCAAAAGTGATCAAGCCTAATGAACGCTATCCCAATAACCAGCTTAAAGAAATTGCTTTAGCACTTGAAAACAGACGTCGTCAAGAAGAAATTCATGCACAATATACAGAGCTAATTGCTAATGCCGACAATGAATACATGTCTAATCAATACGAGGCCGCAATTCAAATTTATAAGCAAGCTGAAATAATTAAACCTCAAGCAAGTTATCCAAAACTCCAAATCGAGAGAATTCGAAATATTATTGATGAAATAGCCAAAGAAGAGCAGCTGGATATACAATACAATAGCATCATCAAATTAGCCGATGGTCAATTTCAAAATGAGAGTTACGATCTTGCAGAAGTTAATTACCGAAAAGCTCAAAATATAAAGCCCGATGAAAGTTATCCTAAAAATAGAATACAGGAAATTGTAGAAATAAGAAAAGAGATTGCTCAGCAAGAATTATTGGAGCAGAATTTTGCCGATTACATTGCCAAAGGAAACAGTCATAGAACAAATAAGGATTACGATATGGCTGTTGTTTCCTACCAACAAGCATTAAATATAAAACCCAATAACCTGGAGGTTCAGCAAAAAATAGACGCGGTTGAAGAACTGATTCGCGAAGAAGAAGCGATCCGAATTGCCAACAGAAAGTACGAGACTTTAATCAAATTTGGCGATCAGTTGGCAGCCGAGCGCGACTACCAATCAGCTATAGATTCTTATGAGTCAGCGACAGAATTAAAGCCATCCGAAATGTATCCTCGCGAGCAGATAGCTTTGTTACGAAGTAAAATAAATGCAATTGAGGAGATAAACCAATCGTATGCTTTGCAGTTGCGACTTGCCGACGAACATTTTCAGAATAAAAGTTATTCCAGTGCAATTGCTTCATATGAAAAAGCACAAGCAATAAAACCAAACGATACTTATCCTGCAATACAAATAGAGAAGGTTAAATCGCTTGTTCGTGAAAAACAAGCCGAAGAAAGATTACAAGCACAATTCAACTTGCGTCTTCGCGAAGGAGATGAATTGATGCAAAATGAAAATTACAATAAAGCGATTTCTGCTTATCAGGATGCACTTGATTTAAAACCAAGCGAAGCTTATCCAAGAGAACAGATCATAGCTGCTCGTGAAGAAATTTCTAAATTAGAGATGGATAACATTAATAAGCAATATGAAACTACATTAAGTATTGCAGATCAGTTATTTAAAAATAAAGAGTACGATGCTGCTATCGAAGCCTACGAAGCCGCTATTGATTTAAAGCCTGATAATAATTACTCATTGCGACAAATACAGCAAATAAATGAAATGCGTCGTCGAGAAAAAGTAAAAGAGCAAGAATATAATTCGTATGTCGAACAAGCAAACAATTACTATAATAACTCTAAGTATAGCCAGGCAATTGCAGCTTATGAAAAAGCATCTGAGGCTCAGCCTGCGCAAACATACCCATTAGAGCAGATTCGAAAAATAAATAATTTAATAGCTCGTAAAGAGAATATAAAACAAGAGTTTGCGAGTTTGCAAAATACTTATGCTGAAGTTATTCAAAAGGGCGATGCACTTTATCGTAGTACTGAATATGAGCAAGCAAGAGCGTATTATCAACACGCTTCCTACTTAATGCCAGACAAACCTTATCCCAAACAACAAATTGGAAAAATTAATGCTGTTGGTAGTTTAAGCGTTGGCAATGAAGTTCGACAAATGCTTGAAGAAGTTGATTTGTCTGATGTGAAAAGTATTCCAGCTTTTAAACGTAAAGAAGCCTATCGAGAAGCGCAAACATTGGCCAATAAATTTATGGATATAAAGGAATTTCAATTAGCGAAATTTTATTATAAAAATGCATTGTTACTAGACCCTGAAAATACAGTGGCCAATTCTTTGGTTGAATTAGGAGAAGTAACAAGAGGTAAAGGTATTCATATCGATACTTATTTCGATATGGTTGAGAAAGCCGAAGCTGCGATTGATAATGGCGATTTTTCTGTTGCTGAATTCTATTTTAACAAAGCTGCTGAAGCCAAACCCAAAGATGAATATGTTTCAAATCGTATTGTATTGGCCGAGCGAATGGTTACCATAAGTAATCAAAAAGAATATCAAACAGAGTTTAAAGAATCGATTCAAAAAGGGGATGCAGCATTTAATAATAGAAGTTATTCAGTGGCCCGCTTCTTTTATCGCAAAGCTTTAAATTTGAATGTTAATAATATTCTTGCTCAGAAAAAGCTAACTCAAGTTGAAACAGTTTTGGGTAACTTCGATAAATCAAATACAAGTTCTGATTATCAAGGTTTAATCGAAAAAGGAGATCGTGCTGTAACTT
Source organism: Prolixibacteraceae bacterium (assembly GCA_963678565.1). Classification (GTDB taxonomy): domain Bacteria; phylum Bacteroidota; class Bacteroidia; order Bacteroidales; family Prolixibacteraceae; genus SKHV01. Next base: position 1,026,909 of record OY782875.1, read on the forward strand.
TGAAAAGGTACTCTCAGGCAATAAATTTCTACGAACAGGCATCAAGTGTAATGCCTGATAAGGATTATCCAAAACAGCAGATTAAGCGAATTAAAGGATTGCTTGGTCAATAAAATCAAAATTATTTATGGCAAATAGAATTACTGAATTATTTAAAATTCAGCACCCTATTATATCAGGAGGTATGGTTTGGTGTAGTGGATGGAAGCTAGCCACAGCGGTAAGTAATGCTGGTGGTTTAGGTTTGATAGGAGCAGGGTCAATGCATCCCGAAACTTTACGCGAACACATTCAAAAAGGAAAAGCAGCAACGAACAAACCGTTTGGAGTAAATATACCTTTACTATATCCAGAGCAAGAAGCGATTATGAATATCGTTGTAGAGGAGAAAGTGCCTATTGTATTTACTTCGGCAGGAAATCCCAAAAAGTGGACTCCGTTTTTAAAAGAACATGGAATCATTGTTGCCCATGTTGTTTCAAGTGCCAAGTTTGCAATGAAATCGGAAGCGGCTGGCGTGGATGCTATTGTTGCCGAAGGTTTTGAAGCCGGCGGACATGAAGGACGTGAAGAAACCACTACCATGGTACTTATTCCCGAAGTTCGAAAAGCCACAAAGCTGCCTTTGTTAGCTGCCGGTGGAATTGGTTCAGGAGAGCAAATGATGGCTGCTTTGGCATTAGGTGCCGACGGGGTTCAAATTGGTTCTTTATTCGCAGCTTCCGCAGAATCTTCAGCTCACGATAATTTTAAGAATGCGATACTTGAAACCGAAGAAGGAGGAACCAAACTAATGTTAAAGCAATTGGCTCCGGTTCGATTAATTAAAAATGAATTCTTCAATCAGGTACAAAAAGCCGAACTTGCAGGTGCTTCTGCTGAAGAACTTAAAGAGCTACTTGGACGTGGTAGAGCTAAAAAAGGCATGTTCGAAGGGAACTTGGATGAAGGTGAATTAGAAATTGGTCAGGTAGCTTCTTATATTAAAAAAATAGAATCGGTTGAAACAATTATGTCGAACTTGATGTTGCAATTCAATCAAACCAAGGAACGGTTAAAGAATTTATAATTTTGTGAATGATAGAATTTAAAAAATTTGAGTTGGACAATGGATTGAAAATTCTAGTGCATCTTGATAAAACAACCCCATTGGCTGCTTTTAATTTAGCATATTCGGTAGGTGCTCGTGACGAAGATCCTGAAAAAACTGGCTTTGCACATCTTTTTGAACATTTAATGTTCGGTGGCTCTGTAAATGTACCCGATTACGATACCGAAATACAATCGGTTGGTGGAGAAAATAATGCCTTTACTTCAAGTGATCTTACAAATTATTACATCACTTTGCCTGCTGATAATTTGGAAACGGCATTCTGGTTAGAATCCGATAGAATGTTGTCTCTTTGTTTTAATGAACGCAGTTTAGAGGTACAACGTAATGTTGTGATTGAAGAATTTAAGCAACGAAATATGAATCAGCCTTACGGCGATGTTTACGAGTTGCTGAAAGATCTTTCCTATAAAAAGCACCCATATCGCTGGCAAGTTATTGGTAAAAAGTTAGCGCATATTGAACAGGCAACCATGGAGGACGTTAAAGATTTCTTTTTTAAATTTTATGCTCCTAACAATGCGGTTTTAACTGTCTCCGGAAATGTTGATGCTGATCAGGTTCTGCACTTGGCTCAAAAATGGTTTGGTGATATTCCAAGAAGAAATACACTGGAACGAGATTTGCCCAAAGAGCCGGTTCAAAAAAGCGAAAGAAGGTTGGTTGTAGAACGTGATGTTCCTAGTAATGCATTGTATATGTCGTTTCATATGGATAAAAAGTTTGGGACGAATTACTTTGCGTCGAATTTAATATCCGATTTGCTTTCTAATGGTGATTCATCTCGAATGTATAAAAAGCTGATTCTCGAACAGTCACTTTTTTCAGAATTAGATGCCTATATCGGCGATGATCACGACCCAGGTGTTTTTATTGTAGCTGCAAAATTATCCGATCAGGTTTCTTATGAAACGGCAGAAGTAGCAATTTGGAATGAATTGAATTCCTTAAAGAACAAATTAGTTGAAAGTGAAGAATTAGAGAAGGTGGTGAATAAACTAGAAGCCAATTTAATTTTTTCTGAAATAAGCTATTTAAACAAGGCTATAAACTTGAGCGAGATGGAGCTACTTGGAGATGCAAACCTTATTAATGAGCAATTTCAACATTATCGTGAAGTTACTCCAGAAAAGATTAACGAGGTAAGTAAGCAACTCTTTCAAAAAGCAAATTGTTCCACCTTGATTTATAAAAAGAAAGCGAAATGATATTAGATAGAAAAGTTGCACCGCCTTCGAAATTAGTGGATCAAATACAGATATTAGAACCGCAAAAAATAAAATTAGATAATGGTATCGATGTGTTCGCATTGAATGCAGGAAGCCAGGAGGTTATAAAAATTGACATTCAGCTTGAAGCAGGTGTTTGGAGTCAAACACAAAATTTAGTTGCTATTCATACCAATTCATTTCTAAAACTGGGGTCTGAGAAATATAGTGCTACTGAAATTGCTAATATATTTGATCGGAGAGGAGCTTATCTTCAATTAACAACCGATCAACACGATGCGGTTATCACGGTGTTGTGTTTAACCCGATATTTCAATGAACTAATCGAAATTGTAGAGGATATTATTAAGCATCCGGTTTTTCCTGAACGAGTAGTTCAATCTATGTTGTTAAAAAAGCAACAGTCGTTTATTTTAGAGAATGAAAAAGTAAAAGTAAAAGCACAAAAACGATATACGCAGGTATTGTTTGGTCATGAATTTCCGTATGCCAATACCAATGTTTTAGAAGATTTTGCAGCGCTGTCATCTGAAAAATTGTCTGAATTTCACAGTAAATACTATCACTCCAACAGCTGTAAAATTATAATAGCAGGTCGATTTTCAAGCGATCATATACAGATATTGAACCAGCGATTTGGAGGCAATGATTGGTCAAGTTCAGAGTTGCCGGAACATAATTCTCCTATAATTAAAAGTAGCGCTGAACTTCAGCATTTTGTACCCAAAGAAAATGTATTACAATCGGCACTCCGTGTTGGAAAGCTTATGCCTAATCGTGATTCGGAAGATTATTTTGGATTAACCTTATTGATTATGGTTTTTGGCGGTTATTTTGGATCTCGTTTAATGTCGAATATCCGCGAAGACAAAGGCTATACTTATGGAATTGGATGTTCATACATCACATTACCCCATGCGGCTTATATAAATATTGCGTCCGAAGTTGATGTTGATGTAATTCAACCTGCTTTAGCCGAAATTCGAAACGAAATTCGCAAACTTCAAAGTGAACCAATTGTGAAGGAAGAGTTACAAATGGTGAAGAATTATATGGTTGGCGAGTTACTTCGAAGTTTTGACGGTATATTTGCAATGTCGCATAGTTTAAAAACACTGCTCGATTTTAATTTAGATTACGATCATTACCACAATTACTTTAATGCTTTGAAAGCGATTGATTCAGTAAAACTACAAGCACTTGCTTGTAAATATTTAAATGCAGATTCGATGTTTGAAGTAGTTGCTGGTAAAAACTAAATTGATATAAATGCAAAATTTGGGTGAAATTGCCGGAATTTCAACAGCCATTTGTTGGACCGTTACTGCTATGAGCTTTCAGCTAGCATCACGACGCATTGGCTCTGTATCTGTAAACCTACTTCGCCTTTTATTGGCATTTGCCTTTTATGTAGTTTATACAAAATTCGTTTTAGGAACCTGGCTCCCTTCTGGATTTAGCACAAAATCATGGACTTATCTTTCCATCTCAGGATTAATTGGGTTCGTGTTGGGCGATTTCTTTCTATTTAAGTCTTATGAATACATCAGTTCAAAAATATCGATGTTGGTAATGACACTTGCACCACCAATTGCTGCGATAATGGGATGGTTTGTTATGAAGGAAAGTTTTTCGTGGTTAAATTTCATTGGAATGGTATTGGTGCTTTTCGGGGTTGCATTGGTAATTCTTCGCCGAGAGTCAGCAACAAACAAGAAAATGGTGTACTCAGTAAGAGGAATATTGTTTGCTTTTGGAGGAGCGGTTGGTCAGGGTGTTGGTGCTGTTTTTAGTAAAATAGGGATGGCTGATCAAGACCCGTTTGCAGCTTCCCAGATTAGAGTAATAACAGGTGTTGTTGGGTTTGCAATATTAATTACACTAATGAAGCGGTGGAAAAATCTTCGTATGGGATTAAAAGATACCAAAGCATTAAAGGCACTTTCTATTGGTTCTTTTTTCGGACCGTTTTTAGGAGTGGCATTAAGTATGGTGGCTTTTAAAAATACTTCTTTAGGAGTCGCTTCAACTTTAATGGCAACAGTGCCTGTCTTCATTTTATTACCTTCGGTTTTCTACTTAAAGGAGCAATTTCATATCCGTGAAATAATTGGTGCTGTAATTTCTGTAATAGGTATCTTTATCTTCTTTATTTAGCGTTTCATAAATATAAAATTATCTTCATATTTTTGTTGTTGGGATTATTTTCTATCTTTAAATTGATGATGAAAATTCTTTTCATAAATGTAGAGGATGAGCGGCAAGCGAGGGTTAAATCTAGTTTATCAAAACTGAATCACACAGTTGAATATTTCGAAGCAAATTCTGCAGAAGATGGGGTTTTTACTTTTCTTGAAGAAGAACCCCAAATTGTTGTAGCTTCTTGTTTTGATCATGCTAGTAGTTGTTTTCGATTGGCAAATTTGCGAAGTAAGTTGAATTGGAAATCATATTTCTTATTGTTATCCAATTCCAGTGATCTGGCAATTCCAGCTATTAAATCGAAGATTGATGATTTGTTGGTTGAACCATTTTATGAAAAGGAATTAGAACTCAAGATTAAAAATCTTGTATCTCATGTTTCTAGAAATACTATAACAACAAATTTAAAAACTGAAAACAACCAAATATTAATTAAAACGATAAAAGGGGATCATTTAATCCATATCGATGATATAATTTTTTGTAAGGCCGATGGAAGCTATTGTATGCTTTCTTTAGCCGATGGAAAGACAATAATTGCCAGTCATAATCTTGGGAAGATTGAGACACATTTAGATCGTGATAAATTCTTTAGGGTGAATAGATCTAACATAATTAATTGGTCGAAAATTGCTTACATCGATAAAACGAAAAAAGTTTGTGGAATTAAATATCAAAAGGATAATTTGAGTTTTAAAATCTCAAACAAACAGTTTAAAAAGTTAGTTGAATTGAAAATTGTTTAAACTAGTGGGGAGTTATGAAAACATTATCAGTACTGATTGTCGATGACGATCTAACTGCATCAAATTTGCTGAAGAGCTTTGTCAAAGTTCAAGGGGATGCAAAGAAAATCGAAACAGCAAATAGCGCCATGGAAGGGATGAAGGCCTTAGATCAATTTGTGCCAGATATTATTTTTTTAGATATCAATATGCCCGAGCAAGATGGGTTGGAGTTTGCGCATAAAATTAAAAAACTTGGGATCGAAAGCCATATTGTATTTACAACTGCATTTAGTAAGTATGCTATTTCGGCCTTCAAGTTAAAGCCACTTGATTATTTATTAAAGCCTTTTGGATTCGAGGAAGTTAATAATGTTTTTAAGAAGGTTTTGAAGCTTCAAACTTCAAAATCAGAAAACTCTAATAATCCCAATCTAAGCTTTGTAAACAATCAGCTACTTGTATTTAAAAAAGCATCGGAGATTTTCTATTTCAATGCAAAAGGAGGGAAAGTGTTTCTTTATGATATTGACGGGAACGTTGAAACGCTCTCAATGACTATGGATACAATTATTGAATTGGTCAACAAATACAATTTTATTCGTGTTAATAGATCTAATATTATAAATTTGGATTATCTGATCAGTATCGATTCATTAGCAAATGGAACCATAGAGTACAAACAAATGAATAGGGTTTTTCACTTCAGTAAAGAAAGCATAGCTCAACTTGAGAAAATAGGAATTTTAAAAATTAAATAATAGAAAACAGTGAGTAGAACGCGTGCAATATTGTTAGCAATTGGAATAGCAATTGTTCTGTTTTTGGCTTGGTATTTCAGTTCAATTGTTACTTATATAGTAGTTTCAGCTATTTTAGGAATGATTGGTCGACCTTTAGTACATTGGATTACAAAGATTAAAATTCGTAATTTCCATATTCATAAAACTATTGCAGCGTCGTTTACTTTAATTCTAATCTGGATGCTTTTTTTAACGTTTTTCAGATTCATGATTCCTTTGTTGGCATCACAATTTGATGAACTTGCAAACATCGACTTACAAGTGTTTCTAGGTGAGCTAGAAGAACCAATTAATAAAGTGGTACATCTAATTTACGGACAATCAGTTTCAATTACCGACGATGCATTTGTTTCAATGATTACTGAAAAAATCGGTGCTTTTTTTAATATTTCTAAAGTAACCGATTTGTTTGGAACCATCGCAGGAACTATTGGAGATCTAATGATTGCTTTATTTGCAGTGTCATTTATCACCTTTTTCTTTTTGCAAGACGAAGGCATGTTAAAACGCGGAATATTGTTGTTAGTTCCTACTGATTTTGAGAAGAAAGCAGAGAATACCTTGGTGCGCACTTCAAAACTACTTCGTCGTTATTTTATTGGCTTATTATTAGAAGTATTTATGGTGATGCTGCTCGATACCATCGGGCTAAAAATTGTAGGTATTAATATTAAAAATGCTTTGGTAATTGGCTTGCTTGCGGGGTTATTCAATGTAATCCCGTATTTGGGTCCTTGGTTAGGTGCCTCGGTTGGTGTGTTAATTGGAATTGCAATTAATATCAATGCAAATTTTATAAACGAAACACTACCTTTAATTGGTTTCATGGTGTTGGTATTTAGTGCTGTACAAGTAATCGATAACATTTTATTCCAGCCACTTATTTATTCAAGTAGTGTGAAAGCTCATCCACTTGAAATATTTTTAGTGATTATGGCTGCAGGTAGTTTGGCCGGCATTACAGGATTAATATTAGCTATTCCTGTTTATACCATTATACGTGTAATTGCTTCTGAATTTTTATCGGAAAATAAACTTGTAAAATCGATTACTCAGAAGATGAATCCTTCATAACTTCCTTTGTTTTCAGTATGTTGGGTTGTTCTTCAGGATTCTTGATCTTATCAAAAACATTTGTTGAGCCCGCGCCACAGCTAATTATAGATTTTACAGCAGCATCAACGCTTACCTCCGATTTAATAATTTTTGTGTGGTGTAAGTGATAAATATTTCCAGAGGTTGGATTCGGTCCTGTTGGAACAAATACAGTAACGTATTCGCCTTGAGTGTCGGTGATAAATGCAGTCATAAGCGTACCACAATCAAAAACATCCACCAAAACAACTTCGGTGAAAAAGGAGCGATTCGAACCAAAAAATTGCATTACAATTTCTTTAATGGTTTTATACCCCGGAATTTTCATGAGGTAATTCTTTTCAATTTCATCTCTGAGCATATTGCCAAATCGAGTTCTAATGGCAAGTCCAACAAAGAAGAAAATGAGCAAAATTGAGATTACCGTAAGTGAATAGATAAAAAGGGTTTCGATTTTCGAATTCACCTCAAAAAGTTCAACAATTGGTCCAAGGTATTTTGCAATGGTATTAAATATCCAACGAAAAAATACAAATAGTAAAGTTAATGGAAGTACAGCTGCTAAACCTCCGAGTAATGTTGTTTTAAAAAACTGTTGAAGGCGTTTCATGGCAAAATATTTTATTTGTGTTTTTATAACTATTTTTCTGCTCGAAATGTTTAATCCATTTTAAGTCAGTAATAATAAACAATGTTTGTCTGTTTTTGATTAAGGAAATTTAAAAGTTACGTAATTAAATTCAATTATGATGAAAAACTGATTTAGTTGTTTAACGACGCGAAGCTCGCATTACAAAGTGATTACCTATGAAATTTGAAAAGAAACTGATTAAAGGGAAGTTAATTAAAAGGTATAAACGTTTTTTGACGGATGTGATGTTAGAAAGTGGCGAAATCGTTGTTGCACATTGTACCAATTCAGGCACCATGAAAACTTGTATTGAAGAGGGAGCCCCTGTTCTTCTAACTCCGGTTGACGACCCCAAAAGAAAAACCAAGTTTACCTGGGAAATGATCTTTATCAATAATGATTGGATCGGAATTAATACCTCGCACCCCAATTTACTGGTTTTTGAAGCGATCAAAAACAATGAAATAGAATTATTGAAGGGCTATACCGAAGTAAAACGAGAAGTAAAGTGGGAGGATAGTCGATTTGATGTGATGGCAAAGAATGATCAGGAAACCTGTTTCGTTGAGGTTAAAAATGTAACGATGAAATCGGGGGAATATGCTATTTTCCCAGATGCTGTTACAACTAGAGGGCGAAAGCATTTAGAAACGCTTATACGTGTTAAAAAGGCGGGCATGCGCGCAGTAATGTTTTATGTAATTCAACGTAGCGATGTTGATTACTTTGATACTGCCAATGAGATTGATCCGGAGTATGGGAAAACCTTGCGAAAAGCGGTAAAAGCCGGAGTCGAAATTATTGCAATGCAGGCAAAAGTTACCCCCGAAGAAATAAGTTTGGTGCGCGAGTTGGAGATTAATTTACGCTAGGAAAAATTGTTGATTTAATCTACTATGGATTAATCAAAAGTTTACCCATCGTGCTTATGCCATTTCCTTTAATTTCATATAAGTATATTCCCGTATTTAAATTCGTTGTTTCGAAATACACTTCTTTTGATCCTGCGGTTTGCAACTCATTTAGAACTCGTGTAATTACTTTTCCATCGATTGATTTCAATGTAATTGCTACTTTCCCTTTCTGATCGAGCGTGTAAATAAACTTTGTATAGTTGTTTGCCGGATTTGGATAACATTTTGCCGATTGAATTGCCAATTTGTTTTTACTAGCAATGAAGCTTAGGCTGTCTCCGTTGAATTTTGCGTAGGTTAAGGCCGACCAAGTGCTTCCATTTTTAATTCTTGCTTTTATCTTTCCTTTTCCAACTAAAGTTAATTCTTGCGTGAAAAGTTGAGCCGAATTATTGATTGAGCCTCCCATCAATCTCGGGTCACTACCATCACTTGTAAAATAAATCTCACCTGTAGAATTCGGATTTTCAATATTAAAATCAAGTGTATTTTCGATGGTTTCACCATAACTACTAAACAAAGGTGCTTCTAGCGATGGATAAAAACCTTTCGCCTTCAGTTGATTAAAAACAAGTTGAGAACGTTTTGGAAAATAGGAAGTCAATTGATTGTTTACTTCAACCGCCCAATGATTATCTTGGGTATATAAAGTTGCCGATTTATCCTGCATGGCATCGCGACGATAATCTCCCCAACGTGCCGATTCTGCAATCATTGCTAAACTAATTTCATCGGTTAATTCTTGATAGCGCTCTTTAACTGCATCCACAGATAAGGCTCCACCATTATTAAAATGTTTGTTCATTCTATCAGCAACACGGAGTTTAAACTCTGCATTTTTTGATAAATAACTCCAAAGTGTTGTTGGTTTACCATCTAGTAATCCAGTTATGTTTTCATATAAATTATTCATGCTCGTTTCTGCATCCCAAACAAAAAATCGAAAACCATGCTTGCTTTCAACCCTGTTGCGTGCTGCAACCCAGTTGTTCCCATCCCAATCTTTGTTTCCAATATAATAGTTGATTAACATATAATCGATAAAGTTGTCTACATCCAGATAATTTGGATATTCTGGATTTTCAGAACCATCTAAGTTCAAGCCGTGTAATTGCTGGTATTTTGAATTGTCGCTGAGCCCCGATTTGGCAAAGAAAATTAGATTGTTAAACTCGCTAATTCTGCCGTCGACAATGCTGCCATGATCTTTAACCACATCCCAATCATTTTCATCTCCATTCATATACGATTCCATGAAATCGTTGGTAAGTTTTTCTGATACATTATAAAGTCCCCAATAAATTCCATTGATATATAAGTGAACATAGCGGTTGTGAGCACCTTTATTTCCCATGTCGAGCAAGGTGTTTTTAGAAAAGGGGTCACGAACATAATCGGCACGTTTGTTTTGCAATGCACTATTTTTAATCCACGAATCGTTAAACCCTGCTCTCAAAACTAAGGAATTAAACTCATTGGTTGGATTTCGATTTTCTTTGAAAAAATTGAATTTCAATTTCGATGGCCCATATTCACTTCTGAAAGAAAGTCGGAATGAGTGCTTCTGACTGTTCTCAGGAATACGACTATTTCCTCCGTGCAGCAGAATACCACAATTGACCTGAAAATTCAAACCTGTTTTCGGATCGAAAAATTCTGCAGATGTTGGCCTTTCCCAACCTATTCCGTAACTACCATAATAGGTATTGCCTGTGTAGATATAAATTCCTCCTACTTTAGAACTGGGATCAGAGGAAAAAATGTATCCCGGATTTGTAACAATGCACATGCTTGGGATCTCACTTAAACTTTTGATTAAATCTTCCTTGTATTTTGGATTGTTGGCAATCTCAGGGGCCATACCATAATCAGCGGGCAGGTAATCTCCACTTGCTGCTCTCCCCCAAATGTTTGGATAACCTTCGTATGAATTCGGTTGATTAAGTACCGATTCAACGAAAATGTAGGTGTTGGTTATTACGGCACTCGAATCGCCATTTGTTCCATAGGCCTTAGCACTGATTACGGTTGAAGCATTAATTTCAATTTCGGAAGAGTATATTTTACCTGTGTTTTTGTTGGGTATGTTGCCATCGGTGGTATAGTAAATTGAAACATCATTTTGAGCACAGGATAAAGTAAGCGAGAATGATGAATTGTAAAGACCTCTTTCCTTACTAAATGTAACGGGTAAAATATTTGTGCCGCTATTATTTTTTGTACCTGGAGTTGGTGCGCTTAGGTAGGTGTAGATTCCATTCAAAATTCCATAGGATTGGTCGCTCTTTTGTAATGGATAAACTGGAGTGAATTCTGATTCAATAGTGTTGTTGGCATTCACCAAAGCTAAATATTCCCCCGACCCTGATAATTTGAAACTGGTATGTAGTTGCTGTCCAGGAAGCGCAATGTTATCTCCTGAAGCAAAAACCAATAAGTAATCTTGGGGAGCAATTGTTACCTCAGGGAAAATCCATTTTTTCAAATTCTCTTTGTCATCGGTTAAACTCCAACCCAATAAATTTATACTTTCTTCTTGTTCGTTATAGATTTCAATCCAATCAGAAAATTTACCATTTGAATCTTGAATTGTTTTGTTGTTGATGGCTTGAAATTCAGAGATAATTATTTTCGATTGTGCTCCTGAATATTTTGAAAAAATCGAGAACAAACTGACAATTAAGACTGTTAGAGAGATTTTATTAAGAAGCATGTAGAAATAGTTAGTTGCAGGCGAAGATAATAAAATCAGAATAATTGTAAACGATTACAGTTGCGTTAGATCGTAATTTTATAGGATCAGAATTTCCAATTAAGCTTTATGAGCATCGCAATGGAATAATTGACAAGCATCCTTTATTTGGTTCGGATTTCCCATTAAATAAATTACATCACCTTCTTCAAATTGAATTTTTGGTATTGGATCATTCACAACATTTCCATTTCTTCTAACAGCTAGCAAGTTTGCTCCAGTTTCAGCTCTCAAATCGATATCGATTACTGATTGATTAATTGCTGACGATTCCGATTCAATGGTGATGGTTTTAACCTCTACCTCGTCAAATTCATCAAAAATCGAAAGTTGGTTGATTTGATCACGGTTTATAAATTCTCCTAAGAAATCGTTGCGCATTTTGTGTACTAAGCGATTCACCTCTTTGGTTGGATATTTTCGCATGATTAAGATGCGATTCAACATGTCGATGGCGATTTCAAGTTTCTCGGGTAACACTTGATCGGCACCTAGGCGATACAGGTCTTTTACAAACTCAATGCTGGGTGTACGTGCCAGCACAAATGCATTCGGAGCCATTTGTTTTACATTTTCTAAAATCGCAATAGTTGGCACAATATTTCCAATTGATAGTACCACGATTTCAGCATCTTCAATATGAGCTTTTTCTAAAATTGGTTTGTTTACAGCATCACCATAAACCACCGGATAGCCTTTCTCGATCTGCTCTTTAACAATGTTGGGATCAAAAATTATTGAGACATAGCTAATGTTATTTTGCCGTGCCATATCGGCCAATTTTAAGGCACTTGGATCTTTCCCTATAATTACGATATGATTTTTAAAAGCAGGGATCGAGGTCTCTTTCAACGGAAAAAGCCCGGTAACTAATTTGGGTGGTAATGGTAGTTTTAATAAGAGTGTTGCCAAGGGTCTCGACACATTCATGATAAAGGGCGTAACTGCCATGGTAATAACAGCAACTGCAATAAATAATTGATAATAAAAGTCGTTTACTACTGACGCCTTGTTTCCTATTTTTGCCAATACGAATGAAAATTCTCCAACTTGGCTCAAAGCCAAACCAACCATTACAGTTCCTCTAAAAGTATGCCCAAGCACAAATCCGGTTGCTCCTGCAATAATTGTTTTTACGAAAATTACTAGTATAAAACTGATAGAAACAAGCATCCAATTATCGTAAACAAACTGCAAGTCGAGCAACATCCCAATTGATACAAAGAAAAAGCTTGTAAATGTATCTTTTATGGGCAGAATATTTCCAAAGGCATTGTGACTGTATTCCGATTCAGAGATCATTAAACCGGCAAGGAAAGCTCCAAATGCAAGCGACATTCCTAATTGGTAGGTGAGCAACGCAATTGCAAAACAAATAAGGAAAATACTCATATTGAATAATTCCTGATTCTTTGTAAGTGCAATCCAATGTAAAAGTTTTGGGAACAACCATTTATTTCCAACAATTACTAATCCAATAATGAAAATGGCCTTGATTCCGAGTAGAATCAATTCTCTAGAAATATTGATCGATTCGCTACCCAACATGTTGGTGAAAAGTAAAAGTGGAACCAACATGATATCCTGAAAAATCAGAATACCGAGTACCGTTTTTCCATAGTTGGAGCTTATTTCAGATTTTTCTTGTAGAATTTTGAGTACCAAAGCCGAACTGCTTAAGGCCGCAATAAAACCAATAAATAAGCCGCCCATTAAATCTAATTCGTAAATAGATGAGAGCCCAAAGAATACCGCTGCAGTAAGAATAAATTGCAATAAACCGCCTAAAAATACGGTTCGACGAATGTGGTAAAGACTTTTAAGTGAGAATTCCATTCCGATAGTGAAAAGCAGGAAAATTACTCCAATTTCGGCCATTAATTCGATTTCGTGTTCTCCATGAACGAGCGATAAAAGGTGCGGTCCGGCAATGATTCCTGTTAGCAAATAGCCAACTACGGTGGGAATTTTTATCTTATTAAAAATAAAATTTACAAATACCGATAAGGCGAATATTACGACAATGTCCTTTAAAATGGTCAATTCCATATTCCTTTATTTCTTGGGTAACTAAAATAGCGAAATTCGAGTTAAAATTCAACGATAAACTCTTTTCGAAATGTAATACAATCGATAATTGTTTAGGTTTTAACTTCTTGTTTTTTTCCTTTTCTGTTTAACCTTCTTTTTAGAATTATTCGGTTTCCCATTTGAAATTTCTGATAAGCCCATTTGTTGCAGTTCAGAATTGATCTGTTTTTGATTTTCTGGTTTGTACCAGAAGAAATATTTACGCTGATCGAGTTTGTCTTTCTTGGTTTTTGCTGTAAAAACCGGTTTTAAGGTATATGGATGAACTCCGGAATAATAAATGACCGTAGCCACTGTCATTGGAGTTGGTGTAAAATCTTGAACTTGTTCTAATTTGAAATCCAATTGTTTGGTTTCAAGCATTAGTTTTGCCATATCTTTTTTCCTACTTCCGGGATGACTCGAAATAAAATATGGAATCAATTGTTGTTTCATTCCTGATTTTTCGTTTTCCTCATTAAAGAACTTGAGAAAATCGTGAAAAAGACTGAAACTTGGCTTTCGCATTATTTTTAAAACATCATCGGAAGTGTGTTCGGGAGCAACTTTTAACCTGCCCGAAACATGTTTGCGAATTACTTGACGAAGATATTCTAAGTTGGTATCGGTTTGCTGTCCTTTTGCAAAAATCATATCATAGCGAATGCCACTTCCGATAAAGGCCTTTTTAATGTTCGGATGATTTTCAGCTAACTTGTATACATAGAGCAAGGCCTGATGACTCGTATCAAGATTTTTACAAATATCTGGGTCGATACACGAAGGGCGTTTGCATTTTTTGCAAATATCTAAATGTTTTCCGGCCATGCGGTACATATTGGCCGATGGTCCACCTAAATCGCTAATGTATCCTTTGAAGTCGGGCATTTTTGTAACCTGATCAATTTCTTTTTTTATCGATTCTGGTGAGCGACTGGCAATAAATTTACCCTGATGTGCAGAAATGGTGCAAAAAGAACATCCTCCAAAACATCCACGATGCATGTTGATGGAATGTCGGATCATTTCGTAGGCCGGAATGTTTTTCCCTTTGTAACGAGGATGTGGCATTCGTGTAAAAGGCAAATCGAAGAAGCTATCCATTTCCTCTTCGGAATATGGTTGCCATGGCGGATTAACCACCAAGGTTTTGTTTCCAACTTTCTGCGTAATTTTTTGTGCGTCCCATTTATTCGATTCTTCCTCGATATGGCGGAAGTTACTAGCGTATGCTATTTTATCGTCTAGGCAACGTTCGTGACTCGCTAATTCAATATTCCCCCAACTTTTATCGGTGGCATAGTTTTCATCGGAGGTGAGAAATGCCGTTTGTTTTAAATTAGTTAGTGAGCTAAATGGTACTCCTTTTTGTAAGTAATTAACCAATTCGATTATGGTTTTTTCGCCCATGCCATAAATTAGCATATCTGCTTCGCTCGATTCTAAAATCGAAGGCATTAATTGATCGCTCCAATAATCGTAATGCGTTACGCGGCGCAAGGAGGCTTCAATTCCACCAATTAAAACCGGAACGTCGGGATATAATTTTTTCAATATTTTTGAATATACCGAGGTTGAATAGTCGGGGCGCATGTCGGGCCTGCCGTCGGGGGTATAAGCGTCGTTAGAGCGCTTCCTGCGATTTGCTGTATAATGATTTACCATTGAGTCCATACAACCCGCCGAAACTGCAAAGAAAAGATTCGGTTTCCCTAATTTTTTGAAATCGCGTAAGTCATCTCTCCAGTTGGGTTGAGGTACAATTGCTACTTTCAGTCCAAGCGATTCTAAAACGCGTCCAATAACTGCAGGTCCAAATGATGGATGATCGACATAGGCGTCGCCACTAAAAAATATAACATCGATACTTTTCCAGTCGCGCGCTTTAATTTCTTTTGCCGACGTGGGTAACCAGTCGGTTGGTCTATATGGATAATGTTTAATCATTAATACAAAGATAAATCTATCTATCAAACAAACAGTATTGTAAAAGGTTGTAGAAAAATATCTTTACATAAATGATCAGAATTAGCTTCGAAGTTTTAAGTTTTCGATGTAATCGGTAATTGGGATGGCTAATTCTTTTGGATTTTGTATTGCCCAGTTTTTCACAGCATTATATTGTTCCTCTTGTTTGTCGAAATTTAGAATTGGATAGTTTTCTTTTAATCTTGGAGTGCAAACATAAATATTCTCAGCAACAGGAGTTGGTCGTGCAGAAGTCCATTCATGAAATTCCTCAATAAATTTATCAAAGCCATTCATCGATATCATATGTAAGAATCCTTTTAAAAGTTTGAAATCCTTTAAATTCAACTTTAGAATCTCAGGCGTTGGTAAAAGTGCATTAAACTCGTTGTAGTCGGCTGCACTTACTTCGCGCATAGGACTAATTATATAAATGTTTTTGAGTGTATTGTTCCGGTTGATGAATTTGCTTAAATGTGGTTTAAATCGCTTGAATGAACCACCTGCCCCACCATCAATATAGCCGGGGCGTGCAATTGAGCAACGTTTTTTCCCAATTTTTCCGACAGTTGCATCTGGAAAAATAATTGGTATAGCAGAGGTCGCCATTAGTAAATCGGCTAAACGGGCGTAACCATTTCGGTTTAATCGATTGTTGGCCCATATTGTTTTAAATCGGAAAATGTTGAAGGCTAATATGTAAGTATGATAAGGTAAGTCACTTAGCATATTGAAATCGGCTTTTTCTATAAATTGCTCTATTAAGCTTCGGAGTGGTTTGGTATTGTAGGGCAATAATTTTTTGCGAAGAAAAACATCTTCGGTTTTAAGTTGGAAGAGAATTTCTTTCTTGTAATAATCGTCCCACGAAAGCGGTGCTTCTTTTCGAAAGCAGGCGTTAATGGCCATGGCATTGAGTGCTCCTGAACTAAAACCAGCCACCATGGTACGTTCTTCAGAAATTGTCAAGTTTTTCTGATCAATTAATTGATCGATAATGGCAACTTCTTGAGAAATTCGTGCAGCAGCACCTGTTAATAATAGAGCATCTTCCATTTACAAAAACTAAATTAGTTGAACTAAAGTTACTCTTTTATAATAAAAATTCTAAGTGTAATTCACTAAATATTGATTTATTTCGATCGCTAATCTGTCGGGGTGATCTTCGAACCAATTGTAGACTTTTCGATGCTTTTGTAATTGATTTTCATAATCGAAAAAGTCGAAGTTTGAATCCATTTCGGGAATACATACATAGATGCTTTCTGCGAAGTTATTATTTTGATTGGCTTTCTGAAGTTTGTTTAGGAATTTGTTAAATCCGGCTTTTGAAATATGAAAAATATAATCGGTAAGTAAATTATGATCGACCTGAGCCGATTCATAAAGTTTGCGTGTATCCAATAAGGTATTATTTTCACGCATTGGGCTAAGCACAAATAGCTTTTCAAATTTACCATTTCTCTTTGTTTCTTTTCTTAGCTTCTTTTTAAAATGCTTGAAATTTCCATGTGAAGCCGCATCGATGTATGCTCCCAAAGGCAATCCGGTTGGAAGATTGTCGATTCCTTTTATTTCTTTTGGAGTGTAAATATTTGGGATTGCCATTGAAGACAATATTAAATCGCGAACTGAAATATCCTCGTGCCAATTGCGGTGCGAACCGGCCCAAAAAGTTTTTTCTTTTTCGACGGAGTAGGTTAGGATAAAGGAATTGAAATCTAAGTCGGAAAGTCGCTCAATGTTCATATCCCAAAGCATTGCTTCAATTGTATGTTTTAAATGAGAATGATCCCACAAATTGTCATCCGACTTTTGATAAATTGAATCATTTGAGAGATTTTTTAAAAAGCCCTTTTTATAATCGTTTTCCCAATTGATAGGATTTGATTTCCTGAAACATGCATTGATTGCGCATATGTTGAGCGATCCTGAATTTATACCGGCTAAAAATGTTTGCTCAGGCGAAAGAATCAGTTTCTTTTTTTGAATTAGCTGATCAATAATAGCAACTTCCTGCGAAATTCGTCCGGCTAAACCTGTGAATAATATTGCATTCCTTGTTTCCAACATTTACAGCACTTTTTAAGATTATATAAATTTAATTACCTAAATATAATGGTGCAGTTGCTTTTTAATCGTTATGCTAAGTTTAAAATATAATGAAATAAAAGTCCATATTTATAAATATTAAATTATTTCTGTTCACGTGCTTTGTGCTCACTTGGGAGTATTGAATAATAAATGAATTCGTTGAGCGGGGTGGCAACATTTAATTGTTTCGCCATTCGAACGATTGCACCATTCTGGTAATTTATTTCTGATGGTTTTTCGTTGAGTACATCGCGCGTTAAAGACGAAGTTGCTTTGTACGGAAATTTGTCAACAGCCTGCATCGTCTTTTCAACGATCGATTCTTTTAAATTGATTTTATTGGTACATGCAACTTGATAAATTTCGGTGAATAGTTGCTGCAACAAGGCTCTGGTTTCAGGTATCTCTCTTATTTCGCCATAAGTTGTTTTTGTAACTGCAAGCAAGGCACTTGAGCAGATCATCAAAAATTTCTTCCAAATTTCAGCGTCAATATCTTCTGGAATGAAATTGTTAATTCCTGCATCAGAAAAGTGATGATGGATGGCAAGTATACGTTCAGATTTAATGTTGTCTTGTTCTCCGAAAATAATTGTTGGCTCAACTCCCATGTGATGGATTACACCAGGCGCTTCAATTTTACTGAAGATTCGACATAATCCTTTAATTATATTTGCCTGAGGTAGAAAGCTTGACAATTCGTTGAAGGCATCTACTCCATTTTGTAAAGGCAGCACAAGGCATTTGGGATTAATTATTGGTTTCAATTGTTTTGCAATATCTAACACCTGCCATGCTTTGGTGGAAACAATAATCAATTCAGCTTCTTTCAATGTACTTAGCTCCGAACTTGCTTGTGCTGGATGAATCCTGAAATCTCCATGGATACTTTTTACTTGCAAACCATTTGCTTTGATGGCTGCTAGATGTTCGTTACGAGCAATAAAAGTAACCTCATGTCCGGCATTTGCTAATTTTCCACCAAAATATCCTCCAACTCCTCCTGTTCCAATAATTCCAATTCGCATCGTTTTATAATTTTTTCAAATCGAAAAATGGGAAATTTTTCAAACAAATTTCATCTATTGCAAGATTTATTGCCTTTAGTTTCTTGTTCTTAAATTCAGTTTTATAAATCGAATAGTTTTCGGTAGATGGCGTTAAAGTAATATCTTCAATTTCGGTATCGTCGATGTGTTTTCCAATAAGGATTAATTCCTGAAGATTAAAAGCACCTCTTAATTTTATTTGATCTAACAACACAAGGGTTTTTAAATACGGAAAGTTTGAAATATTTAAGTGTTCTCTATTTTGTTTGGATAGAAACTCTGGCTTAAAAAATTCAACAGTCGCTTTTAAAGGCAGAATTGTTGTTTCTATTCTGTGCTCTACAATTATTTGATTTAACTGCTTCGTTTCAGTTGTAGTGAATATTGTTGCTCCGATTTTTGTTAAGGCCAGAAACGATTCAATGGATGCTCTTTCGTCGCTTAGAAATAGCAATACCTTCGATTTGGGCGTAATACTGCGTAATAGAAATCCTTTAGAAAGATCAGTGATTCTTTGCTCAAAATTTAAGTAGGAAATGTTTCGACAGCCTTTGATATCTGATTTAATTATTTGATTGGGATTATTTTTAGCTGCTTTGCTTAATAAATCTGATAAAATATGATTCATCGCTACTAGACTAAAGGAGTGTAAACTACGGCTAAAATTTTAGCGGTTTCGTTTTTGTAAGCATGTACGTTATGGTCGACAATAGAATCGTAGTAAATGCTGTCGCCTTGATTCAGAACATAAACATCTTTCCCATAATTTATCTCGATGGCTCCGGATAGTACATAAATAAATTCCTCGCCTTCGTGCGAAGAAAGTTGATAGCTATTTTTCGATGGATCGATGGTGATGTAGAACGGTTCCATGTGTCTGCCTTCTTTGTTTTCGGCAAGCGGAAAAAAATTCATGTGCGAGCGTGCACTCATGTTGCTGTTGGAAAAACTAACTCCGGCATTGGCTTCACCCGACAAGCAAAGCACCGGGTCTGATTGCTGATATTCATCGATTAATTCACTTAAACTTACACCTAAAACTCTGGCAATCCGAATAATTGGGCTAAGTGCCGGAACAACTTTCTGATTTTCGATTAATTCAACTTGATTGAAATCGAGGTTGGCTTGTTGTGCCAAAGTTTCTAAGCTTATTTTTTGTTGAGTTCGCAGACTTTTTATTTTTGCTCCGATGTCGCTTTTTATATCCATGGTTGAGCGTGTTTTCAAACAAATATAAGTTCAATTTTAATCAAGTTCAATAAATAATAAATGTTGTAGAAATTGTGAGGTATAAAAAAAGCTGCCATAAATATGACAGCTTTTTTTTAATATTTTGATTGATTAAATCCAGTGTAGATAAAAGAAATCAAATCGGTGAGGGAGTAGCTTATTTTTAGGAAATACTCGGATTCCATAATTGTAAGCGCCTGGCTCAAGAATCGTTAAATCTAAAGTGTACTCGCAAACTCCATCTTTCAGTTTTCCTGCTTTAAATTCTTTAGATTCAACAAAACGTTCTTTGTTGTCAACTTTTTCATTTAAAACAATTTCAACACCAACATCCTCAGGATTTAAACCATTTAAATTTAATGCAACTTTTGAAGGATGAACTTCCCCCGACTTATAAGTATTGGTTACATCGTGATCAACGTAGTGGTCAACCATTGTGATTGAGTTCCATTTTGCTGCCACAAGATCTTTCCATTCAGAGATTTGTTTTGCAACCTTAAATTTATTGTCCTTCAGTTGTTTGCCTCGTTCAGCAAGTGGCACATAATATCTTTCGATATAGTCGTTTAGCTGACGTCGCATTGTAAAATGTGGTGCAACCTCAGAGATGGTATTTTTAATAATAGAAACCCACTCTTCAGAAATTCCGTTTTTATTTTTATCGTAATATGTTGGTACAATTTCATTTTCGAATAATGAGTAGATGGTGTCGGCATCCAACTCATCTTGAAATTCTTGCACATCGAAAGAGCGTTCTAATGGTAGTGCCCAACCGGCATTCTCTTTATAGCCTTCAACCCACCAGCCATCAAGAACTGAGAAGTGCATGGTTCCATTCATTACACCTTTTTCACCCGATGTTCCCGATGCTTCGAGTGGGCGAGTTGGTGTATTCAACCAAATATCAACCCCTTGAAGCATGTTTTTGGCTAAGTTGATGTCGTAATTCTGTAAGAAAATTACTTTTCCTAAAAATTCTGGTCGTTTCGAAATTTCAACAATATGTTTGATTAATCCTTGACCGCCACCATCGGCAGGGTGTGCTTTCCCTGCAAAAATGAATTGAACAGGCTTGTCAGGATTGTTGACAATTTTGTTTAATCGATCGATATCTTTGAATAAAAGATGTGCTCTTTTGTAAGTTGCAAATCGGCGGGCAAAACCAATTGTTAATGCTTCCGGATCTAATTTTGAAAGTGCTTCGCTAATTAATTTTGGATTTTCATTTCTTTGAATCCAGTTGTCGGTAAAACGTTGTTTGATATAATCAATAAGCTTGATTTTTAATTTATGTTTTACCTCAAAAATTTCTTCGTCCGGAACATTTTGGATTTTCTTCCATAATTCGAAATCTGATTGTGTTTCGGGGAAGTTATCTCCAAAATACTTTTTGTGAATTGTTTTCCATTCTTTTGCAGCCCAAGTTGAGTAATGTACTCCATTGGTAACATAGCCAATATGTTCTAATTCTTCAGGGAAATAGCCCGGATATAAGTCATTCAACAACTCCTTGCTTACATCGCCGTGTAACATACTTACCCCATTAATGTTTTGCGATAAATTAGAGGCTAAGTAGCTCATATTGAAATGATCTTCGTTTGGATTTGCTTTTCCTAATCCAACAAATTGATCCCAATCCAAGGAAATGGTACTAGGAAAGTCATTAAGATAATGACGAAACAAATCAACATGGAAAGCATCGTGACCGGCAGGAACTGGAGTATGTGTTGTAAACAATGTTGATGCTTTGATATATTCGGTTGCCTGATTGTAGGTTAAAGCCTCTTTTTCCATTAGATTTTGTGTTCGCTCCAATGTGATAAATGCGGCATGACCCTCGTTACAGTGATAAACTGAAGCACTGTGACCAATTGCTTCTAGGGCACGAATTCCACCAAAACCTAACAGGATTTCTTGTTTCAAACGGTTTTCGTTATCACCACCGTATAGATGGTGCGTAACAAATCGATCTTCATCGCTGTTTTCTTCAATATCAGAATCGAGTAGATACAATTTAACGCTTCCGACGTTTACTTGCCAAACTCTTGCTTTTAATTTCCGCCCAGGGTAATCAACTTCAACATGTAGCCATTCATCATTAATAAATACAGGTTGAACCGGTATTTTACCGAAATTCTCAGCGTCGTAATTGGCAATTTGTTCACCATTATTATTGATTGTTTGCTTGAAATACCCATAACGATAAAGCAAGCCAATGGCAACCATATTTACTTTCGAATCACTGGCTTCTTTCAAGTAGTCGCCTGCAAGAATTCCTAAACCACCCGAGAATATTTTTAAACTATCATGAATACCATACTCCATACTGAAGTAAGCTATTTTATCTCTTGTTTCATCACTACGCTCGGCTATATAGGTGTTTAGTTCGTTGGCCACCCAATCGAGCTTATACATGAACTCTTCGTCTTTTTCGAGTTCTTGAAAACGGTCGTAGCTTACTTTATCCAATAAAAGAATTGGGTTATGTGCTGTTTCTTCCCAAATTTCAGCATCGATGTGTTCGAATAGTTCTCTGGCTTTTGTATTCCACGACCACCATAAATTGCGAGCAATATCTTTTAACGGAGCTAAGGACTCCGGAATATTTGATTCAACAACCAATTTCTTCCATGTAGGATGATTGGCATTGTATCCTTGGTTTAATCTTACTGTACTTCCCATAATCTTTGAGTTTTTAATAACTAATTATGCTAGCTAGAAAGATTTGGCTTTTGATTAGTAGTTATATAAAACAAAGAAATTAATTAAATTGGATTAATTCAAAGAAAAAGCTGATTTACAGAATGATATTTAATATTTCGGATAAAGAACTATTTTTTAAGTGGAAAAGAATCTTTAAAAACCCTTATAGAATCTATGATTTGTGATAGATTAAAGAGTTGGATTCAATGTTAATTATTTATAAAAAAGCTTGCTTCCCAAAAGAAGCAAGCTTTTCAATTATTTATATAAATGTTTATTTTTTCTTCAGAACAATAGTTTGAATTGAAGTTGGAGGCAAGATACAATTGAATGTTTTACCAACTAAAATTTCGGATTCAACAGGTTTCAATAATTCTGGGTTTTCAATTGAGTTACGAGCTGAAGGATCGCCAGCAAATGTGATTAATTTTGCTTGTTCTTCAACGTTATATTCTGTTAGGTCAACTTTCGAAGTTATTTGGGTTTCAGAAGAATTAACCAATTTAACAATCACTTCATTGTTTTCGGTATCTTCTAGTATCGATGCTGTAACTGGGGCAGGAGGACCATCTACTTCAATTATCATTTCCCCGTCGAGATAACACTTTAATGATTCTTTATCAGAAACAATTTTTATTGAATACCATTTGTTGTTTTTAATACTTCCACGAGTATTTTTTAAAGTACTTCTTCTATTGATGTTTCCTTTTTCAACCGCGTGTTGCGTATTTCCCCAACCTGCAATATTTAACCAGTAAAACTCACCATTATTGTAAGCAAATGGTATAATGAACCCTTCATTACCCGCATTTTTCATTGCTTTTATAGTGATGGTGAATTCATTTGCATCAATTGGTAAGTTGAAGAAACTTGTAGCTGGTTCAGCCGATGAAGATTGAATCATTTCGCCATTTTCAGTTTTGAATTCACCGGTTACAACTTCCCAGCTTTCCATACTGTCGAATGCATTTTCGATCAATACTTTTCCGTTTGATTCAACTTTTAAGTCGGAAAACTTAGCTTCTGTTCCCCAAGTTGCAACTCCTACTTTTCCTGTATAATCATTATTTGGTAGATTATAAGTTTCTTCGTAGCTAATTGTGCTTGGAACATACTCATCGCCATTGTAAACACTATAAATTTGTTGCACGTAGTAACTTGCAGTTTTTACAACTGTATTGTTGTTGAAACGAATTAAATCGGGATGCCATTGTTGGTGATTTACGTTTGAGAAAAGAGGTGCATAACATGCAAATTCAATCACGTCAGCATTTTTCTCAACACCAGTTAAATAAGCAGCTTCAGAAATCGCGTTGAACATTTTATCATCACGAGAAGCATATTCTCCCATGAATACTTTCGGTCCATCACGATCGAAATCATCGTAACGATTCACATTATTCAAGAACCATTCAGGACTGTTATAATAATGCTCATCAACTGCATCTAAATCGTGCTCATGACTAAATTCCCAAAGTGTTTCGTAATGCCAGCCCGTATCATCGGTACCTGAGGTTCCGATAATTTTAATTTCTGGATATTTTTCACGAATTGCGTCGTGAATCATCATAAATCTTTCGCGGAATTCAGGAATGTTGTCTTCTTCGTTTCCTAAACAAATATATTCCATATTGAAGGACTCAGGGTGCCCCATATCAGCACGAACTTTACCCCATTTAGTATCGGTAGATCCATTCGCAAATTCAATTAAATCGAGTGCATCATCAATCCACATTTGCATATCGGGGATTGGACAAATTTCTCTTCCTCTAAACTGACAAGAAACTCCAACAGGAACAACGGGTAATGAAATGGCCCCCATGTCTTCGGCAAACTGGAAGTATTCAAAGAATCCTAATCCGTAAGTTTGGTGATAACCCCAAAGGTTGTAGTTTGGTTTGCGTTCAGCAACATCACCAACAGTATGTTTCCAGCGGTAACCATTTTCTAATCCACGACCGTGTGAAATACATCCTCCAGGGAAACGTAGAAACTTAGGCTCTAAATCGGCAACTGCTTGTGCAAGGTCTAAGCGCAAACCGTTTTCGCGATTCATATAAGTTTTTTCGGGAAATAAGGAAACCATATCGAAATAGACTTCACCTTTACCTTTGGTTGTTAATGCCAACGATGCCATTTTACAACTTTCCGACGCTTTGATTTCGAAAGCATATTTTTCCCACGTTTTTCCAACTTTTTCAATGGTACCCGATCCAATTTCTTTGTCGTTCATGTTCAGAATTTGAACTGAAACTGCTTCGTTGAAATTAGAGCTGCGGCGCATGTAAACCGAAAACTTATAAGTGTCGCCACCGACAATATTCATCCCATCAAATCCGGTATTTTTAATACCAGCTTCGCCTTTTGAAATACTTAATTGTAAATATTTGGTGTTGTTTTCGTTTAAGGGCTTTGAATCTTTAATTGCCATTTTTGCTGATGCTCCATCTTTTTCAACCACTTCCCAAGCAGTTAATGGCTCCAAATTCACATATCTAGGAACGATATAATATTCAAACGAGCGATTTTGAACTAATTCGGCATAAAGACCACCATCGGCTCCATAGTTAATGTCTTCAAAGAAAGCCCCCATTAAATCTTGATTCATGGCAACTTTAGGTTGGTTCGGGTCAACCTTAACCGTTACATTTGCTGTAGGTTCGCAACCTAACATTGTAATAATGGTTAAGAGCAAAATGCTTAATTTTCTCATTGTCTTACTTTTTATATTCAATTATATGTAATTCAAAATCATTTAAAACATTCATAAAGTTCAGAAAAGCGTCGTGTGCCGTATTTTTTTGTACTAAAAAACCATTGAAAAGATGTGGTGTCAATTCGTTTGTTAACATTCGATCAAAATGAGTAACATGTTGTAGTTTGTTCCAAATTTCGATCAACTCGCTCTTTTTACTTTGCTGCACAAAATGCTTCATCGAATAAAGCTTTTTTAATGCATCGAATTGCAGATCATTAAATAAATCTGGTTCACTATTTCGTAATTGTGTTTTAAAAGCTAAAGGCTTAGGAAAAGAGCGCTGTTCAAAGGCATTTTCTGTTTTTATAATATCATAGGTAGTTTTAAAAAATGTAGTCGGATTTTTTAAAACTTCGCGACCAAAATCTAAAATGAAATTATTGTTTTCATCATTCGGTTTATTTTTATTGATGAATTGGCTGTAAAAAATCTCGAGGCAGGTTAGATTTTCTGAATTGGATATTTCATTAACAATGTGATTTGCGTTTAAATAATTGTTTGACGCCAATCCTTCTGCAATTTGGATACCGATAGCTGTATTTTGAAAGAAAATGCTTAAGTCTGTTGCTGATTGGCTTTGGTATATATTGTCTGAAGATATATTATGTTGTGAATGAAAAGAGAAAGCAGTAATTACACTTTTAAAACCTAGTTTACTTATAACCTGTGCAATTTTATCAGAGAATATTAGATCTGTATTTCTAAAAGTAATTGGTTTTTGATGAAAAGTTTGTCGAAGAATTTGCGAATGTTTTTTGACTTGAATTTGAAATTCAGAAACATCAAAAATAGAGGCATAGGATTCAAAATAAGTTTCGGAAGTAAATTCAATATTTCCAGTTTTAATTAGTTCCGAAATACTTGATATTACTTCCGGTGCATATTTTTTAAGTAATTCAATGGAGTAACCCGAGATTGATAAAATAGCCTTGAAATTTCCGTAAGTCCGATTGATCGTTTCAAGTATTGTCTGATTCACAGGAAGCAGACACTTTTGAGCATATTCTTGAACAAACTGTTTGGTTTTTTGATCGTCGAAATATGGATTTGAGCTGCCTATTTCGAAAAAGCTATAGTCCTTTAAATTTAGAGGTAGATCTAAGCGAAAAAAGAGGCATATATTTTTCATGAAGTCTCGGTGTTTTTGATGGTTTCAAGGTAGAGATTGTAGAGTTGTATTGCTACTTTTTTCCAGGATAAACTGTTTAATTCCTGATAGGCTTTTTCTGTTATTCCCTTTATATTTTCTTCGTTGTGGCTGATATCAGATATTGTTTTAGCCAACTCACTCGTGTTCCAATAATCAATTTTTATAATGTTTTCGATTACTTCTGAAACCCCCGCATTTTTAGATGCGATGACCGGAACTTTGGCTTGGATTGCCTCCAAAACAGTGAGACCGAATGGTTCCGAAACTGAGGGCAAAACGTAAGCAAAGCTGATGCTGAAAAGCTGACGAACTTCCTCTGGATCGAGAAAACCTGTAAAATGGAAACGATCTGAAATTCCAAGTTGGGCAACTAATTCAATCATCTGAGGTCGTAAGTGTCCATCGCCGGCCATCACAAAGCGGTAATCTTTATTAGATTTTAAAATTTCATAGGCAGCCATAATAAAATAAGCAGGCCCTTTTTGATCTGTAATTCTGCCAAGAAATGTAACGAGTTTTTCATCAAAGTGCTTTTTTATTTTCCGATGTTTGTGCCTTTTTTCAAGCGCAATTCCATTGTATAGTACAACTATTTTTTTAGCATCGATTTCATACTTTTCAACAATTTGTTGCTTAGAGTGCTCACTAACGGCAATTATTCTTTGGGCTGCGAGCATTCCTTCTTTTTCAATTGAATAGATTGAAGGATTTATATTGTTTATATTACGGTCGAACTCGGTGGAATGAATATGTACAATTAATGGTTTTCCTGTTTGTTTTTGAGCTTCTATCCCTGCCGGAAAGCTCATCCAGTCGTGCGCATGAATTATATCAAATGAGTCTTCTGACGAAATTTGTTGGGCAACAACAGCGTATTTTAATACTTCGTTGAATAAATCTTCGCCATAATTTGCATTAAATTGAAAACATCCTGAATTTGATGCCTCTACCAATCGATCATTTATTTTGTTCGACTTATTTTCTATCAGTGCGTATTCTTCTGCCGAAGTGTATGGTATTAGGTTCGCATTAATTTCAAAGAATTTAAATGGAATTGTTTTCTGAACCTGTAAACCTTCAATTTTAACTTGGTTTGCACAAATAAGCTTAAAACCTTTTTGTGTTTGATTTGCTTTTGGAGCTACAAAGGTTAAATCAGCATTTTTAATTGTAGCTAAATTTGTACTGAGACCGAAACAAGCAGTGCCTAATCCTCCCGAAATATGCGGCGGAAATTCCCATCCAAACATTAAAATTTTCATTGTCTCAGGTGTTAATTTTTAGGTTTCTTAAAAATAGTAAATTACTTCAGGATTTGATTGAAATATTCAATTTCATTGTCGAAATGAATTTCTGGGTTTTTAAGCTGTAATTGTTTTATTTTATTAAGTATGTTTTGAGCAAATTGCTTGTTTTCTTCCGGCGAATCATTCATTAAGCGATGTCGGGTTGCAGTTGTAATTTTCAATAATTGTTTCGATAATTGGATCGTTGTTTGATCGAAATAATATTCTTGAAATTTCTCAAATAAATACTCCACCCCTTCATTTGAAATATGCACCAAATCTTCCTGATAGAATCGGTAATCTCTCAGGTCGTCGATGATTATTTCAAACGATGGAAAATAAGAGCAGTTTTGAGGGTGATTCTTGATCAGTTCATCAACGGCTAAGTGTAATGTTGCCTTACTTAATTGATTTTCGTGCAGGCCATCTTTCAAATGTCGAATTGGACTTACTGTAAATACAATATTTATATTAGGATTGTGCTCAATTATTTTTCTTATTGTTCGTTGCCATTCAGTTACAATTTCGGCAACTGTTAAGCGGGTTCTTTTAAATATAGATTCGGGAAATTTATGGCAATTTGCAACAATTTGCCCATTGCTTTTATACTCGTAAACCCATGCTGTGCCGAAGGTGACAAATAAGAAGGCAGCATTCTCAATTTGTTTTTTTGCTGTGGCAATGGCTTTGTTGCCATACGCAATTAATGATTCTTTAGTGCTTGCGCTAAAGTTTCCATGCAGTTCAAACGAGTGCCACAAGTTATTGCGTTTGTCAACTAATTCTGTGTTTAACTTTTGATCAGAGAGTGCCTTGTTAACTAGGTTTGAAATTGAAAAAGGATTAAAAAGCACTCCAAATGGATTGGTGATTGTCTTGAATTTTCGGTCGATGAGTTTTGTTCCAATATTGTCGGTGAAACAAGAACCTAACAACAAGATATTTTTTGAATGGTCGATTTTATATTTTTGTTCAGCTGCTGCTAACTCTGTCCTAAATTTCATACGAATACTTTTATTTGTTTAATATAATTAAATCTAAAGAAGAAGTTTTCTGAATATGATGAAATTTTAAGAAATCTATTGATTTTAATGACCTTCAATTGAATAATTGTATTTTCGCAAAAAAAAAAGAATGATTGATACACATTCACATATTTATGCTGAAGAGTTTGATTCCGACAGGAATGAAACAGTAGAGAGGGCTTTGGCAGTAGGTGTGGAAAAGATATTATTGCCCAATATCGATTTAGAGTCGGTGTTGCCGATGATGAATTTGGCAAAGCAATATCCAGCAGTTTGCTATCCGATGATGGGGTTACATCCAACTTCGGTTGATGAAAACTTTGAGAAAACTTTGAACGAGTTATGGAATCAATTAAGTAATCAGAAAATTATTGGGATTGGCGAAACTGGTATCGATTTGTATTGGGATAAGACTTTCCAAAACGAACAGGAAAAAGCATTTATTGCCCAAATAGAATGGGCTAAAAAAATGAATTTGCCATTGGTTATTCATATTCGAAACTCGTTTGATGAAACTTTCAAGGTGATTGAAGAGAATTATTTCGAAGGATTATCTGGTGTTTTTCATGCTTTTAGTGGTACTGTTGAGCAAGCAAATAAAGCAATCGAATTGGGATTTAAACTCGGTGTTGGTGGAGTGGTAACGTTTAAAAACTCAGGATTGGATAAAACAATTTCAGAGTTAAATCTCAATCACCTTATACTTGAAACCGATGCTCCATATTTAACACCTGTTCCTTTTCGAGGAAAGCGAAATGAAAGTAGTTATGTGCAGTATGTTGCCCAAAAGTTGGCTGATATTTTTGATGAGTCCGTGGATTCAGTAATTCAACAGACAACAAATAATGCCAACCAACTTTTCAATTTAGATCAAAATTAAATATAAAATAGAGCGTTCTAAGCTGAAAGGATGACCTTTGCTAGGTCAAAGAAGCTTGGAATATTATACTTTTGCCAAAAAAATGAGAATGGGGTCATCTATATTAATAATATATACCGGAGGTACTATTGGTATGTTACAGCGTCCTGAGGATGGTTCACTAATTCCAATCGAATTTGATGAATTGACCAAAGAAGTTCCCGAATTGTTAAAATTTAAATTTGGCATTTCAACTTATGCTTTTGATCCACCAATTGATTCATCAAATGCAACTCCAGCGCTTTGGGTGAAAATCGTTCAAACAATTCGCGATAACTACGCAAAGTACGATGGTTTTGTAGTATTGCACGGAACCGATACCATGGCTTACACTTCATCTGCATTAAGTTTCATGCTTGAGAATTTAGATAAACCTGTTGTTTTAACCGGATCACAACTTCCTTTAGGTGCAATCCGTACCGACGGAAAGAAGAATTTAATTACAGCCGTTGAAATTGCAGCAGCTAAAAGATATGGGGTGCCTTTAGTTCCGGAGGTTTCTATTTATTTCGATTTTAAATTATTTCGAGGAAATCGAACCACTAAGATAAATTCAACACAGTTTACTGCATTTGAATCAAAAAATTATCCAGCATTAGCAAAAACTGGTGTTGAAATCGAGTATTTTCAAAACTTTACTTTGCAACGAGATAATAAAGGAATCCTAAAGTTGAATGAAAGAATGGATACCAATGTGACCATTTTGAAAATGTTTCCGGGGATTCAACCTGAAATGGTGCGTTCAATTTTTAGTTCAAAAGGATTGAAAGGGATTGTAATTGAGTCATTTGGAAGTGGAAATGTTCCAACATTCGATTGGCTCAACGATATTATTAAGGATGCAATCAAGCGAAATATTATTGTTGTAAACGTATCACAATGTGGTGGTGGAGGTGTAAACATGGGGCAATATGAAACTAGTATGAATCTATTAAAAGCTGGTGTTATAAGTGGTTACGATATGACCACTGAAGCAGCAATTACCAAATTAATGTATTTATTAGGTCAAGGATTAACACCACCTGAAATTAAGTTGTATATGCGACAAAGTTTAAGTGGAGAAATAACAATTTAGTATTGTTGTTTCTTTGAATTTTTTTGTATTTTTCTGCCCTCAAAAAATTGACGTTCAAAAAGATCTTGAGGGAGAGGTGCAGGAGTGGCTTAACTGGCACGCCTGGAAAGCGTGTGTTCTGCGAAACAGAACCGGGGGTTCGAATCCCCCTCTCTCCGCGAAAATGTGTATTTTACATATTTTAACAATTTAGGTACGGTTTTTGTTTTTACCCTTTCGCGGATATGTTTAAAGCAAATGTTAAATTAAATTAGAAATATTAAAAAGAATAATTGTTGAATAAATTAAAAAGCATTATGAAAAAATTATTTGCATTAATCGCTGTTCTTTCGATGTTCGTAATTAGTACATCGATCAATGTTGTTGCTCAGGAAGAAGCAGCAGTTGAAACTGCTGCTGATACTTTAGTAGCAGATTCACTTGCTAACGATTCTGTAGCAGTTGCTGGAGATATTGAAGAGCAAGCCTTAAGAGAAGAAAATGGTAAATCTCTTCACAGTCAATTAAAACAAAAGTTTATTGAAGGTGGACCAACTTTCATGTCTTTTGTATTGGTTGCTTTAATTTTAGGTTTAGCATTAGCTATCGAGCGTGTTATCTACTTAAACTTAGCTACAACAAATACTAAAAAATTATTAGCAGGTGTTGAAGATGCACTTAGCTCTGGAGGTGTTGAAGCTGCAAAAGAAGTATGTCGTAACACTCGTGGTCCTGTAGCAAGTATCTTCTACCAAGGTTTAGATCGTTATGAAGAAGGTGTTGATGTAGTTGAGAAATCGGTTGTATCATACGGATCGGTACAAGCAGGATTGTTAGAAAAAGGATTAAGCTGGATTGCATTATTTATTGCTTTGGCACCGATGCTTGGTTTCATGGGTACAGTAATTGGTATGATTGG
Organism: Prolixibacteraceae bacterium; assembly: GCA_963678565.1. GTDB lineage: Bacteria > Bacteroidota > Bacteroidia > Bacteroidales > Prolixibacteraceae > SKHV01. The sequence continues at coordinate 1,058,596 of OY782875.1, forward strand.
TGCATTCGATGCAATTGAGATTGCTGGAGACATTAGCCCGTCATTGGTAGCTGGTGGTATTAAAGTAGCCTTGATTACAACCGTATTTGGTTTGATTGTTGCGATCATTCTACAAATTTTCTATAACTACTGTGTTGCAAAAATCGATAGTATTGTAAACAGCATGGAAGACGCTTCGATTTCATTACTTGACTTAGTTGTTAAGCATTCATCTAAAAAATAATAACAAATTATATCATGGAGAAAACACGAAAATTAAGCACAATAATCCTTTGGGCATTAATGGTTGTTTCGGTGGTTTTATTTGTTATCATGATGACTTCAATTGATGATGATACGAATCCGGGAGAAAAAGCTGTCCAAATGATTACTTTGAACATGAATTGGTCTATGATCATGTTCGCTGCTGCAACAGTAATTGTAGTAGGGTTTGCAATTATGCAGACAATTGCAGACAAACAAAGACTAATAGAATCAGCTATTGTGCTGGTAATATTAGGTGTAATATTAGGTGTATCTTATTTATTAGCATCTGGTGAAATTCCAAATTTTTTCGGAGTAGAAAAGTTTGTTGCTGAGGGAACCTTGACAGAATCTGTGTCGAAATGGGTTGGAACAGGTCTATATGCAACTTATATTTTATTTGGAGCTTCATTCATCTCCATTGCTGGATTTGGTGTTGCAAGTATGTTTAAGAAGTCTTAATCAGATACTGATTGAGCGATAAAAGAATACTTAATTATTATGGCAAGAAAATTACCAGAATATAACGCTTCATCGTTGGCCGATATTGCTTTCATGTTGCTTATCTTCTTCTTGGTAACTACCACCATGGATGTGGATAGTGGATTGGAGAGAAAGCTTCCGCAATGGGTTGACCCTGAGACGTTAGATGAAAATGATGCGCCACCAATTAAGGATCGAAATATCTTTGAAGTAAGGGTGGATAAAACCGACCGTTTAATGGTGGAAGGGGAGCTTTGCCGGGTTGAAGATTTAAAAGAGAAAACGAAAGAGTTCTTACTAAATCCTGCAGACAAGACAAACTTGCCTGAAAAACGAATTGAAAATGTTCCATTCTTTGGCGACATGGAATTGGTTGCAAAAAGTGCTGTGATTTCATTACAGAACGATATTGGAACCAGTTATGGTCGTTATATTGAAGTACAGAACGTATTGGTTGCATCTGTAAACGAATTACGCGATGAAGTTTCGAAACGACAATTCAATAAACTTTATGCCGACTTGGATGATGAACGTCAAGAAGCTGTGCGTATAGTTGTTCCACAGAAAATTTCGGAAGCAGAACCTAAAAAAGTTGGAGGACGATAGATATGTCAAAATTTAGAAAAAAAGGTGGAAAAGAAACACCCGCGATTTCTACATCGGCGCTTCCAGATATTGTATTTATGTTGCTATTTTTCTTTATGGTTTCAACCGTAATGCGTGAAACCGATCCGTTGGTAGCTGTTAAAGTTCCAAAAGCAACAGAAATTACAAAGCTTGAGAAAAAATCATTAGTGAGCTATGTAAATGTCGGTCCACCGATGATCCAGTACCGTGCCCGAATGGGTAATGAACCTCGAATTCAGTTAAATGATGAATTCGCTGATGTTGGTGATATTGGTAGTTTTATCGAAGCTGAGCGTCAAGCTCGCGATGAAGATGAAATTCCGTTTATGATTACCTCTCTTAAGGTGGATCAATACACTAAAATGGGTATTGTAAGCGATATTAAGCAGGAGTTACGTAAAGCAGCAGCATTGCATATTAACTACTCTGCCCAACAGGGTAAAGTATCGAAATAGAAATTATAGTGAAATAGAAAAAAGGGTAGTCGTTAGACTACCCTTTTTTTGTTTCTTCAAATTGCATTCAAAATTGTCTTTTTCAATAACTAAAATTAAATTGTATTTTGTTTGCAGATAGAAAACCGATGGAAACTGATTTACAACTCTTTAGTCGTATAAGGAAAAATGATAAAAATAGTTTTGAACTACTGTTTAAAAGATATTATTCTAACCTCTGTTATTTTGCATCACATTATACAAAAGATAATGTTGCGGCTGAAGACATTGTGCAAGAATTTTTCACTTATATTTGGCAGCGTCGTAAATTCATTAGAATTTCCACTTCGTTCAAAAGTTATGTCTATCAATCGATTCGTAATAGATCAATCAACTATTTAAAAAAGATTTCTTCTCATTCTGAATTTCAAGAAAAGTACAAGCGCTTAAGTAATACAAATTATAGTATCTCAGAATTCCATTTAGAGTATTCTCTAAAACTTGCCATTGCGAATTGTATTGATCGAATGCCCGAAAAGCAAAAGCAGATCTTTTTACTAAGCAAGCAAGAAGGCATGAAAAATTCAGAAATTGCCCAGCAGTTTGATATTTCAATCAAAACTGTTGAGGCATACATTACTAAATCTTACAAAGATTTGCGCCTTGCTTTAAAAGATTTTAAAGGCTTAATTATCAGTTTTTCCCTTTTTATTTAATTTTCTGATAGGGTTTTTCTTTTGTAACTTGTCTTAATAGTAAAGCATAACTATTACAATATGAGTGCAAACTATTGGGATATTATTAAGAAAAAAGAATCAGGAGAACCACTTTCTGAGCGGGAGGAGTTACTTATCTCGAGTTTTAACGAAAAGGATGTAAAACGAGATCAGCAATTAGTCGAGAACTCTGAAAAGTACTTTCAGCAAGCTAAGTTTAATGAAGATCGATCGTGGCAAAAATTGTATTCTGAAGTTCTTCTGGTTAAGAAAGGACGAAAGCGTAGAATTGCGGCCAGTATTTTAATTCTTGCAATACTTGGCAGTGCATCAATCTTTACCTACATAAGAAGTTACAGTTATAGCAATGCGCTTGAAACGCTGCAGAATTTAAGTAACAATGCCATTGTCCTACCCGATAACTCTGAAGTTCGGGTCAATCAACATACTTCATTTTTATATCCAAATTTATTCCATCGGAAAGAGCGCAAAGTAAAATTAAGTGGGGAAGCTTATTTTACAGTTCAGTCAAATCCAGATCAACCATTTTTAATTGAAACTAGTGGCTTTTTAGTGAAAGTGGTTGGAACTTCATTTAGTATTCGAGCTTATCCCGATGAGCAAAAGCAAACCGTTTCTGTTACCAGTGGGCAAGTAGTGATGATGGATAAAAAATTGAAAGATGAGGCACCAGGGAATCGAATTGTTCTTTATCCTGGAGAACAAGGTGTTTTTGATCAAGCTACCGGCAAATTTACCAAGTATGATTCATTTGATTCTAATTACCTAGGATGGCTAAGCAATGAAATAACTTTCGAGAACCATACTCTTCAAGAGGTGATAACAATTTTGGATGATGTGTTTTTTGTAAAGGTAAAGTGTGATGAACAAGAAGTTTTAAAAGAGAAAATATCAGCTCAGTTTATAGAAAATTCTCCTGAATATATTTTAAAAGTTGTGTCAAAAACCTATGGTTTGAACTTGAAAAAAGTTTCTGAATATGAATATGTTTTAACTAAATAAATTAATCGTCATGAATAAAAATAAGCTAAATCACTTTCTGTTTATTTTGCTGATTTGTGGAATCTCACTTTCAGTAAACGCACAGCAGAATCAGATTAATGTTCTCGATCAGAATATTTCGATCGTTGCTGAAGACCGTCCTGTTACAGAGGTTCTTAAATATATTTGTGATGAATTTAATTTAGATTTCGACTACAATTCGAAGCTTATTAAAGGAAAAAGAATTAGTCTTAATATCTCGAATAAAACAGTCGGCGAAATTCTCGATAATTTAATGGACGAGTTTTATTTGATTTTCGAAATTGAAGATAATGTTTTAATGATTCGTGATTACGTACCCTCATCGGAACATATTGAATTTAAGGAATTGTATAATACCGAAACTTCAGGCTTTTTATTTGATGATCCGCAGAACAAAACAGCGACGATTAAATTCAAGCTCATTAGCAACTTAATTGTGATCCCACTTAGTATTAATGGCTCCGATACGATGAATTTTATTCTCGATACGGGCGTAAAATCACCCATAATTACCGAGCTTACAATGGTTGATGAATTAGAGCTTAATTATATGAAACCAATTAATTTAAAAGGGTTGGGTTCTGATGGAAGTACTCAAGCTTATCAATCGGGTGATAATTCAATTAAAATTGATGGCCTAACTGCACGAAAACAACTTATTAATGTGGTGATCGACGATAATTTTCAAATTTCAAAAATATTAGGCATCCCTGTACACGGACTTATTGGTTTTAATATGTTTCGGCAATATGTTGTTCGAGTTAATTACAAATCAAGACAGATTAAGTTATATAAACCTCAATTTTGGAAATATCGCCCAAGAAGAAAAGATATTGTACTACCCATACATTTTACAAAAAATAAACCGATGGTTCGAGCCGAAGTTATGCAGAGAGACTCCGAGGAGCCAATTGATGTCTTACTTATGGTTGACACTGGGGCAAGTGATGCATTGTGGTTAGGATTAAATTCTAGTAAAAAAATTAAGCTACCCGAGAAGAAAGTGCATAGCTATTTAGGGGCAGGAATTAATGGCGACCTGTATGGCTACAAAGGTCGGATTGATGGAATTTGGATTGGTGGGAAAATCCTCGACGAGCCCATTGTTGCCTATCCCGATAGTGGTTCTATTCAGCATTTAATGATGGTGGAAAATCGAAACGGAACAATTGGAGGTGAGTTATTGCGTCGTTTTACACTTTACTTCGATTATTTCAATTCAAGATTGGTGATGCGCCCAAACTCTTCGTTCAAAGACGATTTTAATTATAACATGAGTGGATTGGAAATAATTGCTCCGGTTCCGGGCGTTCCTGTTTTTACAATAAGCAGCCTTGATGAAGGCTCACCAGCTGCGAAAGCAGGACTTCAAGTAAACGATCAAATTTTGAAGTTAAATCGATGGTTTCATACTTCCTTATCTCTGAATGACATCAATCTGGTATTGCGTCAGAACAAAGGGAAAAAAGTTAAAATTACTGTATTAAGAGGTGGACAAGAAATCAAGACCAGTTTTGTTTTAAAGGAAGCTTTTTAAGAAAGGAGAAATTTGAAAAGAATTATTCTTGCAATACTATTCTTAATTGCGGTTGGCGTAAGTTCAAATGCTCAATCTGATTCTTTGTTGAGACTAACAAAGGTAAGTTTGCCTCAAAATGAAATTACGAAACAAGAATTGATTCAATATCTTAATGAACAGTTCGGGTATTATTTTTCGTATAATCCTGAGTCACTTGGGCATTCAACTCGAGTACAATTTAAAAGCCTCCAAATTTCGGTTGAAGAAGCATTGAAAGTATTGATTCGGGATACCAACCTCGATTATATTGTCGATAAAAGCCAAGTCATTTTCTTTCCTCGTATTAAAAATCCAGAGGTGAATAGCAATTATGAAGTTTTTGGGTTCGTATTTGATGGAAAGCTCAAAAATCCAATTCCCTATTGTAACATTGCTATTGTTGGCTCTAGTTATGGAACTATTTCAAATATCGATGGTTATTTTCGTTTGGTTTTACCCGATTCTTTAAAGAGCGATACCATTGTCTTTTCTTGCTTAGGTTATACTGTCGCCTCATATAAAGTTTCAGATATTGTTAATCAGTCCAATATCATTTCGCTGCCTCAAACCAATGTGCAACTCATACCGATTGATATAAATTATTATGATCCACAAACTGTACTCGTAAAGGTTATCGATAATCTTGAAAAAAATTACGATCAAAATTATGCACTTTATGAATCCTTTTATCGCGAAACAGTAAAAGAAGACGACGAATATACCAATATATCTGAAGCTGTTTTGCAAATCATGAAAGCTCCTTATGACAAAGGTTTTCGACAGGATCATGTGAAGTTTATCAAAGGGCGAAAAAGTTATTCAAAACAAGTTAATCAACAAATTCGATTTAAGCTACAAGGTGGTCCGTTTTACATTACAAAGTTGGATGTGGTAAAGAATTTGGAAAGTTTTATCGACCCTGAATTTGTTAGTTTATATAGCTATAAATTTGAGTCATATATTCAAAAAGATGGTAAACCAACCATTGTTATTTCTTTTAAACCAACCAAAGAGATGAATGATGTGCTCTATATTGGCAAGATGTATATCGATGAGGAAACTTGGGCTGTGTCGCGAATAGAGTTTTCATTGCCATGGAAGGCTTTACAAAGTTTTAGTCACTTGTTTATTCAGAAAATTCCGCTCAAATATAAAGCAACAGCAAATGATCTCATTTACTATGTTGATTATCAAAATTACAATGGAATTTGGTATTTATTTTCAGCTCGAAGTGAAATAAAAATAAATGTACGCAAGCGAAGCAGTTTATTTAAAACTCAGTTTGTTGGAGTTTCCGAGATTGTTACAACACATCTTGAACGAGGTGATTTTGAGTTCTTTGATCGTCACGACTTTTTTAAATCATCTGAGTTTATCACTGAAAAAATTGTTGATTATGATACTGAATTTTGGAAGCAATACAATGTAATTGCACCAGAAGAGGAGTTGGTTGATGCCTTAGAACATTTGACTAATAAAAAGTTACTAAGCTCAAAGAAAATAGAATGAATTGGCACAGGATATATGCATTTCTGTTGATTTTAATTTTTATAACGTGTGCACAATTTGTACAGGCAAATAATACTTCTTTGGTTTTTCTTTCCTGTAATCAGGATGTATTTGAAGCAGGTGATTCAATTGAATTATTTGCTAGAGTATTTAATGCCGAAACTGAAGATCCAGTTCCTCACTCTGATTTATTTGTGATGGTAAAATCACTGAACGGTGACATTGTTTGTGATGCGCGTTTTGGGGTTGAAAATGGTTTGACGTATGCACAATTAAAACTTCCGGAATGGCTTTCAAACGGATTTTATACCCTTGTTGCATTTACCCGTGATGCTTATGAAAAGAACAATGTTAGGCAGCTCGGAATACAACATTTTTATGTTTTCGATCGTCGAAAACCAACGCTTCAATTAAATATTCAAACTTCCAATAAATTAGAAGTTGGCAATACAATTGTTGTGAAGCTTGAGCTGAATTCAATAGGTGATAAATATAAATTAGATAATATTGATGTTGAATTAAATGACTACAACGGATTACTAAATCAAACGTCAATTCGTGTCATTGAAAATCAAGCTCAATTTGTGCTTGAGTTACCTTCAAAGTATAAGAAAGGATTGTATTTAACTTTTCATAATCGTAATTACAACCTAATCTACAAACCTTATTTGTTGCCAAATATCAAGAAAGATTGTAGCATCGTGTTTTATCCAGAAGGCGGGAAGATTTTAACAAATAGTAATCAGAAAATCATTTATCGTTGTTTTGATAATTTAAATCGAAATGTAAAGCTCGATGGTCGAATTGAAGATGAAAATGGCATTCTTGTAGGTGAAGCACAAATGCTGCAAGCCGGTTTGGGACGCATAGAAACTAAGCCTGTAACAAATGATTCGTATTATTTCGTTCCAAATTCAGGATCGGCTTATCATCACCAATACGCACTGCCTAGAGCTGAAAACGATGGTGTAGTCATTACTTTTCATGCTATAAAAAATGGGGAAATCGAACTTCGAATTTTTGCTACAGGAGCGTATTTGAAAGAAGACGTTGATTTAATTATTCGTTCGAAAGGAAAAGTTGTTTATTCCAAATCGCTGCAGCTCGATTCAGAGAATTTGCAATCTGTTTCGTCCTACAGCTTGCCCCGAGGGAACTTAAAGGCTGAAATAGTTTCTGATGGGCGAGTTTTATCAGAGCGTCTTATTTACAACCAACAACCTTTCTTGCATGGAATGGAGTTAGAAAATCATTTTGAAGTTGAGAAAAAGAATGACTCAATTGCTGTAAAAATTATTTCTGGTCTAATGAATCAATATTTCTCAGTTGCATCTTATGATTTAAGAATTGTACCATCTTCTAGTCATGTTTTTAACAACCTTTTAGGAACTAATAGTTATTTGCAAAAAACAATGCTTAAAACTTATCCCGGTAATGTGCTCGAAATGGTATTGGCAAACATAGAATTGATTGGGAATTGTTTGATTGCAGATGCAAAAAGTTCCGAAATAAATGGAACACAAACTGTTGGGTTTGTTGTTGATCGGAAAGGGAATAAGATAGCGAAAGCCAATGTGATTGGAATTAATATTTTCTCGGGTAGAATTTTAAAAACATTGTCAGATGCTAATGGTGAATTTCGTATGGTTGATATTATTAAAGAGGAAATTACCTGGAAGGCATTTAAAGATGGGAGAGAGTTGGAGGTAGAATTAGAACATGATTTTGAAACTTCATTAAACGACTTTCTTAAAACAAGTATTTTCAGTGAAATGCATGAACTTAACCTAAATAAAGTTCTTTCCTTAGCTTCTTCTGAAGTTAATGCATCAGTTATAAATTTAGAGAATGGGAGTACAAACGAATATAAAAACGATTTGTTGGAACTGATTAAATTAATCAAACCCTTTTATATTCGGAACAATCAGATTGTATTTGAAAACGAACGAGCAAGCTTTATTCAATCGGGAGCACTTTTTGTTATCAACGATCGTCCAATGGGGACGAATATCGATATTTTGAATTCTATCAATCCGGCCAAAGTACTATCTGTAAATATTTATTCGAAGTTGAAAGATATTGAACGATTTACTAGTTTAAATTCAATAGGTGTGATCAATATTAAAACTTCGGAGTCTCAGGAGTTAAAAGAAATTTCTGTAACAAGACCTTATGAGCAGCCATATTGGTTCCGCAATTTAGAGCTAAAAGAAAATTCGTTAGAAGTTAAAATTCCTAGTCGAGATTTAAACGGAAGTTACAACGTGATTGTGGATGCTGTTTTAGAAAATGGTCAACGAATTAGAACAACAAAGTCATATAATTTCTAAAATAATAGTGAAGTCACTTTTGTAATTTCATTGTTTGTTAATTCTAGTTCCAAATCTTGAAGACGTTTTATAATTCCCGCTTCGTTGTGTTGATTCTCAACTAATTCATTCGATATTTTGTTAAGTAATTTTTCATTTTTCCAAGATCCCGATAATTCTAATTTCGTAATTGTGCCTTTAATTACTTCTAATTCGCAGCTTAATGTTTTGGAATCAATATCAACAGTATTACTGTAAATAAACTTTGGAGAGTAGCCAAAATTCCATTTCCAAGTCTGATATTTTTCTGTTACTAGGGCTTCTATTTGCTCTTGTTCTTCAGCTTGGATATCGACCACTGTAGCTTTCATATCAGTTTCGAAAAAGGAAATTATTTTCTGAATGAAAGCATTCAGTGTGATTTCATTTTCCAAAAAATCTGAAATGTTTGCAATTTTACTTCGAACCGATTTAATAGCTTTACCCTCAAATTGTTCTTCTTTGCTTTTTAAAGCTTTCGATAGATCTTCTTTTTTTGAGTTAAAAAGCAAGGTTCCGTGACTCAGAATTCTTTTCCGGAACACATGTTCTGCATGCCCCGAAACTTTATAGCCATTTACTTTTATGTCATTCCGATTGCTAATTTCAGCAGGTACTTTCAAGCTATTCAAAATCTTCACAATAGGAATGTTGAAAGTTTTAAATGAAATTTTAGCAGGATCTTCTACAGCTTTATGAAACGAGAAATTTACATTGCCTAAATCGTGATAAACAGCTCCACCTCCTGAAATTCTTCGAACTACTTTTACTTGCTTTTCTTTTACAAAATCGTAATTGATTTCAGCTATTGCATTTTGATGCTTACCGATGACAATGGCGGGTGTGTTCACATATAAGAATAGAAGATCATCTGTTGTATTTTTAAAATAGAATTCTTCGGCTGCAAGGTTGAAATACGGATCATCAGAAGGCGAAAAAAGTAAGCGCATGTAGTTATAATTGACTAAAGTGGATTAAAAATATTTAAGTTCTTCGCCCTGAATATCGCTTAATAAATTGTTGGCTAAACGACTGGCACCAATTCTGAAAAGTTCTGGTTGAAGCCATTCTTCACCCAAAAGCTCTTTCACAATTGCAAAATAAATTAATGCGTCTTCGCTTGTAGAAATTCCTCCGGCGGGCTTGAAACCAATTTTTTCTCCTGTTTCTTGATAATGGAATGCGATTGACGTACACATTACAAATGCAGCCATAGGTGTGGCAGCTGTAGCGATCTTTCCGGTTGAGGTTTTTATAAAATCGGCTCCTGCATTGATTGCCAATATCGAAGCTTTCCAAATGTCTTCAGCACTTGTTAAAGCACCGGTTTCAAGAATCACCTTTAAATGGGCGTCGCCAATTGCTTGTTTAATTTCAGAAATATCGGTGTGTGCAGCTTGAAAATCGTCAGCTAAAAAGTGACTCAAGGCTAGTACAATATCAATTTCATCGGCTCCTTTGGCAACAGCCATTTTTGCTTCTTCGGCTTTTATACTGGTAAAGGTCATCGACGAAGGAAAACCTCCTGCAACCGAAGCAATATTCACTTCGGGTAACTCTAACGTGTTTTCAACGGTTTCAACCATATTTGGGTAAACACATATTGCGGCAACATTCGGCATCTCGGGATAATCTGTTGCAAATTGATTCACTTTTTTGGTGAAATGAGTAACATGTGGTACAGTATCGGTAGAATTTAAAGTAGTAAGATCGATAAAAGAAAAAGCCAGTTTTTTGTTTTCAATGGTATTGTATTCTTTTTTTGACTTTTCAATTATTTCATTTAATTCAAGTTCTAATTGTGCAGTATCTATTTTAAAAGTGTCAGTCATAATTTCTGTTTTTAATTGATAAGATGAAGTTATTAAAATTAGATGAGAGATTCACCTATTTTAACTTCGAATTATTTTGATGGCGATCTTTATCGCGAATGGTTTTTTTCTCCATATTTTTTGCAAAGGCTTCTGTTAAATCAACTCCTGTTTGATTGGCCAAGCAGATCAAAACCCATAAAATATCTGCCATTTCATCGCTCAGAGCATCTGGGTTTTCTCCTTTTTTAAAAGATTGATCGCCGTATTTTCGAGCCATAATTCGAGCCAATTCACCTACTTCTTCAGTTAAAATTGCTAGGTTAGTTAACTCACTAAAATATCTTACACCAATGGTTTTGATCCAATGGTCAACTTTCTCTTGTGCCTCTTTTAGGGTCAATTCACTCATCTTTTAATTTTTATGAATAAAGGAGAATCGAGATTTATTGTTCAATTATTTTCACAATTTATTACTATTCCCTGTTTTTCGAGTCGATCCATATTGTAACTGGTCCATCGTTTATAATTGCCACTTTCATATCAGCTCCAAAAATTCCTGTTTGCACTTCTTTTCCAAAATCTTCTGATAGTTTTTTGCAAAAGTTTTCATACATCTGAATAGCAATGTTGGGTTTGGAAGCATTAATATAGGAAGGCCGATTTCCTTTTTTCGTTTTAGCATGTAAAGTAAACTGACTAACCACAATAATATCTCCCTGTACGTCAAGTACCGATTTGTTCATCACCTTATTTTCATCGTTGAAAATTCGAAGTTGAACTATTTTTTTCGAAAGCCAATCGATATCAGTCTGGTTATCTTCGTCTTCAATTCCCAATAATATGAGCAGTCCCTTATTGATATTTGCAATTTTATTTGAATCGACAGTAACCGATGCTTCAGCAACTCTTTGAATAAGAACTCGCATAAAATATTTTTAATTCAAAACTAAGAATCATTTCTATTTAAGCTATTTCTGAACTATAGATTTCTTCGATTTTTTTAAACTTCGAAACCAATTTTCTGCTATCTTAGAAAAAACAAGAAGAATGCCAGATCGTATTAATCACATTACAACTTTTTTTGAAGCAAAATTTTCGAAAAAAAACCATTGGAAAGTTCCGGCTGATATAATTAGTTTGATCAATAAATTAGATAATCCTGAGCGAAGAGCCTTGAGAGATCGGCTTTTTAATGTTGCTAGAGAGATCCAAAGCAAAGATGAAAGAAGCGATGCATTAAATTGGTTGCAACAGTGTTTTATGAAAATCGATGAGCATTCTTTCCGTTTTCATCAAGTTTATTTTAGTCCGGGTTATGATATTCTTGATAATCTAAAAGATTTAATTCAAGTGTCGACTAAATCGATTGATATCTGTGTTTTTTCCTTAACCGATCATCGATTGGCGAAGGTTGTTGTGGAGGCACAAAATCGAGGCGTAAAAGTTCGAATAATAAGCGATGATTTAAAAACCAAAGACCGTGGTTCTAAAATTGAATGGCTCAAAGAGAATGGAATAGAAATTAAAATTGATCAATCGATGGCGCACATGCACAACAAATTTGGTATTGTCGATCGCCGAATTGCATTTACCGGAAGCTTTAATTGGACTAAATCGGCCACACGTGCCAACAACGAAAACTTGTTGGTGACTTCGAATCATTCAATTGTAGAACAATTCTCGGAAGAATTTGAACAACTTTGGAAAGAGATGCACAAATTTTGAAAAACTGTTTTGATCAAAAGAATTTTAAATTATATTTGCAACCGCATTTCAGGCCCGGATGGCGGAATTGGTAGACGCGCTGGATTCAAAATCCAGTTCCTTCATCGGAGTGTGGGTTCGATTCCCACTCCGGGTACAAAAAGACCGTAATAGATCATTTATCTGTTACGGTTTTTTATTGTCTACCCAATTGTATAGGTAAACAATTAGCGATTCTTTTCTTCTAATTTATCGAGTTTATTCTGAATGGCTTCGAGTTTATTCTGAATGTCTCTGGTTACAGGATTCGATGTGGACGCATTCCTGAGTTCCTCTTCCCGCAATCCCAGCAAGGTATCTATTCGTCCCAGTAGTAACGAAAATATGATGAACAATAGGAACAGAATTGGAAGAGCAATCAGCATATTGTCAAAAATTAATTGACCAATAAAGGTGTCTTTGTAGGATTTTAGAAGTACGAAAACAATCATTAAAAATTGAATATATCCAATGTACATTCTAGCTCTATCGATGTAAATTTTCCAACGAATGAGCGCTTTTTTATCTGCTTTTATTGACATGGTTTTATGTTTTGCTTGTATCCTTGTGTAACGGAGCTTGATATTAGTTTCGTGTTTCCGTTCTGCATTATTTGTAGGTTCTGATTAGAAAGTAAAAAATGAATTTCCATTCTTTTGATTGGAACTAATGTTTAATATTCAATTTTTTGATAATAACTGATTTTGACGTAGCATATTTCAATGTGTACAAACCATTTGGAAAGTCTGAAATATTCATTTCAAAAGAAGTTTTTTTGGTTTTGATCTCTTTTATTGCTTTTCCATTAATACTAAAAATGTTTACTGTTGCCAACTCGTCGCTATGATTTCCTAGTACGCTAACTTTTATCACATTATTGGCAGGAACTGGAGAAAGTATTAGTTCGCTCGAAGAATTTATTTGTTTTTTTCCTGAAATTCCAGCTAACTGACCAACTTTAGTTTCCGAAATGGCATAATTGTAAATTCTGAAATCATCTAAATAACCTTTAAAAAAGGGTTTAGTGTGATCATTGCTTCTTCCGATATAATTAAATATGGGTTGGATGCTATTTGGGCTTATGCCTTCACTTGAATGCGATGCCACTTTTTCGCCATTCTGATACATTACAATTTCAGAATCGCTTATTGTTATGGCAATGTGAGTCCACTTTTTGAAAGGCAATAGCGGTGCATTCAATTCAATTTCATTCGACTCGTTTTTCATCGTAAACTCCATTTTCGAGTTTGAATTCACAGGTGTAAAATAGAGGTATTCGTTTTCATTTTTATTAAAATTAAATACATGAAGCCCTAAAACTGCGCGTTGCCAATTTACCCAAAAAGCAATGCTCATTTCCTCTTTATTGGCGATGTTGGTGGGAAGCTTCAAAAACGCATCCTCTCCATTGAAGGAAATTGCATGGTCATCGATCTGTCCATCCACATAATCGATGCTTGAGCTCCCAACACTATGATTGAGATTGACAGATTCGTCCTGTGTCGACATTTCAAAATTGTAGTGAGCCGTTAAGCTTTCAGCCCCACTCGCTTTGGCCGAAACTGCACGTGTGAAATCGGAACTGTTGATTGCTTCATCAACCGCCTTAATTTTATAAAAGTAGGTTTTGTTGGTTGTAATCTTATAGTCTATAAATGAAGTAGTTACTACCTTTCTGGCGATGGTGTTGTATGGACCTTCTGAGCTTTCCGATCTAACAATTGTGTATCCCGCAAGGTCCGACTCTGGGTTGGCGTTCCAGCTTAGTTTTATCGATTGAGCATTGGCAGAGGCCAATAAACCCGATGGACTTTCTGGTGCGTTTAGTTCGGGTGTCGCATCCACAGGTACAAATCTCCATTGCTGATTTTTTCCTCCATCCCAATCCCATTGTTGAATATTGGCACCATTTCCGGTGGAAGCATTGGCTACTTCTAAGCACTTATTACTAAATTTGTTTCGAATGTAAAACCAACCATCTTCATTGTATTCAAAATACCAAAGCTGATTTAAGGCTTGACCGCCAGCCCACCAACTACCTTCTTCCCATTGAATGGCATTGCCACCATTCTTTAACGAAGAATTTGTCATATCGAGGAATTTGTTACTCACAACACCTTTTATATTGAAATAGCTAAAATCGCCACCATTTCGCGCGCTAATTGGTTTTACATTCCATTGTTGAGCACTGCTTCCATTAAACGAATTCTGTTGAATGTTGGCGCCATTGCTGCTTGAACTATTGGCTGGCTCTAAAATCTTTCCGCTGTTACGGTTTACAAGTATGTATTTGCCATCTATTACTGGTTGAATATCGTCGCCCCAAGTAATGTTGACAACCTTTTCGGCATTACTTTGATCTTGTTGGTAGCCTGTTCCTCCAGGAATTTCTACAAGATAGCTTCGTTGAGGTCCATGACCATCAAAAAAAACGTCGCGGTCTTCGGAAACAAATTGATAGGTGGTGGTTACTGCTTGTCGTTCTGAAGCACCAACAAAACCTTGTACTTTTCCGTTTGGATGTTTATATACCGATGCGGCAGTCCAATTCGGGCGATGCTCGGCATACCCCAATCGAACTCCTTTACTGGCTTTTACAAATTCACCCCGAGCGCGTTCGGCGGTTCCCCACCAAATGCCTGTTTGCAAGCCATATTCTACTCCAACCATAGCTTCCATTACGTTGTGCAGTTCGTCGTTGGTGGCATGGTGTCCATTGGCACGAACTGCTTCATAAAATGTGGCATAGGTATCAAAGGTTCCGGCTAACTGATGGGTATTTCCTTCATCGAGTTGGCTTTTTAAGGTATTGTACCACTCAAGGGCAACATCGTTGTTGAGAGTGTTTCCACCAGATATACGAATATTTTCGAAAAAAGCTCTCGATTGTAATTCTTTGGCAATTGCATAAAAATGATCTATGGTTCCTTGCCCTGTTGGAGAATAGTCTGGTTCATTGAAAGGTGAAACACTAACAACTTCTCGACCTGCATCCTGATGCATTTGGGCGGTAATTTGTATCAAATCAGACCAGTTATTTGCATTGCCATAAAAGAATTGATTTACAGATGGGTGGTCGCTGTTTAATACCACTTTTGTATGAGCGTCGAGGTAGGTATTTATATAGCTAATTCTTAAGTTAGTATTTGTAAGTGCGGTGCCGCTTAAAGCCCCGTTCGATAATGGATCGGTTGGCATAAATGAAGAGCGTATAATATCTACATTTTCTTTCCCCATATAAGCTGTTCCTCTTCTAATATTCACCGGGTCGAGCCAAGCTAAATCAAGTCCCCAAATAATTGGCTTGGCAACTCCTTCCTCTGATACATTAAAATAGATATTTCTGTCTGCATCTTGAAATATTTGCAAAGAACTACTTTTGATATCTGAATTGTTTACTGTAGTTTGAGCAAATGAATTGATAATTAATGCTATTAAGACTATTATTAATGTTGATTTTTTCATTCTATAATTTTTCGTATTCTTTTTTCAAAAGTCGCATTTATTTTTTTGAAAATCGCTTAATATGTACTGATTTATTTGAACTAAGTTTTAAAACGTAAATGCCTGATTTAAGTGATTCGATGTTTATTTTTACTGTTGGAAAGTTCTCTTTAAGGATGAGCTTTCCCGTTTGGTCATAAATTTCTACTTGTCTTATTTTTGAGGATGTTTGAATATTTAGTTCCTTATTCGCTGGGATTGGGTAAATTGAAACCTTCTCCTGCAACTCATTAATTGATGAAGGATAATCGATACTGATCAAGTACAAGTTCGCAACATCATCTTTTGTAATTACATTTGTTCCGGCAGGAATTGTTGTGCTTAAAACTCCAGAGGTAATGGTTTTACTTTCGCCGTTCACCTTTATTTCTCCCGAAAATCCTTCATTAAAAACAAGCGTTAAAGTTGCTGTCGCGTTGATGATGAAATTAATGTTGGTGCTCGATTCCATTTTCAAACATTGGGTTAAGAGTAAGTCACCATATGAAACTGTTCCTTTCGAGTCAGATAAATTTCCGGAAATATCAAAGAAGTCACTATTTAAACCAGCAGTAGTGAAGTTATGAGTTACATCGCCAGCAATGGGTTCTCCACTACCTCCTGAACTTCCAGTTCCACCTCCTCCGGTTTCTATTGCTCCGTCGCCTTGAATTGCCACCAGTTGGGTTTCGTAGTTGATCAAAGCAGTTTTTAATTCAGTAATCACATCGTAGTTGGTATCTTCGGTTGAATTATTAAACGTCCATTGAAAATCGCCACCATTGATTCTTCCAGCATTTTTCATTACCGTTGCTTTTGCTTCTTCAGGAGATTGAGCAACATAACTATACATTATTTCATTGTTCGTGTCGAAGTTGTTGTAGGTATTACTTCCGTACGACGATTGAACTGTTGCAGGAATGATTTCTTCTCTTGAGCTAGTTACAAAAGCGTCGAAATCAACATTTGAATTAGGATAATTACTGTCGCCATAGGCTACAAATCTGTGTTGGCCCACCATGTAATTATTGTAAGCTTTGATCGTTCCACCATCTTCTTTTGAAAAAGTGGGTTTCTCTGAATAATCATTCGTATTGCTCGATTCATCAAACACGTCGCTTCCTTGCATTGAAGTTAGCATTGGGTATTTGCAATTTCTGAAATAGTTTCCCTCCACAAAAACCGATGATCCGAGTGTAGAACCGACTCCGTATTTGGCAATTCCATCATAATAATTGTTGTAAACATGAGCTGAGTAATAGCGAACCCGCGGATGGCGAGAGTCGGAATGATCGTACCAATTGTGATGGTAAGTGATAAAATAGCCTTCGGTAGTACCTTCGCTTAACCCGAGTAGATTACTTTTTCCGGTATCCCAAAAATGATTGTAAGAAAATGTTACATAAGTTGAACGTTTGCAATCTAAAGCACCATCGCCTTTAGCCTGATCAGAATCGCCACCTGCACCACCATAAAAGAAATCGCAATGGTGAATCCAAATGTATTCATTGTCTTGTTGCAGACCTAAGTCGTCGCCTTCGTCGCTATCGGTATTCATGAATGCTAAGTTCCGAATTTCCACATTCGAAGCATTTTTTACTCTAATTCCCCATCCATCGGCAGTGGCATCCTCACCAATCCCTTCGAGGGTAATGTAACTTGCTGCATTGTTTTTATTCTCAACAACCAGATCGCCTTTGTCGAGATATTCCGGATCGGTAATTTGCCCAATAAAACGTACAATTAATGGTCGATTGTCAGCCCCTTTTTTGAACCCCTCGAGAATTGTTTCAATGCCAATACTTGGATTTTCATTGGCACCATTCACTTCCAATGAGATATTGTTTTTTGTATTTTCTGAAATATATAGAACGACCGCATTGTCTTTTGGGGTTCCGTCTGCTTTATAGGCGCCTGGAGTTCTGCCATTGCTAAATGCGAACCCAGTTCTATCGTGTGCCAATACTTCAATTGAGTCGGTCTGAATCCCTCCTGCTTCGGTACCTTCAATAATAGGAACAATTTTTAAGGCATATTTTCCCGCTTTTAATCCAGGAATATCAGCTCTGAAAAAGTCGCCATAATTTCTTATTAATTGATCATCGATTCTTTGCTCAGATATATTGGAATTGCTGAAGTAAACACTAAAGCTGTCTATATTTTCAGTCGCTTCAAACTTTACAAATGCGGTTTCGAACCATCCACCTTTATCTAGTATAGTAATCGACTGACTCGATAAATTTGCGGCGAAAAATAGAATTAAAATTATAGATGAAATTGCACGTTTCATAGTAATTAGTTAGATGTTAGAATTTGTAAATATAAGGTTTAAGTAGTAGGTCACCGAAATTGTGTCTGAAAAATAGTGAAGGACACACTAAATTGGATCTACATCGATTTGAACAATAATGCTCGTATTCTGCTCCATAGATTTTACTTTTTGGATGGCGTTTAATAGGTAACTCTTTGCTTCGGTGGGCGCAATGTTTTTTTCAAATTTTAATCGAATAGTTAAATGATAGTATTGCTGAATACGACTGATTAATGGAAATTCGGGACCTAGAACTCTATTGCCAAAGGTCTTTCGGAGTTCGCTAGCAAGTTGCTTCGATGCCAGTATTGCACGGTCGCGATTTTTATGTTTCAACGTAATATTGATTAGGCGGAAATAAGGGGGATACTTAAAGAGTTTTCGTTCACCAATCAAACTATTAAATAAGGTTTCGTAGTCGTTGTTTTTTACAAACGAAAGTACAATGTGTTCGGGTTGTGTGGTTTGAATAATTACCTTTCCTTGTTTGTGTTTACGTCCGGCACGACCACTTACTTGTGCAATTAATTGATAGGCTCGCTCATAAGATCTGAAGTCGGGAAAGTTGAGCAGGTTATCGGCATTTAAAATGCCAACGACGCTTACATTTTCGAAATCCAAACCTTTGGTAATCATTTGTGTACCTACCAGGATTTGGGTTTCACCTTCGCTAAAACGCTCAATAATCCCTTCAAAACCATGTTTACGTTTGGCAGCATCCATATCTAATCGTTCCACTTTAGCATCGGGAAAGAAAAGCTTTAGATCGTCTTCAATTTTTTCGGTGCCAAACCCTTTGGTTTGAACATCGGTGCTGTTGCATTCGTCACAATGGTTGGGCATTTGCTGTGAATATCCACAATAATGACATTGTAAGTTATTAGCAAATTTGTGGTAGGTTAAACTTACATCGCAATGTTTACATTTCGGAATCCATCCACAATTTTTACATTGAATAAAAGGCGAGAATCCTCGTCGATTTTGAAAAAGTATAACTTGTTCGTTGTTTTGCAGTGCATTTTCCACTGCTTCGTAAAGTATGGGCGTAAAATTAGCTAGCATGCTTTTGCGTTTGTAAGCATCAGTTAAGCTGGCAAAAGTGATTTCTGGCAGTTCAATTTCATGGTGACGAGTTTTCAATTCCACCATTCCATATTTTCCATTTTTCGCATTGAAATAGCTTTCAAACGATGGGGTAGCAGTTCCTAACAAGGTATTGGCGGCATGAAGATGTCCTAATACAATTGCGGCATCGCGCGCATTGTAGCGAGGAGCTGGATCAAACTGTTTGTACGAGGTTTCGTGCTCTTCATCCACGATAATTAATCCCAGATTGCTGAATGGAAGAAAAAGAGACGAGCGTGCTCCAACAATTAATTGGCACTTGTTATCTGAATCGTCTTTGTTGAAATGAAGCACTTTGTTCCATATTTCAATTCGCTCTGCATCGCTAAAGCGTGAATGGTAAACCATGGCTTGTTCACCAAAAACTTTTTTCAATCGACTGATGATTTGTGTGGTTAAAGCAATTTCGGGTAACAAATACAGTACTTGTTTTCCTGCTTTTAACTGCTCATCGATTAATTTTATATAGATTTCAGTTTTTCCGCTTGCTGTAACTCCATGCAGAAGCACCGTGTTTTTCTCTAGAAACTTTTTGTGAATTTCGTTGAAGGCAATTTGTTGGAAATGATTGAGCTCTTTTTTTTCTTGTAAATTGTTTGATTGGTAATCTAAGCGATCTACTTCGCGTTGTTCTAATATTAAAACGTCCTTATCAACCAAGGCTTTAATGTTTGCATCGGTGAATTTGGTGCTTTTTATAATTTTTTTCTTTGGGAGGGAACTTACTTCGTCTTGTTTCAAAAAGTTGGTTTCATCAATCAAATACATCAAGAGTTCCAGTTGTTTGTTGGCTCGTTTTAATTCTGAAAAAAGTACTTCAAGCAGCTGTCCGTCTTTGTACTTTGGATGGATTGATAGATAAGGCTTGGTTTTCGATTTTACTTTCTTGCTTAACTTTTCTTCAATAGAAATTGCTCCTTTGCTTATCAACGATTTTACTACGGGATAGATATTTCTGCGTTTGGAAACACTGTTCAATTTTGAAATTGTGGCACTGTTTTCAGTTTTTAAAAAGCTGAGTAGAGTTTCTTCAATATCTGATAACTTAGCGGAGGCTTCCCAATTTAAGTTGGCAGTAATGTTCGACTGACTTTCAAGTTTCAAGCCCGATGGAAGTGCTGCTTTCATTACTTCGCCCACTGTGGCGCTATAATAATCGGCTAGCCAATCCCAAAGTTTTAATTGGATCTCGTGAATAATCGGAGATTCATCTAAAACGGTTTCAATTGGTTTGGTATCGTATTCGGGTTTATTGGTATGGATGGTCTGCACAATGCCTGTGTAGAGCTTTCGTTTTCCAAATTGCACAATAACCCGTTTTCCAATCGAGATACTTTTTTCGTCTTCTTTCAGAAAGTGATAGGTGAAAGTTCCGTTGAGGGGCAATGGCAAAATGATATCGGCAAATAATATGTTAGAAGCAGCTTCCATTACAACAAAAATAGATTTTTAATCTAATCTATTTTCATTTTGCAATGGTGATTGCCATCTCTTCTTCAATTATCTTTTCAACCTCCGATAATTTTTGAGCTTCCATTAACTGTCCTCTTAGTTTTGAAGCACCATCGAAGCCATTGGTGTATATTTTAAAGAAGCGTTTAAGAATATTGAAATTCTTTTTTATTCCCCAAATTTCGTTGTATAAAGTGGCATGACGAATGAGCATTTGGAGTTTTTCTGTTTTTGCTTTGTCAGCATCGTTGCTTGCAAAAAACCAAGGATTTGAAAAAATCCCTCGTCCAATCATTACTCCTTCTAGTTGGTGTTTTTGTGCCAATTCTACCCCATGTTGGTAGCTTGCTACATCTCCATTTCCTAAAATAGGAATCTCTTTTCCTGCTAGCGTACGCAATTGAGCAGCCAATTCAATTTGTTCCCAATTGGCTGCTCCATTCGATTGCATTTTTTGTGTTCTTCCATGCAAAATTATGGCAGCTGGATCAACTTCCAATAAATGTGGAATCCATTCTTCAGTAATATGCTGACTCAAACCGGTTCGTGTTTTTACACTTACAGGCAAATGCGTAGCTTCTTTGGCTGCAATAACAATTTCTTTGGCTAACTCGGGAGTGCCAATTAATGCAGAACAGCATCCATTTTTTACTACATTTTTTACCGGGCATCCCATATTGATGTCGAACCCCGAAAAATTCTCATCCTGCGAAATTTCTTTAACAATTTTATGGAACACTTCCGGATTTTTACCCCAAACCTGAGCCACCAACTTGATACCAGTATTCTTTAAAAGTGCTTTTTCTGAATTGGAAACAATTAAGCGCTCACCTACACGAATTTTGCCATATGGATGATTCATTCCATCGACATTGGTAAACTCGGTATAAACCACTTGCAGTTTTTTCGGATCACTGACGCCCATTACAATTTCCCGAAAAACAGTATCGGTAACATCTTCCATGGGGGCCAATGCAAAAATTGGTTGTTGAATTTCTTTCCAGAAATTATTCATTTTCTAGCTATTTGCAGAATTCATTTTACGCAAGTCGGGTCGCAATCGACTTCTGAATATTTTAGAATTTGCGTATTTCTCGTGCAGTTTTTCGCGATAAATTACTTTCTCATCTTCTGGCGCTAAAAACACTGTTTTACACTCATTTGAACAGCATCCTTCGTATTCTGAAGCACAGTTAGGACATTGGATAAATAAAAGGTGACAATCGTCGTTGGCACAATTGGTATGTGTGTCGCAAGCAGAACCGCATTGGTGGCAACGTGCAATAACTTCATCGCTGATACGTTCGCCTAAACGCTCGTCAAAAACAAAGTTTTTACCAACAAATTTCGATTTCAGGTTGAGCTGTTTTATTTGCTGAGCATATTCAATAATGCCACCATGCAATTGATTTACGTCGTTAAAACCTTTCTCGCGTAAATAAGCGCTGGCTTTTTCACATCGAATTCCACCAGTGCAGTAAAGCAATATTTTCTCGTCTTTTTTCTCTGCCAATTCTTGTTCAACCATCCTAATTTCGTCTCTGAAAGTGTCGGCATCGGGGCAAAGTGCTCCTTCGAAATGACCAATCTCGCTTTCGTAATGGTTGCGCATATCGACAACAGTTACATCTTTTTTTCCAACGAGTTCGTGAAATTCTGTTGCTTCTAAATGATTACCAACGTTGGTAACATCATATTCATAGTCATTTAAACCATCGGCAACCAATTTTGGACGCACTTTGATAGTCAATTTATAAAATGATTTTCCATCATCTTCGACCGCAATTTTTAATGGGATGTTTTCAAAAATTGGAAATGCTTTCATCGATTCTTTGAATGTCTCCCAATTATGCTCAGGCACACTCATTTGGGCGTTAATACCTTCTTTTGCAACATAAATTCGGCCAAAGCAATTTAAATTAAACCAATCTTTGTAAATAGAATCTCTGAATTCTTGTGGATTTTCTAAATAAAAATAGCGATAAAATGAAACGGTTACACGTTTAAAAGTTTCTGCTTTTAGCTGCTCTTTCAGCTGTTCGCGACTGATTCGATTATATAGAAACATCTTACTAATATTAGTGGTTAACTCTTCTTGTGAAAGTTTAACATTAAAAAGCCGTCTGATTATTCAGACGGCTTTACCCCAAAAACCTAATTAATGCTTTATTATCTATATTAATAGATTGCATTATGTGGATTTACAACAAGGTTAATTATAGAAAAGTTCAAAAGAATTTTCGAATGAGCTAAAAAAATGTTTGTTATTCGAAAAAAGAATGAGTGGAAATTGGGTTTTGAAATTGAAAATTTCGTAAATTAATAAGGAATCAAAATCGTGTATTATGAATAACCTACTAGCAAATTACATGTCGAAAAGGGTTGGAGAAACCAAAACTGAACGAGTAACTAATGAGTCAGGACCTGTTTTAACTGTATCGCGAGCAGCAGGTTGTTCAGTTAAAGGAATATTATGCGAATTGGCAAAACAAATTAACCAAGATGAATCTGGACATCGGTGGGATATCGTTAGTAGGGATATTTTGAATATATCTGCTCAAAAGTTAAAAATGAGTCCTAACCAATTGAAAAATGTTTTTACGATCGAAGATCGAAATTTAATGGATAATGTAATTAAAGCTTTCGTTTCTAATGAATACAAAATGGAAAGTAAAATACGAAACACAGCAGTAAAAGTAATCCATCAATTGGGGGTTGAGGGGCATAAAATAATTATCGGTAGAGGCGGAGGAATGATTTGTAGGGATATCGAAAATTCGCTTCATGTTCGGATTGATGCTTCGATGGATTGGAAAGTGGAGCGCATGATAAAAGTGAAAAGCTTGAGCAAAGATCAAGCAATTAAATATATTGAAGAAATTGAAACGTATCGTAATAAGTTTCGCCAATCGGTTAACAATCGAAAAAAAATAGATTGTATCAATTTTGATTTGGTAATTAGTTTAGATCGAATGAAAAAGAAACAGGTTGTTGAAATAATTTATGCTGCTATGAAAAGTAGAGGCTTGTTAACGCTCTAGCTTCCCATTGCCATTAAAAAAACTCCTACAATAATTCCAATAAGGTAAATTCCTTTTTGCTTGATATTTTTTTCTTTAAGAACGATAGCACCAAAAATAAAAGCTACTAAAACACCGCTTCTTCGAACACCACTAATAATTGAAATTAAAGAGTCGGGGATACTGATGGCGTAAAAGTAAAAGTAATCACACAAGAGCAGAAAAATTCCTATTAAGGGAATGCTCCATCTCCAAGTAAATTTAGTGTATTTGTGTCGTTTGGGGTACCATAGTAATGCAGTAACCGGAAGCATGATCACCAATTGAAAAACCGAAAACCAAACCTGTACGGCAATTCTATCGACATTCCGAATAATGTATTTATCATACAATCCGCTAATAGTTCCTAAAAAAGTGGCTGCGATAATGAAGAATACATATTTGTTGCGCTTGAAATTAATTCCCTCCAATTTTCCAGTGGTAGAAAAAAGAAAGAAAAACGTTAAGGTAATTAAGATACCGATCCATTGTAAGGTACTTAGCTTTTCCTGAAAAACAATTAAGGCACCAATAAGTGTCCAGAGTGGTGCTGTGGCTCTAATTGGAGCAACAACTGTTAGAGGCAGATTTTTAACGGCAAAGAAAGCAAAGATCCAACTGGCAACAACAATTACTGCTTTTAAAAATATGAGTAAAAGTTCTCTTACTGTTACTTCAGGGGCGTAAAGCTGAATTTGTTGAAAGGTTTCGGGCCACAATCTCGAACCAATGATAACTGGAAGAACAATGATGCTACTGGTTAATACCGAAAAAAGTAAAGTTGGAAGCACTGCATTATTGTCAAGCGATACTTTTTTGAAAACATCGTACATGCCCAGTAAAAATGCTGCTAGAATTGCCGGTAAAATCCACATAATCTCTTTTTGCTGGCAAAAGTAGTTGATATAATAGCTTGTAGTGTATTTTTTGAATCAGCCTGCTGCTAAGGTCTGATATTTAACATTTGAAAAATATTTGAAGTAAGAGCATAAAAAAGGCCGATGTTACTCGGCCTTTCTTTTTTATTTTAAGAATGAACTATTTAATTGAAAATTTATAAATACAAGTGTGACGATATTGTTCCCCAGGATTTAAAACAGTTGAAGGGAATTCAGGTTGATTTGGTGAGTCAGGATAATGTTGTGTTTCTAAGCAGAAAGAACTTCTGAAATCATACAATTTACCAGCTTTACCTTTAACCGTGTTGGTGAGGAAATTACCACCATAAAACTGAATTGCAGGTTCGTTGGTTAGTACATCCATATTGATATTTGTAATCGGTGAATAAACCGAAGCAGCTAACTCAACACCTTCTTTTTGTTTGTTGATTACATAATTGTGATCGTAACCTGTGCCCAATTTCAATGCTTCAAAATCATCATCAACACGATCGCCAATAACTGTAGGTGTTGTGAAATCCATTGGAGTTCCTGCAACTGGAGCTAATTCTCCGGTTGGAATTAAACCAGCATCGGTTGGTGTATATAAATTTGAATTGATATACAATACGTGGTCGTTAATAGTTGCGCTACCTTCGCCCGATAAGTTGAAATAACTGTGGTGAGTTAAATTTAAAACAGTTGGGGCATCGGTTGTTGCGTAGTATTCAATTTTAAATTCGTTGTCGTCTGTTAATTGGTAAACCATTTTAATATCTAGGTTTCCAGGGTAGCCTTCTTCACCATCTACTGATAAGTAGCTTAATTCTAATGTGTTCGCATCTACTTGTTTGGCATCCCAAACAACACCCCAATAACCTTTCACACCTCCGTGTAAGTGATTGTCACCGTTGTTTTTTGCCAGTTTATATTCTTTTCCGTTTAGGGTAAATGATGCATTTCCAATACGGTTTCCGTAACGACCAATTGCTGAACCAAAATATGTTTTGGGAGTTGAAAGATATTCGTCGATGGTACTGAAACCAGTTACAACATCAACTAAGTTTCCATCTTTGTCGGGAACCATTAGTGAAACTACTTTTCCACCATAGTTGGTAACGTTCAATTCTAATCCATTTTTATTCGTTAAAGTATACAACGAAACTTGCTTGCCATCAACTTCTTTTTCAAAATCAGCTTTGGCAATTCCCGCTTTATTTTCAATTTGTGGTTGCGAACAAGCTACGGAAAATACTGTCATAACCAACAGTAGCATTAAATTTTTAAAGCTCTTCATAAGAATATTCATTAAGTTAGTTTATGTGTTCATTAAAGTAACAATTGTAAAAATCACACTTAATTGGCAATTTACAAAATAGTTGCGCGAATTATTTTGTTATTTTTCTTTTGGGTATTCAATTCTGATATGATAAATGTGTTTTAGCTTTTCGAGTAAGATTTCTTTGAAATCTTTAATGTCTTTAAAAGTGATAGGTGCATTGTCTAGCTCATGATTATTCACCTTGTTGTCAATGATTTGGTTAATAATCTTTTTTAACGATTCTTCATTCTTTTCCGGCAGACTTCTCGAAGCAGCTTCAACGCCATCAACCAACATAACCATTGCGGTTTCGCGCGAAGTCGGGTTTGGACCTGGATAGCTGAAATCTTTGATATTTATTTCTGAATCGGGATTTTCTTCTTTATGTTTTAAGTAGAAGTATTTGGCCATACTTTCGCCATGATGCATTTTTATAAAATCTATAATTTGCTCAGGCAGATTGTGCTTTTTAGCCATTTTCACTCCATCAAAAACATGGTTGATTATTTTCTTCGCACTTTCAACATAACTCAATTCCTCGTGAGGACTAATTCCCTTCGATTGATTCTCGATAAAATATTGTGCACTTGCAATTTTTCCGATATCGTGATAGAGTGCTCCGGTTCGAATTAGCATGGTATTTCCACCGGTTTTGATTGCCAATTCTTCAGCAAGGTTGGCCACTTGCATCGAGTGTTGAAAAGTTCCGGGAGCTTCTTCTGCTAATTTTCGTAACAATGGATTATTGGTATCGGCTAGTTCCATTAAGGTTACATCCGATACGAAACCAAATATCTTTTCGAATAGATAAATAATTAAATAGGTTAATAATAAGAAGACACTACTTCCTACCATCCATTTTAATTCATAATAGTCCGAGAGGTTGAAGTTCCCCTCTTTGGCAAGCATAAATGCTAGGTAAATTATGGTATAAGTAACCAACACTAAGCCTGCTGTAATTACTAAATTACCGCGTTTTTGTAATTTATTTAACGACATAACCGCAATCGATCCGGCCATGGTTTGCATTACAATAAATTCAAAACTATTAGTCGCCATTCCACTCAACATCAATATTGAAATCAAATGAATGAAAATTGCCATTCGCGATCCCAAGAAAATCCGAATAATTAGTGGAAGAATACAGAATGGTATGATATATATACTTAAAACTTCAGTTTCGTAAACAATTCGGGTAACCAAAAACATCACCACAATGATGGTCATGATAAGCGTGTAGTTCCGCTTTTTTCTGAAAACTTTGGTATTGAATGTTTGCAAATAGAAGATTAAGATAAACATCAAAAACAAAATGAAAAGCATGTTTCCAATCATCGAAATGGTAAACCATCCTCCGTATGAGTTTTGTTTCGAATTGGCAGTGTTAAACGATTCGAGAATCAGCGCTAAATCACTTGTTACAATATCCCCTTTTGAAATAATTCTTGCACCGGTTGGAATTACTCCACGCGTGGTGGAGACATTCTTTAAATTGTCTTCTAATCCAATGTCGCTCTTCTCTTTGTCGTATTTTATATTTGAAGTAATATAATTCTGAATACTTATTTTGGAATAGATGAAATTTGCAGAATCTGCCTTGTTTATGTTCGAATTAATCGCTTCGCTTGCAGTATTATATGCTGATTTTAGCGAATAAATAGCTGTAATTGGAATTTCAGAAGCCACCCCATTTTTAACCAATTTTAGTTTCTTTTTTCCTTTTATTGGCGCGAATAATTCAGGAGAGGATTCTATTATTCCTGAAGTATAAATTTGATTTAAAAGGGTCGTATAATTATTCAATACCGAATCGCGATACAATGTGTCTAGGGGGCCTTGCTGCGATGTTAACAACTGTGTTATATCTTTCGAGAGTTTTTCAATTTGACTTTTTCCAACATCTGGTAAGTAGTTGAAATAGGGAACGAATTTCGATTCTACACTATCTTTCTCAGCATTTATAACAGCTTCCGACTTTAAAATAGGAAAGTCGAATGTCGCAATTAAAGTTTCGTACAACCAAGGTTTACCTTGTTGAAAATCATATTTCGATCGACCTTCTTTTGGATAAAGCGTATAAAGCAAGCCAAAAGCTAATAGGAAGATTAAGGCATAATAAAACCTTAAATAAGTCTTCTTTAATTTCGATGGTTGTTCAGTCATAAATTCCTTGTTGTTAACTTTTCAGAATCTAAATTAAGAAATAATTTGCCATTATCTTTCTACAGCATGCTATTATTGTATATTTGAAAGAAGAATTTGGTATTAGATTGAAATATGTACGGAATCTCAGAATTAAGCTCTATTCCAGTTAGGACCGAACCCACTGAAAAAAGTGAAATGTGTACTCAAATATTGTTGGGAGAACATTTTAAAGTGCTGGAAGAACAAGAAAATTGGATCAAAGTAGAATTGGCTTTCGATAATTATGAAGGTTGGATTGACCGAAAAATGATGAAAGCCATTGATGAGCAGGAATATCATTTTTTAAGCGAGAATAGTCAACCTGTTTCATCTGAAATATTCAATATCGTGCAGCAAGTTGATCATTATCGAAATTTTTTAATTGTTTCAGGCTGTACCTTGCCACATTACAATTTTAAGAATGGTCAGTTTAAGATTGCTGAAACCAATTATCATATCGATTCAAACGCAATGCTTCCAAGCGAAAATGGCGATACCCGATTAAATTTAATTGCTGCAGCACTTCGATATTTTAATTCACCATATCAGTGGGGGGGAAGAACCCCTTTAGGAATAGATTGCTCGGGTTTTACTCAAATTGTTTATAAAATTGCTGGGGTGAAAATTCCACGTGATGCCTATCAACAGGCTGAAGTTGGTGAAAGTCTCTCGTTTGTTGAAGAAGCACTTCCCGGCGATTTAGCTTTTTTTGATAATTCCGACGGAAGAATTACACATGTTGGAATTATTTGGGAAAAGAATAAAATTATTCATTCATCGGGGCGAGTTCGAATTGATAATATCGACCATGCCGGAATCTATAATATCGAAATCCAAAAATATACGCATCAATTGAGATTAATGAAACGTATTATTCCTGAATAGAAGTAATTGAAATTGGAATCAAAAACAAAAAAATCAGATAGTAACACCATCTGATTTCTTTGAGAATATATTTCACGAATAATTCTAGTATTGTTCTTTTTCATTCGGAAAGTCCATCGATTTAACATCTTCAATATAAGAACCAACCGCTCCTTTAATTTCGGCTGCTAAATTATGGTAGCGTCGTAAAAATCGTGGCGAAAACTCTTGAGTAATTCCAAGCATGTCATGAATAACCAGTACTTGCCCATCAACAGCCGATCCTGCTCCAATTCCAATTATCGGAATTTTTACTTCTTTGGCTACGATTTCTCCTAAATTTGCAGGAATTTTTTCAAGTACGATTCCAAAACAACCAGCTTCTTCTAATAATTTGGCATCTGCAATTAATTTTTCAGCCTCTGCATCTTGTTTTGCACGAACTGTATAGGTACCAAATTTGTGTATCGATTGTGGCATTAATCCTAAGTGCCCCATTACCGGAATCCCAGCAGAGATAATTCGTTCAACCGATTCAAGTACTTCTTTACCTCCTTCGAGCTTTACTGCATCGGCATGTGTTTCTTTCATGATTCGAATTGCCGATTGAATTGCCTCTTTCGAATTTCCTTGATAGGTGCCAAAAGGCATATCCACCACTACTAGTGCTCTATTAACTGCTCTTACAACAGAGCTGCCATGATAAATCATATGATCTAAAGTCATGGGCAAAGTGGTATCGTTACCAGCCATCACATTCGATGCTGAGTCGCCAACAAGAATTACATCAATTCCTGCTTGATCTACCAATTTAGCCATGCTGTAATCATACGATGTTAGCATACTTATTTTTTCCCCACGCAATTTCATTTCAGAAAGAACATGAGTGGTCACTTTCCTTATTTCCTTATGAACCGACATTTTTTTAGTTTTAGTAAAAGCAAAATTAGAAAAAATATAAATATCGCTATTCTAAAAAATAGGTTATTAGAACAGACTTCTAAATGATGAGTTTAAATTTATTTGCTTAATTTTAGTTTATTCTCTTGAACCTCGCATTTAATTTTGCATTTTTACGAGTCCAAATTTAAGATCAAAGTAGGATTTATGTTGAAGAAAATAATAGCTGTAATTGCCGGAGGCGATTCGTCGGAATATATTGTGAGTTTGAAAAGTGCCGAGA
The DNA here is from genome assembly GCA_963678565.1 of Prolixibacteraceae bacterium. Taxonomy (GTDB): domain Bacteria; phylum Bacteroidota; class Bacteroidia; order Bacteroidales; family Prolixibacteraceae; genus SKHV01. The sequence goes on from OY782875.1 coordinate 1,088,975, forward strand.
ATGTTTTTAAAAGTATCGATGCTTTAAAATATCAGCCATTTATGGTGCGAATGCGTAATGGTGAATGGTCGGTTCTCGGGGAAGATAAAGCAATTGCAATAGTAAGCAAAGAAGATTTTAGCTTCACATACAAAAATAAGAAAATTGTTCCCGATTTGGCTTTTATCATGATTCACGGAACTCCAGGTGAAGATGGAAAATTGCAGGCTTATTTCGACATGATAAAAATACCCTATTCAACCTGTGGCGTTTATACCTCGGCATTAACCTTCCATAAATTCTATTGCGATAATTTCTTACGTTCATTCGAAATTCCAATGGCTGAATCTTTGTATTTTCAGAAAGGGGACATAATTAATATCGATGAAGTTGTTGAAAGATTGGGATTGCCCGTATTTGTAAAGCCAAGCGCAGGAGGATCTAGTTTTGGAGTTACCAAAGTAAAGTCGAAAGATGAATTGATAAAAGCCAGCGAGCATGCATACAACGAAAGTGGTGATTGTTTGGTCGAGGAATTTGTGGATGGAATGGAATTGGCGGTAGGCGTTTGTGAACTAAAAGGTGAAGTGGTTCCTTTTTTACCCACAGAAGTAATTCCGAAGGGCGAATTTTTCGATTTCGATTCGAAATATGAAACAGGCGGAGCTACTGAAATTACGCCAGCCCGATTACCAAAAGAACAAATTGAAGCTTGTCAGCGCTTAGCTGCACGCATTTATAAATTGCTCGATTGCAAGGGAATTGTGCGAGTTGATTTTATTTTACGTGACGGAATTTTTAATTTTTTAGAGATAAATACCATCCCCGGAATGACGGCAACAAGTTTTATTCCGCAGCAATTAAATGCAATGGGAATGGAGCTTACCGAAGTGTTAAATTTAGTAATTGAACAACAGTTCGAAAAACTGGTTTAATTAATTCAATAACACCAATTCTTTTCTTAATTTTAATATCTTTTTCAAAAATATAAATATCTAATGGCAGAAAAATCAAAACGCAATACAAAGTTGGATTTAGAGAAACTAAATGCTCAATACGGTAAAATTCCGCCTCAAGCTGTTGAGGTTGAGGAAGCTGTTTTAGGGGCATTGATGTTGGAGCGAGATGCGTTTGTAGGGGTTTCTGATGTATTAACTGAAGACTGTTTTTACAAAGAAGAACATCGCGAGATTTTTAAAGTCATTAAAGATCTATCGTCGAACGATAAGCCTGTCGATTTATTGATTGTAACGCAGGAATTGAAAAACCGCGAGTTATTGGAGAAAGTTGGTGGTGCTTATTACATCACACAATTAACCAGTAAAGTGGCTTCGGCAGCTCATTTAGAGTTTCATGCTCGAATAATTGCGCAAAAATATATTCAGCGTCAATTAATTCATGCTGCTTCCGATATCCAATCAACTGCCTACGACGAAACAAAAGATGTAGATGAGCTGATCAATCAGGCAGAAAGTGCAATTTTTAAAATTTCCGAAGGGAATATTAAGAAGGAAACACAACCCATTAAACCAATCCTTGGAGAAGCTGTTCATTTAATTCAAGAGGCAAGTAAAAAGGCCGATGGCTTATCCGGCGTTCCTTCCGGATTTTCAAAGGTTGATCGTATAACTTCGGGGTGGCAAAAAACCGACTTGGTAATTTTAGCCGCTCGACCTGCAATGGGAAAAACAGCATTTATTCTTTCAATGACTCGAAACATGGCGGTCGATTTTAAAGTTCCGGTTGCTGTATTTTCGCTGGAGATGTCTTCGATTCAGTTGGTAAATCGCTTGATCGCTTCAGAATCAGAATTAGGATCGGAAAAAATTAAGAAGGGGAGTCTTTTTGGCGATGACTGGGAGAAATTAAACAACTCAATTCAACGCTTGGAAGAAGCAAATATATTTATTGATGATACACCCGCACTTTCGATTTTCGAGTTTCGAGCAAAATCTCGTCGATTGAAAATGCAACACGATATACAAATGATCTTGGTCGATTACTTACAGTTGATGACCGCCGGAGGTGACAACCGAGGTAGTCGTGAGCAAGAAGTAAGTATGATTTCAAGATCGTTGAAAGCCATAGCAAAGGAGTTAGACGTTCCTATTATTGCACTCTCGCAGCTAAACCGTTCGGTAGAATCGAGGGAAGGAAAGCGTCCTCAGCTATCCGATCTTCGTGAGTCGGGTGCGATTGAGCAGGATGCCGATATGGTATTGTTTATTCACCGCCCCGAATACTATGGATTAATGGAAGATGAAGAAGGTAATTCGTTGAAAGGTGTAGCTGAGCTAATCATCGCGAAACACCGTAATGGTGCGGTAGGTGATGTGCGACTTTCGTTTAGAAAAGAGTTGGCTAAATTTACCAATCTTGAAGAGTATCCTTCAGATTTTGATTTACCACCTGTGCAAACCTTTGGTTCTAAAATGAACGATGATGACGGAATGATGAATGCATCGGCTGGATTTAGTCCTCCTGCTGATCCTTTTGGAAATGGAAATTCTTCCGATGACAGTATGCCATTTTAAAACGAATTGAAATGAAAAAAATCCTCCTCTTATTTCTTTTTTTGCAAGGCATTATTGGTGTTAAAGCATCCTCGATTTTAATTCCAATGGACCAGTCGCAAAGCAATCATTTGAAGGCTTATGGCGTTGCGTTCTGGACGCTAGAAAGAGCTGTTGATGTTAAGTGGTTATTAAATTATCGAGGTGGGAGTTTCTTAGTAACTTATGCCAAAGAAATTGAAAACGAGTGTGTCGTCAGAGGCGTTTCCTATGAACAAATTGCCGATGGAACTACCAATTTAATTCTACAGGAAATTAGCAGTCCATCGCAAAATATGGACGTGGTTTTAATGCAGAAAGCGCCCAAAATAGCAGTTTATTCTCCACCTAATAAGCAACCTTGGGACGATGCAGTTACCATGGTGCTTACGTATGCTGAAATACCCTACGAGGTAATTTATGATCGGGAAATAATTAATGGGGAACTAAATCGATACGACTGGTTGCATTTACATCACGAAGATTTTACCGGACAATATGGGAAGTTCTATAAGAATTATCATAGCATGCCTTGGTATCAGGAGGAAGTCAAGACCAACGAAACCTTGGCTCAAAATATGGGTTTTTTGAAAGTTTCGGAAATGAAATTAATGGTATCGAAAACCATTCGGCAGTTTGTTGAAAATGGTGGATTTTTATTTGCAATGTGTGCAGCTACCGACACTTACGATATTGCTTTGGCTGCAGAACATACCGATATTTGTGAATCGATGTACGATGGTGATCCCGCCGATCGGGACATGAACGAAAAATTAGATTATTCGCAAACATTTGCATTTACTGATTTCACGATTGAAAAAGATCCATACGAATATGAGTATTCTAATATCGATGTTACAACTTCAAGAAGAATAAATCAGACGAGCGACTTTTTTACCTTATTCGATTTTTCGGCTAAGTGGGATCCGGTTCCAACCATGTTGTGTCAGAATCATACCAAAATTGTTAAAGGATTTATGGGACAAACAACGGCTTATAAAAAGCAATTATTAAAGCCTGAAGTTTTGGTAATGGGAGAGAATAAAGCAGGAGATGAAGCCCGATATATCCATGGTGAATATGGTAACGGAACTTGGACTTTTTATGGTGGACATGATCCGGAAGATTATCGACATGCCGTTTTTGACCCTCCAACCGATTTGAATTTACATCCTAATTCTCCCGGATATCGACTAATTTTGAACAATGTGCTTTTCCCGGCTGCAAAGAAAAAGAAACAGAAAACTTAATCTTTCTAGTTTAAATGAAAACTGCCCAAATCCAATATTGAAAATGAGCAGTTTTATTCTTTTTAAGACGAGCTTATAGTGCTTGTTTTACCACTTCAGATAAGGGTGTGGTTGGCCTTCCAATAATTGTTGAAAGTTGTTTGCCTTCTTCGAACAAATCATTTTTTGACGCCGAATCATCCCAACTGGCAATTGCTTGTGCAATTCCTTCATCCATTCCAAAGCTACTTAAAATTTCAGCATATTTGTCAACTGGTAGATTGTTGTACGGAATATCCTTTCCTGTTTGTTTTGAAATTTCTGCTGCTAAGTCAGCCAAAGTGTAGGCTTCATCACCTGCTAGTTCATAAGTTTTACCTTTATGTTTTTCATCAACAAGAACTTTTGCAGCCGCTTCGGCAAAATCAACTCGAGCTGCTGAGGATATTTTACCATCACCTGCGCTTCCAATAAATGCACCACCTGCAAGTGCTCCTTGAATTGAATTGGTATAGTTTTCGGTGTACCATCCATTTCTTAGAATCGTGAATGCCATTCCCGATGTTTTTATCGCTTCTTCGGTTGGAATATGCTCTGATGCCAAGTTGATGGAAGTATTGTCGGCATGCAATAAACTAGTGTAAACGATCCAATTTATGCCAGCTTTTTTAGCAGCATCGATTACATTTTGATGCTGCGATACTCGTTTGCCAATTTCGCTTGCTGAGATCAATAAAAGCCGCTCAATTCCGACCAGTGAACTGGCTAATACGCTTGGTGAGTCGTAGTCAAATTTTCGGACTTCAATTCCTAAGTCAGAAGCTTTTTCAGGATTCCTTACCAGTGCGACTAAGTTTTCTGTTGCGATTTCATTTTTTAATTTTTCAACAACTAATCGGCCTAACTGACCTGTTGCTCCTGTTATTGCTATTTTCATAATTTTGAAATTATTAATTATCCTATTTTTAATGAGGTCATTGTTAATGAACCTGCTACCGGTTCATCGTTAAATAATGAGATCTGCTCATTTTTATCTTGTAATGCCAAAGCATATAATAGAGGAAGAAAGTGTTCAGGTGTTGGTATCGCCAAATCAAAATCTTTACCCATTTTTCTGAAATTTATTAAATCGTGATGATTTTTTTCCAGAATTAATGATTTCATTTTTTCATTGGCTTCGATGGCCCAATCGTACCCAAAGTTTTCATCTATTTTTTCCCAATGTACTTTGCGCAAATTGTGTACCATGTTTCCGCTTCCAACAATCAAAACTCCCTTCGATCGTAGCTGATGCAGTTCTTTTGCAAGTTCGTAATGTTGTTGTGGTGTTTTATAATAGTCCAAACTCAATTGAATTACAGGAATATTCGCCTTGGGATACATGTGCCTGATCACTGTCCATGCGCCATGATCGAGTCCCCATTTTTCATCCAAATGAACCTCAGTTGGTAGTGCTAATTCTTGAACTTCTTGAGCCAGTTTGGGCGCTCCTGGAGCCGGATATTCAATGTCGAACAGGGCTTGTGGAAAGCCCCCAAAATCATGAATCGTTGGCGGATTAAGCATAGCGGTTACTTGCGATCCTTTCGTTTCCCAGTGTGCCGAAATCACAATTATGGCTTTTGGTGTTTCTATCTCGTTGGAAACTTTTCTAAATCCTTGCACAAATTCATTTTCAGCAATGGCATTCATTGGGCTTCCGTGGCCCAAAAATAGTACCGGCATTTTAGACGTTGGTGCCAAAGCATTTGTCATTTTATTAAGTGCATTTAATTTCATAGCTCCTAATGTTAATGGCGCTAAGGCCAATAGGTGATTTATGAATGTTTTTCGGTTCATTGATAATATATAACAAAAGAAAGCCCAATAAAGATGAGTCTGGGTACAGATTATTGTTCACTTTTCAATTTAAAACTACCTTTGTGCTTTAATATTTGGCAATGGAATTTAATTATCAAGGGAAAACGGTTGCATTTTATACTTTAGGCTGTAAGCTTAATTTTTCAGAGACTTCCACAATGGCTCAAAAGTTTGAAGACATTGGATTTCAACGAACGGATTTTAAGGAACAAGCGGATGTTTATGTTCTTAATTCGTGCTCGGTAACCGCCGAAAGCGATAAAAAAAGTCGTAATTATATTCGATCGGCAATTCGACGGAACCCGAAAGCTTTGGTGTTGGTAACAGGTTGCTATGCGCAATTGAAAGCCAATGATTTGGCTCAAATTGAAGGGGTGGATTATGTTTTGGGCTCTGCAGAAAAGTTGAATGTAACAAGCTACTTAAATAATCTTGTAAAAACCGATGAGACCGTAATTAGCTTAACCCCTTTCAAAGAGATAAACGATTTTCATAAGGCCTATTCTTATGGCGATCGTACCCGTAGTTTTTTGAAGGTTCAGGATGGCTGCAATTATTTTTGTACCTATTGTACCATTCCAATGGCTCGAGGTAAAAGCCGAAACGATACCATTGATAATACGGTCGAGGAAGCAAAATTAATCTCACAAAAAGGTATAAAAGAAGTTATTTTAACCGGAGTGAATATTGGCGATTTTGGTCGTTCAAGTAATGAGACTTTCTTCGACCTGGTAAAAGCATTAGACGAGGTGGAAGGTATCGAGCGCTACCGAATTTCTTCTATCGAGCCCAATTTGTTGACCGATGAAATTATCGATTTTGTTGCCAATTCTAAACGTTTTGCTCCTCACTTTCATTTACCATTACAATCGGGAAGTAATGAGGTTTTAAAACTCATGAAGCGAAAATATAATCGCGAGCTTTTTGCAGAGCGGGTGACACACATCAAAAAAGTAATTCCGCATGCATTTATAGGTGTGGACGTAATCGCTGGAACCAATGGCGAGACCGAAGCATATTTTAGCGATACTTATAACTTTTTACGCGATCTTGATATTTCGCAATTACATCCTTTTCCATATTCAGAACGCCCCAATACGGCTGCTCTAAAAATCGATGGTGTAGTGCCCAAAACAATTCGTAAAGAGCGGGTTCAACGTTTAATAGAATTATCGAATCGAAAACTACGTTTATTCTATGAACAATCAGTTGGTGATATGCATTCGGTGCTTTTTGAACAAAGTAACGTGAATAATAAAATACTTGGATGGACTGATAACTACATTCGGGTAGAAGTGCCTTGGGATAAAAATTTAGTGAATAAGGTTTTTGATGTGAAGTTGGGAAATTGGGGAAATGAAAATCGTTTAATTGGCGAAATATTTACTTAGTTTTGATTTTCAGTTGATAAGGATTGTGTTGAACCCAAATACATTAATATGAAATCTAAAATTTTAATTGTAATAACATTGATGATAATGATTACAAGTTGTGAAGAAAAAAGTAAAGAGATGAGCTATGATGTAGCTACTGACTTTGAATATGTAGTAGAAAAGTTTGCTGATATTAGAGTGCTTCGTTATCCTGTATTTGGTTTTGATGAATTGCCATTAGACCAAAAGAAGCTAGTCTACTATTTGTCGCAGGCTGCTATTGAAGGTCGTGATATTCTTTTCGATCAGAACAATCGTCATAATTTGGCCATTCGAAGAACTTTGGAGGCGATGTATATCAACTTTGAGGGCGATCGTTCTTCTGAAGAATTTAAAGCGTTAGAAACTTACCTGAAAAGAGTTTGGTTTTCAAGTGGAATTCATCATCATTACTCAACCGATAAGTTTACACCTGGATTTTCAAAAGAGTACTTTTCAGAGTTGCTGCAGCAAACCGATGAAAGCAAATTACCTGTTTCAAAAAATGAAGTGATTAAAACTTTGTTTCCATTAATTTTTGATCCAGCTTTCGATGCCAAACGTGTGAATCAGGCCGATGGCGAAGATTTAATTGCAACTTCTGCAAATAACTATTGGGGATCAGAAGTTACACAAGACGAGGCGGAAAGCTATTATGCAGCCCTAAAAGATCCAAACGATACACAACCAGTTTCGCATGGTTTAAATAGCCGTTTGGAAAAAGAAAATGGAGAGTTGGTTGAAAAAGTTTGGAAGATAGGAGGAATATATTCTGCTGCCATCGAAAAAATAGTATTCTGGTTAGAGAAAGCCTTAACTGTTACAGAAAATGAAGATCAGAAAGCGGTAATCTCACGCTTGATTGAATACTATCAAACAGGTGATTTAAAGATTTTCGATCAGTACAATATCGCATGGTTAAAAGATCAGGATTCGCATATCGATTTTGTAAACGGCTTTATTGAAACTTATGGCGATCCATTGGGCTTGAAAGCAAGCTGGGAAAGTATCGTAAACTATAAGAATATAGAAGCAACAAAGCGTACCGAAATTATCAGTGCTAATGCGCAATGGTTCGAAGACCATTCTCCGGTTGATCCGAAATTCAAGAAAGAAAAAGTAAAAGGAGTGACGGCAAAAGTTATTACCGCAGCAATGCTTGGTGGCGATTGTTATCCTCCAACTCCAATTGGAGTGAACTTACCGAATGCCGATTGGATACGGAAAGAATATGGATCGAAATCGGTGACGATTGAGAATATTACTTATGCATACGATAAAGCAAGTACCGGCAATGGATTTCTGGAGGAATTTACTTATTCGGATGTGCAGGTGGCTCGAATTAAAAAATATGGCTTCGAAGCAGACAACTTACATACCGATTTGCATGAGTGTTTAGGTCATGGTTCAGGTCAGTTATTGCCAGGAGTTGCCGGCGATGAGCTGAAAGCTTATGGCGCGACTATAGAAGAAGCACGTGCCGATTTGTTTGCCTTGTATTATATGGGAGATCATAAAACGGTTTCGCTGGGGTTATTGCCCAACGATGAAGCATACAAAGCTGCATACGACGATTACATCCGAAATGGCTTAATGACTCAATTAACTCGTATTAATTTAGGCGATAATATCGAAGAATCACATATGCGTAACCGTCAGTTAATAGCTAAATGGGTTTTTGAACATGGCAAATCAGAGAAGGTGATTGAAAAGAAAACCCGCGAAGGGAAAAGTTTCTTCGTAATAAATGATTATGAAAAACTACAAGCATTATTCGGGGAATTATTAGCTGAAATTCAACGAGTAAAATCTGAAGGTGATTTTGAAGGAGCAAAAGCTTTGGTCGAAGATTATGCAGTGAAAGTTGATTACAACTTGCATAAAGAAGTATTAGAGCGTTACAAAAAATTGAATTTAGCACCTTACAGTGGATTTGTAAATCCTTTTTATCAATTAGTGAAAAACGATGCAGGTGAAATTACCGATGTGAAATTAGATTATACCGAATCGTATGTTGATCAAATGTTGCGTTATTCAAAAGAACACAGTTGGTTGCCAACCTATAATTAAGAAAATATAACAAATTATAATAAAAAAGGCTGCTCATATATTGGGCAGCTTTTTTTACTTTTTATGAGTTGAATTGCACAAATTTACCAAATTATTACTTTGTCATCAATTTTAAAAGAATAAGCAAATTCACCATTATCATCAATACGTGCCATTCCTAAGAAATCAGTTCTACCATGATCATTAAATACAATGGAAGCAGAGTACTTTTGTTGTGTTGCAACAAAAGTAACATATAATCGATACTCATTTTCAAATTCATTGTAATCGAAGTTTATTATTTCATTTTGATCGATGGTTATGTTTACAGGTAAGCGATCGTTTGATAATTTTATCATACTCTGTATTTCTATTTCTTCTAACATATCAAATTCAATGCTGTATTTGATATCTGGGGTTACGTAAATTGTATCTTGTTCTTGGTTTGCAAGACTCAATAGGTTTGGTCCGTATGCACCATTTTCAGGAATATCTATTACTGTTGAATAATCTACTTCTTCGAATTGCAATGTTTTAGAGAAGGACGGGGTATTCGAACCATTTTCGTAGTAATCAATAGTAATATCATTTTGTCCTTCCATTCTTGGAAAGAAAATCTTTAAATCGCAAAATTCGGCTCCTTCTTGTGCTGTAAAAGATTGTGATTCATTGTTGTAAGTGGTTATTCCCCAGTTTATTGGTCCTTCAGGAGAATTATAATAATACCAAAGTCCACCTGAAATTACTACTTTTAAACTAACAGACGGATCTAGATTTGCAGCAAGTGAATATTCAATACCATATTTAAGTTTTGTAACATCTTTCTTTAAAATATTCTCTCCATAATCAGTGGTCGTTGGATACTTTATCATTGAAACTGGCTCATACGGTGTATTTTCAATATACAGATTTAAGTAATTTTCAAAGTCAGGAACAAATCCATCAACACCTTCAATTTGATACTTAGATTCCAATATCTCTCTTACATCTATGGTATTAATAATAGAAGCTTGTGTGGTTAATTGAATTCCTATTGTGTCTGCAGTTAGCTTACCATCATCATATATATCTGTTTTTAGTTCGGCAACTAACTTCGATAAATCAGAAGTTGAATTTCCCATTTGCATTATGGTAGAAATAGCAAGCAATTTTGCATTCTTTGATCCTTCTTTAGTAATGTCGAGATGCTCGGATGTTATTGTGTCTTCTTCATTTGTCATTTCAAAAACGTCAAAAATTTCTTTCTGTACTTGTAATTTTGCCGAATCAAAAGCCATTCCTTCTTTCACCAGTTTTATTACTCTGTCTTTTTCCAAATGAGAAAGCAAATTTACGTTTAAAGTTGATTGATCTTCAATATTTGCAATAGCACTTAGTGTTAATTGTGCTTCTGAGTTATCACCGGTACATTCATTGAAGTAAAAACCATTGGCTTCGACCAAAACATATGGAGATTCGAGTGTGATATTTGAAATTTCAAAGGATCCAAGATTATCTTTAATTTCACTTTTAAAGCTTCGGCCAGTTTGTCCTAATTCACTATTTAACTCTGAGATGGTGATGGTTGTTCCGTTGTTGTATGGGCCTTTTTGAATATGACCGCTAAGGTGCTCAATTTCGTATACTTTATCCTTTGGAGAATCAATTATTTGGTTTTCGTCGCAACTGTAAAGAATAAATAGCAGTAAAAAGCCGTAAAGAAAATTTTTCATGTTTATAGTATTTAATTTTTGGTGCCAATGAAATTAAACAATAAATACATAAATACAATGTTTTACAAAAGTAGATCTAAAAAAATATGTTTAGATGTGTAACGTGTGTGAAATGGGTAGTAGCACTGGTCTTATCAGATATTGAACATTTGCTTAATTCCGGTCATTATCATATTTACACCGATGGCTCCAATGAAAAATCCATTTAAGCGCAACAAAACTTCCATGTTTTTATCGTAGGCGGTCTTGAGTTTTTTGCCTTCAAGTGAATCACGTACTTTTTTAAGAATAAAAATGGCCGCAAAATTAATGGCAAATGCTGCTAGTAGAATAAGTATTCCAATTGCTTTTGGGTGTCGATATGAGGTGAGAATACTTATCGAAATAGTGCCTGCTCCCACCATAAACGGAAGCGCAATTTCAGAGGCCAAATCATCGAGGTTCTCTTTGATCATAATTAATGCTCGTTGCCCTTTTACAATAAAGAAATAGGCATAGGAGAAAATAATAATTCCACCAAAAATTCTAAACGCTTCAAAATCAATTGAAAATACTTTTTTGAATAAGAATTCTCCAGAGAAAAAGAATACATAACATACTGATAGTGAGATGATGCTGGCTTTGAAAATTACAGAAACAAATTGTTTATGATTTAAATCTTTTCGAATTGGTTCTAAATACAAGAACAGCGCGAATGGATTTAGCATAATTAATAATTCGGTAAGTGATGCGAGCATGATTTTTTTCTATTTTCTGATTTGTTTTTCGTTATCGACGAATATAGAAAGAATGTTATGGTATTTAATGGAATCGTTAATTTTATTTTGCTTTGATTCTCAAGATTTAGTCCATAAAAAAAGAGACTTACTAATTGAAATTAGCAAGTCTCTTTAAAACTTATGTATTAGGTTTTACTTAATCAACATTTTTAGCTGTTCCAATTTTTTGCCCGATTCTAAATGACAAATATAGCTTCCCGGTGTTACTGGATTTCCTCTAAAATCGCACAAATCCCATTGGATTTTATTTTGACCTTTGGCATCCAGTTTGTTAATTCTTCGCCCTTTGATATCATAAATTGTAACAGTCGCTTCAATATTGTTTTCGTCAAAACTAAAAGTGGTTTGTGTGTTTGCAGGTGAAGGGTAACATTTGAAACTAGAACTTGTAAGCTCGATCTCATTTTTAGCAGTAAGTGATCCTTGATAAAATTTTAACCCATCTACTCTGTTTCCGTAATATAAGGGATTGGTTTCGGGTTCGCAAATATTTAAGGCAAATGAAAAGTCGCCTCCATATTTATTTACCGCTTTCACCATCAAACTATTTTCGCCTTCAAGAATGGTAATGTTGGCTACTTTTGAACCAATATCATCGTCGTTGTAGCTTGATAATCCTGTGCTTTTATATACCACTTCGCCATTCAAATAAACCATGGCTGCTTCTTGTTTCCCAAACCACAACTCAGCTGTTTTTGTTTCAGGAGAAGAGAAGTTGGTGTAGGCATAACTAACCACATTGTTGGCTCCATTATAATAGTTGGCCAGATCAATTCGATCATCGAAAAAGTAAACAGCTTCCGACCATCCATCTTTTCCTGGTTCAGCCTTAAGTGATGCTTCGTTGGTGATAAAATTAGTTTCAAGGTTATTGCCTTCAAAAGCTTCTGAAAGAATCCAAGTACGATTACTTTGTCCGAATTTTCCATTTTCAGCTTGATTCTTTTTTACTTTCCGCATTACATTTTCAAGCGGAGCACCGTGTACATATATTTTGTCGGGATTATTGGTTCCGAGTCCTATTTTTTCGGCTAATGTAATGTGGGCAATGTCATCGGGATTTAAGCCAAGCATTTTAGTAGCGATGTGGTCAACTGCAACCGGATCAACACCAGCCATAATGGTATTCATTTTTACCTGATTGCCTCCATTATAAGTTTTGTACGACTCGAGAATCATTAATGCATCTACCACAACAAAATCGATATCAGCTACATTACATAAGTCGACAATCGCTTCGGTAGTCCAGCGACGATGAGCTACATCGTGCACCAATCCTTGGGGGCAAAGTGCAGTTCCTTTGGTTTTGTTGTATCCATAGTAGCACCCCGGAGCGGTGCCAATTTGTAATTTTAAAGCATTGGTGATGCCTGTATCGTGGATTTTTAAAACAGGAACTGCAATGTAAACATCGGCCATGTATTCGCTCATGTGAACCGAATATTTTGTTCCCTGTGGTGCTGAAGTTGCTTCTGAACCCAAATCAATTTCAACTAATTCATTTGTACTTTGATTTAAATTCACAAAACTGAAATTAATGTCAGAAAGTTCGCTGTCGTTTAATAAATTACGATAGCCTGAGTTGGCCCAAACGCTGGAAGAGGAATTGGGATCGTCGTTGGTACGAGCTGTACCTTCTGCAATTTGAATGCTAACATCTCCTTCGCAATACTTATCAATAACTTTCATTAATCCGCGTACAACGCGCACATCGGTATTTTCACCTTCACCCGATGGGCTGTTCGATCCAACCAAATTGACCTTCAGCATGACCACATCACCTTTTGAAATAATTCCATCAAATCCACCAGCTTCTTCAACGGCCAAAGTAACCATTTCTTCTACTTGAGCATTACTCAAATTGGCAGATCTACTAACTGGGTTCGATAAAGAATCATAGTCAGAAGGAACGAGTCCAACTGAAACAGTAGCTGCAGTTATAGCATCAAATTCCGATTCGTAACGATAAGTTCCATCGCTTGCTTCAAAGTTTGCAGTGATAAAATCTAAAGAAAATAATCCAATGGCAAGAATGGCAAAGAAGAAAATACTTTGTTTCTTCTTAAGGTTTAGGTTTTTCATAATTAGTTAATTAGCTCTTAAAACTAATGAAAAAAAAGATTGGGAAACCTAAAAATGCTTATGGAATCATTTCAAATAAGCTGCCCAAAATTATAGCACCTAATAGTCCTACGGAGAGGTACAATGCAACCACTTTCATTTTAAAAGTTCCGTGTAAAACAACTAGGGTTGAGATTTTGGTGACAGGACCTGAAATAAAGTAAGCCAATACAGCTCCTTTGCTGATTCCTAGTTCTGCTAAGGCTTGAACCACAGGAATTGCAGCACCTCCGCAAACATAGAATGGAACTCCTGCACCTGTTGAAATTAAAGCCGAAAGAAATTTGTTTTGGTTGAATACATAAGCAATCCAATTGGGATTCATGAAAATTTTAATTATCGCGGCCAAAAATATTGCAAGAAAGAAATACCTGCTAACAAAAAGCGTCATCTTAAACAAATCGATAAAAAAGGCTTTCAACGAAATTGTTGGCGTTGTGTTAAGCCATTTTTGCAACAATTCAGAGTTGGTGTTAAGTATTTCATCGGGCTTTAAGTAATTCTTTTTAATTAATGTATGGGTAATAAAACCTGCAGTTAAACCCAATGCAATTGCTGCAACAACACGCATCACAGCCAATTCCATTCCCATGACTCCTGCCGTCAATACAAACAGATTCGGATTGATTATTGGAGAGGATACAATTAGGGTAATTAATACAGGGAGAGGAACTCCAATTGTAAATAATGCCGCTGAAACAGGAATTGTAATGTAACTTCCAAGTGGCGATACAACGCCAAGCGCTGCTGCAAAAAGTAAAGTGAAAAAATTATATTTATTCGAGAAAAATGTTGTGATTCGTTCTTTTGAGATAAAAACTTTGATCGCTGAGGAGGCGATGATTCCAACCACCAAATAAGGCCATAGCTGATCGAGTAAATTCAGCGCTTCTGTTAAAATTTGTTTTGTGTAGGTACGCGAGAATTTATTAAGAAATTCGTAGTAATAATCGATAATGTTAGCCTTGATCATACTCAGGAACATAGCACTATTGTTGTATTAATCTATCAATTTCATCAAGTTCGTAAATTTGAGTGGTATTTTCTTGATTGGGAGCCAAGCTAACATGGATCATTGCTTCTGCAAGAATCGAATCTTTGGTCGGCTTGTACTTCTTCATTATATATTTGGTTAGAAAGCGCATTAGTTTAAGCGAAATTTGTTCTGCATTTCGTTGTTCTCCTCGAGCTCCATCTAAAATTGAAGGTCGGAAAATAGTTATGTTTTTGAAATTGAGATCTTGTACTGCATCGTCTAATTCGCCTTTCATTTTGCTGTAAAAAACTTTGGCCTTAGAATTGGCTCCCATTGATGAAACCAATACATAATTGGGAATGTTGTTTGCCGCAGCAATTTTTGCAACTTCATACTGGTAGGTAAAATCAATTTTATATTGCGCAGTTTTGCTACCCGCTTTTTTTAAGGTGGTTCCTAGTGTTGAAAAGAGCACGTCGCCTTGAATTTGATCGCTATACATTTCAATCTCGTCGAAATCGATCAATACTTCATTTAGCTTTTGGTGTTTAACACCAGTTGAACGCCTGGTTAGTACTGTGACTATTTTAAATTTTGGATGATCAAGAAGTTGTTTCAATAACTCCGTTCCGATCAATCCGGTTGCACCAATTACAATTGCCTTAAGTTGCATAATTATTTGTTTTTCGCTGTTTCGAAAGATAGAGAAAATATATCTGATTTTTTGTTGGGTGACTTTATCTTTGCTCTATGCTTTTTATGCAAATCAGTACTCCTGCATACACAAAATCCGATAAAGAAAAAGTTTCAATATCGGATTTTGTGAATTTATAGTCGTTTTCGATTAATTTAGCTTAACTACTTTTTCTTCGCCAACTTTTAAAGCGTCAATGTTCATTGGAATTAATTTGTGATGACGCTCAGGCAACGATTTTTCCAAACCCAGTTTCACATGCTCAATGTCAACCACCGGCTTGGCTTTCAAGAAAGCACCTAAAATTATCATATTGAATATTTTGGGTTGTTGCATTTCTGCAGCTAATTTTGTGCCTTCAATTTTAAAAACCTTAATGTCTTTTCGGCTAGGTTCATGAATAATTCCGTTGGGATCAAATATGAGTGTTCCTCCGGGTTTAACCATTTCTTCGAACTTATCTAACGACTGCTGATTTAAAATAATAGCCGTGTCGAAATGATTGATGATCGGAGAGGAGATTCGATCGTCGCTTAAAATAACGGTTACGTTGGCCGTTCCACCACGCATTTCGGGACCGTACGATGGAAACCACGAAACTTCTTGATCTTGCATGATGCCAGAATAGGCCAGAATTTTACCCATGGAAAGCACGCCTTGTCCGCCAAATCCTGCTATAATGATTTCTTCCTTCATAACTGTTATTTTTTGAGTTTTTGAATTAAAAATTCTTCGCTTTCACTTTTGGTACTGTCTTTTAAATCGCCTAGTGGATAGAATGGGAACATATTTTCCTCCATCCATTGATTGGCAGTTACCGGATCAACTTTCCACCCTGAGTTACAAGTAGAAACTACTTCAACAAATGAGGTGCCGATGTTTTTTGCCGAGTTTTCAAAAGCTTTACGAATGGCTTTTTTGCATTTCCGAACGCTAGCTGCTGTATGCACACTCTGACGAGTAACATAAGCTGCGCCCGGCAATTGGGCTAATAATTCAGTTATTTTTAAAGGGTAACCATTTAATTCAATATCTCTTCCGTATGGCGAGGTGGAGGTCACTTGTCCAAGCATGGTGGTTGGAGCCATTTGTCCTCCTGTCATTCCATAAATACCATTGTTGATGAAGATCATCACAATATTTTCGCCACGATTTACCGCATGCATGGTTTCGGCAGTTCCAATGGCAGCCAAATCGCCATCGCCCTGATAAGTAAACACATATTTCTCAGGATGAACACGTTTGTATCCGGTTGCTACCGCTGGGGCACGACCGTGTGCTGCTTCCATAAAATCAACATCTAAATAATTGTACATAAACACCGAACAACCCACAGGAGCAACTCCAGCGGTTTTATCTTGGATGTCCATTTCTTCAATTATTTCGGCAATAATTTTGTGTACCACACCATGGCTACAACCGTAGCAATAATGCATGGTGTTATCAGTCAATACTTTTGTTTTCCCGTAAACCTTGTTTTCCGGTTTTATAATATCTTCGATTGATAAAGTAGCCATGTTAACCTCCTATGATTTTTGATTTCAATGCTTCGGCAACCTCTACAGGTGTTGCAACCATTCCTCCCATGCGTCCAAAATGTACAGCTTTGGTTTTACCATTTACAGCTATTTGAACATCTTCGATCATTTGTCCGGCGCTCATTTCTACCGAAAGGAAACCTTTTACATGATCGGCCAATTCTGAGATTCTTTTTGTTGGATAAGGGAACAAAGTAATTGGTCGTAATAAACCTGCTTTGATTCCTTCTTCTCGCAAAACTTCTACTGTTTTTTGGCAAATACGAGCAGAAACGCCATAAGCCACTAAAATATATTCGGCATCATCGCATTGAATTTCTTCGTAGCGTACTTCTTCTTCCTGCATTTTTTTATACTTCGCTTGAAAACGCAGGTTGTTTTTTTCTTGTTTTTCTGAAACTAGCTCAAGTGAGGTTAAGAAATGGTGATCGCGATCAGGAGTTTTTCCCGTTGCTGCCCAACTTCCACTTATTTTTTCAATTTCTTCGTTGGTCCATCGTGGTTTAAAAGGGCTCAATTCCACTTTTTCCATCATTTGACCAATGGCGCCATCGGCTAAAATCATGGCTGGGTTTCTATATTTGAATGATAGTTCAAAGGCCAAATCAACAAAGTCGTTCATTTCTTGAACCGACGATGGTGCCAAAACGATTAAACGATAATCGCCATGTCCGCCTCCTTTGGTAGCCTGAAAGTAATCGGCTTGCGAAGGCTGGATAGTTCCTAAGCCTGGACCACCACGTTGAACATTCACAATTAATCCTGGTAATTCGGTTCCGGCCATATATGAAAGTCCTTCTGCCATAAGGCTAATACCGGGACTAGAAGATGATGTCATTACTTTTTTTCCTGCCGATGCTGCTCCGTAAACCATATTAATTGATGATGTTTCACTTTCAGCTTGTAGAACAACCATTCCGGTTTCTTCCCAAGGCTGGCGCAACATGAGGGTTTCCATTACTTCCGATTGTGGTGTAATGGGATAACCAAAGTAAGCATCGCAACCACAACGAATGGCTGCTTCAGCAATAACTTCGTTACCTTTCATTAAACGTAATTCTCCCATTTTGGTAGTGATTTTTGGTGTTTTTAATTAAGCAGTTGCTTTTGCTCTGTAAATGGTTAAACAACTATCGGGACAAACCATACCGCAGTTAGTACAACCGATGCAAGCTTCAGGATTTTCCATATAGGAGTAATGGTATCCTTTGCTATTTACCTCTTTGTGTAGATTTAGTACGTCGTAGGGACAAGCTTCAACACAAAGTTTACATCCTTTGCATTCTTCCTTGTTTACTACAACTGCTCCTCTAACTTTTCCCATTTTATTATGATTAATTAATTTGGTCTTTTTGGTGTATTAATGGTGTTGTTGGAAGCGTTTTAAGCGCTCTTTTAAATGGTCGAACTGAGTTGGTGAAACCGGAGCAACACATGCTCTCAATCCTTCCATTTCGCTGCCGGTACTTAGCAGGGTAATGGCACTAACCCCATAAAACATCAATTCGTGTAATAATTCGCCCGCACTTAATCCTGGATAGGAAACAGTGAAATAAAATCCATCGGCAAGTAATTGGTCAACATCTTTGTCGTACAAAATGTTAAAACCATTGTCGGTAAATATTTTTTTCATTTGCTCTGCGCGGTTCGCGTATTCCTTTACCTCTTCAAAAAAGTTGTAAGAACCTTCGTTTACGCCTTTTAGCATGGCTGCCATGGCATATTGAACCGAATGTGTAACTCCCGAGGATAAAGCATAAAGAACCCTGTATATTACAGCATTTCCAAAGCCTTTTATGGCAAAGCGTTTTTCTAAATTGGGATAATTTCGATGATATACTTTGTCGGAAATAGCAACCATCGCAATTCGTTGTCCGGCATACGAGAATATTTTTGATGCAGAAATAAATAGTACGTAATTGTCGGTGTAATTAGCAACAGTTGCCTGATATGGCGCTACGCCGGGTTTTGATAAATCATTTCTGAAATCCATTCCGAAATATGCTAAATCTTCCATCACAATAAGGTCGTATTTGTTAGCCAAATCGCCAATGATTTTCAGCTCTTCTTCGGTGAAACAAATCCATGTTGGATTGTTCGGATTTGAATAAATGATCGAATTTATATTTCCTTTTGATAAATAAGTCTCTAACTTTTCGCGCAATTTTTCGCCACGGAAATGATACACATCAAACGATTCGTATTTCGCGCCCATCACCATGAATTGCTGTTTCTGAACCGGAAATCCCGGATCGATAAACAGGGCTGTATCTTTTTGGGGATCGCAATTGGCTGCAACATGAAATAAGGAATAAGTTCCTTGCATTGCTCCCGTGGTTGGAATACAATTTTCAGCTTTCATGTCGATATTCATGAAGTTTTTGATAAACTTGGCAGCTTCAATTTTTACTTCAGGAATACCATTGATATTAGGATATTTTGAGGCAACTCCGTTTTGCAATGCTTCTATTTCTGCATTAATACCAACTTCAGCAGCAGGTAGCCCCGGAATGCCCATTTCCATCCGAACATATTTTTCTCCGGTTTCGGCTTCAACTAGGTTAACTACTTCCACCACTTCGCGAATTGAAGCTCTGTTCATATCGCTTAAATTGAATTTATCCAGATATTTCTGAACAATGCTTTTATCAATGGGTGTATCTGTATTCATTTGCTTCAACGACATTGCTATTTTCGATTGATTAAATTAGTGCTTTTAAAACTTACAGAACATGATATTCGGCAATGATAATTGTCGATTTATGCATTGTAAATGATACGTTCACCACGTTCGTATTCTCCTAAAATTGTAATACTCGAAACATTCTTTAATATTTTGTGTATTGCCTTTTCGTAACTGGCAGTATCTTCCCACTCAATATCGGCATGGAAAGAATATTCATCGGGTTTTCCAATAATTGGAACTGATTGAATTTTAGTTAAATTGATTTTGCTTTCACTTAAAATATTGAGCACTTTAGCCAACGATCCATGAAAGTGGCCTACTTCGAAACAAATCGATGCTTTATTGGCTTCACTATTGATCTTACCATGTTTCGACAGAATTAAAAAGCGAGTGTAATTTCGTTTGTTGGTTTCAATGCCTTTGTAAAGGATGTTCAATCCATATATTTCGGCAGTTCGTTCATTGCCAATCGATGCTACATTCATCAATTTATTTTTGGCTATATTCTTTGCAGCTCCGGCCGTATCAAACGAATCGTCTAAAGTGATTTCGCCAAAAGTGCTGTAAACAAAGTCGGCTGTTTGTTTTAAGGCGATTGGATGTGAATGAATTTCCTTTATGTCGCTTTTCATTACACCCGGAAGTGCCATTAAATTCATTTGGATATGCAAATAAGTTTCACCAACGATTTTAAGGTGAAAGTCGCGCATTAAATTGTAGTTTTCGATTAAACTTCCGGCAATGGCATTTTCAATGGCCATCACTGCATAGTCTACTTCATCGTTGTCGACCATTTGACAAAGCTTACGAAAAGTACGGCACTCAACAATTTGAATGTCTTTATCTTCGAAGAAATTTTGTGCAGCTGCCTCGTGAAAAGATCCAACTACTCCTTGAATTGCTACTTTTTTCATTTTTTCAATTTATTTATTTCTGCATTTGGGAAAATTATAGGCATAAAAAAACCCGGTTAGTGCCGGGGTTCAGTCAATAGGAATTAATTATTACTCCGCCCGGAACAATTCACGTTCTAAATGCAAAAAACAAATAACTATTTGTTCGAGCCATAATCAATCCTTTATTTATCTTGTTTGAATTCGATTTATTTTTCCAGAAGATCGAATATTTCAAACTTTTTAATTTCCAGAGGAACAAAATAACTAAAATAAACACAAATGTGAAAGCATTCTATTAAATAATAAGCAATCGCCGATGGTTATTTTTTACTAAATAGTTATAAATCTGTTGGTTCAATAATTTTCTGTTTAATAAAAGGTGTTCTCCTCACTTGAATACGAAAAGTAAATTGTAAATTTAATTTAGTGTGTTATGGATAAAGGTAAAAGCTTATGAAAAAGATTGAAGCAATTGTAAGAACATCAAAGTTTGATGCAGTAAAGGAAGCGTTGGAAGATGTCGGGATTGATTTCTTTTCGTATTGGGAAATACATGGAATAGGCAAAAGCAGAGAGCGACGTGCTTTTCGCGGTGTGGTTTACGACAATAGTAGTATTGACCGAACGATGATGTCGATTATTGTTCGCGATAAGAATGTGGATAAAACAGTTCGAGCGATCATTAAAGCTGGTAATACAGGGAAAATTGGCGATGGAAAAGTTTTTGTTTCTGACATCGATGAAGCTTATCGGATTCGAACCGGGGAAGTAGGTGACGAAGCATTATTCCTAAAAGAGGAAGAGGTGTAAGAATCTAAATTTGGAACAGAAAAGCTGCTTGGTGAAAGTGGCTTTTTTTATCTATGGATTTTAGATCAATTAAAATTGAAGGCGCTTAAATCTTTTTTCTATTTTTGCATCCGAATTGTTCAACCCGATACAAATAACGATGGATTACAAGTTTACAGATTTTGAAAAGAAGTGGCAGAAATACTGGGAGGATAACAAGGTTTTTGCAAGTAGCGATGATTTTTCGAAACCGAAATATTATTGTCTCGACATGTTTCCTTATCCTTCAGGTGCCGGACTACATGTAGGTCATCCCGAAGGTTATACTGCTACCGACATTATCTGTCGTTACAAACGTGCCAAAGGTTTTAATGTATTGCATCCGATGGGATGGGATGCTTTTGGTTTGCCGGCTGAACAATATGCCATTCAAACCGGAACACATCCGGCAATTACTACTGAAAAAAATTGCGACAATTTCCGTCGTCAAATTCAATCGCTGGGTTTGAGTTACGATTGGGATCGCGAAATCAATACCACTGATCCTGCTTATTTTAAATGGACGCAATGGATTTTTATCCGTTTGTACAATACTTGGTTCGACGAAACACAACAAAAAGGTCGTCCGATTGATGAGTTGCCAATTCCTGCCGAAATAGAGGCAAAAGGTAAAGAAGCGGTAACAAAATATGTGGAAGAAAAACGTTTGGCTTATTACGATAATGCTCAAGTTTGGTGGTGTAAACACTGTAAAACAGTTTGTGCCAACGAAGAGGTGTTGAACGATGGATCGCATGAAAAATGTGGAACTAAAGAGGTGGAGCGTCGCTTTTTGAAACAATGGATGTTACGCATTCCGCATTATGCAGAGCGATTGTTAAGCGGATTGGACGATTTAAATTGGCCCGAAGGTGTAAAAGACATGCAGCGCAACTGGATTGGGAAATCAACCGGTGCCGAAGTGGATTTCAAAATCGAAGGGGTCGACAATCAATTGCGAGTGTATACAACTCGTCCTGATACTTTGTTTGGTGCAACTTACATGGTAATTGCTCCAGAACACGAATTACTCGATCAGATTGTAACTGCTGATCAAGCTGAAAAAGTGGCTGCTTATGTGAATGCCGCTGCCTTGAAAAGCGATTTAGATCGTACCGAATTAGCCAAAGAAAAAACAGGTGTATTCACGGGGCGTTATGCCATCAATCCAATTACCGGAAAGCTAGTACCAATTTGGGTCGCCGATTATGTATTAATGGGCTACGGAACAGGAGCTATTATGGCCGTTCCGGCACACGATACCCGCGACTTTGAATTTGCCAAAGCCTTCGATATTCCTGTGGTTTGTATCCTAGATCCAAAAGATGCGGATGCTGAATTACGCGAAAAAGTATTGGCTGGAGAGGCTTGTTGGACCGACGATGGTGCTTACATCAATTCAGCCAATGAAGCGGTTGGGCTCGACCTGAATGGCATGAGCAAAAAAGATGGAATTGAAACCGTAATTGCATGGCTTGAAAAAGAAAACTTAGGAAAAGCTACTATAAATTATAAAATACGCGACTGGTTATTTAGTCGTCAACGTTATTGGGGCGAACCCTTCCCAATTATTCACTGGGAAGATGGCGAAGTTGAGGCAGTAGCCGATGAAAACTTGCCTGTTGAATTGCCAAAAACCGACAAGTACCAACCAAGCGAATCGGGCGAGTCGCCGTTAGCGAACGTTACCGAGTGGTTGGAAGTATGCGATGCCAATGGCCGCAAAGGTCGCCGCGAAACCAATACCATGCCTCAGTGGGCTGGTTCGTGTTGGTACTACTTGCGCTACATCGATCCAAAGAACGATGCAGAACCATTTAGCAAGGTAAAAGAGAACTATTGGATGCCTGTTGATTTATATGTAGGTGGAGCAGAACACGCAGTGTTGCACTTGTTGTACAGTCGTTTTTGGCACAAAGTATTGTTCGACTTAGGGGTAGTTTCAACCGATGAGCCATACAAGCAATTGTACAACCAAGGAATGATTTTGGCCTTCGCTTACGAAACAAAGGCAGGTTCGAAAGTAACTTCAGACTTGGTAGATGAAAAAGATGGCAAGTACTTTCATACCGAAACCGGTGAAGAGTTACGCCAGATTGTGGCTAAAATGTCGAAATCGTTGAAAAATGTGGTGAATCCCGATGATGTAGTTGAACACTACGGAGCCGATTCATTGCGCTTGTACGAAATGTTTATGGGACCTTTAGATGCTACCAAACCTTGGACCGAAACCGGGGTGAAAGGAGTATTTGGTTTCTTGAAACGTGTATACTATTTCTTTGCCGATGAAACTAAAATTGTTGAAGGCGAAGAGAAAAAAGAGACTTTGAAAGTGTTGCACCAAACCATTAAAAAGGTGGGGGAAGACATCGAAGATATGAAATTCAATACGGCCATTTCGCAAATGATGATTTTCTTGAATCATTGTCAGAAAGTGAAAACCGTTACCAAAGAAACAGCCGAAACTTTTGCCAAAGTATTGGCACCATTTGCACCTCACTTGGCTGAAGAGTTGTGGGCACTTTATGGAAACGAACCAGCCGCTTGTCAGCAGCCTTGGCCTGCAGTAAACGGAAGCTACTTGGTAGAAGCATCGCACGAATATCCTGTTTCGTTTAATGGTAAAATGCGTTTCAAACTTCCGTTACCCGTAGATATGCCAAAAGCGGAGATTGAAAAAGCAGCCATTGAGCACGAAGCTGCACAAAAATGGATCGATGGAAAGCAAATTGTAAAAATTATTGTGGTTCCTAAAAAGATTATCAACATTGTGGTGAAGTAAAAAAGTACTTCAATTACTTGAAATATATTAATATACTTAAAAGCATGGGTGAATATCGCTCGTGCTTTTTTGATATCTGAAAGTCTTTAATCTCATTATCCGTGGACAATGGCTTCCCTGACAAAAAATTGGGCTTTTGTCGATGAACTTTGCCTTCCCCAAATAAAAAGACGACCGTTGTTCATAGACAATGGGGTATTTTCGGGAAAATTGGGTGTTTTTCTTTTGCTCTTGCACTGCTTGTCATGATTTGTAATCCTTACTTTTCAGACTTGAGGGAATTTTAAATAGAAGAGACCCTGAATCAAGTTCATGGTGACGACTATTTGTTTTTGGTGCTGTACCTCTTGGTCCTGAATTAAAAATCAGTGTAGCTAATTTGATTCAGAATCTTCGATTTTTAAAGTTCGATTGAAAACTTTGTGCCTTCGCGCCTTTGCGAGCAAGTAAAAAATAATCAATTTAATTCTTCTTTAGAAGTTGAATAACCGCCTCGTCGAAAATTTCAACTCCCAGCTGATTCATATGGAAGGGATCGTAAAAGTGCTTGGAATCGTTGAGGTCGACGCGATGATTAAAGTTATGGTAATTTTCATAGCTGCTCATCAAACTATCGAAGCTTTGGTTGGTTGTGAAAGAATTATAAAATACTTTGGGCGTTGGTGCCTGAATCAAGATATAAGGTATTTCTAAACGCTTTAATAAAGCAAGGCTTCGCTCAAATGCTTTCAATTGATTCGAATTTATTTCCCATTGATTGGCTTCATATTGCTTTGGATGGAAATGCAATAATTTTTTTTCAACGTAACCACCCGAAATGTAAGTGTCGTTATATTTCTGGATCGATTCTTTTAAATGTTTGTTTCGATTGAAAACATTTCGATAAGCAGCATAAAGCATGGTGTTAAATAACTTCAAATTTCGTTGCTTTAAAACTAAGGCAATTAAATTTCCATTAATTTTGTCGGTAGCCAATAAGTCTAAACTTGGTTCGATACCATCGACCGAAAAAACTTCTCCATAAACTGCATAAATAACTTTTGAGGGGTTGAGTTGCTCAAGATATTGTCTCAATAAAACTTCCGACTGTAAGGGCGTTTGGTTACTCGAACCCAAATTGAAGGACGAATATCCGGCTTCCTTGAAAATGCGTGTGTCAAAACCACGATATGCTTGTGACGAACCAATAAACAACAAATCAACATCGTGAATTTGTTCTATTTCTTCCATACGTGTAAACATGTGTCCACTCGTATTTACATTGCCTAATGAATCGATACCATGTTCGGTTAACTCGTACCATGCATTTTTCTTGATAAACGAATCATAGTCGACTTCAACCCAAATAATTACCAAAACCAAGTAAGCAAAGGAAGCCAGTAGTAAAAATTTGAGTGTATTTAAGAGGAACTTCAACATGTTACTTAGAATTTTAGGTAGACAAATGGACTTTCAATCGTTGGTGAAAACATGCCAATCAAGAATATAATGAAGGCATAAAACAACCAGCGAATGAAACGAGGTTGTTTGGCAAAAATGTTTTCAATGGCATACAATTTTCCGCGCCCGAACCATTCGAGTAGTAACAAAAGAAGCAATAAGAAGATCTGAACAAATGAATTTCCGCCTGCGGTGAATTTCTCGAACTCCGAAAGTTTTCCGCTTTGATTCACAAATATTTCTTTGATGTAAAGGAGGGCCTGCTTCAAATTCTCAGATCGAAAAATGATGAACGTGAAAGTTACCACTACAAAATTAACCGACATATTGATGAATTGTCGTAAGGTTGGTAGGAGGCGGGTTTTGTCTTCTTTTTTCCGCTTGTTCATCGTTCCTTTCAGAATCAAGGGAATGAATAACAACCCGTGAATAAATCCAAACACCACATACGTCCAGTTGGCGCCATGCCATAATCCACAAATGGTAAAGTTAATGACGATGGCTAAAATCAATCCTGCATTACTCCAGTTTCGGAATGAAATACTTAGCGGGGTAAAAATGTATTCGGTGAGCCAGGCAGTTAACGAAATGTGCCATTTTCGCCAGAACTCGGCAATGTTTTGGGCAAAGAAGGGGAAATCGAAATTGCGAATTACTTTGAATCCAAGTAAGCGACCGAAACCGATTGCCATATCAGAGTAGCCCGAAAAATCGGTATACAATTGTAGTGAATAAAATACTGCTCCAATAATCAATGATCCCGATGAATAACTTGAGTGTTGTTCAAAAATCGGATTGGTAATTAAAGCAAGATTGTTGGCAATGACTACTTTTTTGAAAAATCCCCAGAGGATTTGTCGCAGTCCGTCGGTGGTTGAAGCGTAATTGAATGCGCGTCGGGTTTCCAATTGTGGAATGAAATTTCTGCCTAAATCAATTGGGCCTGCCATGATGGTTGGGAAAAAGGCCATGTAATTCAAAAAAGCGATTTCATTGGTACAAACTTCAATTTTCCCTTTGTCGACATCGAGTAAATAGCTAATTGCCTTAAAAGTGAAATAGCTGATGCCCAGTGGTAAAATTATTTTCAGCGTGTTGAAATCTGAAGTAATGTGCAGAGCTCCCAGGAACTGATTCATCGAATCGATAAAGAAATTGTAATACTTAAAGAAGGCAAGTGCGCCCACACCTTCAACAATACCAAGTGTTAAAAGTAGTCGGCGAAGTTTATCGGACTTTGCATTGGCAATTCCTTTTCCAAGGTAAAAGGTGAGCATCGAAACCCCGATCAACAAAAATAAAAATTTCCAATTAACGATTCCGTAGAAAACATAACTCCCAACTAAGAGTACTATATTTTGGAGTTTTAAGCGCTTACTTAAGAACCAATATACTGAAAAAAACAGCGTAAAGAAACCGAGGTATGCCAGTGAAGTAAAATCCATGCTTATTTTAGGTTGCTTCCAGCGTTCATTAATAAGTCGATGCCGTTGATGTGTTGCGAAGCCTGTACCAAAAATTGTACAGATTGAGCTGCTTCTTCTACCGAAAGTATTTTTTTCAATGGATGTTGGTCGATCATTTGTTCCACGATTCTTTCATCTACGGCATCGTTCAAATTCGTTAGCATAAACGATGGTGAAACGGTGTTCGACGTAATGTTGAAGCGGATGTTTTCAGTTGCCCACACCTTTGTTAGTTTCTCGAGATAGGCTTTGCCTGCCACATATTTTGCCAATCCAATTGGTGGATTGTTGGTTAAATAGGCGCTTAAAATGGTAATGATTTTACCAAATTTCTTCTTGCGGAACATTTTAATGGCTGCCTGAGTGATTTCCACCACCGGAACAATGTTTTTCGAAATGTCGTCGACCAAATCTTCCGTGTCTAATTTATGAAAATAGGTAGGCGTAACATCACCCGCATAGGCATTGTTGATGAGCACATCAATATCGAACGTTTTCAACTGATCAAGCAATTGCTGTATATCTGTTTTCTTGCTGAAATTACATTGAATTGAGTTGCAATTGGTATATTTCAATTCAAGTTCGGTGGCTATTTGCTTCGATTTATAATAGGTGAAGTAAACTTTATTGGTTGTTTCCTTAGCCAGCAATTCGGTAATGGCCAGCCCTAATCCTGATGCTCCTCCGGTGATTAATATGTTCATGTTAATATTCCTATTTGAAGTTTTCCTTTAGCAACAATCTTTTTTTCAGTATTGGTGAATTTAAATTTCATCTCTACAGCATTAACCGAATCAAAAACGCCACTTACTTCTGCATCAAGTTGAAGTTCATCATCAAGAAAAACAGGATGTTTAAACTGAATTTGCTGTGTATGAATGATGACATTCTTCAGGGGTAAGCATTCACCAACGAAATACGAGAGAAATCCATTTAAAATATTGCCATGCATTACTTTGTCGCTAAATCCTTGTTTTTGTGCAAAAGCATCATTGGTATGTAATGTGTTGCGATCATTAAAAAGTTGGATAAAACCTTCATAAACAAAGGATGTTATTTTAAATTGTTCTGTGAATTGCTCTCCTGTTTGCATTGTTATGCCAGTTTCGTTTCGATACATGCTATCATTTCACCAAGGTTTTTCCATTGCTGAATTTCACGCGAGGTAAACTTGATTTTAAAATGCTTTTCAATGGCAACAATTAGCATGATGTGCGATAGAGAATCCCATTCTTCAATGTCGTTAGCCGTTGTTTGATTGGTTAAGCTTATTGTTTCCAGATCGAGTACATCGATGAAGATCTCATTTAATTCTTGAATTATATTCATTGTTTCTGATTTTCTTATTTGATTCTTTTAGCTGAATATATGTTTGAATAGCTTGATATTTTTCGATGTTCAATATCCAAATATCATTTCTTTTTTCAAAACCTAAATTGCGATAGTGGTTTTGTACCATTGTATTTTTTGCGGTTGGTATGTATTCGCCAACGAGAGAAGGGTATCCCAACTTTTTTGCTTGTTCAACTAAGGTATTTAGCACAAAATGCTCCATGCCTCTTTTCAAAACTCGGCAACTCATTAGCCAGGTATCGATAAATAGTTTTGTTGAAGATTGTTTTTTGAGAATAACGACACAAATTAAGCCATTGTCGCCAAATCGATCTTTAAGCGTAAAAGTAATTGGTACATAGTTTATATCGAGTGCAATCTCTTCAATTTCGGATTCAGAGTATCGAACCGTTCTTAAATTGAATTGATTCGAACGCTGTGTGAGCTGGGCAACACGCGGAATGTTAAATGTTGTAAAACCATCGACTGTAGAACGCATGTTCAACGATTGCAGAAAGTCGTTTTCGTTGACAAACGATTGTTTGAGTGTAGCTCTTTTCGCCTCGGTTTGATATCGTTTCGTACGCTCACTGTCTTCCTTTGAAGCCGAAACTGTTTCGAATAAATTTAGTGAATACAAGTATTCAAGATAGTTTGCTGGATCTTCGGGGATCTCTGGGACACAAATTTCAGGAAGATGTTCCTTCACCATATTTCGCTCAAAAGGGTTGTCGTCGAGAAATACCATCGAATCGAATCCAATATTTAAAATGCGTTGGATGTATTGAATGTTTTTGACCTTATTTCCCCAATTTGCTACAAACACTGAAATATCATCGAGCTTCAACACCATTTCGGGATGTTTTTCAAAAGGCTCTTTGGCAGTTTTTTCATCGTTTTTACTGCAAACTGCCAGAATAATACCACGATTTTTCAGGGCTTTTATCCATCGTTGAAATTCGGTGAAAGCTTTTCCGATTCCCAAGCTGCCAATTTCGATGTTGGCCAAGCCGTCGTCGCCTATCGTTCCGCCCCAAAGTGTATTGTCTAAATCGAGTACCAAACACTTTTTAATTTTACCTTGTGTTGCAGCAATGATATCCGTAGTGCGTGAGGCAAGCTCTGGAAGCGCTGGAATACTCAAAACCATTTCAGTTGAAATATATATCGAAGGTTCGAACATTGTATTTCGCCCAATTCGGTTTTGAATGCTGCTTAAATCACATATGTGAATGCTTTGTTTCTCAGCCCCCAATTGCATCAGTTTTATATTCAATAAGCGAAGTTGAAACAGAAATGAATCTTGGTTTAGATTGGCAAAATTTCCATAGATCGTATTGTCAATTTCAGCGAAATTGTAGAAAATAATTTTTGTCTTGAGTTTTTGGTGGATGTGTGTTATGTAACTTTCAATTTGTGCCGTCTTTTCTTTTGCAAAAACTTTTTGATCAGTTTTATTACATGTGTAGAATTGACTAAGTAGCTTATGCGATGATTGAAAAATAATGGTGAAATCGGGTTGATATTTGTAATAGTCAGACGTTGGATCAAGCAGTTGAAGGTTGATCTGGTTAAAATCTGCTTCCCAAATAACTAAATCAAGGTCATGTTCGTATCCAAATCCTCGAATTGCCTGAGCCAAAAACTGTGTGGCACTATCGCCCAATAAAGCAACTTTAAGCTGCTTAAATTTCGAAAAGTCCTTTTTTAAATTCTTCTTTAGTTGTGAAAATTCAATCATATGGTTTATCTGTTCGCAATTGGCCTAAAGATAGAAATTATCGCATAGATAGCATTGAATAAAAGTTTAGAAATAGTTACAGAATACTTGCTCTTGTTGTCATTTCATATCACATTACTCACGAGCAATGGTGGAATTTTACAAAAATTAAATTCGGAAAAAGTTGTAA
This sequence comes from Prolixibacteraceae bacterium, assembly GCA_963678565.1. GTDB lineage: Bacteria > Bacteroidota > Bacteroidia > Bacteroidales > Prolixibacteraceae > SKHV01. The sequence goes on from OY782875.1 coordinate 1,119,216, forward strand.
ATTGGTGGTAGTGTGGGAGTTTTACTAAGTTGCACAGAGCCTTTGTTGCCACGCTCTGTTAGTATGATAAGCGAAGGGGACTTCTATAGCATCAAATATTTTAACATTAATATTCAATATGTTGAAATTCAGTTGTTTCGCCTACTTGAAAATATACAGCAGATGCTTGAATGTTAATATTGATTCGTCGTAAATTGTAAATCTTCGTATCACCCAGATATTGACATACCAAAATCTATTACTAAATTAAAAATCGACCTACATGATCGAAAATGTGTTAGCACGTAGCAGAACCACCGAAGTCGATTCGGTGGCAACAGGAATGCACACTGCATTCCAAAGTAGTTCTATAACTACAGATACTGTTCTTGCGGGTTTAATGACCACATTGAACGCGAAAAACAATTTATTAATTGAAGCCAACAAGCGCTTAAAAGCAAGGTCGGAGCTTGACGGATTCGATGAAACGCGTGATCATCAAGGACAATAGTTGTATTACTTTATACAGGGGGCTACTTATAGTCTTGACCCGAAAATTGTAGCTGCAGCTGCAGCAAAAGAAATCTTCACGGTTTTAGAGAATTTTGGATTGAAAACCTTCAATGAATCTTTCGATGTTGAATCGGGCAATGATAAAATTAATGTTATGTTGCTGATATAATTATTTGTATTATACATTAATTTAGAAATAAAAAGAGTTCAATAAATTGTAATTCAGAAAGATAAATACTAAATTGCTAAAACGCCTCAAAAATGAATTTACACTTAAAACGTATTATTCATGAATTATTTTAGTAAAAAGGAGTTTGCAAAAGTTTTTATCCCGCTATTTGTAACGATCTACGTAGTTTTGTTGGGTTTAGGATATATTCTATTTCGTCAGCAAAAGAATCATATAATCGATTCTTCATCAACCTATTATAAGAATTTATTATTTCAGCAGGAAACATTGATCGATGCTGTGTTAAAGCCATCAGTTTCAAATTTAATGTTTTTACGTAGTCAAAATGAGGTTGCTCAGTTTTTAAATGATACTTCATATAAGTCTGAATTAGTTCGGGAAATGCATGCTATGGCTCAGCATAACTGGAATTATAAACAGATTCGTTTTATTGATGATTCTGGAATGGAACGCATTCGATTAAACTGGGAAGATGATAGTTTAATTATTGTACCCGAAAATCTACTACAGGATAAAAGTGCAAGGCCATATTTTAAGCATACTATGCAGCTGAGTAAGAATTCAATTTATATATCAGAGGTTGATTTGAATATTGAACATGGAAAAATTGAAGTGCCATTTCAGCCCGTGATAAGATTTTCTTCGCCAATATATCTTGATGACGGAAGTATTACAGGAATAATTATAATCAATCAATTCTTAAATGAATTTCTTTCTCAGCTGCAAAAAAATTTGAAAGATCTGAATGGTGAATTTAGTATTTTAAATAACGATGGTTATTGGTTGTTGGGACCCGAAAGCTTTCAGCCTTTTGGTTTTATGTTTGATAGTTTGAAAGATGAACGATTGGATAAATACGATCGGGACTTATGGAATCAAATTGTTCAAAAGCATGAAGGTGTTGTAGTAAAAAAAGATACGTTGTATGTAAGCCATAATCTTCAGTTTAATTCTCTAATAGGAAATAGTAGCCAAGATGTTGATGAAACTGAAAATTTAAGCAATTGGATATTATTATTTCAAATACCCATCAATGTAATTGATGGCCTGGTGCTTGTTAACAATATTTTTAATTATGGAATTGTAGTTTCACTTTTACTTGCATTCTTCGTATCATATTTATACAGCAAAAATCTGTATGAAGAACGAATTTACATCCAATCATTAAATGAAATCAATTCAAATTTAGAAGAAAGTATAAGGCAACGAACATTATTATTAGAGCAAAGCAATTCAAAATTACAAGCTGTAAACGACGAATTGGAAGCCTTTAGTTACTCTATATCGCACGACTTGAAAGCTCCATTACGGCATATCTCTGGTTTTTCTGATTTATTATTGAAAAAATTTGGGAATGAAGTTCCAGAACAAGCGGTTTATTATTTAAATAATATTAAAACTGCGAGTAAAGAAATGGGACAATTAATTGAAGATTTATTGCAATTTTCAAGAATCGGACGTACCAGTATTAAAAATATTTCATTTGAAATGGGAGTTCTTGTAAACGAAGTGGTATTAAAAATTAAAAATGATACTGAGACCGATGCCATTCAATGGAAAATTAATCAGTTGCCAACGGTTATTGCCGATTATTCATTGATGAGGCAGGTTTGGATAAATTTAATTTCCAATGCTGTTAAGTACTCCTCTAAAAGCGAGAATCCCAAAATTGAAATTGGATATGAAGAGTTGGATTCTTATTTCAGAATCTATATTAGAGATAATGGAGTTGGATTTGACATGAAATATGTTGATAAACTCTTTGGGGCATTTCAACGTTTACATTCCAATGACGAGTTTGATGGAACCGGAATTGGTTTGGCCATTGTTAAAAGAATTATTACAAAACATAGTGGTGAAATTTCGGCTATTGGTGAAATAAACAGTGGGGCCACATTCTATTTTACATTACCTAAATCAATTTAAAATTAATCTAACGATGGAATTTAAAACAATTTTACTGGCGGAAGATAATCCAAAGGATGCAGAATTAACCTTAGAAGCATTAAGTGAAATCAGTATTGTAAACAATATTGTTTGGGTGAAAGATGGTGAAGAGGTGATTGATTTTTTAAATCGCAAAGGAAAATTTGAAAATAGGACACCCGAACTTCCTGTTGTAATTATGCTCGATATTAAAATGCCTAAGGTTGATGGTATTGAAGCGTTGGCATATATTCGATCTCACGAAAAATTTAAGTATATACCGGTTGTGATGTTAACTTCTTCGCGATCTGAGCAAGATTTGGTGAGAACGTATCAATTAGGGGTAAATGCTTATGTTGTTAAGCCGGTTGATTTAATTGATTTTATTGAAGCAATTAAACAATTGGGAATGTTTTGGGGGGTCGTTAATGAAATTTCGGAGCACTAAATAAAATTAATTATGAAAAAGCTAGACATATTATTTATCGAAGATAATCCGTTTGATTTGGAGATTATTATAGAGGGAATATCAGATTATTTTGAGTTAAATCTGTCTGTGGCTAATTCGAAAAATGATCTTTTAAAAATAATAAATTCCGATGCAGTGTTTGATATTGTTATATCCGACTATAACATGCCTGGTTTTACTGCGAATGAGGCATTAGAAATGGTAATGGATAAATATCCAATGACACCATTTATTTGTGTCTCTGGCTCAATCGGAGAGGAAAAAGCAGTAGAGTTATTGAAGAGAGGAGCAACTGATTATATATTAAAAGAAAATTTGGTTCGGTTGGTTCCTGCAATTGGGAGAGCATTGAAGGAGTTTGACGAATTAAAAATGCTTCAATCAACTCAGAACCAGTTGAAAATTCAGAATGAAGAACTAATTGTTGCAAAACAAAAAGCAGAAGAAAGTGATCGTTTGAAAACAGCATTTTTGGCGAATATGAGCCATGAAATACGAACACCTTTAAATGGAATTTTAGGGTTCAGTGAATTGTTAATTAATGAAGATTTTCAGGAAGATAGGATTGAATATCAGAAAGTCATTGAACAATCGTGTAACCAGTTGGCGAATCTTGTAAATAATATACTCGATTTATCGTTAATTGAAGCTAATAGGTTAAAATTAGATTATGGAATGGTTGATCTCAATGAGGTATTTTCTTATATCTATTCTATTCATACAGTCGATTGTGCGAAAAAGGGACTCGAATTAAAACCTGTTTTTCTAGATAAAAGTGAGTCTCGGATATATACTGACGAAGTAAAAGTGAAACAAATTTTGTCGAATATTGTGAAAAATGCTATCAAATTTACGCCATCTGGTTTTATCGAATTTGGAGCAACTGTTCACGATTCAGAGTTTAGATTTTTTATAAAAGATACAGGAATTGGAATCTCAGAATGCGATCAGGAGATTATTTTTAATCGATTTAGACAATTAGAGGACGGCCATACTAAAAATTTTGGAGGAACGGGATTAGGTCTTTCAATTTCAAAATCGTTGGTTGAATTATTGCAAGGACGTATTTGGTTAGAGTCGGAACAAGGAGTCGGAACTACTTTTTATTTTATATTGCCAACATCGGTTGAGAAGCAAGAATCAATTGCTATTTAAATTAAAAAAGCAGCACCAAAATCGGCGCTGCTTCGCAATGTGTGTGTTTTTATGGCTATTCTATCTTACTTGATTAATTCGATGCTTCTTCTTACGAATTTATCCAACGATTCGCCTTTCAGCATGTTGTTCGCTAACAATGCTAAATCAACCAATTGTTTAGCCAAAGCATTGTCGGTTCCAAAGGCAGTTAGCTTATCGCGTTTTTCGTTGTTGAGCTTACTAATCTCAGCATTGATTTCCTGTAATTTGTCTTTTTCTTCCTGAGGTACTTCTTCTTCTTTCTTGCCTTCTTTTAATTTCTCTAATGCATCTTTTTCAGTTTGTTTTTCTGAAAGTTGTGTATTGATTCCAGAGAATTCATCGGCAAAAGTAGCATCTTTCGACTCCATTACTTGTTTCACCAAAGGATGTGCAATATTGACAACAACAGTGTACGAATCGGGTAAGTTGCCGTACATGTTCATTCCTGCCTGAATATTGCCCAAGTCTTTCATACGGCGCATGAACTCGTTTTGAGTAATTACCATTGGTTGCGAAGATTCGCCCAAATCGTCGAAAGTAACAATGAAGTTTTGTTCTCCTTTAGGAGTAACTGCACTGAAAACAGGCTCTAACTCGTCTTGCTGCTCTTGTGTTAAGGTGATTTTGTTCTCGTCGCCTTTGTCGATTAATTTATCAACCACATCGGCATCAACACGGGTGTATCTGTTTTTTGGAGTTTCTTGCTCGAATTTATTGATTAAAGGTGCAGTTAAAACGCTGTCCATCAACAATACATCATACCCTTTGTCTTTGGCAGCACCGATGAATGAGAATTGCTCATCTTTATTGCTGGTATAAAGGTGAATCAAGTTGTCGTCTTTGTCTTTTTGATTCTCTTTGATGATATTTTCGTACTCTTCGAAAGTGAAGTATTTTCCTTCGGTGTTTTTGTACAAGAAGAATTTTTTCGCTCTTTCAGCAAATTTCTCATCCGAAAGAATACCATACTCGATGAAGATTTTCAAATCGTCCCATTTTGCTTCGAAATCAGCGCGGTCTTTTTTAAAGATTTCCTCTAAACGATCGGCCACTTTTTTGGTAATGTGTTTTGAAATTTTCTTCACATTGTGATCGCTCTGCAAGTACGAACGCGAAACGTTCAACGGAATATCAGGAGAATCGATTACCCCGTGTAATAAGGTTAAGAAATCGGGTACAATTTCTTCTACATGGTCGGTAACAAATACCTGGTTGCAATACAACTGTATTTTATTTTTTTGTACTTCCACACTGTTTTTCAATTTTGGGAAATACAAAATTCCGGTTAATTTGAACGGATAATCCACATTTAAATGAATGTTGAACATTGCCTCATCAACCCCCGGATATAATTTTTGATAAAAGGCTTTGTAGTCTTCGTCTTTTAAATCTGCTGGTTTTTTGGTCCAAGCTGGGTTGGTATCGTTAATGATCAAATCTTTGTCGGTATCGACATACTCACCATCTTTCCACTCTTTTTCTTTTCCGAATTGAACTTGTACAGGTAAGAACTTACAATACTTGTCAAGCAATTCTTTTACACGATTTTCTTCTAAGAATTCATTTGATTCTTCAGAAATGTGCATGATAATGTCGGTACCAACTTCGGCTCTTTCTGCTTTTTTCAAGTTGTACTCCGGACTACCGTCGCAACTCCAACGAATTGCTTCGGTTCCTTCTTGATACGATTGAGAAACGATTTCAACCTTATCGGAAACCATGAACGAAGAGTAGAAACCTAATCCAAAATGACCGATGATTGCTGCTGCATCATCTTTGTATTTATCCAAGAACTCGCTTGCCCCCGAAAAGGCAATTTGGTTGATGTATTTCTTAACCTCGTCGGCTGTTAAACCAATACCGTTGTCTGAAACAGTTAGTGTTTTAGCTTCTTTATCGATTGTAACAGAAACTTTTGCCTCGCTTAAATCACCACTGTATTCACCTTTTGCTGCTAAAGTTTTTAATTTTTGAGTTGCATCAACTGCGTTTGAAACAATCTCACGAAGAAAGATTTCGTGATCGGAATACAAGAATTTTTTAATGATCGGAAATAGATTCTCACTAGTAACGCCAATTTTTCCTTTTGACATGATTCTATGTTTTTAGTTATTATTTCAATTTGTTCGGCGCTCTTTTTTCAAATGTTATGCCATGCCATTTCTTCTGTCGAATTGACACAAAGCCTACGCTTGTGTCATAAAGATTATCTATTTTTGATGTCAAAGTTTCATTAATACAAACACTCTCGATGATTGAAAACAAGAACAGCATTAAAATGGTGGTGACTGATTTGGATGGTACCTTACTGGATCGTGGGCACAAACTTTCGAATGCAAACTTGGATCAATTGAAATTCTTACGTGAAAAGAAAGTGATTACCGTTGCTGCCACTGGACGAAGCTTGTACAAGGTGAAACAGGTCATCTCGGAAGATGTGCCCTTCGATTATGTGATTTTCTCATCGGGCGCAGGGGTGTACGATTGGAAAAACAAAAAGCTACTTAAATTCGAGGAGTTTGAAAAAGGTGTGGCTCCGGTTTTATGCGAAAAGTTGATTGAGAAACAACAAAACTTTATTGTGTTTGAGCCCATCCCGAACAACAATAAATTTTGGTATCATCAGGGAGCAGGTGCGTGTAGCGAGTTTGAACAATATGTAAAGCGTCATACATCAGATTGTTTACTTTTGAAAGAGGATAATTTACCGGAACATGCAGGGCAGATGATGTGCATTATTAAACATGATGTCCACTTGTTTCAGTCGATTAAAACTGCATTGTACGAAGTAAGAAACGACATCCGCGTGATTCGTGCAACCTCTCCTGTGAATGGAAACTTTATTTGGCTGGAAGTTTTTCCGCATACCGTTTCAAAAGGCCATGCAACGGATTGGCTTTGCAAGGAACTTTCGGTTTCGAAAATGGAAATTCTAGCAATAGGAAATGATTATAATGATATTGATTTGCTCGATTTTGCAGGAGTTTCGTACATGGTGAAGAATGCTCCGAACGATATAAAACAAAATTACCTAACTGTTCCCTTTACCAATGATGAAGATGGCTTTGCCGAAATTGTGACACAGTATTTTAAGGAGTAGAAGAAAGTTATTGAGTTGTTGAGTGCAAAGCAACAAAGAGACAAATTTATTACTTATTCCTGAAAAAAGCTTCTGCAATTTCTAATTGCCCCGGTTTTCCTACATCCAACCAAAAATCAGATTGATCTAAGTAAGCACCTATTTTTTCAGAGGCGGCCAATCGCACATACATGGGTGTAACCGAGAACTTTCCTTTTTCGGTGATTTTCTCAAAAATAGTAGGTTCGATAATTTGAATTCCACTAAAGGCAAAGGGCTGAGACTGCTTAAAATTGTTGTTAGAAACAATTTCGTCGCCGCTACTTTTGTTAATCCATCCCGAAAGTTGCATTTCTTTGTCAAACATTAAGTACCGACTGGTGGATCGATTGCGAACAGCAAGGGTCGCTAAATTCTTGTTCCTTTGATGAAAAGCAAGCATTTCATTCAAATTGATTGAGCTAATAATATCAACATTGTAAGCTATGATGGTATCATTTGAGATGATTGTTTTTGCTTTTAAAAGACCTCCACCGGTATCTAACAACTCGTTTGTTTCGTCGCTAATTACAATCGGAATACCAAAATCGTTTTGCTGCAAGTAATCGATCACCAAAGAAGAAAAGTGATGTACATTCACGATAATTTCTTCCACCTTTACCTCCTTTAACTTTTGAATGGCATGGAACAATAAAGGCCGTCCATTCAGTTCTACCATCGCTTTTGGTTGATGGTTGGTCAAAGGTTTTAGTCGAGTTCCTAATCCTGCAGCAAAAATAAATCCTTTCATTCTGATAATTTAATTCAATGGATATTTCCAAAAGTAAGGGATTTCGAAATTATTATTTCATTATCATTCAATAAAGTTTGAATAATTAAAACGTTTCATTTTAGAATTCTGACAATCAGGTTATCTTTGTAGCTTCAAATTTATTCAATCAGAAAAATGCAGGAAAAAATTTTGATTCTTGATTTTGGATCGCAATACACTCAATTGATCGGACGCCGTGTTCGTGAATTGAATGTTTATTGTGAGATCCATCCGTTTAGTAAGGCACAAGAGGCAATGGATGACAGTGTAAAAGGTGTTATCTTGTCGGGTAGCCCTTCGTCGGTTCGTGATGAAAAAGCTCCACAACCAAATTTAGATGGTATACGCGGTAATTTGCCATTGTTAGGAGTTTGTTATGGCGCACAATGGTTGGCTCAAAGGGGCGGCGGTAGTGTTGAAGCATCTGATACTCGTGAGTATGGCCGTTCGAATTTGGCGTTTGTTGATCGTCGTTCTGATTTGTTAAAAGGAATAGATGACGATTCGCAAGTTTGGATGTCACATGGCGATACCATTGAGCAATTGCCAGAAAATTTCACCGTAATTGGTAGTACGCGTGATGTGAAAAATGCAGCTTTTAAAATAGATGACGAAACAACTTATGGTATTCAGTTTCACCCTGAGGTTTATCATTCGACTCAAGGTAAAGAGTTGTTGAAAAACTACATTGTAAATATTTGTGGTTGCAAGCAAGACTGGACTCCTGCATCGTTTGTTGAAAGCACAGTTGCCGGACTAAAAGAGAAATTGGGAAACGATAAAGTGGTACTTGGTTTAAGTGGAGGTGTTGACTCTACTGTTGCCGGAGTACTTTTAAATAAAGCCATTGGCGATAATTTAACTTGTATTTTTGTTGATAACGGTCTTTTACGTAAAGATGAATTTAAAACAGTGCTTGAGAACTACAAAGGCATGGGATTAAATGTTATTGGTGTAAATGCAGGCGATAAATTCATTGGCGATTTGGCTGGTGTTACCGATCCTGAAACCAAACGTAAAATTATTGGTCGCGATTTTATCGAAGTTTTCGATGAGGAAGCAGCTAAAATTAAAGACGTGGTTTGGTTGGCTCAAGGAACGATTTATCCTGACGTTATTGAATCGGTTTCAGCTACTGGAGGACCATCAGCTACCATCAAGTCACACCACAATGTGGGTGGATTGCCTGATTACATGAAACTTAAAATCGTTGAGCCATTAAATCTGTTATTTAAAGATGAAGTGCGCCGCGTAGGTAGAGCGTTAGGAATTAAAGACGAACTGTTAGGCCGTCATCCTTTCCCAGGACCAGGTTTAGGTATTCGTATTTTAGGTGACATTACACACGATAAAGTTCGTATGTTGCAAGAAGCGGATGCAATCTTCATCAATGGTTTGAAAAGAAGCGGATTGTACGACGATGTTTGGCAAGCGGGCGTTATGCTTTTGCCGGTTAAATCGGTTGGTGTAATGGGTGATGAGCGTACTTACGAGAGTGTAGTGTCGTTACGTGCAGTACAAAGTACCGATGGTATGACTGCTGACTGGGTACATTTACCATACGAGTTCTTAGCAAAAGTATCGAACGACATCATCAACAAAGTTCGTGGTATTAACCGCGTTGTTTACGACATCAGTTCAAAACCACCAGCAACGATTGAGTGGGAATAAATATGATATATAAAAAGCCGGTGAAAATTCATCGGCTTTTTTATTTTAATGTAGTAGATCTGTCATTCCGAGGGAAGCGTAGCGACGAGGAATCTCAGGGTAGCTATTAGTTATTTCAGATATTGAGATTCTTCACTTCGTTTAGAATGACAAACCAAAATATTGGTTCTACTTTGCTACTTTGTCACTCAGGAACTCAGTCATTTATTTACAATTTTATTGAAAACTTCTTCAATCGTTCATCAATCATTTGCTTTGGAATGATCTCCTTAATACTATCTGCAACGGCGTTCAGCATGCGCTCTTTCAAATACGATTTATGAATTACCAGCGAAATTTCGCGAATGGCTGGCGTTTCTGCTAGCTCTCGGGTATTGGCTCTTTGGGCTTTCGTTAGAAAATCGAGATGCAATTCTGGTATTAAGGTATAGCCTCCGTTGATGTCGATGATTCTGATGAGCGTGTCAATACTTCCCGCTTCGAATACATGATTGTAGTTCATCGAAGTGGTACAGAAGTTAAAGATTTGATCGCGCAAACAGTGACCTTCTTCCAATACCCACAAATTATCCTGCGGAATTGAATCAGCAGTAATCGGAACATCTTTCAATGGATGATCTTCGGCAAAGTAGGCAATGAATTTTTCGTAATAGAGTGGTATCTCATAGAAATCGTTAACCTCCAAAGGGGTAGCAGCAATAAACATGTCCACCTCGTCGTATTTCAAAGCATTGATTAATGAATTGGTATTTCGTTCGGTAATGTTTAACTGAATTTCGGGATAATTTGAATTGAAAATTTTAATGAATTGAGGAATTAAGTATGGAGCTAAGGTTGGAATCACTCCAATCTTTAGCGATCCTGATAGGGTTGTGGTTTCTTCTTCAACTAATTCCTTTATTTTATTCATTTCACGCAAGCTTGCTTTGGCTTGTTGAATAATCTTTTCGCCCATGGGAGTTGGTTCCAAGGGCTGTTTTGAACGATCGAAAATGGTAATGTCTAATTCAGCTTCTAATTTCTGAATCATCATACTTAGTGTGGGTTGTGTAACGCCACAGGCCTTCGAGGCACGCACAAAATGTCGGTACTGATCGACGGCCACTATATATTCAAGCTGTTGTAAATTCATAGATATAAATATTATCTATACAAATATAGAAAAAATCTGTTTGATTTATATTTCTGACTGGAGTATGTTTGTACTGTAATCAAAAACGAAACAATTATTAATCAAATAAAAATTAAAAGTTATGTCACAAATCGGAAATCAAATCGTAGATTTTAAAGTGGAAGCATACCACAACGAAGCGTTCAAAACAGTAACAAAAGAAGATGTATTAGGAAAATGGTCAATTTTCTTCTTTTACCCAGCCGACTTCACATTTGTTTGTCCAACTGAGTTAGAAGATCTTCAAGGTCTTTACAGTGAAATCCAAGCGGTAGGTGCTGAAGTTTATTCAGTTTCAACCGATACGCACTTTGTACACAAAGCTTGGCACGATAATTCTGAAACCATCAAGAAATTGCAATACCCTATGTTGGCTGATCCAACAGGAGTTCTTTCTCGTGGATTCGACGTTATGATTGAAGAATCAGGTTTGGCTGAGCGTGGAACTTTCGTTGTAAATCCAGAAGGTGAAATCGTATTTTATGAAGTAGTTGCAGGAAATGTTGGTCGTAATGCTGAAGAACTTTTACGCAAATTGAAAGCATTAAAATTTGTTGCTGAACACCCAAGTGAAGTATGCCCAGCAAAATGGAAAGAAGGAGCTGAAACACTTCAACCAAGCATCGATTTAGTTGGAAAAATCTAAACATTAGTTTCCACACATATATATACCCAAATACCTAATTGTAAATCAAAAGGCTGTCGGGTTCGGCAGCCTTTTTTAAAAAAACACCACATGTTAGCACAAGAAATAAAATCACAAGTAACTTCCGTATTCGCAAATTTAAAAAGCAATTTCACATTAGAAATTACAGCCGATGAAAGTCATCTCAAGAAAGCTGAAATGATCGAATTCTTGGAAGATGTAGCCTCATGTTCCGATAAAGTTTCGGTAGAAATTAAATCTGGCGAAGAACTTTCGTTCAAAGTAAAAAAGAACAACGGAGCATCATCGGTTATATTCAAAGCCATTCCCAACGGACACGAATTTACTACGCTGTTGTTGGCAGTTTTGAATCAGGACGGCATAGGGAAGAACCTTCCCGATGATGCATTCATTCAACGAATCAAAAGTTTAAAAGGCGGCATTACCCTAAAATCCTATATTTCGTTAACATGTACCAATTGTCCTGATGTAGTTCAGGCCTTGAACATTATTTCTTTTATCAACCCAAACATTCAACACGAAATTATTGATGGTGGCCTTTATAAGGAAGAAGTAGAAGCCTTGAATATTCAAGCGGTTCCTTCGGTATATGCAGGCAACGAGTTGTTGCATGTTGGCCGTTCATCGTTGGGCGAATTGTTGGGGAAATTGGAAAAAGAAATGGGCGTTGATCGCTCAAATCAGGAAGTAGTTAAGAAAGAATTCGATGTAGTAGTTGTTGGTGGTGGTCCGGCTGGAGCATCGGCAGCTATTTATTCTGCCCGTAAAGGATTCAGCGTGGCCATAGTGGCCGAAACCATTGGCGGTCAGGTAACCGAAACTGTTTCGATTGAAAACATGATTTCTAAAACCATGACTACCGGAAAAGAATTAAGTGCCGACCTATTGTCTCATGTGAAAGACTATCCAATTGAAGTACTTGAAAATCGTTTAGTTGAATCGATTGAAGTAGTGGATGGTATGAAAATATTAAAGACATCGTTAGGTGAGGAGTTAACAACTCCGGCAGTAATTGCTGCAACAGGTGCCAGCTGGCGACATTTGAATGTGCCGGGCGAGAGCCAATACATTGGTTCGGGAGTTGCCTTTTGTACCCATTGCGATGGTCCATTTTATAAAGATAAAAAGGTGGTCGTAATTGGAGGCGGAAATTCGGGATTGGAAGCGGCCATCGATTTATCTTCTATTGCATCGCACGTTACGGTTTTAGAATTTGCCGATACTTTGCGAGGCGATCAGGTATTACAAGAAAAACTCTCAACAAAATCGAATGTTGAAATCTACACCAATGCGCAAACATTGAAAATTGATGGTGATGGACAAAAAGTTACATCGCTTACGTATCGAGAGCGTACTTCGGGTATTGAAAAAGAAGTGATTACTGATGGAGTTTTTGTTCAAATTGGACTAAGCCCAAACAGTGGAGTTTTTAAAGATTTAGTAGAGACCAATAGAATGGGAGAGATTATGGTGGATGCTAGTTGCCGTACCAATGTTCCCGGTATTTATGCTGCGGGCGACGTTTCGGTAGTGCCTTACAAACAAATTGTAGTGGCTATGGGCGAAGGTGCAAAAGCGGCACTCTCTGCATTCGAAGACAATATAAAGGGTTTGCAAATTGCGAGTTAGAGTTAACGAGGTAATTTTTTCCTATGAAGGCTGTTCAATTATGGACAGCCTTTTTTTGTTTAAAAGTTCCTGAGTTCCTGAGTAACAAAGTAATTATTCATTATAAATTTTCCATTATTCATTTTTTAAAACGACCGTCGGCAATTCGCCGAAAGCTCACTGTAGACCTTCCTTCAATCGGCGTTTTGCCGAATGCGCACCGGACAAACTTTCATCAATCGGCGTTTCGCCGATGGCGGCCAAATAAAAAGAGCAAACGGTATAATCATTTGCTCCTTTTCGAAATCTTATGAATCGATATTTTTGATTCGTTTACTTGTTATGTTCCAATAAGTAATTGGTTAATAAAGTATACAAATGGCGTGTTGTATTTGAACGCTCATATAATCCGTGCGAACGATTTGGATAGGCCATCATGGTGAATTGTTTGTTCTGTGTTATCAATTCATCTACCAACATTTCCATACTTTGGTAATGCACATTATCGTCGTGTGTTCCGTGCACTACTAATAAATTTCCTTGTAAATCTTTCGCATAAGTAATTGGCGATCCGTTAATAAAATCCTGAAGATTTTCTTGTGGTAATCCCATGTAGCGTTCTTGGTAAATATTATCGTAGATCAATTGATTTGAAACGGCTGCAACCGCCATTCCTGTTTTATAAATTTCAGGATATCTAAACATCAGGTTTAAGGTCATTGAACCTCCGCCACTCCAACCCCAAACGGTAGTTCTGTTGGCATCGATATAAGGGAACTTCAATACTTCTTTAGCCGCTAATGCTTGATCGTGTGCATTCACAACTCCAACTTTTCGGTAGATCGATTTTCGCCATTCACTTCCTTTTAAGCAGGGAGTTCCGCGGTTATCCATATCTATAATGATGAAGCCTTTTTGAGCAATCATAATGTTCCACATTCCAATGAAATTATCGGTGGCTACTTGTCCCCAAGGTTCGCCATATACATGGAATAGCACCGGGTATTTTTTCGATGGATCAAAATCACTAGGCTTAATCATTCGGCCATCAATTTCAATGCCTTCTTCGGTGGTAACTTTAAAGAATTCGACTGTTGGAAGATCTAAAGTTGCCAGCTTTTCTTCGAATTTTGTGTTGGTCACCAATTGCTCAATAATGTTGTGTTTAGGTAGTGTAACCAAATCGACCTTATTTGCTGCTAATGCCGAACCATAAGTGTGCAAGGCGTATTTCCCGTTTGGCGAAGCTTTGTAAATGTTGATTCCTTCGTATTTCGACGGTGTAACTTGTTTTGGCTTTTTGCCTCCATTCAACGAAACGCTATACAAATAACGCTGCGTGCTGTTGCTTGGTGAAGCATGGAAATAAGCCTCGGTTTTGGTAACAGCTACCAATGAGGCTACATCGTAATCGCCTTCGGTAAGCAAGGTTTTTTCACCCGATGCAATGTTTATTTTATATAAATGGCGCCATCCATCGTTTTCAGTCAATCGTAGAAACGATTGATTGTTGTCGACCATCAAAAGTGCATTTCCAGTCCACCACGACGCTGAAACATCAGGATATTGCAAGTCAACCCAGGTTTCTTCGGTTTCGGTATAAATGGTTTTCAAGGTTTTCGATGGAACATGGTAGATCCAAACCGTTAATTTATTCTGATGGCGATTCATTTGCTGAATCAATAAGTTTTCAGCATCGATCCATTGCATGCCCGGAATATAGTTTTCGGTTGCCGAACCTTCAATTGGAATCCAAGTGATTGCTTGTGTTGCTACATCTACAACACCTACCTTACAAGCCGAAGGTGTTTCTCCAACTTTAGGATATTGCAGTGGAATTAATCGAGCGTAAACTGAATCGAGGTTGTCGATCATATAGAAGGTTCCGGTAGTTGAGGCATCTAAATTCCAGAATGCAATTTCATTTTTTTCAGGGTTCCAGCTAAAACCATCTTTGCAACCAAACTCTTCTTCGTAAACCCAATCAAAGGTTCCGTTAATAATTCCTTGGCCACCGTCGGTAGTCAATGCTGTTACTTTTCCTGTTGTTAAATCTTCAGTGTAAATATTGAATTCGCTTACATAAGCAACTTTATCGTTGTTGGGCGAAAATTTGGCAAACATTAACGATGATGCAGGAAATTCTTTTCCAATTTGCTGTAGTTTTTGTGTTGCAATGTCGAAAACCCAGTAATCGCCCTTGGTATTGGTACGCCAAACACGAGCGGAGTTGGTGAAGATTAAAACTTTTGATAAGTTGTTTGAAAAGCTGATGTCTTCAATTCTTATTGGCTTTTCTTTTCCTTCAGGGATTAATGCTTCAGAAGGAATAATTACCGTTTTCTCTTTCGATTTAGTGATATATTTTGCAACCGATTGTGCTCCTTTTTCCCATTCAACTTTTACGTAAGCATTGCCACCATCAATCCATTGAAATGGTTGGGCCCATTGCTGGCTGAATTCTTGCGATGCATAAATACGATCTATGCTTAAAAGTTTATCTGATTGTTCTTGTGCAAAGCAAAGACTGCCAGCAAGCACAAAAGCAATAATGAGTAGAAGTCGAGTTTTCATGTGTGTAATTTTTTCGTGAATCGTAAAAATAGGGAAAATTTTATGCGTCATTCTATGACAAATTTTAGTTTCTACACAACAAATTTGTGTTTTGATGGGGCTTACAAGTTCTTGCTCAGATATTTCAACCGAATAAAGAAATAACGTACTTTTACAGGTATGTTAACAGAAATTGAAATAGGCGGTGCTTTCGCCTTGCAATTACCCATTATTGATGTTCGATCGCCGGGCGAGTTTGAGAAAGGTCATATACCCGGTGCTACTAACATTCCTTTATTTACCAACGATGAACGTGCACATGTAGGTACGGTGTACAAGCAGCAATCGAAAGAAAAGGCAATTGAAGTTGGTTATGTCTATGTAAATCCGAAGCTTCAAATGTTTATCGAAGAGTCGCGCAAAGTAGCTCCCAACGGAAATGTGATTGTGCATTGTTGGCGCGGAGGAATGCGGAGTCGTTCGTTTGCACAACATCTTTCCGATAATGGTTTCAACGATGTGAAAGTCGTGGTTGGTGGTTATAAAGCTTACCGCAATTTTGTGCTGAATCATTTCGAAACTCCTGCCGATTTAAAGGTGATTGGTGGCTACACCGGAAGTGGTAAAACCTACTTATTGAAGGAAGTTGCCCAATTGGGGCATCAAATGGTCGACCTTGAAGGTTTGGCCAATCACAAAGGTTCAGCTTTTGGAAGTATTGGTGAAAATCCACAACCAACCACTGAGCAATTCGAAAATAACCTTTCTGAAATTTGGCGAGCACTCGATTTCTCAAAACCAATTTATATGGAAGACGAAAGTTTGAGTATTGGTCATGTGAATATTCCAATGCAGTTGTTCAGTCAAATTCGAAATGCACAGCTTTATTTTATCGACATTCCGAAAGAGGAGCGCGCCAAGCATTTGGTGAACGATTATGCGGGTTACGACAATCAATTGTTGGAAAGTTCGATTCTAAGAATTACAAAGCGATTGGGCGGACAAAATGTGAATCATGCGTTGGAATGTTTGGCCCAGAATAATTATGTAGAGGTGGCTTTAACCACGCTTCATTATTACGATAAAGCCTACATAAAAGGAATGAATAAGCGAAATGCTGATAGAATTGTAAAAATTCCGATGGAAAAAGTGGATGCTATCAACAATGCAAAAACAATAATAAGATTTATCAAAGAATATGAAACCAATCAAGTTAACGCAATATAGCCATGGTGCCGGATGTGGATGTAAAATCTCGCCAAAAGTATTGACCACCATTTTGAAAACAGAAATCGAACCTAATTATGACGCACGTTTGCTCGTAGGAAATGATAGTCGCGACGATGCAGCTGTTTACGATATGGGTGATGGAACTGCAGTAATAAGTACCACCGATTTTTTTATGCCGATTGTGGATGATCCATTTACCTTCGGAAAAATTGCGGCCACAAATGCCATTAGTGATGTATATGCCATGGGCGGAAAGCCGTTGATTGCTATTGCTATTTTAGGCTGGCCGATCGATAAGCTGGCTCCTGAAATTGCACAACAGGTTTTGGAAGGTGGACGCCAAACTTGTAAAGAAGCAGGAATTACATTAGCTGGTGGACATAGCATCGATAGTCCTGAACCAATTTTTGGATTGGCAGTTACCGGTCAGGTGGAGTTGGCGAATTTAAAGCGCAATGATACTGCTACCGAAGGATGTACACTATACTTGACAAAACCATTGGGTGTGGGGGTGTTTACCACTGCACAAAAGAACGGTTTGTTGAAGCCCGAGCATGAGCAAATTGCACCTGATTCTATGTCGAAGTTGAATAAAATTGGTTACGAACTTTCAAAAATTGAAGGCATCAAAGCCTTGACTGATGTAACCGGGTTTGGTTTGCTAGGCCATTTGGTTGAAATGTGCGAAGGAAGCAACTTGTCGGCTCAGCTCGAATTTGATAAGATTCCGGTATTCGAAAGCGTAAAAGAATACATTGCACAAAAATGCATTCCCGGAGGAACGAACCGAAATTGGGACAGCTATGGTCATCATATTGAATTGGAGGATGTTCAGCAAAAATCAATACTATGCGATCCGCAAACTAGTGGAGGCTTGTTAATTGCTGTTGAAGACTCGGCAAAATATGAAGTTGAAAAACTGCTAATTGCCAATGGAATTGAACCGGTTTCGTTTGGTAAAATGGTGAAACAAGAAGCGAAGTTGGTGAAAGTGGTTTAAAGTTCTTTAGTTACGGAGAGACAAAGTAACAAAGCTCATCAACAAAGTGTCATTTCGAGGGAAGAGTAACGACGAAAAATCTTTGACTTAACCTTTGAGGTTTAGCTTCGTTGATTTTCAATTCTCACCGTCCGAATACATTCGGAGTGTTCGAAATGACACTTTAATTATTTCTATTTATTCCTTAAAAACTTTATCTAAGAAATTGATGACATATTCCGAGGTTGGTGTAAACCAAGGTTCCAAGTGCCAGAAGGAGTGAGGACTGCCTTCCAAGCAGTGATACTCGTTGTAAATTCCAAGGCTGTCGAGCCCATTGCTTAAATCTTGATGGCCTGCAAGGAAACGATCGTATTTACTTTTCAACATTAAACTGGGCGGAAAATCTTTGTTTACATGTGATAAGGCTGAACCTTCATTCCAAACAGCTTTATTGTCGTTCGGATTGCACGCGAACCATCGGGTAGAAACTGTTTCTTGTTCCGGGCGCACTTCATCGGCATCCTTGTGTAAAAAATGTAGAACACCATCTACATCAACCATAGCCTGAACCTTATTTGAAAAGCCTTTGTATACCAATGTGTCGGCGTAATGGTTGTAGTAACCTGTTGATGCAACTAATGCGGCTAATTGTCCTCCGGCTGAACCTCCATAAGTAGCAAACTTGGTAGTGTCAATTGGGTAATTTTTATATTGACTACGCAAGAATTTAATAGCTGTTTTAATATCGACTACCGCTGCCGGATAGCTTGCTTCCAAAAGCATTCGGTATTCAACGGTTGCACATATGTATCCATTTTCAGCGAGTTTCTCAGCCATGGCCCATTGCAACGATTTATCGCCTGAAATCCATCCGCCACCATGTATCATTACCACCACCGGAAACTTATCTTTCCTTTTGTATTTTGAAGGAACAAACAAGTCAAGGTGCATTTCACGACCGCCATAATTTTGATAAATCAAATCATCGTACTTCTTCACTTTTGGTGAATTGGTCATGTACATTGGTTGTATGTCGGGATAATATTTTACCCATTTTTTGTATGTCGCAGCTACAGTGTACGAAGTGTCTTTCGGGAATTTCACCTGTGCATTACTAACTTCTGCGATTAAAAATGTAAGTATTAAAAGGATTCCTATTTTTCTCATAATTGTTAATTTTTCAAAGTTACTTTGACCACTTCTGGTAAGTCGTAGGCTAAATCGGTTGGCAAATTAATTACAATAGCCTTGCCAAAGCTGGGATGAATCGCAAGTTTTTGTGGGCCATTTTGTGATAGTAATTCTACCTTTTCAATGTTTTCCTCTTTAATGGTTAAGATGACTACGTTATTGTCGGGGCGCTCAAATATATGTACATAATGAATATTGTCTTTTTGGGTGAACCGTCCATACAATGGAGCTACGTATTTGCCTTTAGAAGCGCCAACAATTGCTTCGCCATTTATTTTCATCCAATCTTGAATATCGCTTAAACGCGATTGACTTTCAACCGGAATATTCCCTAATTCATCGGGACCAATGTTCAAAAGGTAATTTCCTCCTTTGCTCACTATGTCGATTAACTGCATGATGATGGTTCTCGACGACTTCCAATATTCTTCAGTATCGAGTTTGCTATATCCCCAGCTTGCAGCCATGGTTCCCGGAGTTTCCCATAGCGTTGCATCACCCTTTTTAGGAATGTGATTATCGCCCATCTCTTTGAAATCACCAACACCATTTCCGATACGTGTATTGATTAATATTTCAGGCTGAAGCTTTTTTACGTAATCGTAGATTTCCTGGCTTTGAGTTTTGGAGGTTTGCTCTGGCGTATCGAACCAAAGGATAGCTACTTCACCATAATTGGTCAGCAATTCCTTTAATTGTGGTTTCACTTTTTCGTTTAAGTATTGTTGGTAATTGTAAGGTCGGTTTTCATCAAAATCCCAATTGTTGCCCCACGAACTTTTGGCTGCATTAGGTTCACGCCAATCGCGACCTAATGAATAGTAAATGCCCAATTTCATTTCATATTTTTTGCAAGCTATCGAAAGTGCTAACAACGGATCTTTTTGGTAGGGAGTGGCCTCAACAATGTTGAAGGTGTCCACTTTTGAATGGTACATCGCAAATCCATCGTGATGCTTCGAAGTAAAAACCAGATAACCTATTCCTGCTTCTTTGGCTTGCTTCACAATTTTGTCTGCATTAAAATCAACCGGATTGAATTGCGAGGTCAGTTTTGCATATTCTGCATTTGGAATTTTGGCAATCCACTGTATGTGTTCGCAAAATGGATTCAAATATTTATCATTTTGCACAGCTTCTCCATTCCAAATTCCTGCAGGAATGGAATACAATCCCCAATGAATAAACATTCCAAATTTGGCTTCGCTCCACCAATTATCTGAATTGTTTTGTGCAAATCCTTGATATGTCAAGAATAGAAGTATAATGATCGTTATGTTTTTTTTCATCGCTTACTGACTAACTATTGAATTCAAATAAACTTCGAGATTGGTGTATTCTTTACTTAAGTCGAAGCTTTTATGATCATTATTGTCTTTAGGATTCAAATGGTTTTTACTTTCCCATTCATCCGGTATCCCATCTTGATCGGTATCTTTTGGTGCTGCAGCCGATTTTAATTCAGGCCATCCACCCACTTCTTCCTGCGAATCGAGAATACCATCGTTATAAGTAACGGTTCCGTTTTTTACTTCTTCGATAAGTCTTTGGTCAATCGCATCTCGTTTGAGTGAAGCGCCAGCATTGGCCAGCACTCTTAGATAGGCTTGTTGTGCATCTTCAACTTTGTAATCGCTAATTTTAAGTGGAGCATCGAGCCATTTTAGCGGTTCACTTATTTCTTCGTCGGGCATTAGTACTGCTAGATGATTGTTTTGGGTTAAAGCTTCGTTTCCTTCGATGTAATTGTTGCTATAGTAATAGTTACTAAATGGCTCCCAAGGTTCCAGAATATTTTCTTTCACTTTTCCTTTGGTGGCAGGACCGGGTTTGAAATAGTTTTCTGATAGATTGTAATTACCATCTTCGCCAGCATAAATACATTTCATTCGCCAGTTGTAAATCACGTTATTTACAAACTCTGCACGTTCTTTTTCGGGTTGTTTGTGGTAACGACTTCCGTGCAAACGTGGATTGCGACTGGTATGATGCATCAATAAGTTGTGATGAAAAGTAGCTCCCATTCCGCCCCAAATTCCACCGTAGCCATGTTTACCTTTTTCGTGATAAGAGTTATTTAGACTCTCGCTGATAATGCAATTTTGCAAGGTGAAATTGACATTGTCGTAGCACGAACAGGTTTCGTCGAGCGACCAGCTCATACTGCAATGATCAACGATTACATTTTTAGAACGAATAACCGATAAGGCATCTGTTTCGCGATGGTTGATATCACCGGGGCGAAAACGCATGTAGCGAATGATTACATTATTGGCATGCACCACCAATCCTGAACCAGCAACGCAGATTCCGTCTCCGGGTGCAGTTTGCCCCGCAATGGTTACATTGCCGTGGCGAATTTCGATATTGGATTTTAAAAAGATATTTCCCGCAACATTAAAAACAATGGTACGAGGTCCTTCTGTTTTTTCAAGTGCATATCGCAAGCTCCCATCTCCTTCATTATTGAGATTACTCACATAAATAACTTCACCACCTTTTCCTCCTGTTGTATATTTTCCACAACCTTTTGCTCCGGGAAAAGCGATGGTGTTTTGTGCATTTGAATAATTAAAAGCAATGATCAGTAAAATAGAAATTACTGATTTATAAAAAATTGAGTTGAGATGCATAAATGAGGTATTAATAAAAAATGTTTTATCGTTAGCTGTAGCATTGCATAATTTATCTTTTCCATGTTAACGAGATGTTTTTTAGTAGGGAAGCTCCACTTCCTGTTGAACCGGTATGTTGAATAAAGAATCCATCGAAGGAAACCTCGTCAATTTCAGTTTGCATATCAATTTCTTGAACTACCTCTTTCGATTCGTGCTGGCGTATATGTTCTGTTGTTGCTTTTACAGAAAATAATTGTCCTGTTTTTTCAATTTGAATGGTGCATGGGGAGTGATAAACAGTTGTTGAAATCGGATCTGAAATTTCATGCGCATTACCATTTTCATATTTCACAAATACAAAGTCGATGGCATTACCATATTTGGTGGTTCTTATCAATCGAATCGCATATCCGTTGAGATTTTCAGTATCGAAGTTGATGCCAATATCCATGTATTGCATTTTGGCGCTACTAAATCCTTGTCGTGCTGTTTTTGCCGGACAAGCAGTGAAAGTTACTTTCATATCTCCGCTTCTGTATTGATTTGGAGTATAGCGCAAGCGGGCACCTTTGGTTCTTTGTATTAAACCAGTATCGTTGGCTGCGCCATAAATTCCGCTTCCTACATAGTAGGCGGGTTTGTTTGGTTCCGCCACCCAATCGAAGTAATTAGTATCGGCAGGTTTGTTAACATCAATGGTCCAAAACCCGGGAATGATTTTAGGTTGGTTACTCACTGCAAACTCTGTATTGCTCACTTTTAAAATATTGGCATCTGCTTTTATTTGCTTTAGTTCGATTGGTTTTTTCGAAACAACGGTCATTGGTTCACCAGCTTTACAACGCAAATGTTTTGGCGAAACAGCTGCTATCAGGTAGTAGCCTAGGTCGTCCACTGATAATTCATAATTGAACTTTGGCGTTTTGTAACGACTTGTTGCCACTTCAATTGGATTCGCTCCATTTTTATCGGTGCAACGATACCATGTGATGATCGACTCATCGGTGTAAGACATGTCCAATTTATATTCAACATTGATTAATCCATTTTTAAGGAACTTCAATTTTGGAGACTTTACAAAGCTTGGAGCCTCTAAAATTCGAGGCGAAATATAGACTACCGCAGAGGCTTGTAATCCTAGTTCTGTTGACGCTTCAACGAGCACCATTCGAGTTGTATCGGTTTCGTTCGTTGGAATAATTTGGCAAGTTCCTAGGTCGGTTGCAGAAAGTTTAAGATAGGCTTTATCTTCCTCTTTAATTTTCCATTTTAAATCTTTAATCGGCATTTCAAAATTGCCAAATCTGAAAAGTTGAGCGGTAATTTGGAGGGTGTCTTTTCCTGTTTCCAAAGTCATTTTCGAAGGATGAATAATAAGCTGCGTTGGAATTTCAGCATAGTTAATGCGTGAAGCTTTTGACGCTTTGTTGGTGATTTCAGCGAGTTGTTGAGGATCCCAACCGTCGTTTCCTTTTAATAAATTGTAGGTGTTATAAATTGTATTGCCTTCGTATTCAAACTTGAATGCATTCAGAATGGGAAGCTCATCCATTAGGATGGTTCGGTTTGGTTGTTTTGCATTGATAACAATTGGTCGGTTGTTCAACATTACATTCGATTGATAGTTGCGGCATTCTTCCCGAGGATGATCGCGCCAACCTATGTAATCTGAAGTTTCTGATATAAAACGTGTATCGATAACTGCTACTTGTCCTTTACTTTTTGTGAAATACTGGTTGCCGCCTGTCAATGAATTCACATCGCAATTTAAAAAGGCAACGCCGGTTCCTGAGGTGCCCCAGAAGGGTTTTCCACTGTAGAAATCAAAGGTGCAATTCAAATATACTGCTTTCCCGTTTAAGGCATCGTCGGTCGATTCAAAATGACAGTTTTCAAACAAAGTTCGTTTTGAACCAACAAAAGGACAAAGATTTAAACGACTCTTAAATTGGCAGTTTTTAGCATATACTTTATCACTATTACAAATAATTAATTGTGCTTGTACGATGGCACTCCCTCTTTTCGATCTATTCAATTCAGGTTTTAAAGGATATTCTAAGTCGATGTTACAATAATTTCCAAATGTGATATTGTTGGCTGTAATTCCATCTCCATCGATGTAAAACATCGTGAAATTTCCTTTCGATCCCATCGTTTGTCCCAAGTTGGAAGCTAAAACTACATTTTCAGAATTATCTGAAAGCCCTTGTAGTTTCAGATTGTTGCATCTAATCACCATCCCGAAAGGACCACCTTCGCCAGGTTTTGGAACAACCGTTCCATTAAAATCAGGGTCGTTAATCCAGTAAACATAAGGTGCAATATAAATGGTCATTGGATCGGCTTCTGTACCGTTTTTAGTTGCCGCGATTGCTTTTTTGAAATCATTAAACACATAAGGATATTGATTGACTTCTTCGTTTGAAAGTTGTGCATCTAAAAAAAAGGCTGTAGGTCCTAAATTCATTTTTTTGCCTTTATAGGAAATTGAATTTCCATTAAATTGAATTGGACTTTCAGGATCTAGGCTTTGATAATTAAGTAAGGAGTTTGAGTCCAACTTATTATTTGCATTTGTTGCCAAAAAGCAACATAGGAAAAAGAGAAGGTATAAAGATTGATTCAAAGATTTCATATTTAATAGATTGTAATTGAGGAAAATTCTTGTTTGATTTCTGTTTTATATTTTTCAGGATCTTGAATATAGTTCAAATAGTTAATTAAAGTGCGCATGTTTCTAATATAAGTTGAAGTAGAAAGATAAAGTTGTTCACTTTCGTCGCGATAAGGAGAAGTGTCGTATTGATCACCCACCATGGTTGAAACATATTGTGTGCTAGAATCATTACCAATTGGAGCAGGCCCTAAGTATGGGTTGCTTGTATTGGCATGTTGGGCGAGCCAACGGTTTTGTTTGTCTAATGATTTGATCACTTGTTTTACTCGATCAATTTTAGGAATCGATTTGTATTTTGATCGGTAAATACTGTATTTTTCTTGTGGTAATCTTTTATCATCCTCTTGGCCTATTAATGGAGAATTTTTAATTAACTCTGAAATTGGAGTTTTCAATACGCTTTGGTAAGCAGTAATTAAATAGTCAAGAGGAACTCTGCTTTTTCCGTAATAGTGACGGAGTAAATTTTGATCGTCGTAGTTTGAATAATATTGTCCATTTCCAACATTAGAACCTTTGCGGTGAACATAAATTGGTTGGTTGGTTCCTAACTCAACAAAAGTTGGATGAGTGCGATTTCCCTCTATTTGATCTTCGGGGAGTTTAGTTGATTTTAACCACTCTATGGCTCGTGGAATAGGTTTGAGGTATTTCTTATTTCCTGTTATTTTATAAAACTCAATAAGTAATAAACTATTGCCAAGGGTTGTTGAAGGTAAAAGTGCTTCTAACTCGTAGGTTCTGGCACCTTTTGTCTTTAAATCTAAATCAAGCTGTTGTCCCCATCCACCACTTTTGTCCTGTGAAATGATATAGAAATCCATTCCTTTGTAAATAGGTTCTAAAAAGCGTTCTTCTCCAAGTGTCAAATAACATTGAATCAAAAAGTGAATGTTTTCCCAAGTTACATCGTCGTTAAAAGTGTAATAAGCGGTGTAGTCGGGATGCCCTTGCTTCTGGAAATCGGTTTTGATAGGGTAGCGCTGAGGCCATCCTCCGGCTGGGTATTGACTTTCTAAAATAAAACTGATTGCTTTTTCAAGCGCAGGTTTATACGTCGGGTCAAGTTTCGTTAGGTATATTCGTAACAGAAAACGTGCTGCATCAGAGGTAATATCATCATCGAAAGTGCAGTTGCCATAATAATGCTGAAACTCTTCTAGTCGCCAACCGTTTTTCCCGATGGTTGCATACCATTGTTTCAGTGATTTATCGCCGGCAAAGTCGACCATGTAGTTCCATCCGCCTTCATTGCTTTGCCCCCAAATGATTGCATTGGCTGCTTTTTGTGCTGCCTTATAGTAATATTCATTTTGCGTGGCCTCATAAGCATCGAGGAATATTTGCCCCATACTTATAGTGCCGGGGTGTTGCAGCCAAATCATCGTAGGGTAGGCTTCCATTTCACCCCATTGGCGACTAAAGTCTGGAAGATAGTTCCATAAGTACCCACTATTGGTGCTCACTTCTTCTACCATGTATGAGGTTGCATTGAGCATGGTTTTTAAAACCTTTTTTTTGTTTTGAGCGAATGTAGAAATACTCAAAGAAGTAAGTAGGACGGTTAAAATCAGATTTGTTTTAACTCTTTTATGCATGATTCAATTAGTAGTTAGTTGTATGCATAAATATAAGGATTTATCGTCGAAATTTATTAGTCGGGAGAAACAAAAAAGAAGCAGCAATATGTTACATGTAATCGTAACTTTTCATTTTACCCCAATATTGAACCTCCTCTTATTTATGCCGATGGGGTTGAATATTTGGAAGAAAACAAAGGTGCTATGGAATTATTGAATGTCATCGGAGAAATTGGTATTGTTACATTTTCAGATCTTCTAAAAACATATAATTCAAAAAACTCTGAGGATAAAGCTGTTTTTAAAAATTTCTATGATTTATTGTTTGAAAATTATCCTAGTGATAGAAAAGAAAGCCTGAAACAAGCTTTCGAAAGAGTATTGTAAACAATAAAATTAAAGTGGGTTATATTTTGGCTGGTTATTTTACTCTCTCCTATTTGTAATGAATATGGGGAGAGTAAAATCCCCATAAATAGCGATTGCCTATAAACGAACAATGTTCTTTATTTGTAATCTAAATTATATATATGCAAACACAGAAAGATGACATACGGAAAAACATTCTTGAAGTAGCACGGAAGCAATTTCAGGAGAATGGTTTTAAGGACACATCTATGCGGAAAATAGCAAAAGAATCAGGTGTTGTTTTAAGCAACATCTACAATTATTATAAAAATAAAGACGAAATCTTTTGTGAAGTACTTTCAAAGGTCTTACAAGCTATGGATGCGGTTATGGGTGAACATAATAGTTCAGAGTACATCAGTATTGACATATTTACATCTGATGAATATATGCGTAATCAGATAGATATGTTTGTTGAACTTATTGACGACTACAAAGAAGATTTTAATTTATTACTATTTAAATCGGCAGGTTCTTCACTTGAGAATTTCAGGAATGAAACTATTGATAAACATACACAAACTGGTATCGAATATATTGCCCTTATGAAGCAAAAATATCCTGAAATAAACGGAGAGGTTTCGGAATTTTTTATTCATACCATGAGTTCATGGTGGATGAGTATTATTGCTGAACTGGTAATGCACGATCTGTCTCACGAGGCTTTGGAAAAATTTATCAGAGAATATATGGAGTTTGGAACGGCTGGCTGGAAGAGAGTTATGCGGGTGAGCGATTAATTTTTTTGAACAAAACAGAACACTGTTCTTTTTTGACAAAGATAAAAAATATAAAAATTAAGATATGAGTACATTATCAAAACTTAAAACCTATATGACAGGCAGGAAGGCATTACTTCCGCTATCATTAGGATTATCTGCACTAAGTGCCTTAATTGCAATGATACCATACATTCTGGTGTGGTTTATCATTCGTGAATTTATTGTAGCGGGAAAAATCACATCGTCAACAATGGTGCAAACCTACGCCTGGTGGGCTGCCGTACTGGCTATTGGAAGCATTCTGATTTATTTTGTTGCACTTACATTTTCACATTTAGCAGCATTCCGTACCGAAACAAATATGCGCCGATATGCTATGAAAAAAATTGTGCGTATGCCTCTCGGGTTTTTCGATAATAACACTAGCGGTCGTATTCGCAAAATAATTGATGACAACACCAGTATTACACATGGTTTTTTAGCGCATCAACTGCCCGATTTTGCCGCAACTATTGTAATGCCTATTACTGCCGCAGTACTTATTTTCGTTTTCGACTGGCGATTGGGATTAGCATGTATATTACCAATAGTCCTTTCAATGACCTTAATGAGCTTTATGATGGGAGCAAGGGGGCAGACGTTTATGAGAAAGTATATGGACTCACTCGAAGAAATGAATACCGAAGCCGTTGAATATGTGCGTGGCGTTCCTGTTGTAAAAGTATTTCAGCAAACAGTATTTTCATTTAAAAATTTTTACAACAGTATTGTTAAGTACAAAGAAATGGTAATGAATTACACAAATTTATGGCAATTTCCAATGTCACTGTACACAGTACTTATCAACGGATTTGCGTATTTCATTGTTCCTGTGGCTATTATATTGATTGGTACTACTAGCAGTCCGGAACTTGTTATTTTAAACATGTTTCTCTACATACTTATCGCTCCTATTTTTTCGCAAAGTGTAATGCGAAGTATGTATATGAATCAAGCATTCGGACAAGCTAAAGAAGCTATTGACCGTTTAGATAATCTATTATCAACTGAACCGTTAGCTGTTTCTAGTAATCCGTTACCAATAAAGCATTTCGATATTAAATTCAACAAAGTTTCATTCAGTTATCCCAATGCAAATAAAAAGGCTGTTGATAATATCAGTTTTTCTATTCCGAGAGGAAAAACAGTTGCTTTAGTAGGTGCTTCTGGTGGAGGAAAAACAACCATCGCCCGACTTGTTCCGCGTTTTTGGGATGTTGATGAGGGCGAAGTTCTTATTGGTGGAATCAATGTCAAAGAAATTGACCATAAAGAATTAATGGAGAACATTTCATTTGTTTTTCAAAACACAAAATTATTTAAAACCACTCTTCTAGAAAATATAGAATACGGAAATAATAATGCATCATTGCATGAGGTGAACCGTGCTGTTGATATGGCTCAATGTCGCGAGATTATCGATCGTATGCCGTATGGCTTACATACCAAAATAGGAACAGAAGGAACATATCTGTCGGGCGGAGAGCAGCAACGCATTGTGTTGGCAAGAGCTATTTTAAAAAATGCGCCTATTGTAGTTCTTGATGAAGCTACTGCTTTTACCGACCCCGAAAACGAACATCTCATACAAAAAGCCCTTGGCGTACTTGCACAAGGAAAAACCGTGCTAATGATTGCACATCGTTTAACCAGCGTTCAGAATGCCGATACTATTCTAGTCATTAACGAAGGACAAATTGTGGAACAGGGAAATCACAAAGAATTACTTATGAGACAAGGAATTTATACAAAAATGTGGAACGAATATCAAAAATCTGTTCAATGGACAATTGGAAAGGAGGTTTGCAATGCTTAATATAATTCAACGAAAATTTGCTTTGTCAGAAAAAGGAGCAAAAGACTTTATTAAAGGAACATTAGCAACTATATTACTCAATATAGCATTAATGCTTCCTGCAGTTTTTATATTCCTTTTTCTTGAGGAATATTTAAACAAAGTGATTAATCCTTCGGCTGCAATTATGCACGGATTGTGGTACTATATATTGCTTGGCATAAGCTTTATGCTGATAATGCTCTTTATCGCAATGTTGCAATATAAGAGTACTTTTTCCACTGTTTATGAAGAAAGTGCTAATCGTCGCATTTCTCTTGCAGAAAAGCTTCGCAAATTACCGCTGGCTTTCTTTGGTGAGAAAAATCTCTCCGACCTTACGTCGACCCTAATGGATGATAATACCGATTTAGAGCATACCTTTTCGCATGCTGTTCCTCAACTATTTGCCTCAATTATTAGTATTATTTTGGTAGCAACATGCTTATTTTTTTACAACTGGCAACTGTCATTGGCTTTGTTTTGGGTAGTTCCGTTTGCGGCAGGAATACTATTTATTGCAAAAAAACGAATAGATAAAGAAAATAAAGCCGGATACCAAACCAAACGCAATGTAAGCGAAAAAATACAAGAAGGTTTAGACACCATTCAGGAAATAAAATCTTACAACAAGGAAAAGGATTACGCCAAAGAATTGGACTCCACTATTGATGTGTATGAAAAACATCTGATAAATGGAGAGTTATTTACAGGAGCAATTGTAAACAGTGCTCAAAGTTTTCTGAAACTGGGATTGGCAGGCGTTATTATTATTGGAGCAAATTTAGTAGCATCAGGGAGTGTTAGCCTGTTTGTATATTTTATTTTCCTCATGATTTCAGCGAGCATTTATAATCCCATAAACGAAGTATTTAACAATCTTGCCGCTTTGTTATACCTCAATGTTCGCATTAACCGAATGAACGAGATGCAGGCAATGCCAATTCAAAAAGGAACGGAGAAATTTAATCCTGATAATTACGATATAGAATTCAGTAATGTTGATTTTGCTTACGAAGAAGGCAAGCAAGTTTTAAGCAAGGTGTCGTTTACTGCAAAACAAGGGGAAATTACTGCTTTAGTTGGTCCGTCGGGTGGGGGAAAAAGTACTTCTGCAAAATTGGCTGCTCGCTTTTGGGATATCAGCAAAGGGAAGATAACCCTCGGCGGTCACGATATCAGTGAAATTAACCCAGAGACTTTATTGAAAAATTATTCCATTGTTTTTCAGGATGTTGTTTTGTTCAATGCTTCTGTAAAAGACAACATTCGAATAGGGAAACGTAATGCTACCGACGAAGAAATAATGCAAGTTGCTAAAATGGCGCAATGCGACGACTTTATTCAAAAAATGCCACAAGGTTATGATACCATTATTGGCGAAAACGGCGAAACACTTTCGGGAGGTGAACGTCAACGTGTTTCCATTGCCCGTGCTTTGCTAAAAGATGCCCCTATCGTTCTGCTCGACGAAGCTACTGCCTCACTCGATGTGGAAAACGAAACAAAAATACAGGCAGGCATTTCAGAACTGGTTAAAAACAAAACTGTATTGATTATTGCTCACCGTATGCGAACTGTTGCCAATGCTAACAAAGTAGTTGTATTAGCTAATGGAAATGTTGCTGAAAGTGGCTCACCCAAAGATTTACAACAACAAAAGGGGATTTTTTCAAAAATGGTGGAACGGCAGATGCAAACCGCTATTAATTAAATATTAACAGTAAAAAAAATAAAATATGTCACAATTAATATTAATACGTCACGGACAATCCGTTTGGAACCTTAAAAACGTGTTTACAGGATGGGTAGATGTCCCCCTTTCTTCCAAAGGTATAACCGAAGCAATACATGCCGGAGAACAGTTGGCAAACATACAATTTGACACGGTTTTTACCTCGGTACAAGTGCGGGCTATTGAGACAGCAATGCTTGCCCTTGCACAGAACAAGAGCGATAAAACACCTGTAGTTGTTCATTCAGAAGGTAAAATGAAGGATTGGACAAGCATTTACAGTGATGGTATGAATCAAAACATCATTCCTGTTTATCAAGATTGGCATTTAAACGAACGATACTACGGTGAATTGCAGGGAAAGAATAAAGCCGAAACGGCTGAAGAATATGGCAATGAGCAAGTACATCAATGGCGACGCAGTTACGATGTTCCACCACCAAATGGCGAATGTTTGAAAGACACTGCCGAGCGCACTATTCCTTTCTTCAAAGAAAACATAATTCCACAATTGGAACAAGGGAAAAACGTGTTGGTGTCGGCACATGGCAACAGCTTACGCTCCATTGTAATGCACATTGAAAATCTGACAAAAGAAGGCGTTCTTGAATTGGAAATTCCCACGGGAAAACCTCTTTTTTATGAGATGAATAATGGAGTATTGAACAAAAAATAATCATTATGAATATACCAATATTACATTCACAATACGGAAAGCTGAACAACCTATTGTACATCAGCTATGTTCCAAAAGTTATCAATGCTGCGATCGAGATAAATCTTTTTGAAGAATTGTCGAGAAATGATCTTGCATTGGACGCTATTGTTACCAAACTCAGAATAGATAAAGCAGTAACCGAAGCTTTGTTAAAAGTGCTTGAAAAGGTTGGACTGGTAGCAATGGAAAACGACACCTATGGCTTAACTGTTCTTGCTGAAGAATATCTTGTAAAGTCATCGGAAGCCTGTCAACTTAATGCTATTCAGCAGTTCAACGGCAGTAATGGTCCGTTCGATTATATAATTCAAGCATTGAAAGGTGAAATGCCCGAATTTGATGGTAAAATGTGGAATACCAAAGAAGCATCCATCAATATGGAACAAGGAATGAAAGCAGGAGGATTGCAAGGAGTTTTGAAGTTTGTGAAAAACCTTCCTGAATTTGCATCGTGTACCAAAATGTGCGACTTAGCAGGCAATATCGGTTATTTTTCGTATGCTTTTTTACACGAGAATTTGAACTTAAAAGCACACGTTTACGACTTGCCCGAAGTTTGTGAAAATGCCAAAGAGCTAAAGCGGAATGAAAAGGACTTTAGTCGAGTAAGTTATCACGGTTTTAATATGAAAAACAACGATGACTTTGGCGAAGGTTATGACCTATTTTTTGTTTCGCATTATTTATACGAGTACGGTGCTAAAGGCAAATTAGTCGATTTTCTAAAACGAGTAAACAAATCAATGAAATCGGGAGGTGTTTTCGTCTCAAATCATATTTGCGACAAAGCAATAGACAATGAAAGC
Organism: Prolixibacteraceae bacterium; assembly: GCA_963678565.1. Lineage (GTDB taxonomy): Bacteria > Bacteroidota > Bacteroidia > Bacteroidales > Prolixibacteraceae > SKHV01. The sequence goes on from OY782875.1 coordinate 1,151,572, forward strand.
GAGTTAACACTGGCATTGGTCGAATTACATACAAGAGCATTGGGGTATCCAACCCATCAGCTTTCCGAATTTGAGATGAAAGACGCCTTAACCAAAGCCGGTTTTGGCAATTTTACAGTTCAGCAACCCGATAGCAGCTATGGTTTTCCTTCTCTGCTTTTATCAGCTAAAAAGATTAAATAATTTACTATGAAAATTGTATGCTCATTCGAAAGCATTTGGCTGAGTGATGCCATTGTCGGTGCTTGTCAGTGTGTTTAAACAAAAACTAGTTCTATCCCTGATAGATTTTACCACTTACAACTGAATTTTCTCCTGTTGCATATCCATTTCCAATATTGTTTGCCAAATTCGAAATCGCTTTTTATCAAAATAATCTTATACATATAAAGCCATTGTTCGCGATATAGCTGTTCTTGTATTACTTTCTTCTACTGCATACAAGTTTATGAGTTATGTAATTTTACTGGTGTAGTAACTATATATCGATACGTATTGTAGAAAATTAATTATCAAATCCATGGATAATTTGGAATAAACTTTATAATTTTAGGAATGTATCATAGAATCCGACTATTAGAATTTAGGATAATCTTTTAAAAAAGCAATTGTGTAACCCAATGCCAATATTATTTCCCCCAGGAAATGATCTTCAGCAGAAATGTTTATTGATTATTCATTCTTAAAGTCCTGGACGGAGAAGAAGTTGCATGTCGAACCTTTCAACGAAGTGTCGGGCAGGCTTTCTAAAAGCTTCAAATGCCTCAGGACATGGGCAGGACGATTTTTACTCGATTCAAATGCTCTAGGACGATCAGCGGGGTTTGATACACTCTGAAATGAGTAAGGTTTAAAGTTTCACATTTTCTTGAAATCAATGGCAGCTTGAGTCATTCAGGTGATTGATTACAATAAATCAAATTTATTAGCTAACTAATTTTTAACATGAAAATTTAAAATTTAAATGTATTTAGATTGCGAAATGAGGAACATTTCCAATTTCAAACCGAGTTTAAAGGTTTAGTAGAAGATTTTACTCCGCTTACCTTGAATATTGAAGCAGCTTTTGCAGCTTATATTTCGTATTACGAAAAAGAGCAAACTGCTTTGAATTTTGTAATGAAAAGTAGTTATACTGCAAAAATTGTTGATGAAGATCATCATCGCGATGAAATTGTGTTGGGAACAAAGAATTCAGTAAATGCTTGTTTATATCATTACGATGCAGCGGTGGTTGATGCAGCCCAGAAAGTGAAGATTGTATTCGATAGTTATGGAAATATTTCAAAGAAGTCGTACGATCAAGAAACGGCTGCTATTTATAAATTGATTGTAGAGCTAACGACCAATTATGCCGAAGAGATTGCCCTGATGAATTTAAGTGGATGGTTAAATGAGTTAAAATTGGCAAACGAATCGTTTGAAGCATTAATCGGGGAACGCTATACGGAAGCATCAGAAAAAGGAGAATATCGAATGAGTGGTGTACGCAAAGAGGTTGATACGGCCTATAATGCAGTGATTGATCGAATTGAAGCCTTAATTTTGATCAATGGAGATGACAATTATATTGATTTTGTAATCCAATTGAATGTACGTATTGAAAAATACAATACAATAATTGCGCAGCGCGAAGGTAGGGCTGCCAATGCTTAGGCGTAGAACTTTGTAATTTCAATCATAAGTCAATTTTTTATTAAAGAATAACTATCCTAAAGTTCTAACTTTAGGATAGTTAATAAACCGAAGTGAGGAGGAGTGTGAGCTTGCTAACCTACAAGATTTCGAAAGCCTTGTAGGTGTTCTATTTTGCATATTTCGCTTCACATCATAAAAAAGGATGCCCATTGGACATCCTTTTTATGTGTTAAAAAATAACCGACAAAATTACAAATGAATTAATTCGTTTCTTGAGAGAACCCATATCCATTAGTCGCCGCTGATGTAGATAGTGTTTGATAATTAATCGGAATTAAATAAATTGGAGCATTACCTTCTACATATCCTTTGTAAATGTACGAAGAGTACTCATCAGAGAAATCAGTAACTTCAATATCTCCTTCTGCTGCAATTTTTGTTCCAACAATATCTGCACCCCATCGTTGTCTTTCATAACCATCAGCCTCTAATTCGGCAGCTTCAGAACCATTTGGATCAATATATCTGAATAGTCCTTTAATTGCAACGTTGGTTTTATAATCATCATTATATTTAGCACCAATGCCTGGACCGGCAATATTCTCCCAATCGTTGTATTGACCTCTCCATCCTGGGAACAATACAGGATCATTTTGGTCTGTACATTGTGTGGTTAAACGATTTCCATATTTATTATTTGCTTGTGCATCTACCATCTTAGTCCAAACATATGCAGGTAGCTCATTACCATTATCAAAAGTAGCATAACCTTGAGTTTTTAATTCACTTACCATTTTTGCCAAATTTTGTTTTAAATTGGTAATCATTTCAGGAAATTTTCCGTTACGAATCATATCCCATTTACGAATACCCTCTCCGGCAAATTCAAGTTTTCTTTCATCCAGAATTGCATCAACTAAGTCTGTACCCGAAAGTCCGTTAATGTAGTTTTCAACTTTTTCTTGCTGCATATCCGGAGCAAATGCTCTGCTACGTACTTTTTTTAGTTCTGCTTTTGCCGCAGCTTCATCACCTAATTCAGCATAAACTTCAGCAAGCATTAAAATTACATCAGACATTCGCATGTATGGATTATTAACACCAGCCTGACGTTTAGCCTGATAATAAGGAGGATTCATCCTGTTCTCGTCCCATTTATTATTGGATAAACCACCTAGGGTTTTATTCCCAGGAACAAAACTTAGCAAAGTTTCTCTTCCTTGCCCGGTACTTGCTGTTACCGCAACAGTTACATCACGTCTTAAATCTTCTGGATCATAATCTCCGTAATAAAATGTTGGATGCATTCTGCTTTGTCCATAGTTTTTGCAAGGGAAATTATTACTAGATCCTCCGCCAGACGGACGGCCAAATGCATAAGGCCGCTCTGTTTGCTCCCCTTGGGTTTCTTCTATTTCATAAAGAGATTCGGAAGATGTGTTTAGATTTAACATCTGTTGAAAAACATATTGAAATGGATTTCCGTAACCATCTGCAATTTCTCCTCGTGGATCTGAATTTACTAATCGAACTGTACCTGAATTATTAACGCAATCCTCAAGATATGTTTTAGCTATTTCATAAAATTTCTTATAATCTGTGCGACGCGTGTAAACACCTCCGCTATATTCGTTTCCAATTTTATTAAAAGAAATTGTATTTCCATCTAAATCAGAATAAAAATCAGCAGGAAGATCGGTTCTTCTTGTGGCGTAACCACCTGCATATAAACACATTCTGCCTAGTAGACCTTCTGCATAGGAGCGGTTCATCGTTAATGCGGTTGTACCTTCTTTACCTGGTCTGTACATGATTGGTATCACTGTTTTAAGCTTGTTTATATGGTACTCATATATATAGTCTCTAGATGTTAAAACTGTATCAACTTCTAAAGAAGTATATTGATGAGGAACATCTCCATAATATCTGCAAAGTTCAAAGTACATGGTTGCTCTTAAAGTAACTGCTTCACCATATATTTCAGATAACTTTGTTGGTGTTGCATCTTCAGCCATCCATTCATTGCGATACATCTCAGTTGCTTCATAGTTTGTAATAAGTTTATTACAAACAGCTATAATGTTATATGCATTTACATATGGATCTTTATAGTGATCAATATTCCAACTTTCTGTTCCTCCATCATACAGGTTTTCAGGAATATGACGATCTTGATCAGTATATTTTTCCGGATGCTTTTCAGCATCAGAACTACATACCGATAGTTCATAAAACAATCCATTTGAATGGATATTACTAGCTCTCCATGTTTCGTATGCTCCAGACAATGCACCTCTTGCATTTTCAGGGTTTGAAAGGTATTCGTCTGCAGTTAAATCTGATGGTGATGATTGATCTAGAAAATCGCTACAGGATGATAAATTGACAATCAGTCCAAGTATTAATGTTATATAAATTAACTTTTTCATATCTATCTAATATTTTTTATTAAAAATCAATATTGACACCAAATGTAAAGGTTCTTGATCTTGGGTAAGTTCCAAAATCAAGTCCAGGAGTTGCATAAACTCCTTTGTCATCTTCTGAACTTACTTCAGGGTCTAGTCCACTATAATTTGTTAATGTAAATAAATTACCTCCGGTAACATAGATTCTTAAGCGTTGAATTGCAACTTTTTGAGAAATACTTTTTGGTAGTGTATATCCAAGTGTAAGTGTATTTAAACGTAAATAATCTGATTTTTCAAAAAAGTCGGATAATACAACTCCGTTTTCGGCGTAAGGTAAATGATATTTTGCATTGGCATTTAATGCCCTTAATCCAGCAGGATCAGTTACTGCATAAAGATCACCAGATTCATCAATATCATAAACTTTATAGGCATCTTTTATAAAGTCAAGCTTGTTCGCCCCAAATCCATCTTGTTTTCTCCCAGTTAAGCTTAAAAGCTTCGAAACATTGTATACATGTCCTCCAAGAGCGTAAGTTAAATTTGCATTAAAATCAATGCCTTTGTAATATAAATTTAGACCAAATCCTCCAGTGTGTAAAGGGGTTACTTGACCCAGTTCTGTGATATCGTTTTCATCAATTTTACCATCACCACTGGTGTCTTTTATTTTGAGTGCTCCCGGGAAAATATTTGCAGATATATTTTCTCCTTCTTGATTAATAACCATTCCAGCACCGACTTTAAATGGATTTGGATAAGCACCACTAGGTACTGTAGCACCATAATAAGGTACTTTTTCTTTCAGCGTATAAACCCCATTTATATAATTAAAATCATCTAATGTATAAAATCCGTCTGATTCATATCCTCTTACAGTACCAATTGGTACATCTACTTTAAAGATATAATCAGACGAAGGACGAGTGGAGTTTGACATCCAATCAGAGCCATAATGATTGATTGCACTTGGTGATAACTCATCAATTTTATTTTTGTTGTAATTATAAGTGGCATTCACACTGACTGAAAAATCTTTTTGACGTACAATATCGGCTGCAAGTGATAGCTCTACCCCTCTATTGGATGTGCTACCAACATTTTGAAATTGAGTAGAAAAACCACTTTCTGGTGCTACAGGAATTTCTCCCAGTAGATCTTTGGTGTTGTTCCAATAAACCTCTAAACTACCATAAATATGATTGTTGAATATTCCATAATCTAAACCAAGATTTCTTGAAATAGTAGTTTCCCATTTTAAATTTGGACTAGGATAATATCCTTTTGATTCAGAAATTTTGTCTCCATTACTGGCAAAAGAAGTATCATATAAATCATTCCATGCATAATATGGAATATTGTCCATACCGGCAGTACCTATGGATGCCCTTAATTTTAAATTATCCAACCAACTATTACCAGCCATAAATGGCTCATCGGATATTCTCCATGCTAATGCTGCTGCTGGAAAATACCCCCAACTATTTTCTGGTGCAAATTTAGAAGATGCATCTGCTCTCAAAGTTGCAGTGACTAAATAGCGACCTTTGTATGAGTAATTTAAACGTCCGAAATATGATACAGTTGTTTTGGCAACACCTATGTTGTTATTAAAATCAAAATAAGGTTTGTTTATTACATCGACAGATACCGAATCGCCATTGGCTTTGAAATAGGTTTGTGGTATATAATATACCCCATTTTGAATACGTCCCATTGTGGTTTCAAAATCATAGTCTGCCGGATATCCTTGCATTTCTATTTTTGAACTGGTTGAATTTGATTGTGATATTTCATTACCAGCCAATACCGAAACTTTATGACTATCTCCTAACCCTTGTATCTCATAGTTTAATGTATTTGCTACACGATAGCCATAACCTCTTTTTAAATTGAGTCTGGCACTTCTGTCCATAATAATGTTATCGATGTTTGGTAAGTTTCTACCTGCATCGTATCGCTGAGATTCATTATAGCTTTTACTGCCGGATATCTCAGAACGGAACGTTAGTCCTTTAATTATCTCCAAGTCTAGATAAACCAATCCTCTAAATTTTTCATTATTTGAAATATCCTCAATGTCTATTGTTTTTTGATAAGGATTATAAGCTTCATCAATATTACTACTACCATCCCCGAAGGCTGGAGCTTCTGGTATACTTCCATGTCCAAGTGGATCGTCTATTGGGCTAAATGTATAAGCAGATGAAAGAATTGAGCCGACTCCGTTTGATGTGCTTTCATTTCCTTCTCTACGAGTATTAACATAGCTTATATTAAAGCCAATTTTAGCATTCTTGTACAATTTATGATCAATCTTCAGATTTGCATTATAACGTCTGTAGCCCGATTTGATTTTTATTCCTTCATCGTCAGACATGTTTGCACCGAAATAAATTGATGTTTTATCAGTTGCACTAGACAAACTTATATTATGTTCTTTAGACATTGCATTTCGAATAAGATCATCAGTATAATTATGTGATTTTATTGCTGCATAATCATTCCATGCGTCTATTCCAGAATGTCCATAGCTATTTGTGTTTGCACTACCTAATCCAAAATATTCAGCAAATTGTTGTCCTGCAGATGCTTGATATGCGGTCATGTAACTCCATTGGAATAATAGGTAGTCTTGGGAATTCAATGCTTCCAAGCGATTAGAAATATTTTTAAATTGGGTATATCCACTATACGAGACTTTTGTTTTACCTTCTTTAATTGATGAACCTTTAGTTGTAATTAATATTACTCCATTTGCCCCTCTTGCTCCATAAATTGCAGTGGAGGCAGCATCTTTTAAAATATCGATTGTTGCAATCTGGTCAGCAGGAATATCACTTAAGGTTCCGCCAGGAACACCATCAACAACAACTAATGGATCGTTTGATTGTGTAATTGAACCGCCACCACGAATACGGATTTTTACATCTGCTCCGGGTCTGCCGTCCTGACTCGATACAACAACTCCAGCTAATTTTCCTTGCATTGCCTGAGCTACGTTTGCAACCGGAGCTTGTTTCAGCTCTTCGGTTTTCACTGAAGAAACAGCGCCGGTTAAGTCTCTTTTCTTTACAGTTCCATAACCAATGGCAACAACCTCGTCTAATCCGATAGTTTGTTCTTCTAATACAATGTTAATAGTAGATTTGCCAGCAACCTGAATCTTTTGTTCTACAAAGCCAATGAAAGAATAAACAAGTACTGCTTTGTCCGCATTAGGAACGGAAATTTGGTACTTCCCATCAGTGTCGCTAATCTTGCCAATTGTTGTTCCTTCAATGTAAATGTTAACTCCGGGCAATGGAATACCTCCATTGTCAGTGATTGTTCCTGTCACTGTTTTTGCATTTTGGGCATAAATGAATGTTGAAAACATCATTAGACCCATGAATGCTAAAATCTTTGAAAAAATGGATTTCATCTTCATTTGAGTTATTTAAAGTTAGATCAATTTTGTTTTGCTTTTCTTCGCTTTCGCACAGAACAAGCATGTTTTAATAAAGCAATATTTTAAAACGTAAACATATATTTATTTTTAATTCTAGACATGGGACAAATTGCTACAATATGTGTGATGTTTTATTTAAATGTTTTTAACACTTTGTTGTAGCTGTGTTATAGCCAAATTACTGTATGAATGGTTATGCTACGCAATTTGGAAGATTTATCATACATTTGAATTCGGATAATTAATAAATTGCATAGCTTTATAAGTGTTGAAAAGTATTTTAGTGTTTAAATTTACTTGTTACAGAATAGGCCAATGAAGCAGCTCGTTTTCTTGTTTCAAAATATTTTAAAGGGATGAAAAAAACAATTTATTCAGTAATCGCTCTGTTGTTTGCTCTAAATGTTCTGGGGGGTGAAGTTGATCGTTTTGTACATTATAATACCGACGATGGACTATCGCAAGGGCATATTACCAGCATTCATTGCGATCATAAAGGGTTTTTATGGATTGGAACTTGGAATGGATTAAATCGATTTGATGGTTACAATTTTAAAATTTATCCATGGAATAATAAAAAATCGAGTTATTTGTCGAATAACCGTATTGTTAAAATATGGGAAGATCAAAAACATTTTATCTGGTTTGAAACTTACGATGGATACTACCACTGTTTAAATACAAAAAGTGAAAAATTAGCAACCTATCCTGAGTATTATGCTGCAAATGTTAAAAAGTCGAGTAAGTTCAATGCTTTTTATCAATATTCAGAAGATGAAATATGGTTGGGGGCGTCTAATAACGGATTGTATTATTTGAAATTTGACAGTATTACTGGAAACTACAATTCGAAACGTTTTACAAGTCTCGATGAGTCTTCAATTTCGAACAATAATATAACATTCATTACTTCTGATAAAGATCAAAACTTATGGTTTGGAAGTGAACAGGGGATTAACTTGCTTTCAAAAAAAAATATAGATAACAAAGAGTTTAAGTTTCAACAATATTATATCAACGAGCAATTTAATAATGCAACTTATTTTAATAATAAAGTATGGTTTGGTTCATCCGAATTAGGTTTGATCGCCTTTGATTTAGAGCGTGCCAATTTTTCAATCTACGATTCTTCAAATTCAAAATTAAGATCAAATAACATTAGAGTTCTTAAAGCGACTAAAAAGAATAAACTGATTGTTGGAGCCGATGAGTTATTTATTTTAGATGCAGAGTTGACGAATTGGGATACGCACAATGTGATTGGAGACAAAGTTCAAAATATATTGGAAGATCAAAATGGTTATCTTTGGTTATCAACAGAACATTTTAGTGTTTATCGAATCGATCAAATCACTGGTGAAACAAAGTTTTTTAACTTAATACCTCCTTCTTTTAAATTTCTATCAGATTTTCAGAACTCCTATATTTTTGAAGATAAATCGGGTGATATATGGGTTTGTGTACACGGAGGTGGTTTAGCAAAGTATAATTCTGTTAACGAGAAATTTGATTTTTTTAGGAACGATATCTCTGATCCAAATTCAATCTCTTCTAATACCGTAACGTCAATGACACAAGATCACAACAATACCTTGTGGGTTGGTACTGGTTTACATGGTGGATTAAATAAGGTGGTTTTGAGGAATAGTGCAGTTCAGTCGAGAGTTACCAATGAAGTTTATGACGATTTTGTTGAAAATATTGTTCGTGGTGTTTTAGAAGATGTCAATGGCAATTTATGGGTGAGTTCAAAAGGTGGTGATGTTCAGATTTTTAATCGCAAATTAGAAAAGGAAAGCAGATTAAAGATCCGCTATCCTTTTGAGAAGGATAACCAAACAGTTTTTAATGTTTATAGTATTTTTCAGGATTCAAAAGGACACATTTGGCTTGGGGCAAAAGGAGCCGGTTTGGCTGTTTCAAAAGCTCCTGTTAAAAAGGGTTTAAAAAACTATTCAAATATTGAATTTTATAATTATCAAAACAATCCGTCAGATAATCAATCAATTAGTAACGATAATATTTATGATATTATAGAAGACAAATGGGGGAACATATGGGTTGCAACCTACGGAAAAGGAATTTTAAAAACTAAAGTAGATGATTATTCAAATTTAAAGTTTGAAACAATCAGCACCGATAATTCAAATTTAACCAGCGACTTAGTCCGTAATTTATTGATCGACAAAGAAAATAACTTATGGATAACAACTGCATTCGGATTAAATTTAAATCAATGTACCGAAGATGGTTTAAGTTCCTCTCAATTTACCACTTTCTTGCAAGACCCTAATAATTCAAGCAGTTTGAGCTACAACGATGTGGTACATGCCTTTGAAGATCAGTCGGGACAAATGTGGTTTGGAACATTTGGAGGTGGAGTAAGTCGATTGCATCAATCTCGCGAAGGGGATTATTACTTTGAATTGATTGATCGATCAGATGGACTGATTAATAATGAAGTTTTTTCGATTTTAGAAGATGATCTAGGTTACTTGTGGTTCGGGACCGAAAGTGGCTTGTCGCGCTACGATAAACGCAATAATAGTTTTGAAAACTTTAATCGATCCAATGGATTTTGTAACCGGAATTATTCTGAAAACACTTGTGTAAAACTAAGTAATGGTCAATTGTTGTTTGGCGGCGATAATGGGATTGATAAAATCGATCCAGGTAAAATTGTTAATCGTAATCTCCAAATGGATGTGATTTTCACCAATTTCCAATTGTTTAACAAAAACGTGGAAGTTAGCAGTGAGCAGTCACCTTTAGAAAATTCGATTGCCTATACCGACAATATTGTACTTGATTACACGCAATCAAGCTTTAGTTTAGAATTTTCGGCAATGAATTACCTCGATCCATCCAAAACACAATACAAATATTTTCTCGAAGGGTTTGAAAAAGACTGGAATTATGTGGGGTCTCAGAATAAAGCAACTTATACCAATTTAAAACCCGGAAAGTACACTTTTAAAGTGAAAGCCGATCTGTGGAATGGCGAATGGGGTGGCGATATTTCTGAAGTTAACATTGAAATTTTGCCTCCATGGTGGCGAACCACAACTGCTTATATTGTTTATATGATATTGGTGTTGTTAAGCTCATTTTTAGCAAGCCGCATAATATTAAGAACTTATGCAATGCGAAATGAGTTAAAAATCGAGAAAGCCGTTAACGAAGTTAAATTGCAGTTTTTTACCAATATCTCACACGAAATTAGAACTCCTTTGACCTTGATTTTAGGACCGATTGAAGATATACTTTCCGATAAAAGTCTTCCTGATAAATATAGCGATCCCTTACGTTTAATGCAGAAAAATGGCCGACGTATGCTTCATCTTTTGAATCAGTTACTTGATTTTAGAAAGATTCAGAATAAGAAAATGGAGTTGAAGGTTCAAGAATTGAATATGGTCGGATTTGTTCGAAGTGTTTACGAAAACTTTGAGCCACTTGCGAAACATAAGAATATCGATTATCAATTTTCAAGCGAAATGAAAAAGGGAGTGGTGTATGCCGATCCTAATCGAATGGATTCGGTAGTATTTAATATACTTTCTAACGCTTTTAAGTTTACCCCAAAGGGGCGTGAAATATTTGTGGATGTTTCTGAATCTGAAACAGAATTATTTGTTTCGGTGAAAGACGGTGGGCCTGGTATTAAACAAAAAGACATTGCTTTAATATTCGATCGATATAGCATTTTGCAGGATAAGGCAATTTCAAATACTACCGGAACCGGAATTGGTTTAAATTTCTCAAATGAAATTGTGAAAATGCATGGTGGCGAGATTATTGTCAATGGAAATTATGGAAAAGGTTGCGAGTTCATTTTAGTACTTAAAAAAGGGAAAAGCCATTTAGATGGATTATCTGGAATTGAAATAACTAATGAGGTAGATGATCAAATAATCAGTCATATTCAGCCATTGATACCCGATGCCGGTGAGCTCGAAGTTAATTTAGGCAAAGAGAAGAGAAATACAAATCTTCCTAATTTATTAGTTGTAGAAGATAATCAGCAAATTGTAAAATACATTAAAGATGGATTTGGCGATCAATACAATGTTTTGGTTGCCAATAATGGGGAAGAAGGGTTGGCCGTTGCCAATGAAAAAAGTCCGCAAATAATCATTTCTGATATCATGATGCCGGTAATGGATGGCGTAGAAATGACCAAACAAATAAAAGATAGTTTCGATACTTGTCATATCCCAATTATACTGTTAACCGCGAAATCTGGAGTTGACAACCAAATCGAAGGACATCAATCGGGTGCTGAAGCTTATGTTCTTAAACCTTTTAATATGAAGGTGCTTCGCTCTATGGTTGACAATATATTGGTACAACGAAAATTAATTTTGAAAAAGTATCGCGAAAAGGGAGATGTGGAATTAAACGAAGTGAAAATTAATTCGAGAGATCAAGATTTTATTGATAATCTAGTAACTTATATTGAGCAAAATTATAGTAATCAAGATTTGAGTATCAATAGTTTAGCTGAGTATTCGTGTGTTAGCCGGACGGTGTTTTACAATAAAGTAAAAGGATTAACCGGAGCAAGTCCTGTAGAATTTCTACGACAGATTAAACTAAAAATTGCAGCAAAAATGTTAGAGCAAGGCTACAACGTTTCTGAAACATCAATGAATATTGGCTTTAACGATACTCGATATTTCTCGCGCCAGTTTAAAGATCTTTTTGGAGAATCTCCAAGTCAATACAAAAAGCGTTTTAACGCTTAAATTAAATAAAAAGGCTTTCAAGTTTATCTTGAAAGCCTTTTTAATAGTTATATCTATCGATTGTTTATTTATTCTTTTTAGCCCAATTATCTCGTAAAGTAACTGTTCTGTTAAATACCAATTTTTCTGAAGTCGAATCTTTATCGCAACAAAAATAGCCCAAACGTTCAAATTGAAAATGATCTAAGGCTTTTGCATCCTTCGCAAAGTTTTCGACATAGCAATTTGGTAAAACTGTTAGCGAATCAGGGTTTAAAAGTTCTCTAAAATCGGTATCTTTTTCTGCTCCCAAATCTGCCACTTTAAATAAGCGATCGTACAATCTAACTTCTGCTTTTACATTATCAGTTGCCGATACCCAATGTAAGGTACCTTTTACTTTTCTTCCATCGGGTGAATTGCCGCCGCGTGAAGCTGGGTCATAGGTACAATGTAGCTCAATAACTTCTCCATTTTCGTCTTTTATTACCTCGTTACAGGTAACAAAGAAAGCATAACGAAGACGAACCTCTTTTCCTGGAGACAAACGGAAGAATTTTCGTGGAGGATTCTCCATAAAATCATCTTTCTCAATGTAAATTTCTTTGGTGAAATTTACTTTTCGTTTGCCTGCATTTTCGTCCTCCGGATTGTTTACCGCATCTAATTCTTCAACACCATCATCAGGGAAATTGGTGATTACCACTTTCAATGGATTTAGAACTCCCATAATGCGTTGCGAAGTCTTATTTAAATCATCGCGTAAAGCGTGTTCTAACAAGGCAACATCAACCATTCCGTCGGTTTTGGTTATTCCAACTTTTTCCACAAAATTTCGGATCGAAAGCGGAGTGAAACCTCTGCGGCGCAAACCCGAAAGTGTTGGCATTCGAGGATCGTCCCAACCACTTACCAATTTTTCTTCTACCAATTGAAGTAATTTACGCTTACTCATCATGGTGTAGGATAAGTTCAAGCGCGAGAATTCAATTTGTCGAGGCTTGTAAGTATCGGTTGCTAATTGATCGACAAACCAATTGTATAATGGACGGTGAATTTCAAATTCTAGGGTACAAAGCGAGTGCGTAACTCCTTCGAAATAGTCGCACTGACCGTGAGCAAAATCGTACATTGGATATATGCACCATTTGTTGCCTGTTCGGTGATGTTCGGCATGCATAATGCGGTACATCAATGGATCGCGCATGTGCATATTCGGTGCGGCCATGTCTATTTTAGCACGAAGAACTTTTTCTCCGTTTGCAAAATCGCCTTTACGCATACGTTCGAAAATTTCAAGATTTTCTTCAACCGAACGATTTCTGAAAGGGCTTTCAACACCTGGGCGGGTTGGTGTGCCACGTTGTTGACTAATTAATTCGGCTGGTTGGTCATCAACATAGGCTTTCCCTTCTTTGATTAATTTCACTGCAAATTCGTACAGTTTTTCAAAAAAGTCAGAAGCATAATACACGCGATCTTCCCAGTCGAAGCCCAACCAACGAACGTCTTCTTGAATAGAGTCGACATACTCTACATCTTCTTTCGATGGGTTCGTGTCGTCGAAACGAAGGTTGCATTTGCCTCCAAACTTTTCGGCAGTACCAAAGTCAAGACAAATAGCCTTTGCGTGGCCTATGTGCAGGTATCCGTTTGGTTCAGGTGGAAAGCGGGTGTGAACTCTACCTTCATTTTTTCCTTCTAAAAGGTCTTGTTCGACATAATGATGAATAAAGTTGTTGGTTTTTACATTAGTTTCCTTTTTCTCAACATATTTTTCTGCCATATCGCTTTCCTTTATCTTCTTATAAAATTAATGAGCAATTAAGCTCTAAGTCGTGTATTTAATTTAGCAAAATTAAGAGGTTTTCTATAATATTCATGCTAGTTTGTGAAAAATATGAAAGGGAGAAATCTATTTTTAATAAATAAGTGGCGACAATTTAATTTTTTAGTTCCTCCGTGTATGACTGCCAATTGATTTAGTGCTTTAATTTTGTTGAAGAGTTGAATTAAATTTAAATCTCTAAAAATTTATTTTCATCTTTGTCGTCCAAATAAAATTGTTGAGTTTAATTAGTTATTTGTTATGGGAATAATTGAAATTGAGGGAATGGAGTTTTATGCCTATCATGGGCATTTTAAAGAGGAACAGGTTGTTGGGAATAAATTTCTAGTGAATATTACAATTAAAACCAATTGTGAACGTGCAGCAAAATCGGATAATTTAGAGGATGCATTAGATTACCAGAAAGTATACAATTTGATTAAAGATGAGATGAATGAAAATTCATATCTCTTAGAGAATATATGTGAGCGTATTTTGAATCGTCTTTACAATCAGTTTGCTTATATTCAGAAAACAACCATTAAGGTTTCAAAATTAAATCCACCAATGGGTGGACAAATTGAAAAGGTAAGCGTTACCATGAGTCGATAGTTTTGAACGCTTTGTAGGGGAAAATGAATCGGTTTCAATTTTATCCCCTTTTAGCATTATTGGCTGATTAATTTATCGAGATCTCTACCCGATGGAGCTTGGTAAACTTTCAAGTCGAACATTGGAATTACGGCCAAAACGTGATCAAAGATATCGGCTTGAATACTTTCGTAGTTGGCCCAAACCTGATCGTTACTAAACACATAAATTTCAATTGGAAGACCTTTTTCTGTTGGTTGTAAATGTCGAACCAAAAAGGTCATGTCTTGCTTGATTTTTGGATGCTTTTTCAAATATGCCTCCAAGTATTTTCTAAAAATACCAAGGTTGGTTTGTCTCCTACCGTTGTAATGTTGTTCGGGTGAAATATTTAGTTCTTTATTGAAGTTTTCAATCTCAAGTTCTTTTTGTTCGATGTAATCTTTGATTAGCACAAACTTTTCCAATTTAGAGAGCATTTCTTGATCACAGAATTTTACACTATTCATATCGATGTTGATAGACCGTTTTATTCTTCGACCTCCAGAATTTTCCATTCCACGCCAGTTGATGAATGACTCTGTTATTAAAGCGTAGGTTGGAATTGTAGCAATGGTTTTATCCCAGTTCTGTACTTTAACGGTGTTCAGGTTCATTTCAATTACATCGCCATCGGCTCCTCGCGATTTCATTGCAATCCAGTCGCCCATTCTTACCATATCGTTCATGCTAATTTGTATACTAGCTACAAATCCTAAAATTGTATCTTTAAAAACCAACATGATGATGGCAGCCATTGCTCCGAGACCGGTAAAGAGCTTGCCCAGCTCTTTATCGAAAATGATCGCAATTAAGGTCAGGAATCCCACGAAATACAAGAATATCTTCACTAATTGAATAAATCCAGCGATAGGACGATCTTTGGAAAATGAAAAGGATTTGTTATAAATTTCGTTGGCTGAGCTTAATAGAGCATTAGTAATCCATATCGCTGTGATTAATAGATAAATGTTTGCAAATTTTGAAATGTAGTCTTCAAAATTTGGATAGTAGGCAGCAAAATCGGCCCAGTAATAAATTAATGTCGCAGGAAAAAGATGCGCAACTCCATGAAAAGTTTTGTTGCTAAATAAAATGTCATCCCATTCTGTTTTGGTACGTAAGGCAATGCTGTGAAAAACTGAAAACAAAATTTTTCGTGCCAGCACCAAAACTATATAACAGATTATAACAATGCTAAGGCCTAACAATATTGTAACAATCAATTCCGATAGTTTTTCATTGTGAATTAGTTCAAATAACCAATTGTATAATCTTTCATTAATTTTATCCATTTCAATTTCTATTTTTGAGATACTACAAAATTGGAATAATTTTTTAATTTTTGAAGTAAATTGCAATTTGATATAAACGAATGTTTGAATAATAATTTGATGAGAAATAAATTGAAATTAAATCTTCTGTGTTGTTTGCTAGTGTTAATTTGCAATAATGTTTTAGCACAAAAATCGGATAAACACACTTATCGCTTGAGGTACGATTATGAATTAGTCGGAGACCATCAGGAAGTAAATGTGGTACCAGTGCAAATTAAAAGAGAGTTAGGATGGGGCAGAGGGCGTGTTGATAGCGCTAAGTTTAATTATGGTACCTATAAGTTTCAGGTTCGCTCAAAGGCAAGCAATCAGCTGCTTTACGAATATGGTTTTTCTCCAATTTTTAAAGAATATCAAACCATTGCCGAAGCCAAAGTTCGAAAACGATCATTTTACAATGCCGCCCTATTCCCCGATTTTAAAGAAGACTTAGTAATCGAATTTTTCGATCGAAAGCAAAACAACGAATGGAACTCAATTTATCTCGATTCTATAAACTATGATGAATTAGAAATAATTGAAGAGAAAGCATTGGCCTTTGAGGTGGATACCATTCAATGGAATGGTGAATCAGACTCAAAAATTGATTTAGTTTTGTTAGCAGAAGGCTATCAATCATTTGAAATGGAGAAATTTGCAAAGGATTCAAAAAGAATGATGGATGCATTATTTCAGGCCGCTCCTTTTTCTGAATATCAAGAGCGTTTTAATGTTTTAGCGGTAAAAATTCCTTCTTTCGAGTCGGGAACCGACCAGCCACTTAAGAGGAGTTATAAAAATACAGCATTAAATAGTTCTTTCAATACTTTTGGATCTGCACGGTATTTAACAACTTTCGATCTTAAGACAATTTATGACGCTTTAGGCGGAATTACTTTTGATCATTTTTTTGTTTTAGTAAACTCTGAACGTTATGGAGGTGGCGGTTTTTATAATTACTTGAATTTAACTACGGTCGATAATTTTCAGTCAGAATTTGTTTTCATTCATGAATTCGGTCATGGCTTTGCCGGATTGGGTGATGAGTATTATACTTCAAGCACCGCTTATGATGATCGATTTTATTTTGAAGAATGTGAGCCTTGGGAACCTAACTTAACCACACTTTCTGAATTCGATTTGAAATGGCCTCATTTAGTTAACGACAGTATTCCAATTCCAACTCCTCGTGATTCGATATATCAGAATGTTGTGGGAGTTTTCGAAGGTGGAGGTTATCTCGATAAAGGAGTCTACAGCCCCATGCAGGACTGTTGGATGAATTCTCGAAAAGCAGGCCAATTTTGTCCTGTATGTCGGGAGGCGATTGAAGAAGTAATCCTAAACCAATCGAGATAAATCATATCGAAAAACTTTTTCTTTGTTCTTTTGTTTTAATCTTACATAAACTTTCGACTATGCGTACTAAAATAATCTCAACACTAATTGCAGTATTTATCGTATTAGTGGTTTCAGCTCAAAACGATTCCAAAACAATATATCAGTTTGAAGTTCAGACAATTGATGGTGCAGACTTTGATTGGTCAACCGTTAAAGGAAAGAAAATATTAGTGGTCAATACTGCTTCCAAATGTGGATTAACGCCACAATATGAGGATCTTGAGAAATTGTATAAAGAGTATAAGTCTGAAGATTTCGTGATTCTTGGTTTTCCTGCAAATAACTTTTTAAAGCAAGAACCAGGTAGCGATGAAGAGATTAAAGAGTTTTGTACAAAAAATTATGGCGTTACTTTTCAAATGATGTCAAAAATATCAGTAAAAGGAAAAGATATTCATCCATTATATAAATGGTTAACCGAATCAACTGGTACTGATGTGAAATGGAATTTCCAGAAATTTATGATCAGCGAAAAAGGAATGATTGTTGATTTTGTCCTGCCCAAAGTGAGTCCTTATGATGAAAAAATAGTTCGTTGGATTGAAGATTAAAATGTTCATTTATTTTAATTTTTGATTATGATTATTTAAAGTTGATTATTCTAAAACTCCCTCAAAATTGTCTTTTTAGGCTTTTCCTGTCTTGATTATTGCACTTTCTGACTCTATTGTTTCGATTTAGACAAATAATGATTTTTGTTGGATGAAAAATGAAAAGGGAAAGTAAAAAAATGATAATCGCTGCCAGAGTTGTAAATCTTATTTTTACAATATCAAAATCTAACTGAACATAAGTGAACTCAAAATCTGACGATCTAAAATGCAAATTATTTTTAACTCAGGTGCAATGCTGTGCTTGTTTTTTGCCCAGATTATATTCATTTATTCTTTCAGTTCAGGTTATTTAAGACGAATAATTTATTGAAACTTAACCAACGGTTAGAATAAACTAAATGAATATGAGGAAAAAGTCTTCAAGTTTTTCTGTAGTGTTATTCTTTTTGACATTAGTTGCATTTATAGCATGTGAAAATGTACAGAAAGAGTATTATAGCAGACCCGAGTGGTTGGAACCACCAATTTATACCCAATTAGAGGATAGTGGCGTTTTTACCAATTACCTGGCTTTGATAGATAAGGCTAATTTTACTAATCAGTTAAAGGGGGCTGGGTTTTACACAGTATTTGCACCTAATGATGAGGCTTTTGAGGAGTACTTTACAGAGAAAGGTTATGCTTCAGTTGATGATATTGATTCAATAACAGCAAAAGCTATTGTTGCTTACTCATTGGCTATTTCTCCTGCATCGTACGAACAGATTGATGATTATCAAGATGGTTCAGCTTCGGCAACACCTGCCACCCGTAAGGATAAAGCCTTTAAACGCACTACTTATCACTATAAGTGGGTGTATGAAGAAGAGGGTGCTGATGGTGAAGTACGCAATATAATTGATATAAATTCTTCATCTGGTGCGGTAGGTTCCAATTCACAAACCTTTATGTATGATGATTACAATCAAAAGAATATTCCATTCTTTACTTCTGCATATATGGCACAACGTGGGATTTCAGCAACCGATTATAATTACTTCTATCCAAACACTGAGTTGACCGACTTTAATGTGGTTGATGCGCAGGTTATTAGAAAAAATAAATATGCTGAGAATGGAATTATTCATGTCGTCGATAAAGTAATTGAACCTTTAAAAAACCTAGAAGAAATTTTAGCTGAAACGGATTCTTGTTCAGAATTTAAAAATTTGCTTGATAAATATATTGTAGAGCATTGGTATGCTGGAGAGTACTTTCAATTGAAGTACGAACAGTCGTCAGGGGTTCGAAAAGATATAAGCATTAAGTACTATGCAGGCGCAAGTATCAATCTAAACTGTGAAAATTACTTAACTTATCCATCAGCTTCAAAACAAATGGATGCTCAAACAGAAGGTTATTCATTATTTGCTCCAACGAACGAAGCAATGGAGGAATTCTATACAGAGAAATTCTTTAAACATGGTTACACTTCATTAGATTCTATGCCAAAGTATATTATAGATGAATTTGTGAATGCACACATGTATCCAGTTACGGTTTGGCCAACTCGGTTTAATATCACTACAAACCCCTATGGTGAGTTTCCTTCATTTGACCCTTATTCCGATGTTGAGAAATCGGAATTTGGTAGTAATGGTGTTTTCTACGCCGTTAATAATGTTCAAGAAACATATGCATTTAGTACGGTTTTAGCCGATATTCTTTTAAATCCTGACTATACCTTAATGTATCAGGCGTTGCTAAATGTTGAACTTACTGATCATTTAAAAAGTCCTAATGCAAAATTCTTACTGTTCTTAATTTCTAATGAGCAGTTTGAAGAAGCAGGATTAATTTACAACACTACAAGCGGTGCATGGGAATTTACTGAAGATGAAAATCGTCCTGATCTTGGATCTAGTGCAACAAGCGCTTTAACACGTTTATTGAGTTTACATATTGTAATGCTTAATGGGGATGAAGAATATGACTTAACTTCAATTGAAGGTGGTGTAATTAGAACTTTTAATGACGAGTATATACGTTATTATAGAGGAACCGTTTACGGAAGTGGAAATGATCCTCGTAAACGACCACGTTGGATGGGAACAGTAGATAGTGATGCAATTAATGGTACTTCTAATACCTTATCAAGTGCGATTCTATATTCAAATGGCAATATTGGTGAGGTACTTTCAGTTTCTTCTCGTGATGCTGATTATAAAGCAACTCAAATGAAAGCATATCTTCAAAAGATTGCGTCAGCAACTTATCTTGATGATGATGGGGTTCCAACTTATGTAGCCAATTGTGTTTATAATAATACTGCAGAAGCAATTAAAGATGTTTCAAATAATGAGTCAATTACCGTTTTCTTACCTAGCGACAAAGCATTGGAGAAAGCAGTTGCAGATGGTGTTTTAAAGCCTATTGGGGATTTTGCAAACGGAACATTAGGGCCGGATGTACTGGTCGCCGATAATCAAGCGTTAGAGAACTTCTTAAAATATCATATCATTAAATCGAATGTTGTTGTTGGCGATCCTTTAGATAATTACTTAACGACTTATCGCAAATTAGATGATGGTACTTATGCAAGAATACATGTAATCGGTAACGATGAAGATGGAACCTTGCAAGTTGAGGATAGCGAAGGGAAAATTGCAAATGTGGTAACTAAGTCAGTTGCTTCCTTTAATATATTGGGTAACAGAGCAATTGTGCATGTTATCGATAACTATTTGAATTACAATTCTGCTCCTGAGGCCGTAGACGATAGCTATGTTTTTAATGTAAGCAATGCTTTTGATTTTTCTGGTGCTGTTTTAGAGAATGATGTTGATTTAGAAAACGATGCTCTTACTGCTATTCTGGTTGATGATGTTGTAAATGGAACGCTCTCTTTTAATTCGAATGGAACATTTACTTACACCCACGATGCTTCAGCTAATACAAGTGATTCGTTCACTTATAAGATTAGTGATGGAAGTTTTGAAAGTAATATAGCAACCGTTGACATAACAATAACAGACGAAACAGAATAAAACCTAATTAAAAATGAATAAGATAAAAAATATCATAATCGTTCTACAGCTTATCTTTCTGTCGGTTTCTGTTTTTGGACAAGAAGAAAAAGTAGTCTACGGTACAGTAACCGATGGCAAAGAAACTTTGCCAGGTGTAACCGTACTCGAGATTGATAAGAACAACCGTATTATTGATGGTGTAACTACCAATATGGACGGTGACTATGTAATTAAATTAACTAATAATGAAAATCGATTGAAATTCACTTTCGTTGGTTTTAAAGAAAAAATAGTTGAACCAACATCAGATATTCTAAATGTTGTATTAGTTGAGGAATCTATTGCTTTAGAGGGCGTTAATGTTCAAGCTCGACGAAAAACGAGTCTGGGATTTCTGAATATTGATGACCGAGATTTAGCTTCTCCAGTTCAAAAAATTTCAGCTGAAGTGTTTGACGATGTTCAGGCTTCTTCAATTGATGAGGCGCTACAAGGAAGACTTTCAGGGGTAGATATTACTTCTAATTCTGGAGATCCCGGGGCAGGTATGTCGATCCGTATTCGTGGGGTAAGTACTTTATCTGCGAATTCACAGCCTTTAATTGTTGTAGATAAAATTCCTTACGAAACTAATATCGATGCCGACTTTAACTTTGCCACGGCCAACGAAGAAGGTTATTCGCAAATGTTGAATATTCCGGTTGATGATATCAAAGAGATTACGGTTTTAAAAGATGCTTCTTCAACGGCAATGTGGGGAACCAAAGCCGCGAATGGTGTTTTAATGATTACAACAAAGCGTGGTGGTAAAGCGCGTAAACCAACCATTACCTTAAACTATCGTGGAACGCATTCATTTAGTCCTGATCATATTCCGATGTTGAATGGGGATCAGTATTCTACTTTAATCCAAGAAGAATGGTTAAATGCAAATAATTATCCACTACCAACCTCGATCTATAAAGAGTTCCTGTCTTCTCCCGACGATCCATATTATTATTATAATTATAGTAATAATACTGATTGGGTAGATGCGCTTACACAAGATGGTACCGCTCAAACAGTTGACTTTTCGATTACCGGTGGTGGTAGTAAAGCTGCCTATCGTTTTTCTGCCAACTATTTAGATCAGTTGGGGACAACAGTTGGAACAGACTTTAGTCGGATTACTTCTCGTTTGAATCTTGACTATTCTATTTCTGATAAGTTGAAAATGAGAGCTGACTTTACATTTTCAAATAGTACACGTAATTCTAATTATACAGATGTTCGTGGCGTAGCGTATAGGAAGATGCCGAACATGTCTATTTATGAGTACGATGCTTATGGCGAATTAACTGGAAACTATTTTTCACCAGTGCGAAATGCACAAGGTGAATTTAGTTTTGATAGCAAAGGGAAGGTTAATGGCACATACAATCCTGTGGCAATGGCTAATGATGCAATTAATAGATCGAGTGGAAATCGAGTAACTTCAAAATATTCATTGTATTACGATATTATTCCTGGACTTAGATATTCTTTAGATTTGTCATTTGATGTAAATACAACTAAAAACACGAATTTTTTGCCTCAATCGGCAACAGGGCAAGAATGGATTAGTCAAGATGTGAACAAACCATATAATTATGATTCAGATTCTTATTATATCTATTCACGAAATATGATTACTTATTCAAAGAAATTTGGTGAGGATCATGATTTCAATGCAGTAGCTAACTGGACTACTTATGAATCGATTGGCGATGCATTTAAGATTACAACAGCAAACACTGCTTCTAAATATTTAACTGACCCTTCTTCTCCTTCAAAACTTAAAGAAAGTGGCTTAGGTGTAAATTCCTCTTTGAGTAAAGGACGAAGTATTGGTGCTACCGGAATGGTTAGTTATAAATACAAAGACAAGTATATCTCAACTGTCGGTCTTCGAATGGAAGGAAACTCTAAGTTTGATGAAAATAACCGTTATTTCTATTTTCCTAGTTTAACAATGGCTTGGCGTTTGTCTGGAGAAGAATTTATGCGCTCTACCGGACATTGGTTAAATGACTTACGATTACGTGCCAGCTTTGGACAAACAGGAAACCCTCCTAGCAAAGAAGGATTGTTCTATAGCGATGTAGAATCATTCTCTTATGGATATATTGGAAACAGTGCTGTTTATCCTGCATCGATGACCCTTCAAAGATTAAAATGGGAGTCGGTTGTAAATACCAACTACGGAGTTACCGTTGACATGTTTGATGGAAGAATATATGCTGAGTTTGATTATTATTTGAACAAAACAGATGATATGTTTGGATATAATCAACCAGTTCAATCTAGTTCTGGGTATTCTAAAAGTCAAATTGTAAATATGGGAGCCATGGATAATGTTGGTTGGGATTTCTCAATTAATACTTTTCCTGTTCAACAAAAAGATTACTCCATCTCGTTTAATTTTAATATCGCACGTAACTACAATGTTTTACGACGTTTAACCGATGATTACTCAACTGAAAGTACCTTGACTATCGGGAATGGTGAATTCAAAAATGTATCAGCAATAGGAAATCCTGCGGGATCCTTTTATGGATATAATTTCGAAGGCGTTTATTTAAATGAAGACGACTTACTTGCAAAAGATGCAAATGGCAATTTAATTCTCGATCCTAATGGAAAAACCATTCGCATGATGTATGATTACAATGGTTCGTCACGATATATGTTCGAAGTTGGTGATGCCAAATATGAAGATCGAAACCATGATGGTAATATCGATGCAAATGACGTTACTTATCTGGGGAATGCAAATCCATTATTTACTGGTGGATTTGGATCAAATCTAAGATATAAGAATTGGTCGTTTAACTATTTCTTCTATTTCCGTTATGGTAACTCAATTATAAACCGTACAAAAATGTATGGGGAAGCAATGAATAATTTCGCTAACCAATTAGCATCAACATTAAAACGTTGGAGAAAACCAGGTGATGGTTTTGATGCTAATGGAAACCGAATTGATGATATCCTTCCTCGCGCATTATATAAAACGGGTTACAACTACGCCGGGTCTTCGCGCTTTGTTGAAGATGGATCGTTTTTACGACTTAAGTATGTAACCTTATCCTATAAATTCCCAAAAGATTTTTGTAACAGACTTGGGGTGTCTAAAATAAGATCTTCGGTAACTGCAAACAATTTGTTCACATTTACAAATTATAGTGGTCAAGATCCTGAGATTAACATTAATAGTAGTGATGCTGTAATTTATACAGTTGGTTACGATGATTCAAAAACTCCTCGTGCCCGTGAAATAACTCTTGTACTTTCAGTTACATTCTAAAATTTGGAGGAAAGTATATGAAAGCAACAAAAATAAGATATCAAGGAATGAAAAAGATAAAATATATCATTGTTACAATTCTTACGGTAGCCGTTTTTTCTTCGTGTAACGACTGGTTGTATTTGGAACCTGAAGATGGAATTATTAGTCAAGAGTATTGGCAATCAGAATCAGATCTATTTAATGGATTGATGGGATGTTATGCTTCAATGCTAGGAGATGTTTCTCAAAAAATGTTCTTGTGGGGCGAAATGAGAGCCGATTTTTTAGAACCTTATACTGGATCAAATTCTAGTTTTAATATGCTCGCTCAAGGAGATATCGAACCCAATAACGCGTTTTGTAACTGGGGATCGCTTTATACCACTATTAATTATTGTAATACGGTTTTAGCTAAAGCTGATGGAATATTAAAACTAGATGATTCGTTCACCGAGGATGAATTAAAACAGTACAAAGCCGAAGCACATGCAATTCGTGGATTAATGTACTTCTACCTTACTCGTGTATATCGAGATGTTCCGATTGTGTTACAACCTTCTGAGTCAGATTTACAGGAATATACAATTCCAAAGTCGAATTATGAAGATGTTTGGGCTCAAATCGAGCGTGACCTATTACAAGCTTTAGATTATGATATTAAGTATACTTACAATACAACACAACAAGAAGATAAAGGACGAATTACTGCATACACAGTTTATGCAATTTTGGCCGACTTTTATTTGTGGACTGAACAATATGATAAAAGTGTAGAATATTCCAATTTGATTATCAATTCAGGTAAATTTTGGTTAATTAATGGCGATATGGAATGGTTTGAAAAATTGTATGAAACTGAAAACAGTCATGAATCAATTTTTGAACTACAATTCGATGAAGATATTGCAAACCCTATGTATTCAATGTGTATTACTAAGCAAGAATATAGAGCTCGACCTGATATAATGGAAAACTTTTGGCCGACCGATGATTTACTTCCACATGCTGATAGTGCCGATATACGTTCAGATAGAGGATCTTATATTTCAAGTTCAAATTACCTGATTTATAAGTTTTATGGAAAAACTCGTTATTCAAGGCGTTCAAATACCCTTCAGGAAACTGATTTTAATTGGATTGTTTATCGTTATGCCGATGTGCTTTTAATGAAAGCAGAAGCCATGGCAGCTCAATTGGAAGTTGGAGATGAAGCAAAAGCAGCAGAAATACTAGCACTAATTCGCAAAGTTCGAAAAAGAGCAAATGCATCTGAAATTACAGATGAAGGAGAACCCGATACAAGATATGGCTTGCTAAATTACATTTTGAATGAGCGTGCTCGTGAATTTGCATTTGAAGGGAAAAGATGGTTTGATGTACTGCGTAATGCTAAAAGAACAGATACTCAGGGTAACGCTTATAGTCAGCTCAGTATAATAGAATTGATGTATGAATCTTTTATTAGTGCTGATAAATTGAGTGCAATCAAAAGTAAAGTGAATTATCAGGATGGCTATTTCCTGTATCTACCAATTCCTGAATCTGATGTATTGCATAGTAACGGAGTATTAGAACAAAATCCATTCTACGAATAATTAACTAATTGCAGAAAAAATATTAAAATATGAAAAGTATAAAACATAATTTACTCTGGATTATCTTAATTGTGGTTAGTTTGTTAGGCTTAAACCGCTGTGAGTATCCATTCCAAAAGAATTCAGTTGTAGAGGATTTGCTGATAGGTGAGTATTTTGAAGCACATTCCGATACATTTGGTGTCTTGGCTGCAGTTTTGACGAAAACAGATAACATGGCTTTTTTAAAGGCTTATGGTGAGTTTACTTGTTTTGCACCAACAAATAATGCATTTCGAGATTTCTTCATTGCTAAAGATGTTCCTGGAATAACCAGTTTATCAAATAAAAGTGAATTAATTAGTGCGCTTGATAATTTTGAACAAGATTACTTACATAACCTTGTTCGATTTTGGGTTGTAAAGGGAGATACCTTAGCAACTTCAGATTTTATTGAAAGCCGTTTAAGTAAGCCCAATTTGTATGGTCAGTATTTAACTTATAAAACTACCCAAAGTGATGGTGAAATCGTTGGAGTTGTAAATAAAACAGCTAGCATCGATGAAAGTGACATTCGCTTATTAAATGGGATTGTTCATTCTATTAAAAAAGTAATAGAGCCAGAAAAACTTACCATCGCAGAATATATGGAACAGCAGGAAGGCTATGATATCTTTAATGAAGCCTTAAAAGAAACCGGACTGTACGATGTGTTAAATGTTCCTATTGGACCAGAAACCGATACAACTTGGTATACTTTCTTTGCAACTCCCGATTCTATTTTAATTGCAGATGGTATCACCAGTATTGATAGTATTAAATCGCGATATCAAACAGAAGATATTTCAGGCGACTCTGCTTTGTATGCCTATATGGCTTATCATATTCTAGATAGGCAATATAATTTTACAGCCGATCTCGTTGCTGATCAAGCAGCTGTAACGCTAGCACCTTCAGAAGTAATTACCATAAAACAAAAGGGAACTAGTATCTTGGTAAATGATGATGAATTTGCCGGAGTATATGAACCTGGATTTGAACTCAATATTGAAAAATCTGATCAAACTGTAGATAATGGTGTGATTCACTTTATGGAAGGAAACTTCTTTGTGAAAGTTCGTTACCCATTTGCTGTTTATTGGGAGGTTACTGATCAACCAGAGTTGAAAAAGATACCTGGTGTTTATAGAAAAACAGGAACCTCTGGTTTAGTAAATGGTCAATTTGAAAATATTAGTTGGTATCCTGAAGAGAATACTATCAATTACCACTATGGTCCTTTTAATGGTGAGTTAGGATTAGTGCATCGTGATTGTTTCGATTTCTATTTACGTCCAAAAGTAATCCAATCAATAAAATTCAAAACTCCAATTTTGGTAAAAGGATCTTATAAAGTTTGGGTTTGTATGAGAGTACAAACTGCAAATGTTGCAACTAAGAATGCTTTCTTCAATGTTTATTTCAATGGGGAACAAACGACAAAAGTTATAAACAACCGTTTAGGGTATGGCTCAGGAGCTTCAGGAGTTTCCGATGGTGAATTGAATTTGGTAGATACCAAAATTTATAATTACGACCCTACGCGCTATCAGCCTGCAGACTCAACCGCCGAAGCCATTCAGGCAGTTATTGATAAAGGAAGAGCCAACAACTGGATCGGAGATAAACGTTTTAATTCAAATTATGGAGGTACCGTAATCGTAACTGAAACAGGTAGACAAGAAATTGAGTTTAAAGCCATTTCGGGTGGTGTAAATGCCCAGGTTTGGTTAGACCAAATTCATTTTATTCCTGTTGAAGAGGATCAAAATTGGCCACGTATTAATTGGAGAGATGGAACAAAGGTTTATAAAGAAGATCTTGAAGCAGGTATTTTCCCTAAATAAACTAATATTATTAACCATATATACCGAGCAGTCGGGGTTAACCTATGAACTATTTGAAAAATCTAAATAGAATGAATAAACAAAAAATAGCAATACTGTTAATTGCACTTTTAGGCATGTTAAGCTGTAACAATCCTTGGGATGAACATGTAAAAGTGAACGACGATGTATTAGACGAGAGTATTGGAGATTACTTAGCAGCTAATTCCCAGTTTACTTCATTTGTTGCTTTGTTAAAAGAGACTGGTGTTGATGCAATACTTTCATCTTCGGTAATATATACTGTATATGCACCAACTAACGAAGCCTTAAATGCAGTGGATGCATCATTAATTGATACGCCAGAAAAGAAAAAGTTTTTTGTACAAAACCATATCGCATTTGGATCTTTTTCTATGAAAGACGGATCTATCAATGAGCGCATCAACATGAAGAGTAATAAGAAATTGTTGTTAAATTCCAGTGATGGTTTTATTGATGAGATTAGTTTAAATCCAGAGAAAGAAGTCTTGGTGCAAAATGGGATCATAGAGGAGATTGGTACAGCTTTAATTCCCCGTTACTCTATTTGGGAACACCTAGAGTTAGAAGCCGAAAACAATAAGTTTGTTGCTTTTATTAATTCATTAACCACTGCTGTTTTTCAACCCGAATTATCTGAACAAATTGGTTTAACTGCGGGTGGAAAACCAATCTACGATTCAGTTTTCGTAATTGAAAATGAGTTCTTGAATGAGTTTGTTGATCTATCAAATGAAGAATTTGAATTGACATTACTTATTCCATCCGATGAGCTTTTGAATAGTGAATTCACAAAGTTCGAACAATATTATCGATTTGATGATAAACGAAGCAATGAAGTACCTTCAGCAAAAGATACTGTCAATATATTAAAGATGATTGCTAGAGATATGGTTATTGATGGGACATTCAGTGCGAGTGCTTCAGAAGATACGTTGCTTTCAATTGCAGGAGTAAAAATTCCTTTTAATACTTCTTCAATAACAGGTTCATATCAAACAAGTAATGGATATGTACATTATTTAACTGATTGTGAGGTCGGAATCAAAGATAAAATTCTACCGATTTTTATGGAAGCTGAGTTTTCAGTTTTTTCAACTCAAATGAATTCAGGTGATCCTGCACCTTACTATCGATTGCGTGAAAATGCATCGAATGGTATGGACTATATATGTGATAATTTTGCTCGTGGAGATGTACTAGGTGGAGTTGTTTTTAGAGGACCGAAAGTTGCTTCTATGAAATATCGATTTAAAATTAGAGCCATTAACGATTTCCGTAAATCATATCGAAACCCTAGTTCTTCAACAACACTAATCCAAAAACTTGGTACGGTTTCTACTTCAACCAATGCTGAAACAGGAGAAATAACAATTTCAGAAGTAACCAATGGTTTGAAAATTGATTCATTGGCAACTTTCAGTGGCGATACAATTTTTGTTACTAAAAATGAGTATCTACCACTCGACAGTATGATCTATGATGAGATTGATTGCGGATATTATGAGTTTAATAAGAGTAATAATGTTTTTATGCGATTGCTTTCATTAGAATCATACATGGCAGTTACTGCAGATTATTTCAAACTAGAACCAGTTTTTGAAGAAGAGTAAGCTTCATGAGTGATTTTGGAAAATTCAGCGTTTAAGAAAAAAATCAAATCGAATGAAATTAATACATACACTAATATTCGTACTGACATTCTCGATGTTTGCTTTAATTGGGCAGGCTCAAGAGGCGTCAAATTCGAAAATTGAAATTACAGGGAATGTATATGATGCAAAAACCCTTGAGCCAATTGAAGCTGCCGCAGTAACATGTAGTAATTTTTCATCGGGTTATACCAACCAGCTTGGAGAATTCACTATTGTGGTTCGATCGTCGAGTGATATTATTACGGTTAATTTTGATGGATATCATACCAAAGATATTCCACTAAAAGGAGAAACAGAACTGAAAGTATATCTTGTGGAAGAGAATACTTATTCAATACAAGCAATATCACACGATGCTTATAGCACGAAAAAGATGCTATATACAACCGGATCGGTTTCCACGATTAATCCAAACTATCAAAGTAGTGCAAACAAAATGAACGAGAGTTCTGGAGATGCAACTTTTGATGGCCGCATTGCTGGTCTAGATGTACATTCTCGTAACGGAATAAAAGGTATTGGATCAAATTTGTTTATGCGTGGATATTCATCGCTATACAGAAATAATCAGCCTTTGGTAGTTGTAGATGGTATGATCTACGATATTCAGGATTATGGTAACTCAATTATAGATGGTTTTTACATGAATCCATTAAACGGCATAGCTCCTGAGGATATAGAGAATGTTACAGTGGTTCGAGATGCCACAACGAGTTATAACTCGAAGGCATCCAATGGCGTTATTTATATTAGAACAAGCCATGCTGATAAACAAGCTACCACCATTGATTTGTATGTAAAAAGTAACTTCGAAATAGCTCCCCAAAATCTTCCATTGTTGGGGGCAAGTGATTATCGTACATTGCTAAACGATTTAATGGTTCAGAAATATGGATTAGATGCTGTTTCTGCAATGCCATTTATTAGTGCCGAACCCAATACGCTTGATTATTATAAATACAACAACAATAGCGATTGGCAACAAAAAGTTTACGACAATGCTTTTTCGAATAATTATAGTTTAAGAATTAAAGGAGGAGATGATGTTGCTTTATATTCTCTTTCAGTTGGATTTTTGAATCAAAATGGAACAGTTAAAGGTTCTGATCATTCGAAATTTAATCTTCGTTTTAATTCCGATATTAAATTTTCACCCAGTGTTTCATTGAATGCAAATATTGGATTCTATTATTCAAAGAAAAATATTTTGGGTTCTGGTATCGAAAATGCGATTGATCCAGTATATCTTTCACGAATTAAATCTCCTTTCTTAAATGATTATCAACGTGATGAAAAAGGGATTGTCAAGCCAGATTTAAGTAGCTACGACTTTTTAACTTTAAGTAATCCGGTTTCTTTACTTCAAGGGATGAATCAAAGTGATGCCGCATACCGATTGTTTGGTTCTTTAAATTTTAACTGGAAAATTACAGATGGATTACAATTGAAGGATATGGTTGGACTTTCATTTGATAAAGATCGACAACGTTCATTTATTCCTTCCACTGGAGTATATCCCGATTCTGTTGAATATGGGGTGGTATATAATCAAATGCGTGCTCGTGTTTTTAGAAATTTCCAAATTAATAACGACTTACGTTTAGATTACAATAAAGAATTTGGTACAGCGCATATGATTAATCTACAGTTAGGAACACGCTTAAATATTGCAACTACTGAAGAAGATTGGGCGGGCGATTTC
This sequence comes from Prolixibacteraceae bacterium, assembly GCA_963678565.1. GTDB lineage: Bacteria > Bacteroidota > Bacteroidia > Bacteroidales > Prolixibacteraceae > SKHV01. Next base: position 1,182,681 of record OY782875.1, read on the forward strand.
AATTCACCCAACGACCAAATTCAATCGATGGGATCTGGCGATTATTTATTACGAATTAATGGTGGTTTTGCAGGAGAATGGGCAAGTGTTACAAATTATCTTTCTGCAGAATATACCTACAATAAAAAATATTTAGCATCGGTATATCTTTCTATGGATGGTTCATCACGTTATGGAATAGATGCTGGAGGTATCACCATGTTTGATACTCCGTTCCTACCATATTATGGTATTAGTGGAGCATGGTTGGTTTCTTCTGAAGAGTTTTTCTCTTCATCTGCTATAATAGATCTGTTGAAAATCCGTGCGAGTTATGGTACTACCGGTAACGATGATATTGGCAACTATTACGCTTCACAATATTATGTTCCAGAAACGTTTTTAGGATATCAGGGAATTGTCCTTGGTACTTTATACAATCCGGCACTTGGACCTGAAAAGAATGCAAAAATGAATGTAGGTATTGATGCCTCTTTATTTAAAGAACGCTTTAATCTTTCAATCGATGCATATAGCAACAAAACAACCAATATGTTTGATTTTGTACCGGCTGCAGAAGAATCGGGATTTGCAGGTTACTATACTAATAATGGAGGTTTTACAACCAAAGGTCTTGATATAGCTTTAAACGGCCGTATTGTAAGTTCTAAAGACTTTTCTTGGGATTTAGGTGCAGTAGTTAGTAAATATGCAACTCAAGTTGATGAAATATATGGTGATTCTCGAGTGAGTACACTTTATACTGCCAACATTTTAACTGAAGTTGGAAGTCCGATTGGACAATTTTATGGATATAAAACCGATGGTGTTTATAAAACTTCTGAAGATGCAGCAGCTGGTCCAGTAAAACGTCTGGGTAACGAAAGTTTATCGTTTACAGCTGGTGATGTAATTTTCCAGGAAGCGCCGGATGCTGTTGATGGAATTATTGATGAAAGCGATATGCAGGTTATCGGTGATCCAACACCCGATTTCTCTGGCGAAGTATTTACGAAACTTAGTTATAAAAGAATTTCTTTAGAAGCTTCTTTCTCGTTTAGTTATGGTGCTGAAGCTTTTAATTACATGCGATACTCTTTAGAAAAATTAAGTGATTTCAGTAATCAAACAGAAGCCGTTCTAAATCGTTGGAGATACGAAGGACAGGAAACATCTATGCCAAAAGCATCTTTTGGTGACCCAATGGGGAATTCAAGATTTTCTGATCGTTGGATCGAAGATGCCTCTTACGTGCGTTTACGTAATCTAACAATTGGTTACTCATTTGATTTTAATTCAGATATAATCAAGAATGCAGAAATATTTGCAACGGGAGTTAACTTACTTACTTTAACCAAATATACCGGTGTCGATCCGGAGTTTAGTATTCGCAGCGGTGCATTGTATCAAGGGATTGATTTAGGAATGGTACCACAGAATAAAATGATTCTGTTGGGTGTCAGACTTGGATTATAACGATCATTTGTACTAAAGTTTCAGTTAAAATGAATAGAACCAAAATGAATATGAAAAAACTAAATATTAAATTCAAAACATACGTTTTAGGAGCCTTAACATTGTTTGGCATTTATTCGTGTACAGATATGTTGAACCCAGATGCCAGTGATGTTTTGTCACCCGATGAGGTGTATAATAGCGTTGATGATGCCGATGCTGTGATACGTGGGATTTATGGAAAATTTATGGATGTTGCCACACAGTATGTGGTTCTGAATGAATTACGAGCTGATTTGATGGAGGTAACTTCAAACGCCGACCTATCGTTGATTGAGTTGTCTCAACATAAGGATATTTCTGAAAACAATGAGTGGGCAAAACCAACAAAGTTTTTTGCATTGATTAATACTTGTAATAATGCAGCTGAAAATTTTGAACAAATGTATGCTGATTCAAAAATAGATAGAGAGCAGTTTAATTTACGTTATTCCGAAGCTGTAGCAGTTCGAACTTGGGCGTATTTGCAATTGTCATTACACTTTAGTGATGCCGAAAAAGGTGGTGTTCCATACATTACGGAAGCATTGGAAAATGTTGATGATATTTCTAAAGAAAATTTGGAATCTTATCCGTATCTTAGTTTGGAAGTAATGATTGATACCTTAGTTAGTGCCATGGAGAAAATACCGTTCTTGGAAAGAATCACTGATGATAACTTTATCACCACTATTTCTACTTTCAATAGCCGCTACATGTATATTGATAAGGAATACTTATTAGGTGAATTGTATTTATGGGATGGTCGCTATAACGAGGCTGCCGTCATTTTTAAGACAATAATGGAACGCGGAACTAATGAATCAAATCCTTTCGATAAGTACAAAATTCCGTACGATGCGTCTGCACAATTAAGTAACAGTACTTCTAATTATAATAGTGGTTACGCTCGATACTACAACAATGACCGTTTTAGTGTATTAAATAAATGGCCATTGATGTTTATGGAAGTTGAAACCTCGAACTACGAAAACGAGTGGATTTGGGTAATGTATTACGATAAGTTAAACGAACAAAGTCCATTTATTGACCTTTTTGCAAAAAATGGTGGCGAATATTTATTGAAACCATCAGAGCTTGCTATTGACAATTGGGATTCACAAATACAGAATAACCAATTTAAAGGTGATTTCAGAGGAAACTATGCAAAACCTGAAGGATTTACTTGGATCAATGCAAACGGTGAAAAGTATACTACCACAGAGTATACTGCCAAATTTGGATTGCCTGGTTCTTACACGCTAGATAATGGAGATCCGGTAATCATGAAATACATTTATAATTACAGCGAATACAATCAAAATTATGATCCAACTGATAAGTCAGGAAGATGGTTTTTATGGAGAGCAGGTGGTTTGCATTTACGATATTGTGAAGCAGCAAACCGCGATGGAGAACATAAAATTGCTTATGCTTTAATGAACAATGGAATAACGCCTAATTATCCAGGACCAGATTCAATAATGCAAGATGGAGTAATGGTGGCACTTCCATCTAATGATTACCGTTTTGCACTCCAAACTTTTAAGGATTTTCCTTACGATTTTGATGCTCGTCATACAGGTTCAAATGATAACCCTCCAGGGGTTTATGCTCCATGGTTCCGAAATACTGGAATTCGAAATCGAGTTAGCCTTCAAAACAGAACAGTTGAGTCCGATAGCTTAAGTGAAATTGAAACTCAAATTCTTGATGAAGGTGCATTAGAACTAGCTTTTGAAGGAGAACGTTGGGGAGATTTAGTGCGTTTGTCAATTCGAAATAACGACAATTCAATATTGGCAAATAAAGTTGCTGAGAAACTTGAAAAAGAGGGTTTAAACGGGGAAGAGGTTCGAGAAAAATTAATGAAAAGAGAAAAATGGTTTTTACCACTATAGATAAGAAAATTTCTAACTTAAATCTTTAAATTATGAGAATATTTACATTGAGTTTGAATTCAAAATTTCGAAGAATTACTCAAGCACTAAGCTTAGCTTTAGGTTTAGTGTTAATGACGGTTGTTGCGAATGCGCAAATAGACCAAAATTGGACCGGTGCAACAAGTAATAATTTTATTGTAGAGGATAATTGGGATCCAGTGGGCTCTCCTTCAGAAAACTACATCTATATTCCAATGCCAGACACTTCCATGGCAACTGGAAGTCCAGATGCGCAACCCTTTAATGTTGAAGTTACAGGATCAGAAGACATCACTGTAAAAGGTTTAGAAATCGCTTTTGCTTCGGATGATGCTTATCAATCGACATTAACAATCAACCTAGATGAAGGCTATACTTTTAATGTTGACCAACAAAAAGGCTTTGAGCGTTTTGCTCAAAATGGAATTGATTATAACTGGACTGGTATTATTGTAAAAAGTGGAACCTATAAGTACACAAGAACTAACTACATGCGTTTAGATCGACCAAATTGCTGGTTTAAAGTTGAAGGTGGTATTGCTGAATTCAATAACATTGGAATGGGTGATCGTAACCCCGGTACTGGTGGCAAGATATATATTAGTGGTGGTGAAGTAATTTGTCATGAGGATTTCTTAAGAGCCGATCCTACAAGAGAAGGCGGGCAAATAGAAATTACAGGTGATGGTAAGTTAACTGTACCTGGTAACTTTGAAATGCCAGCTGAAGATTGGATTAATGGTGGGGCGGAATATTCTATTAGAAAAGTATATGATGCTATCAATAATGTTTCAATTTTTACAGCTGTACCTGGAACATATGTTGGAATTGAAAATGCAGATCGTCAGCAACAAAAGACAGGTGAAACAGCTTCTGATACTTTGAATTTGATCAATACAACTGCTGTTGAAGAAGCATCTAATTTCCAATGGCAGTATCATGCTGAAGGATCAGATACTTATGTAAATTTTACAGGTGAATATTCTGATTCTGCAAAATATGCACCTGTATTTACCGAAGCTGGAACTTTCTTTGTGTCTTGTCTTGTAGATGGTGTTAGAACCGAAAATGAGGTTGAATTTTCGGTAGTGCTTGACTTAGTTTCTTTCTTGCCTGCTGAATTTGATGTTCAATTTTTGAGAGTTGGTCAGTTTGGTACTGAAATTACGGCTAAATTTGCGGATGCTATTACATCGATGGAGTGGAAATATGCAACTGTTCCAGGCGGACCATATGTTTCGTTTGAGCCAGCAGCAACAGACGCTTCGTTTAAACCTTCATTTACAGAAAATGGTAATTATTACGTTGTCGTAGATGCACAATACAATGGTGCAAGTGTAATTAGTTCTGAATTATCATATGTTGTGGAAGATGCAACAAAAGCTGTTAGATGGACAGGTATGATTTCTACCGATCCAACCGATCCTGCAAACTGGTCTCCTATTGCACACTATTTCAAAAATAATGTTACAATTCCGGCTTTAGATTCAGTAGATATGGTTGCACCTAACTATCCTGTATTTAATATGACTAGTAACGATACTATTAATGACTTTTATCTTGACTCTGGAGCAAAAGCTGAGATTATTTCAGGAACTGACGGTATTATTGACACCTTCAATTTCAGAGCGAATGCTTATATCAGTGGTTCTTTAACTGTTCAAGATGTATTTATTGATTATACAAGTTTATTCTGGCGTTTGTCAGCTTCAGCAAGTGAAATGACAATGAAAGGTAGTTCTACCTTAAGTATTTTGTATGTTGGTGCATATAATGCATCACTTTCAATGTCAAAAGGTGATGGTGCTTGGGATGAAGGTGGTCGCATTTATATGTATGATGATTCAAAAATTGACTTAATATCATTCCATAGAATGAATACTGAAGTTAGTGATACTAGTGTGATTTCAATTAATGACCAAGCAAGTATTTACTTTAAAGGTGATGCTCGTTCAGCGTTTAAAACCTATATTGATTCTACTAAATTCAGATGCGAGAGTGCTGACTTTGAACCTTATGTGTTGTATCCATATATGAAGGATGGACAAGACTATACTGTTGTTCAAGCACGAGATAAAACCGCTTTCGCAATTGCTGATGATTCAAGAAGTTTCACTACTGCAGGAAACGAAATTTCAACTCCAATTACTTTAACCAATATTGATGGTGTTACTAGTTTTGAGTGGAAATATTCAACAAATCCTTTTGGCCCATGGGAATCATTTGAGCCAGCTGCTACTGATCCTAACTTCAAGCCTTCCTTTCCTGCTTCAGGTGACTATTACATAGTGGCTATAACTTCTGATGATGTGGTGACTTCTAATTTAAAATTAGTTACAGTTGTTGATTTAAAGGTTTCTCCTTCTGCTTATCAACAAATAGATACAAGTGTTGAAACTAAAGGTGATACCTTAAAGGTTGATATTACATTGCCAGGAGATTTAACGATATTAGCTAGTGAATGGTTTACTTATGATCTTATAACTGGTGTAGATGAACCATCAAATGTAAAAGATTCTGTTTACGTTCCAGTATTATTCATTAAGGGTAAATATGAAATTTACTATTGGACTGAAGTGCAGGATGCTAACGGCAACTCTTTTGAGCTAATTAGTAACAGAGTTAAGTTTTATGTAGATGTTGACGTTAAAGCTGATGAGATTGTTGAAGGAAACTTTGAGTTGTATCCAAATCCAGCAAAAGATGCATTTTATGTAAATGAAGAAAGCACAAGTTATAGTGTATCTCTAATTGATGCACAAGGTCGTGTGGTACTTAAAAAAGCATTTGATAATGCTTACGGTGCTCAAAGAATTGACTTCAATAAATCTGGTATGTACATTGTTAAAGTGAAAACAAACAACTTTGTTAAAACAAAAAGAATTGTTATTGAGTAATAATTCTTTTATGAAATAATAAAAAGCCTCTCATATTTTTGGGAGGCTTTTTTGTTAAAACAAAATTATCTTCTTTTACAGATTTCATTTCTAGTCCAAATTCAAGTTTGAAACAATGTATTGAGTACAAACTGCAAAAGCATGTGTTCTAGATTTCTATACTTAGTACATTCGTATTAAAAGGCTTTTATTATTTCTTTCGCCCAATTAATATCCTAATTTTGACCAATTTTTCAATTTTGGTCGTGAAATCATATTTGAAACGTTATTCAATTGCTAGACTTTTTTGTGCGTAAGCGCAATAAATCAATTATTAAAATTGAGTGTTTCATGTTAAAAAATGAATGGTATTTTATAAGAAAAGTCACAATAAATAGCATATGTTTTACTCTATTTGTGCACATTAAAAGAAAAATTTAATTAATCTATAAATATGAAAAGCTTAAAACTGATATTTTTTGTTTTAATTCTATTTCACCTTATGCCAAATATGGCCAATGCTCAACGTAAAATGGAAGTGCTAGATCGCGGTTTGGTTGCAGTAAAGGTTGATAATGGAGTATTCCTTAGTTGGCGAATATTAGGATACGAGTGGGAAGGTGTAAATTATAATATTTATCGCGATGGTACAAAGCTAAACACTGAGCCTTTAGAAGTATCTAATTTTGAAGACCCAAACGGAACTGAAAATTCTACTTATACAGTAAGTGCGATTGTTGATGATGTTGAACAAGCACAAAGCGATGCAGTTAGCCCATGGGCAAAACAATACAAAGAAATTCGATTAAAAACTCGTAACACCTCCGATTATGAAATTAATGATGCAACTGTTGCAGACTTAGATGGTGATGGCGAATATGAAATTATTGTTAAGCGATTGAATTACGGTTATTATTACGGGAATGATAGTACGTCTTATTTTGAAGCTTATAAACAGGACGGAACGTTAATGTGGGAAATTAATGTTGGCCCCAATATTTATTCTTCTTCGGGGGTAGAAATTAATATTGCTGCTTTTGATTTTGATGAAGATGGAAAAGCTGAAGTGTTTATGCGTACCTCCGATGGAACTGTATTTGGCGATGGAACTAATATCGGAGATCGTGATGGCGATGGTAAAATTGATTATCGTCCAATTGTAAGTGCACCTGGTAATATGGAATATCCAACTGCAGGGCCAGAGTATTTGTCTTTAATTGATGGAGAAACTGGTGCTGAATTAGATTGGGTTAATTACATTCCACGAGGTAGAGTTAGAGATTGGGGGGATGATTATGGTCATCGTGCAAATAAATTCTTTTTTGGAGCACCGTATTTAGATGGTAAGAAACCAAGTTTATTTATATCGCGTGGTATTTATACAAAAATTGTTATGCGTGCCTATGATGTTGTTGATAAGAAACTGCAGTTAAGATGGCAGTTTAACAGTGAAAATAATCCTGGCTACGGATATCAGGGGAATCATAATTATACTGTTGCTGATGTAGATCAGGATGGAAGAGATGAAATCGTATATGGAGGAATGACTGTTGATGACGATGGAACCGGATTGTATACAACAGAGTTAGGGCATGGAGATGCTTTACATGTCGGAGACATAGATCCTTATCGCAAGGGTACTGAAATATGGCGTTGCCTTGAAAACTCTCCACATTATGGAACGTCTTTTTACGATGGTGCAACTGGCGAAATATTAATTCATGATGTTCTTGGGCGTGATTGCGGAAGATGTATGGCTGCAAATATTTCAAATAGTTATCCGGGTGCAGAATTGTGGGGAAGTACGAGTACTTTCTCGGCAACTACCTTAGATAAAATTAGTGCTGGTGGTTCAGTAAACTTCCGCATTTTCTGGGATGGTGACTTGCTAGATGAGCTACTTGATAAACAAGATATCTATGATTCTCCTGGTGTTATTGATAAACCTGGTAAAGGAAGACTGTTAACAGCAAATGGAACATTGTCGTGTAACTGGACAAAAGGAAATCCAGCCTTACAAGCCGATTTGTTTGGAGATTGGCGTGAGGAAGTGATTTGGAGAAATGAAGCAAATACCACAATTCGAATTTATACTACTGTCGATCCAACTCAATATCGAATTTATACTTTAATGCATGATCATCAGTATCGTCAGGCTATTTGCTGGCAAATGTGTGGTTATAATCAACCTCCGCACGTAAGTTATTTTGTTGGTGAAAGAGAAGGACTAACAGTACCTCCACCACCAACTATTACGAATAATAAATTGGTTTATAATGGAACAAGTGACTGGGATACAAACAATACAACATTCGATCATGATGGGGCTGTTCAAACCTACGAAGATGGAACAGAGGTTTTATTTGATGTATCCTCAGGGGAGCAAGTAAATTTAACAGCTACTGTTCAGCCTAAAACTTTAACCGTAAATTCTCCAAATGATTTTACAATTGATGGAACTTCTGGAAAGTTAACAGGAGGAATGAAAATCATTAAACAAGGGTTGGGTACATTCAAGTTAACAGGAGATCATGATTTTACAGGTGAAACACAGGTTTGGAATGGAAGTTTAGTTGTTGATGGTACTATTAAGAATAGTCTGGTTGTATTAAAGTTTTTCGGAGAATTATATGCCAACGGACAAATTTCCAATGGATTGAAAATGCGGAATAAATCTATTCTTAAAATAGGCGACGGTAATGCAAGTGGAAACCTTGTAATTTCACCCGCTTTAACAATGCAACCAGCTTCGATAATTGAATTTGATTTATATGCACCAACTAGTGAGTTGAATGATGTATTGTTGATAGATGGTGATTATACATTTGCAAATAATATTATATATAAAATCAATCCAAAGCTAGCTGATGGTGAAGATAAACTAGAACCCGGCGATTATCTATTAGCAACCGTAACTGGTACAATTGATGGTGCTATAGAAAACATAGAGGTCGATGGAATTTCAGGTACAGCCTTTGATCTAAAGGAAAACAATGGAAAAATTTATCTATCAGTAAAATCTGTACGTTCAGCAGCAACAGTAGTTTGGAATGGAACAAGTGTCTCATCTGATTGGGACTTATCTGTTTCAGAGAGTTTTTTAAATGATGGGAACCAAGATGTATTTGTTGATCAGGATGAAGTTATTTTTAATGATGATGCAGAATCCAAATTAGTCGAAGTAACTTCAGAGGTAACTCCTTCATCAGTAATAATAAATGCTGAAGGCAATTATATTTTTAAGGGCGAAGGAAAAATTACTGGTAATGCAAGCTTTACAAAAAATGGAGGGGGAAAAGTACTTATTTATAATAAAAATGATTTTAGTGGTAAGGTTACACTTAATGATGGAGAAGTTATTGTAACGAGTCTTTCTAATGAGCAAGAGCAAGGTGCACTTGGTGTAAGAAGTTCTAATGCTTCGAAATTTGAAATTAATGGTGGAAAACTAACCATCACAGGTGAAGGTAAAGCAGACCAAGCTATATTTATAGGTAGCAAAGGTGCCATTATTTCAAATTCTAATAAAGTACAATGGAATGAAGGATTTTCAGGTGGTATACTAAACGTATCAGGTCCTGGTGAATTAATTATGGCTGCAGGTAACAAACATTCTGGGACAAATATTAATAATGGGCGTCTAACTTTGCTTTACGATAATGTTAGTCCGGGTAATACCGTAACAATAAAAAGTGGTTCTTTATTACAGTGCGAAGATAATGCATATTCGTATAGTAATTATTACTGGAACATTGTGGTTCCGGAAGGCGAAATTGGTTTTATAAATATGGATTCTCGTGGAGCATATAATGGCAAAATATCAGGTGGGGGAACACTGAATATGAACATTCCATATGTGAGAACTGATTTGAATGGCGATATGACCGGATTTACTGGTACCTTAAATGTTAGTGGTCGTGATCTGCGAATTAATAATAGCAAAGGTCTTCCGAATGCATTACTTAATATTCAATCAGGAGTATATACTTCCAATGAATCTGGTTCGACCATCTATCTTGGAGCTTTGTCTGGACAAGGGACGCTTGGTGGAAATGAAAACTATGTGATTGGTTCAAGAAACACCAATTCTGTATTTGAAGGCAAAATTTCTAATGGGAGTCTTAAAAAAGTAGGGACAGGTATATTTACATTGAGCACAGCAAATTCTTACGATGGTGGAACTAGTATTTCCGGTGGTACATTAGTTGTCAATAATGCTTCAGGTAGTGCAACCGGTACAGGAACCGTTTCGGTTCAAAACAATGGTACCCTTACAGGTACTGGGGCTGTTGCTGGTGCAGTAAATATTGTTAGTGGCGGAACCTTAAAACCAGGAAGTAATTCTGTAGGTACAACCTTGTCAATTGAAAAGAATGTTAGTCTTGCTTCTGGATCAGTTTATGACGTAATCATAAATCCAATTTTTAAATATTCAAATTATGTTTCAAGCAATGGTACTATTTTAATTGCCGGGGCTTTGCATATTACGAATACAACCGAATCAGAATACAAAATTGGCGATGAATATAAGTTATTCGATGCTTCAAAAATCATGGGTACATTCGAATCGATTGTGCCTTGGAAACCGGCTGATGGATTGAGCTGGGATTTAAGTGAGTTAGAATCAAGAGGAGTAATAAAAGTGGTATTATCTAACGCTTCAGAAGATGTAGCTGAGACAAAAGCAAATGTTTATCCAAATCCAGTTCAAGATGTACTCTTCTTAAATTTAGAAAACAAAGGCAATAAGCAACTTCGAGTGAATGTATCAGACTTTACAGGTAGAAAATGGGAAAGCGCAACGATGAACTCAGAGAAATTAAAATTAGAGGTTAGTCATTTGCCAAAGGGAGTATATTTTATTACTGTTGAAAGCGAAAGAATTATTTATCAATCGAAGTTTATTAAACAATAATTGAAGTCATAAAATGAAAATTTATAAACTTATAATTTTATCAATATTATACTTGTATTTTGGATTACATGCAGGTGCTCAAACAAATTCAAAGTTGGTTGAAAGACTAGATCGAGGAGCAGTTGCAATTAAATACAATGATGGATTTAAAATTTCATGGCGATTATTGGGAGATGAACCAATTGAAACTGGATTCAATATTTATCGAGGATCAACCCTTTTGAATGATGAACCGATTACCGATGTAACTTCCTATTTCGATACTGGCAATTCTCAAACTGAACAGTATTATGTAAAAGCAGTAATTGATGGTGTTGAAATTAATAATACAAAGAAAGCACGCATCATTAGAAAGTTAGAAGGATCAAATGCTGCTTATTTCGATATTCCCTTAGTTAGACCTGCAAAAGGAAGTCATGGAGGGGTTTACACCCCCAACGATGCTAGTGTGGGAGATTTAAACGGAGATGGAGAATATGATATAATACTAAAATGGGACCCGAGTAACTCGAAAGATAATGCACATTCGGGTATAACTGATAATGTGATAATAGATGGTTATACTTTGGATGGAGAACACTTATGGAGAATTAATTTAGGTCAAAATATTCGTGCTGGTGCACATTATACGCAATTTTTAGTTTACGATTTTGATGGTAATGGTAAAGCTGAAATAATGTGTAAAACGGCACCAGGCACTAAAGATGCTAGTGGAAAATACATTAAATTAGGTCCAGCAGCAACAGCCAATCATACTATTGCATATCGAAATAGTGATGGTCGTGTATTAGCGGGGCCAGAATACTTCACCGTATTTGATGGTGAAACAGGATTAGAGTTAAGTACCACCTATTACTGGCCAGCCCGTGGTGATCGTTCAACATGGGATAGTGGTTGGGGTGATACTTATGGTAATCGCATGGATCGGTTTAACGCTACAGTAGCTTATGTTGATGGAGAACGTCCATCAGCGGTATTTCAACGTGGATATTATGGTCGTTTAACTATGGCTGCCTGGAATTGGCGCGATGGACAATTAACCAAGGTTTGGACATTTGATTCAGATGCAAATAATCGGACATATCGTGGTCAAGGAAATCATTCAGTTCATGCTTTTGATGTGGATAAGGATGGAAAAGACGAAATCATTACTGGTTCAGCCGTAATTGATGACAATGGAACCGGATTGCATACATCTCATGCAGGACATGGTGATGCTTGTCATGTTTCTTATTTCAAAAAAGGTATAGATCGCCCAATGATTTTTATGGCTCATGAAGATAAACCTTATGGGATCTCGTTAAGATATGCAGATACAGGGGACGTTATTTTCAGGAAAAATGGTGATGATGATACAGGACGAGCTTGTGCCGGACAATTAGATAGCGAAACTCCAGGATTTAATTTTTGGGGAACACAATCAAATAGTTTGTTTGATTCTGAAGGTAATTATATCGGAAGTCGACCGAATATGGGGAATTTCATGATTTGGTGGGATGGTGATTTGAGTCGTGAGATTTTAGATGGCCGCCGAGATGCTAGTTTGTATGTTGATAAACGAAGGATTAAATTTAATTCTTCTTCACGTTTATTTACTACTACGGGGTGTTGGTCGAATAATTATACAAAATCAAATCCAACGCTATGTGCTGATATTATTGGAGACTGGCGAGAAGAAGTTATTGCTCGTTCTGCCGATGCTAAATTCTTAAGAGTATATACCACAACGATGGAGACTAGTTATAAATTGTATACTTTTATGCATGATCCAACCTATCGAACTGCAATTTCATGGCAACAGTCTTCGTACAATCAACCACCACATCCTGGATTTTATATGGCTAGCGACATGGATCTACCTGTTCAGCAACCTAAGGTAAAGATTCTTGATTCTTATTACAGAGGTAGCGGTAAGGTGATTCAAGATTTAAATGTGAGAGATATTGTTAATGCACAAGATTGGCAAATTAAAGATAGCGTTTACAATCGTTCAACAGTTTACAATAATCGCTCTGCATATCCAATTGATTTACCCGATAGTTTAGTTGGACAAGAATATCTGACTACTTCTTCAATTTCTAATTTATATTCTACTGGAGATGTGATGGCAACTTTTAAAGCGGGTAGCGATGCGAAAATTTCAGTGTTTTATTTAGCCGAAGCTGAAACTCCAGCATGGCTGAGTTCTTATACCAAAACGGAATTAACAATTACAGTCGGTGCGGTAACTACTGCTCCGAAACTTTTTGTAATGTATCAAAAATCAGTTAAAGCTAACGATATTGTTACTTTAGGAAGCATTGGAGATAGTGAAACCAATATGTATTTTGTATTAGCCAAAGCCGAAAACTTGATGAGTAGTAGAATAACTAAAAATGGTGTGGAAGAATTTACTGCTTATCCAAATCCGTTTAATTCAAAATTGCTAATTGAATATAACTTAATTGAAAGTCAAAAAGTGAATCTAGCGGTTTACAGTGTAAATGGACGCTTAATTAAATCGGCGGTAAGTGGAATGCAGCAACGAGGTATTAACAAAGCAGAATTGGATTTAAATGATATTCCTAAGGGAGTTTACATCCTACAGATGGAAACAAAATCGGAAATTATTCAAAAGAAACTGATTAAAGCAAGCAGATAAATAAGAAAAAGGTAGCCAATTGGCTACCTTTTTCTTATTTTCTAAGTATTTCAATATCCTGTTCAAAATCGAGTTGCATGTCTTCGTGTAGCGATTCCAAAATCTTTTCGATTCGCTGAAATTGGCGAAGATATATATTCCCCAATACGGTGCCTTTTCGAAGTAATACGCCCGATTTTCTTAATTGTTTGCAAAAGTGAATTAACAATGTAATTTCTACTTCTTTTTTCCCTGCAAACTTTATGTGCTTTTGAGCTGTTTTTAAAGCTTTCCGAACGGTTTTTTTAGCGAGGTAAGTTCTTGATTTGTTTAAGGCTCTAAATTGTTCTTCTACTTCATTCTGAACTAATTGAATGTAGTTTCCCTGATCGTAAGAGTGAAACAATAAATAGTTAATAAGCTCTTTATTTTCAACTTTATACTTGGCCAGTCGTACAATTATTCCACGAAGTTCTTCTTCTGGTAAGTTTTTTATCTCCGATTTTAAGGCACTTAACGATTCAGTCTTCATATTTCAGAAAGTTAAGCAAAAGTAGGGATAAAAAAATAGGGTCGAACTGACCCTAGATTTCTTTATAATATTCTTTAATATTCGTCTTCGTTAAAGAAGAAGTCATCTTTACTTGGATAATCTGGCCAAATATCTTCAATCGACTCATAAACCTCACCTTCATCTTCAATTTCCTGTAGATTTTCAATAACTTCTAGTGGGGCTCCTGATCTGATTCCATAGTCAATTAATTCATCTTTTGATGCAGGCCATGGGGCATCTTCAAGTTTCGAGGCTAATTCTAGTGTCCAATACATACTATATTATTTATGTTGTATTTTTTTAGATTTTTTGCGAATATAGAAAATATTTTCTACTATCAAACTATTTATTTAATAAGTTTCTCGTAAGAAAAATTATTAACTTTTAATTGTAAAACGAAAAGGAGATTCCTTGGTTTTGTTCTGGTGTTTATTCCATGGAATTAACTTTCTTTTTTAGGAATCCAGAGAATTTCATCCTGCTTATCCAAAAAGTTAAAGTAACGCGATAGGGCAAACAAATAATCAGATAAACGATTAAGGAAAATCAGCAATCCTTTTTCAACTTCAATTTCAGTTTGTAAGGCAGTTGCACGTCGCTCAGCTCTTCGGCAAACGGTTCTTGCAATATGGGTTTGCGCGGCTAGGGTGTTTCCCCCCGGTAATATAAAATTACTGAGCTCAGGCAACGCAGCTTGCATACGGTCAATCTCTTTTTCCATTAAGTTAATCTCATCGCCCGATAATGGTAAGGTTTGATGCAGGTTCGATTTTGTTGTATCGGTGGCCAAATGCGATGCAATGATAAATAGCATGTGTTGTATTTTTTGTAAAACCTCATTGGTGGTAGTGTCTTGGTTTTGAGCAACCAATAGTCCAATCCATGAATTTAATTCGTCGACCGTTCCGTATGCCTCTAATCGATTGTCAAATTTTGAAACCCTTGTTCCGCCAATTAATCCAGAAGTTCCGTCATCGCCGGTTTTTGTATATATTTTAAAATCACTCATCTTGTTGTTTTCTGTAAATGTACTATTCATTAACAAAAATACTTCAACTCTGTTCTGCATTTTAAAACACAATTTAAAATTCTGTTTTTTTGAAAAAATGGAAAGTTTATCTTTACACAACTAAGCAGTTATGGTGTATTCAAAACTTTTTACGCAGGATATCAAATTTTTAGCCGGAGTTGGTCCCAAAAGGGCCGAAATTCTGAAAAGTGAATTGGACATCGCTTCTTTTGGTGATATGCTCTACTATTTTCCTTATAAGTATGTCGATAGAACAAAATTTTACCGATGTAATGAAATCCGTGGAAATATGTCGCATGTACAAATCAAAGGGAAGATTACTTCCTTAGAGTCGGTTGGTGAAGGGCGCAAGCAACGTTTAACTGCAATGTTTTCCGATGGCACAGGAATTATTGAATTGATTTGGTTCAAAGGGATCAAATACGTTCAAACGCAATTAAAGAGCGGGGGCGAGTTTATCGTTTTTGGAAAACCTACCGCTTTTAATGGACGCTACAATATTGTGCATCCCGAATTGGAAACTGTCGCCGAACATCAATTGAATGTAGCAGGGAGTATTCAGGCTTTTTATATTACTTCTGAAAAAATGAAGCGGAGTTATCTTTCTTCAAAGGCGATTCTAAAAATTCAAAGCAACTTGCAATCTTCTTTAAAAGATGTTTATGAAACTTTCCCTGCTTGGTTTGTCGAGAAACTAAAGTTAATGTCATTAAAAGAGGCATTAAAAAATATTCACTTTCCTGAAAATAATGAGCAATTAAAACGAGCGCAGTTTCGACTTAAATTTGAAGAGCTGTTTTACATTCAAATGAAATTGCTGAGTTTGCGATCTAAACGTTTAGAAAAATTTAAAGGACATGTATTTCAATCTATAGGCGATGTATTCAATCGTTTTTTTCATGAATGCATTCCTTTTGAATTAACAAATGCACAGAAAAAGGTTTTACGCGAAATTAGAAAGGATGTGGGGAATGGACATCAAATGAATCGTTTGCTGCAAGGGGATGTTGGAAGCGGTAAAACTTTGGTTGCTTTAATGACTATGTTAATGGCAATCGATAACGGTACGCAGGCTTGTTTAATGGCACCTACCGAGATCTTGGCCAATCAGCATTTTAAAACAATTAGTGAGTTGTTAAAACCGTTGGGGCTTAATGTTGGGTTGCTTACCGGTTCTACCAAACAAAG
Source organism: Prolixibacteraceae bacterium (assembly GCA_963678565.1). Taxonomy (GTDB): domain Bacteria; phylum Bacteroidota; class Bacteroidia; order Bacteroidales; family Prolixibacteraceae; genus SKHV01. Next base: position 1,199,258 of record OY782875.1, read on the forward strand.
GGCGCGTAAAGAATTGCACTCAGCCATAGAAGACGGATCGATGGAGATATTAATTGGTACGCATGCCTTAATTGAAAACAAAGTGAAATTTAAAAACTTAGGCATGGTGGTGGTTGATGAGCAACATCGTTTTGGGGTAGCACAACGCGCTAAATTGTGGAACAAAAATACAATTCCACCGCATGTATTAGTAATGACGGCTACGCCAATTCCTCGAACACTTGCAATGACGCTTTATGGCGATTTAGATGTGAGTGTTATTGATGAACTTCCTCCTGGAAGAAAACCCGTTAAAACAATTCATTATTTTGATAACAAACGGAAGCTTGTTTACGATTTTATTCGAAAGGAAATAAAAAGTGGACGACAGGCTTATATTGTTTATCCGCTTATTGAAGAGTCTGAAAAGTTAGATTATAAGAATCTTCAGGATGGCTACGAAACCGTTAGAAAAGTTTTTCCTGAGTTTGAAATTGCCATGGTGCATGGCAAAATGAAACCAGCCGAAAAAGATGCAGAAATGATGCGATTTAAGAATAAAGGAGCTAATATTCTGGTTTCAACCACAGTAATCGAAGTTGGAGTTGATGTTCCAAATGCTTCTATTATGGTAATTGAAAGCTCTGAACGCTTTGGATTGTCGCAATTACATCAGTTACGTGGAAGAGTTGGGCGCGGTGCCGATCAGTCGTATTGTGTGTTGATGTCGTCGTATAAACTATCAAAGGAAAGTCAAATTCGAATGAACACTATGGTTCGTACCACCGATGGTTTTGATATTGCCGAGACCGACTTGAAATTGAGAGGTCCGGGAGATATAGACGGAACCCAGCAAAGCGGAGTCGGTTTTAATCTCAAAATATCAAATCTTGGACGTGACGGCGAAATTCTTCAGTTTGCCCGAAATATTGCGCAGGAAATCATGAAAGAAGATCCACTACTACAGTACGATAAGCACCGAATTTTTAGTCGTGAGCTTAAAAAAATGAAACAAACCACTTTTAATTGGAGTGTAATTAGTTAATTTCAATAAAACTTTTTCATTTTTGTAGCAACTATATCTACTAAATATTTAAACTACCGAATATGAAACGCTTTTTAACGATCGTTTTTGTTTCAATCGTTATTGTCGGGAATAGCCAAAAAATTCATTTCAAAAGAGCAAATGGTGGATTTTGGGTGATGGAAGACGAAGATGAAGTGATGTTTTTTCAACGGAATGAAAATGATTCAATAACTGGTTTAGCCAGAAATAATTATTTCCACCCGGTATATGATTTAAACGGACAAGTTATTACAGAAGACTTCCCAGTAGATCATCCACATCATCGAGGACTTTTTTGGGCTTGGCATGAATTACGCCTTGATGGAGAGAAAGTAGCAGATCAGTGGGATATTGATAATTTTAAGCAGAAGATCACAAATGTTGAATTTCAACGAGGTAGGGAAAATCAGGGATACTTTAATTATCAATCTGTTTGGTATGCCGACGAGTCTGAACCGATAAAGTTAATTCAAGAGAATACCTTTGTTACCATTTATCCCAGTAATAGTAACTATCGTAGAATAGATTTTGAGATTGGTTTTCGTGCTTTAACCTATAATTTGAAATTAGGTGGAGAGCAAAAGAAAAAGGGATACAGTGGATTTTCATTGCGGATGAAAACCGACAGAGACACCGAGTTTAGAGATAAGAATGGATTAATTAAACCGCAGAATACAGGTATTGATGCCGGAAATTATATCGATATCACTAATAAGAACATGAATTTTGGAGTAACAATTATTGCTTGGCCTGGTAATCCAAAACCATATAATTGGATATTAAGACAAAAAGAAAGTATGCAAAATTGTGCTTGGCCTGGCAATATTTTAGTTGATATTCCAGTGGATAAGCAAATTGTTTTGCGTTACTCAATTTTCATTCATAATGGAAATGTTAAGAAAGTACCAATAATACCAACTTTGAATGATTTAGTAACAATTAACAAGCAACTTGAGCAAATGAAAAAATAATGGTGCGAAACTACATCCAATCAAATACATTTTATAAAAAGTATCCTTCCATTATATTTATTGCGAAGTGGCTTTTCATTGCAGTTATTATTGGAATTATTGTAGGTTCGGCTTCTGCCTTTTTTTTGGCTTCGTTACATAAAGCCGAAGCTGTTCGGGAATCAAATCATTGGCTTATTTGGCTGTTACCCATTGCAGGTATGGGGATAGGTTTGCTTTATCATTATTATGGTAAAAATAGCGAAGCAGGTAATAATTTGTTAATTGATCGAGCAATTCATCCGCAGCATGAGCGCATTCCTTTAAGAATGGCTCCTTTGGTTTTGGTTGGTACAATTGCTACTCATTTATTTGGTGGATCAGCAGGACGAGAGGGTACGGCTTTGCAAATGGCTGGCTCATTATCTGACCAATTAACCAAACCTTTTAAACTGAATTATTCCGACAGAAAAATTTTAATTATTGCTGCAATTGCTGCCGGTTTTGGCTCTGTTTTTGGAACTCCGTTAGCAGGGGCGATTTTTGGTTTAGAAGTAATTGTAATAGGAAAAGTAAAATACGATGCGATTTATCCTGCTTTTGTTGCTTCAATATTAGCCGACCATGTAACCAAGTTGTGGGGCGTACATCATACTGAATATAGTATCGATTTGGTTCCTTCCGTTTCTACGGTGAATATTGTATACAGTATTATAGCTGGTGTGGTATTTGGATTGGTTGCTGCTACTTTTAGTAAGCTGAATCATTCTATCGGAAAGTTCTTTAAAAGATATGTTAAGTACCCTCCGTTAAGGCCATTTGTAGGAGGTGCAATAGTAGCACTTGCCGTATTTGCAATTGGTACCACCAAATATATTGGTTTGGGTGTTCCTTTTATCGAAGAGTCGTTTCATGAGAAAATGAATGTTTATGATTTTGCAATGAAGTTGGTTTTTACAGCTGTAACTCTGGGGGCTGGTTTTAAAGGGGGAGAGGTAACTCCATTGTTTTATATTGGTGCCACTTGTGGAAATGCACTTTCAACATTTCTTCCTTTACCGATGGGCTTATTGTCGGGCATGGGGTTTGTCGCTGTTTTTGCCGGTGCCACTAATACACCTTTGGCATGTACAATTATGGCAATAGAGTTATTCGGAATTGAAAGTGGAATTTATGTAGCAATTGCCTGCGTAGTTGCTTATTTGATGTCGGGAAATACCAGTATTTATAACGGTCAGTTTATTGGTCAACCAAAGCATATTTTATTTGGAAGCTATTCCGGAAAACAAATTAAGGATGTTTAATTCAATTGATTTCCCTTAATTAAATCTTCTAAGGTGTGAGAATTAAAATGATCATAAATTACCGTATTTAAACTTTGCCAGAAATCTTTTGTTTCACACTCTTTCTCACGATCACAACAATTTCCATCGTTTAAACAATCAATAACTGAAATAATATCGAATGCGTTATGTATGTCGAGTAAGGTTATTTCTTTTGCAGGACGAGTGAGGATGTAACCACTTTTACGACCATTAGCATTAGTTACTAAACCGGCTACTTTTAATGCGCTTATAATATGATCAAGGTATTTATTTGAGATGTTTTGTTTGCTTGCAATATCTTTTTGGAATACACCTTCTCCGTTATTCGATTTTGCAATTTCAATCATTGCTCGCATTCCATATCTAACTTTGGTGCTAAATTTCATTGTTGATCTTTTTTCGGATTGTTTTTGTAGAACAACAAAAATAAAAAATCCCGACAGATTTCTATCGGGATTTTATAAAGTTTATTTTTTTGATCTTTTTCGATCGTGTTCTTTCAAATAAATTTTTCGAAGTCTGATTGATGCTGGAGTAACTTCAACATATTCATCGTCTTGAATATATTCTAAAGCTTCTTCTAAACTGAATACAATTGGTGGTGCTAATTTTGCTTTGTCATCTGATCCAGAGGCTCTCATATTGGTCAGCTTCTTTCCTTTGGTGACATTAATTGTTAAATCATCATCTTTTGTGTTTTCACCAATTACCATTCCTTCGTAAACTTCGTCTCCTGGCTTTACAAAGAATCTACCGCGATCTTGTAATTTATCAATTGCATAGGCAATAGCAGTTCCGTTCTCGAGGCTAATTAATGAACCGTTCAAACGTTTTTCAATTGGGCCTTTGTAAGGCTGGAATTCGATGAATCGGTGCGACATAATTGCTTCACCGGCTGTTGCAGTTAAGACATTATTTCTTAAACCAATAATACCACGTGAAGGAATTTCAAACTCTAGCACAGTACGATCTTCTTTACGTTCCATGGTTTTCATTTCACCTTTTCGGCGAGTAACCAATTCAATTACTTTTCCAGAATAATCATCTAAAACATCAACCGTTAGTTCTTCAACAGGTTCGTGTTTTTTACCGTCGATTTCTTTAATGATTACTTGTGGTTGACCAACTTGTAATTCATAACCTTCGCGACGCATGGTCTCAATTAAAACCGATAAATGCAGGACACCTCGACCATAAACATTCCAAGCATCGGCACTTCCGGTTTCTTCAACACGCAATGCTAAGTTTTTCTCAAGCTCGCGAGTTAATCGATCGAATATATGACGAGAGGTTACTAATTTTCCTTCTTTTCCGAAAAATGGAGAGTTGTTAATTGTAAACAACATACTCATTGTTGGCTCATCAATTGCAATTGTTGGAAGTGGTTCTGGATTTTCTAAATCAGCAATTGTATCACCAATTTCAAAATTATCAATTCCAATTAGTGCACAAATATCACCTGCTTCAACATGGTCTACTTTCAATCGACCTAAACCTTCAAAAGTATTTAATTCTTTTACTTTGGTACGTTTTATAGAACCATCGCGATGACACAGGCTCACTTGTTGTCCTTCTTTTAATGTTCCTCGTTGTAAACGACCTATAGCAATACGACCTACGTAAGGAGAATGATCAATAGAAGTTATTAAAAGTTGAGTATTTCCTTTTTCAATTTCAGGCTCTTCAATATTTTCTAGGATACAATCGAATAACGATTCGATACTATCCGTCTTTATGTCAATATCATCTGTCATCCAACCCTCTTTTGCTGAACCATAAATGGTTGGAAAGTCCAACTGTTCTTCGGTAGCGTTTAGGTTGAACATTAAATCAAAAACCATTTCGTGAACTTCTTCAGGGCGACAATTTGGCTTATCTACCTTGTTGATTACAACAATTGGTTTTTTTCCTAATTCAATTGCTTTTTGAAGTACAAATCGAGTTTGTGGCATTGGGCCTTCAAAGGCATCTACCAAAAGAAGAACACCATCAGCCATATTTAAAACACGTTCAACTTCACCTCCAAAGTCGGCGTGACCCGGAGTATCAATTACGTTAATTTTTGTGTCTTTATATCGAACTGAAACGTTTTTTGAAAGGATGGTAATACCTCGTTCTTTTTCAAGGTCATTGCTATCCATGATCAACTCCCCAGGAGTTTCATGATCTTTAAATAACTGCCCTGCTACTAACATCTTGTCAACCAGTGTTGTTTTTCCATGATCGACGTGGGCAATAATTGCAATATTTCTAATTTTCATGCACTATTTTTTAAGAATGCGCAAAGGTAACCCTTTTTACAATAGTAAATTGCAAAGAGGGTTATAAAATAAAAACCCTCTTATTAAACAATGCAAATTTAACACTGTATAATAAAAGGGTTTCTAAATGACTTGCTGAGCGAGTCTAGAATATTTTGAAACCTAATGAAACTAAGAATACATTCGACCTTGCTGAATAAGCATCTCCTTCGAAAATATTTGCTCCCGATTCGTAACGGGCATCAATAGTTAAAAATGCAATATCGGCACCAATACCAGCTTGCCATCCGAGCATTTGGTCTTTTATGTTATGGTACGATGTTTCAGTGTCGCCTGGTTCAATAACTTTGTTGTAATACTCTTCAAAGTTGTCGCCGGTTTTGTATGAAAACAATGGGCCTGCATTTACTCTAACTTTTAGTAATGATTTATCGATTACATAGAATCCTAATAAAACAGGAACATCAATTGTATTGTATTCAATTTGATTTGCTGTGTTTAGAATTCCTTCGTAGTCATTCTCGCTATCTGGTAAACCAAATTCTCCACCTTTTGTATTAAAGTAAGCTTCAGGTTGAATATAAATGTTACCAAGGCTAACACGAACAAAGGCTCCACCGTGAAAATTGGTAATCCCTAAGTCATCTAAATTGTCAAGACTTGTACTTGTCGCAATTCCTTGTGCATCGGCAATTATCGAATTTAAATCAGATGCAAATGTTGAACGGCTTGCTCCGGCTTTTAAACCAATTGTTAATGGACCTATAGCAAAAGTAGATACAACAAGCGGAAACAGAATAGCGAGTAATAGTAGTTTTTTCATGATATTCGAATTATGTTTAACTTTAATTTTCTCTATATTATTTAGTAAATGTAAGCTTTTTACATCTATTAAGCAATATCGAAATTATTCAAAATTGATTAATGTTAGTTCAGTAATCAGACCTTTATTTTTGTGACATTGATCGATAAACTTTTCTGAAAGGCTTATAAATTGATTATGATTTGATTCTTTAGAATTTGATTTCAGATAATATTAAATAAACAAAAAAGACTTCAATATTGAAGTCTTTCTCGTTGTAACAAATTCTATTAATTATCTAGCAAACTCTTTTAATGTTGAAGTTAGTTTTTTACGTGTAAAGAAAATTCTACTTTTCACTGTACCTAAAGGTAAATCTAACTTTTCTGCAATCTCTTTGTATTTGTATCCATCCAAAAACATTTGGAATGGAATTCGATATTCGTCTTCCAAGGCTGCGATACTTTTTTCAATTTCGTTTGAAGTGTAAAATGAATCTGGTGATGGATAAATTCTATCCTTTGCAACTTGCAAATGAAATTCACTATTTGATCCACTTAAACTATTTTTCGATTTTGATGCTTTTCTGTAATCATTAATGAAGGTATTCTTCATGATCGTATAAACCCATGCTTTGAAATTTGTGTTTTCTGCAAATTTATCTTGATAGGTTAACGCTTTCAAAAAGGTTTCCTGCAATAAATCATTAGCCTTATCCATATCGGAAGTAAGACTTAAAGCATAGTACTTAAGGTTGTCCTCGAGACTTAATAACTTGTGACTAAATTGTGTTGTTGACATTGTACTAAGGTTTTTGGGTGTTAAACATGGTTCAAATATAAAAATAAAAAAAAGACAAAAACATCTTTATATATTGTTTTTTACAATTTTTTTAACTTTTCTTATTTTTTAAACACATTAAAATTTACGTATTCATTTAACCAATTACAATTGTTGTATGTTAAATTAACTTGATTATCATTATGTTTAAAGACATGGGGTGATCGGGTAACCTTTTTAAGCTTGCAATATTGGATCATCGAAAACAACAATCTTACTGTTAAGTTATTTCTGGGATTGGTGAATAAATTCTTTGAAAGTTCAAATTCTGTTTATTTTAGCGCTGAATTAAAACTTGATTAATATGTATTTAAAAAGAATTTTAAATTGCCGACAGCAACATGTATTCCGTCGTTGGAATAATGAAGGATTTGCTGTTTTTTCTAGTATTAAAAGTTGTGTGAAAATTGGAACATTGCTGGGCATTTATTTGGCCTTGGCTAATCCGGCAGTAGCACAAGTAAGTGAAGACAAAGGAAGTGTTTATAAATCACTCGAATTGTCTGAAATTGATGTGATTGCAGAGGAATTACCTGAAGCTTATTCAACTTTATCGAGAGTTGTAGTTACCGTAACCAAAAATGAAATTGAGCAAGCTGCCGTATCATCCGTCAATGAGTTGTTAGAATACGTTACAAACGTTGATATTCGACAACGAGGAATCAACGGCGTTCAAGCCGATATTTCAATACGAGGAGGTACATTTGATCAGGTTTTAATTCTCTTAAATGGTGTCGACATTACCGATCCACAAACAGGACACCATAATTTAAATCTCCCAATTGATTTATCAGCAATTGAAAAAATTGAAGTATTAAAAGGCCCTGGCGCATGGCGTTTTGGTCCTGGTGCATTTAGTGGAGCCATTAATATCATTACCAAATCTCCAGAGAACAATCGAGTAAATGTTGCTCTCTCGGCAGCACAATTTAATACTTACGAAGGCAAAGCAATGGCTGGTTTAAAAACCGAAAATGTTTCGCATTTGTTTAGTGGTAATTATAGTAGCTCCAATGGTTATACCGAAAATACAGATTACAAGTATTCAAATTTGTTTTATCAAGGCGATTTTGTTTCTGAAATTGGCTCATTATCGTTGCAGGCAGGATTTACCAATAAAGAATTTGGAGCCAATAGCTTTTATTCAACTTCGAACGAGGAGTTTGAAGCTACCGAAACTTATTTTGGATCGATTAACCACAAATTACAACTAAATCGATGGAACAACGAAACCAGTGCTTATTATCGTCGCAACAACGATAATTGGATATATTTCCGTTCAAATCCGGCAGCGTATAGTAATTTTCATACAACCGATGTATGGGGCTTAAATTATGTTGCCAATTACATTCATAGCGGAAGTGCAGTTACAACGTTAGGTACAAATGTTCGTACCGAATCGATTTGGAGTAATAATTTGGGCGAGGATGTGGATGAGCCGATTACAAGTCCAATGGCTGATACAATTCAATTAAATAAATTTCACACTCGTTCGAGCTTATCTGCTTTTGTTGGTCACCGCCGTTACTTTAATAATTTTATGGTGAATGTTGGTGTGAATTTAACCCGAAATACCGACCAAAATTTAAAATGGTTTGTTTATCCGGGAGTTGATTTTAATTATAAGGTAGGCGAAAATCACAGCTTCTCGGGATCGTTCAATAAATCGATGCGCATGCCTACGTATACCGATTTGTATTTTAAAGGACGAAATAATATTGGAAATACCAATCTTGAACCAGAATTTTCAAGTGGCTTTGATTTCGGTTACGATTATAAATCTGAAAAGTTAAATGCTTCGGTTCGTGGATTCTATTCAATTGGCGACAACTTAATTGATTGGGTTGCCGATAGTGTTGGAGGAATGTGGACAACTGTTAATTACTCAACGATTAATACCACCGGAATAGAATTGAATGCAAAAGCTAATTTGCAGAAAGTTTGGCAAGATCAATCTATTTTGAATTCGGTAATGGTAAAATATACCTACATCGATCAAACAAAACCCGAAACGAATTTAATCTCTCATTATAGTTTGAATTACTTGAAGCATCGTTTCGATTTCGACCTCAATCACAATATATATAACGGTGTGAAAATGAATTGGCATTTGGCTTATCAAGATCGTAACGGACAATACAGTGATTATACTTTGGGCGAATTGGTCGATTACGATCCATTCGTTACGCTCGATTGTAAATTATACTGGCAACAAAACGATTGGAATGTGTATATTATGGCAACCAATTTACTTGATGTTGAGTATTATGATTTTGGAAATGTTGTGCAAGCTGGCAGATGGTTGAAAATTGGATTTTCCAAGCAAATAAATTTTAATTAGCAGAATATAATAATGGCAATCTTTTTATTATTTTCGAGCCAAAATTAACAAATAGATTTATGTTGAAAGATATTTTAGCAATTTCTGGGCAACCAGGTTTATTTAAAATTGTATCGCGAGGGAGTAATAATTTGATTGTTGAATCCTTAATTACAGGAAAAAGAAGTCCTGCATATTCTTCAAATAAGATTATTGCATTAGAAGATATTGCCATTTTTTCTGAAGACGGTGAAGTGCCTTTAAAGGAAATTTTAAAAGCAATTGCCGAAAAAGAATCGAATGGTGAGGCATTAAGCCACAAGGCTTCAGGTAATGAAATCAAAGCTTATTTTGAGGAGGTATTACCTGAATACGACAAAGATCGTGTTTATGTTTCTGATATCAAGAAAGTATTGCAATGGTACAATACCTTACAAAGTAAAGATATGCTTAACTTTGAAAAGGAGGAGTCGGAGCAAGCTGATGAAAAATCGGAAGAAAGTGCAGACTAATTCTTAAAACATTATATGCAAAAGCGGATCTTGAATTTTCAAGATCCGCTTTTTATTTTTTACTCAGTTCTTTTTATATAGTTTCTTTCCAGCGCAATTTCTTTTCAATAGCAACAATCATTTTTGCAGCAATGTCTTTTCCTGTTGCGGTTTCAATTCCTTCCAACCCCGGTGAAGAATTAACTTCTAATAAAAGCGGTCCACGATTCGATCGAATGATATCAACCCCGGCAACTTGTAGATTTAAAACTTTTGCAGCTTTTATTGCCAGTTTCTTTTCTTCTGGAGTAACTTTTATGATCGAAGCAACACCACCTTGATGTAGGTTGGCTCTAAACTCACCTTTGGCTGCTTGGCGCTGTATCGAGGCAACTACTCTGCCTTCAACTACAAAGCAACGAATGTCCTTTCCTCCGGCTTCCTTAATAAATTCCTGAACTAAAATGTTAGCTTGTAGGCTTTTAAATGCATTGATGACACTTTCTGCAGCTTTTGCAGTTTCAGCTAATACTACTCCTTTACCTTGTGTTCCTTCTAGTAGCTTAATAATTAATGGGGCGCCATTTACCATTTTAATCAAGTCGGTGGTGTCGTGAGGCGATTTTGCAAAACCAGTAGTTGGAATATGAATATCGTTGGAACTAAATAATTGATTCGAATACAATTTATCGCGCGATTGGGTGATGGCTGATGAAGTATTCAAACAAAACACTCCAATCGATTCAAACTGACGAATCAGTGCGCATCCATAATAGGTAAGGTTTGGACGAACGCGCGGAATCACTGCATCTAAGTCGTTCAACTTTGTTCCACCACGATACCTTACCTCGGGTTGAGAAGAATCGAGTCGCATGTAACATTGTTGTATATTTAAGAATACGGCTTCGTGGCCTCGTTCCTCAATTGCTTCAATTAATCGTTTATTGCTGTAAAGCTCAGGATTACTTGCTAGGACTCCAATTTTTAATCCTGTTTTTGATTCTTTATTCGGATGATACAATAGGTTTAGCTCCGCTTTTTCTCTATCGCCATATGCAAAGCTTACCGAAGGATTGACCAAAATTCGGTCTTGCATGGCTTCTCTACCCAAAAGCATTCGATAGCCCATGGTATCGCGGTTAGCCAATGAAAGTTCAATGTTCCATGTCTCACCACCCAAGGTAAGCGGAGTGTTAATTATCAATCGTTTTTCGCGAATTCCGCTTGTGCTTTTTATTACACGTGTGTCGACTACGCGGGCAGTACATTTAATAAGCACTTTTCTACTATCCTGCAGTGGTGGCACATCAAAGCTCACCCATTCTTCATCGTTTTTTATAAACTTTTCGATGTTGATAGCATGAATAGAGGAGGTTTTTGCTCCTGAATCAATTCTGGCTTTGATTAATGGAAGGTTAATGTCTGATAATGAGCACCATTCTTCACTTCCTACAATTATGTATTTATCATTCATTCTGATCTTACTTTTTTGGGCGATTTACAACAAATTTGAATATAAAATTCACATTTGAATATTTTTTCCAATTTATTTTTTCATCTGATTTTATGACTCATTTTTCTTTTTACGACGATGAATTGGAGCATTTTGATATACCGTCGATGAAGAACACTATTAGAACCGTTTTCAACCTTGTAAAGTTCGACATTCTCTAATAATATTACTCAAGTCTTTATTTAGGAAGTGTAATGAAGGTTTTTTCGAACGTAAGGAGAATCTTCAAAAAAAGCAGAATCGTTTATCGGCTTATATCGACACTTACCCTAGGAATAAGGTGTTTTAAAGATTGTTGGCACCTTAAAATGTGTAAAGCTGTAACATTTTTTTCTTGAATCAGTCATATACAGTGAAAACAACAAACAATCGTAATTAATTAAAATTAAAGTCATGAAAACACAAATTTTTTCAATCATCCTCTTTTTAGCAGTTTTTGCAGGAACTAATTCATTTGCTTCAGGAAATGAAATTACAGGAACCACAGAAACAGCGTTTGGAGCTTATACGATCTCTCCATCCCCTAATTATGTAGTAATTGATAATGTTGCTTACAAATCGTGGGACTTAAATTATTCAAATTCAGACAAGAAATTTACACTTTTTTATCAAACAGGAGTAGAAGGACAATGCTGTATTATGGTTCGTTCGGATAATTTTGAAATTAAGTATGAAAAAGGTACAAAAGGTTTTGGCGCGAAACTTGTTGATGCAGAAAATAGAACTGTTAAAAAGCGTGAGGTATTAAAACAAATAAGTGCTGAGAAATTGGAAATGCAGCGTGTACTTACCAACAAGGTGAAAAGCGAAGCAGAGTATTTGGGATTAGTTGCTTGTTTTATGCCAATGCTTTTTAAAAGTTAATTTTAATTATTTTTTATAAACAATTTTTGGGTTATTTATTCGCAATTAAAAAGGGAGCTATTTAGCTCCCTTTTTTTATTTTGTTAAATGTATTATTCTTAATCGTACTGGTGTTCATCTTTGCAATCGCAGTCGAAACTTTTATTGTATTGTTCCATTGCGCGCAAACTCATTCCAATATTTGAGAAACCACCATCGTTAAATAAGTTTTGCATGGTCACTTTTTTAGTGAAATCTGAGAACATCGTAATACAGTAGTCTGCACATTCATCGGCGGTAGCATTACCAAGTGGCGACATTCTTTCTGAGAAGTCCATTAAGTGATCAAAACCTTTTACTCCTTGTCCGGCAGTTGTTGGAGTTGGAGATTGAGAAATTGTGTTGATTCGTACTTGTCTTTCACGTCCGTAAATATAACCGAAACTACGAGCAATCGATTCTAGCAATGATTTTGCATCAGCCATATCATTGTAACCATAGAATGTACGTTGAGCTGCAACATAACTTAGTGCTAAGATTGATCCCCAATTGTTAATTGCATCGTTTTTACGTGCTGTTTGAATAACTTTATGGAATGAAACTGCTGAAACATCTAATGTTTTATTCATATAGTTGTAATCAAGATCACTATAATGACGACCTTTTCTTACGTTTGGAGACATTCCGATTGAGTGTAGAATAAAATCAAATTTACCACCAAAGTGCTCCATGGCTCCTTTAATTAGTTGGTCTAACTCTTCAACGTTTGTGGCATCGGCAGGAATAACAATCGTGTTGAGCTTTTCAGCTAGTTTTTGTGTTTCCCCCATACGCATTGCCATTGCAGTATTGGTAAGCACAACTTCTGCTCCGTTTTCAACTGCTTTTTCTGCAACTTTCCAAGCGATTGACTGATCGTTTAAGGCTCCGAAAATGATACCTTTTTTTCCTTTAAGTATGTTATAACTCATTACAATCTATTTAAAATTCTTTGTCTAACAAGGTGCGAAATTAGAGCTGACCGTTAAAAACAGGATGAAATTTAAGGAAAAAATGCCATTAAGAAATTGTATCCTGAATTGTGAGGTTTTATAAATATCAGTAAATCAGAGTTTAGAGTCCTTTATGTTTCACATACAAAAAACATCGATTGTTCAACTATTAAGTCCGTATGTTCGAAAATATGGGCTTTGCGTTAAATAAAATGAAGTTATTGTTTCAGAAAAGCGAACACTTCCATAAGCAGTGCAATACCGCCGTGCAAGAAAACTCCACCCCAAATATTGCGACTGTATAAGGCAATAATTCCCAAAATATAGCCCCCAAAAATTGAACTGATCGTTTCTCCAACCGGTTTTCCAAAATGTAGTACAGCATAAGTTGCAGCCATTGGTAAAATAGCATCTTTACCAATGAATTTTGCCAAGCCAATTACTAAAAATCCTCTAAAAATTAATTCTGTATTTAAGAAATCTGTCAAATAGAAAAATTCGTAAATTAATTTGGCATGCACCTCTTTTATTTGATAGTATTTTGCAAATTGAGCTCCACCAGATCTACTGTAAAGCGGATAGTAATCGATGAATTGTTGCAATTGCGACGCCGCAAAAATAACGGGAACCATAATTCCCAGCATTATGATATACACCTTGATATCAATCTTTTTGAATCTTAAACCATAAATGCCGTAGTCCTCTTTTTTGTCAATTATAAATTTTATAATGGTCAGTACCAATACAATTGTAATCCAACCGTAGGCATTGTTTAAGCACCGAACAAAATAAACAAAGGTATGACGATCTACAAGTTCGTAAATTGGTTGAATCGCAAATCCAAAAGCATTTCGATGGTTCGATAGCACCAACAAGCCCAGCAAGCTTTTCCACCAAAAACCTTTTTTGAAATTGGTTTTTTCTTTCCTGAAGAGGTACAATATTCCGATGACGCCATAATAGGCAAGTCCGTGAATAAGGAAAAACAGTAACAATCGAAACCAAGTGCCAGTGTGCTTGTCGATATGACCATCTTCGATGTCGAATTTGTAATTGAAAAATATCAACACGGCCGTAAAAGCCAAAATCGAAAGGTACATCGCAACATTGAAATAGTCGGTGTGGAATTGCTTAAAATAGTTTAGTATCTTTTTCATCGCTCTTTATTCAAAGCTTGGTTTAGCCGACCACTCATCAATAATTGCTTCGTCTGCCTCTTTGTCGACCAATTTTAGTTCAACTAAATATTTTTTCTGATCCAATTCATATTCTAACTTGTAGAATGGAATTTCAACAATAGGAGTTAATCCGGAAGGAAGAAATGCACAATTATTATTTTCAGCAACAAGCTCATAAGTAGCAGGGTCAAGAATGGACGCATAAATTTTACCATCAAAATCATTTGGCAAAAAGTTGGCTAAATGAATATTTAACTGATGTCCATAGTTGTCGGGTATAATAAAAACTTCTGAAAATAGTATTCCAGCACCTCTAAAGTTTTCAATCGAAATGGATTTTATTATTTCCCGAAGTGTTATTGCATTGTAATTGTTGTTTGTAATTGATATTTGAAGTGAATTAATCTCAAAACTAACAAGGTTGCTTATGTCGATACATTCTAGGTTTGTAAAAGATATTTGGTTTTGGTTTAAAACAATTTTTGATCCCTTTGGTAAACTTTTACAATGAAGCAGGAAAGCATTAAAATCTTCTTCGATTTGAAATTGAACAGAAATGAATACGGTATCTGTTGACGTCAGTTGTGTTTTATTGTTTTTTAAATCGATTGCCTCATTCAAGCTGTTTTTTATTTCCCAGTTTTCAATAGGAATAAAATCCATATTCCGAGTAGCTGTTTGCGCCCAAATACTGATTGCAACGAAAAGAAAGACTATGATTAGCTTTAATTTTAACATGATCTTGATTTTTGCTGATCAAATATATCTGTAACAAATTAAACAGCAATGAATTTATTTTTATTAAAACGATATTTAATTTCTGTTTTTTCAATTCAGCACAATGGTATAACTTTGCAGCAATGAATAAACCAACCAAAAAGCAACCAGAATTACTACTTCCGGTTGGAAATACCGAAGCATTTTATGCTGCATTAAAAGGAGGAGCAGATGCTATTTTTCTTGGCTTGCGAAGTTTTAATGCTCGAAACAGGGCTAGCAACTTTACACCCTGGCAGCTTTCTGCAATTGTAAAAGAAGCACACCAAAAAGGTGTAAAGGTTTATATTACACTCAATACAGTGATTCGAAATCATGAGCTTCCTGAGTTAATCAACACCATTTATCAGCTATCGCAAATTAAACCCGATGCCGTAATTGTACAAGACTGGGGGGTGTATTTTTTGATCAAAAAGTACTTTCCAAAATTAACTATACATGCGAGCACGCAAATGGCCAATCATAATTCGGTAGGCGCAAATTTTTCCTATAAAAAAGGAATTGAGCGTGTGGTAATGGCGCGTGAATTGACAAAAACAGAATTGTCAGAAATTGCAAGTAAATCAAAGGCCGAAATAGAGTTGTTTATCCATGGCGCACTGTGTTATTCTTTTTCTGGGATGTGTTTATTTAGTAGTTTTTTAGGAGGCGCAAGTGCAAATCGAGGAAAATGTACGCAGCCTTGCCGGCGAAACTATACCCAAAAAGATGAAGAAAGTTATTTTTTCAGTTTGAAAGACAATCAGTTGATTGATCATTTATCTTTGATCGAGAAATTAGGTATTGATTCCTTAAAAATCGAAGGTCGAATTAAATCGGCTGAATATGTTTATCAGGTGGCTTCGGCCTATCGCTTAGCAATAGATGAACCGAAGGAAAGAGCGCGTGCAGCCTATATTTTAAAAACCGATTTGGGACGCGAAAAAACAGATTATTTCTATGGGAAGAAGGTAGCGGAAGCGATAACTCAGTCTGCGAATACGGGTTTGTTTTTAGGAACAGTAGAGTTGTTCTCTGATGGAAAAGTTACATTTAAAAGCGAAGCAGAATTGATCGGTGGTTGCAGATTACGACTGCGCTCAAAAGCCAATGATGAACAAACTGTAGTGAAAGTGGATGAATTGATTCATACAGATGATCTTTATTCATTCACGACAGGAGCAAAGCAAATTCAAGTAGGAGATGAAGTGTATTTGGCAGGACTGAGAATGAAGTTTCCAAGTAAACTGAATACCAATGGAGTTAAAATAAACGAACGTATTCGAAATGATCGTCTTACCCATATTAAAGCGGGAATTAGGCATAAGTCGAAGCCTACAAAACCAGAATATTATTTGCGAATTGATTCTCTTGCTTGGTTACGCAAGATTCGTTTGGAAGATTATAGTGCAGTGATTTTGAATCTCACAAGAAAGGAGTTGGAAGATTTCAATCCAAAATTACCTTTTCTTCAGAAAAACAAAAATCGGGTTTATGTCGAATTGCCAAAATTTATTCCTGAAGGAGACTTGGCGTTTTATAAGCAAATAATTCATCAACTTGTTGCTTCCGGCATCGGCAATTTCTCATTGAGTCATTTGTCTCAAAAAGAGTTGTTGCCCCAAAATACACGATTCATCACCAACGAAAATGTCTATGCTTTCAACGATGCTGCGATTCAGTTTTTGAAGCAGGAAGGAGCGCAACGTATCGTATTGCCGTACGAGAACGATATTGTTAATTTGGCGAAGGGCACGGATAAAGCCGGAGTTATTCCAGTTTATTTTTATCCTGAACTTTTCTACTCAAGAATGCCTGTTCAAGCTAAGAAAGAAGAATGGTTTGAGGATAAAATGGGGGAGAAGTTCAAGAAAATGGTGCGCGAAGGAATGACCATTGTGTTGCCGGAACACCCGGTTTCGTTAACACAATACAAATCAAAATTAGAGCGCTACGGTTTTAATCGTTTCCTTATTGATATGAGTTTTTCAACTCCGTCTAAAAACACTCCTAAAACTATTTTAGGACGATTGAAACGATCGGAACAAATTCAACCTAGTTCGAATTTTAATTTTAAAAGAGAATTAAAATAACATCATTCATGCTTATTTGCTTGCAAAAATTGTTGTAGGTTATGTTTTAATTCTAAATGCAATACCGTAACTTTATAAAAGTTCCCTCAAAAAAAATATAAATGAGCTTTACTATAAACATTGATAAAAATTCAAAGCTGATTCTTTATAAGCATACTGGATTTATAAAAAAGGAAGCAATTGGAGAAGCTTGGGAGGAGTTTTTATCGATGAAAGAATTTACTGAATTAAAATACAACTTACTTTCAGATTATACAGAAGCTACTTTTGATATTACGACTAATGATGCCGACTTCATTTTAGACTTTCTTTTCGATATAAAAGATTTATTAAAAGATAAAAAACAGGCATTAGTTATTGCAGATCCTTATAGCACTGCATTGTCTTTCATTTTTGAGAAACAAGTTCTGGAAAAAGTTAGATTTAAGGTAAAGGTTTTTTCAACTCGAGAAGCTGCTTTAGCATGGTTGATTTAATTATTTAAATACAATGTGATCAATTACTTTCTGATTTACACTTTCGTTGAGGGCATTGAGCAACTGACTGCGCATCATAAATAGTTCGTGGCGAATTACTGAAGAATCTAGATAGACATATAAAACTCGATTTTGCACATAGATATTTCGTGTAGCGCTGCTAATGGTTTTGCCCAGAATTTTCTCCCAATTTTCAACAATTTTAGTTTCGTTCAATTTTTTGTTGAACTTCGAACTTTGCGAGAACTCTTTAAGCAAATCGCCTATTTTTTTTGTTTGATTTCTACGCATCGTCTACCACTTTACCGTTTTCAATTTTGAAAATTTTCTGACTCGTATCAATTCGGTTGACAATATCATCTAAATGTTCCCGATTGGTATCGGTAATGAAAATCTGTCCGAATTGATCATCCGAAACCAATTCAATTATTTTTCCAACTCGGTTGGCATCTAATTTATCAAAAATATCATCGAGTAAAAGAATCGGATTGAGTTTACTAATTTGTTTCAGAAATTCAAACTGCGCAAATTTTAAGGCAACTAAATAAGTTTTTGTTTGCCCTTGTGATCCTAATTTTTTGATGGAGTATTCACCCAACTGAAGGTTGAGGTCGTCTTTATGAATTCCAACAGTTGTGCGTTGTGTAATGCGATCTTTTTCACGTTGTTGCAATAACAAATCGCGATAGGATAATTCATCTAATCGAGAAGAATACGTGAGTTTTACTTCTTCTTTACCTGCTGAAATAAAATCGTAGTATTTTTGAAAAACAGGAATCAACTTTTCTAAAAACTCTTTGCGCGCTTCGTAAATATAGGTTCCGTATTCAATTAACTGTTCGTCGTAAATAAGCAAAGTATCTTCATCGAATGCACGAATTTCAGCAAACTGTTTGAGAAGATTATTACGCTGTAAAAGTGCACGGTTGTATCTCAATAAAGCGTCAAGAAATTTCTTGTCGAATTGCGAAATCACCCCATCCATAAACTTTCGGCGCTCTTCGCTTCCGCCGGTAATTAAATAGGTATCCGAAGGAGAAATCATCACCAATGGAAAAAGACCAATGTGGTCGGACAAACGTTTGTAATTCTTTTTATTTCTTTTGAACTGTTTCTTATTTCCGTTTTTGTAGCCACACGAAATAAATTCTTCATCATCATTCCGGGTGTATTTCCCTTGAACCATAAAGAATTCTTTGTCGTGTTGCACGTTCTGTGAATCAATATTGTTGAAAAAACTTTTTGTAAAAGAGAGGTAATAAATTGCATCTAGAATATTGGTTTTACCAGCTCCGTTATCGCCTAAAAAGCAATTTAATTTAGGGCAAAACTGAAGGTCAGCTTGTTCAATATTTTTGTAATCGAGGATTGATATTTTTTCTAAATGCATATAGTTTTTAGAATTACGAATTACTAAACTGTTATAAGTAGAGGTCGCGTTTCCCCACTTTTATTTGTTCGTAAGTACGCATAAAATCGTTGAATATTTTTCCGTTATTTTTCATGAAATATCCTTCGTTTTTAATTTCGCCTAATTCTTCGGCAATGATTTTTTCTCCAATCGCCTTTGTTTCGGGCGAAGCATAGTCGTCGAGGTATTCACGATAGGTGAGCACGGCATTAAGTTTACAAAACTTTCCTTCAACGCAATGTTTTAGCATTCCCATAATGGTGTCGCCAGTTCGTCCGCAACGATAGCCTGCTGTACAAAACGAAGCAATCATCCCCATTTCGCCAATTTCTTTTATTATTTCATCTAAGCTTCTGCCGTCGCCAATAGTAAATTGTTCGGTATTACTCTCTTCTGGTGGATTACATTCGTGGTAAGCTCCAATTCCGATTTTTGTTGAGGCATCGGTTTGGGTGCAGCCCAATTTTATCACTTCTTTTTTCAATTCCGCCTCTTCGCGTGCAGTGATAATCAAACCCGGGTAAGGAAGTGCCAAGCGTAAAACTGTAACCAGTTTCTTAAAATCTTCGTCGTTCACCAGGTATTTCGAATTGGTACTCAACAAAGAACCAGATGCAGGCGTAATTCGAGGAACAGAAACTGTGTGTGGTCCAACTCCAAACATTTTTTCCAAATGAGCAGCATGAGCCACCAAACCAAGCACCTCAAATTTCCAATCATACAAACCAAAGAGTGCACCAATGGCCACATCATCAATTCCGGCGGTTTGTGCACGATGTAAGGAATAAAGTCTCCAGTTGTAGTTCCCTTTTATTGTGTTTTTAGGGTGAACCAGCTCGTAGGTTGGCTGGTGATAAGTTTCCTGAAAAACCTGATAAGTACCAATTCCGGTTTCTTTTAAGGTTTTTAAATCGGCCAGCGACATCGGTGCCGCATTGATATTTACACGTCGAATACTGGTTGTACGCCCACTTACCGGAGCTTTACGTTCAACACTGTACACCGCTTTAATGGTTTCTACCATGTAATTGATATCTGATTTGGGATGTTCGCCATACACCATAATCATACGTTTATGACCATTATCCAAAACCGATTCTGTTTCCTTAACAACTTCATCGGGTTTTAAAATTCGACGAATTTCATTGTTGTTTTCCGAGCGAAATCCGCAGTAAGCGCAGTTGTTTACGCAAAGGTTTGCACAATAAAGTGGGGCAAAAAATACAATACGATTGTCGTACACTTTTCGTTTAACTTCGAGGGCAGCAGCCTTCATTTCTTCCCAAAGTTCGGGATCGGTAACGTGCATCAGTTTTGAAGTTTCTTCTAGCGTAAGTGCCTGAATATTCAAGGATTTTTGAATAATCTCCCTAATTTCTTCTTTCGTGGCCGATTTCTCTTTCGTAAGAATATTATTGAATTTTTCTTCATCAATAAAATCTTTCCCATTTTCTAGATAAGGCTCGTTTTCTTGGGGCTTTACTGTATTATTTATCCACTCTTGTAATAGACTACTCATTGTAAAATATTTTCAACAAAATTAATGCTTTCTCAATAGAACAAACTAAATTTTTGTGATATCTGTTTAAAAAGTTCAGAGAATCGGCTAACTAATTGAGAGCCGATAATAAAACTTACGGTAATTGTGGTGGGGAAGGAGATAGAAAAAAGGATGTTTATTTTTTCTTATTATTTACAAATATCATATATCGAGCATGTTTTCGAAGTACTGAGTCTAATGGAAGATTTTGCATTTCTGCTTCGCGTTTTATATTTGAA
Source organism: Prolixibacteraceae bacterium (assembly GCA_963678565.1). Taxonomy (GTDB): domain Bacteria; phylum Bacteroidota; class Bacteroidia; order Bacteroidales; family Prolixibacteraceae; genus SKHV01. Next base: position 1,220,333 of record OY782875.1, read on the forward strand.
TACCATTTTTTTGTAGCTCTTATCTTTTCGATGTACTCTTGGATTTCAAGTTCTTTCTTTTCTGCTTCAGTAAGTTTGTTATTGACAAATCTTGTATAAAACTCATTGGTAAATCCCCAATCGCAAGAAGGACGTGTTGCTTCAGTACTCATAATAATAAATACATCATGATTTTCTAGTTCATACTCAAGATTTATTTCTTCATTGGTTATCAATTCATCACCACGATAAATTTGTTTGTAGTAATACAAAAAATCGCCACTATTGAAGGCATTTTTACAAACACCTTGAAAGTACATATGCATATAATAACTATCAGACACCACCATTATTTTTTCATCCGAAGTTCCAGAATCTGTAAATGAAAGTTTAGGATAAGATAATTCAGTATTCTTTATGGGAAAAAGTAAATTCATTCCTCTTTCGATATCATTATCGATTTGTCGTGGAACATTACTTTTCTCAACATCGGAAAGGACAATATGATTCAATTTAATATCTCTTAAATTTTCTATATATTTTATCAATGAGTCAGCTGCTAAGGTCGAACCATACATGCTCCAATGGGTTCCTGTTTTAGGAAAAAGGAGATGCTCGGTAGTGTCCTTCATATTGCAAAACCATTGGTTAAAATCAATATTGTGTATTCCGTATTTTTTTAGGTATTTGTTATATGTTTCAAGGTTTGTTTTTCCTTCTTCCTTTTTTATTCTGCGATAATAATGATCAGGAATGAATTCTGGATAATAGCTTCCTTTTCCTGCAGCAGTAACAAATACCAGATCTTTACCTTTGCTTTTAAGGAATTTACTTATCTCACTTATCTTTTTTACTCTTTTTTCAATTTCTTTTTCACCCAAGAAATCTTTTCCCAAATAGGCTTCGATATACTTAACCTCAAATAAATAATTATCCGTTCCTATGATTACGCTATTGGCTTTTGCTTTCTTGAAAAGAGAAAAATAGATCTGATTATTGAGGCGTACAAAGAAATTCCGAAATCCAAAATTTTGATTAATAAATTGTTCCCCTTCTTCTTGGAATGAACCATTTACCCATGCGGAGTAGGTGAGCTGAGGTTTTTCGTATTTTTTAAAACTTCCGTTTAAATCATCTAGCTTAACCACCCTAAATATTTGCTGCATCATTGGGATGAAGAGCATTATCATAACGAAAATAAATATAGCTGTATATTTCCTTTTCATACAATTAGAATCTAAAGTAAATAAAAGGATTAAAACTCGATGTGGTTATGGCGCCAATCGATAAAATTAACAAGATGATACATACAATGGTTAATGTTGAAAACGTTTTGCCTTTGTATGAAGTATTAAATATAGTATTGTTTAATTGTTGACCTTTTGGAAGGAAGGTAATGAAAGAAAATAGTATTGCAATCGATAAGAAAACCCAATATTCAATATCGGTATAACCATCAATACTTCTAAATTGAAATGAAAACAACTTGATAATATATTTCCACAGGTAAGCGACATTTTCAATTCTAAATATTACCCAACCGATCATGGTAATTGTAAAAGCATAAATCCAAGAAATAATTTTACCTGACTTTTTTAGCCAACGATCGAGAAAAACACGTTCAATAATTAGGAAAAATCCATGGTAGGCACCCCAAATTATAAAGTTCCATGATGCTCCATGCCACAATCCTGAAAGTAAGAAAACAAACCATAGATTAAAATAAAGTCTTCTTTTTGTTTTCACTCTATTACCACCAAGTGGAATGTATAAATAGTCTCTCATCCAGGCACCTAAAGTCATATGCCATCGTTTCCAAAATTCGGTAATCGATAAGGAAACATATGGATTGTTGAAGTTCTCAGGAAATTTAAAGCCAATCATTCGACCAATTCCGATAGCCATATCGGAATATCCCGAAAAATCGAAATATATTTGGAAGGTATAAGATAGTATTCCAATCCAAGCATGCGAAGTGCTGATAATACTTGGATGCAGATTCATAATAGAATCGGCTTGTGCTCCAAGTACATTTGCAATAAGTACTTTTTTTGCCAATCCAATACAAAATCGTTGAAACCCGATTATTCGATCATAATTTGTTTCTTTTCTTGAGATTATTTGATCAGCGATTGAATTAAATCTAACAATCGGACCTGCAATCAATTGAGGAAACATAATTATATATAATGTGTAATCACTTAGTTTTTTTAATGGTTTATGAACGCCTCTGTATACATCTATTGAATAAGTTAAAGACTGAAATGTGAAGAATGAAATTCCAATTGGTAAGATCACATTATCCCATGCGATCGCACCAATTTTCATGCTGTCAAGCGTTAAATTTATATTCTCGATAAAGAAATTAGCGTATTTGTAATAAGCTAACATTCCAATATTCAATACAATTGAGCTTGCAAGTAATATTTTCTTTACTCGCTGCTTTTCTTGATTATCCAGCGTTTTAACAATGAAATAATTCAAAATTGTTGAGCCTAAAAGTATGAATACGAATTCCGGAGCTCCCCAACTATAAAAAAGAATACTGGCAATTAATATGGTGTAATTCTTGATTTTCTCAGGTGAGAGATAATAAGTCAGTAAAAAAACAGGAAAAAAGTATAAAAGAAATGTAATATTACTGAATACCATTTTTTGTATTTAGTATCCAAAGTAACTATAGGCAAACTATTTGCTTATTAATTAATTTGAACTGATTTTTAGTCTTAATTAGTTAAGAATTACTATTACAAATATTGATAATTTTTGTGGAAATAATACAGGTTTTATTCAGTTTTTGGACAAAATTGATTTAAGCCTTTTTTACAAATTCTGATTTTAACGACATAGAACCGAAGCCATCAATTTTACAATCGATGTTGTGATCTCCTTCAACTAATCGTATTCGTTTTACTTTTGTGCCTGCTTTTATTGGTCCCGGAGCACCTTTTACCGGTAGGTTTTTAACGACTACTACCGAATCGCCATCTTCTAAAAGATTACCATTCGCATCTTTAACAATCAACTTTCCTTCTGTTTCGGCTTCTGATGGGTTCCACTCGTGGCCGCATTCAGGACATGAATATATATCTTCGCCCATGGCATATCCATAAGGGGAATTACACTGAGGACACGATTTCATTTCGTCAGACATTTTGGTTTTATTTTGTGTTTGAAAAAATTAAAGAGTGCAAAGGTAATATAATAGATGAAATAGATTTTTGTAATGAGTATCAAGACAAAATGCCTTGATGCTAGGAGGAGATACTATGAATTTTAGGGAGTTGTTTGCAGATAATGGAATTATTTTTTGAATTGTGACCTAAAAAAGGACTAATTCTTCAACAAGAATTAGTCCTTTGAACTTTTTATTTTAGATATTTATCGAGCCAATTGAAGTAGCTTCGATGCCATAAAATTCCGTTTTGTGGTTGCATTACCCAATGACTTTCTTCAGGGAAGAATAAGAATTCTGCAGGTATGTCGCGAAGAATTGCCGCATTGTAGGCAGCCATGCTTTGTGTATATGGAATTCTGAAATCATTTGCTCCGGTAATAACCATTATGGGGGTATCCCATTTATCGACAAACAAATGCGGAGAGAAACTGTACGAGCGTTGGGCTGCTTTGTTGTTTTTGTCCCAATAAGGGCCACCAATGTCCCAATTTACAAACCACATTTCTTCGGTAGTGGTGTACATTTGCTCAAAATTGAAAATTCCACAATGCGAAACAAAAGCTTTGAAACGCTTGTTGTGATGTCCTGCTAAATAGTAAACCGAAAAACCACCGTAACTGGCACCAACAGCACCCAAACGGTTTTCATCAACATAAGGTTCTTTGGCTACATCGTCGATTGCTGAAAGGTAATCGTTGATGTTTTGGCCTCCATAATCTTTGCTGATTTGTTCCAGCCATTCCATTCCAAACCCCGGAAGTCCGCGGCGGTTGGGTGCAACGATGATATAATCGTTAGCTGCCATCAACTGAAAGTTCCAACGGTACGACCAAAACTGACTAACTGTTCCTTGCGGACCACCCTGACAATACAATAATGCAGGATATTTTTTATTTGGATCGAAATTGGGTGGTAAAATTACCCAAACCAACATTTGTTTATCGTCGGTTGTTTTTACCCATCGTTTTTCGACTTTTCCCATTTTTATCTGGTCGAATATCTTTTTGTTGACGCTTGTGATTGCTGCATCTTTTCCTTCAGAATCGACCAAGTATAATTCGTCGGGGTGCGACATTGATTGCTTTCGAGCCAATAATTTGTTGCCGGCTAGTTGTACCGATTTGTAATTGTGAATGCCATCGGTAACTCGTGTGATTTCTTTTGAATCTAAATCGATTTTGAAAATTTCATCGGTAGCCTGAATGTCGCTAATGAAATAAATTTCTTTTTGATCTTTAGTCCAGGTAATTGAAGCTGCACTTTCTTCGAAGTTTTCGAAATAGTTGGTGCGTTTTCCGGTGGTCACCTCAGCAATCATTAAACGCGCCTGATCGCTTTCATAACCATCGCGCTCCATGCTTGCCCAGACCAATTTTGTTCCGTCGGGAGAAAAAACAGGATTGGTATCGTATCCCATAATTCCTTGTGTGAAATTTTTGGTTTCCTGAGATTCTAAGTTGTAGAAATAAATGTCGGAATTGGTTGATTCGCTGTAAGCTTTGCCAACTTTCTTTTTACAAGTATAGGCCAATAAATTTCCTTCAGGATTCCATGCAATATCATCCATGCCGCCCCAAGGTTTGGTTGGCGTATCGTATCGTTCGCCTTCCATTATATCTAAAGCAGAATAAATGCCTTTTGATTCGTAAGGTGCAATAAAAATATGGTTGTAAGTATAATCGTGCCAAACATCCCAGTGGCGATACATCAGGTCGGTTTCTAATCGTGCATTTGCTTTTGGCAAATCGGTATGTATATCATTTACTGATTTATCGAGTTTCACTGTTTTCGCGATGGCAATATTTTTCATATTGGGTGCATATTTGTAGCCAATAATTCCACCATCGATAAAGGTAATTTGTTTACGATTTGAACCATCCGTATCCATTTCCCATAATTGGGAATCGCCCGATTTATTGCTTAGGTACGTAATTGCTTTTCCGTCGGGGCGCCATTGTGCCTGTCCTTCACTTTCAAGTGAGTTTGTAATTTGAGTGGTAGTTTGTTCTTCAATATTATAGAGGTACAAATCTTTGAACCCTTTATTTTCTTCGAGATTGTAATAGGTTACCGAGTACAATACCTTTGTTTGATCGGGCGAAACTGTTTCGCCACCAATTCTGCCTAATTTCCATAATATTTCAGGAGTTAAACGGCTTGCTTCAGCACTAATTGGATCGGGTTTATATCCATTCCCTTCGGGTGGATTGCTTTGTTCACATGAAGTTATCATAAACATTAAAGCTGTTAAAAAGTAAATAATCGATTTGTTCATATTTTATGGGTTCTTTAAGTGATCTAAAATTAAGTAAGATTTACCAATATCGATACAGTTTTTGCTGAATATTAATTCCTTGTTTTTCTGCAATAAATAAATTTCTCCTAGGATTTCGAGGATTCTAATCGTTTTTAGCGTTGTTTGGCAAATATACCTTCAAAGTCCCTTAAAATTATATGACCAAAATCGTGTTCAACATATTTTGTTCTTTGACATTGTGAAAAATTGGGCATAAAAAAACCGATGAGGTCTTCATCGGTTTTTTCTATTATGCTTGTTCTTCTATTTTAAGAATTTCTTTTCCACATCGATTGAACCATTTTCATAATAATTTCTAACAATGGTTAGTCCTTTTCCTGGCGTGGCAATTCTTTTACCTTCCAAAGTATAATATTTTGTTTTAATGATTTTACCACTTTGTTTCAGGTCGATCGATTTGGTTATTGTTAAACTGTTCGACTCAGCACCCAAGCCGCCCATTGCATTTACAGAGCGCACGGTATAGGTTGTTCCAGCTGGATCATGTGCTGGGATTGCATAGCTATTGTTAGTAGTGAATTCAACAAATTCTCCATCTTTTAAAATTGCCCAGCACATAACATAATCGCTGTTGTTCCAGGTAATTTCACTGTTGCTTTTTGATATTGTGGGAGGAACAGCTTGCTCTGTTGCCTGACGTGGTTGCCATGAATCGGTACCACCTAAAACATTGTCGATGGTATATTGAGCGGCTTCACCTGAAGTTAATCTTGGATCTAAGGTAACCGTTGTGGCATCTTTTGTATAGGTAGTACGTCTGTTCGACAAGTCGATAGGATTTCCACTGGCCGACATGCTGTTGTATTCTGCAAAAACAGAAGGCACCACATTCATTGGGTCGCCCCACGCATCAGAAGTTGGTATAACATTCATTGTTGTGTTGATGTATACACATTTTGGGGCATTGCTCCAAGGACGTCCTAAGCGATAGTTTCCATTGTTAATCGGGTGTCCATCGATAGTACAATTGGAAAATACATATCCCCAATCGCCATTTGATGCGGGTGCTGTAATCACATTTCCACCGCGCTCTTCTAAGTAAATTAAACATTCGTTGAAGAATATGTCGCCACCTCCGCAAATGAAATCAACCACTCCTCGAATTTCACAATTTTCTAAATAATTACGTGCGCTTCCTGTGTAATAAGTATCCTGAAAACTCAACAGTTTTACATTCTTATAAATATTACGATCTCCTTGATCCCAAAGTGCTACCGCACGTCCGGTTGTATTGTTATAATCGTAAGTGTTTTTCAGAGAAATATCTTGCATATAGATATTCTTTGAGGCCGAAGTGAAATAGATGGTTGCTGTGCTGTTAATCGCTTCCTGAGTAGGTTTATTGTATAAAACCACACCGTTGGCACTTTCACCAACATACGAAACGTTTGGAATTGCAATGGTGGTCATTTCGTTCCCGTCGCCAGTTAATGCGCCAATATTGTATTCCCCATTTGGAAAGAAAATGTAGAAACGATTTCCACTTGATGCAACAGCTTTTGCCGCAGCAAGCGCTTCTTCAAAATTACCATCTACACCAACAATGAAATCAAATTCCTTTTTCGAAACTACAGGGTGCGACATGGTAGTAAATGAAAAGCTAATTTCTGTAGTACTTGTATTTCCTGCCAAATCGGAAACTGTGTTGGCAGGTAATGTAAAGGTGTAGTTAGTGTTATATTCTAATCCCAGATAAGGAAAAGTTATTGTTTTTCCTGAGATTTCAGGAGTTAGAGTAAGCCCATTTAAATTGGCGGTTGTACCTTCTATAATCGCAACTTTCTCATCGAAATTAAGTACTACTTTTCCTGAAGCAGAAGCATCGATCCCACCTTCGGTTGGAATTGACGAGCTTAAAACCGGAGCCACACCATCATTGTAAATTACTTCCGATCCGGTTACATAGATTGCACTAATGGCAGTTCCATCGTTATCGGTTGTTACCCCAACTAATGCAGATTTATAATCGGGAATCCAACGAATGGTTAATGATTCAGCATGATCAGCTTCTGCAGGTAAATCGAAACTTTCTTCGTACCAAACTTTATTGTTGCTTAATTCGTAAGTCCCAATAGTTTTAAAAGTTTCTCCATCGATTGAATATTCACATTTTTGGGTAGAATAAGCATTGTAATTAAAAAGTATCGCTGCTTGAACTGAAATATCGGTATAGTCTTTCGCGTTAACTGTAATTTGATAATAATACTTATTGGCAATATTATTCCAATTTACAGCCCCCGGTTCTCCTTCATAACCGCCTGCATATTCTTGTGATTTATCTAGCCAACTTGTTGTATTTCCATTGGCATCGATAAGAACTAAAGCCGCAGATTCATTTTCACTTTTTGCATAAAAGTCAGCAATTCGACCATTGTTTCCAACTCGATAAAAATCCCAACCTGCTAAGTAATCAACTTCGCTATAAAATGCTGTAAAATCTTTGTCTTCACTCATTACTATTGAAAGATCATTACCGGTTTCTCCGTTTGACCAATTGGTAAATGTTAGAATTGGATTGTTGGCAGCTGAAACCTTAACATTGGTTCCTTCTTCATACATTCGCTTGTTGTTAATTATATTTCCTTCAGGCGCTACAGTGAGCATATAATCATTAGCATCTCCATTTATATTGAGTGCCAATTCGTAGGTGTTCAGTTGACTAAATACCGCAGATAACTCTGTATTTTCATTCAGGTTAAAAGTATAAGGATTTTCAGTTGAGACTTGATTTCCGGAAGCATCGGCCCAATGTGAAAACTCATACCCGAAATTTCGTGTTGCTGAAACTTCAATCTCGGTGCCTTCGTCAAATTCTGTCCCAACTGGGAATGAAGCTACTTCGCCTGCTTCCGAGGGGGACGCAGCAATTGAAAGTGAATAGGTCGTAACATCAATAATTGTACCGCTCAGTTGACCTTCAATCATAATTTGCGAAAGTCCAATTTGCTTAGTTGCGCCTAGTTGGTGGATAAAAACTTCTAGTCCGAATTCACCATCAGATGGTGGAATTGAAGTACTTGATAAGTCCATTTCGTAGAAGGCAACATCATTTCCTTGGGCTTTACCTTCACGGAAAGGCTTTAAATTGGTCGACAAAGAAGTGGTATTCCCATCTGATGATTTCCATGCAACATCCATAAAACCACTATCGGTTCCAAATCGGGCGCAATAGAATGAAATTTTAGTTGGTGTAAATGATAAGCCTGTTTTGGGGCGAACGTTAAATCCTACTTTATTAGATTCATCTGGACCGCCATCTTGTACCTCCGGATCGAAAGCTGTATAGGTTGCATTGCCCGATTTTGTGCCGGCATAAATTAAATTGTTTCCAAGGCTAACATAATTGCTTGTATAGTAATCATTAGTTCCATCACTGTACGTTGCTGTTTGTCCTTCTGTGCCTGTGTTGAATGGCCAGCTAATTGTTACTGCTTCATCAACCGATTGTGCATTTGTATTTTGCACAAACAATAATGCTGTAAAAAGGATAATTAATCCAATGTAGATTTTATTCATTGTTTATTAAATTAGTTATTAGTTTTAAAGGCTAAATTTAGATATTTGAAGATTCAATACTTGTTATTATTTATCAAATTTGTGGTGAGTAAAGTTCCGTTTTCCCGTTAATCGAATTGTATGATTCATTTTTTAAGCCCTTAAACTCAATTTTTGAAGATGTCTGTATTTTGTAACATCTTTGCTTTCATAATGTGCGATATTTAATGGTATGTGTTGAGTTTTAATTACTTGAAGTGATATACTTATGTTTTTTGGAAAGGTAATCAGATTGGGACTCAAAAAAAAATGTAATTTGGAGTGTTTTTAAGCACTATTATTTAATATATTTATAGAAAATTGAACCCTTATATTTAATCACATTTGTGTTTCAGATTGAACAATGATGTATTAACTATTTTGAATAAGCTATATGCGATCTAATGAAAATGATTTACTTATTATCTACTTAATCATTGACCTGATAATATTAAATATAAGCATATTTTTAGTTGCTTTTTTAGGAGGTACATTCTTTAATCGTTTAAATATATCACCAGATATTTATTTACTCCATGGTAATTTAGCTTGGATTGTAACTTATTTTTTATTCTCTAAACGAAATTTGTATTTACGAGATGGATTTTCAAATAGAATTTGGCGAATCACTAGAAGAACTATAATTTTCCTTTTGGTTGCATCGATTATTGCATTTGTTACTGAGCCTGGGAAATTCTCAAGGTTTTTTATTTTAACTTATGCTATAGTATTTTATCTATTAAAACTCCTGTTTTACTGGTTTCTGTATTCCTATTTAAAAAATATTCGTTCACGTGGAAGAAACATCGTTAAAGCTGCTATTATTGACTACAATGGAAATGGTAAGATATTAAAGACCATCATGGAGAATAACCCAATGTTGGGGTATTCTTTTAACGGGTTTATTGGAAGCTATATGGAATCAACTGATGAAAAACAGCTTGGTGGAGTTGATAATTTAGAAGAAATCTTGAAAAAAAATAGCATTCAAGCATTGTTTGTATCTCTTTCTATGTTTTCAAATAATGTGAAAGTGAACGAATTTTTGCGTGTTTGTAATCAAGTTGGGGTGCGATTGTTTTATGTACCCGATAATCAATCGTGGTTTGCTCGAAAACGAAATTCACAATACTTTGGATCGTTTGTTGTGCTCAAAGCACAGGAAATTCCATTGGATAATATCGGTGCCCGATTTTTAAAACGAACATTTGATATCATTTTTTCATTATTCGTAATACTTTTAATTTTAAGCTGGGTAGTGCCTATAGTGGCAATAATGAACCTTTTTGATTCTCCTGGACCAATATTTTTCAGACAAAAAAGAACTGGTGCTAACAATCAAGCTTTTCAATGTGTTAAGTTTCGAAGCATGAAGGTGAACAAGGATAGCGACAATGTTCAATCTTTTAAGGGTGATACTCGAATTACTCGCTTTGGAAATCTGATGCGAAAAACCAATGTTGATGAATTGCCACAGTTTTTCAATGTTTTAACAGGGAAAATGTCGGTTGTTGGACCACGACCTCACATGTTGAAACATACGGAAGAATACTCTCAATTGATCGATTATTATATGGCACGCCATTATGTAAAACCGGGGATTACCGGTTGGGCACAAGTTGCAGGATGGCGAGGTAATACTGATGAAATTTGGAAAATGGAGAAGCGTGTTCAGTACGATACTGAGTACATTGAGAATTGGAGTATGTTATGGGATATAAAAATTATTTGGTTGACTGTTTTTGGTAAAAATGCTTATAAGAATGCAGGTTAATTTATATGTCCTTATAAGCCGATATTAATCTAATTTGCTGAGGTATAACTGAAATTTCCATTGGATGGTAGGACAAAAACTCTCCGTCCACCTCGGTGCCTATGGGATGTGTTAAATCAAGAAGTATCTTCTGTGCTGTATAAAAGTCGAAGTATTTTATTTGGTCAACTTTACCTTTAAATATTTTAGGTAGGCTTTTTAGAAGCTTAAATTTTGAAATACTGCTGGCCAATGTAATATCGAGAATTCCATCATCGGGAATGGCATTGGGTAAAAGTTTGAATCCACCACCTTTATATTTACAAATACCGATACTTAAATTGTAAATTTTTGTTTCAATTTGTTGATTATCGAAGTGCAGCCAGCCTTTTACATTTTTATTTGTAAAAAGTGATTTGATTAAACCATTGATGTATCCATTTTTATTAGCGATACCTTTTTCTTTTTTTGGAAGCATAGTCTTTACCACTTTTGCATCAAAACCAATTCCAACAGAGTTGATGAAAAAACGCTTATCTTCTTGCTGATTAGAATCTTTAAATAAAATCTGCCCAACATCCTGTAGCATTGTTTTACCTTCTTTTATTTGTTTGATTGCGATTTTATAATCATCAGAAATTTGGTGAGTTTTTATCCAATCATTTCCAGTTCCAATTGATATTAACCCAAGAGTTATTTTTGTAGTGTCAGCAACTTTTTGTGCCATAATACCATTAATTACTTCATGTAAAGTTCCATCGCCACCAATTGCAATTATATTGCGATATCCTTCTTCAATTTTACATTTTATAATATTGATGGCTTCAAATGGCTTTTTAGTTTCTTGTAGCTCAAAGTGAAATTTTTGCTTTGTTAGTTCGTTCTTGATAGAAGGCCATAATTTGCCTGCATTCTTTCCTCCGGCATGAGGATTTAACAAAACAATCCATCTGTTTTTATTTTGATTGCTAGATTTCATTAAATATTTTTTCTTGATCAATTTAGTTAATTCTATTAATAATTTGATTACCATGTATATTATTATAAACATAATATGCATAAATTCAGAGCTTTGAAATAAGCGTTTTCGAACAATGGAATTTTGTGTTCATTTTGTTTTTGGTATTTCAGGATAGAATCTATTTCGAATTCCTAAATTTTATGTGTAAACTTGTTTAATAGATCGCAATAGTTGTGCTATATAAAGTTGTTTTCTACTCGTTTCTAAATACTTGTTCACTTGAAACCAATAAATACGTTTTTATTTTTCTTTGTGGTTTTACTTTCTGTGTTTTTGTATAAAAGCAAGGGTGAAATTGTTGAGGGCTTGAGTAATCTATGGCCGGATAATGAAGTTATTGTGTCAGACGACTCAATTACTTCAAAAAAAGTAATAGATACTATTAGTTTTAAAAGTGAACCAATTTCTGAAATTCATCAACAAGATAGTTTAGTTCAATTAAGTCGAATTGATACAATTGGATTCTTGTATGATGGAACTAATTTGAATACATTTAATCGTAAGTTAAAAGAAACATCCGATACATTGGTACGCGTGCTTTATATTGGCGATTCGCAATTAGAAGGTGATCACATTACTTATTCACTTCGTAAAAAGTTACAAGATAAATTTGGTGGAGGTGGAGTTGGGTATTTGCAGCTAAAAACACTTTATAATTCAGGAGCCGGACTAACTATTATTACCAATGATTTTGGCGAGGAAGCGATTTTTAAGCGTTCAAAGCCCAATAGTAAATATGGAATTTTTGGTAAATGGTACACTCCTTTAGAAGAGCAAAGTGAAGTTCTTTTGAAACTGAAATCCAAAGCTCAAAATTTTGGTTTATTACAATTGTACTATACCGGAAGTGCCCAATTGGATGTTACTGATGAAAACAAACAAACCATACAATTAAATGATAATTTTAAACAGATAAAATTTACACCTTCACGTGAAAATAGATTGATTTTCTCAAAGGATGTAAATTTTAGAATCTATGGTTTTATGTTGGATGCTGAAAAGGGCATCGCTGTTGATAATGTACCTTTTAGAGGGGTTATGAATCCAAATTATTACCTTCAGGATGTTGCTTTTTTAAAGCAGATGAACAAACAACTAAATGTTGGCTTAATAATATTACATTACGGCGTGAACGTTGTACATGATATTCGTGAATCGTATTCGAATTATCAAATTGCAATGAATAAGGATGTTCAACTTTTAAAGAAAGCATTTCCTGAAAGTTCAATTATGATTGTGAGCACCTCCGATATGGCACACAAGGTTGATGGAGAGATGATCTCGTATGAAAATATTGAGCACGTTTTAAAAGTTCAACGAGAGGTTAGTATCGATAATGAAATCGCTTATTGGGATTTGTACAATGCAATGGGAGGAGAAGGTTCGATGCTAAAGTGGCACGATAAAAAATGGGCGCGCCCCGATTATGTGCATCTTTCAAAAGAAGGAACTGACTATATTGGAGATTTAATGGCACGAGATATCATTTCAAACTTTAATCGAAATAGTAAGAATTAGAAATTGAAAGCAATCCGCAACATATTGTCCTTCGATTGGCTGCTTTATAAGGAAGAAAAGCCTTGGTTTTTCGGAAATATTAATTTCTGGTTCTTTCTGGCTGCGGTATTTTTATTATATGCTTTGGTTTATCGAAAAAAGGCTTTGCGCAACACCTATCTTTTACTTATTAGTTTGTTTTTTTATTATAAATCAGGAGGATGGTTTGTTGCACTTTTATTGAATTCGTCGCTTATTAATTATTTTTTCGGACGACTTCTCGCAAAAGTTAAAACACAAAAGCTTAAAAAGGTCAGCTTGTTTTTGGGTATTGCAATCAACTTATTTTTCCTTTTCTATTTTAAATATGCATACTTGTTTACCAATTTTGTGAATAATCTGTCGGCCAGTGAATATGAGGTATACAATTGGTTGGCTTACCTTGCAAATAGTCTTTCTGGGAGCGAGTTAAATACAAGTTCAATTGTATTGCCGGTTGGTATTTCTTTTTTTACGTTTCAAGGAATTAGTTATTTGGTTGATGTTTACCGAAAGGATTGCGAAGTGGTTAAAAACTATATCGACTTAGCATTTTTTCTATCCTTTTTTCCACAATTGGTAGCAGGGCCAATTGTGCGTGCTTCAACTTTTATTCCGCAATTGTATCGTAAATATCATTTGTCAAAACAAGAGTTTGGGCATGCGATTTTTCTGATCATTACAGGGTTATTTAAGAAGCTGGTTATCTCAAATTATTTGGCTGTAAACTTAGTTGATCGTGTGTTTTTTGAGCCTGGAAGTTACACTGGTGTTGAGAATTTGCTAGCAGTTTATGGTTATGGTCTTCAAATTTTTGCCGACTTTTCGGGGTACACCGATATTGCTATTGGAATTGCGCTATTGTTTGGGTTTCGGCTTCCAATTAATTTTAATTCACCCTATAAAGCTGCGTCCTTAACTGAGTTTTGGCATCGTTGGCATATTAGTTTGTCAACTTGGTTGCGCGATTATTTGTACATCCCGTTAGGTGGAAATAGAAAAGGAAAGGTTCGAAAAAATATAAACTTGCTTGTAACCATGTTGCTCGGTGGATTATGGCACGGCGCACATCTGCGTTTTCTAATTTGGGGCGGAATTCATGGAGTTGGACTAATTATTGAGAAACTCACTACCAAGTTTAGGATTAAATACCTTTCGGCCAAATGGCTCAAAGTATTAGGAATTCTAGTTACTTTTAATTTGGTGTCGGTTGCTTGGGTATTTTTTAGAGCCGAATCTTTAGAAAAAGTTCATCAAATTTTCTTTCAAATATTTCATCATTTTTCAATTTCAACGATAGGCATGTGGATTGTTGCATTTCCATTAACTGCTATAATTTTAGTTGGAGGTTTTGTAATACATTGGTTCCCTGCTCGTATTCAGGAATTTTTTAGAGGAAGATTTATTGCTGCCTCGATTATCTTGAAATTTATTATCGTAATTCTACTACTGTGGTTAATCTCTTGGTTTTCAGTTGTAGACATCCAGCCATTTATCTATTTCAAATTTTGATTTTAACAAACATCGCTTTTTTAATAATCTTGATCGTTATCTATTCTTTAATAAATCAATTTTCTTACTTCGCATTTTTACAATGTTTTGAATTTTGCGATAATTTGCGCCGAATTTAAAAATTAACATATGCGAATTACCAGAGCAAACACAGTTGGAGTTGTGATTGATATTCAGGAACGTTTGTTTCCTGTAATGGCAGAAAAGAATGCAATGCTCGAAAAAACCAAAATCTTAGTAATGGGATTGCAAGAGTTAGGCATTCCTCTTTTAGTAACACAGCAATATACAAAAGGATTAGGTGAAACAATTGCCGATGTTTCAACCTTAATTAGTAAGTTTTCTTATATCGAAAAATCTTCATTTAGTTGCTACGACGAGCCATCGTTTGTAAGCGCTTTAGAAGATAATGGCCCTAAAAATGTTCTTATTACCGGAATTGAAGCGCATGTTTGTGTTTTGCAAACCGCAATTGATTTAAAAGCTGCAGGATACAATCCAATTATTGTTTGGGATGCTGTTTCGTCTCGTAATAAGGCCGACAAAAAAATTGCTTTAGAACGATTGCGTTATGAAGGAATTATGGTTACTACAAGTGAGTCGATTTTATTTGAATTAACAGAATCGGCAAAAGCACCTGAATTTAAAGCAATTTCAAGATTGGTAAAATAATTTGGGGAATTAGATCCTAGTTATTAATAATAGATATTTAAAAGAGTGTTGCATTAATGCAATACTCTTTTTTTGTTTCTCAATTCTATGTTCTTAAGTGTTTCTATTCTTTTATTATCAAAGAACTTGAAAGAAAAATAGAATTAAGTAAATAGATGATTATTATCATTTGCAGAACATTGAAATAAGAGTTCATTCGCGCCGATTTTTAATATAATAACTCTTTAATTGTATTGCTGATATGTCTAATAAAAAATTGGCATTTGTAAAGACCTATTTAATCATGTTTGCAGGTCTTTTGTTGTTCTCAATTGGGTGGACAATGTTTTTAATTCCGGCCGAAATTAATGGTGGTGGAATTAGTGGCTTGGGTACGCTGGCCTATTATCTTACCGGAATACCTGTAGGAGTCGTGTATTTGGGGATTAATGCAATTTTAGTTGTATGGGCAATAAGAAAACTTGGTACGAGTTTTGGCGTGAAAACAATCGTAAATATGCTCATTATTTCCACACTTTTAACTGTTTTTCAAAAGGTTTTTACGGCACCAATTATCAACGACTTCTTTCTTTCGTCTGTTTTGGGTGGAATATTTAGTGGTTTGGGATTGGGGTTAGTTTTCAGCCAAGGTGGAAGCACAGGGGGAACTGATATCATTGCGATGATTGTTACCAAATATCGTAGAATAAGTCCGGGGCGTGTAATTATGTATTGCGATGTATTGATTATTGCTATTTCGTGGTTTGTATTTCATAGTGTCGAAAAACTGGTATACGGGTATGTGGCTATGTGGGTTGTTTCGTACTCGCTCGATGCTTTTTTAAATGGTTCGAATCAGTCGACTCAAATATCTATATTTTCGTATAAATGGGAAGAAATTCGTCAGTCGATAATGCATGACTCGAACCGAGGAGTGACTTTGCTTGAGGCTACCGGAGGGTATACCAATCAACCAGTAAAGGTGATTATGACTGTAGTACGAAAACGTGAGTCTGCTGCAATATTTAAAAAGGTAAAAGAAATTGATGAGAAGGCATTTATCACCATGGGAAATGTAATGGGAGTTTATGGTGAAGGTTTTGATCAATTAAAATAAAAGATAAAAAAACTGCGACTCATTTGAATCGCAGTTTTTTGTTGTTATAGTTCTACTTGTTGAACATATTTTTCAAAATCTTTGATCGATTTAAATCCTTTTTCTTTTTCGCAAGCACTGGTAATCCACGTTGATATGTATTTACTAGGTTTTGAGATTAATAATATCTCTTTGTCGTTTTTAGTTTTCTTCTGAAAATCTTCAGGATTATAAATCATGGCTCCACCAATTTCTAATTGTACAGCAGCCACATCTTCCGGATGAATTCCCCAACTTCCGATGTAGTTATCTCCTTCGAAACTTGGAGCATCTTCTCCCCAGTAATTTATTCCGGTAACAAATTCAACGGGCTCATTTGTTAATGCAAAAGCTTCTACTTTCATTTCTCTATAACCCGAGTATGCAGTTACACGAACAAGAATATCAACTTTCGTATCTTTATAAGGAACACCTTCCGACAGCATTTCGATAGACGAAAAGTTTGCTTCTTTTTTTACGCTAGCGGTTCTCATACTTACGGGATCGAGAAAGACTACTTTTTCACCATCCCATAAACGAACACCACCCAAACCGATGGTTTGACCAACTTTGTATTGGTCGGCTCCCCAACCTTCTTTTTGTTGTTCTTCGGTTGGATACCAAGCCGCTTCAGCCAATTCTAGTCCGGCACGTGTTTTATTATAAACGTCTAAAACACATTTTTTATCATAATAGATTCTAATCCCCATCCACTCATTTTCAATAGCTGGGCCATGATGAGCGACTTTTGTGTATAAATCTCCTGTTTCAGAACTAATTTTTACTTCTTGTTTATCACTATCCTTCCATTTTAAGCTCACATCGGTATTGTTTTGAGCAAATGAGCTTGTCGCTGCTACAAGGAGTAATAATAAAATTACGTTTTTCATAATGAATTTCTTTTTATAGTGTTGATGTTGATTATATTTAGACTTTAATAAACCAATCATTTTATATAATAAAGTTTCTAATTTAGCTAATATTATTCAACTTTATAAATCTAAAACGAATGCGAATTTAATTTTTCTCAAACTAAACCAATATGACTAGCGATGTAAATTCAAACCCAAAGAATTTATTTAAAGTTTTACATGAATATACTTCTCATCTTCAATATTTGGATAAAGAATCAGATGTATTTGATTTGCTGGCTAAATTTTTGCCCAGTATTATCCCAAGCACTTATTTTATTCTATCGCAAAAAGAGGAACACGAAGACTATTTTAAAGTCTTTAGTGCCATCGGAATTGAAAAATCGATATCAACATTGATTAGTATTCTCGGATATGATCCATTGAAAGTAAAATTAAAGTTTGCGAATATGTCTGAGAAAAATATAAGCATGTACGAGAATCGAAAAATGGTAATTTTCAAGGATGGTTTATATGATTTGTCAAATCATAATTTAAATAGAAAACTGCTTCATGCTGCTGAAAAATTCTTAGGTGTTGATAAAGTTGGAGCAATGAGCTTATGTGTTGGAAAAGAATATCAGGGAGGAGTTGCATTTTTGTTTAAGAAGTCGTTAAATGTTGATCATTTTCTAACTGAAGAAGTTAAACAAGTTGTTGAGACTTTCATGTATCAATGTTCGATGGTGATCAAACGATTTAGAGATGAATTGAATTTGAAAGCCAGTCATGAAGCACTTCTTGAGTCAAATAAAGAATTGCAACAGCATGTGAACTTTAAGAATAAGCTTTTTTCTGTAATTGCGCACGATCTGAAAACACCGTTTAATTCTCTTCTAGGGTTTTCCGAATTGTTGATAACCGACTATCAAAAGCTATCTGATGAAGAACGAGAAAGATACATTGAGTACATCAATTCATCGAGCAGAAGTGCTTATAATTTGGTTACAAATTTATTGCATTGGTCGCGCATTCAGTTTGAGAAAATTAGTATAAATAAAAAATGCTTTGGATTGAACGAATTTGTAAATGATAGCATTGAACCTGTATTGATTAATGCCCACAACAAAAAAATACATGTTGAAATATTTGTTCCGAAGTCGATAGAAGTTATTGCCGACCAAGCAACCATGAGTATTGTGATTTATAATTTATTTATGAATGCAATTAAGTTTAGTCACAAAAATGGAACGATATTTATTTATGGACGAAAGCTTGAAGATTGTATTGAAATTGGCATTAGAGACACCGGTGTTGGAATGACTACTGAAAGGCAACAGGATTTATTTAAGCAAGACAAACTTTCAACCACTGTTGGAACTGATAATGAAAAAGGGACCGGATTGGGTTTATTAATATGCAATGACTTTGTAAAAAGGAATGGTGGAATCTTAGCTGTTTCAAGTAAAGAAAACGAGGGAAGTACTTTTAAAATTAAGCTTCCCCTTTAAGTTGTCCTTTTACCACCACATTGCCATCAATCAGATTAACTGATTTAATAATGGTTCTTACAAAAGTATTTGAAGCGATTTGAGGTCCTTCAATTTCAATTGGGATGTAACTTTCGCCATAACCAATCACCTTTTTATTTTTGCGATTTTCGGTAAGAACCAATTGCTCTGAACCTACAAATTGTTGGTAGAATTTTAATTTATTTTCCTCAGAAAGTGTTCTGACGATTTTGCTTCTACTATTCTTTACCTGCTCATTAATTTGATCGTCCATTCGGTCGGCTCTGGTGCCCGATCTTTTTGAATACTTGAAAGTATGCACATGGCTAAAGCCAATTTCTGCGATTGCTTTTTGGGTTTGTGCAAATTCCTCTTCTGTTTCTCCGGGGAAGCCAACAATTATATCGGTTGTGAAATTAAATTTTGGATAGCGTTCCTTAAATTTATTAACCAGTTTCTTAAAACTGTCGTAACTGTACATTCTTCGCATTCGAAGCAGCGTTTTTTCTGAGCCACTTTGTAAACATAAATGCAGATGAGGTGTCATTTTCGGATGTTCAAACAAATCGATAAACTGATCACTTAAACCATCGGGTTCTAACGAAGAAATTCGAACTCTGAAATCTCCGGGGATTTCCAAAATTTGTTTCAAAATGTCTTCAAATTTCAAGCCTTCATATTCGTATCGGCCAATGTTTACACCAGTTACAACTAACTCTTTGTAACCATTGGCAATGGTTTGCTTTACATTCTCGATGATCGATTCTGGAGAATGACTCACTGCTCTTCCTCGAACCGATGGAATAATGCAAAAAGTACAAAAATTGTCGCATCCATCCTGTATTTTAATGGCTGCGCGTGTATGAAAACTCTTTTGTACCGGACGGTAACTAAATGAATTTTCATTTAGTTGATCTGGGCGCATGGTTTCGCCATTAAAATGTGCATCAATCAGTGGTAGTACCGAAGCTTTTCGTTTGTTGTCGACCACATACGAAATCTGATCTTGTGCTTCCAGTTTTGCTTGGTAATTGTTGGCCATGCAGCCTGTAACTATCACCACCGAATTTGGGTTTTTATTGGATGCCTGACTGATTACATTTCTCGATTTATGATCACTCTGATTGGTTACAGTACAAGTATTCACAATTACAACATCGGGATTTTGCGACAGCTCTACCACTTTATAACCTGCTTGATCGAATTGAGAAACCAAGGCATCGGTTTCAAACTGATTTAAACGGCAGCCTAAGGTTTTAAATGCAACTTTTTTCGGCATCATAAAGCAACCTCCTCTGAAACTTCAGCCAATTCGCCTTCTAACGAAAGTGGGCTTGCCTGTGTTACTTTAACTTTTACAATTTGACCAAGTAACGATGGATCTTTCTTGTTTAGTCTAATGATAAGTTTTCCTTCTGTTAAACCATTTGAGTTGCCTGTTTTACGATCGTTTCCTGTAATCAAAACCGAAACTGTTTTGCCAACTAATTGCTTGTTGTGCACAAATGAAACAGCTCCTAATTTATCTGATAAGGTATGAAAACGCTCTTTTTTTACAGCTTGATCAACAGTATCTTCCCAACGATAGCTTGCGGCACCCGGACGAGGAGAGTACATGGCAATGTAGGCCATATTAAATTTGAATTCATCCATTGCCAACATGGTGTTATGAAATTGCTCGTCGGTTTCTCCCGTAAATCCAACAATTATGTCGGTAAATAAGGTTGCAGTCGGTAATAAAGTTCGAATATCGTTTACAATTTCGCGGTATTTTTGCATGGAATGTCGACGATTCATTTTGATCAACATTTTCTCATCGCCCGATTGCATTGGTAAGTGAATTTGTTTTGCCAAACAATCGTATTTAGCAATAGTTTCAATTACATCGCGCGTCATATCATGAGGATGTGGAGAGGTGAAATAGGTCCAGAATTGTTTTCCTGATTGATCTCCGTATTGTCCAATTTTATCTAATAATTGAGCAAAAGTTACTTCTTCTCCTTTTTTATCTAAACCATAAGAGTTTACATTTTGGCCTAATAAGGTAATTGATTTATAGCCTTGATCAATCAATGATTTTACTTCATCAACAATTTCATTTGATGGTCGAGAAACTTCTCTTCCGCGTGTGTAAGGAACTGCACAAAAAGTACAAAACTTATCACATCCATTCTGAATTGGAACAAAAGCCTCAAATTTATTCGTGTATTTAGGCTTCACATTCCAAAGCTGAAAAATATTTTGATTGTCGGGCATGTTGGGCGCTGCAATTTTCAAGCTATGTGGACTTACCACCCCGTATGATTTTAGCATCTCTGGAAATTGTGAAAGTTCACTCATTGGAAAAACAAAGTCGAATAATTTCAAGAATTTCTCACGGTCGGCCGGCAATACGCAACCCGATACAAATGTGATTAAATTCTTTTTGTTCTTCCACTTGTTCCATTGTCCAATTTTTGAGTACACTTTATCAATAGGTTTTTGTCGAACCGAGCAAGCAATCATGCCCAAAATATTAGCTTCCTCTTCGTTAGGAGTAAACTCATAGCCCATCTGCTCCATAACTGCTTTCACTCGCTCGCCATCTGAGATATTCATCTGGCAGCCTAATATGATTAAGTGGTATTTCATTTTGATATGTTTCAAAAAATTAATTAAAAATATACTTCGCAATGCATTTGTTCGCGGTCAATACCTTGATCTTGTAGAATTTCCAAAGCATCAAAAATCATTGCACTGTTTCCACATAAATAGAAAAATGAATTTGCAGGAAATTGTTTTCCCTTTAAATATTCAGTTAATCTACCGGGATAGTCTCCTTGTTGATCACGTGAGGTACACACAGTGATATTTTTTGCGGTATTGTAATTGTCTAGTTCATAATGATCTTTGCCATAGCGAACTCCATGAATTAACTCATAGCTCAATTCGGGGTGCGATTTCACCATGCTTCTGAAAGGAGCTATTCCCGAACCACTAGCAATAAATACATGATGCACCTCTTTGTTTTCAGCTTCTTCAATCTTGAAATTTCCAAAGGGGCCACTCACCTCTAGTTCCTGTCCGGGTTTTAGATTTTTCAATCTGGGTGAAAAATAACCATCTTGAACCTCCTTTACGAGCACTTCCATAAACTCTTCATTTTCTGAAGAATAAATAGAGTATTCGCGAGATTGAAAATCTCCACGAATACCCAACGATACATGTTGTCCTGCGTGGAAACTGAACGCTGGCTTTTTAAAGCGTACCGCAAATGTATCGTTGGTAATGTGTCGTACTTTCAAAACTTTGTTGAATCGATTCTCTGTCGATGAAACTTCCTTAATATCAGTTGACTGTGTTTGCATTGTATTTAAATTGAGCCGCAAAAATAATAATATCTAACAATATAAAGACAAAAAGATCTGATTAATGTTTTGAGCAATGATCGTAGAGCTAGATTTGTTTGAAAGAAATGAGTAAATGCTTAAATCCTTTTATGAATTATTTCAGATTGAGCTTGTTCTGTTATCTTTGTATAAAATTAGGTTTATGGATATTAAAGTCGCTTTAATAGGAGCAGGAAATTTGGCAACTCGTGTTGCACTCGAATTGCATCATAAAGGAGTAAACATTACTCAGGTATACAGCAGAACTGTAACTTCTGCGCTTTCGTTGGCTCGAATGATTGGTTGTAATTATGTAACAAAACCTGAAAAAATTACCTCCTCGGCAGATGTATATTTGATTTCTGTGAGCGACATGGTGGTTGGAGATGTGCTGAAAAAAATTAATTTTAATAATAAACTCATTGCCCATACTGCGGGAAGTATTCCAATGACAGATTTAGCTCCATATTCAAAGAATATTGGTGTTTTTTATCCTTTACAAACCTTTTCAAAATATCGAGATGTAACCTTTAACCGCATTCCATTTTGTATTGAAGCAAGTTCAGCTAAAAACGAAAAGTTGTTGATGGAATTGGCCGGAATGATTTCAACCGACGTTAGACTAATAAGTTCAGAGCAACGAAAACAATTGCATTTGGCAGCAGTATTTGTATCGAACTTTGTGAATCACATGTATACCATTGCGGGTGAAATTATTGCTGATAAAAATTTGCCTTTTGATATATTGCGACCGTTAATCTCCGAAACGTCATCAAAAATTAAAAGCATGACTCCGAGAGCAGCACAAACTGGTCCGGCAGTGCGAAATGATCAAAATATAATTGAAATGCATCAAGAGATGCTGAATACAAATCCCGAATTAAAAAAACTTTATTCAGAGTTATCTGAAAGTATATATGAATTTCATAAATTACCAAAATAATGGCATTTTTTAAAGAAGAATTGATGAACGTAAAAGCGTTCATTTTTGATGTTGATGGCGTTTTGTCTCAAGATATTTCTCCACTTACTGCAGAAGGAGAACCCATGCGAACAACTAATGTAAAAGATGGTTACGCAATTAGAAATGCATTGTTGAAAGGATATCCAATTGCAATTATAACTGGAGCAAAAAATCCGGCTGTGAAATTGCGTTTTGAAAAATTAGGCGTTGAGCACATCTACATGGGATCAACAGCAAAACTAGATCGTTTTAGTGAGTACCTTGAAATAACCAAGTTTAATCCAGAAGAGATAATGTACATGGGCGATGATTTACCCGATTACGAGGTGATGACCAAGGTTGGTATTCCAACGTGCCCAGCAGATGCAGTTACCGAAATCAAATCTATCTCAAAATATATATCTGATAAAAAAGGTGGGGAAGGTTGTGTTCGCGATGTAATAGAACAAGTGATGAGGGCACAAGGTAAATGGTTGGATAAAGAATCTTTACGCCATTCTTCATTTTAAATATGCTGGATAATTTAAACAAATATCAAATCGTATTAGCATCTAAATCGCCTCGTCGATATCAATTACTTTCTGATTTAGGGATAGATTTTAAAGTGGTTACCTGCGATGTTGAAGAAGTTTACCCTGAAGATTTGGGACTTGACAAAATTGCAGAGTATTTGGCAAAACTGAAAGTACAACCTTTTAGAGATAAGGTTTCAAATAATACACTTGTTATCTCAAGCGATACTATCGTTCGTATAGAGAATCAAGTTTTAGGAAAACCCAAAGACATGCCAGAGGCATATGAAATGCTTCAGTTATTATCGGGAAGAGTACATCAGGTTTCAACTGGTGTATGTATTTATTCTGCAGCAAAAGAGTTATCGTTTACGGTTACAACTAATGTGTGGTTTAAAGAACTCTCGTCCGAAGAAATTAATTATTACGTAAAAACGTACCAACCTTTTGACAAAGCTGGTGCTTATGGCATTCAAGAATGGATTGGTTTTATTGCAATCGAAAAGATTGAAGGGTCTTATTTTAATGTGATGGGACTTCCTGTACATCAATTATATGAAGCTTTAAAAAAAATTTAATTTCCATCTTGTAAAAATGATTCAGATTAATCGAACGATGATTAATTATAATATTTTATAGGTTGTAGCTTTAAAATCTAATTTTTACAACGTGAAAAATATATTAATAACACTATTATTACTTGTTGCCTATGTGGCAAAAAGCCAACCAGTCATGGAAGATATAAATCGTGGTTTGGTGGCAATAGAGAAGGAGGAAACTATTTACTTTAGTTGGAGGTTATTAGGAGATGAACCATATAATACCGCATTTAATATCTATGCAATAAAAAATGGAAGTGTAAGTTTAGTGAATCCAACAATCATTTCGGAAACTACTAATTTCGAGGCAGATAAGACATTGATTGATAAAGAATCTTCATTTTATGTTGTTTCAATAGTTAATGGTGCAGAAAGTGAAAAGAGCCAAGCTGTAAAACTTTGGAAAAACAATTACTTAGATATCAAATTACAAGTTCCTGAACGATACCGTCCTGGGGATGCATCAGTAGGTGATTTAGATGGCGACGGTGAATATGAGTTGGTAATTCACATGACTGGTCGAGGTGCCGATAATTCTCATATCGGAATGACCAGCGAACCTATTTTACAAGCCTATGAATTTGACGGTACTTTACTTTGGTCAGTAAACTTAGGACAAAATATTCGTGAAGGAGCCCACTATACTCAGTTTTTGGTTTACGATTTTGATTTAGATGGTAAAGCGGAAGTGGTTTGTAAATCAGCTGACGGAATGGTAGACGGAGAAGGAAATGTATATGGAAATGCCGATTCTGTTTATGTAATTAAAGCTCCTGAGAGAAAAAAAGGAGAAGGGTGGAGAGAGTATTTCCAAAGAATGCCTAAAAACGCAGGTCGAATATTAAGAGGACCGGAATATTTAACAATATTTAATGGCGAAACTGGTAAAAACATGTCAACGGTACCTTATATTCCACAGCGTCATCCCGAGACCCTTTATCCAACTCCAGAGCAATCGAAAGAAATTTGGGGTGATGGTCATGGAAATCGTGGCGAAAGATACCTAGCAGGTGTTGCATATCTCGATGGTGTAAATCCAAGTATCGTAATGTGTCGTGGTTACTACACCCGAACCGTACTTGCAGCTTTCGACTTTAAAGAAGGTAAATTGGTTCATCGCTGGACTTTTGATAGCGACGATGGCACTCCTGGAAATATGGCTTTTCATGGACAAGGAAACCACCAGTTAAGTGTTGGCGATGTAGATAATGACGGGAAAGATGAAATTGTATATGGAGCATGTACTATCGATGACGATGGTACAGGATTAAATTCAACAGGTTATGGTCATGGCGATGCTTTACATTTAAGCGATCACGATCCAGAATTGCCGGGAATGGAAATATTCGACATTCAAGAACGATTCGACGATGCGGGAATGCATATGCGCTCAGCAGGCTCAGGTGAAGTCTTATGGAAGATTGCCTCAGTAAAAGCAGCTGAAGAAGGAGGCGATAAAGGCGAAGGTCCTGGACGTGGCGTTGCTTTTAATATCGATCCTCGCTACGATGGCTCAGAATGTTGGGTTCGTGGCGCAGGTATCCGTGGGCTTTATAATGCGAAAGGTGAAAAAATTGGCGATCGAGTTCCTTCTTCATGTAATTTTGCCGCATGGTGGGATGGCGATTTATTGCGTGAGTTATTAAATTCCAATGAAATATCGAAATGGAATTGGGAAACAGAAAAAACTGAGTTATTACTAAAAGCTGAAGGTTTTCATTCTATTAATGGAACTAAAAGTACTCCGGTGTTAAGTGCCGATTTAATTGGCGACTGGCGCGAAGAGGTAATTCTTTGTAGCGATGATAATCAATCGGTTCGCATGTATACTACCAATATTCCTACAAAACATAAATTGTACACATTAATGCACGATCCTGTTTATCGTTTGGCAATTGCATGGCAAAATGTAGCATATAATCAGCCACCGCATGTTAGTTATTATGTCGATGATAAAATGGGAGCAATTCAACAACCTAATATTAAAGTCTTAAAGAAGAATTGATAAAAAGATTCAAATTTTCATAATTAATTATTTAAGGTATGACATGTTTTTGTGCTGCACTTTTTTTATTTCCAGATCAATGGATAGCAAAGAGTAGTGAATCAATTCCTATTTTTATTTGCTTAAAAAACATTCCTAATCTTTTTTTTGTTAAATTGATAAGAACTATACTTTATAGTTGTTATAAATAAAATTGTAACGAATAAAACTAACAATATATGGAAGCAGAAAAACATTGTGAGCTTTTTGGTTCACTCGAAAAAATAGAAACCTTTTCTACCTTAAAAGATAATGTAATTGCAGGATCGTTAGTATTCGAATCCTTAGCTCCATTCATGGGGTATTATCACGAAAACCCAGGGCAAAATAGTCCGATTTATGTTTATCTTACTACAAACAGAACGGTGCCTGTTTTTGATATCGCTCGTGCTACAGCTAATGTTCGAGAACAAACCGGAATTGATTTTGATGCTGCAAAAGGTTTTATAAAATTTAATGATCGCTATTTCAATGTGATTAGAATTCGTCATATCGATAGTTTTGCTCAAGTTTTGCCAATTCAAGAAGCCTATGCCGAAAATGGAGTGTTGCCTGTGATGTTTAATGCTAACTGGAAAAGCGTGGATGTGGATGTGCAATTGTCGAAAGTCTTTTGTTTGAATGAAATCTCAAAAGACATATATATTGATGCTGGAGAAAAAAATCATTACTACGTTAAAATACCGAAACAATTAACTTACAACGAGTTTGTAGAGTTAACTCGTAAAGTGAAAAATAATTGGATGGGAGCAGTATTTGATGCTGCAAAGTCTTCTTTACTTCAAAAAGATGAAGTGAAAGAAGCTGTACGTATTTATTCTGAGAATATAACAGAGGAAGATTTAAAAGAGATTAGGAAGTTATACCTAGATCGGATTAAATAGTACTATAAAGGGAGATTTTAAAAAGCGTTGGTGGTATTATCAACGCTTTTTATAATTTTGTTGGTATGCAGTACATCGATGATCAAAATTTTGCAGGAAACAACTTTACAACTGAAAAATTTGTGCGGGCAAATTATGAAGATTGTACTTTTAGCAATTGTACTTTTAAATCCTTAGACCTTTCGAATTTTAGTTTCGAAAACTGTGAATTTATCGACTGCGATTTAAGTATGATTAATGTAACTTATACTTTGTTCAAAGAAGTTGATTTTAAAAACTGTAAGTTATTGGGTATTCGTTTCGATACTTGTAATACTTTTCTTCTTAAAATCAATTTCGATCACTGCCAACTTAACTTTTCATCGTTTTATCAATTGCCCATGAAAGGATTTCTATTTAATAATTGTGAAATCAAAGAATGCGACTTTGCCGAAACGAATCTTGTAGGTGCCATTTTTAAAGACTGTGATCTTCATAATTCAAGCTTCAACCAAAGTAACTTGTCACAGGCCGATTTGTCTTCAGCCTATAATTTTTCAATTAATCCCGAGCTAAACAATATCCAAAAAACACGATTTTCAAAGGACGGCTTGATTGGCCTTTTGGATAAATATGATATTGAAATTGTAAATTAATTTTTTTTGAAGCAACTATTTGAGGAAACTACACATCTGATTATTGTTACTTAAAAAAACGATACCATGAATTATTTTACAATTAAAAAGTTTTACAATTTATTGACTGTTCTATTTATCTTCTTGCTTGTTTATAGCTGTGGAGATGTTTATGAGGATATTGATGGAGGTGATGAATTTGCGCCATCATATAGCGATGTTGGCGGTGATTATGTTGGAAGTATTAGTGGCGGTGATGGCAGTCAGGGACTCGACACTATAAAACCAGGTCAGATTACTGCTGGTGAGTGGAGCGATTTAGAAAATTGGGATTATTGGAATAACCTTTTTCAAGATGAACAATATTCAGACTATCAAGAGGATTGGAAATTTGATTTGTCAGAAAGAATACAAGTTCGCTTGCTCGATCAATCAGGAAATCCAATTATTGATCAAAAAATTAGTTTGATTGGTTTACAGGATGCTGAATTATGGATCGCAAAAAGCGATATAAATGGCTATGCCGAATTTTTCCCCTCTTTAACTGGTGCTGAGGGTACAGAAAACCTATCGTTAAGTATCAATGGAAACTCCTATTCCGATCTGCATACCTACACTCAAGGCACAAACGAGATCACCATAAATCAGCGTAATGCTAATCCGGAAGAAAATTCGATTGATATTGCTTTTGTTGTTGATGCAACCGGATCGATGGGCGATGAGTTAGAGTATTTGAAAGTTGAGTTGGTGGATGTAATTGATAGTATCCAAGAGGTAAACTCAAATGCTTCAATTAAGATGGGAAGCGTATTTTATCGTGATCAAGGAGATGAATACCTTACCCGTAAAAGTGACTTTGATTTAGATATCTCAAAAACAATTTCGTTTATTAATGATCAAGCCGCTGCAGGTGGAAATGACAATCCAGAAGCAGTACATTCTGCCCTTGATGCGGCAATCAATCAACTTCAATGGCGAAGCAGTGTAAATTCACGTATTCTATTTTTATTATTAGATGCGCCACCTCATAATGAAGAGCAGGTTATTGATCAAATAAATACTTTAATTAGTACTGCGTCGGAAAAAGGAATTAAAATTATCCCCATACTTGCTAGCGGAGGAGATAAGAGTACTGAATTTTTGTTGCGCTATTTTTCAATCGCAACTAACGGAACTTACATCTTTATTACCAACCATAGTGGTATTGGTGGGGAACATATTGAACCAACTATTGGAGAGTTCGAAGTAGAATATTTGAATGATTTATTGGTTCGAATTATCAATAAGTATTTGTAACTTGTTGAAAATAGAACTTGTGAACAATCTTAAAATTATATGGATCCTCGTATTTTCGATGTTTTGTTATGTCGCTATTGCACAGGAGTTTTCAATTGCGGGGAAGTACGTTAGAAGTGATTTAACACAGTTTCAAACCGGAATGGGTGTAGAAGCCTCCATTAGTTCTTATGATCGATTTAATAATAGAATAAGTGTACTAGGTTCTATCACAAATCGGAGTAAATCGTATGAGTATAGTATTTTTCTAGATGCCTTTGGAGAGGAATTTCAAAGATATGTTGAACCAAATAATTTTCTTTTTAGCATCGCTTTATCGTATGACTGGCCAATTCTCAAATCGAATAGTTCGGCAGTTTTTATTGGCTTTAATTTGTCGATAAATAGTTTTATTTTCAACGAAAAAGGAACACAAAATGCTCAATATGAGAGCATCTTTCATGACTATTCAAATAATAGTACCGAAGATTTTAATCCGGGAATTGGTGTGAATTTCGAATATGAGAGAGCTTTTAACGAGAAGGGAACCATTGTGTACTTTGCATTTCAACCATCGATTGTAAAATACTATAAATTTAATATCATAGGGACTTCAAAGCCAGCATTAATTGATTTAATAGATTATAAAGTTGGTGTCCGATTTAAGGGAAAATAGAATGAAAAAACCGTAAGTTAATACTTGCGGTTTTTTACTGATTTTTAAAGTCTTCTGAAAAATTGAATCATTGGTATCGGAACCGGAACAAATTCTCCATCGAATGATACTCCTGAAAATCCAAACTGAAAGGCTTTGTCACGTTCTAGCTGCCAACGTATTCCTGGAATTAATAATGCAAAACTAGGGCTCCTTTCTTTTACTTCTGTTGAAACATATTCGTAATTATTTGTCGTATTGTTGTATACGTAATCAGTCTCAAGTGTCGTCTGATATGGTCCTGGTGGAGCTATAAACGAATCGAATACTAAGCTAACTTTATCTGATAGTTTTGTGTTTAATGCAAAAGAGATTAAAAATCGTCCTTCGCTTCTATTTACATCGTAGAAGCTGTTGGCAACTGAGTTATATTCTTCCATTGTATAAAATACAAGTCCATAACCTAATGATAAACTTAGGTTGTTTTTCCGATCTCCCAATGTAAAGGTGGTATAAGGAAGCAATAGTCCAAATTCAGGAAGAATCCACGAACCTGTTCCTGCCAAGGCTCCAAATGCAATCGATTTGTTTTTGCCTAAATCTTTACTGTATTTACCAGTAAAAATAATTGGTACAGCCCCCCAAGTGGTCATAATTCCAACTCCTAAATTATCCTTCACACCAAATTGAAAATCTGGTCCAAAAAGGTTCCAAAGAATGTAATTTTCCCCTTTTTTAATGGGTAATCCATTGGTTGTTATAAAATATCGGGTTGCAAAAATATCATCTTCAATGAATGGATTTTCGTCGTCAGGTAATATTTCTCTGATCGATTCAATTACGTGCATCGGGATATAAATATTCCCTAAGTCGGCAGTTTTAAGCAAAATCTCACGAGGATCACGGGTAATTATTTCACCAATAAATTTCGTTCCGTTTTGTTTGGTTATAATAAAAAGTTTAGAATCTTGATTTTCGGTTAGGGCATTTTGCTGTCCAGAAGCTTGGTTTGGGATTATTATGGATAGCATCAATACTGAAACCAGAATATACAGTGCATTTTTCATAATAATTAGATTTAGGTTAACCACAACCCATTAAATGTAAGTTACGATCTTATCTACAAACACACAATCACAATCAAAAGTTTTAAAACATGAAAATGTTGAAGACAATTCTTGATGAACTTTAGTACTTCTAATTCACAAAATATTTTAAAATGGAAATTCTTCTTCTACTTCCACTTTTTGCTCAGTACTAGTACGTGTTGGTTTTTCAGCCATTTGCTGAGTTAAATTGCTTTCGATATAAATTGCTTTGTGTGGACGAGCAGGACAAGGGTATTCGCAAGCTCCACAACCAATGCAAATTGTGGTATCTACTTCTGGAATAGTTAATCCCGGATGTCCTTCATAAGGAACCATTTTAACCGCAGTTGTAGGGCAATGCTCTGCACAAGCACCGCAATTGTGGCCATTTTGGCTAACCACACAATTGTCTTCAATAAAAACTACTTTCCCAATTTGGGTTTGCTTCTTTAAATCGAGTTGCAAGTTCTGGATGGCTCCTGTGGGACAAATATCGCCACAAGTATTGCATTCGTATTGACAGAAATTTACTGAATATTTTAAGTGAGGTAACATTAAACCATCGATGCCATATTGAGCAACTGAAGGTTGCAATACATTCGACGGACAGGCACTTACGCATAAGTGGCATGCAGTACAATTTTGTTTGAAGTGATTCACATTAATTGCTCCTGGAGGCATCACCGGATG
Organism: Prolixibacteraceae bacterium; assembly: GCA_963678565.1. Lineage (GTDB taxonomy): Bacteria > Bacteroidota > Bacteroidia > Bacteroidales > Prolixibacteraceae > SKHV01. The sequence goes on from OY782875.1 coordinate 1,252,004, forward strand.
TTCGCTTTTTGCTTCGTGCTTCGAAACGTAGCTACTCTGGCTGTCTTGATCGGGTTTAAACGACAAGCCCGAAATGGCGACTGTTCCAAGTGCAAGTGCTTTTAAATTTTCTCGTTTTTTCTCGTCGATTTTTTGAGGTGTACTTGCGCCAGTCTTTACATAGTTAATCGCATTGGTTGGACAAACATCAACGCAATTGTAGCAAGTAACACAACGGTCGAAATCGATTTCCATCGATTTGAAATCAATGCTTTCTGCTTTACATGTTTTCTCACATTTTCCGCACGAGATACAAGTTGCTTCATTAAACTTTAGTTTAAACAAAGCGTATTTCGAAAACCAAGCTAACAAGGTACCAACAGGGCAAATCGAATTACAAAATAAGCGGCCTCGCTTAAACGTCATTACAATTAATGTGAGCAGCGCCGCAAGTGCAATTAAAAATGAACCTAAATGAAATACTTTCAAATCGATTTTATACACACTGTAATTTCCGAAACTGGTTAAAACTTGCGAAACCAAATTGTTGGTAAGAATATAAACTGGTTGTATGAAATGGGTTGAAATGCGCCCGAAATTACTGTACGGGTCCAATAATAAAATAAAGCTGCTTGAACCAACTATAAGGGTAACAATTGAAAGAATTAGTAGGATGTGACGTAAAGGAGACGTAGGTTGTTTGTAGCGGTATTTTCTTTTACGATAAAAAACTTTTGAAATGCGAATAAAAACATCCTGTAAAATTCCTAAGGGGCAAATGGTTGAGCAATAAACTCGACCGAAAGTAAATGCTAAAATAGAAAACAGAATGAATCCTAAAGAAACAAAAGTTGCAGCATTTCCTATTTGCAGCAACGATGGTAAAAACTGTAATCCTAAAAAGAAGTCGGTAAGATTATTTTCAATAATCCATGAGAAATTAAGAAATACAAGTACCATTAGTACTATTGCAACTGCAGCAATAATGCTTCGAATTCGTTTTAAATATTTCATTAGGTGGTAGGTGAAGCTCTGACTTGGTTACGAAATTTTGATTCTTTTAATATTTAATTGTTCTAGGTTTTTATTCCCCGCATTTAACTCGTGTGCATAATTGATGTAGCGAACTTCTTCCGGTTCAATTCCAAATATTTTAGCGGCCGCTGCATCTCCTGCAACCATATCGGTTGAAATTATTTGAGCTTTTTTAACCACACAGTCTTCCGGACCAACTCCTCGAGGACCATTTTCCATCATTACCCGATAAGCATCAATTACGTTTAAATCGGGCTTGATTTCGGTAGCACAATCGGCAATACATTGGTGCAAATTGTGTCCGTGCCACCAGCCGCGGTTCCAAACTACACCCATCAGGTTCTTCATGTTGATGGTGAGCTTTCCACCTCCATGGCTTTTCAAAATTGGAACATTAATAAACACATCAGAATCTAAAATCTTTTCGTGTACTTGAGCTTTTTTAAGATTTTTTCCTTTTGGAATGTCAATTTCGCGATAGTATTGTTCGTCGTTGGCTTGAATCATGGTACCTCCAGCTTCCTTAACAGCATCTTCAATTCCGCTGTTTTTGTAGCAACGATCCCATTTATCGCAGGTATGATCGAATACAAATACGTCTTTTGCTCCGGCCTGCATACAGTGCTCAACAATTCGTTTAACTAAATCGGGATTGGTATTGGCGGCATTTTCGGCAGGTTTATCCCATCCAATATTGGGTTTTACTACCACTGTCTGTCCGGGTTTTACAAATTTTTGCATCCCTCCAATAGCAGCAATTCCTTTATCAAACATTGCGGCTGGTTCTCCTCCCATTATTGCAACTAAATCGTAATCGTTCGCAGTTTCTTCTGCACTGTTTGAACTGTTGAATGCACTTAATTTCATGCCGGTACCTAAAAATATCCCCGCACCTAAAGCATTGCGAAAAAAGTCTCTTCGTCTCATGGTAGTTGGTTTTCTTTTATTGCAATTAAAAATACGAATAGTTGCAACAATAATTCTGTTAAAAGGATGTTAACAACCTAATTTTTACTTAATCAAAATAATTTCAATAGTTACGATGCATAGAGCTTAGATTCATTGATATGTTGTATATTCGGTGTTCTAAAAGTTAATTTATGAATCATTGGGTTACAATAATGACTTTTTATCAAAGCCATGAAGCTCATTTGGTAAAAACCAGGTTAGAGGATGAAGGGATTTATGTAAATTTATTGGATGAATTTATAAATCAAATTCAACCATTTTACGCTGCATCAACAGGAGGAATAAAGATGCAGGTGCGCAGTGACGATGTGATTAAGGCAAAATATATTTTAACAGAACTGGGTTTATTAAAAAGTTCGAACGCGAATGGCGATAGAAAAAATCTGAAGCTAGAGCAATTAACATCAAAAATTCCGTTGCTAAATAAACTAAATTTAGAAGCACGAATATTAATCATCATAGCAATTTTATTAATCGCTATTTTTTTGCCTGTTTTCTTGGTTGATTAGGAACGCTTACGATACATTCTGATGGCGAGTACCAACATTACCACATCAAAAATTAGAATGAATTGTATTTGAGGAACAATATCTCCAAATCCCGATCCTTTTAAAATAACCATTCGTGTAACTTCAATAAAATAGCATACCGGATTGAACCAATCGATTATTTGAGCCCAACGAGGCATGTTTTCAACGGGAGTAAAAATACCTCCCATAATTACAAAAACCATCATGAAGAAGTAACCAATAAACAGTAATTGTTGCTGTGAGTTGGAAAAGGTTGAAATTAACAGTCCTGTCGCTAATATTCCTATTAAATAAAGTGCAGCATAACTGAAAAGAGTGAATAAACTTCCAACCATTGGCAAATCGAAAAATATTTTTGCGATAAGCAATCCAAAGCCTAAATCAAATAACCCAATGATCCAAAATGGGATGAGTTTTCCAGCAATAAGCTGGTACCTTTTAATCGGAGTTACATTTAATTGTTCAATGGTGCCAATTTCTTTTTCTTTTACCAAATTCATTCCCGAAAGGAACATGCCAATAATTGTAACCAAAATTACCAAAATACCAGGAGCCATAAAATGTTTGTAATCCAGGTTGTCGTTGTACCAAAATCTAACCTCGGCATTAATATTTCCTTGTTTCGGAATTGAAGGAATTCCTTTCCATTTTAAAATAAGTTGCTGGTTGAAATCCCAAATGATGTTTTGAGCATATCCCGCAGCTAATTCTGCTGAGGTGCTGTTAATGGCATCGAATGTCATTTGCAGATCCGCCTTGTTTTCATGTCGTAGAGTTTGCTCAAATTTATTGGGGATTTCCAAAATCATATCCGCCTTGTTTCTATTCAATAATTCGATGCTTTGATCGAAATTAAAACTGTAGCTGTGGATGGTGAAAAACTTGGAACCTTCAAATTTCTGAACCAATTGATGAGATACTGTAGATTGATCGTAATCAATAATTACCAGATCCACATTTTTAATGTCGAAATTAGCAGCATAAACCAATACTAGCATCTGAAGAATTGGGATGATCAGAATGATTCGCAGCATTTTCTTATCACGAAAAATCTGAGTGAATTCTTTTCTTAATATGGTTAACAGTAGATTCATCTTTGCCGCGTTATTCTAATCTGATTTTGAATTTTTTTACACTTATTGCAATAATAATCATCGTCATACTCACCAGTATTGTGGTTGGTTTCCAGATGTCGACAAGTGAAACTCCTTTCAGCATTACTGCTTTTAGAATTTCATTGAACCAACGCGGTGGCATGATCGTACTAAAAACTTGTAGGGCAACCGGCATGTTCTCAATTGGAAAAATAAAGCCACTCAGTAAAATGGTTGGTAGCATTAATCCAATAAGCGAAATAAACATGGCAATTAGTTGAGTTGGAGCAACTGTTGAAATCAAAATTCCTAAAGATAGTGCCAGAAATATGAATAAAAACGATTCGAAAAGTAACAGTGTAATACTTCCATTGATGGGCATTTCGAAAATAAAATTCGATAGAAAAATAATAAGAACTGTGGTAGCGAAAGTGATCAATAAATAGGGCAATACTTTTCCAATAATTATTTGAATTGGACGCAATGGCGAAACCAATAATACTTCCATCGTTCCGTATTCTTTTTCGCGTGTGATTGAAATAGAAGACATCATGGCTGAGATTAGCATCATTATCAAAGTCATTAAGCCCGGTACAAACATGAAAACACTTTTCGATTGTTCGTTGTATAGCATTTTGGTACTTGTATTAATAATGTATGGAATGCTGGCTTGGCTTATATTTTTGTCTTGAGTAAATTGGTTGATAATTCGAAGGGTGTAAGTTGAAATTAATCGGGCAACGTTTGGATCGGAAGCATCGGCAATAATTTGAATATTGGCTTGCCCTTCTTTTTCGAAGTTGGAGGCAAAATTTGGCTCAAAAACAATTACTTCTTTTACTTCGCCTTTGGCAAATATGTTTTCAATGGCTACGTCGTTATCTAAATATTCTTCAAGTTGAAAATATCCAGAGGAAGTAAGTTTGTTGATAATTTGCATGCTCAAGTAATCGCGCGATTGGTCGTAAACTGCAATTTTAGCGTCTTTAACGTTTGTGCTGATTACATATCCAAACATCAACAACTGAATTATGGGCATTAAAATAATGATCGTCAACGATTTTGGATCGCGAATAATATGAAACCATTCTTTTCGTATGAATCCTTTTAATTCATTCATTGTTTGCAGTTTTGCGTGCCAGTTTAATAAATACCTCATCCATGTCGTTCACCTCGAATTTTTTAATTAATTCGGCCGGTTTGTCCAATGCTTCAATTCTACCATCTACCATGATGGAGACACGATCGCAATATTCTGCTTCATCCATATAATGTGTAGTTACAAATACAGTTATCCCATTGGCCGAAGCTTCATAAATTAAATCCCAAAATTGTCGCCGTGTTATTGGATCAACACCTCCCGTGGGTTCATCCAGAAATACAATTTTAGGTTGATGCATGATCGCAATCATAAATGCAAGCTTCTGTTTCCAACCTAAGGGGAGCGAAGCAACGAGTTGGTTTCTCCGGTCGTTCATCTCCAGCTTGTTTAACAGTTCTGCTTCACGATCTTTCCGTTGTTTCCGATTTATTTTGTAGATGCCAGCATAAAATCGAATGTTCTCGCTTATGGTCAAATCCTCGTAAAGCGAAAACTTTTGACTCATGTAGCCGATGTTTTGCTTAATCTTTTCACTCTGTTGATACACATCGAAACCCGCCACACTTATTTCGCCCGAAGTAGGAGCGGATAACCCGCTTAGAATTCTCATAGCTGTTGTTTTTCCTGCACCATTAGCTCCTAAAAAACCAAATATTTCACCTTCGTAAACATTAAATGTCAAATTCTCGTTGGCTGTGAAATCTCCAAATTTTTTGTAGAGGTTTTTAACAGAAATCACCTCGTTCATGACTGTATTGATTTTTGAATTACTCATGATTTTGGTGTTGCATTAAATCAATAAAAACGTCTTCGATATTTGAAAAACTTTCTTCAATTTTAATATCCGAAAAGGAATTTTCATTCAGAAAGAACTCAATCTGATCTTTTGGAGTGTCTGGCTTAACGGTAAGGTGTAAATATTGTCCAAAGGGAAAAACAGAGTTTGTGTATTCCCATGCTTTTAGTGTTTTAAGTAATCGATAAGTTTCGTTAGCACGAACTTTAAAAATGGTTTTTCCATAAATTCTTGTAATTGAATCGGGAGCATCGACCGCTAATATTTTTCCCTCTTGAATTAAAGCAACCCGATCGCATAAATTGGCTTCATCCATATAAGGGGTTGATACAATGATGGTAATGTTGTACTTCTTTAATTGGGCAAGCATTTCCCAAAATTCTTTGCGAGAAACTGCATCTACTCCAGTAGTTGGTTCATCTAAAACCAATATTTCGGGTTTATGAATGAGGGCGCAACAAAGTGCTAACTTTTGTTTCATTCCGCCAGAAAGCTTTCCTGCTCTTCGATTTTTAAACGGTTCAATTTGTTTGTAAATATTTTCGATTAAATAGTAATTCTCCTTTATGCTTGTACCAAAAACCGAGGCATAAAATGCTAAATTCTCTTCAACACTCAAATCGGCATAAAGCGAAAAACGCCCTGGCATGTAGCCCACCATTTTTCGAATTTGTTTGTAATTTTTAACAACATCAATATTGTTGATCGAAACACTTCCTTTGTTGGGCAACATCACCGAAACCAGAATGCGCATCAAGGTTGTTTTGCCTGAACCGTCGGCTCCAATTAAGCCAAAAAGCTCATTTTCGTTGATTTGGAGCGTTACATTGCTTAAGGCTTTTGTTTGATCGAAGTGCTTTGATATGTTGTCGATTCTGATCATTCTTTTTTATTTGGTTTCCGAGAAACGAATTTCAGCGGGCATGCCTATTTTTAATGTACCATTATTTTCAACCAGAACATCGATTGCATAAACCAATTTTACTCGTTCTTCTTTTGTTTGGATGGTTTTAGGAGTGAATTCAGCTTTTGAGGCAACCCAACTAATTTTACCAATGTAGGTTTTTTCTTCTTTTTGGTGGTCGATTAAAACGTTAACGCTAGCGCCTAGTTTTATACTCGAAAGGTAGGTTTCGGAAATATAACAACGTAGTTTTAAAGTGCTAAGATCAGCAACTTTTATGATTGGTTTACCCATTGTGGTTAGCTCGCCAGCCATTGCATATTTTTCAAGAATGGTGCCGTTAGTGGGAGAAATAATGTTTTGTTTTTCAATTTGATGCTCGATGTTTGTAATTTGTGCATCCACCACTTTTAGTTCTTTCGAAACCGCATTGATGTTGGTTTTATAAGCTTTTATTTGCTTTTCAACTACTTTCTTTTGTCCTTCAATATCTTCTTTCTGTTGCGCAGTAGCAACACCATCTTCTAGTAGTTTTAGAATTCGTTGATAATTTACTTCGATATTTTGAAGTTGCTGTTTTGCGACTTCAATTTGAGCTTCAATTCCTGCCGTTTTTGATTGGATTGCAGCTTTTTGTGCCCGAACTTGTTGCTTTTGAAGGTATAGGTCGAAGGTGTCGATTTGTGCAATTTCTTCGCCTTTAGAAACTACCTCTCCCTCGAAAAAATTGAGTGATAATATTTTCCCATTTCCTTCAGAAGAGATAATTAGCTCGTTGGCTTCAAAATTACCGTATGCATCGGCCAATTGTTCGCGATGATCACAGGAACTCAATGTCAATAAAAAGCAGGCGACTATTAGTAATATGGTATTTTTCATAGTATATGAGTATTGTTTACAGGCCAAATAGGTTGTTGTAAGCTGTTATTAATTGTGCTTTCTGAATTTTGTGTGATTCTTTATTCAATTGTGCAATCGATAAGGCATTTTGTGATTTTAGGTAATCATTGGTGCTCATCGTTCCATTTTCAAATTCTGTTTGACTGCGGCTTGCTATTGATTCTTGTAGCTGAATGATTTCAGTGTCGGTAGAAAGGAGCAATTCAAGGGCCTCAATCTGACTTAACAATTCCATTTGTTTCGACTTGTTTTGCTTCAAGAACTCGTCTTTTTTCGTATCAATAATGGATTGATTGATTTGGTTGATTTTTAACTGTCGATTGGTTTGTTGATAATCGAGTATCTTCCAACTGGCACCAATTCCTATGATTCCAAAAGTCTTGAAATCATTGCTAAGCATGTTGAATCCGGGGCGGCCATAACCTAATTGTCCAAAGCCAAAAACTTTGGGTTTTCTGGTAGAACTAATAAGGTGATTACTTGCGCTAATTTGTTTTTGCTTGGCAGTCATTAGTTCCAACTCGGGCCTTAAGTTTTGTTGTTTGCGATATAGTTCAGAATTCGGTAAAGAAAGTTCTTCTGTTGCTTCTATTTCGATTCCGGTTAAAACGCTTAGTGCTCTTAGTAATCCACCGTATTTCGCTTGTAAGGTGGTTATTTGCTGTTTGAGTTTAAGTACTTCAACATTCAATAATTCAATTTGAATTTCTTTGATTATGCCATTTTTAAATCCTAATTGTGCTTTCTTGAAACTATCAGAAAGATTGGATTTGTGTATTTTTAGAATTTGAACTTGTTGATTTAATTGCAATGCTCCAAAATAGTACGCGTCAACAGCTTGGTTAAGCTGAAACAATTCGGTTTGGAGTTGTTTTTGGTTGGTTTTTAATATTTGTTGTTCAATTTGCTTTTGCGATTTCGAAACACCTCCATCCCAAATGTTTTGCTTGATATCGATATAAAGCTTGTATTGATCAATTGATACCGGTTCTAAATCTAGTCCCATCGCTAAAATCGAAGGTGGTAATTCAATTGATGTAACATCGGATTGTAAGGTGGCTTGAGCATTTAAATTTAATTGTGGGAGGTAGGTGTTTTTTATATTGTTGATTTTGAGCGCCGTAATTTGTTCAAATAGTTCACTTTGCTTTAACAACGGATAGTTCTCTTGAGCCGATTGCCTGCAAGTTTCTAAAGTAATTTGTGCATTCGAAAAAGTAGATGCAATTAGAAGTAAGCTGACCAATAGATATTTTTTCATTTTCATTTTTTCTCAGGTTTAGATAATTGATTGAAAACATTGAGAATAACTTCGGTTCTTTCGCTCAGAAATTGGTCGTAATCATCTTCTTGGTTTTCGAAGAACAGACGTTGGAATATTGGTCTGGATAGGTAAGGGAATATGCACATTCCAAGGATATTTGCAATAAAATGCTGCGACTTGTATTCTGTTTTTATTTCACCTAGTTCAATGGGTTTAGTGAGTTCATTAATGTTGCTTATGAAATTATTTTGTTCGCGAATAAAACGGGCTAGCTTTTCGGGGTGTTGCCAAATTTCATGAAAAATAAACTGAGGAATAAAGGGGTTCTCGATTAAGAACTTATTGTAAAATGAAACAATACCAGCCATTACTTCATCCAGCGACTTGCTAGGATCAATTTTAGAGCTGAGTTTTGGAAATAGATCATTGATAGATGCTTCAAAAACTGCATCAAATAATTTTTCTTTCGATCTAAAATAATAGTGCAGCAGCGCTTTATTTATTTTTGCTTGATCTGCAATTTCCTGCATTCTTGCACCTTGCAAACCTTTTTCAATGAAGATTTCTTTGGCTGCTGTTATGATCTTTTCTTCGGTGTTTTGCTCTTTGTTTTGCATTTAACTATTTGGATTAACTAATTGGTTAAACTCTGTGGTAAATGTATGAAATGAGATTTGAAAAGCCAAATAATTGGAGATAATAATTAAAAGGTGGCGCTAGCTGTTTGTAAATGAGTATAGTTTGTGGTTATTGTCACTAACTTTATATAACTTGTAGTTTCTTATTGATTACCATTAATGCAAATTGAAGCTATGAAAAACCAAATTCACCTTAAAGCATCTGTGCTAGTCCTCGTAAGCATTGTTTTTTTATTTTGGTCCTGTCAGGAAAACGATGATTTGAATTATCAAATTGTTGAAATGAATGGTTCTGTTGAGTTTGTCAACTATACAACAAGTGGGGTGGCTTATGTTTTAAAAACAGATAGTGCTTCTGCAACTGCGATGTTGGCTGCTAAAGGAGATTTGATAATGATTGAAGATGATTACTTTTTTCACGATGGATCTTCTTCTTATGAATTTACAATTAGCGACAAAGTTGTATATAATAGTGGAAAAATATTTTCATTTTCTTTATCCAATGAATCATTTGTTGAGATGTTAAAACAAAATTCAGATGCGGTTGATTTGTCTCAGCTAGACCATATTGTTATTGATGAAAATCTGCCTGAAGATGTTTTGGTTCTTATAAGAATTATAGCCTCTCAAAATAAAGAAATAGGGCTGGTTGTTAAAAATTGGAGCCAGGAGATTGTTCCGATTCTTGAAGCGTTAAATGTAAAATGGTTATCCTTGGATCAATGTTCCAACGAAAATTTAAACGCTTTAAAAAGTATATCGAATGTTGAGTATTTAATGCTCACCGATCCTGCAAGCCAATTCGAAACCGAATTAGTTGATTTTCCATCTCTGGAAGGACTCGTAATTGATGATTACGGTTTTAGAGATGCGGTCGCTACATCTTTCTTATCAAATAATAAAAAGATAAAGCAATTGGCCATCGTTAATAGTGAAATAACTGAGTTTGATTTTTTAAGCGGCTTAGATGATCTGAAATCATTAACATTGCAAGTGAGTAATAGTGTGGATTTGGCTTTTGTTTCAGATTACGAAAATTTAACTCGATTGGGTGTAATTAGTGATGATACTAAAAACTGGAATGAAATTGGGCAAGTTGAAGCTATAGAATGGCTCTTGATTTCTGCAAATATTGATCAGAATGAATTTGATGAGTTGATGAGGTCTTTACCTAAGATAAGTATTCTTGAGATGCTACAATGCGACAGTATCGAGTCTGTTGAAAGTCTCATGGCGCTGGATGAATTGAAAGCATTAACGATAAGTGATACCGTACGAGATTTAGAAGCAATTTTAAAATTGAAAGACTTAGCGTTTTTGTCTTTACCTCAAAGTAATTTGGAAGATGCCGCTTATGCACAAAAAATAGAAAAAGCGCTGCCCAATACAGTTGTTGTTCCGAATGATGGATTTTGCATGGGTTCCGGCTGGATATTATTAATGTTGCCCATGATTATTATTGGCGTATTGTTGCGCAGAACCTATCTCAACAAACAAGCAAGTTGAAAAAGCATATTTCAATGCGTAAAGTATTTAGTTTAATTATTTTTCTATTTGGAATATTTTTGTTTTCCTATTTTGTTGGAGCAACAGGTTTCTTGAAAATTTTGGCCTTCGTTGGGATCTTACTTAGCACAATTTTGATCGTTATAGAATGTAGTTCAATTGCTGAATTACAACAAAAATTTCTTCTTGTAAAGAGTAAGCGTATTTATGTACTCTTAGGAATTCTTACAGGTATAGCGGTCGGTGGGATTTATCGGAATTCGTTGGGAATTTCATTCATTCCAAAATCGTTTTCAATTTTTGTATTTGTTGCGGCTGCTATTGGTGCTAGCGAAGAATTAATTTTTCGTGGATATGTTCAGCGCAAACTTTCAGAATTTAATAGCTGGGGAGCTGTTGTTGGTGGCGCTTTGTCGCATACCATCTATAAGGTGCTGCTATTTGTAAATCCATTTGTAGTGCAATCAATCGATATTTGGTTTTTGCTTTCGTGGACCTTCGCGGTGGGTATCGTTTTTGGGATTCTTACAAAATTCTCAAAAAGTATTTGGCCAGCCTTGTTAGCACACATGATTTTCGATGTGTTGGTATATGGGCAGTTGTTAAGCGCTCCCTGGTGGCTATGGTAGCTATTTCGAAGTGCCTTTTTTGATCAATCTTGAAATTAATTCATGGTTCATTACCAATAAGGAACCGGCAACTACAATCATTCCAACAATTGCATAAGCATCAGGACTTTCGTCGGGAAGTAAAATCCAACTCAGTGTCGCACCAAAAACAGGAATGATAAACTTCCAGCTATTTAGGTACGATATTTTTACACCCGGGCGTTTTAATAGTACAAACCAAATCGAGAATGCAGCAGCCGATAAGAAGCTTAGCCACCCCAATGATAAATAAAACTCCGTTGGGAAATGCTGATTAATTTGTAATCCTTCGATAGGAATAGAAACCAAAAATAGAAACAAACCACCAATCCAAAGCGATGCTGAACTCAATACAAGCGTTGGTATTTTGCGTTTGTTCTTCATCACCAAAACATTGTAAATGCCTCCAATCAGATTGTTGATAACTAAGAGTAAAACACCTAATAATTCTTTGCCACCTGCAACTCCTTTGCTTTGTCTTCCCCAATTGATAATCACAATTCCAACAATACCTAAAAGAATACCGCTTGTTTTTTTGAAGGTCATTTTGTCGTTGTTCATTGCAAAGTGGGCAACCAACGCTGCAAATAAGGGGCCTGAGCCAATTACCATCGCACCCAACGATCCGGGAACCATATTCAATCCGGTATAGAAAAAGCTATACATTAAAAACGTTTGCGTAAAAGCAATAACAAGTATAAATCTTAGATTTTTAAATATTTCATTGATATACGATTTGAATTTGCCATAAATTAGCATGATTAGGATTCCTGAAATAAAAAAACGCAAACCAGCAAATTGAAGTGGAGACATGTATTGTAATCCAATTTTTACGCCGGCAAATGCAGTAGACCACAAAAAACAGGCAATAATTGCCATGGCAGCAGTCGATTTAAGTATATTCTTCATGAAATATTAAGTAAACAAAAGTGAGCTTATTCTTTTATGTGATGCAGTAGACCTTCGCAAGCGTCTTCTAGTAAATCTAAAACCAATTCAAATCCTGCTGCTCCTCCATAATATGGATCTGGGACGCTATCGTGATTGGCATACTGGCTGCAATAATCTGTCATTTTAGAAACTTTCTTAAAGTCTTCGGCATTTCGAGTGAAGTGCCGCAAGTCGTTTAAGTTTTTGTCGTCCATGGCCACAATGTAATCAAATTGGTCAAAGTCCTCCGGTTTCATTATTCTCGAAATACTGGTTAATTGATAACCTCGTTTTTGGGCATGCATTTGCATTCTCGAATCGGCAGGTTCTCCATTGTGAGCCGAAATTGTTCCGGCAGAGTCTACTTCATATGAATTGGCTAAATTATGTTTTTCAAGAATACCGTTAAAAACGGCTTCGGCACTAGGGCTTCGGCAAATGTTTCCCCAACAAACAAACAGAACTTTTTTCTTCATGTGGTACAAATAATAGTTAACAAACAAATGCAAAGTAAAATAGTTTCTTGCGCTAAAAAAATAATAAATGAATTGAAATTAGAATCTTAATAGTTTTTCAACAAGGAGTAATTTATTCATGTTAAGAAACGAAGTTTTGTAGCCATCTTTTGGCTTAAAAATGAGGTGGATTGGCTGAAAATTTTATATTTGTAATAACCTATACCAATCTTGTGAGAAATATATTACAAGAAACTAATTATTAACATTTCTAACCAATAAACTAATTATGAACTATTTTTTTCTAATACCCGTTGCTTCGGTAATAGCATTGGTGTTTGCGTGGTTTTTCTACAAAAACATGATGAAAAACTCTGAAGGAACAGACAAAATGAAGGAAATTGCCCAGCACGTTCGTGAAGGTGCAATGGCCTACTTAAAGAGTCAATATCGAGTTGTAACCCTTGTTTTCCTTGTTTTGCTTGTTGTTTTAACGCTTTTGGCCTATCTGGGAGTTCAAAATCCATTTGTACCCATTGCATTTTTAACCGGAGGTTTCTTTTCGGGATTGTGTGGCTTTTTAGGAATGAAAACTGCAACCAATGCTTCTGCCCGAACTGCACAAGGAGCTTCTGAGAGCTTGAATAAAGGATTAAAAGTTGCTTTCCGAAGTGGAGCGGTTATGGGCTTAGTGGTGGTTGGCTTTGCCTTGTTGGATATCTCGGCTTGGTATTTAATTTTAACAAAACTAGTTTATACTGCCGAACACATGCGCGACGGATTATCATTCTTAGGACTAAATCTTGTAAAGGCAGGAACCGACGAATCGCATAAACTGGTAGAAATTACTGCTGTGATGTTGACTTTTGGTATGGGGGCTTCTACTCAGGCATTATTTGCTCGTGTTGGTGGAGGAATTTACACCAAAGCTGCCGATGTTGGGGCAGACCTTGTAGGTAAGGTTGAAGCTGGTATTCCTGAAGATGATCCTCGTAACCCAGCTACAATTGCCGATAATGTTGGTGATAATGTTGGTGACGTTGCAGGAATGGGAGCTGACTTATATGAATCATATGCCGGTTCTATTTTAGCAACTGCTGCATTAGGTGCTGCGCTTTCAATGAATGTTGAAGAACAAACTTCTAAAGTAGTTGCTCCGATGATTGTTGCTGCTGTTGGAATTATATTATCAATTCTTGGAATCTTTATGGTACGTACCAAGGAGTCTGCAACGCAAAAGAATTTGCTTAGAGCTTTGTTTGTTGGAACCTTTGGAAGTTCCCTTCTTATTATAGGTGTTGTTGTTGTTATGGCTTCAATGGGAATGATTACCTGGGGAATTGTTGGCGCAGTAGTTTCTGGGTTGATTGCCGGAACCATTATCGGACAAGGTACCGAATATTATACTTCCGACGAATATAAACCAACAAAAGGAATTGCTAGTCAGGCGCAGCAAGGTCCTGCAACTACAATCATCGATGGAATTGCTACAGGAATGTACTCTACTTGGATTCCGGTGGTAACAATTGTTGCTGGTATCATTGCAGCCTTTGGTTTCTCCGGTGGTTTTGAAAATTTTGCTGAAGGAGTTTATGGAATTGGTTTTGCCGCCGTTGGAATGCTTTCTACTTTAGGAATTACTTTGGCTACCGATGCTTTTGGACCTATTGCTGATAATGCCGGAGGAAATGCCGAAATGGCTGGACTTCCGAAAGAAGTGCGCGAGCGCACCGATGCTTTAGATATGTTGGGAAATACCACTGCTGCTACCGGAAAAGGATTTGCGATAGGTTCTGCTGCCTTAACAGCGATGGCATTACTTGCAGCCTATATGGAAGAAATAAAAATATGGTTGAAAGACTTGCTTCACCAGGGGGATGTTTTGGTTCAAAACGGAATTCAGTTTGTGATGGATGCATCGGAGCCCACAGTTGAAGGAGCTAAACAAGTTGTTTTATCTCAAGCAACATTACAGGATTTTAGTTCCTTTTATGATCTTTCGTTGTTTAACCCAATGCTTTTAGGTGGGTTGTTTCTTGGAGCAATGATGGCCTTTGTGTTTAGTGCCATGACTATGAAAGCTGTAGGGCGCGCTGCAGGGGCAATGGTTGACGAAGTTCGTCGTCAGTTCCGAGAAATTCCTGGTATTCTTGAAGGAAAAGCAACTCCTGAATATGCAAAATGTGTTGCAATTTCAACAAAAGGTGCACAGCGAGAAATGGTTGTACCATCGTTGTTGGCTATTGTTGTTCCAATTGTGGTAGGTTTGGTATTTGGTGTTGCCGGTGTTGTTGGTTTATTAATGGGCGGTTTAACAACCGGATTTACCTTAGCTGTTATGTTGAACAATGCAGGTGGTGCATGGGATAATGCTAAAAAATACATTGAAAAAGGAAACTTTGGAGGAAAAGGTAGCGAAGCACATAAAGCAGGTGTTACCGGAGATACAGTAGGTGATCCGTTTAAAGATACTTCTGGACCCTCTTTGAATATTTTGATTAAATTGATGACAATGGTTTCGGTGGTGATGGCTGGCTTAACGGTTGTTTACCATATTTTCTAAAATACCTTTTTTATATGGTCAAATCAAAGGTCTCGGTTCGCTCGAATCGGGACTTTTTTCTGTTCACGGATCAATGAAAGCTTCTCTTACAACACATAACTACTAATTGTTTCATTCCAGTTGCGTGAGGGGTCGGAGTCTGCACCTGCCACTTTAAATACATACTGCTGTCCGCTCGTTAGTCCATCAATTAGCGTTTTACGTCGGGTAGAGAGTTTATGTCATAAAAAAATCCCGAATCATTTGATCCGGGATTTTCTGTTGAATTATTAATTGATTATTCGTCTTCGTGATCAGCTTCGTAAGCTTTTAATAATTCATCCTGAACCTCTCCAGGAACTTTTTCATATCCATCGTAAGTCATTTCGAAATAACCTCGTCCGCCAGTAATTGAGTTTAAGGAAGTGGAGTATTTGTCCATTTCCTTTATCGGAACTTTTGCTGAGATCTTTTCTAAACCTTTTTTGCTGTCCATTCCCATAATTAATGCTCTGCGACCTTGCAAATCGCTCATTACATCACCCATTCTTTCGGTAGGCACATAAACATCGAGGTTGTAAATAGGTTCCAGAATTTTTGGTCCTGCTTTTTTGAAGGCATCACTAAATGCATGTCGTCCGGCTAATTTGAATGAAATTTCATTTGAATCAACAGGGTGCATTTTACCATCGTAAATACAAACTCGTATGTCGCGTGCATAAGATCCTGTAAGTGGCCCAACTTCAATTTTTTCCATAATTCCTTTTAGTATGGCAGGATGGAATCGGGCATCGATGGAGCCACCAACAATACAGTTGCAGAATACTAATTTACCACCCCAAGGCAATTCATGCTCTTCGGTTCCTCTCAAGGAAACGGTGTATTCTTTACCTCCAATTTTAAAATGTTTCGGAGCAGGCATTCCTTCGAAATAGGGTTCAATTATCATGTGTACTTCGCCAAATTGCCCGGCTCCACCCGATTGTTTTTTATGTCGGTAGTCGCTTTGTGCAGCTTTGGTAATGGTTTCGCGATAAGGAACTTTAGGTGTGTAGAATTCAATATCAATTTTGTATTCATTGTCGAAGAACCATTTAACCACTTTTAGGTGATATTCTCCTTGTGCCTCGAGTATCTGTTGTTTTAATTCTTTAGAAAAATATACTTTTAATGAAGGGTCTTCTTCCATTAAACGATGCAGAGCTTCTCCAACTTTTTCATCATCTGCTTCGTTTACAGCTCTTATGGCTGTTTTGAAGAGTGTTGTTGGGAATTCAATTGGTGCAAATTTATAGTCGGCATCCTTGGTCGATAGTGTTTCGTTTACCTTTGTTTCTTTCAATTTTACAGTCGCGCCAATGTCGCCAGCTATCAATTCGCTTACTTTATTTCGGTTTTTACCATCAACAATAAAAAGTTGTGAGATTCTTTCTTTCGATTGGCTTGTTGTATTGATCAGGTCCATCCCTTCGCTCACTTTCCCCGACATTACTTTGAAGTAAGTAATTTCGCCAATGTGCGATTCGATTGCTTGCTTGAAAACAAATAAAGAGGTAGGTGCACTTTCGTCAATTTTAACTTCTTTGCCACTTACTTCTTCTCGGCCTTTAACCATGTTAGGAGAAGGTACTATATTACCAATAAATTCCATAAAACGACGAGTTCCCATGTCTTTTTTTGCACAGGTGCAGAATACGGGGAATAAAGTACGGTCGGCCATTCCTAGTCGAATACCAGCGCGCATTTCTTCTTCCGATAGGGTGCCTTTATCAAAGTAAAGTTCCATTAATTCTTCATCATTTTCGGCAGCTTTTTCAACTAGTTCGTTGTGTAAAGCATCTGCTTTTTCTTTTTCAGAATCCGGAATATCCAAAACTTCAGGTGTTCCGCCATTGGGGCCCCATTGGTACATTTTCATTTTCAAAACATCAATCACCTGATTGAATTTTGGTCCTGGATTAACCGGGTATTGAACGATTGTTAATCCACCACCTACAAACGATTTAGCATCTTCGATGCTTTGATCAAAGTTGATATTTTCATGGTCGAGACCATTGGTTACAAATATTAATGGAATGTGTTGTTTTTCGGCTATTCTTAGAGAGCTTTCTGTTCCGGCGCCAATGCCATCGGTAGTGTTTAGAACGGTAACTGCTGTGGCTACAACATTAAGAGAAGATGTTACGGCTCCTGCAAAAGCTTTCATTCCAGGAGTGTCTATAATATTAATTTTTTTACCGTTGTATTCTGTGTGGAGTAGGGTAGAAAAGACAGAATTCTCAAATTCTTGTTCAATAGGGGTATAGTCGGAGGCTGTGTTTTTACTTTCAATGTCACCACGTCTGTTGATTACACCACCCTCGTAAAGCATCGCTTCGGCGAGGGTGGTTTTCCCAGCCCCAGAGTTACCAATTAAAGCTATGTTCCTAATGTCTTCGGTTTTATAAGTTTTCATAAGTTAAGTATTAAGATTTTAGATTAATTCATATTGAGCTAATTGAAATTTTATTAGAAATGAACGGCATATAAAAAGGAATTAAAAGTTGAAATTAATTCATCCCTCCTTCAAAAATAGTAATAATTTGTTAACAATCAAGCTTCGGTTTTTAAATTTTTAAGATCTTGTGCTTGTTTGTGTAAGTGGCAGTAGATTAGTATTTTATGGACTGGTTGAGCGGTGTGTTTTTCTGATTGTGAATGAATTGAGTTGGATTTGTGTATTGATGTATTTTTGATTTTTATAATTGTTAATTAGTTGTATTTTTGGGAGCATTACACCTTTATCATGGCTAGGTTTCCACATTTTTATCAATTAGATGCAATGGATTGTGGGCCAACTTGTTTGAAAATGATTGCAGCGCATTATGGAAAACAGGTCGGTATTCAATCGTTGCGCGATAAAAGTTATATCACGCGTGAGGGCGTTTCGTTGTTGGGAATTAGCGATGCTGCAAATTCTATAGGCTTGCGAAATGTGGGGGCTCGAATTTCTTATGAGCAATTGATTAAGGATGCACCAATGCCTATAATAGCCCATTGGAAGCAGAATCATTTTGTGGTGGTTTATAAGGCTACAAAGGAGAAGGTTTGGGTGGCTGATCCTGGGAAGGGATTGGTGGTGTATTCGAAGCAGGAATTTTTAGATGGCTGGATCGGAACTATTTCCAAAGGAGAGGAGAAGGGCTTGTGTATGATGTTGGAGCCAACGCCTGAATTTTACAAATTGAAGGATGAAAAAGCAAATCGTACTTCATTTAAGTTTTTGTTCTCGTACGTAAAACCTTATCGAAAATATCTTTTACAATTATTACTAGGATTGTTGCTTGGGAGTGTCTTTATGCTGGCCATGCCATTTTTAACGCAATCGTTGGTTGATGTTGGAATTAAAAATAATGATCTAGGTTTTGTGTCTATAGTGCTGATTGCTCAGTTGGTGTTGTTTGTGAGTTCAAGTTCGGTTGAAATTATAAGAAGTTGGATTTTGCTCCATTTGAGTACCCGGATTAATATATCGTTGATTTCTGATTTCTTATTGAAATTGATGAAGCTTCCCATTGGATTTTTCAATACAAAATTGGTTGGAGACCTCTTGCAACGAATTGGCGATCATGATCGAATAGAACGATTTTTAACTTCGACAACCTTGAGTGCTGCTTTTTCGGTGTTTAATATTGTGGTGTTTAGTATTGTGTTGTTGGTTTACTCTTGGATGATTTTCTTGGTGTTCTTAGTTGGAGTAGTTGTCTATTTTTTGTGGATTCAACTTTTTATGATTCGTAGGCGAAAACTCGATTTTGAAAAGTTTGAACAGCGTAGTAAAAATCACAGCAAGTTGATTGAGTTGATAAATGGTATTCAGGAGATAAAATTGAATAATGTTGAAACTCAGAAGCGATGGGAGTGGGAGAATATTCAAGCAAATCTTTTTAAAGTAAATATTAAATCGCTTTCCTTGACGCAATTGCAAGATCAGGGAGCATCATATATTATTCGTTTTGCAAATATCTTGGCAACATTTTTGGCTGCACGTTTTGTGATAATGGGGGATATTACCTTGGGAGCGATGTTGGCAATAATCTATATTTTGGGGCAGTTGAATGGGCCGATAGCACAATTGTTGGAGGTTGTTCAGACTGCGCAAGATGCAAAAATTAGTTTGGAGCGCTTGAATGAAATTCATGAGAAGGAAGAAGAGGAAGATGCTGGTGAAAAGCTTGAGCGAGTTCCTGAAAATGCTTCAATTATTTTAGATAATGTTTCCTTTCAGTACGAGGGGCCTAGGTCGCCTTATGTTTTGAAGGATATTTCGGTAGAGATACCTGCGGGAAAAACAACCGCAATTGTAGGAATGAGTGGAAGTGGAAAAACGACTTTGATGAAATTGTTGCTTGGCTTTTTTAAACCTGTTGCGGGCGAGATAAAGATTGGTGAGGTTGCAATTGATGAAATATCTAGTAAAGTCTGGCGAAGTGAATGTGGGGCGGTAATGCAAGATGGTTTTTTATTTTCCGACTCGATTGCGAATAATGTTGCAGTTGGCGATTCTGTAGTTGATAAACAGCGATTGCATCAGGCTGTAAATATGGCTGCCATCGAAGAACATATTGAGTCGCTGCCTTTAAAATATAATACCAAAATTGGTCAGGATGGTATGGGCTTGAGTCAGGGGCAGAAGCAGCGGTTGTTGATAGCACGTGCCATTTATAAAGATCCATCCTACTTATTTTTTGATGAGGCAACCAATGCGCTAGATTCGAAAAATGAACGGAGGGTGGTTGAGAATATTAATAACTTTAGTAGTGGTCGAACAGCTGTGGTGATTGCCCACCGTTTGAGTACTGTTAAAAATGCAGATCAGATCTTGGTTTTAGAGCAAGGAGCGGTTGTTGAGTCGGGTTCCCACTTAGAGTTGATTGCAAAGAAGGGGCGATACTTCAATTTAGTGAAAGAACAGCTAGAGCTTGGAAGTTAAATGGAAAACGGATCACATATACAATTGAGGAGTACAGCAGTACAGGCAATTTTAAAGAAGGTGCCAAATTGGATTGTTCGATGGGGAACTGTGCTTGTATTTCTTGGGGTGTTGTTGTTGTTTGTGTTGTCTTATGTTATTAAGGTTCCTGAAAGCATTCCGGTTGCAGCTAGTTTTGAATTAAGTAGCAAGTCATTATGTATTACGGCTCCTCAGTCAGGAGTATTAGTTGCTGGAGAGCTCTCGGCTGACTCATTGGTGCAAGAGGGAGATTTGCTATTTGTATTGAGATGTGATGTTCAGGGGGCTTCTCGTAGTGAGAAAAGAGATTTTAAAGAGTTGGCACCTTTTGAGGGGGGTGTTGGCTGGTGGAATCCTAATTGGCACGTTGAGGCAGGAGATACAATTTTGAAACTTTGGCAGCATCAACCTGAGTCTCTTTTGGTGAGTTTCCAGCTTCCTAAAAAGTATTACAATGCTATATTTAATAAGGAGTTACTTTTGGCAAGTTATTCCGATCCCTTCTCGGGGGTGAGTGTAACTAAGAAAGTCTTGATAGAGTCATTGAGTGTTGATCCCGCGGGAGACGTTTTTATTGTGCGTGGATTTATTCCGATAGAATCTGAACAAGCAAGACAATTGTCTAAAGACTCATGGTTAGACATGGAGGTTCAAGTTGTAATCTCTAATCCTCGTTTTCTTTTTAAGCTATTCGCTATTCTAGATTAGATTTTTTTTCTTTTTTAATGCCCATTATATTGTTTAGGGAATATTCCAATTAGGTGTATTATAATGTCGTTGTGCCTATTTGTAAGTGGGGGTGTCTTGTTATGTTAATTGAATGTTAATGTGTGTTTAGGGTGTTTTAGGGGGTGTGGTGTTGTTTTTAACAGAATGTCTTTAAAAAATGTCTAGGGTTGCAATAAGTGTGGTGAGATGCAGTCGTTTAGCTTGTTTTTGAGGCTTTTTGATAACGAGAAGAATGTCAGAGATCTGTAATTAATCGACCATAAAACTACCAAAAAGACAATAAAACATTAAAAAACAAGAAAAAAGATATAAAAAAAGTTCAAAAAGTGTTTTGGTGTAAAGATAAAGTGTTATAATTGCAATGTCGTTAATCACAAAGGGGGATCGACAAATTCTTTAAACCATCAGATGAACACACACAACACATTAAAGAATTTTTATTAAAGTATTATTAAGTATAATTAAAAAATGTTGTTATGAAGAAAATTTATGCTTTACTAGTTTTAGTTGTGTTGACAGTGTCAACTTTTAGTGCAAAAGCTCAAGAATGGAGCACGGGAATGGACATCTACAGTAGCTATATCTGGCGTGGATCGAAATTCGGTACTGGACCGGCATTGCAACCTTATGTTGACTTTACCACTGGTGGGTTATCTGTAGGTGCTTGGGGGTCTGTTAGTGCAGGTTCTGCAGAGTCACTTGAAATGGATCTTTATGCTGGTTATAGTTTCGACTTTGGTTTGAGCCTTACTGTTACCGATTACTACTTTGGTGTTGATCCTGTATCAGAAAATGGATGGCTAGACGGCGACTCTCACTTGATTGAACCGATGTTGAGTTATGGTGTTGGAGGCTTCTCTCTTACAGCCGCTCAAATGTTTACAACTTCATTTGATGTTGATGATACATATTTGGAAGTAGCATATGGATTTGGTGCCGTTGATTTAGCCGTAGGTTTAGGTAATGGATTGTATACAACTGATGGAAGTTTTACTGTTTGTAATGTTTCTTTATCTACAGGAAAAGAGATCGAAATCACAGACAAGTTTACATTGCCAGTTTCTGGTTCTGTAACACTTAACCCTTCTACCGGTGGATTCTTCATCGCAGTAGGTGTATCATTATAATATATACTAAGTAATTAAGATGTTTCATTAAAGTTGTTATGGAATAAAGGCTTTGCTAACTTCCGGAGGTTAGTATTTAGTGAAACATCTTAATTCTGGTAAGAAATCATTTTATTCACTTCAAAATTTTGTATAAAAATGAAAAAAATTGAAGCTATTATAAGAAAATCAAAGTTTGATGAAGTAAAAGATGCTTTGGCTGATGTAGGTATCGATTTCTTCTCTTACTGGGATGTTCGTGGTATTGGTAAAGCTCGTCAGGGGCGTGTATACCGTGGAGTTAAATATGATACCAGCAGTATTGAAAGAACAATGATGTCGATTGTTGTTCGTGATAAAAACGTTGATAAAACGGTGACTGCAATCCTTAAAGCCTCTAGAACAGGTGAAGTAGGTGATGGTAAAGTTTTCGTTAGCCAGATGGATGAATCCTACAGAATCAGAACTGGTGAAGTAGGTGATGAGTCACTTTACATTAAAGACGAAGAAGTTTAATTAATTATTGATTTAGAAAATTAAAGTTTTACAAAATAAAATTTTAACAACATGGAAGAAACTTTAACCGGTCTACAGATAGGCTTAGACAACATGTGGTTATTGGTTGCTGCATTTTTAGTAATGTTTATGCAACCAGGCTTTGCGATGGTTGAGGCAGGATTTACAAGAAGTAAAAACACTGCAAACATCCTAATGAAAAATATTATGGACTTTGCGATTGGTTCTTTATTATACTGGTTTATTGGATTCACTTTAATGTATGGTGATTCAATCGGTGGATTTATCGGAACTCCAGATTTGTTCTTTATGAGTGAAGGATTCGGCGCTAATTATTCAGATTATGCTGATTTATTCTTCCAAACAGTATTTGCTGCAACAGCTGCGACAATTGTATCGGGAGCGATGGCAGAACGTACTGAGTTTAAAGCATACTTGATTTTTAGTATTGTAATTACAGTTTTAATTTATCCAATCTCTGGTCACTGGACATGGGGTGGTGGATGGTTGAGCCAATTAGGTTTCCACGATTTTGCTGGATCTTCAATTGTACACTCTGTTGGTGCATGGGTTGGTTTAGCTGGTGCTTCTATCATTGGCCCTCGTATTGGAAAATATTCGAAAGACGGAAAACCAAATGCAATTCCTGGACACAACCTAGCATTGGGTGCACTCGGTGTATTCATTCTATGGTTCGGATGGTTTGGATTTAACCCTGGTTCTCAGTTAGCTGCTGCAGGTACTGATAATGCTGTTGCAATTGGTCACATTGCTGTAACAACCAACTTGGCTGCTGCTGCTGGTGCTGTAACCGCTATGATTGTAGCTTGGGTTCGTTATAAACGTCCTACTTTATCTTTAACATTGAATGGTGCATTAGCAGGTCTTGTAGCAATTACAGCTGGTTGTGATGCTGTAAACCCAATGGGTGCAATGTTTATTGGTATCTTTGCTGGATTAATCTTACCATTTGCTGTTGAATTCATTGATAAAGTTTTGAAGGTTGATGATCCAGTTGGTGCGATTTCTGTACACGGTGTAGCTGGTGCGTTTGGTACTTTAGCTGTTGGTTTATTCTCAACTAGCGAAGGTTTATTCTACGGTCATGGTGCTAAATTGTTAGGTATTCAAGCGATTGGTGTAGCAAGTTTCTTCGCATGGGCATTCGGTCTTGGTTTAATCTTATTCTTTATCTTGAAGAAAGCTGGTGTATTACGAGTTTCTAAGATTGTTGAAGAAGAAGGATTGGATGTATTCGAACATGGTGAGTCTGCATATAATTAATGTATAAAATATAAAGTATCCTTTTAAGGAGGGTACTTTTTACAATACCTTTATTTTCATAACCACTAACCTCGCCGCCACTGCCGGTGTGCTCATCGGTAGTTCGGTGGCGTTTAGTTAGTTTTTTTGTAAATAAATAACCCAAAAATATTTGACATATGATGTCAATATTGAGTGTTTCCCTTTTTCCCAATTCCCAAAAGCCTGCGCTATGCAGGCTTTTTTATAGATTTAAATTAACTAGATTAAAGCAAAAAATCCAGCCTATTCAATTAGGCTGGATTTTTCATTTTATAATTTTGAATTTTATTCCTTGATCGAAGACAATACCTCATCTCTTTCTTTCAAGAATTCTGATAGTCTTTCTAATGGCGATCTTGTAATTGCAATTCTGCCTGAACGAATGAATTGCATTACTTTAAATTGATTTAAATCTTCAAAAAAGCTTTGTGTTTCAGTTTTGTGTCCTGTTTTTTCAATTACTGTAAACTCTTTAGTGATTTCCAAAATACGAGCATTGTGCTTTCTGATTAAGCCTTCAATCTGATCGCTTTTTGTTAAAGCTTCTGTTGGTACCTTATAAAGTGCAACCTCTTGATATATCATTTCATCATTGGTATGATAAAATGCCTTAAGAACTTCAACTTGTTTTTCAATTTGTTGAACCACCTTGTAAACCTGCTCTTTTGTAGAGATAATAACGATTGTAAATTTACTAACTCCTTTAATTGCAGATTCAGATACAGTTAAACTTTCAATATTTAACTTTCTGCGCGTGAAAATGATCGTAATCCTGTTGAGTAATCCAATATGATTCTCGGTGTATGCAGTTATAATAAATTCTTGTTTCATTTCTTTGTCTTTTAAAGTTTGAAAACTGCCTTATGCATCTTTAGGTTTTTCCAAAATAATGTCGGAAACACTTGCTCCTGAAGGAACCATAGGGAAGATGTTATCTTCTTTCTCTACAACAACCTCAAGTACAAATGGGCCTTCTGTTGATAGCATCTCTTCAACACCGGCTTCTAAATCATCGCCCAATGAAACTCGTCGAGCGGGAATGCCATAAGAATCTGATAATTTTATAAAATCAGGCCCTGATATTTCGGTAAATGAATATCTTTTTTCAAAGAATAGTTCTTGCCACTGACGTACCATTCCTAAGAAGTTATTATTTAAAATAACTGTTTTTACAGGAATTTTATCAGATGCAATTGTTCCCAATTCTTGCAAGGTCATTTGGAAGCCACCATCGCCAATAAACGTGATAATTGTACGATCGGGGCGCCCCAATGCTGCTCCCATTGCTGCAGGTAAGCCAAACCCCATGGTACCTAAACCACCTGACGTTACAAAACTTCTGGAGCGGGTAAAACCAGAGTAGCGTGCGCCTGCCATTTGGTGTTGACCAACATCGGTTACGATTACTGCGTCGTTATTTGTTTTCTCAGAAACCATTTTAATTACCTCGCCCATTTTACTTTTGTCGTGTGTGCGGCTAAGGTCTTTATCGATCACTTTTTCGTGTTCAATTTTATCACAGGCTCTAAACTCGTCATGCCATGCTTCGTGTTCGTTTTCGTTAACCAAAGGAAGCAAGCTTGTAATTGCTTTTTTAGCATCACCCATAACCGGATAATCTGCAGGAATGATTTTGCCTATCTCTGCAGGATCAATTTCAATATGAACAACTTTTGCTTGTTTTGCATAAGTTGAAGTACTTCCAGTTACGCGGTCGTCAAAGCGCATACCAATAGCAATTAATAAATCGCATTCGTTCGTTTTTAGGTTCGGACCATAATTCCCGTGCATTCCTAACATTCCAACATTTAATTCATGATCGGTTGGTAGGGCCGAAAGTCCTAATAGAGTCCAAGCTGTTGGAATTCCTGTTTTTTCAACAAACTTTTTAAATTCTTCTTCTGCACCCGAAATAATAACTCCTTGTCCGGCAAGAATCATTGGCTTTTTAGCTCTATTGATTGCATCGGCCGCAGCTTCAATCTGTTTTTTGTCGATCTTAGTTGAAGGGATGTAGCTTCTAATTTTAGTGCATTTTGTATATTCAAATTCAATTTCTGCAAATTGAACATCTTTTGCAATATCAACTAATACTGGTCCTGGTCTTCCGGTGGTTGCAATGTGAAATGCTTTTGCCATTACCGTTGGGATTTCGCTCACATTTGTAATTTGGAAATTCCATTTTGTCACAGGCATACTCATACTTACAATGTCCGATTCCTGAAAAGCATCAGTTCCTAATAAAGGAGAAGCTACTTGTCCGGTAATACAAACTAATGGGGTCGAGTCGATCATTGCATCTGCAATTCCTGTTAATAGATTGGTAGCGCCGGGGCCAGAGGTTGCAAAACAAATTCCTGGTTTTCCTGTAACTCTTGCAAATCCTTGCGCTGCGTGAATTGCACCTTGCTCGTGGCGAGCCAGAACGTGGTTTACGTGATCTGCATGATCGTATAAAGCATCGTAAACTGGCATAATTGCCCCGCCGGGATAACCAAATATTGTGTCGACCCCTTCTGCGATAAGGGAGCGCATTATTGCTTCTGAACCTTTTATTTTTTCAGCCATAATGAATTTTAAATTAAATTAAACGAATAGCTCCTTTGTCTGCTGAAGACACTAAGCTTGCATAAGCTTTTAATGCTTTGCTTACTTCTCTTTTTCTGTTTGGTTTAAAGGCATCGTTGCCTTTTGCA
Source organism: Prolixibacteraceae bacterium (assembly GCA_963678565.1). Classification (GTDB taxonomy): domain Bacteria; phylum Bacteroidota; class Bacteroidia; order Bacteroidales; family Prolixibacteraceae; genus SKHV01. The sequence goes on from OY782875.1 coordinate 1,278,640, forward strand.
ACTTCTTCAGCTCTTCGTTTTGAGAGTTCTTCGTTACTTATCAATACGTTTATTTTTCTTTTTGGAATATCAATCTCAATTGGATCTCCACTTCTTACTAAACCAATTGCACCACCTGCTGCTGCTTCGGGAGAGGCATGACCAATAGAAAGGCCGGAGGTTCCTCCTGAAAAACGACCATCTGTTACTAAGGCACAAGCTTTATCGAGTCTCATTGATTTGATGTAAGAGGTTGGATATAGCATCTCTTGCATTCCAGGTCCACCTTTAGGGCCTTCGTACAATATAAAAACAACATCTCCTGCTTGTACCTCGTCTCCTAAAATACCGTTACAGGCTGCTTCTTGTGAATGAAATACTTTTGCAGTTCCGTTGAATTCAAAAACCGATGGATCCACTCCTGCAGTTTTGACAATGCAGCCGTTTTCGGCAATGTTGCCAAATAAAACGGCTAATCCTCCTTCTTTGTTAAATGCTTTTTCATAGCTACGAATACAACCATTTTCACGGTCTCTATCTAATTCGCTGTAATAGTTTTCTTGTGATCCCATTACGATGTTACGACGATTACCTGGTGCTGAAGAGTATATATTCTTTGCTTCTTCACCAGATGTTGGCCGCATGATATCATATTTATCGAGTGCCTCACCTAATGTGAGCTGGTCTACACGATAAACCGAGGTGTCTAAAACGCCTGCACGGTCTAGTTCTCCTAAAATTCCTAAAATACCACCAGCACGATTTACATCTTCCATGTGGTAATTTGAACTTGGTGCTACCTTACAAACATTAGGGATTTTTCTAGATAATTCATCGATATCATCCATTGTAAAATCGACCCCTGCCTCACTTGCAATAGCTAATAAGTGAAGAATAGTATTGGTACTTCCACCCATTCCAATATCCAAAGTCATTGCATTCATAAATGCACTGCGGGTTGCAATTGATCGTGGGAGTACTTTATCGTTTCCGTTGAAATAATAGTCGTTGGTTATTTTGATAATAAGATCTGCTGCTTTTTCAAACAATCGAGTTCTGTTGGCATGGGTTGCTACTATCGATCCGTTTCCCGGAAGCGCAATACCTAATGCTTCGGCCAAACTGTTCATCGAGTTTGCAGTAAATAATCCGGAGCAAGATCCACAGGTTGGACAAGCACTGCGTTCGATGGACGAAATTTCTTCATCTGAAACATCGTCATCGGCTGCCAATACCATGGCATCTACCAAATCGTATTTTTTGTCGTCAACTTTACCTGCTTCCATCGGTCCACCCGATACAAAAATTGAAGGAATGTTTAAGCGCATTGAAGCCATCATCATTCCAGGAGTAATTTTATCACAATTTGAAATGCAAATCATAGCATCCACTTTGTGTGCATTACACATATATTCTACACTGTCGGCAATCAAATCGCGTGATGGGAGCGAGTAGAGCATACCATCATGCCCCATTGCAATTCCATCATCGATCGCAATTGTATTAAATTCAGCTGCAAAGTAACCTTGTGCCTCTATCAATTTTTTCAACTCTTGACCAACTTCATGCAAATGAACGTGACCAGGAACCATTTGTGTAAATGAGTTTACGATAGCGATAATTGGCTTCTTAAATTGTTCTTCCGTCATACCGTTCGCACGCCAAAGTGCACGTGCTCCTGCCATTCTTCTTCCTTGAGTTGTTGTTGCGCTTCTAAGCTTTTTCATTTTGATAGTACTTTATAAAAAAAAACCATTCTCATATAGAGAATGGTCTTGTTAATATTTTAAATTAATGCATTACATACCATTCTCACTTCATTTGAACGAGGACAACTACTTCGCTGACGATAATAGTAAATGATATGATGCTTGTTGATTTCATGTTCTTAGTATTCAATCATTTTGATGAACAAATGTATAAATAATATTCAATAATCAAAATGCAATTAAAGTTTCTAATAAAATTTTGTTTCAATTAAAGACTTTTATTCATCTAATACTGACAATTTATAAGTTTTTGCCTCAATCCTCTAATGAAATATTTTTAATTAACTTTTGTTTATTCGACTTTAAAATTCAACAATACTAATTGAGTATTGTTTATCTGTAGAATGTTTAAGCACAATATTATGGGAAGTCCAAAAATTGCAGTAAAAGCACCCAAAGCTATTGAACTAGAAGCTGGAACTTACTATTGGTGCGCTTGTGGTCAAAGTAAGAATCAACCATTTTGTGATGGCTCACATGCGGGTACAGAGTTTACACCAGTTCAATTTTCAATCGAAGAAACGAAGACCGTTTATCTATGTCAATGTAAGCATTCGGGCAACAAACCATATTGCGATGGTACGCACCAAAAATTGTAGTCGAAACTTTTCTTGAATATTATTGATTCTGTCAGCTCGCAATTTTGTTCTATTATTGTAGGATGAAAGAAGGGGTGAATTTAAATTCGGAGTGGCGTAAAGTTGCTTCTACTGTATATAAAAAGCCAATTGATTCGAAGATATTTGGTGAAACAGAGTTGGATGTAACTGAGCTCGAGAAATATATTTCGAAACTACGTAAAAAGGGAATTAAAGCTACACCAACGCATTTTTTTTCAATGATCATTTCGAAGGCAATGCACGAGGTGGTGCCCGAGATGAATACTTATTGTGCCCGAGGTAAAATATTGCCCCGAAAACAGGTTGATGCCATGGTTAGTATTTTGCAGGCCGATGGAGGAATGAGCTCGGTGAAAATTGAAAATGCAAATGAGCTTTCTTTGTCACAGATTGTTACCAAAACCAAGGATGAAATTGTAGCTATCCGAACTGGAAAAAATCAAGGGGCAGTAAAAAGTAGAGCTTTTCTCGCAAGTATTCCATGGCCATTTCGCGATTGGTTCTTCTCTGTTTATACATTCTTTACCATAAAAATGGGCTTAACTATTCCGGCATTAGGAATGAATCCCGATAGCTTTGGTTCCTTTATTCTTACCAATATCGGATCTATTGGATTAGACAAAGGTTATCCTGCTTTGATGCCAAGTTCGAACCTTTCGTTTGTAGCTGTTTTAGGTGGAATTCAGAAAAAGCCAGTAGTGATTAATGATGAAATTCAAGTTCGTAGAATGATGAATTTTTCAGTGGTGATCGACCACCGAATAGCCGATGCTTCTAGCGGAGGAAAGCTTTTGCGCTACATGAAAGAGTCGCTTAAAAATCTTGATAAATTTGAAGTTTAATTCTTTTGTAAATGTGAATTAATAGTTTTTAATTGGTTAATATTTTAATTTTAATGAAATAACTATTGGTTGAGTTTCAAATTATAATTATACTTGCATCGAATTGATAAATAAAAATGAAAAATTTCTACGGACATCATCACGGACATCATAACTTACCTGGCTGGTAGGCTGTTGTTTTATTGTCTGGAAATTGATAAAATATTAAACAAAGGCTTACCTCAATTGGTAGGCCTTTTTTATTGCTTGTTGAAATTATAAAGAATAGAAATAATGAGTTCAAATGAAATTTTAAGAATTGCAGTCCAAACCAAAGGACGTCTTAGCGAAGAGTCAATTAACTTGATTAAAGAGTGTGGAATAAAGTTAACGGTTGGTAAACGTCAATTGCTTTCTCCATCTAAGAATTTTCCACTTGAAATTTTATACTTACGCGACGATGATATCCCCGAAACAGTAGCTGATGGTGTTGCTGATATTGGCATTGTTGGAGAGAATGAAATGCTCGAAAAAGATAAAAATGTTGATTTAGTTAAACGTTTAGGCTTTAGTAAATGTCGCTTGTCGTTGGCAATTCCTAAAGCAGAACAATATGATGGCCCAGAATATTTTGAAGGGAAAACAGTTGCAACATCTTATCCTGTTATTCTTGAAAAATTCTTCAAGGAAAAAGGTATTAATGCAGATATTCATGTAATTAATGGTTCTGTAGAAATTGCACCTGGTATTGGCTTGGCCAATGGTATTTTTGATATTGTAAGTTCAGGTGGAACTTTGGTTTCAAATGGCTTGAGAGAAGTTGAAGTGGTTACTCCAAGTGAAGCGGTAATGTTAAAAACACCCGGTTTATCTAAAGCCAAACAAGCAATTCTCGATGAATTGTTATTCCGCATTCAGTCGGTTGAACAATCAAAAGGGAAAAAGTACATTTTATTGAATGCACCCAATAATAGTTTACCACAAATTGTTGGCATGTTACCCGGAATGAAAAGTCCTACCATTATGCCATTGGCTGAAGATGGATGGAGCTCAGTACATACTGTAATTGACGAAAAATATTTCTGGGAAAATATCTCAAAATTACGTGAGTTGGGTGCCGAAGGAATTTTGGTACTACCAATAGAAAAAATGATTCTTTAATTAAGCTTATCAATGCAAGTCATATACAATCCTAAAAAATCGGAGTGGACTGAATTGTTGAAACGTCCAGTTTTTGAGACGGATTCATTGAACGAAAAAGTTCAGTCGGTTTTAGATGAAATAAAATCTGATGGCGATGTTGCCATTCGCAAATACACTGCAATGTTCGACAAAGTTGAAATAGAGCAGTTGTTGGTTTCGCAAGATGAAATTGATGCCGGAGTTCAGGAGTTGGATGAAGAATTAAAAGCAGCTATTGATGTTGCTGCCAAAAATATTCAGCTTTTTCACGAATCACAGCAAGTCGATTCTAAGGTGATTACTACTTCTCCTGGGGTTAAGTGTTGGCAAAAAAGTGTAGCCATCGAAAAGGTTGGATTGTATATTCCGGGTGGCACTGCTCCTTTATTTTCAACAGTCTTAATGTTGGCAATTCCTGCAAAAATTGCTGGATGTTCAGAAATTGTATTGTGTACTCCACCTCGAAAAGGTGGAACTTTACCACCTGCAGTTTTGTACGCAGCGCAACTGTCTGGAATCACTAAAATTTTTAAAATCGGTGGAATTCAAGCCATCGGTGCAATGTCGTATGGTACTCAATCGGTTCCGAAAGTTTACAAAATATTTGGACCAGGAAATCAATTTGTGACAGCAGCCAAGCAATTGGTAAGTATTGCCGATGTTTCGATTGATATGCCTGCCGGACCTTCAGAAGTTGAAGTGTTGGCTGATGCTTCTGCCGATCCTGCATTTGTAGCGGCCGATTTACTTTCGCAAGCAGAACACGGCGCCGATAGTCAGGTAATATTAATTACAAATTCTCGTCAATTAGTTGATGAGGTGCAGCTTGAGTTAGAAAAACAATTAGTACAATTACCACGAATGGAATTGGCGACGAAAGCCATTAAAAATAGTAAAATTATTGTGCTTGAAACTGAGGCTGAAATGATTGAAATTACCAATCGATATGCACCCGAACATTTGATTCTTTCAATGCAAAATTACGGAGAAGTAGCAGAACAAATTATCAATGCGGGTTCTGTATTTCTTGGAAATTATACTCCTGAAAGTGCTGGTGATTATGCTTCTGGTACGAATCACACCTTGCCAACCAATGGTTGGGCTACCAGCTATAATGGTGTGAATTTGGATAGCTTTATTAAAAAAATCACCTTTCAGGAAATCACAAAAGAAGGAATTCAAAACTTAGGTCCTGTGATTGAAAAAATGGCGGAAGCCGAATCTTTATTTGCGCACAAAAATGCCGCAAGTTTGAGGATGAAATAATAAAAGAATATGGATATAAAAAAATTATTGCGTCCGAATATATATAATTTAATGCCTTACTCTTCGGCTCGTGATGAGTTTACGGGTAGTGCTTCTGTGTTTCTTGATGCCAACGAAAATCCATTCGAAACAGGATATAATCGTTATCCCGATCCTTATCAACAAAAACTGAAATTGGAGATTTCGAAGGTGAAAGGTGTTGATCCATCTTATATATTCCTTGGCAATGGGAGTGATGAACCGATTGATCTATTATTCCGGGCTTTTTGTAATCCGGGTATCGATAATGTGGTTGCCATTGAACCTTCGTACGGAATGTATACTGTTTCGGCTGATATTAACGATATTGCTGTAAAGAAGGTATTGTTGAATGATCAGTTTGATTTAGAGGCTGCTCGTTTACTGAAGTCGGTTGATGATAAAACGAAAATAGTTTTCTTGTGCTCTCCTAACAATCCTTCAGGAAACCTTCTGAACAAAGCGGAAATTCAGAAAGTTATTGGTGGTTTTGAAGGTTTGATCGTTGTTGATGAGGCATATATCGACTTTGCTGCTGATGCAACATTTTTAAATGAGTTGGGGAATAGTAACAATTTAATTGTTTTACAAACTTTCTCAAAAGCATGGGGCTTAGCCGGAATCCGCTTGGGGATGGCATTTGCTTCACCTGAAATTGTTGCTGTTTTAAATAAAATAAAATATCCTTACAATATAAATGCTCTCACACAAGAGCGTGCATTGAAAGCGCTTAATGATGTGGAGCAAAAAAATCAATGGGTTGCCAATATTGTAAAAGAGCGTGCAAAAATTGAAACCGAATTGCTTCGATTTCCGTTTGTTGTAAAAACTTACCCTAGCGATGCCAATTTTTTATTGGTAAAAATGCACGATGCTAAAGGAATATTTGACTATTTAATGGAAGAAGGAGTAATTGTTCGCGACCGTTCAAAAGTTACCTTATGCGAAGGAAGTTTGCGAATAACAATTGGTAGCGAAGAGGAAAATAACATGCTTCTCGAGAAATTAGAGGCGTTGTTGTAAAAATTTTAACAAATGAAGAAAGCATTATTTATAGATCGTGATGGTACAATTGTTATTGAGCCACCTGTAGATTATCAGTTAGATAGTCTTGAGAAACTTGAGTTTTATCCCAAAGCGATTCGTAATTTATATTTTGTTGCAAAAAATTTAGATTACGAATTGGTGATGGTGACCAATCAGGATGGTTTAGGTACCAAGTCCTTTCCTGAAGATACCTTTTGGCCAGCACACAATAAAATGCTTAAAACGCTTGAAGGAGAAGGCGTAGTATTCGATGAGATCTTAATCGATCGATCTTTTCCTGAAGACAATGCTCCTACTCGAAAACCTCGTACCGGTATGATGGGGAAATATCTATCAGGTGAATACGATTTAGAAAATAGTTTTGTGATTGGAGATCGTCTTACCGATGTGGAGCTGTCCAAAAATATGGGCTGTAAAGCAATCTGGTTAAGCAACGAAAGTGATGCACAACTAAAAGAAAAAGAACTGGATGCATGTTGTGTTTTGAAAACTACTAACTGGGATGATGTTTATGCCGAAGTCGCAAAAATCGACCGCACTGCAACTGTTCAGCGTACCACTAAAGAAACAGATATTTATGTTTGGCTCGATTTGGATGGAAATGGAAAAACTGAAATTTCAACAGGATTGGGATTTTTTGATCACATGTTAGATCAAATTGGTCGTCATTCTGGAATCAGTTTAAATATAAAAGTCAATGGCGACTTAGAAGTAGATGAACACCATACCATTGAAGATACTGCTTTGGCGCTTGGTGAAGCATTTTTGAAAGCATTAGGAAACAAAAGAGGAATAGAACGTTATGGATTTTGTCTTCCAATGGACGATTCGCTAATTCAAGTGGCATTAGATTTTGGCGGCCGACCTTGGTTGGTTTGGGATGCTAATTTTAAACGTGAGAAGGTAGGAGATATGCCAACCGAAATGTTTTTACATTTTTTCAAGTCCTTTAGCGATGCTTCACGATCAAACTTGAACATAAAAGCAGAGGGAGATAATGAACACCATAAGATAGAAGGGATTTTCAAAGCATTGGCAAAATCGATTAAAATGGCCATCAAACGAGATGTTTTTGATTTTGAATTACCAAGTACTAAAGGAACCCTTTAATTTGAGTAATAGTTAAGCTTTTTACTATTTACAGATTTGATTAAATTTCGGGCTTGAAATTTAAATTCAATTGACTATACTTAACTTTTATACCATTTCGTAGAATCACTAACAATGAGTAATAAAACCATAAAAGAAACTGCAGTTCTCTTGATTCATTGCCCCGATAAGCAAGGATTACTTGCTATGGTTACTGAATTTATCAATAAAAATAATGGTAATATTCTTTACCTCGATCAGCATGTCGATCGTCAAGAGAAATTATTTTACATGCGTGTTGAGTTTGAGTTAGAAAACTTTGCTATTCCAAAGGAGAAAATCTCAGATTATTTCTCAACCTTAATAGCCCAGAAAAATAACATGACTTTTGAACTTCATTTTTCTGATACAAAGCCTCGTATGGCAATTTTTGTTTCAAAAATGTCTCATTGTTTATTCGATCTTTTGGCTCGTTATACCGCAGGAGAATGGAATGTTGAAATCCCGGTAATTATCAGCAATCATCACGATATGGAGGATGTTGCGAAAAGATTTGGAATTGATTATCATGTTTTTCCAATTACCAAGGCGAACAAGGATGAATTGGAACCTATGGAGATAGCTCTGTTAGAAGAATACAATATCGATTTTATTGTATTAGCGAGATACATGCAAATTATTAGTGATGATTTTATTACGCATTATCCGAATAAGATTATCAATATTCATCACTCTTTTTTACCTGCATTTATAGGCGCAAAGCCTTATCATGCAGCGCATGAGCGAGGTGTAAAACTAATTGGTGCAACCAGTCATTACGTTACCCCCGAATTAGATGCAGGCCCAATTATTAAGCAAGATGTATCAATGATTTCGCATAAAGATACGGTGAAGGATTTGGTGGCAAAAGGTCGCGATTTAGAAAAAATTGTGCTTTCGAGAGCTGTTGCCAAACACATCGATCGCAAAATACTGGTCTACAACAATAGAACCGTTGTGTTTAGTTGAATCTCCTAGTTGTTATTAAATGAAATTAATATTCTTAAATATATTATTGATTGTGAATATGGTTGCAATGGCACAGGCTTATCAGCAAGAAATTCCTGAGGAGTATGGTTACAAAGTTGAAATTGGTCAAGAGGTACCCGATTTTGATTTGGTTTCTGGAGATGGGGAAGTAATTCCGATTAAAGAATTGCGTGGCAAAGTTGTAATGCTTCAGTTTACAGCTAGTTGGTGCAGTGTTTGTCGTTTAGAAATGCCCCATATCCAGCAACAAATTTGGAAGAAATGGAAAGATCATCCTGAATTTGAACTGTATGGAGTTGACCTACAAGAAGATGATGAAATGATTGAAAAGTTTAGATCAGATATGAACATTACTTATCCATTAGCAAAAGATCCTGAAGGGGAAATATTCAGTGATTTTACAGTTCCCAATGCTGGTGTTACCCGAAATATTATAGTAGATCGTAATGGGAAAATTGCTTATATGACTCGCCTTTTCAAGCAAAATGAATTTAATGAAATGGTGAAAGTTATTGGAGAATTGATCAATGAATAATACGCTAAATTCTAAAATGAAAATCGTAATTATTAAATATAATGCCGGAAATATTGAATCGGTTAAGAATGCATTAGCACGATTAAATATTGAAGCAGAAATTACTGCCGATCCTGAAAAAATAAAGGCTGCCGATAAAGTTATTTTTCCGGGTGTTGGAGAGGCAAGTACTACAATGGCTTATCTGCGCGAGCATGGATTGGATACACTAATTAAAAGTTTGAAGCAACCTGTTTTAGGAATTTGTTTAGGACAGCAATTGATGTGTTCTTTTAGTGAAGAGGGGGCAGTGGAGTGTTTGGGGATTTTCCCTGAGAAAGTAAAGCGTTTTCAACCCAAAGAAGGTGAGGAATATGTTACAAAAGTTCCACATATGGGATGGAACAATATCCACTCGTTAAAAGGTGATTTATTAACTTCTGATCTCGAAAACCAATTCGTATATTTCGTGCATTCGTATTATGTTGAGGTTGGAGAAGATACAGCTGCAGTTTGTGATTATATCAATCCATTTAGTGCATCTTTACAAAAAGACAACTTTTTCGCTACTCAATTTCATCCTGAAAAAAGTCAAAGTGTGGGCGCGAAAATATTAGAGAATTTCGTGAATTTATAAGAGAAAATTATTTTATTAATTCTCTTTTGAATTTCTTTTTAAAATTTTGTTCCTCTGTTATATTGTTTCTATTATGAAGAATAATAAAATTACCATTATCCCGGCTATCGACTTGATTGATGCCAAGTGCGTTCGCTTGTCGCAAGGCGATTATAATCAGAAAACAGTTTACAATGAAAATCCACTGGAAGTTGCAAAAATGTTTGAAGATGCTGGAATCCAACGACTTCATTTAGTTGATTTAGATGGTGCAAAAGCTCAACATATTGTTAATTATAAGGTGTTAGAAACCATTGCAGCTAAAACCAATTTGGTAATTGATTTTGGAGGAGGATTGAAAAGTGATGAAGATTTGAGAATTGCTTTTGAAAGTGGAGCGTCAATGATAACTGGAGGAAGCATTGCAGTTAAAAATGCAGCAACTTTTGAAACTTGGATTCATAAATATGGGGCAGAAAAAATCATACTAGGAGCCGATGCCAAAGATGGTAAAATTGCAGTTAGTGGCTGGCAAGAAACTTCTACGGAAGATATTATTCCATTTATCGCCAACTATGTTGATAAAGGAATTTCGAAAGTAATCTCAACCGATATTAGTCGTGATGGAATGTTATCAGGACCTTCTTTTGAATTGTACGAAAGCATTCTTGCTGAATTTCCTAATTTGGAACTCATTGCCAGCGGAGGAATTGCCGTAATGGATGATATTATTCGCTTAGATGAGATGAATGTTCCGGGTGTAATTACCGGAAAAGCCATTTACGAAGGCAAAATTAAGCTTAACGAAATTAGTAAGTTTATTCAATAGAAATTCAGTAGCTCAGGAATTTAGAATATTATGTTAGCAAAACGAATCATACCCTGCCTTGATATTAAAGATGGGCAAACAGTAAAAGGAATTAATTTTGTTGGAATCAAAGCAGTTGGCGATCCGGTAGAATTAGGTGCCATGTATGCCGAACAAGGAGCCGACGAACTGGTTTTTTTAGATATTACAGCAACGCACGAAGGCCGAAAAACCTTTGTTGAGTTGGTAAAGCGAATTGCACGTGAAATCAATATTCCATTTACTGTTGGTGGCGGAATTAGTGAAATTAAAGATGCCGAAGTGCTTTTAAATGCAGGTGCCGATAAAGTTTCGATCAATTCTTCTGCCGTTCGAAATCCGCAATTGATTAATGATATGGCTTTGAACTTCGGAACCCAATTTGTTGTGGTGGCCATCGATGCTAAGAATTATGATGGTAAGTGGAAAGTAACTGTTAATGGAGGTCGAATTCCTACCGATAAAGAATTGTTTAGCTGGGCAAAAGAGGCTGAATATCGCGGTGCCGGTGAGATTTTATTTACTTCGATGGATCACGATGGAACAAAAAATGGTTTTGCAAATGCTGAGCTGGCACGAATGGCCGACATGTTAAAAATTCCAATTATTGCTTCTGGTGGTGCTGGAAATATGGAGCATTTTATTGACGTTTTTACCGAAGGAAAAGCAGATGCTGGTTTAGCAGCAAGTATTTTTCACTACAAAGAAATCGCAATTCCCGATTTAAAAAACTTTTTGAAAAGTAGTCATATTCCGGTTCGGATTTAATTCTGTTTATCTAATTCAATTAGATTGAAAAAGGAATCGGAAGATAGTCTTTGGGCTAACTAATTTTAATTCAAAAATGTGATGTCAAAAACGAAAAAGAAATTTAACAGTGCTCAAATAGTATCGATTTCGTTAGCGCACCACATTCACGATATCTATACTTCTTTTCTTGCCCCAATTCTACCGTTATTAATGGAGAAATTTGGGATCACTTATTCAATGGCAGGTTTGTTGAATGTTATGCAGCGCATTCCATCTTTATTAAATCCCTTTGTGGGCATGATGGCTGATAAGGTCAGTGTGCGGTATTTTGTCATTTTCACACCAGCTCTTACTGCCATTTCGATGAGTTTATTGGGCGTTGCACCTAGCTATACTTTTGCCGCAATATTATTGTTTGTTTCGGGCATCAGTTCAACCTTGTTTCATGTTCCAACTCCTGTAATGATCAAGCATGTTTCAGGTGGTCAAATTGGCAAGGGAATGAGTTTTTATATGTTGGGTGGAGAATTGGCGCGCACCTTAGGTCCAATTATTGTTTTAGGGGCAATTTCGCTTTGGGGATTAGAGGGAACTTATAAGTTAATTCCTATGGGCTTGCTTGCTTCGGCAATTCTCTTTTACAAATTCAAGGATGTTAAAATTAAACAGGAATTTAAAAAAGATGGAAGCAAAGAGCTGGTTGAAAGTTATAAAACCACCTTAAAGCGTTTTGCACCTGTTTTAATTACCACTACCAGTATCGTTTTATTTCGAGGTGGAATGAAATCGGCTTTAACCTTGTATTTACCAACTTACATTAGCGAGGCCGGAAATAGTTTGTGGTTTGCCGGAATTTCACTTTCGGTGTTGCAATTGGCAGGAGCAGCCGGAACTTTTTTAAGTGGAACAATTTCGGATAAAATTGGTCGTAAAAATTTGTTTGTTATTTCAGCGATAGGTGCACCAATTTTAATGTTTTTGTTTATCAATGCAAGTGGCGTTTGGTCAATTATTTTATTGGTAGTACTTGGTATTTTTATTTTTGCTCCGGGCCCGGTTATGTTAGCTTCGATTCATGATAAGGAAACAAAAAATGGAGCTTTTATTAATGGCGTTTACATGGGGATGAATTTCTTAATTAACTCTATTAATGTGTTGGCCATTGGCTGGTTGGCTGACAGGATTACCTTGCATACTACCTTTCAAATATCTATTCTTTGGGGAATTTTAGTAATTCCTTTTGTACTGCGTTTCAAAGAAACAAGAAATGTAAGCTAGATTTTTTAAGATTTTTTTGGAATTATTTAACGAGGTGGGAAGATTTTTTAATTGTATTGTCGACCAACATGGTTGGTCCTGTTTTCGTAAGCTTCCATGAGTTTGGTAAGCTCTATTGCTTCCTTGTGTTCTGGCGTTCCGGGTTCAGAATCACAGATCTCAAGGAAGCGCAAAATCGCGTCGCGATATTCTTTTTCTGAAATAATTATTTTAGTCATAAAAAAGATACAGATTAATGAGCTTCTAACCAGTTTTTTCCTTTTCCAATTTCCACGGTAAGTGGTACATCTAATTTAACGGCATTCTCCATTGAATGTTTAATGATGGTTGACAATTCTTCTACTTCATCAGCAAAAGCATCGAAGTTTAATTCATCATGTACTTGTAAAATCATTTTCGATTTTAATCCTTTTTGTTCTATCTGGTTTTGAATTTCAATCATTGCAATTTTTATGATGTCAGCAGCTGTTCCTTGTATCGGTGCATTAATTGCATTTCGTTCTGCAATTCCGCGCACTACAGCATTGGCCGAATTAATATCTTTGAGATAACGCTTTCGACCTAACATTGTTTTTACAAAGCCTGTTTTTCTGGCTTCTTCAATGCTGAAATCCATAAACTCTTTCACTTTTGGGAAGGCTTCAAAATAACCATCAATAATTTCTTTTGCTTCTTTACGACTGATGTTAAGTCGTTGCGATAGTCCAAATGCTGAAATACCATAAATGATACCAAAGTTGGCCGTTTTTGCTTTTCGGCGCATGTCGGAACTTACTTCCGATTCTTCTACTTTAAATATTTTAGCGGCAGTTCTTGAATGGATATCCACCTCTTGAGCAAATGCTTCAACCATGGCCGGATCTTTGCTTAAGGCAGCCATAATCCTAAGTTCGATTTGAGAATAGTCGGCCGATAAAAACACATTTCCTTTATGCGCAGGAATAAATGCTTTTCTTATTTCCTTTCCTTTTTCATCGCGTATTGGAATGTTTTGCAAATTTGGATTCACCGAGCTTAGTCTTCCGGTAGCTGCCACTGCCTGATTATATGAGGTGTGAATCATTCCTGTTTTTTCATTAACCAATTTAGGAAGTGCTTCTATATAAGTGCTTAGTAGTTTTCTTAAACCACGAAATTCCAAAATCTTATTTACAATCGGATGCTTATCGGTTAAGCGTTGCAGTGTTTCTTCGTTGGTGGAATATTGCTTTGTTTTTGTTTTTTTAGCGTTTTCTTGAATTTTAAGCTTTTCAAACAGAATAGGTCCTAGTTGTTTGGGGGAAGAAACATTGAATTCTTCGCCTGCTAATTCCTGAATATCTTTTTCTAATTGATCAATTTCGTTACTTAATGCTTGTGCTGAGTTATTTAATGAATTGCTATCAATTTTAACTCCATTTAATTCCATTTCGAGTAAAACGGAAAGTAAAGGCATTTCAATCTCGTTAAACAATTTATACAACTCGCTTTCCTCAAGCTCTTTGGCGAGTGGTGCTTTTAATTGAAAGGTGATATCTGCATCTTCGCAAGCATAATCTACAATTTCTTGTGGTTCAACTTGTCGCATTGTTTTTTGATTTTTCCCTTTCTTTCCAATCAGTTGCTCCGTTGGAACTTTTTTGTAATTCAAATAAAGTTCACTCAGATAATCTAAGTTGTGTCTGATTTCAGGTTGAATCAAATAGTGGGCAATCATTGTATCGAAAATTGGCCCTTTCACTTTTAGTCCATATTGAGCGAGAATCAATAGATCGAATTTTATATTTTGCCCAATTTTTAGGATTTTTTCGTCTTCAAAAATGAGTTTGAATTCTTGAACTATTTTTTCTGCTTCTTTTCGGTCTTCTGGAAGATGCACGCAATAGGCTTCTCCGTTTTTTTTCGAAAAAGAGATACAGACTAACTCATCGGTAAGTGGAGATAGACCAGTTGTTTCGGTATCGAAACAAAATTCTTTTGAAACGGCAAGCTCAGCTCTTAACGAAGCACGTTGCATTTCATTTTCAACTGAGAAATATTGATGTTCTTCGGTTGTTATATTTTTGAGTTGCGAAGGACTTGCTTCTTCTTCAGATTCAACCGGGCTGCTAAACAAATCGCCTTGAACTGGATTTGGAGATTTTTTTGCACCGCCTGAAATTTTTGCAGCAAGTGTTCTAAATTCTAATTCATTAAATAATTCAAGCAATGCTTCCTTGTCCGATTCCCCTTTCTTCATTTTATCGAAAGAGATGTCGATAGGAACCTCGCGATTGATTACTACCAATTCGCGCGACAAATAAACTTGTTCCTTATTTTCAATCAGATTTTGTTTCTGCTTTCCTTTTAAGTCTTCAATATTGTTGTACAAGTTTGAAATAGAGCCATATTTCCCAATTAATTTCATGGCAGTTTTAGGACCAATACCGGGGCATCCAGGAATGTTGTCGGCTGAATCTCCCATTAATCCTAAAATATCAATTACTTGTTCAGTATTTTCAATTAAAAAGTTTTCTTTAACTTCATCAACTCCCCAAATTTGGGCTTTTTCGCCACCTTTGGCCGGTTTATACATTACTGTATTTTCGTTTACCAATTGAGCATAATCCTTATCGGGTGTCATCATAAAGGTATCGAAGCCCTCATTAGATGCTTTCTTCGAAATTGTGCCAATAATGTCGTCTGCCTCAAATCCTTGCATCTCAAGGATCGGAATGTTATAGGCTTCTATAACCTTGCGAATGTAGGGAACCGCAGTTCGAATATCTTCAGGCATTGCCTCTCGGTTTGCTTTGTAAGCTTCAAACATTTCGTGTCGAAATGTAGGGCCATGCATATCGAAGGCAACCGCAATATAATCTGGTTTTTCAGCTGAAAGTACTTGTTCAAGCGTATTTACAAATCCTAAAATTGCCGAGGTATTTTGACCTTTCGAATTAAATCTAGGATTTCTGATAAACGCGAAGTAAGAACGATAAATTAATGCATAGGCATCGAGAAGGAATAATTTCTTGTTGGAATTGTCAGGTGTCATGTTTTTTAATTATCGCTTGCATCCCATTCTGCAAAAGAACTGGCCGTTTCGTAAAGTTTAACTTTTTTTAATTCAATTCCTTCTGGTAATAATGGTTGTATTTTTTCAACAATGTAAACTACCATGTTTTCGCAGGTTGGTTGAAAGTCGAATACAAAATGACGTTCATACATTTCGTTTAATTCTAAAAGTTTCTCGTGTGGGGCACGACTATTAATCACCAAAGAGTGATCGAACTTATCAACAATTTCGTGTTTTACTATTCTTTTCAAATCACCAAAATCAATTACCATCCCATTTTTTTTGTCATCGGGATTGTTGATTGGTTCACCTGCAACAGTTACATAAAGTTTATAGGTGTGTCCGTGAATGTTTTTACATAAACCATCGTAATTCCAAAGGGCATGCGCCATTTCGAAATCATAAAATTTTGTAACCCTAATTTTGGCCATAAGTTTTTTTATTTAAATGCTTGTTATTAGAAGTAACAACAAGATTTTAATTTTGTTAAGAATTAAGAAGGGAATTTTAAGTTGTTACTCTTCGCAACCACATTTATTAAGGCAATCGATAATTTGACCTAAAACGGGATGTTTTAAAAAGTAATAAGAATTTTTCCCATCACGTTTTGAACATAATACGCCATTGCTTTTTAATATACCAAGATGGTGTGAAGCGGTTGATTGTTCAATTTCTAACATCTGATGAATTTGAGTAACGTTTAATTTTTCTCCTTCTTTTAAACAATGCATTATAGAAATGCGGATTGGGTGGGCCATTGCTTTTAGCATGCCTGTTGCTCTTTCAACGTTTTCTTGATCAAATTCAGTTGTGAACATATTTAGATGTTTTTATTGCAAATTTAGAAATTTATAGGGCAAATGGAAGGTAATGATAAGTGTATATGGAGTTTGTGCTTTAAAAATGGGTAATTTATATTTAATCCAAGTAGAAGCAAATAATTATACGGATTTCAATTTTATATGCAAATTTGAATAGTTATTATTGTCAAGAGATTCAAATGGAAGCGAAATGAGCTATTTTTGCTTACTTTATTAGAGAATATTATACATGTCAAATCTGAAAAAAATAAAGCTACCAGTTCGTGCAGAGCTGGAACAATTTGAAAGCTATTTTCGCAATGTTACTAAGTCGGATGTAAAGTTGCTTAATTTAATTTTGAACTACATCATTAGAACAAAGGGTAAGCAAATAAGACCATTGTTTGTTTTTCTATCCGCAAAAATATTTGGTAAAATTGATGACAGCACCTATTTGGCAGCAACCACAATTGAATTGTTGCATTCGGCAACTTTAGTGCACGATGATGTAATTGATGAATCTTTTGAGCGAAGAGGAAAGCTCTCAATTAATGCGATTTGGAGAAACAAGGTTGCGGTGTTAATTGGCGACTTTTTGTTGTCGAAAGGACTCCTACTTACTACGAAACATAAAGAGTTTGAGATTCTTGAAATTATTTCAAAAGCAGTTCAAGATACAATTGAAGGCGAATTATTGCAGGATGAAAAAAGTCGTAAGCTGGATATTAACGAGGAAACCTATTTCGAAATAATCAAAAAGAAAACAGCATCTTTAATTGCAACGAGCATTGCGGTGGGAACCTTTTCGGCTACTCGGGATATAGCGCAGGTTGAAGTTATGCATGAAATGGGAATGCTCGCAGGAATTGCTTTTCAAATTAGAGATGACATTTTTGACTATCAAGATAAAGGAATAATTGGAAAACCAACGGGAAACGATATTAAGGATAAGAAAATAACCTTGCCTTTAATACATGTATTAAATAAGGCAAGCACTGAAGAACGAAGGGAGATTCTTCGTATTGTAAAAAGAAAGAATCATCGGAAAGAGCAAGTGCTTAAACTTATCAATTTAGTGAAAGAGCGTGGCGGATTGGAATACGCAAACTTAAAAATGTACGAATACCGCGATAAGGCTTTGGCAAAATTAAATGAGCTGCCCGAAAGTGAAGCAAGAGAAGCCATGGCCGATTTAATAAATTATATTATTACGCGCAAAAAATAAGAGCAACCCCGAAGGATTGCTCTTTAATAGCCATGAAAACACAAACTTTATCGTAAGATAAATTTATACGGTTAGAATTTCGTCATGTTTGGCTGCAACAAGTGCATCAACCTTTTTCGAATATTCGTTAGTTATTTCTTGAACTTCTTCAACGGCAATTTTTTCTGCATCTTCAGAAAGACCGTCTTTTAATAATTTTTTCAACTGATCATTTGCATCTTTTCTAGTATTTCGAACGCTAACTTTAGCATTTTCACCTACTTTATTTGCATCTTTTACAAGCGTTTTTCTTCGCTCTTCAGTTAAAGGTGGTATAAATATACGAATTATTTCGCCATTGTTTTCAGGATTAAAGCCCAGATTTGAATTAATAATTGCTTTTTCAATATCCGAAATGATATTTTTTTCCCAAGGTTGAATTGCAATTGTTTTTGCATCGGGAGTTGAAACATTTGAAACTTGGCTTAAAGGGGTTTGAGCGCCATAATATTCAACATAAATTCCATCCAACATACGTGGAGATGCTTTTCCCGCACGAATATGCACTAATTCATTATCTAAATGTTCAATGGCCGACTGCATACCTTCGCGCGCCATATCTAATATCATATCAACTTCTTCGTCCATCTTTGAATTCTAAAATTTATAAGCTTGAACAAAATTATAAAAATTTTGCTTAGCTGAAAATAGTCATTTTTTGAATATTTCCCTTAGTAAATAGATTTATAGCAACAATATACTTCAAAAAGAAGTTATTATTTTAATTTTGAGACCGAAAAAAATTAAAACTGTGGCTGGAAGATTAAATTATTTACATCCGATTCCCCAAATTATACTTCTGATAATAATTGCATTGGTATCAGCTTTGTTGCTTACAATTGTTGGTATGGTGGTGGCGATTCCAATATTTGGATTAGAAATGTTTGGGAGTATGTTTACAGGGAATGTTCAGAATATGGATATTGGGTTTCTGAAATATTTACAATTGTTGCAAGGAATTGGGATGTTTGTTGTTCCGGCCTTTATCACCGCAGCGTTAATTAGTAAACGTCCATTAAATTTTCTTTGGTTTGGTAAAAAAGTAAACTTTAAAAGTGTTTTGCTAACCATTGTGATGATTTATGCCGTTGTTCCACTAATTAATTTAACAGGAATGTGGAATAGTAATTTGCAGCTGCCTGAATTCATGTCTGGAATTGAGAATTGGATGACCGCACGTGAAGAACAGGCTGCGATAATTACTGAGAAATTTGTACAATCGGAACATCTTGGACAAATGCTTTTCAATATATTTTTAATCGCAGTAATTCCTGCGATTGGAGAGGAGTTATTTTTTAGAGGTGTGATTCAAACTGTATTGGCCAAATGGTTTAAAAACTATCATGTTGCAATTTTTACCGCTGCCTTTGTGTTTAGTTTCTTCCACTTACAATTTTATGGCTTTCTTCCGCGATTTATCTTGGGTGTTCTATTTGGTTACTTATTGGTTTGGAGTGGCAATATTTGGCTGCCGATTTTGGCTCATTTTATAAACAATGCTACCGCAGTAGTTGCCTATCATTTTATGGGTAAAGGAGCTATTTCTGTTGATCCAGAGGCTATTGGAACCGATAGTGCCTTTGGCTGGATGGCTATTTTAAGTATT
Source organism: Prolixibacteraceae bacterium (assembly GCA_963678565.1). Lineage (GTDB taxonomy): Bacteria > Bacteroidota > Bacteroidia > Bacteroidales > Prolixibacteraceae > SKHV01. The sequence continues at coordinate 1,298,169 of OY782875.1, forward strand.
GTAATTGTTGTTGCTTCTCTTTTAGCAATTCGAGTGTATGAGTTTAAAAAGAAAATCGAAGTAAACATTTAATTATTGATTTCTAAACTGTTTAAAATTCAATTAATTAAACTTGCCTTGTCAAGCATTTCATGTTGATTCTTTTTCTATTTTTGCCCCCTGCAAATAGATTCGATGGAATACCAAATATTTACATTAAAAAACGGAATTAGAGTAATTCACCAAGCTTCCGATGCTCGAGTGGCTCATTTTGGTGTGATTATGAATACTGGTTCGCGCGATGAATTGCCCGATGAGCAAGGAATGGCGCACTTTATTGAGCATACAATTTTTAAAGGCACACAAAAGCGAAAAGCTTTTCAAATTATCAATCGTGTTGAAAATGTTGGAGGCGAAATAAATGCTTATACCACCAAAGAAGAAACAGCAATATATGCTACTTTCTTGAAAGAATATTACGACCGTTCGATTGACTTGGTCAGCGATATTATTAAAAATGCTTCCTTTCCCGAAAAAGAATTAACCAAGGAAAAAGAGGTGATTATCGATGAGATTAATTCGTATAACGATTCTCCATCTGAATTAATTTACGACGAGTTTGAGGAACTGGTTTTTGACGGTCATCCAATCGCTCGAAATATTCTTGGAACTCCTGAAACAGTGCGTAGTTTCAATAAGGAAAAGGTATTTAATTTCATGAAACGTAATTATCATGCTAAGGATATGGTAATTTGCTCTATTGGAAACATTGACATTCGAAAGTTTAAGAAATACATTCATCAATATTTCGATGACTTTCCAGAAAGTAGTTCTGTTCGCGAGCGCGAGCCATTTTCTGGCTATCAACCATCGTATAAGGAAATTGAAAAAGATACTTACCAGTCGCATGCCGTGATTGGCGGAACCGCTTATGCATTGCAAAATGACAAACGAATGCCCATGATATTATTGAATAATATTTTGGGAGGAAATTCAATGAATTCGCGTTTGAACATGGCATTGCGAGAGCGAAATGGCATGGCTTACAACATCGAATCGAGCTATACTCCCTATTCCGATACCGGAATTCTGATGATCTATTTTGGAACCGAAAACAATAATTTAGAAAAGGCTTTTAAACTGATACAAAAGGAATTTCAATTATTGCGGAACAATGCAATGGGCCCCAATCAGTTAATTAAAGCGCAAAAACAATTGATTGGTCAGCTGGCAATTTCAAGCGAAAATAGGGAAGATCTGATGCTTAACATAGGCCGCAGTTTACTTTATTTCGATAAAGTTGATCCTTTGTCGACGGTTTATCAGAAAATTGAAGAAATTACTGCAAGTGATATTATGGAAGTAGCGAATGAAGTTTTGAATAAAGAAAATCTTTCAACATTAATTTATAAGTGATGCAATTGTCGTCTGATTTAGAAAATTATATTTTAGATCACATTAGTGAAGAACATCCGGTATTGAGGGCTTTAGATAGGGAAACCAATTTAAGATGCTTGCAACCCCGCATGTTGTCGGGGCATTTGCAAGGAAAAATTTTAACCATGTTGTGCCAAATGATTCAGCCTAAACGAATTCTTGAATTAGGAACTTTTACCGGATACTCGGCAATTAGCATGGCATTGGCATTGAACGAAGAAGGCAAATTGTTTACCATTGAAATTTCGGATGAAAAAGAAGAAATCATTCAAAAATTTGTAGGTAAAGCAAATCTGTCGGATAAAATTGAGTGTTTATTTGGCGATGCAATTGACTTGATTCCAATCATCGACGAAGAGTTCGATTTGGTTTTTATCGATGCCGATAAACGAAAGTATTGTGCGTATTTTGATCTGGTTTTTAGCAAGGTGAAAAAGGGTGGATACATTATTGCTGACAATACCCTTTGGGATGGAAAAGTGATCGATCCGGATAGCAAAGGTGAAGCTCAAACCAAAGGAATTCTTGCATTTAACGAAAAAGTTGCAGAAAATAGTGATGTTGAAACGGTTATTTTTCCCGTTAGAGATGGCATGACAGTTATTCGGAAATTAGTTTAACATCCTCTTCGTTATTATCCTGTGCTTTTTTTCTGGCAGTAACAATTCCAATATTCAATTCAAAACCAATCAAAATTGCCAAGCAATTTAAATAAAACATCACCATAATTGCAGGTAATGTTCCTATAGATCCATAAAGTGCATTGTAGCGTGCAAAATTATTCAGGTAGTAGCCAAATGCTAAAGTCAATATAATTGATAGAACGGTTGCCAAAGTGCCGCCAGCCGAAATAAAACGCCACTTACTTTTGCGTGATGATCCGAAATAATACAGCGAAGAATAAGCAAAAAAGAAGAGTGCTACAATTATCAACCATTTTCCTATTCGTATTAAATAGTAAGTGAAATCTTTATTCATAAGATCTTTCGCAACCAAAAAATTCAGAAAAGTTTCGGTAAAGGTGATAAGCAAAATAGCAATGGTTAGCAATGAAAATAACAACAAAACCAATCCCAAAGCAATCGCATAAATTTCATACCATTTTCTAACTTGATGATTGTGAACCGAGTTGTTGAAAGCGTTGATCAAAGAAACAATTCCATTGGTTGAGAAAAATAATGCCATGATAAAACCAACTGAAAGCAAACCACTGTGTGGAATGTTAATAATTTCATTGATCGTTTGATAAATCACATTGTAAATACTCTCAGGAACAATAGAATAGATTAACAGCAAAAGTTCCGATTGAAAACCTTTAATTGGTATAATCGGAATAAGGGTAAATAAAAAGATAATGGCAGGGAAGATTCCAGTAATCAAATTAAAAGCTACCGAGGAAGCTCGAATAGTTAAGGCGCCATTCACCAATCCTTTAAAGAAAAAACGACCAACATCGTAAATTGGAATTTTATCGAATCCAGGAAATGTAATTCGTTTCGCTTTTTCCTTTAAGCTACGAATTAATTTTAAAAATTTGATTTCATTTCGCTTGCGGAAAGATTGCATTAATTGTTCTGTTTTTCAATTCTTAACTGATGAATCAATGGCTTGCCATTTGTTTCTTTTATTAAAAAATACACTCTGAATTTTTCCTTTTCAGTCTCTAATTTGCCAATTGCATACATCGAATGTTCTTTCCCTCCATCGTGAATAATCTCAAATTCTGTAGGTGGATATTTTTTAAAGAAGTCGATTAAAACTTGTTTTGCATGCGCTTTGCTGTAAACATTTTCATTGTCGAGAACTACTAATTCAATATTACTGTTGAAACTTTTAGAAAGCAGATTTGCGTTTCCTGTTTTTAGTCCTTTCGAAATATCATCGGGGATTTTTGCAAATGCAATGCTTACCGATGCAAGCATGATTAAAGTGAAGAATATTATTTTTTTTAGAAATTGCTGCATGTTTAATCTTTTTCTACCAAACGAATTTAATGAATTCTTGAGATAAATTCTATTGATTAGAAAATATCTGTTGTTCAAATGAAATATTGTCTGAAATTTTGAAACAAAAAATGTGCAAAACTGATGTTCAACTAAAAATTATGTAGATTTACATTTCGACGAAAATATTTTAGAACGAAATAAATATTCAATGAAATGTACGCTTTTGGTAATCGGAAAAACCGATGCTGATTATATTCAGAAAGGGATCGATGTTTATTTATCGCGATTAAAGTTTTACCTCAAAACCGAGGTCGAAATTATTCCCGATTTGAAAAAAGCGAAAAATTTGTCGGAGCAAGAGCAAAAGAAAAAGGAAGGCGAATTGATTTTGAATAAGCTGGAATCACATGATTTTGTGGTGCTTTTGGATGAAAATGGAAAACAATATTCATCAGTAAAATTTTCTGAATTTCTGCAAAAGCAAATGTTGAATTCAATAAAAAGAATGGTTTTTGTTGTGGGTGGGCCATACGGGTTTTCCGATGAAGTTTATCAACGAGCCAATTCAAAAATGTCATTGTCTTTAATGACTTATTCACATCAAATGGTGCGAATGATTTTTTTAGAGCAGTTGTATCGGGCCATGACCATTATAAAAAATGAACCCTATCATCACCAATAATATCGATTGATAAATGCGAATTTCGAGGTATATAAAAATTCCGTTATACGCACTCATCATTTTTATGGTGCTGGGTATTGTTACGGAGAAATATTTCCTCGCAAGTAAAATTAACGATGGTGAAATTTCGAAGTTTAGTAAAACACTTCAGAAAAGGCAGGATCGATTAGAAGAAACGATTGATGAAATTGTTTTTGAATTAGATACGCTAGGCGATTTTTCAGACGTTAATTTATTTCATTATTTCTCGAAATATATCGATGAATTAGCACACGATGAAACGGCCATTATTATTTCTGATTATTCCGATCCTTATTTTTGGTCGAGCAATGTAATTGCCTTTTACGATGAGTTACAAAATGTATCAAATGGATTGTACCATTTGCCCAATGGATGGTATGTACTTACAACTTATAAAACAGACGATTTCGTAATTTATGGATTGACATTAATTAAATACGATTACGAAATTGAGAACGATTATCTTGAAAATAAGTTTGCAAAAGGTTTTCAATTGCCTTCGAATTACGAAGTGCTTTTTTATAAAACTTCCGATTCTTACCCTGTTTTTAATAAACGTCGACAGTTTCTGTTTTCAATACGTCCCTCAGAGCGTTTGTCGGGCATGTATTCGGGAATTTTTTATCCATCCATTTTTTATGTGTTGGCATTGTTTGCTGGGTTTGTTCTATTGTTTAGGCTCCTGATTCATTATATGCACCGCAGACCTATTTTAAGATTATCCTTGCTGGCGGTTTTTTTAGCGTTAATGTATTATGTGTTGAACACCTTTAATATTCCGCAAACCTTTTTTAAACTAGAACTCTTTTCGCCAAAGGCTTTTGCTTATTCTTCGATATGGTATTCGATGGGAGAGTTTTTGGTTTTCAGTGTTTTCATGTTCTTTTTTTCGGTTACCTTTTATCGATCGTTTGAGCTGCCTCGCTTTGTGCGAATTAATAAAAGTTTACTTCGGCTTACCAATATTGTAATGCTTTTATTTGTTGCCGGATTATTGGTTTTTATTCGATTTTCGCTGAAAACCTTAATCATGAATTCTAGTGTTTCGTATGCAATTTACAAGCTAGAAGAACTCAATGAATACAGTTTGATTGGATACCTTGCAATTGCATTTCAATTTTTGGCATTTTACTTTATTTCATTACGAGTCGCACAGGTTTGTCGTTCTATATTTAAGGTAAAAGCATACTTGATCAATTTATCAATTGCGACCGTTTTATTTGTGATAATTCAGCTTGTATTTTCGTTTAGCACTATTCTGACTATCACAATTTTCTTTTTAACAGTTGCGGTCATCAATTATATTCTAAGTTTAAAGGAAATTTTGTCGTACCGCTTATCTCGAATTGTAATCTACGTTTTGGTTTTTACCATTTTCACCATTGTTCACTTGTTGAAATATGTAAAAGCGTATGAGCAAAATGTTCAGGAAGTGATGGTCATGAACTTATCGAATGAGCATGATCCTACGGCTGAATTATTTTTGCGAGATATTGACAAAAAATTGAATTCTGACACACAAATTATTGATTCCTATCAATATGGGGCTGAAGCGGTAGAGGATTACATCGCAAACACCTATTTTAACAATGGATATTTCAGGGATTACGATTTGCAAATTACGATTTGTGATGAAGTCGATAGCTTATTAATTCAGCCCGAAAATGAACTGATAGGGTGTTTCCCATTTTTCGAAGAAATGATAACGGAGCTATCGATTCCGATTGATGATATTAGTTTTTATTTTATCGACAACATGAATGGGCGAATTACTTATATGGGAAACTATTTGTTTTCCTTGCCCGATCTCAGTTACTTCAAGGTGTATATTGAATTGAATTCGAAGTTGCTATCTGAAGGAACTGGATTTCCAGAATTATTATTGCCACAGAGCTCGATAGAAAATAGAATTCGGAACAACTTTTCATTTGCTAAGTACAATGGTGGAGAATTGATTGACCGGGGGGGCGAATTTTTATATGGTTTAAACCTTTCTGCTTTCGAAATTCCGAACGATACAATTGGCTTTGTCGATTGGGGAGGATACGAACATTGTTATTACAATCTAGGAAACGACAACGTAGTTTTAGTGAGTCGTGAAAAGATTCGTTTGTTCGACTATTTTATTGCTTTCCCTTATGTGTTTGTGTTTCTGTTTATTATTTCAAGTATTCTTAATTTATTCTCTACCAATAATTATAAGATATTCTACATTCGACAATCACTGCGAATTAGAATCCAAGTATCAATCATAGGTGTTGTAATGATTGCTTTGCTTATTGTGGGGTCGGGAACGATCTATTACATTGTCACTCAGTATCAATTGAACCACGAGGATGATTTAGTTGAAAAAGTAAATTCTATTTCCATTGAAATTGATATTTTGTTGGGCGATTTTGAACACTTTAATCCTGAAATGATTGACTATTTGGGATATGAGTTAATAAACCTTTCTGATATTTTTAAGACCGATATCAATATTTACGACCTTTATGGAAATTTGGTTTCTACTTCTCGTCATGAAATCTTTGAGAAAGGGCTAATTTCAACACACATGGATGCTCGTGCATTGAGCTATTTAACGGAGTACGATCCGGTACGATACATTCATGAAGAATACATTGGCGAATTAAAATATTTGTCGGCGTATATTCCAATGATTAATAGTTTGGGCTATCAAATTGGTTACATTAACTTACCGTATTTTACCCACGAGAGGCGCTTTCGTCAGGAGATTACAACTTTCGTTTTTGCTTTCATCAATATCTATGTTTTCCTATTGATGGCAAGTATTTTTGTGGCATATTATATTTCAACTCGAATAACCGAACCGCTGAAAATGATTCGGGAAAATCTGAGAGAAGTAAAGCTCGGTAAACGAACCCAAAAGCTAGAATATCAATCCGAAGATGAAATTGGATTGTTGGTGTCGGAATACAATCAAATGCTCGAAGAGTTGGCTACTAGTGCAGAGTTGTTGGCACGTTCGGAACGTGAAATTGCCTGGCGCGAAATGGCCAAACAAATTGCCCACGAAATAAAAAATCCATTGACGCCAATGAAACTGAATATTCAGTTTTTACAACGAACAAAACTTGCCAACGACGATAAGGATGAAAAGCTTAAACGAATAACCGATACTTTAATTGAGCAAATTGATAATTTGTCGGCGATTGCTACCGAGTTCTCAAATTTTGCAAAAATCCCGAAAACGAAAAATGAGCGTTTTAATTTAAGTCATCGATTGAAAGAAACTTTGGAGCTGTACGCAAATACAGGACAGGTAAAATTAGAATTCGACATAGAAGAATATGACTTTTATATTTATGCCGATCCTGAGCAATTTTCACGGGCAATTATTAATTTAATTAAGAATGCGATCCAATCGATTCCTGAAACTCGTAAAGGGGAAATTTTAATTGCGGTTAAGAAACAAGAGAACAGTGCTATTATTTCTGTAAAAGACAATGGCAAAGGAATTCCAGATGATTTGGCTTCGCATATTTTTGTGCCAAACTTTACCACCAAATCGAGTGGCGCAGGCTTAGGCTTGGCCATAACCAAAAGCATTGTGGAGAATTTTAATGGACATATTTGGTTCGATTCAAACAAAGCCGAAGGCACTACTTTCTATATTAAAATTCCAATAATCGATTAGTTATGTTGAAAATTACTGTATTGGTAGAAAATACTGCGGGGCGATTCTGTTTGGCTGAGCATGGATTAAGTTATTTTATCGAAGGAAAATCGAAATATCTATTTGATACAGGCTCAAGCAATTTATTTTTAGAAAATGCAAAGCGCGTTAAATTAGATCTAACAGAGGTTGAAACTGTCGTGCTGAGTCATGGGCACGATGATCATACTGGTGGATTAAAGTACCTGCAAAACAAAAAGCTAATTGCTCATCCACAGGTTTTTATGAAACGATTTCGTAAAAGAACAGGAACGGGGCTCGGGCTGCCACTTTCGAAAGATGAGCTACAAAATTTAGGTTTTCAAATGCAACTTTCTAAAGCACCACTTCAGTTAGATGAGGAGACTTGGTTTTTAGGCGAAATTCCGAAGATTACTGACTTTGAGGCAAAAACTACGTCCTTCGTTGATGAGTTGGGGTTGGATGATTTTATCCCCGACGATTCGGGCATGGTTTTTAAAACTAGCAAAGGTTTGGTTTTAATAACAGGGTGTGCACATTCGGGGGTTTGTAACATGATTTTGCATGCCCAAAATATTACTGGCGAAAAGAAAATTCATGCGGTTATTGGTGGTTTTCATTTAACTACAGCTGATGAGCAAACGCTAAAAACCATCGAATTCTTGAAGGAATTAAAGGTTGAGAAAGTAATTCCATCGCATTGTACCGCTTTTCCGGCATTGGCCGAGTTTCATAAGCACTTTCCATTTGTACAACTGAAAACAGGGAATACTTTACAGCTATAAGAAAAATTAACTTGTTTGCTAGCTGAGTTCTTTGGCAAGAGCGGCATCTTGATAAATTCCATCACATTTTTTGAGGTAACCGGGGCGAAGAGCTTGGTAACTTTGGAAAAATGGTAAAGCCCACAGCAAACTAGTCGGTAACTGCAACTAAATGACTTCTCCCGTTGCGGAATGGTTGGTAACCACAGAAAATTGCAATGTAACCATGGAGAAATGCTTCGTAACCATGGAAATTTATGAAATCCTGTAGCGGAATGGTCGGTAACCTGGTTCCCTTGCATTTCGCTACGGGATTTACCATTTCGCACCGGGCTTTAGCATTTTAATATCGAATTTGAATTTATTGTTGAAGTTCTCCCTTAACAATTTTGAGTCGCTTTCGGAAAATAATAGAATTCTATTAATTGGGCCTTGTAACTTTTAATTTTAATCAAGAATTACAAGGTCAGTTCCCGGAATATGTTTTCAATGCTTTTTTCCTGCTCCTGAAGAGTAAGTATGGTGTAATTATTTGCGACTGCAAAATTGAACAGTAGAGGTCGAATGTCTGATTTTGGGTTGGCTTCTATTAAAATTGTATTCGAGTTGATTGTATAAACGTTTTTTACAAAATCTAGCTTTTCAAATTGAGTTGCTTCAATATTTTCGATGGTTTCAAAAAGTACTTTTTGGTTTTGCGACAAGCTTTTATTCAAGGTTGAAATTGGTCCGTCGGCAACCAACTCGCCTTTGTTGATTATAATCACACGCTTGCAAATAGCTTCCACTTCTTGCATAATATGGGTGGAGAGCAAAACTGTTTTTTCTTTACTAATCTTTACAATCATCGAACGAATTTCTTCGAGTTGATTGGGATCAAGCCCTGAAGTTGGTTCATCCAATATTAGCAATTCCGGATTATGAATTAGGGCTTGTGCCAAGCCAACGCGCTGCTTGTATCCTTTCGATAAAGCGCCTACTTTTTTATGAATTTCAAGTTCTAATCCAGTTAACTCTATGGCTTCATCAATGCGTTGATTAAGCGATTTTAATTTGTAAATTCCACCAACGAACTGAAGGTATTCACGAATATACATTTCGGGATAGAGCGGCGTTGACTCTGGTAAATAGCCAATTTTTGATTGAAAAAAGTTGAGATTTGAATTTAGATTTTCGCCATCAAAAAGTACATTGCCACTATCGGGGTTTAAGTAGCCCGTAATAATTTTCATCATTGTTGATTTACCTGCACCATTGGGGCCTAAAAATCCAGTAATTTCCCCTTTGTTTAGCTGGAAACTTACATCGTTTAGCGCTTTTTGCGATCCGTAGGTTTTGGTAATATTTTCAACAATTATCGACATATTATAAGGTGTTTAACAATGGGTGATAGTCGCCCGTTTTTCCTATAGCTTTAGCATTTCGAATATCGTCGGTAAGCATAATGCTTTTGGCAACATCATCAATTGTGAAACCTTTTCCATTTAATATATGTTCGTACGATTGGGTGTGTAAATTAGCAAAGCCGTTGCTGAATTCCAATTCCTCATTTTCAATTTTAAGAGAGCGGAAAGTTCGAATTCCTTTTTCTTTAATATCGGTACTTAAATCATCGTAATCGAGACTTAAAAACCAGCGTACGTTTGCATTTTTAAGTTGTAAAATTCCAGCCGCCTTTTGATCCGAATAATAATTGAGCGTGCTCTTCTGTACATCGCCAAAAATCCAAATCAACATGTCGAAAAAGTGAATCCCAATATTGGTTGCCACGCCGCCCGACTTTTCCTGAACCGTTTTCCAGCTTTTGTAATACCACTTTCCTCGTGAGGTGATATAGGTTAAATCGATATCGTAAATTTTATCTTGAGGGCCTTCTTCAATTTTCTTCTTAAGCGCTATAATCGTTGGATGCAAGCGCAATTGAAGAATGGTATTGATGTTGTTTCCGGTAGCTTGCATTAAATTGTCAAGCTTTGTTAAGTCGCGTGGAAAAAGCACCAATGGCTTTTCGCAAATGGCATTGGCATTGTTTTCGAGTGCCATTTGAATATGTGTTCGGTGCAAGAAATTGGGGGAACAAATACTTACGAAATCAACCGGATTGTCTTCAAGGAAATCGATGAACTTTTCTGTGCTCAAAAAGAATTCAGCATTTGGAAAATAGCTGTCGATTCTTCCCATTACATCAAACTTATCGTGAGCTATCAATAGATTATTGTTTGTTTCTTTAATCGCTCGTATATGTCGTTCCGCAACAAAACCTGCTGCTCCAATTAATGCAAAGTTTTTCAAAATAGTATTGTTTGTTGATTAAACGGTGGCAAAAGTAATTTTATAATTGTCAATTATCAATTATCAAATCCTCATTTTCCATTTTCCATTGTTGGCCTGTTTGTGTGCATTGCATTTTCATGTTTAAAACAATGCCTTCTTTAGTGATCCATCCGGTTTGAGATGCCGGAACTCCTGTCATTAGTGCAAACGGTTTAACATTTTTAGTAACAACAGCTCCAGCTCCAATCATGGCATAGGCACCAATGGTGGTGCCACACAGTATCGTTGCATTGGCACCAATGGTTGCTCCCTTTTTTACGGTGGTTGTTTGAAATTCTTCCTTGCGATTAACAAATGAACGTGGATTAATTACGTTGGTAAATACACAACTTGGTCCGCAAAAAACATCGTCTTCTAAAACAACATTGTCGTAAACACTTACATTATTTTGGATTTTTACATTGTTGCCAATTTTTGCCTTCCCAACAAAAACATTTTGTCCTAAAATACAATTTGCACCAATTTGGGACGTAGGCATGATGTGACAGAAATGCCAAATTTTAGTTCCGTTTCCAATTTTAGCGCCTTCATCGACACATGCAGTTGGATGGATAGATATATTACTCATTGTTATTCGTTTTCAATATTTTGAAAATCAATAATTGCCTGTGCGACTTCGCGAATTTCATCTTCGGTAATAAAACCGTGCATCGGCAACGACAAAACAATATCGGAAACAATTTCGGCAACTTCAAATTTTGCATTGATCGGGATCATTTCTTTAAATACTTCCTGATTGGGTAAAGGTTTTGGATAGTGAATAGCACTTGGAATTCCCTTTTCTTGCAAATAGTTTTTAAGCGCATCGCGATTGTTAACACTAATGGTATATTGTGCCCAAACACTCGTGTTTTCGGTATTTACTTCAGGAAGCAAAACGGTGTCGGCCAGTAATTGAGAATAAAGCTGTGCCGCTTTTTGTCGTTTGATAATTTCACTTTCAAAGTAGCGAAGTTTAACACGCAAAATAGCAGCCTGAATAGTGTCCATACGCGCATTCAAGCCAATTACTTTATGATGATAACGTTGTTCTTGACCATGTGAACGAGCTAATTTGATTCGTTTTGCTACCTTATCGCTATTGGTGAAAACAGCACCGCCATCGCCATAACAACCCAAGGGTTTTGCAGGAAAAAAACTGGTTATGCCAACATCGGTAAGATTGCCCGACTTTTTATTCTTGTAGGTTGCCCCAAAGGATTGAGCAGCATCTTCGATAACCCATAAATGATATTTGTCGGCGATTTTATTGATGGCATCGTAGTTGGCGCATTGTCCGAACAAAGAAACGCTTATAATTCCTCGGGTTTTGTTGGTGATTTTCTCTTCAATTTTTGAAACATCGATATTGAAATCGACCGGAGAAATATCAACAAAAACAGGTCTGGCATTTAAATGAGCAACCATCGAAGCCGTGGCAATAAAACTAAAAGCAGGTACAATTACTTCATCTTCGGGTTGTAGCTTATAGGCCATTAGTGAAATAAGCAAAGCATCGCTACCCGAACTGCAGCAAATTGCATGTTTAGCACCAACGAAGCTTGCCAGTTCTTCTTCGAGTTTTGAAATTTCATCACCATTTATGAAAGTACTTGATTGAATCACATTCGCGATGGATTCATCAATTTCATTTTTATATGCTTGATATTGTCGATTTAAATCACAGAATTGCATCAAATAATATGAATTGTTGTTCTACAAAAATAACTCTAAAAGGTAAAGATTATTATTTTTGTTGAAATCGTTTCTATGAAGAAAGTTTTAATCATAACATATTATTGGCCTCCTGCCGGTGGTGGCGGTGTTCAGCGCTGGTTGAAGTTTGTAAAATATTTGCCACAACTGGGGTATAAGCCAGTGGTGGTTGTTCCTGAAAATGCTGATTATCCAACAAATGATGAAACTTTATTGAGTGATATCCCCAAAGAAGCTGAGATTATTAGAATTCCGATTTGGGAACCTTACCGACTTTTTAAATTTATTACCGGCAAAAAGGAAAATGAAAAAGTGAACACCGGTTTTTTATTTGATGATGGTAAAAAAGGGGTGCTTGAGCGAATAAGTTTGTGGTTGCGCGGAAATGTTTTAATTCCCGATCCACGTGTATTTTGGGTACGCCCCGTTGTAAAGAAACTTTCAAGGAAAATTGATGAAATTAATCCAGAAGTAATTGTTACTACTGGTCCTCCACACAGTGTTCATTTGATTGGTTTAAAACTGAAACAACGTAAAAAAGTGAAATGGATAGCCGATTTCAGAGATCCATGGAGCACCATTGATTACCTCGATTTTTTCAATCTTTCAAAATTTGCACGAAATCAACAAAAAAGATTAGAGCGGAAGGTGTTGCAAGAATCTGATTTGGTGCTATCGGTAAGTGAAAATTGGAAAAAGGAATTACAAGAACTAGGCGCTAAAAATATCTCGGTAATTACCAATGGATATGATGAAAGCGATTTTGCCGACTATCAAAAAGTGCATTCTGATAAGTTTATCTTCACCTATACCGGCTTGATAACTTCTTTGCGGAATCCTAAAAAATTATGGGAATTATTGGAGGAGTTGCTGGAAACTAATCCTAAAATTGCAGCTAAATTTGAATTGCGTTTAATTGGGAATATCGATTTACAAGTAATTAAAGGGATTGAATCGAAGAAGCGATTGTCTTCGAAATTGAATTATATGGGCTATCTTAACCACCGTGAAGTTTTGAAAGCATATAGCGAATCATCGATTTTGTTGTTGCTCATCAATCAATCGGATAATGCTTTGGGGCACATTCCCGGGAAATTATTTGAATATCTGGCCGCACAAACTCCTGTGTTGGCTCTAGGAGAGAAGAATGGAGATGTTGGCCGAATATTGAAAGAAACAGGGAATGGGAGGATATTTGTAGAGGCAGAGCAGGCGGAAATTACTACTTTTATAGAAGAATGTTATGAGTCGGCTGTTTCAATCGAAAATTCTACTATAAAGATGTTTTCACGAAAAGAATTAACCAGAACATTAATTGCCGAAATTGAAAAATTATAATCTCTCTAAAATTCATGCTTAAAGTAAGTGTCATATTAACTACCTATAATTCAGAGCGATTTATTCAAAGAGCGCTTACCTCACTTAAAAGTCAAGAAGGGCAAGGCAAATTGTTTACTCTTGAGATTCTTGTTATTGATGATTGCTCCTCAGATACTACGGTTGAAATACTTAATCAAAACGGTATTGATTTCTTGTCCACTTCAAAAAATAGTGGCGGTCCGAATACTGGACGCAATATTGGATTGAAGAGCGCAACAGGTGATTACATTGTTATAATGGATCACGACGATGAGTGGTTGCCTAATAGAATTAAACAGCAACTAAAATATGCTGAATTAGCTCCCATAGTTACTTGTGGATATAATGTTATAGAAAACGATTTAAAATATATTCCCAAGGTTTCAAAATCAACATCCAAAGTTATTCAATATAAGAAGAATGAAACCTTTATCGATAAGATTTCGAAGGTGAAGAATAAGCAGATTACCTATTTAGGAAGTATCATGTTTAATTCTAGTTTGAAACAAATAATATTCGAAGAATATTTCGGACAGATTGATTTTGATTGGATCGCTCGAATTTTTCACCAGAATAACTCAATTGAGGTTTGTGATAAATTGTATAACCGATATGTTTATGATGAAAATTTATCGCTTAATAAAACATATCGCATTCGTGATTACTACTTCTCGTTAATGACCTTGGAAGAATTTGTTAAAGATTACCCCAAAGAAGTGAATTTGGGAAGAAAGCGAATTAATGGAACACGTGCTCGATATCACTATTTAATTGGAGAGAAGACGGAGGCTCGTTACTATTTCAAAAAGTCGAGTTTCAATTTGAAAACTGTTCTTTTTTTGCTAACCAGTTTTGTGGGGCATAAGTTAGTTGTTAAAAAATTTAATTTCTTCGGTTAATTCTACTTATGAAAAAGCAAGCACCTTTAGTTTCGATTTGTATCCCAACCTACAATGGTGAAGCATTTTTAGCTGAAGCAATTGATTCGGCTATCAATCAAACTTATCGTCCATTAGAGATTGTTATTTCTGATGATGCATCAAAAGACAATACGAAAGCGATTATTAAAGAGAAGCATAACGAAACTGATATACCGTTGACCTTATTCAACCATAAACCCAGTGGAATTGGAGCAAACTGGAATAACTGTGTGAAAAATTCGAAAGGGGAGTTTATTAAATTTTTATTTCAGGACGATTTATTGAATGAGAATTGTATTGAAGAAATGATGCAATTTCAGATTAATTCTGAAGAAGAGCTTGGTTTGATTTTTTCAGATCGTACCATATTTGGTGAAATAGACTCATTGGGATTGAAAAATTATCAATATTTTAATTATGAGCCTATTTTTAATGGTTATGATATTCTAAAAAGGAAAGATTTATATCATCATCCGCGAAACAAAATTGGAGAGCCTATAACAACACTTATACCAACGAAAGTATTAAAACAGGTTGGTTTATTTAATGAACAATTAGAACAATCATTAGATTATGAGATGTGGTATCGTATCTGTCATCATTATAAGATTGGTTATATCGATAAAGAGCTTGTAAAGTTTAGAATTCATAAAAATCAAACAACTCAGAATAATATCAAGAAAGTAACCAAAGATCGTTATTTATTACCTTTATTATTGCTTAAAAAACATTGGACTGTACTAAATGCAAGAGTTTTGGTTTTGTTGTTGTATAAATTACTGAGCGGTGGAAGTTGGTATTTTTTTAGAAAGAAGGTTATTCTATAGAATATTTATTTTACTTATTTTAAATAGCTTTTGTATTTGGTTTTTAGAATAGTATTTTTCTGATATCTTTATTTTTTAGCAGCATCGGTTTTCGTATAACATTTAGGATATATTTTTTTTTGAAATGACGTTTTTCAATTAATCCCATTTTAATTAGCACTAGAGCTAGTTGAGGAGATAATTTTTTAATCGATTTGAATTTTGTTAATATACTATTAAACGATTCTAAATTAGTTTCTTCTTTTAATGATGCGATTGCTTCTATAATAGAGTTGATTATGTTTTTCTTATTATAATTGACGCCAGATGCAGTACTTGCATTTTTACGTACAAAAAATAACCTATCAGCCATTTCAAATTCAAAAAAGTTAACCACTAATTTCCATAAAGTTACATAGTCACTTGGTGCAAGTTTGTTTTTAACCTTCACAAAGCCATTAATATCGGCAAAGGTTTTTCTTGAATAACATGTTCCACTTGGGGTTACTCCTCCCCAGTTAAAAATATCTAGTGCATTTATACCAGCTGCAATTTCATTTAAGCGATAACCACCTTTGCTCCAAATTGGAAAATAATCTCGAAATAAACTTCTTCCCCATAGAACGTATCGTTTTGGAAAACCTCTTTTTTGAATTATTTCATAAAACTTTGTTAATGAATCAGAAAGCAATTGATCATCAGAATGGCAAAATATTATATAATCACCTTTTGCTTTTTCAAGACAGATATTATGATTTTCAAACATACTAACAGTCTCATTATTTGTTATGGTTCTTATTGTATCTCCAAATTCATTTAATATGTTTTCAGTATTATCAGTGCTGTTATTATTTACAACTAGTATCTCATAATCTTCAGTGAAACTTTGACTAATGCAACTTGTAATCGTGTTCTTTATTGTTTCTTCATTATTGAAGGTGGGAATTGCTATCGTAAATATCATTTTTTAAAAGTCTTTTTAATATTGTTAATCAAACTATCTGATGCTTCCCAATCTGGGATTGTTTTATTGTTTTCCCATGGTTGCATTACTTCTCGCAGGCGATAAGGCTTTTTTCCCCAATTTATTTTAAGTTTTTTACCTGTTGCTTTTTCAAATAAAATAGCAAGATCTTTTAAGGTATATTTTGTTTTGGCTCGAACCGCAAATGTATCGCCATTTTTAATTCGTGCATCTCCTGTTTCTATGTGTTTTACGAGAAGGCTATACGCACTTACAACATCATCAATGTGAGAAATATCAATTACTTGATTCCCTGGTGACATATCTAATGACTCACCCGAATTTGCTATTTGTTCCCATAAATTAAAAATTTTTGGTCGTCCATCATTTATTCCAAAAGTGTCTGAAAGCTTTATTGTACAAAAGTTGATCTTATTTGTTTCCCAATAATATCTTGATATACTTTCAAATGCTTGTTTACTGGCAGCATATAGATTCACAGGAGAATATTCCTTGTTTTGGTAATGCTGCCAAAATGTGCCAGTATTGATGAACCAATTTATTTTTGCTACAGAAGCACATTCTAAAACATGAGTTCCAAATCGGACATTAACATCAATTAATTGATTTGCTTGATTTGATGAATGGTTAGTAAGATATAAAGATGCTAAGTGAATGATTATATCAAATTTTTCATGTTTAAAAAATTTAATATCAATATCTGGATTTTCTTCGCACAAACGGTAGGTAGCAACATTGTTTCCAAAAGGAGATGATGCTTCACCATGAAGGTTAATTGTAATTTTATGGTTATTTACTAGATTATTAACTAAGTGTTTTCCAATAAATCCTGTGGCGCCTGTAACAAATATTTTCATTTTAATCCTTAAAAAGGTGACTTGAAATTATCAAAAGAAACAAAGCTTTGGTCTCTTTCTGATATCGTTGGATTTTCAATCTTCCAATTAAATCCAAATGAGTCAAACTTTATTCCTTTATCATTATGTGGAGAGTATTCGGTGCTTTGATTATATTCTATTATCGTTTTGTCTTCTAAAGCAACAAAGCCATGTGCGAAACCAGTAGGAATGTATAAAGTTATGCCTTCTTTGCTATCAATATCTATATCGAAATATTTACCATAAGTTGATGAATTTTTTCTAAGATCTAATGCAACATCGCAAATTCGACCATTAATAACGTTTACCAATTTTATATGATCATACGGTGGTGTTTGAAAATGCATTCCCCTAATTACATTCTTGTTTGAAATCGAATAATAACGTTCTCTGATTTCCAAATCGATCCCTAATTCTCTATATATATATTGATTGTATGTCTTAATAAAACTTCCTCTATTATCATTAAAAACGGGGTTTTCAATAATGAATAAACCATCAAATTTTGTTTTTATTATTTTCATTTTATTTGGTCATTTAAGAAAATGTTTATTCCCAATCATCAGTCAATATATTATTTCTATGAACGCCTTTTTTAATTAAAATTTCTTTAAAAGAAAAAATCATTGCCGGAGGTCCTGAAATAAAAAAATCAACATCAGTCCCAGTTTGTTTTATTATTTGATCAAGTTTAATATGACCATCAGTATCTTCGTAAAAATCATATATTGAAGCGGTTGGATTAGTTATATGATTCAATTCTTGCTTATAAATATTAAAATCAATGGATTTAAAACCAAGGTAGATTTTAGGGTTAATATATTCTCTAAATGTTTCATGTGTAAAGAGAGACAAAAATGGCGTTATTCCTGTTCCTCCCGCTATAAAAACAGTATTTGTTTTATTATGATCTTGTTGAAATAAATCACCATATGGTAATTTAAGCCACAACTCCATCTCTGGCTTGAGTTGCTTTTCCATTTCTTGAGTAAAAGTTCCCTTTACAGCATAAGTGATTGTCAGTGTTTTATTTGTCGGATTACTTTGCAATGAAAAGCATCGAGATTCAGGCCATTGCTCACTACCATCGTAATCAGCATCTAATGCTAAATGTAAAAATTGTCCAGGTTGATATTTAAAAGGTCGTTTTAAAGATTCGAACTCAATCGTATATATGCCTTTAAATGGATTTTTAATGGATATTATTCGTGATCTATATTTCTTTGCAAGCATTTTTATTAAGATTGTCGTTCCGAAATAAATTCATCTAGTATCCCTTTAGCATAAGTAAACATTTCTGTTGTCAGTCCTGGATAAGTTCCTAAAAAGAAGGTATTGTCCATTATATGATCAGTATTTTCAAGATGGTCTGCAATTCTATAATCTCGGTTCATAAAACCAGGTTGCTTGGTCATATTTCCAGCAAACAAATTTCTTGTTTCAATTAGTTTCTTGTTAAAGAATGCAGTGAGCTCATCTCTTGTAAAAGGAACATTCTTTTTTAAGGTAACAATAAACGCAAACCAAGCTGGGTCTGAGTTTTTAGTAGCTTCAGGAAGAATGAAATAGTCGTCGTATTTCGAAAATATTCGATACCATTCTTTGAAATTTTCTTTTCTTTTTTGACAAAATTCAGGAAGCTTTGCAATTTGTGCCGCTCCAATTGCAGCCTGTATATCGGTCATTTTTAGATTATAACCGATTTCAGAATATACGTATTTATGGTCAAATCCTAGTGGCAGATTTCCAAATTGTTGTGAAAAACGTTTTCCGCAGGTGTTGTTTTCTCCCCCAGCACAGTAACAATCGCGTCCCCAATCTCTGAATGCTCTTACTAATTGTGCCAATTGAGGGTCGTTGGTACAAATTGCACCTCCTTCTCCTGTTGTGATATGATGAGCTGGGTAAAATGAAATGGTTGATAAGTGTGCAAAACTTCCAGTTTTTTGCTCGTTGTAGGCGCTACCAAAGGCATCACAATTATCCTCAATTACCCATAGATCATATTTTTCGGCAAGCTCCATAACAGCTGAAATATTAAATGGGTTTCCAAGTGTATGCGCAATAAAAATACATCGTGTTTTTGATGTAATAGCTTTTTCAAGCATCTCAATGTCGATGTTGTAAGTAGGTATATCTACGTCGACAAATACAGGAATCATACCATATTGTATGATTGGTGTAACAGTTGCTGGAAAACCCGCAGCTACTGAAATTACTTCATCTCCAGGTTTTAATTTTTTATCTCCCAGTTTTTCTGATGTTAATGCAGAAAAGGCCAAAAGGTTTGCAGATGATCCAGAGTTGGTTAGTAACACATGTTCAACATCTAAAAAGTCAGCTATCTCGTCGGAGAATTCCTCGGAAAAGCGTCCTTCTGTAAGCCAAAAATCAAGTGATGCTTCAACTGCATTGCATATTTCTTGTTCGTCAAAAACCCGTCCAGCATAGTTTACTCGAGATTTTCCTGGAATAAATTCTTTTTGGCCAAATCGAGCTTGATAATATTCGATGGTTTTGGTTAGTATTTCTTTTCTAAGTGTTTTATGATCGGTCATATGTATTCGAAATTAATTTAAATGATCAGCGTAAAACTGATTAATTTGAAATAAAGTAATCGTTCGCATATTTTCCCCATTAAAATAGGCTTTATGCCATTCCACAATACTTTGTAATGCCTGTAATATATCCCATTTAGGAGACCACTGTAATTCAGCCTTTGCTTTTGAACAATCGAGTTTTAAATAGGTCGCCTCATGCAACGTTTTATTTTCATTTATTTGATAGGTTGCTTCTGGTCCCCATAATTCACAAAGGTTTTTTGTAATCCAACCCACATCTTTTGCATCAGAATCGTTAGGTCCGAAGTTCCAAGCTTGAGCGTATTTTGCACCTTCAGCGTAAAGCTTTGCTGCAAGAGTTAAATAACCATTTAATGGCTCTAAAACATGCTGCCATGGACGAATGGCACCTGGACTTCTAATTTCTAGCTTCTGATTTTTCGATATTGCGTTTATAAAATCAGGAATAAGTCTATCGTTAGCCCAATCTCCTCCACCAATTACATTTCCTGCACGAGCAGTTGCAATGGCTACTCCATGATCTTGGTATACTTCAGCATTGAAAAATGAATTTCTGTAGGCAGCAGTTATTAATTCAGAACAACCTTTGCTATTTGAATACGGATCGAAGCCACCCATCGGTTCATTTTCGCGATAGCCCCAATACCATTCTTTGTTTTCGTAGCATTTATCAGTTGTTACGTTCACAACAGCTTTTATTGTTGGAGTATTACGACAAGCTTCGAGAAGATTAACTGTTCCCATTATGTTGGTAGAGTATGTGTCAACCGGAAATTTGTACGAATCACGAACCAAGGGTTGCGCAGCCATATGGATCACAATTTCAGGTTTTATTTCCAACATTACCTTTTGTAAATGTTCTAAATCTCTTATATCACCAATATGCGAGGTTACTAGTTCTTCAATTTTTGCTTCGACAAATAAACTTGGCTGGGTTGGAGGTTCAAAAGCGTATCCATATACATCTGCACCCAATTGGTTTAATAAAAGACTCAACCAAGATCCCTTGAAACCAGTATGACCTGTGATGAAAACTTTACGGCCTTTGTATATATTACTGAATAAATTCATTCTTATTAATTGGGAAGATTTAAATTACCATTTTATCCATGGAGCTGTTCCATTATCAATCATTTCTTCCAGCTTATTTTTATCTCTTAAGGTATCCATTGGTTTCCAAAAACCAATATGTTTGTATGTGTATAGCTGACCATCTTTGGCTAGGCTTTCAAGCGGTTGTCTTTCAAATACCGATTTGTCGCCATCTGTTATGTAGTTTAAAACTTCTGGTTGACAAACAAAAAAACCACCATTAATCCAACTTCCATCACCTTTCGGTTTTTCTTGAAAAGTAGTTACTCTATTTGTTTTGGATATTTGTAAAGATCCAAACCTTCCTTCAGGTTGAACCGCAGTCATGGTAATTGCTTTTCCATGATTTTTATGGAAATTAATAATCTCGGGAATATTTACATCTGCTACGCCATCACCATAGGTAAGCATAAACGGTTCGTTATCAAGATATTTTTGAACTCTTTTAATTCGACCACCTGTCATGGTCTCAAAACCAGTGTCAATTAAGGTAACTTTCCATGGTTCTGCATGAGGAGCATGATGGGTAATTAGATTATTTTCCATATCAATAGTCATGTCTGACATATGACTATAATAATTGACAAAATATTCTTTGATCATATAACCTTTGTAACCACATAGAATTACAAATTCATTAAAACCATAGTGGGAATAAATTTTCATTATGTGCCATAAAATTGGTTTTCCACCAATTTCAACCATTGGTTTTGGTTTTAGAGTTGTTTCTTCAGAAAGTCGTGACCCAAGTCCTCCTGCCAATATTAATACTTTCATGCTAAAGCAATATCATATTTAAAATCAAAAATTATCATTCGTTGTCGTAAAATAATTCAAAATTATGCAGACACACAAAGGTAAAAAATTGAATATAAGATCAACTATGATTTTAGTCTTTCTAGGAGAATGTCGGTGATGCTAATTTTTTTTCGCAGGAGTAAAATTAGGCCAGAATAACTAAGGATACCGATTATAATGCAAAGTATAAAATGAGAAATTTGTTCTGTTGGTGTCATTAAGCGTTTACTCCACCAAACGATTAAGCACATAAAAAAGGTTGATATTACAATAGGATAAAGACTCCGAATAAAATCGAGGAAGGGCAATTTTATATTTTTTGCACTAAAGATATAGATAGGAATAATTTGAATACCATAGACAATAATATATGCATAAACCAATCCTATTACTCCATTGTATTTGAGCCCTAAATAAAAGCCAATAGCATAAACTGGTAAGCTAATCAGGTTTATTTTTAAGGGGATATCTGGTCTTCCTGTATTTAAATACAATACTCCATTGACCGTAAAAATTGATTGCGGAATAGCAACCAGTGCTAAAAGCGAAAGAATAGGAATTGTTTGTAGCCATTTTTCACCCAAAATTATTGAGACAAATGACTCAGAAAGAAGTGCAAACCCGGCTAATAATGGAAATGTTACTAACGCAATCGTTTGAATAACTTTTAAGTATACCAACCTTATTCTATCGATATCATTGTTGATGCTTGAGAATGATGGGAAGAGTACATCTTTAATAACATTACTGATGTTTCTAATTGGTAATAACATAATTTGGTATGCCATATTATAGACTCCCAAAGCCTGTTTGCCAATTATTTTACCAATCATCAAATTGTCAAGATTACGCATCCAATAGGTTAAGAATCCATTGGCTGTTACACTAAAACTATACTTCCACAGTACTTTTATTTTGTCGAGGCTGAAATTAAAACTAGGTTTGTAGTTCGAAACAAATAATACAATGATTGTTCTAAATACCATATTTATTACTGCACGAAATACCAAACTCCAAACACCAAAACCATAATAGGCAAAAACAATTGCTACAACCGATGATAGCAATAGTGATATATTTTCTACAATTGCTAATAGCTTAAAGTCAATTCGTTTCTTTAATTCAATGAAATTTACGAGTCCGAATGATTGTATTAAAAAGATGACCGAAACAACCTTAATTAAATTATTTAATTTGGGTTGGTCGTAAAAGTTTGAAATAACTGGAGAAAGGATGAAGAATAATGCCGAAAGGATCAGCCCAATTATGACATTTAATACAAATACAGAGTCTAACTCTAATTTTGAATTTTCTTTCTTATAAATCAACGCCTGTCCAAAACCAAAGTCTGTGAAAAGCATTCCAAAACTTGAGAAGACTGTGATCATAGCAAACATACCATAATCATCAGGAGATAGTAATCTTGCAAGAATGATAGAAAAAATAAATTGCAAAGCTTGAGTTGCGAATTTATTTAGAAATGACCATTTAAATCCTTTGAGTGCATTTGATTTGAACTGGCTATACATTCTTCCAGAAGTTTAAAGGTTTATTGGCATATTTAAGTACCTTTTCAATCTCAGGAGTTAATATTTCATATATTTCAGACTCTGTTTTTTCTGAAATTTTCACCTTGTAATTAATTTCTTTAGGACCGATACTAATTTTGAATAGTCGAGCGGTAGCTTTTAACAAAGTAAATAGCCGTTGGTGTTTTTGGAGTTTAATGTACCATGTTCTTGCTCTTTTTTTGCCCACACTGCTATTCTCTTTTTTAAATATTGCATCATTAATTTCCGGTTTGATTTCAAGGAAATCACACATGCGTTGATATACTTCAAGAGGATCAGTTGCCAGATCTTCAAAAAATAATAGCAAAATATTCTGATCTTTAAAATATTGCTTATAACTCTCAACATGTGTCCAGTATTTACATGCTTCTAAGAACGTTGGGTATTCAAAAATTGCTTTTTTGAAGTTCTTTGGCATCAATGGTACTTCAACGTCTGTATAATTTTTGTAAATATGGGTATGCCAATGACCTGTAGATAAAGTTTGTCTCCAAGCCGATTTTAGTCGACCGATTGGCTCCCTTATTACATAGATAATTTTAGCGTCAGGATTGTAACTGTACAGTCGTTCGGCGATATCTGGAATTAATGTTGTTTCGGAGTAAATTGGAGATGCCTCTCCAATAATTTTTTCTTCATTTACATCTTTGAACAGTGCATGGTATTCATCCAATCGTTTGTGAAAATCACTGAATGAAAAGAACCAAGGTTCTTTTGGGGTTGACATAAAAACTTTAGAATGCGAATTCAACATATTCCAAAGAGTTGTTGTCCCACATTTTGATGCTCCAATAATAAATAAATTTGGCTTTTTATCCATGCTGTTTTTTTGTATCCCTAATATTTTATGAATGTCCTTTGTTAAATTAACTTCGAAGTTATAATTTGAAAATAGAATCAGATTTTTCTTTGGTCATATTTCGAAGGTCAACAATTAGTTTGGCATGTTCTTGAATAAAGTTTATGTCGTAAGCCGAATGATTTGTTGTTAATACCACAACATCTGCAGAAATTAGTCGTTCTTTTGTCAGTTCTTCTGAGTTGAGTTTATTTCCACCCTCTGTTATGATATTTGGAATGTGCATATCGTTGTAAGTAACGATTCCTCCTTTTTTCAAAACAATATCCATAATATGCAAGGCTGGAGATTCTCTAGCATCGTTAATGTTCGGTTTATACGCAACTCCGAGGAAGAATATTTTACTTCCATTTACTGATTTCTTATTTTTATTGAGCGCTGTAGAAATTTTAATATACATGTAATGAGGCATTCGCATGTTTATGTGTCCTGCGGTATGGATCATGCTTAAGTCAAAATCGTACTGTTTTGCTATATGTTCCAAGTAGAATGGATCGAGTGGGATGCAGTGTCCTCCAACTCCTGGTCCTGGGTAAAACGCTTGAAAGCCAAAGGGTTTTGTTTTGGCAGCTTCAATAACTTCCCATATATCAATGTCCATCTTACCAGCTAATAAGGCAAGCTCATTGATTAAGCTTATGTTGATTAATCGATAAGTATTTTCAAGAATTTTGACCATTTCAGCCACTCTTGGAGAACTGACTGTATGAATTGTTTCAATTGCTTTTTTATAAATCTTTTCTCCAACTTCCAATCCATCTGAAGTAAGTGCTCCTAATACTTTAGGTGTGTTTTTTGTGTGAAAACTTTTGTTTCCTGGATCTACTCGTTCAGGGCTATAGGCTAACCAGAAGAAATTATTATTGTCAAGCGATATCGAGTCAAGCTCTGATAATTCTGTGAAATTTGAATTGTATTTTAATGCTTCTGTAATGATTGGGTACATTACTTCTTCTGTTGTTGTTGGATATGTTGTGCTTTCAAGACTAATGAAGGTTCCTGGCTTCATATACCTTCCTATGTCGGAACAAGCAGTTTCAATATAACTCATATCCGGTTTTCGGAATCGATCTAGTGGGGTTGGAACAGCAATTATGATTGCATCACATTCTGATAAACGAGAGAAATCAGTTGTTGCACTAAGTGAAATATTATCAACAACTTCTTTTAATTTCGTATCACGAATATCTTCAATGTAGTTCGTGCCATTATTAATTTTATCTACTTTTTCTTGATTCTTATCAAAACCAATGGTTTTTACTTTTGATTCAGCAAAACTAACAGCTAAAGGTAGGCCTACATATCCTAATCCGATTACTCCAATAACCTCTTTGTTGTTGTTGATTTTTTCAAGAATTTGATTTTTAAAATTAATCATAATAGCAGCGGATGTATAATACTAATGAATGTTTTGTTAATTGTAATCTATCTTTTAAACTAAATAGAATGAAACCCGATATACACAAGTTCTATCTTTAAAATCAGTCCAAATATAATTAATCTGTTTTTAGTGTACATATTGATCTAATGTAGAATTTGTTTTCGGAGTTCAGATCTCGGCTAGTCTCAGGAATTAAGTGATGAATTTTAATTAAAATTGTAACTTCTTTTTTAATTAATTATTTGAACCTATTTTAGTCAATCTTTTTGAGCATTAGTATTGATTGTCGTTTAACCATATTTTAAAGTATGATTTCAGTCGTTATTCCAACATATAATCGTGCAAATACAATCCTAAATTCCATTAATTCGGTTTTAAATCAAACCTATGAAGATTTAGAACTAATCATTGTTGACGATTGTTCCAGTGACAATACCCAAGAGGTGGTCGAATCTATTGGAGATTCACGAATACGGTATCATAAATTGGAGCAAAATAGCGGTGCTTGCCATGCTCGTAATGTTGGGATTTTAATGGCGAATGGGCAATATGTCGCTTTTCAGGATAGTGACGATATTTGGTTTGAAAACAAGTTAAGTGAGCAGGTAAAAGCATTTGACAAAAATCCCGATGCTGATATGGTCTTTTGTAGTTTTAGAAGAGACTATGGTTTAAATAGGGTGGTTCCTGATCCTTCAAATCTTAATACTTCTGGAAAAATATTTCATACACTGATCAAGAAAAATTTCATTAGCACCATCACAATTTTATGTAAGAAGGATGTGTTGGAAGCATTGGGCGGATTTGATGAGTCTTTACCGGCAATGCAAGATTGGGAATTAAGTTTAAGAATTGCATGCAGTTATAATATTTATCATTTAAAAATGGTATTAGCTGAAGCAATGATTTCACCAGATAGTATTTCTAGCAAGAAGGCTCGTGTTGTAACTGCGATGGAAAGAGTTTTATCGAAGCATATTGACAAACTTTCTGACTCTGAAATTAAAGACTGGAAATTTAAAATGGCAAATGTTGCCAGCGATGGAGGAATTAAGAATATTGCCCGAAATTATTTTAAAGAAAGTTCTGATTTATATTCAAAGAGAGGAATTTTTTCTTTATTGAATTATTTCAAACTTTATTTTAGTTAAGTTACACCATTGATCACTATAGTTAAATTACCCCAATTCCCAATGGTTTTTATACATTTGAAAACTATTAATTGAATCGAAAACAAAATCACAATGTCAAATAATAAATTTAATCTATCCAGTAAAACACGAAATATTGTCATTGCAATTGCTGGATTCTTTATTATCTCATTTATCTATTTCTCTCCACAGTTAAAAGGATATGTGATAAATGGATCAGATACTGTTCATTATAAAGGGATGAGCAAAGAGGTTCGTGACTATCAGAAATCTACGGGTGAAAGTAGTTTGTGGACGAATTCGATGTTCGGAGGAATGCCTACGTTTTTGTCAGGAGCAAAATATAATGGTGAGTTGCTGAAAAAAGTTAGTGCTGTGTATTATAAAATTCCTCGACCAGCCAGTTATCTGATTATGAATTTCAGTATGTTTTTTGTACTACTGTTGTTGTTAGGTGTGAATGTTTGGGTGAGTTTTGTGGGGGCATTGGCTTTTGGAATGAATACGGCATTTTTTGTTTGGATGGATACAGGGCATATGACCAAGGCAAACACCTTAACTTTTATGGCATTATCCGTAGCTGGGGTTTTATTTGCTTATAATAAAAGCCGTTGGAAAGGATCTGTGATTGCTGCTATTGGAATTGCATTGATGCTCAGTGCAAATCATCCTCAAGTAACCTATTATGTTGGTTTAATGATTATTATTATTGTATTAACCTACATGGTTTATGCAATAAAAAACAAAGAATTACCCGATTTTATTAAAACCTCTCTTTTATTATTGGTTGCTGCAGTGTTGGCTTTTGGAACTAACTATGGCCGATTAGCGACCACTTTAGAGTATGGCAAATATTCAATTCGCGGAGAATCTACTTTGGACAATTCGGATAATGAAAATAAAACGAAAGGTCTTGATAAATCATATATTCTAGAGTATAGTTACGATGTTGGTGAAGCTATTTCTGCATTTATTCCGCGCTTTAAAGGTGGAGGAATGGCAGAGCCACTTGGCGAAAATTCAAACTTTTATAAAGAATTAAAAAAGACACAAGGAGCAAAACGTGCAAAAGATATTGCATCGCATGCTCCTCTATATTGGGGATCACAACCTATTTCGGGTGCACCCTTTTATTATGGAGCCGTGTTAGTGTTTCTCTTTGTTTTAGGATTGTTTGTTTTAAAAGGAAAAGAAAAGTGGTGGATTATAGTTACAGTTGTTTTTGCATTTCTTCTGTCATTGGGGAAAAATATACCGGCATTAGCACATTTCATGATCGATTATTTTCCGGGTTACAACAAATTTCGTGATGTTAAAAACATTATTATCATTCAGCAGTTTGCGATGGCAGTGATGGGAGCTTTAACTATTCGAGAATTAATTTCTGGTAAAATAGAAAAAGCAAAATTTATTAAATCATTGAAATATGCAGGTGGGATTGTAGGTGGTTTTGCTTTATTGTTTGCTGTAATTCCTGGATTGGCGGGAGATTTCATGGGAAAATCTGATGCTCAATACCTTCAAATGGGATGGCCTGAATCTTTAATCAATGCACTGCAAGCCGATCGTAAAGCAGTACTCCGCGCCGATGCGTTCCGCTCTTTTATGTTCGTTGCAATTGCAGCTGGCACCTTGTTTTTCTACTATACAAAAAAACTAAAAGGAAAGTATGCCCTCGTAATTTGGGCAATTTTAATAATGGTCGACATGTGGCCGGTGAATACTAAGTATTTGAATAACGACGACTTTGTTTCAAAGAGAAAAGCAGCACAACCTTACACTGCTTCAAAGGCCGATCAGTATATTCTAAAAGATAAAGAACTCGATTATCGAGTATTAAATATAACTGTGAACCCTTGGTCCGATGCATCTACATCTTATTTCCACAAATCAATTGGTGGTTATCATGGAGCAAAAATGCAACGCTATCAAGAGTTGGTCGAGAATCAACTTGCTAGAGAAACTCAGCAAATTCAAATTCGCTTGCAAAATATCAAAACCCAAGCCGATGTTGATGCAGTTTTTGAAGGTCTGAATGCGCTCAATATGTTGAATACCAAATATGTTATTTACAATCCAAATGCAGCACCTTTAATCAACAATAAAAAATTAGGAAATGCATGGTTTGTTGATAGCATTCAAGTTGTCTCAACAACTAATAAGGAGTTGGAATTAATCGATGATATTAATGTTTCAGAAGTAGCGCTGATACATAACGAGTTTGAAACTAAACTGAATAATGGCCTAATAAATTCAGCGGATGGTAGTATAACATTGAAAAGCTACGCTCCAAATAAATTGGTATATCGATCGGATGCCGAAGCCGATAAGATGGCAATATTTTCTGAAATATTTTATCCTGAAGGTTGGGTCGCAACTATCGATGGGGAAGAGACTTTAATTTTGAGAGCAAACCATGTGTTACGCGCGATGGTGATTCCAGCAGGTACTCATACAATTGAGTTTAGCTTTGAGCCAAAAACATATGAAATAGGCAATAACGTTTCCTTGGCATCTTCGTTAATCTTGCTCTTGGCAATCGGAGGGTTACTGTTTTTTGAAATAAAAGCAAGAATGAAGAAATAATATGATAGAAGGACCTAAACCACTAAAACGAAAAATAATTAATTCTTATTTCGTTTCTACTTTGAGCATTACCATGGTTTTGTTCTTGGTAGGGTTGATGTCCTTGTTGTTTTTAAATGTAAAGCAAGTTAATAATTTTATCCGTGAGAATATAGGGATAACTTTAGTCTTGTCTGAAGATATACGCCAAGTTGATTTGCTGAAATTGCAAAAGCTATTGAGTGCTCAACCTGAAATTAAAAGCGTTGATATAGTCGATGCTGAAACTGCGGCTCAAGAATTCTCGGAAGAATTGGGGGAGGATTTCGTTGATTTCTTGGAGTATAACCCGCTTTCGGCTACTATGGATTTAAAATTATTTGCAGCTTATACCCGAAAAGATAGCATTGCAAAACTCGAAAGCAAGTTTGAACAATTACCCAACGTAGAAGAAGTGTATTATCAACGCAATTTAGTGAGCCTTATCAATTCGAATTCAAGAAAGATTTCCTTGGTGTTAATTGCTTTAGCAGGGATTATGCTGACCATGTTTTCGGCATTAATTAACAATACCATTCGTTTGTCGATTTACTCAAAGCGATTTATTCTTAAAACAATGCAATTGGCGGGAGCAACACAAGGTTTTATACGTAGGCCTTTTGTGATAAAAGCTGTCATTCATGGATTGGTAGGCGCTTTGCTTGCAAATATTTTGTTGGTGATTGTTGTTTACTCTTACTACACAAACTTCAACGAAATGTTTGCCTTTGAATTTGTTGAGATAATGATCATTCTAGGAGTAGTTGTATTTGTTTTTGGAATTCTCATTTCTTGGTTATCTACAGTGCTAGCTGTAAATAAGTTTTTACGACTTCACTACGACGAACTTTTCTATTAATTCAGTTTTAACAATTTTTGTATTCTAACTTCTTGAATAATCGCTATCTTTATCGCGCAGAAAAAAATGCCTTCTATGACAAATAAAGAAAACGAAGTTGTAAAAGAACAAACCTTTGCTTTGGGCAAAGAGAACTATAAATTAATGGTAATTGGTTTAGTTATCATCATCATTGGGTTTTTACTAATGATGGGTGGTAGAAGTGAAGATCCAAGTGTCTTTAATCCCGAAGTTTTTTCTTTTAGAAGAATAACCCTTGCTCCACTTGTTGCTTTAGCTGGATTTCTTTTTGAGATTTATGCCATCATGAAGAAGCCTAAAACAAAATAATTTCCTTAAATGAATACATTAGAAGCTATAATCCTTGGTTTAATTCAGGGATTAACTGAGTTTTTGCCCGTAAGTTCGAGCGGACATTTAGAAATTGGTCATGCTATTTTTGGAATAGAAGGCGAAAGTAATATCATTTTTGATCTTGTAGTTCATGGGGCAACAGTACTCAGTACCTTAGTTGTATTTTGGAAGGATATTGCAGAGCTATTTAAAGGAGTCTTCAAGTTTAAATGGAATGAAAGTACGCAGTATGCAAGTAAGCTTCTATTATCAGCGGTTCCGGTTGGTTTAGCTGGCGTATTTTTTCAAGATGAAATTGAAGCCTTTTTCTCTGGAAATTTATTGTTAGTTGGAAGCATGCTATTAATCACTGCAACTTTGTTGGCTTTTGCATACTATATGCGTAAGGGGAATAGAAAAATTACTTTCCTCGATGCATTGATTATTGGTTTTGCTCAAATGTTGGCTGTAATGCCAGGTATTTCACGCAGTGGATCAACTATTGCAACCGGAATGCTTTTAGGAAATGATAAATCACAATTAGCACGCTTTTCATTTTTAATGGTGATCATTCCTATTCTAGGTGCCAACTTTCTAAAAATCGTTTCAGGCGATGTTACAAGCGCTGGTCATATTGAAGTTGTTCCTCTTATTGCAGGTTTTGTAGCAGCCTTTGTTTCGGGCTTGTTGGCTTGTAAATTAATGATTGGAATTGTGCGCAAAGGCAAATTGATTTATTTTGCTGCTTACTGTTTGGTAATTGGCTTAATTGCTATCTTTGTGTCGTAGTCTTTACCTTCTATTTTATTGATAACTAGTATTTTCATGAAGCAAGATCTGGAGAGTCTGGATTTTAAAGAGGGGGTAGTTTTGCTCTTTAATAAGCCATTAGATTGGACGTCGTTCGATGTTGTGAATCGAATTCGTAAAACAATTTGTGTAAAGTTAGGGGTGAAAAAACTGAAAGTTGGGCATGCTGGAACATTGGATCCTAAAGCCACTGGATTGGTAATTTTATGCACCGGAAAAGCCACAAAAACAATCGAATCAATTCAGGCAGAAGAGAAAGAATACATTGCCAAAATTAAATTTGGTGCAACCACTCCTTCTTCTGATCTTGAAACCGAGGAAGATCAATTTTTTCCAACAGAACATATCACAAAAGAAAGCATCGAAAATGTTATTCAAGATTTTATTGGTGAGGTTGATCAAATTCCACCTGTATTTTCTGCAATTCGAATTAAAGGCAAGCGAGCATTTGATTATGCAAGATCGGGGCAGGAAATAGAGATGAAATCACGAAAAATAAAAATATTCAGTATCGATGTTTTAGATTTTGAGTTGCCTTATTTGAGCATTAAAGTAAAATGTGGAAAGGGAACTTATATTCGCTCTTTGGCGCGCGACATGGGCGAAAAACTAAACAGCGGAAGTTATTTAGTGGGCTTGCAGCGAACAAAAATTGGAGAAAATAGTCTTACTGATGCTTGGGAAGTAGAAGAGTTTAAAAAAAATCTGCTCGAGATGTAACCTTTTTATAAATTTTACGTAAAAGGCCGTTTAGTGAGTAGTGTGTTATTTTTATTATATTGAATGTCTTTTCTACTTATCAGCGCTTTGTTTTTATAGTAGAGAGAAATCAACAAAAAATTTTAAACAGATGAAATGAGCATCAACTAAATAAATTATCACTTAATAGAAGTATGATTTATTAAGTTAATGTGCGTTACTGAATGTAGCTAGATTTTTTGAATATTCAGAAATCAAAAAATTTTAAACAGATGAAATTATCAAAGTTTAAATTTAATTTACCCGAAGAGTTAATTGCATTGCACCCTGCAAAATATCGCGATGAAAGCCGTATGATGGTTTTGCACCGCGAAACAGGAAAGATTGAGCATAAAGTATTTAAAGATATTATTGAATACTTCGACGATAAAGATGTGATGATTTTTAACGATACAAAGGTTTTCCCCGCTCGTTTATATGGCAACAAAGAGAAAACAGGTGCCGAAATTGAAGTTTTCTTATTAAGAGAGTTGAATCGCGAACAACGTTTATGGGATGTATTGGTTGACCCGGCTCGTAAAATTAGAATTGGAAACAAATTGTATTTTGGGGAAGACGATTTATTGGTTGCTGAAGTAATTGATAATACTACATCGAGAGGGCGTACTCTACGTTTCTTATTTGATGGCCCTTACGACGAATTTAAGGACACGCTTTATAGTTTAGGTCAAACACCTCTACCAAAATTTATCGATCGTCCTATCGAAGAAGCAGATAGCGATCGTTATCAAACCATTTTTGCAAAACACGAAGGGGCAGTAGCTGCTCCAACAGCTGGTTTGCATTTTAGTCGTGAATTGATGAAACGTCTTGAAATTATTGGCGTAGATTTTTCCTATATCACTTTACATGTTGGCTTAGGAAATTTCCGCAGTGTTGATGTTGAAGATTTAACTAAACATAAAATGGATTCAGAGCAAATTTGGATTCCGGATGAGGCTTGTAAAGTTGTCAATAATGCAAAAAAAGAGAAACGAAATATTTGTGCGGTTGGAACAACGGTGATGAGAACATTAGAAAGTTCGGTTTCAACTGGAGGAATGCTAAAACCTTTTGAAGGATGGACCAATAAGTTTATTTTCCCTCCATACGAGTTTAGCGTTGCAAACAGAATGGTTACTAATTTCCATTTGCCACTTTCAACCTTATTGATGATGGTTGCCGGATTTGCAGGTTATGATATGTTAATGGATGCTTATCAGGTAGCTATTAAGGAAAAATACAAATTTGGTACTTATGGCGATGCAATGTTGATTATCTAATTGAAAAGTACCAGATAAAAGAAAAGGGAAATAAATCGATATTTATTTCCCTTTTTTATTTTTATAAGCTATTGCTTATCCATTTAAGGCTTCGGCACCGGCTGTAATTTCTAAAATTTCGTTGGTAATTGCCGATTGACGAGCATTGTTATACTTCGTTTTTAATTCCTTTAATAAATCGGTCGCATTATCGGTTGCTTGATGCATCGCTGTCATTCTAGCACCTTGTTCCGCAGCGTTCGAATCAAGTAGGAATTGATAGAATCGCATCTTTAATGATTTTGGGATCAATAATCTTAGCAGTTCTTCTTCTGAAGGTTCTAAAATGTAATCGGGTTTTGTTGTTATCGCATCTTCACTTTCTTCTTTTCGAATTGGAAGAAACTGATTCACAGTTAGATCTTGAACTGCAGCGTTTTTAAATTTATTGTAAACAATGTCAATGCGATCAAATTTCCCTTTTTCAAATGATTCCATTATTTGAGCACAATAAGCGGCTATTTCAGTGTAGTTGTGTTGCTCAATTAGTTGGTTCGCATTTTCTTCAATTACAATATCTCTAATTTTAAGCTCTTTTTCAACTTGTTTACCTATCGGTAAAAAAGTTACATTCCCAGCTTGAAATTGTGTTTTGTATTGTGCTTCTACATGGTTGATGGCCGTTTTAGCAACATTGGCATTAAAAGCTCCACACAAACCTCTATTGGCACCTATAACTACAACCAATACATTTTTTACTTCCTCGACTTTAGAAGTGAAAATTGAAGCATTTTCTAAATCAACTTCACTTAGATTTTGTAGAATTTCCATCAACTTTTGATCGTAAGGCAATACTTGAAGGATGGCATCTTGCGCCTTTTTTAATTTGGCAGCAGATACCATTTTCATTGCACTTGTAACCTGACGAGTGTTGTGAATTGAGGTAATTCTACTTCGTATTTCTTTTAATTGTGCCATTAATTTTCTTTAAAATTTTCAGAAACTTCTGCTGCAACTTTTTCTAAAGTTGCTTTTACATTGTCTGATAATTTTCCTGCTTTGATCTCATCTAAGGTATCCTGGTGATTTAAGTCTAAACGATCAACAAAAGCTTGTTCAAATTCGGTCACTTTGTTTATAGGAACATTGGTTAGCAAATCTTCTACACCGCAATAAATAATTGCAACTTGGTGCTCCGTTTTTGCAGGTTTGTATTGACCTTGCTTTAATATCTCTGTGTTTTTAGCTCCTTTGCTTAATACTCTTTTGGTTGCTGCGTCTAGATCTGATCCAAATTTCGAGAAGGCTTCTAATTCGCGATACTGTGCCTGATCTAGTTTTAATGTACCAGCCACTTTTTTCATCGATTTTATTTGAGCATTACCTCCTACACGCGATACTGAGATACCAACATTAATTGCCGGACGAATACCTGAGTTGAATAAATCGGCTTCCAAGAATATTTGACCATCGGTAATCGAAATTACGTTGGTTGGAATATATGCCGAAACATCACCAGCTTGCGTCTCAATAATTGGTAGTGCGGTTAAAGAACCTCCACCTTTAACTTTTCCTTTTAAACATTCAGGAAGATCGTTCATTTGAGCGGCAATTTCGTTTGAGTCGGTAATTTTTGCTGCTCGCTCTAATAAGCGAGAGTGCAAATAAAATACATCTCCCGGGTATGCTTCGCGCCCTGGTGGACGACGAAGAAGTAAGGATACTTCACGATAGGATACTGCTTGTTTTGATAAATCATCGAAAACAATCAAAGCATGACGACCGGTATCGCGGAAAAACTCTCCGATTGATGCACCTGCATATGGAGCATAATATTGTAAGGCAGCAGGATCTGACGCTGTTGCTGAAACAATTACTGTATAATCCATTGCACCATGTTTTTCAAGTGTATGTGCAATGTTTGCAACGGTAGAACCCTTTTGACCTATAGCAACATAGATACAAAATACTGGTTCTCCTTTTTCGTAATTCTCTTTTTGATTAAGGATCGTATCGATTGCAATTGCTGTTTTCCCGGTTTGCCGATCGCCAATAATTAATTCACGCTGTCCGCGTCCAATCGGAATCATCGCATCAACTGCTTTTAATCCGGTTTGCAAGGGCTCGGTTACTGGTTGGCGGAAAATAACACCCGGTGCTTTTCGCTCCAAAGGCATTTCTAATAATTCGCCTTCCAATGGTCCTTTTCCATCAATTGGATCACCAAGTGTGTTGATCACACGTCCTAATAAACCATCTCCAACTTTTATTGAAGCAATTCGTTGCTCTCGTTTTACAGTATCTCCTTCTTTTATTCCATGAGAGGTACCAAGAAGTACTGCTCCAACATTATCTTCTTCAAGGTTTAAAACAATACCTTTTGTACCGTTGGAAAACTCGATCATTTCGTTGGCTTCAACATTACGTAACCCGTAAATACGGGCAATACCATCACCAATACTTAATACCGTTCCAACTTCTTCCATCGAAGTTTCGGTTGCAAAACCTTCTAGTTGTTGCTTAAGAATTGCTGAAATTTCAGCTGGTCGGATATCTGCCATCCCTATATTATTTTATTTGTAATTGACTTTTTAACTTTTGTAATTTTGTTGCGATACTTGCATCATATTGTAGTCCATCGATGGTGAATATAAATCCTCCAATAATTTCAGGTTTCTCTGATGATGAAAGTTCTATCGTAGCATTTAATTTTTGTTCAAATGCTTTTGCGATGTTCGTAGTTAAATTTTCATTTAACTTTTGTGCTGTAACTAACTCTGCAACTATTTCACCATTTACCTTTCTGGACATGTCGATGAAATTTCTACAGATGTCATTGAGATATTCTTCTCGGTTTTTATCAAAGATCAACTTCAAAAAATCAATCGTTAAAGATTGAAAATCTTTTGCATAAATATCTTTTATCTTTTCAAATTTATTCTTTGATGAAGTACCCGGATTTACAATAAATTCAAGAAATCCCGGATATTCAAACATCGATTGATAAAGGAGTTTTATATCGATCGATATGGCATCAAGTAAATTTCTCTCTTGAGATAATTCCAAAAGTGCTTTTGCATATCTTACGGTAACCCTGTTCCTGTCCATAAAGTTTTTAGTTTAACTTAATGTCATCAATTAATTTCGCTACCAGTTTTTCGTGACGTTTTTTGTCTTCCATCTCAACCTGTACAATTTTGGTTGCAATTTCAATTGATAGGGTTGCAATTTGGTCTTTCATTTCTACCAAAGCAGCTTCTCTTTCAACTTCAATTTTCTTTCTGGCATCATCGATCATCTTTTGAACTTGAGCTTCAGCTTTAGATTTTGCATCGGTAATAATTTTATCGCGATGTTCAATACCTTCTTTAATAAGCTGTTCTTTTTCATTCCTCGATTGCTCAATTATTGTTTTTTGATCAGACTCCAGCTGCTCTAATTTTTTGCGTGCTGTTGCGGCATCGTTTAATGCAGTTTCAATCGATGATTCACGTTCATCCATTCCCTGCATTAATGGTTTCCAAGCAAACTTTGCTAAAAGAAAATATACCACTAGAAAGATAATAGTGGTCCAGATGATCGTTCCTAAATGAGGTATAAGAAACATATTAAATATTTTTCAAATTAAATAAAGCACTGCCTGGTTGGCAATCCCAACGAAGGCAGTGCAAATTTTTACAATACGGCCAATAGCACAGTAACAATTACTGCGAGGAAGGCAACACCTTCAATAAATGCAGAGATTACGATTGCAGTTGATCGGATATCGGCAGTTGATTCTGGTTGACGAGCAATAGCTTCCATTGCTGCGGCACCAATTTTACCAATACCAATTGCAGCTGCTAATGCTGCTAAACCTGCACCAAAACCTGCACTTAATTTACCTAGTGCTAATCCTTCGGCCAATAATACCATTAAAGTTGACATATCACTTAATTTATTGGGTTAATGTCCATCATCGGTTGCCATACCAAAGTACATCGCCGATAATAGTGTAAAAATATATGCTTGAATGAATGAAACTAGTATATCAACTAGTACCATAAATACTGAAAATGCAATAGACATAAATGATGTTCCAAATCCTGCAACCGGGCTAATAACATACGACATTAAAAATATTAGTGCTACTAATACCGATACAATCATGTGTCCGGCCAACATGTTTGCAAAAAGTCGAATCATCAATACAATTGGCTTGATGAATATTCCCATAAACTCAATTAATGGCATTAATGGAATTGGAAATTTCATATACCAAGGTGAAGGCGGATTTACAATATGCGCCCAATAGTGTTTATTACCGCTAACTGTTGTTATGATGAATGTAATTGCAGCCAATACAAAAGTTACAGCAATGTTACCTGTTAAGTTCATTCCTAGAGGTAAAATTAAGCTAATCAGACTAGCTACTAGTATAAAGGTGAAAACAGTTAATAAGTAGGGTAAATATCTTTTATAATGTTTTCCGATTGCATCTTTTGCGATGTCATCGCGTACAAAATTAACGAGTGGTTCAACTATGTTTTGAATACCTTTGGGAACCGAATGCGGTGATTTAGCTGTCTTCTTCGCACTTTTTATTGCAACAATAATAATAAGCAACGAAATGAGCATTAATCCTAAAACCGTTTTGGTTATTGATAAATCTAAAGGAATAAACTCACTGCCATTTTCTAGTTTTTCAACAATTTTTCCTTCATTCTCACTACCTGTTGCTCCAACGTAAAAATTAAATCCTTCTTCGTGATGGTGGAATTTATTTGAAGAGAAAAAATGCCAACCTGAATGCGTGCTATATACAATTACCGGTAGTGGTATTGTAACATGTTTATCGCCCACTGAAAAGAAAAACCATTCGTGTGAATCGTTAACATGTTCAAAAATAAAGTTTACTGCATTAAAGCCTTCTTCATGTCCATCAGCGGACTCTTCGTTGGCAGCATATAATTTATTTGATTGAAAACCAATAAGTAAGGTGGCTATGACTATATACTTTAATATTTTCATACTTTTAAAATGTGCTCAAATTTAATAAAAATCGGGCTTTCGGCCCGAAATATAGCAATAAATTTAGACCTGTGAATCGTTTATTAATTTCATTACCGATCGCACTTCGTAAATTGCATAAGCAACGTATAAAATTAAATAAACTACCAGAAACTGAACTGCATTTTCTTCATCAATAATAATGTATAATACACCAAATATGATGTAAATGAACATTTTCAAGAATGAAAGCATCATAAACTTAAAGCTAAACTTCGATACGTCGCTTTTTGCAATGTTAAGCATGTAACGATGTAGCACCAAAGTTGATAGGTAGTAGAAAAATAAAACAAATGGAAAAATGAACAAGAAGTATTCCTTAAATACTGATAAGA
This sequence comes from Prolixibacteraceae bacterium, assembly GCA_963678565.1. GTDB lineage: Bacteria > Bacteroidota > Bacteroidia > Bacteroidales > Prolixibacteraceae > SKHV01. The sequence continues at coordinate 1,337,057 of OY782875.1, forward strand.
ACAAGACTGTTCCTATCAGTAAAATAATGCCTGAATAGATTGAAAGTCCTTTTATGAATTTATTAAAATTCTTATCCATATTGATGCTGATGAAACTCTTGTGGGTTTTTAAATGCTTTTAAACTCAATAAAAATAGCAATTTATTTGATTCCTTAAATCAAAAATTAAACCATTTTACAGGTTCCAGTGAACTGCGCACCAGGTTCTATTTGAAGGGTATTTGTTGAAATATCACCATTTAGCTTAGAGGTTTTCTTCAACGTGAGCAATTCTTTAATTTCAATATTTCCATCAAAATATCCTTCAATATCGGCTTTCAAACATTTTACATTACCTTTTACTGTACCGCTAACTCCGATTATAATAACGCCTGAAGTTTCTATATCTCCCTGTAAAGAGCCATCAATTCGAATATCTGCTTCTGTTGCAATATTACCGACTAAATTTGTCGAGGAGGCAATTAAGTTAACAGCGTCAAATGTATTTTCAGTGTTTTTTCCCATGTCCCAAATGTTGAATAAGCAAATGTAATAAATTAGCGATGTATTGTGCTACATTTAGTAGTGATATTAATCAGAATTTAGGGCAAAAAAAAATCCCTATACTGGGATTTTTCTTTAAGTAGTTCATTACTTAAACTGTAATTTCTTTTTCAATCGCTAACTTGCCTCTGTAATATCCACATTCATTACATACAGTGTGGTATTTAACAGTCGCACCACAATTTGAACATGATGCTAAGGTTGCAGGTGTTGCTTTGTAATGCGTTCTGCGCTTATCTCTTCTTGCTTTCGAAGTTTTGTGCTTTGGATGTGCCATTTCTTCTGCTCTTTACTTGTTATCTAATAATTTCTTCAATTCACTCCAACGTTCATCAATCGGCTCTTCCTCATCTTCTGATTCCGATTCGTCGATTACGTATTTATTTAATTTATCAATCATTTCCGGATCACAACCGTTTTCTCCATTTTCATCTTCAGGATGAACTCTTTGAATTGGTAATGCCAGAATTATAAATTCATATAAATAATGCGCCAGTTCTACTTTGAACTCTTCAAAAGGGATTACAATGATTTCATCACCATTATCCATTGCTTCGTGTCCAAATTTTACGATTAACTCAGTTTCGTAATTTATGTTCTGAGTATAATCCTCTAAACATCTGTCGCATTTTATTTCAACTGTTCCGATTAACTCAAATTGTAAACGTAATAAGGTTGTTTGCTTTATTAAGCCAACTTTTACCTCGATATTACCTTCCTTAATTTCACTGTAATCAAAACATTCAAAGAACTTGTCGTCAATTTTATATTCAAACGTATGTTTGCCTTCTTTTAGGCCGTTGAATTCTAAATTGTATTTGTTCAAATAATTCACTTCTATCCAAAAAAGTTTTGCAAAAGTATAAATAAAATAATTAACTAGAAAATAATTAACTGCTTAAATCTTCTTATTTTTATTTTTCGATAAAAAGACAATTAATGAGATTACTGAAGCAATCAAAAGCACTGAAATTAAAACGATGCCGCCAAGGTAAACATTGTACTTCCATTGCGGTAAATCAGCCACTTGACCTTTCGTTAAAAAAATAGCAATTACAAATATTTCGCAAAATGCAGTAATTGCAATTGCCGCAATATTTATGCGCTTCATCGATTTGTAATCTAACAGATCAAAAAATTTCATATTCGTTAAATCGTATTTGTTTGCAAAGGTGTTATTTTTTTAGCAATATCCTAAAAGTTGTTGCAATATTTGGTTCCGAGTTTTTTAAGATCAGTTTTCCGTTGTGATACAACTCAATAATTCTTTTTGATAAGGATAGTCCCAAGCCCCAACCGCGTTTTTTTGTGGTAAAACCTGGATTGAAAATTGTTTTCATTTTCGATTTTGAAATTCCTTTTCCTGTATCGGTAATGTCGATAATAATCTCATTACTTTTCTCTTTTAATTCAATAATAATAGATCCTGCTTTACCTTCCATTGCATCCACCGAATTTTTCACCAAATTTTCGATTACCCAACTAAACAAGGAAGCTGAAGTTGGTATGAAAATTTTAATATCATCTGGTTTGATTAGTTGTAAGTCTATTTTTTTCGAAATTCTTTTATCTAAGTAATCGATACTGTTTTGTAATAATTCGACAATGTTTTCAGGATAGAGTTCTGGTATTGAACCAACTTTTGAGAATCGGTCAACAATTTTTTCAAGTCGATCAGTATCTTTTGTAAGCTCTTTTATTATTTCAGGATTGACATTTTCATCTTTTAAAAGTTCAATCCAAGCAATTACCGAAGAGATTGGTGTACCGAGTTGATGTGCGGTTTCTTTTGCCATACCTACCCAAACTAAGTTTTGCTCGGCTTTTCGAGACGAGCTAAAAGCATAATAGGAGACAATTATGAAAATAATGATCACAAAGAGTTGAATAAGAGGATAATAACGCAAGGCAACTAATAAATTCGATTCGCGATAATAGGCATATTGTTTTTCATTCGCATCCAAAACTATTTCGATAGGTTCGTTTTGCTCTCGCATGATTTCCAATTCTCTTTCGATGTTGTTCTCTGCATGTTTAGAGAGGTTGCGGTAGTTGTTGATTGATCCATCGCTATCGATAACAATAATTGGAATCGTAACATTTCGGGTAATAATATCTGACAGAAGTTCAGTAACATCTGATTGGTATTGTAGCTCTTCGTCGGAATATACATGGCGTTTAAACTCGTCAATTGAAACGTTTTGTAAATTTAGGTCTTCACCTGTTATTTGGAATTTTAAAGAGTCTTGAGGCTCCGAGATTAAAGCTTTTAGGGCTTTTGCCCAGGTAGTTACACGTTGGCGCTCTTCCGCTTTTAGTTTATTTACTAAGTGGTTGGTATAAAAAGTAGAAGCTACGCCAATCATTACTGCAACCAGCATGATTAGTCGTTTCCAACGTCTTTTTTTAAAATAGATATCCATGGATTGAGCTTTTTACAGACAAACGTTGTGCTCTATATAATATTGCCTTTTAACAAACGGTAACCAACAGCTTTTTTAGTACCTGTTGAATGCTTTCTGCGTCGAAGTTACATTCTTTATATAACTGATCTGGTGTGCCCTGTTCTACAAACCGATCGGGAACTCCTAAGGTCTCAATTTTTGCTGAATAGTTGTACTGGTTCATAAATTCAGTAACTACAGATCCTAATCCACCTTTGATTACTCCATCTTCAACAGTGATTATATAGTCGAATTTATTAAAAATTGAATGTAGCAAATCTTCGTCGATCGGTTTAAGGCAGCGAACATCATAATGTGCAATAGCTTCGGTGTCTGGGAAACTGCTAATTGCTTTCTGAACAAAGTTCCCACTATGTCCAATTGAAATAATTGCAATTGAGTCACCATCTTTCAGTTTTCGTCCTTTGGTAAGATTGATTTGTTCGAATGGCTTTTTCCAGTTTTTGGTAACGCCTCGTCCTCTAGGGTAGCGAATTGCAACCGGTCCTTGTGGTTTTAATTGAACGCTGTAAAGCATATTGCGCAGTTCAACTTCGTCTATGGGAGCCAAAATGGTTAGATTCGGAATTGGACGCAAGAATGCTAAATCAAATACGCCATGATGTGTAGCTCCATCGGCACCTACCAATCCACCTCGGTCTAAGCAAAAAACTACATTAAGCTTTTGTAGCGCGGCATCATGAATGATTTGATCGTAGGCGCGTTGTGCAAACGATGAATATATGTTACAAAAAGGAAGGTAACCCGAGATTGCTAATCCCGCAGCAAACGTTGCAGCATGTTGTTCTGCAATTCCAACATCAAAAACTCTTTCAGGAAGCTTTTCCTTCATTATATTTAATGAACTTCCCGACAACATTGCTGGAGTAATTCCTACAATTTTTTCATTTTGTAACGCTAATTCAAGCAATGTTTCACCAAACACTTTTTGATAAAGTGCTGGCTCATTTCCATTTGTTGAATTGAAAATTTCACCTGTTAATTTATCAAATTTGCCGGGAGCATGGAATTTGGTCTGATTATTTTCTGCAGGAACAAATCCTTTGCCTTTTTTCGTAATTATGTGAAGCAGCTTTGGACCTGGAATTTTTTTAATTCGTTCGAGTAGAGTAACTAGTTCTTCTACATTATGACCATCAACTGGTCCAAAATATCGAATATCGAGCGACTCGAAGAAGTTACTTTCCTTGAAAATAAACGATTTGGTGGACTGCTCAATTTTTTGAACAGTAGAGCGTGTTTTGCGACCTAATCTCCAAAATCGACCCAATCCATTCCATACTTTTCGTTTAATTCGGTTGTAGGTTGCTGAAGTTGCAATCCGAACCAAATAATTATGTAAGCCTCCCACCGGAGGATCGATCGACATTGAATTGTCGTTCAAAATTATAAGAATGTCAGGATTGTTTGCACTTAGATTGTTTAGAGCTTCAAAGGCCATCCCTCCGGTTAAAGCGCCGTCTCCAATTATGGTAACAACTTTGTTTTTTTCTCCGGCAAGTTTGAACTTTGTTGCCATTCCGAGGCCGGCAGAAATTGAAGTAGAAGAGTGTCCAACTCCAAAACTATCGTATTCACTCTCGAAAATATTCGGAAAACCACTTAAGCCTTTGTATTGTCGATTGGTTTTAAATTGATCTCTTCTTCCGGTTAATATTTTGTGGCTATATGCTTGATGACCAACATCCCATACCAGTTTATCGAGAGGTGTATTGTAGACGTAATGTAATGCAACAGTAAGCTCAACAACTCCTAAGCTTGCTCCAAAGTGACCCGGGTTTTCAGAAACTACATCAATTATGAAACAACGTAAATCTTGACAAACCTTTTCAAGTTCTTCTTTTGAAAATTTTCTTAAATCTTCAGGTGAGTCAATTTTCGATAAATATTTAAACCTACTATCTGCCATTTGCGAAAAATTGCGCCAAAAGTAGCATTAATTATAATGCAAAAAAGTTACCTACCCTGTAACACGATCAATAATACAAACAAATCTTTAGAAAACAGGTAGTTTCCGGCACATTTAAAATGTTTTTAAATTTATTAAGGAAACATTTATTCAACGAAATAGTTGTATAAATAATTGTCTCGACTGCTTACCAGCAAATTGAAATTTTCATTTTTGTTTGAAATAAAACCAATACTAAAAGGAGAGTTGCCTTCTAAAGGAAAACCATAATGATTGTCTCCATTTAGATCGATCAAATGAATTTCACTTTTTGCTTTAATTACAATTCCAATTTTTCGATTGCTTGAGGAAAATGTATAAATATTAGGTGCAAAGGAAATTTTGTCGTCGAAATTTTGCTTGAGTATTTTCTTGCCCATTGCATTATATACGAGAAGTGTCTCGTTGTCAGCAAAAATGTATTCATTGCTTTGGTCTCCATCCAAATCATCAGTAATAAAGAAATGATCATTGCTCAAGTTTTCGAAGGACTTTGTTTTGTGTGTACCGTCGAAATAAGTGTAATGTAACTTTCCTGTATTATCAGTACTTACAAATCGCGCTTCATGGTTGCTGTTAGCTTCTTCTAAATAAAGTTCGCTATTGTTTCCATGCGCATACACTTCTTGGGTTGTAACTCGAATCGATCCTCTGCGGTTTAGTATGTAATCTTTCATTCCATCAGTTGCAACAATGTAATCTTTGTTTTCAACTCTAAAATGTTTAATAGGAGTGGTTACAAGGTGTTCTGTTTTAAACTGATTCCAACCTTTTAAGGTTTTTCCATCTTTAGCGAAACCATAAATTTTGTGATCATCGCCACAAATGAAGAATCGATAATTGTTGTTGTTATCGTAATCAAAAACACTAACACTGTTGGTTGCAGCCGATTTTAGGTTTACCGGAAAACCCGATACATTGTCGCCATTTCGATCGATTAAATACAGCCTGTTTTTAGTATTGAACAGATATTGCAATTTTCCATTATTGTAAATATCTACTTGATGCACTTCGCCAATTATTTTCGAGTCGAGGTTGATTTTCCAAAGTATTCGACCGATGTTGTTGATCAGATAGAAGTTATTATCAATATCCTGAATCACAATTTCTTTATTCTCTGGATCGGTATGATTTATAGTGAATTGAGGTTTGAATTCAAATTTATTCTCCAAACTACTTTGCCAAATTGTTTTAGGTTTCGATTTTATTGTTTCGTTGTAAATAATCGATCCCGAATTGTAAAGCATATCACTGCTTGGAGATACTTGCCAACCCAATGCTTTAATTTTATAGTTTTCTTTGTTCGCTAATAGTCCTTCTGAAATAAATTCATTCAATAATAAATTAGAATAACTCAACGCATATTCGGTGTTGATGAAAAAAGTGTAATTGCTTTTATTATCTGATGAAGATTTAAATTTTTGGTAGTTTGCACTTTCAGAAAGCAAATCGCCGTGTACCGATGCCATAATTGCTTGCTGTAGCGTACGTTCAGAATCACCGAAAACTAAATAGTTATCAATGATGGTATAATATGCAGCTTCTATATTTTCAAAAAGGTTTCCAAACATCGCTGCAGGCATTTGTTTGTAAGGCCATTTGTTGATGAGGTACCTAGTTTCTGAGTCAATTTCAAAAGGCATTTCCCAGTCGTTTATTTCTTCTTTGTGCGTTTTAATGAATTTAAGCTGAACTTCTTTTATTAATTGAGCACTTTGACTACCGCTATGAGTTGAAATTAACCAAATTCGTCCGTTCGTTGGATTGTTGTTATCAATATTAAAGCCAGCTGTACAAATTTCACCTGTCATGATGGTTTTAAACAATTCCTGAATACCACCTTCAAATTCGGTTGAAATATTGTTGAGTTTATTTTCCCTAATGAGTAATTCGTTTTGTTCTTTTTGAAATTGCTCGTAGTCAGTGAAAAACTGCTCGATATTGGATAAGAATAAGCTGCTGAAAAATGAAATCTTACTCGGTAGAATGCTTTCCAACTTATTTGAAACCGGCTCCTGATTTTCTAAAACCTTTGAGAATAAACTGTAGTTTTTATTGGCGATGCTAAATCCATTCAATAAAATTTCATGATCCTCAAAATTGATATCAAATTCGCTCCACGAGGTATACGTTTTGTTGTGCCCAATAAAGTTTTCGATGTTTTTTGAGAAAAAGCTACTAAACAGTTTTTCCGAGAATTTATGATTGAGAAATAGATTGATATCGGCACTGCTGTTGGCTGTTTTTCTAATGATTTCAAATTCGGGTGTGGTTTGGAAAGTCGTTTCGTCCAACTGACGAAGTGAGTTTTCAACCATAAAACCTTTCGAACTAACAATTAAAACACCTTTGTAAACTGCATATGAATAAAGCTTTTGCTGTTTTTGATTAGAGATTTCAAAAATTGTTGTGTTGTTATAACTGCGATTGTTTAAGTTCAGTTGATGCTTTGAAAGATAGTTTTCAATGGAGCTGTTTATCTTTTTGATATTAGACGAGTTTCTTAATTTCAAATAATAGGTCGATGTTAGCTCTGTTTTTCCACCATACGAAAAGGCAACTGTAATTGCATCTTCACTAAGTAAATCAACCAAATCAGGAAGCTGTAAAGCAAGAGAATCGAAAGTACTTGCAAATTTCTTTATTGCATCGAATCCTTTATTGTTTAGTAATTGTTTGCTAATGGTCGATTCTGAAATTGTTTCTGAAAGATTGTCAATATTGTTTGCTTTCAGAAACATAGGCGTATTCGTAGGAATTGCCTTTACAACATTAGCTGCTATTTGTTTTTTCCCGGGTTTGACGATCACAAAACCTATAATTGCAGCAATTACAATAATGCTTGTTGAAATAAGTATTAAGCTCTTTTTCTTCATCAGCGAATAAAATCTTTGAATTAATTTATCGATCTACGTTTCGATGGTTTTGATTTTATAATCTTATATAATTTGTCGGCACGACGAACTTTTTCAGGAATTGGAATAGAACAAATTGTGCCTTTTGATGCACTTTGAACGCTTTCTAAGTCTACTCTTATTTCCGAAATTTCAGTTTCAATTACACCCGTTGTTGGACCGGTAATTAAAATTTTGTCTCCTACATTTATTTCAGTGGTTTCAATTTTAAATTCAGCAACGTGTAGTTTTGAGAAGTAATTGGTGCCTTTCCCAACGTACAATTTTCGTGTGGTAGCCATGCTACCATAATTGTGGCTCCATTCGCCTAATCGTTGTCCTAAATAATAACCATCCCAAAATCCACGATTAAAAACCGTTGCCAATTGGGTGTTCCATTTTTCTATATTTTCTTCGTTAAATTCATTGTTATTGTAAGCTTCAACCGCTTCGCGATACGCACTAACAACTGTTTTTACATATTCAGGAGAACGGGCTCGTCCCTCAATTTTTAATACAGTGATTCCGGCATCGAGCATTTTATTCAAAAAATGAATCGTTTTTAAATCCTTTGGCGACATGATGTACTCATTGTCTATCTCGAATTCGCGACCTGTTTCTTTGTCCTCAACATTGTATCCTCGTCGGCAAACTTGCATGCAACTTCCTCTATTTGCCGAGCTATTCATTTCGTGCAAACTTAAATAACACTTGCCCGAAATAGCCATGCACAAAGCTCCGTGTACGAACATTTCTAATTGTATTAAATCTCCCTTCGGACCACGAATGTTTTGTTGCTTAATTTGTTCGAAGATGCTGGCAACCTGATCTAAAGTCATTTCGCGTGCCAACACCATTACATCGGCAAATAGTGCAAAAAACTTTACTGCTTCGATATTGGTTATATTTAGCTGTGTTGAAATGTGTACTTCTACACCAATTTCGCGAGCCATTTGTATTACAGCTATGTCGGAGGCAATAACTGCCGATATTTTGGCTTCTTTTGCGGCTTGCAAAATTTGCTTTAATTCATTCAGCTCATTGTCGAAAATAACCGTATTGACTGTTAAATACGAATTAACGTCATGTTTGGCAGCAATTGCCGCAATTTTTTTCAAATCATCTAAATCAAAATTATTCGATGATCTGGAGCGCATGTTTAAATTCCCTACGCCAAAATAAACCGATCCTGCTCCGCCTTGAATTGCTGCCATTAATGATTCATATGAACCAACTGGAGCCATTATCTCTACCTTGTTTTTTGCCATTACTTAAACTCAAAAAAATATTGGATTAATGTCAAAAATCGACATTAAAATGAAAATGTGAAATTATAAAAAAGATAGCTTAAAAAAGAGGAGAGGGATGAACTTCGCAAAAAGTTTTTCTAATCGTGCAAGAATTATTTTAAGCGAAGTTTATTTGCTACAATTAAAATATGGTTCAAAAGGAAGGAAATAAAAAAGCCGACTAAAAGCCGGCTTCAATTATTTTTCTTTATTGTGTTTCTTTATGAACTGTTCTAGTGCCATGGTCATCGAAGGTGCTTGTGGATTAGGCGCTTGAATATCGAGCCTTAGTCCAGCTTCTTCAACTGCTTTCGCAGTGGTTGGACCAAACGATGCAATCTTTGTATTGTTTTGTTCAAAGTCGGGGAAATTTTTAATCAATGATTTAATTCCCGATGGACTATAAAATACTAAAACATCATAATTCACGTCTTTCAAGTCTGAAAGATCGCTACTAATTGTTTTATATAAAATTGCTTTTGTAAATTTCACTTTTGCAGCTTCCAATAAAGATGGAATTTCTGGCTTATGGATGTGCGAAAGTGGAACCAAATAATTTTCGTTCAAGTGTTTTTTAATGATATCTACCAACGCTGAAAAACTTCCGGCACCATAAAATATTTTTCTTTTACGATACACTATATATTTCTGCAAATAGAAAGCGGTAGCTTCAGAAATACAAAAATACTTCATTGAGTCGGGTACAGTAATTCTTAAATCATTACAAACCCTAAAAAAGTGATCAATTGCTGTTCTGCTTGTAAAGATCACAGCTGAATGATCCAATATATCCACTCTAGTTTGTCTAAACTCTTTTGACGATACACCTTCCACTTGAATAAATGGACGGAAATCAACTTTTAAGTTGTTTCTTTCTGCTAGATCAAAATAAGGCGACTTTGCCGATGATGGCTGTGGTTGCGAAACGAGTATCCTCTTAATTTTCAAACCCCATTAGTTTTAGGTACAACATTTTATGCTAATTCTAAAATCTTACCAACTACCAAAAGAGGTAAAATTTCAAGGGTACAAAGGTATAAAATCAAATAATAAATAGAAATAGCTTTGTTTATAAATATTCTAATACCTCGCAATGCCGATATTATATTGAAAAAAATAATGATTAAAAGTCCAATAATCGCTAGTGTTTTAGCGAGCTGTAGAGGTACCACGGCAGTGGTAATTATTATGGGTAATAAAAAGATACCAATCCACTGATTTCGTTGTTCTCGGTGAAAATTGTACTCTGAAGATGCCGTTTGAACGTCAAACACCTTACCTAAAAGGTAGTATATGAATGACTTTAGATTTATAAATAGCGCTACAATGAAAAAAGAAACGACATATAGTACGGAACTCTTAATTGGGATTTGAAATTGAAATGCAGCTGAGGCCTGAATTAAAAAAATGCTTAAACTCAAATAAGCTAACAATTCAATTAGGGTATTGAATAAATTATTTTGAGTGGTTTTTTCTCTGAATACTCTTTCTGCAGTTGCTTGGTTCCAAATAGATTGTAAGTTATTATTCCAAAGCTTAGTATTAATATTGATGGCAACTCCTAAAATAATGATGGCTCCCAAAAGTGCAATTATCGTCCAATTATCTAATGGTATATTTCGAAGGTGCTCAATTGCTTGGAATTTTTCTGTAATTATTGGCTGCGTCACAACCTGTTTGGTTGAATCAACTGTTTGCGCTGCAATTGAATCATTCAGTATTGTATTCATCGAATCAATTGGCGCAATCGAATCTCTTTTTAAAATATTTATTGCAAGGGTATCGCTCATTCTCTAATTATTGAGACCAAAGATACTGTTTCTTTGAAATCTAGAAATCAACAGATAGAGAATTTATTGTTTAAGGTACGACAATTTGATTTTTTAATAGTTGCATATCTTTCGGTTGTTGCAAGCAATAGGCTTATCATATATATTGTCGGAAATTAATTCAACTATTATGCGCACATTCATTCTTACCGTTTTTTCTTTTCTCCTATTTAATGCATGCGAGGATTCCAATTCCGAATTATGGCATTTCAATAATTTAGAAACAATTGCTGGCCATGCCGTGGAAGTGGAAGGCGACCCTGAACTTTTGGAAACCGAATTAGGATTGGCAACCTATTTTGATGGTGTTGAAGATCGTTTATTGGTTGATTCGAATCCAATTGCAGGTTCGAATGCATTTACCGTTGAAGTGGTTTTTAAAGCTGATGATGCCTACAACACCAATTATGATCCAAGGTTTGTTCATATTCAAGATCCAGCAGATTCAGTTGAAAAGCGGTTAATGTTGGAATTGCGCATTAATAATCGTGGAGAACTTTATTTAGATGGGTTCATAAAGACCGATATGGCAAAATTAGCCTTGATCGATTCAAGCTTAACGCATCCATGTAATACTTGGCTGCATGCCGCGGTTACTTATGATGGAAGTACTCTGAAAACATATATGAACGGTGTTTTAGAATTGGAAAAAAAGGTGCTATTTAAAAATGAAGTGATTAATCCTTCTGGGAAAGTTTCGATTGGTGGACGAATGAATCGCGTTGATTATTTTAAAGGATATATTAAATATTTTAAGGTCACAAGAGCAGTTATTGAACCGTCTGAATTTATTACAATAGAATAATTATTCTTGATAGTAGATTCGCTTTACGCGCTGCGAAATTGTCGAGATTATCTCGTAAGAAATTGTTTCAGAATTTTTTGCAAGCTTTTCAGGTGAATGTGTTTTTCCAAATATGATAACGGTTTCTCCTTCTTGGGCATTGGTTTCACTTAAGTCAACCATACACATGTCCATGCAAATGTTGCCTACCGTTTTTATCTCTTGATTTTTGTATTTGAAAGCTCCGTTGCCATTTCCTAAACGTCGGTTTATTCCATCGGCATAACCAATCGGGAGTACTCCTATTTTTATGTCTTTTTCGGCAAATTGAGCTCTTGAATACCCAACCGATTCTCCTTTTTTAACCGTGCGTATTTGACTAATGGTTGTTTTTAAAGTCCCAACAATTTCTAATCTTTGCTTTTCTGAAACGCCTAAACCATACAAGCCCAAACCTAAGCGCACCATATTAAATTGAAAATTCGGAAATCTTTCAATTCCGCCAGAATTCAACAAATGTTTATCGAATGGATATTTTGTAATCGAATAAATGCTTTGGCATGCAGTTTCAAATTTCTCTTTCTGCGCTTTGGTGAAATCATCTAATTTTGCATCGTCGGATCCAACTAAGTGAGAAAAAACAGATTTAATATGTACCGATTTCTCTTTTACCAATTGTTGAACAGCAGTTTCAATTTCTTTGCTGTTGCTAAATCCTAATCGGTTCATGCCGGTATCGATTTTTAAGTGAATCGGAAAGTCGATGGTCGCATTTCGTTGGGCAACCTTTAGGAAATCGCTTAGAACGCGTTGTGAATATATATTGGGTTCTAATTGGTGCTGAATCATTAAATCGAAACTATGATGCTCTGGATTCATCACAATTATTGGTGTTGTTACACCCGATTTTCGTAATGCGATTCCTTCATCTGCAATTGCTACCGCCAAATAATTTACCTTATGGAATTCTAAGAATCTTGCAATTTCAGCAGTTCCGGCACCATACGAAAATGCTTTTACCATTACCATTATTTTGGTTTCGGGGTTCAATTTCGATCTAAAATAATTCAGATTGTGAAGCATCGCCGTTAAGTCTATTTCCAAAACTGTTTCGTGTACTTTGTTTTGAAGTAAGGCCGCAATGTTGTCAAATTCAAACAAACGAGAACCTTTTAACAATATCGCTTCATCCTGAAAAATGTTCACATCGATTTCATTCAAAAACTCTTTTGTATTGGTATAAAATGTAGCTTGCTTGTTAAAAAGGTAAGCGAACTTTTGTAAGTTTTCTCCAATTCCAATAAAACGATTAATCTTTCGATTAGAAACTATTTTAGAAACTTCGGAATATAATTCCTTGTCATTTTTCGATGAAAAATAAATATCCGATAAGATCAAAGTTTTGGTGATGATTTGAACACTCGCTTGTTGATCAAGCACATCGAGCGCAATATTGAGCGAGTTCAAATCTGCATTGTAACTGTCGTTAATGATTAAACAATTATTGGCTCCTTGTTTAATTTCCAATCGCATGGCTACTGGTTGTAACTCACTAAAGTGCTGCAACTGTTTTTGTTCTGCTTTTTCCAGTACCACTAAAGCCACTAAACAATGCGTGGCATTTTCAACGGAGGCTGAATCGGTAAATGGAATTTGAACGGAATAAAATTCGGATTGAAAACTGAAAGAGATTTCGGTATGGCATTGAAATTTTATTTGTTGAACTTGAATGAAAGCCTTGTTATTTTTTGCCGACCATGAAAATATTTCTGACTTGCTATTTTGTTGAATGGCTTCATCAATTTCGCGATAATCGGCACAATAAATTAGCTTTTTACAATTCGAAAATAGTCTAAGTTTTTCTTCCACTTTTTCATTAATGGATGAAAAGTTGGATTGATGTGCTTCTCCAATATTTGTGAAAATACCAACTTCAGGAGAGATGATAGGTTCCAGTTTCACCATTTCACCGGGCTCCGAGATCCCCGCTTCCAGTATTGCAAAATCAGCAGGTTCATTTAATAACCAAGTCGAAAGTGGAACACCTGTTTGCGAGTTGTAACTTTGTGGGTTTCGAACGATGGTGTTTTTAATTGCCAATAAATTGCTGAGCCACTCTTTTACAATGGTTTTTCCATTGCTTCCGGTAATACCAATCACCGATCCCTGAAAGTTTTTTCGAACAAACGCAGCTAAACGTTGCAAGGCATCAAGCGTATCGTTTACCAAAAGGAAATTAGCGTCGGTATACTTTTTATCGAAAGTATTCTTGCTGATTACAAAGTTTCGAACGCCTTTTTCATATGCATTTTCAATATAATTGTGTCCATCATTTCTCGACGTTGTTATTGCAAAGAAAAGCGTATCGATACCTGAAATAATTGTTCTGGAGTTGGTCGATAAATAATGAATCGAATCAATCATTCCAGTTTGTATTTGATCGGCATTTATTGCTTTTTTGATGGTAGTTATATTCAAATTAATGTTGCTTTAAAACTTTAACAAAGCATTCTCTGCAAAGTGGTTCGTATTCTTGTTTTTCACCTAGTACAACTAATTTTTCGTTCTCGTTTAAACGATGCGAGAACGTTGCTAAACTCCCGCAACGCATACAAATTGCATGCACTTTGGTTACATATTCTGCGGTCGACATCAATTTAGGCATTGGACCAAATGGTTTACCCTGAAAATCCATATCCAATCCGGCAATGATTACCCTGCTACCCATATTGGCTAACTGGCGACAAACATCAACTAAGCCTTCATCAAAAAACTGAGCTTCATCGATGCCAATTACATCTACATTTCCTGTCAGCAACAAAATGTTTGAAGCGGTATCAACCGGCGTTGAGCGAATTGCGTTTTCATCATGCGAAACGACTTCCACCTCGGAGTATCTAACATCAACCGCGGGTTTGAATATTTCTACCGATTGTTTCGCAATCTTAGCCCTGTTTAAACGACGAATTAATTCTTCTGTTTTTCCCGAAAACATGGAGCCACAAATTACCTCAATCCATCCTCTTTTTATATTTCCAAGGGGGTCCTTTTCCAAAAACATGATTCGCAAATAATTTTTAAGTATTTTTACGGATATTTCATTCAGAAACGCAATATCTGAAATGTTTTTCTGTTTGAAAAATTGAAGATACTATAATATTTTCTTTAATCGAAGAGAAAATAAGCAGACCAACTTACGATCAATAAAATATGGATAATCAATATATTTTAAAATTAATTGAGAAAGATCTTGAGGAGCTGAATCAGCTCGTTGATGCTCTTAAGAAAGAGGAGAATTTGTCGGAACTTTTAATTGATATTGTTGCCAATAAGGCATCGACCTTGCAAAAAGAAATTAAAATGCTGAATGCCAGCGAGCTTGTTTCTGAAAAAGTGGATCAGCGAACTGAAACTGCTGTTGTGGAAGAAAAGCAGGAAGAGCAAGAGGAAGAAATTGAAGAAACGATTGTTGAAGAAGCTCCTCAATTAATTGAAGAGGAGGAGTTGGTTGAGTTGGTTGCAGAAGATGAAGATCTTGATGTTACCAATGAAGAAGAGGAACCGGCGAAGGAGCAGGAAGAAATTTTTGAAGCGAAGCCAGAAGAATTGCCAGAAGAAATTACAGAACAAAAAGTAGAAGAAGAACCTGAAGCCGAAACAATTGAAAGGGAATTTCCTGTTGAGCCTGAAGCTGTTGCAACTTCGGAGCCAAAATCAAAAGATACAATTAATAAAAAAGTAATAGGCGAGCGATTTTTAAAAGAAGTTTCTTTGAATGATCGCATTGCGAAAAATTCGATACAAGCGAAAGTAAAACCGAAAGCCATTTCGAATTTAAAGCGTGCCATCGGGATTAACGATCGGTTTCTATTTCAACGCGAATTGTTTGCCAATAATCCATCAACGATGCAACAAGCAATCGAAGCAGTTGAGCAGTCAGGATCGATTAAACAAGCAGTGGAATATTTAGATTCGAATTTTAGCTGGAACGAAAACGAGGCCAGTTTGAAGTTTTTAGAATTAGTTAAACGCCGATTTCAAAATTAGTATGGGAAAACTTTACATTGTTCCAACACCAATTGGAAATTTAGAAGACATGACTTTCAGAGCCATTCGGGTGTTGAAAGAAGTAGATATTGTGTTGGCTGAAGATACACGTACTTCCTCGAAATTAATGCAACATTACGAGATTAAAACAAAACTCTATTCACATCATAAATTTAACGAACATAAAACTTCTGAGGGAATTGCTGAAAGAATTGAAAAAGGCGATACTATTGCTTTAATTAGTGATGCTGGTACGCCCGGAATTTCCGATCCCGGTTTTTTTCTGGTTCGAGCATGTATCGATCGAAATATTGAAATCGAAACACTTCCAGGGGCAACTGCTTTTGTTCCGGCATTAGTCAACTCAGGCTTGGCTTGTGATAAATTTTGCTTTGAAGGATTTTTGCCTCAGAAAAAAGGTCGCCAGAAACGAATAGCTGAATTAGCTGAAGAACCCAGAACCGTTGTTTTTTATGAATCCCCTTTTAGACTGGTGAAATTGTTAGAGCAGTTGAAAGAAACATTTGGAGCGGACCGTTTGGCCTCTGTTTCCAGAGAACTTTCAAAATTGCACGAAGAGAACAAGCAAGGAACCATCGATGAATTAATTGCTCACTTTACTTCGAAAACCGTAAAAGGAGAAATAGTTGTAGTTGTGGATGGAAAGCATCCCAAGGAAAAAGAAAAGCGGCTTAAAGATCCATTGATGGGCTAAATTCCAAGTTTCTATTTTCATCCTATTGAATTGATCTGAATTATTTCCTAACTTATTCAAATAATTCAAGAACTTCAGTATGGATGATCTTTCAAAAGTAATACATTCAGCTACAGGCTTAGCAGCAGAGGCACAAGGTAAAATTCTGGCAACAATTATCGTTTTTGTCGGACTCTGGTTAATGCGCTTAATCATTCTTCGCATTGTTTGGAAACATACCGAAGATGTGAAAATTCGCTATAACTGGAAACGAAGCTTATCGTTCACAATCCCTTTAATCGGATTGTTTTTAGTTGGTGCCATTTGGATTCATGCCTTTGAAAAATTCGGAGCATTTTTAGGATTAATGACTGCAGGTTTAGCTATTGCCATGAAAGATCCATTAACCAATTTAGCAGGTTGGTTTTTTATCGTCATCCGCCATCCGTTTGCGGTTGGCGATCGAGTTCAGGTTGGCGAACATACAGGCGATATTATTGATATTCGGCTCTTTCAGTTTACGATGCTCGAAATTGGAAATTGGGTCGATGCCGACCAAAGTACAGGTCGAATTATTCATTTGCCCAACGGAAAAGTATTTCAAGAACCACAGGCTAATTTTAGTTCAGGATTCGAATACATCTGGAACGAAATTAAAGTGGTAGTTACCTTTGAGAGTAACTGGAAAAAAGCCAAAAATATTTTAGAAGTTGTAATCAAAGAAACCAATAAAAACATACACCTAAAGGCACAAAAGGAAATATTGGAGGCCAGTAAAAATTATATGATTTATTACAAGCACTTAACTCCAATTGTTTATACCGCTGTTAAAGATAATGGGGTGCAACTAACCATTCGTTATTTGTGTAATCCACGTCAACGCCGTGGAACTGAAAACGAAATATGGCAAGAAGTATTAACTCGCTTTGGCAATGAAGCGAATATTCAGTTTGCTTATCCAACTACAAGGTTTTATTCTAATCCCGATTCGGAATCATTCCGAATACCGAAAAAGTAAAAAGGCAAGCATCGGAATGGTTCCGAAAGGTTAAAGTAATATATCGAGGGAAACAATATAATAGGATAATTGAATATTATATTGTATTTTAATCATGGAAATCCAAATAAAAAAAGCATAATTTACCTTATACCAATTTAACCAAGATAGTATGAAATTAAAAAGTCTTTTGCCATTATTCTTAATAATGGTCTCCTTAAGCTTGTTCTCTCAAAACTATGTTTTAACAAATGAAGATATCGATATTGAAAATGGTATGATCGTTTTCTGTAATGAACTTTCTTCAGAGTATATTGAAATACCCAATGAAATTGATGGTCAAATAATAAAAGGAATAAGCGATCCTTTAGATGGAGAAGAAGGTGGTGTTTTTTCGAGCAAAAATATTAAAACCATAAAATTTCCGGAGTCGATCGAGTATATTGGGAGCTACGCGTTTACATACAATGATATAGACTCAATTGATTTTAGCTTGTGCACCAACTTAGATTCAATTGGGCAAAATGCATTTGGTGAAAATCCAATAAAAAGTGTTGACTTTAGCAATTGTTTAAATCTTGTAAAGATTGGTGAATATGTATTTTGTGCAACGAACTTGGAACAATTTCAACTACCAGGAACTAATGGAGAACAGTGGCAGTCGCATTTTGAACCATATGTTGAACCAGATAAATACCAAGCCGGTGATTTGGTTTCAGGTTGTAGTGCTGACTACTATTTTAAAAGAGTTCGCTGTGATGATGGTGTTTGTATTTATACATTAACGGATAGTGATGTGATATTAAAAAGTAGTTGGATTTCTCAGGTTATAAGCTCGATAGATGGATTAAATATGGAGATACCTGATACTTTACAAGGTGTTAGGATAACTACTATATATGGATATGCATCAAGAACTTATGGGGTTTTTTCGAGCAAAGGATTGATCGGAGTTAAATTACCGCAGTCATTGCAATCAATTCCAAATCATTGTTTTTATGATAATGAGATTGATTCCATTGATATAAGCAATTTGTATAGTCTGGTAAGTATTGGTGCTAATGCGTTTGCCGAAAATAATATGGAATATTTTACGCTACCTGATTCAACCAACTTTGACGGATTCGACGGCTGGAAGGATGAAAATGGTATTTTATATGAAAGTGGTGATACTGTTAGGGATTTAACACTAAAGTATGAGATATATAGGTCAAATGTAAATGTTACAATTAGAGTTCGTGGCGATTACGAAGAAACCAAGTTGATAATTAATGATACAACTATTATTTTTAAAGATTTTACTACTTTATACAATTTCCCGAATGGTGTATATCCTTATATGATTGAAACAGATGGATACTTAACAATCATTGATACATTAATTGTTGCAGGAGAGAATGAATTCATATTTCAGACGCCTGAAAAGATACCTTATGAATTAATTAATTATGATGTTGAAGTTGAAGATGGTTTTATCACCTTATTTTATGGAGTTGACAATGAGTCCAGTATTATTATTCCCGATACTTTGCATGGTCAGAAAATCATTGGAATCAGCGACCCGGGCTCTTGGGGCTATGGTATTTTTGCAAACAAAGATTTAAAGAAGGTTCAGTTTCCAAGCGATTTAAGATACATTGGTACAAAGGCATTTTATGACAATGATTTAGGTGAGATAGATTTAAGCAATTGCGCTGATTTAATTTCAATTGGAGAAAACGCATTCGCAAACAATATAATTAATAGTTTAATACTTCCTACTCAATCTAACCTACCAGAATTCAGATACTGGATTGACAGTGGAGGCAATCAATATAATTTTAATGAAAGCTTTAATAATCTTACATCCAGTTTACTTGCAGCATACCATCGAAGTACAATAACCGTTACGTTAGATAAAGCTGTTTCTTTGGCCATTTTAAAATTCATTGATCAGGAATTCTCAATTACACAATCCATCGAGATTAAAAATTTGGATATTGGAGAATACCCTTTGCAATTACTGTCAGATGGATATGAACCTATTTATGATACTTTGATTGTTGATGGAACTGATTTCGTTTATAACATTACGATGAAAACAACATCGAATGTCTTACAATCAGAGAAAATTGATTTTGTTTATCACAAAGAAGCTAAACTTATTGAACTTGTTAATAATGGGCGTATCAATAGTGTCGCTATTTATGATCTTTCAGGAAAGTTGATGTTAAATCGAAAGAATATTCATGAAGAAAGTATTGTTTTGCTTAATACTGAAAATTTAAGCAAAGGAACTTATAGCTTAATAATTTTTGGAAATAAGAAAAAGCAATTTAAATTGGTTATTGATTAATAATAATGAGGGGGTCCGAAAAGCAATAGAACAGCTCCTTGTCGTCATTTTGAACTTGTTTCAAGATCTTATTTTCAGTTAGTTCAAGATCCAGAAACAAGTTCGAGATGACAAAAGAGTTACTTTCAAGACACCTTCTTTTTGTTTATTTGTAGAAGTCTATTTATAATTTAAATCAGCGTTTAAAAAGCGTTCCATTTCTTCAATGGTTTCTCCTTTGCGTTGGGCATAGTCTTCAATCTGATCGCGCCCCAGTTTTTCTACTCCAAAATAGAAGGAGTCGGGGTGTGCAAAATATTGTCCACTTACCGATGCTGTTGGGTACATGGCATAGTTTTCGGTTAATGAAATGCCCGTTCTGTCTGTTGCTTCTAGCAATCTGAACAATTCTTTCTTTTCAGAATGCTCAGGACATGCAGGATAACCCAAGGCCGGGCGAATACCAGTGTATTTTAATTTCCAGATTTCCTCTTTGCTCAACATTTCGTCGGGTGCATACCCCCAAATTTCTTTGCGAACTTTTATATGCATCACCTCGGCAAACGATTCAGCCAAACGGTCGCTTAAGGTTTGTAAGAGAATCGATCTGTAATCATCGCCGTTTTCTTTTGCTTCTTCCACCCATTTGTTCATGCCAATACCTGCAGTTACTGCAAAGCCACCCATGTAGTCGATTCTACCACTATCTTTTGGCGCAATGTAATCGCTTAAACAGTAATTCGGCTGACCCGGTTTATTTTTAACTTGTTGGCGTAAGTGATGGAAATTTCCAATTACCTCAGAGCGATCTTCATCGGCATAAATTTCAATATCGTCGCCTACCGAGTTGGCCGGCCAAAATCCAACAACTCCGTTTGCTTTGAAAAGGTTTCTTTCAACAATTTCATCTAACAAAGTATTGGCATCGGCAAATAATTTACGCGCTTCTTCCCCTTTATCTTTATCGGTTAAAATTTTAGGGAAGGTTCCCTTCATTTCCCAAGCCATGAAGAAGAAAGTCCAGTCGATGTATTCACGTATTTCATCTAAAGGAAAACCGCTGTAAGTTTTTAACCCCATTGTTTTGGGCTTGTGGATTGGAACTTCGTCCCAATTACATTTGTATTTATTCTCGCGAGCGGCTTCAATCGAAATATAATCTTTCTTTTTGCGCCCGGCATTTATCTCTCTTAAACGCTTGTACTCAGCTTTTAAATTGGTGAAGAATTCTTCATTTTTATTGCTCAGTTTTGTGGCAACTGAAGCACTTAATGAAGCATCTTTCACATGCACCATCGGAAAGTCATATTCAGGCGCAATCTTCACTGCGGTATGTAATTTCGAAGTGGTAGCACCACCCACCATAACAGGTAGTTCTAATCCACGTTCTTGCATCACTTTTGCAAAGTTTACCATCTCTTCAAGCGATGGAGTAATTAATCCTGAAAGGCCAATAACATCCACATCTTCTTTGATGGCTGTTTCTATAATTTTTTCGGTTGGAACCATAACGCCCATATCCATAACTTCGAAATTGTTACAGGCTAGTACCACCCCAACAATGTTTTTTCCAATGTCGTGAACATCCCCTTTTACAGTGGCCATCAATACCTTTTTAAGCTTGGTAGGAGCAGCATTCTTATCTTTTTCAGCCTCAATATAAGGTAACAAAAACGCAACAGCCTTTTTCATTACCCTTGCCGACTTAATTACCTGCGGTAAAAACATTTTACCTTCACCAAACAAGTCTCCAACGATGTTCATTCCATCCATTAAAGGACCTTCGATGATGGTTAGTTTTGGAGAAAAATCAGGAAGAATTTCTTCCAAGTCACTTTCAATAAACTCCGTGATTCCTTTTACAAGCGCATGTTCAATTCGTTTTAAAACAGGTTGTTCACGCCATTTATCTTTTTTCTTTTCAACCGAACCTTGATCTTTTACTTGTTCGGCGTAATCCACCAATCGTTCGGTGGCATCCTCTCTGCGGTTTAAGATTACATCTTCTGCTAATTCCAATAAATCTTTCGGAATTTCATCGTAAATCTGCAACATTCCCGGGTTTACAATTCCCATATCTAAACCTGCTTTAATGGCATGATATAAAAATACCGAATGCATGGCTTCGCGCACTACTTTGTTTCCGCGGAAGGAAAAGGACACATTGCTGATTCCTCCACTCACTTTGGCATAAGGTAGGTTTTCTTTGATCCAACGCGTAGCAATAATAAAATCGTTTGCGTAATTCCGATGTTCATCAATTCCGGTTGCAACAGTTAAAATGTTGGGATCAAAAATGATATCTTCTGGTGGAAAACCAACCTCTTTGGTTAAAATATTGTAGGCGCGGGTACAAATCTCAACACGTCGGTCGTAGTTGTCGGCCTGACCTTTTTCATCAAAGGCCATTACCACCACGGCTGCACCATAATGTAAAATTTTATGCGCTTGTGCTTTAAAAACTTCTTCTCCTTCTTTCAAGCTGATTGAGTTTACAATTGATTTCCCTTGCAAACATTGAAGACCAGCTTCAATTACTTCGAACTTAGAGGAATCGATCATGATAGGTAAGCGCGAAATATCGGGCTCCGACATGATTAGATTCAGGAAGGTAACCATCTCTTTTTTCGCATCGAGCATGGCATCGTCCATATTTACATCAATTACTTGTGCTCCACCTTCAACTTGGTGGGCAGCAATTGAAAGTGCTTCTTCGTATTTTTCTTCGCGAATTAAGCGCGCAAATTTTCGTGAACCCGCTACATTACATCTTTCACCAATATTTACAAAGTTGGTTTCTTTGGTAAAACGCAATGGTTCTAATCCGCTTAAATGTGTTTCGTGTTGTGGCTTATTTAATTTATGTGGTTTTGCTTGCGCAGCCAATCTTGCGAATTCTCGCACGTGATCGGGGGTAGTTCCACAGCAACCACCAATAATATTCAAAGTGCTTTTGTTTAGAAAATCGGCAACCTGTACCCCCATAATTTCTGGGGTTTCATCGTATTCTCCAAATTGATTGGGTAAACCTGCATTAGGATGCGCGCTAATAAAATAAGACGATTTTTCTGCCAATCGCTCTACGTGTGGTTGCATATCTTTTGCGCCAAGTGAGCAGTTAAGTCCTATGGATAATGGCTGTACATGTTCTAAAGAAGTCAAAAAGGCTTCAACTGTTTGACCCGATAAAGTTCTTCCACTGGCATCAACAATAGTTCCTGAAATCATCACCGGAACTTTAATGCCGCGTGCTTCGCAAACTTCTTCGATTGCCATTAAACCGGCTTTTCCATTTAAAGTATCGAAAATAGTTTCAACCATTAATAGGTCAGAACCTCCATCAAGCAATCCTTCGATTTGAATTTTGTAAGCTTCTTTTAATTCATTAAATGAAATTGCACGGTAACCCGGATCGTTTACATCGGGACTCATTGAACAGGTTTTATTGGTTGGACCAATGGAGCCTGCTACGAAACGAGGTTTGTCTTCAGTTGAATACTTTTCACATACTTCAACCGCTAATTTAGCGGCCGCAACATTAATTTCATAAGCTTTATCTTCCAGTCCATAATCAGTTAACGAAATGCTGGTTGAATTAAAGGTGTTGGTTTCGATAATGTCAGCACCTGCTTTTAAATATTCTTCGTGTATTGCTTTGATCACATCGGGGCGAGTAATCGAAAGTAAATCGTTGTTTCCTTTTTGATCTTTCTCTACATTTTTAAATGCTTCTCCACGATAATCTTGTTCTGTTAGTTTATAGGTTTGGATCATCGAACCCATGGCGCCGTCAAGCACCAGAACTCTTTTTTCCAATTCTAGTTGAATGTTCTTTTTCCCTGCCATAATTATAGTTGCCGATTAAAGTTAGGCCATTAAAAAGCACAAGTAGAATCTTGTGCCACTTGTTTTACGCTTCTAAATTGCAAATATAATACAGTTCAGGTAATTAAAAGTTCAATTAAAAAAATGTCAGATTCTATTGTAAAATGATAATAGATAATTGACAATGAAATCTGTGGCAATTGTTGAAGTGATTCTTAGAGAATGAAATTGGATTTGGCGCGATTTATTTTAAAACTTTTAATTCATGTTTTCCTTTGATCCCTATTTTTTCATCGCAGATAATTAAAATGGTTTGGATTAAAGGTTCGGAGTCGACGAACCGCAAGGCTGTTTGAATATCATCGGCAGTTCTAACTTCGTTGGCAATGGCAGTTGCATAGGCATCGGCCACTAATGTGTCTTCGCTTACAACCATAACAGCATCCGCTTTTCCAAATGAAAAAGAATTGCCAAAGGTTCCCGCAGAAGTACATATCCCCAATTTTTCAGAGGCTTCTTTAATGTTTATTCCTACTTTTTCTGAGAGAGAAGAACTCCCTGCAAACACCGAAATGAATAATTCTTTTTTTGTTGAAATGAAGATGTCGCCACCATTTTCAACTACAATTTCTTTAACCTTAAATTTCTTTAGAATCGCTTTTCCTAAAAATTGGGAGAAGGCTCCCGCTACTGCAGCCATTGGACCCGTTTGCGCTTTCATGGATGCATTGGCCATGGCTTTGGCTATAATTGGTGCACTGGATAGCGCTTTTACCGGAGTGAATGATTTTTCGAATTCGGTGTGTACATCAAGGTATTTTTCAAGCTCAAATCGATATTTTTCAAGTTTCTTTATTGCATACTTTTCAATATTCGGATGGAAACTTTCCTTATCAACCCCAATCCATAAATCTGAGTCCTTTTTTTGAATTACAAATGATTCGAATCGATCAATTCCCATGTGATTGCGGTATTGTCGGGCATTGAATTTATCTTCTCTATCTAAATCTTGTGAATCAGTTTCCCTCATGAAAATTAATCTCAAACAAATTCAGCGGACATGCTTTGGTGCATAACTCGCATAGAATACACTGTTTTTTATCGAACTCCAATTCCCAAGTTTTTGGATTCATCGACAAAGCACCTGCAAAGCAAACCGCTGTACAATTGCCACAATTTACACATTTATCTTTATTTAGCGTTAGTTTTCTATCGAGTGGCGAGCACTCTACATTATTTTTTTCGAGATAATGAATGCCTTTTGTAATGTTTTTTGCAGTTCCTTCCAGCTCTAAAAGTAGGTTTCCTTTTTTTCCGGGAATTACTTCAGCCTTTAAAATATTAATGCTGATATCATATTCTTTAACCAAAACATTGCTTAATGGTTTGTCTCCGCTTTGAGCCGGAAACTTCAATACATATCTACTTTTGACTGTTTTCATCTTTTACTTCATTTAAACTGTTTAGGCTGGTGTTTTCAGGAAATATTTGTATCGGTTCTTGCACTAAAAACTGACCGTTTTGAATTTGCTCTTTAAGGATCATTGCAATAGTTCTGGCTTTAGCCAAGCTTGCAACAGGAGCGGTTTTGATTTTTTGACCATCCAATTCAATTTCTCCTGATCTTAATGCTTCGTAAGTTGTTTCCCCCAATTTTGGAGTTCCAACGGTTCCATAATCTAAGATCGAAGTTGTAATCTGACTATTGTTGATCGATACACGTTTGGCCATCTCAACATTTAATACAGGAATTGGAATGCCTATTCCGACAAACATACTTACACCATATTTTTCGTATGAAGCTGCTTGTAGAAACTCCGATGACATTTTTTTTAAGTCGCCAATAACAGCCAGGGTTGCTGCATTGGTTACCGGAACTCCATGCTCATCTTTTGGGCGTGTGGTGTGGAATTGAGTTCCCGGCCAAGCTACATATCCAGTGGTGCCACCAATAAATATTCGAGTACCAATTCCAATGGTTTTAAATTCCGGATCGTTTAACAACGGACTCAATTCTCCGGCAGTTGAATAGTTGGCATTTTTTAGATTGGGAAGCAAGGTTCCCATGTAAGTATATTTGGTTTTTCCTGTTGTATTTACTGCAACATTATAATTTTGATAGGCATTGCGAGGATTGAAAAGAAACATTTCATTCACCGATTCTTTGTTGATGATTGTTTTAATGTGCTTGCTTGGATAACAATCGGTGCCTTTTGCCCAAGCTTCTAAAACCACATCTTTACCTTCAATTAAATCTTGAATTACATGCGCACCACCATAATTTGGATTGTCGGGATTTTCAGCAGTGGCTCCAATATAGGTATCTACAGCTGCTAAACCTTCATAAGCAGGAACTCCATTTAAGCGAATTTTCTCCATTCGAATTGGAGGATCGGCATGACCAAAATTGATAAAAGCACCACTTGAACACATGGCTCCAAAAGTAGCGGTTGTTACTACGTCTACTTTTTCAACAATTTCCTCGGGTGTTGAGGTTTTTGCCATTTCTGCTACTTCTTCGGCAGTGAGCACCACTGCTTTTCCTTGCGCAATTCGTTGGTTAATTTCCTGGTATGATTTGTTGGTTGCCATTGGTTTCGTTTTAGCATAGCAATAGCCACTCTTGCAAAAAAGAAGAACTATTGAAATAAGAATATATTATTAGTTGGTATTCATTTAATTATCATTCCGTTTATCCGGTCGGGTTTTGGCACCTTTTCATAAGTTTCGTTTTTTAATCCTTTCAAATTGAGAGGTTGCCAGCGATTCTAAGAGCCCGTTCTCTCCTCGCTTCTTCATAATTAAGTACATCGAAAAGTGTAAATAATTGATTCAAATGTAAGGTCTTCCTTTATTATTTTCAAATTAATTCGATTTAAAGTAAAGCCATTGTTTAAGAAACACCTTTCATAAAAGGCTTCGCTAGGTTTTATGAGATTTATCAGTAAGCTCACAAAGAATTTATTAAATTTGCGCTTCAATAAAATGAAGCAATGTTTAAAGATTTACTGATTTACAATACTGTAAGTAAGAAAAAAGAGCTTTTTAAGCCTATTGTTGAGGGGAAAGTTGGTTTATATGTTTGTGGCCCGACAGTTTATGGTCATGCACATTTAGGGCATTCTCGTCCGGCCATTACTTTCGATTTGGTAAATCGTTACTTAACTCATATTGGCTACCAAGTACGATATGTGCGTAACATTACCGATGTTGGTCATTTGGTAAATGATGCTGACGAAGGCGAAGATAAAATTGGAAAATTAGCGAAGTTGAATGCATTAGAGCCAATGGAAGTTGCTCAAATGTATACCAATAGCTATCGACGAAATATGGCACAATTGAATGTGCTGCCACCAAGTATTGAGCCAACGGCTACTGGTCATATTATTGAACAAATTGAAGTCGTAAAAAAGATTTTAGATGCAGGTTATGCATATGAAAGCGAGGGATCTGTTTATTTCGATGTTCAGAAGTATGCTACAGATTACGAGTATGGTAAGCTTTCAGGTAGAAAAATTGAAGACTTGCAAGCCAATACACGTAGCCTCGATGGCCAAGATGAAAAGAATTCAAGCTTGGATTTTGCGATTTGGAAAAAAGCAGCACCCGAGCATATTATGCGCTGGCCTTCGCCTTGGAGTGATGGCTTCCCCGGATGGCATACCGAATGTATTGCTATGAGTACTAAATATCTAGGTGAAAAATTTGATATTCACGGCGGTGGAATGGATTTGATGTTTCCACATCATGAGGCCGAAGTGGCGCAAAGCTGTGCGGCTTTAGGACACGAATCGGTCAACTACTGGATGCACAATAATATGATCACAATTAATGGTCAGAAAATGGGTAAATCCTTGGGTAATTTTATTACGTTGGATCAATTTTTTGATGGTGAACATGAATATCTAGATCAGCCTTATAGTCCGATGACTATTCGTTTTTTTATGTTGCAAG
Organism: Prolixibacteraceae bacterium; assembly: GCA_963678565.1. Lineage (GTDB taxonomy): Bacteria > Bacteroidota > Bacteroidia > Bacteroidales > Prolixibacteraceae > SKHV01. The sequence continues at coordinate 1,364,640 of OY782875.1, forward strand.
CGCATTATCGCAGTACGCTCGATTTTTCAAACGAGGCTTTACAGGCAGCTGAAAAAGGCTTAGATCGATTATTGAAAGCGGTAGATACCATCGGCAAAATAAAAACAGCAAAAGAATCAACCGTTTCGATTAATGAAATGATTGAAAAGGCTTATGCGGCAATGGATGATGATTTTAATAGTCCAATTGCTATCTCACAATTGTTCGATGGTGTACGTATAATTAATTCACTCGCTGATGAGAAAGAAAGCATTAACGGGAGTGACTTAGCGAAATTGAATAAATTTTATCAAGAGTTTGTGTTTGATATTTTGGGTTTACAAAATGTGGAAGCAAATGGTGGTGCCGATGATTCGAAATTAAACGAAGTAATGGATTTATTACTGACATTAAGAGTGGAAGCTAAGGCAAATAAAGATTGGGCAACCGCTGATAAAATCAGAAATGAATTGACAAAATTTGGATTTGAAATAAAAGACCTGAAAGATGGTTTTGAATGGAAAATTAATGATTAATAAAATTGAATAATGCTGAAAATGAAGGTAATCGATATTATAAATAATTCAGATAAAACACTTTTTTCATTTGAACTTTTGCCACCATTAAAAGGACGTGATGGAAGTAAACTGTACAATACAATTGAGGAGTTGTTAGAGTTTAATCCTGCTTATATTAATATTACAACCCATCGCGATGAATATGAATTCAGAACTCGAGAAGATGGTTTAATTGAAAAGAAAGTTGTTCGTAAACGTCCGGGAACGGTTGCTATTGCTGCAAATATCCAACATAAGTACGGAATTCCTGTAGTACCGCATATCTTGTGTGGTGGTTTTACTCGAAGCGAAACAGAGCATGTTTTAATTGATTTAAATTTCTTAGGCATCCAGAATGTATTGGCATTGCGAGGAGACGGCTTGAAAGACGAACGTGTTTTTACGCCCGATCCAAATGGAAATAAAAACGCAAATGAATTGGTGGAGCAAATTGTAGATTTGCGTAATGGAAAATATTTGGATAAGGACTTGAAGAATAAAATGTCTTTAGACTTTTCAATTGGAGTTGCCGGATATCCTGAAAAACATTTTGAAGCTCCGAATTTGAAAACCGATATGGAATATTTAAAGGCAAAAGTAGATGCCGGTGCCGATTATATCGTAACTCAAATGTTCTTCGATAATCAAAAATATTATGAGTTTGTCGATAAATGTAGAGCTGCAGGAATTGATATTCCGATTATTCCGGGACTTAAGCCTATTGCAGTGAAAAATCAGTTGACTGTGCTTCCAAAGATTTTCAGTATTGATATGCCCGAAGCCTTATCAAAAGAATTGGTTAAGTGTAAGAATAACGATGAGGTGAAAAAAGTAGGTGCAGAATGGACCATTTACCAAGCAAAAGACTTGATCGCGAATAATGTACCTAGCTTGCACTTGTATACTTATGGTACCGACAATCCAAAAGAAATTATGAAGTCGGTTTTTTAAGCAATAAAAAATTTAAAATTGATCATAAATAAAAGGGTAGCTTTCTTAGAGCTGCCCTTTTTAAATTCAATGAAATATTACAAAATGCTTTTTACAAAACCAGTAACTTTTTCCTTTAGCTCGCCTTCATTGCTTAAATTCTTAATAAAAGCGCTGCCAATAATTCCTCCATTGGCGTGTTGACAGGCGTTGTTAAACGATGCTTTATCCTTGATGTTGAATCCAATTTGCGTTGGTGACGATAAATTTAACTTCTTCACTCGTTCGAAGTAAGCCAATTGTTTTTCAGTATCAACCGCTTTATTGGCACCTGTTGTTGACGCCGAGGAAACCATGTAAATAAATCCATTACAAGCTTCATCGTAGGCTTTAATTCTTTCCTCGGTAGTTTGGGGAGTGATTAAGAATACATTGCTTAAATTGTGTTTTTTGTACAATTCTTCGTATTCATTTTTGTATTCTTTTAATGGAATGTCGGGCAAAATTAAGCCTGAAACACCGCTTGCTTCGCATTCGGCAAAGAAATTTTCTACACCGAATTTCCAAACCGGATTTATATAACCCATCAGAAGAATTGGGATTTTTACCTCATCTTTTATTGATTTCAATTGTTCGAAAAGCAGTTTGATGCTCATTCCATTGTTAAGTGCTTGTAAGTTACTCACCTGGATGGTTGGTCCATCGGCAACCGGATCGCTAAATGGCATTCCTACCTCAATAATATCAGCACCCGAAGCTTCTAGTTCTTTTATAATTGTTGCTGTATCGTTGACGTTTGGGAAACCTGCAGTAAAATAAATGGTCAGCAGGTTTTCTTTTTTATCGTTGAATTTTTGTTGAAGTTTATTCATTGCTCTGTATTTTCAATCGTCTTGTGTTCAAGAAATTTACTGCTTATTTAAATGCTTAATATAGGTACTCATATCTTTGTCGCCGCGGCCCGATAAATTTACCACCACCACATCGTTGAGGTTGAAAGTTAGTTTTTTCAGGGCTGCCAAGGCATGTGCCGATTCCAAGGCAGGAATAATCCCATCGAGACTTGTTAATTCAAACGCTGCCTCTAATGCTTCGTCGTCGGTAGCATCGATATAAGTTGCTCGTTTGGTTTTAAATAAGTGCGAGTGCAAGGGGCCTATTCCCGGATAATCTAATCCTGCCGAAATTGAATAGGGTTCAATTATTTGTCCGTCTTCATTTTGCATTAAAAGTGTTTTCGAACCATGAATAAAACCGGTATCGCCACAAGCCATAGTTGCTGCAGTTTCGCCAGAATCAATTCCTAATCCGGAGGCTTCTACTCCAATCAACTTCACCGCTTTGTTATCTAAATAATGATAAAAAGCTCCGGCAGCATTGCTACCACCACCCACACATGCAATCACATAATCGGGAGCCGTTTTGCCCATTTGTTCGTCTAGCTGCCATCCAATTTCTTCGCTGATTACCGATTGAAACTTGGCAACAATCTCGGGATATGGATCGGGACCAACCACCGAACCTATAATATAGAAAGTATCTTCGGGGTTGTTGATCCAGTCGCGCAAGGCTTCGTTGGTGGCATCTTTTAATGTTTTGTTTCCGCTTTCGGCCGGAACAACTTTTGCGCCTAACATTTCCATGCGTTTTACATTGGGCTCCTGACGCTCGATGTCGAGTGCACCCATATAAACAATGCATTCAAGATTCATTAGTGCACAAACTGTTGCGGTTGCAACGCCATGCTGTCCGGCACCGGTTTCGGCAATGATTCTGGATTTGCCCATTTTTTTTGCCAATAAAACCTGACCAATAGTATTGTTGATTTTATGTGCTCCTGTATGGGTTAAATCTTCCCGTTTTAAGAAAATTTTCGCACCGTACTTTTCACTTAATCTTTTCGAATGATAAAGTGGAGTAGGGCGACCTACATAATTTTTAAGTAAGTCGATAAATTCTTGTTTGAACTCATACGAGTCCATTATTTCTTTATAAGATGATTTTAGGGCATCTACATTAGGTTGCAGCATTTCCGGAATAAATGCTCCACCAAATTCTCCATAATAACCATCATTATTCGCTAGGTAGCTCATTCTATTTATTATTTATGTATTTTCAATTTGTAATTTTTAATTCTTTTTTAGGGTGCTGGGGAAATTAATTCATCAATAAAATTCCGAATCAATTCTACATCTTTTTTTCCTGGTTTGATTTCAAATTTACTATTGATATCTATTCCTGCCATTTTGGGATGTTGGATTTGATTTATCTCTTCGGCATCTTTGGCTCCTATTCCACCACTTAATAAAAAGGGGGTAGAACCTTGGTAACTATCCAATAATGACCAATCGAATTTTTCGCCCGTTCCACCATGCTTTTCCGAAGGTGTATCGAATAAAAAGTATTCACAAAAATCGGAATAGGCTTCATAATTATTCTGTTTGGTGAGGTTGAAAGCTTTCCATACTTTTAAATTTGAAATGCTTAGCGCTTTACAAACTTCGGGGCTTTCTGAGCCATGAAGCTGAATTGTATCTATGTGATATTCTTTTGCAAGAGTAATTATGTTTTCGGTAGGCATATTTACAAAAACGCCTACTTTTTGAATCGTATCAGGAAGCTTATTGATTTCATTGGGCCGGATTTTATCAATAATGTAACGCGGAGATTTTGGATAAAAAATAAATCCCAACATTGAAATATTTAATTCAGCCAATTGATGCATGATTGCTGCATCGGCCATTCCACAAATTTTAATTTTCATTCGTAACAGGCTTCCTTATGATCTTTAAATATCTATTTCTTTATTACTGACGATCAGCATTTGGTCGCCATTTTTTTGAAACTCGTAGTTCACTTTTAACACTTTTGTATGTTGAAAGTGTTTTAACACAGGTTCAAGGTGTTCAGAGGTGTTACTATTCATATCGACCAATGGAAATATTCTTACTTCCTTTCCAACTCGGAGCATTTCTTCGATAGATTGTATGTGAAAGTCAAGGTCTAAGAGATCGGAATACAAGAACAGAAAATGAGAATTAAGTACCATATCGAATGATTGATCATCAAAAGGTAAATCGGGTAAATTAGCCGCAATGTATCGACCTTCTTCAATTCCCTGATCAAAATCGTTGAGGAATTGCTTCATCGATTTCATTCGGATTTTACCTAATCCTTCAACGGTACCAAATTGTTCCCAATTGAATTTATCTAAATTGGCTTTTGTTTGATTTATAACTTCTCCAAATGTTTTATCAATCTGATCTTCAATTTCTTTTTTTGTGAATTTAAAAATCGGATCGATTGAAACCACATTTCCGCCAAAAGCATTGGCAACTGAATTAAAAGCTGCAGGTCCATCTCCGCATCCCAGAACTTTTTTCGATAAGAAGCCTGGTGATAAATGGAACATGCTTACATACTCGGTGTATGATCGTCCCCATGGTACTACTTTTTGATATTCAATCATAATGCTTATTTTGATTGTTCGTTAATACTCTTTTATACTTTGAGTAAATTCATTGCATGCAAGTCCCGGGTTTTCGTTTTTCATAAAATTTTCGCCCATTAAGAATCCTTGATAGCCGTATTCTTTTAAGGTTTTTACATTCTCGGGATTGCTGATTCCACTTTCCGAAATTTTTATAAACTGTTCAGGAATTAATTTTGATAATTTGATCGATTGCTGAATATCAACTTCGAAAGTTTTCAAATTACGATTGTTAACGCCCACAACATTTACATATTTCGAAACTTTTTTTAGTTCCTCTTCATCGTGTATTTCAAAGAGCACTTCCATGCCCAAATCACGAGTTAATTTAGCAAAAGTATTTATTTTTTCGGCTGTTAATGAGGCAGCAATAAGTAAAATAATTCCAGCACCTAAAGCTTTTGCTTCATGAATTTGGTAGGTGTTGATGATAAAATCTTTTCTCAAAACCGGAATTTCAAGCACTTCAACGGCACGTGTTAAATCGTAAATACTACCGCCAAAATATTTCGAATCGGTTAATACTGAAACTGCTGATGCTCCTGCATTTTGATATCCTAAAACAACCTCTTGTACATTTACATTACCATTGATAATTCCTTTTGAAGGCGATTGACGTTTGTGTTCAGCAATGATCCCAGAGTATTTTGGAGATATTAAATTTTTCGATAAGGACGAAACATTCTGTTGATAAAGTGGAAAAGTTTTAAGTTCGTCGATACTCACTAATTGCTTTCGTTTCTCAACTTCTTTGCGTTTGTGTTCGTTTATTTGATCAAGAATTGTCATAATTAATTCGCTGATTTTATCATAAAAACGGCTTCAACTCCATCATGAAATTGGTCATAATGCGAAATCTGATAGCCTATCTTTTTGTATAAGTGAATATTGTCTTCGCTTTTAGCACCAGTAGCAAGCACAAATTTAGCAGCATTGGGGAAATACTTTTCGATTTCGAGTAAAAGCTGTGTTGCAATTCCTTTGCCTTGATATTGAGGTAACACCGACAAGCGAGAAAGTTCACACGAAAAATCAACTTTATTTTGAATGGCACGAATTGAGCCCACAACTTTACCATTAATCTCGGCTTTTAAAATGGTTTTTATTTCCATGTCTTTCAAAATTTCCTCTTTTGTTTCACGAAGCGGCTGAATCTCAAATTCAAAATAACGTTCTGCTTCCTTTTGAAATGCTTCTCTTTGTATTTGAAGAATTTGTTCCAGGTCCTCTTTATGTGCTAGTGCAATTTTCATTAAAATGAAGTAATACTTTTTAGTACTTCTGCCGCTTTTCCATTTTGCAAAGAAAATTTTGCTTCATCGATACAAGCAGCTAATTCTTTTTCGGGATGGATGGTTTTAATTGCCATCGCTGCATTAATATATACCGCGCTGTTTTGTGCATTGGTACCTTTACCATCGAGTATTGATTTAAAGATGGCCGCTGCTTCTTCAACAGAATTACCTCCAAAAAGTTCTTCCTGCTTTAATCGTGGCATTCCCACAGTTTCGGGCGAAAGCAATATATCTTCGTTGTTGTTGATCATCTTGAAATCTCCAGTTAATGAAATTTCATCGTATCCGTCCATCGCATAAACAATGCTGTAATTTTTATTCGATTGCTGAAATAAATAACTATAAAGTCGCATGGTTTCTAAATTGAAAACACCAACAATTTGATTGTTTGGATTTGAAGGGTTTAGAATTGGACCTAACATGTTAAAGAAGGTTTTCATTCCCAATTCTTTTCTAATGGGGCCAACCGCTTTCATTGCCGGATGAAAAAACGGTGCATGTAAATAAACCATGCCGGTTTTATCCATCATTTTACTTAAAGTGCTTTGGTCGTTGGTAAATTTGTATCCAAAGTATTCCATTACACTACTTGAACCTGATGCGGATGATACACCATAATTACCATGTTTGGCAACTTTGTAACCTGCTCCTGCAACAACCAACGAGGATAAAGTTGAAATATTAAATGTATTTTTTCCATCTCCACCTGTTCCGCAAAGATCGATCGTATTGTAGTCGGAAAAATTAACTTGAACACAAAGGTCTAATAAGGCATCTCTAAATCCACCTAATTCTTCAGGTGTAATACTGCGCATCATGTAGGCTGTTAAAAAGGCACTTACTTGAGATTTGTTGTAATTTTCGTTGGCAATATTTGTTAAGGTTGACTTAGCTTCCTCTTTTGTAAGGGTTTTGTGCTCAATTAGTTTTTGTAATATTTCTTTCATGATTTAGATTTTAGTGGTTTAGAAAATTCGCTACAATCTCTTTTCCTTGCGGTGTTAGTACCGATTCTGGTGAAACTGAACCCCTCGAACATCGTAAGCTTTATGAAATAGTGCCATTACATTTCCTTCGTCATCGAACGATGAAACTTCAATGTTTTCAGGAATATTTTCGGCATCGACTACCCAAGAATGGTAGCGGCCTACTTCTAATTCGGTTGGTAGTCCTTTAAAAGAAATATCTTCTTGGTTGGTGATTTTAACCGGAGTTGAAACTCCATGATAAACCTTATTTAAGTTCAATAAATTTCCACCATAAACTTCCGCAATTGCCTGACATCCCAAACAAACTCCAAAAATACTTTTGGTGCTTCCGTAGGTTGCAATTACTTCTTTTAAAATTCCTGCTTCATCCGGAACACCTGGCCCTGGAGAAAGCACAATTTTATCGTATTTACCTACTTCTTCAATCGAGATTTTATCGTTTCTGAAAACATCAACTTGTTCTGAAGTTATTTCCTTGATCACATGTACAAGGTTGTAGGTGAATGAATCGTAATTATCGAGTACTAATATTTTCATTGTGTTTGATTTTAGATAAAAATTAAGATCGAAGTTTATTTGTTAATATTTTCCGCTTCGATCATTGCTTTTTTTAGTGCACCTAACTTGTTGTTTACTTCTTGAAGTTCACTCTCTTTTTTCGATTTTGCCACAATTCCGGCACCCGCCTGACAAATTAAAGTATTGTTTTTGCTTAAAAAGGTTCGGATGGTAATTGCATGATTGATATCGCCATTAAAACCAATGAAACCAATAGCTCCACCGTAATAGGAACGGTTTACGTTTTCTAATCGATCAATAATTTGCATGGCTTTGTATTTTGGCGCTCCCGAAAGTGTTCCTGCGGGGAAGGTGTCGCCGAATACTTTGATGGTATTGGTTCCTTCTTCTAATTGTCCGCTTACTTCTGAAACCAAATGCAATACATGTGAATAATATTGTACTTCGCGATAGTTATCGACAGTAACATTTGCCGAATTTCGACTTAAATCGTTTCGGGCAAGGTCGACCAACATTACGTGTTCGGCATTTTCTTTTTCATCGGCTGCCAAATCGATGGCTAATTGTTTGTCTTTTTCGTCATCTCCGGTACGTTTAAATGTTCCGGCAATTGGATTGATGATGGCTTTGTTTTTATCAACTACCAATTGCGCTTCAGGCGAAGATCCGAATATTCGGAAGCCACCAAAATCGAAATAAAACAAGTATGGTGAAGGATTGATTCGGCGTAAAGCACGATAAACGTTGAATTCGTCTCCACGGAATTTCTGGCGGAATCTTCTGGAAATAACTATTTGGAAAACATCTCCTCGGAAGCAGTGCTTTTTACCTTCTTCCACCATTTCCATGTATTTCTCATCGGTAATGTTGGAGCTTTCGTCTCCTTCAAGTTTAAACTGAAAAGCAACAACATTTTGATTGCTGAGCATTGCTGCAATTTCTTTCGATTTGCTTTCTTCCTCATCAATAAGATTCTCAACCAATGTGATATCGTTATTGAAATGATTAATGGCAATAATATATCGGTGAAAAGCGTAATACATATCGGGAATATTCGCTTCATCCGCTTCTCGTTCTCTGAGTTTTAAGGTTTCGAAATATTGAATTGCATCAAAAGAGGTGTAGCCCCAAAGGCCGTTTACGATTCCTTTTTGATTGATTTCATCAATTTCAAAATTATTTAAGAAATTGTTTAAGTTATCTGCAACACTATTGGTCTCAGTAACATTCTCGATTAAAACGTTATTGTCTGGTAGGTTTTTTGTAATTACATTTTTGTTAATCTGTATAGAAGCAATTTCATCGAAACAGATGTAGCTCATACTATTATTGGCACCATGATAATCGCTACTTTCAAGCAATAGTGTTTTCGGAAAGCGATCTCTTAAGGTCATATAAATACTAACCGGAGTAACTAAATCGGAGATGCTCCCTGGGAGCTTAGTTGTTTTAGTATTGATTTTTATTTTATTCATAGTTGTTCGGAATTTTCTAATATTTTTTAAACAAAAAAGGCTTGTCGGAAGTCCGACAAGCCTTTAAATATTTTATGATTAAACTCACGAGCGGCCTGCTCAACTTCCTATTTGGAAACTAAGAACGTGCCACCACCATGTATTTAAGTTTAAATTCTTCATTGTTGTATTTTGTTACAAATAAAGGTTATGATCTTTTAATTTCAAAAAAAAATATCAATTAAATTTATATTTCTTACAAATTGTTAACTCAACCAATTGATCGAATCACTTATTTTTTAGTGTCATCCTTTTTTAATATCTCGATAATTTCGTCGACTGAACCTATTAATTTTTCAGTGTCTTTTGAAATAATACTAATATAGGTGTCTCTCACATCTTCTTCCAGATCTTCTTCAATTAACAGATTGATAAAGCCAATAATTGCATTCATAGGAGTACGCACTTTATGACTAAGGTTTTCAAGATAAAATGTTTTCATCTTGTCTGTTTCTTTCAGTTGTTCAGTTTGTGCATGGTACTCATCAATCAATCGAGCAACTACCCCCATTTCAGTTTTACTCTTTTTAAGCGACTGAATTTCAGTAGATCTTCCATTGGATAAGGATTCTGATATTTTTTTGATTGGTGCTATTACCCATGAAATAACAAATATTAAGAAAATTAACATTGTTAGGAGCAATGAACCAATAATTAGTTTATTGTTGGTTGATGCGGTACTATTCCACAAATTAAGGAAAGGTAAGTCCAATTCGATATTCATTACAGCTACCGGATTTCCAAAATAATCATTAAGTGGACGGGTAATTCTAACTATTTCTCGACTAATCGATGGTAGTTCTTCCATCGATTTCATAATTGAAACCTTGGAATTATTAATATTTGCAGAATAATAATTGAGCCACTGATCGTCTTGTATTGCAGCAGCAATTATGTATCCTACCGTATTAGAGATGCCACCGGTGGTTATTCTTGCACCCACAAAGCGAATTACTTTTCCATTAATTACCTGATAAAATGTTTTTGGTCCTTCATCAATAAAAGTTATTTCTAATGCGTTAGAAGGAATTGGTAAAAAGTCGCGAACAATAGTACCATTAGTAGATTTAAAATAAAAAGTTTCGCCATTGTCTTTTAAAAACCAAACTGCTTCAAATTTTGCATATTCTAGCATTTCCTTACCTAGGTAGCTGTCTATATACTTTCTGTCATTTGAATTATTATTTAGAATAAAGAACGATGTTTCTACATCGTTGGCTGTTGTTGCAAGATAGTTGGTAAAGTCAACACCATAAAAGTCGCGAGTAATCATTTGATCAATTTCTGCGTCGTATTCCTGGGTGATTGAATTCTTGATTTTACCGAATTCTTTATCGGCTTTCACCTTAACTAATGTTATACCTCCAATTACAATAATTGAGAGGAATAGGATAAGCCAAATAAACCTTGATAATAGTTTCATATTTTATTTTAGGTTTTCTTAATGTCTAATTATATAAGAGGCGATAATTTACACAATTTTTTTTAATCGATGCTAATTTTATTGGGTTCATACAGATAATTATTAATTTGAGTTCTAATGTTAATAGTTTGTGCTTTTTCATTCGTGAACTGAAATGGTACTTTCATCGCTCAAATCTGCACTTTCACAAAGTCTATTATATTTTTATCAAATTTTCTTTGAAAACATTCTATTTTTTACTCAAATTTGAAATGTAAACAAAAGAGAAAACCCCTTACATTATAACTCCCTTTTGTTGTTTGTACTCCCTGCGAGCAACAATCATTTTTAGATCTATCAAAAAAAGAGTCGTGACCACGACTCTTTTTAACTTTATAATTCCAGATCAATATTTGTTAATTCATTCCATGGTAATCCTTGTTTTGCCAATTCGTCCAAGAAAGGATCAGGATTAAATTCTTCTACGTTATAAACTCCTTCTTTTTTCCATAGACCTTTTAAATACATCATTGCACCCACTGTTGCCGGAACACCTGTTGTGTAACTAACACCTTGCGCGCCTGTTTCATCGTATGCTACTTGGTGGCTGCAGTTATTGTAGATATAATAGGTTTGTTCAACACCATCTTTCAATCCTTTTATACGACAACCAATAGATGTTTCGCCAGTATAGTTTTCACCTAATTCACCTGGATTTGGAAGCACCGCTTTAAGAAACTGAATTGGAACAATTTCTTTGCCTTCATAAACAATTGGTTCAATGCTTGCCATTCCAATGTTTTGAATCACACGCAAATGTGTTAAATATTCCTGACCAAAAGTCATCCAGAATCTTGCTCTTTTTATTGTTGGGAAGTTTTTTACCAACGATTCTAGTTCTTCGTGATAGATTAAATAAGATTCTTTAGGACCAATATTGGGGTAATTTAATGGTTGATGAATTTCGTGCGGCTCGGTAAGTCTCCATTCTCCATCTTCCCAATATTTTCCTTTTTGGGTTACCTCTCTAATATTAATCTCAGGATTGAAATTGGTTGCAAATGCTTTTCCATGATCTCCTGCATTACAGTCAACGATATCTAAATAATGAATTTCATCGAAGAAGTGTTTGGCCGCGCGCGCGGTAAATATACTAGTTACACCTGGGTCGAATCCACAACCTAAGATGGCTGTAATTCCCGCTTCCTTAAATTTATCTTTGTAGGCCCATTGCCAGCTATATTCAAATTTCGCTTCGTTTTCAGGCTCATAGTTTGCCGTGTCGAGATAGGCGGTTTTGGTTTCTAAACATGCATCCATTATCGTTAAATCTTGATATGGCAGTGCTACGTTTACAACAATGTCGGGCTGGAATGCATTGATTAGTTCAACCAATTCGGGAACGTTATTTGCATCAACCTGTGCAGTTTTGATACGATTACCTCCTACTGCTTTGGCAATAGCATCGCACTTTGCTTTTGTACGACTTGCCATCATTATTTCGGTAAATACATCAGGATTTGAGGCCATTTTATGTGCTACAACTGTGCCCACGCCTCCTGCTCCGATAATTAAAACTTTTCCCATTTTTTGTATTTATTTTGTTATCGATAAAAATCGCGCGAATATGTATTATTTTTCTGAATATTCAACTATTAAATATATAAATATCGAGTGAAAAAATAATATCTCGATATTAAGTTACTGATAGCTTATTGTTCCGGTATAATCTATTGACTCTTTTTGGTTGCTAATGATTTTTAAACTAGCATATTCTGAGTTGCTAACATAGAATACAAGCCGAAGATTATCTGTTTCAGTTTTTGTTCTTATATAATAGGTGATCAGACTTTTTCTTTTATTCAATTTCTTTTCCTTAGAAGTAATTTCAGTTTTTGAATGAAAACCACCTTCATACTTAAAATCGGCTTGATAGGCTCTACCCCAAAATGGTAAATCGATGAATATTGAATCGTTTTTAACAACCACTGTGTTAGGATCAGAGGTGATTGCATTAAAACCTAAGGTCGCCGTATTCATATCGTTGGCTACGAATTTGATGTTTTTTGTTTCAATCACTTCAAAAAGTTCCATGGTTTTCTTTTTCGCCTCTTCTTTATTTTGCCCAACTCCAATTATCGGAAGGAATAATAAGCTGAAAAAAATATTACGAAGAATAAATCGTGTTTTCATCTAACTTTGAATTTAGTGCATATTCCAAAATTCGTTCATTAGGATTGAATTTTAAAAGTTGATTTAATCCTAAATGCTCTATGGCACAATTTATTAAATATAATTCAGAATTACGATGAGCAAGGTCATTCTTTGAGCAATAATATTTGCCAGCTTTGATGAGTGCGCTTAAAGGGATTAACCCAATAAGTTCTGATCCTTTTACATTTGAATTAAGTCGTTTTGCTTCTGATTTTATTGTTTCGAAAACGGTATGAATGGGCGTTGTTTCTATGTCAATTAGGTTTGTTGAAACTTGTGCTAATTGATACTCCTCCATATACCAGCCAATGGCTCTAAGTTTCTTAAGTTTGCCGGCAACACGATTTTTATGGGCATCCAAAAATCCACTTTCACGAACAATACCTGCAATTTTCTTGGCTAATTTTGTATCCTTTGAGTCGAGATTCACATTGTAGGCAATCAAAAATTTACGAGCTCCAATTACGGTTACGCCAGCTTTACTATTAAATATTTCTGGCCCAAAATCAGGTTTCCAATTTGTAGTATTCACTTTTGCCTGCATGCCTTCGTATTCTCCTTTTCGGCAATTGGCTAAGCTTTTTCGTGCTTCAAATTTTGCAGATTGCTCATATAGATAAACTTGAATACCCAATTCTTTGGCAACTCGCTCTGCCAATTTTTCTGCTAGTAGAATCGTTTCTGCCGTGGTGATTCCTTTTACCGGCACCAAAGGACAAACATCGGTAGCACCCATTCGAGGGTGTGCTCCGGTTTGCTTCTGCATGTCAATTAATTCAGCTGCTTTTTTTATGGCAAGAAATGCTGCGTGAACTACTTTCTCTGGCGATCCTGCAAAAGTTATTACAGTTCTATTGGCATCGAAACCCTTGTCGGTGTGCAAAACTGCAACTTCATCAACACTGTTAATTTCATCGACAATTGAATTAATTACTTTTTTATTTCGGCCTTCCGAAAAATTTGGAATGCATTCAACTATTTTTTTCATTTTTTAAAATGGACTAACCCCTGCTCGCCACTTAATGTTGCAACCTGAACTAGGCTTTTGATCTGCGCTTACCGATTCTCCTTTTATTAAAGAATCTAATGCATTTCGGAGGTCTTTTCCTGTTACAGGGATTTGGTTTTTATGGCGCGCGTCATCTAACTGACCACGATATACACAATTCAAGTTCTTGTCGAAAACAAAGAAATCGGGAGTGCAAGCAGCTTTGTAGGCTTTCGCAACCAATTGTCTTTCGTCGTACAAATATGGAAATTTAAATCCAAATTCTTCGGCTTGAGCCTTTAACATTTCGGGACTATCGTCGGGAAATGCATCGGCATCATTCGAACTAATTGCAAGAAATGAGATCCCTTTTTCGATATATTCATTGCTTATGTTCGCAATTTCGTGATTGATGTGTTTAACATACGGACAATGGTTGCAAATAAACATTAAAACTGTTGCAATTTCCGATTTGGATTCTTCAAGAGAAACCATTTCATTGTTAACCACATTCATTAATCTAAAACCAGGCGCTTTTGCACCTAGAGGGAACATTTTTGAAAACGTTAGTACCATATAGTTATCTTTTAAAAGGGAAACAATTTTTGTATTTAAACAGTTCAAATATTTCGCATTTAACTCGATTTTTGAATAATGCTGCTTATAAATAACTAAATTTGCATATTAATTAATATTAAAATGCGATTATGATAACAGCTGAAATGCACACCGAAAAAGGGGTGATGAAAATAAAGTTTTTTGAAGAAGATGCACCCAAAACAGTTGCAAATTTTGTAAAACTAGCCGAAGATGGATTTTACGATGGACTAACTTTTCATCGAGTAATTCCAAATTTTGTGATTCAAGGAGGTTGCCCAGATGGAACTGGCGCAGGTGGTCCAGGCTATTCAATTAAATGTGAATTGGATGGCGACAACCAATACCACGATCGAGGCGTATTGTCGATGGCTCATGCTGGCCGTGATACAGGTGGTTCTCAGTTTTTTATTTGCCATAGTCGTGAGAATACTTCGCATCTCGACAGACAGCATACTTGTTTTGGAAAAGTGTTTGAAGGCTTAGAGGTGATCGACGATATTCGACAAAGAGATGTAATTGAAAAGATCTTAATTTTTGAAGATTAATTATAGAGAGGCTGATTCATTTAATCAGCCTTTTCATTTTGTTCTGTTTTGGGAGTCAATTCAAAGTTAACATTAGCATTGTTGGTTGTTTTGAAAAAAATAAAAATTGAAAAAACAAAAATTGCAATGCTAAAAAAAATTGAAATTTTGCTTTTACTATAACGAACGAACAAGGCAATGAGTGCCAATCCTCCATTAAGCATAATCATAATTACTAAGCTAATTAATGTTTTGATTTGCTCGTAATCAATTCCTTCTGTTTCAGGTGCAGGAATCATCTTGCTTTTGAGCACCATAAATGCCAAACCCCCTAAAATTACAGCAGCAATTTCTGCTAATTGAGCAAATAGTTTTTTCTTTTCAACCCAACTGAAAATATATAAACCCAATATAGCAAAAAGAAAGTATTGTGGTACACTTCGCAAAAGTACTTCTAAAAGTTCTGTTGAAATCATACTTTAATTTTTCTCAAAAATAGAATTAATTCGATTTGAAATTCGACAAATTGAACTTTAATGTATTAAATTCGTTTGATCTGAAAAAATTAACCAATGGAAACAGCTTCTGTAATTTAGTTGGCAATAATTAAAAACCAAAGTTGTTTTCTCCATATTTTAATACAAATGAAAAAAATTACATTCTTATCCCTAATATTTGTTGCCCTAATCATTTCATCTTGCGATAAACCAGAGCAAATAACTGTCGCATTTTACAATGTTGAAAATTTATTTGATACAATTGATACTTCTAATAAAAAAGATGAAGAGTTTCTTCCAAGTGCTGAGAAAAACTGGAATACAGAAAAGTATCTAAAAAAATGTGATGATTTAGGACGCGTGATTTGGTCGATTGATTCTGTAAATTATCCATCCTTAGTTGGCTTGGCCGAAGTTGAAAATGATCTTGCTTTGCGAGGGCTTGTTTCCTCTAAATATTTGCAGAATGCAGATTATCAGATTGTATGGCACGATGGCCCAGATAAGCGTGGTATTGACTGTGTCTTATTGTATCGTGCCGATGATTTTGAAGTACTAGAATCGTTTGGCATTCCTGTTGTAAACCCAGAAGATACTTCGTTTGTAACTCGTGATATTTTATACGTAAATGGATTGCTGAAAGGTGATTTAATCCATGTTTTTGTTAATCACTGGTCTTCTCGATGGGGTGGAACAGAAGCTTCTTCGCCAAAAAGAGAATTGGCTGCTTCTATTTTAAAAAACAAAGTTGATGAACTTGTTGGAGAAGATCCAGAGGCCAAAATTATTATCATGGGCGATATGAACGACGAACCGACCAACAAAAGTTTGAATGATGTTTTGTTGGCTCAGGATAACGACGAAAATCCTCAAAGCGGTTTGGTAAATTTGATGTACGATGATGACAATCGTGGCGAAGGCTCTTACAATTATCGTGGCAATTGGAATATGATTGACAATATTGTGGTTTCTGCAAGTTTGATTGATGCTCCAAAGGGAGTTTCAACCACTATTGACAATGGATATGTTTTTCATCAAAGTTTTATGGAATATGTAAATTCGAAAGGCGAAATGTCGCCCAACAGAACCTATGGAAGTAGCTATTACGGTGGAATAAGCGACCACTTTCCGGTTTACATGACGCTTAGCAATTAACGATAAATTCTATTTCGGTTTAATGCTCTACGGTACTTTTCTGCATTTCGATTGTGCTGAGAAAGTGTTTTTGAGAAATTATGGTATCCCGAGAAATCTTCTTTGGCACACATGTATAAATATTGATGCGATTCGTAATTCAATACCGCACTAATTGAACTGATTTCGGGGAAATTAATGGGGCCAGGAGGCAATCCACGATATTTATAGGTGTTGTAAGGCGAATCGGTTGCCAACATTTCATTGGTAACTCTGCGAACAGTAAAATCGCCAATTGTGTATTTAATGGTTGGGTCGGCCTGCAACAACATGTTGCGTTTTACTCGATTGATATACAATCCGGCTATAATTGGAAGTTCTTCAGCCTTAACCGATTCTTCTTGAACTATTGAGGCCATGGTGGAGATTTCAATAGGTGTTAATTCAATTTGTTTGGCTTTCTCAAGGTTTTCTTCGCTCCAAAATTTGTCGTATTCTTGTCTCATTCTAAGAATGAAATCTTTTGGAGTATCGGTCCAGTACATTTGATAGGTGTTTGGAATAAACATGGCCGGATATTCATTTTTGCTAAATCCGGTTTGTTCTCTTAACGCTTTGCTTTCAAATGCTTTCAGAAATGAAAGTGAATCTTTTTGAAAAAAGATGGCAACTTTTCCTGCTAATTCTTCAAAGCTGCGAACATTGTTGAAAGTAACATTTACTGGTGCCTGACTCCCAATTCTAAGCATGTTTACCACCTCATTAGTGGTTTTATTTTTTTCTAATATATATTTTCCAGGTTTGATATTATCTGCATACGATTTCTTTTTCGCAACCCATTTAAACGCCTTGTAGTTTTCTAAAACCTTGTTTGCTTCAAGGCGGTGAGTGATGCTATCAAGATTGTCTTCAGTATTGATGTATAAAGTGTAGTTTTGGGTAACGTTTGGTTTGAAAATGTATTTGTACAATTCAAATGCACGAAATCCTGCAACAAACAATAAGAGCGCAAAAACAATCATCGACCAGCGCGCTAATTTAGGATACAACATTACTTTAGATTCTCTTTTCATCGATATTAATTTTTTGCAAAAATATAATTTGTAATTGATTTTATTCAATCAATCTTTTAAACAGTACAATGTTGATTTTACTTTTCTGAAAATAATGAAGATAATGTTAAAATATTTAGCCTATATTTTTAGTATGATTTAATAATGGGTAAAAAGACTAAATTTGCAGCAAAATAAAAAATCACTAATCTTATGTATAAAGTTAATCTTACAGATGACATTTATTATTTAGGAGTTAACGACCGCCGTACCCATTTGTTCGAAAATTTTTGGCCATTACCTTATGGCGTAACTTACAACTCGTACCTTATTGTTGATGAGAAAGTTTGCTTGGTTGATACGGTTGATCGAAAATTTACTGATGAGTATTTTGAAAAGTTAGATGCAATTTTAGGAGATCGGCCGGTTGACTACTTGGTAATTAATCACGTGGAGCCCGATCATTCAGGATCGTTAAATGCCGTTCGCGATCGCTATCCAAATATCGTTGTTGTTGGAAATAAGAAAACTTTTCCAATGCTTGAAAACTTTTATGGTTTAAAAGGCGAAACTTTAACTGTAGCCGATGGTGATGAATTAGATTTAGGAAAACATAAACTAAATTTTTATACAATTCCAATGGTTCATTGGCCCGAAAGTATGGTTACTTATGAATCGACCAACGAAATTCTATTTTCGAACGATGCCTTTGGTAGTTTTGGAGCCTTAAATGGTGGCGTTTTCGATGATGAAGTTAACTTGCAGTTTTTTGAAGAAGAAGCAATGCGTTATTTCACCAACATTGTAGGAAAATATGCACCACATACCCAACGTGCTTTGGTGAAATTAGAAGGTATTTCGATCAAACAAATTGCACCATCGCATGGAATTGTATGGCGTTCGCATTTAGATTGGATTCTTGAGCGTTACAAAAAATGGAGTAGCTATACTACCGAAAAAGGAGTGGTGATAATTTTTGGATCGATGTATGGAAATACAGAGAAAATGGCCGATGCAATTGGTCGCCAATTAGCCGTTCGTGGTGTAAAGAATCTTCGTGTTTACGATGCTTCTAAAACTCATATTTCGTACATAATTAGCGATATATTCAAGTTTAAGGGAGTAATTGTTGGAAGTTGTGCTTATAACAATGAGATGTTCCCATCGGTTGAATCGGTGGTTCGCGAAATTGAACACAAAGGTATTAAAGATCACTATCTTGGGGTATTTGGATCGTACAGCTGGAATGGCGGTGGTGTGAAAAATCTTGAGAAATTCTCAGATACTATTAAATGGGAGGTTGTAAACCCTTCGGTTGAAGAGAAAGGTGCTTTGAAACAAGACAAATACGAAGAAGCAAAACAGCTTGCCAATGCAATGGCCGATAAATTGGATGAATATTTTGACTAGTAATTGAATAATAAATATATAATTAAAAAGGTTGGCAATTTGCCAGCCTTTTTTATGCTTGAAAATCGTTGATCTTTCGATTACAAATTGTTTGGTACGGGCAAAACTTACACGCACTACTGTTCTTTACTTGCTCAAAAGGTATCTCCGGATTTAAAATCTCCAACATTAGTTTTTTTAGTTCTTCTGTGTACTCGGTTTCAAACTGGTGGTAGCTTAACGTTTGATTGTCCATTACGAACTCAGCTGAGAAATCAGGAGTGAATACAGATCTAGCTCCAAAAACTGCTGGTATTATTTCTTGACCATGGTATTTTTCGGCAACACAACCTGCATACAACATTGTTTGAAAAGCAGCTTTATTTCGGTTGCTTCCATTATTGAACAACGACGGGATGGAACTAACCGCATTCGATGATTTTCCGGTTTTATAATCGAGTACACGAATGGCGCCATCTTTTTCATCTAATCGGTCAATCGTTCCTCCAAATTTTAAAGTAACTTGTTGGTTGGCTGCTTCAATTTGAATGGTTTTAAAAAACTCTTTTTCCAACCCTAAAATTGTAAATGGAGCATGCTTTTTATCTAACTGTAGAACTTTCAATATATACTTTTTAATGATATCGTGAATCATTAAATTTTTGCCCGATAGTTTGAATTTTTTGCCTTTAAAATATTCTTTTTCTAGCGCAATATTTAAGCTTTGTTCGATGAGCTTTCTGTTTTTAATTATTGCTTGAATGGTTTCTACAGATAAAATTTTGTTGGTGTAATCTTTGTAAATTTCTTCGAGTGCAACATGGGCAATCCTTCCAAACATTAAATTGTCAAACTCTTCCATTATCTCATCCGACTCATAAAGTTTTTCATAATATTTAAAATAAAACTTCAGTGAACAATCGAGGTAGGTATTTAAGGCAGAGGGCGAAATTGGTTTGCTTGATAATTTATCAATTAAGCCATTGATGATTGCATCATTCTTTTCGATGGTAATTCCTTCAAACTTAGTTGGCGTAAAATCATAAACCGCCTGTTTATAGTTCACTCGAATATGTTCGGCCTCGTACTGTAGCTGAGTGGCATAGCGGGTAACTTCTCCACGTGTCATTCCTTCGGTGCGCGAATCGTAAACAATGGTGACGTTTTTGGCGCGCTGAATTAAGCGATAAAAATAATAGGCATACATGGCTTGGTGATGATCGGAAACAGGTAAGCCAAAACCTCGTCGTAAATTGTACGGAACAAAGGAATGACGATGCCCCGATCCTGGAATTTTGTCATCGGTTGCCGAAAGTAAAATAACATTATCAAAGTCAAGACTTCTGGTTTCCAGAAAGCCCATTACCTGAACTCCTGAAAGCGGTTCACCTTCGAATGGAATGGAAACTCTTTCGATTTGTCGCAAAAGAATTTTGTAGAATAACTTTTTCGAAATTAGTTCTTGGTTCTTATCATCTGCTAAAAGAGAATCGTGTAGCTTATTTATTTCAAGATGAATTTGATACAGCGTTTCTTTGTTTAATTGCTCGTTTTCTGGCAAATGGTTGAATATCTTTTTAATAATTTGCTGTAAATAATCCCGAATTTCTGAAATATGGTTCGGTAAATTTGAAATCTCCTTCAATACAGGGATTGATTCAAAATCTTCTGAGGTTAAATAAATCTTATTTTGGTCTTTGATGCTTTTGGTAAATCCGGCTACTGAATCTTTTACAATCGGATATAATAACGATTGACTTAACAATGAAAGTATTGGCCGATAATAAAACTGAATTTGACCATCGTCGTTGGTTTTGCGCTGAGCATCCAACTCGGTTATTGTTTTCAAAAAGTTAAATGCGGGCGATCCTTTTAACGGAAATCCCATTGTGATATTCAACTTTTTAACTTTTTCGGGTATTTCATTCAGTACCGATGGAAGCAAGGTCTCGTCGCATAAAACTACAGCTGTATTGTCAAATCGTTCGTGAATATTTTCCTGTATTTGGGTCATCCAATTTGCTGCGTAGTTCGCTTGGCCTGTAAAGCCCGGAACAGCCACAACATCGATTTTCTTTAATTTGGAAAAAGAATCCTTCTCGAAGAAAAAGTCCTTTGGCATCGGAAATACTGAAATATTTCTTTTCATGAAGAAGTTTGCTTCATGGGCTTCAATATCCATATAGAATTCATCAAAATCCCAAAAAAACTGAGTAGAAGGATTTTTTGCTAATTGTTGGAATAATTTGAATTCACATTCATTCAAAGCATTAAATCCGATAAAAATAGTTGGTGTGTTGTTTTGATGACCTTCAGCTTGTAGTTTATTTATTACTTCGCGATAAATCATGCCTTCATAAGCAAGATTTTTTGAACGCAACTTTTCTTGAAAGACCTTGTAAATTTGATCCAAGTTTTTCCAAATATTTAGAAGGTAGTCTTTATTTTCAGACGATTTTGATTGTAGTAGATGATCCCAAAATGAAGATAGAAAGCCACGTAAATCTTCCGAAATAAATTCAAAAACGGTATCGATCTCTTTTAGCGATTCGATGTTTTGAAAAAGTTGCTTTGAATCGATTAAATATTTGTCGATATCGTTGAAATCGGAAAGCAACATTTCGCCCCAAAAATAAAATTCATCAAGAGTTTCGTTACTATTCAAAACCGAAGTGAAAACCTCATGCAGTTCAATTATCAATAATTGTCGATCGAGTGTTTGTAGTGTGCTTTGTTCCGATATAAACTCAGTAATTGTTGTGATCTCGGGAAGGAAGGTTGCTTTGCTTGAACTTTCAATTAAATATTGTTGAAAAAATAAACCAGATCGACGATTTGGAAAAATGATTTTTAAATCGGGCAGGGAGTCTTGATTGTGCTTGTATATATAATTGGCAACTTCTTTTAAAAATTTACTCATGAGGTCGATTTTGTGCTAAAATAGTTCGAAAAATGTTATAGTTTTCTCTTCATAGTAAAAAAATATGAAAAAATAGATAATTTATTACATATTTTATGACATAGTGTTGGTGTTTGGTGTCTAAGTGTCTGATGTTGAGGGATCAATCGTGATGTATAATGATCTCTAAATAGCCAAAGGTTAAATTTTCTTTACTTTTAATACTTTAGTGTTGAAAATATATCCTATATTAGCATTGCTTTGAAAAAGGCACTAAACATCTAAGAATAATAGAATTAAATAGAAGATAATCTTCCTTTTCTCTTTTAACCATCATCTATTTTCTGATCTAACTAAACTATGAATAGCCGGGTTACCAAAGTAACCCGCTTTTTTTTGCTCATTATTTTACCTTTTCTTTAAAATACTCGTAAGTGGCAATCTGTGATTGTACCAACGGTTCATCATTAATAATACGTATGTTTTCCATTCTAGAGCCCACTTCACATGCCTTCACATTATCGGCAAGTTGAATATTCAGAATATCGATTAACTCTTGTTTGTTTTTATCATCGTTAACTGGGAATACACATTCAACCCTTCGATATAAATTTCGTTTCATCCAATCGGCAGAACCTAAGTAAACTTTTGGATCACCATCGTTATGGAAAACAAACACTCTCGCATGCTCTAAAAATCGATCGATAATACGAATAACCCGAATGTTTTTTGAGTATTTTTTTCCGGGTTTTAAAATGCAAATTCCACGAATAATTAGATCAACTTTTACACCAGCTTCGCTCGCCCGATACAACATATCAACCATGTGCGGATCTTGAAGGCCATTCATTTTTAGCAGAATGTATCCTTTTTTACCATTTTTTTGATTGATGATTTCTTGATTAATCAATTGTCCAAAACGATGAACCAAGTTAAAATTCGGAACCAGAATGCTTTTGAATTTTATATACGGTTCCTTGGTCTCAAGGTATTTAAACATATTTTTAAGATCCTCAATGATGTCTTCGTTTGATGTGAAAATTCCATGATCGCAGTAAATGCGTGCTGTTTTTTCATTGAAATTTCCTGTTCCCAGATAAGCGTGATGCTTTAAACCTTTATCATTTTCTTTTCGAAGTATCAAGGCAACTTTAGCGTGTACTTTTAAATTTGGGATGCTATAAATGATGTTTATTCCCGCTTTTTTCATTTCAGCGGCATAGCGCAGGTTGGCTTCTTCGTCGAATCTTGCTTTTAATTCTACAAAAACGGTAACTTTTTTTCCTCGTTCAGCAGCATTCATTAATGCATTAACAACTGCTGATCGTTCAGCAACCCTGTATTGTGTAGATTTAATTTCAGTTACAAAAGGATCACGAGCAGCTTCTTCTAAGAAATTCAAAAAGTATTCAAACGATTGATAAGGTACATTGAGCAAAACATCTTGCTTATTAACGATTTCTGCGATTTTTTCATCATCGTTTATTTGCGGATGCTTACATGGCTTAATTTGGCCAATCTCTAATTTAGGAGATAATGGATTCGGAAATCTAAAGATGTCGCGTAAGTTATGATAGCTACCCCCTTGCACAAGAATATCGTTATGAATATGAAATGATTCCATTACATATTTTAAAACTTTGTTGGGCATAGTCCGATCGTATTGAAAACGATTGGGAGCACCCACCGATCTTCGTAAGGTTAATTTGGCGATCAAATCGATTAATTCATCACCTTCGTAATCGTCGTAATCAAGATCAGCATCGCGTGTAAGTTTGATCGAATACCAATTTTGCGCTTCATAGCCAGGGAAGATCTTATCAATGTGCCGCATGATCACATCCTCTAAAAACATTACATAATATTTTTGATCTCTTGGGGCAAGCTCGATAAATCTTGAAATATTATGGTCGGTTGGAAGTTTTAATAATCCATAATGCACTCTGCGTGCAATTTGCGAAAGTTTTGAGTCTTTGTTGTACATCTCTAAAATGAGATAACTGTGGCCACTTTTTAAAAATGGACGTACTTTTTTCTTTATCAACAATACAGGTTGCAATACACTCATTATTTCGGAAACGAAAATGTCGTGCACTTCTTCTTCCTGCTCAGGTAATAGTTTCGATGTTTTGTCTAATAGAATAATCCCATTTTCTCTGAGTTCGGGCATTATTTCCCGATCGAAAATATGAAAAAATTCTACCTGTAACTTGGTAACGGTTTCATTAATTTGCTGAATGATCTTTGCAGGTTTTACCTCTGCTATTTTCTCAGGAATCGCATCTCTGTTTGTAATTAGTTGGCGATAATAGCTTAACCTCACCTGATAAAATTCTTCCAAGTTATTGGAATATATTGCTAAGAATTTTAGTCGCTCAAATAGTGGGAGCGATTTATCTTTGGCTTCTTCCAAAACACGATGGTTAAATTCTAACCAGCTTAAATCACGATTGAAATATTTATAGCGGTTCATGTATTTAATTTTGAGGTTTCCTACTTCTACAATATAATTATTTCGATGTAGAAGATGAAATTAAATGGCGATAATACGAAGGAAAATAACAGTTGAATGAGTGAGTAGTAAATTTGACGTTAAGCTACAATGATTTAGGTTTGCAAAGCTTGTCTTTTTCTTTTGCTTGCCTTTCGCATTTTTTACAAATGTATTTGGGATTCTTTGGAATTTTGTAATTCTCTTTTTTGCAACGCTTTTTACTCATTTTTTGGCCAGTTCTTTTGCTCTGTGTGAGTAATAACCAATTCTACCGAATAATTGTTTTTAAGCCAATGAAACATTCTTTCAGCATTGTAAACCGAGCGATGTTGTCCGCCAGTGCATCCAAAATTAATACATAAATGATTGAAGCCTCTCTTGAGGTATTCTTCAACCGATATGCCTACCAATTTTTGAGCCGCTTTTTGAAATTCTTCAACTTCATTATGTTCTTCGAGGTAGTTGATTACAGATTGATCTAATCCGCTTAGTTTTTTGTATTCCTCTAATCTTCCGGGGTTTGGTAATCCTCTACAATCAAATGCAAATCCACCTCCGTTGCTTGATGGGTCTTCGGGGATTCCTTTTTTATAGGAAAAACTTGTGATACGTACGGTTAACTTTTTAGCATCAGGCTGATAAGGTTTTGCCCATTTTGATTCAGCTAAAATATTTGTAATTCGCTTTATCTCAGGCAAGTCGATTGACAACTTTTCATCAAATATAAACTGCAAGTTGCTTAAAGCCTTTGGGATGCTATTTATGAAGTTTTGTTTTTTCTCAAAAATGCCGCGGTAACCATACGCGCCTAGTGCTTGTAGAATTCGAACTAAAACGAAACCGTAATATTGTGCCACAAATTCATTTTCATCCAGATCAATTTTCTTTTTTATGCTTTCAATATAGTATGACAACAACGATTCTCGTTGAATTTTATTTAAATGCGATTTGGGGCTGTATAAAATTGAAGCTAGATCGTATTGCAATGCACCTTTTCTTCCGCCTTGGTAATCAATAAACCATGGTTTATCTTCCGAAATCATAATGTTTCGAGATTGGAAGTCGCGAAACATAAAGTAATCAGAAGGCGCTTTCTCTAGCAATTCAATTATTGTTTGGAAATCATTTTCAAGTAAACTTTCATCGAACGGAATTGAGGTTAGTTTAAGAAAATTGTATTTGAAATAGTTTAAATCCCATTGGACCGATTGTGCATCAAATTTTTCACGAGGATAACATTTAGAAAAATCAATATGTTTTGCACCCAAAACTTGAAAATCAATCAACATTTCGATCGATTTTTTAATACAGCATAGTGGATATTCTTCTGTTTCCTCTCGTTGATACGCTTGAATTGAATCGAATAGTGCTTTATTTCCTAAATCGCGAATTAAATAGTGCTTTTGGTCTTCATCAATTTTGTAAATCGAGGGAACATTTAATTTTAGGCTTAAAAAGGTTTGGGTAAAACTAAAAAATGCTTCGTTCTCTTTGATATCATTATTGTATGCACCAATGGCAGTATAATTACTGCTGTGTATTCTATAGTATTTTCGGTTTGATCCTGATTCGGGTAATGCTAATATGGATTTTGGAGATTCTGAAAAATGATTTTGAAATAGTTGTGAAAGTATCGTAATCGTTGTTGGTTGGTTCATATTGATATCTAATCGTGTAACACAAATTTGCTAAAAAAATGTGAATATTATGCACTAATTGTCTTTAATGATTTGTTAAAAATAATTAGAGGATATAAAATTCTATTGTATTTTTGAATCACCATTATTTGTACGCATTGTAGCCTTAGCTTAGTCCTGCAATGGTGTGTACAAGCTTAATTTTAAGTTTTATGAAACTAAGTAATCAATTTTTCTCGGCGAATACTTACGAAACCGACAAGAATCATAAGCGCGCTTTAGGTGATATTTTATCGTTGAATACCAGTGTTTATTTTAATATTGGCTTTATGCGATTTTTGCAAGTTAATCGCAAATATGCATTTCAAAATATTTACGATACCGAACGTTGGGCTTTAAGTTCTTACGAGATATTAAAGTTTATCGAAAATTGCGGCGGAAAATTTCATATTACTGGTTTTGAACATGTTGAAAAAGTGAAAGATGAACCAGTGGTTTTTATCAGTAACCATATGGGAACGCTTGAAACAATGGTTTTTCCTTGTTTAATTGCACCAACAAAAGAAGTAACTTTTGTTGTGAAAGATAGTTTAACCAAAGGAACTTTTGGCCCAATTATGCGTGCTCGTAATCCGATTGCTGTAGGTCGAAAAGACTCAAGAAAAGACCTAATGACTGTGATGACAGAAGGACAGAGAAAACTAAAGGAGGGAACCTCTGTGGTGATATTTCCGCAAAGTACGCGAACTGAAAAATTCATTATCAATCAGTTTAATTCCTTAGGTGTTAAGCTCGCTCAAAAAGCAGGAGTGAAGGTGGTTCCTATGGCCATTCGTACTGATTTTTGGGGAAATGGAAGATTGCTCAAAGACTTAGGCTCCATTCATCGAGATATTCCAATAAATATTAAGTTTGGTGAGCCTTTAGAGGTTGTTGGGAATGGAAAAGAAACGCATAAAGCGGTAGTTGAATTTATTCAATCGAATCTTGAAAAATGGGGCATCGAAATTATTTAACTACGAAAGTTTATTCTTAAAATCTTCATATCCAAATTTTCGAATCAATCGAAATCCTTCCTGCTTATTCCAAGTTCCGATTGCTGGATGTCCTACGCCATTAAAAAAAGTAGTTTTCACCATGGTATAGTGAATCATATCTTCAAAAATAATTTTGTCGCCTATTTTTAATTTTTGATCGAAAGACCAAAAGCCAACATAGTCACCCGAAAGGCAAGAGTTGCCACCCATTCGATAAGTTGGTAGATTGGGTTGAGGGTCAAAGTACGAACCAATTATTTTCGGTTTATAGGGCATTTCTAAACAGTCGGGCATGTGTGCTGCAAACGAAACATTCAAAATTGCGGTTTTTATACCTTTGTTTTCAACAATATCCACAACATCGGAAACTAAATAGCCTGTTTCCCAGGCAAAGGCACTTCCCGGTTCTAAAATTACTTCAACATTGTTGCGTTTTTTGAAAGCTTTTAATAGTTCAATTAAATGCTCAATGTCGTAATCTTTATGTGTCATTAAATGTCCTCCGCCCATATTTACCCATTTAATTTTTGGTAGAAAGCGAGCAAATTTTTCTTCAAAAGCCTTCAATGTTTTTTCTAGGTCGAACGATTTTGATTCGCATAATGCATGAAAGTGTAATCCTTCAATTTCTTGGGGTAATTCTTCGGGAAGGTCGTCGGCAATAATTCCTAATCTTGATCCAGGCGCACACGGATTGTAAAGTTCTGTCTCTACTTCTGAATACTCGGGATTAACTCTAATTCCTAAAGATATCTTTCTTTGAGAATTTTTTACTGATGGTAAAAATTGTTGAAATTGATTGAGAGAATTGAAGGTGATGTGACTTGAATAACTCATCAATTCATCAAATTCATCAACAACATAAGTCGGCGAATAGGTGTGCGTTAGAGTTCCGAATTCTTCAAAAGCTAATCGTGCTTCGTGTAAAGAACTGGAAGTTGTTGAATCGATGTATTTTCGAATTAAAGGAAAGGAATTCCACAAGGCAAAACCTTTAAAAGCCAGAATGATATCAATCCCAGCTCTCTCTTTGACAGAAGCAATCAGTTGAAGATTTTTATCGAGCAAATGTTCGTCCAATACAAAACATGGCGAAGGAACCTTTTCAAAATCAATGCCCATGCGAAATACTATTTATTGATTTAAATAAATTGAATCACTAGAAATTCGAAATTTCCTTGTAAGTTTCATCGCTTACCGGAACTAATGGCAATCGCAATACATTTTTAATAATTCCTTTTTGATGTAAAAATGCTTTTACGCCTGCAGGGTTTCCTTCTTTGAATAATAGTTCAATCAATTCGGCATATGAATCTTGCTCTTTTTCTGAACCTACAGATTTTGCCATGCAATTATTGGTTAGCTGAACCGTTTTTGCAGGAAAAGCGTTGGCCATTACCGAAATAACCCCTTTCCCGCCCACTTTACATACATCATAAATTACAGCATCGTCTCCCGATAAAATAGTTTTATTATCGCTAGCGTTTTCAATAATTTGTTTCACCTGATCGATATCGCCCGAAGCTTCTTTTATTCCAATAAATTTATCGGATGCATTGAATAAGCGAATAGTCGTTTCTGCGTCCATATTGGCTCCACAGCGTCCTGGAACATTGTATAGCATTATTGGAACCGGACTTGCTTTTGCAATGGCCATAAAGTGTTGAAAAATTCCTTCTTGCGTTGGCTTACTGTAGTAAGGTACAACCGATAAAATTCCATCAACACCTTTTAAGTCAGCTTCTTTTAGGTGTTTGATAACTTCAGCTGTGTTGTTTCCTCCAAAACCTACCATTAAAGGTACTCGGCCATTTATTTTTTCACGCGTAAAATTATATACTTGGTGACGTTCCTCATGCGACATGGTGGCAGTTTCGGCAGTAGTTCCCAATGAAAGCAGAAAATCTACTTTGTTTTCGATTTGGAATTCAATGAGTTTTTCCAATGCTTCGAAATCAATTGATTGATCACTTGCTTTAAAAGGTGTTACTAGTGCTGTTCCTGTTCCCGTGAATGTGTCCATCATAAAATAGAGTCGGATTTTAAATTTTTAATGGCTTTAACAACTTCCTCCAACAATTGTTGAATATTTATTTCAGCCTGCTTTATTATTAAGTCGTATGTGTCTTTATTTTGCTGTCCGGCAATTTTAAATTTTGCTAAGGATACAGCACAAATATATTCAATTGCTTGATTCTTTCCATCAGATAAATTCAGAATCATGTCATATGGTTCAAGAAATTGTGATTTTAAAACTGATTTTTTAGGAATACCCAAGAAATTCAGATCCTTCTTTCCAATTACATTTGAAGGTTGATCAGAAAGTTCAGAGGAAAAAAAGATGATTTTTGATTGCTGTAAAATTGGATCGTTTGAAAGCTGCTCAACTTTAAGCTGCTGATTTGCATCAACAAGCACCAATATCGAATTTGATTTTTCTGAGGAAGGAAAAATAACTTTTCTTTTTTTAGTGCGAAACGATCGTTTTGAAAAGTTCGTTTGTGCTTGAATCAGTAATTTTTGCAAAATCATATTACAAAAATAAGAAATGCAATGAGCTTTAAAACAAGAAAGGATGTCCTAGACATCCTTTCTTGTTTTATTTTTTAATGTTGAAGTCGAATTATTCCGCAGAAATACATTCTACAGGACAAACTTCAGCACATGAACCACAGTCAGTACAAAGATCAGCGTCAATAGTATAAATATCTCCTTCAGCAATTGCTTCAACTGGGCATTCATCGATACATGTACCGCATGCAATACATTCGTCAGAAATAACGTAAGCCATAGTTATTAATTTTTATTATTAATTGATTTTTCAAAAGCAAAAGTAACAAGTTATTTTAAAAAACAAATGTTGAAACAAGCTAATTAACGTATCTAAAATTAGTCTTAACAAAAATGCTTTGTGGCTTATCACTTAACTACGAAGAATCGTAAACCTCGTAAAATCTTGTCGTTTTAGAACAATGTATAAAATCATTCAAAAAATGAGATTTCTCATAAAAATTATCATTTTGGTTCACAAAAATATCAGTCTCTTTTTCTTTGATTATAACTTGCTGTAAATTAGTTGTATGTGTTGTGTTGTGGTTTCTGTTGCTATCAAATCTGTTGAATCAGTGAGGATAAAGATGCTTTTTTGTAAAATAATGAATTGAAAAAAGGTACTCATTTGAGGAATGAAGTTTTATTTTTGCGCAGAATTAACAAAACAACGATTTACTTTCTTTAATGTACCAAATAGTTAATAAAGAATTTTTTTCAGATAAAGTTGTCAAACTAACAATAGAAGCACCACTTATTGCTAAATCTCGAAAACCAGGGAATTTTATTATTCTTCGAGTTGATGAACATGGTGAAAGGCTACCTTTAACTATTGCAGGAGCTGATACTTCAAAGGGAACAATTGATATCATCGCACAAATAGTTGGGGTAACTACTGAAAAATTAGCGAAACTCAATATTCGAGATACCCTAGTTGATTTGGTTGGGCCGTTGGGGCAAGAAACAGAAATACATAAAGTCGGAACGGTTTTGGCTTGCGGCGGTGGTGTTGGTGTTGCACCTCTTTTACCAATTGTTGAAGGTTTTAAAAAAGCCGGCAATCGTGTAATTACTGTTTTAGCAGCCCGATCGAAAGATTTAATTATTCTCGAAGAAGAAGTTCGAAAATGGTCTGATGAAGTTATTGTGATGACAGATGATGGTTCACATGGAAGTAAAGGTTTAATTACCGAAGGAGCTGAAAAGGTTATCCAGCGTGAGAAGGTCGATGAATGCATTGCAATTGGACCAGCTGTGATGATGAAATTTACCGCTTTACTTACTCAAAAATATAAGATCCCTACGCAAGCCAGTTTAAATTCAATTATGGTTGATGGTACCGGAATGTGTGGTGCTTGTCGCGTAACTGTTGGCGGAAAAACAAAATTTACTTGTGTTGATGGTCCCGAATTTAATGCCCACGAAATTGATTTTAATGAATTAATGATGCGCTTGGGGGGCTATAAAAATGAAGAACACATTGCATTTGAAAAATATCATAACGAAGTTTAAGTAGCAAAATGACTGATCTGAAGAATTATCTGAAAGAACGAAGAGATCAGCAATGGCGAGCTGAACTTCGAAACAAAATAAAAGGAAAAGAGCGAACTGCAATCAAGCGAGTTCAAATGAGTGAGCAAGCTCCTGAGGAAAGAATTAAATTTCAGGATTTAGAAGTAAACAAAGGATTGAATAAAGAACAAGCCGTTGTTGAAGCTTCTCGTTGCATGGATTGTGCAAATCCAACTTGTATCGAAGGTTGTCCGGTACAAATAAACATTCCCGAATTCATAAAAAATGTGGAAAGGGAAGAGTTTGGTATTGCTGCACAGGTTATTAAAAAAACCAGTAGTTTGCCAGCTGTTTGTGGTCGTGTTTGTCCTCAGGAAAAGCAGTGCGAAGCAGCCTGTTTCTATACAACAAAATTAAAGAAAACACCTGTTGCAATCGGATATTTGGAACGATTTGTTGCCGATACTGAGCGGGAGAGTGGAAAAACTGAATTGCCAGAATGTGCTCCCGATAATGGAATCAAAGTAGCAGCAATTGGCTCTGGTCCATCTTCTTTGTCATTTGCGGCCGATATGGCTAAATATGGTTATCAAGTGACCGTTTTTGAAGCTTTGCATGAAGTTGGAGGCGTTTTAAAATATGGTATTCCTGAATTTCGTTTACCCAATTCAGTTGTTGATGTTGAATTGGATAATATGCGTAAGATGGGTGTCGAATTTCGTACAAATTTCATTGTTGGGAAAACAGCATCTATAAATGATTTAGAAGCAGAAGGTTTTCAGGCATTTTTTGTTGGGAGTGGAGCCGGATTACCCCGTTTTATGAATATTCCGGGCGAGAATTTCAATGGTATCATGTCTTCAAACGAGTACTTAACTCGTGTGAATTTAATGAAAGCAAACAGTGATGATTACGATACTTTAGTTTTAAAGGGGAAAAATGTAGCAGTGGTTGGTGGCGGCAATACTGCCATGGATTCGGTTCGTACTGCAAAGCGATTAGGTGCCGAGCGAGCAATGGTTATTTACCGTCGATCACGTGATGAAATGCCTGCTCGAGTGGAAGAAGTTCACCATGCTATTGAAGAAGGAATTGAATTTATGAACCTGCGAAATCCGATTGAATATTTTGCAGATGAAAATGGGCGTGTAAATAAAATGCGCATTCAACACATGCAACTGGGAGAGCCTGATGCATCCGGAAGAAGACGCCCAATTGCAATCGAGGGTTCAGAAGAAGATATTGAGGTTGATGTAGTGGTAGTTGCTGTTGGTGTTTCACCAAACCCTCTAATTCCATCTAGTTTACCCGATTTAAAAGTTTCTCGTTGGGGAACGATCATCGTAAATGAACAAATGCAATCTTCAATTGAGAATGTATTTTGCGGAGGTGATATTGTTAGAGGTGGTGCAACCGTAATTCTAGCAATGGGAGATGGGCGTAAAGCCGCATTGAATATGAATCGGTATTTAAAGGATAAAAAAGTTTGATATTAACTGATTGAATTTTAAATTGCAACGTTGCTTCTAAAAAGTAAATCAAGCAAAACCAAAACAATACGAAAATGGCAAAATTAGATACTCAGTTTTTTGGTCTATCACTAAAAACACCAATTATTATTGGTAGTTCTGGATTGTCTTCATCGGTTGAAAAAATTAAGCAATTCGAAGAAAATGGAGCAGGAGCTGTAGTGTTGAAATCAATTTTTGAAGAGGAGATTTATTACGCTTATCAAGAAGAACTTAAAAAGCAATTAATTGGCCATCATAATTTAGAGCATCTCGATTATTTCGATTATGAAATTAAAACAGATCAAATTCAAAAGTACTTGACCTTGATAAAAGATGCCAAAAAGCAAGGGGTTTCGATACCAATTGTTGCAAGCATTAATTGTAGTTCGAGTAACGATTGGATCTTTTTTGCAAAAAAATTAGAAGAAGCAGGTGCTGATGCGATTGAATTAAACATGTTTGTTTTACCAACCGATATTGAGCGATCGTCTGAAGAGGTTCATTATTATTATTACTCGATTATTCGAAAAGTTGTTGGTTCTGTTTCTATTCCGGTTTCGGTAAAACTTTCTCCATATTTTTCAGACTTAGCGGGTGTTTTGCGCGATATTTCAGAAATGGGAATCGCGGGTATTACCTTGTTTAATCGTACTTATAATATCGATATCGATATCAATAATAAGGAATTAGTTCCGGCAATGATTTTAAGTCATCAATTTGAATATTTGCAATCCTTACGTTGGGTTGGAATTATGGATAAGATTGTTTCGTGTGAATTGAGTGCAAGTACCGGGATACATGATGTTGAAACGGTTATTAAACTAATCATGGCAGGTGCGAGTGCAACGCAAGTTGTTTCGGGTGTTTATAAAAACGGCTTTGGTTTTGTAAAAGAATTGGTGGTTAAACTATCGGAGTGGATGGACGAGAATGGCTTCGAATCCATTGAAGAATTAAAAGGAGCTGCCAATAGTATCAACGTAAAAAATCCGGCGTGGTACGAAAGAGTTCAGTTTATGAAGTATTTTGGGGAGTACGATCAATAGTTATTCCTTGCTTAAAAGGAAAGATAAATAGGCTAGTTTATATAAACTAAATATTTTTAAAGATGGTTGTTGGGAATTCATATTACCGAGCAACCATTTTTTATGTTTACGATATAAGTAGGCAAAAAAGAATTCCAATTTGAATTTCTTGATTCTTTTATGAAATCGAAGCAAATTCACTTCATTTGATAAATC
Source organism: Prolixibacteraceae bacterium (assembly GCA_963678565.1). Classification (GTDB taxonomy): domain Bacteria; phylum Bacteroidota; class Bacteroidia; order Bacteroidales; family Prolixibacteraceae; genus SKHV01. Next base: position 1,398,594 of record OY782875.1, read on the forward strand.
CATTTTAACAAAATCTGCTTTTTGAAGAAATACCAAGTTCTCAATTCCATGGTTGGTCTTCTCAATAAATTCAGTATTTTTTTCCAGCAGTACATGGTACACCGGATTATCGATATGTTGAATGCTTACTCGATTTCTTTTCAGTTCTATCCCAAATAATGTGTCCTCGTGACCATATTTGGTAATTGCTCCTTCAAATTGAACTTGACTTGCAATTTCTTTTCTGATAGCAAATGCGGTCGTCATAAACGACTGATAAGGTGCTGCTTTTCTAATTTGAGCAGTTTTGCTTTCAACTGCATGCCCATATTTCCACCTTAGGAGAAAATTTTCGGTTGGTTTTTCCTCTTTATATTGAATTCCTCCAACAACCACCGGATAGTTTTTAAGTGCCGCAAGATAATCCTTTACAAATTGATCATTTCGCGGGTATGTATCGGCATCTAAAAAAATCAAATTTTCTGACTCTGCTTTCTCAATTAAATAATTACGAGCCTTGGCTCTTCCTATATTTATTTCTGATTCTATTAGTTGAACTTCAGGATAAATTTTAAGCGATTGGTTTTCCTCTTTTAATTGATTAATTGTAGAGCAATCGTCGAAAATGAGAAGCTCAAAATCCTCCGAAATTAATTTCGACTGTTTTATGAGCTCTTTTGCTAAATCAACAAGCTTGTAATTGTATACCGGAATACAAATCGAAAAATCCATGTTGCTTTTTAAATTATCAAAACGAAGAAATATATTTATTCACTTGTAATATTAATACATCAAAATGAATAAACATAATGTTTTATATTGTGTTTAATATGCAAAAATGATTTTATGGAAAGAGCAATTGCAGTAACAAAAGTTGAGGATATTTTTGAGAAGTACCGAAATACACCTATTAGTAAATTGTTGGAGTATCATAATTTAAACCGAACTTTTGAAGACTACAAAAGCGCTGAACTGTTGGTCGGGATGTGTATGGATCATCGGAAGCATTTACACATTCCTGATAATTTCTCATATATAATTCGTTCTGGTGGTGCCAATTTGCGTTTTAGCGAATTTAAAGTTTCGTTTGCAATTGCTGTTGGAGGGGTGCAACATATTGCAGTGCTCGGGCATACCAATTGTGGAATGGTACAGTTAAAACATAAAAAAAAGGAGTTCATTTCGGGGTTGGTTGAACGCGGTGGTTGGACACCCGAAATGGCTGAAGCTCATTTTGTGCAAAACGCACCCATTTTTGGAATTGATAATGAAATCGATTTTGTGTTGGAGGAGGTGAAACGTTTGCGTTTACAATATCCGAATGCCTTGGTTGCACCGATGCTTTATAAGGTCGAAGACAATAAATTGTACTTATTACGCGAAGACTCTGAATAAGATATTTTCAAATTCAACCTTAATTAAAATCTGATTTCGAGTACTCCAACAGTTTGATCATTGGTTTCGCTTAATCCTTCCCCCTGACCTTGACCAACACGTTGAAAATACAAATCGAGTTGCTTTTCTCTTTTCCATTTTTCTGAGTCATAGGAAGGTTCATAACGATCGACAGGGTATGGAGAAACTATTTTTTGTTTCCAATGTTTCATTTTATTGGGTTGCCAATAAGCAAAAGCGATGTTATTGTTTAATTCTTCATCGCGATAAATTAAACACAAAGTTTTTTCATTTTTAATTTTACCGGCAATTAATTGTGGTCGGCTAATTGGAATGCTTCGAGAGCCAACTCCGCCTAACTGAAAATCGAGTGTGCGATTAGTTGGTTGTGTGATATTCCAAGTGTCATTATTCTGATAAATAATGTGAAATTGGGTACACGAATCGGGATGCTCTTTAAAGTAAGTTGCGATATAAGCATTTCCCTCCTCATCAGCCGTCATAGCTGTTTGGTTGATCAGATTTGAATTTTGCGGAATTGGATAAACCACTTCGGCATTCTCAATATTTATTGGGAGTTTGTAAACTGATTCATCGGAACGTAACCAAGTTTTACCACCATCGGCAGAGTAAGCAAAACACATATCGTGATTGGACGCAACATTCGGATTTTCGCGCCAAACCCACGAAATATAGATGTGATTATTTGCGGCTAAATATAATTGCCAGTAGGCATTTCTTTGACCTTGTCCGTCAATCAAATTTGATTGAACACGGCTCCATGTTTTTTCTTTTACGTTGTATTTGTTCAATACTAGGTTTCCGTTTCCTGAACCTCCATCGCGATAAGCGAAAAGTAAATTACCATTGCTAAATTGATAAAATTCGGGGTAGGTAACGCGACCTTCATTTTCGCCAATCATTTTTGCTTCTTTAAATTCCAATCCTTCAGGTTCGGTTGATACAGCATAGTGCAAAGGATTGTTATGATGATCGTAAGCGATATGTAAATAACCTTCACCGTCGGTCATAATGCAAATTACATTATGGGCATCGCGAATATTACCTTTTAAGTTGGTTTCTTTGATTTCCCATTCCGACGAAGAATTTGCTCGGCGAGCAATCACCACCTTGGCGTTAGAGTTGTAATAAGCCACAAATTGATAATTGGCGGTTGAAACAATAGAATTCTTTCTGAATATGGCCGCATTGACACTATTTTTAGACCAGCCATCGCCAATTTCAATTAAATTCGAATTTACATCGAGCTGAAAAGAAGAATTGCTGCAACTAATAAATAGTGCAGCAATTAATATTGTAATTATTGATTTGAAATAATTCATTTTAAAGTTCATCATTCATTTTTAAATAACGAATTAATGCTTCAACATAATAATAATCGGCATAAGTTAAAGGAACATCTACTTCGCTACGAGCTGGCATGTGGCCCACCGAATGTTGCAATATGAAATTAGCATTTTCGCCTAAGTTGGCAAGGTACGGTTTTTCACTTAATGATACTAACTGCTTTTTTGCCAACTGATAATATTGATCACTCAAACTTTTATCAACAAAAGTGCTTAATTCGAATAATGCGGAACTTGTGATTGCACCAGCTGAAGCATCGCGTAATGCATTCGGAATATTAGGTGCATCGAAGTCCCAATAAGGAATTCCGTCTTCAGGTAAACGAGGGTGATTAACAATGAAATTGGCAATTTTTTTTGCTTGCTCAAGGTAAGCCTCATTTTTTGTTTCGCGATACATCATGGTAAAACCATATAAACCCCAAGCTTGTCCACGTGCCCAAGCCGATGCATGACTGAATCCTTGCGAGGTGTGTTTTTGCTCCGCAACACCTGTTTCGGGATCATAAGAAATTACATGGTATGAACTTCCATCTTCTCTAAAGTGATTGTTCATCGTAGTTGTTGCGTGCGAACGAGCAATAAAGTCGAACTGTTCGTTGTCAAACTTTTTTGCCGACCACTCTAAAAGCTCCAAATTCATCATATTATCGATGATTACTGGATACTTCCATTGTTTGCTCCACGAAGCGTAATCCCAAGAACGTGTACAACCAATTTTTTCGTCGAAACGAGTAATTAAAGATTTTGATGCGTTTTCAATCACCGGTAAATATTCTGGGTTTTGTGTTAAACGATAACCATTTCCAAAACTGCAGAAAATCATAAAACCAACATCATGATTGTCGGTTGTGTATTGTTCTTCTTTTACTCTGTCGGTATAATTTTCGGCCCATGTTTTTAATGCATCATCATTGGTATACTCATATAAATACCATAAAACACCTGGAAAAAAACCACTTACCCACCATGCCGAATTACACGTTTCTAATTCGCCGTTACGATTCATCGTTTTGGGTAAACGAGTCGGTTGATCCTTTAACGATTCAGCCATTAAAATACTTTGCTGAGCAGCAAAATCTAGCGATGCTTTTGCCTTTGGGATAAAATCATCTTTGGGTTGGCACGATGCAAAAAGTAGTGTTACAACAAGAACAATTAGACTTAATTTTTTCATTTTATCGTATTGGTCATAAATAGTAAAATCAATCAACAAAGTGAGTAAAAGAACTTTGTTGATTGATTTATTAGGGATTTCTTATTTTACAATTGGACTTAAAATGTATCCATATTTGTATTCACTTGCTTCTAGTCGGTACTGACGGTGAGTCCAAGCTCCCCAACTATTATCTCCTCCAACTCCTTGTTGGGCTAAATCTACATTTAAGAAAACTGCATTACGTGGATTAATTTCACTAGCGTGTTGTTGCTTTTTAGTGAAACCAGGATCGAAATCTTCGGCTAAATTATGCAAGGCACTAACGCTGATTGGTTGTAGACCTTCAACTTTAAGACCTTCGCCATTTCCGTCGGTTAAGGTTAGCCAACGTACGTCTGTTTTATAACCGTTTTCCTGTGGACGAATGTAAGGGACATATTGATCTGCAACCTTGCTTTTGTGGATGCGAATAAAAGCTGCATTGTTTCTATCGTTGTAATTCTCCCACGGACCTCTACCATAGTAGGTGAAGTTGTCGTATCCATTCCAAAGTCGCATTTGTGAACCAAAACGAGGAATGCTAGGCAAACCTTCAATACCTGCTTTGTAGGCAATTTCTACTTTAACTTTTGCATCTTTCAATACAGTATATTTCATTTGATAATCCGATTGAATATCTTGTATCAAATAGTTTGCGGTAATAATAATTGCGTTTTCAGTTTCTTCTAATTCAATGTTTTTTAATTTCAGGTTGTTGCCTGCATTGCGCCAAACACTGCTGCGAGTTGGTAAATTATTTCCAAAATCATTGTCGGTTGGAGCACGCCAGAAATCGGGTTTTGGAGCACTGCTAATTAATGTTTTTCCTTTGTATGAATAGCGATCCATTTTACCTGAATTTTTACTGAATTCAATGTAAGTGTCTTCATTACTAACAACAATTCTTCGGTCTTCGTTTTTCACTTCGTAGTTCAATGCTTCTTCAGATTCTTCTACAAAATAATTGTTGAATTCAAATGCTATTTGATCGCGTGCAATTTCGTGTCCAAGTGGCACCATTTTACTGGCAGAAGTAGTATAAGCAAAAACGTTTAAGAAATATTCAACACCTTCTTCGGCTGCAATTGCAGGAATTGGTAACGTTGTATTTTCGGTTGCACCAGGAGCAACATCAGTAGTAAAACTTCCATCAGCAATCACTTCTCCATTTTTTGTTAATTCCCATTTAAAGTCAAAATCAGCAAGCGATATGAAATTATATTCATTGTATATAGAAACAATTCCTTTTGATAAATCTACCGGTTTTATATGAATGCTTTGATAAATAAATTTTACTTCTTTTAATCCAGGGTGTGGTGTTCTGTTTGGAGAAACAACACCGTTCAAACAGAAATTTTCGTCGTGTGTATATTGATATCCGCCAATGTCGCCGCCATAAGCATAAGTTTCGCGACCTGAATCATCAACGTATTTTATACCCTGATCAACCCAGTCCCAAATGAAACCACCTTGCATGTTTTTACTACCGCGAATTACGTCCCAGTATTCTTTAAAGTTACCATTGCTATTTCCCATTGCATGAGAATATTCACACATGATGAAAGGGCGTTTAACATTTTCGCGAGCAGCATATTCTGTCATAGTTCTAAATCCAGGATACATTGGTGCAACAATGTCGGTATTTCTGTTTTCACCTGCTTGCTCGAACTGAACCGGACGAGTAGAGTCAACACTTTTAATCCAATCGTAAGCATCGTAAAATACAGGACCGTTCCCACACTCATTTCCTAAACTCCAAATAATAACCGAAGGATGGTTTTTATCGCGTTCAACTAATCGCTGAATTCGATCCATATGTTGCGGTGCCCAGCTTTCGAGATATGCAGGGTGTTTGCTTTTATCGAACCAACCTTGTAGCTCAGCCCCCATATCGTGTGTTTCGATGTTGGCTTCATCCACTAAATACAATCCATATTCATCACAAAGTGAAATCCACTCGGTGCTATGTGGATAGTGACTCAATCGAACCGAGTTGATGTTGTGTTGCTTCATCATTTTGATGTCTTTGATCATGGTTGCTCTGTCGACATAATGACCAGTATTTTCGTTGTGTTCGTGTAAGTTTACACCTTTCACTAAAACGTACTTTCCGTTCACTAAAAGCTGACCGCCTTTAATTTCAACAGTTCTGAAACCTATTCGAGACGAAGTGGTTTCAACAATTTCACCTTTTGTATCGGTATGTGTTAGCACTAAGGTATAAAGGTTGGGAGTTTCTGCTGACCATTTTTTTGGAGAGCGAATACTTGTTTTGATCGTTACTTTTGTTTCGCTTTCAGCTTTCGCCGAATAGTTTTGTTTTTTGCTGAAGACTGTTTTACCTGCTTCATTTAATAAGGTTGCTGTTACTGAACCCGTCTTAGAACTGTTTAAATAGTTTTTCAATTCGACTTCTAAATCGAAGGTTCCATTTTTGTATTTACTATCTAAGCCAGCCTTTACAAAATAATCATTGATGCGAATTTGATCGGTGCTATATAAATATACATCACGTTCGATACCCGATAAACGCCAAAAATCTTGATCCTCGATATATGAACCATCACTCCATCTATAAACTTCAACTGCCAATGAGTTTTCTCCTTTTTGTACATATTTAGTTATATCAAACTCTGCAGGACTTTTCGTTACTTGACTGTATCCAACTTTTTCACCATTTACCCAGATGTACATTGCAGAAGTTCCGGCTGCAAAATGTAAATAAACTCTTCTGCCTTCCCAGTCTAAAGGAAGATTAAAGGTGCGCTTGTATGAGCCAACAGGGTTGTGCTTATTATCTATATAAGGAGGGTTTTTAGGAAATGGGTATTTTATGTTGGTATAAATTGGAGTGCCGTAGCCTTCGAGTTCCCAGTTTGAAGGAACTTTGATGTCGTCCCAGGCAGATACATCATAACTGTTCTTGTAAAAATCAACTGGACGCTCATCAGGTTTATAAACCCAATTGAACTTCCAAGTTCCATTTAAACTTTTATAATTTGGAGATTGCTCTGCATCGCAAGTAACTGCTCCCATAAAACTGTTGAATGGGATGAAAGTAGCTCTTGGAGCTTCTTTATTTATGGCAAATACAGTTTCATTTTCCCAGTCGTTTCCTTGGGCAAAAAGATGATTCATTCCAATTGTAAAAATGATAAATAGTAAAACTAATTTCTTCATTTGATTATCTATTGATTTATAAATATCTATATTAAATATGATCGATTAATCTTGAATCAAAAATAGCATTATTGGTATAAGAAGAGTACCAATATTTCGTAATATCGTTGTACTTTTTCAACTTGTTAACTTCTTCTAAGTGTTGAAATATCAGCATTAAATGCAACTAATTTAATAATTCATACTAAAATAAGCAGATTATCATCTATTTCAGTAATTTAAAAGTTTCCTATTTAATAGGTAAAATATTTATTTCGTATACACAAAAATATACAGGTTGTATATTGTGAATAAAATGAATTATGCCAACAGGAGATTTAGAGTATGTGAAATTCAATAAAACGATATTAATGGACGGTTTTATGTATTGTGTTGATAGGCTCGTTTAATCTGAAAGGCACTGATAATATAAAATTTTATCTAATGAAAAAAGAAATTAAATATTTGCTTATAATTGTTGCTTTTGCAACAGTTTTAAGTAGTTGTACAAAGAATAACGAATCGGTTGATCCTTTGCAAATGGCAATTGATATGGCCAATTCAGATATGAAAAGAAATCCGGAAGCATGGATGATCGACTTTCGGGAAACTCCTAAATGGGGATACACCCAAGGTTTAGTTGGAATTTCATTTCAACAACTTACTGAACTTACTGGCGATTCAACCTATGTGAAATATTTCAAAGAGTCTTATTTAGATAAGATGATCGATGAAAATGGAATTATCATCGGTTATAAAATGTCTGATTTCAATATCGATAAAATTAATTCCGGAAAATTGCTTTTTGATGTGTACGAGCAAACCAACGATTTTAGGTATAAATCGGCTATGGATACATTGCGTCAACAAATGCGCTTGCATCCTCGAACCGAGGATGGTGGTTTTTGGCATAAAAAGCGATATACGCACCAAATGTGGTTAGATGGATTGTATATGGGTTCTCCGTATTTGGCTGAATATGCTTTAGAATTTAATAAGCCAGAGTTATTTGATGATGTGGTTAATCAAATAATCACGGTAAATAAACATACCTATGATGCAGAAACTGGTTTGAATTATCATGCTTGGGATGAGAGTAAATCGCAAAAATGGGCCGATCCTGAAACAGGAAAAGCTCCAAACTTTTGGGGGCGTGCGCAAGGTTGGTATGCAATGGCCATTGTTGATGTATTAGATTTTTTACCAGAAGATCACGAAGATCGCGATGAGATTATTGCTATTTTACAGAATATGGTAGATGCCATTTTAAAAGTTCGCGATCCTGATACAGGCATGTGGTACCAGGTATTAGATCAAGGAAATCGGGAGGGTAATTATCTCGAAGCAACTTGCTCGTCAATGTTCACCTATGTAATGCTAAAAGGAGTTCGCAAAGGATATTTAGATAAAAGTATCGAACCGATTGCTGAAGAATCGTATAATAATTTGGTTAAGGAATTCGTCGTTGAAAACGAAGATGGTACCATTTCATTAACACGTTGCTGTGGTGTTGCAGGATTGGGAGGGAATCCTTACCGAGATGGAACTTATGAATATTATATCAACGAAATTATTCGTGATAACGACCCAAAAGGGGTTGGTCCATTTATTCTTGCGTCTTTAGAGAAATATCGAATTGACAAAAATTAGTAAACACTAAATATTATGCAAAATGAATTTTAATCGAGTTTTTAATCTAGCTTTATTGTTGATGTTGGTAAGCACTTCTTCGGTGTTTGCTCAGCAGAATAAAGGAAATTCCGTTTCTGAAGTCTGGGTATCAGATTTAGGAAATGGAAAGTTTAAAAATCCAGTTATTAATGCCGATTATTCCGATCCGGATGTTTGTCGGGTAGGGAAGGACTATTACATGACTTCTTCGTCGTTTAATTGTGTGCCGGGGCTTCCAGTGCTGCATTCTAACGATTTGGTAAATTGGGAATTAATTAACTATGCACTGCCAAAGCAACCGCCATACGATGTATTTAATACCCCGCAACACGGAAATGGGGTTTGGGCTCCATGTATTCGATATTATAAAGATGAATTATACATTTTTTACCCCGATCCCGATTTTGGAATTTATATGACAAAAACCGATGATCCATATGGAGATTGGTCTGAACCAATTTTAATTAAAGGTGGAAAAGGTATTATTGATCCTGCACCATTTTGGGATGAAGATGGGAAAGCTTATTTAGGATATGCATTTGCCGGAAGTCGTGCAGGATCAAAAAGTGTTTTGATGATGTGCTCAATGAGTTCTGATGGAACCGAAACTTACGAAGATGACATTATGTTGTTCGATGGACACGAGAATCATACCACAGTTGAAGGTCCTAAATTCTATAAACGTAATGGTTACTATTATGTATTTGCTCCTGCTGGTGGAGTTTCTACGGGGTGGCAATTAATTCTGCGTTCGAGAAGCATTTTCGGACCGTATGAAGAAAAAGTAGTGTTGGAACAAGGATCAACCGATATTAATGGTCCTCATCAAGGGGCTTGGGTAAATACAATAACTGGTGAAGATTGGTTTATTCATTTTCAGGATAAAGATGCTTATGGGCGTGTGGTTCATTTAAATCCAATGCATTGGGAAAACGATTGGCCAGTAATGGGTGAAGACTATGATGGTAATGGTATTGGTGAGCCTGTTTCTGTTTATAAAAAGCCTGATGTTAGCGCTACATATCCAATTATGACTCCTCTTGATACCGATGAATTTAACGGATCGAAACACGGTTTACAATGGCAATGGCATGCCAACAAACATTTAATGTATGGTTATGCGTCGGCTAATTTGGGTTACTTCCGTTTAAACTGTATCCCCAAGGTTGACGGTTATAAAAGCTTATGGCAAATGCCCAATATTTTTGCTCAGAAAACAGTAGCCGACGAATTTACAGCAACAACAAAATTTACTTTCAATCCAAATTTCGATAACGAAGAGCTTGGTTTTGTGGTAATGGGACGCAGTTACTGCTATTTAGCGGCAAAACAAATCGATGGGCAATTGAAATTAGTTCAGGTGATTTGTAAAGATGCAGATCGTGGTAAAGGAGAAACGATAACCGAATTGGCCGACCTTTCATCCAACGAATTATATTTCAGAGTGAAAGTTGAAGAAGATGCGATGTGTCAATTTTATTATAGTTACGATAATAAAAAATTCATTAAAGCAGGTGAAGAATTCAAAGCGCGCGAAGGAAAATGGATCGGTGCAAGAATTGGTTTTGTAGCCATGCGCGAAGGGGTAATTAATAATTCAGGATACGCTAACATCGATTGGTATCGAGTTACAAAATAAATAGTTAAATGCGAAAAACGATATTAATTTTATTAATCAGTGTTGCATTTTTTGCTTGCACTAGTCAAGAGGATAAAATTGTAATTTATGGGATTGGCGATTCAACAATGGCCAACAAAAAAGAAAAAGTATTTCCTGAAACTGGTTGGGGACAAGTACTTCCAGAGTTCTTCGATTCGATGATTGTCATCGATAACCACTCTGTTAATGGCCGTTCCTCTCGCAGTTTTATTGGTGAGGGGCGTTGGGAAACAGTTTACAACAAATTAGAATCAGGTGATTTTGTATTGATTCAATTCGGGCACAACGATCAAAAGTATAAGTCACCCGATCGTTTTACAAATCCTTACACCGGTTACCGTGAAAACTTGCGTCGTTATGTGAATGAAACAAGGTCGAAAGGAGCAACTCCTATTTTATTAACTTCAATTGTGCGTCGGAATTTTAATGAATATGGTACTTTAATCGATACGCATACTGCCTATCCTGAGGTAGTTAGAACAGTGGCCAAAGAGATGGATGTAACTTTGATTGATCTTCAAATTTTCACAGAAAACCTTGTTATCGAAATGGGGGAAGAAGAATCTAGGTCTTTATTTATGAATTTCGATGAAGGGGAATACGAAAATTATCCCGAAGGAAGAGCTGATAATACACACCTCCGACCTAAAGGAGCTAAAATTATTGTTTCTGAAGTTGTTGAACGGTTAAGTGATGTTTATCCCTTTATTGCAGAACATAAAAAGTAAAACAAAACAACTAACTATATTAAAATGAAATTTTTCATAAGCACAATAGCCTTTCTTCTTATTTTATCGCAAGCTTTTGCATCAGGTAAGGATAAAGGAGATAGCGAGGTGTTGTCTTTTGACAATTTGCCTTTTGAAATGCCCGATATTATTGTTCCTCAATTCAAATCCGACACCTTTAATATTGTTGATTTTGGAGCAAAAGCCGATGGCGAAACTGTAAATTCAAACGCAATTAATGCTGCCATAAAAAAGTGCTCTGTAAATGGAGGTGGAATTGTTCTGATCCCTCAAGGAATTTGGGTTTCAGGACCACTTGTGATGCAAAATAATGTAAATTTGCATTTAGCAAATGGTGCATTGCTGCAATTTAGTCGCGATCTTTCCTTGTATCCATTATTTATGAGTTACTACGAAGGATTAAAATCTCCTCGTTGTCAAAATCCAATCTATGGAAGTGGATTGGAGAATATTGCAATTACAGGAGAAGGCGTAATTGATGGAGCAGGAGATGCTTGGCGACAAGTTAAAAGAGAAAAGATTACTGATCGACATTGGCGAAAATTAGTAGCAAGTGGCGGAATTGTTGTTGAAAATAGAATTTGGTATCCGACCGAGGCACACTATGCAGGAGAGCAGAAAAACCGAAATGGTGAGCTTGATTATAACGATCTTGAATCATTAAAACCTTATAAAGACTTTTTTCGTCCACAGATGATCAGCTTAGTTGGCTGTAAAAAAGTGCTTCTAGATGGACCTACTTTTCAGAATTCTCCAGCATGGAATATTCACCCTTTAATGTGTGAACATATTACTGTTCGTAACATTAAGGTACGTAACCCATGGTATTCGCAAAATGGCGATGGTTTAGATTTAGAATCATGTCGAATTGGAACTGTGTACGACTGTACTTTTGATGTTGGCGACGATGCAATCTGTATCAAATCGGGGAAAAATAAGCAAGGTCGCGATATGGGTAAACCAACCGAGCTAATTGTTGTGAAAAACTGCATGGTTTATCATGGACATGGTGGTTTTGTAATCGGAAGTGAAATGTCGGGTGGTGTACGAAAAATGTATGTCGAAAATTGTACTTTTCTTGGTACAGATTGTGGTTTGCGGTTTAAAAGTGCGCGTGGACGTGGTGGCGTAGTGGAAGAGATTTACATGAAAAATATAAAAATGACTGATATTCCAACCGATGCGATTCGTTTTAACTTGTATTATGGTGGAAAAAGTGTAGTGGAAGATGAGGATGGAAATATTGTTGAAGGAAAAGCAATTCCTGTAACAGAAGAAACTCCTTCGTTCAGAAATCTACATTTTGAAGATATAACTTGTTCAAATGTGGAACGAGGAATTACAATTCGTGGTATTCCTGAAATGCCTGTTATGAATTTAACCTTGAAGAATATTTCAATTACTGCTAATACAGGTATCAATTCAACTTATGCTGAAAACGTAACAATTGAAAATATTCGACTGGATGTAAAACAGCCAAATGCAATTGAGATTCAAAATTCAACGAATATTAAAATAATAGGTGCAAACCTAACCGGTTACACCAAAAATATTGCCAGCATTAAAGGATCAACTACAAAAGGAATTACATTGGGAGTTGGGAATGTTGAAAATGTGAAGGATCAATTATTTATACAAGGAACTTCTAAAAAAGAGATCAAGATTAAATGATGAAGTATATAATATTCGTTTTTATAGCTTTAATTTTTAGCGGCGCTCTAAATGCTGCAAAATATGATTTTGTTGTGGCCAAAGATGGTTCAGGTGATTTTGAAACAGTACAGGAAGCCTTTATGGCTATTCCCGATTTAAGAAACGAGACAACCGTAATTTTTATCAAAAATGGTGTTTACAAGGAAAAGTTGATTTTACCTTCGACCAAGAATAATGTTACAATTATTGGTGAAGATGTAGAGAAAACTATTCTAACTTACGACGATTACGCTTCCAAAAAGAACGAATTTGGCGAGAATCTGGGAACTTCTGGTTCTTCAAGCTTTTTTCTATATGGAAATGATTTTACTGCAAAAAATATCACCTTTGAAAATTCAGCGGGGCGTGTAGGACAAGCTGTTGCAGTGCGTATTGATGGAGATAAAGTGAGTTTCTTTAATTGTAAATTTATAGGGAATCAGGATACTTTGTATCCGCATGGGGGTAAAAGCCGTCAATATTATAAAGACTGCTATATAGAAGGAACTGTTGATTTTATTTTCGGATCCTCTACTGCCATTTTTGAGAACTGCGAGATCAATTGTAAACGCGATGGTTACATAACTGCTGCATCCACAAAAGAAGATACTCCTTATGGCTTTATTTTTAAAAAATGTATTGTTTTTGGTCCTGCTGAAGAAGGTTCTGTTTATTTAGGTCGCCCATGGAGAGATCATGCGAAAACAGTATTTGTAGAGTGTGAGCTGACTGACATTATTCGAAAAGAAGGTTGGCACGATTGGAACAAACCACAAGCACATCAAACTGCTTTTTATGGTGAGTACAATAATACTGGTGCAGGAGCTGATTTATCGAGTCGGGTAGATTGGATGATTAAATTAACCAAAGAAGAGGTGGAAACCTATACTTTTGAAAATGTATTTAGAGATGAACCGAACTCCTACAAAAACAAAGCTTTTTGGAATCCGATGGAATAATTATTAAAAAGGATACGTTAAAAAAAGAGGTTGTCTTAAACTGAATTTCTCGGTTTAAGGCAGCCTCTTTTTTCTTATTTCTTTTCAACTATTAATTGTCCAGCTTCCTGATTAACAACACAAATATCGGTTCCTTTATCGATATAACCTTCCTCAGTAATTGCATCCCAAAGATCATCTTCCACAAAGACTTTCCCCGAAGGACGCAATACCGTTTGAGCGACACCTTTTTTACCAATCATATTTTTCTGATTTGTATTTGAAGAAATATAACCTTCTGCTGTATCCTGAAAACTATTCAAAGCCAACGAGTGGAAAGGACCGCTTGTTGCCGTAAACATTTTTTTACTGAGCCAAATAGCGAGTATAAGTCCTGTAAAGAGCGAAAGAGTAACCGTTAATAGTGCTCTAATAATTGAGTTTGTATCTACTCCTTCGAAATTAAAATTATCGTTTCCAAGCATACTTAAAGTGAGTGATAAAATGGTAAAGGTAATTCCCAATGCGCCCGCAATTCCAAAGCCGGGAATTACAAAAACTTCGAGCACAATTAGTATGAGTCCAATTACAAACAATATAATTTCCCAATTGGCAGCCAGTCCTTCTAAATAAAATGGTGCGAAATAAGCAATTGCTGCTATAATAGCAATGACAATCGGGAAGCCTAATCCGGGTGACTGCATCTCAAAATAAATTCCTCCAAGAATACCCATAATTAGTATTCCAGAAACCATTGGATTAGTTAGAAAACCAATAATTTTATCGACGGTTGAAGGCTTGAAGGTTTTTAATTCGTAATCACTGTGGTATTCATTTTCAAGAAGCTCACCCACGCTGTTGTAGATGCCCTCGCAAAAATTATTTTCTTGAGCTTCAATGGCCGTAAAAGTTAGGATTTTTCCGGTATCCACAATACCAGCAATATAAACATCTTCATCAACCATTGCTTCTGCCATAATTGGATCGCGGTACCAACTAACAATTGTATCGCCATTGGAAACGATAGTGTCAGCTCCATGCGACTGGGCTGTTGAGCGCATTGTTGAACGAAAGTAAGACTGATATTTATCGGGGGCTTTTTCTCCACTTTGATTAACTACGGTTGCGGCACCAATATTGGCGCCTTGCTTCATATATATTCTGTCGCAAGCAATGGAAATTAATGCTCCTGCTGAAGCAGCATTATTATCGATGTACACCCACACCGGAATTTTACTGTTCAATATTTTGGTTCGAATAGAATCGGCATCCACAACTGTTCCGCCATAAGTATTCATATGAATTAAGAACAGATCTGCCTTTAATGTGTCAGCTTCAATAAAAGCCTTTTGAATTTTGTACCAAACTGCCGGTGCAATATTTTCTTTTACATCAAATTTATAAACTATTTTTGTTGAGTCATTTTCAGCTTTAAGTCCTGTAAATGTGAATATTATTAGAATTATTGAAAGAAATGTTCTCATTATTCTATTTTTTGATTAGTCATATAAAAATAAGTTATTTTTTAGTTTATAATTTCATTCTTTGCAAAACTAATTTTTAAATTTCGTTTTAGGTGTTCGTATAGATGTATGTGCTTTTATACTTAAAAACGGACTAATCCTCATGTAATTAAAGGGATATAGACTTGAATGTAGCTTTATAAATTAAATTTGCAGTTGTATTTAAACATTAATGCAACTTGGAAGTTTTTTATCTAAGTACTTTAAATGTAAGGGTTTTAGGTTTA
Organism: Prolixibacteraceae bacterium; assembly: GCA_963678565.1. Lineage (GTDB taxonomy): Bacteria > Bacteroidota > Bacteroidia > Bacteroidales > Prolixibacteraceae > SKHV01. The sequence continues at coordinate 1,414,152 of OY782875.1, forward strand.
TTTTTTTATTGTATTATATTGAATAATTAGAAAGCATTTTGAAAAAAGTACAATAATTCAGAAAAAAGTTATTTTTTTGTGGAAAGGGGTTAAATTTTTTTACGTAAATTAATAGGGAGATGAAAGAACAAAATTCGCGACTTCGTAAACTTGACGACGAAATTTGGAAAGAAGTACCTGCGACCAATGGTAAGTATAAAGTTAGTAATTATGGTCGTGTGAAATCTTTTGCTTTTAACAAAGAAGATGGAAAAATAATGACACCCAGTATCATGGGGCATTTTAATACCATTAAAGTTAGAGTCGATCAAAAAGTAACCAACTGGTATATTCACAAGCTGGTTGCCGAGGTATTTATTCCAAAGCCTGATGAGCAATTGGAACATGTAATTCATATTGACATGAATTATAACAATAATCACACGTCTAACTTGAAATGGGTAAGCAAGAAAGAGTTGATGAAACAACAGGCAAAAAGAAACTCAAAGTCTTTTGATCGTTCAATTATTAGAAATTCAAAATTGAAAGAAGAAGATGTTGCCGTTTTAAAAGCTTTAATACAACGAGGGGTTACAAATGTAGAAATTGCAAAGCTTTTTTGTATTAGCGAAATGCAAGTAACTCGTATCAAAAGAGGTGAAAATTGGGGGCATGTGAAACCGAAAATGATTGATTAAACTGAGAAATTTCAATATTTTTAATTGCCCAACATTTAGTTAAGAAATTTATAATTTGAAGAATGAAAAGGAACTGATTAAGTTTTTTTTCAATTATCTTTGTACCTCATTTTTCAAAATATTAAATATGAGTTTGAATAATTTAACAGCAATTACTCCAATTGACGGACGTTATCGTGGCAAAGTAAAAGATTTAGAAAACTATTTTTCTGAGTATGCGCTTATACGTTACCGTGTTTTGGTTGAGGTTGAATACTTTATTGCACTTTGCGAATTACCGCTTCCTCAGTTGAGTGAGTTTGATTTATCTTTAGTTGAGGATTTAAGAGATATATATCGTGAGTTTACGGTTGAAGAGGCACAACGTGTTAAAGATATTGAATCGGTAACCAATCATGATGTAAAGGCTGTTGAATATTTCATCAAAGAGAAATTTGATGCTTTGAATTTAGAGGCATTCAAAGAATTTATTCACTTTGGACTTACTTCTCAGGATATTAATAATACAGCAGTTCCGTGTTCTTTGCGCGATGCATTAAAGGAAGTGTATTATCCGTTGGTAGAAACCTTAATTGCGAAATTAGAAGAATTGGCAATTAGCTGGGATGAAATTCCAATGTTGGCGCGTACTCATGGACAGCCGGCTTCTCCAACTCGTTTAGGAAAAGAAATTCGAGTTTTTATCGAACGAATTAATGTTCAATTAGAATTATTGAAAGGAATCCCTTGCTATGCTAAATTTGGTGGAGCAACCGGAAATTTCAATGCACACCATATTGCTTATCCCGAAATTGATTGGGTTGATTTTGCAAACAACTATTGTAGAAACTCTCTTGAATTGGAGCGTTCGCAAATCACAACACAAATTGCGCATTACGATAACTATGGTGCAATTTTCGACACCTTGAAAAGAATTAATACAATTATTCTTGATCTGAACCGCGATATGTGGACATACATTTCGATGGATTATTTCAAACAGAAAATCAAAAAAGGAGAGATTGGTTCTTCAGCAATGCCACATAAAGTTAATCCAATCGATTTTGAAAATTCAGAAGGAAACATTGGATTGGCCAATGCTATTTTTGAACATCTTTCTGCAAAACTACCGGTTTCGCGTTTACAGCGTGATTTAACTGATTCTACTGTTTTAAGAAATATTGGAACGCCATTGGCTCATACTTTAATTTCGTTGAATTCAACATTGAAGGGATTACAAAAAGTAATTATTAATTTAGATGCCATCGACAATGATTTAGAGAAGAACTGGAGTGTTGTAGCTGAGGCGATTCAAACTGTTTTGCGTCGTGAGCAATATCCAAATCCATACGAAGCATTGTTAAATTTAACTCGTACCAATTCGAAAATTGATAAAAATTCGATACATGAATTTATTGATACGCTCGATGTAAGTGACGAATTAAAAGAACGGCTTAAGAAAATTAAACCACAAAATTATACCGGAATATAAAATTTAAAAGGATGTGTTAAGCATCCTTTTTTATTGCATGTTAATTTCCATTGAAATATTCTGTAATTTCGGTCGTTATTTTATTACTAATTTGAGCGTTTATATCAACGTAAATAAAAATTCATGAAAGGATTGTTTACTCTTTTAAAAAGATTCGTTGCTCCATACCGGAACTGGATCGTTTTAAATGTAATTTTCAATATTTTGGGAGCTCTGTTTGGGGCCTTCTCATTTTTAGCTTTAAGTCCAATACTTGGTATCCTTTTCGGGACACAGGATTTGGTCTACGAAAAAGTACCACTAGAACTTTCAATAGACTCAATTAAAAATAACTTGTTCTATTTAATGAGTGATATTATTGAGCAGCGAGGTGCCTTAAAAGCGCTCTATTTTATTGGAATTTTTATGATTGTGATGGTCTTTCTTAAAGTTGGATTTTCCTACTTAGCAAGCTATACCATGGTGCCACTTAGAAATGGCGTGGTTCGCGATATTCGCAAGAAAATTTACAAGAAATTGTTGAGTCTTCCAATCGGATATTATTCAGAGGAACGTAAGGGCGATATCATGGCAAGAGTTACAGGCGATGTTTCTGAAATTGAAAATTCAATTATGAATTCGCTTGAAATGTTCTTCAAGAACCCAATTTTGATTACGGTATTCTTGGTGGTTATGGTTTCAATGAGTTGGTCTCTAACGCTGTTTGTATTTGCCATGCTGCCTATTGCTGGTTTTATTACCGGGCGAATTGGACGATCGCTGAAAAAGCCATCTCGTAAAGGACAAGATAAAATGGGTGAGGTGCTAAGTACCATTGAGGAGTCGCTTTCAGGACTTCCGATTATAAAAGCATTTGTTGCCGAAAAGAAAATGAACAAGCGCTTTGATACCGAGGTCGATGAATATTATCGGGTAATGAACAAATTAATGCGTCGAAGATATTTGGCACATCCGGTTAGCGAATTTCTTGGAACTTCTATTATTATCGTTGTTTTATGGTATGGTGGAAATTTAATTTTGAATAGTGAAAGTTCTTTGGCTGCCCAAGATTTTATAACTTATTTGGTTTTCTTCTATAGTATTATTAATCCGGCAAAGGCTTTCTCAACGGCATTTTATAGTGTTGAAAAAGGTTTGGCATCGATGGATCGGGTTGATAAAATTTTATTGGCAGAAAATTCAATCACAAACTCAAAAACAGCAATCGATAAAAATTCTTTTGACTCCGAAATTGAATTCCGAAATGTTTCTTTTTCTTATGATGAAAATGTTGTATTGAAGAATATTAATTTAGTAATTAAAAAGGGACAAACAGTCGCGTTAGTTGGAAAATCGGGAAGTGGTAAAACAACGATTGCCAATTTAATTCCTCGTTTTTGGGATATCGATCAGGGAGAAGTTTTAATTGATGGCATAAATGTGAAAGAAATGAAACTGGAGCAATTACGTAGTTTGTTGGGCTATGTGAGTCAAGAACCAGTTTTATTTAATGATTCATTTGAAAACAATATCGCTTTTGGCATTGAAAATTATAATGTAGAAGACGTAATTGAAGCATCAAAAGTGGCAAATGCACACGAATTTATTGCAACAAGTGAGGATGGTTATTTTACAAATATTGGTGATAGTGGTGGTAAACTTTCAGGAGGTCAACGTCAACGCTTATCTATTGCACGAGCAGTAATGAAGAATCCACCAATTATGATTTTGGATGAAGCAACCTCGGCACTCGATACCGAATCAGAACAATTGGTGCAGGATGCTTTAACCAACTTAATGAGGAATCGTACTTCAATTGTAATTGCTCATCGATTATCTACAGTAAAAAATGCAGATTTAATTTGTGTAATGAAAAAGGGAAAGATTGTAGAGCAAGGAACACACGCTGAACTTTTAGAGCAAAAAGGTCAATTCTATAAACTTCATCAAGCACAGAATTTCTAAAACATAAAAAGGGACAACAATTAAGTTGTCCCTTTTATTTAAATATTATTTACCTTTTTCAGAGATTATTTACCGCAGCAAGTTGATTTCTTTTCACCTGAGCATTCTTTAGCATCAGATTTTTTAGCTTTCTTAGTCTTTTTCTTTGATTTTTTCTCCTTTTTATCGTTATCATTCACTGGTAACTCAACAGTGTTATTTGAATTTACTGCAGATACAATTGATGGAGCAAACATTGCTACTGAAAATACTAGTAATACTGATAAAATTAATTGCTTCTTCATAACTAAATTAAAATTTAATGAGATTATTATATAGGATAAATATATCTCAATTTTATATTCGTTGTTGTTAATGTGATGTTAAAACATTATATGACAGCTAATTTCAACTAAATTTAACGATTATTTGATTAATTTAAAATCGTGAAGAAGTTCAATTCTAATAAATTATTGGTCCCGTTTACATTTTTAGCGTTAGTTGTTTTATTAACAACTCAAGTGATTTGGTTGCTTGAAACAGCTCGCTACGAACAAAAATATTTTAATAAGCGAGTAGACAGAGCACTGACTGAAGCAGGAGAGGAAATTGCCAATCGTGCTCCCGATTGTAATTCTATGATGAATTACTTGTGTGGTAAGAAATGCAAAGAGGAAGAGAAGAATGCAACTATTGCAGAGATTGACAGTATTGTACACTCAAAGTTTTCAAAGTATAGAATTGAAATTGAATACAATTTTGAAATCATTGGCGATAGTCTTACTCAGGCAGCTTATGGCGATTGCAAAACTTGTTTCTTACAAAATTTAAATGGAGTTTTGGAGGAAGAAGGAGTACAGCTGCATGTTATTTTTCCAAATAAGAAAGAGTTTGTTCTGGCACAATTAAAGGGGATTTTCTTGATTGCGTTTTTAGCTTTGTTTTTTGTGGCAATCTCTTTTTACATCACTTTTAAATTATTTAATAGACAACGGAAATTGTTACAAACTACTTCCGATTTTATAAATAATATGGTGCATGAATTTCAAACTCCAATTTCGAACATTAAGTTGGCAACTAACCTGATTCGAAAACATACAGAACAGGAAAATCCGAAGTTGACTGAATATGCAGGAATCATTTTAAAAGAAAACAAAAAATTACTCAGCCATGTTAATGATATATTGAATGTAGCCGAAAATGGTAGGAACTCTATGGAATTCCAAACTATTGATATGCATGAGCTGATAAAATATACAATCGATGATTTTGATTATCGAATTGAAGGATTAAACGGTAAAATTGAGACCAATTTACAAGCCACCAATTGTTTGTTAGAAGGTTCGAGAAATCATTTTAACCATGTGCTTTCGAATTTAATAGATAATGCCATTAAGTATTCTAAGGATGCACCTTTGGTGACGATCAATACTTATAATAAAGATTCGAAATTATTTATCGAAGTAATTGATAATGGCATTGGAATTGGAAAACAGAATATCTCTCGAATTTTTGATCAATATTACCGCGTATCTACCGGCGATGTGCATGATGTAAAGGGTTTTGGACTTGGATTAACTTATATAAAGAAAATCGTTGAGTTCTACAATGGGAAGATTAAAGTAACTAGTCAGCTTGGTAAGGGATCTACATTTTGCATCATTTTTAAGAATAAAGATGAATAAAAAGCAAGAAAGATGAAAAGCAGAATAAAAATATTATTGGTTGAAGACGACAGAAGTTTAGGATTTTTGTTGGTTGATTTTTTGGAATCTGAAAAGTTTGAAGTTGTTTTAGTAAGCGATGGCGAAGAAGCTTTTAAAATTTTTAAAAACGAAGAATTTGATTTCTGTATTTTTGATGTAATGTTACCGGGGATCGATGGATTTAATTTGGCAAAGCGGGTACGAGCCGAAAATAAAACCGTTCCTATTATCTTTCTTACGGCCCGTGGAATGAAGAATGATAAATTAAAAGGATTTGATATCGGAGTTGACGATTACATTACCAAACCGTTTGATGAAGAAGAGTTAGTAGCTCGTATACATTCTATTTTAAACCGCTATCAACATGTCCCTGACGAGCCGGTCAAAAAGGATTTTTATAAAATCGGTAATTACAGTTTCGATTACAACAATCAACTTTTAACAATTAATGAACAAGAGCGTCGACTTACCAAAAAAGAAAATGATGTATTGCGCATGCTTTGCTTAATCCCTGGCGAAATTGTTAAACGAGATGATATTTTGCTTTCAATTTGGGGCGATAACGACTACTTTAATGGCCGAAGTTTAGATGTATTTATTACCAAGCTGCGCAAATATTTGGCAGAAGATGATGGAGTGCAAATCATCAATGTTCCTAAGGTAGGTTACATTCTAGAGTTGAAGGAATAAAAAAATCCCGACAATTCAGTCGAGATTTCTATCACATATTATTGATTTTATCTTTATCGTTTAATATTGGCAACCCCATTTTTTATTCGTGCTATGGTGGCTTCTTTTCCAATCATTTCGCATATTTCAAATAAATCGGCTCCTAATCCAGCGCCCACAATACACAAACGAAAAGCATTCATAATAACTCCGAATCCCCATTCTTTTGAATTAACAAATTCTGAAAAATCGGCTTTAACTTCTTCTGCAATCCAGTTGCCCGAATAGTTTTCCAAAAACTCAGCAATTTCGCTCATCATGTTTGGAACTTCACCTTTCCAACGCTTTTTAACCGTTTTTTTATCGTATTCGCTTGGGGCTTGAAAAAAGTAATAGCCTTGTTCCCAAATGTCTTCAATAAAGGTGGCTCGTTCTTTCAGCATACCAACTACTTTCTCAGTATATGCAGATTCGCAATCAATTCCTTTTTCATTTAGAATGTTCTGAAAGTTTTCTGCAAGTTCAGAGTCAGGTTTGTTAATCATGTATTGATGATTAAACCACTTGGTTTTTTCAGGATCAAACTTCGAACCCGATTTTCCAACTTTGCCCAAGTCGAAAGATTTTTGAAGTTCTTCCATGCTGAAAATTTCCTGCTCTGTACCTGGGCTCCATCCCAATAGTGCCAACATGTTTACAAATGCATCGGCAAAATATCCATCCTCGCGATAACCAGAAGCAATTTCGCCCGTTTTAGGATCGGTCCATTGCAACGGAAATACCGGGAATCCCATTTTATCTCCATCACGCTTGCTTAATTTTCCTTTTCCAACTGGTTTTAAAATTAATGGCAAGTGTGCAAATGAAGGTTTATTCCAACCAAATTTTTCATAAAGAAGTACATGTAATGGCATCGATGGCAACCATTCTTCCCCTCGAATTACATGAGTAATTCGCATTAAGTGGTCGTCAACCACATTCGCTAAATGATAAGTTGGCATTCCATCTGATTTAAATAGAATTTTATCGTCCAACTGATCGGTATTGAAAGTAACTTTTCCGCGAACAATATCTTCGTCGGAAACATTTACATCTACTGGCATTTTAAAACGAATCACAAATTTTTCGTCCGAGCTCAATAGCTTTTCCACTTCTGTGGCAGACATTGCTAAAGAGTTTCTCAAAGAATTTCTGCTTGCTGAGTTGTAGGTGAAAGTTTCCCCTTTTGCTTCGTATTCAGCACGAATAGCATTCAATTCATCTGCGGTATCGAAAGCAAAGTAGGCATTACCCGATTCGATTAACTGAAATGCAAAATCTTTGTAAATTGATTTTCTTTCAGATTGTCGGTAAGGTCCGAATTCTCCACCTTCTTTTATTCCTTCATCTATTTTGATTCCACTCCAGGCTAACGATTCCATAATGTATTCCTCGGCGCCTGAAACATAACGGGTTTGATCGGTATCTTCAATTCTTAAAATAAAATCTCCGCCATGTTTTTTTGCAAACAAATAATTAAACAGTGCAGTGCGTACACCTCCAATATGTAGTGGTCCGGTTGGACTTGGGGCAAATCTTACTCTTACCTTTTGATTCGACATTTCGTATACCTTTATTTAAGCATTTATCTTAATTTCAGCGCAAATATACGCTTTCAAAAAAAGTACAACAAACGATCGGAATAGATTGATTGAATTTCTTATTTATTATTTGGAAATCTTTTTCTGATGAGTTTATCAATACTAAATTTTCCGGCACCATAAACTACTAAAGTTAACAACATAAGCAGGTAATAAAGAGGAATTTCAAATCCATTATCGCTGGCATTAAATCCATTTTCCCAATGCAAGCCAGTAATTGCTACAATCATAACAATCATCAATGGGATGGATATTAAACGGGTGCCCAAACCGAGGGCAAGTAAAACAACTCCTGCAAGCTCTGTTCCGGTTGCCAAGTATGCGTTGAGGTAGGGAAGTGGGTAATTCATACTTTCAAACCACTGTCCGATTCCATTCACATCTTTTAATTTTGAAATTGCAGGATTGTAAAATCCATAGGCCAAGATGAGTCTAATAAACAGTAGTACAAAATGTCTTAAATATTTCGACTTGCCCTTTAGGTATTCGTAGTATTGGATAATTTTCATAATATTTTATTTTCGATAGTTTCTAAGCAAAACCTAACAAGAAATTTCGCTGTTTTAAATCTTTAAGGAAAGTTGAAATTTCATTTTCAAAAGCAGCCTCATGATCTATTTTAACGAAATTTTTAATCATTATGATTGCTTTGGAGACTGAGTTGTTCGCAATGGCACACGCTTCCAATATAAAAGTATAAGTTGCCGGAAGTTCAATAAATTGTACTTTTCCTGTTTCCTTTTCTCGATAAATCAATAGAAAATAGTTGTCTGGTTCTTTATTTAATTCGTTTGGTTTAGTTTTAAAAACTGGGTATTTAAATTGAATAATTTTGAATTCTGGATTAAAAACTAACTGCGTATTTTTCCAATCGCCAGAACTTCTGTATTCCGGAATTGGCAGATCTTCCATCATGTAAAGTTCAATTTCAATCCATTCGAAATAAAGTAATTCTTCGAGATAAGGGATGTTATATTTAAAAGCCAAATTCTGTTCTACTACAAATTCATAGAACTCAAATGGAAGTTTCCAAATTTGGTTGGTTTGTGCTTTATGATGCTCAAAAAAATGTTGAACGAGCTTTTTCCAAACCAATGATGGTAAGTATTTGTAACTAATCGGAAAAGAAGTAATTAAATTATCTTCAAAAATATTGAAAATTAAACGTCGGTATTGTTTTGCTCGCTCCGGAATTATTCCCGGAAGATTGATCTCATTTTTATTTCGACAATATGCTGCAAATTCAGATTGGATATTTTCAGTTTCTTTAGATAATAACATGCTCAACCTCCCAGTTTTTGTGCGTTATTTTTCTTAATCGGTTCATCTCAATATTCAAAGTTTTTAATTCTGGAATATTAAAATCGCGTTCCAATAAAACCGGTACAGGCTGCATTAAGCTGCTTGTGTATTCGAATAAATCATAAACCGGATCTATAATATCTTCGCCATGTGTGTCAATAATTAAATCTTCAGAAACTTTTGTATGCCCTGCAATATGAATGTAAGCGATCCGATCGAGTGGCATGTCTTTTATAAAATCATTTGCGTCGTAATTGTGGTTGAAGGCATTTACATACACATTATTCACGTCTAGCAATAAATTGCAGTTAGCTTCTTCAACAATGGTTTTAATAAATGTTGCTTCGTCCATTTCGGCAGCAACAGGAGTATAGTACGACACATTTTCAATAGCTATTTTTCGTTCAAGAACTTCCTGAACAAGTTGAATACGTTTAACGATATGCCGAATTGCATCTTCTCGAAACGGAATCGGTAAAAGGTCGAATAAATGTGCATTATCACATTTCGAATAACTCAAGTGCTCTGAATAAATATCGACTTTATAGGTATCTAAAAAGATTTTTACATTTTTTAAAAAGTCGAAATCTAATTCATCAGGACTCCCAATAGAAAGAGATAAACCATGGGTTGTGATAGGATACTTTTCAGCCACTTCATTTAATGTTTTTTTCCAAAAGCCTCCAATATTCATCCAGTTTTCAGGAGCTAGCTCAATAAAGTCTGCATTGAATTCTTTATTGTTTAAAAATTCATCCGCGAAATCTCTTCTGTATCCTATTCCTATTTTTGACTTCATATTTACTTTATTGTCGCTCTATGAAATATAAAAAGAGCAGTTGGTTGGAAATTATACTAAGACATTAAATGAAAAATAGGATGTCTGAAAAGAAAGATTTCAAATTGCTTTCTTTCAAGACATCCAATTGCAATATTATTTACTTTTTCCTTCTCCACATTTAGCTTCAGTTGCTTTGCTTTCACCGCAGCTTGCTTCAGTAGCTTTACTTTCTGCTTTTTCTGCTTTTTTTGCGGTTTTTGCTTTTGCCTTTTTTGATTTCTTTTTGTCCTTTTTAGATGTTTTTTTATCATCCTTATCAGCATCGCCGCATTTTCCCTCACCACACTTTGCTTCTTTTGCTTTCGATTCGGTTGCTTTTTCACCACAACTTGCTTCGAAGTTATTTAGTGGAGTGTTGGTGGTATTTAAGATTTCTGATCTTACCTCAGAACCTGAGCCTAAAGCATTGTATGCTGAGTTCGATGAAATACTGCTAGATGCCGAAGCACTTAGTGCTGATACACTTAAGAATGTTGCTGCTAAAATTCCATTAGCAATTTTTCTTCCTGATTTTGAATCTTTGTTGCTCATAATAAAAATTATTTAAAAGTTTAGATAATCTCGCTTTGGAGACATTTCATAACTTTTGACGTAGCAACAAATAATTCCTTACAGAAATTAGGATAAAAAAGTGTTTTAATTTTCTAAGTGGTGATTAATTAGTTTTTTTATTTCTGATTTTTTCTTTGAACTAATGCTCGAATTTTGATTGGTTTTAGAGCAAGTATTGTGAATTGATTCTTCAAAACGATTATTAAATACATCAAACGATTTACAATATTTGCAAACTAATAGGTGTAATGAAAGCTTAATACGTTCGCGAAACAATATTTTGCGATAATGTTTCAAGGCAATCAGACTTGTTGCTTCATCACACGAAAGCATTAGTTTATGCACTGTTTTATTGAAGTTATTGCTCATTAATCCAATTGTTTTCCATACATTCTTGCAATTGTAATTTTGCGCGGTGTATGATCACCCATAAATTAGACGCTGAAATATTTAATTCCTTACAGATTGATTTCGATTCGAGTTCGTCTATGTTTTTAAGCCTGAAAACTGTGGCCCATTTATCTGGTAAAACTTCCAAACAATACCTTAAAATTTCGTAAAATTCGCTATTGATTAATTCCTTATCAGAATCTGAGAATGAGGTTGAACGGTTGCTTTCAAGCCAGCTCCCTTCTTGTTTGCCTTCGTGATAGAAGTATCGATAGGAGCCTTGCACATTATTAATATCATAGAATTTCCCAGAGAATTTTTTTTCTGAGCTTCTATAATAATCAATAATCTTATTTTTTAGAATTGTGTAAAGCCATGTTTTCTCTGAGCTTTCAGCTCTGAAATTCTCTTTCTGTTTTAATCCAGAGATAAAGGTTTCTTGTACCAAATCTTCTGCAATCTCGGTTTTATTAACTCTGGAGATTGTATATCGAAAAAGTTGATCGGCATAGCGATCGACCCATTTTTCTGGTTCAAGTTGTTGTTGGGACTTTACACTCATTATCTGCAATATAAAGCAATTCAACAAAAAATTAGAAAGGTTGTCAAAATATATATTCTTATTTCTTACTTAATTGTAACAAAGTGGTGATGGATAATACTAAATAGTGTGAAACATTGTTATTAAAGCAATTGATTGTTTTAAAATTAAATAGAATGTCTTTATAGTTATATTAGTTGATTCAAGCAATGTAAATTATAAAGTACCGAGTTAAAGAATGTGAAAAATAGAAGAAAAGAGTAGAATATTCAATATATTCAAATACTTTTGAATAGAACCTATAAAGTAAATATCATGGGAACAACAGAGAAGAAGATGTATAAAGTACTTAGAAATGTTGGCGTGAAAAAGAGCTACATTGTACGTGCTCGTACACTTGACGATCTTTATTTAGATGAATACGATCGTAGATTATTACTTTTTTATTTTGAAGATGAGTTTAAATTGCACTTGAAAGATTACCAAATAGAAAAACTTGATAATTTGGATGCATTGTATAATTTATTGTCAAAGAATCCGATTGGAAGTAATTAGAAAATATAGAAATTATATCTTTGGAAATCCCTGTTAAAGCCTTTTAATAGGGATTTCTTTTAAATTATTAAGTGTGAATCAATTATTATAATCGAATGAATATATTTAGAAAATTAGTTGTACTTTTTCTCTTAGGTGCAGTTGCCAGCGTTTCTTTATTAGCCCAATCTAGTTCGTTACAGATCAAACTGAAAGAGCTTCCAAATGTTATTTCGGTAGAGAAAATTAAAAATCATGAGTTTTTTGAAGAGGCTTATGAAATTATTTTAGAGCAGCCATTAAATTATAAGAATGCGGAGGATGGTACTTTTCAGCATCGTTTGGTTTTGTCTCATCATAATTCGAACAGTCCTGTGGTGATGGTTACCGAAGGATATCGAGCCGATCATACTACCAATCCTCGATATATCAATGAGCTGTCGGAAATCGTAGAAGGAAATCAGCTTGTAGTAGAACATCGTTATTTCAGTAAATCGATGCCTGAAAATCCAAATTATGATTTTCTAACTCTAGAAAATTCGATGAACGATTTGCATCAAATTTACGAGCTTTTTAAAACGATTTATCCCGAATCGAAATGGATTTCAACCGGGATCAGTAAAGGTGGGCAAACCACTTTAACGTACAAAACTTTCTTTCCTAACGATATGGATATCTGGGTTCCGTATGTGGCACCACTAAATTATAAACTTGAAGAAAAGCGTCACGAAAAGTTTTTGTCAAAAGTTGGAACGCAAGCTGTTCGCGATGAATTGTTTGAATTTCAAAATCAAATTCTGGAGGCACGTGATACAATTCAGGTTCTATTAGATTCCTTAATCGAGGTGAAAGGTTTTACGTATAATGTTTCTAATCAAGCGGTTTTAGATTATTGTGTGTTAGAATATCCATTTGCTTTTTGGCAATGGGGCACCGATCCTGAATCAATTCCTTCGGATACAGCAAGTATTCAAGTTTTATTTAAGCATTTGATGAAAGTGAGTTCTTGCGATTATTTTTCGCATCAAGGAATTGAGCCAATTAAAGCTTGTTATGTGATGTTTGCGCGCGAAATGGGATATTATGCTTACAATAGTAAGCCATTTAAAGGCAAATTGGAGATTAAAAACGCAAAAGGATATTTCACGGAGTTGTTTTTGCCAAAAGACATGAAAATCAAATATTCGAATAAGATCTCTAAGAAAATTCGAAAGACTGTTAATAAAGATGGAGACCATATATTAATGATCTACGGGGAAGTAGACCCATGGTCGGCAACAGCTGTAATGCCTTCAAAGAAATCAGAAGCATTGAAATTTGTAAATCCTGGTTATAGTCATCGGGCTAGAATCAATAACATGCCGATGGATATGAAATCAAAAATATATATGCAATTGGAAACTTGGTTAAGTGAATAACATTAGATAATATTAAAAGAAAACCGGAACAATTTGTTCCGGTTTTTTTATTTAATAAGCTCTTAAGGCTTCAACTTCATCTATTTCCATTGGTTTGTATTTTCCAATCCGCTCATAACCATCTGCGGTAATTAAATAGTCTTCTTCGTTTCTAATTCCACCAAAATCGTAATACTTCATTACTTCGCTGTAATTAATAAACTCCGAGAATTTATTTTCACTTTTCCAGAGGTTGATTAATTCAGGAATAAAATATATTCCCGGTTCAATAGTTATTGCAAATCCTGGTTTCAATTCTTTCGCCAATCGTAAGGATTTAAGGCCAAATTGAGTGCTCTTGGGCTCTCCGTTGTATCCAACATTTACTTCTCCTAAATCTTCCATATCGTGAACGTCTAATCCGATCATGTGACCTAATCCGGTTTGCCAGAATAAAGCGTGTGCACCTTCTGCTAATGCTGTTTCTGTATCGCCTTTTGTTAAACCTAAATCTTTTAGACCATTAAAAATTGTTCTGGCTGCTTCAAAGTGAACATCTTTGAACTTTACACCCGGACGCAACATATTCACCGCAGCTTTGTGTGCATTTAACTGGAGTTGATAAATGTTTTTTTGCTTTTTAGTAAATTTTCGGCTTACCGGAAAAGTAGAAGACAGATCGCCTGCATAGTGCATAGGTGTTTCAGCACCAGCATCTAATAAAAATAACTGACCTTCCTTCAATTTGTTGCCATGGTAATGATTATGAAGAATTTCACCATGAACTGTAGCAATTACCGGGAAAGATATTTGACCATTATGTCTCAATGGGATTGCAGAAACTTCGGCAGTAATATCAGCTTCAGTCATGCCTGGTCGAGCCATTTTCATTGCTGCTACATGCATATCAACTGAAATATCGGTTGCGCGGTGCATCTCTTCGATTTCAATCGCTGATTTTATTTCTCTTTGTGATACAACAACTTTAGTTAATTCTTCAGAAGACTTGTTGCTAAATTGATCTGGACGAATATTTAACAAGCGAAGTAGCTTAATTTTATTTTCTGAACGATAAGGTGTTAAGAAATGAATGCTTCTTCCCGATGCATTTGCTTCTCGCAATACAGTATATAACTTTACAATAGGTAATACATTTTTAATGCCTATTTTTTCGCAATCGGATTGCAATGATGGCATATTTCCCATCCATACAATTTCATCTAAAGTTTGCTCTTCTCCAAAAATGGTTTCTTCTCCCGAATCTAAATCGATGATTGCAGCAAGCGATGGCCGATCAATTCCAAAATAATATAAAAATGAACTGTGCTGACGAAAAGGATATGTATTATCCGTATAGTTCATTGGAGATTCATCGTTGCCCAGGAACAGTATAATTCCACTATCGATCTTCTCTTTTAAAACCTTACGGCGTTGAACGTAAATATTTTTTTCGAACATTTTAACACTTTTTATGAGGAGTCAAAAATAATGGTTTTATCCCTACTTCACTTAATTTTATTCAATTTATTGCCGTTCTAATTGCCTTGTGAAATGTTAAAAATATATAAAAGCTGGTAAGTGTCTGATATCCAGTTTGTCGATTGGTTTTGTCTTTTTTGTTCTTGGTCTGAAATTTGTCAATGTGGAATGGAAATAGGTATCTTAGAAATTCAATTTTGATTTAAAAATAGATTTATGGCTAAAATATTAGTAATCGACGACGAACGAGCGATACGAAATACCCTGAAAGAAATATTAGAATACGAAAGTTATAGTGTTGATTTAGCCGAAAATGCGAATCAAGCTCTTAAAACCATTAAACAAACTGAGTACGATATTATATTATGTGATATTAAAATGCCCGATATTGACGGAATTGAACTGTTGCCGCAAATAACAGAAATTCAACCCGATGCTTCAATTATTATGATTTCGGGGCATGGAAACATCGACACTGCTGTAGAGGCGATTAAAAAAGGCGCTTACGATTTTATCGAAAAACCATTGGATTTGAATCGCTTGTTGATTACAATTCGAAATGGATTAGACAAATCGAACTTGGTGGTGGAAACCAAAAAATTGCGTAAAAAGGTGGATCAAAAATATGAGATCATTGGAGCATCTAAACAAATTGCCTCAGTTTTAAGCATGAACGATAAAGTAGCACCAACCGATGCACGCGTGTTGATTACCGGTGCCAATGGTACCGGTAAGGAATTAATAGCCCGAAGAATTCATGATTTGAGTTCACGCGCCTCACAAGCTTTCATCGAGGTAAATTGTGCAGCCATTCCTTCTGAATTAATCGAAAGTGAATTGTTTGGTCATGAGAAGGGCGCTTTTACTTCGGCAAATAAGCAGCGAAAAGGAAAATTTGAGCAAGCCGAAGGTGGTACTATATTTTTAGATGAGATTGGTGATATGAGTTTGTCTGCTCAGGCAAAAGTTTTGCGAGCACTTCAAGAAAATGTTATATCTAGAGTTGGTGGGGATAAACAAATAAAAGTAAATGTGCGAGTAGTTGCAGCAACCAATAAAAACCTTCAGAATGAAATTGCAGAAGGTAATTTTAGAGAAGATTTATACCATCGCTTAAGTGTTATTTTAATTGAAGTTCCACGATTAAACGATCGCATTGAAGATATTCCAATTTTAGCCGATCACTTCATCGAACAAATTTGTGATGAGTATGGAATTCCTGTTAAAAAAATTAGTAGTGATGCAATTGCTGAGCTCAAGAATATGGAATGGACTGGAAATATTCGGGAGTTTAGAAATGTGATTGAACGCTTAATTATTCTTTCTGATAATGAAATCGACAAAGAAGATATTTTGAATTTTGTAAAGTAGAATTAAAGGTAACTATAAATAAAAAAGAGGCTTCACAAAGCCTCTTTTTTATGTGTATAAATCTAATTCTTATTTAATAGATTCTTTTGTTTGTAGTATAAAATCACGTTGCGATTTCACCAAATTAATTACTTGAAGTAACATATTTTTGGTCTCTTTCAAAATGTTGAAATACAACATTGAATTACGAGTAGAAACCTCACGTTTCTTAATCATCTTAATTTGGTTTTTTTCTAATATATCCAATTTGTCAAGTAGGGTATCTCTTTGAGTAATCAACTCATCAAGCTTCTCAAAATCTTCTTCTTTTAATAAATGCAAGGTTTGATTTAAGAAACTGCTCAGATCTCCATTGAACTGATTTAAGCTTTCAACCTGTGCATCGGTGAAAGGTGAATGTCTGTTCTCAAAATGGGTGAAAATTGGTTCAACAATGTATCGAATCGAATGTGCGATTTCGCGAATAGTTCCCACTACTTGAACATAAAAATGCCCCGTGTCGTGGGTATCTTGTTGTAAAACTTCCAGCTTTTCATAAACTCCATCTTTTCGCTTTTTCGCTTTTTTATTGAACGATTTAACTTCACTATATGCATTTTTCAATTGTGCACGATCCATGCTGAAAAATCCATCGAAACAAAGCGTATAAGCTTTTGATGTTGAAATGATTGCTTTTACTGCATATTTATTGGCTTTGTCGATGATATTACGAGTATCTATTGCATTTTCAACAATTTCATCATCTTCAATCATAACTTCAACATTGTTTTTCTTTCTGAATGAAATTTGAGTTCTTACAACAACAAATAAGGCAATAATAACCATCGCAAAAATGGCATAGAAACCACCCCATGATAAAATTTGAGCTACAATAAAAGCTACGGTAAAGGCAATAAATGCAGTTAAAAACCAGCCACCAATTACTGCAAATACTCCAGAAATTCGGTAAACTGCAGAATCTCTTCCCCAAGCTCTATCCGATAACGAAGTACCCATTGCAACCATAAAAGTGACGTAAGTTGTTGATAATGGAAGTTTTAAAGAAGTACCAATTGAGATCAAAATAGATGCAACAATTAAGTTCGATGCTGCACGCACTTTATCAAATGCTGGTTTATCCTGTGCCGCAATTGCATGATTATTGTCAATTGTTTCAAATTGCTTTGCAATAGCAACTTTTATTGGTTGTGGCGTTATTTTGTTTAACGATTCAGCTATTTTCATACTTCCACTAACAATCATTCTTGAGAAAGCAGATGAGCCAAAACGTTCTTCTCCTTCACTCTGACGAGATAAGTCGATAGAGGTTTTTAACACCGATTTTGCTTTGCGCGAAACAAGTAAAGTAACAATCATTACAAAACCTGCAATAATTAGCATATAAACTGGAGTTGGTACCTTTCCTGACAAAAATGCCATACTCAACATGTCAGGAGCGACATCGGTTGCAGCCCATCCTTTAAATGAATCAAATGCGGCAATTGGAACTCCGATAAAGTTTACAAGGTCGTTTCCTGCAAATGCCATTGCTAAGGCAAATGTTCCAACTAATACAATAACTTTTAGAATATCTATTTTAAAGATCCATCTTAATAATTGAATAATTACAGTCCAAACTACAAAGCTTAATACAAGTGTTATCGCTAAGTTGTCCTTCATAAGATGAATTGCATCTTGCACCGATGGAATACTAACATTTTTTGCTCCTTTAATAATCATAAAGTAGGTCATTGCAGCAATTGCAATACCACCGTACAACGATCCGAACCACTTTAAACGCTTATCGTAACGGAATGAAAATAACAACCTAGTTAACCATTGTACAATGGCACCCGTTGAAAAGGCAATAATTACAGATAAGAGAATCCCTGTAATAATCAGAAGGGCCTTATCTGAATTAATATAGCTTGCTAATTGATTAGCAGCTTCTCCTGCTTGTCCCATTTTTACTAATGCCACAGCAACAGCCGAACCCAACAATTCAAACACAATTGAAACAGTTGTAGAGGTCGGCATTCCTAAGGTGTTAAAGGTGTCGAGCAGAATTACATCGGTAATCATTACGGCTAAAAAGATGATCATGATTTCAGAGAACATGAACATTTCAGGATTAAAGATCCCCTTTCGGGCTACCTCCATCATCCCACTTGAAAAAACAGATCCGGCTAAAACACCCAAACTGGCTACCAAAAAGATAATCCATTTAGGAGCTGCCTTTGATCCAATCGCAGAATTTAAAAAGTTTACCGCATCGTTACTTACACCTACAATTAAATCTGAGATAGCAAGCGCAAATAAGATGATTACCAGAATTAAATAAATCTCATACATTTGGTTAGATTGAAATTAATAAAATCAAATTTTTGATGGCCTAAAAGTAGGTTGATAAAACTTCAAGCTTATTTTTATTTAATTAAATAAACGTTAACTAAAGGTAAACTTTTATTTAGGCAATCTAATGCCATTTAAATATCTTAATTTAGCAAGATAGAAAAAAATGCGTTCTATTAATATAGGTCGTGTTAAATGCAAGAAATATAATAAATTACAAAAATGAAGAGTTTTAAACCAAGACTAATTTCATTCTACTTTTCTTTAGTTGTTGCCATGCTGATCGTATTGATCGAACTGTTGTTTGTTAAATTTACATCAGTCAATTATTTAACTACAGTTACTTCTTTTGTAGTTGTTTTTATTATTGTCTTTGTAACGACTTCGATATTGGTGAATAATATAATTGAACGAAGGTTAAAAGCAATTTTTAGAATTATACGCGATGTATCTATTGATGAGGCTCGTAAAACGAAGGTTGTTTCAGACAAGTATAATTTAAATTTTGATGTGAATTCAGAAGTGCGTCGTTGGGCGGCTAACAAACAAAAAGAAATTCAGCGATTAAAGGAACTCGAGAAATATAGAAAAGAGTTTGTTGGGAATGTTTCTCACGAATTAAAAACACCAATTTTTAATATTCAAGGCTATATTTTAACCTTACTCGAAGGCGGAATTGATGATACTCGCATAAATAAATTGTATCTCCAACGCACCGTTAAAAGTATCGATCGAATGATTTCAATTGTCGAGGATCTTGAATCGATCAACAAGTTAGAATCGGGCGAGCTTAAAATCAATAAAGAAAACTTTAACATCATTAAACTTACCGAGGAAATTTTTGAATTGGAACATATGCTTGCCAAGGAAAGAAAGATCTCTGTAGAATTTGCAACCAATGTTGAAAAGCCAATTATGGTTTATGCCGACCGAAAAAGAATTATGGAAGCACTCGGAAACCTTATAATTAATGCTTTGAAGTATGGCAAAAAAGGTGGATATGTTAAAGTCGGTTTCTTCGATTTAGATGATCGAATTGTTGTTGAGGTGAAAGACAATGGAATTGGTATTTCAAAGGAAAATTTACCTCGAATTTTTGAACGTTTCTACCGTGTTGATAAACACCGATCGCGTGAGCAAGGCGGTACCGGACTTGGCTTAGCCATTGTGAAACACATAATGGAAGCGCACGAAGAAAACATAACCGTAAAGAGTCAATCCGACATTGGAACAACATTTAACTTTACCTTACTGAAAGCTAAAGTTTAATAAAAATTAGTTAAGTTTAATGATTCTTTAATCATTCTAGATAAATTTAAAAGTTACTTTTACCAATCCAAAGCTATTATTGCTATGAGCGAAGAAAAAAAGATATTATTAGTTGATGATGAAATTGATATTCTAGAGTTTATCAGCTATAATTTAGAAAAAGAAGGTTATCGTGTTTACACAGCACAAAATGGAAAAGAGGCACTTAAAATTGCCGATAAAAAAATTCCTGATTTGATTATTCTTGATGTAATGATGCCTGAGATGGATGGAATTGTTACATGCGAAGAATTGCGTAAAAATACCAAACTGAAAAAAACAGTAATTGCATTTCTTACAGCCCGGGGCGAAGACTATTCGCAAATTGCAGGTTTTGAAGCAGGAGGCGATGATTATATAACCAAGCCAATTCGTCCGAAAGTTTTATTAAGTCGTGTAAAAGCATTGTTAAAAAGAACACATGCAGCCGAAGAAGTGGAAGTTGCCATCGACGATAATAAAATTACAATTGGTAATTTAATAATCGATCGCGAAAAGTATATGATTACTGTTCAGGATGATGAAATGATTCTACCTCGAAAAGAGTTTGAATTATTGTCGTTATTGGCATCAAAACCGGGTAAAGTATTTACTCGCGAAGAAATTTATTCTTCGGTTTGGGGAGAACAGGTAATTGTGGGAGATCGTACTATCGATGTACATATTCGAAAACTGCGCGAAAAAATTGGCGACCTTCACATCAAAACCCTAAAAGGTATTGGTTATAAGTTTGTTGAGTAGAATAATTCTTAATAATGATAATTAAACGTGCGACATTTGTTGCACGTTTTTTATTTAATAACTTCTTGTTTAATAATTCTTTATTAAATTTGTTATCTGTGTATGGTAAATAAATTGAAAAATTACTACTCAAAATTACTTATGATGAAAAATATAAATCTTCTATTAATCGGTTTGATGCTTTTAGCTTTTGCATGTAAAAAAGTAGAAACAACTGAAGATGTTGTTGTTAAGAAGCCTGCAATTGATTCTGTAGAATTAAAAAGACAAGATTCAATTCGAATGGCTCGTGAAGCAGAAGAAAAGCTCAAAGCGATGCTTGAGAAAGAACGATTGGCTGACAAAGGCGTTGATTTAGAAGATAAATATCAAATTGTAATTGCAAGTTATACAGTTAAAGATTTCGGTAAAGACACAAAACAAGAAATGATCGATGCCGGATTTAAAGCAAAAATTTTCATGTTAGAAGAAGATGGCTGGTACAAATTAGCAATCGAATCTTATGATAATTCTACAGATGCTTACAATGCTTTAGAAAGAATTAAAGAAAAAGGTGGAGTCTTTGCTGAGGCTCGAATTGTAATTAAGTAAAGTAAACAAGCGAAAACATCACTGCAATACTCATACTAAATCCTGCATAAACTTGTGCAGGTGTGTGTTTTTTTAAATATACTCTCGAAGTACCAACAGCACCACTAATTACAAATAACACAGCAATGATCCAGGTAATGTCAATTCCAAAGCGGAAAGTCATTGCCAGTGATGCTCCTAATAGGCCGCCAACCCCTGAAGCATGCCCTGATATTTTCCAAAACCAGGTAACAACCAATAATATTATTAAAATGAAGCTTGTTCCTAGTAAGAATAATCTGAATACGTTAGGATGAGGGAGGGGGAGCTTCCCAATTAACTGGGCGCCTAAAAAGGTCGAAAATGCTGTAAATAAATATGGAATTATTCGATCGCTGTGATGCTCCATTGCCCTGTCAAAACTTGGATTCAGAGACAAAATCAATATAAAAAGTAACGGTATAACGCAAGTCGATAGAAAAGTAATTAAGTAAATTATAAGTTTGAGTTTTGAACTGTAAAACTCTGTGCCCGGTATAAAAACCATCAAAGTAAATAATCCGATCGATGGAATCAAAAATGGATTGAATACGCCTGAGAAAAATTGTGCCAAATATTTGTTGATCTTTTCTATCATTATAAAGCAAAAATATAAAAATATAAATTAGTCTGCATTAAAAATTATTGCTACGTTTCAATTAAATAGGAATAAGTATTAATTTCCCTTAGTAAATTTCGAAATAATCTATTTTGTAAGGCCGCAAAAACTAACTTAATTTGCACAAAATTGAATCAATGGAACCAGTATATCCCACCAACTTTGAAGAAAAGATCGGTTTTGATCGTATCCGTACTATTTTGCTAAGCAATTGCTTGAGTCAATTAGGAAAAGATTGGGTCGAACAAATGAAATACATTTCGAAACCCGATGAGATTGAAAATTATGTGGGACAGGTTGAGGAATTCTTGCGGATTATTACCGAGTTCGATAATTTTCCTACCAATAATTTTTTCGATTTACGCAAAGCACTTAAAAAGGTTGATATCGAAGGTGCCTATATCGAGGTCAGTGAGTTATTTGATCTGAAGCGTTCGCTTGAATCGTATCGGAGCATTGTAAGTTTCTTCAAAAACACTGAAGAAAATGAGTTTATACGATTAAAAAAATTGGTGACTGATATTCGTGTTTTGAATGAAGTACTTCAAAAAATCGATCAGATTCTTGATAAGCATGGTAAAGTAAAAGATAATGCATCGCCTGAATTACAAGATATTCGTCGACAAATTTATTCGATTCAAGGAAGTATTTCGAAGAAAATGCAATCCATTGTTCGTCAATTACAATCCGATGGAGTAATCGATGATGATGTAAATGTTTCAATTCGCGAAGGTCGGCCGGTGATTCCTGTTGCTGCAGCCAATAAAAAGAAATTAAGCGGGATTATTCATGATGAATCTTCAACCGGAAAAACAGCTTTTATAGAGCCTTCTGCAATTGTTGAAATGAACAATCGTTTACGAGAGTTCCAAAATGCTGAGCGTCGTGAAATAATCAAAATTCTATCAAATTTCACAATTGAGCTAAGGCCTTTTGTTTACGATTTAAGTTTGGCCTATAGCATAATGGGAACAATTGATTTTATTCGTGCTAAAGCTGTTTTCGCGCGCGATTTCGAGTGCTCTAAACCCAATCTAAAACCCTATCCATTTTTCGATTGGCACCAAGCAAAACATCCCTTGCTAACGATGTCGTTGAAAAAAGAAAATCGTTCTGTAGTGCCATTGAGCATTCGTATGGATGACCCCAATCGAATTCTATTAATCTCTGGACCCAATGCAGGAGGAAAGTCGGTTTGTTTGAAAACAGTTGGCATCATTCAATACATGTTAC
Organism: Prolixibacteraceae bacterium; assembly: GCA_963678565.1. Taxonomy (GTDB): domain Bacteria; phylum Bacteroidota; class Bacteroidia; order Bacteroidales; family Prolixibacteraceae; genus SKHV01. Next base: position 1,437,486 of record OY782875.1, read on the forward strand.
AATGTGGTATGATGGTCCCTATTTCTGAAGGTTCGGCCATGGGGATATTTAAAAATATTTTCATTGATATTGGCGATGAACAATCACTTGATAACGATTTAAGTACTTATTCTTCGCACTTGATGAACATGAAGTATTTTTCGCGAAACTGTAACTCAAAATCATTAGTTCTTATCGATGAGTTTGGAACCGGTACAGAGCCCATGCTGGGTGGAGCGATTGCCGAGGCGGTTTTGAATCGTTTAAATCAACTGAAAACTTTTGGTGTAATTACCACCCATTATACCAACTTAAAACATTTTGGATCTTCAAATAAAGGAATTGTAAATGGTGCAATGCTTTACAATACCAAGGAAATGAAACCACTTTTTCAGCTTTCAATTGGGAAGCCCGGAAGTTCATTTGCCTTTGAAATTGCTCGTAGTATAGGTCTTTCATCTGAAATATTAGCCGAAGCAACCGAGAAGTTGGGACAGGAGCATATCGATTATGATAAACACCTGCGCGAAATTGTTCGCGATAAGCAGTATTGGGAAACCAAACGTGTGAAGGTTCGTAAAACCGAAAAACAGCTTGATCGTTTAAGCACTGAGTACGAGTCTGAATTAAAGGATACGCAAAAGCTTCGCAAAGAGATTATTGCAGAGGCAAAGAAAGAAGCTCAAAAGATAATTGATGATGCTAATAAAACCATAGAGAATACCATTCGTGAAATTCGCGAAAGTCAGGCTGCGAAAGAAAAAACAAAGGATATTCGTAAAAAGCTGATTGATAAAAAGCAACTCATCGATGAGATTGATCCAGAGAAAGAACGACGGATTGCTCAAAAAATCGAAAAGCTCAAAAGAAAAGAACAATCAAAAGGGAAAAAGAAAAAAAGAGGCGAAGTTCAACAAGCTGTCTCGAAAGAACCCGAAGTTTATAAATTTTCATCTGGAGAAAAAGTGCGCTTAATCGACAGTCAGAATGTTGGTGAAATTATTGATATTGATGGCAACAAAGCAATAATTGCTTTAGGACATTTAATGTCTACTGTTTCAATTAAAAAAATTGAGCCTGTTAGTAAATCGCAAATTAAAAAGCAGCAGCAAAAAGATAAGTTGGTTCCCAAAGCATCGTCTTTAAAGCTCACCAACTCCATCATGGATAAAAAGTTAAATTTTAAGCCCGATATCGATGTTCGTGGTCAACGTGCTGAGGAAGCCTTAGGAAATATTCAATCTTTTATCGATGAGGCCATCATTGTGGGATCTAAAACCCTTCGAATTCTGCATGGCAAAGGATTTGGTGTTTTAAAAGAAACCATTCGCGATTATTTACGAACCGAACCAATGGTTAAAAGCTACCGCGATGAGCACATTCAACTTGGAGGGGCAGGTATCACTATTGTTGAGCTAGATGTATAATTATGATAAAGCAGCTTCGAAATTTGGGAAAAAACATGGAAGGCGAAATTTATTTCGACCAACTATGGAAAACAATGTATGCTACCGATGCATCGGCATACCGCGAAATGCCAACAGCAGTAACCTTTCCGAAAAATGAAAATGATATTCAGCTGCTCATCGATTTTGCCAAAGAAAATAGAACTTCAATAATTCCGCGTGGAGGTGGCACCTCTTTGGCCGGGCAAGTGGTCGGTGCTGGTATCGTTGCCGATATTTCAAAGCATTTGAATAAAGTGCTTGAAATTAATGTCGAAGAAAAATGGGTTCGAGTTCAACCCGGAGTTATTCTTTCTGAGTTAAATCACGAGTTGAAAAAATATGGTTTGCTGTTTGGTCCTGAAACCTCTACTGCTAATCGATGTACGATGGGGGGAATGCTTGGAAACAACAGTTGCGGTTTACATTCTTTGGTTCATGGTAGTGTGCGCGATCATATCTTGGGAGTCAGTGGATTTTTAAGCGATGGCTCAAAGGTGACGTTTGAAAACCTGTCACCAGAAGAATTTAAAGCCAAAACAAATCAAAATGATTTAGAGGGAAAAATATATAAAAATATTGCAGCTTTATTGAAGGATAAAAGCATCCAAAAAGAAATCAAAAAACACTTTCCAGATCCTTCAGTTACCCGCAGAAATAACGGTTATGCTATTGATCAACTGTTGAGAATGAAACCTTTTTCTAAATCGGATAAATTGTTCAACTTTGGTGAATTAATTGCAGGATCTGAAGGAACTTTGATTTTTGTTTCGGAAATGAAACTCAATTTAATTCCTGTTCCTCCGAAAGAAAAAGCTCTGGTTTGTGTGCATTTAAATACTTTAGAGGATGCATTTAAAGCCAATTTAATTGGATTAAAATATGAGCCATCGGCCATTGAGTTAATGGATAAAACCATTCTCGATTTAACAAAAAACTCATTGGGCTTAAAGCAAAATAGATTTTTTTTAGAGGGCGATCCTGAAGCAATTCTGATCATCGAATTCTGGAGTGATTCAAAAAATGAGATTGTACAAAAGGCCGCTCAATTGGAGCACGAAATGCGACAGAATGGATTTGGTTATCATTTCCCAGTTGTTCGTGGAAAAAACATCGCTAAAGTTTGGGATTTGCGGAAAGCCGGTTTAGGGGTTTTGTCGAATATGAGAGGAGATGCCCGACCTGTTTCAGTAATTGAAGATACGGCGGTTCCGGTTGAGGTCTTGCCCAATTACATGGCTGATTTTAAAAAAATGTTGAAGCAGTTTAATCTTGAAGCGGTGTATCATGCACATATCGCGACAGGTGAATTGCATTTGCGCCCAATTCTAAATCTAAAAGATCCAAGCGATGTAAGACTTTTCAAGGAAATTGCAGTTGAAACAGCAAAACTTGTTAAAAAATATCAGGGATCACTAAGTGGAGAGCATGGCGACGGCCGTTTGCGTGGAGAGTTTATTCCATTTATGTTAGGAGAAAAGGTCTATCATTGTTTGAAAATATTGAAGAAAACTTGGGACCCAAATAATATTTTTAATCCGGGCAAAATTATCGATACACCGAATATGAATGAATCGTTGAGATATGAAGCCGGATTAGAAACGAAAGATCTAGAAACTTATTTCGACTACAAATTCTCACTTGGGTTTGCGAGGGCAATTGAGAAATGTAATGGCTCTGGTGATTGTCGTAAAACTGAAATGAGCGGCGGAACGATGTGCCCTAGTTACATGGTTACTCGCGATGAAATTCACTCAACACGCGGGCGCGCAAATGTACTTCGAGAATTAATTACCCGACCATCGGAAACTTATTGGGCCGATGAACATTTGATCATGGATTCGCTTGATTTATGCTTGTCGTGTAAAGCTTGCAAATCGGAATGTCCTTCGGGCATTGATATGGCCAAGTATAAGGCTGAATTTTTACAAAATTTTTACGATGGGAATCCAATTTCCTTTCGAAGTCGCATGATTGCGTATTTTCCCAGTTTAATGAAATTGGCAGCCAAAGCTCCTTCTTTGAGTAATTTATTGATGCAGCGTAAAGTCTCCATTTTACTTGCGAAAGTTGTAGGTTTTGAACCCAAACGAAATTTGCCATTAATTTCGAAACAGAATATTCGACACTTTCATTCAAAATTAAAATCGGAAAATGACAAGATCGTTTATTTATATAACGATGAATTTTTGCAAACAACCGATGCTGAAATTGGAATCAAGGCAATATTATTACTCGAAAAATTAGGGTACAAAGTTGTTATTCCTAAACACGTTGAAAGTGGTAGAACCTTTTTATCAAAAGGATTTCTAAAGCAAGCTCAGAAACGAATTCAGAAGAATATACAATTATTGGCGCCTATCATTTCAAAAGAAACACCATTGGTTGGAATTGAACCCTCAGCAATTTTATCGTTTAGAGATGAGTACATCGATTTGTGTGAAGAGGAGTTGAAACCACAAGCTCAAGCATTAGCCGAAAATGTATTACAGTTCGACGAGTTTATCATGCGTGAATTTCGTGCAGAGAATATCAAAACTGAAAGTTTTACCAATTCGCAAAAGCAAATTAAGTTGCATGGTCATTGTCATCAAAAAGCTTTAGCCACTACTAAAACTTCAATTGAGATGCTCGAGATTCCAGAGAATTACTCAGTGGAAGAAATCCCATCGGGATGTTGTGGAATGGCCGGTTCGTTCGGCTATGAAAAAGAGCATTACAAGGTATCGATGAAGATTGGCGAGTTGGTCTTATTTCCAGAGGTGAGGAAAACAGATGATGATATCGAAATTGCAGCTCCTGGAACCAGTTGTCGTGATCAAATTATGCATGGAACAGGTCGAAATGCCAAACATCCGGTTGAAATTTTGTACGATGCATTGAAATAACTTCAGTATTCAAATGATTGTTTTAATTTCGTAATTAATAATTTTTATTTCAGTTCAAGTGCGCTATTTTATTCAACTTCAATACAAGGGAACAAATTATCATGGTTGGCAAATTCAACCCAACGCAAGCTCGGTACAGGAAGAATTAAACATGGCACTTTCATTATTATTGAAAGAAGAAATTAATGTAGTGGGGGCGGGAAGAACCGATACTGGAGTGCATGCATCGTTTTTTGTGGCCCATTTTGATGTTACAAGTTCAATAAGCAATCTGCAAAAGCTAACTTTTAAGCTGAATAGTTTTTTGGATAAAGACATCCTAATTGAAACCATATTTCAAGTTGATGAAACATTTCACGCTCGTTTTAGTCCAGTTGCAAGAACGTATTATTATTTTATTTCTCGAAAAAAAGTTCCTTTTTTATTTGAATCAGTGGCCATTGTTCATTACGATTTAGATCTAGATAAAATTAATGAAGCTTCTGAAGTTTTATTGGAATACACGGATTTTACCTCTTTTAGTAAGTTGCACACCGACGTGAAAACCAATAATTGTAAAATTCACTCAGCTCGATGGTTTCAACAAAATGGTTTACTTGTTTTTGAAATTACTGCTGATCGATTTTTACGGAATATGGTACGAGCAATTGTTGGAACATTAATAGAAGTTGGCCGAGGAAAAATTACAACTCAAAAAGTTCGTGAAATCATCGAAAAGCAAGATCGGGGATTGGCAGGAGCATCTGCAAAACCCAATGGTTTATTCCTTTCGGATATTAAATATCCCGAGACGATTGATCAACAATTACTCCGAAAAAAACACTTTTTATTATAATTCTTTCAGTTGATAAAATTTATTATTGTAATTAGTACCTAAGCTTCGGATCAAATTTTTTTGGTCCTTGTCTTCTTATATTCATAACTAAAAAGAAATACAAAATTGCACCTAATATCGGAAGCATAATAATCAAAAGTAGCCAAGCAATATCTAAAGTTTGAACAGGGTGTTTTTGTTTGAAAATGTCCCAGATAGATAAGATCCAGAGTAATAAAGTGATACCAATTGCGATTAATTCGGTAGTAGCTAAAAACATAATTTTGGGGATTGGAGAGATTTATAATTAAATTAATTAGTTCGTAGGCTTATTAGTTTTTTTTTTTATTCATTTAAAATGTACTCTGTTATGGAGTAAAACAAGTGAAACTAGCGTCATCGTAGAGCAAATAAGAAGAATCTTGTTTTCATAATTTTGGGAGTATAGGTTTCAATAAACAAGATATGAAATACTTATGAGAAATGAAATAGCATTTTAATAAAAAATGTGTATAAGTTAATAGTGTATATAACTTGTTTGTTTTCTGTAAATAGAAACAAAATTTACAGTTGAGTGATCGGTCAGAGATTAAAAATAAAAAAAGCGGGGACACCACTCCCCGCACCAATTACTTATGAGCAATCAAAATAAAAATATTTTGTTTTTTAATCTTATCTAATAAGCCATAGCTGTTTTTGCTTTCACAATTTGCATTATCTGATCGGCTTGCATTACTCCCATACCTTGCCATTTTATTTCTCCATTCTGAAATAATATCAGTGTTGGTATACTTTGTATTCCATACTTAACAGCAGCGTCTTGGTTTTTGTCAACATTCACTTTAATAATTCGAACTTTACCTTTCATATTTATAGCAACTTGTTCTAGGATCGGCCCAACCATTTTACATGGGGCGCACCAATCGGCGTAAAAGTCGACCAAAACCGGAGTTTTGCCATTTATTATGTTGCTAAAGTTACTCATGTTGTTTTTATTCGAAATTCATTTGTTGATGTTATTATCGGCTTCAACTCCTTTTTTATCGGGAGTTTAGAAGCCGATAACTAAGAACATCAACATCATTTTAATCATTGAACTAACAAAACCTCATTAAACTTATTACTCGTTGTTTTTACTACTATTCATTTCTTTTTGTTTTACAGGACTTGCAATCACGTAGCCAATTATTGCTCCGTATAAGGTGGTATTGTGCCACTTCGAGGTTATTGGGCATGTGCCGGAAGTACATCCGATAAAATACCAGTACAAAAATCCTGCAAGGGCACCAAGTGCCACTCCAATAAATAATCTTTTGTATTTTACTATAAAGTCGATCATTTCCTTCTTTTGTATTACAAAGAAAGAAAGACATTCAGGAAGAAATGGTAACTAATGTCACACAAGTTTGGAGTAGTCGATTTTATTTCGACCAATGGTGATGTTACCCGATTTTTCGAGTTGTTTAAGTAAGCGAGAAATTACTTCTCTTGAAGTTGTTAAGCTGTTGGCTATGTCTTGGTGTGTGCCTTTAAAAATGGTTTCTCCAGAGGCTTTAAAACGATCCTCGAAGAATTTGATTAAGCGTTCATCCATTTTATGAAAAGCAATGCTATCGATGGTTTGAAGCAGCTCATCAAAACGAGTACGATACGAGTACATTACAAATTCTTTCCAAGTTGAATATTCAACCATCCAAGCTTCTAATGCATCTACAGGAATTCTTAGAATTTCAGTGTCTTCTTCGGCGTAGGCGGCAATGTTGCTTTGCATTCGACCCATGCAGCATGTAAGCGCCATAGCACAAACCTGACCTGGATTTAAATAATAAAGCAATACTTCTCTGCCTTCTTCGTCTTTTCGGCAAACTTTAATCATTCCTTCGAGTACAATTGGAAATGTTCTGATGTATTTACCTTCTGCCATTAATTCGTCGCCGGTTTCAACGGTAACCCATTCACCTTTTGTTGAAATTTCTTCAATAAGCGCTTTTTCAAAAAAGGGAAGCCTTTTGCGAATTATGTCAGCTGAAATTGGTAAATCATGTATTTCCATTGTAGCAGAATTTGAATTCTTATATTTTTTGGTGGGATAAACTTAAAAAAAAGCCGGATAAATTGTATCCGGCTTTTGAAGTTATTTCTTATTTAATATCTAACTTTTTTCGAATATGCTTTGGAATTGCATCTTTGTGAATCATTATATCGATAGTTTGCAATTCAAGAAATGGTTTCGAAGCATAAAAATATCCATCCATGTCGTTGTATGCTCCCCATGAATTTTTTACTGTATAATAAACGGTGCCTTCCTGATCGGTTGCTGTTCCAACAATGTGCATCCCGTGGTCGTCGGTTGTTGTGTAATTGTCGAAATTGATTTGGCGCATTTCTTGAGTAATTTCCTTTTCTTTACCCGGTTGGTCCATTTTGTACAACTCTTTGTTTTTTTCGCTTTCGCTCATGTCTTCCCATTTCGAAATTTCAGCATCAGACATTTCGGTGTAATCAACATCAGGAATTACAGCAACTCCTTTGGTTTTTGAAACAAAACCTTTGTCGCTTACATCGGCTCCCCAAGCAATCGTATATCCGTTTTCAAGTGCATAATCAACAATTTCCATCATTTCGTTTAATGGTACATTGTAAATTTCGTCCCATAACCAGTTGTCGGGCAATTCAATAATGAATTTTTCGTAAAACGGGTGATGGGTAAATGAACCTATTTCAACATAATCGTCCATGTTTAAACCCATGGCATCGCTCGCGAAACTTTGTGGTGTATATTGAGTTCCTTCGTATTCAAAAGTCTCCGGAATTTCTCCAAGGTAACTATCTAGGATTCCTTCGTAACCTAAATCCCAAACAGGAGATAATTCGCGGTTTGGATTTTTAATTACAGTTTGAACGTAACTTTTTAACAAGGCATCCATTTCGCTATGCACCGGAAGATCTTCACCCAAAGTTAGTCCATCGTAAATATTATTGGGCACCATTCCGAAGTTTTTAATAACCCAAGTTACATCATGAAATGCACCACCGCCTGCAAAGTTGGTATTACCATGCATGCGCACGTATTTCTCAGCTTTGTATTGGTAGCAATTGTAAACGACAAACATTTCAGAAAGATCGAATTCTGGTTTGCCCATTCTTAATAACTCCGCCTCTAAAAATGAAATTCCAGAGTACGACCAACAAGTTCCTGAACGGTTCTGATCTTTAACACTGGTGTGTGGAATTTCAATTACAGGGGTAAATTGGTAACCTGCTTCTTTGTTTTCTTCTTGAGCAAATGCCGATGGCAATATCATTACCACCATTAAAATGGTGCTTAAAAATAATTTAATCATTGAAGTCTATTTTTTATTGGTTTATAGTCGAAATAACAATCTGCTAAAAATAACATTTTCACCGAACTAGAAAAATGGTGAATGTCACACTCGAAGAAGAACTATTGATTTTTCTTCTTAAAATGTATTGAGTCGCCCCATTCGCCATAGCCAATCTCACTTTCGGCAATGGCCAAGCGGGCATCTAAGCAACCTTTACACTGATCAGGTTCTTCATCAACACACGGTTTATTTTCATATAAATCGTAATCGTTTCGATAAAATCCGGGAGTGATGTTGGGCATAATTACATTGGCTCCAATTTTTACTGCTTTTTCGCGTCCTAAAGGATCGATTGCTTGTAGTGCCGTTGCAGCAGCAATATTGATATCTTTCATTAATATCCTCAAGGTAGCAATCATTTTTAATGTCAAATCGAATCGTTGTTGAAGTGGCCATAACTCGCCAGCTAAATTGAAAAGTGGAGTTTCAGAATGCTCGATGTAAGGTCCCATTCCTACCATATCAATATCTAGTTGCTGCATAAAAATTAAATCGTTTGCCAAATCTGTAATTCTTTGGTGGGGGAGTCCGATCATTACTCCGGTACCGGTTTGATAACCAATTTTATTTAATTTTTTAAGGCACGAAATTCTTTCTGAAAAATGATGATTCTTGGGATGAAGTTGCTTGTACAATTGCTCATTTGAGGTTTCTATACGCAATAAATAGCGGTGTGCTCCTGCATCGAACCAACGTTGATAGGTTTCAAAACTTTGTTCGCCTAAGGAGAGGGTGATTCCCAACTGATTGTTCGAAAGCTTTTTAATTTCTTTTAAAAGTTTCTCGATTCGATTTGTGAACTTCGCAGATTCAATTTCTCCTGCTTGAATAACAATCGATCCATAATTGCTTTCGTAAGCAAATTTTGCAGCATCCAGAATCTCAGAATCACTTAAGTGATAACGATTGGCTTTCTTGTTGCTTTTTCTGATACCACAGTAATAGCAATCTTTACTACAAAAGTTGGAGGCTTCAATTAATCCTCTGAAATAGGTTTTATTGCCAACTTCATTTAATCTAATTTGCTTTGAAGTTTCAAACAGGAGTTGCTTTTCTTTTCCTTCAGATTGTAATAAGAAAATTAAGTCATCAGTTGTAATGTTTTTTTTCTGTGCTATTTCAGAAATTTTATTCATTCGATTGCTTTTCAATTTCAACTTCAAAAATCATAAAAACTTTTCAATTATCGTCTATAAATGAAGTTGCTGTCAAATAAAAATTAATTAGAGCAAAAGTTATTTGGATATAATTTTCGAGTGGAATATATTGTCGGGGCAAAACCAAGACCAAATGATCGAAGCTTTATTTAGTAAGCAATTGGACGAAAAACAAGTTCAATGCACCTTATGTCCCAAAAATTGTGTTGTTGAAATACAAAAGTTTGGCGACTGTTTCGCACGACGCAATAGAAATGGCGTTCTTATCTCTGAAGTTTATGGGCGAATTTCAGCCATGGAATTAGATCCGATTGAGAAAAAACCGATGTATCATTTTTATCCGGGTAAGAAAATTTTATCAATTGGAACTACAGGGTGTAATTTTCATTGTACTTTTTGTCAGAATCACACTTTATCTCAGTGCCATTATCATAAACCGGTTGTAGTTAAAATGCTGACACCTGAAGAATTGGTTGATTTGGCTTGTAAAGAGGAAGATAATGTTGGCGTTGCATTTACTTATAACGAGCCAATTGTAAACTATGAATTTGTTATTGAAACAGCCCGTTTGCTGAAAATGAGGAACAAAGTTTCACTGATGGTTTCGAATGGTTATATCAATCCCGATCCCTTAGAGTTTTTGTTGGAATATGTTGATGGTTTTAACATCGACTTGAAAGCATTTAACGAGCATTTTTATAAAAAATATACCAAGGCAACTTTAGATCCGGTGAAGAGGACAATTCAACGAATTGCTAAATCGGGAAAACACATGGAAATAACAAACTTGGTTATTCCTACAAGAAATGACGATACAGAGGAATTTACATCGATGTGTGAATGGATTCGTGATGTTGCTGGTTCCGATACAGTTTTACATTTGTCGCGTTATTTCCCACGCCATGAAATGAGTGATTATCCAACTCCTCCTGAATTGTTGTTCGAATTGTACGACATCGCCAAAGAATACTTAAATCATGTTTATATTGGCAATATGGCTACTGAACTCCATAGCAATACTTTTTGTCCAAAATGCAATAACAATTTAGTAGAACGTACCTATTTCAACATTGTAAATAAGGGATTGGATTCGAATGGTGCTTGCAAAAAATGTGGCGAATTGGTGATTCCCATTTTTTAATAGTGTGAATTCAACTAAAATTGTAATTTTGTTGGATAAAGATACATTGTATGATAAAATCGATGACTGGCTACGGTAAAGCCGAATGTGAATTGCCTAACAAAAGAATTACAATTGAAATAAAATCGCTTAACAGTAAGCAATTAGATATAAATGCTCGTTTTCCGAGTACTTACAAGGAAAAGGATATAGAAGTTCGTAAATTAATTGCTGAAAAATTAGAGCGAGGTAAAGTTGATTTCAATTTATATTGCGAGCAATTAGGAGCAAGTTCTAATGCGCATGTGAATAAACCAGTTGTTGTAGCCTACCACCAACAGTTATCCGAAATTGAGAAAGAGCTTGGATATACTCCCAATGAAGATATTTTTAGCACAATTATGCGTTTACCCGATGCTGTTAAAATTGAGTATGAAGAATTAGATGAAGACGAATGGAAGCAAATTAGGGCTAAAATTGAAGAAGCAATTACTCATTTAAACGAATTTCGTTCGCAAGAAGGCATTGCCTTGGAGCAAGATATTTTGAGTCATGTAAATGAAATTTCAGCATTAAAAGATCAGGTTACACCTTTTGAAAGTGAGCGCATGGAACATTTGAAAAAGAGAATTACAGAAGCGCTAAACGAATTGTCATCGAACTTACAATCAGATCCAAATCGCTTTGAGCAGGAGATGATTTATTATCTGGAAAAATGGGACATTAACGAAGAAAAAGTTCGCTTAGATAATCATTGTAAATATTTTATCGAAACCATTGCTGAGCCAAGATCTAATGGTAAAAAATTAGGTTTTATTTCACAGGAAATTGGACGTGAAATAAATACAATGGGATCAAAAGCCAATCATCCCGATATCCAAAAATTGGTAATTAAAATGAAAGATGAGTTGGAAAAAATTAAGGAGCAGGCATTGAATATTCTGTAATAATTGAGGTATGAAGGGGAAGTTATTGATTTTTTCAGCGCCATCGGGGTCTGGTAAAACCACAATCGTGCAGTATTTGCTAACGAAGAACTTTAATCTGCATTTTTCAGTTTCAGCGACTAATCGTTCACCACGCGGAAATGAAAAACATGGACGTGATTATTATTTCTTATCAACAGAAGACTTTAAAAGCAAAGTTGAAGAAAATGAATTTCTAGAGTGGGAAGAGGTTTACGAAGGGAAATTTTATGGTACTTTAATTGCCGAGGTTGAGCGGCTGCGTAACGAAGGAAAAAATGTTGTCTTTGACGTTGATGTAGTAGGTGGATGCAATATTAAAGATTTCTATGGCGACGATGCTTTGTCATTATTCATACAACCCCCATCGATTGAGGAACTGAAAAAAAGACTGGTTGGTCGTTCTACGGATAGTCCCGAAGTGATCGAAACCAGAATTTCAAAAGCCGCTTTTGAACTCACTTTTGCCCCAAAGTTTGATAAAATAATCATTAACGATAACTTAGAGGATGCTTTAATTGAAACAGAGCAAGTAATTGAAAATTTTTTAGCAAAATAATGCGCACCGGATTATTCTTTGGTTCATTTAACCCAATTCATGTAGGGCATACCATCATTGCCAATTATATGGTTGAATATGGGAACATCGATGAATTGTGGTTTGTAGTCACACCTCATAATCCATTAAAAAAACGATCTAATTTATTAGACGATTACCAGCGCTTAGAATTGGTTAATCGAGCAATAAAAGATGATTTTCGTTTTAAGGCATCCGATATTGAATTTCGACTACCAAAACCATCGTATACCATCAATACCCTTACTTATTTAAAAGAAAAATTTCCCAAAAGATCGTTTCTACCAATTATTGGTTCCGATAATTATTTGAACTTTCATAAATGGAAAAATTCCGATATTCTTAATCGCGATTTTGAGTTTCTGGTATATCCTCGTCCCAATTTTAATTCCGAAAATATTGAATTACCCGGTAATTTTCATGTGGTAAATGCACCCATGATTGAAATCTCTTCAACCTTCATTCGCAATGCAATTAAAGACCAAAAAGACATTTGTCATTATCTGAATCCAACGGTTTATCAATACATCGAAGAGATGAATTTGTATAAGTAAAGTTGCAAATTTGAACTGTTTTTGGTGATTCTAATTAGTATACGATTTATTAGCTATTTTTCTCTATTAATTTTATAAAAGCTATTTGTATACAACTACGATTAAACTTTTTAATCAATCGATAGTCAAACTCTTACTATTTAAAATATAATTAACTTTACAATCAAGATGAAAAAAATTTCAATAATGTTATTAGCCATGTTTGCCATCATGTTTGTTGCAAATGCACAAGAAGGTAAATCTCAAGAAGCTCAGGGGGAACGTACAGGACGCCCAAGTATGGAAGAAATGCAGAAACGTCAGCTAGTGCAGATGAAAGAAGCATTAACTTTAACTGGAGATCAAGTTGAAAAAGTGAAAGTGATTAATGAAGAGGCTGGTAAGAAATACCGTGCTATTTTTGAAAAGCGAGAGCCAGGTCAAGATTTATCGGCAATGCGTGAGAAGATGACTGAAATTAGAAAAGAACAAAATAAGAAGTTAAAAGAAGTTTTAACTGAAGAGCAATACAAAAAATGGACTAAGATACAGGAAGAACGAATGCAGAACAGACAAAATCGTGGAGGAAATGGTGGAACACAACCTGAAGGAACACGAGGGAAAGCGCGAAGCAATAATTTTTAAAGTATAATAAAGGTGAAACATTTGTTTCGCCTTTTTTTTGAATCAAAAAAACGAGAATCAAGTGATTCTTTAAATTTCCTGATTAGAAAGTGGATTTTTCGAATTATAAGTGTTGAAATAGCATTGCAATTGTGCAAGTCCATTTTTGAAATTTACTTCTATGAAAAATCTCTTCTTCCTGTTCTGCATGTTTTTTTCATTATTGGTTGGCGCTCAAAAAATCAATAAAATTGTTGATTCTGATTTGTTTGAGAATGCAATTGTTGCAATTGCTGTGTCTGATCTTCAAACAGGTAAATCTGTTTATGAGTATAACTCAAAAATTAATTTAGCTCCTGCTTCTGTTCAGAAATTGGTAACAACTGCCACTGCAATTGAATTGTTGAAGCCCGATTTTACATTTAAAACTAAGATTGCAATTAATGGTAATCTCGAAGATGGAGTTCTGAATGGTGATTTAATTATTGTTGGGGGTGGAGACCCAAGCTTGGGGTCTCAGTATTTTAATGCCGATTCCGATCAGCAGTTATTTTTGAGAGAATGGGTGCACAAAATAAAGTCCTTTGGGATTAACGAAATCGAAGGCGATTTAATTGTTGATGCAACCCTATTTGAAGATATTGATGTTCCTAAAACTTGGATCTGGGAAGATTTAGGAAATTATTATGGTGCTGCCGCAAAAGCAATATCTGTTTACGATAATACTTTCCAAATTGAATTTGAAACTGGTGAAAATGATGGAGACTCAACAGATATAATAAGTGTTGAGCCTAATATTTACAACTTGATTCTTGAAAATCAAGTGCGAAGTTCTTCAACCGAACGCGACTTGGCATATGTGTTTGGCGATCCAAATTCAAACTTTCGAACCATTCGAGGAACATTGCCTAAAAACAGAAAATCATTTACAATTAAAGCTTCTATCCCTAATCCTGTTTATGTATTAGCTAATGATTTTGCTGAAATCTTAAGCGATTCTTCGGTTTGGTTTCATGGAAATATTAACTATTCGTACAATGAACCTTATTCCAATATCGATTCAGTTTTATTTCAATGGGATTCTCCAACTTTAGCCAAAATTATTCAACAAACTAATTTTGAAAGTGTCAATTTATTTGCTGAAAACTTAGGAAAATATCTCGGTTATAATTTTGCAAATAAAGGTTCAACGGAAGAAGGAGTAAAGGTTATTCAAAATTTTTGGGACTCAACTAATATCGAGTTGAATAATTGGTATTTAGCTGATGCAAGTGGACTTTCACGCGTCAATTCATTGTCGGCCGAAACGCTAACCAATTTACTTGTGTATATGGCAAGGGATTCGGATTATGCTCAAGTATTCAAAGAGTCTATTCCTGTAATGGGGATTGATGGGACGCAAAAATACTATTTCCAAAAATCAGTTTTAAATGGAAAGGCGCGCGCCAAAAGTGGTTCGATGAAACGTGTTCGAAGCTTTGCAGGTTACTTAGAATCAAAAAGCGGGAAAGAATTAGCATTTTCAGTAATTACCAACAACTTTAAAGGAAGTAGTATGCAAATGGCTCATCAATTAGAGAAAATCGTAGAAGCAGTTTACGAAAACTATTAGAGGTAAGCTTTCATTACCTCTAAGCTTTGACTTTTGTAGCCTCCACCAAACATGTAGTAATGATTCAGAAGATGATATAATTGGTAAATATTATTTCGTTGTTGCCAATCACTTCTAAATGGATTTATTTCATTGTATGCGGCAAAGAAGCGTTGCGAAAATCCACCAAATAACATCAAAATTCCAAATTCAAATTCATAATCAGAATACGAAACACAAGGGTCGATTAAAGCTGGCTGAGCATTGGTGAATAAATAATTACCCGACCATAAATCACCATGTACTAAGGCTGGTTTTGAATCACTTGGGAGTAGGTTTTGAATTCGCTTAAGAAATTGATCGATTGTATTTTCTTCCTTAGTAGTCCATCCTGTTTTTTGCCTGATTTTGTGAATCAGAAACTCTAACCTATTTTCTTTGTAGAATTGAATCCAACTGTTACTGTTTTCATTATTTTGAATGGTATCTCCGCAGTAATTATTGTGTTTAAACCCAAATTGCTTTGCATGATTTAAATGCAGCCTTGCAAGTCCTCTGCCTAGTTGTTCATCGCTTTGAGTATGATAACCTTGTTCGATATAACTGGTAAGAAGATAACCTTGGCTAGTCGAAATTTTACTCCAAAGCAGGGGTTTCGGAAAGGTTAAGAATTCATTTGGGTATTTGTTTAACTCTTCTAATGAATATGCCTCTTGTTCAAATAAATCTTTGTTTCCATTCGAATTCCACTTCAGAAATAAATTCCCAACATTCGTTTTGAGTTGAGTTGCTTGATTTACACAGCCACCACTTAATAAATTTGAAGAATAAATTTCTAAATTTTGATTATAAGTTCGCTCATAATCAACTACAATTGTATTGATTACAGAAATTGATGAATCCATTAACTTTTTAAAGGTAATGAGATGAAAATTGAAGTGCCTTTCTTTTCTTTACTTGAAATCGAGAGCTTCCCTTTATTTAATGCAATAAAGTCTTTTACCAAGCTTAATCCAATTCCCGTACCTAATTCAATATTTGTTCCATTGGTCGATGAGTGAGATTCACCTTCCAATATTTCTTGAATTCGTTTTGGTTTCATACCAACTCCATTGTCTCTAATTTCCAACTGAACATTTTCAATATCGAATTTTGTTAGGAAGCTGATTTCCCCATTTTCAGGAGTGAATTTTATTGCATTGGATAGTAGGTTTCTGATTATAATACTAGTTGTATATATATCACAAACAATACTTTTTTCATCCACAATGAGATTGTTGATTTTAATATTTTTATTCTTTGCAACATGGTTGTGTTGTGAAATAACGTTTTGAACTATTTCAGAGATATTAACTTCTTCTGGAATATATTTTAATCGTTTGTCTTTATTTAAGGCCCACGATAAGAGATTGTCAACCATATTGTAAAGTGATTCAACATTTTGTTTTACATTTTCAATGGCTGTTTTTTCCAATTCTCTATCGTCGATTAAATCCATTAAATCGAGATCTTGAATCACCGAAGCAATAGGGGAACGTAAATCATGACCGATAATGGCTAAAACTCTATTTTTTATGTAGT
The DNA here is from genome assembly GCA_963678565.1 of Prolixibacteraceae bacterium. Lineage (GTDB taxonomy): Bacteria > Bacteroidota > Bacteroidia > Bacteroidales > Prolixibacteraceae > SKHV01. The sequence goes on from OY782875.1 coordinate 1,454,146, forward strand.
TATCGTTCGATAGCGTTTCGTTTTGTTCTTTAATGATTTGTTCATTTTTTAGCAATTTCTCAGTTCGTTCATTAATTATTTTTTCTAAGGAAGAATTAGCAAATGAGAGACTTTTTCTTAAACTCTTTTCCTTATTAAATCTATTCGAATAAGCATTGAAGAAGCCAATGGCCAAGATTAATAAAAAGAATATGAATACTTTATTTAGAATGTAGTTATCTGTTAACATGTTGTATCCCAGTGATAAAAAAATGTCGTTAACCGCTGCTAGGATTAAAGCTACAATTCCCATTATTATCAAGATCGAAACTTTAAAGTTGGATTTTAAGCCTAAAATAAATAGAGATATTATAGCAATAACTGAGATTGCAAGTAAAACATAAAATACCCATAGCGTATAAGCAAAAAGAGATACTGGGGTAACAATTACAATGATACTAATCACTCCTAAGAGTATAGTAATAACTTGTAAAAAACGTTTGTGCCATTTGAAAGGTAAGATATTGTAAAAAGCCCAATTTAAGAAGGCTACTGTTGCATAATGACCAATATATTCTAATCTGACAATGTTGGTCCATGAAATATCTGTAACAATAGAAATAGGATAAAAATTAATATTAATTCCTACAATAAAAATACTAATGAAAGTTAATCCAAACAAAGGTAAGGCCTTCTCCTGACGGTTGAAAAAATGAAAAATGCTAAAGAAAATTCCAAAGGATAGCATGATGCTTAGGGAAACATAATCGTAGAATTCGTCCTTTTCAGATTTTAAAAAAATAGTTTCATAATCGCCAATTTCAATTTTTTTCCAAATACCACCTCTTCGATGATGAAAGTTTGAAACTTGAATAATTAGGTCAATGGTATCCGAAGGTGGAATAAATTGAACAATTGTTGCTTGGTACTTTGGTACCTCTTCAGTTTTATTGGTTGCGATGGTTCCAACCGACCGAATTAATTGGTCATTAATGTAAACATTGTAAGCAACATCGACCCCTTGTAGCTTGATGCCATATGGCCTTGAATTATTATCTGTTAAAATAAATTGTTTATGATAGGTTCCATAACCTTGGCCAGTAGTATTTGTATCTTCTGAATTTATTTCTGTCCAATAATTTGGAAGATCTATATTTCCAATTGGAGTGACTTGGTTTTCTTTAATTTGCTCGTAACTTACAAATTCTTGCCAGTAGAAGTCCCAGTCTTTATTTTCATTTGCTACTTTAACTTGGGCGAAAGTGGAATTTGCCCAGAATATGAATAGTATTAAAATAAGACGTGAAAGAGTTTTATATTTAAATGAGTTTATCAATATTTAAATTTGGAACTAAAAGTAGAAAAAAAGCCTGCTAAATTAAAATTTAGCAGGCCCCAATATATTCACCTAAGTATTTTCTGTCTTAATTATTTAACTTTATCAACGATTGCTTTAAAAGCTTCTGGATGATTGTAAGCTAAATCTGCTAAAACCTTACGATTAATTTCAACGTTGTTTGTTTTCAACAAGTTGATGAAAGTAGAGTAGTTTAAACCTTCAGGACGAACCGCAGCATTAATACGCTGAATCCATAATGAACGGAATTGACCTTTTTTCTTCTTTCTGTCGCGGTATGCATATTGCAACCCTTTTTCGTAAGTGTTCTTTGCAACGGTCCAAACGTTTCCTCTTGCACCGAAATTACCTTTAGTTTGCTTCAAGACTTTTTTACGTCTTGCTCTTGAAGCTACAGCATTTACTGATCTTGGCATAATTCTAAATTTTCGAGCGGTTAGCGTTCCATTTTATTGGAAACTTTGTGAGCTAATTCACTCCAGTTAATTACTTAATTCTAAATTTTAAATCAAAAAGAAAATTATTTCATTGCTAATAACTTCTTTACGTTTGGCTCATCAGTTTTGTCAACTTGACCAAAATAAGTAAGGTTACGCTTACGTTTTTTGCTTTTTTTAGTCAAAATATGACTTTTAAAAGCGTGTTTTCTTTTGATTTTACCGGTACCGGTCAGCTTAAAACGTTTTTTAGCCCCGGCGTTTGTTTTCATTTTAGGCATTATCCTACTTTTTATATAATTATTTACAACCTAATTATTTCTTTGACTTCTTAGGTGAAATAAACATTGTCATTCTTTTACCTTCTAATTTTGGCATACTTTCTACTTTGCCAAACTCTTCTAGTTGTTGAGCAAATCTTAAAAGTAAAATTTCACCTTTATCTTTAAAAAGGATTGATCTACCTTTAAAGAATACAAAAGCTTTTACTTTTGCTCCTTCTTCTAAGAATTTCTCAGCATGTCGTAATTTAAACTGAAAATCGTGTTCATCAGTATTTGGACCAAAACGAATTTCTTTTACAACAACTTTAACGGCTTTTTGCTTAAGCTCTTTTTGTCGTTTCTTTTGTTGATAAAGAAATTTTTGATAGTCAATAATTTTACAAACAGGCGGATCAGCTTTTGGCGAAATCTCAACCAAATCTAGTTCTAATTCGTCGGCTAGCTTAATTGCCTCTTGTGTTGGAAGAACTCTGGGTTCTCCAATATTGTCGCCTACTAATCGAACTTCTCTAACTCTGATTTGATTATTCGTGCGGAAAAAGAGCTTATTATCGTCTCTGCGGTTTCCTTTGTGACCTCTTCTTGGTGCTATAACTAAGTCCTCCTATTAAATTAATACTAATTTTTAATTATATACCTCAGAAAGCTGGTTCTCAACTTCTGATTTTATAAATGTTTTGAAATCTTCAATTGTCATTGTTCCTTTATCTCCTTCGCCTTGACGCCTTACTGAAACACTGTTTTCAGCTGCTTCTTTCTCGCCTACTATGAGCATATAAGGGATTCTTTTAAGTTCGTTGTCGCGAATTTTACGTCCAATTTTCTCATTCCTATCATCAACGACGCTGCGAATATCGCAAATATTTAAAAGATTTGAAACATTTTGCGCGTATTCGTTATATTTTTCACTAATTGGCAGAATTACAACTTGTTCTGGTGTTAACCAAAGTGGAAATTTTCCGGCTGTATGTTCTATCAAGACAGCTACAAATCGTTCCATCGATCCGAAAGGTGCACGATGAATCATAATTGGTCTGTGTTTTTGATTGTCAGAGCCAATGTATTCTAATTCAAATCGTTCTGGTAAATTGTAATCAACCTGTATGGTACCTAATTGCCAGCTACGACCCACTGCATCTTTAATCATGAAGTCTAGTTTCGGTCCATAAAATGCTGCTTCGCCGTATTCTGTAACCGTATTTAAACCCTTTTCGGCAGAGGCTTCGATAATTGCACTTTCTGCTTTTTCCCAATTTTCATCGCTCCCTATATACTTTTCTTTATTGTTTGGATCGCGTAATGAAATTTGAGCGGTGAAATCTTTAAAATCTAATGCTTTAAAAATTATAAAGATAATATCGATTACCTTTTTGAATTCTTCTTTTAATTGGTCGGCGGTACAAAACAAGTGTGCATCATCTTGTGTAAAACCTCGTACTCGAGTTAATCCGTGTAATTCACCACTCTGCTCGTAACGATAAACAGTACCAAATTCTGCATAACGAATTGGTAAATCTTTATACGAACGAGGACGCGATTTGAAAATCTCGCAATGGTGCGGGCAATTCATTGGTTTAAGTAAATACTCTTCGCCTTCTTGAGGTGTATTAATAACCTGAAATGAATCTGCTCCGTATTTTGCAAAGTGCCCAGAGGTTTTGTACAAATTTACATTACCAATATGCGGGGTGATTACCTGCTCGTAACCAAATTTCTTTTGAACTTTTTTCAAAAAGGATTCTAACTGCTCTCTTAACTGAGCTCCTTTTGGCATCCATAATGGAAGTCCCATACCTACTTCTTGAGAGAAGGTGAAAAGATCCATTTCTTTACCAATTTTACGGTGGTCTCTTTTCTTTGCTTCTTCCATTAACTCTAAATATTCAGTTAATAGTTTTGCTTTCGGAAATGTAACCCCATAAACACGCGTCAACATCTTGTTTTTCTCGCTGCCACGCCAGTAAGCTCCAGCTAAACTGGTTAGTTTAATTGCTTTAATTAAACCTGTATTGGGTAAGTGAGGGCCCCGGCACAAATCAGTAAAATTACCTTGATTGTATAAAGTAATAGTACCGTCTTCCAATTCACTTATTAATTCTGTTTTATAATGATCGCCTTTTTCTTCGAAAAGATTAAGTGCATCTTGCTTGGAAATATCTGAACGTACAATCTCATTTTTCTGACGTGCAAGTTCTAACATTTTCTTTTCAATCTTCTCTAACTCTTTTTCTGTTAAATTTTCATCACCAGGCAAATCAATATCGTAATAAAAACCATTATCGATTGCAGGCCCAATTCCAAATTTAGTTCCCGGATAAAGCGTTTCAATTGCTTCGGCCAATAAGTGAGCCGACGAATGCCAAAATGCATGCTTACCTTCTTTGTCCTCCCATTTGTGGAGCGTAATCGTAGCATCTTCAGTAATTGTTCGGGTTAAATCCCACAATTCTCCATTTACAGAGATGGCCAAAACTTCCTTGGCTAAACGCGGACTAATTGCTTTTGCAATCTCTAATCCATTCACCGCATTTTCAAAACTTTTTACTGAACCGTCAGGTAGCGTTATATTTATCATTTTTAGCACTATTTTTTTAACAGGTGGCAAAGATAAGTATATCAATTGAATTACACGAAAATGTTAATTGTTATCTTTAGATTTATATTGAATTGGCACGATTTTTAAGGTTTGAGTTTCATAGTTTTACTTTTTATTAAATCAAACTTTATTTTAATTTCAGCTTTTTATTCAAATTCGTGTTGGAGTAAAACATTTTGCAATACCAAAATGAATCATTTTTTGACTTGAATTATGTTTGACAAAGAAAAAAATGGAATTTAATTATACTATTTTGGAACTGCTTTTAGCTTTGAATTACAAATTTTATACAGATGATTAGAAATTTCTTATTGATTGGCCTTTTATTTTTGATGACAATTGCTTCTGGGCAAGATAAAAAGTCGCTAACGTTGAACGATTTTGTGGTTAATTATTTATTTTATCCGCAAACAGTGAGTGGGGTGAATTCAATGAACGATGACGAAAATTTTACATCCTTAAAAAATGGTCGGTTTATCGTCAAATACAGTTACAAAACAGGAGAAGCGATTGACACTGTTTTCAATATAAATATTCAAGAAGATTTTGAACTTTCGAACATCACAAATTATACTTTCAGTAACGATGAGCAGCGTTTGTTGATTGAAACTAATCCACAACAAATCTACCGAAATTCATATACTGCTGAATATTTCGTATGGGATTTTTATACTGAGGAGCTTTATCCCGTTTCAGAAAACGGACCGCAGCAAGTTGCTACATTTTCGCCCGATGGAGAGCGAGTTGCATTTGTTCGAGATAACAATATATACGTGAAAACTATTCGCTTTGGAACCGAATATGCGGTTACCAAAGATGGTAAGAGAAATGAAATTATTAATGGAATACCCGACTGGGTTTATGAGGAAGAATTTGGATACAATAAGGCATTTGCTTGGTCTTTAGATTCGAAATCGTTGGCTTTTGTAAAGTTTGATGAAACCGAAGTACGCGAATATAGTTTTCCTGTATACAAAGGATTGAGTCCTGAAAAAGAGAAGAATGCACTTTATCCTGGACAGTACACTTTTAAATATCCAAAAGCTGGAGAAAAGAATTCAAAAGTTTCGGTGCATATCCACGATGTAAAAACCAAAGCAACTTTACGAGTTGATATTGGTGAGGAAAGTGATATTTATATTCCACGATTAAAATGGGTGCCGGGAGGTGATGAATTGGCTGTTTTTAGGTTAAATCGCCGACAAGATAAAGTTGAAGTTTTATATGCAAACCCATACACCGGAGATACGCGTATAATTTTTAGAGAAATAAATGACCGTTATATCGATGAGCAATTTTTAGATTACTTCACTTATTTAGAAGACAATGAACATTTTGTAGTTTTAAGTGAGCGCGATGGATATTCACATCTGTACTTATATACAAATAAAGGGTTTGAAGTTGCACAACTAACTTCTGGTGAATATGATGTTACTGATTTCTATGGTTTCGATGTAAAACGAGAATTATTCTACTACCAGGCAGCTGCGAAATCACCATTACAGCGAGAGGTTTATAGCGTTGCTTTAAAAGACAAAGAAACCAATCTTATTACTCCAAAAGATGGAACGAATGCGGTTACGTTTAGCGAAAAATATAATTACTATTTGAATTATTTCTCGAATGTGGAGACGCCAACAACAGTTAAAGTTTACGATCGAAAAGGGAAGGAATTGCTTACACTCGAAGAAAATGAAAAATTGCTTGAAAAACTTTCAACTTATGAAATGCCTAAAAAAGAGTTTTTTAGTTTTTCAACTTCCGAAGGAGTGAGTTTGAATGCCTACTTTATTAAACCATTGCAGTTTGATGAATCGAAAGAATATCCGGTTATTATTACACAATACAGCGGGCCTAATTCGCAAGAAGTAACCGATAGTTGGCAGTTAGATTGGCATCGCTTTTTGGCACAAGAAGGATTTTTGATTGTGGGGGTCGATCCGCGCGGAACGGCTGCACGTGGGGAAGAATTTAAAAAATGCACCTATTTGCAATTAGGAAAATTTGAAAGTGATGACCTAGTTGAAACTGCAAAATATTTGGGAAATCTTCCGTTTGTGGATGCTAAAAATATGGCAATTTGGGGATGGAGTTATGGTGGTTACACAACAGCTTTGAGTTTAGAAAAAGGAGGAGACCTTTTTAAAGCAGGAATTGCAGTAGCACCAGTGACTAATTGGCGTTTTTACGATACGGTTTATACCGAACGTTTTATGAGAACTCCAAAAGAAAATCCTTTTGGATATGATGAGAATTCACCAATTTCAAATCCTGAGAAAATTACAGCCAATTTGTTATTGATTCATGGAACAGCCGACGATAATGTTCATGTACAAAATAGCTATGAATTTTCCGAAGCGCTTGTTCAGTCCGGAGTACAGTTCGATATGCAAATTTATACCAATCGGAATCACTCCATTTATGGTGGAAATACCAGAAAGCACTTATTCACAAAAATGCTGAACTTTTTTAATGCGCATTTAAAATAAAACAAGAATAAAAAAGGAAGTAACATTGATATAGTATTGCTTCCTTTTCTATTTAAACTAATTTGTACTTATAATGAGTTGAGTATTGGAAATTTTACGGTTAAGCTTGTTCCTTTATCTTTTTCTGAAATCAATTTAATCTTACCTCTGTTGGTTCGTACAAAATTTTCAACAATGGCTAGCCCAATTCCAGTACCTTTTATATTTTCAACATTAGAACCACGTTGATAGGGTTTAAAGATATTTTCTTGCTCATTGTGTGATATTCCAATTCCATTATCTTTTATTTCAATTGCAGCTTCGCCGTTTGTCTTGAACGTTTTGACATAGATGTTTAAATCATTTGGAGTGTATTTAACGGCATTCTGTAATACGTTAGAAATAATCTGAATCAACATTTGCTTATCTACGTTAATCCACAATTTTGATTTTGGTTTTGTGTAGTTTAACGTATGTTTAATTTTGTTATTGTCGGTAAAAGTTTGAAGATATTCTTCAATAAATGACTTTAATTCGATTGGTTTCGGATCGAAAGTTGTATCACCCATTTCAATTTTAGATAGGTTAAGTACTTTATCAATAATTTTTGTAAAGGACTCAATATTCGTTTCAATATCGAAAATTTTAGATCTAATTTCTTCTTTTTTCAAGCGATCGAAATAGTGTAGTATCAGTTCAACCGACATGAGCATCGATGCCAGCGGAGTTCTCAATTCATGGGACGTCATTGATACAAACTGAGATTTTAGATTATTAAGCTCTTTTTCTTTTTCAAGCGAAATTTTTAACGAATTCTCAAATTCCTTACGTTTCGAAATATTCGTAAGCGTACCAATTAATCGTTGCGGACTTCCATTTTTATCACGCTCAATAATTTTTCCTCTATCTAATATCCAAATATATTCACCAGATTTAGTTTTTACCCGATGATCGGATTCATAAATTTCAGTTTTCCCTTGAATATGTTCAAAGAGCAATCTTTTAACACGGTCAATATCGTCGGGGTGAATGCGTTTTTCCAATTCTCTAATATTACTTTCAATTTCTTGATTTTTAAATCCAATCATTTTTTCCCACTGACTTGAGAAGAAGACCTTATTGGTATTTATATTCCAATCCCAAATTCCATCACCTGAACCTTCGAGCGCAAATTGCCAACGTGCTTCACTTGTTTTTAGCTCATTTTGATGACGAAGTCGTTCTGATATATCACGCGCTGTACCGATGAAAACTTTACGATCTTTCCAAACACTCTCTGTAATAATCACTTCAATAGGAATGCTTTCCGACCTATCATTAAGTAAATCAACATTTAGAATTGAAGGGGAGGCTGGATTAATATTTTTGAGATATCTTTTTAATGCCTCTTTATCTTTTTTATTGAAAAATTTATTGAGTTTTTTATTTGTATTTTGATTTTCGGAGTAGTTCGTTTTATTAATAAAGGCCTTGTTTGCTTCAATGATATTCAGTTTGTGATCAAATACAAATATTATTTCATCAATTGAGTTAAACATTAAATATAAGTCGCGCTGACTCTGGCCTAATTTTGTTTGAATCTCAATTCGTTTAAGTACACCGCCAATTTGATTGGAAATATTTTTTAGAAAATATCGGTCATTTACTCCTAATTGTTCAAGATTTTTGTAAGAAATCAATATCGCTCCAACTAATTCATTTCCGTAATTTATTGGAATAATATGAATGTTCTCAAATGGAGGAAAGGCTTGTTTTAATTCATGATCCTGTTCTTCTAAGAAATCGATGATCTGTTCTTCAACCTGTTTATTCTTTAAATGTTGTTTATTAATGCTTTGCTGAATTTGATTGCAATAATTTTCTTTGACTCCTTTGTTGTTTGAATGAACAAATTCTAATTGGTTGGCTTCTGGGTCGAAATTATATATGCAGCTACTTTGTATTGCATTAATTTTGCTGATAGCATAGTTAACTTTAATTGCCACCGACTCAATGTCGATGAGTGGTGCCAATTCGAATCCTAGTTCTTGTTCTATTTTATTATATTTTTCCTGCGCTTTTTCTTCTGTTACATCGGAAAACTGCCAAAAATGGCCTATTTCATTTTCACTTAATCTAATTGGGGTGTAATCGCGGCATAGGATTTTACCATTCTTTAAATAGATTATATCATCTTTTACCGCTTTTCCCTCTTGAATAATTTGATTGATTCGAGCTAGAAATGGCTCATCATTTTTGAATAAATGAGTCATCTCAGACAGCGAATCTACGCAGTCGGCACCAATTATCTTTTCTGCGTCAACAGTGATATCAAATAATTTGCAAAATGTATTGTTGGATAGAATAACATTTCGTTGGGAGCTTTCAAAGAGGACTCCACTTTTCATGTTTTTTACTAGAGTTGAGTGTTGAGCTAGAGTAGAAACTAATTTCTGTTCTGTTTCTTTTTGGTTCGAAATATCGATTCCAATCGCAATATATCTGCTTATTTTGTTTGAAGTATCCCTGATGATATTTACGGTTAGTAAAATAGGAACAAGCTTCCCATTTTTTGAGATTATGGTACATTCAAATGAATTTGAAATGGCTCGACATAATAACTCAGTGCAAGACCTTCTTTTTCAAATTTGGAACCATTGTGTTTCTCGGAGGAAATGATCAGTTTTTCTTTGTCTTTAGGATGCAACCAATCGGTCACCTGAAATTGATTAATTACTTCTTCGGCAGTATATTTTAAAATACTTTCAGCCATTGGGTTGTAGCTTTCAACCAATCCATTGGGTTTGCTCGTAAGAATTAACACTCCCGATGTTTTAATAATGGCTTTATTGATGGTTTCAATTTCTTGTTTCTCTAAGGTCCGTTTATTTACAAGGGCTTCAAGTTGAGCATTTTGCTCATTTATTTTTTCGGACGATTCAATATTTAATTTGGCATTTCCAAAGATTTCGGCCACTAATCGTAACAAACGAATATCTGATTCGTTCCAATGTTTTGTTTGCTTTACCGAATCAAAACCAAGGAAACCTATTATTTTATTTTGCGCTGTAATCGGCACAACTAATAAAGATTGAATTGATTGAGATACTAATAAATCATATAGTTCCTGAGCTCCCTTTTCGTTAGGAATATCTTCAAGCTTTTCTAAATAAATTACTTTGTTTTGTAGAATTCTGTTGGTCCACCAACCAAAAACTTCGGTTGGCAATTCTTTTAAATTTTCTATTTCGGGGCTTACTCCTTCGGCACACCATTCATGAGTGTTGGTCATGATTTGGTAGTCTTTTATGTATTTGAAAACATAACATCTGTCTACGTTTGTAAATTCTCCAATTTTAGCAAGTGCTCTGTTGGTTTCACGATGATAGTTTTCAATTGTAACATTCACAAAACGTGTTGAAATTTCAGTAACAATGTTTTCGATTCCCAACCTATTGTTCAAATTTATTTCTTGTTGTTTTAAAGTGTTCGAATCGTTGATTAGTAGTTGGGTAATGCTTTTCTCAGAAGTGCCTGAATTGTAATATTTAAACGAAAGCCAATTTTCTTTTTTAGTTTGTAGGTTTTTCACTAAATAAATTGAATTTGAAGCAGAAGCGTTTTTTAGACTTTCGATAAACTGGGTACTATTTATTTCATAAAACAACAATCCGGTATTGGCTTTAAAACTAAATTGTTTGATGCTCAATGGAGCATTATTTGAAATAGGAGCTTCGATATTTAAAAGGTGCGAAGCCGTTTTATTAATTTCGATAATGTTGGTGTCATTTTCTAGGATTATGTATCCTGTTGATAATTTGTCTAGAAAATCAGCTGTATTTGAAATATTTTTTTCCATTATCAATTCGATTGCCCACTAGATGTGTTTCAATTTTATTTTGAATCGAAGCTTTGTTTCGACTTGCTTGTTTTAGTGTTTTGAAAAATCAATTTTACAGAAAATATGTCTGATTTTTGGGGAAAATTTGATGAAATATCTAGATAATTTGATGTGTCTACATTTTGCCCACGCAAATATTAGTTGAGAGTAAAATCAAAACATATATTTGTTCTAACATTTAAGATTACTAAGAGGAGTTAAGTGTGTAATGTGAATTTTTCATGTAATTATCAAAGGGCAGCTTGGGGAGGTTGCCCTTTTCTTTTTTTACAAGTAGCTACATTTTAAATTTTTTGATATAGTCGTATAGATTATCGTTTCTATTTAAACCCAATTTCTTTTTTAATCGATACCTGTTTTTTCTTAAACTAGCATCTGAAATGTTCAACATTTCTGCAATTTGATTCGACTCTAGATTCATTAAAATTGCAGAAACAATTATTTGATCATTCATTGTTAAATTTGGATGCTTCTCTGAAAAGTTGGCATTGAATTTAGGGAAGGCCATATTAAATTTCAATTGAAAAATAGATAAGTTCTTACGATAGGAACTTTTGTTGTCAATTTTTGAAAGCAATTTTTCTAAATGTTCTATCGAATTCTTATTGTTTTGTGGGTTATTCAGTTCTCGTTTGATATAATCCTTGGCAATCTTCAATTTTTTTGAGGTTTCAATCACTTTTAAGGTCTCTTCCATAAAAGAAGCTTCCTGTTCTTTTACTGTTTCTTTTAAGGCAGAATTTTCTGATTGTAAAGAAGATAATAAATGTGTTTCATTAGATTTTAAACCAGATAATTTATTTTCTAGTTCTTGTTCAATTTGTGCAATTGTATTGCTAATTTGTTGGTGTTGAATTTCAAATTTATTAAGCCTTGAAGATATCGCGTTGAGTAATTCCTTAATTGTAAATGGTTTTGTTAGATAATCGTCGGCACCCAATTCCATTCCTGTTCTAAAGTTTGATCGATCGGCCAGCGCTGTCATAAAGATAAATGGCGTTTTAAATGAGTTTTCCGACTCTTTAAATTCTTTTAAAATTGCATATCCATCCATATCCGGTAACATTATGTCGCATAATATTAGATCCGGATTATCGTACAAAGCTTTATTTAAGCCATTGTTCCCGGTTGCAGCCGAAATTACCTGATATCCTTCGTAACGTAAGGTTTCTGTAACGCTTTTCCGAATTAATTCTTCATCTTCGATTACTAAAATTTTAGAACTCATTTCGATTTAGTTTGAGGAGATTAAACAGTTCCCTTAAAAATACATAAATAAGTTTATTAATCAACTTGTTTTCGTGCTTGATTTTCCGAACTTTGGAAATGTTGAAAATAATAAGCAGCATCCATTTTAATGTTGAAACATGTCTGAGTTAACCATTTTTAAAGCTTCTGCCGGTTCTGGAAAAACCTTTCGATTAGTGTTAGAATACTTAAAGCTAATTGTTAAAGACCCCCTAATGTATCGTCATATTTTAGCGGTAACTTTTACAATTAAGGCCACTGCTGAGATGAAGCAACGCATCATTAGAGACTTATACAAAGTTGCGAGTGGATCGGATGAGAATTTGCTGAACACTTTAGTGGAAGAGACCCAGCTACAACCGAACGTATTGCAATTAAATGCCCAAAAGGCTCTGTCGTTAATTTTACACGATTACGATAGTTTTTCGATTAATACAATTGATAGTTTTTTTCAAAGAGTTTTGCGCTCATTCGCCCGAGATGTTGGACTTTATGGCGCCTACGAAGTTGATTTAGATCAGGATGCATTGTTGATGGAAGCAACCGATCGTTTGTTAGATTCGATCGAAGATGATGTTGAATTGCGAAACTGGTTAATGGAAATGACCGAAGATCAGTTGGCTGATGGAAAATCGTGGCAAATCAAGTCTAAAATCTATCGCTTGGGCAAATACATGGATAATGTTTTCTTGCAAGAGTACATTCATTTAAATAACGACATCTTAACGGAAAGAGAGGAATTAAAAATCTTGAAGAAAGAAGTGCTTAAGGTGAAGGCTTCTTATGAGAACATATTAAGAAATATTGGTAGAAAAGGACTTCAGATTATTGCAGAATTGGGTTTGCAGCTTAGTGATTTTAGTGGTGGAAAACGTTCATTTGTAAACTATTTTAAATATTGTGCCGAACTTGATAAAAAAGCAAATAAACCAACAGCAACTTTGTTAAAATCGATTGATGAGGTTGAAGAATGGTATACTAAAAAAACTCCATCCGAATTAAAAGATCAAATAAACAGCGCATATAATAATGGACTAAACGATTTGTTGAAGGAAGCAATTACCTTGTTTGATGGTGATTATACTCGATATAATACAGCCATTCAAATAATTCAAAATTTACACGCTTTAGGAGTGGTTTCCATATTGATTTCAAAAATTCGTGAAATAGGAAAAGAGCGAAATACTATGCTTTTAAGCGAAGGAAATCAAATTTTGCACAAGATAATTGATGACAATGATGCACCGTTTATTTACGAAAAAACAGGAAGCTATTTTCATCATTACATGATCGATGAGTTTCAGGATACATCCTCGAACCAGTGGGACAATTTCAAACCCTTAATTCATAATTCAATTGCTGAAGAAGGCAATTACGATATGATTGTTGGCGATATAAAACAGTCGATTTATCGTTGGAGAAACAGTGATTGGCGCTTATTAAAAGAAAAAGTAAAAGCCGACCTCTATCCATTTAAAGTGCAAGAAAAAGAACTCGATAAAAACTGGCGTAGTTCCTTTGAAGTGGTAAGTTTTAATAATCATTTTTTTTCGAAAATAGCTGGTGAAATTCAGAATTACCTAAATAATGCATTTGCCGAAAACCAACAATTTCTTGGTGAAAATAAAGGAGTTGAAACCATTGTTTCCGAAATTTATAACGATGTGGTTCAAGAACCCCAGAAGTCAGATTTGAAAGGTTTTGTTCAGCTAAAATTCATCGAGAAAGTGAAGGATAATGACATCAGTTATGCCGATCTTGTTTACCAATCGGTGGTTGAAGATGTTGAAATGTTGCAGCAAAAGGGAGCCGAAGCGAAAGAGATTGCAATTTTGGTGCGTACAAAGAACCATGGAAATGATATAGCCAGTGCTTTGCTTAATAAAAGGAATAACGATGCGGTTAAAGGGGTGATTTATGAGGTGATCTCAGATGATAGTTTAACGCTTGATGGTTCAGTGGCAGTTCGTTTTATTATACTATTCTTTAAGTATCTGATGAATTCAAATGATCAGTTAATGCAAAAATCACTGATTCATTTTTATAGCAAGTATATCTTAAAATCGTTGGAACAAAACGGAGCGCTTCCGCCTAAAATACTCTATAGCAAAGCTTCAAATGAGCTTTTTATGAGCAATGATCATGAACGCGATACTTATTTCTCTTCAGAAGTTGAAAAAGATTATTTTCCGTTTTTCAACAATAAGGAAGCTTCTGTGATTATCGATAATTGGTTAAATCTGCCACCATTACAATTAATCGATGAAATTGAAACCAACTACGGATTACGCTTAATGAATGGTGAACAGGCAAACCTACAGGCATTTAAAGATGCCATTCATCAGTATACTCAACGGGATACAGTTAGTTTGCAGAAAATTTCAGATTGGTGGGAGGACAAAGGAAATAAGTTAAGTATTCAAACCAATAGCGAACGAAATGCAATTAGAATAATGACCATTCATAAATCAAAAGGATTAGAGTTTGAGCATGTCTTGATCCCATTTTGTGATTGGTCGTTTACTCCAAAATCAGGCTCTCTCATTTGGTGTTCAACTCAAAATAGTAATTTCAATCAGTTCCCAATTCTGCCAATTGGGTATAACGAGTCGCTTGCTAAATCAGAATTTTTCGAAGCTTATTTACAGGAATTACTTTTTAGTTATATCGATAATTTGAATTTGCTTTATGTGGCATTTACCCGAGCCGTTAAGAGTTTGTTTATTTATTCCGAAAAAACTAAAAAAGTTGACGATTACAAATCGGTAAGTAAATTGTTAAACAAAGTGATTCCTGAACTTTCAAGCGAGATCGAAGAATTTTCTGAACAAGAGGAGGATCGCTCATTTGCAATGGGCGATATTGAGATTAAAAAGCAGGCGCAACGGGAAGAAAATACAATCGAATTATCAACTTCACTCAAAAAGAATCGTTTGATTCAAGATTCGTTGATTATCAAAAAGAACTACGACGGAATGTTAGAAGATAGCGATTCTGGGCAATTACGATTGAATAGGGGAAAAGTTGTACATGAATTGTTGGCAGGAATTGAATTGACAACTGATATTGATTCGGCACTTCAATTGAATTTGAATAAAGGATTAATTACAGGCGAAGAAGTTGAATTGTTACGTAGAAATATAGAAGAATTGTTGGAGAATACTGTTGCCATAAAATGGTTTGATGGCACTTACCGAGTTTGGAACGAAAGGTCGGTTATTGGAGCTAATAAAAAATTGAATCGGCCCGACCGTGTGATGACCAACGGAGATACAGCAATTGTTGTAGATTACAAATACAGCGATGTGGAACAAAGTAGTCACAAAAAGCAAGTATTGAATTACATGACTATTCTTCAATCAATTGGATATAAAAACATTGAAGGCTTTGTGTGGTATTTAAAATCAAATGAAATTGTTTCGGTGAAATAGCTATCCGTTCAAAGCATTCTGATCAAAACTGAGTGGCAAAAGATTGTGGATTCCTTCCACCAAAATAATTTTGTCTTTTCCGTCTAAAATTAAGCGAATAGGTTGTTCAAATCGATTTTCACTTTCCAAAATCGCTTGACGACAAGCACCACATGGAGCCACCGGATCAAAAATTAACCCTTTGGCATTGTAGGCACTTATTGCAATGGTTTTTACTGCAGAATCGG
Organism: Prolixibacteraceae bacterium; assembly: GCA_963678565.1. Lineage (GTDB taxonomy): Bacteria > Bacteroidota > Bacteroidia > Bacteroidales > Prolixibacteraceae > SKHV01. Next base: position 1,470,053 of record OY782875.1, read on the forward strand.
GGTAATTTGCATTGGCCGCAAATAAAGCCACTCTTTCGGCACATAAACCCGATGGATAGGCGGCATTTTCTTGGTTGTTCCCAATAATAATTTCACCATTTTGAAGCTCTAATGCTGCGCCTACATGGAAATTAGAATAAGGTGCATAGGCATTTTTAGCTGCAGCTCTTGCTTTAATTACCAATTGCTGTCCCAATTCACTTAAGTCATCCAAAGAATTATATTCTGAATATTTTATCTCAAGAGATTTATGTTTCATAGATGTTTCTGAATGTGTTTTATTCAAAGGTAGTTATTTTTATTGTCTGTTATAAATTACAACAAATTAGTCGCTTGATTGATTTATGAAAATAGTTGAACTTTCATCATAAATTGTATTTTTGTTTTGATAGAAAAATAACTATTCCAATATGTTTCGAAATAAATCCATTTTAGTCGGGATTTTTGTCTTGATTTTTTTTATAAATGTACAAGCTCAAACCGCTCGTCGAGAATACATCAATACCTATAAAGATATTGCTATTAGCGAGATGCAACGTAGCGGAATTCCCGCTAGTATTACGTTGGCACAAGGTATTTTAGAAAGCGGAAATGGAAATAGTGAACTCACCCGAATTTCGAATAATCATTTTGGTATAAAGTGTCAAGGAGGATGGAAAGGACGTAGCGTACGATACGACGATGATGAAAAAGATGAGTGTTTTCGAAAATATCGAAATGCTGAAGAATCGTATATTGATCATACAAATTTCTTAATGGATAATTTCCGATATGCTAAGCTTTTCGAACTTGATCAAGAGAATTATAAAGGCTGGGCTCGAGGATTAAAGAAAGCCGGTTATGCAACGCATCCCAACTATGTGCGAATGTTGATCGATATTATTGAAGAAGAAGAATTGTATAAATACGATAATGTTGCTCCATACCGAAGAAATTCATTATTTGTTTTCGGAAAAGAACGTACTCGCTTGCAACAACAAAAAGAAACACAACAAGAAGATCGTGGAACCGAAATTCGACAACAAGATGAAAATTGGTTAGAAAAAGAAGATGTAAAAGCTAGCGATCGTGAAGTATTTGATTATAATGGTTTGCAGGCAGTAGAGGTAAAACCCGATGATTCTTTTGAGGATATTGCCAATGCAGTTGGCAAGAAAGTATGGGAAATAAAACATTACAACGATTTACCTTTTTCTGTGGAAAAACCACAAGTAACGAGTTTCCTTTATGTTCAATTAAAAAGATTTAAAGGACCCAAGGGAACTTCAAAACACACTGTTAAAGCGGGAGAGAGTTTATGGTCTATTTCTCAAGAATACGGAATTCGTTTAGGTGCTTTAAAGCGTAAAAATAGAATTCAAAATGGCGAAGCAATTCAGGTAGGGGATGTACTAAACCTAAGAAGAAGGAAATAGTAGTTTATACTTGAAATTGATATTTCGAAATTCGATTAAAACCACGTAAAAAATCTTCTGTATTCATTCGTTTTTTACCCGATAACTGCAAGGTTTTGATTTCTATAAAACCATCCTTACAAGCAACTTTTATAAAGGTTTTGTCATCGCTTTCAACTACGCCGGGAACAATTGCTACTGAGCTAGGTTCAAAATCTACTTTATAAATTTTAGCAGTTTTAAAAATATCAGTTCCATCATAAATGTTGGTCCACGCAGCAGGGTAAGGACTCAATCCTCGTACTAGGTTTTTGATTGTTTGTCCGTCTTTTGTCCAATCAATCAGGCAATCTTCTTTGAAAATTTTTGGCGCAGGAGTCGAAGCCTTTCCTTCGGCAATCAGTTGTTCCTGATCAATAAATTTAATGGTGTTGTTGGCAATAGCTTCCACCGTTTTTACCACTAAATTTGCTCCTACCTCCATGAGTGTATCATGAACTACACCAACATTGTCGTTGGGGCCAATGACAATTTTTTCCTGAAACATAATGTTTCCGGTATCAATTTCGTGTTTCAATTTAAAGGTGCTCACCCCGGTTTCGGTATCGCCATTAATTACAGCCCAGTTGAGGGGAGCTGCGCCTCGGTATTTTGGTAGTAAGGAGCCGTGCAAGTTAAAGGTGCCCAATGGAGGCATATTCCATACTGCTTCGGGAAGCATCCTGAACGCCACTACAATTTGTAAGTCGGCTTGTAGGGCTTTTAATTCTGAAAGAAAAGATTCATCCTTTAATTTTACAGGTTGTAAAACTTTAATATTCTGCGCGACCGCATAGCTTTTTACAGCCGACTCTTGTAGTTTTCTACCTCTTCCTGCAGGTTTGTCGGGCGCTGTAATTACTCCAACAATATTGTAATTATTTTCAACCAATAATTTCAAACTAGCCACCGCAAAATCGGGGGTACCCATAAATACAATTCGTAAATCTTTTCCGTTCATTCCCTAGAATTTTTTGTAAAGATAAAAAGCAATTTTCGAACCGTTAAATAAAATCAATAATTGTGTTCAGAATTTTATCGTAATGTAGTATTTCCTTTGCGTGCACGTGGGTGATACGGACAGTTTAAACATCCGTTGCCGCAACAATAACCTCTTTCAGTTAAATATTTTTTAGTCATAATTCGGAAGCCATCTTTGCTTAATTTATAATCAATCCCTTCCACTAAATCATCACCGTAACTTATATCATCGTAATAAAAATCCATCCAAAAACTTTAAAATTATTAAGTTGTAACAGCATTCTTTATTTTATGTTCAAGCTATGCCGACTCCATGGCATCTTGAGGTAGAATGGGTTTGTTTTGAAAGCGCAGAAATAATTGACACAAAGCGAAAACGTCTTTTTCACAATACTTAATAATTCTATCCAAATCGTTTTCATCATAATAGACCGAGGCAACCTGACTTCCATCGATATCATCTTTTGGAGTTGGAATATCAAAAACGGCACAAAGCAAACTTAATGAAGTAAAGTTTTTATAATCACCGAATTTCCACAGTTGCAAGGTATCAAGCAATACATCTTTTACTTCCCATGGCTTGGCTCCAGCAATGTCGAGAATTTTAGGCAGGTTAATTCCATTGATAATGCATCGTCGAGCAATATAGGGGAAGTCGAATTCCTGACCATTATGCGCACAAAGTTTAATTGGGTTATGACTTCCATAATTCTCGAGCATATTCACAAAATCGTATAATAATTTTTTTTCATCATGATCGGCATACGATTTCACTCTAAATCGCTGTTCACCATAGCGCTGATAAACGGTGCCCACCGAGATGCAAACAATTTTTCCAAATTCTGCATATATACCGGCTCTTTGGTAGATGTCTTCCGGGCCTTCTTCTTCCGTTCTAAAATACTGTGATTTTTTGTCCCACAATTCAGAGAACTTTTCAGGTACTTGATCAAATGATTCGTATTGTGGAACCGTTTCTATGTCTAAGAAAAGTACTTTTTCAATGTTAATTTGGTTCAGCATAGGCGTTTATTTTTCATGGATTTGTTTTTGAATATATTGGGTTAGAATGTCGATAGCTACTTTGTTTTCTCCACCTTGAGGAACAATTATATCGGCAAAGCTTTTGCTGGGTTCAATAAACTGTAAATGCATTGGTCGAACAGTTTCTTCGTAGCGTGTAAGTGTTTGATCAATTCCTCGTCCTCGTTCAATAATATCCCGCTGAATTACTCTTGATAAACGCACGTCAGCATCGCAGTCAACAAAAACTTTGATGTCCATTAATTTTCGAAGTGATTTTTGTGTTAGGCACAAAATACCTTCAATTATAACAACGTTTTTAGGAGTAACTTTAATCGTTTCTTCTGAACGCGTACAGGTTAAATAAGAATAAATTGGTTGCTCAATTGCTTCTTGCTTCTTCATTTGCATTAAATGCTTTGTGAGCAATTCAAATTCAATTGAGTCAGGATGGTCGAAATTGATTTTCTGACGTTCCTCTAACGAAATATGGCTATTGTCTCTGTAATAAGCATCCTGTGAGATAATAGCAACCTTTTCTTTTGGGATGCTTTTTAATATTTTTTTTACGACAGTTGTTTTCCCTGAGCCCGTTCCTCCGGCAATTCCAATAATAATCATTTGCGAATTTTTATAGAATCAATTAATTTCAAACAATAGACCTTATATTTGCCTTATAATTTGATAGAAAATATAAAATTAAGAAATATGATCAATCACGTTGTACTTTTTAAGTTTAAAAGTTACGATACGCCAGAAGAAAAATTGGCAATAATGAATGAGTTTAAAACAAAATTATTGGCTTTAGAAGAAAAAATTTCTGAACTAAAATACATCTCAGTTGGTTTCAATTTTAAGCTGGATGCAGCCTCGTTTGATGTTTGCCTGCAAACCCACTTCGAATCGTTAGACGATTTAGATTCCTATCGTGTACATCCAGAGCATGTTAAGGTGGTGGAGCTGGTGGCAGACCATATCGCCGATCGTGCAGCTGTAGATTATCCTTTTTAATTTTATATACAAAAAATGAATCTCTATCCTTTAAAGTTTAAACCTATTTTTAAGGAACGTATTTGGGGCGGAACCAAGCTTCAAACTGTTTATGGAAAAGATTTAGGTGGTAAAGAAAATATTGGCGAAAGCTGGGAGTTGTCTTCTGTTGAAGGTGATGTGTCGGTGGTTGCAAATGGAGAGCTCGAAGGTAATTCACTTGAGGAGCTAATCGAAATCTACATGGATGAAGTTGTTGGTGAAAAGGTTTTTGATAAATTCGGAAAAGAATTTCCGTTACTTATCAAATTTTTGGATGCCAATGCCGATCTTTCAGTTCAAGTACATCCCAATGATGAATTAGCAGAGCAAAAACATCATGCCTACGGCAAAACCGAAATGTGGTATGTAATCGACGATCAGGAAAATCCAACTGTAATTAATGGATTTAATCAAGACACAAATCGCGAGGAAGTTGAAAGAAAAATTGAAAATAATACCATTACAGATCTTTTAAATGTTGATGCAGTAAAAAAAGGAGAAGCAGTTTTCATGCCATCTGGTCGAATTCATGCTTTGTGTAAAGGGAGTTTTGTTGCCGAAATTCAACAAACATCTGATATTACCTATCGTGTTTACGATTACGACAGAAAAGATAAGGATGGGAACAAACGCGATTTGCATATCGATCATGCTTTAGATGCGTTGGATTATTCAAAAGTTGAATTGCCCGTCATTAAGCCAGAAGAGCAATTAAACACACCGGTTGAATTAGCATCATGCGAATATTTTACGACCAATGTGCTTGAATTCGATGCTTCGGTGGAGAAAGATTACATGCCAATTGATAGTTTTGTGATTTTAATTGGTATCGAAGGTGAAATGGTTGTAGGTGAATCTAACGGAAAAGCAGAAACACTAAAAGCAGGAGAAGTAATTCTATTACCTGCAGCGTTGAAAAATGTTGTTTTCATTCCAAAAGAAAAGCCATCAAAGCTTTTAGAAGTTTATATAAAATAGTTTCAATGATAATAAAACAGGCTGATTTTGTAGTAAGTAACACCAATGTTGAAAGATGCCCAAAACCAACAATTCCAGAATATGCCTTTATTGGTCGTTCAAATGTTGGAAAGTCTTCGCTAATTAATTCATTAACAGGGCGCACGTCCTTAGCGAAAATATCTGGTAAGCCCGGAAAAACACAACTAATTAACCATTTTATCATCAATAAAGAATGGTATTTGGTGGATTTACCTGGTTATGGTTATGCAAAAAAATCGAAATCGGAACGACGAAAATGGGAATCATTTATTCGAAAATACATTCAACTGCGCGAAAATTTGTATTGTGTTTTTGTATTGGTCGATTTTAGAATTCCACCACAACAAAACGATTTGGAGTTCATGAATTGGTTGGGAGAGGTTGGAGTTCCTTTTGTAATTGTATTTACAAAAGCCGATAAGGTAAAAAGAGATGCTATCGAGGAATCGTTGTCAAATTATGAGCAAGAGATGCTAAAAACGTGGGAAATTATGCCACAACATTTTATTTCATCCTCAGTCACAAAGGAAGGGAATGACGAAATTTTAGCTTTTATCGATTCTGTAAATAATTCGTTGTAAAATGCTTGATTGTCAGTTTAAAATGATTTTATATTTAAGCAAGCGTAATTTAATTCTTTATTAAAGACAATTATTTTTATTTTTGCCACGGCTTTAACAATAATTTTAAAAGATAACTCATGCCTCGTAAAGCACCTCTAAAGGTATTCACCGGTACTGCAACTCGTTATTTAACAGAAAACATCTGTAATCATTTAGGTATTGATCTTGGAAAATCTTCTTGTCCTCGTTTTAGCGATGGCGAATTTGAACCCTGTTTCGAAGAGACCATTCGTGGGTCTTACGTATTTATTGTTCAATCAACTTTTCCTACTGCCGATAATTTATGGGAACTTTTGTTAATGATCGATGCAGCCAAAAGAGCTTCGGCCTACAAAGTAATTGCGGTAATGCCTTATTTTGGTTATGCTCGTCAAGACAGAAAAGATAAACCTCGTGTTTCGATTGGAGCAAAAGTGGTTGCCGATGTTTTAACCAAGGCTGGGATCGATCGTTTAATAACTGTTGATTTACATGCAGATCAAATTCAAGGTTTCTTTGATTCACCGGTTGATCATCTTTATGCATCATCTATTTTTGTTCCTTACATTAAGCAACTAAATTTAGAAAATTTGGTAATTGCATCGCCCGATGTAGGTGGTACCAAACGTGCCAATACCTACGCAAAAATGTTAGAAACCGAGATGGTAATTTGTCATAAAACCCGAAGTAAAGCAAATGTTGTTGGTAGCATGACAGTTATTGGAGATGTGAAAGGCAAAGATGTGATTATAGTTGATGACATGATTGATACCGCAGGAACAATTACCAAAGCAGCTGATTTATTTAAAGAAAAAGGAGCCAATAGTGTACGTGCTTTTGCGACGCATCCTGTGCTTTCAGGACCAGCTTACGAGCGCATTGAAAATTCAGCAATTGAAGAAATGTATTTTACCGATACAATTCCACTAAAAAAGGAGTCGGACAAAATTAAAATCTTATCGATTGCACCTATGTTAGCTGATGTAATTGATAAAGTTTATTATTACAAATCGATTAGCTCGTTTTATATTCAGTAAACTAAGAAGTTAAGATATACTTGAAGGAGTGAGAAATATTAAATCACTCCTTTTTTTATTCTTCTTATTTTATATCTTTGCACCGCTTTAAAATAAATAAGTGTATGCGGTTTGTCCTGCACTGCAGGAAGGGCTGAGTACCACAAAAAAGAAAAATTATGAAAGTATTTGAATTATCAGGAAGTCTACGTACATCCTTAGGTAAGAAAGAAGCGAAAAAACTTCGCGGTGAAGGACAAGTTCCATGTGTATTATACGGACCAGAAGAGCCTGTACACTTTTCAACAGCTCAAAATGCATTGTTGAAATTGGTTTACACTCCACACGTTTACCTTGTAAACTTGGATATCGATGGTAAAAAAATTCAAGCAATTATGCAAGACATCCAGTTTCACCCGGTTACCGACAAGGTTGTTCATATTGATTTCCTTCAAGTTACCGACGACAAGCCTGTTAAAATTGATGTTCCTGTTGCAGTTGAAGGATTTGCAAAAGGTATTCGTAAGGGTGGTAAATTGCAAATTGAAAAACGTCGCTTGAAAGTTCAGGCTTTAGCAAAAGATTTACCAGACGAAATTTTGGTGAATGTTACTGAATTAGATTTGGGTGAAAGTTTACGTGTAAGCGACATCGAATCTGATGAGATTTCAATCTTGAACGGAAAATCAGTACCAGTTGTTCGTGTAATGGTTACTCGTGCTGCTCGTGCCGCAATGAACGAAGGCGGAGGCAATACCGGAGCTGAAGGAGAAGAATAATTCAATTGAATTAATTCTACGATTATCGAAAAGAATAAGTTATGAAGTATTTAATTGTCGGATTAGGAAATATCGGGCAAGAATACGAAGATACTCGCCACAACGTTGGCTTTCAAATATTGGACGCTCTTGCAAGAGCGTCCAATGTTGTTTTTGATGCTAACAAACGTTATGGTGCAGTTGCAGAATATAAGTTTAAAGGTCGAACATTTATCTTGTTAAAACCTTCTACTTATATGAATTTAAGTGGAAATGCTGTTCGTTACTACATGCAAAAAGAAAAAATTGATATCAAAAATATATTGATTTTAGTTGACGATTTAGCAATACCATTTGGAAAAATACGTGTTCGTGCCAAAGGAGGAGATGCAGGCCATAATGGCTTGAAGCATATCAATTCTATTCTAGGTAGAAACGATTATGCGCGTGTTCGATTTGGGATTGGTGATGACTTTAGTCGCGGAAAACAAATTGATTTTGTATTAGGTGAATGGTCTGAGGACGAAAAAACTGTTTTGCCAGAGCAATTCGATTATGTTGGCGATATAATAAGAGCTTTTGGTACCATTGGCATAGAACGAACAATGAACCAATACAATAAAAAATAATGGGTAATACCGTTCGCATCGATAAATGGTTATGGGCGGTTCGGGTATTTAAAACCCGGAGTCTTGCTGCTAACGAATGCAAAAAAGGTCGCGTTTCAATTAATGAGGTCGAAGTGAAGCCTTCGCGCGAAATTAAAGTTGGTGATATTATTTTTGTGAAAAAATCGCCAATAACCTACCAATTTAAAGTACTTCAGCTAGTCGAAAAAAGAATGGGAGCGAAATTAGTTCCTGAATTTATGGAAGATATTACTCCTGCTTCAGAGTTCGAAGTAATCGAAATGCAAAAATATATGCAATGGAGTAATCGCGAGAAAGGTGCTGGGCGACCTACTAAAAAAGACCGACGCGATTTGGATGATTTTCAAGGCTGGTAGCAATTAAGCATTTTATTTTTCAGTATTTATTCATAACTTTTATGTCCTAAAAACCATTAAGTTATGAAAAAGCTATTTCTACTTTCCGTATTTGTTTTTCAAATACTTCTGCTTAACGCCCAAAATTTTGTTGACGATTATATAAGTTTTAAGCAAAGTGTTGTCGATATCGATTATAACGCTCTTAAATCATTGTATCCACAGCCATACAAAAGCTATTACAAAGGCTTTAATTTAACGCCAGAGCTTGATGATGTTTTATATTTAGATTCTATTACTCAAAAATTGAATCTAACTTCCGACGAGCTTGCAATGTTGAAAGAAAATCACTTCTTTGTAACTGAGCGACTTAGTAAGGGCAATTTTGGAGAGGCCTATCACGATATTTACTACAACGATCTTCCGGTATTTGTTTCAACCGATCTTGTTTTGCATGGTTTGCATATGTCGTATTCGTTATTGCTTAAGTCGTTTGAGCGTGGAATGATGAGCCAGAATATTGAGTCTCTTTTGAAAGAACTTTACGAAAAGTTATCTGAAGTATATGACTTATATGGTGTCGATTATTTTAGCAATGTTCAAGATGTTGACTTATATGTAACAACAGCTTACTCTTTAATACGGAATGAACGACTGAGTTATCGATATGCTGATAGTACAACGGTAGAAGGAATTTGGTTGGGTATAAATAGTTTGACTAGTCGCTCAGTTCCTCTTTTTACGATCAATGAAAGGTTACGTAAAATAGATTTTTCACAATTTAAAGTTCGAGGGCACTATGTTTATACCAAAATGGATTCCCTGCGAAGATTAAAGTCACTGGAACCCTATTTTAAAACCATGATGTGGTTGGGGCGAATTGATTTCTTTTTATCTCCACCTCCTTCAAATCCTTGGGAAAGTGACTGGACAAAAGAAGAAATTCTTCATATGAATCAAAGTGCTTTCATTTTAAACGAAATGATTCATAATGCAGAAAAGTTTCCTTTATTTCAAGAGAACGAACGACTTATCAATTACTTTGTAGGCTTGAGCGATAACCTAACAATTGATGAATATCAAACGCTTTTAGATCATCTGGAAATTGCAGAATTGAGTGAACTCGATGACTCTGCGACTTTCCAAGTTTATTACGATTCGTTAACCACCAACAATGTGTTTGCGCAAAAGATAATGGGAGGTATTTTTATGGTCGATCCTGATACTAATGCTCCAAGCACTTTGCCAATTTCCTATCGCATTTCTGGTCAACGTTTTATTATCGATTCCGAAGTTTTATCGAATGTCGTGTTCGATCGAATAATTTATAAAAATAAAAAGATATTGCGTTTAATGCCCGACCCTTTAGACGCGATGTATTGCTTGGGAAATAGTGATGCCTTAACACTTTTAGAACCTCATATAGATATTTATAATTATGGGCGAAACTTGGCCAATATGCGTTATCTTATCGAAACAAAGGACGCTGAATTTTGGAATGCCAGTTTGTACAATGCATGGCTTACTGCAATAAGAAAACTCAATCCCGCAAAGAATACTGAAAAAGCTCCTTTTTTTATGCGAACTGGAGCATGGCACCAGCAGAAATTGAACACTCAGTTGGCAAGTTACACCCAATTGCGACACGATAATTTGTTGTATGCGAAACCTTCTTACACTGGAGGTACCGGATGTTCATTTCCGTATAGTTATGTAGAACCATATCCCGATTTTTATTATGCTTTAGCAGATTTTACAGAGGAACTTGGACAATTTATTTCAACTTTTGAAATTGATGATTGGAATATTTTATTGGCTCAAGAGTTTTTTCCTCGTTTTAGTTCAATAATGAATAAATTAGCATTAATTGCTGAAAAAGAGTTGTTAGATGAAAAACTAAGCGAAGAAGATGAAGCATGGTTGAAGACATTTTTATTTGAATCATCAATGAGTGGTCAGCCGCCTTATAGTGGCTGGATTGCAGAGTTGTTTTTAGAACCCTTTGATATTATAAAAAACGATTATGTAACGGTTGATTTGCATACCCAACCCACCGACAGCGTAGGGACAGTAGTTGGAAAAGTATTGCATACAGGTACAGGAAAAATAGATCAGGGCGTTTTTATAATCAATCAACCAGGGACAAAAATACCAACTGCATATGTAGGTGCGTTTCTTTCTTATCACCAAAAAATTACGGCAAATTATAAGCGACTATCAGATCAAGATTGGACGGCTCTTTTTAATGAAGGAACGATACCTGATCGACCCAGTTGGGTGAACTCTTATCTGTTGAATTCAAGTGGCGAAAAGCAAATTGCTAAAATTGAATTGCCAACTTCCATGTTAATCAAAAGTGAAAGTGTATTTTTGCCACAAAACAATGAAATTCTGATTTACCCTAATCCGGTCCGCAATCAATTATTTGTTTCAAACAGCAATCGATTAATTAATTCAATTAAGATAATTAATGCTGAAGGTAAAACAATAAAGTTATTGAAGAACGATGGAAACGATGAGGCAATTGATGTTTCTAAATTGAAAGCCGGCATCTACTTTTTGGAAGTCCAAAAGGGAGTGAATCGAGAATTTAAGAAATTTATAAAAGAATGATTTTAGCAAAAGAGAAACGCAATTCGAATATTGTAGAGTATGTTTTATACATGTGGCAAATCGAGTCGATTCTTCGTTCGTATGAGTTAAACGAAGAAAAGGTGATGGAATTTGTTTCTACGCAATACAAAGTTGAAAGCGAGCAATTGGACGAGATTAAAGATTGGTATCGAAATTTGCTTGTGATGATGGAAAAGGAACAAAAGCAAAAGGAGGGGCATTTGCAATTTTTAAGCAACTTGGTAGACGACTTGAACCGTTTTCATCTTGCAATAATTCAACAAGCAATCGCCCCCGGCTATATTCAATTATATAATGAATTGAAAGCCGATATCGAATTGATTAAAAATAAAGCCAATAAAGCATCCAACGAAGTGGAGGCGATGCTAAATGCTATTTATTTGTACTTGTTGATGAAAATGAAACAAGAACAGATTTCAGATAATACAAAAGCTGGAGTACAAGGTTTTAGTAAGTTGCTTGCTTCGTTGGCTAAACTTTTTAAGTCGTATGAGAAAGGTGATTTAGAAATGAATTATTGAAAACAAGATATATGTTTTAATGCCGTATGATACATTCGTACGGCATTTTTTTATAAAAAACGTGACTTTTCTTTTTCCGTTGGAATCCTACATTCAGATCTTTTACCAAACCATCGATATCGGTTTCGAGCAATAAAATCATAAACGTAATCTCTGAATTTAGTTGGAAGAAAAATCAGATATTTAAAAATCCAAAACCATTTAAGATGTGCTAAAATTTTTAATACAGCACTTGATTTTTGAAACAGTTTTCCATCATCAATAAGAACAATCGAATCCGCAATTTTTTCATCCGGAAAATCCTTGAGTAATTTTTGCGCTGCTTCAGATTGTAACGATCCAAATTGATAATTCGGGTGTTTTTCCCATTTCAGGATGAATTGAACGGCTCCATTACACAAATTACAAACTCCATCGAATAAAATTATTGCTTTTTGCATACCTTTATAACAATAAGATTTTTTAAAAGTTGAGTCGCTGAATGATTTGTAATTCAATTAATTGCTGATTCAATATTCTACCTCAGTTACATCTGAATTTGTTTTATTAAAGTGCTTCCCAAGTTTTAAGTAATGTTTCTGCTTCAGGGGTTTCTTCTTCAGGCGCCCAAGGCATAAATGCTTTGTCCGACTGCCTTACGTAGGGACCCGGCTTCACCTCAAAAATTACCGTATCTTCTTCGAGTACGCAAAGGGTATGGATTTGATCAGGCTCAATATCAATCCCAAACAAATCGCTTCCAGCTTTAAGATCGTAATGCTCCAATATTGCTCCATTGGTATCGAAAATTATAACTCTTACAGCACCTCTTAGTACCAAAACTGCTTCACTTTTATTTTCTTCAAAATGGTTGTGAGGACGAAAATAACTGCCCGGTTGCATGGCATTAAACATTCGGTGTAAACTTGTGTCATCAGTTTTATGCAATGGCAGAATCATTCTTTTGCGAGGGCTGGATTTTGAAGCATCAATAACTGTTTGTAGTAATTTGTTGTTTAGTTCTGTTATTTCAGATTTTGGAGGATCGAAAGCCATTTTTATTTTATTCATTTTCATATGTATTGAAGGCAACTTATTGTTAATATTAAAAGTTTAAGTTAATGATCTTCTACCTGCATTTCTAAAAGAAACTAGCCTATTCTATACTTTGAATAGGCTAGTTTCAACATATAATAATGTTTTTATTGTTACTAAATTAAAACAACATAACAATCGTACTCCGTAATTGTTAGATCTCAATTTTTCGGTTCTGTTTCAATAAATTAAAAACACCAAACCCTAAAGTTAATAGAATGATAGGTATTAATGTATTACCAATAGGTATCGGATTTCCTGAAGGGGTTGCTGGAGGAATCGGTTGTGCAAATATTTGTAATGCGACTGTCGTGAGAACAAGAGCTATTGTTAATTTTTTTAGAATTTTCATACTGTCGAGTCTTATTTGATTAGTATCTTTTTTACGCAAATCTGTCCTTGATTATTTTGAATTTTCACGAAGTAAATTCCTTTTAAAAGACCTTCGGTAAGCGTATTGTTTATAGAATAATTTTTCTCATGTTTCATTGATTTTCCTTCCATATTATAAATCCAAACGGCAGTTGGTTTATTATCCAAGCGTTTAATTATCAGTGTGTTATTTTCGGTGTAAACATTCGGAGAAAATGTTGAAGAAACAATTTGAGTTTTAAAAGTCAAGTTTAAGTTAACCGTCTGTTTTTCATCAACACTAAAGGAATAATCCTCTTCTAACAGATTTACTTCACTTTTATTATTGGGATTAGTTATATTAATTGGTAAATCAGAATCGAAATTTGTGATTTCTGTTAACGAAATAGTATACTTACCAGGCTCATTTATAAGAACTTCTAATGGAATTTCTAATTCTTGATCTATCGACGGAATCGCGTTGATAGAATATTCAATACTATCGAATATGCTGTATAGTTGAGGTGTAAGCGAAGATTCTACTTTTAACTTATATGCATCTAAATTACTATCAAATTTAAATGTAGCTTCATCATTAATTAAAATAACTGCCTGATCGAATAGTTCATTTGAATTACTTACTTGTAAGCGAATAATAGACTGGACATTTGTACTTTTAAAATTCGAAGAACTATATGTCTTATCTGAAGTTTTAAATGTGACAGAACCACTAGCTGAATTTCCTCTAACAAAGAATCCTTGCATTGGAGCAATATTATTGTCTTGAGTTCCAGCACCACTTGTAATACCATTATATACTGCATAGGTTTGAGTCGGAGCATTATAAACATAAATAGCATTTCCTACATTTATTAGCCCATCATTTTTAGTTTGATCCCAATCAACAGTACAAGGGAAAGGATTACCGATAAGATTCCAACCATAATCTGCTCCAGCCCAAGTCGTGTTTATTACAACGTCGTTGGCATTTAATGTTCCTGAAATTGAAATAGTGGTATCTTCCGTAACTTGGTATATGCCATATCCTTCATTGCATGAAATCGTATTACTCGAAGTTAAATATGACCAACCAGATGAAGATCCACTAAGTGCATTTTCTTCAATGTTTTTTGCAACATAAAGTCCACTCAGAACATCAACTGCATTGGGTGTCTCAGTTATTGGGATTCCTATATAATGCCATGTGTTTGCAGTAATATATTGCTCAATTGTTGCTTGAACTCCATCAGTGTTATTTAATAATTTTCCAGTTTCTGATGCACTTGATTTAATTATCAGTCCGTCAGGTCCTGAATTATTAGTAAGTACCCCATTAACGGTCAGTACTTTTGTTGGTTCAATAATTAAACTGGCTCCATCATCTATAGTCGTGTTGTTATTTATATCAAAATCAGATAGGATAGTTGCTGTTGGAGTTCCCGTTCCATTGACTTCAAGATTATACATTGGAGCGATACTTGAAATACGAATATTTGGACTTCCTGTTGTATTTTCATCTCCTATTTGAAGAGTTCCACCTGTAACATTGCTGGTTGCAGCTAAATTGTTATAATCAGATGTAAAAGAAGAAGCTCTTTCAATACAGATTATTCCATCACTTACTGTAAAAGAAGAAGCTGGTGTTAGATCAAATGGTGCCAATGTAGTACTTGTTGAAGTTGAAGTAGCGACTGTTACAATACCTCCAGACTGGATAAAATTTATACTACTTCCTGTGGTATATGGTTCAATCCTGATTGCATTTAACTGACCTCCTTCGATATTAATATCTCCATTGTTGGCATATTTAATTGTGCTGTTAACATCAAATGTTCCTCCGCTCACTTTAATATCACCACCCCAAGAGTAGAGTGTTTTATTCGTTTCCAAGGTACCTGAATTAATCCATATTCCTTTTGTCGATCCAATTGTTCTATAGGTTATTGAGTTCGGATCGAGGGTTGCACTTGAAGCTGAATTATTCAGTTTGAATGTTCCTGAAATTAACTGAAGGTTATTTGTGGCAATTTGAGAAGTGGCTTCAAGTATGTTGTTTGACGATTCTTTAGAAACTTTTAAAATATTAAATGTAGAAGTTGATGTTCCAGTAATGGTCTGCAAACTGCTATTTCCAATAAAATCAACAGTTCCATTACCAGCTGAAAAAGTACCGTTATTGATCCAATCTCCAGCCACTGATAACGTACAATCTGTACTGGCATTCATGGTTAATGAAGCCCCGCTTTGTAAGGTAATGCCGAAGCATGTGGCACCAGAAGAATTAATTTGTGGTTGAATTGAAGCTGATGCTGGTATAATTGCCGTTGATGTTGCTGTGGGGATTGAACCAGAGCTCCAGTTTTCGGGATTAAACCAATCATTATCAGTAGTACCTGTCCAGTAGTTTGAACTATCAAAAATACTAATATCGTCAATGGCCCAATAGAAAGTCCATGCAGTTGAAGTATAGGTCCATTTGAATTTTACTTGAGATTGCCCCTGAAGTTCGGTAATTACTGAACTTGTGTAGGTCGATGGATTACTTGTAGTACTAAATGTTTCAAGAAGCGTCCAACTTTTTCCATTATCTATCGAATAAGAAACAGTGGCTGTGCTGCTGTTTGTCGAAATAGATTGATGATTGAATGAAAGAATTATATTCGAATTGTTGGTTAAATCGAGTGTTGGAGTGATAAGATCAGTATTTCTTAAATTATTGTCGCTATCGTAACTGTTTACATATGCATAGTTGCCTGTAAGCGAAGGGGAATTAGTACTTGCACTGGTAGTTCCAAATTGCCAATTCTCACCATTGCCTTGATTGTCTCTTTGTTTCCAACAACTTGGTAATGTCGTAATATCTGTAAAATCTTCTTCAAATGGTAAATTGTATATTGTACCACAATCGGTTATTTCATCATAAGTTACTCCCGATGAGTATGTATTGCTTGAGGTTACAGACCATATTTTGTAGTAGTACGTTGTATAAGGTGTTAATCCTGTATGGTTAAAGGAAACATTACTTCCTTTATATAAGACAGTGCCTCCTCCGTCTATTGAACCATCAACAGAATAATCAGTTCCATTTACTGGAGTTCCAAAGTCAGGTGTTGCTGACCAAGCAATTATAACATCACTGTTAACCATATTGGGGATCCAAGTTAAATCAATCTGAGTTGAACTGGCAGCTGAGGCTGTAAACGTTGATGGATTTGCGACGATATCTCCTATCGGTTTTTGTATTGCCATTGTGCGCTGTCCTTCATAACTACTTGTTATAGCGCTAACGGCATAATATTCATCTTCAGTAGTACTCTGATTATTAAGTATGGCAGAAGCATTGCTGAAGGTAATATCAGAGGTGACTTCTTCCATATATTTTGCACCTAAACGATATATTTTGTAGGCAGTTGCGTTATTAACAGCATCCCAATACAAATGCACATCTCCTCCAGAGGCCAATTCAACGGAAAGATTTTGCGGTACTGAGCCAATTGTATTTACATTGCTTTCATCGGAAAGTGAGCCTTTATCGACCCTAAATTTAATACCATTAATTCCTGAAACTATCGGTGCAACCCATTCGTAAACTCGTTTTGATGCATCATATCCAGAAACAATAGTATTCCAAGCGCCGCTACCATCTATTTTATAGCTTAAATCAAAAGTTCCACTTGTTCCATAACTGTCCCATCGAAGATAGTAGGTTTGGCCTGACTCGAAGTGTTCATTTTCTAAGGGGAAAGCCATTTTAAGCTCTTCCTGTAAAAATTCATATATCAAGAAATAGGTTTGTGGTCCATCAGGAACAGACGTTCCAGTTACCGTAAAGTTCCAGTTGCCAGAAGTTGGAGTGTCTACCGTGATTTGTTCTATTGTATTTAGCGTATCTACTCCTCTAATAGCGTTTGCAGCAATGTTTACAATATTCGGTGTTGCATCAAGTATCCATGGATTATAATCTATTGAACTGGGAGAAGTACCTAATAAATCGAGGTCGTTTACTATTGCTTTTTCTGCTCCTATTGTTGCTGCCACATCGGGCCACACAATTGTTACTCTCAATTGTGCTGTATTGGCAGGAACGTTTATTGTATGGGTATTTGTATTTCCATTATCAACCGAACCAGTAATATATTGAGCATCGTTGATAACATTGTAGGC
The DNA here is from genome assembly GCA_963678565.1 of Prolixibacteraceae bacterium. Taxonomy (GTDB): domain Bacteria; phylum Bacteroidota; class Bacteroidia; order Bacteroidales; family Prolixibacteraceae; genus SKHV01. Next base: position 1,487,626 of record OY782875.1, read on the forward strand.
TCTGCGAACATTTGGTATTCCATAACCTGTTTTATAATCGGGACCTGGATTTTCAATATCATCTGCGGTATTTATTAGGATGGCTTTTAATAGAGTTGAAGGAGCCTCTTGTCCGTTATTCTTTTCTTTATAAATTTGTTCAAGAACTGCCAACATCCCTGTAACCTTTGGCGCAGCGTCTGATGTACCTTCAATTCCTTCAACGACAAGCTGCGGAATAATCCGGCCATCGTACATGGGACCACGGCTGCTAAAATCCGTTAGTTCGTCGTTTGGGGCAAGTGCCCCGATAGTTAAATGATTCTTATTGTGTTTTGAAGCTCTGGTAATATTTGCCCAATTGTCAATTCCTTCATAAGGGGCATACAACCCTGTTCCGGCGCCAGAATTTCCTGCAGAGTAAATTACCATGTGGAGCGGATAAGCCGCAGTGCGCAAATCGTGATCACGCGCTTCCGAATCATATTCTCCTGTAACCTCAGTAGCTCCATAAGAGTGATTCGTAAACAACAGATGGTCGGAATTGAACAGAGCAGCATAATCAGGAATAGTGGGAAGGCTTAATATATTAGCCCCAAAAGCATTGTTCTGGTCCGAGGGGTCAAGTGTCCCTGATCCTCCTGCATTTTGTATTACACCAATTTTATGTGTAGATACTTCATCGCTGCTCATTTCAGTAAACCGTCCTTTTGCATCAACAGGATTATCTGCAATCCCGCCCTCGCCTACACCTATAACTACTCCCTCGCCGTTATAATTTAACCCATTAAAACCGGTGTTTACATAATTGGTACGTCCCGAAGAGTTACGATGATTGTAAGCCCCCTCATTAACAGGCTCTTCTGGCGCTAATCCAATAAATTGGAGGTATGGCAGTACTGCAACTTTATTGTATAATGTTGTAGGAATCGAAATGTCTAGTTGACGAGAATAATCTCTGTGCTTTTCGATTTCAACTCCTAATGATTTTAAATTTGTAATTACATCATCACTAATAAGCCCTTTATAGTAACTTACAACAAGTTTCATCTTACCCGATGAAACCTGTGCTGATTTTTTAAGAACCATTGTGTGAAGTTTCGGTTCTTCTTTAAACATAGACTTAACAGGAATAATTGCCCGGATTTTATCTGACAGTCTTGAGAAATTAAAACTACTGTCTATAACGGCATAATATGCCTTTCCAGAGAGGTAATCAGTTAATATTAAACCCTTTTTTGCCCAGTCTTTTCGTTGTTCTCCTGACGGCAAATCATAAAATTGGATTAAGCGAAAGTATTTTCCATTAAAAATTGCAGGCGTAGGTTGTTGATCGGTATTTATAGATTCAATTTTCTGTTTTGAATCTGATGGTATTATTGTGCCATTTACGTTGCGTATTTCATATTGTTGGTTGCCTGTTTGTCCCCATGAATGATTTAATGACAAAATGAAGATAGTAATGAACAATGAATATCTTACAACAAAGAATTTGACACTTAAAGTGTACTTGTTGAATTCGGTATGCATAAAATTGGTTTTTAGTCTGAATGTATAAAAGTAGACTAAATATCCAAATATCCATACATCTAATCGATTTATTTATGCTCTTGTTAGTTGTTTAATGTTTTGATTTATAGGTGAAACGAGACTGGTCAATGTTCTGACTCCTTCATCATTTCTTGAATTGAGTATTTGCTTGGAGTTTATTTTTTATCAAGGTAAGGTCATTTTTTGAATATTATTGGGAAATGATTCTTGTTGATGAAGAATAGTTTACTAAAATGCTCATTGTCGAGATGCTTATTATTGCGAAATTAATTGTTTGAATATTAAGATTCCACAGTTAAAAAGGGGGTATGAAAATGTGTTTTCAACTTAATGATTCCGATCAAAGTCTAAAACAAAAGCTTCAACTAACTTAAAAGGAAACCATCTTATATCCTCACATCTTAAAGGCATCTTACATCTATTTGTGCATTAGCCTTTTGAGTGGCTATAGTCTTTTCTATCTAAATTTCTGTTTCTCTGTTTATTCGTTTTTAATAAACGACACATTGCCATCGCAACAATTATAGCCAACTTGCAAAGTGTTGTGTGAAATTCCAAACTCATGGTATAAGCACTCTTCGATTTTTTGCTGAATTTCAGTGATTTCTTTCAGTGTAAAGTTTTCATTTAAGCTGATGTGCGCTTCCAGATGAATTTGTCTGTCATCCAGTTTCCAAATGTGGACATGGTGTATGTTTTCTATTTCCGAAAATTCTTGAATGCGCATTTCCAATTTATTTAAATCAATGTTGTCAGGGGTCGATTGCATTAAAATATCCACCGTTTCTTTAATAATTCCCCAAGTATGATAAATAATATAAATTCCCACCAACACAGTAATTACCGGATCAATCCAATAAATTTCAAGAATCCAAATTGCGAATCCGCCACCAATTACTGCTACCGACGATAAGGTGTCTCCTAACAAGTGCATGTAGGCAGCTTTAATGTTTAGGTTTTTTGCTTTGTCTCTATTTAAAATCACCACCGAAATTAAATTAGCCAATAAACCAAAGGAGGCGATAATCAACATTAGTTTTCCTTTAATTGGCTCTGGGTTCTGAAAGCGTTCATAAGCCTCAAAAAACAAATAAACCGAAACTGAAATCAAAACAATGCCATTAAACAAGGCTGCTAGTATTTCAATTCGTTTATAGCCAAATGTTTTGGAGCGAGTTGGTTTCTTTCTTCCTACTTTCTCAGCTACATATGCAATGAATATTGCAGATGAGTCTGCAAGATTGTGCAGTGCGTCAGATAATAAGGACAAGCTGTTGGAGATTAATCCACCAATTACCTGCACAATAGTAATCGATAAATTGAGAATCGTAACCCAAAGTAGCTTTTTCCCTTTCGGTGCTTCGTGATGATGGTGGTGATGATGACCTGACATATTGTTTTTTTATAATAAGGAAGTTGTAGTTGAAAAAGTTTATTAATATTCAAATTAAGTGAACAATTTTGTTGTAAACAATCATGATAAATAGGTATTTTATCGGGAGAAATTCTTGTGATTATTACTTTCGAATTAATATAAGTTCAAATTATAGTTTAAAGAAGCAGTTTAATCCCAAAGGCTTGGCTTTGTTGGTAATTTAAATAGTGCTCGGTTTTGATGGTATTGTCAGTCAAAATGAAGACTTCAAAGTCGAAAGAATCAAATTTTATTTCGGTTCCGATTTTAAAACGTAATTTTTTGAATTCATTTTTTTCTAAATTGAAATAAGCTTCTAATGATATGTATGGTTCAAAGTATTTATTATAATCTCTATTGGCCTGAATTCGGTGTCGAATAGTTTCTTGATGTTTGTTATCTGATTCGTAACTATTTTGAAATCTTAAACGATACGACCATTGATACTCGCTGTTTTTAGTTTGGGGGCTGATAATTGTTTGAAAACCATATCGATATATACTATAATCTTCATCAAATTGAATCATTGTTTCATTTTGGTTTGCTTTTCCTAATCTAAAGTCTCCAGCTAGTTTTATAGCTTTAGTAAGCTCTTGTTTTACATCTACTAAAGCAAAGTAATATTGTTGTGAGGATTTATTTATCGTTTCATTTCTTGCCCCAAATTCAATTTCAGAAGATAGCTTTTTAGTTAAATCGATTTTATAGACCAAACTGCTTCTGATTTCTTGAGCGAGCGCAAAATGCTTGAGCAAGAGCAATAAAAATAGTATTGAAAATTTTCTAATAATCATGATTAATTAGAATTTTATCGGAATACCAAATATTCTCTTGTAATACTCTAACAATATAGATACCACTGAGTAAATTTAATTCAACTGTGCTGTTTAAAGATGGAGATAGGTTAAATTGTTTTATCAAACCCTGAGTTGAATAAATGTAAAGTTGAACGTCACTTGCTTTGTTTAAGAATGAAATCGTAACCTCGCCGTTTGATGGGTTTGGTGAAACTGTAAATGGATTTCTAAAGAAATCTTTAAAAGTTTGATTCAATTTGACGGGGCGCAAAAGTGCATAAGTTTTTAACTTTTCAATACTTTTCTCCCAGCTTTGCATGTCTTGTGGGATTCCCCAGCGATATACATGGTCGTTAACAAGAGGTGCATACAAATTACGATAATGATCGATTAAATGTAGCACCTCGTAAGAGGAAAACTCATTCTCTAAAACTTCAATAAAACGTGCATGGAATTGATTTCTAAACTTCTGATTCTGAAAAATTATCGAAAGAGTTTCTGTTTTATTTATTGGGTATTTTTTTATTTCAGAAATTGGAGTTAGAAATTCTGAAAACATTTGATCCCAACGTCCAATTGGGAATGAAAAATCTAAATCGTAAAAGTATGGGCGCCATTTACTATCTGTATTTTTATCTTGCCAAAATTTAGAATTATTTATATAATCTTGATTTGCTAAATAAAACTGAGCGATGTAATAGTCAATCAATGCTTGAATATCGATAATTTTATCTAGTTCGTTATAAAAATTATTGCTTTCTATTGGAGTACTTTCAATTAGCTCTCGGAGCGGTTCTATTTTATCCAAAGTTGACAATACTGTTAATTCTGGATTATTGATGTTGTAATTTGCCTGAACGTAGTTGTCATCAAAGAATTCCCGTAAACTATAAACACCCCAAAATTCCCCATTTAAATAGCAAACAACTGTTTCAGCAGCAGAGTAATCGATGTTTAAGTCGTCAACCAAATATTGGCTCATTTCATCAGAAAACATTACTCCCGACCAAGCTTGTACATTTCGAAGTAATAATTTTTTAAAGGTTTTTAAATCTTCCTTTTGAGAAAACCCAGGATTAATAAAAACCTCTTTACCATATTTATTTCGGGCATACAATCGTAAACTCTTTTGATCAAACCATTTAGCATAATTTCCATGAATTCGAATACCAGCGTTTTGATTTATTTGCCGATTGAAAGCTGTATCGTATAATTCGATGTGTATTGGTCTTTCCCAATTTTTCCCTCGATTTATGTAATTGCCATTTGCATAAATTCCGGATTCTTTATCAAATAAGTTGTCCTTGTCGGTTATAAGTGAAACAACCGGCACATGTTTATATCCTGTTGGTGGTTCTTTGTTTATGAAATAGGTTTCAACAATTTCTTCGCTTGCAGGGCATCCTTCACTGAATACCTGGATCCGGAGTATATTTGCTTTTGATATTGATGATCTAGGTTGATAAACAGATTCCTTAAAATTAGCAAATCTATTTGGTGTTCCATTGATATCTATTAACTCAATAGGTGTTTGATAAGGCTTTTTATTAAAATCAACTTCATCACCATTGAGCGTATATCTTATTTCATTCTCTTCAATAAGGTTCAGTGCTTCAATTTTTATAGCATCTGTATAATACCCGCCTTCATGATTTAACCACAAACTATCTTGTTGATAATTAATAGGAATTCTAGTTGCGTTGTTATTTGAATAACCCGGTGTTGGTGTTAAGATAAATTTATCAGAAGAACCATTTGGCTGACGTCCAATCGATTTATCTGCAGGAACACATTGCGCTTCATAAATATCAATGAGTTCGTTTTGCGGAGAGAATAAAAAGATAGAATCTTTTACTTGTTTTAGCTGAAATGGTAAATGAATTTCGTTATTGGAAATAATATTTTTTCCGGAAGCGAATAATAAAAGGTATTCATTTGAATTAAGGATCGTGTCAGGAAAAATCCATTTTGAAATAGTGTTTGATTCATCGCTTAATTGATATCCTTTAAGATTAAGCGGAGTTTCCGAAGGATTGTAAATTTCAATCCAATCGGGTTTTTTTTCGAAGCTGTCGGTTAGTGTAGTATGATTTACATACTGTACTTCATTAATTAAAGGATGTTGAGCTTGTATTTTGAAACCTGTAATTATAAAAAAAATGAGTGTGTATAATTTAACTCTATACATAACTTTTATTAATGAATTGTAATTCCAAAGGAGAACCGAATCATTGCGTAGTCAACCGATTCTATATGTTCAAAACTGTTGTACATTGTATATGCTAGTTTTGAAAATTGTTGCGTATAATGGAAAGAAGAAATAATTGAATAATTTTCGTTTAAATTCCATTTATAACCTGCTGCCCAGTCGAAATAGATTCCTCCTTTCATATCGTAATAATTCATATTTTTTGTGAGTTTATTACCCGCTAAAGAATATCCAATCTGAAATTTTACAAGTGGTGAGTTTTTATCTTTTGATTTGTATCCTGTGAATTCAGTATAAATTGGGTAAAAATTTTCATCAACAAGCGATAGGTATCCAATACCTAAACCTAAGCTAACTCGTTTCTTTAATTGGTAATTGTTTGATAGATTAATTGCACAACCTGGCTCGTACAATATATTGTCGTTGAAAATTTGAGCTCCAACGATATAAGAACCACTTATATGAGTATGTAATTTTCTGACTTTTTCTAATGTCGTAGCATTTAATTGGGCAGATAAACTAAGAACTATAATAGTAATTAGAGTCTTATTTAGCATAATATTTGAAACCAGTTTATTATTGGTACACTTCTATGCAATTTATAAATGTTTAACATAATATGTAGAAAAAGAATGTTAAATTTTGTTGAATTGAAATTTAAATACTTGGAGTGGCTTTTTTATAATTTGGGAATAAAGAATTTCTGCAAATAGCAATAAGAGAGGAACGCAATTATTTCAATTAATTGAACTGCGAAGAGTATTTCATACAAAAGAAAAAGGTCACCAAATGGTGACCTTTTTAATATTGCAAGTTTTTAATATTTAATCAAGTGGTTTTAATGGATCTGCACCAATTGTACCAACTAAGCTTTCAACGTACTCATCGGTTTTCACCTGACGCAAGTTTGCTTTTGCGTTAGCCAATTTATTTTTCAAATCCAACTTTTCAACGGTTTCTTCATAGTTGCTTAAAGAAATAACTTTTTGAAGATAATCTATTTCTTTAGTCCAGAAGTTGATTTCATTTTTCTGTTTTACGAGCAATCGTTTTTTGTACCAATCACTGTTGAAAACATATTCTTTCGTAAACATGCTTCTGAATTCTTCCGATTGACGATCCATTCCATTATGTTCTCCATTGATCATAATGCTGATTAAAGCCTGTAATGGTGGAACTAATGTTTCGTAGGTACCATCGGTCATTAAACCTTCGGCAACACGTTTTTGAGTGATGGTCAAGTTTTTCATCGAAGCTACAAATGTATCCATATCCTGAAGCTCTGGTTTCAACATTTCATCAGGGAATACGGCATCCGGATTACTGAAGATTCGTCCTAAGAAATGGTGAACGAATTTTAAAGTAATACGATATCCTAGCATACTTGCTTCAATTGTTTCACCTTCATGATCAAAATCTTCAACTTTTTCTAAGTATCCGTTTTCAATCAAAAATTCGGGATCACGTTCCTGAACAGACATACGAGAAACCAACTCAGGCATTAACAAGCTCACATCGTGATCAACCTTGTATTTTGGTCCAACATAACCTGCGGCCGATGAAAATGGCTTATATCCCGTTAAAATGTACGATAACAAGGCATTGTTAAGGTCGGCAGATACCAATAAGTTATTGAAAGGTCCTTTAGTTAAGGCTCCTTCAGATCCAAAACCTGTTGTTGAAGGCGATTTTCCTGTAATACTACAAATGAAATCGATAAATAACTCAGGTAGATCTTGGTAATGAATTGGACTGTAGATTGCTAATGGTGGAACATTGTTCTTTTCATCAGCAGGGTTGTTTCTACGACCAGGCAATACCGAGTTTACCGGCATAAATAATGGCTTATCAACCGGAATTTTACGATAAATACGTGTACAAGTTTCAGCAACATATTTTTCGATTGGATTCGCTAAATCTGGACGAATTTGTAAATAACGTGGGTTTGCCGATGGTTTACCATCAACCAAACGTGGCTCAGAAGGAACACTTAAGAAGGCAGGCTTATCTGCTTTCAAAAAGTTGTTAATCATATCCTGAACCGGACGTGTATACAAATCAAAACCAATAGCATCTTCCTTAATTTCTTTTACTTGTTCACGAGATAATGGCTCGAAATTAGATAAGAAAGTATAAGGACTTGATAAGTCGGCCTCAGCTTGTTTGTCATATCCTTTGATTACACAATCATCGGGACGTTGGAACAATCTTGATTCACAATTGGTAAGCAGCTTAACACTTTCGTTTACCTTGTAATCAGGATTTAAACCGTCTAATTGATTTGCAGGTAATACGATAGAAGCGGAAATGTCATCTTCCATTTGAACTTTACTTGCAGCATAGAAATCTTGACGTACTTGGAAAATTCTCCATGATCCATCAGTATCGTGTCCCAATCGTAAGTAGTTTGCAATTAGTTTGCGATCGTTAAATTTCAGCTCGTTGCCCGGAGTTCCGTTAACCATATCAACCGATAGGTGCTGTTTCCAATCCGATCCCCACTCTTTGTGGTAGCGTCTTTTAACAATATAAATAATCTCCTTAATTCGTTGAGGTACACTTCTTAACCATTCGTTGTATTCATCACTGTATTCATCAGACGGGGTTAATAGTTTAATAACCGAACCTAATGAACGAGCAGGATCAAGCACAGTACGTGGTGCTTTTTTATAATCGTAAGGTTGCTTAAATCGTTTCGAAAAATCTTTATTCAAGATTCCTTCAACCAATTCAATATCTTTTTGCAATTCAGCAACAATTACAGGTCCCTGAATCATTGCATCCTGTATCGATTTCGAAATTTCTGATTTACCACCACCTGAAACAGTACATGGTTTATGGCAGAATGTTCCATCAGCAATTGTTCCAACAAGATGCCAGTGTTGTCCATTCAAACGTTTCTTCATTTGAATTTTATAACCCGATGGCAAGATGTAATAATTTTGTGGTAGCAATTTGATTACACAAGGTTCGCCATTATTTTTACGTGTCCAAGTAACATTTTGTTCGAATAAGTTAAACTGTGCGTTTTCAGGAACATAAATTATATTGTTATGTTGCTTATCGATTCCGTAACCACCTGGCTTAAGATCCATTAGATCTGAATACATTGATGAAAGCTCTTTAAAAGAAGTTCCATTGTCTGGTAATCGATCATTTAATTGGAAACGTTCACCAAGATCGTAACTCGGGAAAGCTAAAGCACCACCTGCATGCTCTTCTTCACAAAGACCATATAAGTTTGCAGAAAAGCTAATTTGTGTTTTTACTTCTTTTTTACAGTATCCGAAATAGTTGTCTGCAATCAAGGTAACTACTACACCATTTTCATCGCGAGCTGTAATTTTGAAGGCGCCACCATCGTTATATAGTTCATCTTCATTTTTCCAACACATTCCATCGTTACGTTGACGCTCGGTTGCATCATCGTAGTGTGGCAAGCCTAAATCTTTTTTCTTTAATGAGGTTAGGTGGGTAGCTAAAATAACACAACCTGTATGACCAGTCCAAGTATCAGGATCTAATGCAGCATCGTTTTCAGGAATATGAGGATCGCCTGCATTTCCGAAAATTGATTCTACAAAGTCGAGGTTGCTTACATAGCTACCTGGCGCATAAAAGCGAACCTCCATTGACTTTTCCTTACTTACCCCTGGTATTTCAGGAACAACAGTTGGACGTAGCAATAAGCTAACAAATAATTCAGCTTTGTCATCCTGATTTGCAGTGTAAGGTATTTGCATCAATTCTTTTGGTGGATTTAATGCTTCTTTTAATAAACGAGCAAAAGTTACTTTTGGTACTGCTTTTTTATCGTTTGGAATTGGCAAACCTCCTTCAACAACGTGGAATACACCTTTTGTTGTTCTCTTATCGTTTTTAGGATTATGAATAATCCCTTGAGACGTTCTGTATGATTTAACAACACCCGACTCAAATGAATCCTCATTTGGTGGAATTGACATTACACGTGCCAATCCATGTGTGTCCAAGATAAAAGTATGGTGTGGTACACTAATGTCTTTTACCTCAGGAACTTCTTTTAAATAGTTTTCTAAGAAATTCTGGATACGAGAACCAGTTGGCGATAAATGTGTGGAAAGTAGTCTCGACTTTTCCTTAAAGTTTTTTAATAATGGAGTAGCAATTTCCAGAAATTGACTAGTTTTTTCATCCTGATAATAAGGGTAGCCAAAAGCAGCCAAACGTAAATTAATGTACTGGATTAATTTCTTCTTGTTGACAACTTTTTTTTCTGAGTCAATACCGACTCCAAAAGTTTTATTCACCGTCATAATCTTCCTTTTTTTATGAATTTCAAATATAGTATTCGGCCAAATATTTCATGAAAAAGCCAAATAAATAATGATAAAAATGCGCAAAAGATAAAATTTAGAAAATATACGATTGGGCGCATTATGCCATTACCTAAATTTACAACAATGTTGAGGTAAATAGGTTTATTTCGGATTTATTTTAATATAAAAAAAGACCTTCCGAAGAAAGTCTTTTTTTATATTATATAGCGATCAATTTTTTATTTCGCGTAGCTAACCGATCTGGTTTCTCTAATTACTGTTATTTTAACCTGACCTGGATAAGTCATTTCATCCTGGATTTTCTTAGAAATATCGTACGATAATTGTTCTGATTCGGCATCGCTAATTTTGTCGCTACCAACAATTACACGTAATTCACGACCTGCCTGAATTGCATAAGTTTTCATTACACCAGGGTATGAAAGTGCCATGCTTTCTAACTCTTTCAAACGCTTAATATATGATTCAACTGCTTCACGACGAGCACCCGGACGAGCACCTGAAATTGCATCACAAACCTGAACGATTGGTGCAAACAGTGTTTGCATTTCAACTTCGTCGTGGTGCGCTCCAATAGCATTACAAATGTCTGGTTTCTCTTTGTATTTTTCAGCCAATTTCATACCTAAAACAGCGTGTGGTAATTCTGGCTCCTCGTCTGGAACTTTACCAATATCATGCAGTAATCCGGCACGTTTTGCTTTTTTCGGATTCAATCCAAGCTCCGATGCCATAATCGCACAAAGGTTGGCTGTTTCGCGAGAGTGCTGTAATAAATTTTGTCCGTATGAAGAACGATATTTCATTTTACCAATCAAACGAACCAATTCAGGATGCATTCCGTGAATACCTAAATCGATACATGTTCGTTTTCCTGTTTCAACAATTTCTTCTTCAATTTGCTTACTTACTTTATTTACCACCTCTTCGATACGAGCAGGGTGAATGCGTCCGTCGGTTACAAGTTGGTGCAATGCTAAGCGAGTAATTTCGCGGCGAACTGGGTCAAACGCTGAAAGTACAATTGCTTCGGGAGTATCGTCAACAATAATTTCTACTCCTGTAGCAGCTTCTAATGCACGAATGTTACGACCTTCGCGACCAATGATTCGTCCTTTGATCTCATCATTTTCGATATTGAAGATAGTAACTGCATTTTCAATGGCAGTTTCAGAAGCAACTCGTTGGATCGTTTTAACAACAATTTTCTTTGCTTCTTTATTTGCATTTAATTTCGCTTCATCCATAATATCTTGGATGTACGACATTGCTTCTGTTTTTGCTTCGTTTTTCAACGACTCAATTAATTGTCCTTTTGCTTCGTCGGCAGATAAACCCGAAATAGTTTCTAATTGCTCTACCTGTTGGCGGTGCATTTTTTCAACTTCTTCGTTTTTTTGTTCCACCATTTCTAACTGGTGAGTCAAGTTCTGACGAATGATATCAGTATCTTTTTTCTCAGCTTCAAAATCGCGAACCTTTTTATTTAATTCTTCGCGACGTTGTTGGAAGTTTGATTCTTTCTGCTTTAATCTGTTTTCAACGGAAGCAATTTTTGAGTTTTTCTCGTTGATATACTTTTCATGCTCAGACTTCAATTGAATGAATTTCTCTTTAGCCTGCAGGATTTTGTCTTTCTTGATTACCTCGGCTTCAGACTGAGCTTCGTGTAACAATTTGTGCTTTTTATTTTTTAGCGACTTTTCCCAAAAGAAATAGGAAATGGGGAAGCCGGCCACAAATGCTATAACGCCAACTATTATTATTGTCCAATTCATTTATTTATAATTATTAATTAAAAAAAATCCGCAACTAACAGCGTAGACTTACTTTTGTAAATCAGCATGTTAAATGCGGGTAAATATTTAAAAATTTGTTTTTATTCTATTTTAAACTCAGGTATTCTTCTAATTGTTCGTTTATCTTTTCTATGCTAGTAATCAATGGTATTTTATCGTTTTTATCCATTAATTCGAGTACCTGAATTACAAATTGAAGGGAGGACATTGCTAAAAAATCTTGTATGTCTTTTCCTTCGTATCTTTCTTGATATAGTAAAATTCGCTTATTAATAATCTTAGCGGCTTTACGTATATTCTCTTCTTCACTTCGCTTTATCCGCATTGGATAAGTGCGATCTGCCAGAGTTATATTTATCGACAATAAATCGTCTTTCATTATTCAGGTTTAAGAATTTAAAAGTGCTATACATGTATCAATTTCCCGCACTATTTTATTGATTTTTTGCTTTGCTTCTGTATTTCCGGATTCACCGTCTGTAAAAGCTTTGGCAACTTTCAAATTTTCATACCTATCGTTTAATGCCCGATATTCCTCCTCTAAGGTAGAGTATTTTATTTCTAAATCCTGAAATTCAAGCTTTGAATTTTCAAGTTCATTTTTTTTCTCTTCAAGCATTTCGACTAAACGCCTGATATTTTCCTCTAATTTATTGATCAGGTTTATTTCTTGTTCAGTCATTTTTCGACGATTATCTCACAAAAATAACAAATAAAATAAATTGCGAAAGAAAGTTAAGAAATTTGAAACTTGTATTTGCTAATTGAAATTGTAATTTCGCATCACCCCATAAATGTATTGAATCGTGAAGAAATTAGCATTACTTATAGTTACAATTTTGTTTAGCTGTATGTTAGCAGCAGCTCAGAAGGATCTTTTTATTGCTCCAATGGATGGAGCACTTGTTTTATCTGGAAATTTTGCAGAATTGCGATCCACCCATTTTCATGCGGGAATTGATATCCGAACCAATGGGAAAATCGGAATTCCTGTAAAAGCTGCCGCCGATGGTTATATATCGAGAGTTGCTGTTGCTCCCTCGGGATATGGCTATGCAATTTATATGACCCATGATAATGGCTATACCACTGTTTATGGACATCTTAATCGATTTGAAGAAAAAGTTGCTAATTGGGTGGAGCAAAAGCAATACGAAAAACAATCGTTTCGGGTAAATTTATTTCCACCAAAAGATTTGTTTCGGTTTAAGCAGGGCGATGTGATTGCATTTTCGGGTAACTCAGGAAGTTCCGGTGGGCCTCATCTGCATTTTGAAATAAGAGAAACTGAATCAGAACATCCGGTAAATCCGCTATTGTTTGGTTTTGATATTGAAGATGATATTCGACCCAAAGTAGAGCATTTATATGTTTATGCTCTGAACGAAAAAAGTTCGGTATCGGGCGGTTTAAAAAAGCAGTCGTTCCCTTTGGTTTATTACGACGGAAAGTATCATTTAAAAGGTCGTCGTTCGGTTGGCGGAAATGGTTTAATTGGGGTTGGTGCCGATGCAATTGATTATTTAACTGGGTCATGGAGTAAATGTGGCGTGTATGAAATTAAACTTTTTGTAGATGACACGCTTTATTACCACATGAAATTGGACGATTTGGATTACGGTACCGCGAGATCATTTCAAAGCCATATCGATTTCGAAGAAAAAGTAAATAGAAACAAACGCGTGCATCGTTGTTTTGTGGAGCCCGGCAATAAATTGGAAATATATGAGTCTATTAAAAATCGAGGAAAATTTTGGTTAAAAGAAGGCGAAAATCGGAAAATAAATATTGAATTGATAGATGTGTATGGCTTGTCGACTATAATTGATTTTAAAATGATCGGCTTGCCTGCTCACGAATTTGAGCCAGAAGAATATACCGAAGCTTTTGCTTATGATGAAGAAAATAAGTTTCAAAGTGAAGGATTGGAGTTGATAATCCCTAAAGCCGCATTGTATCAGAATTTAAATTTCAAATTCGAAGAGAAAGATATGGTTGACGGTACTTTTTCTAAAGTTTATCAATTGCATGAATCTACGGTTCCATTAGATAAAAATGTCAGCATTAAAATTCAATCCCAAAATTTACCGATAGAATTAGAGTCAAAAGCTTTGCTGGCAATTGTTAGTAGGCGTGGAGCGATGTCGGCCGTTAATGGAACTTTTAGAAATGGATGGGTTGAAGGTGTAACACGATCTTTTGGCAATTATTGTGTGGTGGTGGATACGATTGCTCCTAGCGTAAAAAGTTTAAGTATCACATCAAACGGAAAATTAAGCAATCAGCGTTCGATTCGTTTTGCAGTTTCAGATGACTTTTCTGGAATTAAATCGTATGAAGGTAGGATTGATGGCAAATGGATTCTATTTAAATATGATGCCAAAAAGAAATTAATTTTCTATGAGTTTGATGAGCATATTGAATTAAATAAAACTCATGATTTGGTATTTACCGTTGAAGATATGAAAGGGAATATCACTGAGTATAAAAATACCTTTTACAAATAAAAAGCACGAGTAAATTACCCGTGCTTCAATTTATTTTGTAGTCAATTAATATGCTCTGCCTTCTTTTCCTTCGTAATAGTTAAGGAATGCAGTATTTACAACTTTATTTCCACCCGGAGTAGGATAGTTTCCAGTAAAATACCAATCGCCAGTATGATTTGGACTTGCTTTATGCAAATTCTCAACAGTTTGATATACAATTTCAATTTCTGCTTCGCACTCTTCAGGTTTTAGCATTTCAGCCATTTTTGCTGAAATTTCTTCATCTGTAAAAGGTTTGTATATCTCTTGCACATAGTTTACAATTTCCTCTTTTGGTAAGTTGCGTTGTTCAGCACATTTAGCATAAGTATCGTCGATTACTTTTTGCATGTTGCGCTCTTTTAAAAGTGCAATTGCAGCAGTAAATGCCGAGAACTTACTCAGTTGTGCCATATCAATACCGTAACAGTCTGGATATCTAATTTGTGGCGCAGAAGAAACGATAATAATTTTTTTAGGATGCAAACGATCCAATATTCTTAGAATACTTTGTTTCAAAGTGGTACCACGAACAATGGAATCGTCGATAATGATCAAGGTGTCTTCGTTATTTTTAACCACACCATAAGTTACATCGTAAACATGTGCCACTAAATCATTTCTTCCAGAATCGTCGCTAATAAAGGTTCTTAACTTAACATCCTTTATTGCAATTTTTTCAACACGAGGTTCAACCGAAATGATCTCTGCAATTTTCTCTTCACATAGATCGCCATTAAGTGCTGCAATTTTTTTCTTTTTCCAATCGAGCAAGTGCTCACGAACCCCTTCAACCATTCCGTAGAATGCTGTTTCGGCAGTATTGGGAATATATGAAAAAACAGTATCAGCTAAATTAAAATCTACTTTCTTTAAAAGGGTAGGTGCCAAAAGTCTTCCTAATTCTTTTCGCTCGTTATAAATGTCGCGATCACTTCCACGTGAAAAGTAAATACGCTCAAATGAACATGATTTTTTTTGATGAGGAACCCGAACTATTTCATCTGAAATACGACCATCTTTTTTAATGATTAAAGCATGGCCGGGTTGTAATTCTTCCACATCGGTGTAGTGTACATTCATTACGGTTTGAATTACCGGACGTTCTGAAGCAACCACTACAATTTCTTCATCTTTATAGTAGAAAGCTGGACGAATTCCCCAAGGATCGCGAGTTACAAAAGTATCGCCATGACCAACCATTCCAACAATTGCATAACCTCCATCCCAATCACGAGAAGCGTTATCTAGTACATTTTGAATGTCCAGATTGTTTTCAATTGCCGGCGAAATATCTGTATTTGGAAGTCCTTCGTTTTTATATTTTCTGAATAAAAATTGGTTTTCAGTATCTAAAAAGTGACCCACTTTTTCAAGCATAGTTACCGTGTCGGTATAAGCACGAGGGTGCTGTCCTAAATTGATTAACTTCTGAAAAAGCTCATCGGTATTGGTAAGGTTGAAATTGCCAGCCATTACCAAGTTTCTCGATTTCCAGTTATTTTGGCGCATTACCGGATGCAAAAACTCAATTGAGTTACGTCCGAAAGTTCCATAGCGCAAATGGCCCATGTAAGCTTCACCTGCAAAAGGTAAATTCTTTTTTGCCCAATCGGTATCGTGAAAATTTTCCGGATTTTTCTTTTCTGCCTTTGCGTAGCTTTTATAAATTCCGTCGAAAATATCCTTAATCGGATTTGATTTCATCGAACGCGATCTGTTCAAATATTCTTCTCCAACAGGTGCGTCAATTTTTAGAGAAACAACGCCGGCGCCATCTTGGCCACGGTTGTGTTGTTTTTCCATTAATAGGTACAGTTTATTTAAACCGTACATCCACGTTCCGTATTTTTTTTCGTAATACTCCAGTGGTTTTAGAAGTCGGATCATTGCGATCCCACATTCATGCTTAATTGCGTCGCTCATCTTATAATATACTCCTTTCTAATACCTATATTATATTTTTTAATTCTTCAATTTTGGATACTCAATAATGCTTGGTATCACTATAGCATGGGGAAAGTCTTTCTTAATTGCATACTTCAGTTTTACTGCTTCACTTTCTTCTCTGAAATCTCCTATTCGCACGTAAACATCGGGTGCAATAAATGGTGTGTAAACTTTGAATGAATGATATTTAGAAATAAATTTTGCTTTTACTCTTAAGGCTTCAGGTTTTGATCCTTGGAAAAGTTGCAGTCGATAACCTTCAATTCCACCTTTTCTAATATTTTCTTCCTGATGAATAATAAGAAGTGTGTCTAATCTTGGATCGGCAACAATATTTAAATGACTGAACATTCCATCATGAATGATCGTATCTGCCATGCTTGTTGAATCTGATAATTGATTAGGTGTGGAAATATTTATCGAATCTGGAGTGCCTTCGGTCAGATATTGAGCTTGAGCGCTTAATATCAATAAACTAAAAAGTATTGAAATGAGTATTAATTTATTCATTATCAATGCTGTATGGTAGAGTTTAATGTTCTTTTGAGGCACAAATATAAACTAATTTGTTTACAATATTAAACCATTTATTAATTGATATTAACATCATTTTTACAATTAATATTTAATTAAATAAGAATGAATTAATTGACTCAATTTTTCAATTGCTATAAACTTTTTAAATAGCTACGATCTGATTATCTTAGCAAGCTTTAAAACTAACTAATATGCAATTATTTTCTAAGGTCATTTTTTTATTCTTTTTGGTTTCGATGATCACTTCTTGTGGTCAAAAAGCACCTTCAAATTATTTTAAGGAGAAGCAGGGCGCCAATGGGATTTTAAGAGACAAATCAATTCGAGAAATTCGATATCGCCCCGATGGGGAAAGTTTTGTAATTGAAAACGGCAAAAAACGTTTTAACCGTTCACTGTACGGAGGCAATTCTCAGTTTCGTGTGCTTGCAGGCGATGTACCCGAGTTTTTGTTGTTTGGAAATGGCAAAGATGGGGTGATGCGACTGGGCATAATCAATCAAAATCAAAGTAAATGGTTGGTTGATGCTGAATCGGTTGAAACAAGATACATTCCCGGAAAAATGATTTACATCATTCAAGATGAATTGCTTGGAGATGGAAAATTGGTGTTAACTGTTTTGGCAGCACATAATTCTGAATCGATGTTGGTTGAAGTACAATCGGAAAATGTTAAGGATGTGCAATTGTTTACCCTTTTTGGAGCTCCATCTTCTCGTAATTTTCATCGAAATGGAGATTTAAATACAGAATCCGATCCTGATATTTATTATTTAAACGCAAAAGAATGTGAAGGAGATCAATACGATGTTAATTCAAATTCGTTCACGGTGCGCTACCAAAGCCGCAAAAATAGAATTAAAAATATAGAAGGAATTTTTCCTGAAAGTAGTCAATTAAAGATTGTGGATGCTTCAGTACAATCCTCTCCATTAGAAAGTATGCAGTCTGGTGCTTCTGATTTACCTGCGCTTGCTTCTCAAATTGAATTGGGTGGGCAAAATGATTATTTTGCACTGGAAATTAAAAAATCGGATCAAGACTATATCTTGAAAAATGATTTGTCGAAAGAATTTGAGTATGCCGAAAAGCTTCGAAAGAGCATTGCAGATCGCATGCAATTAACTACTCCCGATCCATTTTTTAATACTTTAGGGGCCGTTTGGACCACTGCATCTGATGGTTGTTGGCAAGATCCAACTTGGTTGCATGGTGCAAGTGGATGGCGCGTTCGTTTAAATGGATGGCGTGTTGAATATTTAGGTGATGTGTTGGGTTGGCACGATCGTGCACGAATGAATTTCAATGCTTACAATAAAAGCCAGGTTACCGAAATGAATAAACAGCTGGTGTTGCCGGGCGAAAAAGAGAATTTGTCGCGCGAAGCAAAAAGTTGGGAATCAATTTTATACTCAAGCGGATACATTTGTCCTTCGCCTAATGGTGAAAAGAAAATGAAGCATTATGATATGAATTTAGTTTATATCGATGCTTTATTATGGCATTTAAAATGGACAGGCGATTTGGAATATGCAAAAGAAGTTTGGCCTGTTTTAGAACGTCATTTAGATTGGGAAAAACGTTGTTTCGATCCAGACGATGATGGCTTGTATAATGCTTATTGTTGTATTTGGGCAAGCGATGCTTTGGAGTACACCGGAAGTGGTGTTGCACATTCAACTTCGTATAATTACCGTTCTAATTTATTAGCAGCCGAACTTGCCAAATTCATTGGGAAAGATGGTCGAAAATATGCCGCAGAAGCAGAGAAGATTAAAAATGCAATGCAAGAGAATTTGTGGCTAGACCATAAAGGTACTTTTGCCGAATTTCAGGATGCATTAGGGAATCAGTTAATGCATGAAAGTCCTGCAATTTGGACCGTTTATCATTCTATTGATAACAATGTTGCCGACGATATTCAAGAGTATTTGATGACTCGTTATGTTGATAATGAAATTCCTCATTTTAATTTAATTGGAAATGATGAGACAGAACATTTGTCGACCATATCTACAAGTAATTGGCATCCTTACATTTGGTCGGTAAATAATGTTGCATTTGCCGAAGTTGCGCATATGGCCCTAGCGTATTGGCAAGCAGGACGAAAAGAAGCTGCTTTTGATTTGTTTAAAGCAAACATTATGGATTTCATGTACATGGGATCAACTCCGGGAAATATTGGCCAAATCTCCTATTACGATGCTGCCCGTGGAGAAGTTTATAGTGATTTCTCCGATCCTGCCGGAATTGGTGCAAGAGCTTTGATGGAGGGTTTGTATGGTATTGTTCCCGATGCTTTAAATGGTTGGTTAACTATCAAACCCGGATTTCCTGATGATTGGAAACATGCAGCCATTAAAACTCCTGATATTGATTACAAATATGCTTGGAACGAAATGACTGAGGAATTTACGATTGCGCAAACCTTTCCAAAAGCAATGAAGTTGGCGCTTGAAATTCCTGCTAAATACGATGAGATTTCAAAAATCACCATTAATGGGGAAGATGCTAGTTGGGAAATGACCAAAGCAATTGGTTCTCCTATTGTAAAAATTCAATCAGATAAAATTGAAGATCAATACAAAGTGCAAATTCAATGGGCCGGAAAACCTTTTAAACAATTGCTTTTGCCAGAGAAAGAAATTGTAAATGAAATAACGAAGATCAATGTTTCTGAATTCAACATATTGGATTTGGAAGATCCTCAAGGTGTTGTAAAATCGTTTGAAATTAATGACAACCTTTCTGTTAAATGGAACGCAACTCCTGGAAAATATTCAATTTTTGTTGAGTTAGAGCAAAATGGTTTCAGTTGGTGGCAGCCTATCGAGGTGGAGCTGGTGAAGCCGATTGTGATTAAAGCTTATGCAAATCAAAAAGCCGATGAAATTGCATTTTATGTTGAAAACAATAGCAACAGAAGCTTGCGTTCTTCGGTAATGTGGGTGAATGGAAATTCACAGAATACAAAATTGAAATTAACTCCTAATTCGAAGTCTAAAAAGGTTGTAGTTAAGAATAACCTCGTTGCAGGAACGAATAAAATTGAAATTGTAATCGCAGGAACAAAATATGTCGGCGAAGTTTTAAATTGGAATATCAAGAATGAAAGTCTAGCCGAAACAGTTTCAATTTCAGATTATTATAATGCGCGAGCCGAAGATATCTATAAGCAAGAATATCTTTCGCCACGACCTGATGTGCTAACTTTGCAACAACCTAAACACGGGTATGGCAACTGGTGTAATTATGATGTTCATCCAACGCTTTCGGCTGAAAGTTTCAGCAGCAAGAATAGTTTAATTGAATTGGCGAACAATGTAAATTTTAATGTCGATGGTAGTTCTCAAAACATTGCTTATACTTCCATGTACGATAACTATCCAGCACAAATTGAAATTCCTTTAAGTGGTGCTGCCAAACATGCTTACTTATTAATGACAGGTTCAACCAATCACATGCAATCGCGAGTGGTGAATGGAGTAGTTACAATACATTATCAAGATGGAAGTTCAGAAGAATTAAAGCTCATCAACCCTGATAATTGGTGGAGCATTGAGCAAGACATGCACATCGATGATTTTGCTTTTGCAATGGAAAAACCATCTCCTTTACGAATTAGCTTAAAAACAGGTGAAGCCTACACCGTAGGAAAAGGTTTGGGAGTACAAAATTTAATTGACGGTGGAATGGCATCGGTTTTAGATTTACCTCTAGATGAAACTAAAGAACTTAGTCACTTAACAGTAAAAACAATTGCAAACGAAGTTGTTGTTGGAGTAATGGCAGTTTCGTTAATTCGATAGAAATAAAAAATGCGGTTGAAATTTCAACCGCATTTTTTTTAATATTTTACTTTTCTTTCAACCAAGTTTGTGTTCGATATAAAAAGGCAATGTAGCCTCGAACGTGTAATTTTGTTGGATCATCTTCATCAACCCAAATTTTAACGTCGTAATGTTTACCGTTATCAGGATCTAAAATTCCATCATCTCCAATCCACTTTCCATCTTTTTTTGTTAGGCCATTAATAATTTGCATTCCTATAATCTTTTGACCTTTTTTGTCACCTTTGCATTCATCGCAAACTGGATCGTAATTCGGATCTTCGTTAAATAACTGGATAATTTTTCCGTATAACTTACCATCTTTAATGGCGATGTTGACGATCGATTTTACCTCACCGGTTCCATCATCTATTGTTTTCCACTTTCCTTCGATTCCTTCGGCAAAACTTATTGTTGTTGCGAAGATTATTAGAAAAAATATTGAAGCTAATTTTTTCATTGTACGTGTTTTAAATCTATTTCCCTAAATTATAACTTTATAAAAGAAGTAAGTTTTTTGATAGAAGCAAAACTTTGAACACTTGTTTTACAACTTATTCCTTTCGTTTAGCTTTTCAAACAAATATCCTGAAGCTGATAATATTTAGGATTTGTCGCATTAATTTTCCTTTTATTTGTAGAATATTTTTCAACTATCTAGAACATTAAAGTGGAATGTAGGTTAGTTAATTGCATAACAATAACAGATATGAACAGAGTTTTAAATGAATTACAACCCCAATTAATTTGGGAATATTTTGAAGATATATGTCAAGTGCCACGACCGTCAAAAAAAGAGGAACAAATTATTGCATTTCTTGAAAGCTGGGCAGCAAAACATAAACTTGATTTCAAGAAAGATGAAATTGGAAATGTTCTAATTTCAAAAGCCGCAACTTCTGGATTTGAAAATCGAAAGAAGGTAATTTTACAGTCGCACTTAGATATGGTTTGTGAAAAACACAGCCATGTGGAGCACAATTTTGAAACGGACGCCATTAAACCACAAATTATTGATGGTTGGGTAAAAGCTAGCGGAACAACATTGGGCGCCGATTGTGGAATTGGAATGGCTGCATCGATGGCCGTTTTAACTGATGAGAATCTAAAGCATGGTCCAATTGAGGCCTTGTTTACGGTTGATGAAGAAACTGGTTTAACTGGTGCGTTTAATTTGCAACCAGGTTTTATTGATGGTGAGATTTTATTGAATCTCGATTCGGAAGATGAAGGAGAATTATTCATTGGTTGTGCTGGAGGGGTGGATACCTTGGCTTCATTTCCGTATAATAAAGTTCCAGTTGAAGCAGGTTTGTTTGCCTTGGAAATTAAAATAGCTGGATTGTTAGGAGGACATTCAGGCGATGATATTAACAAAGGTCGTGGAAACGCCAATCAAATATTGGTTCGATTCCTTTTTAAAATGCTTCAAAAATATGGAATTAAACTTGCCCACATCGATGGTGGTAATTTGCGAAATGCCATCGCGCGCGAAGCAAGTGCAGTAATTTTGGTTCAATCAAACTTGAAAGAGCAAATGGTTGCTGAATTCAATATTTTCAAATCGGAAATCGAAGATGAAATCGGAATTGTAGAAAAGAACCTGAAACTACAAATTGCTTCCGTTGAATTGCCCGAATCGTACATTGAAGAAGCAACAAGTCACCACTTGTTAGAAGCTTTAAGCGTTTGTCCACATGGAGTGTATCGCATGAGCTTATCAATGCCCGGGATGGTGGAAACTTCAACCAATTTGGCTTCTGTAAAAGTTGGGGAAAAAGAAATTGTGGTAACAACCAGTCAACGCAGTGATAAGGAAAGTCGTAAAGAGGAGATTTCAAATATTGTGGCTACTGTATTTAAAATGGCAGGTGCATCGGTGAAGCATACCGATGGTTACCCGGGGTGGAGCCCAAATGTCGATTCTGAAATATTAAAAATTACAGAGTCAACTTACAAAACTTGTTTTGGCAAAACACCACTAGTGCGTTCTATTCATGCAGGGTTGGAGTGTGGCCTGTTCCTTTCAAAATACCCGCACTTAGATATGGTTTCGTTTGGACCAACTATTAAAGATGCGCATTCGCCCGACGAGAAAATTCAAATTGAGGCGGTTGAAAAATTTTGGACGCATTTAGCTGCAGTTTTGGAAGCAACTCCAGAGAAATAAAATAAAAAAACCCCGACCTGTTGAGGCCGGGATTTTTAATTATCTTTTGTTTTCCTACAATTGGAAATCTTTGTCCTTGAATAACTTTTTCAAAGTGTACGAAAAGTTAATTTTTACTGGGACTTTTTTATTTATGCTTCTGAAGATCTCTCCCAATTCAGTCTTTTCCATCGAGTTTCCTACTGAAATTTCAAAAGTGCGTTGACCTGTTTTAGTGGTTAGCGTTAAATAATTTAAAGCCCCATTTGGGTTTGAGCGCATTCTAATTGAATAAAACTCAAAATCGATAGCTTTTAAATCTTCGAGCTTGTAAGTTTCCAATACTTCATCATGTTCAATATATCTAAATTCACCTTCCTCAATTTCTAATGCGCCTAAGCGTTTTGGTGCTTTAATTTTTGAAGTTGTGTACATCGATACAACAATTATTAGAAGGGCTACTCCATAAATAATCGGTTTCACTGCTTTATCGTAATAGTCAATAAAAAATTGATTGATCGACTCGTTGGACCCCCATAGTTTTAAGGAAATGGAGAGGATAAACAGTACAATTAAAACTGCAATTATATTAACAGCTTTAAACAAAACTGATTTGCGTAAATTTTTGGTTTGCAGTACTTCTGTTCTTATCATGATGATGATTTAAATTTAAATTAGTAGCAAAAATAGTATTCTCGATTAATTAAATATCATTTAGAAACAAAAAAGAGGAAACTGTTAAGTTTCCTCTTTTTTAATATTCTTGTGAAAATTAATTTTCAAATACATTTGGGATCTGAGTGGTTGAATATTTTCCTTCATCTAATTTCTTACGAACTTCAGTGAAAGCCTTAATTGTATATTCAACATCTTCGATGGTGTGATTTGCAGTTGGAATTAAACGCAACAACAACTCACCTTTAGGAATAACCGGGTAAATTACGATTGAACAGAATACGTTGTAATTTTCACGTAAATCCATTACAACGTTGGTTGCTTCTGCAACTCCTCCTTTTAAATATACAGGTGTTACCGGAGAATTTGAAACTCCTAAGTCAAAATTTTGAGCCAACAAACCTTCTTTCAAATGGTTAACCACTTTCCAAAGGTTTTCTCTTAATTCTGGTTGATTTTTAAGTAGTTCTAATCGTTTTAAGGCTCCAAATACCATTGGCATTGGAAGTGATTTTGCGAAAGTTTGTGAACGCATATTGTAGCGTAAATAATTACAAACTTCTTCTTCGCAAGCCACAAATGCACCAATTCCAGCCATTGCTTTTGCAAAAGTTGAGAAATAGATGTCGATTTGATCTTGAACACCAAAATGCTCACCCGATCCTGCTCCGGTTGCTCCCATAGTTCCAAAACCATGAGCATCGTCAACCAACAAACGGAATTCGTATTTGTCTTTTAGTGCAACAATTTTGTCTAAGTGACCTAAATCGCCAGCCATACCAAAAACACCTTCGGTTATTACTAAAATACCTCCACCTGTTTCAGCAACTCGTTTTTTCGCAAATTGAAGCATTTTTTCGCATTTCTCCATATTGTTGTGTTGAAAAACGAAGCTTTTACCACCTTTTGCTTTATGTAGAAAAATACCATCCATGATACATGCATGGCTTTCTGAGTCATATACAATAACATCGTTACGCGATGCAAGAGAATCGATAATAGATACCATTCCTTGGTAACCAAAATTTAACAAGAATGCGTCATCTTTGCTAACAAACTCAGCTAAATTTTGCTCAAGTTCTTCATGTTTGCTAGTTTGTCCCGACATCATTCGTGCTCCCATTGGATAAGCCATCCCATAATCTACGGCTGCATCTCCATCGGCTTTACGTACTTCAGGGTGATTTGCTAAACCAATGTAGTTGTTTAAACTCCAGTTTAACACTTCTTTTCCTCTAAATTTCATACGTGGACCAATTTCTCCTTCTAATTTAGGAAATGCGAAATATCCATGAGCTTGTTTTTGGTATTGTCCAAGACTACCTTTATCGTTTCTTAATTTTTCAAATAAGTCCATTTTAGTAAATTGATTTTTGAACGTTGCAAATGTATATTTTTTTAATCTGATTGCAAATAGTGTTAAATAATACTAATTAATTTTGGTAGCAGTGTTAAATCAATGATATTCACGTTTTCGAAATAAATATAAAAGTATACTTTTGGCACAACAAAAAATATTATGAATAAAAACTGGATTTATATACTATTGCTATCGGTCTTTTTGGTTTCGTGTAGTGAATTTAACACCGTTGTTAAAAGCACCGACTACGAATATAAATATAAAAAGGCATTAGAATATTATAATGATGAAGATTATGGACATGCGGTAGCCTTGTTTCAAGATTTGGTATATGTATACCGAGGTACTAGCAAAGGAGATGAGCTTTATTATTATTATGCAAAGAGTTCTTTTGAGATAGAAGATTATTTGTTGTCGGCCAATTATTACAAAAGCATCATCGACCAATATCCGCGTAGTCAGTATGCCGAGGAGGCTCAGTATATGATTGGTGTTTGTTATTATGAGAATTCGCCTGGGGCGAAACTAGATCAGGGAGTTTCCAGAAAAGCAATCGATGCCTTACAGTTATATATTAACATGTACCCATATGGTGAAAATGTTGATGAAGCGAATATTTTAATCGATGAGTTAAACGAAAAGATTGTTTATAAGTCGTATTTAAATGCTCGTTTGTATTACGATATGGATTATTACAAAGCATCAGTTATTGCATTAGAAAATGCTTTGGTTGATTATCCTGATACGGGTTATCGTGAAGAATTGAAATTTTTACTTTTTAAATCGAAATATCTTTTAGGAATAAAAAGTGTTGAGGAGAAAAAGAAAGATCGTTTGAACGAAGCATACGATGAATACTTCATTTTTGTTGATGAATTTCCTGAAAGCGACCATATGAAAGAGGTTGAACGTAACTTTAAAGAGCTTTCGAAAGAATTAGGATACGATATAGAGGTAGATGAAGAGGAAGAATCGGAAATTTAATTCGAATAAAACACTAGTTAAGAAAAAGATATTAGTATAGATTAATTACTTTTTTGAAGAAATATTTTATACGGATTAAAAGATTGATTATCTTTGCGGACTTGAATAGAACAGATTAAACAGATATGGATTATAAAAAGACAAATGCTGACAGTAGTACTGTTTCTCGCGATATTGGTGCATTAACAAAAGAAACTGATAACATTTATGAATCAGTAATGATTTTAGCGAAGCGTGCGAATCAAATTTCTTCTGAATTGAAAGAAGAATTGAATCAAAAGTTAGCAGAGTTTGCATCTTTTACCGATAACCTTGAAGAGGTCTTTGAAAACAGAGAGCAAATTGAAATCTCTAAATTCTATGAGCGTCTTCCAAAGCCAACATTAATTGCAACTCAAGAGTTTATCGACGACAGTATTTATCATCGTAATCCTAATAAAGATACTCGTAAAACCAGTATTTAATTAGGAGCTCATTATTGCATGAGACTCAAAGGAAAACATATTATTCTAGGAATAACAGGAAGTATAGCTGCCTATAAGGCGGCTACTCTTTTACGTGGCCTAATCAAAGATGGTGCGGAAGTGCAGGTGGTAATTACCCCTGCCGGAAAAGAATTCATTACTCCTGTTACGCTTTCGGCTTTATCCCAAAAACCGGTGATTAGTGAATTCTTTGGAGCCAACGATGGAACTTGGAATAGTCATGTTGATTTGGGAATGTGGGCCGATTTAATGATTGTAGCACCAGCATCTGCTTCTACAATGGGGAAAATGGCACACGGAATTGCTGATAATATGTTAATTACAACTTATCTTTCGGCAAAGTGCCCGGTAATGATTGCCCCGGCCATGGATTTGGATATGTTTCAACATCCGTCTACTCAAAAGAACCTCGAAATTCTTACTTCTTACGGAAACATTATAATTGAACCTGAGTCGGGCGAACTGGCAAGTGGTTTAATTGGAAAAGGCCGAATGCAAGAGCCTGAAGAAATCCTCGAAGTGGTCGTGAAATATTTCGATCAAAAAAAAAAAACTCCTAAATAAAACATTTTTAGTTACCGCCGGACCAACATTTGAGAAAATCGATCCGGTTCGTTTTATCGGGAATCAGTCCTCGGGTAAAATGGGTTTTGCGATTGCCGAAACTTTAGCTACGCATGGAGCAAAAGTGCATTTGGTAGCAGGCCCGGTTCAACAAGAAATTGTGCATCCCAACATTGCTCGTATCGATATTCAAACAGCACAAGAAATGTACGAGCATTCGATTATTTTATTTCCAAAGTGCGATGGTGCTGTAATGTGTGCTGCGGTGGCTGATTTTACACCTGTTGTAAAAGAAGATAAAAAGGTGAAACGGGGGAAAGAAAACTACTCGATCGAGTTACAACCCACTAAGGACATTGCTGCTGCATTAGGAAAGCAAAAATCGACAAAACAATTGTTGGTTGGCTTTGCATTAGAAACTAACGACGAGCGTTTAAATGCGCTAAAGAAATTGGAGAAAAAGAACCTCGATTTTATCGTTTTAAATTCATTGAATGATAAAGGGGCTGGTTTTGGTGTTGATACCAATAAAATTTCCATTATAGACCGTAGTAACAAACAGACTGATTTTGAGCTAAAAACAAAAAAAACAGTTGCTATCGATATTGTAAACAGAATAATTGAAGAGCTAAATCGTTTAACTGATTAAGATTATTTGTTAGTTTTACCTTTACTTGTGATTCAATAATCTCAAAGACAAAAATTGTTTGTGAAGAAATCCATTTTCATATTATTAATTTGTTGCATTTCACTGACTTTAAAAGCGCAGGAGTTACGTTGCAGTATTAGTATAAATGCAAGTAAACTACCAAGTGCAAACAAGGAAGTATTTCAGTCGATGCGTACCGATTTGACTGAATTTATGAATAATAAAGCATGGACAAATCATGTATACACCAATGATGAGCGAATTCAGTGCAGTTTTAATATTCAAATTTCACAACAAATTTCTTCGAATAAGTACAAGGCAACCTTAACTGTGCAGAGCAAACGCCCTGTCTATAATTCATCGTATGAAACCACTCTTCTGAATATTCAGGATGAAAATTTCACTTTTGAATATCAAGAATATCAGGCAATTGAATTTAACGAAACAAGTAACAAGGATAATTTGACAAGTGTTTTAGCGTACTATGCTTATGTAATTCTTGGCTACGATTACGATACTTTTTCATTAACCGGAGGAACTGAATACTTTGAGAAAGCACGCCAAATTGTATCGAGTATGCAAAATGTAAGTGAACAAGGATGGAAATCGCACGAGTCGGATTACAACAGATATTGGCTGGTCGATAATATTTTGAACAAGTCTTATTCAGGCTATAGAGCCGGAATGTTTAAATATCACAGAGAAGGATTAGATGTGATGTCGGAACAAGTAGAAAGTGGCCGAGCCAACATTTTACAAGCATTAAGAAGTATTCAGCGTGTATTTCGTTCAAAAAGTAAATTATATATTCTACAAACTTTTTACGATGCAAAAAGCGCCGAATTAGTTTCAATATTTAGCGAAGGAAATCAAGACGAAAAAGATCGTATGGTTAAAATTATGACCGAAATCGACCCTACGAATTCTTCCCGTTACGAATCAGTTTTAGAAAACGATTAATTCTCACTAGATGCTTTCATCACTATTAATTAAGAATTATGCAATCATCGATGAGCTGAATGTTCAATTCAACAAAGGCTTTAGTGTGATTACTGGCGAAACCGGAGCAGGAAAATCAATTGTGTTGGGTGCTTTATCGTTAATTATTGGACAGCGAGCCGACACTTCTTCGTTAAAAGATTCAGCAAAAAAATGTGTTATCGAAGGTCGGTTTAATACCGCAGAGCAAGTTGGTTTTAAAAACTTTTTCGAAGCGCATGATTTAGATTATTTTCAGCCAATTATCCTTCGAAGAGAAATTGTACCTTCAGGAAAATCACGAGCTTTTGTAAACGATACTCCGGTTCAGTTAACTGTTCTAAAAGAGATTGGCTTGCAGTTAATTGATATTCATTCTCAGCATTCGAATTTAGAATTGAGTAAGCGTGAATTTCAACTGAACGTAATTGATTGGTATGCAAATAATTTTGATATAAAAGAAAAATATTTCGAGGCTTACTCAAAGTTAAAGCAAAGTCAAAAAGAATATAAAAAATTAATTGAGTTTGAATCGAAAGAGAAGGCTGATTACGACTATAATTTATTTCAATTTGAGCAACTCGAAAAATTGGGATTGAAAGCAGGAGAGCAGCAAAAATTAGAGGAGGCTCAAGAATTATTAACGCATTCTGAAGAGATCAAAGAAGGATATGTAAATGCATTCCAAACTTTAGATAACGAGGAATTCTCATTGGTTTCAAAAGTAAAAGATGCTGTAACAATCTTATCAAATTTAAGCAATTATTCTGCCGATGCGTCGGACTTACACAAACGCTTGGAAAGTGTTTATTTTGAATTGCAAGATGTTGCTAATGAGTGCGATGCTCAAGCAGATGGTATAGAACACGATCCTGAAAAATTGGAATTAATCAATCAGCGACTAGATGCCATTTTTACCTTGCAGCAAAAGCATGGCGTTGCAAGTGTTGAAGAGCTGCTGAGAGAGCAAGACATTTTAGATAGCAAATTGCAAGCTGTTGCCAGTTTCGATCAGGAAAAGGAAAAATTATCAGCTAAAATTCAAAAGCAGGTGGAAACAACTTCGGTACTCTCTCAAAAACTTAATAAATCAAGATCAAAGGTTTTAAAGGAGTTGGAAGATTTAATTTCAGACTATTTGCATCAATTGGGGATGCCCAATGCAAAGTTGAAAATTGAGTTGAATACTTTGGATTCTTTTACTACCAATGGGCTAGATGAAGCTGTTTTTATGTTTGCAGCCAATAAAGGCTCGCGCTTGGAGGAAATAAATAAAGTTGCTTCGGGAGGGGAAATGTCGCGATTGATGTTGTCGATTAAAACAGTGGTTGCTAAATCAAAGGAATTGCCTGCTATTGTATTTGATGAAATTGATACCGGAATTTCGGGAGAAACAGCAAAACGAATGGCTGAAATCTTGAAGGTGATGTCGGGGTACATGCAAGTAATTAATATTACACATTTACCACAAATTGCATCCAATGCCGATTGGCATTATCAGGTTTATAAAAACGATACTCAGACTGGCGTTGAGTCGGGTATGCGCTTATTAGATGCGAACGAGCGTATTGTTGAAATTGCAAAAATGCTAAGTGGTGAAAATCCGAATGATGCAGCTATTGATAATGCCAAATCGCTATTGAAATAAAACGAGACAAACAAGACAATCTTTTTTTTGTTGATTCTCAATTATTTTATTTCCCTTTTCTCAAAAACTTCCCTTTTGCCGGAAGCATTGCACCGAGTTTTTTATTTACAAACTTTACGTCTTCAATCGTGTAGAACGCGTTCGGGTTGTATTCTAAAATCATTTCGGTTATTTGCTTTAAATCGGCTCGGTTTACGATGCTATATAAAATACTTACTTCACCATTTTTTCCGGTTGCTTTGTGGTTGGTAATTCCATATCCGGCTTGGCGGAGTGCCACAATAAGCTGGTTGGCGGGTTTGGCTGTAATAATTTGAATGCGCACAATTCCCATTGCAATTTTTTCTTCTATAATAATTCCAATATAGTTACCTGCGGCAAATCCTCCGGCATAGGCAGCCATGTTGACATAATTATCAAGGGTTTGCATTATTTTTCCAATGGCCATCACCCAAACAAAAATTTCAATAAAACCGATAAGCGGTGCAATGCTTTTATTCCCTTTTGAAATCATCGAAATACGAAACGTTCCTAAGGTTACATCGATAATTCTGGCTAGGAAGATTAATATGGGGATTATGAAAGTATTGAAAAGGTTCGAATCGAAAAATTGAGAAAAGTTTTCCATCGTAATATCTTTTTTCGGAATATACTAAATCTTTAATTGGCTACCTAAAAGGCGGAGGCATAAAAAAAGCTTCTCAAAATTGAAAAGCTTTCTATTGTATTTTTATGTTTTTTAAAACTCTGAGGTAAAATGAAATTCAATATCATCAAAGTCTTGCTGCGCCATTTGCAAAATAAATGAAGAGTCGGCCATGAAAACATCCCGACCATATTTATCTTTGGCCATTCGCTGCAGTTTTCTTCTTCTAAATTCATCAATTCTTTGTTCGTCTTCACTTTTAATCCAACAAGCTTTGTGCATTTGAATGGGTTCAAAACGACATTTAGCACCATATTCATGCTCTAAACGGTATTGAATTACTTCGAACTGAAGTTGTCCGACGCAACCAATAATTTTACGTCCGTTAAACTGACTGGTAAACAACTGTGCAACCCCTTCGTCCATCAACTGATCAATTCCTTTTTCCAATTGCTTAGTCTTCATTGGATCGGCATTTTCGATGTATCGGAACATTTCGGGTGAGAAACTAGGCAAACCTTTGTAGTTGAGCGCTTCTCCTTCGGTTAGGGTGTCGCCAATTACAAAATTCCCGGTATCAGGAACACCAATAATATCACCCGGAAAAGCCTCGTCAATGGTTTCTTTTTTTGAAGCCATAAAAGCAGTAGGTGCCGAAATTCTGAAATTTTTATTCAGGCGCATATGTTTATAGAACTTATTTCGTTCGAAACGACCTGAACAAACTTTCACAAAGGCAATACGACTGCGATGATTCGGATCGATATTGGCATGGATTTTAAAAACAAATCCGGTGAAATTTTCTTCGTTAGGTTCTACAACTCTTTCAACTGCCTTACTTGGTTTTGGAGCCGGCGCAATTCGTAAGAAACTATCTAAAAGTTCTTGTACTCCAAAGTTATATAAGGCACTTCCAAAGAACACAGGAGCAATGCTTCCCGATAAATAAGCTTCATTATCAAAGTCAGGATAAACACCTTCGATTAATTCTACATCTTCGCGCAAAACATCTGCATCGTTGCCAATGTACTTTTCTAATTCAGGAGACGATAAATCTTCAAACTGAATTCCCTCTTCAATTTCCTGAACATTTGGATTGAAGACCTTTAAACTTTTGTTGAATATATTATATACGCCTTTAAAATCTGGACCATTATTGATAGGCCAGCTTAAAGGACGTGTTTCAATTTGTAGTTGTTTGTCGACATCTTCGAGTAAGGTGAAAATATCGCCCGTTGGACGGTCCATTTTATTAATAAAGATGATCACCGGAGTTTTTCGCATCCTACAAACATTCATGAGTTTTTCGGTTTGTGGCTCTACTCCTTTGGCGGCATCAATTACGATAATAACACTATCAACGGCAGTTAGTGTTCGGAAGGTATCTTCTTGGAAATCTTGGTGACCCGGTGTATCCAAAATGTTTACTTTGTAACCATCGTATTCAAAACCCATCACCGATGTGGCAACAGAAATTCCACGCTGACGCTCAATTTCCATAAAATCGGAAGTCGCTGTTTTCTTAATCTTATTGCTTTTTACAGCTCCTGCAACACGAATCGCTCCACCAAAAAGTAATAACTTCTCGGTTAAAGTTGTTTTTCCGGCATCAGGGTGACTTACAATCGCAAAGGTTCTGCGACGTTTGATTTCGCTTTGTATACTCATTATCGTTTCTTTTAACGGTGCGCAAAAATAGATATAATCGAGTAAAGTAGAAAGCAATTGGTTAAAAGAACTTTAAATAACAATTGGACGATACGATCTTTCACATATGAGAATTACTGTTATGTTTCAAATTAAATATGGAAAAGGAAAACATAGAGAATTTTAGAAGTCTTTAATAATAGTTAATTGTTTAATAGCATTTAAGTGAGAGATATAACTTTTCTGAAACAATATGCCATGGTAGGTTGTTAACTTGTTTCGGAGATACCTAAATCTGATTTAATCGAACTATATTGAATATTTGATGATCAGTAGAACTTTCTGAACGGCAGTAATTGCCGCAAAATCAATTAACTAAAAGAAAAATATTTTGAATTTTAAAGAAGTGGGGAAGCGAGTTGATAACAGTTGGATGAAGATTGTCCAAAATTATAATCAGCCGGTAGCATGGAAGAGTTGGTGGCAAGTGATTAATTCATTTGTACCTTATATTGGATTATGGGTAGCCATGTATTATTCATTGGCCGTATCGTATTGGTTAACGCTATTATTATCGGTTGTTGCAGCTGGATTTCTAGTGAGGATATTTATCATCTTTCACGATTGTGGACATGGTTCATTTTTTAAATCGCAGCGCTTGTCAAAAATTGTAGGGATTCCGGCAGGGTTAATGGTGTTTACACCTTATCATCGTTGGCATAAAGATCACCTAATTCATCATCAAACGGTTGGGAATTTAGATAAACGAGGAATTGGTGATGTAAATACTTTAACAGTTGAAGAGTATTTGAAATTGCCTAGATTTAAGCGATTAATGTATCGAGTATATCGTCATCCAATTTTATTATTGATCATTGGTCCGTTCTTTTTGTTTACGGTGCTTTATCGTTTCCCAAAACGAATTCATGATAAAAAAGAGAAGCTTTATACACATTTAACTACACTGGCCGCTGTTGCTATGGTTGTTGGATTGTCGTTATGGATGGGAGTGCTCCCATACTTGATGATTCAAATTCCGGTGCTTTATATTGCTGCAGTGCATGGAACCTGGTTGTTTTATCTGCAGCATCAATTTGAAGATGTAAAATGGACGCGCGGAGCAGATTGGGACTATAAAACGATGGCGCTTGAAGGTAGTTCATATTTGAAATTGCCGAAAGTAATTCAGTGGTTTACTGGGAATATTGGTTTTCATCATATTCATCATTTAAGCCCACGAATACCAAATTATCATTTGGAAAAATGTTACAATGATAATCCCGATTTTCATATTAAAAAGCCATTAACATTCTTTACTGCTTTAAAGTCATTAAAGTATCGATTGTGGGATGAAAAAAAGCAACGATTGGTTAGTTTCCGTTTTGTGAAATTAAACTACAGTAAATACTAGGAAACAAATTTTTTGAAATAGAAATAAAAAAGGGTAATTGACATTCAATTACCCTTTTTCTATTTTGTATTATCGTTTCCCCTTTTTCTTTTTGTAGAAACGCTTGTTTGTATTGTTTGCTTTCTGATTTGCCTTCCAAACCGGAGAGGCTCCGATTGATTCGGGAGTGGGTAATTTCAAAATTTCAGCGTTAATCAGCTTTTCAATTCTGCTAAACTTAAACATATCATCTTCGTTGATGAATGTGATTGCAACGCCTGTTGAATCGGCTCGCGCAGTACGTCCAATTCGGTGCACATAATCTTCGGCATCATTGGGTACATCGAAATTAATAATCAGCTCAATGCCTTTAATGTCGATTCCGCGGCTTACAACATCGGTGCCAATTAATATTCGAGTTTGCTTGGCTCTGAAACGTGCTAATACATCTTCGCGTTCGCGTTGTTCCAAATCTGAAGAGATTCCTTCAACCGAGTGTTTTTTCCGTTTTAATTGCTGCACAATTTTCGAAACATTCGATTTGGTTGAGGTGAAAATTAAAATGCTTTTGTATTCTGGTTTATCGGCGATTAAATTATTAATCAAGCTAATTTTATTAGGATCAAAAGTAAGGTAGGCAAGCTGTAAAACTCCTTCGGCCGGCTTTGATAATTCAATTTGAATTTCAACGGGGTTTGTAAGTAAGTCGTTTGCCATCTTTTTAATCTTGGGTGCCATGGTAGCACTAAAGAGTAGGGTCTGTCTTGTTTTAGGCATAAACGATACAATTTTCATGATATCGTCATAAAAGCCCATATCTAACATCCGATCGGCTTCATCTAATATTAGATGCTTTAAATTGTTCAGGTTTACTCGGCCTGTATTCAGGTGCGAAATTAATTTCCCGGGTGTGGCAACCACAATATTGGTATGACTGCTTAAGGCATTGTTTTCGGTTGTCCAACCTTTTCCATCACCTCCTCCATAAATGGCAATTGAGTTTACCGATGTGAAATAGGAAAATCCTTGAATTTGCTGATCGATTTGCATTGCCAGTTCCCGAGTTGGAACAATGATAATCGTATTAATCGAATCGCTTGGGTTTTGGCTAATTTTATGAAGTACGGGAAGCACAAAGGCCGCTGTTTTACCAGTTCCTGTTTGTGCAAAACCTATTACATCTTTATTATTTAAAATTTCAGGTATTGCTTTTTCCTGAATAGGAGTCGCTTTACTAAATCCCATAAATGAGATTGCATCTAAAACATCATCACTTAAATCAAATTCATCAAAATACATTAAAAAGGGATTTATATTATTTGGTATCTTATTATTCTATGCATCAAGTAAAAACTTGGTAGCCATTAAAATTATTGCTAAAATTAATACAATTTTAACGACTTTCTCACCTTTTTTGATGGCAAGCTTCACAGAAATCCATGCACCTATTGCATTTCCTACAGAAAGTGCGATTGCATAAAACCATTCTACCTTGCCACTAAGTACAAAAACAAGCAAAACAGGTAAGTTATAGATCGTAACAATTAACACTTTATGCATATTTACCCGTATTAAATCAACTGACATTAAATAGCGAATTGCAGCCATTATTAGAAAGCCAACTCCAACTTGAATGAAACCACCGTAAAACCCAATGGCAAACATGGCAGGGTAAATGAGCACACTTTTCTTTGCTTGCTCAACTTTTTGCTTCTTTTTGGGGATAAGCAAAGTAATTAAAATGAAAATCATCACGATGGCGAGCAGTTTCTGAAATAACTCGTTACTGATGTTTACGGAGTATATGGCACCTACAATTGCACCCGGAATTGCACAGGCTGCTAATACTAAGCTTGTTTTTAAATCCGAAAATTTCTCTGATTTAAAGGCAAGAGAGCCTGTTCCTGTTGCCACAACAATTCCCACTCGATTGGTGGCATTGGCTACAGTTGGTTCAATTCCTAATAAAATCATAGTTCCTAAAGTGATCATAGATCCACCTCCGGCCATCATATTAATAAAACTTGCTGCTGCTCCAGCCAGCAGAATTAAAAGTGCCATTTCCCATTGAGGCATATTTATTTGCTTTTAAAATTGTAGGTTAAGAAAAATTGCTGTTGCTGATCGAGATCACCATTAGCAAAATGAAAGGAGTAGATGAACTTGCCTTTTACTTGTTTGATGTTGAATATATTCAGATAAAGATCGTTGCGGCTATACCAATCGCTTAATTGATAAAAGCTATCCCCCAACATAAAATGATGTTCTCCACCAATATTCAAGGTGCTTTTAATGCCAACAATTTTATAAGCAAATTCAATTTCTGAATACCAACTGTTTGCAACGGCAAATTCTTTGTTTTCACCTCTGTTTCGATAAAACGAATTTAAAATTCCGGTTTTTATTGAAGCAGCTTTGAAGTTTTCATTCAAAATCGATTCGAAATTATATCCAAGGGTAAACTGTCCTCCTGCATAATCTTCAATATGTTCATTTGGTAAGCGTGATAAAGTGTGGGCATTATGAAACATGTAAAACAATCCATCGATCATGAAATTTGAAGGATGATAATCAATAGCCACAGCCGCTAAAAATTGCTCTCTTCTGGTTGAGTCTTGTCGACTTACCCAATCGGTTAATAAATTAGCTGTGAAATTTGATTTTTGATAACTTAATAATAAACCATCAACTGTATTGTTGTAATAAAGGAAATCATCAGCAATAATTGCTTGAGAAAACTGTATCGTATTCTTTTGAGGCATTGCGCCAATAGCAAACTTCCAATTATTGTTTTGATATTGGTAATAAAGAATTGGATCGGGTTTGAGCTCCAAAAATTCACTACCAAACTCATAAAAATAGTCAATCCCAATTCTGAATTGATGATTTTTTTCGATGCTGCTTCCAAAGTCGAATGCAACACGACTGCCCAATATCGATTGTGGTGTATTAAATTCACTAAAATATTCCCGATTGTCGGCAATTCCATTAAATTCCAATTGGTAGTCTAAATCTTGCGACCAGCCCGATAAAGCAATTGAAAAAATAAATACGATACTCAGTTTTAATTTCATTATAGAAGTTTTCATGCGTGGATCAAATCTTCCACGTTACTAAAATAGTCAATTCTAAATAAATCCTTTTCTTCTTCAACATCTTCCGATGTTTTATTCAAAAATCACGATATTTATTAATTATCTTTGTTTTACACGTCATCCAATTCCTTTATTATGAAAAAAAGATACATCCTTATCATCATTGTTGTAATTTTAATAGGAGGGGCAATTTACCTCAATCCTTTACTTCCAATTATTACTGGATACTCGGCTAAAAATCTTGCTTCCGGTGTTTTTGTGGCCGATCGAACTCAGGCATCGCTTGAAGAAACAGATCTTAATTTTTCATTTATAAAAATGAATGAAGATGAAATAAATTGGAATGACAGGTCGGTTACCAGTGAATTTTTATGGGGACGCTCGAAAGCGATTTACAAAGAAGGAGTTGGTTGTGTTTTGGTAAAAGAAATTGAGGCAGAAGAAATTTTAGATTACAAAATTCCGAAGGTTAAGGTGCTGCCTGAAAATCCTGATACAATTGATTGGCCAATGGGAGATCGTGTTAGTGATACAATTCCAGCAGGATTAAATATGGCGAAATTGAATACTGCTATTGCCAATTCATTTGTTGATACAATTCCACGAAAAGGATCTTTTGCAGTTGCAGTTGTTTATAAAGGGCAATTGGTGGCTGAAAATTATGCTGATGGATTTTCAGCTGAGAATAAGTACCTGAGTTGGTCGATGGCAAAAAGCTTTACCAATGCACTTACCGGAATTATGGTGAAAAAAGGGATGTTGGATATTAATGAACCAATGAAAATTGCAGAATGGCAAGAAGATGATCGGAAAGCAATTACCCTTAATAATTTGATGCACATGAACAGTGGCTTAGAGTGGAACGAAGATTATGGCAACAACTCTGATGTGAACACTATGTTGCATAAAGTCGCCGATATGGGAGCATACACAATTAACAAGCCTTTGGCAGTTAAGCCCGATTCATTATGGGTTTATTCTTCGGGAGCAACCAATGTGGTTTGTAAATACATTCGTCAGGTGATGGATAACGACCAAGAATATTATCAATTACCGAGAAAAGAATTGTTTAATAAAATTGGGATGACCAGTGCGGTATTTGAAATTGATGCTTCTGGAACATTTGTTGGATCGTCGTATTTGTATGCAACCATGCGTGATTATGCCCGTTTTGGATTGCTTTACATGAATGAGGGTAATTGGTTGGGAGAACAAATTCTACCTACTGGTTGGGTTGATTACACCACCCAAGTAGCCAATGGCTCCAACGGACAGTATGGCGCATTTTTTTGGTTAAATCAGTCGCAAAAAGATTATCCCGATGTTCCTAAGGATATGTATTGTTGTCGTGGGCACGATGGGCAGTATATTTACATCATCCCATCGAAAGATTTGGTGGTAGTGCGTACCGGATTTTCCAAAAAAGGAGAGTTCGATTACAACTTATTTTTGAAAGAAATAATAGCAGCAGTTGAATAAAATTTTTTAGAAGAGATGAAGATTATTTGTATTGGTCGTAATTATACCAAACACATTGCGGAGTTAGCGAATGAAAGACCAGCCGAACCGGTTTATTTTATGAAACCCGATTCTGCATTATTGTTGAAGAATCGCCCATTTTATATTCCAAATTTTTCGAAAAATGTACATTTTGAAGTGGAATTGGTGGTGAAAATACATAAGATTGGTAAAAATATTTCAAAGAAATTTGCCCCTCGATATTACAAAGAGATTGGATTGGGGATTGATTTTACAGCGCGTGATGTGCAGAATCAATTAAAGGCAAAAGGTTTACCATGGGAGAAGGCAAAAGCTTTTGATCATTCAGCTGTTTTGAGTAAGCAGTTTATTCCAATTGAGAAATTAGACAAGGAAAACATTAATTTTCGATTAGAAATTAATAGCGAAGATCGACAGTTGGGAAATTCCTCGAATATGCTTTTTTCAATCGATGAAATTATTGAACATGTATCGAAATACATGACCCTGAAAATTGGAGATTTGATTTATACAGGTACACCTGAAGGAGTTGGCCCTGTTAAAATTGGTGACCGCTTAAAAGGGTATATTGAAGACGAACTGATGTTTGATTTTGCCATCAAATGATTTTTTCAAACTTTTTTAATTCTAGGTTTGGCTTAATCAATAAATGATTTATATTTGCACCGCACTTGCAAATACGGGTGTAGCTCAGTTGGTAGAGCACTGGTCTCCAAAACCAGGTGTCGGGCGTTCGAGTCGCTCCTCCCGTGCAAAATTAAAGCCCTGCTCTTGGCGGGGCTTTTTTATTTCTAAATATTTTCCAGAAAATTTTCTAATACTGCGTGATCTGTAAATGATCCAATAAATTGCAATTAAGCAAGATGCTTAAT
The DNA here is from genome assembly GCA_963678565.1 of Prolixibacteraceae bacterium. Lineage (GTDB taxonomy): Bacteria > Bacteroidota > Bacteroidia > Bacteroidales > Prolixibacteraceae > SKHV01. Next base: position 1,527,181 of record OY782875.1, read on the forward strand.
TGCTTCTTTTACTGTCATTTTTTCTTTAATACCCTGTACTTTTGCTTGTAGATTGCAATCGGAGATAATTCCATTTACAAGTGCGTCCTGTCCATTAAAAATTTCGGCACTCAGGCAGTCGATTGTGCATGCAAGAATGCCAGCCTCATTAAGTGGAATAAGACTTTTAATTCCTGCCTTATTTTTTCCAATTCCGGCATCATTAAAGAAAACGGCTTTCACTTTGTGTTTCTTTGCATACGCTCCTGCACTCAAACCACCATGAGACCCACATACAACGATATCCCCCGAATTGTTCTCGTTTAAAAAGGTAATACTATCAGTAACAGTAATTGTTTGGTCATCAATCTTTACTTGAGTTTGTTTTTTTAGGTCAACTTTGCTTGACTTTACTTCAAGCTCATTCGTTGATTCAATTGCCTTGATTTTTTGAGATGGCGACTTAATAATTGAGCTTGTTTTAGCAACAGCTTCTTGTACCGAATCGCCAATTTGTATTCCTGCTTTTACAGCTTGGTGGTTTATGTGGCTGATGATGCCGCTATCCCAGGTATCTTGTGCAATACCAATTTCAGCGCTATAGTTATCAACGGCACAGGCGATAATATTCTCAGCCTCGTAATGCGTGAGGCCTCTAGTTCCTGCCTTATTTTTTCCAACACCAGCATTGTTGAGAAAAACAGCTCTTATATGGCAGTTTTTAACTTGTCGGGCAAGATTTCTATTGCCTCCACAATGAGAGCCACAAACTAAAATTGGACAATTATTACTGACTTGTAAATCACCTAAACTATCGAGCAATATAATACTTTCGGGTAGTTCCATTTTTTCAAAATTTATATAGAAGTTTGCCTTTCAAGAATGCCAATAGCCTGCCCCAAAATCTTATTGAGACAGGCTATTGGTAATATTCAATATGTTTCAATAATTATTAACTATACAGCTGCAAGTTGAGCACTCGCAATAGATGCTCCTTTTTCGTAGGCTTTTAAGTTTCCTTCGACAAACTTGGCAGGAACATTTTCCTTTACAATTTGTACCATTTCATTATGAGGATAGCCTCTTAACTCAGCAAAGAAACCTAGCATAACAACATTCATCATTTTATAAATATTGAAATCGGGACTTTTGTGCTCTTCAGGATCAATAAGAAGCGTCTTGTTTTCCGATTGCTTGATCATCTCTGTTTTTGATTCTGGTAAATCTTTTTGTAGCCTTGTATTTACGCTTGTTGAGCTTAGCTCGTAAGTGCTTGTTAGTATTATCCCGTTTTCTTTTAACGAATGTAAATGTCGGAGAGTTTCCGTTTGTTCAAAAGAGATTACATAATCCACATCGCCAGCTTTGATAAAAGGCGATAGCACCGGTTTGGTTGAATAGCGAAAATGACTTTCAACACCGCCTCCACGCTGACCTAAACCAATCACATCTGAGATTTTTAACTCATAACCAAGTTTGATATAATACTTGCTTAAAAGTGTACTGAATAGAAGAATTCCTTGTCCTCCAACACCAGCAATAATAATGTTTTTTCCTTTGTCTTGCATCGTTATGAATTTATAGCGTCAAACTTACACGCTGTAGAGCACAATCTGCAGCCAGTACATATATCTTGGTTGATAACAATTTCAATTGAACCGTCTTTAGTTTTTTTACTTTCAATTGCTAAACATCCAACATCAATACATTTTCGACATTTAGTACATTTATCTTGATCAATATAACTTGGTGTTTCTTTTGGTGGTTTGAATTTAGTTACACATGGTTTTTTTACTATAACTACAGAGTTGGTATCTGCTTTTACTGCATTGAGAATTGATTCTTCCAAGTTTTCAAATTCGTATGCGTCTACCGTAACAATATCTTTAACACCAATCGCTTGACATACCGTTGCGATGTCGAGTTTGTTTTCTTCTTTGTAATTGAATCCAAATTCACTTGAAGCCACATGCTGACCACCAGTCATAGCAAGACAGCTATTGTCTACAATAATGACCGTTGATTTACTATCATTGAAGATTAGGTTCATTAAACCATTGATTCCGGTAGCCCAAAAACCACCATCGCCGATCATGGCTACAAAATTTTCTTTATGATCTTTTGCAATGTTGTAACCATGGGCTAGTGCAATACTCGATCCCATACATTTTTGTAGCGAATAGGACTCCATATGAGGAAAGCAACCAATGAGACCACAGGTAACATCGGCAGCCGCTTTGATTTTGTGTTTTCTTAGGATCTGAGATATAAAGAGGTGAGAGCATCCAGCACAACTAACCGGAAGCCTGAAAGGGACTCCCTCTTGTGGCGTTCGTTTTATCGCACCCGGAACCAATTTCTCCTCTAAAATATCCGGTGTGAAGCGCATCATGGTTGGAAATTTCGGGAATAATTCTTTCCCAATTACCGAAACTCCTAAATCTTTGATATTCTTTTCAAGTAAATCATGACCATCTTCAATTACATAAAGTTCATCTACGTGATTAGCCAATTCTCGAATCATATTAGCAGGAAGCGGCATAACCAATCCAAGTTTTAGCACTGATGCTTCAGGCAATACTTCTTTTACATAATAATAGGGGGTTCCTGCAGTAATAACCCCAATTTTTTTACTGTTTAGTTCCAGTCTGTTGATATCAAAGTCATTGCTATCCTCAGATAAGCGCTTCATTTCCGCTGGAAAATCATGGAAGCATTTGGTTAATTTAGGGTGCTCAGAGCCTTTTGCTTTTGTCATAATGGTTGTCATTATAACTTTGCTGAAGCTCACAGGATATTTTTCTCTGTGTTTAACTTGGTAAGTATAGTCTTCATCGATAAGCACACTGCTAGTGGTTTTGCATATTACAGATGTAATTTTCAAAATTACAGGAGTGCTATATTCTTCGCTAATTTCAAAAGCTTTTACCATAAGGTCTTTGGCCTCTTGGCTATCACTTGGCTCCAATACTGGAATGTTGAACATATTTCCATAATGACGAACATCATTATAATCGTCGCCTGCAATTCGGCCAACATCATCGCCAACCACTAATACCAGCCCCCCATTTATCTGACTTCCAGCAGCCCCCCCAAGTGCATCTGCGGCAACATGAAGACCTACTGTCTTCATTATTGCCAGACTACGATAGCCCGCGAAAGATGCTCCGATGGCTACTTCTAATCCAACTTTTTCGTTTGTGGACCATTCGCAATAGATATCTGGATATCTGTGTTGAGTATAATCCATTACTTCGGTGGAAGGTGTTCCCGGGAATCCGGCTGCTACTTTCACCCCTGCTTCAAAAGCTCCTCTGGCAACTGCTTCGTTGCCATTCATCATTTTTTTTGTGGCAATCTCATTTAGTGTATTCATCTTGAAAAGTGGCTCCCCTCACTGTTAAGTGATTTTTGTCATTTTTTGGTCAATGCTGCCAAAAATAGAGAAATTATAGTTTTATTGAAACAAATACTATTAATTTGAAAAGAATATAAGAGGTTTTGTCGTAAAATGGAAGTGAGTGAATGTCTTATGATAGTTGGAAATGATGTGGGAGCTGAATATAGAAAAATGCTGGTTATTTTTAAGCTTTTTTGAATTGTGAACCTGTATTACAGGCTAATCCCGTTAGGTTTGTTTTATCAGTAGTGTCTGTTTTACAAAAACATATATTAAAACTTTATTTCACCAGTAATAAACAACATTTTTTTGTTTAGTTATTTTGGTATTTCTAATAACGCCTCGTAACCGTTATATAGATTGAGGTACTTTATGCTAAACTTTATTTGCTCAATTGTTTCGCTTGCTAAATAATTAGCTGTTTCAGTTCCAACATAAGTTACTAAATAGCATTGGTAAGTGTTACTGTATGATAATACCGCCAAAGTATGATTGCTAATTTTAAATAGGTGATATATATCATGAGTTTCTAAATAATCATAACGTTCATGTAAATAGGTTGCAACTAAATTTTCATATTTGCTGTTGACCATAGCTATACAACTCATTAATTTCTCCTTATAAAATTGATAAACTATTGCCGTGCCTTTGAAGTTTGCTCCTCTATAGATTAAGTAATTTTCATCGTGTTTATGGATTTTTCTACTTTCTAATGCTTTAGTATTATATATGCTTGCATCAAAAGTGCAATAAGGTGCTCGATATAATTCACCATAAGAGAAAACAGTTACTTTACACTCATCACTTAGCAATCCATCGATTGAATTTACAGAAATTATAGTTGTTCCTATTTTATTCCCTTCTATGGTTTTTGTTTCTGAGTTTATTGTTGCAACTTCATTGTCCGATGACCTCCAAACAAGGTCGGGGGAGATCGTTACATCAGATGGTGTATATGATATTGTTAATTTTTCTGTGTCATCATAATGCATGAAAATTCGATGATAGTTTAGATCAATTTCGTCCACTTCCACCTTTTTTTCACAAGACCATAATAAAACTAGCAGGAGGGCGAATCGAAATAGTTTTTTCATGTTTGTTGTTATTGGTTTTTATTATGTAATATAGAGAATTATTTAAATATAGAATCTCATTATTTAAAAGAAATACTAGAATAGTTAAATGAGTTGACTTTTTACTTAGTCTATTGATCAAGTAGAAGATAAAAGCTTCTGAAAGAGAAGTTTTTCATTTTTGATATCTGTTACTCATCAAATCTTTCTTCAGAATTCGTATTTTTAGCAGAATCAAAACGTAATACATAAATAAATTAATATGAATAATATTTACCATCTATTTATGGCAGTACTGAGTTTTTTTGTAGTATCTGCTTGTAATAACGAAAAGGAAACTTTATCGAATCCTATTATCGATGGATATTATGCCGATCCAGAAATTGTATTTCATGATGGGGTATATTTTATTTATGCAACAAAAGATCCTTGGGGAGGTGATGATTTAGCTGTTTTCGAAACAACCGATTTTAAAACATTTAAATCGCATCAAATCAATTGGCCAAGCAAAGAGGCATGCACAACATCGGAATCTTCTTCTGCAATGGTTTGGGCACCTTCGGTTATCAAAGGAAAGGATGGACGCTTTTACATGTATGTTTCAATTGGAAGTGAAATTTGGGCAGGAAGTAGCGATACACCGTTAGGTCCATGGAAGAATATGAAAAAGGACAATACGCCTTTAATTAGTCGAAATTATTTTGAAGGATTTCACATGATCGACGCCGAAGCCTTTATTGATGACGATGGGCAGGCTTATTTGTATTGGGGATCGGGCTTGAATTGGGTGAATGGAGCTTGCTTTGCCGTAAAATTGGAGCCAGATATGCTGACGTTTATTGGTGAACCACAAAATATTACACCACCAAACTTTTTCGAAGGAGCAAAAATGATCAAACATGAAGGTCTTTATTATTTAATGTATTCCAATGGTAAGGCTACCGACGAAACCTACAATATCCAATATTCAATTGGTGAAACACCTTTTGGTCCTTGGACTTTAGGTAAGAATAATCCCATCGCTTCAACGAAAATAGAGAAGCGTATAGTTGGTCCTGGTCATCATACCGTATTTGAAAAAGGTGATCAGAAGTATATTTTGTACCATAAAATTTTCCCGCAAGAAGATGATTATGTATTGCGCCAGATATGCTTGGATAGCTTAAATTTTACAAAGGATAATTTCATTAAAAAAGTGAGTTTTAATGGTGTGGAATTTTAACTAATTCTGAATTGATTAATTTCAATCCTTTATTGCCTTTAACTCATGGTGCTTTGCTTCTTGTAAATCGAAGGGGCGACTTGTATCTCTTTTTTAAAAACTTTCGAAAAATGGTGAGCGTCATAAAAACCACATTCTTCAGCAATGGTCTCTATTTTTGCATTACTGTGGTGCAATAGAGATAGTGCTTTTTCTATTCTCTTTTTTTGTATGAATTCCTGAACTGTAAATTTTGTTTCCATTTTAAACAAACGTGCAAAGGAGTTACTAGCCATATTACATAATTCTGCTATTTCAGAATTTTTTAATGTGCCTCCTAGACCTTGTTCAATATACTTCATGGCTTTGATGATACGGGTATCAAAATTGTAAGATTGCCACTCTTCAAGTTCTGTTTTTGAAATTGCCCAAAGTGTTAATGATTGAATTTTTGCGGTGATAGGAAGAGGCATTGATTGAAAATTGGTTTGTAAATGTTTTTTTATTTCAGCAATGATATTTAAAACCTCTTGATTTACTTCAATAATTCGGAACGCCGATTCTGTTCGGTCGTAGGTAAAACCTAAACTAAAATGAATAAAAAAATGATCAATTAATCCTTGTTTCGAGAAGTCGTGCAATTGATCTGTTTTCGTAATTCTGCTTCCTGTAATTTCTTCTTTCGAATTGTTATGAAATTTTGTTGAGATAGAGAAAGTTGTATTGGGCGGAATAATTAAAATAATATTTGATCGCAGTTGAACCTCCTTGTTTTCAAAATTAACAATTGCGCCATCCAGTTCATTATGATACAATCGCCAAAATGGAGCCGCCAAACTACTAGAATTCCATCTGCTAAATTTCCAGTATCTGCAACAATGAATTTGAATTTGAATTTGCTCAAATGATTGTTGGATGTCAGATGGATCAATGCGTTGACTTGCGATGTGTTTACTGTTGTTCATTAAGCCTGATGTTTAAATTATACACAAATGTGTGGATTCTGTATATCTGATATTGGTTTGTTATTCAGTAAATTTGGTGTCAGCTAAATTAGAAAATAATAACTACTTAAGTTTACTTATTACAACTAAAGAATAATTATGAATCAAGCATTTCGCTTATCTGAACGATTTTCTGAAACCAGAAAAAGTTCCATCAATATTGGAGTTTGTGCTGCTTGTGATCCTCGTATCGACAATGATGCTCGTGTTCGCACTCAAACAATTGTAGAAAAAATTGCCAATCAAATATCAAATAGTATAAAAGTACCAAGCAGTGATACTGTTAAAGTTGTTTGGTCTCCTATTTTAATCGATGGTGAAAAAGAAGCCGATGAAGTAGCTCGTCAATTTAAGTCAGAGGGTGTAAATATTATTGTTTGTACTCCCGATACCTGGGCTTTTCCACAACTAACGCTGATGAGCTTAATGGCTCATTTTCCCAAAGATACACCTTTGAATATTACCTGCGGTAACAGTGCACCTAAACCGGGTGTGGTTTTTGCACATGCGGTGAACGGTGCTTTTGCGCAGCAGGGGAGATTATCTCATCTGAATGTTGGCTCATGGGCCGATAATGGGATTGACCCAGAAATAAAACCAGAAACAATCAGCGCACTAATAGATTGGTGTTATGCTGCGGTTACTTACGTTGGATTAAAGGGAAAACGTGTAGTTAGTTTTGGTCACGATTCTATGGGAATGGAAACTGCCTTGACGCATGTAAATGCAACTCGTAATACTTTTGGAGTGGAAGTAACTCGTTTGGATATGAAATTACTTTCCGACAAACTTCAGAAAAAAGATTACGACAAAGAAGAATTAAAAGCATTACGCGATTGGGCATTTAAAAATCTGAAGTCCATTGATGTTTCTCAGGAAAATGGGAGTGAAGCCTTAGATCAATCGTTGGCGATGTATCTAATCATGCGCGATTTATTAACTGATCTTGATGCTGTTGGCGGAGCTTTTATGAATCAGTTAGAATGGGGAAGCGATCGTCGCGGAATACCATTGCCAATTTGCGATTTAGCAGAATCGCTTTTCAATTCAACTTTCGATCATAATGGTACGAAAAACCCAGTACCCTTTGGTACCGAAAACGATATGCAAGGAGCCTTAACTATGTTATTCAAAACTTGGTTAACTGGTGGAAATCCTCCTTTGTTTATGGACTTTCGTAAAGTTTGGGAACCATGGGAAATCAAAGAGAAGGTTGCAGAGTTAGGCATTAAAGTAAAGGGTGATGAACTTTGGTTACAAAAAGGAATAGTGGATGGTGACAACTCTGGTTCTGCAAGTTTAAATTGGGCTGGTTTACCAAATGAGAATATCCATGAGATACTAAAACGTATCTCAATGCCTGCCGCGGAGTTGTACTATTTCCCGGGAGGAGGAAACAGTGTAAATTTTGTTTCTCCGGGAGGAATTGATGGCATCGCTTCTCGCTTAACATATTCTGAGTTAAATGGAATGTTCAGCATGGTTTGGGATGAAGCAACAACAGTGGATTTACCAAAAGAATTAGAAAATTTTATTGCCAATAGCTCAAATGTTACTTGGCCGCATACTTGGGTGGTTCCAAAGTATGCATCAATGGTCGAATACAAACAATATGCACCGGCCAATCATTTCCATATGATTGCCGGATTAAAGCCATCGGTATTACAATATTGGATGGATTTAACCAATGTGGTTTCGGTGGCTCCTTGGCAGAATCGCCCTCAGTTTATAGAGGGAGTGGATCGACCAATCCCTTTAATGCACTTAATAAATGGTGGAGAGTATGAAGCCAAAAAATTGAGAAGCAAAGGTTTTTAAAATCGAACTAGTTATTTAGAAGTATAGGTTTAGTAGTGCTTTTGTGGTGTTGTATTTTTGCAGCATCACTTAAGTCTACTTTTTTTTAAAGACACTTTCTACAACTATTATTTATGCAATCATTTAGTTGTTTAGCAATAGATATGGGAGCTGGAAGCATTCGGATTATGCTTGCAGAAATTTCAGAATCTATTTCATTAAGCGAAGTCCATCGTTTTAATAATGAAATAATTAAAGTGGAAGGCTATGAACGATGGAATCTTCCGATGATACTGAAGGAAATCGAGATCGGGCTACAAAAAGCTTTTTTATTGGGAAAAAACATTCATAGTGTTGCAGTTGATTCTTGGGGCGTTGATTTTGTATTGCTCGATGAAAACGAGACAGCGCTTGACTTACCCGTTGCCTATCGCGATGCGCGCACCGATGGAATGCAAGAAAAGTGGAAGACCAAATTTCTTGATGAGACAAGTACCTTTGAGAAAACAGGAATCAATTTTTATCCTTTCAACTCTTTGTTTCAATTTCTGTCGATGAGGGGCGAAAAGCAACTACAGCAAGCCAAAAGTATTATGTTTATGGCAAACTATATCGCCTTTTATTTGTGTGGAGTAAAAAATAATGAGCTTTCCCTGTCGTCAACGACTCAATTATTAAACAAGGATTCTCTGAATTGGGATGAGGAAATATTGAATAAGCTACAAATCAAAAAAGAGCAGTTTCCTGCACCTAAAAGATGTGGAATGATTTTAGGAAACTTAAATTCAAAATGGAACCAGGATGCTGTAAAAGTTTGCCTTGTACCATCGCACGATACAGCGGCAGCGATTGAATCAATTCCTTATCAAAGCAATAATTTTGCTTACATTTCCACCGGAACGTGGTGTGTAATGGGCATGAAATCGAATCACCCAATTGTTTCTGAGAAAGCCTTTTCAGAAGGAATTACCAATGAAATTACTGATGTCGACTATTTTAAAGTTCATAAAAATGCAATGGGCTTGTGGTTGATTCAAAAACTGAAGGAAGAATTAGCACCAGAATTAGAATATGGTGAATTTGAAAAACGCATAGCTGCATCAGAACCATCTAAGGCAATCATCGATTCAAACGATGAACGGTTGTATAATCCGAGCTCTATGAAAACTGCTTTTGATGAAATTATTGCGGAAAATGGTTTTGAAAAACTTAGCTCGCTTGAAGCATATGGTTGGTGTGCTTATCGAAGTTTGGCGGCATCGTTTGGCAGAATATTTTCGGTATTAGAGGAATTAAAAGATGATGAAATTGAGGTTTTACATATGATCGGAGGCGGAATTCAATCCGAAATTCTTTGTCAATTAACCGCCAATGCAGTTGGTGTTCCTGTTATTGCTGGACCGATTGAAGGAGCGACGATAGGAAATGTATTGTGGCAAGCCAGAGCTTTCAATTTTTTTGAAAAAGAGCAACAAGTTGAAACTTTAATTCGGAATTCCTTTGATATTAAAACATATTATCCGAAAGCTGATTAAGAAGAATAAATTACTTTGTGGTTTTATTTCTCTTCTACTTTGCTACTTTTTATTTATTTTACAGAACTAAACACTTAATTATGTTAAAAGGAATCTCACCTATAATTAGTCCTGAATTGTTAGATGTGCTTTATCGGATGGGCCATGGCGATGAAATTGTACTGGCCGATGCGCATTTCCCCGGTGATACATTTAATAAAAAGGTCGTTCGTGCCGATGGGATTAAAATTCCTGAATTATTGGAAGCAATTTTACCTCTTTTCGAATTGGATAGTTATGTGCCAAAACCCTTGATAATGATGGACGCAGTTGATGGTGATCAGCTTGATCCAAAGGTTGAAGAATCGTATTTAACAAAAGTGCAGTATACAAATCCATTGATAAATACTGTTGAACGGATGGAGCGATTTGCTTTCTATAAGCGTGCTCAATCGGCATTTGCAGTGATTATGACAGGCGAAACTGCAAAATATGGGAATATTATTCTGAAAAAAGGAGTTACCCCAATTGATTAAACCAAACTAAAATACAAGTCTAATTTAAATCTTATGAATTCTTCTAAAGTAAAAGTGGTAGACCGAAAAGTTTTACTTCCGTTTATAATAATAACGAGTTTATTTTCGCTATGGGGTTTTGCCAACGATATAACCAATCCAATGGTAGCAGCGTTCCAGTCTATTATGGAAATTTCAACTGCAAAAGCAGCGCTTGTTCAATTTGCATTTTATGGTGGTTATGCAACCATGGCAGTTCCGGCTGCATTGTTTATTAAAAAATATAGTTACAAAAAAGGGATTTTGTTAGGATTAGCATTGTATGCCACAGGAGCCTTGCTTTTTTGGCCGGCTGCCCAATACGAGATTTTTGGTTTCTTTTTAATGTCGTTATATATTTTAACATTTGGTTTGGCATTTCTAGAAACGACAGCCAATCCGTATATTTTGTCGATGGGGGATACGCGCACAGCCACTCGCCGCTTAAATTTAGCACAGGCATTCAATCCAATTGGCTCAATTTTAGGGATGACAGTAGCCGCCGAAGTGATTTTACCAGTTTTACAATCCGACGATAAAAATGCATTAGGTGAACTAAAATATCCATTATTGGCTGCTGCAGAAAAGGCTGCTATTCGTACACATGATTTAATGGTTATTCGCAATCCTTATGTCATTTTAGGTTTGGTGGTAATTGCAATGTTTGTTTTAATTTTAACGATGAAAATGCCGGAACGACGAAATGCGGAACATGTTTTACACACTGGAGATATGTTGAAGCGTTTGATGAAAAATAGTAGATACAAAGGCGGAGTAATCGCACAGGTATTTTACGTCGGAGCACAAATTATGTGCTGGACATTCATTATTCAATATGCCGATCGATTGGGAATTGATAAAGCAACGGCTCAACGGTACAACATGGTTGCGATGGGAATATTTATAATAAGTCGATTTGCTAGTACTGCATTAATGAAATACTTTAAAGCAGGCACCATGTTGGCAACCTTTGCTATTGGTGGAATAATTACCACATCGATGGTAGTATTGATCGATGGAATGTTTGGCTTATATGCTTTGATGGCCACTTCTGCATTTATGTCGTTAATGTTTCCTACAATTTATGGAATTGCATTAGAAGGAGTAGGTGAAGATGCGACTTTAGGTTCTGCCTTTTTGGTGATGGCAATAGTTGGAGGTGCTTTAATGCCCCCGTTACAAGGTGCAATTATCGATTTGGGAACTGTAATGAATTGGCCTTCAGTAAATGTATCTTTTATTCTACCTTTCATTTGTTTTGTAGTGATTGCAGCTTATGGCTTTGGAATTGTGAAAAGTGAAAAGTAGTTTTCCTTATGAAGAATAAACAAATTTAGTTCAATATACTACTGAAAACCTGAATCTGCATTTGCTGGTTTAGGTTTTCTTTTTACTAAACAATTATAATTGCATCTTATTTTTATCGCTTCTATTCTTTAGAACGTAGGTAATCTTGAAATTAACTCTATTTTTGCACTTTAGAATTTAAACAACAATACATTGGAAAACTTTACTATGTTGGCAAAAACGTTCGCCGGTTTGGAGGATGTTTTATTTGACGAATTGAATGAAATTGGTGCAAATGACCTTGAAAAGGTAGTGCGTGGTGTGAAATTTACAGGAACGAATGAAACACTCTATAAAGCAAACTTTTGTTGTCGTACAGCTTTGCGAGTATTAAAAGTGCTAAGTCAATTTGAGGTGATGGACGCCAACGATTTGTATAATAATGTATTGTTGATAGACTGGACAGCAATTTTTGATATCAAACAATCTTTTGCTGTGAATAGCACCGTGAATTCTGATGCTTTCAATAATTCGATGTTTGTTAGCTTAAAAACAAAGGATGCAATTGTTGATCAGTTTCGCGAGAAATTCAAAAAGCGACCGTCAATTAATACCGAAAATCCTGAAATCCGTATCAATGTTCATGTTACAGGAAATAATGTAACCTTATCATTAGATAGTTCTGGGGAATCGTTGCACAAACGTGGTTATCGAGTGGGACAAAATGAGGCTTCAATGAGTGAAGTTTTGGCTGCAGGGATACTTAAACTTGCGGGATGGAAAGGTCAATCCGATTTATACGATCCAATGTGTGGCTCAGGAACCCTTCCTGTTGAGGCAGCACTGATTGCTCGCAATATTCCTCCAGGCATGTTCAGAAGTAATTTTGCCTTTGAAAATTGGAAAGATTTTGATGAAGATCTATTCGATAACATCTACAACGAGGATTACGAAAAAGATTTCGACTATAAAATATATGCTTCCGATATCGTACCTTTTAATATTCGACTTACAAACGAGCACATCAAAAATGCAGGTGTAAAGAAAAATATTGAAACTCAAGTTGCTGATTTTGCGCAGCTAAAACCCAATGGCAAGGGCTTAATGGTGATGAATCCACCATATGGCGAACGAATGAAAGAGCGAGCTGTTGAACCTTTGTACGAAATGATAGGAGATCAGTTGAAGCATAGTTTTATTGGTTTTAAAGCTTATGTTTTTAGTGCTTCGCAGGACGGGTTTCGAAAATTATCATTAAAACCATCGGAAAGAATTAAGCTTTTTAATGGTGCACTCGAATGCGAATTACGTTGTTACGAAGTGTATGAGGGGTCAAAAAAGGCTTCAAAGCAACGACCTCAAAGTGGAAACAAACCTTTTAGTGGTAATAGAAGAAGCTTTCCTAGAAAATAAATTATTTTAATTATTATATAAATGAAGAGCTTGCTTATATTAAGAGTAAGCTCTTTTTCAGATATAGAAGTGTTATTTCTTCATTTAAAGATATTTACATCTTTTATGCTTTTTGTCTTGTCACATTTTGAACTTCAAGCATACAAAACCTTTGTAAATTTCAATTTCTTTTCACTTTACATTAATGTTAATTGCCCAAAGAATTGAAACAATATTGAATAACATATTGACTTTAACCTGTTAATATTCGTAAATTGCATTTGCTTTTTTACCCTAAATTATAAGCTATGATTAAAGAAAGAGAACTATTTTTATCAAGAATTAGTGTCGCAGTTCAGATTCTTCTTACCGTATTTAGCTTTTTGATTGCTAATTATTTTTATCCAAACAGTTTTGGAAACTACCAGAATTGGACTGTTTTAGGTCAAATTATTATTTTATTTCTTCCTCTTTTAGTTCACTTTAAGTTAGGTTTTGTATTCCGCAACGATAACTTTAGTAAGGTAATAAGAGATTATTTTCTGATAATTACCTTAGGCTGTGTTTTGATATTGATGGAAATATTTATTCTGGATGCAGGAAAAGAAGCTTATTTATTTCTATTAATATTCAGTATTTTAAATCTTATTTCATTTGTTTCGTTTAAGTTCTTGTTTAGAACAATCATGAAATTTGTACGCCGAAAAGGAAGAAACAAACGAAATGTATTAATTATTGCCGATGAAACTTCTAAATTGTTTATTAAAAACTTGCTGTCGAAAAAGGACTGGGGGTATCATATCGAAGCGGTAATGGATAGTAGTAGTCGATTGTACAAAATGTTTCCCGATATCAATTACATTGCCTCTAATACAAATTTAAAAACTTACATTGATAATCATACAATTGATGAAGTAATGTTTGCGAAACCAATCACACATCAATCAGAAATTAGTAGCTTAAAAAATATCTGTAACGAAATTGGAGTTGTTTGCCACATTTCGAATAAAATTTCAATTCATCGCGATATTCTAGAAGATTTAACTACTTATCAAAATACTCCAAAAGCTTATTTCCAAATGAAATTGAAAGCCTTTTTCGACTTCTATTTTAGTTTGTTTGCTTTGATTTTAATTTCCCCTATTTTATTTCTAATTGGCTTGCTAATAAAGATTGAAGACGGTGGAGCAATCTTTTTTCGTCAAGAACGAGTAGGATTAAATGGTCGTCGTTTTAATGTTTTGAAGTTTAGAACAATGGTTGAAAATGCGGAAGAACTTAAATCCTCGCTTTCGGGAATGAATGAACAAGAAGGACCTGTATTTAAAATTAAAAGTGATCCAAGAGTAACTCGTGTTGGTAAAATTTTGCGTGAAACCTCGCTGGATGAATTGCCTCAATTTATTAATGTATTAAAAGGGGATATGTCTATTGTAGGTCCTCGTCCGCCAATACCAGCAGAAGTAGAGCAATACCAGCGCTGGCAATTGCGCCGTTTAAGTATGAAGCCGGGTATTACTTGTACATGGCAAGTTTCGGGTAGAAATAATATCAAGTTTGATCAATGGATGAAAATGGATATGAATTATATCGATAATTGGTCTTTTATAAAAGATTTAAAGATCATCTTTCAAACTGTTAAAGTAGTTTTTAAACGATCGGGACAGTAAACAAGATTGTTTGAAATGTAGATTTATCAAAAATACGATCGCATAAAAAATGCTCTCCTTTTGGGAGAGCATTTTATTTATTCTTAAAAGATGGTGTATCTAATACTAACAAATATTTAGTTTCTATTTCTAATAAATAGAGTTGTTATTGACTAATTTTTCTGAACAAAGGATACAATTTACAAGCAACGCAGTATCCAAAAAAACTTTCCAAAAATGAAAAGAATCCAAGAACACTTGCGAAAACAATACATATGGTTGTAAAATTGGTCATTGTTGAAACAAGTGCAATAATCGTTAGGAATAATCCAACTTGAGCAGCAAAAATCTTCGGACCTGCATTAATAATTTTTGGCGACAAATTTAATTTATTAGCAATCCAAATATTCATTCTACAAATTGGACTATACTTACCGTCGACAAATCCTCTAATCGCAAAATCGATCATTAATACCCATAATGCAATCTGAAAATTAAATACGAAAAAAACAGCAATTAAAAGAGCTGTTACCAAACCATTAAGACGTGCTACACGCTCATTGATTCTTTTGTCTGTGATAGGACATACAGTTTGCATAATTCAATTTTTAAATTTCAGTACAAATAAAATACATTTTGATCTCTTATAACGCAATCCTATAAAAAAGGTTGCATAAGTGCCAGATATTTAACATCCATTTTAGATCTTTGGTCAAAATCGGTAATTATTAAGGCTGTTTTTATTGCGACTTGTTCCGATGAATTGTCGCCAATCAAATTTATTTTGCATCTGCTTTATTCATATAAAAACGTTTTTCATCCGATTTGATTTCTTATTTTTGTGTTATGCCAATACAACCTTTAGCAGAACGATTACGTCCCAAAACACTGGATCAATATGTTGGTCAAGAACACCTTGTAGGAAAAGGAGCTGTTTTACGAAATATGATTGAGTCGAATACGATCAGCTCAATAATTCTGTGGGGACCACCGGGAGTTGGTAAAACTACATTGGCACAAATTATTGCAAATACACTCGAACGACCATTTTATACCCTCAGCGCAATTAGCTCCGGAGTAAAGGATGTGCGAGAAGTAATTGAGAAGGCAAAGAAAACTCAATTCTTTAGCAGACCTAATCCTATTTTATTCATCGATGAAATTCATCGTTTTAGTAAAGCACAGCAAGATTCGTTGTTAGGTGCTGTAGAAAATGGCACCGTTACATTGATTGGGGCGACCACCGAAAATCCTTCTTTCGAGGTGATCACTCCTTTGTTGTCGCGTTGTCAGGTTTATGTTTTAAAATCGTTTGAAAAGAATGATCTACAAAGCTTACTGGAATATGCTTTAAAAACAGATTCTTTTCTTGCTGAAAAAACGGTGGAAGTTGAAGAAACGGAAGCATTATATCGATATTCAGGAGGAGATGCCCGCAAACTTTTAAATATTATTGAATTGGTTGTGAATGCAGGAACTGATTCTAAAATTACAATCACCAACGATATCGTTACGCAAAGCTTACAGCAAAATCCTTCGGCATACGATAAAAATGGAGAGATGCATTACGATGTTATTTCGGCTTTTATTAAAAGTATTAGAGGAAGCGATCCCGATGGTGCTATTTACTGGTTGGCCCGCATGGTGGAAGGAGGTGAAGATCCTAAATTTATTGCACGACGCCTAGTGATTTCGGCTGCTGAAGATATTGGTTTAGCCAATCCAAATGCATTGTTGTTGGCTAATTCTGCTTTTGATGCTATTAATAAAATTGGTTGGCCCGAAGGGCGGATCGTTTTGGCTGATATTACCGTCTATTTAGCAAATTCCCCCAAAAGTAATTCAGCTTACACTGCTATTGATGATGCAATTGCATTAGTTAAACAAACCGGAAACTTGCCGGTTCCTTTGCATTTGCGCAATGCTCCAACCAAGTTAATGCGTGAACTTGGCTATGGCAAAAATTATAAGTATGCGCATGCCTACGATGGGAACTTTGTAGAGCAACAATACCTGCCCGATGAACTAAAAAACAAACGCATTTGGACTCCTGCCAACAACCAACAAGAAAGATCAATGGTTGAGCGCTTACGTAAGTGGTGGGGCAAGCGTTTTTAGTATTTTACCTATCCAAAACCTAATTCTACCGATAAGCAAGATTTATTTTTTTTTAGAATGCATAGATTTGAGTAACAAAAATCAAACGATTATGCGTTTTCTTGGAAATTTGATATGGTTAGTTTTTGGTGGTTTGATTACAGCCATTGAATATTTTGTTGC
This sequence comes from Prolixibacteraceae bacterium, assembly GCA_963678565.1. Classification (GTDB taxonomy): domain Bacteria; phylum Bacteroidota; class Bacteroidia; order Bacteroidales; family Prolixibacteraceae; genus SKHV01. The sequence goes on from OY782875.1 coordinate 1,544,311, forward strand.
CAGTTTGGTATTAATGGTCACCATTGTTGGAATTCCTTTTGGAATTCAAACTTTAAAACTCGGAGCCTTGGCTCTATGGCCTTTTGGACGTGATACAATTACCAATGAGTTTAATACGGGGTGTTTAGGTACTATAATGAATGCCATTTGGTTATTAACGGGTGGTATTTGGATTTTTGCAACTCATATTATTTTTGGACTCTTATTAACGATCACCATTGTTGGAATCCCTTTTGGGAAACAACACTTTAAATTGGCAGCACTGGCATTAACACCTTTTGGCCGCGAAATGATATATACTTAAGGAATTATTAATGAAAGTTAAATTTCAGAAAAGTTGTAACAAAATCCATATGAGGAATACAGATACTACATCATAACAACAATTTTTAGTGCAATATATTATAGTCATGAAAACACAATTAATATAAATGCATTTTTAGTTTTTTATTCAACAATTATAATTTTAAAGTTGAGGATTCATTTGAAATCTTCAACTTTTTTATTTTATCTAGCTCAATTGCTTATTTTTGGACAAATAATTTAAAAATATGATACCAAATATTGAACAACTCAAATATACTTCTGAAAATAGCTTTTTCTTGTTGGCTGGCCCATGCGCCATTGAAGGCGAAAAGATGGCTATGGAAATCGCAGAGCGAATAGTTAAAATTAGCGATCAACATAAAATTCCTTTTGTATTTAAAGGTTCCTATCGAAAGGCCAATCGTTCTCGTATTGATTCGTTTACTGGTATTGGGGATGAAAAAGCACTGAAAATTCTTCAAAAAGTTGGAAGAGAGTTCAATGTACCAACAGTAACAGATATTCATGAAACACATGAGGCTGAACTGGCTGCACAATATGTTGATGTACTTCAAATTCCTGCATTTTTGTGTCGTCAAACCGATTTATTAGTGGCTGCTGCCCAAACAGGCAAAACTGTGAATGTAAAAAAAGGACAGTTTTTAAGTGCCGGCGCTATGTCTTTTGCTGTTCAGAAGATTAGAGAATCTGGAAATGAAAAAGTGATGTTGACCGAGCGAGGTAATAATTTTGGCTATCAGGATATGGTGGTTGATTATCGCGGTATTCCTGAAATGCAGCTGAATAATTGTCCGGTAATTTTAGATATTACACATTCATTGCAACAACCTAATCAAACAAGCGGCGTAACCGGAGGGAAACCAGAGTTAATTGAAACGGTAGCAAAAGCAGGAATTGCAGTGGGGGCTGATGGTATCTTTATCGAAACGCATCCCGATCCTTCTATTGCAAAATCAGATGGAGCAAATATGTTACAATTGGATTTGCTGGAAGATTTGCTAGTTAAATTAAAATCAATTTATAAAGTGGTTCATTAATGGTCGAGTGTATTCTCAATATTTTCTATTTTTACTTAGACTAGATTATCTTCAATTAATCAGGGGGGATAAATTGATTTTATAACTTCTTTATATTAATTTCAAAGCTTATGGGAACCATAAATTTTACATCTGTTGGTTTTCCATTTTTAATTCCAGGCTTCCATTTTGGCATTGAACTAATAACACGAAGTGCTTCTTTATCTAGAATTGGATCAATGCTTCTATCCACATTTACCATCTTAACATTTCCTTCTTTATCAATTGTGAACTTAACTACTACTACACCTTGATTTAAATTCTGCAAAGCTAGTACTGGATAATCTAAATTAGATGAAATCCATTTTCGAAAGGCTGAAAGTCCTCCAGGAAAATATGGTGGGATTTCAAGTTCTTGATATTCTGTCATTTGTGAGTCTTGAAGCTCATTGCTTATGAAAATTGGCATTTTCGCTTTATATTTCTTTCTATAAATAATTCTGGCCTTTATCTAAATCTATAGTGTTTCTAAGCCAAAATGTAAGATTTAATATTTATAGTTAGGAACTAAACACAGCTATTCAAAATATTTCACCTTTGAGTTATTTAGATACCGAAGCTCTGGAAACCTATTATGAGCAGTATCAAAGCATTCCTCAGGAATTAGATGATAGTTGGAGAAGTTTTTTGAGGGCTTTAATCTAGCTCTTTAGCACTTGGATGGAAAATATACAAATACTTCTATAAAATTTAAAACCAATGTATTGTATAACAGTACTTACTGTTATACAATACATAAACTGGCTGTTTATGATAGACTTATAAATCTATTCAATTTTATTAATACAATGGATTAATCTTATAATTTGTTAAATTTAAAAGTCTGAGTCCTGTTGTCATTATTCGTTACACGAAGAAAATATGCTCCCTTATTTAAGGTTGATACATCAATTTTATTAGATAAAGGAGATACAGTCATTGCTTTAGAGCCATCAATACTATAGATTTCAACCATTTTAGGATTGCATCCTTCAATGTGTAATTCACCATTTGTTGGATTAGGATAGACACTTAATCCAGACGAGTTTAAAATATCATTCACTCCAGTACCGGTGGTTGGGCAACCATACACTGTATTCAAACTTGCAACCTCATCAGCACTTAAAGCAGTATTGTAAATTTTTAGTTCATCAATAGAACCTGTAAACTGCCCATCTAAACTCGCCATATTTCCAATCATTAATGGTAAGGTACTGGTAATATCTCCAGAATTATCAGCTGCAGTTGCAACTTGCACTCCATTCACATATAAATATAATGCAGCATTTTCAGCATCGCGCACACAAACAAAATAGTTCCATTCATCAAAACTAATATCACTAATACTAGTCGAAACACTAGATGTTGTTGCTTTATCATCAATATACATCAAAAGTTTGTCGGAATATACAAAAAGGCTATACCAGTGACCATCAACATCATCACTTAAATTACCTTTATAGGCAATAATCTGATACTTTGTAGTTAATTCAGTAAGTTTTACAACGGCACCTATAGAAAAACTTTCGGTTGAGAAAGTAATGGCATCACTGCTTGGAACTTCAACATAAGCATTCGTAACATTAGCAGCACCAAAATCAATTGCATTGCCATCTAAACCCGACGACCATACTTCGTCGCCAGCATTGGTTAAAGTACCATCTAATGAATTAATATCTTCAGCAACTGATGTACCTGATGTTTCATCGAATTTAAAATAAGCAACCACATTTGACGTTTCTTGGGCATAGGTGCTTGTCGTAACTAAGGAAATTGCAATAAGCAACACTCCATACTTAAAGGGAAAAGTAAATCTTTTCATAATAGTTAGTTTAAAATTGTTAGTATTATTAATGGATAGGGACTAAAAATAATAAATAATTGTTTATTTAAACTTTAGAGTGTAATATTTTTTTAACTTAATTGTTTAATTCCATACTTATTAACTAGTTATTAAGTTCACGTTAAATTGTATGTATTCTGTTTAGAGTTTGAGTTACATACCTGTCATACAGGTAATCATGAACCTGTCGATATTAAATATAAGTTTTGGGATGGTGTTTACTAAGTTTATCAAGGTGTTCAGCCAAAGTGTTTTTTTTAATTTCATTCCCAAACTTCTATAAATCAGGAAAGGCAATGAATGTTCATCCATTTCACTCAATTATTAATTTGAAGTGAAAGTAAAAGCAGTCGGGAGTGGATATTGACTGATCTTTCGTTTATTAAGATACTACCGGAAATTCAATTACATAGTCGAGAATTAAGCCATTGTTTTTGCCTGCTTGTTAATTATACACGGTTTGCTATTTGCTAAATAAAGTTCATTTTTATTTCTTTTGGAACTTGATATTTTTGTTTCAATTATATTTTAATCTAAAATAAAAACTTCACAGTGAACAATCTTTAGGTATCTTAAGCTCTTAAGTCGTTTTATAACGATTACCTTACTTTACAATGATCAATTTATCGGTGATTACTTGATCATCGGATTGAATTGTTATTATGTAGAAACCTTCTAATAAATTTGAAACATTCAAAACATATTTTTTTTCTATGATATTGTTACATGATATAATTGGAGCTCCGTTCTGATCAAAAACAGTGATTGCTATTGTGCCCATAATATTATCTGGAATATTTACAGTGCAGCTATTATTAACAGGGTTGGGATATATGGACATTTGATCAATCGATTTATCATAGTTGATCGTTGCAGCAGTTGATCCAGTATCGACTAATCCTTCTTCGATAAAGCGATCAAAAAGGATATTTGCCATTTTTTTGTGTCCTGCTTTATTGGGATGTAATTGATCATCGAAGTATTTAATGCTATCCTTAAAAGGAGTATGAAAATCAACCACCATCAAATTATTAACTTTTGCAATAGAATCGATTAGCGGAATGGTAAAATTAGAAAGTATGTCATCGCTGTGTGGATCACTAGAAGAATATGGATGCCCCTCAAAAATAGGTGGAGGTAAACAGGCAATAATGGTAACGTTTTGATTGAAGGATCTAAACTGATCAATCATATCTTGATAATCGTTGAAAAAATCATTTTTAACTACTTCTAGTCGCGATGGTTTTGAATCGTTAGTTCCCAAAGCAATTAAACATACTTCAGGTGCCCAACTTAACGCATTTTGGAACTTAGATTGAGCCCAGATTGAACTGTTTGTATTCTTTGTTAAGGTACAGCCCGAAATACCAGCATTAAACGTTTCTAGCTTATCGACATATTCTTCTAGCAATTCACTAAATTGAGTCGCATATGAAACATGTTCGTCTATTAAACCATAGCCATAAACACCAGCAGTAATACTATTCCCAACAAAAGCTATTCTAATATTAGTTTTTTGGGCAAAAGTTGAAACCACGAATACAAAAAGGATAATCAATACACTAGCTATTTTGGTGAATGTTTTGTCGATGAGCATCATTTAGTTAGGTTGTTGTTTTGAATTGTTTAAATTAATCTAAATATTAATTTCCAATAGTCTTTAGCCTATATCGAATGAATTTATGTTCATTTATTAATGTTTAAGAAAGGTATACTGAATCATTAGTCAAATCTTCGGTAATACAAACTGGAATTAATCATTTTGTAAAAAACTGATAGGGCTACTATTTAAAAGTTAGTTTACAGATAAGATGAAATTATAAATAAAGGGAAATATGAAATTTTAATACCTGTTTTCTAAACATTTTCGGGCTTTGTGTGTATTATTCACTAATTAATAGCGAATCAAAAACGATAATTATTTTTATAATTTTAGGAACTAAACACAGCTATGCAAAATACTTCACCTTTGAGTAATTTAGATACCGAAGCTCTGGAAACCTATTATGAGCAGTATCAAAATAATCCACAGGAATTAGATGAAAGTTGGAGAAGCTTTTTTGAGGGTTTTAATCTAGCCCTTAAGCACTTCGATGGAAAAACCTCTACTAAAGGAAAAATAGCATTAGATAAAGAATTTAAAATTCTAAATCTAATACAAGGATATCGTACCCGCGGGCACCTTTTTACACGTACCAACCCTGTTCGCGATAGGCGCCAATATGAACCCACATTGGAAATTGAAGATTTTGGGCTCGAACAAAAAGATTTAGATTCTATTTTCGAGGCAGGAAGTGAGATTGGACTTGGTCCGGTAACTTTGCGTCAGATTGTTGAACATTTGAAAGATACCTATTGTGAATCAATTGGTGTAGAGTACCTGTACATGCGTAAGCCAGAAGTCGTAAAATGGTTGCAGCATAAAATGGAATTTTCGCGAAACCGAGAAATCTTAGAGCCCAATGAACGTATACACGTTTTCGATCATTTAAAACAGGCAGTAGGTTTTGAAGGTTTTATTCATAAAAAATTTGTAGGTCAAAAACGATTCTCTCTCGAAGGTACAGAAACATTAATTCCAGCCTTAGATGCTGTGATTGAAAAGGGTGCTGAACTTGGAATAAAGGAATTTGTGATGGGTATGGCGCATCGTGGTCGACTAAATGTATTGGCCAACATTCTAAAAAAGCCCTATCAAAATATTTTCAGAGAATTTGTTGGGAAAGAGTATGTCGGCGATATTGCCTTAGGTGATGTGAAATATCACTTGGGTTATGAAAATTTAGTGAAAACTGACGCTGGTTCTGATGTACAATTAAGTTTGCTGCCCAATCCATCTCATCTCGAAACGGTTGGTCCGGTAACGGAAGGAATGGCTCGTTCTCGAATCGATTCTCGTTATGATGGCGACAACAGTAAGTTGGCTCCAATTATTATTCATGGCGATGCGGCAATTGCGGCTCAAGGCGTGGTTTACGAAGTGGTTCAGATGGCAAATCTCCCGGGATATAAAACTGGAGGAACAGTGCACTTAGTTGTGAATAACCAAGTTGGATTTACAACTAATTATCTCGATGCCCGATCAAGTACCTATTGTACCGATATTGCTAAAGTTACTCGTAGTCCGGTTTTTCATGTAAACGGTGATGATGTAGAAGCATTAATTTACACCGTTAAAATGGCTATGGAATTTCGCCAAAAGTTTAAAAGCGATGTTTTTATCGATATTTTATCGTATCGTAAATACGGGCACAACGAAGGGGATGAACCTCGTTTCACTCAACCTTTGTTGTATAAAGCAATTAATAAGCATCCCAATCCACGAGATATATATGCACAAAAACTAGTGGATTCTAAGGTAGCAACGAATAAAGAATTAAAAGAAAAGATAAATACTTTCGATAATCATCTTGAAGATGAATTAGAGAAATCAAAAGAGTCGAATAAGCTTAATATTCAGAAGTTTTTAGTCAAGGAATATAGCAAGATTGACAGGCCCAAAGGCAAGGAAATTTTCAATCCGGTACATACTGGGATTGAAATGAATAAATTGAAATTGGTGGCCGATCAGTTATTAGATATGCCAAAAGATCGAAACTTCTTTAGAAAAGCATTGAAAATTGTTGCCGACCGTAAAAATATGGTCGAAAATAATAAGCTCGACTGGGCTATGTGCGAATTATTGGCTTATGGTTCGCTGGTCACCGAAGGGCATCCGGTTCGCTTAAGTGGGCAGGATTCTCAACGCGGAACCTTTGCGCATCGTCATGCGGCTTTTGTAGAAGAAGACACCGGCAATCGATATTATCCATTAAATGATTTACATCCTGGTCAACCGCATTTTCATATTTTTAACTCCTTGCTTTCCGAGTATGGGGTGCTAGGGTTTGAATATGGGTATGCTTTGGCAATGCCCGATGTATTAACAATTTGGGAAGCTCAATTTGGCGATTTTAGTAATGTAGCTCAGGTAATAACCGATCAATACATTACTTCGGCATCTGAAAAATGGGGGATCAACAATGGATTAGTCATGTATCTGCCTCATGGCTACGAAGGACAAGGCCCTGAGCACTCTAGCGCGCGTATCGAACGTTTCATTGCACAAGCAACCAACAATAATTTACAGTTGATGAATATTACACATCCTGCTAATTTATTTCATGCCTTGCGTCGTCAAATGATGTGGAACTATCGTATCCCATTAGTAATTTTTACTCCTAAAAGTTTATTGCGTCATCCAGAGGTAATAAGTAGCTTGGAAGAACTTTCTGAAGGTAAATTTATGGAATCAATCGATGATCCAATAGCTAATCCTGAAGAGGTAAAAACAGTGGTACTAACTACGGGGAAAATTTATTTCGATTTATTGTCAAAACGCGAAGAACTTCAACGTGATGATGTGGCAATAATTCGAATTGAACAGCTTTATCCTTTCCCTGAAGATCAGGTTGTGGCTTATTTTAAAAAGTATAAAAATGCTATTCGAAAGATTTGGGTGCAGGATGAACCAGAAAATATGGGTGCTTGGCCATACATTCAACGTACTTACAATCGATGGAATTTGTGCGGAATTACCCGTCAGGAAAGTGCAAGTCCGGCAGGTGGATTAATGGAGCAACATAAAATAAGGTTAGATAAAATTTTAAACACAGTTTTTGAAGTATAGCAAACACTATAACCTAAGGATAAAGAATACAAACCATGATAAAAGAAGTTAAAATACCCACACCCGGAGAATCGATTTCTGAGGTTGAAATAGCAGAATGGTTAGTTGAAGATGGCGCATATGTCGAGAAGAACGATGAGATTGCAGAAATTGAATCAGATAAAGCAACATTAGAATTGATTGCTGAAGAAAGTGGTGTAATAAGTATTAAAGCACCCGCTGGTGAAGCAATTGAAGTTGGAAGTATTGCTTGTACAATCGATACTGATGCCGAAGCTCCTGAAGGTAAAACTTCAGTAAAAGAGGAGGAAAAGATAGCTGAACCTGAATCAACACCTGAAAAAAAGGAACCCAAAGAACCAAAAACCGAGGAAAAAGCAACTACGAAAGAAAGTAGTTCTGAATACGATAAAGTGAAAATTACTCCAGTAGCATCAGAAGTGATGAAAGAAAACAATCTTTCTATTGATGATGTAATTAATGGATTACGTCGCATTTCTAAAGATGATGTTCAACAAGTCATTGAGAGTAATGGAAGTAATAAAGGACCGCAGGCAGTTGAAATTCCCAAAGGCGATTTTAGTCGTGAGGAGTCAAGGGCCAAAATGACCATGCTGCGTCGAAGATTAAGTGAGCGTTTGGTAAGTGTGAAAAACGAAACCGCAATGCTAACGACCTTTAACGAAATTGACATGAGTTTTGTAATGGATTTGAGAAAAAAAATGCAAAGTCAGTTTATTGAAAAGCATGGTTTTAAAGTAGGTTTTATGGGCTTCTTCACCAAGGCAGTAAGTATTGCCGCTCAGGAGTTCCCAAATGTTAACTCTCAAATTGATGGTGAAGAAATTGTTTCTCCTTCATATGTTGATGTGGGAATCGCAGTACAAACCCCCAAAGGTTTAATGGTACCCAATGTTCGAAATGCCGAATCGAAATCGGTTCCACAAATCGAATTGGATATAAAAAATTTAGCTGCCAAGGCACGTGATAAGAAGATTAAAATGGAGGAGCTGGCAGGTGGAACAATTTCAATCACCAACGGTGGCGTATTTGGATCTTTGTTATCAACGCCAATTATCAATCCACCCCAATCTGCAATTCTTGGGATGCACAATATTGTTGAGCGACCAATTGCTGTGAATGGAGAAGTGAAAATTCGTCCTATGATGTACGTGGCACTTTCTTATGATCATCGAATTATCGATGGTAAAGATTCGGTTGGATTTTTGGTGAAAGTGAAAGAATTAATAGAAAATCCGAATAAGATGGTTTATGGCGGAAAAGATCCGGCTGAATTATTATTAGATTTATAATTGGATTTAGATTAATGACAGCAAAAAGCATATTGGTTTTACAACTTATATGCTTTTATTTTTTATTGGCGTTTCATTAATCAAACTCATCGTAGATAAATTCTTTTAAAAGATTTCTATCAACTTTCTTTGGATCCCATTCTTCAACTAATTGAGCATTGCTTGTATGGTTCCATACATAAACCCAAACATTTTGTTTTGCTCCATATATATTAATCGATGTTTCTATTCGTTTATATTCATCACCTTCATATTCATCTAAAGTGCTCATTTGTTGTTCGTTTATTTCAAAAATGAGCCCTTCAACTGTCGCGTTTTTTCGCACATCTATGGCAGGATAAATTTTAAACTTTCCCGCTTCAAAAATCCTAAATCGATGATAATTCATCAAAGTCGTTTTAATTCCGATAGAATCTCTAAAGAATATTGAGCCAATTTCTGGAAACATCAAAGTTCCATAAACAAATAAATAGGCCATAAAGATCAATTTTATTCCTTATCCTACTAAAATAATTGTTTGTAAGTTGCTAAATCAATTTTCCTGAAATATTTTTGTCGAAATTTTGGCTTAGTGTATTCGAAAAAAGAAAAAAGAGATTTAATTCAACGATTTTGGATTGAATTCGATAATTATTGTTCCGAGATAGAGCATTTAAAATATCGAAGGCGAAAATGGATATTGCACAAAACCAAAGTACCTAAAGTACATTTGTTGTTTGATTTGAACAGAAGTGGAGTTGAAGTAGCCATTGAGTTGTCGCATCGAAATGAGTTAAAGCGTTTGGATGTTTATGATAAGCTTAGTGATTATAAAGTTATATTAGAAGATGATTTTGAAGATGGTTTAATTTGGGAGCCTGATTATATTCGTGAAAATGGCATTGCTGTTGCACGTATTTTTGTGAAAAAAGAAGGTGTAGACTTTCATCGTCAGAATTGCTGGCCAACAATTTTTCAATTTATGGCATCAAATATGTATAAGTTGGAACATAATTTTTTACAGATTCGGGAGTTAATTCAAGAGTAGATGGCAAAAGAGATCGAAAGGAAGTTTTTGGTAAATACCGAAATTTGGCAACCAGGGGGGACTGCCAAAAAAATGAAACAAGCCTATTTAAATATTCAACCAGAGAAAATTATTCGAATTAGAACCTCAAATGACAAGGCTTACTTAACAATTAAAGGGAAAGTACGTGGCATTAGTAGAGATGAATACGAGTATGAAATTCTATACGCTGATGCTTTGGAATTGTTTGAACTTTGCGAAGGAAAAACTGTTGAAAAAACAAGATGGGTAAAAGAAATTAAAGGAAAAGTTTGGGAGGTTGATGTTTTCGAAGGCGAGAATGAAGGCTTAGTTGTTGCTGAAATTGAGTTGAAAAACGAAGACGAAGTATTTTATAAACCAAATTGGTTACTAGAGGAAGTAAGCACCAATACATGTTATTACAATTTCTATTTGTCAAAGCATCCATATAAAACTTGGAAGTAATTACTGATAATATTTTTTTATGAAGCGAATAATATTTGTTATTGCTGTTGTTTTCATTTCTAAGCTCACTTTTGCAGAATCTGATTCTATCAAAACACCTGATAGTACACATGTTTATTTAAGTACCTTACGTCAAATTGTCGAAAGTCCGGAGTGGGTACCCAGCGATTCTGCCAATTATCGTCGTTTCAATATTTTATTGGAACATTTGTTGGATGAAAAGTTGGAGGACGTTGTACAGAATTTAGAGGCCGAATCTACTTATCAACCAGCTCTCTTTAGTCGCGATACTTCAGATGTCCCGGATAACATTATTATCCCCGGTTCACTTTCAGATGATTTTGTTGAGCATGGATTAGATTCAATCGAATCCCTAATTACTAGTAGAATCCCAATTGATTCAATAGTGGTTCCCGACGAAGCTTATGCCGGGATGTATGCAAAACTTGATTTCGTTTGGGCAGGAGAATATGTTGAATTGGCTAAGGATAGTTTAATTGAAATGCCCGATACGATTCGTACAAGTTTGTTGAATGATAGCCTAAGTCAATTGGACGTTGCGCTTCCACAAAATATGGATAGTGCAAAAGTTGCTGTGCTCGATTCCATTCGTACGCAATATAATAATGAGCTAATTAAAGTTTATCGCGATTCTGTTTTGGTTAATTATAGAATAAACTATATTGAGTCGAAAATTAAGGAAAAGCAGCAAGCTTTTCTTGATTCTGTTCGAGAGGTAAACCAGCAGGCATTGATCGAATTCAATCAACAGGAGATTGACTCTTTGAATAATTGGGCTTGGAATAATTTGCAACCGGTTCTTGAAAAAGTAAAACGCGAGCCCAATATGATCACTATTTATAATATGAGAAACGATTCATCAGTATTGGCATTGCAGTACGATGAAAGTTGGTATGAATGGTTTTACATAAAGAACATGCAAAACGATTCAATTGGGCTAAAGATTATCAATGTCGATCGCGATAAATTAAAAATTTATGTTGATGAATCGGTTAATCTTTCAAAGATCGTTCAAAAAACACGAGCTGATGTTACTCATTTGATTCCTGAGCAGCAGCTTTCTTTTGAGTTGCATAAACCAATATATCTCGAAATAGTTACGAACCCTTGGAGTTTTGGAGGAAAAGCTTATGCAGGGTTTACACAAACCTATATAAATGACTACTGGGCAAAAGGTGGAAGTACTTCCGCATCTGCACTTGCAACCTTTAAGTATTATGTAAACTATTTGCGCGAAAAAGTAAAATGGGAAAATTCAGCGGATTCAAAGCTGGGCTTGGTTTATTATCTGCCTGATGAGGAGGAAGCTGAATCGGAGAATACACGAAATTATCATAAGAATTCCGACAATATTGACTTGAATTCAAAACTGGGTATTTCGGCCTTTAAGAACTGGTATTATAGTACCGAGTTTGTCTTTAAAACTCAATTATTCAGAGGCTATAAAAACAAAGAAGCAACTGAACCTCAATCGAGCTTTTTTGCACCCGCATATCTTAACTTCTCAATTGGTTTAGATTATAAACCCAATAAGCAATTGTCGCTGATGTTATCGCCCTTTACCTTGAAAACCACTTATGTGAAAGAGCATGAGTTAATTGACGAAACACGTTATGGTTTAGTTGAAGGTGACACTAAAAAGACGAGAATGGGTATTTCAGGAACATTTAAACACAAGCGCGAAATCTTCGAAGATGTAAACATCGATACCGACAATCGAGTATTCATAAATTTAAGTAAAAACAAAGATGGCGAAAGTCAATGGGACAAGTTTCCCGATTTAGATAGTGAAACTACCATCGATTTTAAAGTGAATCAGTTTATCAGTACCCAAATAAACTTTCACTTTATATATGATAAAGATATCGTATCAAAATGGACGGTGGATGGCGAAGAGCAAACCGGGACAAAACTTCAAGTAAAAGAATTTGTTACCTTAGGGCTAACCTATAAATTTTAAGAACGATGGACTATAAAAAATACTTCCATTTGGAAGCAGAAGCTGCTGATATTTTTAATGCGCTGACCAATAAAGTAATGCTTGAAATTTGGACAGGTGAGTCAGTTCAATTTGAGAAAAAAGAAAATACTGAGTTTTCAATTTGGGATGGTGCAATCGTTGGCCGAAATCTTGAGTTTATTGAAAACAAGTTGATTCGACAGATTTGGTATTTTGAAGAGGTGGAATCAGAAGTTATTATCAAACTGCATCCTGCCAAAGGAGGTACCAGTGTTGAGGTACGTCATAACAACATCCCCGATGATGCATATGAGAATATTACCTCCGGTTGGGAAGAAGATTACATGGGCTCGTTGGAAGAGCTTTTTAATGAATAATTGAACCAATTTGTTTAAGTGCATTTCCTGTTTTTGTTCTTGCTTGTTGCATTGCTTAATTTATTACGATACCAACTTGTGATGAATTTTACAATTCTCCTTTATCCAATCTCAATTTCCTTAAACCTTGTTTGCAAATTCTTGTTACTTCCTTAGAAAGATTAGATCAATATAAATAATCAGTTAAGATTGCTTATTTATTTTTTGAAAGAGAAAATTTTTATAAAAAATGGAAGTAAGAAAACGACGCTTACCCAATTGGATGAAAACACCAATGCCGGGTGGCGAGAAATATTTAATGGTTAAGAAATTAACCAACGATCATAAATTAAATACAATTTGTACCAGTGGAAATTGTCCGAATAGGGCAGAATGCTGGGGAGCAGGAACAGCAAGTTTCATGATTCTTGGCGAGAAATGTACAAGAAATTGTCGCTTCTGCGATGTGATTAATGATATTCCTAATCCGGTTGATTGGGAGGAACCCAAAAGATTAGCCGAAACAATTAAAACTTTGGAAATTAAACATGCTGTAATTACTTCAGTAGCGCGCGATGATTTAAAAGATGGTGGAGCTGAGTTTTGGGCATGTACAATTAAGGTACTAAAACAAGAAACTCCTGAAACAACACTCGAAGTACTTATTCCCGATTTTAATGCAAAAGACGAGGATGTACAAAAGGTGATTGATGCTAAACCAGAAGTTATTTCGCACAACATGGAAACTGTTCGGAGGTTAACCCCCAAAGTGCGTGACCGGGCTCGCTACAATCGTAGTCTACGAGTAATTGAACAGGTTTCAAAGTCTGGAATTGTTTCAAAATCTGGCATTATGCTTGGATTGGGAGAAACCGATGAAGAAGTATATCAAACGATGGACGATTTACGAAATGCCGGTTGTAAAGTTTTAACGATTGGTCAGTATTTGGCACCTTCGGAACATCATTTGAGAATTGAAAAGTTTGTAGCACCTGAGGTTTTTAAACATTACAAACAAGTTGCCTTAGAAAAAGGATTTAGCATGGTTGAAAGTACACCTTTGGTTCGTTCTTCTTATCATGCCGAATTGCATGTGAATGCATAAATTATTAGTATAGACAAGATAGAATTTGTATCTTATGTCTTGATTAATAAAGATTGTTGTTAGGTGATTTTTACTAGTTTCTTTAACTTAGATTACTCAAGTTTCAAACTGAATCAAAACACTTTTTAATCTTTACTCCATCGAAATTAAGGATGCGCATAATTTACTTAAATAATTAGATTTATTCTATGCCTCTCTTTTAGTTTTGTTTTCCTTTGAAGTTTAAAAAGGTCTAAATTGTCAAAGTGTTGCATTCAAGCAACAATCTGCAAATTGTAAAATAAATGAAAGATAAAATACAAAGTAAAGTAATTGAAATCAAGTCAGTTACCGATTCAACTTACTTATTACGTTTAGAACGAAATGGATTTGAATTTAGAGCAGGGCAATATCTTGTTCTAAGTATTCCGGGAGATCGCAAAGCCAGAGAATATTCAATTTATAGTTCGGAGCAAGATCCATACATCGATTTGTTAATAAAAGAGGTCGATCCAGGGGGCGAGGTTTCAAAAGACCTTCGTCATTTGAAAGTTGGTACAGCGGTTCAAATCTCCGGACCGTTTGGCTTTTTCATCGTTAAAGATGAAGTAATCGAAAAGAAACAACCCATTGTTTTTGTTGCTACCGGAACAGGAATTTCACCATTTCGAAGTATTATTCGTTCTTATCCCAATTTAAATTATAAAATCATTCATGGGGTGCGATCGGCAAATGAAGCATATCATACTGAAGATTATCCCAAGGAAAAATTTGTTTTATGTACTTCGCGAGACGATAATGGGGACTATAAATGTAGGGTAACCGATTATTTGAATGATCAGCCCATCAATAAAAATGCGCTTTATTACTTATGTGGAAATTCAGCAATGGTTGATCAAGTTACCGATTTTCTAGAGGAAAATGATTTTCCATTGGAGCAAATAAAAACTGAAATATTCTTTTAAAAAAAGAAATTAGTAGCTACTAGAAAGAGTCACATTTTTGCAGAAGCAGATTGTGACTCTTTGCTTTTATGCTAACTTTGATTATCTAAAAATCTACTCTATGTCATCATTCAAAAATGTACTTCTTCAATTTAATAAAAACGGAATGGGTTCAGGCGATCAAAGTTTGTCATTGGTATTAGCCAAAAACTACCTCAATCTATTAAATGAAGAAACTGAGCTTCCAAAAGTGATTGTATTTTATAACGAAGGTGTAAAATTAATCGCCGAAGATTCTAATGTATTAGAAGAATTGCAAGCATTAGAAGCACGTGGAGTAAAGTTATTAGCTTGTAAAACCTGTTTGAAGTTTTATAATTTGTTGGATAAAACAAAGGTGGGCTTACAAGGTACAATGATGGATATTATTGAAATGCAAAAAGCGTCAGATAAAGTGATCAGTTTGTAATTTCTTTTAAGAAATACTTTTTTTGATGATTTAAGAGGATTCTGAATTTAAGCCTTTTTTATAATTGTGTCGGCAATTTGTTTGGCTTGCTTTATTCTGTCAGCCATTCCAATTCCGTCTCTAATTCCTCCAGCTAAATATAAACCCTGATGTAATTTTTCAATTGCAGCAATCGTTTTTAATCTTTCTCTGGTGGTAATTTCGTATTGTGGAATCGCTTTCTGGTAGCGGTTGATATCAATTAAATCAGATTTAAAAATTGAAACGCCAAGCATCTCTTTTAGATGCAGATCAACAATGGTTTTAATTTCGTCATCTGGTAAATCTACTAAATGAGGCTTTTTTAAACCACCCATAAAAACAGAAAGTAGCGCTCCCTTTTTTGGTGCTCTTTCATTAAAAAACGAGGACGTATATAGTATTCCTAAGATGTCTTTTTCTTCTTTCGATGGAACCAATCCCCCAAATGCTTTGATGTCACCACCTTCCCAATGTTTGTAGCCAACAGTTACCTGAGTTACTTTGGCATAATTTAAGTTTGAAATTGAATCGTAAAGTTGCTTATCAACAAATGGAATCAATTTGGGTAGGGCGTAACTTCCCACAGTACTAATTACATTATTCGATCGAAATGAAAACTTTTCTTCTGTAATGTTGAATTTAGTTTTAAAGGATTCTTTAGTTTGTTTTACAACGGTATTTTGAGCTTCTAAAAAAATATTTTCAGAGCCAACTTTATGCACTAATGCTTCAATTAGTTGATGTAATCCTCCTTTTGTTGAGAATACATCTTTGGTTACGCCAGCTTCGCGTTGTGCTTTAAAAATGGCTTTTTTCTTTAAGTTTCCTTTAATCAAACTTCCATACTCTTGTTCCAGATTATAAAGCTTTGGAAGCGCATACCGTGGAATTAGTCGTTCCGGATCGCCGGCATAAACTCCAGAAACAAAAGGATCGACAGCATAATCTAATATCGATTTACCCAGTCTCCTTATTACAAAGGAGCTTAGGTTTTCATCGGGGTTATTTCCCTTTTTTCGAAAGGGTTCTCCAATTGTTCTAAATTTGTCTTTCCAGGTGAACAGCGGTGTGAAAACTGCTTTGGGGCCTCCTGTCAAGTCATGCCATTGACCTTGTTTCCAAATTAATCTTCTTTTTGCTTTTGGGTCTGCAATTTCTAATTCGCAACTTCCTTTTAATTGTTGAAATAAATCAACCACCTCTTCATTGCCAATTACTCCTGTATTTGGGCCAGTTTCATATGTAAAACCGTTTGATTGCTTGGTTTGTATTACGCCGCCCGCTTTTGTTTCTTTATCAATTACAGCGACATTAATTCCTGCTCTTGATAGGTAAAATGCAGCGGTTAGCCCGGTTAAGCCTGCGCCAATAATAACAACATCGTACGATTTCTTATTTTTCATATGTCGACTTGATTGAAGCCTCAAAGGTAGGTAAAAAGAGATATTTATTTGAATTGAGTATTTAATATTTTGTTTGCTTTAATTAAAATCGTTTAAGCTGTTGCGATCAATTTTCGAATTAAATCATCATATCTAAAAAACTAAATATTTTATTAAATAATTTCTAATTAGTATCTTCACGCGCAAATTAAAGATACTTAATGTTTTTTCAAGGAATTTTAGCAACTCCAATACCTTATTTGGTATTCGCAATACTCTATTTATTAGGGATAATGCCTAATGCTTTCGATTCTTTGAAAGAAAAATTCGAGGAAGAATTTACCTCGGAAATTAGTTCAGAAAAGCAAACGCTTACTTCAGATTCTGAGTTTGATTATTTTTGGATTGAATGTGGTTACGAAAACCAAGATTTTGTGATTTCATTTTTGGATTTATTTCGATTGTGTAATAGGACCAATATGAAGACAACTAAACTTCGTTTGACCAATACAATTCTCCCCGACAAATTGAAGTTTGATCAAATTAATTCCCGCCCACCGCCAAATTTAGGGTAACTAAACAATTTCTTTCTTTTAGAGTATCATTCATCAAATTCTGCTTGTCACTGATATCGATTGTATGATTTTGAAAGATTCATGTTGTTTATTCTCATCCATGTTTTATGGGGTTTAACAAGAGTATTATAATCATTGTAGAATTTCCGAATGATTTCATGCAATGAAGTATCAGATTTGGAGCGATCGGTTAATTTTGAATTGTCTTTTCAAGTATCAACACCATTATTAAAAGTAACTTTTTCACTTATGAAATTAAAAGTATTTAGTGTCTTTTCTCTATGTTTATTTATAGCCATAATCGGAAATAGGCTGTTTGCACAAAAAAGTATTAATGGCACTGATACTACTAAAATGACGGAATTAGAAATTCCTGAAATATTTATTTGTTCGTTTAAGGAGAACACTGAAATAAGCAAATTGCCAAGTACTGTTTCATTAGTAAATGCCAGTCAGATTGAGCGAGATGAAATGGAAAGTGTAGTGAGTTTAACTGCTCAGGTGGCAAATGTTTTCATGCCCGATTATGGTTCAAAACTTACTTCACCAATTTACATCAGAGGAATCGGTTCCCGGAT
The DNA here is from genome assembly GCA_963678565.1 of Prolixibacteraceae bacterium. GTDB lineage: Bacteria > Bacteroidota > Bacteroidia > Bacteroidales > Prolixibacteraceae > SKHV01. The sequence continues at coordinate 1,562,400 of OY782875.1, forward strand.
CAATTCTCCTTCGGTTGGATTGTATGTCGATGGGGTTTCTTTCTTCGAGAAGGCTTCATTTAATTTCGATTTTTTTGATATTGATCGAATTGAAGTTTTAAAAGGACCACAAGGAACATTGTACGGTCGAAATACGATGGCTGGAATTATCAATGTGCTCACCAAAAATCCTTTAAGTTATCAAGGTACAAGTATTGCAATTAGTGGGGGTAATTATGGCTATTATAAAGCAAAACTGGCTCACTATCACCAATTTTCTAAAAAGCTTGGTATAATGGTAGGTGCACAGTTGAATAAAAACGATGGGTACTTCACCAACCAATTCAATCAAGAAAAAGTTGATGAATTGGATAGTTATTCAGCTCGTTTTAAACTTTTTTACAAATTGGCATATAATTGGGAGGCTAATTTTACTTCTAATTATGAATGGAGTAATCAAGGTGGCTATCCATATGCTATTTTAGATCTTGAATCGGGTACTGCCGATTCGATCAACTATAATCATTATAGTTCATATCAACGTCAAATATGGTCGAATGGTTTGAACATCAAATTCGAGAATGATAAATTTCGTTTCAATTCGGTAACTAGTCATCAATACTATGATGGAAAACAAGATATTGACCAGGATTTTACCGCCAAAGATTTATATGGAATTCTGCAAAGTGAAAAGCAAAATATGTTTTCTGAAGAATTAATATTGCGTTCGAATTCGAAGCACAATTATCAATTGCTATTGGGAGCTTACGGATTTGTGCAGCTTTTTGATAAAGATCTTTTGGTATCCTTTGGTGACGATTTTGCTACTACAATGGATAGCTATACAAAATTGTATGACAATCAGATTTTAGGAGCTGCAATTTTTCATCAATCGAGCTATCAAATTTCTGAAAGATTAAAAATTATCGGAGGACTTCGATTAGACACAGAAAAAGATATTCAGGATTATAGATATGATCTTTTAACGAAATCAGGCGCAGAAGTAAATCAAGCTGATACACTTTATCCGGCACTATCGTATTCAACTTTGTTGTCGAATATTGCTATTAACTACAATTTGAACGAACATTTCTCGATTTATGCAACGCTAGCCCAAGGCTATAAAGCGGGTGGCTACAATACTACCGTAACTAAGCCAGAGGAATTGACTTTCGAACCCGAGAAAAGTATTAATTACGAATTTGGCGCAAAGACCTTCTTTTTCGACGGTCAAGTAAATGCGAATTTGAGTTTATTCTACATCGATATCAAAAATCAACAAATCTATCAAACAGTTTCAACAGGTCGTGGTTCATATTTAGAGAATGTTGGAAAATCTAATAGCAAGGGGTTTGAACTTGAAATTCGAGCGATGCCAATTAAAAATCTTTCGACCAATTTTAATTATGGCTATACAAAAGCGCTGATTAAAGATTATTACGTAGATGATTCTAATAATCTAGCCGGAAACTACATTCCCTATGTACCTAAACATACTATTTTTATTGGAGTTAGCTATAGACAAAATGTATATGTAATTTGTGATGCGATTAGCTATAGTTTAAATTATAAAGGTGTTGGGAAACACTATTGGAATGAAGAAAATTTAGCAGCGCAGAATTATTATAGTTTGTTGAATGGAAAAGTAGCTTTTCAAGAGCAAAACTTTATCATCGAGTTTTGGGGTAAAAATCTATTAAATACAAATTATCATGCTTTTTATTTTGAAGCATTAGGTAATTCATATGTTCAATTAGGTCGTCCTGTAACCATGGGTGTTAACTTGAAATATAAGTTTTAATCAATAAATCTCGTTGCTACAACAATAAATTATGCATAAAGGAAACTGGAAAAAACTATTCACTTTACTTGGCTTGTATATTGCTCAATCGGTTCCAATGAGCTTTTTCTCAACCGTGGTTCCTGTAATTATGCGACAGGAAAACTATTCTTTAGAGTCAATTGGAATGCTCCAAATGATCAAACTACCTTGGATCATTAAATTCTTTTGGGCACCACTTATCGATCGAACCAGTACTTCCATAAAGCATTATAGAAAATGGATTATTTATAGCGAAATATTCTATGCAATCATCATATTGTCCATCGGCTTTTTCGATTTGAAATTTGATTTCTCATTGATAATATTATTAATGCTAATCGCTTTTGTAGGCTCTGCTACACAGGATATTGCTACTGATGCTTATGCAATTCATACCTTGAAACCATCGGAACGAGGTATCGGGAATAGTATGCAGTCTACCGGGAGTTTTATTGGCACATTGTTGGGAAGTGGTGCATTGTTGGTGCTCTACCATTTTTTTGGTTGGCAAATTCTATTGATCTGCTTGGCTTTCTTTGTATTGATTGCTTTAATACCACTTTATTTTTTTAAATCGAATAGGAATATTTCAACGAAACAAGCAGGGGTAAAGCCCATCAGGTTTTCGGATATTGGCTATTTCTTTGTGCAAAAGGGAATGGCAAAGCGAATTCTGTTTCTTTTCATTTTCTACAGTGGAATTATCGGAATTTTAGCAATGATCAAACCTTTCTTGGTTGATAAAGGATTTTCAATAAAAGAAATTGGTATTATGAGTGGGGTATTTGGAACTTCGATGGGGGCATTGAGTTCTGTTTTAGCTGGTGTTTCTGTAAAACAATTAGGGCGAACAAAGTCTATTCGAATTGCAACTTTACTAATGCTACTTGCAGGAGTTTACATGTTCGTATTTACTTTAGGGGAAGTCGCATTATTAAATCTTTATCTTGGAATCGCTTTGGTTTGGAGCGCTTACGGTTTTGCTTCGGTAATGATTTTTACCACTTCGATGGATGTAGTCCGTAAAGGAAGAGAAGGAACCGATTTTACACTTCAAATTGTAATAACTCATATTAGCAGTATGTTAATCGCTATTTTTAGTGGTAAACTAGCTGATACTATTGGTTACAAAGGATTATTTGTTGCAGAATCAATCTTGGCTTTTATTGTTTTACTTGCTACATTGGTATTGTATAAAGAACCTAACTCGGTACGAAAATTAGAACTTGAATAAACAATTGAGATGTTAACAGAAAAGCAACTTTTAGAGAAATACAACAAACCAGTACCTCGATATACGAGTTATCCACCTGCCAATTTCTTTCATGAAGAATTTACACCGGGTGATTTTGATAAGGCTATTGAGGAATCAAATAACTGGAAACCAGAAAATATTTCGTTCTATTTTCATGTCCCCTTCTGTAAGCAGCTATGCTATTTTTGTGGCTGCAACTCCTATGGAATGAGAAATGATGCTTCGGTAAAATCCTATATGGAAGCCATGAAAAAGGAGTTGCAAATTGTAATTGAAAAATTAGATAAGAACCGAAAAGTTTCGCAAATTCATTATGGTGGAGGTACGCCTAATGCTGTTGATATTCAATACTTGAAAGAATTGAACCAATTGATTTTTGATCATTTTGAATTGATTGAAAATGCAGAGATCGCAATCGAATGTAATCCGGCCTATTTGAGTAAACAACAAATTATAGATTTAAAAGAAGCAGGTTTTAAAAGATTTAGTTTAGGGGTTCAGGATTTTGATAAAGCGGTGCTGGATGCCGTTAACCGAGAAGCGCCTTTTATGGATTTAGCGGCGATAATTGAGCATTTAAAGGCTGATGATCCAGCGGTGAAAGTTAATCTCGATTTTATTTATGGATTGCCCAAGCAAAGTGCCAATCAATTTGAAGATTCAATTAAAAAGGCTGTTGCGTTAAAACCTGATCGCTTGGTTACCTTTTCTTATGCACATGTTCCTTGGGTTAGTAAAATTCAAAAGAAACTTGAAGTTTATGGCTTACCTGAGAACTCAGAAAAGGTAAAAATGAATAGTGGTGCTCGCAAAATAATGATAGAGAACGGCTATCAGGCAATCGGAATGGATCATTATGCTTTGCCTAATGATGAATTGTGTGATGCACAAACCAATCATACTTTAAACCGAAATTTTCAGGGCTATTGCACTCTAAAAACAACCGGACAGGTTTATGCTTTGGGAGTAACTGGAATTAGTCAATTAGGGCAGGTTTATGCACAAAATACTAAATCGATTGAGGAATATATCAAATCGATGTCAGAAGGTAAGATGGCAACAATAAAAGGTTATCGACTTTCTGAAGAGCAGGTGATTATTCGAGAGGCAATTACCGAGTTAATGTGTAACAATCGAATTGATTTAGGAAAGTTGGAAAGTAAGTTTAATATCGACTTATTTGAGCTTTATAGGTCGATTCCAAATTTAACTCAGAATTTAAGTGAAATAATTGAAGACGGGCTTGTGGAATTTGAGAATAATACAATTGTGGTGACTGATCTAGGAGCAATGTTTGTTCGAAATGTTGCCTCTATTTTCGATCCTTTGATTGGAACCGTAGGCAAGCAGTTTTCTAAACCAGTATAAGTAATTGATAAATGAAAATGGGCAATTAATAATTGCCCATTTTTATGTACCGCTTCAATTATCTGTCATATTGTTCATCATAGTATTTCTGGTAATCGCCACTCGTAACATTTTCCAGCCATTCTTTATTCTCGAGATACCAATCTATTGTTTTTTCCAATCCTTCTTCGAATTGCAAACTCGGTACCCAACCTAACTCTTTCTGAAGTTTCGAGGAATCAATGGCGTAGCGCAAATCGTGACCAGCTCTGTCGGTAACGTAAGTAATAAGTTGCTCCGAAGTTCCTTCAATACGTCCCAATTTACGATCTAAGATTTTGCACATTAATTTTATCAAATCGATATTGGTCCATTCGTTATGTCCACCAATGTTGTAAGTTTCACCAGGTTTTCCTTTGTGAAAAATAACATCAATCGCTCGAGCATGATCCTCCACCCATAACCAGTCCCGGATATTTTCGCCTTTCCCATAAACTGGTAGCGCTTTATTTTGCTGAATATTATTGATGAAAAGTGGGATCAGTTTCTCTGGAAATTGGAATGATCCATAATTATTTGAACAATTGGATACCAAAGCAGGTAATCCAAAAGTGTCGTTGTAAGCTCTTACAAAATGATCACTGCTAGCCTTTGAAGCGGAATATGGGCTATGTGGATCATAGCTGGTGGTTTCGGTAAACATTTCGGTTCCCATTTCTAGGGTTCCATAAACTTCATCGGTTGAAATATGATAGAAGAGTTTTCCTTCAGTCTTTCCATTCCATATTTTCTTGGCAGCATTCAAGAGATTCACCGTTCCAATTACATTGGTAAATACAAATTCTGTTGGGTTGGAAATAGAGCGATCTACATGCGATTCCGCAGCCAAATGTATAACACCATCAAAGAGATGTTCTTCAAAAAGTTGCATGATGGCATTTGCATCCACGATATCCATCTTTACAAAATTGTAATTTGGCTTTTCTTCGATATCTTTTAAATTATTAAGATTGCCAGCATAGGTTAATTTATCAAGATTGTAGATTTGATAATCGGGATATTTATTTACAAATAATCTTACTACATGTGAACCAATAAATCCAGCTGCTCCAGTAATCAATATTTTTTTAGTCATTGCTTTCTATTTAGTAATATTCTCAGTTCTTGAGATAATTAATATACAAAATATATTCTATGATAATTAATCAGTTTTTCCTTTTAGCTCTTGAATACAAGTTTTTAAACTCTCTCTCCAATAAGGAATCTCAATTTTAAAGGTATCCTTTATTTTTTGTTTGTTCATTACACTATAATGTGGTCGAGCGGCTGGAGTTGGATACATCGATGTTGGAATAGGGAAGACCTTACACTCAATATTAGAAAGTTCCATAATCGCCTTTGCAAAATCATACCACGAAGCAACCCCCTCATTTGAATAATGGAAAATACCCGCTTTTTGTTCGTTTGAATTGAGTATTTTCAGAATTGCACCTGCTAAGTCGGCCGCATAAGTTGGGGTCCCTATTTGATCAAATATGACATTCAGTTGGTCTCTTTCGCTGCCTAAACGCTGCATTGTTTTAACAAAGTTATTTCCAAACGATGAGTACAACCATGAAGTTCGCAAGATGATCGCTGAAGGACAATTTTTAAGCACCAATTGTTCTCCATTTAACTTTGTTTCACCATAAGCACTAATGGGGGCGGTTTTATCATTTTCTACATAAGGCTGAAAGTTCTTTCCATCGAACACAAAATCAGTAGAAACATGAATCAATTGAATTTCTTCGGAATAGGCTATTTTGGCTAAAATAGAAGGTCCAATTGCATTTACCTTATTTGCCAACTCTTTGTCTTCCTCTGCTTTATCAACTGCGGTATAAGCAGCACAATTAATAATGGCCTTAATATTATTTTGTTGAGTAAATTCTTCAATTATAGTTTTGTTGGTGATATCAACTTCGGGTAAATCGCCATAGAAAAAATTCCAGCCCGAATAATTGTTTTCAAGTTTCTTAAGCTCGTTACCCAATTGTCCATTGGCACCTGTAATTAGTATATTCATTATCCTTATTTCAGTTGTTGATGTGGGATTTGTATTTAAAAATGACTTTCTAATATTTAAATACACCGTTTATTTCATTCAAGCTTTTCTGCTTCTTATCTTTCTCTGAAAGTTGAATGTCTTTTTCTGGAACAATCCAGTCGATTCCAAATTCAGGAGTATTCCATAATACCCCTCCATCATATTCTGGCGCATAATAGTTGTCGCATTTATAAGCAAATACAGCTGTTTCACTCAATACAACAAATCCGTGAGCAAACCCTTGCGGAATAAAAACTTGATGTTGATTTTTATCATTAAGCTTTGCTGCGACATATTTTCCGAATGTTGGCGAATTCTTTCTTATATCAACAGCTACATCCAAAACTTCTCCTTCTAAGCAACGTACTAACTTGGATTGTGTATATGGTGGATATTGAAAATGCAATCCTCGCAAAACTCCGAAGGAAGATTTTGATTGATTATCTTGCACAAAATTGATTTTTCCTACAGCTTCTTCAAATACATCTTGGCGAAAGGACTCAAAAAAATAACCTCGATCATCCCCAAAAAATTTGGGCTTAAATATTAGAACTTCAGGAATTTCTGTTTTTATAATTTTCATTTAATATTTTCTAAATTTTTAGTCATTGAGAGGAACGAAGGAATCTATTATTCATAAAATTAATTACAGGAAAATTTTTAATTAAATTCTTCTCTATAACAAAATAACAGTTCCACAAAACCACAATTAAACATTTCAAGCTATTCAACTAACTTCAATAAATACTCACCATAAGCATTTTTCTTTAATGGTTCAGCAAGCTCTTTTAGTCGGGCATCATCGATCCATCCTTTTCTCCATGCAATTTCTTCCAAACATGCAACTTTTAATCCTTGACGGCTTTCAACAGTTTCAATAAAATTCGATGCTTGAAGTAAGGAATGATGCGTTCCTGTGTCTAACCATGCAAAACCACGTCCCATATTGCTTAACATTAATTGACCATTGTCTAGGTATTCTTGGTTCACAGAAGTAATTTCGTATTCGCCACGTGGCGATGGTTTTACATTTTTTGCAATATCCACCACGCTATTGGGGTAGAAATACAAACCTACCACTGCGTAATTAGATTTAGGTTTATCTGGTTTTTCTTCAATGCTCACCACATTATGTTGATCATCAAACTCAGCTACACCATAACGCTCAGGATCATTTACATAATAACCGAAAATGCGAGCTTTATTTTCCTTTTCAACAGTTTTCTTTGCTTCTTGTAGAAGCCCCGTAAATCCATCTCCATAAAAAATATTATCTCCTAAAACCAGACAAACAGAGTCATTGCCAATAAATTCTTCCCCTAAAGTAAACGCTTGTGCTAAGCCATCGGGAGAGGGTTGTACTTTGTATTGAAAGTTAACCCCCCATTGTTCACCAGTGCCTAATAAGTGTTCATACATCGGTAAATCGGAAGGAGTTGATATAATTAAAATCTCATTAATTCCTGCTAACATTAGTACGGAGATCGGATAGTAAATCATGGGTTTATCATAGATGGGTAACAATTGTTTCGATAAACCTTTTGTGATTGGGTATAATCTAGTACCGGAGCCTCCGGCTAATACAATGCCTTTCATTTGTATATTGTTTTATTCTGTCACAATATCGAACATTTTGAAAAGGAATGCAATTTTCAAGTTGAATTATTATTAACTATTCATGATAATTAAATAATAAAATAGCTTTTTGTATTTAGTTCACTGTTTCTAGTTATGCTAAGTTTAATTCTTATTAATATGTCGTCTGTGACTTCCTTACTTGAAAAATAACCCCAAATTTAAAACACTTGAAATCAAAAAAGCGCAATAGAGCTAATCTATCGCGCTTATTATTTTTATTGTATTCTGTTTTAAATTTTCTCCCTTTCGGGGCAGAAGGTATTAAATTGGGAAGACCTTAGCGATATTTAAATATTCTAAAATCTTATCAGGATTAATTGCATTTTCTTCTGGTTTCAAAATCAATGAAGGTTTTGCTGGTGCCTCAAATTGAATTTGAACGCCAGGCAAATCATTAATCTTACCATCTTCAGCCAATTGATACAATTCTGGTTTGTTATTCTTACAGAATTCCAAGTCCGCGTCCATATAAATGGTATGGAAACGGTTGGCTCCAACAATCTCGGCCACCTGACTGCGAGTTGCTTCTTCCGGAGAAATAAATGAACAGATTGCGATGATTCCTTGCTCGTTTAAGATGCGGGCAATTTCAGCTACACGACGTAAATGTTCGGCACGATCAGTAGGGGAGAAATCTAATTCTTTTGATAAGCCTGAACGAACTGTACTACCATCTAACAATACAGCAGTAGCCCCCATATCGAATAGTTGTTTTTCCAGCAAATAAGCCAATTCGTTTTTTCCTGAACCATGTAAACCGGTAATCCAAAGTGTTGCTCCTTTTTGTCCTAATTTTTTAGTTCGCTCTACTGACGGAATTAAACATTCTCCGGCATCAATTTGATTACGATATTCGTCTAATGAAATTTTGTTGGTCAATTCATCAGATGATAATTTATCAATGATCATTCCTACTGCACAAGTATTATGTGTAACAGGATCAATCAATACAAACGAACCGGTGCTTTTATTTTTTGAGTAGGGATCAAAGAAAATTGGTTTTACTGTGGTAATTACCGTACGACCAATTTCATTCAATTCAAAGTGATCAATCGATGATTTTTCTAAAGTATTGATATCCACCTTGTATTTTATACCATCAATTCTTGCTTTGGTTGTGTTGGTATTGTGCTTAATGTAGAATTGAGTGTTCGGATTCATGGCTTTTTCATCCATCCATACCAACATGGCCTCAAAATGACGTTCCACATGAGGTAAGTTATCAGGATGAACAATCATTTCTCCGCGTGAGATATCAATTTCATCTTCAAGGGTAACGGTTACCGATTGAGGTGGAAAGGCTTGCTCCAATTCGCCATCGTAAGTTACAATCGATTTTACTTTCGATTTGGTACGAGATGGTAAAACCGTAATTTCATCGCCTTTCTTAATAATTCCTGAAGCAATTTTTGCCGCGAAACCACGGAAATCCCTATCCGGGCGATTTACATATTGAACAGGATAACGCAAGTCTTCGAAATTGTGGTCGCTTCCGGTATGAATGGTTTCTAAAAACTCCAACATACTTTTACCATGGTACCAATCCATTTTTGTGGTTGGCTCTACCACATTTTCCCCTTTTAGTGCCGAAAGTGGAATAAACTCCACATCGGGTATATCTAACTGGGTAACAAAGTTTTTATATTCCTTTACAATTTCATTGAAACGATCCTGACTGTAATCAACCAAGTCCATTTTATTAACCGCCAAAACCACATGTTTAATTCCTAATAGGTTAACTAAGTAGGTGTGGCGGCGAGTTTGCGTAATTACTCCTTTGGTTGCATCGATGAGGATAATTGCCAAGTTCGCAGTGGATGCGCCTGTTACCATATTTCGGGTATACTGCTCATGTCCCGGGCAATCGGCAATAATGAATTTTCGTTTATTGGTCGAGAAGTAGCGGTAGGCCACATCAATAGTAATACCTTGCTCGCGTTCTGCTTTTAAACCATCGAGTAAAAGTGCATAATCGATGTCTTCACCGGCATGCCCCACGCGTTTACTATCGCGCTCAAGAGCTGCCAACTGATCTTCGTACAACATTTTACTATCGAACATTAAGCGCCCAATCAAAGTAGATTTTCCATCATCTACCGATCCTGCAGTTAAAATCCTTAGAAGATCTTTTTTCTCATCTTGATCTAAAAACTCTTGAATATCTAAGGAGCCTCGTGAGCCTCCAATTGGGGTATCTGTATTTTTATTTGAACTATTTGTCATAATATTGAATTTATAAGGTTGAGTTTAAGATTTAGGTTTAGTTTGTTAGAGTTCTAATAATTTTATTTAATTCAAGTATCAAATCATCATATTTTGAAAGCAATTCCTTTTTTATATTAGATTTAAAGTAACCTACACTGTTTCAATAAATGATATGGTTTTGAGTTTCAAATGCAGAACCTCTTGCAATAATGTAAAAATTCGATTTATCCTTTTTTGTTTTTCTTCCAAAGGCTTCAGCAATATTTGCTGATACACTACTTGATGATCTTCTCAATTGTGATGTTAGACTGTAATCTTCAGATCTAGGTAAATCAATTGTGAGCTGAAAAACTTCAACAGCTAATTGGTGACCATGTTGCCAAACTGGCATATCTCTGAAAGTTTTATACATTTATTAATCTTAATCTTAACCTTAATCTTTTTCTTATTCTTAACCTATTTTTAATTGCCTTGGTAATTAAAAATACCCTTCTCGTTTCTTTTGTTCCATGCTTGCGTCCTGATCAAAATCGATCACCCGAGTAGTACGCTCCGAAACAGTTACGGTCATCATCTCTTCTACAATCTCTTCAATTGTAGTTGCCGACGATTCAACAGCTCCGGTAAGTGGATAACAACCCAAAGTTCTAAAACGAACCATTTTCATTTCGGCTTTGTCGCGTAATTCTTTAGGCATACGATCATCATCTACCATCACCCATGTTCCGTCCATATTGACCATTGGACGCTCTTTTGCGTAGTACAACGGAACAATTGGAATATTTTCTAATCTGATGTATTGCCAAACGTCTAATTCAGTCCAGTTGGAAATTGGGAAAACTCGGATAGATTCTCCCTTGTGTACCTTTGCGTTGAAGGTATCCCACAATTCAGGACGTTGGTTTTTAGGATCCCATTGATGGTATTTATCACGGAAAGAGAAGATGCGTTCTTTTGCACGTGATTTCTCCTCATCGCGACGGGCGCCACCAAATGCTGCATCGAATTTGTATTTATCTAAACCAGCTAATAAGGCTTGCGTTTTCATTACATCGGTATGTACTTTGCTACCATGGGTAAATGGTCCTACTCCCGACTCAAAGCCTTCTTTATTATAATTTACAATTAAATCCCAATTATTTTCCTTCGCATAATTATCACGGAATTCAATCATCTCTTTAAATTTCCATTTTGAGTCGATGTGCATTAAAGGAAAGGGAACTTTACCTGGATAAAATGCTTTTTCTGCTAAGCGCACCATTACCGATGAATCTTTTCCAATGGAGTAAAGCATCACCGGATTTTCGAATTCTGCAGCAACTTCACGAATAATCTGAATTGCTTCTGCTTCCAATTCTTTTAAATGGGATAAATTATAATCTTGCATACACCTTATATTTTCTATTTATTATTTTCACTTTGTCATCATGATCCCGATGGCTATCGAGATGTTGAAGGAGCTCCTTCGATAACACTATTTATACTATCTTATGTCCTTCAGACGTTTATTTATTTACGTTGCTCGCTGCTTATTGCCATCATGAGCTTTAGCGAAGGATCTCAACCTCACTCTTGACTTTCTCCACTTTCACTTTTTATGATTGGTAAAACACTATCCAATAAAATTTTCACAGACTTCTCTACACTTTGGTTTGATGTATCAATACTTATCTGTGCGTCTTTTGGAATTTCAAATGGAGCGCTAATCCCTGTGAAATTAGGAATCAATCCGGCGCGAGCTTTTGCATATAAGCCTTTTACATCTCGTTGTTCACAAACTTCCAATGGGGTACTTACATGTACTTCAAAAAAATCTTCAGCACCTACAATATTGCGAACAATTGCTCTTGTTTTTTCAGTTGGACTTACAAACGCACAAAGTGTAATAATTCCACAGTTGGAAAATAATTTAGTAACTTCTGCTATACGTCTGATGTTTTCATTTCGATCTTCAGGTGAAAAGGTGAGGTTATTGTTGATTCCAGAGCGAATGTTGTCTCCATCTAAAGTTTGAGTTAAGTATCCTTTGTTAAAAAGTGCCCTTTCTAAAGCTACTGATAAAGTTGTTTTGCCCGATCCGGATAATCCGGTAAACCAAATTACTTTAGCACGCTGTTTAAGCTTATTTTCTTTTTCTTCGCGTTGAATAATCTGATCAAATACGGTAAATATATTATCCTGCATTTCTAAAATTAATTCTCGTCTTTATATAAAAAAATCGCTCTTTATTTTCTTATTTGCATCTGAACTTTAGACACAAAGAAACTCTATCATAAAAAGTGGTGCTAAAATAGAAAAAAATAGAAACACCCCCTAACACAATGCCGGAAATACCATTTTATAGGTAGAATGATTTTTTTATTCAAATAGCTTGTATCAGCATCACTTCCAGAAAATATTCATAAACTAATTTCTCTTAATTGTCAATTGTCAACCAATCAATTATCATTTCCTTTAGTTTTTTTCTATTTTTGAAACTTAAATTTTAAGCGTTTTGACATTCTCAACCTACATAGTATTAATCACAATTTTAGTCATGATTGTGGCATTGGTAAAAGATGCCATGCGACCAGGCTTAATTATTTTTTCTTCGGCGGTTTTGTTGATGGTTTTGGGGATCATTACACCAAATGAATTGGTTGCCGGTTTTTCAAACAAGGGAATGTTAACGATTGCTGCACTTTTTTTAGTAAGCGAAGGTGTAAGATATTCAGGAGTTTTGAATAAAGTGGCCAACATTGCTTTACCAAAGAAAAAAAGGTCAGTACCCCGATTGCTTCTTTCAATCATGTTACCAATTTCCGGTTTGTCAGCTTTCCTTAATAATACTCCTGTGGTTATTATTTTTGGGCCGGTCATTAAAAATTGGGCGCAAAAGATTGGACTGTCTCCCAAGAAGTTTTTAATCCCGCTTTCTTATGCAACCATTTTTGGAGGGATTTGTACACTAATTGGAACATCAACAAATTTAGTTGTGGATGGTATGATGCAGGAAGCTGGTTTTGAAGGATTGGGGATGTTTGAATTAGGGAAAATTGGATTTGCTATTGCGCTTGTTGGATTTTTATATGTTTCCTTCATTGGTCAACATTTTCTTCCTGATGCAAAAAAACTCAAAAATGCGAATCGTAATAATGACAAAGAGTATTACTACAGTTTATCGGTAACTCAAAATAGTAAATACATTGGAGAAATTATTAAGAACGGAGCATTAAACGATTTCAAAGATATTACAGTGGTTGCCGTGGAACGAGAAAATCAAACGTTTGATTGTAATACCGATCGGGTTGTATTGCAAGAAGAAGATACGCTATTGATTCGAGGCTATAGTGAAGATATAGAATCGGTACTCCAGTTGAGTGGATTGAAAATTAATACACAAGGGAATATTGATGCGATTTTAAAAGAAGAAGACCTCCATCGTATTGAAGTTGTTCTGGCTCCTCGTTTCCCCGGAATTGGATCTACTTTAGAAGAATTTGACTTTCCCGCACGATATCAATCAGTTGTTCTGGCTTTACATCGCAATGGATCTAGTATCAGTTCTAATTTAAGTAAAGAGCGCTTGCGGCCGGGAGATACTTTGGTTTTAATGGCGAATGAGGAGTTTGTAGAAACCTGGAAAGAATCGAAAATTTTCTTTTTAATAAGCTCAAAAGGGGAAGTTGAAAAACCTGTGAAGACCTATAAAATAGGCTGGACGATACTTATTTTGATGATGATGATTTTGGGAGCGACTTTTGGAGATTACCTTCCAACGGTAAAAGGCAATCAACCCGATATGTTCTTCTTTGCTTCTTTGGCAGCAGTATTGATGGCAATCTTTAAAGTTTTTCCTCCAAAAAAATATTCAAAAGCGATTAGTTGGGATGTGCTAATTACCATCGCATCTGCTTTTGCTATAAGTAAAGCTTTGGTCAACTCGGGTGCGGCGCAACAAATAGCACAATGGTCTATTAATTTGGTGAAGCACATGGGCCCGGGAGCAGTTTTGGCAGTGATCTATTTGCTTACAATGGTGTTTACTGAAGTGATTACCAATAATGCTGCGGCAGCAATTGCTTTCCCAATTGCCATGTCGGCAGCGCACCAACTAGGCGTAGACCCACGTCCTTTTTTTATTGCCATTGCCATTGCAGCCTCAGCCAGTTTTTCGACTCCAATTGGTTATCAAACTAATATGATTGTACAAGCAATCGGAAATTACAAGTTTCGAGATTATTTACGTATAGGTATTCCAATGAATATTTTGGCATTTCTTATTTCTGTATTCTTGATACCTTTGATTTGGAAATTTTAGAAAAATATGTGCCCAATAGACCTTTCAGAGTTGTAAAACCTGAAAGCGTGTAGGGGAGAGGTGATAAGGTTGCAAGTTGTAATTGTAATATTATTGCTCTACCTCAATTCTGTCTACTGTTTACTCATCACTTATTTCAATCTTCCCCGTCATTGCAAGGCACAAAGCCGTAACGCAGAGTAGCTACGTAGTAAATCTATAGTTCAATGCAGCACGTTTATTACAGTACCGAAGGAAAACAAGAATCAGTAAGGTTTTTCAAACGCTTACTGGTTGAGGGAAAAAATTATCATTTATCACTTATCACTTATCAATTTGATTGTATCTTTACCAAAAAAATAATTTCCAAACACATTTCAAATGACTCTTATAAAAAACATAGTTTTTCTTTTTTTACTATTTCCTTTTACACTATCTGCTCAAAATCTTTGGCCTGTATTAGAAGTTTCTACTTCTGCAATGTCTGGTACCGGTTCCTATTCAACAGGAGATCTATTACCTTTTTGGTTTACAGCCAATCAGCAAGGTATTTTTGAACATGAAAGTAGTTCTTATCAATTGGGGCAAATCAAATTGAACAAGCAATTTAATAAGGATACGAATTGGGATTACACCTATGGCGGACATTATGTATACGCAAAAGGGAACTCAAGCTATCAACAGTTAAATGAATGGTATGGAGGAATAAAGTATAAGGGATTTTATTTAAAAGCAGGTGCTTTTGCAGAAGAAACTTTGTTCGAAGGTTTATCTAGCACCAATGGAAATATCAGCTGGTCGAATAATGCTCGTCCATTGCCAAGAATTAGATTAGCAAGCAATGGGTATATAGCACTTCCTTTTGGTGAGAATTCTAAATTTTGGAATAATGTAACTTTTAAAGCGATTTATGATGAGGGATTAATGAACGATAAAAGTCGTTATGTGCAAAATACTCATCTGCATCATAAAGCTTTTTACCTTAGAAAACCAATTAACTCCAGAGAACATGTAACTGCAGGAGTCGAGCACTATTCTATGTGGGGAGGTACTTCTCCTGATTACGGAGAAATGCCCGGTTTTAAAAGTTATCCTAGGGCTATTTTACCTTTGCCCGGTTCGCCTGAGTCTCCAAATGGAGACCAAATTTATTTTGCAGGAAATCATTTAGGCTTGTTTTATCTAGACTATCAAAAGAAATATCTTGCTGGTACATTAACGATGTATTTAAACCATCCTTGGGATCATGTG
Organism: Prolixibacteraceae bacterium; assembly: GCA_963678565.1. GTDB lineage: Bacteria > Bacteroidota > Bacteroidia > Bacteroidales > Prolixibacteraceae > SKHV01. The sequence goes on from OY782875.1 coordinate 1,578,262, forward strand.
CCTATTATTATTCATAATATTTTTGATAACCTTATAGGAATCAATTATGAGTTAGATAAGAAAAGCGCTATCTCAAACATTTTAGTGGAATTTGTAAATACCAACGATCAGGGGGGAGTAATGCATGTACGTGATCCTTGGGATCCTACTGAGTGGTATGAGCGATTATATCGACACGGAACTTATAAATCGGGTTTAAGCTATCAAAACCGAATAATTGCGTCACCTTTTTTTAGTCCAATGATCATTATCGATGGGAAAAATCATGGAACGGGGAACAATAGAATTTCAATGTTTCACTTAGGGATGAACGGTTATTTTTTAAAAAACTTTTCATGGAAGTATTTTTTCTCTTATTGTCGTAGTTATGGACTATATCAGGAAGGACAATTGTATGATCAAGTAATAGATGGTTATTTCGATATGGGGCGACATAAATTTTCTCAATTACTAGAAATAAAATATACTGAACCAAAAACAGGAATTGAATTGTCCCTTTTAGGTGCTTCAGACAATGGGCATTGGGATAATTTATACGGTATTCAGTTCAAATTGGCAAAAAGCTTTGGTGTCAAATAAACCTTTCAGAGTTAGTAAAACCTGAAAGAAATTCTTTATTAAGCAGGCAAACTGAATACTATACATTTGAAAATAAAAAAGCCTGATTCTCTTTCGAAAATCAGGCTTCTATTTAGCATTAAAAATTAATCATTATTGGCTACGCCGATCTACGCTATGCTCAGATTCATTATCAATCGTAGATCGATGTAGTCAATTAGTCGTGTACCATTCATACATCCTTTCAATCCCTTCCTCGATCTCAATGCTATGTTTCCATCCTAAAGCATTAATTTTTGAAGGATCAGTAAGTTTCTTCATCGTACCATCAGGTTTCGAAGTATTGAAATAAAGCTGTCCCTTAAATCCAACTTTTGCTTTGATTAAATCTGCAACTTGTTTGATACTAACTTCTTTTCCAGTTCCAATATTAATGTGAGTGTTTCGGATTTCATCCGGTGACGAGTTGCCATCTTCTTTGGCTGAGCCTGTCGAAACCTTGTCATCCTGAATTGGAGCGCAGCGTAAATCGGCGGAGCCAACTTGTCGAAGGATCTCTTGATTAGGTGTGCTGACATCCTTAAAGTCGACCTTTTCCATCACATAGATACAAGCATCAGCCATTTCTTCACTCCAAAGAAATTCACGCATCGGCTTTCCTGAACCCCAAATTTCAACGAGTACCTTGTTGGGTAACGAGTGACGAGTAACGAGTGACGAGTTTTCTCCCTCTGTGACTGAGCTTGTCGAAGTCGAGCTTGTTGAAGTAATGTCATCCTGAGCCTGTCGGAGGATCTCCTGATCAGCGAGCTTCACCCCATACTTATTCAATATCGCCAAAATTTCCTCTTCACGACTATCTCCACCAACACCTTCAATTGGCCTCTTTTCCATATCTTTACGAATTGCCTCCCAATTTCCTTTTTCCAAACATTTTCCTAAATGAATTTTTCTTATTAAGGCAGGCAATACATGAGATGTCTCTAAATTGAAATTGTCATTCGGGCCATATAAGTTCGTCGGCATTACGCTGAGATAATTCGTACCATATTGAATATTATAACTTTCACACATTTTGATCCCTGCAATCTTGGCAATCGCATAAGGCTCATTGGTATATTCCAATGGCGAAGTTAAAAGGCTATTCTCCGGCATAGGTTGAGGAGCTTCTCTCGGGTAAATACAAGTACTACCCAAAAAAAGTAACTTCTTAACGTTGTGTAAGAAGGCTTGATGGATTACATTATTTTGAATCATCAAATTCTCGTAGATGAAATCTGCGCGATAGGTATTATTGGCTACAATCCCACCAACTTTAGCAGCAGCTAGATACACATACTCTGGTTTTTCGTCTGCAAAGAATTTGGCTACGGCTTGACTGTCACGTAAGTCTAATTCCGAACTTTTTCTTCCTATCAAGTTGGTATATCCCTTACCTTCTAATATTTTCCATATTGCCGATCCCACCAATCCTCGGTGACCTGCGATGTATATTTTACTATCTTCTTTCATAATTTGTTAATTATTGACTTTGAGCACTCAGACGTTGAGAAGGTGTGCACTGAGACTGTGTGATAGTGTGACAATGAGCACTGTGACTTTGGGAACAAGAGAATGTTTCACCTAGTCTCAGTTCTCAAAGTCTCCCAGTCACGAAGTCTTTTAAATGCTCCACTTGTTTGGTTGTTGTTGCATTCGAACAAGCATCCCTATGATATTATCATATTCTTTTGAAAGTTGATTTGTGAACCCTTCATTAAGATAACCACATTTGAATGCAAAGGACAGCCAATTTTGAGTTTCAGCAGCCTCAGCTTCACTCTCACTAAGTTTATTTATAAAAGATTTGGGATATCTCCTTCTTCGGAATGCTTCTGCAATATTTGCACAAACTGATCTAGATGAGCGGCGAATTTGATCTGTTAGAGAATAGGTTTCTTCTATTGGAAAATCTTTAGTCAATTTAAAAATTTGCATGGCAACTTCAAAAGCTAATTGATAAACCTTTAAATCTTGATGTGTCCTGATTTTCTCCATTTCTCAAATTTTCAGTTCTCCTTGTCTCAGATCTCACCTTCACACATTCTCATAGTCCCAAGGTCTGAAAGCTCTTTTCAGTTCACTGCTCACTTTCTTACAATTCAGCACCTTTCCTTCTCACTTTTATCCTCATACTTCCCTTAGGTTGCTCCTCTGCTAATAAAATTAAATACCCCCCACCACCTGCACCTGCCAATTTCCATGCCAATGCTTGATCTTCATAGGAATCAATTACTTTCTCAATATCGGGCGTTAACATTGCTGGAAACATGGTGGTTTGTGCCTTAAAGGAAGCGGCAAAGCCTTCAGCAAATATTTTAAGATCTTTGTTTACGATTCCCTCCCAGGCAAGTTCAGCAGCAGAAGTTAATGCTTTAACATTTTTTTGATTGATATAGGTTTCTCCTAATAAATCAGTTCCTGCAGGACGAGGCCAAAGTAAAACCATAAATAAATGCTCCTCTAACCAACTCAAAATGTTTTCATCATGAACTGATTCGATTTTGGTGGGCCAGTATTCTTTGTCGTAATGATGACGAACTAAGCCGGGCATGCAAATACCAATGGAGTCTTGTGCTCCGGAAATCATATCTGAGCCTGGTGTGTTTTCAAAATGAAAAAGCATTTGTGCCAACTTCTCAGGATGCGCTAAGGGCAATTGGTTGGGCCAAATTTTCTTGGCTGCATTTCGAGTAGAAGTACTCATGCCACAGCGTTCCATATATTCAATCACCGGCTCTAAGGACAAGGTGATGGCCCATCCTGAACCATATTTATTTACATAAGGCTGATCTATCCATGTACCTGCTAAATCAATCCGATAGGGTAACTGACAAGTATTGGTTGTTCTCAATGCTGTAGTTGATCGGGCAGGGAGTCCCGCTTCTGGGATTCGCTCTAATACCTTCAATTCAATATTCAATTGATCACATAAATCCTTTTTGGTAGGAGAATACCCATCTTCATTCACCACAAAAATATCAGGTTTCAATTCTTTCAAGTCTTCCTCGAAATCCATGATTCCACTACCTGAGTTTACAAAAGCATTGCATACGTAACGGATCGCTTTCACCATATATAAACGTTCCTGTTCAGAATTAACCGTTTTTCTGCTTTTTAGTGATTCAATCGTTGCATCAGAGCCAATACCCACATACAAATCTCCATACTGCGCTGCTTCTTTAAAGAAAGCAACGTGCCCACTATGCAGCATGTCATAACAGCCAGATACGAAGACTTTAGGTTTATTAGTTGGTTTAGTCATGAGTTGGTTGGTTTAGTGATGAGTAATGAGTGACGTGTAACGCGTATTTTAGCGTAAGGAGTTTTGCAATCCAATTAGCATTTTACGAATTGAATTCAACTCTTTAGTTAATTTATCGAGAGAATCTGATTTCAGATAACCTATATTAGAAGAAATAATTAGCTGGGTTTCCAATTGAGCTAACGAACCTAATGAGATAGAAAGAAATGAATGAATTCTTTTTTCGAATTTCTACCTGCTCCTTCAGCAATGTTAGAGGGAATTGACACTGCACTTCTTTGCATTTGGTTCGTTATTCCATAAACTTGATCTTTTGGAAAATCTTTGGTTATTGAATATACTTCAGTAACCAAATCAATTGACTTTTTCCAAACTTCCAGATCTTTATGAGATTTCATTAGGCTAATTTTATAATTACAGCCTAAACTTGTTACCCGTTACTCGTCACCAGTTACTCGAAGTAGTTCATAATCTGATATCCACCTTCCTTCAAATAACTTTCTTTCTTCATCAGTTTTACATCACTTTGCATCATATCAGCAACCAAGCCTTGTAGGTCATATTCTGGTTTCCAACCTAATACTGTTTGTGATTTGGTAGGATCACCAATCAATAAATCTACCTCTGTAGGACGGAAGTACATTGGATCCACACCAACGAGATGAGCACTGTGACTTTGAGACGATGAGATACGTTCTTTTAATGCAGTTAAGTATTTTTCTCCGACTTTTTCAATGAATAGTTTTTCATCAATGGCGGTAAGTTTGCCAACTTCATCAACCCCTTCTCCGGTGAATGTAATCTCCATTCCGATTTCAGCCGCTGCCATTTTTATAAAATCACGAATGGTCGTAGTAATGCCTGTAGCAATTACGTAATCTGAAGGTTCGTCTTGTTGAAGAATCAAGTACATGGCACGGATATAATCTTTGGCATGTCCCCAGTCGCGTTTAGAGCTTAAGTTCCCCATGAATACTTTGTCTTGCAAGCCTAAAGCAATTTTAGATAAAGCACGAGTTACTTTACGGGTAACAAACGTTTCACCACGTTGTGGACTTTCATGATTGAATAGAATTCCATTGCTTGCATGCATTTTATAAGCCTCACGATAGTTTACAGTAATCCAATAGGCATACATTTTTGCTACCGCATAAGGGGACCGAGGGTAGAACGGCGTTTGCTCACTTTGTGGTACTTCTTGTACCAAGCCATACAATTCAGAAGTAGAAGCCTGATAAATTCTTGTTTTTTCAGTTAATCCTAATAAGCGCACAGCCTCCAGAATACGTAAAGTACCAATTCCATCGGCATTAGCCACATATTCCGGCGTATCAAAACTCACCTTCACGTGGCTCATCGCTGCTAAGTTATAGATTTCATCGGGTTGAACCTCCTGAATAATCTTGGTCAAGTTCATACTATCGGTCAAATCACCATAATGCAAAATCAAATTACGGTTTTCCACATGAGGATCTTGGTACAAGTGATCAATACGGTCGGTATTAAACAAGGATGCACGGCGTTTAATACCATGTACAATGTAACCTTTCTTTAATAAATACTCAGCTAAATAACCACCATCTTGTCCGGTGATTCCTGTGATAAGGGCTACTTTAGTCATATTCTGTTCCTATTTTTTTTACAAAAAGTCTGTTTTAGTATTTCTTCTAATAAACTATTGAGTGATTGCAGCCTTTTCATTAGTCAAATCCTTATATTTACGCGGCCTATATATATATTATTGCTTAGTTTATCAGAATTCGAATGGTAGTTCATTGTTGAAATGTTAAACTAATAAACCCCTGCATCACCGCCATGGAAATAGAGTAAAACAAGCCTTTCTATAGTTTTCAAAATAAAGAATCACAGATAGGCTGTGCTTCTTTGAAAATTAATTTATCTATATATTGTTATAATGGCACTTTAATCACTACTTTTTTTATTTTTATTGGTTTTCCTAAGCAAATCTGAGGGGCATGCGCATCTTCAGGGAAAAATAGCGCAAAAATTTGTTTTCCTGTATCTATACTTGTGTTTTCTGCGTTGCCGGTGAAAAATGTTCGGTCATTTTCTTCATCATACTCAATGCTAGGAGTTAAACGTTCGTCGAGCGGAGTCCAAATAATTCGTTCCTGACCACGTAGACAGTATTGAATATCAATAAATTTTTTGTGAGCTTCCCATCCATACTGAAAAGTTTCCCCGGTTGTGTATTCCATAACATGAGCAACCATTGTGTCAGTTATTTGATAAGAACCGTTGGGGGTGTTCTCCCTGAGAGTTTTAATGAAGTCAAACGCCTTTTCAAAATTGGAATTGGCTGCATAATACAGCGCTGCATTTTTTAATTTATCAGTAATCATTTAGTTTCGTTTTAAGTAAACAAATTTGTTCTCAAATGGTCCAAAGGGAATATGAGTGAATATGGTGTTTTTAATTGTTGAAGATGCTATTGATGCGTCAGTCTGAAAAGATGAAATAGGAAGTTCATCATTACTATTAATTGTGGTCAAACTATTAAATACCTCGTCTATAGAGTCGAATTTTTGATATTCGTTTATTTTTTCTAAAAAAAGTGTTGATTTTTCTTCATCTGGGAGATCAAACAATTGGTAAAAGTCAGTACGAGGAAAAGCTTCAAGTTTACCTCCAATACCAGCGTTGTATACCTTTACACTTAATTTATCAAAGAAGATAGCACCTTTTTCAAATTCTTCCAACATTTCGTGTACTGTTGGATTGTGATAGGAGCGTCCCTTTCCGAAATATCGGGGATCAAAGTGATTTGGATCATCATCTTTTTCCGATTTCCATTCTCTGGAGTTGCTTTTCTTAACCTTATGGTCTCCAAATGTCATATCAACACCAAGCAAATAAATTTCGCTAAAACCTAAAAAGGCCGCAATTTGCATTCCTGCATTCACAACCGTTTTATTTATTCCACAATGTGGAAGATCAGAGCGAAATTCTGGAATATCTGTATTAATAAAGAATACATTCTTGTGTTTACCAATTCTCTTTCTAAAATTTACATTGGATGGGTGTATGTCTGGAAAAAAAGCATAATCAACAACAGGAATAATTTCATTTTTTACCTCTTCTGACATGTCTTTTATAAGAAGGTCATCAGTCATTACATAAAAATTGGGTTTCCAGTTTAATCGTTCCAGCATTAAATTGACACGATTAAAACACATCGTATACTCATCTTTTAGCAAATGAAGTTCTGTTTGATTCAGACTTGGTCCATTTCCTAGGATGAAAATGCGTTTTCCTTTGTATTTGTCTTTCAGCGAATCCCAATCTCCAAATTCTGATTTTCTGAAAAGACGTCTCAATTTAACCATTGTATAATTAAACAAACGTTTAATGAAAACGGAAAATCCATCATTTTTAAGAACGTTGTTTGCCTTACCTATAAAGCTATTCATATTCCTGTTTTAATAATTTCATTTGGTTTTCGGCATTTTTACCCATGAAGAAAAAGTCGGTACTGAAGGCCACAAAATTATATCCTTCGTCAATTTTTTCTTTTAGTTTTTGATGTTCTGGATCAATCACATGGAAGCCCATACTTTTTTTGTTTTGTTCACAAGCCTTTTTAAATTGTTCTAACGCCAACTTCACATCATCCCGTTCATAATCGCCTGGATACCCCATCGAGCCAGAAAGGTCATAGGGGCCTATAATTACGCCATCGATACCTGGTGTGTTGATTATTTCATCAATGTTGTTGATTCCGTCGATATGTTCAATTTGAGCAATTAACACAGAGTTTTTATCTACCCATTCTTTGTATTCTGCAAAAGTGTACCCATACTGTTGGGCTCTGTTCAATCCTACACCTCGTTTACCAACTGGTGGATATTTCGTATATTCAACGGCCTTTTTAGCATCTTCTGCATTGCAAACCATTGGAATAATAACACCGTTTGCACCAGCATCCAATACTCTTTTTATGATCACCTCTTCGTTTTTACTGACACGAATTAAAGCAGCCATATCATACGATTGAATCGAGGCAATAAGGTTTTGCGTCATTGTTAAATCCAATGTTGTATGTTCCAAGTCGATGGTTAACCAGTCAAAACCTGCATGTGATAAAATTTCAATTACTGAGGTATGCCCAATGGTAATCCAACTACCAATAGTAAGTTCTTTGTTAGCTAGTTTTTCTTTTAATGGATGGTATTTCATTGCTAAATTTTCAAATATAATTTCAAAACATGTTACAATCACCTTTTAAGGCTGGATGGGATCAAAATGTAAGGTTTACTTCAATTCAATTAGGCCTAAATGGTATCTTTCTAATAGAAACTCAGCCCAATAGAAATCTGTCATCGTATCAATATCTGCTGCTTCCAAACTACTTATAGGAAACATAAGTGGATTAGCTCCTAGTCGGTTCTTAATTTTATTATTGGTTTCTTTTGAGAAAATATAAAAACATGAGTTTTCTTCAAATATAGGATCCAAATCTTGCGTACGAATAAGGTGTTTAGGATCGTGGTTGATTCCTGTTCCATCTTTCCAGTAGAAGCGTGTTTGTATCGGAGTTACTGAAAATAAAGCATCGTGTTCAGTTTGTGTAAAAAAAGTTTCAATAGCCAGATCAATGGTTTCTGTTTGCACCATTGGGTTAGTGCTATGTGTTTGCAAAAAGAATTTATTATCAGTTTGCTCTATATCATATTCAATCAACGGTTGAATACTCACCATATCTCCTAATAAAAAATCGGGCCGATCTAAAACCTTTACTTTTTTAAACTGCGATGCACTTTCTGCTATTTCTCTCGAATCCGTATTAATTATAATCTCATTTATATATTCTGAAGCACTAAGGCTTTCAACAATCCAATGAAAAGCTGGTTTCCCATTTAATAGGCGTATATTTTTATTTGGTACACGCTCATTATGCCCTTTCATTGGAACAAGTGCTGAAATTTTTGGAATATCCATTATATCGAAACTTTAACCGTTATTTTTTTTATTACTTCCCTTTCCCCAACCTTATGTTGAGGGCTGTGTCCATCTTCGGGAAACATTATGGAAAACACTCCATTACCTATATCTACATGGGTCATTTGTTTAGATGGATTTTTAAAGAATGTTCTATCCTTAATAGGGTCGTATGGTATATTTACATCCATACCTTTTATTGGGGACCATTTTACACGCTCTAAGCCAATAATTGGATATTGGATATCAAGTACATGCTTATGTGCTTCGTAACCTCTTTCAAATACATCAACAGTTTCGTATGAGCTTACAATCGCTTTTACCTTTTCATTTATAGGATATGTGCCGATTTCAATGTCCGGGCTTGTTTCTTTCAGAAATTCCAATCCGGCATAAATATCATCCGAAAGGTTTTTATAGATCTCGATATTATCGAGTGTATCAATAATCATAGCTTTTATAATTGTGTTTCAAAATATTCTTTCATCCATCCTTTAAAAGTATCATCATTATCCATGATATTTTTAAAAATATTTCCATATCCTTTATTGAGAATAAGACCTAGTTTAGTACCTATATTCTTTTTATCTTTACTTAAGGCAGAAAGGTAAGTATCTAAATCCATTCCTTTGATGTCATAGCCTTCCCAAATCCATTCAGTCAATTCTCTTACATCATCACGAATTTCTTCTGGAATAAAGCCAAGCTTCACAGATACAAAGTTTGCCATATCCATCCCGAAACTTACAGCAATTCCATGAGGTACCTTATAATTCATCAAAGATTCGATGGCATGACCAAATGAATGCCCATAATTAAATACCTGACGTTCATTTTTGTCAAACTCATCAATTTCGATATAACCCTTTTTAATTTCAAGACTCCGAGCAATTAGTCCTGCCAAAACTTTCTTATCAGTTTTTGCTTGCGGATAATCAGATTTAAATCGTTTAAAATCCTCTTCTCCTGCAACAATATAATAATGTAACATTTCTCCTAAACCTGATTGAATCTCTTTCTCTGTAAGGGAATCTAAAAAGGCAGGATTAATAAAGATATTATTAGGAGGGTAGAATCCGCCAATTTGATTCTTGTATTCCCCAAAATTGATGGACGTTTTACTACCAATACAACTATCACATTGTGCTAATAAGGTTGTTGGGAAAAATATCCATCCTACTCCACGGTACATAATAGACGCCATAAACGCTGTAGTATCCTGGATTATTCCTCCACCAATAGCAATTAAGCGGTGATTCTTACGAAATCCGTTTTCAATTAGATGATGGATAATAGGTTCAACCTCCTGATAGCTTTTTTGCTTCTCGTTTGCATCAATCCCTATAAACTTGTTATTATCCAGAATTTTCCTAAGTTCATTTGTATATAGATCTTTGATTTTATTATCGATAATAATAAAATCTCCTTCTTCAATAACATTGTTTAACGTCGATTTGGTGTCCTTTATGAATTGAACTTCATAGTTGTGCACTATTGACTTTACTTTGAAATTATACATTGGTGTATCCTCCATCTATTGTTATGTTTTGGCCCGTTAAGTAGGTGTTTAAATCGCTGCATAAAAAGGCAATAACATTGGCCATTTCATGTGGTTCAGCCATTCTTTTTGCAGGAATAATGTTGGAAATTGATTCAAGTTGTTCTTTTGTGTTGGTGGTTTTCGTTAGCTCCGTGAGTGTAAACCCTGGACTAACTGCGTTTACCATAACATTGTTAGCGGCCCATTCAATAGCAAGTGTTTTTGTTAAGCCAATAATGGCATTTTTAGTAGTGCTATACATCGAACGCCCGGGTCGTGTAACAACACTCCATATCGATGCAATATTCACAACCCGGCCATAGTTGTGCTCCAGCATTTTAGGGCCGACAACTTTCAATATTTTAAAAGGCATATTAATATTGATATCCGACATCCATTTAAAGTCATCTAAATTAACATCAACAAAGTCGTTTATTTTATTTACGCCTGCGTTGTTTATACATACATCTATTTTTTCAAATTGATCTAGTTCATTTAAAAAATCATTTGTCGACTTTTCGCTCGAAAAATCGGCTTGTATATAGCGTTTGTTGACGATGTTTTGTGCTTTTAATTCGTCATTTAATCGGTCGATCTCTTCTTTTTTTGTGCCGGTTAAAATTAGGTTGGCATTGCATTTATAAAAGAGATCTGCTATAGATTTTCCAATGCCTCGAGTACCCCCAGTAATGAGAACGGTTTTTCTTGTAAAATCAATTTTCATTTGCAAGTATTAAATTTTTTTACGAAAAAATTGAATGAATATTCTTCCCCCGAATTAAATATTTCAACATTCTATTAATTAATTTCAGGAATAGCTAAGAATTCTTCATCTTGAGAAAGATAATTTACGATAAAATGGTCGTAAATCATGTGTAAATCTTCAATCGGACCATAGTCTCCTTTAGGATTTGGAGTATATAATGAATGAGTACAAACTTCTTTTAATTTCCCTCCGGTGAATCCAACAAATCCAATTGATATTCCTCCTTTTTTATTAGCATATTCAGCAGCTTTAACTACATTTAGTGAATTGCCACTTGCTGAAATACAAATTAGCACATCGTCAGATGTAAAGTGACCTTTCATTTGTTCTATAAAAATATCATCAAAATGATGATCATTGCCAATCGCTGTTATTTGAGCAGTATTATCGGTTAAAGCTCTAACTTTTGGCCTAAACTTTGTAAAATATCTTACGAAGAAACTAAAATCAGCTTGAATGTGTGAGGCTGTTGCCGCACTACCTCCGTTTCCGCATACATATACCGTTTTGTCATTTTTAAATGCAGTAATCATTGTACTTATTACTGCTTCCAATTCATCAATCTTTACCATTTCAATAAGGTTGTTCAATCGTTTTTTATAATCTTCAAAATATGAAGATACTGAATTTAATCTATCCATATCAACTATTTTATTTGGGTTTTAGAAATCTTTTTGTGCGTAACATTTATCCAAAATACGCATCAATTTTTGTGCGTCTTTTGAATTACCAATTAAAATTTCGGTATTATTATTAATAGCATCTATAAAATGTTTCATTTCATAGTTCCAACTACTATTCAAAGTGTATTTTATACGTTCCTCGTCTTCCCAGGTCGCGGCTGGTGCCGCAGTACGGCTTTTGGCTATTGATAACACCTCTTCTCCATATGACATGGAAGAGGTAATAATTCCATTTAATGTCATGTATCCTTTCTCAAGAAAAATTTCTAAGGAAAATAAGTGCCTCCACTGTGTCATAGTAGAATGTAATGATGCTGCCATACCATTGGCAGTATTTTTTAATATTACAAAGGCATTATCTTCGGTGTCCATTTGCCAGTACAAATTCGATATTTCAGCCTGTACTCGATCAAAATCACCTCCTAGATATAGAAATAAATCAAGCATATGAATCCCTTGATCCATAAGGATCCCGCCACCTGCTAGTTCTTTTTTTGAGCGCCACTGGTTATAATAATCTGCCGTTACACTTTTACCATATCGACCACGCAGCCAAATCACCTTACCGTATTCTTCGCTGTCGATTAGCTCTTTCATTTTTATTACACTGTCGTGATGACGATGATTAAAACCATACATCAACTTTTTACCACCACTCAATTGTTCTGCTGCTCGAATTTCCTGAATATCTTTTTCTGTAAATGCAGGTGGTTTTTCACAAAAGACATGTTTTCTTGCATTCAATGCTTTTATAGCGAGAGGTTTGTTTAAAAAATTGGGAGTACATATTACTACAATATCAATATCGGGATGATTGATAATTTCATCATGGCTTATGTTGGGTACCTTGGCCTTCTCGGCTTCTTTACTGGGTTCCGAAACAGCAACTAATTCGCTTCCGCCAATCTCCATTAAGGCTTCGTGCCGAATTTGGCCCATCTTTCCATATCCGATAATTCCAACTTTAAGCATCTGTTTTATTTTTTTAGTAGATCAATTAAATTCTGGCAGGCATCAATTTCCATTTTAAGTTTTCCTTCGCTGGCATAAGATCCCAAGTGCGGTGTTAGAATAATGTTTTCTAAATCGCATAATTTCCCTTCATATGGTTCACTTGAAAATACATCAACAGCGGCTGCGTTTAGTTTTCCTGAAGTAAGAGCATCGTATAATGCTTCTTCATCCACTACTCCGCCTCGGGCAATATTTACCAAGAAGGCACCATCCTTCATCAACTCAAATTCCTTGTCGGTAAGTACTGGCGTTTTATCTGCATTGCCCGGAATATGAAGTGTAACGATATCAGCTGCTTTTAATACTTCTTCGAACGAAACTAACTCCACTCCATTAGCCTCGGCCCATTCTTTATTGGCATATGGATCAAATCCGATTACTGGATTTTTTATGCCACGGAAAAGTTCAGCTACCATACGACCAATGCGTCCTAAACCAATAACACCGATCTTTTTATTTTGGATGAGATTGCCAATCTGCTTCTTCCATTGTTTCTGTTTTAAAGCAGCATCCGCCTGTGGAATTTTACGTAGCATCGACATCGTCATAGCCAAAGTTAATTCGGCAACCCCTCGTGTAGGGCCATCCGGTGTGTTAACAACAATGATTCCTTTTTTCTTTGCATATTCTAGGTCAACACTGTCCATTCCTACACCTACACGGCTAATACATCTTAAATTAGGAAGTGCATCCATCACACGAGCAGTTAAAGGTTCTACTCCAGCGACAATCCCGATGCAATCTTTTGCTATGTCGATAACTTCGTCTTCGGTTAATTTGCGACCGAAAGGGTTGTTAATAACTCTATATCCATTTTTTTCAAGTAATTCAAAAGGTTCAGGTCCTACTTGCCCCATCGAAGATGGTGATGTTAATACTTTCATATAGTATATTTTTATTTGTGCTTAATTTATTTTTAGATAATGTCTAATAAAAAACATAAAATACTTTATTTGTTTATAAGTGAAATAAATCATCCACATGGGAGTTTTGCAATGCTTTGTTAAGAATTTATATTCCTTTTCAATATTATATCTGGATTGTATTATTTTAAGTGATTTAAAATAATCTTTGAAACTATTTTTGGCCTGAAAACTTGATAACTCAACTTTATTGTAAATTACTAAATTGTTATTGACTTGAATGTTTAATATTTTCGAAGCTCTTAAAGTGAAATCTATATCTCCAAAGTATTGAGGAAAATTATCAAAATCCCAATAGTTTAAATCTATAATTATTTCTTTGGGAATGATTGTTCCCATTCCGGTTAACCAATTTATCTTTGGCGCATTTGGTTTCGTAATATTTCGTCTATATCCCCAAAATGAATTAAAATATCCACCTGCCGACCATGTTTTGTCGGTATTAAATATCTTGATTAATGATCCATAAATTGTTTGTGGGAATTCGTTTATATTATTGAAAATTTTGTTGAGCTCAATAAAATAGTTTAATTCAGGTACTGTATCGTCATTCCATAAAATAATTCCGTCAGTATTTTGTTTTTCAATTGCATATTTTGCACCTAAATTAATTGAACCTGTCCAAAATAAATTTCCTGTACCATAAAGGACCGTAACATTATCAAACAGGCTATGAATTTTATTGCCGCTATTGTCGGGAGACTTATCATCAATTACAACACAATCTAATTTAATGTTTTGTTTAGATATTTCTACGGTATTAATATATTGCTCAATAGCATTGTTTAGTATTTTTAATCCTTCAATAGTGACATCAACCCTGTTAAATACTGGTATTAGAATTGTTAATTTAATCATGTTTTGTTTAAAGTTATATTTTCAGATAATGAAGACTTTGGCGTATAAGCATACAACAAAATAAAAGATACAAATATCGGTTTCAAAAAATAATTTTCAGAGAAGCCTATCAATAACATTACTATGATAAAATGAATTGCTAGTTTTTTTGATTTTACATGTTCCAGAATATAATAGTTGAATATTCGGAATGAAGATTTGTAAAGTAGAAACCAGTATATTAAAAAGTAGAGAATACCATATTGAGCCAAAAGAATAAAAACACCATTTGTTCTAAAATGATCATTACTTAATTGATATTTATCTAATATTAAATCGTTCGATGGATACCCACTGATTGGATGTTCTTTAAAGGTTTGAAAATCAAGCAAGGCACTGGCAAATCTACTTTCTCTGGCATTGGATGAAATATTACTTAATTGTTGATTCACTTTAAAGTATAAAAATTCATTATTTGTAAAAGTAAAATAGCCTATTACTAGCATAATTGAAATAAAAAAAGCTCTTAGTATGGTACTTTTTTTTGTATTGAAGTGTAAAAATAATAAGACAAACAATGCAATTAGTCCAGTTGTTGAAATGGTACTTATTATATTTATTAGCAGAATAATATTCCACTTATAGTTTAATCCTTTCTTAAAAATATTAAGATTTAAAAACAATGCAAGTAAAGAGAAACCTGCGTTTACTCCTGGCTCCCAGTAAAATCCGGAATTCCTAAAAATATCGATTTGCCAAAAATTATGAATAAAAATATGATATCGATGAAGACTTGTATCATAAGTTGTTTGACCCGGTACAAGTGGAACCACTTTGGCAACAAGGAAATTTAGAATTGGTGGAACTAGTATAATTGAAACATGGATGATAAGGCTTATTAAAGCAAGCCTGGTTACCAAGAATACAAACTTCGAATAAAATTGTTCCTTAACAATTGCAATTACAAAAACAGATACTAAAAGATTGCTTATTAGAACAATTGTACTTTTTATATTGAACTGATTGAACTTTAATGTTTGTACTAGAAATATAAAGAATACGAGAAAAATGTAGGGGAGTAAATTCTTTTTAAATATAAAATATCTTTTTTTATTTTTTAATACTTGGATCGCATAAATCAATGTAATACCAATCATGCTTAGACCCATAATTGGCTTGCTATATAAAAACATTGGATTTCCACTAAGACCAATTAGTAAAAACAATAGGACGTATTCAGTGATTTTATTTAATCTCATTTATTTTTAAAGCCTTTTAATATATATTTCAAAACAGATATGTGAATTCTTGATAAAACTGGATTTAGTATGATGTTCGGATGGGTAATTACATACTTAATTTTTGATTTCTTAAGACTTTCTCTCTCATTTATTTTTTTAAGATATTTTGCTTTTGCATTATTTATTTGGTGATTATAAGCACTCTCTGAATATTTATTGAATTCGTCAAATAAAAAAAATAATTTATCTTTTAAAAACTCCTTTTCTTGTCCAATGGTTGCAGACAAACTCCTTTTATTTTTTCGATATACAGACATCACTTCATTTATATAATGAATTTTACCTGAGTGAGCTGCCAATAAAGATAATAGTAGATCTCCGTTGTATACTTTCTTAAATGCAATATATTCACTTAAAATGCTAGTTTTAAGAACTATGCTTTGAGTTGGAATTATCCAATCATTTAATATATCGCCAATACTAATTGGCATTTTTAATGACGTTTTATTGAATAGTCTAGGTATCTTTTTTGATTGATCATAAACAACCAGAGCGTTATGACAGCTTAGTGAATATTCAGGATTGTTTTCCAAGAAATCAATTTGTTTTTGTAGTTTTAAGGGATCAGTCCAATAATCATCTCCTTCGCAGTATGCTACGTATCTTGCCCGTTTCTCATAACTTTTAAAATAGGGATATTTTGGCTTTTTAATTGAATAGTGATTTTCTTTTAAATAGACTGCCTTTATTATTTCTGGGTATTTATCTTCATATTGTTTTATTATACTTTGAGTATTGTCTGTGCTGGCATCATCTACTATAACAACAACAAATTTATATTTTGTTTGCTGTATTATAAATCCTTTTAATGCGCTTTCAATGTATTTTTCGTGATTATAAGTAGTACATTTAATATATAGATCAAGATCTTTTGATTGGTCTAAAACATTTATTTCATTTTCACTCTGACTTAAAGTTTTAGTACTTTTATGAGCCATTTAATTAAAGCTTAAAAATTAGTTTATAATAAAACGGAACCAATGCGTGGTTCTATACTACAACAAGGACGCATCGATACAATTCGAACTCCACTTGCTCTTTGTGGCCCAACTCTTAAAAATGTACTTAATGCTGTAATATCTCCACCTAAGCCTAAAGCACCAACATTGCTCTTATTTAATCGTTGCGTAATTTCCTTTTCTTTTTCACTTTGAATTGTATGGTTCCCAAACACCATCGCCTCCATCATCAGTGAACTTGCTTCGAAATGCGACCGACCAATTCCTACAGCCAAGGTTATTGGAGAACACCCCAGCTTGCTAGCTGCTTCAACAGTCCAGTCTATTATTTCATCAGTAACCACTGATACTTTGTGTTTATGGAAAACTCGAAATGTTTTTCCCCTTATTTCAGGGCCTCCGCCATGCATTAAAATATGTAATCGAAGCACATCTTCATTAGTTGGCTTTACAATTAAGGGAGAGGGAAGTAGAGCTCCCGGATCTACATTTAGGCCGCCTGATTGATCAATTCTTTCAAAATCGTTACCCTTAATTGCCATTGGGCGACCAGGGAGTGCATTTAGCCCTTCATAAATACCTTTGTGTATATCGGCAATAAGTTGTCCACTTACTGCTCTATTTGGTCCAACTTCTAAGAATAAATGAGGAATACCTGAGTCGTCGCATAAAGGACTTCTATTTTTTTCTGCTAGCAATGCATTTTTTAGAGTGTTTTCTAAAACCCATTTGGCTCTAGGTTGAGACTCTTTTTCAATCGCTTCGCGGTAAATTTGTTTTTTATCCTCACTAAAAGTTGAACCTGCAACTATTAGTGCCTCTTTTACTTTCTCAATTATTTCGTTGTTATTATAGTTCATCGTATATACTTTTTCCATTTACTGCTGCAATAATTGCAGGAAAATCTTTTATTTCAAGCAGGTGTAGTGCCTCCATTCCTAATTCAGGAAATGCCACCACCTTTTTACTAATTGTTTTGTCTTTTAACAATGCTGTAACAGGCGGGATCACCGCAAAAACTGAATTGTATTTTTTTAAGGCTGCAACTGTTTCAGGTTTTAAGGCACCTTTGCCCAAATGAAGTTTTACACCTGCTTTTGATAATGTAGGAATACTACTTTCGATATCAAATTTATTACTCGACGTAGGGCCAACACCTGCCGGACTAACTGCTGTATGAAAAATTACTGAACCTTTAAGATCAACATCAATTGTTTCTAAAGTTCCATTTTCAATAAGCTTTACAAGTTTAGGCAATACAGCATCTCTACCTGTATAGATTAAGCCAGAAATCGAAATCATTTCTCCAACCTTAAGGTTGGTAATTTGGTTTTCGGTAATTGGAGTGTTTATATGAATCATTAACTACTTTGTTAGAAAAATAAGGAGAAAATTATAATTGCAATTTATTGATTGTTTGCCAGTTCTTCAAGTTTATCAAGAACAGAATCATCAACTTTTTTTGAATAGATTAAGTCAAGATTTTCGCGAATTGTTTCGATTGGCCAATTCCACCATTGAATTTTTTCTAGTCGTTCTATCGTTTTATCATCAAATCGCATTTTTATTTTTTTTGCAGGAACACCAGCAACAATTGAATAAGGTTCAACATCTTTTGTAACAACGGCACCTGCACCTATAACAGCTCCATTACCAATAGTTACATCTCTTAAAATAACAGCATTCGATGAGATTAAAACATCATTTTTTATTATGCATTTTTTTTGACCCTCTCCGTACTTAAAACCTATAGAATTTTTGTTTCCATCCATATTATGGAACCCCCAAATTGCACTTGTTGTAACATTTTCTGTTTTATGTTCCTTACCTCCGATTGAAACATTCCAACTAATTGAACAAAAGTTACCTATTGAGGCACCTCTTATAACTGTATTAAATCCGGTATACGTAAATCTTCCAATTTTGGATTGTTGGATGAAGTTTCGTCTGTTAATTGCAATATTTGAAATCAATTCACTTTCAATGATAATAGAATGATCTCCTATTTGCACCAAATCACCTATATGAGATTTTCTTATATCTGCTCTGTGGTAAATTTTAAGATCGGAACCTAATATATTTTCAAATAATTTTGCATCTTCTGAAATATAATTTTTCTCTGACATAATATATCTTTTATATAATAAGAAAATTATAGTTTGGTAAACAGTTTTAGTGTTTCTTTAGAAAAGTAAGTCTTTGTATATCTCTTTTTTTAATATATTCTCACCATTGGGATTAAGAATGCACAATGTATCAATTGCAGTTCTAATCTTCACTCTTACCTCCCCAATGCTATTTGCTTTTACAATAAAAGAGCCAATGCGATTACTGCTGGCCATTTCAGTACTTATTACTGCACCTTTTTGTTTGTTGAAATAAATATCTTCAAGAATCCCATCTGTTTTTAGTTGTTCCCAACCTACTATACTTTCAAATATACCTTCGTTTGCATAAACATGATTTTCAGAATAAAAACAATCTACATGTTTATAATTTGAGCTTATAATTTTCCCCTCAAATGAATCGACCGCAGCATCAATAATATCGTAATCTGCAAATTCTTTGATTTTTCTAAAATTTAAACCACCTCCAATACGTGGAGCAAATTCAATAACATTTATTGTGTCATTTTTTACTATAGCCTGAATGAGCAATGGTGTATTATTTAGATCAAAAGCCAAAGCAATTTTTGTGGCAGCTTCTTGGATATTTAACTTTGCTTTTGTACTTATTTCGGGTGGCGATATTGAACCAATTGAATATATTACATGCTCATTGTTTAGTGCCGGTTTTCGTTTTTTATGTAGAGTAATTACGTGTGCCTCATTGTTTTTTATTATACAATCTATACCTATTTCATCACCTGTTACAAATTCTTCAACGATAACTTTACCGTTTCGGCTAATATTTTTTGCAGCTTTAAAAAATATCGTTAATTCTTCTAGAGTATCAACTCTTCTAACTCCCTTAGAACTATTGCTGTCAGCAGGTTTCACAACCAAGGGGTATGATAAATTATGTTTGCTTAGTTCATTAATGCTTTCTACGTATAGATATTTTGATGTTGGAATATTATTCCTTGTCATTATATCCTTCATCTTGGCCTTGTCTGAAACATTTAATGCAGTTGCATAGCTATAGGGGATTGGAAGACCTAATTTTTCTCCAACATAGCAAGCAGTAACATTTGCTTGATCAATACAAGTTGCGATAACAAGTTTTGCATTTTTTTCTTTAGCAATTTCTAACACTTTGTTTTCATCTAATGTACTTTCCTGAATATGTTCATTAGCTTCTGATTTTGCAGGGGGATTTTCGTAATAATCGATTAAAATCACATAATATCCACGATTTTGCAAGTTAAGTATTAGTTCTTTATGTGGATTTGTACCTCCAAGTACTATTGCTTTAGGCTTCTCTACTATTCCCATATTATTCTTTTATAAAGTAAACGGTTTACTACAGTTTTAAATCGTTAGACAATTGTATTTTATCTATTAAATTATTTACAAGTTCTACTTGTTTATCTGTTAACGTAACAACCCCTTTTGCCAACTCTTGTCTAATATAAGAGCTCTCTCCTGGAAGAAATATTTCTTGTTCTACTTTTGTCTCTTTTACATTCCTCGTTAAATAATCCATTTTGGTTTTAAAATCAGTCAAAGTCTGAAATCTTTCAATATCCATCACTAAAATTAAATGACCATAATTTGATATTTTATCTTTATGGTTTAACCTATTAACATCACCACCAAAAGCTGCACCGGTTAACAAGCCTGCTAGAACATCAACAATTAATGAAAGGCCATACCCTTTATGATCCCCAATTGGAACCATTGATCCTTTTAAAGCTTCGTTGGCATCCGTTGTAGGATTACCTTTATTATCTATAGCCCAACCTTGTGGTATTTCTTCATTATTTAATGCTGCTAATCTAATTTTACCTCTAGCAGCATTTGAAGTAGCCATATCTAAAATTACATTTGGCTTATTATTTCCACCTGGAAACCCAATACCTATCGGATTGGTTCCGAACAAAGGTTTGTTACCTCCTGTTGGAGCAATTGCAGGCCCAGAGTTAGCAAATAAAATACCTACCATATTTTCATCGGCAGCCATATCAACAAAATAGCCAGATGTACCAAAACTATTACTATGTCTAATTGCTACAGCCCCCATTCCAAATTCTTTCGCTTTTTTAATTGCTAATTCCATTCCTTTATAAGTAGCAACTTGACCAAAACCATTTTGGGCATCTAAAACAATACTGGTTCCAGAATCACTTATAACTGTTAAATCAGTATTCGCTTGCATAAGATTTTCTTCAATTTTTCTATTATATATTGAATACCGTCCTATGCCATGAGTCCCTTTTCCTCTTAAATGGGCATATTTCACTGTATCTGTGATTATTTTTGCCTCATCATTTGGAACACCAATCTTTTCTAGTATTTGATTAGAAAGGGCTTCTATTTTTTGTATACTTAATTCCATTCAAAAAATTAATATAAATCCGCTATTGCTATCTCTTTAGAACTACCAATATTTAAAATCTTGTTATAAAGATTTTTCATTTCACTATTATCTACTCCAGCAAACACTAATAATGAATTAAATTTTTGCTGCAATTCTTCAATTGACAAAGCTGTTTCTGGTTCTCCTTTAGGGTAATCAACCCTATCTTCAAAAACAGTTCCATCAACCATCACCAATTCAACATGTGCAGCCCTTTTATATGGAACTAAAGCAGACATTTCTTTATCTTCTAAAACTTTTACTTTTTTTGTCAATTCTTTAACTGTTTCGTTGTTCACATAATTTTCTGTGAATTCAGCTAAGTTAGCGTTGCAAGTATATAATGAAATTGCAACACTATATGGAATACTCATTTTTGCTGAGTTAATACTGTCAATTTCAACATGATCGTGTCCCTCAATTGCTAATAAGTATGTTTTTACATTAACAGCGACAATGTCTTCAATATTGATTTTATTTTTCAATGTAATATTTATTGCTGCTTCTATTGGTGAATGGCAATGTCTGCATGCTGCATAAGGTTTTTGATATATGCCAAAAATTGCAGAAGACTTATTTTCATCAACTATTAATTCTTGCATATTTAGCGAATTTGTAAAAGCTTTTAAAAAACCTTTATCACCACCTAAAACATCATTTGGACCTTTAAAGCCAGCTAGTACAATTTGTACCGATGAAATTGCATTTTGAGCCGCAATCCCAATATTATATGGTTTCATCTCTGAATCATCACGTATTACTTTTAATAAGCCCGATGATGATGTTGCTGCTGCAGAAAGTAAATTTTTTAATTGTATTTTTGAAAAATCAAGTATTATTCCACATGCTATAGCTGCACCAATTAATCCACAAATTCCAGTACCATGATACCCTCGCTTTTTCAAGCCAGGTTGCATTGTTCTAGCTATTCGTATAGCAGCTTCATAACCAATTCGAATAGAGTTAAAAAATTGAGAACTTTCGACTTTATACTTTTGCATTAATGGCAGTACAGCTGAAAAGATTGGTGCCCCAGGATGAAACATTCCAAATCGCTCTCCATCATCAAGTTCTGCAATATGAGAGCAAAAACCTTGAATAAGGGCTGCATTTTTCATATCTGTTTTTTCTTCAAAACCGAGAATTGCAAACCTCTTATCTTCAGAATCTAAGTTGTTAATAAGCCTCTGTATTTTTTGTTTTGCAATTTTTGATCCAGCAAATGATGAGCTTATATAGTCAATAAAACATTTTGTGACTTGCAGTTTTTCTTCTGAACTAATTGAAGTTTGACTTTTCGTATATATACCTTCAATAAATAAATCTGTAATGTTTTGATTAATCATGCGTATTTATATAATCCCTATGAAAGAATAAGTTTTATAAAGTCAGATTCATTTTTAACTACACCAAAAACGTTTGCTCTGTTTTCAATTCTTAAAGCCCAACTTCTGTGAGGTTTACGTTCATTCATTTTATTAGTATTAGCACTTTTTATAACACCACCTTCGTCTCCTAAGATCTGCATTGCATCGTCATATTCTTCTTTAGTTACGGCTTGCATTGCATTCACAAACTTTGCATGTGAGGGATGTATAATCGTTTTTCCAATAAAACCATTTGCTTTATCAAGAATAACTTCACGTAAAAGGCCATCTATTGCATCATTTATAATCGATGATTTATAAACTAATGACTTATGAATATTATCATTTACTAAATCTTTTAAATCATCTTTTTTATATGCTAAGAAATATTCCCATACAGGGGCAGACACTATATAATCATCCTCAGATCTATTGAAAAAGTTAAGAATATCTGATAGAGTATCTCTAACAGTTAAAATATCATAAATAGAAGAGTTAATTCCTCTTCTTACTCCAAATAAAGCTGAAAAGTCAGTACCTCCTACACGAATATTCAAAATATAATCTTTATATTTTGAAATAGATTGTTTTAAGTTAAACAGTTCTTTCTTTCTGGTTTCTAGGTAGGCAATTGTTTTTCCTTCAAGAATTGGCATACAATAAAGATGTACATTATGGTTGAGAGAGGTTTTTTCTAATATTTTTAAGTATTCTACGGCATTGTCACTATAAAATTTAGGAAAAACAAACCCCGAAAGTACTCTTATATGCTTATTGGTAAGCTTTTGTACAAAAGTTTCAAATTGATTTACGTTTCTGACTCTAAGAAATATTAATGGTATATCACCAAGTAGAATTTTATTATCAGCAATAGTATCTGCTAATTTTTCAAGATGTTCAAGAACATTGATTTCTGCTTTTTCAAGATCTTTTTCTTGTATTGCATCCTCAAAACACATTACCATTGAGGTAATATCACTCATCTCTTTATTTAAAATTTTGTCTAGTATTTTTTTCGTTCCTGGCATATACAATGTTGCACCAAGGCAATATTGCAAAATATTTCTATCTGAGTTTTTGTCAAACTCTATTGGTTCTTTAACAAATTTGTAATTAGGGTTATATTGATGATGTTTCATTTTTTTCCTTTTCAGTTATTTAATTGATCCTTTTTTAGAACTTACTGCTTCAGGATAATATTGGTCGATTACCCGTTTTACCAAACTTACCTGTTTTGCTCTTTGTTTTGCTTCGGTGGCAGTGGTATTCCAACCATGTGTTTTGGCTACAGAACCACCGGTTTTTAAAAAGACAGGAGCTGTATATTTTATCATTTCCGGAACTTCGTAGTGACGGATAAAGCCACCGGATGATGCAGGATTTTCAGTATGTAAATCAATTGGAATATCTATGGCTTGGCGAATAGATGCCAGCATCGGGATTTGTAAGTCGCGTACCGGATTAAGTGAGTTTGCTCCCAAGCTTTCTAATAGTTTTGCAGAGCATGGATTACCATGTCCGGTATGTGCCGATATTTTAAATTTTACGTCAATTGGAAGTGCTCCTTGTTCTCTCATTTGGTTTAAAATCCAAAGTAGGCCTTCATCGTATAATAAAAATGATTTACATCCCAGTGCGTTAGCTCTCTTTACATCTTCAATGGCTCTAACAACCTGTTCCTGCCCTCTTAAACGTAAACCCATTCGCTGACCTTCGGGGGTTAATACCGAAGCACTTGTATCATAGGTTGCTCGCGGACCAATTGATAAGACCAAGTCAACTTGTCCTTGTTTGGCATACTCAACCATGGTTGAGATTTCGTTATCGGTTAATAACATAATCCCCTTGGTTTGAGTTACTCTGTGAATTGTAAGGTTTAAATTTATTACCTCCTCCATCAGGGCTTCCATAGAGGCTGGTCCCTGAATGCCAGGAACTTCAAAACGATATTGAGCTCCATCAGAAAATCTTTTTGCTGACGGTTGCATTTTAATTAAATCACCTTCTGGTAATCCTATTTTGGATAAAAATTCGCGAGTACTTTTCATTATTAAAAAATTTATTCTATTAAATCTGCTATAAAGTTTTGTTAATTACATGTATTATTTGGTCGAGAATTGATTTTTCTAATTTCCAGTATAAGGGCAAGCATAAAATTCTTTTGCTGATGTCTTCTGAAATTGGGCATTTTTGATATTTTACAACTTTAGTATAAGTGTTCACAGAAGGAAAGAAATATCTTCTTGGGTAAATTTTTTCCTTGTTTAATGCTTTTTCCACTTTTAGAAGAAGCTCTTCAGATTCAAATATTATAGGGAAATAAGAATAATTACATTCTCCTTCCTCTAATTTTTGAAAACTCACCCCTTTCAGCTTCTTAAGACCATTTTTGTAATAGGTATATTTTTGTTTTCTGTCTGCAAGTACTTCGTCATAGTATTTCATATTTGCAATTCCAAGAGCAGCATGTACTTCAGTCATTTTTCCATTAAAGCCATCTTCAACAATGTCTTTCGAATCATTATGACCAAAAAAACGTATGCGTTTAATTTTTTCATATAATTCAGGATTCCTGGTGATACAGCCACCACCTTCGGCTGTATTTAGCAATTTAGTTGCATGCAAACTAGTTGCTGAGATATCACCAAATTCTAATAAGCTTTTTCCTTTGAAAGTTGAGCCAATTGCGTGAGCTCCATCATAAATCACTTTCAAATTGTATTTTTTTGCAATACTTTCAATTGCTTCAATATCGCATGGGTTACCAAAAACATGAACCGGCATTATAGCAACCGTATCTTTTGTTATAAGTTCTTCAATTTTTGAAGGATCAATGTTGAGTGACTGAGAGTCTATATCACAGAAAACGGGGGTGCAACCTTCCCATTTTATGGCACTAACTGTGGCGATCCAAGTAAAAGGAGTCGTTATAATTTCACCTTTTAACTCCAATGCTTTAATTGCCATTTGAATTGCAATAGTTCCATTTGATACTGCAACAAAATGCTTAATACTAAGTTTTGACTCTATATCATTTTCAAGTTGCTGAACTTTTGGACCATTATGCGTTAAAATGCCGCTTTCCCATACTTCTTCTAATAATTTTTGATATTCACCTACAGGAGCTAGTGATGGCTGCGTTACATATATTGGTTTATTGCTCATTATCTAATTGTTCTATAAATTCGTTAATTAAGTATGCTTGTTTATGAATTACTTTATAATTCAGCAAGCGTGTTTCTAGATTCTCAATACAATTGTAGAATTTAAGAATTGATTTTTTAAAAGAATCATCAGGTGACAAATCAATGTCTTTAATTTCGTTTCCTATTTTTAGGGTGGCTTTAGGTATAAAGCCATCTGGTGCAGTTAGCACTCTGCCTGATTGAAGGCATCCGGTACTTCCCCAAACTTCTAAATCACATTTATAACAGTTATCCATACCAAATGCTATTTGAGCTGTGATTCCATTTATGCCAACCATTGTTGCTGATCCGAATAAATCAACTTCATAATCATTGGCATAGTTTAGTTGGCTATGAATAATTTTTGCATTTTCGCCTAAAAGCATTGAAGCATATTTTATGGTATAGCCTCCGCAATCAAGTAATGCTCCACCTCCCAGTTTTTTTATATATCTAAAATCATTTGCAGCTCTTTTGGGAAAACCAAAAGAGATCCGATACAAACGAACCTCACCAATTTCTTTCTGAATTATATTTTTTAAGTCGTTGAGTTGTTCGTGAAATGCAAACATATAATTTTCGTGAATAGCTAAATTTTTGGTTTGAGCCAATTCAATTAGTTCTTTTGTATGGTCGAAATTGATTGTAAATGGTTTTTCAACCAATACGTGTTTTCCAGCTAGTAATGCTTTTTTTGCCCATTGATAATGCAATGCTGGTGGTAATGGAAGATATATTGCATCAATACTTTGATCAGATATTAAATCATTATAGCTATTAAATATTTTTCCTCCGTATTCGGTTACGAATTGTTCTGCTTTTGATTTTTCACTATCAATAATCTTCGAGGTCGCATTTTCCCATTCGCTTATATTAGCATAGGCAACACCCACATAGTTTATTTCAGATACTTTTTTTAGTGCTGGTAAAAAGCGTCTAAGCGCAATTTCTGATGGACAAATTATTCCTAAGTTAATCATAATATTATATAAATGAGATGGCAGCAATTAGGCTTCTTGCCTGAATATTTAGATAATTATTGAATTTTATAAAGGTATAAAGTTGATTTAAAGTCATCCAAATATAACGATTCGGAAGCTGCTCTTCTATTTCATCTCCGGCTACAATAATCATGTTTCTGTTCTGTTCTTTATAAAATCTGCCACCTTCTTCAGATTGCAAGGTGTCAAAAACTATTTTTTCTTTTGGTACACTTAGTACATATTCAAGAAATGGTAGTGCACCTTCTTTCGTTTTTTTATAATTTCCTGTTAAACATTGAACCGTAGGAGCAAATTCAATAATATCATGGTTTCCGCATTCGAGCTTGGCTTGTACTGCAAAATGAAGAATCCCATTGATTTCTTTACAGACAAAAGCACATAAACCTTCCTGAGCCGGTTCAATCATTGGTTGGCTCCAACTTACTACTTCGCGATTACCGATTTCAACATTAACAGCAATTACTTTGAAGTACTTGTTTAATTCATGAGCAATTGTATCTTCACTTACAATCCATTTATTTAAATTTTCAACAGGCTTACTGCTAACTTCCAAGTCATATGTACTTTTCAGGTGAGTTAAAAAGGTTATTATTTTCTCAATTGAATTAATACCTCCCTCTTTTACTAATGCCGATTTTAGAAATATATCGTTAAACTTATTTGAAGTATTTCGTGGGTAAATGTGATTTAAAATTTCAACCATATTAGAGGTCGCATTCCCAAATGGAATACCTGAAATAACGGTTCTTGTATCCATATTAACAATGTTATCGAAATTCATCAGTTCTTTAAGCTGACCTAATGTAACCCAAATAAAATTGTCATGTAATTTAATATCTGAATTAACATTTATTATAATGTTACGATTTCTTTTTCTTAAAAAACGCCCACCCTGTTCTGATTGCAACTGGTCTAATATTATTTCTTCAGGTGAAGCATTCTGAAAATATTCAAGATATAAGGGCTTTTTACCTTTGTGAACTTGAGTATAGTTACTTCTAGTTGCTTGCAAGGTTGGCGAAAGTTGAACATAGTTGACATTACCGGGTTCAATTTTTGCTTGTAAAAGAAAATACAAAATTCCATTAAACTCTTTGGTAATAAATCCAAGATAACCAATTTCAGGTTGATTGATAATGGGTTGATCCCATTCTGTATTTCTATTGTTCCAGTTTGTTTTTACATTAATCCCATCAATACTAAAGAATTTACCTGAGTTATGACGTAATGAATTATTTACGAAACTCCAATTTTCTAAATTTTTAAAATATGTTTTTTCAATTTTAAGCTGAACTTTTTGATTTTGTTCTTTAATCCAGTTTATAACATATTCTGTTGAATTTAAAGTATCATTGATTGTAAATGCACTTTTTAGAAATTTATAACTGAAAATTGTTTGAGAGCTAGTTTCCATAATTATTTGGTTTTAACTTTTTCTAAGATAATGCTTTTTAAATATATATACTCTTTAAATTTTATCAACTCAGAAATACCAACAATATACATTACTCCAAAAGAGAGTTGAAAAATTAATTGATACATTCCCGGAAATAGAGGATACTTACTTAAAATTAATTCAATGCTTGCCATACTAAATGCTAATAGAAATGATGGAAGAATGCTTTTAATTTGTTCTAGAAATGGATAATTAATGAACTTGCCAGAATAGTAACTATTTAAATAATAAGCAATGATTGTATTGATAAGCATAAGGCCTAACATAATTTTTATTCCGTAATTTATCCCAATTATTATTACTGGGATAACTAGTATCTTTTTTATAATTTCAAGTCTTAGATACAAATCAGAACGACCTTTAACTTGTAATAAGTTTAAGTTAAGTGCATGCAAAGGGTAAAACATTCCTATCAGACTTAGCATTTGTAAATAAAAAACAGAGGGAAGCCACTTTTCCCCAATAAGAGCTATAATTAAAGGCTTCGCAATTGCTCCCATACCAAGCATTAAACAAAATGTTATAAACATGGTACTCCGAATAAGAATTTGGTAATTGTTTGTTAGTCTATCATTATTATTTTGCATTTCAGATAATACCGGAAATGACACTTGCTGTATAATTTTTGTTAAGCCTTGTGATGCATATTTTTTGTATTGGTCTGCTTGAGTGTAATAACCCAATTCGCTTGCATTGAAATATTTTCCTATTACAGCATAATAAATATTTTTATATAATGTATCAATTAATCCTACTATTAATATTTTGTTTCCAAAATTAAATAATTCTCTAAAAGATTTTCTACTAAAAGTTAAAGATGGTAGCCAGCTATTGAATAACCAAAGTAATATTGATATAGAGGCTCTTTTACTAACATGCATTGCTAATAAACTCCAAACACCATAACCTCTTAAAGCCATTGTAATCGAAATGATTCCTGAAATTATTGATGCGGTAATTGAAATTTTTGTTTGTAATCTAAAATTAATATTTTTAGTGAGTTTTGTTCTCTGAATTAAAGCGATCCCATCGATTAGAACTACTAAACTAAAAACTTGAACAAGTGGTTTTAATTCTGGTTCTTCAAAGAAATTACTAATTAACGGTGCACCAAAGAACAAAGCAAGAACTAAAATGCTACTAATAAGTAGATTGAAATAAAATACTGTTGAGTAGTCATCTTGTGTGCAATCTTGTTTTCGAATTAGTGCCTGACTAAATCCACTATTAACAATTGATTGAGAAATAGCAATTAAAATTACTAACATTCCTATTAACCCAAATTCTCTTGGAGAAAGTATACGAGCTAGTAGGATCGTAATTATTAGTTGAATTCCTTGACCAAAAAATGTATCTATAAAGCTCCAAAAAAAGCCATTTATTGTTTTTTGTTTAAGAGACATTGGTAAAGAATGTAAATTGAATTAATTAGAACGATTTGTTAATTGCTAATAATGAAGAGTAAGGTTTAAGACGCTTGAGGATTGTAATTTTAAAATCGTTCTAACAAGTAAATACTTTATGGAGAAATAAAATTTCTAAAATCTATTTGAGATTTAACTATGTTTTTTGAAGTTACAATCAAGGTGAATGTCGTTTTGCTATTTGCAAGGTATTTATGCTATTATCTTATCCCTATTACTAAATAGCTACTTGTTTTGCTAATTTCCTTTGCTGATTCACATAATGTCCTTGTTCCAACGCCACATAATAAGCAAACAATTTCAAATATATAATCGTCAATATGGGCGTTAGAATCTCGTCGATGACCGGGATTTCAAAGATGTCCTATATCGTGGCATTTAGATTGTTATCTCCTTCTCTGGCGAATACTATGATATTTCCTTTATGATTTTTATTACAAGGTTTTTGCTGACTATTTTATATTAATTGCTGTTTTGGGCTGCTAACTAAATAAGAAAAAGTAATAGCTAACAAATGATAGAGCTTTGATTACCTTGATTTGTTTATTAATTTAGTAAGTTATCCTAAGTTTGTCGAAGGATCCCTGATAAATCGCTTGATAGAAAGAAGCACTTCTGCTGTTTTTCGTTTATTTAGTAATGAGATATCTCTACTTCGTTTTGCTCGACATGAGGTATAAAAGTATGTCATCCTGAGCTTTGGTCATTGAACTTCTCGAAATGGTCGAAGGATCTTCAAATTAAATTTATATTTCGGATTTAAACTATTCTTTTCAATGTATTTGTCCAGATTTCTTGGGTAGTGGCCATTAAAATATTATGTTTTGAATCTATATATATTAATAAATGTTAAATAATATTTTGAGTGCTTGACCTTTTATGTTCGATGTATTATCTTGTTAATGATAATTTATTTGTTCACCCCAAAATTTAATTCTTATGTCAATTTTAATTAAGACGGTTGAGCGTGCGAATCCACAAAACCGTGAAGAAAAGAAGTTTTATGCAGCAGTTGCCAGTCGCGATGTTATTGAGCTAGATGATCTTGCTGAGATTATTACTCACTATTCTTCTTTAAGTAAGGGCGATATTTACTCTGTATTGGTTAATCTGGTGGAAACCGTACCCAATCAATTGCTAGATGGGAAGGTCGTTCGACTCGGTAAACTGGGCAGCATGTTACTCAATGTAAAAAGTATCGGTATGGATACTGCCGAAGAGGTAACCGGTGATACGGTTAAATCGGTACATATTGTTTATCGACCCACTGCTGAAGTAAAACATGATTTAGAAAACTTTTCTATTCGCACGTCTTAGCTTTTGATCTCGAGTTTTTAAGAAAGGTACAAGTGTTTTGTTTGTGCCTTTTTTAATTTGTTATTTATGTCATCTCGAGCCTGTCGAGAGATCTCCTGATCAAAGCTCTAATGAAGGAGTCCTTCTGCCTACTGTTGTTCTTTTAATTGGGAGATCTCTCTGTTCCGCTGCGCTTCAATCGAGATGACGTGATGTGCGAGGATATTTTTTTTAAAGCTCCACTCATCCGAATACATTCGGAGTGCTTGACATGTCATAGTGAGTTATTTTTCTACGTCATCCTGAGTTTGTCGAAGCATCTCCTGAACAATGCTTGTACTAAGTAGTACTTCTACCTTTTTTTTCAATTAATATCTCTCTAAAATAAAGTACGTGTATCTCGTTCGTAACTCACGTATATCTCGTTTGAGTTATGCGTATATCTCCAATAAGTTATACGTGAATCTCAGTTGAGTTTCTTGGATGTTGTTTTTTGTGTAAATCTAAAATATCATGTCATCCTGAGCTTTGGTTATTGAGCCCGTCGAAATGGTCGAAGGATCCTTGATTAATTGCTCGAATGATTGAGTACTTCTGCTGTTTGTTGTGCTTTTAATTGTGAGATCTCTCTGTTCCGCTGCGCTTCACTCGAGATGACGTGGTGTGCGAGTAAATGTCTCAACCTTATCCTCCTAGCTAAATCTCAAGATTGATTTACATCACAATTTTCGGCATTTCGACAAGTTCAATGTCCGAATTCCTTTACTCTACTGTTACCGACTTTGCTAAATTCCTTGGTTGATCCACATTACACCCACGTTCTAAGGCCACATAGTAAGCAAATAATTGCAAAGGAATAATGGCCAAAAGGGGCGTGAGTACTTCATCGATGGCAGGGATCTCAATAATATCGTTGACCATGGCTCGCAGGTTGTCGTCTCCTTCGGTCACCACTGCGATGAGGTTTCCTTTACGAGCTTTTACTTCCTGTATGTTACTGACTACTTTTTCGTAATAGCGATCTTTGGCTGCAACGACCACCACCGGAAGATTGTTATCAATTAGTGCAATGGGGCCGTGTTTCATTTCTCCTGCGGCATAACCTTCGGCGTGAATGTAGGAGATCTCTTTGAGTTTTAAGGCGCCTTCTAAGGCCACCGGGAAAAGGTAGCCACGTCCTAAGTACAAGGCATTATTGGCTTTGGCATATTTTTGAGCCAAGGCTTTGATGCTTTGCTTTTGAGCAAGGATGCCTTCAATTTTCTTTGGGATATTTTGTAAATCTTCAATAATTTGCAAATAACGTTCTTGTTCGATGCTTTGGTTTTTTAAAGCCAATCGCATCGCAATTAAGGTCAATACCGTTAATTGTGCTGTAAATGCTTTGGTAGAGGCAACACCGATTTCTACACCCGCATGGGTATAAACACCCGCATGAGTTTCACGGGCTAAACTTGACCCAACTACATTGCAAATGCCCAATACCAAAGCTCCCTTTTCTTTGGCCAATCGTATGGCTGCCATGGTATCGGCAGTTTCGCCACTCTGGCTAATGGCCAATACTACATCATCTTCCCGAATTATTGGTTTGCGATAGCGGTATTCTGAGGCATATTCAACCTCTACCGGCACTTGTGCATATTCTTCGATTAAATATTCACCAATTAAGGCGGCGTGCCACGAAGTACCGCAAGCAATAATGATGATGCGTTTCGCCGCTAAAATTTGCGGCATGACTTCATTTAATCCACCCAAAAAAACCTCTTTCGTTTCTGGATGTATTCTTCCGCGAAAAGAATCGTAGATGGTTTTGGGCTGCTCAAAAATCTCCTTCAACATGAAATGATCGAAACCATCTTTTTCCAAGGCATCTACACTCAATTCAATTTGCTGAATTCTAGGAGTAATTTCTTTGCTATGCTGCGTTGATTTTAAGGTAAAGCTATCTTTTTGAATGATGGCCAGGTCGTTGTCGTTTAGATATACAATGTTGTTGGTATACTCTACAATAGGAGTTGCGTCAGAGGCAATGATGTATTCTCCCTCGCCAATTCCAATGGCCATGGGACTACTTATTCGAGACGCAATAATTTGGTTGGGTTCATTAGCACACATGACTACCAATCCATAAGCTCCTACCACTTTTTGCAAGGCAATACGAATAGCTTCTTCGGCATTGACTTCCTCACTGCTTAGATAAATATATTCAATTAGGTTGGCCAATACTTCCGTATCAGTTGCTCCATAAAAAGTATATCCTTTGTTTTTTAATTCGCGTTGAATTGGTTCATAATTCTCAATGATCCCGTTGTGAATGATGGTGAAGATTCCATTCATCGAGTGATGCGGATGCGCATTAATATCGTTGGGTTCACCATGCGTCGCCCAGCGAGTATGTGCAATTCCCACATTTGAAAAAGTATTGATTTCGTTGCAATGGCCTTCCAACTCACTTACTTTCCCTTTTTTCTTGTGAATGTTGATTTTACCGTCTTGCAATAATGCAACTCCGGCAGAATCATATCCTCTGTATTCTAAGCGCTTTAATCCCTTAATTAAAACCGGGTAAGCGTTATTTGTTCCTATGTATGCAACTATACCGCACATAAATTTGTCAAAAGTTGAAATGTCTGAAAGTCAAAGGTCTTAATGTCTCAAGTGAAATATCGAAAAGTCGAAAGTCGCTCGACTTGTGACCTACTGACCTGCGACTTCCTTATTTATTTAAATATTTTATGAGTTTAGAATTCTTCATTGATAAGGTCCTAATCTCTTCAATCAATTTAGTTGATTCACAATAGCCAAGCTGAGTTGCTAAATAAAGCATGCTTCGAACTTCACCTGCAGAACCTTTTGCAATTTTAAGGAAATGCTGAAACTCCTTATCAGAGTCTCTTTCAAATCCTTCAGCAATATTGTTCATTACAGAAACGGATGCCCTTTGAATTTGATCCTTAAAACAGTAGTCTTTTATTGTCGAGAATTGTTTATATATTTCTATGGTCAATGTTTGACTTTCTTGCCAAATACTTAGTTCTTCAAAACTTTTGATAGTTGCCATAATGTTCTTTAGTCGAATGTCGCAAGTCTGATGTCTGAAAGTCGAAAGTCCAATGTCAGTCGTTGACCTTTGACTTTTGACTATTTGACAATGAAAAAGGGATTCAACAAATTCTCTTTATTGTAAATAACTTCTTCATCGGTACCAAACTGGTACACTTTCTTTCCAGCATACTTTGCAATGGCATGTCCAGCAGCGGTATCCCATTCCATGGTAGGAGCCAGACGCGGGTAGATGTCTGCCAAACCTTCAGCTACCATACATAATTTCAGGCTACTGCCTTTGGAGACGATCTCAATTTCTTTACCTTGTGTATCGAGAGTGTCAATGTAATCTAAAGTCTCTTGACTCATGTGGGAGCGACTACCGACTACTCGGAAGGTGGTTGTGTCACAGGTCGCAAGTCGAAGGTCTACCGCATCTTCAAGGTCGGCTTTTGACTTTTGACTTTCGACTTTCGACTTGAATGATCCGTTAGGATCAGCAAAATACAGCTCCCCACTCACCGGAACAAAAACAACACCCATCACTGGCTTATGATTTTCAATCAAAGCAATGTTTACCGTAAATTCTCCATTGCGTTTGATAAATTCTTTGGTACCATCCAAGGGATCTACCATCCAGAATCGTTTCCAGTTTTTACGTTCTTCATAAGGAATGGTTTGACCTTCTTCACTTAGAATAGGCAGTCCGGTTTCCTCTAATATTTCCACAATCGCATTGTGTCCTGCTTTGTCGGCCAAAGTCAAAGGACTATTATCTGCCTTCCTTTCCACCCCAAAATCAGCAAAGTTATAGATCTTAAGTATTTGTTCTCCAGCTGAGAGCGCTGCACTTATGGCGGTGGTTAATAGGTTATTCATATATGGAAAATTGTCAGACTTCTGTTTTGAATGTCATCCTGAGCATGTCGAAGGATCTCCAGATAAAGTGCTCTAATAATTGCGTACTACTGCTGTCTTTTTTACTTTTAATTGGGAGATCTCTCGATTCCGCTATCGCTGCACTCGAGATGACGTGGTATGCGAGGAGATGTTTTTTCAAAGCTCCACTTCGTTTTGCTCGATTCCGCTGATCCGAATACATTCGGAGTACTTAAGATGACATATTATTTCGTAGGATGACGAGAAACAAAATTTTCTGTTGCTCATAACCTGTTACGCGTAACTTAGATACAGCTTCGCCTCCTCAGTCCCATTTTCAGGGTGAGCAGGCATTCAAGTTTAAAGTGAAAAGTAGAAAGGTTTGAGCGATTTAAAGTTTCAAATTCCAAGTTTAAAGGATAAAGTATTTATACAACATGGAATACCTTGCTTGTATAATAGCTAATTCCTTTATTCTCAATCTTTCTTTTTGGAGGATTTAGAATAAATAGCTCCTAATATTTTCTTTAACTTTTCAGCTTCGTTTTTTATTTTATTCCAGTTATCAGATTTACTTGATATTTCAATAATAATCTTAATCCAATAAACTGTTTAACGAATTTCTTTTAATGAAATTCCTATTTTGTTTATAAAGTCAGCCTTTGATACTGCTCCTTGTGCTTCTTCATAATTAGCGCCAACGGATGTTGCTGATTTTATTACTTGATTACAAATAATCTTATATTCAATATTTCTTGGCAATGAACGAACTTCTTTGATTACATCAATAGCAAACTTCAATAATCTATGTTGCAATTCATTCTCTGCCATAACCCTTTACACTTTAACCTTTCTCCTTGCAACGCTAGCTACTCCAAATGAGTAGTCCACCTTCCAAATCATTGCTATAGCTTTCCATCTCTTCGGGGGCAATGGTAATATAGCGGATTTTAACTTTCATCTCTGTTTCCGCTTTGCTAACCAGTTTTGCCAAATAAATTAGATCCAGTTCTTTACCGACCAATATTATATCAATGATTTTAGATGCTTTTCCGTGGGCAAAATCACCAACCAAATAGGCTTTTATTAAGTTCCCCAAACGATCTAAGATGGAAGCAATAATTTGATCTATTCCAACATATTTAAATAAGATGCGATTGATGTCGGAGAAAAATGGATGCGTGGTATTGGCTTGATATAACTTTTTGTTTCCTTCTGCCGAAGTGGTTAATAGATCAGCATCTTCAAGACGGTTTAATTCCAAACGAATCGCATTGGTCGATTCTCCAAATTCTGTTGCCAAATTTCGGAGATAGCTTTTGTTGTTGCTATTCAAGAAAAACTTGAGCAATAACTTGATTCGTGTTTTGGATGTAATTAAACTGTCTAGCATAGAGTGAGTAGTTTTATTACTCAATATTGATTCAAATGTATTGTACTTGTGCTAGAAAGTCAAGGTTTAGGTGTAAATTATTTATCAATTTTTCATGCTATTGAGAATATTGAATTTACTTGCTATTGTATGTGTAAGATAATCAGCATGATAGTGTGGTTGGGAGCTTGCTGTTTGCAGATGATTTAAGTTTTTCAATGTTAATTGTTGTTTAAAATAAAAGGTAGGTATTGACATTTAAGATAAAAAGGTCTATGAGGATTTTAATGAGCGCACTGTCCACCATTTGCAATAAGGGGCAAGCTTCACTTCAATACCTAGATTATCCACTCGTAACAAATGAGTGGAAGTTATTTAAAACCTACTTCTTTGCGAGGAGCGAAGCCGTAGCGCAGTGGAGC
This sequence comes from Prolixibacteraceae bacterium, assembly GCA_963678565.1. Lineage (GTDB taxonomy): Bacteria > Bacteroidota > Bacteroidia > Bacteroidales > Prolixibacteraceae > SKHV01. The sequence goes on from OY782875.1 coordinate 1,615,074, forward strand.
TTCGTAGTAAATTTCCAGATAGAAAGATCGTAATCGAAACGGTTTTAAAAGAAGACTGCAATGAGTAAAGTTAGATCACTACTTCGTTACATTCCTCGTGATGACCTATCTAATTTGGTCCTGAAAGCAGCAAGCTAACATGAATAGTATCATCGAATTAAATTATCAATTCAACAAAATAAGCATAAAAACCACCCCAAATGTTATGTCTAACTTTTGGGAAGCAGTTCATTACTATGAGGCTTTTTTATATGCTTGCTATTTCAATATGGTATTATTAGTTAACTCTTTTTCGGTGTACTGTATCCTTGACCCGAACTATAGCCATATTTGTAACCATACTTATAACCATACTTATAACCATACTTATAACCATATCCTCTCTTTTTAATCGCAATATCGTTGATAACAACGCAAAGGTTTTGCAATTCACTGCTCTCTGCTTCCTGTATACTAGCTTCAAAGGCAAACTTGTGGGTATAGCCATCGCGAACGACAAAAATATTGGCATCTGATAATTTAGCCAAATGGTAGGTGTCGGAAACCGGTGATAGTGGAGCGGTATCTATAACTACCACATCATAGTCTTCCTTTAATCTATTTATAAGCGCTGCTGTTTTTGGATCTTCCACCAACTCTGAAGGGTTGGGAGGAATGATACCGGAAGCTACAATATCTAAAGACTTATTCGACGTATGTTGAATAAGCTCCTCGTATTGTAAATCTCCAATCAGATAATTTGTAACTCCTTTGTTTTTGTCTAGCCCAAAACGTTGTGCCAACTGTGGTCGGCGCAAGTCCATTCCTACAATCACGGTTTTCTTGCCGGTTAAAGAATAGATCGAAGCAATGTTGATGGCAATGAAGGATTTCCCTTCACCGGGGATTGAGGAGGTTACGGTAATAACCGGTGATTCTATTTGTTTGGTGATGAATTGCATCTTGGTACGGACAAAGCGAAATGCCTCAGCCCAAGGCGAGTCGGGATTGTCGAGCACATTGGTGACATTGATGTCGCCGGAGTTTGGAATCAAGCCAACTATGGGACGTTGGGTAATTTTTTCAACCATTTCCGGAGAGTCAATCTTATTGTTAAAGAAATCAGCCAAGAATAAATAGATTGCAGGGAGCAGTAATCCAATAAATAAAGCAATTACATAAATTATTTTGCCTTTAGGTTTGATTGGTTTTCCCTGATTTTGAACCATGGCCGGATCAATGATTTCATTATCTGCAGTATTGGATTCTTTCGCAATTTGTGCCTCCGATTTTTTTTGTAACAAATACGTGTAGAGGTTATCGTTGAGTTTGAATTCTCGTTCAATTCCAAATAGTTTTCTTTCTGTGTCGGGTAATTTATTAACTTCCACCATCCGCTCCTTTAAACGATTGTTGATGTCCTGAAGGTTGATCTGCGTACTATTAATTAAACTCGCAGTATTCTCAGATAAATTTCGCTTGGCATTTTCGATTTGTGAATCTAGCTTTTTGATCACGTGGAATTCGGTATCTTTTTTCACATTAATCATGGAGGAGCGTTGAATAGAAAGTTGATTTAATTCGGTAATCAATTGATTTAAGAGAGGATCTTGAATTCCAACAGCAGAGGGAGCCAACACTGATTCTAAGTCCTGATTTCTGGCAATATAATCGGAAAGGCTTTTGTAATAATTTAATTGCATTTCGAATTGCATGCGTTGGTTTTCTAAGTCTTGCACCTGCTCGAACAAAATTTCAGATTGAAAGGATAAATCTAATACATTATTGTTGGTTCTGAAGTTTTCTAAATTTTCTTCAACTTTGGATAAAGAGGATTTGATGGTATCTAGTTGTGAATCAATGAAAAGAATGGTGTTGTTGGCAATTTCATTCTTTTTGTCTAAGCCTCGTTTTAAATACATTTCGGTCAACTTGTTTAAACAGTCAATTCCTTTTCTGGTGTTGTTGATTTCTAAAGAAATAGAAATCATCGAAGCACCTTTTCCCATCGGTTCAATTAACAGTCGATTTTGAAATTGAGTCGTTAACTGATGGAGGGTATTGAAATTAAATTTGAAATTGTTTTTTTCTTTAGGATTGAAATTCTCATTTATTTTAATTTGAAAATCCCAATAATCCGTGATCCAACGCTCTCCCGGTTGTAAACTTTTTTGGGTGGCGGCGATGTTTATTTTTTCACTATTCTCTTCCAGTTTATAGGAGTGTAGGTAGGTTTCTCCTTCTTCCGTCGAGATTAAAATTGTCCCATCGGGTTCAATTCTTAAATTGAAATCGATTCCAATAACTTGTGGATGTCTTTGATTATAAATTACTTGGAAAGGAGCTTCCTTGTAAATTTCAGTAGTGGAAATCCGCCCTAAGTTGTAATAAGAAACTTCAAGATTCAATTGCTCTATTGTTTTTCGAATTTGGGTATAAGATTTTAATATCAGCGATTGATTTTCGAAGTTTTGCAAGGAAGGATACATGCCCATACCGGAGAATAGATCTAAGCTTCCTCCCACATTGCCACTCAAAATAGAACTTCCCTTGGCGTCATCCTCAATCAAAACCGTAGTGGCGACCTTATATATTTTGGTAGTATAACGGTTAATAAAAAAACCAACTCCAACTGCAAGTACAGCACTAATAATAAACCAATGAATGTTGGACAGTACAATTAATAAAATTTTTTTGATGTCGATTACCTCTTCTTCAGGAAGGTGGTTGTTGGCATTATTTTCCATGATTATTTCTGAATAAAAGTATTATAAATTAAAATGGCTGTGCTCAAGGTCGTAATGGCTGTACTATAAGTAAACGATTTAGATCCCATGGTACCTGTTCTAGGTTCTACGTAAATCACATCATTGGGTAAAATGTAATAATAAGGAGAATAAATAATATTTTTATCAGTCAAATCCAATTCAAAAATCTCTCTCTTCTGTCCGTCATGACGTATAATTTTAATATTATGTCGATTACTGTAGTCCGTTAAATCACTGGCATAACCTAAAGCTTCAAAAAAAGTCAAGTTGTCTTTTTGAAAAGTGTAGGTGCCCGATCGACTTACTTCCCCCATAACAGTAAAGGTCTTATTCACTTGTTTTACAATTACAGTGGCATCTTCTAAATAAACAGATATTTCTTTTTTAATTAATTCTTCGATTTCTTGTAGCGTTTTTCCTTTTACCTGAATTTTCCCTATGCCGGGTAAATCCAAATTTCCTTGCAAGCTGACTTTAAAACTATTCATTATTATGGAAGTTTCACTGTTCATTGCATAACTTCCACTTGCTGATCCGGTTAGACCATTTAAATATCTACTACTTTCTTCGTCGGAAGTGATGAATTTTATGTAGATGTAATCATTGGGCTGAATGCGATAGATCGGTGGTTTAATTGCTATGCTGTCAACAGCGCTACTAGTTTCTTGCAAATAAACAAGGTCTTTCAGTGGGGTACATGAAGAGATGGCCAGCATGAGAAGCAAGCCCATGAATAAAATCCTAATATATTTTGTCATCATCTCCTAAAAAAGTTAAAAATTAAACTATAGATGTTCGGCGAATATACGAAATGCGCCTGAACAGTTTACTTAAAAAAAGTACTTTTTAATGGAAATGATCTTTTGGTAACAGTTCAAAAATGAGCTAATTGTTCATTTGAATGCAAAATTTTAATAAGAAAAATGAATTAAACCTAATTGGTTTGCTGCGATCATTGAGCTCATAAGTCCACTGCTAGAGGGGGCACTTGGAAGACTTTGTTCGTGATATTTTTGAGCAATAAAGTACTAGGCATCCTTCCACTGGATCTTTAAATTGGCTAAAAAATCTTTCCCTAATACAATCCCGGCACCTGTAACGATTCCCAAAAAGATCCATATTACAAGAATTATTGGGCGGTTGGGTTTGGATTTTTCCAATGGTACCTGCACCGGTTGTATGGTGGTTAGGATAGGGGTGTCTGATTTTACCTGAATTTGAGCTTGTTCTAGTTGTTTAGCCAATTCAGAATACACTTGAAAGGCAATGTTGTATTCACTTTGTAAGCGTTCTTCTTCGGTTTGAGCCAGTGCCGAGGTTACGTTCTTATTTCGATCCCTAAAAGTTGCAAGGTTCGCCTGTGCCGCTTCAAAAGCTTCCTTTTTCTCGTTGTAGCGCTCTTGTAAAAAATCTAAATTCTCCTGTGCTTTTTTTATTCTTATGCTGGTAATGTATTGTTGTAAAAGCTGAACGGATTTGCCTGCTAGTTCTGCTGCAATTAAGGCCTCCGAGGCCTTTGAAGTTAAAGTCAGGTAGCCTTCTTTCGAATTCACTTCCAGTAGAATATTTTTGTCGATGATTTTTCGAATTTCTTCCTGCTCTTGTGATAACTGAACAATACAATTGGCTTCCTTTGTACCTTGTGCAATTGTTTTTGAGTCTTTTAGCTTTTTAAGAATGGTTCGGGGAAGCCCGATGGTATATTTCTTTATTTTTGAAACCAAAGGCGCTTCGTAATAGTTGGTATAATAATCCAACATTGAAATTGCTTGATTTGCTTCTTCAAAGTTTAATGGGGTATTCATCAAATCTAATTGAAATGGAGTCGACTTCACGATTTGTGGATAGACCATGGGAGACAATTCGGTTGTACCAGACCCGACTGAGCCCAAATCAAACCCTGCCATGGCAGCCAAACCGGATAGTCCTCCAAGTTTATCTGATTTGCTGTCTCCGGTTTGAGGTACCAGTGTTGTTACAGCTGTATATTCTTTTGGGGTCAAAAATGCAATTGAAAGCCCCAGTATAATTCCAATTATTGTTGTTCGAATAATAATTTTCCGTCCGATCCAAAGTTGTTTAAGCAGTGCCAGTACATCAATCTCTTCGTCTTCTTGTATTGGTCTATTTTGTAGCTCTTGATTCATGTCTGTTTACTTTTTTGAAAGATTAACAATCGCTACTGCAGAGATGGCCAATGAGGAAAGAGTACTTGCTGCACTTAACCACTGTCCGAGATTTCCTTCGCGTTCGGGTTTTTCTGGTACTACGATTTCGCAACCAGACACAATGGGAGGGTATTTTCTAATCATAAAGCTTTGGGTGGCCAATGTATAGCCATTGGGGTACTTCACATATACCTTTTTTTTGTGTGCTTTGGAACCAAACCCACCTACCCGGTTAATATAAAATTTTAGTTTTTTACTATCATCATAAGTGATCGAATAGGGATTTTGTACTGCTCCTGTTACTTTTACGGTTTGTGCCAAGGTTGGAATGTTGATTAGATCTCCGTCACGAAGTTGCAAGTCATAAATTCCTCCCGGGTTCTTCATGATTTTCTTCAAATTAATTGCAATTTGTTCATTTCCTAATTCTTCGGAATAACGATTTAATGTGGCTCCTTCTAAATAGGCATGTGGAGTGGTTCCTTTCGCAAGCTCCAAGAGATCTGAAATCTTTTGGCCACGATTTCTAATGGCATAAGTTCCTGTGTATTTAACTTCTCCTGTTATTGTTGCACTACCTTGTTCGCGGTAGCCGGGAGCCATTTTTACCGAAATATGATCGAAAGGTTGTAGTTTAAAAGAGGCATCTTGAACTGCTAAGTCGCGATTGTGATCTATAATAAATACCTTTAACAGGGTATCGCTGTATTGCGAGGCTTCTTTTTTTGATAATTTTCTTGATACTTCTATATAAGTGCTATCGGCACCTTCCTTTAAACCTCCAGATATATATATTAGATCTGAAAGTGTTGTGCTATCTGACCATTCATAGACGCCGGGATTCATAACTTCTCCGCTAATCGTTAAATAAGGTTGTTCTCCGATTTCAAAATGAGATTTTAGGGTAATAATGTCTTCCGGTTGTAGGGTTATTTGATCCAATCCATTCATGATTCTATTAATATCAAAAGGAATGGTTTGTGTTGTTTTGTCTGCATTGAGTCGGGTAATAAGTCCTCTTTTCTGATAGACATCTTTATTTAAACTATCCGCTTTTAAAATCAATTCTTTTAAAGTCAGATTTGATTTCCACTCGTAATCACCGGGGCGATAAACAGCGCCATTAATGGTAACGCGATTTTTATATTCTTCAACTATTAGGTTCGAATTGATCACATCGCCATTTTTTAATTCTGTTGTGGAGAAGTCATCGTATGCAACGTCCAATAACTGTTGGCCATTTTGTAATTTTCTGTTAATTTGAACATTAGAAAGATAGGCAGCATCTGTAAAACCGCCTGCATATCGAGCTAAGTCATTTAAGTGCTCTCCGTTTAGCACTTCAAAAATACCATTGCGATTAAAAGCGCCTTCGATCGTTACTCGCTTTGACGCAGGTGGAATAAATATGATGTCATTGTCTTTTAATAAAATATTATCGCTAGGATCAGCATCAACAAGAAATTTATAAATATCAATCGTTTTGAATAATTGATTGTCTCTAATTAGTTTAATTTCTCGAAAAGACCCTATCTGATTAGGACCACCTGAAAGATACAGGGCATTAAAAAGAGTTGCAGTAACAGGTAATACATAGGTGCCGGGGGTTCTTGATTCTCCAACTAAATTGATTTGAATTGATCGAAGTTGGCCCATGCTTACCTGGGCAAATGTTCCTGGTTGTTTACCTCCCAAGTCGGCATATATTTTTGTGAGCTGCTCTTTGATCTTTTCTTCTGCCTTTTCAAAAGTTAAACCAGCAATGTATACAGGACCAACATTGGGAATTACAATTTGCCCGTTTTTATTAACGATTAATTGATAACTGTTTTGTGAGTTTCCCCAAATCTGAATAAGAACTTGATCGCTAATTCCAATTTCATAATTCTTTGGTGTTTGAATATTATGATTTGGTTCGAAACTTAAATTGTTATTGTTAAATAATTTATTTCCAAAAATGTTATCCTCTACTTCAAAACTAGTTTCACGAGTTGATTGCTCTGTGTTATCTTCTTTTTCTGGCTTTTCAATTTGATTTAAACTACTGATTTCTTTATTCTTCGAATCCTTATCATTTTCCTCGGAGCTAATGCGTTGCTCAAATTCTTGAATCTGTTCGTTCGTTGCTCCTTTTTGTTTTGCAATTTCTGCAGCCTGATCTAGAGTTAAACCGGCTTCATGCATCGCTTGTTGGGCTTTCTCAATGTCCTTGGTTGATTGGGAGTCAACATCAATGTTACTAACATTTTGAGCAAAAAGTGTATTGGATATTGTTAAACAAAAGCAAATAGCAAGTGCTAAATTAAGGAGTTTTTTCATGTTAAAATGTAATGTAATCTATGCGTAATTTAAACTTTAGGGATATGTATTATTAATTTTGAGGCAAAGATATAATTTTAAAAAAATCAACAATACTAATGCGACAAAAATAACATTTTTTATTGAATAAGCTCCTTTTTTTACTTCTAAGAATGAGGTAAATGTCAATAGTTGTCATGTTGCTAAGTGTCATAATAACAGGTTTTTATATCTGTTTTGAAGCCAGCTTCTTTTAATGAATCTAAATCGTATAGGTTTTCTAGATATACTGTGTTGAGATAAATGGTTTAATACAATAATATGATGGCCCGGATTCTTATAAATTAATTTCGTTTCAGTTTACATTTGGGAAGCTGTTAATTGTTGTAATGATGATTTGATTAAGTTGGTCTTATTTTGAACTGTGACTAAATTTCTAAGAAAGTAATTCTAGTTACTTATTTATTCTCTTTTGTCAATTTAAATTTATCTTTGCAGCGCATAGTTGTAAAGCATTTTATTGTTATTAATCAGAAACAAAAGATAGAAAATATGTTACCAACCATTAATCCAACCACTACGAAAGCTTGGAAAGAATTAGAGGCTTATTTTGGTAAATTTGAAGGAACCCAAATAAAAGATCTCTTTGCAAAGGATGCCGATCGTTTTGAGAAATATTCTCTAAAGTTTGAAGATATTTTATTGGACTATTCCAAAAATATCGTTGACGATAAAGTACTTGCTCTTTTAGTTCAATTAGCTGAAGAGTGTGGTTTAAAAGCTGCAATCGAAAGCGAATTTACGGGCGAGAAAATCAATCAAACCGAGGATCGTTCGGTTTTGCATGTGGCGCTTAGAAATAGAAGCAATAAACCAATTCTAGTTGATGGAAAAGATGTGATGCCGGAGGTGAACGAGGTGTTGGGGCAAATGAAAGATTTCTCTGAACAAGTTATTTCGGGTGCCTGGAAAGGTTATACAGGGAAAGCAATTACTGATATTGTAAATATTGGAATTGGAGGTTCTGATTTAGGGCCTTTGATGGTCACCGAGGCTTTAAAACCTTATCAAAAGGAAAACATCCAACTACATTTTGTATCGAATGTTGATGGAACGCACATTGCTGAAACTTTGAAAAATGTGAATCCTGAAACTACGTTATTTATTGTGGCTTCAAAAACTTTTACCACACAAGAAACCATGACTAATGCGAACTCTGCAAAAGATTGGTTCTTGAACTCTGCAAAAGAAGAAAGTGCAGTCGCAAAACATTTTGTGGCTTTGTCAACCAATGCTGAAGCAGTGGCTGCCTTTGGAATTGACACCAAAAATATGTTTCGTTTCTGGAATTGGGTAGGAGGTCGTTACTCTTTATGGTCGGCAATTGGTCTTTCAATTGCTTGTGCTATTGGGTTCGACAACTATGTAGAATTGTTGGAAGGTGCTCATGCCATGGACAATCACTTTCAATCAAGCGATTTCGATAAAAATATTCCGGTGACATTGGCTTTAATCGGACTTTGGTACAATAATTTTTATGGTGCGGAAACCGAAGCAATTTTGCCATACGATCAATATATGCACCGCTTTTCTGCATATTTTCAACAAGGAAATATGGAAAGTAATGGAAAGTATGTAGATCGAAATGGTGAAAAAGTTACTTACCAAACCGGTCCAATTATTTGGGGAGAACCGGGAACCAATGGTCAACATGCGTTTTATCAATTGATTCATCAAGGTACAAAATTAATTCCTTGTGATTTTATGGCTCCGGCAATTAGTCACAATCAATTGAGTGATCATCATCCAAAATTATTGGCTAACTTTTTTGCTCAAACCGAGGCACTGATGGTGGGGAAAACACCAGAACAGGTGGAAGCCGAATTAAAAGCTGCAGGTAAAACGTCTGAAGAAATTGCAGCGCTGTTGACCTTTAAAGTTTTTGAAGGAAACAAACCAACCAACTCATTTTTGTTTAAGCAATTAACTCCGCGTACCCTTGGTTCTTTAATAGCCATGTACGAGCACAAAATTTTTGTACAAGGGATCATTTGGAACATCTTTAGTTTCGATCAGTGGGGGGTTGAATTAGGAAAACAGTTGGCCAACCAAATTTTGCCTGAGCTTTCAGGTGACGATACTGTAACAGCGCACGATGCATCAACCAATGGATTAATTAATGCTTACAAAGCAATGAGATAATTTATTGTAATAAAATATATTGAAAGAGGCTTTCTGAAAGGAGAGCCTCTTTTTTATTCCTGATTATCACTAAAGATCTTTCTCAATCATACAAATTTAGTCGAGTTGTAATTTATGACTTAAGAAAAGAGCTTGTATTAATTCTTCTTAATTAATTTTAAATTCAATTTTCTTTTCTTTTATTATTTTTGGTTTAAATCTAAAAATCATGAATTCAACAATTACCAATATCATATCTATAAAATTAAATATTCCTGAGCAATCAGTCATTAATACAGTTGTATTGCTAGAGGAAGGTGCAACAATACCTTTTATTTCTCGTTATCGAAAAGAATTGACCGGAAGTTTGGACGAGGTACAAGTTTCTTCTATTCAAAAAGAGATGCTGTCGCTAAAAGAGCTGATTAAGCGGAAAGAGACGATACTTCAAACCATTAAGGAGGCAGGAGCTTTAACTGAGGATTTAAGAGCGCAAATTGAAGAAACATTCGACTCAAATACCTTGGAGGATATTTATCTGCCATATAAACCGAAAAAGCGCACAAGAGCAACTCTTGCAAAAGAAAACGGATTAGAAGGTTTAGCTAAAATTTTAATGAGTCAATTGAATCCTAATTTCGAAACAAAGGCAAAACAGTTTGTCAATGATAAGGTAGAATCAGTTGACGTGGCTTTGGCAGGAGCTAGAGACATTATTGCAGAATGGATTAGTGAAAATCCGCGTGCAAGAGATATGGTAAGGTATCAATTCAACAGAACTGCTAATTTGGTGGCCAAGGTAGTAAAAGGAAAAGAGACCGAAGGAGATAAGTATCGATCGTATTTCGATTGGAGCGAATCCTTGAATCGCATTCCATCGCATCGGTTTTTAGCCATTCAAAGAGGAGCACATGAAGGAATCTTAAGAATGAAATTGGCAATCGAAGAGGAAGCGGTTGTAAGGCGATTGAGTCGTTTTTTTATCAAACCTGAAAGTGTTTGTTCCGACCAAATTAAATTAGCAGTGAAGGATGCTGCAAAGCGCTTGCTTTTTCCTTCGATTGAAACTGAGTTTTTAAAGACTGCAAAAGAAAAAGCTGATGAGGAAGCAGTGACGGTTTTTGTGGAGAATTTAAGTCAGTTGCTCTTGGCACCACCTTTGGGTGAGAAAAGGGTGATGGCCATTGACCCCGGTTTTCGCACAGGATGTAAGGTGGTTTGTTTAAGTGCCGAAGGTGCTTTGTTGCACAACGAAACAATTTTCCCTCATCCTCCACAGCGCGAAGCAAAAGAGGCCTCTCGAAAAATTCTTTCGCTGGTGAATGCTTATAAAATTGAAGCCATCGCAGTCGGAAATGGAACTGCTGGTCGCGAAACAGAACGATTTATAAAGTACATTCAATTCGATCACAACATCGAAGTGTTTTCTGTGAATGAAGATGGAGCATCCATCTATTCCGCTTCCAAAACCGGGCGCGATGAATTTCCAAATTTCGATGTTACTGTTCGTGGTGCCGTTTCAATAGGTCGCCGATTGATGGATCCTTTGGCCGAGCTGGTAAAAATAGATCCTAAATCCATAGGTGTTGGCCAATATCAACACGATGTTGAGCAAAAGAAACTGAATGAAAGCTTAACCGAAGTGGTTGAGTTTTGTGTAAATAAAGTTGGAGTGAATGTGAATACTGCCAGTAAGCATTTATTAAGTTATATTTCTGGATTAGGGCCTCAGTTAGCTGATAATATTGTAAAATACCGATCGAAGAGTGGACCTTTTAAAAGTAGGAACGAATTGATGGAAGTGCCCCGAATGGGAGCGAAGTCGTTTGAGCAATGTGCCGGATTCCTAAGGGTAATAAGTGCCGAAAATCCATTGGATAATTCTGCAGTTCACCCCGAATCTTATTCCTTAGTGAAGCAAATGGCCAGCGATTTAAATTGTAGTGTGAACGATCTAATTGGAAATGATGAAAAAGTAGATCAAATTCCAATTGATCGTTATGTTAATTCAAAAATCGGAATTCCTACATTAAAAGATATTGTAAAGGAATTAGCAAAACCCGGCTTAGATCCACGAGAAGACCTAGAAGTATTTGAGTTTTCAGAGGATGTTCGAAAAATTGATGATCTACAAATGGGAATGGAATTGAACGGAATTGTCACCAACATTACTCGTTTTGGCGCTTTTGTTGATATTGGCATCAAGGAAAATGGCTTGATTCATGTTTCTCAAATGGCTGATGAGTACATTAGCGATCCGGCAAAGGTGGTACATTTAAATCAGCACTTACGTGTAAAAGTGAAAGAAGTAGACCAAATACGAAAGAGAATTCAATTGACCCTAAAAGGAGTGAAGCAATAATTTGCTTTGATATAATGTATAATATAATAGAACTAATGAAGCAGATTGATTCGTTTATTTCTAAGAGGATAGCAATCTGATAATCTGAATATCCAAAGAAATTTGACTCAGTTTTTGCGTTTGGAAAAGTAAATTATTTTGATCATGTTCAATTCATTTTCTTTTTATATATTTGTGTAGACTAAAAAAGTGTAAAAAGAACACTAAATATTAATTTGCTAACGTCCACAAAGTTAAGTTGTGGATTTTGTTAGGAAGAATTTAAAAAAAACATAAGAAATGAGTACTTCTAATTTGAAAATTTGGTTTGTTACCGGTAGTCAACACCTATACGGACCCGAAACTTTAAAGCAGGTGGATGCTGATTCAGCACAAATTGTTGAAGGTTTAAATGCATCAGGAAATGTTCCTGTAGAGATTGTATTTAAGCCTGTTGTAACAACTCCAGATACTATCTTGGAGATGTGTGTTGCTGCTAACGATGATCCAAATTGTATTGGTTTAGTAACGTGGATGCATACTTTTTCTCCCGCAAAAATGTGGATTCAAGGTTTGAGTATTTTAAACAAACCATTTGCACATTTACATACCCAATTTAATCGCGACATTCCATGGAACGATATCGATATGGATTTCATGAACTTGAACCAATCAGCTCATGGTGACCGCGAATTCGGTTTTATTTGTACTCGTTTACGTAAAAATCGCAAAGTTATTGTTGGGCACTGGGAAGAAGAGGGTGTTCAAAAGAAATTAGGTGTTTGGTCGCGTGCAGCTTTAGGATGGCACGAATCAAAAACCTTGAAAATTGCACGTTTTGGAGACAATATGCGTCATGTTGCTGTAACTGAAGGTGATAAAGTTGAGGCTCAAAAAGTATTTGGATGGCAAGTTAATTACTACGGTGTTGGTGATTTAGTAAAAGTGATTGATGCTGTTGCCGAAGAAGAAGTTGATGCAATGATGAAAGAGTACGAAACTTTGTACGAAATTGCAACAGACCAAATCGATAACGTACGTTACCAAGCTAAAATAGAAGTTGGTTTAACTCAATTTTTAGATAAGCACGGTTACAAAGCATATACTTCAAACTTTGAAGATTTAAATGGATTGGCTCAATTACCCGGATTAGCTTCTCAGCGTATGATGGCTAAAGGTTATGGTTTCGGTGCTGAAGGCGACTGGAAACAAGCTGGTTTAGTTCGTATTTTGAAAGTAATGGGTGAAGGTTTAGAAGGTGGATGTTCATTTATGGAAGATTATACTTACCACTTAGATCCTAAGCAACCTGCTGTATTAAGTGCACATATGTTAGAAATTTGTCCTTCGATTGCAGAAGCAAAACCAAAAATCGAAGTACACCCACTTGGAATTGGTGGCAAAGACGATCCTGCTCGTTTAACATTTACTGCTCCTGAAGGAGAAGGTGTAAATGCAACTTTAGTTGACATGGGCGGTCGTATGCGCATGATTATTAACCCTGTAACTTGTATCAAACCTCAGGACTTACCTAAGTTGCCTGTAGCACGTGCATTCTGGGTTCCACAACCAAATCTTGAAATTGGTGCTGCTGCATGGATTTTAGGTGGTGGTGCGCACCATACCGCTTTCTCAATGGCAATAGATTCTGAATACATCGAAGATTTCGCAGAAATGGCTGGTGTTGAATTAGTATCAATCGATGAGAAAACAACCATCTCAGATTTCAAAAAAGAATTACGTTGGAACGAAATGTTCTATATGTTAGGCAAAGCATTACAATAAATCTACTTCTATAAAATTAGATAACGCCGCGTCGCAAGATGTGGCGTTTTTTATTGGCTCAAAAATGCAATCTGGTCGAAAACTATATTGTTTAGAAAGTACAATTAAATATTTGTTTTCAATCATTATTAATCAATTGCTAAACCTATCTTTATGGCTGATTAATTTCGAAAATTCAACTTTTTTATATTTTTGTTCTGAAAAGGTAATCAATTTGTGAGAGTTTTAATTGTAGGTGCTGGTGCAATTGGAGTAACAACTTCAGTTATATTATCCGAAAATGGATTTGATATCACCTTGTTGTGTAAAGACGAGCGTGAGGCTATTTTCATTACTGAAAACGGACTGCAATTAAAGCAAGCTAAAGTTCTAAAAACAGAGTCGGTTGTTGCTGTTGCAGATTATAAAAGCTTAGAAGATAATTTCGATTTTATTATTCTTGCCACAAAAGCGAATGATTTAGATCAACCCATTCGCTCTATCAAGAAATATTTGAAAAATGGTTTAATTGTTTCTTTTCAAGATGGTTTTTGTGAAGAGCAAATCGCAAGGATTGTGGGAACCGAGCGCGTGGTTGGCTGCGTTGTTAGTTGGGGAGCCACGCTAAAGAAGCAGGGAATTGCAGAAATAACTTCCAAAGGGGAATTTGTAATTGGAAAATTAGATGGTGCCGATGATGTACGAATGGATCATCTCTCATTTATCCTCGAAAAAATTAATCCTACTACCACCGTAAGCAATATCAACGAACATATTTATTCGAAATTGATTATCAACTCCTGTGTTACAACAATGGGAGCAATTTCAGGACTATTACTGGCAGACATTTTAAACACACGTTCGATGCGAAATGTCTTTACATGTATTATTCGCGAAGCAATATTAGTTGCGGATGCTTTGGACATTGACGTTCCTGATTTTTCTGATAGCCTTAATTTTTACAATCTGGTAAGTGGCAATCATTTTTTTAAAAGATTGTACCGCCATCTCTTTATTCAAGTTTTTGGTTTGAAATATCGAAGAGTAAAGTCTTCTGGATTGCAATCGTTGGAGAGAGGTAAAAAAACTGAAATTGATTATTTAAACGGATTTATTCTTGAAAAGGCCAACGAATTGGGCATTCATGTACCGGTAAATAAAATTTTAGTTGAAATGCTTCATGAAATTGAAGATGGAAAACGAGCAATCGGTGTAGATAACCTATTGGAACTTGGAATTCGCTGCAAAGGAGGGAGGATGAAGTAATAAAAGGCTTTCCCCCACAGAAAGCCTCTCAAATTTTTACCTAGTCGATAGGTGTTAAATCTTTCCATAAATTGGAAAGCATATTGTGCACCATTTCCCAGTTATTAATTTCTTCACGCAATTCTTTTCTACCCTTTTTGTTTATTGCGTAATATTTACGGTGACGACCATTTTCAGCCATTTTCCATAACGACTTAATCAAACCATTTTTTTCAAGTTTATGGAGTACCGGGTATAAACTACCTTCCTTCCACTCGATTTGATTATTGGACATCTCCTTAACTTTTTGCATTATCTCATATCCATAGCTCTCGTTTTTATCGAGAATGGATAAAATAATTGGCACGGCAGAAGCACCAACCAGTTCCTTTGAAATTTTACTCATTGTTATTTACCTTTCATTTAAATGTTAAAATGTGTCCTAAATATATAAATATTTTGATTAATCAATACTAAGATTTATCATTATACTTAGAACTCGTTGATTACTAATCTGATATTTTTACTGTAGATTTGTGATACATTTTAAAAAAGATCAAATATGTTACCAAAATTTTTAATTGCCGATAATTCGCAAGAGCTCCCCGAGAAGATTTTTGTGGTCCATTGCTTTTCTCCTCAGTTCATTTTAGAATGTGAATTGGAAGATCCTTATGAAAGTCCTAATTATCATTGGATTGATGAGGAACCTATCAAAGAAGAAAAAGATTATTTAACGGAACAAGCTTTTGAGTTTTTAGAAAATGAACTCGATAGTCAGGAAGATCTGTTTGAAGAAGAGTAATAAAATTAAAGGTTTCGAAACTAAAAACTAGCAACGAAACCTTTGATTGATTTTATACGAAATTTAATTCTGATTATTTCTGAGTCATTGCCCGTAATCTAATGGCTGTAAGCACTTTCTTAGTATAAAGCGGAAAGTCGCCATTCATAATCCAACCATAGTATCCGGGTTGATCTTTAAGTACTTTCTCAACAGGAACGCCTTTGTTTTTGCCAAAATTGAAAACTTCAACTCCATTTTCATCATAGATAATACGTCCTAAAAAGTCAACATTCTTATCGTAACAAGAAAACTCTGAAAGTTGATCGATATCATTCACAATGGGCTTCGATTTTTTGCCAGCTTGATCGGCGTATTCAACCTCCTTGTATTTGTCAAGCTGCGCTTTTAATACCTCGTAGGTTGCTTTTGTATCGGCCATGGCACTATGTGCATTTTCTAAATCTTTACCGCAATAAAGTTTGTAGGCAGCAACCAAGGTGCGTTTTTCCATTTTATGAAAAATGGCTTGTACATCAACAAATTTTCGCTTTTTTAGGTCGATATCAATATCTGCACGAATAAATTCCTCGGCCAATAATGGAATGTCGAAACGATTGGAGTTGAATCCTGCAAGGTCACATCCTTCAATGAATTTCGCCAGTGATTTAGCAACTTCTTTAAAGGTTGGTTCGTCTTTGATATCTTCATCATAGATTCCATGTATAGCACTTGCTTTTTCAGGAATGGGCATTTCCGGATTGATTCGAAGTAGTTTTTCTTCTTCCGAACCATCTTGAGTAACTTTTAACATGGCAATCTCCACAATTCGGTCGGCGGCAATGTTAATTCCTGTGGTTTCAAGGTCGAAAAATACGATGGGGTTTCTAAGATTTAATTGCATGGCTATCTGTGTTATAAAAAAAGAAAGAGGTTGTCTCCAAAAAATAACTTTCGGGGACAGCCTCTATATTTTAGCTGTTTTATATTACGAGTTGATCATCATTGGCATTAGCAACATTAAGGTATCTTCTTCCTCAAAGTCTTGTTCAACCGGCAATAATATTCCTGCACGTGTTGGATCCGAGAGTTCTAATTTTACTTCTCCTGATGATAAGTTGGATAAGATTTCTATTAGGAAAGAAGATTTAAAACCAATTTCCATTTCAGCACCTTCGTATTGGCAGTTTAGACGTTCAATTGCAGAAATAGAAAAATCAACGTCTTGCGCTGAAACGACCAGCTGGTCGCCCGACAATTTTAAGCGTACCAAATTGCTTGCCTGATTTGAGAATACCGATACACGACGTAAAGTATTGTAAAATTCTAAACGATCGATTTGCATTTTGTTTGGATTATTGTTTGGAATTACCGAATTGTAACTTGGATATTTTCCTTCCACCAAACGACAAATAACCTTGAAATTAGTAAGCTGAATAAATGCATTGTTGCTATCAAAATCTAACTGAACATCGAAATCTTCTTTTGGAAGTAAATTTTTCAGTAAAGCAGCGGGTTTTTTCGGTAAAATAAATGAAGATTCTACTTCTGTTTCAACATCCATTCGTTTGTAACGAACCAATTTGTGTGCATCGGAAGCTACAAAGGTGATGTTTTCTGGTTGAATTTCTACTAAGATACCATTCATTACTGGACGAAGTTCATCGTCGGCCGTCGCAAACAAAGTACGGTTGATACCACTGAGCATTACATCGTGGCTCATTTTAACGCTGTTAGAACTTCCTGTTTCAATTTCTGGTAATTCAGGATAATCATCGGCGTTTTGCCCAACAATACTGAATTTTCCGTTTTCAGAATGAATATCGATGGCAAATGATTCGTTGTTTATTTGGAATGTTAGTGGTTGTTCAGGAAACTCTTTTAGAGTATCGATCAACAACTTTGCAGGAATGGCAACTTCACCTGTTCCTTCTGTATTTTCAAGTGTTACCCAGGTTATTAATGTTGATTCCAAATCGGAAGCCGTAATGTTTAATTTACTCTCTTCTAATTGAAAAAGAAAGTTATCAAGAATTGGCAAAGTGCTTTTTGAGCTAATTACTCTGCTAATGGCAGTTAAATGGTTTAACAATTCAGTACTGGATACTACAAATTTCATCTGTTTAGAATTTTTTAATTTTCGAATGTTTCAAAAACTGAGTTCAATTTTTGCGAGTAATTGCAAAGCCTTGATTCAGAATTAACACAAGCAATATTGTTTAATCACTCCATCAACTTGCGTTTCGTTTTGTCTATAATCGTTCGTAAATTTTTCGTAATAAGTTTATCAAATATAAGGCAAAATATCAAGCTTACAGTAAATTGCTGCTGCAAAACTTCTATTTTTAATTAACAAAATGTTGATTAAATATAGATTAAAGTTTTCTTTAATTTGATTTAACTTATAATCATTGAATTTTATGGAGAAAACTTCTTGATTGTTTAATTATAAATCTATTTTATTTGAATTGGTTTTCTATATTTTTTTCGTCGGTACCAGTTAAATAGAAGCCCGAATAATCCAAAGAAAATTAATGGTGCAAGGGTATTGATTAGCTGCCATTTTAATTGTTCATCACGAATTTTCACCTTGTCAAGCATACGCAGTTGTAATACTCTGGAGCGTAGGTTCATGATTCCTGTTCCATCGTTTAAATAGTCGATACAATTAAGCAGAAATTCTTTGTTACCAAAAGTGATGCCCGAATATCTGTCGAAACCAACTGGTTGAACTTGCACTTGACCGTTTTGCGAACGATATTTATTCTTAATAATTCCACCATCGGCAATAACTACCATTTTGGAGGGAAGACTTTGTGTTTTTAGTTCATTTATGGAAATACCAAAATCTGATATCATTCGATTTTTAAATACAGATTCAAAAGTTCCTTCTAATGCATATCCAAAAGGAATTTGCGACTGATTGAATAGTTGTTGGTCGGGTGGAGTGGTAGCCGAAAGCAAGTTGATTTCTAGTGGAGTTGTTACTTCTCGGGCGTAAGGAGAACTGGTAAGAATGGGGGTTTTCTCTATTTGATTGCTGTTCCCTACAGTATCGATTGTGCTGATAAATTCGGTTAGTACATTGCTTAAATTTCGGCTTAAAATATGTTGCTGCGAGGGTTGAGCTAAAGGGGAGTAATAAAATGGCGCTGCTGTAAATTTCGCATTTTGTCCTTTTGGTGCCGTATTAATTGGATATTGCGCACAAAAGGCATCTTGAACCAAGCTTGGATTCAATCGCACTCCGTATTTAAATAGTTGATCGCTCAAGTTTAAATCTTTGCCATATGCTAACGTGGTTAAGCCTTTCGATAAGGAATCGATAGACGTTTGTACGGGGTCAATACACCATAGAATTTTACCTCCCCGCATCAAAAACTGATCAATTTGTAATTTGTCATTTTCCGAAAATGGATTTGTTGGATCAGCAATAATTAAGGTCGAGATCGAATCATTGTTTTGTAACGAAGCTGCGTTTATTTCTGTTAAATTGTAATTTTCATTCAATGCATAGCGAATATCGGCAGTGGCGTACTGGTTGGCTTCACCATGCCCATTGAGAAAACCAATCGTGGGTTTGTTTTCTAAGAGGAGTTGCTTAAAGGCATTTGTGAAGTTATATTCCAACAATTCAATTGAATGCTTCAGGTTTTCTTGCGGCGAAATTTGTGAATTGTTTTGTAATAAATTTACGGCGAGCCCTTTACCATTTGATTGAATGATTATTCCTGGAAAAATCTGTTTGGTCGAAAGTCCTTCGGTGGTTTTATGCTCAAAATTAACCGGTTGAACTCCAGCATTGATTAAATCTTGAATTATAGAATTGCGTTCTTCATTGTTGGTAATGTCGTAAACATTGAAAATCTGATAATAAATTTTGGCATCAGAATAAGCTTTGATATCCTCAATTTTTTCAACAATAGCTTGCTGAAATGTCTTCATCTCGGCTGGCAAATCACCATCAAGGTATAGCTCAAAATAAATGGGCGTTTCGAATTTGTTGAGGTAATTCTGCGTTGTTTCAGTTAATGAATATCTTTTTTCTGAAGTTAAATCAATACGAAAAATTGAGGTTTTATTCGAAAGAATTAGCAAGATCAAAATAGCAACAATTCCTAATGATTTTTTTGGGCGGTTTTGTTTTTGAACTGAAATTTTAATAGATGTAATTAATAAGAAAATAACTGTAGCTAGGATGAAGTAAATAAGATCTCGACTATCCAATACTCCACGGCTCATCGATTGATAATGAGCATCGATTCCTAATTGTTCAATAGTTGTGCTTAAACCCGATGGAATTGGAAGAAAAGCACTGTAACCAAAACCTAAATAGAAAAAGAAGGAAAGCAAGAGAGCCAATAAAAATGCAATGATTTGATTGCCCGATAGGGAAGAGGAAAAGACTCCAAGCGCTACGTAGATAGAGGCTAGGAATAACAATCCAATATACGACCCCCAGGTTCCTCCAGTATCGATATTTCCTACCGGGTTTCCAAGTTGATATACTGTGATATAGTATATTAAAGTGGGAGCAAGCGAAATTAAAACTAAGCTTAAAGCCGCCAAATATTTTGCGATTACAATTCGAAAAGAACTCAATGGACGGGTGAGTAAAAGCTCAATCGTGCCCATTCTTTTTTCTTCAGCAAACAATCGCATGGTGATTGCAGGAATTAAAAAGAGATAAATCCAAGGTGCCAATTCAAAAAATCCTTTCAGCGAAGATTGGCCATTATCAATGATATTAAAATTGCCCGGTATTACCCATAAAAAAAGGCTTGTGGCGATTAAAAAAATAAAAATCACAAGGTATCCGGTAAGCGAGCCTAAAAATGTATTAATTTCTTTTCGATATAAACTAAACATAGAGGTAAAAATAGAAAAAGTTATCTGTTTAAACTCAAATTTGTATGGATTGAACTATCCCTCGCTTTTTAACCAACTATTTAATTTTGATGCCGCAACTTTCGATGCTCCGCTAGTTTTTAGTTTTTTATCAATTTCGGCATAACCAGTTAAAATGGTATTACGGTAACTCGAGGTGTGTAAAATATTATTTAGTTCTTGAGTAATTGTCTGTTTGTTTACTTCAGTATGAAAGAGTTCTTTCACAATTTCTTTTTCGCCTACTAAATTGACCAGCGAGAAAAACTTAGTTTTAATCACATAAGGTTTAAGCTTACTCATTAACCACCCCATGGCCATTTTGTAAACCACAACTTGTGGAATATTTAAAATAGCAGTTTCGAGTGTTGCGGTTCCCGAAGCAACTATTGCAGCTTCGCTAAACCGAAGTATGTTGTAGGTGTTGTTGTATATTACAGGTGTTTTTGTTGTATTATATTGCTTGTAGAATTGTAAATCGATATTTGGGGCACCGGCAATTATAAATTGATATTCTTTAAAATTGTCGATTACATTTAGCATTTCAGGAAGCAATCTTTTAATTTCATCTTTTCGGCTTCCTGCCAAAAGTGCAATGATCGGCTTATTCGGCAATTGATTTGCAGAGTGAAACTCTTTTTTAGTTTTCCATGGGTTTGGTGTATTTTGAATACTATCGAAAACCGGATTGCCCACATATTCAACTTTGTAATTGTATTTTTGATAAAATCCAGTTTCAAAAGGAAATATGGTATACATTCGATCAACAAATTTCTTGATTTTATGTACACGACGCGTTTTCCAAGCCCAAATTTTAGGTGAAATATAATAGGCTGTTCTTATTCCTTTGTTATTGGCAAATTCAGCTATTCTTAAATTAAAACCCGGATAATCGACCATGATTACCACATCGGGTTGAAAGTCTAGGAGTGCTTTTTTACAGAGGCTTAAATTTTTATTGATCTTATTCAGGTTCATAAGAACAGGAATAATTCCCATGTAAGCCATTTCGGAATAGTGTTTTAAACAAGTTCCTCCCTGGGCTTGCATTAAATTGCCTCCAAAAAATTGAAACGTTGCATTTGGATCTTCATTTTTAATTTCAGCCATTAAGTTGGAAGCGTGTAGATCTCCTGATGCTTCGCCTGCAATTAAGAAGTACTTCATTTTGTTAAAATATTAATCGATATGCTAACACCATAAAAGCATAAAAAAATACAGCCATCACAACTCCCTGTGCACTGCGTAATTTTTTATATTGAATATATATATAAAAGAGTGGTAGATTGGTTAATACACATAAACTCATAATCTTAAATAAAATACGATATTCATGAATGTGCTGCAGATAATCTTCAAATTTTACATCGTTGAAACTTAACAGATAGTAAAGGAAAAAAGTTATGATTGGAATCAAAATTCCAGGCAATAATCCAAATTTTAATTTATCAAAGCGCTTTTTATTCTTCATTACTTAGATCCCAGTTTTTTAAACTGCTTAATGCCTGATAATCGGTCATATCTACTTTAATTGGCACAATCGAAATTTTATTTTCGCTTAAAACATGATTGTCTGAATCTTTCGATCCGGTGTCCATATTTTTATAATAACCTGTAATCCAATAATAATCGCCACCATGCGGGTCGGTTCTTTTTTCGAATTCCTCCACCCATCTTCCATATCCTTGTCGACAAAATTCAATTCCATCGATCGCACCTTTGGGAGCGTTGATATTTAAACAAGTGCCTGGCGGTAAACCTTTGTCTAATGCATTTCTTAAAATGGTTTTTAAATAAGGTATCATCGGTTCAAAATCTGCATCGGGGTGATAATCACTCAATGAAAAACCAATTGAAGGTACTCCGTGAATACACCCTTCTAATGTTGCACCCATAGTTCCAGAGTAATGAACACTAACCGATGAATTGGAACCATGGTTAATTCCCGAAAGAATTAAATCGGGTTTTTCCTCTAAAATTTGATTGAAAGCAATTTTAACACAATCAACAGGAGTTCCTGTACAACTATAAAGAGTTGTTTTATTCGTTTGCACGTATCGTTTTAAACGAATTGGTAAATCAACAGTAATTGCGCTCGACATGCCCGATCTAGAAGTATTTGGTGCAACAACAATTACTTCTCCAAATTCTTGAGCAAGCTCAATCAGGCGATTAATTCCTTTAGCTTTGATTCCATCGTCGTT
This sequence comes from Prolixibacteraceae bacterium, assembly GCA_963678565.1. Classification (GTDB taxonomy): domain Bacteria; phylum Bacteroidota; class Bacteroidia; order Bacteroidales; family Prolixibacteraceae; genus SKHV01. The sequence goes on from OY782875.1 coordinate 1,637,693, forward strand.
GGTGATTAATATTTTCTTTTGGGTCATTTTCGTCATTTTTACTAGTAATTCGCTATTCTTTCAACGCCGAATCAATGATTATGTTTTTCCTTGAATGGCAAAACGTGAAATTATTGATAATATTCTGGTTTTGGAAATTGATCCAAAATATTTTAATCAAGTTTGTTCGTTATCAATTTTTAGATAAGAATTGAAATTGAAAAGTTGGTTTTTAAAATAAGGAAAGTTGATCATCTGAAGGTAGATCTTCTTTTAGGCGTTCAATTGTTTTTTTTACCGAAAGGGCACACCTTCCACAGCTACTTGAGGCGCCAGTATTTTTTTGTACTTCTTTAAAAGTTGCATTAGGAAACTTTTTGAGATAGGCCCTTATCTCATCTTCGGATACAACATTACAAAAACAAACTGTAGTACTCAAAAGCCTTGAATTTTAGATTAATTTATTTTCGAAGTAGATTCTTACTTTTCGATAAATGTCAAACATTTGATCAGACTTAGGCATTGTTTCGAATAATTGTTTGAGCAATTGTTGCTCGTTAATCATCGAATAACTTTTCTTGAAATTAAGATCATAAACAAATGCCAATTGCAGCAATTTAAAGTCGGTTATTGTTTGCAAATCTTTTTTCAACGGCAATTGCTCGTTCATGATTCTATTTACAATCTTTTTTGAAGCTACGGGAGCATCCTTTAACTGATATGAAAATAGCTCATTTTTATCACGGTTTTGGTATGAATATTCGTTAATTGCTATCGAAAGAATATCAAGTTTATCTGCATCGCGAATAATTTTGCAGTAAAGTAACTCATCGTCATTTAAACTTTTAGGAAGTTCTAGTTTATTATGGTTAGCAACGGCTTTTAAAATGGTGTTTACAATGGTTGAATCTAATTCAACAAGCCAGTTTTGTTGTTCAATTATTGAAACTCCCAATTGAGCATGGTCAACCGATTCGGCATCGTTAAAGGTTTCATATTTTAACATTTGTTCAAAGCGACCAAGGTCATGCAATAAACCAATTGTTTTTGCAATGTTAACTTGCTCAGGCTCCATTAATAAGGAATTGGCAATTTTTTCTGAATTGCTAATTACACGTTCAATGTGTGTAACTTTTAATTTCAAATTTTTTTGAAGTAAGGGGGTAACACTTTCGTAGGAAAGCATGTATTCACTTACATTTTCATATAAGCGAAGCCAGAACAAACTATCAATAGTTTGAGCTAATTTAGCATTTACTTTTGGGTCCATTATAACGTTTTATCAAGACGATACAAAAATATTGAATTAAATATTTCTTTCATGCCTAAAATGGAATTTAATTTGGGTTATTTAAAAATTTTTATGTTAAATTACACTATCAAAAATGGTCGTGATTCGAATTGTATATCTAATGTGTTGACTAGTAATTCATAACATTAAATTCTATTTTCAGTGTCAAATTATTCGACCGTATTTTATCTTAAAAATAATTTATATCTAGGTATATTTTTGAATGTTTAGAGTCTTCGTCATCATTATTTTTCGAGTTTTATTTGTTTTTCAAAGCTACAGTCAGGCCGAAATCATCAAAGAAAAGTATTCTCGATTTGACAATTTATAGCAGAAAAGAAGGATTAAGTGATGATGAGATTTTAGATATTGAGATTGATCAATATGGGTTTCTTTGGTTGGCAACTCCTAATGGTTTGAATCGCTTTGATGGATATAACTTCAAAAAATTTTCTTAAATAAATCAGACTCTACTTAATTAACCGATAATTGCATTACATGTGTTGAGGAAGACGTTTATGGAAATCTTTGGATTGGAACAAAAAACGGCTTGAATCGATTAAACCGCCAGAATTATACCTTCGACCATTATGTGCATCTAAACTCAAGTAACAATTCTATCAAAGATAACTTCATCAGGGCTCTATATGCCAATACACTTGGTTTTTTATATATAGAAACCCGAGAATCGATTTTCAAAGTTTTTAGGTACTTCCACCTATGCAATCACCGAATATTTGGACGGAAATATTTGGTTTGCAAGTGAAAATGGTGCGTACAAGTATGTTTAGTTATTAGTTTAATAAACGATGCCTTCAATGTTTATTTCCTTGGCTCTATCAAAATCAACCAGCGCATTGATAAGCTTTATTTTCTTAAATTTAGAAAGGTCATTTGGGTGAATATCTGCTTCTTTTATGTTTCCATTGTGCAACAAAACAGCTCTCTGAACACCTTTTAAAAGTGGGTTTTTTGGAGTATACCAGTTGATACCATCAAATAATATTACGTTGGCAGCCCATGAGTCAGTTAATAAATTATTTCTGAAGATTAATATATCGTCGCATTTTCCACGTTGTTTGTATAATTCATTTAACTCGGCTCTGTTGTTTGATTTAAAGGTGTAATCAATCGAAGAGTGATGAACCACTTTTACGGTCTTTATGTTTCTGAATTTGTAAGGTTCAATGGTGTAGTTGGTATCAATTCCATCATATGTAACTCTACATTTGTAAATACTTTCATCAATTGTGTTAGGCAACTCTACAAAATCTTCAATTCGTTGAAATTCGGTGGTGTTGAAAAAGTGAACACGCGCAGCATTCCAACGTGCATTGTGGAATTCAATGTTGTGCAGTTGTTTATTCTCAATTCGTATCGATTCAATTACTTGGAACATAAACTTTGTCGATTAATTCCTGATATTCATCTTCGGATATGCTTTGGCTGGTAATTCCACCGCCGCTTTTGTAAATCAAATTGCCTTTATTGTTTTCAATAAAACGGATCATTACAAAACTATCTAAATTTTCGCCATCGTAAACGCCTGCAATGCCAGTATAAAAATTTCTATCGTGCTCCTCTGCTTCTTCAATAATCTCAAGAGTCTTTTTTTTAGGCGCACCTGTAATCGATCCGGCGGGTAACAACTTAAAAAAAAAGGTTCCCAATTGCTCGTGATAAGTATCGGGTAATTGCCCTGTTATTTTAGAACTAACTTGCAACAAATGCTTTTGATTCGATTTAATTTTTTCAAGATATCTAAACTTTTCAACCTCTACATTGTCGGCAATTTTGCTTAGGTCGTTTCGTAGCAAATCAACAATGGTGGCATGTTCGGCGAGCTCTTTCTTATTCTCCAAGATCTTCTGTTCTGCATTGTAAATCGAAGCATCAATCGTGCCTTTCATCGGATAGGTACTAATTACACCTTGTTTTATTTGCACAAAAGATTCAGGCGAGAAAACAACAAAATCATTGTTGAATAAGAGTTTATATTTTGCCGTAGCCACATTAAAAATTTCTTTTAACGAATAGTTGGTGTCGATTGGGGTGGAGCAGGTGAGATTTACTAAATAAGAATTCCCCTGATGCAAGTTTTGTTGAACCTTGTTAAATGCGCATAAGTATTCCGAATAAGAAATAGGATGTTTCTGAAAACTCAAGGGCCTTGTAGATTGATGCTCTATTTTGTAATTCTTGAAATCATTAATTGAATAACAGATTTCGCTGGGATTCACATCCTCGAGTTGTTGAACAAAGCAATTCTCCATTTTGTAATCCAATACAAACAGAAAAGGTTTTCTATCTTTTCCTAATTGGTTTATTTTTTTTATCGCTTGTTCCTTATTCAACATAAAGGCAAAAATAGGTGAGTTTTGCGTTTTTAAGCAGTTTCTGGCTACAAAAAGTAGAAAAACCTTTATTTAAAAGGTAAGTTTGTTAATTTTGTCCGCCGCAAATTAGGCCCTATAGTTCAACGGATAGAATACTGGATTCCGGTTCCAGCGATATGGGTTCGAATCCCGTTAGGGTCACTTAATCCGAAAATAAACCACCATTAAATATTTTGTTGATGGTGGTTTTGTTTTTTTCATTCTTAGATCTTACGATAAGCACGATCTGCATTTTTTTACAATCTTTTGAAGATAAAGGCGATCAGGAAAAAGCTAGTTCGCTGTTGATTATAGGTAAAATGAGTGTACAAATCAATATTTTTTCAACGTAGATTGGGCTCGTTTTTGCATTGAATATTTAGAATAATAGTAAAAAGTTAAATTGGGAGGGTAGGATAAATCTTAATAGATTAATCATTGATTTGTCTTTTACCTTGTTGTTTAACTGGTAGTGCGTTTTAGTATGTTGTATTAATTGTAATTTTTAGAGATAAAGTAGCAACTTTTTAACAATCGCAAAGTTGGTTCCGTCAAATAATTATTTTAGCATTCATAAATAGTATAAAGCCTTAAAATAGAAAATATGAGAATTGTAATATTACTCTCTCTTCAAGTTTTTCTGAGTTTATCATTAGTGCATGCTCAGGTTGAAGACGTAACTTCAGATTATTTAAGTAATGCAACTTTTGATGAAAACCCCAATTATCTTGTTGATGCTAGTGCTGAAAATCTTGTAACATCCGACAATGGAACCTCCATCTTAGCCGTTGATGGTTGGGATTCTTTTTATTCTGGTTGGAGTGCAAGTGCGACTTTTGAATATGGATTTAACGGACAGTTTAATTCATTTGATGTTCCGGAATTCGCATTCGATGGAGAAACAACAGGAACCGGAAATGCCAGTTTTGGTGTTTGTGCAGCCTGGGGTGGAATGGTTAAATATACGCAGCAAGTTACTTTGCCTGCTGGAACATATGTCATAGAGTATAATGTTTACAATGGAGGAACAGCAACTACAGGTACCAGTTTGGTTGGATGGATTCCAGAAGAGGGCGATGCAATTCTTTCAAATTTAAATTCTTTTACTTCAGGTGAGTGGACTGTCGACAAGGTTATGTTTGTTTTATCTGAAGAAACCACAGGTGATATTCAATTAGGAGTGCAGGCTGCTAACGCAGGTTCAAGTAGCAATGCTCGTTTATTTATCGACGATCTGAAGTTGCAATACGTCGATGCAGCTTATAGCAGTGATGCTACTTTAAGTAATATTACTTTGAGTGATGGGACTTTAGTTCCTGAGTTTTCTTCTGATGAATTTACGTATTCTGTAATGGTTCCTGCAGGGGTTACTTCAATTGATGTAACTCCAGAGTTGAGCAATGCAAATGCTACCTTGGTTGGCGGCGGAACGATTGAGATATCTACTTCTGGTTTAACCAATGTAGAAATCGAAGTAACTGCTGAAAATACACTAAGTAAGAATACTTATTTAATACAACTTATATCAGGAACCAACTTGTTAACTAATTGGGATGGAAATGATGCCACCGGAGCTGGATCTGAACCAAATAATTTTGGTTGGGATTGCAGTCCATCTGTAACCGCATGGGCTGAAGCAAACGTATTTGGAATTCGCTTTCAGGACGATGTTACTATTAATTATCAAGGTGCTTCGATTACGCAACGTGTTTTGTATTTGCGTTGGGATGGAACAGGAGGAGCTTCAACTGGTTCTGTGTATAGCTTTCCGGTTACTGTTGAAAGCTGTAAAACTTATCATCTTACCGGTAAGATAGCATGGATTGATAATGCGAATAGTCCGAATTATCATTTCGAAATTAATTCAGAAAAGAATAATAGTGGAACCGTTGTTGCTACACAAGAGGTATTAATTGGTGCTAAAAAAGAATCAAAAGCAATTGATTTAGTCTTTACTCCAAAAGAGGCGGGAACCTACTACTTTACAGTTGGCTGTAATAGTGGAGTTTTAGGTGCGATTACCGATCTTGAACTATATGAATACAGTGGTGAACCTTTCATTCAAACATCTACTGAGAAGTTGGTTTACGATAGTATACAACTTTCAAATTCATTTGTGTTAAACACATATGGTCTAACCGAAGATATCACATTTATTGCGCCTGAAGGAATGACTATTTCTCCGGAAACCGTAAGTGCAACCGATGCGAATTGTGGTTTAGAATTAACTGCTACTTTCGATTCGAAGACTAGTTTAACTGCTGGAACCTTGCAAATTAGCTCTGGCGATTATGCTGAATCGATTAATTTAATCGAAATTTTACCACCATATATCGTTCCTGGAACTGGTGTATTTACCGACGATGGAACATGGTGCTGGTTTCAAGACCCACGCGCATTATCATTCGAAGGTACTACCAATAAAACCTACTCTGGTTGGATTACCAGTAAGGGAAAAGTTCAGGCAGCTAGCTTCGATCATAAAACGGGTGAAATTATTTCCAATACCATTAGTCCCGATAATTTTATGCAAGTGGATGATCATAACAATCCAACTTTCTTGATGCGTGAAGATGGAAGATTGTTGGTTGCATATTCTGGACACTTTTATGGTCCAATGCGAGTGATTGTTTCAACCAACCCTGAAGATGTTTCTTCTTTCGGACCCGAGGCAAACTTTGGTAACAATGTTACTTATGCCAACCCATATCAAATTGGCGATTCTACGGTTATGTTTTATCGCGATGGGAATACATGGCACCCAACTATTAATGTATCTATGGATGGTGGTTTAACATGGGGAACACCAAAAGAATTAATTACCCGTAATGGTAATCAACAACGCCCTTATGTAAAATATACTCAAGATAAAAGCGGTGGTATTCACATGATATTTACTACCGGACATCCACGTCAGGAGGCGAATAATAAAGTTTATTATACCTACTTTAAAGACAATAAGTTTTACAGAGCTGATGGTACCCTTTTGAAGAATTTTGCAACTCAAGGACCTTTGAATATTGATGCCGGAGAAGTTGAAACTATTTACGACGCTTCAAAAGGTAAAGGTTGGACTTGGGACATTGCCTTGGATAAAGACGAAAATCCTGTTGTTTTATACGCAGCCTTCCCCGATGATTTAAATCATCATTATTACTATGGAATTCACAAAGATGGAAAATGGACTACCAATCACATTGTAAATAGTGGACGTTGGTTCCCTCAAACTCCTGAAGGTGGAAATGAACCTGAGCCAAATTACTCTGGTGGAATGACTTTAGATCCTAACGATCCTTCTGTGGTGTACCTTTCGAAACAAGTGAATGGTATTTTTGAAATTTTCAAATACACCACCGATGACGATGGAGCTACTTGGGAAACAGAAGCACTTACTGCAAATACTCCTGAAGGAATCATTAATGTTCGTCCAATTGTTCCTCGTGGACATAAACCTGGAAGCTTCGATGTTATGTGGTTGCGCGGAACTTATGTTACCTATGCAAATTACTTAACTAAAGTGATGTACTACAGCCCAAATTCCTTGGAAGCAAAAATCGACAGTATTCAAATTGATGGCGTTATAATCAATAAATTTGAAGAAGAGGTGTATGATTATAAAGTTGATATGACAGGAAAACTAGCAAAATTGCCAACCGTTGCTGCTTTTTCATCAATTCCAAATACAACGATTGAAATTGAACAAGTAAACGAATTGCCAGGAACTGCAACGATTAAAGTTACTTCTGACGGTGGTGTTGTAAGTAAAACTTATACGGTTAAAATTACTGGTATTGTTTCTGCAAAATCAAATCCTGAAATGGGAGACGTAATTTATCCAAATCCAATAGAGAATTTTATAAAGTTTAATTTGAATACCTTGGAGCATGCTGAGAAGATTTCAATTTTCGATGCAAAAGGAAGCATTGTATTAGCACAAGATGTAAATAAGCAAATAAAAATTGACATGCCTGTTGCTCATTTCAAAAAAGGAGTATACTTGGTGAAAGTTGATCATGCAGGAGGAACTTTTCAAAAGAAAGTTATGAAGCTTTAAAGCGCCAATTCATTTTGCAATTAAAATGAATTAAAAAAGGCTTGACCAATGCGTCAGGCCTTTTTTTGTTAATTCATGTTTGTATTTGGTTTGTTAGCTTTTAGAAAGCAATTACAGTACATGAATTTTCAAACATAATTTTCTTTAACTTAGTGGGTATGAAAACAAAATGGGGAATCTTAAGTACAGCCAATATTGGAGTTCAAAAAGTGATTCCAGCAATACAAAAAGCAGCAAATTGTGAGGTGATTGCCATTGCTTCGCGTAAGGTGGAAAATGCAAGAGTGATTGCAGAGCAATTAGGAATTTCAAAGTATTATGGATCTTATGAAGCACTTCTTGCTGATCCTGAAATTGAGGTGATTTATAATCCCTTGCCCAATCATTTGCATGTTGAATGGACCATTAAAGCCTTAGCGCTTGGAAAACATGTATTGTGTGAAAAACCAATTGGATTAAATACAGCAGAAGGAGAGCAGCTATTAAAGGTTGTTCAAAAATACCCAAACCTGAAAGTGATGGAGGCATTTATGTATCGTTTTCATCCGCAATGGATCAAGGTGAAAGAGATGATTAGTACAAATTCTATTGGCGAAGTAAAAAATATTCAATCCTACTTTTCTTATTACAATACCGATCCTGATAATATTCGAAATAAAGCTGAAATTGGTGGTGGTGCTTTAATGGATATTGGTTGTTACTGCATTTCCTTTGCTCGTTTTTTATTCGAAAGAGAACCCTATCGGGTGAATGGATTGGTGGTTCGCGATCCTAAGTTGAAAACCGATATCCAAACCTCAGCTTTACTTGATTTTGGTTCGGGGCAAACCTCTCAATTTGTGTGTTCTACTCAATTAATACCATTCCAAAGGGTTCAAGTTTTAGGCGATAAAGGTAGAATTGAAGTGGATATCCCTGTGAATACACCGTCCGATCAGAAAGTGAAAATCACCTTGTATAAAAAAGAACAAACCGAAGTGATTTTGTTTGATCAAGTCGATCAATACACTTGTCAAGCCGAAGCATTCTCAAAAGCTGTCTTGGAGAATGCATCAGTTCCAACTCCATTAACCGATGCCATACATAACATGAAGGTAATTGATGCCATTTTTGAAAGCGAAAAGTTAAATAATTGGGCTAATATTTAATCTTTTATTATGAACATAGGTTCATAATAAATTTTTTGCTATTTTAGCAAAAAAAAGAATGGCACGGCCACGAAATGTTAGTAATATTCAAATTCCTCCAAGGGTAAATGCTTTTACTCCTATTGGATCTTATCGCCATAAGGCAGAAGTAGTTCACTTAAATGTTGAGGAATTTGAAGTAATACGCTTACTCGATTACGAAGGTTTAACGCAAGTCGAAGCAGCAGAACTGATGCAAGTTTCTCGCCCAACACTTACTCGAATTTACGAACGAGCGCGTTTTAAAGTAGCTACTTCGTTAACCGAGGCACGCGAATTAAAAATTGAAGGTGGTACCGGTGTGTATAGTAGCAACTGGTTTATCTGTAACGATTGTGCATGTCGGTTTAACAATCCTCGAAATGTGCCTTTGAATACTTGTGTTTTGTGCAATTCAGCGCATATTCATTTGATACACGAAGAAGTAGTTTCATGATCATTGCCATTCCATTAATTGAAAATAGCACAAAAAGTAAACTTTCTGAAAAGTTTGCCCGAGCACCTTATTTCGCCTTAGTGTGTAAAGAGCAAATGACCTACCAGATAGTAAAAAACATTTGTTTAGAAACTAGCGAAAAAGTTGGCAAGTGTGTGACTGAATTTCTTTTTAAAAAGCACCAGGTTGATAGCATTGTTGCTTTTGAGTTGGGGGTTAAAGTGCAACAAATTGCCGTTCAGAAAAATGTACAACTAATAATATTAAATACCAAGCAACGCACTTTTAGTGACTTGCTAAAATTGTTAAAAATCGAAAATAAAAATTAGTACAGATGAAGAAAATTGCGATACCCACACAAGATGGAAAAGTAGACAGCCATTTTGGACATTGTAAGTATTATACAGTTTACACTGTAGGTGAGGATAATAATATCCTAACAACCGAGAAAATTGATTCGCCTCAAGGATGTGGATGTAAGTCGGATATTGCCGCTATTTTAAAAGCACAAGGCATCGATTATATGCTGGCCGGAAATATGGGCAAAGGTGCATTGAATAAGCTTTCGCAAGCGGGGCTTTCAGTTACTAGAGGATGTGATGGATTAGTAGAGGACGTAATAAACGATTATCTTGCAGGAAAAATTAGCGATTCAGGAGAACTATGCGATCATAACCACGATCATGGCGCTGGCTTTTCAGTTGCCAATGAGGATCATGTTTGCGGAAACCACTAAGTAATGATAGAATATATTTACCAACACAGAGTACCATATTACGAAACCGATAAAATGGGCTACATCCACCATTCTAATTATGCCAGAATATGTGAGACTGCACGATGGGAAGCATTACGATCGCTGGGTATGGTTTATTCGAAGCTTGAAAATGAGAATGTTTGGATGCCGGTTTATCAATTCGAATCAACCTTTAAGTCGCCAGCCTTTTACGATGATTTACTCGATGTGAAAGTAATTGTAGAAGAGTTACCCAAAGCAACTTGGCCCATCAGGTATGAATTTTATCGCGAGCAAGTTTTAATTAACGAGTGTAAAGTGGTTTTGGCATTTTTCGATCCCGAAAAGAAGAAGCCTTGTCGGCCACCAAAAGTGTTAGTAGATATTTTAAAGCCTTATTTTGAGTAAGTACAATAACTTTGAAATGCAAAAAGCAGCTAATCGTTTTTACAAATTGATTAACTGCTTTTTTGCTTGGGGAAGCTTTGCTCTTTGTTACATTTTCCATAACTCATCAGCTACCATCCATTTTTTGATTTCTAAACTAGCTTCACTAACTTCTTCCTGATCCATCATCCAAAGTGATTCATCGGTCATCCAATCTTGAAGTTCTAAATTGGGTTCACTAATTTCATTTTTGTCCATTGCCCAAAACGTCTCATCTACCATCCAATTTTCAATCGGCATTGCATCTAAATCTTCTATTGCAACTTCGTCCATTGCCCAAAATGTTTCATCTGCCATCCATTCTTCAATTTCTAAACTGTTTTCATGTGTGTACTCTGTGTTGCTTGCATTGGCCGAATTAACAAATGCAATTACCATTACGAAAGTAAAAATTGTTGCGAGGGTAAAACCTACGATTCTTTTTTTGTTTACTTGTGTTTTCATGACTAAAATTTTAAATATTTTCTTTGTTGTTTTCACTGTATATGACTGATGTAACTTGAAAAAGTTACTGCTAATGGCTGTTAAACAAGTTAATTAAGTAAAAAACACGGTAAATGATCTTTAGCAATCGGTGAATGGTTTTCAATTTTTAGTTGAAAAGAAAGTTTTCTTCTAAAGTGGTGTATTTACATGCTGTTTTAGCTTATTGATAAGTAATTTTTGAAGTGTTATAAATACTTTAAGTACTTCAGTCATTTATTCTATCTTTGCGCAAAATTTTGTAGGAATGATTTCGGTAGAACAGGTTAAATTAAATTTTGGAGGTTTCGAGTTATTTAAGGGGATATCATTTATTGTGAATCCTAAAGATCGAATCGGACTGGTTGGTAAAAACGGAGCAGGAAAATCTACTTTGCTTAAAACTTTTGCTCGTATTCAAGAACCATCGGAGGGGGCAGTCGTGATTCCAAAAGATGTTACCATTGGATATTTACCACAAACCATGTTGATTACCGATACGCAAACTGTAATTAAAGAAACCGAAAAGGCGTTTGATTCGATTTTATCTCTTCAAAAGAAGATTGATTATTTAAATGAGCAATTGGCAACTCGTACCGATTACGAATCGGAAGAGTATGCAACGTTGATACAAGACACAACGGATGCTACCGAACATTTTAATTTGCTTGGAGGACATAACTTTCACGCGAAAATTGAACAAACCTTATTGGGCTTAGGTTTTCGTCGATCGGATTTCACACGACAAACTTCTGAGTTTAGTGGAGGATGGCGGATGCGAATTGAATTGGCCAAGCTCTTACTAATGGAGCCCGACGTTTTTCTATTGGATGAGCCCACCAATCACCTCGATATCGAATCCATTCAATGGCTCGAAGATTTTCTTAAAAGCTATAATGGGGCAGTGGTATTGGTGTCGCACGATAGGGCATTTTTAGATAATGTAACCAATCGTACAGTTGAAATTTCATTAGGTCGCATTTACGATTACAAAGCCAACTATACCAAGTATGTCGAATTGCGTGCCGAGCGTCGTGAGCAGCAAAAAGCAGCTTATACCAATCAGCAAAAGCAGATTCAAGAAACCGAAGCTTTCATCGATCGCTTTCGATACCAAGCCACAAAAGCGGTACAAGTTCAATCGCGTATTAAGCAATTAGATAAGCTGGAGCGCATAGAAATTGATGAAGAAGACAATGCCCGTTTAAATATAAAATTTCCTCCTGCACCTCGTTCAGGTAGAATTGTAGTTGAAGTAAAGGAATTAAGTAAATATTACGATCAATTGCAGGTGCTCGATGATATTGATTTGTATATCGAGCAAGGAGAAAAAATTGCCTTTGTTGGGAAAAATGGTGAAGGAAAAACCACCTTGGCTAGAATTATTGTTGACAACCTTCCTTACGATGGGCATTTAAAAATTGGTCACAATGTGAAGGTGGGCTACTTTGCTCAAAACCAGGCCGACTTGTTAGATGAAAACTTAAGCGTATTGGATACCATTGATCAGGTGGCAGTTGGCGATGTACGTACCAAAATTAGAGATATTCTAGGAGCATTTATGTTTTCGGGCGAAGCGGTTGACAAAAAAGTGAAGGTGCTTTCTGGGGGAGAGCGTACACGTTTAGCCATGGTAAAACTCATGTTAGAGCCTGTTAACTTTTTAGTACTCGATGAGCCAACCAACCATTTAGATATGCGCTCGAAAGAAATTTTGAAAAATGCATTGAAAGCATTTGATGGTTCAGTGATGGTTATTTCTCACGACCGCGAATTCTTAGATGGTTTGGTCGATTGTGTTTACGAATTTGCCGATAAAAAAATCATTCAGCATTTGGGCGGAGTTTATGAATTCTTGGAGAAGAAGCGCATCGAAAATATCAAACAGTGGGAAAGCAATAAAAAAGCCGAAGAAAAAGTAGTTAAGAAAGCAACTCCAAAGGTTGAAACTGAAATAAGCTTCGAAGAGAAAAAAGAAATCAATCGACAAATTGCTCGTGTTGAAAAGTTAATTGCCACGTCTGAAACTGAGATTAATGCGCTGGAAGATAAAATAGAATCGATGGACGACACATTGGCGCAACCCGATAATCCCGATCCTACTCTTTTTGAGCAATATGAAGATACCAAGAAAGAATTGGAAGCGGTGATGGAAAAATGGGAAGCGTATCACTTGGAGTTAGAAGAGTGGCAATCAAAAAAGAATTGGTAATAAAAAGTAAATAGGGTAAAATTGAAGTGATTGGCAATGAATTATATAGCATGCAGTTATTACTACCAAATTTATACCTTTAACAAATATTAGGCGACATTAATTAGAACAAACAGAATGGAAAAAGAGGATTATATATTTGGTATACGTGCAATTATTGAGGCCATCAGGTCGGGTAAAACCATCGATAAGTTGCTGGTAAAAAAAGGAATGAAAGGTGAGTTGTATCAAGAACTTGCTCAATTGTTGAAAGAGGAACAAATTGTTGTTCAATCGGTTCCCGAGCAAAAGCTGAACCGAATTACACGTAAAAATCATCAGGGAGTGATTGCTTTCTTGTCTCCTGTTCCATTTTATGATGTGCCCGAATTGGTTGCTCGTACTTTCGAAGAAGGCAAAACACCTTTCTTTTTGTATCTCGATCAGGTGAGCGATGTACGTAACTTTGGTGCGATTGTTCGTACTGCCGAGTGTGCAGGAGTGAATGCCATTATCGTTCCTGAACGTGGAAGTGCTCAAATATCGGGCGATGCAATGAAAACTTCTGCTGGAGGTTTAAATCATATTCCTGTTTGTAAAATTCGCAATGCTACCGGAACCATTCGCTTTTTGCAAGACAGTGGCATTAAAGCTTTTGCTGCTACTGAAAAAGGAAGTGATTTATACAGCTCGAAAGATTATACTGCCCCCTGTGTTTTAATTATGGGAGCTGAAGATACCGGCGTATCTGATGATTTAATCAAAGTGGCCGATGAGCTGGTTAAAATTCCTGTTTTGGGGAAAATAGAATCATTGAATGTATCTGTAGCCGCAGGTGTTTTGATGTACGAAGTGGTGAAACAACGCGTATAGATTTTTTATACAGCATTATAAATAAGAGCCCTTATTCATCTTCTTGGAGTTGAGTAAGGGTTTTTTGATTATGTTTGTTTCAATAGAACAATTAATTAGCAGCTTTCTAGAATAGCAAACAGGAATATTTAACTAGAGAAATCGATCCTTACTGCTTCGAAAATTACATAGACTCTTTTTAAATAGTATTTTTATCAATTCCAAATTACAGTTTTTTATCTAAATTGCAATCTGTACATTACAAAATGTGCTTGAGATTAGTATATTTGTATAACAAAATTCTGTGGATTGGAATCTTTTAAAGAAGCACATATAAACCTATTGCGAAACTCCAAAAGTGTGATTCGCAGAGAGTTGATCGACGAAATCGATTGGTCGAAGCCCTTGATTGGTATCAAAGGCTTTCGTGGCGTGGGAAAAACGTCGTTCTTACTCGACTATCTTCGCGAGAACTATCCCGATCCGAAGGATGGTTTGTACATCAATTTAAACAGCTTTTATTTTACAGGGCGTAAGCTAAGTTCCTTTGCCGATGAGTTTCATAAACGCGGCGGTAAAGTGCTTATGATCGACCAAATTCATAAGTATCCCGATTGGGCTAAAGAGTTGGTACAGTGTCATAACCAAACTCCCGGGCTGAAAATTGTTTTCACTGCCTCTCCTGTGTTGAGAGTGCTAGAAGGAAATACAGAATTACGCGATATTGTAACGCTATACCATTTGGTTGGCTTATCGTTTCGCGAATATTTGAATTATTACACCAAAGAAAGTTTTCCACGCTATACCTTAGAAGAAGTACTCGCTAATCATGTGGAAATTGCTTCTGAAATTACCCAGAAAGTTAAACCATTGGCTTATTTCGAAGAGTATCTAAAATCGGGGTATTATCCTTACTTTTTAGATCGAAAATCATATTTTGCCGATGATTTATTAAAACACATTAATTTGGCACTCGAGATTGATGTTACCTATTTAAATCAAATAGAGTTAAAATATCTACCTCGTTTGCGTAAACTCCTTTCGTTAATTGCCAACGAAGTACCATTTACCCCTAATGTTAGTAAGCTAAGCACCGAAATAAAGACTTCAAGAGCTACTGTAATGAATTATCTTCGTTACCTGCAAAATGCTCGATTGATCAACATGCTATATAATAATGGTGATGCCGATCAACTGAAGAAACCAACTAAAATCTATCTGCACAATACAAACTTACTGTTTACGGTTGCGCCCGATAATGTGCACAACGAAAATATCCGTCAGACCTTTTTTTACAATCAGGTTGGATATAAAAACACAGTAAAATCCTCGGAGGAATCTGATTTTAAAGTTGCAGGTGAATATGAATTTTTAGTTGGAGGCAAATATTTATTGCCCAACGAAAATGGCTATGCAGCAGTCGATCGAATTGAAATTGGTGAAGGAAAAAGAATTCCTTTATGGTTATTCGGTTTTCTGTATTAATTAGGAATAATGAAGAGAAATTGAAATAATAAACCAGTCAATTTCTTGCTATTAGATATAAAGAAAAATAATAATACAAATTGTAACAAACTCTAAACAGTTATGGCTAAAGAAAAGAAGTTCGTAACATGTGATGGTAACTACGCTGCAGCGTACATGAGCTATATGTTCAGTGAATCTGCTTGTATTTATCCTATCACTCCATCATCAACAATGGCTGAATATGTTGATGAGTGGGCTGCCAATGGCAAAGTAAATATGTTTGGACGTCCGGTACGTCTTGCAGAAATGCAAAGTGAAGGTGGTGCAGCTGGTGCTGTACACGGTGCACTTCAATCAGGTGCATTAACCTCTACTTACACAGCTTCACAGGGATTATTGTTAATGATTCCTAACATGTATAAAATTGCTGGTGAATTATTACCAACTGTTTTCCACGTATCTGCTCGTGCATTAGCAGGACACGCATTATCTATTTTTGGTGATCACAGTGATATTTATGCTGCTCGCCAAACTGGTTTCGCTATGTTGGGAGCCGGTTCTGTTCAAGAAGAAATGGATTTAGCTGGTGTTGCGCACTTAGCAACATTAAAATCACGTGTACCATTCTTAGCTTTCTTCGATGGATTCCGTACTTCTCATGAACTTCAAAAAATTGAAGTAATTGAAATGGATGACATGAAAAAATTGGTTGATCAGGATGCATTAAAATCTTTCCGTCAATTAGCATTAAATCCTGAAAATGCTGTTACTCGTGGTACTGCTCAAAACCCTGATATCTTCTTCCAAGCAAAAGAAGCTTGTAACAAATTCTACGATGCAGTTCCTGCAATTGTTGAAGGTTACATGAAGGATATTGAAAAAATAACTGGTCGTAAATACGATCTATTTGATTATTACGGAGCTGAAGATGCTGAAAATATCATTGTTGCAATGGGTTCAGTAACTGAAACAGCAAAAGAAGTGATCGATTTCTTAGTAGCCGATGGCCAAAAAGTAGGTTTAGTTGCTGTTCACTTATTCCGTCCATTCTCAACTGCACACTTAATGAAGGCTTTCCCTGCAACTACCAAACGTGTTGCAGTGTTAGACCGTGCTAAAGAACCGGGATCAGTAGGTGAGCCATTGTACTTAGACGTTCGCAACTCAATTGGTGAAGCTTTAGAAGCAGGTACTGCTCCATTTAAAGCATGGCCAAAAGTAGTTGGTGGTCGTTACGGTATTGGATCAAAAGATACAACTCCATCTCAAATTCTTGCAGTTTACAAGAATTTAGAGATGAACGAGCCCAAAAATAAATTCACTGTAGGTATCGAAGATGATGTGACTTTCACTTCGCTTCCAATGCTTCCAGAGGTTAAAGTTTCTCCACAAGACTTAGTTGAAGCTAAATTCTATGGTTTAGGTTCTGATGGTACTGTTGGTGCAAACAAAAACTCGATTAAAATTATTGGTGAGTCTACCGATAAATTCTGTCAAGGTTACTTCGAATACGATTCTAAAAAATCGGGTGGTTTCACTTGTTCTCACTTACGTTTTGGTGATAGTCCTATTCGTTCAACTTATTTAGTAACTACGCCCGACTTCGTTGCTTGTCACGTTCCTGCATACATCAACTTGTACGACGTATTAAAAGGATTGAAAAAAGGTGGTAGCTTCTTGTTGAACACCATTTGGGACGAAGAAGAAACAAAAGATCGTTTACCTGCAAAAATGAAAAAATACATTGCAGAAAACGAAATCAACCTATATTTCATTAAAGCATCGTTGTTAGCTGAAGAAATTGGTTTGGGTAACCGTACCAATACAATCCTTCAGTCGGCATTCTTTAAGATCTCAGGTGTGATTCCGGAAGAGATGGCAATTGAGCAAATGAAGAAATTCATTGTGAAATCGTACGGAAAAAAAGGAGAGCACATTGTAAACATGAACTACGCAGCTGTTGATGCAGGTGCTAAAAATGTAATCACTGTTGATGTTCCTGCTGAGTGGGCTAATATCGATGTTAAAGAAGATGCAGTGGATGCCGATCGTCCTGAATTCATTTCTAAAGTAGTTGATGTAATCAACGCACAAGATGGTAACAGCCTTCCTGTTTCAACTTTCGAAGGAATTGAAGATGGTACTTTCCCGGCAGGTACAACTGCGTACGAAAAACGTGGTATCGCAATTACAACTCCAGAATGGCAAGATGATAACTGTATTCAGTGTAACCAGTGTGCGTACGTTTGTCCTCACGCTGCTATCCGTCCATTCTTATTAACCGAAGAAGAAGCTGCAACTGTTCCTGAAGGAACTGCACTGAAAGCTGCTGCTCCGGCAAAACAATTCCCAGGATTGAAATTCCGTATTCAAGTTTCTCCTTTAGATTGTACCGGTTGTGGTAACTGTGCCGACATCTGTCCTTCGAAAGAGAAATCATTGGTAATGAAAACCTTGGACTCTCAAATGGCTGAAGTTGATCGCTTCAAATTCTTCGATGAGAAAATTGGTTACAAAGAAAAAGTTGTTGACAAATTCAAAACTGTTAAGAACTCACAATTTGCTCAACCATTGTTCGAGTTCTCTGGAGCTTGTGCGGGTTGTGGTGAAACTCCATACATCAAAACAATTACTCAGCTATACGGTGAGCAAATGATGGTTGCCAACGCTACAGGTTGTTCTTCAATCTATGGTGGTTCTGCACCAGCAACACCTTACTGTAAAAACAAAGAAAGCGGAAACGGTCCTGCATGGGCGAACTCGTTGTTCGAAGACAATGCAGAATTTGGATTCGGTATGGCTGAAGGTATTTCGGCACATCGTGCTCGTATCGAAATGGTAATGAAAGCTGCCATCGAAAACGGTGCAAGTGATGCTGAAAAAGAAGCATATGCTGAGTGGATTGAAAACAAAAACTCAATTGAAGGTTCAAAAGCTGCAACTGCAAAAGTATTAGCAGCTGTTGAAGGAGTTAAATCTGAAGCGGCTGATGTTATTACTGAATTGAAACAATACTTGGTGAAGAAATCGGTATGGATCTTTGGTGGTGACGGATGGGCTTATGACATCGGTTACGGTGGTTTAGATCATGTATTGGCATCAGGTGAAGATGTAAACGTATTGGTAATGGATACCGAGGTTTATTCAAACACTGGTGGTCAGTCGTCTAAATCTACTCCGGTAGGTGCAGTTGCTAAATTTGCTGCATCGGGTAAACGTATCCGTAAAAAAGACCTTGGATTAATGGCAACAACTTATGGTTATGTTTATGTAGCTCAAGTTGCAATGGGAGCCAACCAAGCTCAATATTTCAAAGCATTGAAAGAAGCTGAGGCGTATCCCGGACCATCATTGGTAATTGCTTATGCTCCATGTATCAACCACGGTTTACGTGCAGGTATGGGTAAAACTCAAACTGAGGAAAAATTAGCTGTTGAAGCAGGTTACTGGCACTTGTATCGTTACAACCCAATGTTGGAGGAGCAAGGGAAGAACCCATTTGTATTAGACAGTAAAGAGCCTCAATGGGAGAAATTCCAGGACTTCTTGAAAAGCGAAGTACGTTATACTGCCTTATTAAAAGGTTTCCCTGAAGAAGCTGCTGAATTGTTTGCTGCTTCCGAAGAGAATGCTAAATGGCGTTATAAGTCGTACCAACGTTTGGCCAATCAAGATTGGTAAAATAAAACCAACCACTATAATTCAAAAAGCTGTATATCGAAAGGTATACAGCTTTTTAATTTTAAAGAAAATAAAGTAAAATCGATCAAGTGGCTGGACTACTTAGTATTAGGTAGTTTTGAGTGTCAAAAGTTGAATGAAGTATCGTGTATTGGTATTCAAAATTATTTTATAATATTCCATGTATCAAAGCTAATTCATTATTGAGAGTTTTTAACTCTAGTTCATCTTTCGTCCATTGAATCTCTTTTCGCAGCCGACTCAAGCTTTGTTGCGTTACTCCAATATAAGAGGCAATGTCTGAGAGTTTTGCATTCAATGCAACTTGCGGAAACTCACGTAAGAAGTGTTTATATCGTTGGTCAGCATCGAGAGTGCGCAATAAGGCTTGTTTGTAGTGTGTCATTCCTAAGTAATTGGCTACTCCTTTTGCAGCAAATTCAGCCAAATCGTAATGTGAGAATAGTATCTTCAGTACGGCTTCTCTTGGCATATTGATGTACTCGCAATGCGTGATAGCTTCAAGGGTTATTCGAGAGGGGATTCCGTTTAATAGGGAAACGGTTTCAGATAATATAATTGGTGCCATTCTAAAGTCATACACAAATGACTTTTCATTAAAATGGTCTTCGCATTTCACAATGCCTTTCCATAAAAAGCGTAACGACTGTTCAGTCTTCATAAAATTCAACAATCGCTCTCCTTTTTCTACAGTTTTAAATTCTATGATGGTACACAAGTCATTCCAAGAATCGGTAGAAACAGAAAATGTTGAATTGACAAATGTGTGAAAAGCTTCCATACATTCCTTTTCTGTTTTTTTGTCGATTTCTTTTGGTTCTTTAGTTTTCATGAAAAGGTTTTTTGAGCTATATAAAGATAGGTTTTTTGAGGAAAAGTCATTTTTTACCATAGGGTAAATTTTATTAAAGTACCTACTATTATTTTTAGGGTGAAAATCAATTTATTAACTACCATTCAATAAAAGTTTTATGAAAAAAAGTAAAATCATTTTTATGCTTTCAATGCTACTTGTGTTGTTCGTTGCTTGCGATAACACCGAGTATATTGAAACAAATCCACAGTTGGAAATTACGGTGATCAACAAATATGTGGTTCCGGTTGAAGGTGCAGCAGTATCGCTATATACTTCTGAAAACGATTGGGAAGCAAAACACAATCCTGTGCGTACCATGGAAACCGACTTTGCAGGTACTGTGCTTTTCGAAGATTTGGAGGAGTTAAAGTATTATTTCTATGTGGAAAAAGACTCTTTAGATAACCTTGGCGACATTGCTGCTACCAAAGACTCCTTGCAAATAGGAAGAAAATCAGAAGTGTTGGTGAAAATCTTTGTAACCGATTTTGAACGTTATTAATCTGAAAATACCCAAAAACAACTACAATGAACTTTAAAAAATATTCAAAAATATATTTATTGAGCACGCTATTTTTGGCTTGCTTTATGGTGGCTTGTGAGCCCGAAACGATTATTGAAGAACCGGAAGCTTATTATGATGAGGGGGAACACCTTGTGCTAAATAATAATCTTGTAATATACGATGAAAGCAGCTTAACACATAATGGTGCTGCGGGCTTTGAATATGATTCTGCCACACAAATCTTAAAGTTTGACACGGTTTGCGCTGAAATGAAGTTAGATACCGGTTTGATTTTAAACATCGATACCGAAGAAGGAGTATTAAATTTGTTAATCGAAGACGTACAGGTAAACAACGCTGAATATGTCCTTCAAACCAGTATGTCGAGCGTCAACAAAGTATTCGATAATATTAGTGTGGACTTTGATTTTAATCCAACTTACACCAATCAAAAATTATTGGCTAATGAAATTGAAGGTTTAACAAAAGAAGAGTTGAGCGCTGCATTAACCGATGATAACAATGCCATTCACCCAAGTGAAGTGCAAATGATTATTGCAGGTAAAAAACTAACATTATTCTCGGTTC
This sequence comes from Prolixibacteraceae bacterium, assembly GCA_963678565.1. Taxonomy (GTDB): domain Bacteria; phylum Bacteroidota; class Bacteroidia; order Bacteroidales; family Prolixibacteraceae; genus SKHV01. The sequence goes on from OY782875.1 coordinate 1,658,821, forward strand.
GTAAAAATATTTCGATGGCGAGGAATCAATCAACAAGTGCGACCAACAGCAATCGAGTGGGATTTGAACATCAAATTAATTTGAATAAAACGCTCGTGTCGGTAGGTCCTATCGATCTTAAATTAGAAGATTTAGGTTTCTCTTGGTATTCCGATTTGCAAGCTAATATAAAAACTAAAACAAAAAAGAGTTGGGGGGTTACCTATTATCATAGTGCTGAAGCTAAATTTTATGCACGCAATATGGATATTGAAGCTTGGATTGATGTTGCAGCTGTAGTTTCTGGAAAAGCGCCTTTGGTGAGTGAAAATGATCCTTTATTATTACCCGTAGAGATGCGTTTTGAATTTCCGGTTGGAGGCGTTCCTGTAATGATTGGGGTTGAATTTGCCCTAGACTTAGCGGTAGAAATCGATGTGTCGGGTGAAGTAAAAGTGGGTACAGGTTATACCTTAGGTTATCATATTCCTGAAGTAATGGTTGGAGCTCACATGACTCAAGATGGATTTGATTTAAGTACTGGTCCTCTCCATAGTTATACCGCTGGTTATATCAGCAAAAAAGAAATGCATCCATTGAAATTAGAAGCCATGGCTGCTATTGACCAAACCTACACTTTAAAACCAACCTTGGGCTTTAGTATATACAATATGGCAGGACCCGAAGTGGCTTTATCGGTAGGTGCCGAAGTTGATTTCGAAGTCGGAGGAGGGGTTAGTGTTGACCTAACAAATGAAACAACTCCTGAAGCGTACATTGGCTGGGGTTCAGCATTGAAGACTAAAATTGGTGCAACTGGTGGTGCATGGATCGATGTTTTTGGTATTGTAAATAAGCACTGGGACATTCCTCAATTGCCTTTAGTGCCTAGTTTTACCATTTGGAAAACACCCCATGGATTGGCTGATGAAAGCAACGATGCTTTAGCCAATACTGTTGTTGGAGAATCTAAAGATGTAACAGTTAAAGTAAAAGATAGCTTTGGATTACCTGCTCCATTCATGTTTGTTGAATGGGAATCGAATGGTGGAGGTCATTGGGCAGAACCAATTACGATCGCAACTACCGGATCATCAACCAATACATGGATACCAACCGATGAAGGTACATTCAGTCCTTATTGTTATGTGAAAAATGGTACATTGAAAGAAATGGGACGAGTAACTTTTACTACCACAACTACTGCCTCTTCAAACTAGTTTATATAGATCAATTTAATTTCAAAAGGCTGTATATCGAAAGGTATACAGCCTTTTTTTAGCTTTTTGGTTCCTTTTTATCAATGAAAAAGGAATGGCCCCTCCGGCTTTAGGAGAAGGAAAAAGTAATTGTAGTGTGGTACATTCCCCTTTCACTCCCTTCAAAGGGGGAGCTGCTGCAAGAAAAAATCAACTAAATGTTGAAAGTAATAGAGGTCGCTATTATTTTATATCTTAGTGCAATACACCATACCAACAAATTATAAATGTATTATTTCGTGACTGTATATATACAAACGTTAACATGCATTAAAAAAACAACCACCAACATGAAAAAACTATTATGGATATTAATCATTTTTTCCAGTTGTAATCAACAAAAACCAAACAAAGATTACATATTTGATCGGGTTGTTTATGAAGTTGAAAACAACTACGCAGGATTTAAAATTAAAGCTGAAAACAATTTAGAGTATTATAACAACTTAAAAATCCAGACCTACGATGCGCTAAATGATAGAGAAGAGAAATCAAAGAAAGAAATTATCAATAACTACCTTTCATTCTTTAATGACAAGCATTTATATGTTTCTGGTCGTCGAAATGATTATAGACCAAGAGAAATTTCGTTTAAATCAATTGATTCATCTACAAATTATCTTAGAATTGAGACTTTCAATCAGAAATTAAAGCTTGACAATTTATTGGATTCGGTGAATCATATAATTTTATCAAAACCAAACTTAATTATTGATTTAAAAGGAAATAAAGGAGGTTCTGATAATGCTTTTAGTAAATTACTTCCAATGATTGCTACAAATAACATTTATGGAAAAAATATTGAATTTCTTGCTTCACCAGATAATTGTAAGCAATTAGAAAAAGATTTTAATAAAAATGTTTGGTCTGTGATCAATAACGGAAAATTTATATATCCACCATGGTTGAGACCAAGTGATGGATCTGAAGAATTTATATTAAAATATGATTATCAAAATAATAGATTTGAGAATCCAGAGCAAATCGCAGTGATAATCGACAGCAATGTAGCAAGTTCAGCAGAGCAATTTGTTTTATATTCAAAACAAAGCAAAAAAGTTAAGGTTTTTGGAGAAAATACTAGTGGTTGTTTAGATTTTAGTAATTGTAGAAAAATTGACTTGTATGAGGACTACATGAAATTATCGGTTCCAATGACAAGAATTAAAGGATATCCTAAACATTCAATCGATCATGATGGAATTGCTCCTGATTATTATTTACCAAATGAAAATCAAATAGATCAAATACAAGAATATTTCAAATTATAATAAAAACGCATGTTTGTATTTTGTCTATTCCATTGAGGATTAGTCGGTTTTACAACTTCGGTTATTTGTACTACATTTAGTGGTACGCGGACAGGAAAGCTCTCGCAATCCACACCGATAACTTACAATTTACCGTTGTAGCCAATTAAACAAACCATATCGATTAAATGATAATATTTGAGACTGAAAGCAATTCAACAATCGGGTTGATCAAGGCGTATTTTATACGGTAAAGTGCTACGAAGTGCCCAGCCACCAGACAGTAGGTGACTCACAAAAATACAGACTCAACAGAATATTCAGTAACTAGGATCAATGCAAGTACGTAGGCATGAAAAAAATGCGGGCAAGCAAGGGCGTGAAGGATAAAATGTCGTGAAGACAAACAAAAGGCGCTTGTCTGTACTTCTATTAATCCCGCTCATAGCATATACGTCATCGCGAGCGTAGCGCGGCGATCTAACGCTAATGAATACAGATCGTTTTTTAAGTATTTGTTGTTTTGCCCTTGCCGGGCGGGCGCTTTCTACTTTCTCTTGATATAAAGAAGGTCAAAGATCAAGGCGCCTAATCAAATTTCATCCTCAACTACCTATAAGCTAAGTGCGGCCGAATTATCTTCGAGCGAAGCTCTCAGCTTTCCGGTCTTACTAAGCTTACATTTGTTTATGATTTTATTTTCTTGTAGGCCGATCCGATTCACCCTCTTCAAAGGCGGAACTACTGTATGAAAGAAGAATCAACTAAATATTGAAAGTAATATAGGTAAACGCTATTATTATGATTATTATTTGTATATTAGTACAATATACCATGCAAACTAAGTTTAGATGTATTATTCAGTGACTGTATATACAAACGTTATGCGGCATTAACATAGACACTGCATATGAATAAAATTCTTACGATATTAATATTGTTGATTTCAACTTTAAACTGCTTTTCGACAGAGCAAATATCTGATTTGCTAGTTATTGAAAACGACACTTTCTATTTGAAAACATTTCCTATTGAGAAGCTCGAATTTGAGAAATCTCCATTCTCATACGGAGAATTTAATTTTCCCCACACTGGATGTTGGAGAGGATATTGTGCTACATGGAAAATTATTGATAATAAACTTGCACTGATAGAAGTTGAAAAAGTTGATTCGACACATCAGAAATTGAACATCATTGACTTCTTTAAGCAAAATGATTATTCTCCAAAATTTGTAAATGGATACGTATATGCAGATTGGTTTAACTCAAAACTCTTGATTTATTCAGCACCGAATTATTATAGATACGCTGGATTATATCTTGTGGAGAAATATGAATGGACAAAGAACAAGAATAATGTTCAATTGGTTTTTGAGAACGGAATCTTGAAAGAAAACAATATTTTAAAATTTGACTCTTACAAAATTGGTGACAAATTAAGTTTTGATTTTTCTCATTTTCCGCCCGGACTGATTAAAAAGAAATCTGTTAATCTGAAGGCAACAATTATCGAACTGAAAAAGGATATGGTTTTGGTTAGTATAGATTCGTATGATACTGAAAAGAAAAAGGAAAAAGAGCAGATAAGAAAATATTTTGGAAATATGGTGGATACAGATACTATACAGATTAATCCAAGATACTGGAAAAGGGAAGAATAACGCCCTGTAACAATGCATAAAATAATAGCCGAGACAGTAGTGAATTCATGGGCTGTGGCCCGCTTCAGTTTTCTTGTAACTTGACAGGAAAGTGCCACACAGTCGGCTACTATTCTTATACGAACCGTTAGCTTGCATATTAATTGGACTGCTAAACGACAGATAATAAACAATAAATATGAAACCAATAATTGAATACACACATGATTTGTTAGCTTTTGCGATAACTTCACCAAGAGAAGATTTTAAAAATGACTCTATAAACCGCATAAAACCTGGAGCAATACACCATTTAGCTTTTAAAGCGGATTCGAGAGAAGATGTTGACAAAGCTTATAAGGACTTGATTGCGATTGGTGCAAATATTGTATCTGAGCCGCAAATACATCCGGAGTACAGCCCGAATTATTATGCTATCTACTTCAAAGACTTGGAGAATATAAAATACGAGATTGTTTGTACCAAAGAGTAAAAGTTGTGTTGACAATTCTGGTACGACTGAGGATTTGAAAACTTACAATTTTCCGTTACCAACCAATCTATGCAAGACATTATATAACAATAGCTTCATATTTTTTAATCATTAAACAAACCTAATATGAAAAGATTTTATTGGATTTCCATTTTATTTGTAGCATGGTCGACAACCTTATCAAGTTGCAAAAAAGAGGTAATTGAAAGATCTCTCCCCATTATAACAACAGATTCCATCACAAATATTACTGAAACAACCGCAACAAGTGGGGGAAAGATTACCTCTGACGGGAATTGCGATATATCAGCTTGCGGTATTTGCTGGAGTAAAAATGTAAATCCGACCATCGATGATAGTGTTACAATAGATAACCTAAACGAAGATTCATTTTTAAGTCAATTAAACGACCTCACTTACAATTCAAAATACTACCTAAGAGCATATGCAACAAATTGTCTAGGAACCGCATACGGTGAAGAACTAGAATTTACAACTTCATATGATAGCATTTCATTAAAATACATGGATTTAGGTGATGGTGTAAAAAGAATAACTTTATTTGATACACTTTCAGTTTATATTTATGATGTAGAATATACTTGTGGTATACATCAGTATACTTGCTGGGAGACCACTATTTATTCATCTGACCCAACAAGATTAAAAGTGAGTTATGGTCATGATTACCCATTTTTATATAAAGATTCAGTCATTGATGAAAGTTTAGATTGGCTAAGTAGATATCCTAATGGTGGTTGGCGACCTGAAATTGGATTTTTTGGAATAGAATCTCAATTTGTTGGAATTAAGTATTTTGAAGGCAACGAAATATATTATGGATGGATTCATACACCACATCCTCGAATAATGACTGAGTACGCAATTGATACATCCTCCGTTCATAAGGGCGTGATAAGAGCTGGATGTTTAAAAAAGTAATCGGTTGATAACTATTTTGTAAATTGCAGTGTGGGTTTAGCTATTCTAGTTGTCTCTGTTCTTTTCTTGACCATCAGGTCCTATTGGACGCTGACGCTCTTCGAAATCCACACTTGCTTACAATTTACCGTTACTAGACATGTGGAAAAACACCAACTCTACACATTAATACGATAAAAGAAAATTGAAATAATAATAAAAAACTGATTGACTGGATTGGTGCTCCGTTGATAGGGCGATGCAGTTTGAGGGGAATCTATTTTGTTTTTTCTCCCCCCTCACAAAGACAAAGAAACCCCACCCACACAACAATACATTTGCAAACCGCTGCAAGCCAGCTCTGCAAACCAAAGTTTGCAAAAGAGTTGTTTTTTGCCTTACACAAATTTCAATGAACCATTAATTGAAGTATTTAAAAAAAAATTGATATTTTTTTCATTACGAGAGATATCTCATTATATTTGTATTGAGATATTTCTCATATGAATACATAATTAATTGTATGCCAAGACATAAAAGACTAAGGAAAGTAGTTGCGCCGCCAGAGTTTAAAGGTTATAAGCCGTATGGGGCAGTTCGTACTGAAAACGGGTTTATTGAACTTTTTTATGAAGAATATGAAGCCATAAAATTATCGGATTATGATCTTATGAATCATGAAACAGCTGCAAAATTGATGGGTATTTCCCGTCCAACCTTCGCAAGAATATACGAAAGCGCACGAAGAAAAATTGCAAAAGCTTTTGTCGAAACTAAAGAAATAAGAACTGTTTATGGAAATGCCCTATTAGACAAAAATTGGTATGCGTGCCAAAAATGTCATGCACGTTTTACTATTCCAAAAACACAGCAGAAACGCTGTTGTGCAATATGTTCTTCTACAGAAATTAATCTATTAAAAAATGATATATGAAAATAATAATAACATCATCTGAAAATAAAATTACTGCTGCATTTGATAAACGTTTTGGCAGGGCTGCATGGTTTTGTCTTTTCAATGAACAATCCGGAGAGATAGAGTTCATTGAAAACGTGAATCTCAATTCCAGTAATGGGGCTGGTACAAAAGCTGCTGAAAAGGCTGTGGAGCTAAATGTTAAAAAAATAATCTCTGGCGACTTTGGCCCAAAAGCAAAGGATTTGTTGGATAAGTTTGATATTCAAATGGTTATACTACAGGATGATAACTTAACAGTTGAAAACATCATTAATAAACTTAAAAATTAAAATTATGCCAGGATTTAACAGAACAGGCCCGGAGGGACAAGGTTCTCAGACAGGCCGCAAAATGGGAAAATGTAATCCCAACAAGCAAGGAACAATTGAACAACTTGATGTTAATGAAACTCCCAGTGGGATGGGACGTGGATTAGGCCGAAATAGTGGTAAAGGTGCAGGTCGGGGTTTAGGCAGAAGAAATGGAAGGGGTAACGCTTAATTTGAAGTAGTTTAAAATGAATTTGCTAATAATCGTATACTCACGGTATGCGATTATTTAATAGAATAAGGAAGAAAAAACATTTCTAATTCATAATTATAAAAAACATGACAAAAAAAATCGCAGTGCCTGTTAATGGAACAGGAATATTAGATGCCCATTTTGGACATTGTAAGTTTTTTGCTTTAATAAATACTGATGGTAATAAAATAATTTCCGAAGAAAAAATTGTGCCTCCCCCACACGAACCGGGTTTGTTACCTCGATGGCTCGGTGAAAAAGGAGTAACAGACATTATTGCCGGTGGGATGGGGCAAAAAGCCATACAGCTTTTTAATCAGAATGGGGTAAACGCTTTTGTAGGTGCTCCCCAGTTAAGTGCTGTCGAATTGGTAGAAGGACACCTAAAAGGAACGCTAAGTTTTACGGCCAATTATTGCAATCATGATGCAAACCATGAATGTGGTGGGCATTAATATAATCTTGGAATGAGACCAGATTGCTACTTTTGCCATATAAAAACAGTGCAAAACCTTCTTGCTAAGTTTAATCCTCCGATAAATATTGCAGAGGATTTTATCTTTTCAGTGCATGAAATATTGTGGGATAATCGCAGTATAATTAATCCCAAATTGGCAACTGATATTCACCGCATTGCAAAACAAAAGTTGAATGCCAAAGATTTGTATGCTAAAGAAAAATTAAGTGCCAATAAATTATTATTAGAAGATTATGAGTATTGGCGGAACTACATCGACAACAGTGACAATCCTTTTTATACGGCAGTAAAACTTGCCGTAGCTGGAAACATTATCGATTATGGGGCACACAGTGTTAATGGTGATATTAATCGACAAATAAAAAGTTTACTAAACACACCCTTTGCTATTGACAAATCAAAAGAGTTCAAGAAAGCTATTGGTAAGGCTGAAAGGATATTATACCTGGGTGACAATGCGGGGGAAGTATTTTTCGACCGTTTGTTTCTCGAAACCATACATCATCCCAATGTAACTTTTGTAACAAGGGGTGCGCCGGTAATTAACGACATTACAATTGACGATGCCAAACAGATAGGTGTCGACAAGATATGCAATGTAATACACAATGGTTTCGATGCGCCTTCAACTTTGTTGGAATTTTGTTCCGATGAGTTTATACAAGCTTATAACAATGCAGACTTAATCATTTCAAAAGGTCAGGGCAATTTTGAAGGGTTAATGAACGAGAAACACCCAAATACATTTTTCCTGCTTATGGCAAAATGCGAACCAATGGCAGAAATGCTAAAGTGTAGTAAAAATGACCTTATAGTAACTCAGTTAAATTAATATTGACATGTCATACAAAATTGCAATCGCAAGCGGAAAAGGGGGGACCGGAAAAACAACAGTTGCAGTAAACTTATATACCATGCTACATAAAGCATTTGGCAACAAAATAGAACTGGTTGATTGTGATGTGGAAGAACCAAATGACCTGATATTCTTTGGGGGTGCGAAGAAGGAAAAACAGGAAGAGGTTTTTCAATTAATACCCCATATCGATACAGATAAGTGTACTTTTTGTCGTGAATGTGTTGATTATTGCGAGTTTAATGCCATTGTTGTAATACCTCCTATAAGGTTTGCCGAAGTAAACAAAAGCCTGTGCCATTCGTGTGGTGCATGTTTAGTTGCCTGTAAGCATAACGCAATTACAGAAAATTCTGAAACAATTGGCTGGGTAAACTCATACCAGACAAAAAACATCAATGGTTTAAAAGAAGGTAGGCTTAAAATTGGTTCTGCTATGCAAACTATGCTGATTAAAGACCTCAAAAAAAGGGTGTCGCAAAATAATGAAATTGTGATTTTTGATGCCCCTCCGGGAACAAGCTGTCCAGTTGTAGAGACTATTAGTGATGTAGATTATGTGATACTTGTCACAGAGCCAACCCTTTTTGGTTTACATGATTTAAAATTAATGGTAAACCTTATGAAAGAAGTTAAAATACCATTTGGGGTTATTGTAAACAAGGCTGGCTTAGGCAATAATGTAGTATATGAATATTTAAGAATCGAAGACATTGAACTATTAGGAGAAATCCCGTTTAGCAAAGATTATGCAAGTATATATGCCAAAGGAAATATTGTTGAAAATACACCTGATAATATAAAACTCAATTATGAAAAAATAGTTGAGAATTTATCACATAAACTTATGAAGAATGAAGGAGATAACTATTATAAGTGGTAAAGGCGGAACAGGAAAAACAACCATTACAGCGGCTTTGGCGTCGGTAGCTAAAAATGCTGTTTATTGCGATAATGATGTGGATGCTGCCGACCTTCATTTGCTTTTCAATCCAACAATACAAGAAACATACGATTTTTCAAGTGGGTGGGCGGTTAGCATTGATAGCGAAAAATGTTCTTCTTGCAATCTTTGCTTGCAATATTGTCGTTTTGATGCAGTTCATCAGCATGACAATGGAGAAATATATATTAATTCCCTGCAATGCGAAGGTTGTCGGTTATGTGAACGTGTATGTCCGAATGACGCAATATCTTCAATTGAAAATACAAACAATCATTGGTTTATTTCTACCTCTCGGTTTGGAACATTAGTCCATGCCGAAATGGGGCCGGGTGAAGAAAATTCTGGTAAACTGGTTACTCAGATTCGAAAGAAAGCAAAGGAAATTGGACTGGCTTCTCATCAGAATTTTATAATAAACGATGGGCCTCCCGGAATTGGGTGCGCAACCATTGCTTCGTTGTCAGGAACAAACCAGGTTTTACTTGTAATTGAACCAACTAAATCGGGGTTTCATGATGTTGTTCGCTTAGTAGAACTTATTCATTCGTTCAATATCGAGACTTATGCCATTATCAACAAATTTGATATAAACACAGAGGTTGTGAGGGAAATAGAAACCTTTCTCAGTGAAAATAATATTCCTCTTTTGGCTCAAATTCCTTTTGATGAAAATATGGTTGAAGCAATGTCATTAGGGCAAACCATTGTTGAGTTTCAGCCCGATTCTGAAATAAGTGAAATTATAAAAGGAATATGGAAAAAGTTAATGAATTAACTGGAATATGTAATCAGTTATTAATATAAAATTCCATAATGATAAAGAGCATGAAATATTCTCATGTAAAGCTCCTAAGCGACCAAATGCCATAGGGATTTCAACAATAAAACTCATTGGCATTGAAAACAATATAATTCATATTGAAATGGTGGATATGCTTAATGGCACTCCTCTTATAGACATAAAACCATTTTTGCCTAAATATGATAATCGCCTTAATGCAGTGGCAGGATGGCTAGATGAAAAAGATAAAATTCACGTTGAAGCAATGAAGTGTGATGAACGTTTAAAAAATTAAAACTACGCAGTAATTATATTTTAAAATAATAAAACTATGGCAAAAAGAATAATTGTAATAGGCGGTTCGGCAGCCGGACCAAAAGCAGCAGCGAAAGCACGACGTATGGACGAATTTGCAGAAATAACCATGTTTCAAAAAGGACCAGACTTGTCAATGGCTTCTTGTGGATATCCTTATTTTGTTGGTGGTTTTTTCGATGACCGGAACAAACTACTTTGTACACCGACAGGAGTAGTTCGCGATCCTAAATTTTACTGGAACGCAAAGGGAATTACAGCCAAGGTGAATACTGAAGTAATCAAAATTGACCGGCAAAATAAAACAGTAGAATATATCGATTTAATTACCAATGAAAGAAGTACACAGGAATATGATAAACTTATAATTGCTACAGGGGCTACTGCAAACAAGCCACCCATACCAGGAGTAGAATTAGAAGGTATTACTACGCTGCAATCTATGCAAGATGCCGATTATCTTCGAAAAATACGGGATGAGGGTAAAATTAAAAAAGCAGTTGTAATAGGTGGGGGTTTAATTGGTATTGAAACCCTTGAAGCACTGCACCTTGCAGGTATCGAACTTACGATGATTGAACTTTTGCCTCAACTTCTTACTTTCCTCGACTGGAAACTTGCCAAATTGGTAGAGAACTATCTGAAAACCAAAGCCAATGTAATTACTAAAAATGGCGTAGCTGAGTTTATAGGTGAAAATGGCAAGTTAACCGGGGTAAAACTTCAGAATGGCACTGAAATTCCTTGTGAATTAGCCGTTGTAGCTATTGGGGTAAGGCCAAATATTAAACTTGCCAAAGAAACCAAGCTTGAAATCGGAAGTCTTGGAGGTATTATAGTAAATGAATTTATGCAAACTTCTGATCCCGATATATTTGCAGTGGGCGATTGTTGTGAAATAAAAAATATAATTTCTGGTAAAAATGTGCTTGCGCCTTATGGCGATCTGGCTAACCTTGAAGGGCGGGTTGCTGGCGAAAATGTAATCAAAGGTAATGTTGCAGTTTTCCCTGGTACAATACAAACAGGTATTTGTAAATTATTCGACTATGGTATTGGTATTACAGGCTTGTCCGAATCCAAAGCCCAAGAGGCCGGAATTGAATATATAAAAGTAGTAAATGCAGGTCCTGATAAGCCGGGATTTATGGATGGTAAACTATTAATCACAAAGTTACTTGCTCAAAAGGAAACTGGTAAGATTTTAGGTGCACAATGCATTGGCCCGGGCGATGTAAGTAAACAATTAGCAATATGGGCAACAGCAATTAAAGGCAACTTAACCGTTGATGATATGGTAAATGCTGATTTACCGTATGCACCACCATATTCTCTTGCCATTGACCATAGCATTGCATCTGCCCATATTTTGCAAAATAAAATGCACGGTATTTTTGAAGGCATTTCAAGCGTTGAACTCAAGGATAAAATAGATGCTAAAGCAGAAGTGTTTCTTCTAGACGCACGTGGAGCTGATGAATACGAACAAACTCGATTAGGACTTGGCGAAACACTTATTCCAGTTGGTTTGCTCCGCAAGCGCATTAACGAATTACCGCAGGATAAAAACTCTGAAATCATTACCTATTGTAAAATTTCGTTAAGAGGATATGAGGCAGCCGTCTTGTTAAAAGCTCATGGGTATACCAATGTTAAGGTTCTTGAAGGAGGTATTATGGCCTGGCCTTTTGAAAAAGAAAAATAGATTAATGCCAATTTATTTGAAAATCCGATTATAAACATTTAAAGTTCAAAAATCATGGAAGAAAAACAAGAACAACAAGTAGTAAGCATGCCACGTATTGGCGATGCTGCGCCTGAATTTAAGGCCGTTACAACACAAGGAGACATTGATTTCCCTGATGATTATAAGGGAAATTGGGTGATACTTTTTAGTCACCCAGCAGATTTTACTCCCGTTTGCACTTCCGAGTTTATGACGTTTGCAACGATGGAAAAGAAATTTAATCAGGCTAACTGCAAACTGGTTGGTTTATCAATTGACGGTCTTTATAGTCATATTGCTTGGCTTCGTACTATTAAAGAAAAGATTGAATACAAAGGGATGAAGGATGTCGAAGTAAATTTCCCTTTAATTGAAGACATCAAAATGGATGTTGCCAAAAAATATGGCATGATTCAACCAAATGAAGATTCAACAAAAGCGGTTCGTGCAGTATTCTTTATCGACCCTAAAGGAATAATAAGAACTATTATTTATTATCCATTGAGTTTAGGTAGAAACTTTGAAGAGCTTTACCGTGTAATAATTGCATTACAAACATCTGATGAATTTGGAATAGCTACCCCTGCTGACTGGCAACCTGGTGACGATGTAATTATTTCACCCGCAGGTTCATGTGGCGCAGCAAAGAACCGTATGGAAGATAGTGCGCTTGATTGTAAAGACTGGTTCTTCTGTACGAAAAAGCTTGATAAAGACGAGGTATTGAAAAAGGTTTTGAAGAAGTAAATGCCCACCCTATTTGTTAGCACATTGGCAAGTTACACGAGCCAGGCTCAAACCAAAACTTGCCAAAGAGCTAACAAATGCCAGCCATGTTACCGCCTTTAAGGGTGGCTTTGGGTTAGCCCACCCACAAAAAACAAAATAAATTCGTACTCAGTATCAAGGTCAGTGCAGATAGATTAAGATAAAGTATTAGAATTGAAAAAAACGTGTAACAGGTTGTTTTTTGAGGAGTAAACGCCGTATTGTTGCTGTTCCGTAATTCTTAAACGATCATTACCTTTACTAAGCTAGCAGAGGATGGTTACAACAATCGGGTTGATCAGGTTTTATTTTATATGATAAAAGGTTTCGATTTGCTCAGCCACCGGAAAGTAGTTCGCAGCAACTTTTTTTCTAGACTTTTGATTCCTTTAACTCAATGAAAAAGGAATAGCCCCTCCGGCTTTAGGAGAAGGAAAAAAGTAATTGCAGTGCTGTGGGTACTGTCTTCCTACTTTATCTTGTTGTAAAGTAGGTCAAAGATCAAGGCACCCAATCAAATTTCATCCTCAACTACCTATAAGCTAAGTGTGGCCGAATGATCTTCGAGTGAGGCGCTCAGCTATCCGGTCTTACTAAGCTTACATTTGTTTCTGATTCTATTTTCTTGTAGGCCGATCCGATTCACCCTCTTCAAAGGGGGGAATTGCTGCAAGAAAATAAGAATCAACTAAATATTGAAAGTAATAGAGGTAAAGGCTATTATTTTATATCTTAGTGCAATACACCATACAAACTAATTTTAGATGTATTATTCAGTGACTGTATATACAAGAGTTAACGCCTATTAAAAAAAACGCACCAAACACACATGCTAGAGAGAGGATTTTTAAAACCCAAAATTACTACTAATAAAATTGGCAAAAGACAGTTTGGGATTGGTTTGGTAATTGGACTTTTCTTTGCAATTTTAATAAATCATTTTTTTAATCTATCCAGAGAAGCATTACGTTCAATTACATTTATCAATGATCCTTATATTCTTTCATTTAAGGACTTTAGATTATATGATTTATTTTTTGCAGCATTTTCATCGAGTTTGGGATTTGGAATTACAGTCATTTGTTGGTTTTATCTTCCAAAGACAAGGATTGATAAAAAATATAGAGCAACCAATATTGTTGCAACTTCCTTCTTTGTTACATTCCTTGCATTTGCAACAGTATCTCGATTTGGCTCAATCATTCCTGTGATTTTATACTCAAATCTAGGATATGATAATCATCTTAATTTATTAAAGGACTTTTGGTTGTTATTGATTTTGATTCCTGTTTATGTTTTTTTCGCCAACTGGAACTTGATTCGGTTATTGTTCAAAACAAACAACTGGATAATAATTACGATAATTGCATTCTTAATAAGCACAATGTTCTTATTTAAAACAACCAACATAAACCGAGATATTCTAAATCAAAAATATTACACCAAAAATGAGCATAGATTTGAATTCATTGACAATGAGTTTGATTCTGCAAAAAAGTACGGTGTCAACTTTTCCGATTCGACTAAATTGATTCTTCAAAAAAGATATGCTGAAAGGACAACTGATTTAGTTCAACAACTAAAAGACGCTTTCAATAGAGATAAACTTGTTTCAATTGACACATTAATATTGGAAAAGATAGTAATTCATAATTGCAATAGTATAGCAGGTTCTTGGCACAGACCAATAGATAGTACTGAGCAAAATTGGTCTTATGCTTTTCCGGAGAATATTTACTATCAAATTTTAAAACACGATATTAATAGTCCTGAGACTCAAATTCTATTTGAAATTCTATCAGAGCAAATATTAATCTTTACAGCACGAGATTATGATTGGAGAAATAGACAAGATTTCACAAAAGATGAAATAGACAGATATTATTATAAACGAAAAATTCTTTATAACACATCGACAATTCAAAGCAGACTAAAGCATGTAATTGAGAGATTAAGCACAAATGGTAAATACAAAAACTATAATTATCTTATTCCTGATTTTGAATTTATTGACATGAGAGGACAAAAGCATTATAAAATTAAATAACAGGTGTTAACATTTTGTAAATTGCATTGCGGTGTTCGGTGCAGGTTGTCGCCTCGATTTCCCGCATGATTGTCTTCGTCCTGCAGACGGACAATCACCCGAAATCTACTACTACTCATACAATTTACCGTTAACGGTAATTTTGACCCGTCCTGAAATATGTCTACACAAAACAAGTAGATATGTATAAAAACGATCAAGTTTACAGACGTTATTCGGAAGGTTTTAAACTCAAAATTTTAGCCGAACTTAGTACAGGAAAACATACTAAGAGAAAATTGGCTCGACTTTACGGGATCAATTCGAGTACCATCAATGAATGGATTAAGAAGTATGACCGAACAGATTTAATGAATACTCGTATTATGGTAGAAAATAAAGACGAAATCACTCGACTTAATGCACTTAAAAAAGAGATTGAACAGCTTAAGAAAGTAATCGTTAAAAAGGATTTGGAACACCTTATGTACGACTCCTATCTCGAGGTTGCAGCTAAAATGCAAGGATACGATAATGTCGAAGAATTTAAAAAAAAACTAAACATCAAGCGTTAATCACGGCTGTAGCTAAATCACAAAATGAAGCGATTGCGTCCACTTCTGATGTATGCAGTTGCTTCAATTTAAAACGTGATGCTTACTACAAGTATTTAAGACGATTTAAGATACGTGAGAGTAATGCAAACCAAGTAATCAAGATGGTACAGAAAGAACGCAAAGTTCAGCCCAGAGTGGGAACAAGGAAGTTACATAAAGACTTATCGGATGCTTTTATCAAAGCGCACCTTAAGATTGGGCGAGACAGATTGTTTGACATTTTGCGAGAAAAAGATATGTTGGTAAAACGCAAGAAAACCTCATGCAAAACAACCGACTCTTATCATCGTTTTCACAAGTATAACAACCTGATTAAGGACTTGGAAATAACAGCTCCAAATCAAGTATGGGTATCAGATATAACCTACATTCGTACGGTTAACGGGTTTTGTTATTTAGCTTTAATTACAGACTTATATTCACGTAAAATAATTGGCCACGACCTCAGTGATTCACTGGAGCTGGCCGGCTGTCAACGGGCCCTCAAAAAGGCCCTGTGGCATGCCAGGCCTGCGGCCGGACTCATTCATCACTCCGACAGGGGAATACAATATTGTAGCAATCAATACACCAATGAACTGAAAAACAAAAAGATTAGAATTAGTATGACTGAAGAGAATCATTGTTATGAAAACACTGTGCCCGAAAGAGTTAATGGTATACTGAAGGATGAATTTTACCTCGACCAGTGTTTCTTTTCAACGGTTTTTGCAAAGCATGCAGCAAAAAGTGCTATTAAAATTTATAATAATAAACGACTTCATGTATCTTTAGCATACAGAACCCCCAGTACGGTATATAAAAATGCAGCTTAAATTCAATTTTAACCTGTAGCCGTATTTTAGGACTAGACAATATTATACGAGAAAATTTATTTCTGGTTTTAACGTCAGATAAATGAGATGAGCAAAAAGAGATAAGTTCAATTTAAAATATAAACAACTAATAATTAATTTTAGTGTTATTCAGAATGCTGAGAAAACCAAGAAACTTGTTGTTGGATAACAGAAAAAACTATTAACAGGTTAATTATAAAATGACAATGAATTATTAAATTAGGTCTGACACAAAATGAATGATCGTTTTTATTAAGTATAAACAATGTAAGCAATTATTTTATGATAAATTTTATAGCTCATTTTTTGACCGCATTAGTGGCACTAGAACATTTGTATATTTTATGGATTGAAATGTTTGCTTGGGAAACAAAAGGACGGAAAACTTTTAAAACAATCCCTAAAGACTTATTTCCACAAACTAAAGGTTTAGCCGCAAATCAAGGACTATATAATGGGTTTTTATCTGCGGGATTACTTTGGTCCTTTATAATTTCAGATATTAATTGGTCAACCAACATTCGAATATTCTTTTTATTGTGTGTTATTGTAGCAGGAGTATTTGGAGCAATAACAGCGACAAAAAAAATATTTTTCGTGCAAGCATTACCAGCAATTATAGCCCTAATATTTGTTTTAATTGCATAGATATAACGTTAATTGACAAATATTACGATTTATCAGTATGAATAAAAGAACGAACCGCAATCACATGGCATCGTGCGTATGGCCTTCAGAGGTGTACGAGCGTTTTTAGTTCGTAAAAAGTCGGTGTAAACAGATAAGAAATTATTTAGTAAAACACATGGCACCATATTATAAACCATTGTGTGTAAGCTAAAATCAAACACCGAAAAATTAAGTTTGACAAAAATGAATACGACAAAGAGCACAAGAATACAAAGCAATAGACTTTTGTTAAGACCATTTATTGAAAGTGATATTGAATCTGTATTCAAAGGACTTTCTCATCCTGACGTAATTAAATATTACGGCGTTAGTTTTGACAGTTTGGAAGCAACAAAGGAACAAATGAATTGGTTTGCTGATCTTGAGAAAGAAGGAACAGGAATGTGGTTTGCCGTATGTTCTTTAGATAACAAAACTTTTTACGGTGCAGGAGGACTTAATGATTTGAGTAAAGAACATAAAAAAGCAGAAATCGGATTTTGGTTACTGACCGAATTTTGGGGAAAAGGAATTATGACCGAAGCTATGCCGCTTATATGTAACTTCGGGTTTAATAAATTAGGACTACATAGAATCGAAGGCTTTGTCGAGTCGGACAACACAAATTGTAAAAATGCAATGGCTAAACTTGATTTTCAACTTGAAGGGACAATGAAAGACTGTGAAATTAAAAATGGGGATTTTATAAGTTTGGATATTTACTCAAAAATAAAAACAGAATAAAAAAGCCGCACACACAACACTTTGTATAAGTATTGGTAGAAAAAGTGCTAGATATCAATGCAATGCAGGAAAGAAGCCCGCAATCAATGAATAGTCAAATAATAAATAATTTATTCGAGTTCTGGAAACTTATAGGAAAATTGAATAACAAATTGGTTGAAACAGAGAATTATTCAGCAGTTTCAATTGATGATTCCGATTGGCCAAATCGAATTTTTGATTTGCAAAAAGACAATGAAATCATAGAAGAAATAAAAGTACTCAGCAAGAACAATGAATTGCCTGAATTAGTTGCACTCGCAAAATCAAAGAATATGAATGACTCAGACTTTGATTTTGTATTTCGACAAAGGAATATGGCTCTGGATTTAGGATTCGTTTCAAAACACGCGAGGAGAAACTCGAAAATCAAAAGAGTTAAGACCGAAACTGATTCAAAAGATTTTGCAAAAACAGCCTCGGAATCCTTTGGATATCTTGTTGACTACCGTGTGCTTTTTAAAATTCTAAAAAGCACGGACAGAATTAGACTTTATACTTATCATGAAGAAATGGAATGCCTTGGTTGTGGTATTGTCTTTTTTGACTCTAAGAATATTGCTGGATTACATATGATTGGAACACTTCCCAAAGGTAGAGGTAAAGGAGTTGGGAAAAGTATGACTGAGTACTTATTAAAAGAAGCTAAAACAAATAATATGAAAACTTGTGTTCTTCACGCTTCATTAATGGGGGAACCGATTTATACAAAGCTTGGGTTTAAGGCATATGGAGAAATTGAGACTTATAGAATATTGAAATAGGGCTTTGCCTAACAATGTATAATAATGAACGAGACAGTTATAAATTCAAGAATATAGCCCAGCGATTTAACCGGAAATAAGCCCATAATTTGCCATTATTCATACAATTTACCGTTTTGCAAGAATTGAAAACACAAAACTCATGATTAAGTCGAAATGCCGTTTTGAGTTGAGATGTCTTATCATTTGAAATAGCCTTCGGACGGTTTAAGTAGAAGATATGCATTGAAGTGAACTGAAAGGTTCACTTTTGTTATTAAATTCCAATAAGTTTTATTGAATCCTATTATTTGTAACTTGTTTTAATGTTGATCCCGATTGCTGCTGAATATATGTTTCTTTTACTTAAGCTGTCATAGGTACTATGAATATTAATAACTGGGTATACATTCTTTTTTGCAAAGAAAGCTTGAGTGATTCCAATACCATAACTATTAAATAAATCTAAAGAATATTTTTCTTTACTATTGGGCCATTGATTTTTTATAAAAGTCAAATGCTGTGAAGTTGAAACAGAAATTGACATTGGAAATTGGCTTTTTTTAAACAATAACATAGCGAGTGTTGTATTAAAGCCAAGAATAAAATTATCCTTAATCTTTGAATATGAAGGACCAAATCCCACTTTTAGAAAGTCATTTTCAGAGTCCCAATTTGGACACATTAAAACCGTAAATGTTGGATAAGATTCATTGTCAATAAAATCTAATCCGAATCCTAGTATATATCCTTCCTTAATATAGCCACTTAGAGCAATTGCTGATACATCCTCACTTAACCCTTGTAAGTAAGCGATGGAAAAACCATCTTTATTTCCATAAAATTCTTCCTGTGATTGTGCTTTATTAAACAAGCCTATCAGTAATAGTGCAAAAAAAAGAATTGAATATTTTTTCATTCGATGTTAAGGTTTTTTGTTTCGATTTACAAAAGTTATTATTCCACGAATTTTATACTATTGCACGATTGTTATATGAGTGGTGGGACAACACTTGTTAATTTTATAAGTTGCATTGAACATAAAAATACAATATTAGAATTTTATAATAAGCTACTATACTTAATGAATGATAAACAATTGTTATTTAAATACGGTCTAATAAAATTTTGTTTGTCTTACAGAGAGCAAAGGTGGCCTTAATGAGTAGCTGCTTTTCACGAAGACCAATCGTCTGCCTCCTCTTGTGGGGAATTTCGTATATTGATGATTTTAATTGAATCGCAAAATTGTTGTGTTATCCTAATAACATCCTGATCAACTGCTTTACGTATGCCTATTGTTTTCATCCGATACTCTAATTTTACCATTTTTTAGTGGTGGCTTTTTACAATTTCTTTTTCAGATAAACCATATCAATAAGTTGTATTCCTTCTTCAAAAATAGGATGATTGTAGTTTTCGGTAAAGAAATTTTCTATACGATGAGATTTTTTGAATTTGCATTTTTCATAAAACGATAAAGTGCTCGGTATATCGCCCGTTCCTACCAACATGGTTTGATAGCTTTCTTTATAGAATTCGGAGATGTAATTTATCAGAGTCTTGCCATATCCTTTGCCCTGATATTTTTTGTAGGTTGCAATGTTCTTTAATTCGCAGGTTGTTTTGTTGACTTCAATCACAACACAAACGGTTTTAACATCCTCATCAAATAGGGCAAACATTTCGCCCTTATTCAGATATTTGTCTATCATTGTCTCAGACTCGTCTCCCAACAGCAATAAATCGATGTATTGCTTTTTATGTTTGGTGATTTTCTTAATTCTCATGATCTTGTATTCAAGTGAAAAATTGTTCTACTTTCTGTTCCTCTTTATAAATCCATCGTTTTATTCAAAATCGCTTAACACTTAGAACTGATAAAATCATTTAAATTGGATTCTACTTCTTTGGGGATGCTTTCATTTTCAATCCATGTATGTGTGGCGCCAAGGTAGTGCATGCTTAAATAGTTGGCAGTTGCTGCGAAAGGCATTTCAAATCCATCTTTTATTTCAGAGCCGGAGCCGCAACTAATCATTCCCATTTTTTTACCTTGCAATTTTCGTCCAATTTGCTTTTCAATTTTTAAACAATCGGTAATTCTGTCGAGGAAGTTTTTAAGGATTCCACTCATGGAATACCAATAAATTGGTGTTGCAAAGATTATTGAGTCGTAATTATCAACGATGTGGTTCATCAAAGGCAGAAAGTCATCATCTTTATTTTTATATTGATAGTCGTAGCCACCAATTTGCTTCGCGTTTAAATCGATTACGTCATAAGCAGTTTTACTTTGCACATACGAAACAATTTTATTTGTATTCCCATTGCTTCTTGCGCTTCCTTGTATTATTACTCCTTTTTGATTCATTTTTTTTCTGTTTTAGTTCAAGGCAAAACTATTGGCTTTTTCTCTGTTTTCATATATGGGGTAAATTATGCCCTATAAATTGTTGCCAAATTTTGCGAGTTCTTCAAAAACAGGGGCGAGCTGAATTCCTAACGGGGTGATGGAATATTCTGTTTTTTTTGGAAATTGATTAAAGTCTTTTTTCTCAATTAATCCATCGTTTTGTAGCTCGTTTAGTTGTTGTGTTAAAGCTCGCTTTGATGCTTCGGGAAGGCCTTTTTGGATATCTTTTAATCGGAGATTTGTTTTTAAAAGCGCGCTTAATATTGCAGGTTTCCATTTGCCTGAAATTACATTTAGCGTTTTTTCAATTGAGCAATCGTTTTTTATTGGAGTTTTGCGTTCGTACAAAATAATCGATATTAAAGCCTAACAATTGCTATAAATATAAAAAATGATTTGTTAAACGAATAGCAAATTGTAATATCAACGAGTTACTTGCGCAATGATCGAAAGGATATTTGTCTAACTTATTTACGTTTTTGAAATCTATTTTACTCTTATTCCTTCGAATTTTTTAAAATCAAAATGTTGTTTTGGTGGAATGAATTTTTCAGGTTCTTTTAAAATATACTTAGTTCCATCGGGTGTAAACTCAATAGAAGTGGTGTCGATGGTTTCAATGTATTGTTCTAAAAGCTCTGCTTCTGTAATTATTTTTAATGTTTTTCGCGACGGTTTAAATAGTACAAAGTTTCCTGCCGGAATTGACCGTCGATAAATATACTTTACCTCTTTACAAGCTAAATCGTTTAAAAGCAACTCGCACAGTTGGGCTTTTGATGCTGCATTGGGCATCGAAAAAGCATAGAAACCACTTTCGTATGCTTTGTTTTCTTCTAATAAATTTTCTTTTTTCAATAGTTGAATAATTGATTTTGTGTCATTTTGATCTTTTCCATAGCATAAGTAAGCTCCTAATAAAAATGACCGTTTTTGTTTCTTTGTAATAAACTTTTCTGTTTTTAGGTTCCCACTATAAATTGTATCTCTTTGTACGGTACAGGTTGGTCCAGGCGAATAATTGTAATAACTGTCGATTTTTTTAGATAAAACCGGTGAATACAATTTTATACCCATTGGTGCACCATTGCGTACAATTTTGATGTCGGGATATTCGTCGCTAAACAAGGCATCAATAAACAATGCTTCTTTTAAATCATTTCGGTTCATGATATTTATTCGCTGGTAATAAAAATCGTTGCCGGCAGTAAAGGTTCGCTGATAGCCCATATACTCATTCAACATTCCAATTAAAAAGTAATTCTTATTGTACTTTTTGTTATTGAATTGTGCTTCAACTGCAATCGCATTAAAAAGTAAAATTCCAAAAATGATTATTCGAAACATCGGTTTCATTCATAATTATTTTAAAGGTTCATCTGGTTTCGTAGTACAATTTATACAATTGAAATTAATATTTCGAATATTGAAAATAAATTTTTGGTGAGTTAAATGCCCTTTAAACAAGCTGTCCACTGTTTCACTTAATGTAAAGCGACCCGATTGTGGCTTTCGACGCAATAACTATTATGCGTCAAACAATTAAACCTATTAGTTTTTAATGACCCACTCAATATTTACTACTTTGTTAATCTTTATTTCTGAAGGATTGAATTCAATTAGATTACCTTTCATCGCAGGCGCATCAAAACTTTCATTTCTCATGAGAATGGGGTGTTGTACCTGACTTGCATCGTAGACAATGTTCGAAACGCGTACCAATTTTACTTTTAACTCATCGGCAAGGGTCGTTGCTTTGAGCTGAGCATCGGCAATTGCATTTTTAATTGAAGCATCGGTGAGATCTAATTTTTGAGCTTCTGAAAGCGTGAAATCAATCGAATAGGTGAGTCGTAAGTTTTTCAAGAGTTCGATTACTTCCGATACTAATTCAACCGAGTATTGTTTTTGTACTTGAATGGTTATGGCTCCCAAATACCCTGTTTTTACTCGTTTGTTGTTGAGGTACTCATAGTTTTCAGTGATTGAGTAATTGTCAGTTTTAATTCCGTCTTCTTCAAAGCCGATCTTTTCGAATCCTTTGCTTAGTTGATCTATTTTTGAAAGCAGCTGATCAGAACAAGTTTGAAAGCTTTTTTCCCGTACCCTTATCGGAACGTGAATCATTACTTCTTCGGGGATGGCCGAAACCGATGCTTTTCCAACAACGTGTAAGGTATCTTCTTTGGGTGCAATACTAGAAGATGAGCAGGATGCCAAAAAGATAATTGTGGCAATTATTAAGAGTTTATTTTTCATGACAGTAAAAATTAATTTGTGTTGTTAAATCAAAAACTAAGCCAAGATAAGCTGATTGTGTGTTAATTTTTATTAAGTGTTTTTTTGAGAGAAAAACGGATTATTTAAAAATCGATTGTTGAAAGCAGTTGAAGGCATTGCTGTGTATTTCTGTATTGGTTTTATTTTATTAAGCCCTTTAAATTATTGTAGTCTCCAACCATTTCTAATCCTGCAATGTTGGTGCTGTCGGTAAAAATTGGTGATCCATCTTTATTCAACATTGTAATTTTCACCCTTGCATCGATACTCTCTGGAATTCGTCGATCCATTACGCCTGCAACAGGAGCTTTGAGCATCCCTGTTTGGTTCGACATTGCTTCAATAATAAAGGTGTTTTTTCGATTTTTAATCGTTACAATTATTTGATTGGAAGCTTCAATTTTTAACTGTAATTCTGAATTTCGATAAGTTGCAAAATGATGTATTTCATTGTTGTGATAAAAGAAACCTAAAAAACCGGTAAATGATTTTCCTAGCCATGGAATATCAGCAATTGAAAGCATGAAGGAAGAGTTCTTTTCATTGAAATGATTGCTTTGCATCCAAATCCACGAGGAGGGCATGCTCGATCCCCAATCCTTTTCGATGTATCCTTTTCCATCTTTGAAATTGTGTTTCTTATTGTCGATGACAATATTGCCATCTAAAGTATTCGATAAATCAACCACTCCATGATAACATTCCATAAAAGGAACAAAACGATACCATCCCATAATTCCGGAGTTGGTAATTCTCCCTGATTGATATGCTACCCGATTATTCATTTTAACTTTTCCTGAAATTGCAGTAAGCTCGTCTTTTAGGTGAAGCACGATGCTGTCTTTTGAAAAATAATTATCGGCAATTTTTATGGCGAACTCCTTTTTTGAAAAAGAAAATTCATCGATGGGAAAAGAAAAGTAGTTTGTTTGAGCGGTGGCGCCATTAATGATTTGAATAAAGGCATGTTGTTCTTTACCATCGCTTGAAAGTGAGATTCCCGGAATTACGCTTATGATCGAAGATTCATCCTTAGAAACCATTTTAAAATACCAACCCTCAAAATAGTTCTTTTCCTTTTTGTTCCCTTGAAAGATGTTCGTATTCCCGACTTTTTTTAGATTGTAAAAAGGGAGGTATTTGTGCTGCGTAAATTGAACTTCTTTATTTGGTTTTTGTGCCTGTACAGTTGCTGTTGAAAAGTATAAACAAAAAGCCCAAAGCAAGTATTGTATCAATAAGTTTATGAATTTCATTGTTTTTTCTTTTTACAGTTGAACCACAAAAGCTAATATTTCGATAAAAACATTTTGTAATTCGTTGTAAAATAAGAAAATATATCAAATGTGGCGCAAGGACTGATCGTTTGAAGTTGATCGCAATGATTTCTTATTTGGTTGTTTTTCCACTCATTTCAGAAAATGCATGATCAATGGGCTCCCACAATTCAATTTTGTTGCCTTCAGCATCCTTAATGTATACAAAACGTATTCGCTTCCTTGTTTGAATAAACTCCACTGTAAATAATTTATTTCATCGGCTTGACTTGCATTTCGAAATTCAAATGTTGATCACCATTCGTTTACCTCAAGTCCTAGGTTTTTTGCGTACCCTTCCTTCGTATTTTCTGGATTTTCGGAGAAGAAGAAAATTCCTCCTATACCTGTAATTTTGAGAGTCTTTTGGGATTGCTTTTTTTCGCTGTCATATTCTTTGGTTTATGAAGATTTAATGCATTGGATCTTTATCAATCAACAATTTTAATTGTCTTGTGGATTTCTATTCCACCACTTGTGGCGAGATGATTTATAGTTTCTCAAAAGCTTCCTCAATGCTGTTTACAAACAAAATTTGCTTGATTCGATTGCTTTCGCGAATAAAATCTTTTAAACTATTGCTTGTATAATGACTGAAATCGCCTACAATAGCGAGTTGTTGACGATAAGTAGAAAACTTTTGTAAGATTTCGCCTGCTAATCTTGTTTTCAAATCGAAAAAATCTGGATGAATATCTCGTTGCCAAATAATTGTTTTCTCTGCGCCCATGTAGTTTACGTTTCCTATAATATCTAAGAAATCGTCAACTGATGATAATTGTTTGGTGTTTACCAATTCTGCAATCGCATTATTATTTCTGTTATGAATTTTAATTTCCATTGGCTTCAGTTTCTTGATAAGGAATTGAAATTGAAAATTTACTTCCTTCTCCAATTTTTGTTTCTACATCGATTTTACCGTGAAGTGCTTCAACGTACGATTTTATAATTGATAACCCAACTCCTGAACCTTCATAGTCTTTGTTTAAACCTAATTCGGCTTGAACAAATCGATCAAAAATAGTCTTTAGTTTTTCCTTCGGAATTCCATTCCCTGTGTCCGAAACAAAAATACAAATCGTATTATCTTTTAAATAGCTGCCAATTTCAATTTTCCCCTGATCGGTGAATTTTATTGCATTTTTAATTAGGTTGGTTAATATTCCATCTAATTTATGTTTGTCGGATATGAATTTAGTTGAAATATTATTAGAAATTTGAAATTCCAATCCTTTCTCTTGAACTTGTAAATGAAAGAAATCGTAATGGTATTGCATTAACTCGTTTAGGTCGATGATTTCGTTATGGATCTCCATAACACCAGCTTCAATTTTTGATATTTCAACGATGTCATTTATTGTATTCATTAGGCGTTCGCCACTTTTACTAATCAAACTTAAAAATTCATTTTTATCATCCAAATCAAAATATGGATCTTCTAGAAGACTAATGAATCCCAGAATGCCATTCATTGGAGTTCTTATCTCGTGAGATATATTTAATAGAAAAGCTGTTTTTAATTTTTCACTTTCCTCTGCCTTTTCTTTGGCTATTTTTAGCTCGTTGATGTGTTTTTCTAGTAGGGTGAAGTCTTCAATCTGTGAAACAAAAAATAAAGGCTTGTTATTCTCATTTCTAATTAGTGAAACATTTAAAATGGCATAGATAATCTTTCCCGATTTATGAAAATATCTTTTTTTAAGCTGATAATTTTTAATTTTTCCTTTTAATGTTTTGTTCAATAGTTCTAAATCTGCTTCAAGATCTTCCTCGTGAGTTATGTTTTGAAAAGTAAGGTTTTTAAGCTCTTTTTTTGAGTACCCTAATATATTACAAAGAGCTTTATTTACTTGTAAAAATGAACCATCTAAACCAACGAGGCACATTCCAATACCAGAGTTTTCGAAAGCATTTCTAAATTTCTCCTCACTTTCTTCAACTTTTTCCTTTGCCTTGATTACTTGTTTCTCTATTTTTACACGCGCCGAAATATCTCTAACGAAACCTTGTTTTCCTGCTATATTGCCATTTTTATCAAAAATGCGATTAGCATTTAAAGATATCCAAAATTTCTCTCCATCTTTCTTAATTCCTTTAATTGAAATGTCTCTTAAACTTCCTGTTTCGTTTAAGCGCTGCATTATTTCTTCTCTATCATTGTTTTGTGCATACAATGAAGTCGACGGATGTCCGATTAATTCACTTGGCTTGTCATAGCCAAACATTTTAATCAGCGTAGAATTAATAAATACAATATTTCCTTTCGCATCGGTTTGGAAATATGCATCGGGCATATTATCAAATAGTTCATTAATATTTTCTTTATTGAAATTAAAGTTGTTAGCCATGATCCTTTGATTTCTATAATTTTGTGGTTCGTAAAGAATGAACTTTCAACATTTATTAATTATTCATATAACTCATAATCCTTAATTATTATACAAAATAATTAATATCTATGAAAACATCCCCCTCCAAGTGTTTTATGAAATGAACATAAGTCATGTATATACTACAAGTAAATATAATATTAAATATTTCAAAAATGAAGGGATTAAAAGAATACAATGAGATTTAATATTTGATTTCAAATAATGAATTATGCTATTTGGTATATTATTTTCAACACAATTTACTGTTTTTGGAAACTTTTACGGTCAATAACTTGTTCTGAATGGGCAAGGGGTTGTTTTTTATACTGAAATTCAATAGTAAGCAATTTAATTAATAAACTAAGTAAAAAAGGTTTTTATAAACAAACATGATTTTGTTTTACAATTCTTTGTAGTAAATTAGTTTATTAAGTTTGTTTTTCGTTACAAAGGGATTATAGTACAATAGAGGGGAAATATTAATTGTTTGTCAATATATCAATTGATGCAAAGGAAAATTGTCATACGCTTTTCGATATACGTACTAGTTACAATTTTGATGACTACTTTGGTAATTGCGTTTACCTATTTCTATCAGCTTAACATTTTTAGGAATGAAGGAGAATTGGAAATTCGAAGTAAAGTTATGGCTGCCCAAATTGGTGTTCAAACCATGGAACATAGGGCGATTAAAGATATAGAGACTATAGGTAATATTTCAATCAATAATATAAGTAATGCCCCATTGGGGCCACAGCATATCAAACAACGATTGCTTATTGATTTCATGAGGTTTAATCCCGATTATGAAGAGTTGAGTTTGTTTGATATGGAAGGGAATGCAATAGGTATCTTTGTTAATTCTAAAGATTCAATCTGTTTTAAGCCAAATCCGGCATTAATAAGATTATCAGATAAACCTTGGTACAAACAGGGTTTTCAGTTAAATTTAAATGGTGTAATTGTTAGTCCGGTTTATACACAATATCCAGCAAATGGATCAATTAATGAACGTTCGAATTATATTGATTTTTTGAAAATATTAAAGAACGACACCAGCGAAATTCTATTTGTACTGAAAATGAATTTAACAAATGAGATTCGCCAACTCGAGTTTAATAAAAGCTTTAATTATGATTTGTATATTGCCAATCAAAATGGAAATTTGATTTTCTCCTCCGATTCTATTTGGCATAAATTAAATAGCGAAGACGAAAATGAATACAATAACCTAAAGTTGTTGTATCCAGAGATGTTTTCAAAAATAGTAAGCGATTCCATTGAGTTCTACAGCGATGATGAAAACAATTATCAGATTCGATATTATCGACAGGGACTTAAGGAAGAAAGCTTGATTTTGAGAGAAGACCGCATTGTTGTAGTTAAAGTTCCGAAGTCGAATGTGAAGTTGTTACAAATTATAGATGTTCGTTTATTTAGTTTCTGGGCTATTTTATTCATTGTTTCTGCGTTATTCGTTTTTTATCGTTTGGCAAAATACCAAGTAGAAAACAAAGCCTATAAAAATGACCTAGAAAGATCGCAAAAAGACTTACGAAACAATTTACAAAGTCAAACAAACTTTTTTGCTGTTTTATCGCATGATTTGAAGAATTCTATCGGGAGTGCACAAGCCTATTCCGAATATGTTGAGGAGTCAATTGACTCTTTTGAGCGGAAAGAAATCAAAGAACATTTGAAAGCAATTAGAAAAACATTGCAAGGACAATTTAATATGCTTATTGGTATTTTGCAGTGGAGTAAAACAGAACTTGGGATTAGTAAAATGACTTTTGAACCTTGTGTGTTAAATGAGATATTAATTGAGCTAAAGTCATTTTTTATGTTGAAATTGAAGAGCAAACAAATTGATTTGATCTTTAATGTAGCCCCCAGTATAATAATGGATTGCGATCGGAACTCAATGACCAGTATTCTTCGAAATGTGGTTGATAATGCCATAAAATATTCTAACGAAAACAGTGAAATAATAATTACTGCACATGAAACACTCGAATTGGTTGAAATTGTTGTTGAAGACTTTGGTGTTGGAATTCCTCAAGAGCACTTGCCAAAGCTTTTCGAAATAGATTCTAAGCTTGGAACAAAGGGGACAAATAACGAGGATAGTACCGGATTTGGATTGAAACTAATCAATGCACTCGTTAGTAAAACCAATGGTAGTTTGAAAGTGGAAAGCGAAGAAGGCAAGGGGACTCGATTCATTTTATTATTTTCAAAGCACCAACTTAAAAGCTAAAGCATTGTTGTGACCGCCATTTTCAATAATTAATTCTACTGCTCAATTCAATTTTAATTCGTTTAAAACCTAATTTTTACTTATTTTGCATCAATCTTGACAAGGTGTATTATGCTCAAAAAAAAGAGCAGTATTTTTCATTCAAATGTCAGAGGTATATTAGGCTTTAGAATTAATTCTAAGCGATACATAAGCATTCGTTTTAATTGCAATATATTCTTGTATTACAATGAATGCAAAACTAAAAAACGGGAATTGAAGTTTGGATATAAAACTCTAATTAACCGAACATTATAAAATTATTACCTAATGAAAAAAAATAAAAAAATAGTTGTTGGAATAACGCATGGAGATATTAACGGTATTGGTTACGAGGTAATAATGAAAACTTTTGCCGATGCTCGAATGTTTGAATTGTGTACACCAATTATTTATGGATCTCCAAAAGTAGCTGCTTATCATAAAAAAGTTTTAGAGTTTAACGATTTTGCATTTAATCAAATTCGCACGCCGCGGGAAGCTGATCAACGCAAGGTTAATATCGTAAACTGTAGCGACGACAATATTCGTGTTGAGTTAGGAAAAAATACCGACGAAGCAGGCGAAGCAGCTTATTTGGCACTAGAACAGTCTGTTAAAGATTTAAAGTTAGGTTTGATTGATGTATTGGTAACTGCACCATTAAATAAAGAAAACATCCAGTCTGAAAAATTCAATTTCCCCGGGCATACCGAGTTTTTAGCTCGCGAATTTGAATCGAATAATTACCTAATGCTTCTCATTACCGAAAACTTAAAGGTTGGAGTAGTTGCTGGCCATGTTCCGGTAAATCAGATTGCAACAGAGATTACAGAAAAGAATATACTATCGAAATTACGTGTTTTAAATCAATCATTAAAGGTTGATTTTGGAAAAACCAATCCACGAATTGCAGTGTTGGGATTGAACCCTCATGCTGGCGATAATGGAGTTATTGGAAATGAAGAGATAGAAATAATTCGACCAACAATTGAAAAGGCCAACAAAGAAGGAATTACAGCTTTGGGGCCATTCCCCGCCGATGGATTTTTTGGATCGGGTAATTATGTCAAATTCGATGCAATTTTAGCCATGTATCACGATCAAGGATTAGCTCCTTTCAAAGCTTTAACGTTCGATTCGGGGGTGAATTTCACTGCAGGTTTGCCAATTATTCGTACATCACCTGGGCATGGAACTGCGTTTGAAATTGCAGGCCAAAATAAAGCTTCAGAAGAGTCCTTACGACAGGCAGTGTATTTTGCCATCGATATTTATCGAAACAAAGATCGTCATGAAGAAGCAGCAAAAAATCCTCTTCCAAAATACGAAGTGAATAGCCATGGTGAATCAGAAGATGTGAACTTGATGGGGTCGGGAGATGAATCATAACTATAAAGGATGATTGAATATATTAGTGGAAATATAATTGAATTAAATCCGGCACACGCTGTGCTTGATTTAAATGGAATAGGGTATTACGTGAGTATTTCTATCAATACTTATACTGCTTTATCGAGTAAGAAAGCAGTGAAACTGTACATCCACGAAGTAATACGTGAAGATGCACATAATCTGTTTGGTTTTTACGATTTAGATGAACGCGAATTGTTTCGGAATCTTATTTCTGTTTCAGGAGTAGGAGCAAATACAGGGATTGTATTTCTTTCGTCCTTAAGTCCTTCTGAATTAAAAACGGCAATAATCACTGGAGATGTAAATCGATTAAAAAGTGTAAAAGGCATTGGTTTAAAAACAGCACAACGATTAATCGTTGAATTGAAAGAAAAACTTTCAAAAGAGCCCGCTACTGCAGATATTTTTATGTCTTCAAACAATACTAACCGCGAAGAAGCGTTATCTGCTTTACAAACACTTGGGTTTGCTAAGAAAGCAGCTGAAAAGGCATTGGATGGTGCTTTGAAAGCAAATCAGGGTAGTTCTGTTGAAGAGTTAATTAAAGTTGCATTAAAACAGATGTAAGGCTGTTGTTCATGTTGAGGATTTGCCAAACTAAAATATATCAGTTCCTTCTAATTTGCCTGTTACTATTGCCTTTGTCGATGGTTGCTCAAGTTGACTTGAACGCCGTTGTAGAAGAAAATGATAGTACCAAGGTCGATTTGAGATATCCATTTTCCGACGAAGGTTCTTTTGATTATCCCGATCAAATCGATCAGGGATTGTTGTTTCTACAACGCCCTTCAAACATCGAACAAGTAATTGAATTTGATGCCGATACCAAGCAATACATTATTTACGATAAAATTGGGGATATGTATTATCGTAGCCCCAAAACCATGTCGCTCGAAGAATATGTTCAGTACGAATTCGATAAATCATTAAGCGAATACTGGAAAGCTCGAAGCGAAGTAGAGTCCATGTCGACAGAAGAAAACAGTCTGATTCCTTCTATCAATATCGATAGTGAATTATTCAATAATATTTTTGGAAGCAATAAAATTGAAATTAAACCCAAAGGTTTTGTCGAAGTTGCTTTTGGTGGAGAGTCGAGTTTTATCGACGATCCTAATCGTTCTGAACGATTACAAAGGGTATCTCATTTCGATTTTGATAATCAAATTAATTTAAGTGTTGCTGGTAAAATTGGCGACAAAGTAGATTTAAAGGTCAACTATAATACTGAAGCTACTTTTGATTATGAAAACAAAATGAATATTAATTATGAAGGGAAAGAGGATGAAATTATTCGCAAAATTGAAGCCGGTAATGTTTCTTTGCCTTTAAATAGTACCTTAATTCAAGGGGGAACCAATCTATTTGGTTTGAAAACTGAAATGCAGTTTGGTAAATTAAATGTTACCACAGTGCTTTCTCAACATAAAGGAGAATCTTCAACAGTAGAATCTGAAGGTGGTGCTCAAAAAACTAATTTTGAAATATCAGCTTCTGATTACGATGAAAATCGCCATTTCTTCCTTTCTAACTATTTTCGCGATAACTATAATGAGTCGTTAAAAACTTTACCGACTATAAGGTCGAAAGTGACCATTAATAGAATTGAAGTTTGGGTGACTAATAAATCTCAAAATTTTGATCAAGCCCGAAATATTCTTGGTTTTGTTGATTTAGGAGAACAGCAGGAACATCTTTCGAATACGATTCCTGAGTTTCAGGGAACAAGTACAAGGTACCCATCTCCCTATAATTCTGCAAATAATATGTATCGTTCAATACGCGATATGTACAGCGGAATTCGTGATGCATCAAATGTAATTGCTACTTTGAGTCCTTTACAAGCTTCTAACTTCGAGAACGGAAAAGATTGGGAGAAAATTGACCAAGCACGAAAGTTAGAACCAAACGAATACACCATTAATAAAAAGCTCGGTTATATTTCTTTAAACTCTGCCCTCAACAACGATGAAGTATTGGCAGTTGCCTATAGCTACACTTATGAAGATACCACTTTGCAAGTTGGAGAGTTTTCAACCGATGGAATAAGCGCACCCCAAACGCTCGTGTTAAAATTGATAAAAGGAACATCATTGTCACCTAATTTACCAACATGGGATTTGATGATGAAGAATATTTATAGTTTAGGAACCTACGATCTTTCACCTAATAACTTCATGTTCAATGTGGTTTATCAAAATGATTCGACCAATACCTTTGTAAATTATTTGCCGAATGCCGATATGCAGGATACGGTATTATTACGTGCAATGAACTTAGACAATACCGATACCAACCTTGATTATGTTGAAGGAGGGGATGGCATGTTCGATTTTATAAATGGATATACTGTTTTACGAAATAATGGTAAAATTATTTTTCCGGTATTAGAGCCTTTTGGAAGTAACTTAGCCAAGCAAATTCAAAATGAATCAGCACGCGAGACTTATGTATTCGATACATTATATTCGGCAAGTAAAACTGATGCCGAAAACGACTTTGACCATAATAAATTCTTTTTAACCGGTTCATTTGAAGGATCGTCGGGGGCTGAAATATCATTGAATTCGTTTAATGTTGCTCAGGGCTCTGTAGTGGTTACTTGTGGTGGGGTAACGCTAGTCGAAAATGTAGACTATACCGTAGATTATACTTTGGGGAGCGTTCGAATCATAAACGAAAGTATTCTCGAGTCGGGGCAAGCAATTCAGGTTTCTCAAGAAAGTCAGGATATGTTTTCTTTAGCTCGTAAAACAATGATTGGCTCTTATGCCAATTATGAGTTTTCTGATAAATTGAATTTAGGAGGTACGTTTATGTATTTAAATGAACGACCGCTCACCAACAAAGTAGATTATGGTGAAGAACCATTATCGAATATGATGTTGGGAATGGATTTCCAATACAATAATAAAGCTCCATTTTTAACCGACTTGGTCAACTTGCTTCCTTTTTATGAAAGCGAAGTTGAATCGAGTATTTCCCTAGAAGGTGAAATTGCAAAGTTAATGGTGATGGGGAACAGTTCCACCGGCAACTCTGTTTACATCGATGACTTTGAGTCGGTTGAAACGAGTTACCAAATGTACAATGCCAAAGGATGGTATTTGGCTTCAACACCACAAAACCAAGATGCTTTATTCCCCGAGGCAAATTCAAACAATAGCTTGGAATATGGATATAATAGAGCAAAACTGGCTTGGTATCATATCGATCCGATTTTTCAAACTGCTAGTAGTGCATCGATGCCATCGCATTTAAAACGAGATGCAGAGGAGCGTTCAAACCATTATGTTCGTCGTGTGCATGTAAATGAATTGTATCCTGGCAAAGATTTAGTAGCGAAGTCTGTTAAGTTTTTAACCTTATTTGATTTAGCTTATTATCCTGAAGAAAAAGGTCCATATAACTACGACACCAATGTTACTCCTGAAGGAAAGCTCGTTAATCCTGAGGATCGTTGGGGTGGGGTGATGCGCGAAATGCAAAATACCAATTTCGAAGCAGCTAATATTGGATACATCGAATTTTGGATGATGGACCCCTTTATTTACGATGAGGGAACCCATCAAGGAGGTGAATTATATTTCAATTTAGGAAATGTTTCTGAGGACATATTGAAAGATTCGCGTAAATCATTTGAGAATGGCTTACCTGTTTCAGAACTTATAGAGAGTGTTGATACCACAATTTGGGGCCGGGTTTCAACCGAACAATTACTCAATCAAACTTTCGATAACAACGATAATAGTCGTAGTTTTCAAGATGTGGGTTTCGATGGATTAAATAATAGTGCAGAACAGCAATTCTACAACGAATATCTTTCGAAGTTACAAACAATTTTATCGGACGCTGCTTATCAGGATGCCTTAAAAGATCCATCCAATGATGATTACCATTTTTATCGCGGTTCAGATTTTGATTCCGATGAAGTTTCTATTTTAGAGCGTTATAAAAACTATAATAACCACGAAGGAAATTCTCCAACTTCGGATATGAGTGACGAACCGTATTCAACCTCTGCAACCCAAGTACCAGATATTGAAGACATCAATGAAGATAATACTCTCAGTGAGATTGAAGCTTATTATCAATACAAAGTGCAGCTAACCAAAGAGGCCTTAAAAGTTGGTGAAAACCATGTGGTCGATAAGGTGACCAGAAGTGTTGAATTAGCAAATGGTACGCTTGATGAGGTTGATTGGTATAAACTTAAAATACCCATTAGAGAACCCGATGACGTAATAGGAAATATCTCCGGATTTAAATCCATCCGATTTATGCGAATGTTCTTAACTGAATTCTCCGATTCTGTAATTTTACGTTTTGCAAATTTAGATTTAGTTCGTTCCGATTGGCGCGAGGTTGAAAAAACACTCTTAGAAGATGGAGGTGTAGAATCTAATACCACTTTCGATTTATCCTCCATCAATATTGAAGAAAATGGCAATCGCACACCCATTAACTATGTCATTCCTCCGGATATTGTTCGTGAAACCGATCCATCAAATCCATCGCTCACCGAAATGAATGAGCAGGCAATGTTGTTACAAGTGAAAGACTTGGGGCCTGGTGATGCAAGAGCAGTTTATAAAAATGCGGGAGTTGATATGCGTCAGTATAAATCGATGCAAATGGATGTTCATGCGGAGGTGCTTGACAATGAAGAGTTGAGCGATGGTGAGGTGAGTATCTTTATTCGATTAGGAGCCGATTATAACAACTATTATGAATACGAAATTCCTTTATCACTAACTGAAGAAGGGGTTTATAATAATGATATCTATAAAGACCGTTTAGCCGTATGGCCAGCCGAAAATAAATTAAATATCGATTTAGAGATTTTCCCTCAATTAAAAACAGTTCGCGATGAACGTATGAATGCTGATGGTTCAAAATTAAAATTGAACGATGTTTTTAGTATTCCTGATCGCGATTCGAAAACCGGAAAAAATTTGATTAAAGTAAAAGGTTCTCCTAGTTTGGCTGATGTTAATTTGATTTTAATAGGTGTTCGAAATCCATTAAGCAAGAATACCGATACCAAATCGGTTGAAGTGTGGGTCAACGAATTGCGTATTTCCGATACCGAAACAAAAGGTGGTTGGGCATCACGTGGCCGTATGTCGATGAACTTAGCCGACCTTGGTAATGTAACTTTAGCCGGTAGTACAAAATCGGTTGGATGGGGCGCAATAAGTCAGTCTACTTCGCAACGTAGCTTAGAGGATGCTTATTCAATCGATTTTACAACTTCTATTCAATTAGGTAAACTCTTCCCCGAAAAGTTGGGTATAAAATTGCCATTGTATTACGGATACTCTCGTTCAGTTGCAACTCCTGAGTATAGTCCATTAAATACCGATGTATTTTTATCAGATGCCCTATCGAGTATTGAAGATCCCGAAACGCGTCAGCTATTGCTCGACTTATCACAAGATTTTAGTGAACGGAAAAGTTTTAATATTACCAATGTTTCCATCAACCCGCAACGTGGAAACGATCGCAAACCAATGCCATATAATATCGAAAATATTTCGTTCTCGTATGCTAAAAATGAATTGCTGAATCATACACCCGATATCGAAAAGTATTACAAACGAACTTCTAAAGTTGCCTTGGATTATAATTATTCAAGTAATTCTCAGGCAATCGAGCCATTCAAGAATGTGAAATTTTTAGATAATAAAATACTGCAGTTAATCAAAGAATTTAATTTCTTCCTATTTCCGCAAAGCTTGGGCTACAATACTTATTTCAATCGCGATTATATCGAAAATCAATATCGAAATAATACCGATCCCGAATCAAAACTTCCAACTTATGTGCAAAAAAACTTGCTTTGGAATAGAGATTTTGATATGCGTTTTGATTTGTCGAAAAACTTGAAATTCGATTTCAACAATAGCAGCATATTGAATTTAGATGAAGATCAAACAATGATTGTTGACCATTATCAATACATGCGCGATAGTATTTTAACCAGGCTGATCAATGGAACAAGAATGAAACAATACGATCATGGTTTCAATGTTCGTTACAATGTTCCAACCAAGGCAATTCCTTTGCTCGACTGGACCACTGCCAATGCTTCCTACCAAGGAAAATACAATTGGTATGCCGGTGCAATGATGAGTGCCGATACACCTGATAGTTTGCGTGTGGGAAATACCATTCGCAATTCAAATACAATAAATTTCAATACTACCTTCGATTTTAAAAGGTTATACGACAAGGTACCTTATTTGAAGAAAATTAATCAAAAATACCGAACCGGTGGACGAACCACTCAAAGTAGCAGTCGCCGAAATCCGAATGCTGAATCTCAAGAGCCCACTCGTACCAAAACCGTAAAATACAAAGAACGTGATGTTGATTTTAAAGCAAATACTCCAAAATCAATTTTCCATCGATTGGCAACACGAAATGTAAGTGCCTTTGCTCTGAACGATCGCGGGGATACCATTACTACCAATATTCGTGTGCTAAACGATAATCGAATCACCCTAAGCGCCAACGAAAGTGTGGAACGTGCAAATGTGGTGGTAATTGGAGAGCGCGAAATTAATGAAACAATTGCCGAGCAAGTTCTTGGAATAACCACGCGGATGCTGATGGGAGTGCGAAGTGTAACCTTGGGATATACCGAAAATGGATCGACTGTTTTACCGAATTTTGCACTTTCTCCCGAAACATGGATGTTTGGTGCGAATGACAATAAGGGCTCAATTGCTCCTTCTTTAGATTTCTTAATGGGACGGCAAGATACCGAGTTTGGATTAAACGCTGCCGAACGTGGTTGGTTGCAGCATAACAATGCTTCGGGAGAGTATTATAACAATAATTTGAGTAAGTCCTACACCTTTAAAGTAACTGTAGAACCGATTCCTAATCTTCGTTTAGATGTTACAGGTACAAGAAGGTTGGCCGACAATTCAAGCAGTATGATTTATTTTGAGGAGAATGCATTCTCTCAAGTAGGAACTACTCGAACCGGAAACTTTTCGATGAGTGCCTTAACCATTAAAACTGCGTTTGTCGACGGGGTAAGTGAAGCAGCGGAAAATTCGCCATTCAAGAATTTTGTGAATTACCGAAAAGTAATTGCCGACCGATTAAATGAAGAACGTGGATTCGATCCTGCATCGGGATACAGCCACGAACCATTCGAACAATTAAAGAATGTTGATGGAGTTAGTCTTAATTCAAGCGAAGTAATTTTACCGGCTTTGTTGGCTGCTTATTCTGGATCAGATCCGAATAGTATTTCGCTAAAAAGTATTCCAGAATTATCGGCGATTCGCCCTAACTGGGGGCTAACCTATAGTGTTAATCCTGCAAATATCGATTGGATGCGGAATGTGCTTAAAACATTTAATTTCAACCATAAATACCGTTCGAATTACGCCCTTGCAAGCTTCCAATCGAATGATAACTACGATCCCGGGATGGATGGTATTAGTTGGGCTCGATATGAATTAGATAGCACTTTCATTCCTAAGTTTGATGTAAATTCGGTTACCATTAGTGAGCAATTTGCGCCTCTTTTAAGTGTGGATATGACTTTTGTGAATGATCTTTCGGCTTCGGTAGGATATAACAAGCAGCGATCGTTAAATTTTAGTTTCTCGAATCTGCAGATGTCGCAAATGATTAAAAATTCATATACCGTGGGAATCGGTTATCGTTTCACCGGAATGGATATGATCATCAGTTCGCGAAATCGCTCCAGTGAAATATCAAATGATGTTGATATGCGTTTAGACATTACCAGCAGTGATTATGCCACCATTTATCAATCAATAAGCGAAGGCAACGAACCGGTATCGAATGGTTCTAAATCTTTATCGATCGATTTAACTGCTGATTATATGCTAAGCGAAAAATTCTCGGTAACCATGTATTACCGATTTACCAGCACAACGCCGTATACTTCGGCATCGTATAAGACCAATCATACCAATTTTGGGCTGAGCTTTAACTTCTCTATCTTTTAGAGGTGGCTGAGTGTACTTTTAAGGTGTTCAGTACGAGTTTTTTATGATAAAGTGCTTAGAGCTACATTTAAACTACTCGAAATTACTTTTGTAAAACTTTTATTGCCTGCGTAAGCTTGCATTATTGGTGTTGATCGCTAAAACTTGAAACTTGTTTCAAGGTAAAATGGAGAATCTGCTGTAGTAATTCAATCGGACAGAAAGTCTTTCAGTTGGCCTTTATTTGCAATCATCGCACCTTTTTGTGCATCCCATTTTATGGTTACGCATTCATTTTCGTAATCGTGTTCAAAAAATAGAAGCATATTTTTTTCTTCAATTTCTTTTAAAAACTCAATCTTGTTTTGCATACTTGTTACCGGATACAAATCGTACGCTGCTACCCATTTTAAACGCACATTGGCTGCTAAAGGAGTGAAATCAGAAGCGTAAACAATCTTTTGATTATTATAATGAATAATCGGAATTATCTGGCCGGGCGTATGACCATCAAAAATTCGTAATTCAATTGCCTTGTTGAACCAGCCATCGTTTTCTATTAGTTTTAATTGCTTTTGCTCCATTAATAAATCTAAATCCTCCAGAAAGTAAGCATCTTTTTCACGGATGTTGGGTTGGTGGGCATTGTGCCATTGTTGTTTCGAACAGTGATAAGTTGCATTCGGAAAAGTAAGTTGTAATTGCTTATTGGGGTTATAATAAGTGCAACCACCCGAATGATCCCAGTGTAAATGAGTTAAAAGAACATCGGTAATGTCTTCAGGCATAATATTAGCCGCATGCAATGATTTTAATAAATTCTCGGGGTGTTCAATTCCATTATTAATCGCAAACTTTTCGTTGTGTTTCGTTCCCGTTCCGGTTTCAATCAGTATTTTCTGATCTGCAATTTCAACGAGCATACAACGCAAAGCTATTTTTATCAGGTTGTTCTCATCTGCTTCAACTTGTTGCGACCATAATATTTTAGGTACACTTCCAAAAATTGCTCCTCCATCACATTTAAAAGTACCGGCATCAATAGGGATTATTTTCATCACGTTAATTTTCTGTAAAAATAGAGGAATATTAGAAATTAAAGAATTGCATCAAGTTATTCTGGCTTTCTTGTTTTAATTCGATGCGGATTGCTATTTTTAAATTTCAATTTAATTCAAAAGAAAACGCATGAAAGTTCATTTTATCGCCATTGGAGGAAGTGCAATGCACAATTTAGCGATTGCTTTACACCTAAAAGGTATAAACGTAAGTGGATCAGACGATGAGATTTTTGAACCCTCAAAATCTCGTTTAAAAAAGCATGGTTTATTACCCAAGGTCGAAGGATGGCAACCTGAATTAATCACTTCTGAATTAGATGCGATCATTCTCGGAATGCATGCACGAAAAGATAACCCCGAGTTATTAGAAGCCCAAAGAAAAGGACTAAAAATTTATTCGTATCCCGAGTATTTGTATGAGCAAACCAAGGATAAAATTCGTGTGGTTATTGGAGGTAGCCACGGAAAAACAACAACCACCTCGATGATCATGCACGTATTAAAATATTGGGACAAATCTTTTGATTATATGGTAGGAGCTAAAATTGAAGGTTTCGATACCATGGTTGGATTATCACATGAAGCCCCCATTGCCATTTTCGAAGGCGATGAGTATTTGTCGTCTCCAATCGATTTGTGTCCTAAGTTTCATCATTATAAACCACATGTAGCCATGATTACCGGAATCGCTTGGGATCATATCAATGTTTTTCCAACCTTTGAAAACTATGTCGATCAGTTCCGAGTTTTTGCAAATTCAATTGATGAAAAAGGTGCCTTGATTTACTTCAATGGCGACGAAGAACTGGTTAAAATCGCGCAAGAACAAGAGGGCAAACTTTCTCTATATGCTTATCATACTCCCAAAAACGTGCTCGAAGATGGAATTACAAAGCTTATTGAAAACAAACAAAAAATTTCTTTGAAAGTATTCGGCGATCATAATCTTCAGAACATTGCCGGAGCGCAACTTGTGTGTGAACAGATTGGGATCTCAAAAACAGCGTTTTATGAAGCTATTGCGAGCTTCGGAGGTTCAGCCCGAAGGTTAGAGATTATGGCTGAGAACGATAATTCTACTGTATTTTACGATTTTGCTCATTCTCCTTCGAAATTGAAAGCCACTACCGTGGCTGTGAAAAAACAATTTACCAATCGAAAACTGGTGGCTGTAATGGAACTGCACACTTTTAGTAGCTTGAAGAAAGAATTTTTACCGCATTATAAAGGGGCTATGGATTTAGCTGACGAAGCAATTGTTTATTATAATC
Organism: Prolixibacteraceae bacterium; assembly: GCA_963678565.1. GTDB lineage: Bacteria > Bacteroidota > Bacteroidia > Bacteroidales > Prolixibacteraceae > SKHV01. Next base: position 1,699,775 of record OY782875.1, read on the forward strand.
CGCATACGATCGAGCACAAGCAGTTAGAACCGATTTCAGAAGAATTGGTGAAAAATGGTTTTGAAAGAGACGATTTAAAAGTTTACACTAATTCGGATGAATTATTCAGCTATTTACAAAGTATGAACACCACCTCGACAAATATTTTGTTGATGAGTTCAGGTAACTTCTCTGGAAAAAACATAAAAGAATTGTCTGTTAAGATCATATTGGTATAATAATTGTAAATACTGAATTAATCAATTTTTTTATTAAACTAATTCAGTATTTAGAATGAATATATTGTTGGGTTTCAAGGTCATTTTTTAAGATTTATTGACAGTAACTTTTCTACAATTTAATTATTATTGTACTAATAATAATTAGATCCTCGCTATGTTTATTAAAAGCTATTTAAACACAATTAAGTTAACTTTTGATTTCTCAGGAAGAACTACCAGAACAGATTTCTGGATTTTTAACACAGTATCGTTTATATTTATTTTCCTTTGGTTGGTTTTGCGGATTTATTTCAAGTTTTCTGATTTTGTTGATATCATCGACAATGTATTTTATTTCTTGCTGTTGCTGTTAGCAATGCCATCAATTTCGGTTTCTATCCGCAGATTACACGATGTATCGAAGAGTGGTTGGTTTTTATTGGTTAATTTATTGCCTCTTTTGGGCCAATTGATTCTATTGATCTTTTTTACAAAAGATAGCGAACCATCGTACAATGATTATGGAGAATATCCTAAGTTCAAATTGAACGAGTTTTAAATTTCTGGCTGGAATAATTCCTTGATTTTTTCTACTTTATCTTGTATGGGTAAAGTGCCATCAATCCAGTGTATTTTGGTACCGTTACGTTCCATGTTACGGTACCAGGTCATTTGGCGTTTACTAAATTGGTGAATTGCAATTTCTAATTGTCGATACATTTCGTCAAAAGATAGTCGACCGATTACATGTAAGGTTAGAAACTTATATTCTAAACCATAGTAGATTAATGACTCTGGTGTAACTCCACTCTTGATTAAATTACGCACTTCATCAATCATTCCTTCATCGATACGTTGTTTTAAGCGCTCTGAAATACGTTTTCTGCGGGTATCACGATCAAAGAATATTCCAACAATTAAACTGTTTATATCAGGTAACTCATCGTCGGATAGTGGATGATCCTTGTAATAGGTTTCAATTTCAATGGCCCTAATTGCACGACGTTTGGTTTCAATGTCGCTTTTATTGTGTAAACTTTTTAAGCTTTTTAGTTTTGCAGTTAATTCTTCAAGTGAAAAAGTTGTTAATTCCTCGCGGAGATCTTCATTCTTAGGAACTTTTATCAGTTTGTAGCCTTTTAAAACTGCATTAATATACATTCCGCTGCCTCCACATAAAATTGGCAAAATGCCCCTTGAAGTAATCTCTTGATATACTTTGAAAAAATCTTTTTGAAATTTATAAACATTGTATTCTGTTCCGGCATCCATGATATCGATTAAGTGATAAGGAATCTGTTTGCCATTAAGAGTGTATTCTTCGATATCTTTACCTGTTCCTAGGTCCATGCCTCGATACACTTGTCGTGAATCAGCCGAAATTATTTCACTCTTAATATTGTATGCTAGATTGGTGGCAACTCCTGTTTTACCCGATGCGGTTGCACCCAAAATTGTTATTAAATTGTATTTTGTCATCACTTAATTTTATTCTGATGCTTTGGTAACATAATTTAGCAAAACTAAATTAAATTTGCATCTTTCTTTCTTTATCAGGAAGTGATCTGTAAATTCGCTAATAAAAAGAGATATATTTTGGAGATAAAAAACATATTTATTGAACTTTACCGTGAGAGTATAAACATTCTTGCTTATCCTAAAAAAACATGGAAAGCGCTTAAGAATGTGGAACAGTCTTCTGGAAAATCGTCTAAGAAGTATTTCGGTTGGAGTATCATTATTGTATTTTTTAGTGTGGCTTTAGGAACAATATTGTTTAATTCTAAAGGTGGGATTCTTTGGATTGAGGTTTTTACTGAGGCATCCAGAAAAACACTTTTGATGATCTTTTATTATTATTCATCACTTTTCTGGATTTATGAGGTATTGCGTTTATTTAAACAAACGCCAGAATTTGGGAAAGCTCGTAAATTAGCAGTTTATGCAATGAGTCCGGTGTTAATAATGACAGCCCTAACTGGTTTGTTTCCATTTTTAGGCATGGTTGGCATTCTTGGATTCTATAGTTTTGTCTTGCTTTATATCGGAATACAGGAATTTTTTGAATTCGAGAAAGAAAATGCCATTTCATTTTTTACAGTATTATTTTTGGTACTGTTGGTAAATGCTTGGTTCATGTTATTTATTATTACAAAATTAGTTGCACTGTTTATTTATTAGTATGTCGTTAAAACCACGAAATAAAGTCAATATAAAGAATAAAAAGGCAACTTTTGAATTCGAAATTTTAGATACTTATACTGCAGGATTGCAGTTGCAAGGAACCGAAATTAAATCGATCAGAGAAAGTAAAGCCAGTTTAGTAGATTCCTTTTGTCAGTTTTACAAGGGCGAACTGTATGTGAAAAATTTACATATCGCAGAATACTTTTTTGGCACACATTATAACCACGAGACCCGTCGTGAGCGTAAATTGCTTCTACAAAAACGCGAATTGCAAAAGTTAGAGCGCAAAATCAAAGAAAGTGGCTTAACAATTATTCCTTTGCGCTTATTTCTTACCGACAAAGGATTGGCAAAAATAGATATTGCACTGGCAAAAGGTAAAAAGCAATTCGATAAGCGCGAAACATTAAAACAAAAAGATTCAAAGCGTGAAATCGATCGGATGATGAAGTTTTAAAAATTGAATATTGTTTGTTAATGTCTGAACTTGAAAGAAAGTAGGATTTCAATATTTTAGTGTTAAATAGATTTAATATTATGAAACTTAATCTTTTAGTTTTTGCTTCCCTTTTTAGTGTAATCTTATTAAATAGTTGTGGTCGTTCAAGAACGGAATTGCATGTTGATTATACCGATCCAAGTAACTTCCCGATTGTTGGTTCAACGGTTACCCCAATAATAATTGATAATACCGATGCAAAGGTTGTTGAAATCTCGGCCAATGCACTGAGTGCTGATATCAATGCAATTACCGGAAAAGCGCCTTTAGTTCTTTCCGAATTAAACGATAAAAAAAATATTATACTTGCTGGTACAATCGGGCAATCAAAATACATCGATCAACTCATTTATGAAGGCAAGTTAGATGTATCTAAGATTAAGGATCAATGGGAAGCACATCAATTGCTTGTACTCGAAAATCCATTTCCAAATGTGGAGAAAGCATTGGTAATAGCAGGTGCCGATCGAAGAGGTACTTCCTATGGTATTTTCGAGCTTTCTAAAATTCTTGGAGTTTCTCCTTGGATTTATTGGGCCAATGTACATCCCGAAAAACATGAGCAAATATTTATTGCTGGACAAAAAACGGTCATAGAATCGCCTTCTGTTCAGTATCGTGGAATATTTATAAACGATGAAGATTGGGGCTTGCATCCATGGGCTGCAGCGAATATTGATACCGACATTGAAGACATTGGCCCCAAAACTTATGCATTGGTTTTTGAATTGATGCTTCGACTGAAAATAAATTTCATGTGGCCTGCCATGCACCCATGTACCAAAGCATTCTATTATTATCCCGAAAATCCAAAGGTAGCCAATGATTATGCCATCGTAATTGGTTCAAGCCATTGCGAGCCAATGAATAGAAACAATGTATTTGAATGGAAGCAGAATTTCGAAGCCGAATATGATCAAAACCCGGGCGATTGGCGCTACGATACCAATAAAGAGCAAATTTATAAGTATTGGGACGATCGGATTAAGGTGAGCAATAACTACGAAAACTTCTATACGGTTGGGATGCGCGGAATTCACGATAGTGGAATGCCCGGACCTCGTGATATCAATTCTAAAATCAATTTATTGGAAGAGGTAATTGATGATCAGCGACGTATTTTCGATACTTATTATGATCAAAATACAAGTGTTCCACAATTATTTTGTCCTTACAAAGAAGTACTTACACTTTATCAGCGTGGTTTAGATTTGCCTGAAGATGTAACCATTGTTTGGGCCGACGATAATCATGGTTATATCCGTCAACTATCGTCGCCCGAAGAGCAGAAACGATCGGGGGGAAGTGGGGTTTATTACCATATTTCGTATTGGGGAAAGCCTCACGATTATTTGTGGATTTCTTCGATCTCTCCTGCTTTAATCTCCTATGAATTGACCAAAGCCTACCAATTTAATGCACGAAAAATTTGGGTTTTAAATGTAGGCGACATCAAACCTGCTGAAATGGAAATCGAATTCTTTGCCGATTTAGCATGGAATGTAGAAAAGTGGGTTCCTCAAAATGCGGAAAAATATTATTACAAATGGGCTGCTGAAACCTTCGGAAAAGATTATGCCGATGATATTGCGGCGATTAAGAAAGAATACTTTCGTTTGGCTCAAAATGCAAAACCGGAGCATTTAGGAATGTTGTCGTTTACCGAAGAAATGCAAAACGAACGATTGAACGACTATGCTAAGTTACTTAAAGCTGTAGAAACTTTAGAAGATAAATTACCTTCTCGTTTAGAGGATGCTTATTTTCAGTTGATAAAGTATCCGGTAGAAGGCGCAGCATTAATGAACCAGAAGGCGTTTTATGCCGATAAAAGCATGAAACTTATTCAAGAAAATGATGAAGAAGCATTGGTTTATTCTGAAAAATCGATAGAGGCTTACCAAAAGATTCAGGAAATCACCCGACAATACAACGAGGACATATCGAATGGTAAATGGAATAAAATCATGAGCGCCTCACCACGTAACTTGCCCATTTTTGATGCTCCTCATGTTGCAAAGGAAGCATGGTTGTCGAATCCCAAATTAATAGAAGCAGTAGATGTTGGTAGAAATAAGTATTTAGACAATCTACCTGCATCTTCTTCTAATGCAGAGTATTTTAAAACGAATAATCTGGTGGCCATTCCTGCAACTGATTATTTAAAAATCGATGATTTCAGTGACGATCAAATTATTGAAATCCCTGGACTAGGTTTGGGAGGGACTTCAATTTCTCGTTTTCCTTTTACTGGAGATAGTTATTCAAAAGATGACTTTGAAAAAGTTCCAAGTCTGTCATATGGTATTCAATTAGTACCTGGTGAGTATACTATTGCGGTGAAGTGTGTGCCAACCCAAAGAATTTGCGATGGCCGCAGAGTTGCCTATGCGATTTCAGTGAACGATGGCGAGCCGATGGTTGTTGATGTTGACGTTTCAAAAAGTCAACGTGCATGGGGCAAATCTGTTTTACAAGGATTTTCTGAAGGTGTAACAAAACATCAGCTAGGCCAAAAGGATATTATCCGAATTTACTTATTGGATACCAATATTGCAGTGAGCAGAATAGAATTTAAGAAGAAACCATTTTAATTGAAAACTACCCGTTCGATAACAGATATCTGTTTCGTGTTGATTTTGAAAATGTACATTCCTCGTTGATAGTTTTTAACATCAATGCGATTGTCGCCAATCGAAAGTGGTTGACGATGAACTTGCTGACCAAGCTGATTGATAATTTCAAGTTGTGAATTTTCTTTTGCATTAATGGTAATAGTACTTATAGCTGGATTTGGATAAATTTCAAACTGATGATCCTCTGATTGGTTAATAGCTGAAGTTTTACTATTTTGGAAAACCTTTAGATTTTCTTTCTGTCCACCATGGGTTGTAATGGTAATTCTATTTGCGCGCAAAGATGTTTCGGGATTCTCTGGAGCCGTTATAGTTAAGGTTTGTGTTTTATTACCTTTCATTGGGCTTACCGTTAACCAACTATCATCTAAAATCGATACTTCCCATATTCCATTACTTTCAACAATTATTTCGTTGTTCGAGTTGGCAATCGCTTCTAATACAACCCCTTCTTTCGATGTTGATAAAGTTTCGTTGAATGGCATAGGATACCAAAACTGCCCATCGGTACTGTTGGCTCTGTTTATTGAAAGACGGGTGTTCTTTGTTGAGTTATTGCTTGCTTCAATTACCTGATCTATGCGCGAGGGGTAAATAATAGTCTTGCCTTTTGGAGTGGTAAAAGTTCTAAACTTTTGGGTTAATTCGTTATTGTAATTGTTGCTTAACGACAAACTTGTTGTAGATGCTTCAATGTAAATTGAGAGCTCTTGATAGTTTTGAATAGTAAACTCACCTGTTCCCAAAGAATTGAAAATCCATTTTTGTGTAAGCGTATCCATATCATCGTACTGATAAATTGGAAATCCATCTTCAGGACGTTGATAAAATGCATCAACCACTTTGCCACTATTTACATTCTCGAGTGTATAAATTCCTTCTTCCACAAAATCGAGAGAGATAGAAGGCCAACCATCTGCACCCCAGTCTAATTTAGCAATTCCGAGGGTTGGTTCTCCCTGATTGTTGGCTTCTTCGTTTGGGTAATATCCTGATGGATCGTAATAATGGAAGCTAACATAATCGGTTCCATTTTCTGAAAACATGCCGAAATGCCCAGGGCCATAATAACGATCATCCTGCCCACGGCTATCGTCGTGTTTCATAACAATAGTACCGCCACTTGGAGATCCAACAACGCGCATTGGTTTGCCATTTTTGTCAACAAACGGGCCTCTCGGGTTTTTTGAACGCCCCATTACCATATAATAAGAACTTGCAATTCCGGAGCAACATCCACCTTTATTGTAAAATAGATAGTAATAGCCATCGCGATAAATCATTGCTCCACCTTCGCCTTCGGCATAGCTCCAGCTGTTTGGGCCTGTCCATGAATTGGCAATGCTTTTTCCAGGTAAATTGCCCGCGTAGGTATAAGGTTTTCCGGTTAAAGTATCAATTTCTGTAATCACAATTCCTTCTTCATTGAATGAACCGTAGATCATCCATACTTTTTTATCGGGACCTCTCAGCATCGCTGCATCAATTGCATTTAATGCCAATCCTGGTTGGTACGACCAAATTCCTAAAAAGCCAAGGTCTTCCCATTTATAATCCGGACTATCGGGATTTAATGTTTTGGTTCTCACACATCCAATGGTCGAAGTCATGGTTCCCCATTCTGAACATGAATAATATAAATGATAATAGCCGTTCATGTAAATAATATCGGGTGCCCAAAAATGACCCGCAAATTCTGGGACTCGTGTATTGATCCATGCAGGGTAATCGGATGCAGTAAATGGTGAAAGTCTGCTATCGCTTTTCCATGTTACCAGATCTTTCGATGATAATGCAAGTACTCCGTTTCCTGTTGCATACACATAATAAGTATCGCCATCTTTTATAATGCTGGAGGGGTCGTGTACACCAGCTGGCCAGCTTTGTGCACTCGACTTATTGGAAGTTCCTACTAAGAGAATAATTATTAAAACGGCAAATAACCGTTTAATAATACTTTTCGAGTTTTTCATAGTTGAAATTTGATTGCTTACAAATGTAATAATCTGTAAATTATCGAAGGGTAAAAAAATAAATAAAGAGGGTGGAGGAATTGAGATTCAAAACCAGTAGGATCGTAAAATTATAGTAAACAAAAATGGATAATTACTTCTCGTAATTATCCATTTTTGATGAGTTGTAGTCTAAATATTATTCATTTGCTTTTTTCTCATAGTACTTTTGAAGTATATGAAATGCTTTTTTCTTTTCTCCTGTTTCAGAGATCAACCCTTTTCGGTTCCATCCGTCTTGAACATTTGGAAGCTGACGAAGTGGGGTTTGGAAATCAACCAAGATCCATGGTGTCATTCCTGATAAACCGGGAACTCGCTCAAACATATCGATACTTTCGCGATACAAATACTCTTGAAACTCTTCGCTCCAGCGAGTGGTTGAATCGGCATGGAAACCAGCTAGGGCACCACCACCAAATTCACTAATGATTACTGGTTTTTCTTCGGCAATTTCAAAATCTTTTTCGCGGCACTCAATCGGCATTCCGCCATACCAGCCTAAGTATTCATTGAAGCTAACAATGTCGAGTACTTTCATAATTGGGTCGGAAACTGTATAGATTTTGCTTTTGTCACCATCTCTTCCACTGTCTTTTTTACATGCAGCGCTTAGTAAGCGGGTGCTATCCTCACTACGTACATGATTTGCTATCTCTGTTAAAAAGTGATTGCGATCGGGGTTTGGACCGGTTTCGTTGGCGATACTCCAAATAATGCTTGATGCACGGTTTTTATCACGACGAATCATCTCAGAATATTGACGTTTGGCATCTTCCAATACCCTTTCGTTGCGCCAGTCGATTCCCCAATATAGTGGTAACTCTTCCCAAAGTAAAATTCCCATTTGATCCGCTAAACGAATAATTTTTTCCTGATGTGGATAGTGTGCTAAACGAGCAAAGTTGCAACCTAGTTCTTTGGTCCAGTTTAAAATGGTAAGCGCATCATCGTATGAGTGTGCACGGTCGGCACGTAAAGGGTTTTCATCGTGAATAGAGATACCGCGTAAAAAGATTGGTTCGCCATTCAACAGAATTTCAAGTCCTTTGGTTTCAATTGTTCTAAAACCTACTTGATCTTCTATTTCGTCACTATCTGTTTTAATGTTGATGGTATACAACTTCGGATTTTCAGGACTCCATAATTCAAGTTTTTTCGATTTTAAACTAAAATTAGCTTTTCCGTTTTCGTCGATGTTTACTTCGCTTGCGAGGTTCAATTCAGGGATGGAAACAGTAGCTGTTTTAGGCATTTCTTCTCCTGCCAATTGAATACTACCCAAAATTTCCTTGGTTTTAGATTGTACGGTTTCTTTATTTAAAACAATTGTAAAATCATCGATGTAAGTTTGCGGTACTTCAACTAAATATACGTCGCGGGTAATTCCACCGTAGTTATACCAGTCGGTTACCATTCCTGGTACGTAATTTCCTTCACGACGATTGTTTACGCCCATAATTACAAAGTTGTCTTTCGACTTAATGTGTTTTGTAACTTCGTAGCTGAAGGGGGTGAAACCTCCATAATGAGTACCTATGCGTCGTCCGTTAATGGTTACATCGGTACGATAATTGGCTGCTCCTACATATAAAAATACACGTGAGTTCTCGTATTTTGGTGTAAAATCGAAAGTGCGACGATACCAGATACTTCCTTCATAGTAATATAGCTTTTCCTCTTGTGAATTCCACGATCCTGGCACATAAAGTGTTGATGCATCATCGAAACTATATTCAACTCGATCTGATTTATCTTTGGGTTTGTAGTTTTGGTAAATCGGACTAAATCCAATTTGTCCAGTACTATATTGATCAATTACATAGCTCCATTTTCCGTTTAAACTATGGGTTGTTCGGTTTTCGATATTTGTAATGAAGTTGGGCTGAGCCGTTAATCCTAAGGCTAAAAACGCTAAAATTATGCTTAATAAAACTTTCATTTTTATGATTTTAATTATTTGAAATACGAATTACTTTTAATGAATAAGGTGGAAGTTTGACTTCCGTACTGTTTGAAATTTCGATTGTTGATTTTACAATCTCAGATTTTTTATCAGTTGGATTTCCTGTTAATAAAAACTGCTGAGCTTGTTGAGTTTTTGTTCCTTCTAAATTAATTTCGGTACTTACTTCAACAGGAAGAATATTTACCAACTTAATAATTATGTCTCCTGTTTCACTGTCTTTTAAAATTGAAGATGCAACACGTTTACGAGCTTTCTCGTTGTTTATCGACAATTGAATTGTGCTTGGAACATAAAGGTCGCCCGTGTTTTGACCAAATAGCTTTTGTACTTGGTAGTTCGGGGTTGGGAATATTTCTGTGTTATTGAAGAAGATTAAATCGGTGCGCCATTGTGTTTGACCATGTTTTGCTAGCAAAGGTGCATACGAACTCATTTCAACAATATCGCCATTCCGCTCGATTGAAGTTAAATAAGCAGCTTCAGCCAAAGCATTGTAAAGCTCGTTCCCCCATGATGCATATTCTCCTAGGTAAACAGCAGGCTTATTGCGGTCGTATCGATCGTAAAAGTTTTGATTGTTGATGAACCAACCTGGTTGTTCATAGTAATGTTCGTCTACCATCGGAACTTTTAGTTCTGTATTGAATTTCCAACCTTCATTATAATCAGGGCCTTCGTAAAATGGGCCTACTGTTCCGATTACAACAATTTCAGGATAGGTTTCTTTTACAGCCTTATAAATCATTTCAAAACGCTCTTTAAAAACATCGCCAATTAGGTCTTCGTTTCCAATTCCGAGGTATTTTAAATTGAACGGTTCAGCATGACCATTTTCAATTCTTTTCTTACCCCATTCTGTAGTTTTGTCGCCGTTACAATACTCAACCAAATCAAGAACATCTTGAACATATTCGTCCATGTCTTCCATCGGAATTCCACCTTGTTGACCGGCACCACAATCTGAGGAATTCTGACAAGGAACTCCTGCAGCAACCACCGGAATAGGTTCGGCACCAAGGTCTTCACAAAACATGAAATACTCGTGGTAACCTAAGCCATAGGATTGCTGATAGCCCCAAATGTTGCGCTGAGGAGTTCGAGTTTCTAATGGGCCAATGGTATTTTTCCAATTGTAAATGTTGTGAATTCCATCGCCATGAGCAACGCACCCGCCGGGAAAACGCACAAATTTTGGATGCAAGTCGGCAATTGTTTGAGCTAAATCAGCACGCATTCCATTATCGCGTTGCTTGAAAGTATTTTCTGGGAAGAGCGAGACCATATCGATATGAAAAGTGCCTGTTGCTAAAGGTTCAATCACTAATCTCGCTTTTTTACAACTTGAGTTCGCTTTTAATTTTGTATTCGTTTTTTTCCAGTCCAGCTTTGTTTTAATGACTGTACTTGCAATCTCTTCGTTGTTTTGGTTGATTAAGCTGACCTTTATTTTTGCATTGTTTAAAGCACGAGTCCAAATAGAAAGTTTGTAGCTTTCATTGGCATTGATTGGGATTTCATCCCAACCTTCGTTTGAAAGGTTTTCACCAATTTTTTCAATATTTAAAATAGCATAGTTAGCATTGTTTTCATGGATCGGATCTTCAGTGGCAATGCTGAAGTTTTCTTGGTTTCCTGTAAAGGTCCAAGCTTTCTTGGGATTCCATGATGGGTCGCGTTCTTTTTTATCGTGTGGATGATATTCAAAGCCTCTATTTTGAATTAATTCAGCGTATAAACCTCCATCAGCTGCGTAGTTAATGTCTTCGAAGAAAATACCAATTAGCAAATCGCTAATCTCTTTGGAATTTTCAAAATCAGCAGTAAGTGTTGCTTTTACTTCTTTTAAATTTCCAAAGAAACGTTCGTCGTCGCGATGTGTTTCTTTTTTTAATGAAGCCTTGTAGGCAGTGTTTTGTTGTGCTTCAATTAAGTTTTGCACAGTCGACCAGTCGACTTTATTTAGAACTCCTTCTTTTTCTTTTCCGTTAATTAAAACCTTTAATTTATTATTTAAGCGTATCGATGCATCTACTTTATAAGCTTCGGAGAACTTTTTGAAATCTTTTGTTGTGCATCCAAAGAATTGCATGTTCGATTGATATTTTTCCAAACTCAACCACGAAATTAAATATTCCTCCTTGTCCTTTAGATAAATGATTTCGGGTTTCAATACATTCCCTTTTTGCATCACCTTCGGATAGTTTTGCGGTACCCAATTAATCAAGTCTTTAGTTTGCGTAATGGCAAAAACTCCATCTCGATCGTTCAGGCTCCAAATACAACGCCAAATATTGTTTTGATCGAGGAATAAAAAAGGATCGTACATTTTTTTCTCGATGCCCCAAGAACCATAGTCGCTATTTACAACAGTATAATCATTCCCAATCGGAATCCAATTTTGTTGGTCTATGCTATAGGCTATTTCTAAACCATTTCTTCCACTGTGGTTAGGATAACTAAAGATATAAGCCGAATCAGGTTCGTTGGCCAACAAGTTAATCGAGGACAAGAAAATGATTGATATTGTTACGATAGACTTAATTCTATTAAAATTCATTCTGTTTAATTAATTAAGATTAGCAATTTGTCGTATCAAAAATATAATAAACCCAAATATCGACCTAATCTAATTTTGATAAGAAATATCACATTTTCATAAAAGCAACAATGTATTTTTTTAAAATTGCATGTTTGAATGATTTATAAACTATTGAAGTTGATTTGTTTATCGTTTAAATATTAGATAATGATTTGATTTTATAATTGAATAATGGGAGAATAAACTGGGTATTTAATTTACATTACAAATTGGTTGAGGTGAATGTTGTTTTGGACATTCAAGAATCGACGATTTAAAGGAAATTAACAGTCAACAGCAATGAGATTGGTATTAAGATACCATAGAGATATTATTTAGGCCATAGGCTAACGAAAGCAGCTAACGCTATTTTTAAATTTTAATTGGTAATGGCTTGGTGTTCACAAACACGAAATGAATAATCAATCGGAAGATTTAACCTAAACGGTTAGGTAAAGAGGGGACAGTAATTAATTTGGATATCTGAAAAAACGCCTGTCTTGACATTCGTTAAGCAGGCGTTTTTAATTTCATAATGTTTGAATTATTTCTGTAACATTCGTTATATCATCAACAATTGCATTTACTGAAACTGTTGCTCCTGATATTTGATCGATATTCTTATTTACTTTTAAAGACAGATTGGCATGGTAACCTTTGAACTGCTTCAACCAACCTTTGGATGATATTTCATATCCATGCGTCGCTTGATAATTAAAAACTCGAACCGAAATCACTTGTTTCTCTTGATTGAAAAGAATAAAATAATCGAAGTATTCCGAATTATTTTGATCAGATTCTAAGTTCGGATTGCTACAACCTCCAGCACGACAACTATTTACTCTGCCGATGTAAACATATCCTTTGTTATTTCCTTGATTTTCGATTCTGAAAACTTTACCTGATACTACAATTGAATCAATTAAAGTTAATTGACTTTCCTCAAGCTGAGCCTTTTTTAGCTCTTTTTGTAGTTGTTGAGGTTGAAGTTCAATTTGTTTACGTTGATCTTCAGCACTATGATTTCCAACAAGGAAAAATATTATTAAAATTTTCAGAAGCATAATCTACATTTTTAGAACATAATACCAAATCCGGCATTAAATACGCTCGAATAGCTATCGCTTAAAGCATTTTTGCGCCATTGCATGTCCACTTTAAATACAGCACCATTTGCAATATCTAATGTTAAACCACCAGTAATTGCTTGGTTTTTGTTTTTCAAGTTTATTGCTGTGTTAGAAGCAACTTGTTTTTGCGTGTTGTAGTATTCGTAGCGGACAAAAGGAGTAAGGTTGTAATCAGTAGTTTCAACCGATTTTAACACATTATATCCTGCTTCAACGTAATAACCTAGCATTTGGCTACCTATATCGCTGCCTGTAAATGCGTTGTATTGGTCGGTATTGCTGTTGTTCGCCAAATACAGTTGTCCTCTAGCTTCGAAACCTTTGTAGCTATAGCGAGCATCTAGTCCAATCATTGCCATTCCCACAACCGATGAATCGGCTTTTTCCATTGCTGTTACATCGTTTTTGGCAATTCCATCGAATAGTGTGCTTTGTGTGTTTCCGAAATATCCCGATAAGCCAATGTTTAAACTTCTGATACCGTAGTATTCAATTTTTGAAGTGAAATTAGGTGAACTCATGTATGACTCAGCTCCTTTTTGGCGGCCTTTTCGATAACCATTTGTACCTGAGAGTTTTGCATTTTCGTTGTAACCATTAAATCCGTTTACAACATAAGCTTGATATTTTAAATTGGCAGGAAGAATATTTCCACTTACTCCAAAACCAATTTCACGCCAAGTAGTTGGTGTAATATATTTGTCGACTAAAGGACGCTCTACTCCATTAAAGGTTGTTGGTTCATGATACTCGTTTACAATTCCCATTGGGATTAAAAGTAAACCTCCTCTAAGGTTAAGGTACTTGTTTATTTTATGTTGAAGAAATGCTTGCTCTACGTATACTTCAGAAACGTGCTCAAATTCTATCTCAGAAACAAATTGAGTCTTTTCAGAAAAATTATATCCTAATAACATTACAATACGGTGAACATCTAATTTTCCTAGCTCTTTTTCTGATTCGGTGAGTGGTTGATTGAAATGAACTTCGCCGTAACCGCCAATTATTAAATTCGTTTCCTTTTCTAATAAATTCGATGAAGAATTGTTATAAAACGAAGTGCCTTCGCTTTGTGCGATAGCAAAAACTGTTGCTGTTAGTAAGCTAATAAAGAATAAAACTTTTTTCATAATACTTAGTAAATATATTTTATCCAAAAATAAGCACTACCAAAATTGTAGGGTATCCCCAAAAGTTGTGAATTAAGTCTGATTTACCAGACTTAATTACTGAATTTAGGTGATTTGGTATATGTGTAAATGTGAAATATCCCCAAATTAGGGAGAGATATTGAAATATAAATTGATCTTATAGGTTGTTTAATTCGCTAAGTTTTGAATCATTTTTTTGAAGATGATCCCATGAAATGGGTAGACGAAATACCAGTAGATTCTGCCTGCTAAACCTAATGGCCGAAAAGTTGCAGTTTGAGATAAAACGTTGTTTTTGAATTTAAATTCAAGCCAGGCTTCGCCAGGTAATTTCATTTCAGCAAAAAGTAATAGTCTACCTTCCTCTTTGTTGGCATACAATACACGCCAAAAGTCGAGCGTATCACCTGTATTAATGTGGTCGTAATTTGTTCTTCCGCGTTTTAAGCCGACACCACCCACTAACTTGTCTAAAAAACCTCGAAGCTGCCAAAGCCAATTCACCGAATACCATCCGGTTTTACCACCAATTTTCCAGATTTTCTCAATACTTAGATCCTTATTAATAATTGCCGCTTCTCGGTGGTCTTTATAGCATCCAAAACTTGGAACATTTATAAATTCTGAGATATTCAAGTTAAATCCACTACTTACGTATGCATCTTTCCAGCTTGAAATTATTTCATTGTTTTCAATTTTTGTGAATGCTTTTTTTAGCGACTCCTGATAGGAGAGTGGCATTATATTTAAAATCTCAAAAAGATGATTGTCTTTACAAATGGCTTCTACTTTCATGCTGCTAACCAATGATGTTGCCAGACGATAGCTTGTTGATGTTACAAAATATAGCCAGTACGAGGATAGCTTTGGTGTCATTACTGGTACCACCCATATTTTTCGATTTAGATTTCTTGCTTTTGCATACCCAAGCATCATTTCTTTGTAGGTGAGTACATCGGCGCCTCCAATGTCGAAACTTTTATTTTTAGTTTCGGGGTGAAATATAGCCCCTGAAAGTAACGAAATTACATTAGCGATTCCGATGGGTTGAGATTTTGTTTTTACCCATTTGGGAGTAATCATGACTGGTAATTTTTCCACTAAATCGCGAATGATTTCAAAGGATGCACTGCCCGAACCAATGATGATTCCGGCTCGTAAAGTAGTTAAAGCATAGTTTCCATTTTTTAGTTGGTTTTCAACATTTCTCCTTGAATTAAAATGTTTCGAAAGATACTCGCTATTGATGATGGCACTTAAATAAATTACGTGTATTGCTTTGGTTTTATTTATTGCTTCTCGAAAATTAATCGCGCTTTGCGTTTCTAGTTGCTCATAGTTTTTTGCCGACGACATGGAATGAACTAAATAGTAGGCTCCATCGATATCAATCGGAATGCTCTTTAAGGATTCCTTTTTTAATAAGTCAACTTGAATTAATTCGATTTTTTTTTGAAGAGAAGATGCTACATTAAATCTGTTTTTATCACGAACGCAGCAAACCACTTGATGACCTTGATCAATTAATACAGGGAGTAATCGTTTCCCAATATATCCGTTGGCCCCAGTTAGAAGGATTTTCATAATTTGAATTCCTCCTTTTTACTGATTGTGTGCTTCAAATGAATGGCTGTGTTGGACATGATTATAAACTTATTTTTTATTAAACAGCTATTCATTTAATTAGTTTAGTGTTTAACCTTTTTGAACATGATCTATTTTTGGATTTTCGGGAATAATTTATTAATTATCGAAAGAGCCAATGGGAGGTAGGGCTAAGATATTATGCGTAACGGTATGATCGATAAAAGTACTGTCGATACAATGACAATCGGAATTGGTCACGTCGCTTATGTTGAATTGAACTTGGTTGGCACTCCCCGGAACATTATTCACTTTAAATCTGAAATAAACATAATTACTTGTAATTGCCTCGATTAATGAAGTATTTATTTCAGTGTCAACATTGTCGACATTAACTCTTAAGGTATCCACAATATTACCGATAATGGAATAGTTAAAATACCAGCTATTACAGGTTTCGGCGTTGGAGTGATCCACTCTAAAATCGATGATGGATGTTCCAGGGTTATAGCCATTGTTATTAGGATTAAAATCGGGAGATGATAAATCGGGACAAGTTGTTGCATTTGCAAAAGGCGCGGCTAAGGTAGAATCGGGTGATTCGGTAATGTTGCGAACCAAGGCATTAAAATCGGGTAGAGAGAACTTGCCATTCTTTTTATACAAATCTTTTACTTTTTGTCCTTCATCGTTTACAACATTTTCTATTGACAATCCATAGGTCGCCCCACAATAAAGTGAAAAACCTAATTGTAAGGTTATTTCATTTAAATTGGTGGAAGATTGTGTCGCCATCAAAATGTTTTTGGTTGTTCCACTTTTTGAAATTAAATAATTGCTTGTGTCTTGTGCTGATACTTTATTCACAGCTTGATTAAATTCAACAAGAATTTTATTTTTTGTAATTACAGTTGATGCTACGATGTATGGAAAAAGCGTGGATAAGGAAGCATCGCCTTCAAATAGAACATCACCATCCCCTTCGATGGTTAAATCATTTACAACACTTATATCTACCGAGCTTACAATTGTAGTGCTGTCTGAAACAACCAACTCATAGAATTCTATTTCATTTCCGGTAATTGTTTGCTCTCCATTTCCAGCAAAAATGAAGGTGCTACTATCGGCTTCAAAAGTACCATCGTTTTGAATGGTTCCTCCTTCAAAAGTAATTTCACTACTTCCCGCATCGATGGTTCCTCCTGCATTTGCAATAATAACGTCGCCGGTAAAGGTGATGTCTCCATCATCAGCAGTTAAAGTTCCAGTATTGGCAAAAACGGCATTCCCGCCAATTGAAAGTGAACCGTCGCCCACAATGATATCACCGCTCTGTTGGAAGGTTCCATTTCCAAGAATGGAAATACTTCCTCTGCACTCAATTTCAAGTATCGAAGTGTTTCCAAAAGTACCATTGCTCTCAAGTACTAAAATTCCATTCCAAACAAGAATTGTGGCATCACCTTGTGTTTCTAAGTCTTGATGAAATGTAACCTCCGCATCACCAATATCTAATAGGCCATTGTTTTCGATAGTCGAAGGGATTTTAAAGTTGATTGAACCTACAGAGGTTGGTGGAGGGGATTCTAAATCATTGGAACAGGTACCATTAATTTTATCCATGAAAAATTGTCCACCATTTCTTACATTTAAATAATTTGTAGAAGTACTACCATCAAATATTATGTTAGAAATGCCTCCGTTTAAAACACCATCAATTTTAACATCACCTCTTATGTTAATGCTTCCGGAGTTTAAGTTTGTTGTCCAACCCGAAGCGATAATCAAGCCACTATTTACATTAATGTTGGCATCGTCAGCATTTAAATTCCCATTAACGTTTAGCAAGGCATTGTAATAGAAAATACTTTTATTTATGGTTAAGGTGGCACTATTTAAGTAGGTATTTGTATATGGTGAATATAAAGTACTATGATTAATCAGTTCGATTAATATATCTGTGTTATTATCAATATTAATTGCCGTGTTACCGTAATAATTAACAGTTCCACTATCAAGATATAGTTTTGAATACTGTTTAATCGAAAAGCCATCTTTTTCAATTGTTAATGTTTTTCCATTATTGATGGTAAGCTGTGTGGTGGCATAATCGCCTAGTTGTAAGCTTGCTACATTCGCGTTGTTGTTGGTGATGATTGGGTAGTTCGTAATATCAGTAGAGGGAATGATAACATTGCTGGTTGCGTTGGGGACTATATTCGTATCCCAATTACCTGTGGTATGCCAATCGTTATTGATTGCCCCGGTCCAAGTTGTTTGATTATAAGCATATACCCCTAGCATCATTAATAAGATTAATGATATAGCGTAACGCAATAATCTAATAACAATAGGTGTTATTGAATTATTTGTCGTCAAAAGAATACGTCAATTAAACAGTTTTATACTTTTATACTTGAAAGTAAATGTATATAATTAAACCGATAAAATCGACTGTATACCCAAAAGAACAGTAATTTAAAGCTTCTATAAATTTGTAATAAAATTGCTTTTTGAGGGTAACCTTTTTGAATCGTTATTCTAACTTAATATTGAAGACGACTAATTCAGGAATATTCCCAATTCTCACCGGAGGTCCCCATGTGCCATAACCATTTGATGTATAGAAGGTGGTATTCGCTTTCTTCATCAAACCAAAATCATTTTCATATACCATACGAGTGATGTAACCAAAGGGCCATAATTGCCCACGATGGGTGTGCCCCGAAAGCATTAAATCGATATTGTTTTTGCTTACCTTGTTATATTCAACGGGTTGGTGATCAATAAGAATTGACGGAAGATTTGAATCTGATTCTTTGATTAATGATTCGAGTGATTTTCTTGTTTCGCCAGTGTAATTTTTACCTTCCCTGTCGTTACGTCCAATCAATTGAATTTTATTCTCAATGATTTTAACGGTATCTCGTATGTATTCTATTTGATGTTTATCGAAATAATTCACACTTTTTTCAACATGACCAATGTATTCGTGATTTCCGGCAACAGCAAAGATCCCCATTGGTGCTTTAATTGCTTCAAGGTATTTGCCCAGATTATTTTCAATCACTGGAACAGGGTTGTGGTCAACCAAATCGCCCCCAAAAATAACCAAGTCGGGGTTTTGTGCATTGATATCTCTTGCCAATCGTTTTGCTGTTCTTACTTGAAGTAATACGCCCAGATGTACATCAGTAGCAACAACAAGTTTTAAATTTTTAAGTTCTGAGGCACGCTTTGGGATTGTTAAATCAATTTCTTTAATCCGTGGATGTTTGGCATTGTAAAATCCGACAAGTGAAATAATTAATGCTAAGCTTGCAGAATAAACAAACAGTTTTTGAGGGTGTAAAATACCTTCTAGCATCGATGCAGGTATAAAATGAGTAAAGTGCTGAATCACTCTAATTAAGTCGATTGCAACAACGGTTAGGAGTAGGTATAAGAATATAGCCAACCAATAGGAGCCAATAAATGATATAACACGAGAAAAGATCCCGGGGTTTCCTCTTTCTAGTATTTGACCAATAATAAATAAAGAAGTAATAATCCAGTACAACCACGAATAAATGCTTTGGAAGTTGGTTCCATCTAGTGCTGTTAATCCTCTTGAAAATACATAATAGTTAACTGCTCCATATACTAAAGTAACTATTGAAAAGAAAATGATCATTGCTCCTTGCTTCATATCGAAAAAATAATTTGAGCGAAAATAAGTTAAATATACTATAAACAAAAAGGCTGTCTATTTTAGGCAGCCTTTTTTATTGTATTGAAAAAGATTTTAGAAATTGTAAGTTACACCAAAGTTAAAGGTCGTACCATTACCAAAGAAATAACCATAGGAATCTTTACGACTAATGTAAGTTGAATTCAATAGGTTGTATACGTTTGCACGAACAGTAATTGATTCACCAATTTTATAAGAAGCACCTGCGTCGATTAAGAAGTAAGCATCTAATTCTTCCGATTGATATTCTTCATTATTTAAGGAAGCTGCTGCAACATCTTCTACATCAACTAAGCCATACAAGTTGTTGTAATAGTTGGCATCGCAGTAAATTTTAAAGTCATCAATAGTATATGAAGTACCAAGGCCTAATGACATTTGTGGTGCTTCACCTACTTTTGTGCCAGTTAAGTCGATTTCGAACTCGTCTTTAACTTCGCTGTTTGCATCGTTGTCCAAAATTTGCACTGGTGTTGATCCTTGATAAACCCAGTTGCCAATTGTTGCGAAACCACGAACTTTCCATGCATTGGTAATATAAGTGGATGCTTCTAATTCTACACCGGTATGTACCTGAGCAACATCCGACATTCTAATTCCTGCATCAGCTACAGTTTCATTTGATGAAGTAACATAGTCTTCTGCACTGAAACCTACAAAGCGATTTGCCCATTTGGTATAGTATGCATTTAGAGCAATTGTTGTATTGTTTGCAAAGTTACCTTTGTAACCAAGTTCTAAACCGGTAATCAATTCATTTGCAACTTCCATTTCTCTTTCAACAATTGTTGAATATTCGAAAATGTTGTCTAAGAATGGTTGACGTGAATAAATACCTCCATTTGCAAATATTGTGCTGGTTCCACCAATAGTATATGAACCACCAGCTTTAGCGTTGTAACCAATTCGGTTTAAGGTTTCTGATTGAGCATGATCTGCACTAAATCTTTCTTCCTTTTTGTATGATTGATTTGAAACGGCACCTTGGAAATAACCTGAAACTGCATCTTTAGCATATTCTAATTGACCAAATACACCTTGGTAATTAATCCATTCGCTGTTATCGTACCCAATACGGTCTTCTTCAGGAGCATAGTTCAATAATGCAGCCCATGGATTTGCTTTATAAGTTTTGCTAACTAAGTAATCTCCGTTAGAATCTTTTGCTGCATCGTATCTTTTATGGCCATCTTCCCAAGCAGTTAATCCAAATAAATCAACCAATTCGCGGAAGTGATCTCCATTGTAAAAACGGATATCAGCACCTACATTAATGGTTAAATATTCGTTGGCATCATATGAATAGTTGGTTACAGCACCGTACCATTTATGGTTGTTTGCAGAGGCACGCAACGCAGCTGCTGTACCGGATGTTCCAATTCCACCTTCTAATGTTTTATTGTTGGCAACAATCGCATCGAAATCCATTTGTCCTTCAGTATCGTAAATTCTGTATTGACTGCTTTTTCCGTAAGGGCCTGTACCTCCACCACGACCAAATGAAGCATAAAGCACAGTAGATAATGCTGATTTATCGCTTATATTCCAGTCCCAGTTTAAGTTCATAACTGGCTTGTGGTAGTAGTTTCTTCTGTATGAAAGGTACTCTCCTCCTTTATAACCCCAGTTATCGTTATAACGTTGTTCTTCTTTTGAAATGTCGTCGATTGTAACATCATCACCACCACTTCCATCACGATCGTATGCGCTCATCGATTTAGAGAAGTTTTGGTCGTGCCATTGTGGTGCTCCAAAAAGTAAGAAGTTGAAGTTGTGGTTTTCCATTACTTTTCCAATTGATAAGAAATAGTTTTGACCTTTACCTTTCGTTCCGTCAGCCCATTTGCTATCACCTTGCCAGTAATCAACCATTGCAGAAACTCCCCAGCCATTAGCCATTTTACCTGTGTTGTATCCAATAGTTCCTTTACCGAACATTCCGTTACCACCAATAAAACGTACAAATCCACCTTTTTGCTTTTCGGTAGCTTTAGTTACAATGTTAACTGTACCACCAACAGAAGAGATTGCTAATTTTGAAGAACCTAGTCCACGTTGAATGTCGATTGCATTGGCGATATCAGACATCCCAGCCCAGTTCGACCAGTACATATTACCGTCTTCCATTCCGTTAATTGGTTGACCGTTTAATAAGAATGCTGTATTCGACTGGTCGAAACCCCGTAAGAACATTTGTGCATCTCCAAAACCACCTGCCTGATTGGCAACGTATACATTGGGCGTGTTTTTCATTACCTCTGGGAATTCAACATTACCAACTGCTTTTGCTTGAATTTCTAATTTATCAACTACGGTAGAAGCAATTGGAGTCACTCGATTGGATGCGATGTCGATTATACCACTACCAATTACAACGATATCCTCTAATGATAATGCATCTGGCGTTAGCGCAACTGTTCCAACGTTAGAAGATTTTGCAAAATTAAAATCTACAGATATCGGTTCGTATCCAATAAATGATATGGTAACTACTCCCATATTTTTATCAATACTCAACTCAAAAGTACCATCGGCCATAGTTGTTGTACCATTTGATGACCCTTTTAAAACAACGTTGGCACCAGGTAGTGCTTCGTTGTCGCTTTCACTAACAACTTTACCTTTTAGTGTACCTTGTGCCATAGTTCCAAGTGCAAAAGTTGAAACAATAGCTAGCGTTAAAAACGTTTTAAGCAACTTTCTCATTCTTATTCGATTTAGGTTAATAATATTCTGTATGAATAAAGTTTATTAATATTTGTTAAAAAACAGATGCTCAAAACAACAAATAAGATTAAAACATATCATTACCTAAAAGTTAATTTATCTATTATTCTTTGTGTAATTGTTCTGTAATACGAGTATAATGTGCAATTACATAATATTTTAAACGTGATATGATACTCACAAAAGTCGACTTCTTATTTATAAAAGATATCAACTTCTATTAACATTTTCGAATATTTGACTATGTTGTTAGAATTTGAATGTGTGTTCTTTATTTTATCTTTGTTTTTCACATTGAAAAGATAGTGTTAATCTTAATTACTACCATATTGTGTATTTTTAAAAAATAACTCATGAAAAAGATTATATTCCCAATACTAATATTGTTGCTAGTATTTTCTCAAACAGCTAATTCTCAAAGTTTTTCTGGTGGAGATGAAGTTCAAGAGCAGGCAATGAAGTATGGTCGTTTAATGCGACTAATCAACAGTTATTATGTCGATTCTACCGATATTGAAGCTATAACCGAAAAAGCTATTGTAAATGTTTTGAGTGAATTAGATCCTCATTCGGTTTATATTTCTAAAGAAGATGTAGAGAAAGCAAATGAGCCTTTAAAAGGAAGTTTCTCCGGAATTGGAATCTCGTTCAATATCTTGCGAGATACCTTAATGGTGGTACAAACCATCCCGGGTGGTCCTTCAGAATCGGTGGGGCTAATTGCCGGAGATCGAATTATTTCGGTTGATGATGAAATGATTGCCGGAGTAGGTTTAACCAATCAAGGCGTTTTTGATCGTTTAAAAGGGGAGAAAGGAACCTTGGTGAAAGTAACTATTCTTCGAAAAGGGGAAGCAGACCCGATTGATTTCGAAATTATTCGCGATAAAATTCCAATTCATAGTTTAGATGCGGCTTATATGTTAGACAAATCGACCGCTTATATTAAGCTCAACCGTTTTGCTGCAACTACTAGTACCGAGTTTATTGAAGCCATTGAGGAACTGAAAAATACGAATAGAGTAGATAATTTAGTGCTCGACTTGCGCGGAAATGGTGGTGGATATTTAAAAGAAGCCTTCCGTTTATCCGATCAGTTTTTAGAATATGGTAAAACAATTGTTTATACCGAAGGCTTGCGTAATCCAAAACGCATATTAGGCGCCACTCGTGATGGCGAGTTTTTAAAAGGTAAACTAGTTATATTAATTGATCGTGGTTCGGCATCGGCAAGTGAAATTGTTTCGGGAGCGGTGCAAGATTGGGATCGTGGTGTTGTGGTGGGCCGCCGTTCGTTTGGTAAAGGCTTGGTGCAGCAGCAGTATTACTTAACTGATGGATCGCAGGTGCGTTTAACCAATGCACATTATTATACGCCAAGTGGCCGCTGTATTCAAAAACCTTACGACGAGGGAATCAAAGATTATCGGATGGATGTTTACAAACGGGTTAGCACCGGTGAACTTTACAATGCCGATTCAATTAAAGTGAACGATTCTCTGCAATACGAAACCAAGGTGAACAAACGAATCGTTTATGGAGGTGGCGGAATTATTCCGGATGTTTTTGTTCCGATTGATACCTCTTCTAATTATGGCTACTATAATAAATTAGTTCGCAAAAGTATTGTTAGCCAATATGTAGTTGATTATGTAGATGTACATCGCGACGCACTTTTGGAGGAATATAAATCTTTCGACCAATACAAGAAGAAATTTGATGTTTCGGAAGAAATGTTAGAAGAAATCTTTGCGATCGGTGATAAGAAAAATGTAGAGCGAGATGAGGAAGCAATTGATTTTATTCACGATTATGCCAAAACACATCTGAAAGCAACGATTGCAAGTCGTTTGTGGAAAAGTAATATGTATTACGAAATAATGAACAAGGAGAGTGATGAAGTTGCAACCGCGCTTGAAATCATCAACGATGAACAACGTTATAACGCAATTTTAAAGGGCGAAGCCTATGAATAGCGTTTTAAATTGGGTAGTGCAAAACTGGGTTGAAATAGTTGGAACGGTACTTGGGATTGCTTATATTTTTTTATCGATTAAGCAAAATATATTAACATGGTTGCTTGGGCTACTAACTTCGATGTTGTATATCTATGTGTTTTTCGATGCAAAGTTTTATGCCGATATGGCCTTACAAGTATATTATGTATGGATTAGCATCTATGGATGGATACTTTGGGCAAAAGGATCGAAAAAAGAAAGTACAAAAGAACCCATTCATGTTTCAAGAACCTCGTCGAAGCAATACTTAGAATTAGCGATTGTTGCGTTTTCGTTGTGGGTTGCAATCTACTTTGTGTTGAAGGAATATACCGATTCTCCGATCCCGATTGGCGATTCATTTACCACATCGCTTAGTATTGTAGCTACTTGGATGTTGGCTCGAAAGCTTATTGAACACTGGATTGTGTGGGTGGTGGTCGATTTTATTTCTTTGTTGCTATACCTTTATAAAGGCTTGTATCCAACCTCGCTTATGTTTGTGATTTATACCGGAGCAGCGCTTTGGGGGTATTTTGAGTGGAAAAAGGATTTTAATTCTTCAAATTCCGATGACTTAACCAATGAGGATTTAAAGCTGAAAGCCGAGAAAAAAGCAATTTGAAAAATAAAATTCTATCTTTGCGAGCGTAAAAAGATTGAAAATTATGGCTACTAAAAATTTATCAGAATACGATATTAACTCTGTGCCATCGGCTGCAGAAATGAAATTTGGAATTGTTGTTGCTGAATGGAATTATCAAATCACCGGAGCTTTAGCAAAAGGAGCAGTTGATACACTAATAAAACATGGTGCAAGTGATGAAAATATTATTGTAAAGCATGTTCCCGGTACTTTTGAGTTGACCTTAGGGGGGCAGCTAATGGCCGAGAATTCCGATGTAGATGCAATTATGGTATTGGGCTGTGTGATTCAAGGCGAAACTCGACATTTCGATTTTATTTGTCAGGGAGTTACCAATGGAATTACCAAATTAAACATGGATTATAACCTACCGGTGGTTTTTGGAGTATTAACTACCAACAACGAGCAACAGGCTTTAGATAGAGCAGGTGGCAAACTTGGTAACAAAGGAGACGAAGCTGCAATTACTGCCATCAAAATGGTTG
Organism: Prolixibacteraceae bacterium; assembly: GCA_963678565.1. Classification (GTDB taxonomy): domain Bacteria; phylum Bacteroidota; class Bacteroidia; order Bacteroidales; family Prolixibacteraceae; genus SKHV01. Next base: position 1,725,306 of record OY782875.1, read on the forward strand.
CCCTTCAAAAAGAGCTCGAAACCGGAAAAACCGACGGGCATATTTAGACATCGATCGTTGGATAAAATTGATATATAGCCGCATTTCAAATTCGAATTGCGGCTTTTTATTTTTTCTATTTATACGATCCAACACTTACTACTACGAGTACTTGCTTATTCGGCGCTTACCAACAGTGGAAAAAGGGCATGCGGATACCCGCATGACTTGTTCGCGTTTAATTTCATCCAATGCCGATACCGGCACAAACACGCTATGCTATTTGTTTTTAGGATGATGGATAAAGCCTTGCGGTTCGTTTGCAATAAGGTATGTGATAACTTTTTAATTTCCCCCTCGACGATGGTAAACGCAATGTAACAAAGCACTATGCGCTAATTGCTTTTTGTTTGGAGTCGATGAATTTCATTCATTTCCTGAAACTGATTGATTTTTAATCCATCGAGGTTTATTTTTTATCGTGGCTTAATGCATAGATTGCAAACGAACCTAACCAATGTCCGCCTTCGTAGGTGTCTGAAAAAATATTCGGAAGCGAGTGCTGTAAATGCGCATTGGCAAGTGGTACTAAATACGCGTATTCTTCATATTGCTTGGCCAATCCATAAAATACCCAGGCACGACTAAAGTTTAAGCCGTCGAGATGCACCAAATGTCCATCGGAACGATCGCTCACAAGTGCTACTTCAATATTAAAATCAGGATTTTTTAATTGAGGCATAAATTCCTCTATCCAATCATCGAAATCTTGTTTGTTGAGTATTTTTCGCATGATCTGAATTTCTTCAAAACAAGGCGATAAAAAGTCGTTGCCACTGGGTTCCCATTCTATCGGGCAATTCAAATCGTTGTAGTAATACTCAACTGCACTCGATGTAATCAGCTCAAGAAGTTGGTTGTTATTGCTTGCAATCGCAAAATCGTAAGCAAACGACAATGCAAAAGCAGTATTGCTATGCGTACCCACCCTGATTGGATAGGTTAACTTGGGTAGATATTCAATAAAACGATTTACGATTATTTGGGTTAAGGGATTTAAGTTTTGCTCTAAATCTCTTGCTAAGGGCGAATCCCATGTATGCAGCTCTTCGGCAAGCTTCAACAACCAAGCCCATCCATAGGTACGTTCAAAAGATTTATTTTTTTCTTCGCTAAAATATTGCGCCTCTGCTTGAATGTTTTCAGCTGAAATATTGGCGCGAAGTATTGTTTCAATTAAATCAGCCTTTTCGATGTTGGGATATTCTTTGAGCAATTTCACCAACGACCAATGCCCATGTACCGCCGAGTGCCAATCGAAACAACCATAAAATGCCGGATAAAGTAGCTGCGGTTCCTTTACATCTTCGATGCTGTTTAAAACATTGAAAATCATGAAAGGATATTTCTTCTGAACGCAATTCAAAGGCAAGTTGGCTAGTTGGTTCGATTGGTCTAGCGATAATTGCATTGGCCTTGCATGTGCCTCGTTGCTTGAATTGGGAGCTTGTTGGGTGCAAGCTGAAATAACGAGGAAAAGAAAAAAGTTAATTAAGATAATTCTCATGCTTATTCGTAACTATATAATTTCACAATCGGTTCATTAAAATGAAAAGCAATTTCTATATGTTCTAATTTCACCGATGTCGCGGGTGATGTGCTATTTTTTGTGATTCTTGCTTGAACGTTTGTCCTTGTTCTTTACATAAATCAACTTGAATCTGCCTTTTTGGTTTTCGCGCTGTTCGATGTCGAACTTGCCAATAGAACTGATGAGTGGAGTTAATTTTTGAAAGCCATAATTTCGAGGATCGAAGTTAGGCCGCTTTTTCTGTAGCAAGCTTCCCACATCGCCCAAAAATGCCCAACCATCGTCTTCCGATAAATCGGTAATTGTATCGGCAATTAGCTTTATTTCTTTGACAGTTATTTTCTCGAATGAATTCTTGTCGTCGTCGTTTCCTTTCTCTTCATTCTCTTTTTCTTTCGATTGTTTTTTCAGAATTTCGATGTAAATGAATTTGTCGCAAGCCACAATAAATGGGTTGGGCGTTTTCTTTTCGCCGATGCCAATCACTTGCATTCCTGCTTCTCTTAAACGAGTTGCTAAGCGTGTGAAATCACTGTCGCTCGAAACAATACAAAATCCGTTCACTCTTTCGGAATATAATATATCCATTGCATCGATAATCATGGCTGAATCGGTCGCATTTTTTCCGGTAGTATAGCCATATTGCTGTATGGGGGTAATTGCATGTTCAAGTAATAAGGTTTTCCACTTCGAGAGGTTGGGTTTGGTCCAATCGCCATAAATTCTTTTTATTGTTGGGTTGCCATACTTCGCAATTTCCTCCATCATTTCGTTTACAAACGCCGAAGGGATATTGTCGGCATCGATTAGTACGGCTAAATTGGTATTCATAATTATTGGATATTATAATTGGGTGAATTAATATATGGTGATTTTACTGATTGTAAATTTATACAATCAAAATCGGAAACAGTCATAATATTGAATTATTGTTGTATCTGACTATTAATTTACTGACTTTCAGCAACTGAAATTATTCGCGATACTTCTATTCCAAAGTTACATCGAAATAGACCGAGTGGCGCCCATAAGTTTCGTAAAAAGGTTTAAACTCAACCCCATCAATCTGGAACTTTAATTGCGCTGGATCGCCTGTAATTGTTTTGCTAATATCTTGGGCGTTTAAGTTGATTTTTCGCCACTGTTTTAATGGTTTTTGTTCTTGTGCAGCAAGTAAAATAGGACCATAAAACAAACTGGCAATATTTTGTTGATCCATTACGGGTTCAAGTCGAAACTGAAAAGGAATTTTGATTTCAACAATGTCACCATTTTTCCATTTTCGATTGATCGTTAAGTAGCTACCGGCAATTGTATTTAATTGCTCTTGTTTTCCATTTATTTTAATTGAAATTTCGTTGTTGGCCCAATTTGGAATACGCACATGGAGACTGAATTTAGCATTTCCTTCAATTTTAAGTTGAGTGAACTCTTCCTTCGGAAAAGCAGTTGCTTGTGTAAGTTTAATATTCTTTTCCTCCCAATTTAAAGTAGATGGAACAAAAAGGTTCACATACAAATCTTTGTTGTTTTTACTTTTGAAATAAATTGAATTTTGAAGTTTGGTACTACTTTCTAAAGCCGTTCCGTTGCAACAAGTAAATCCGTGCATGTCGGCATTCGAGAAATGCTTCACCGAACCCGGTCTTAAGGGTACATGGTATGTATTGGCAGGGCTGTGTTCTTCTACCGATGCTAATATGTGATTGTATAATCCACGCTCGTAATAATCCATTAATTCTGCTTCCTGATTGAAGAGAAATAAGTTTCGCGTTAATTTAAGCATGTTGTAAGTGGCGCAAGTTTCGTTTTGCCCTCCAGCCGAGAACCCGTTTTGGTATAAGCTTGCAGGTTCGGCTATGAAACATTCGGCATTTGCGGGATTGGTAGCACCGGCTACTCCGCCAATGCTATACATATAATCAGCGGTGGTCATGTGCCAAAAATTATCTGCAATATGATAGTATTCAGGTGCACTTGAGGTGCGATACGTTTCTAAAGCACCCACAATTTGAGGAATGTGCTGATTGGCGTGCAACCCACGAAATAAATCAACATTTTTGGCTAAGCCATGTGTGTGATTGGCATCTCCAAAAAATACCCGAATGTTATCAAATAATTGAGCAACTTCAAGATACTTTGGGTCATTGCTTAGTCGGTACAAACGTGCCATGGCATCGTTCATACCGCCATATTCACCGGCAATGTAGGTATTCCACATGCGAATGAGCGTATCCTCGGGCAATTGACTTAAGCGAGCATGTACCCACGATCCCATGCCTGTTACAATGTTTAATGCTTTTTCATTGCCACTAATTTCATAAATATCCATCAAACCAGCCAATATCTTATGTAGGGTGTAATAAGGCGCCCAAATTTTTGTATTGTCGGTTCCGTATTTTGCGCCACTTTCTAATAGAATAAATTGGTCGGGAGGGTAGGCGCTGATAAAACCAGTGCCCCAATTCCAATAATCGTTTCTTATTCCTTCAACACTCAGGTCTGAATCGTAGTTGTTTTTTCCGACGCCTGGTGGAACTGCAGTTGGATCAGCTACAAATTCACTGCCATCTGTTTTTGGTTTTCCCGATAATTGCGCCAATTTGTAAAGCTCGTTTACCATATATTCCATCTTTTTAGAAAAATTGGCCTGTAAAGATGGATCATAAGCGGTACTTGCATAGGCTTGTGCAAGAGCCGTTAAATAATGTCCGGTTGCGTGTCCGCGAAGTTTGGTTTCCTGGCTGTCCCAAACCCCTAAAGGTTGAGCACCTTCTGGTTGTGCTTGTCCAAATGCATTTCGAAACATGAACAGAAAATCATCAGGATTGGTATGGGCAAGTCCATTGATGAATTTATCCCTATTTTCAATAAATTTTGTGTCGTTTCCGTGTAAGTCTTTATTTAATGTTACTTGATTTAATTGAAAAGGTTCAAGGCTTTGTTTGGGGGTGGTTTCTTTTTTATGCGCTTTTACTGTAATGAGGGCTTTCGGCTGAAACTCCGTTCCCGGAACAATTCCTGTAAGGGTATAAGTTCCGGGGGTTAAAACCTGATTGTTATTGCTTGGTGCTGGCCAAATTACTCTTACTTTCGGACCATCGATATTGTTTTCATATTCAGCAGTTAAATAACTTGGCAAACGTGGAAGCACTCCAAGGCTGGTTTCGATCTCAATATCAATCACATTTGTTAAGAAAGCATTGTAAAGTTGAGGTTTTGATTTCGAAAACTGTATCAAATCTGATTTTTGCTTGGTTTCGTTCACAACCGTTGACTCGCTGTTATTTTTCAAATGATTTTTTATACTTATTAATTGTTCTTTTTGAAGCGCAATTCTGTAAAATCTGAAATCGTGTAGCAGCGCATTGAAGCTAACTGGTTCATCCGAAATCGATTTTCCAAGGTATATTTTAAATTCATCGTTTGATGTTTTGTCAAATATATGATCGTTCAGAAATTCAATCTTACTTGCCAGTTCTCCATTTATGTAAGTGTTTAAAGTTTTAGTTGGAAGGTCAACAACAAATGCAAAGTGATTCCATTCGTCGATATCGGGAATGACCGCGTTTGCAGTAAACAATTTTCCATTCGTTACCAATTTAGTTTGTAAGATGTTCTTGCTATTAAAGTTCGAAAGTATTGAAGAAAAATGATTTTGTTCGTTATTTCCAAGATCGATGATTACCGGATCATTTGTTGTTGATTTAAGATAAATCCAAGCAGTAATACTCATTGATTCTTGATTCTTCAACCACTGGGCTGGAATAGAAATGAATGAATCGTCATTTTCGTTTAAAGAAAGCACCGATCCAAAGGTTGCTTCTTTTGTAAATTCAAAACTGGTTCCTTGAATACTTCCATGCAAATTATTACGTGTCCAGTCCTTAATATTTTTGTTAAGCGGGTAGCGGGCAATTAAGTCGGTTTCTCCAATACCATCTAAAATTTGATCACCCGATTGGGCCTTGCATTCATTTGTGTTGAAAAAGGATAAGCTCAATAATATTCCCAATAGCAGTGTATATTTTTTCATGTTCAATTTTGGTTGAAGATTGCAATCATTAATAAGAATCTAAATTACTCTAATCTTGAAAGAATACTATAAAAAGGAATTAAGAATTGATATAACAATTTTTATAAAAGCATTTGAGAAGGCCTGCAAATCTAATTCTTAGCTATCTTTAAAGGTAAATATTGTTCAGTAACCAAACGTTTAACAAGCATATTTAATTAATCGGCATTTCGAGATTATTATAATTTTATCCATTTCATCCAATGTTATATTGTTTGAAAATTCAGAACTTTCGATTTAAACAAATTTAAAAGTTGTATTCTTGTAATACAAAAATATGATGGGATTATGGGGATTACATTAATCAATAGAAGTCAGCTTAATAAAACTGCCTTAAAAACCGCAGGAGGAGATTTTTCTTATGAGCAATTAATGGTTAGAGTTCAGCAAATGGCCATGCTTTTTTCGGGTCAGAGCTATTCTAAAGTGGCTATTTATGCAGAAAATAGTGTAGATTGGATTGCAGCAGTTTACGCTGCATTTCAAAACAACTGTATCGCTGTTCCCATCGATTTTATGGCCGCTCCAAGCGATGTTGCTTATATAATCGATGACTGTACTCCCGACTTGCTTTTTATTAGCAATGAAATGAAAGATTCCTTCCAAAAGGTTGAAGCAAAAATAAACTTTCATCCCAAAATATTAGTTTTTGAGGAACTAGTGTATGAGCCTGTTGCTGCAAGTACTTGGCTGGGGCCAAATGATTCCGATAACACCGCTGTGATCATTTATACATCGGGAACTACAGGAAACCCCAAAGGAGTAATGCTTAGCTTTCGAAATATTTTTGAGAATGTTAAAGATGTAGTAAAAGCAAAAATCTTTGAAGCCCATCGGGAAGTGATGATTTTTTTGCCATTACATCATGTGTTTCCTTTAGTTGGATCTATGATGGCACCTTTGCATGTTGGATGTACTGTGGTAATGGCAGCTTCGATGCAATCCTCCGATTTGATGAAAGCTTTCGCCGAAAACCAAATTGGTGTATTTATGGGCGTTCCGCGCTTGTACGAATTAATGTACCGTGGAATTAAAGCTAAAATTGATCAAAGCTTTGCAGCTCGTTTAATGTTGAAGTTTGTTTTAGCTACTGGAAATCGAAAATTAGGAAAGAAACTATTTAAGAAAGTACACGATAATTTTGGCGGTCATTTAGATTATATGATTGCCGGTGGAGCTGCGTTAAATAAAGAAGTCGGAACCTTCTTTCATGCAATTGGCTTCAATATTTTAGAAGGTTTTGGGATGACAGAAGCCGCGCCAATGATCACATTTCCACGTCCGGGGAAAGTTAAAATAGGCTCAACCGGACAAGCATTAACTGGCTTGCAAGTTGAAATTAGAGATGGCGAAATTGTAGCCAAAGGGCCAAGTATTATGCAAGGATACTATAATCGACCTGAAGAAACTGCTGAAGTATTGAAAGATGGATGGTTGCATACTGGGGATTTAGGCCGCATCGACAAGGATGGCTTCTTATACATTACGGGTCGAAAAAAAGAGATTATAGTTTTAGCGAACGGAAAAAATATTAATCCGGTTGAATTAGAAATGAAATTGGATGGTTTTTCTCCTGCAATTACAGAGGCAGGGATTTTTATGCACAACGAGATGTTGCATGCAGTTATTCGTCCGAACCTTAGTTTTATTTCTGAAAATGGAATTAGCGATATCGATGCCTATTTCAAAAAGAATATTATTGCGCCTTTTAATTCAGAATTAAGTTCTTACAAAAGAATTATGCAATTTACTTTGGTAAATACGGAGCTTCCTCGCACCCGTTTATCTAAACTTCAGCGATTTAAACTAGTCGATTTATTGGAGGTTAAGAAGGAGAAAATTAAAACGAAGAAGCAAGTTAATACCGAAGAATTTAAAGCCTTGAAAACCTTTATCGAAACACAGGTGGATATGGATATTTTGCCTGAGCATCATTTAGTTTTCGATTTGGCAATGGATTCACTAGGAAAGCTTGGGTTGATCGATTTTATTGAAAAGAGTTTTGGGATTGAATTGAATGAAGATCAATTGATTAAATTCCCGACTTTGCAAAAAATGGCTGATCACATTAAGCAAAAAAAGCTTTTTCATAAAACCGAAGAAAAAACCAGTTGGTCGAGCAATGTTAATGAAAGTAATGAGGTGGAATTACCTACTGCTTCTATCTTTCTTCAACCAATTGTAAAAGCGGTTCGTATAATTTTTTCTTTGTTCTTTAAATTCGAAGTGAAAGGGCAGGAACATATACCAGAAGGGCCTTGTTTCATAACTCCCAACCACGAAACCAAGTTAGATGCTTTTTTGGTGCTTTCATATTTAGATAAAAACACATTAAAGAATACCTATTCTTATGCCAAAAAAGATCATGTAAATGGAAAGCTTAGAGGGTATTTAGCCAAGCACAATAATGTAATTGTGATGGATTTGAGTAACGATTTGAAAAACTCGATTCATAAAATGGCCGAAGTGGTAAAACAAGGAAAAAAGATTTTGATTTTTCCAGAAGGTACACGTTCACAAACGGGCGAGCTGGGAAGTTTTAAGAAAACCTATGCCTTGTTAAGTGAGGAGTTAAATATTCCGATTTTACCAGTTGCGATTTTGGGTGGTTACGAGGCCATGTCGTCTGGTGATAAAAAACTAAAAACTGGAAGCAAAATTAAGGTTGAATTTTTACCGGTGATCGATCCGAAAAGTAGAAATGCCAATGAACTAAACGAGCTTGTTTATGCCGAAATCCTTAAGCATAAGCGCTAATTATACTTAATTAATTTGAACATGTTACTCTAAGATTCTAATAATCATTTTCTAAATACGTCACTTGTTAATTGGCTTTGTACCATCGAAATTGAAACAAGGAATAAACATAAATATGGAATTATGGTTTCGAATACTTTCAACGATGAAGGAAAAGTGGTTGATGATAACTTACTTAATGAGTTCAAAAGAATAGTTTGGCTTAGTAAATAAAGTTGAAAAGTGCAGTACAATTAATTGTCTGCACTTTTTATTTTGCCTTAACTAAGTCGATTGAATTGAAGCTGTATACTTCCGAAAAATCAATTTTTAAAGAATCATATTCTTTGTCCCTCACAAACTTGTATCCCTTTACTTTTATCGTTGATTTATTTCTCTTCCCTCTACTCGCTTTCAAAAAGGTTTTTAATTGCTTCTCATTTTCTTCATCTAAAGCAATCAATGTATCCAATTTTAAATGATGGTAATACGAAAATTCATCTTTAATGGTTCGCAGCAAAGCCATAGTTCTATTCTTAAGTTGCCGACAAAGTTAACTTATTTTGTGCACCTCGCAGACCGATATTTTCTGTTATTTTTGTCGGTTTAAACGCACGAAATTGAAATTCGATTATACAAATATTGATTTACCTGTTGTTTCGATTGTTGAGGAGCTGAAAGAGCGCCTGATCAACGAAAACACTTTATTGGTAAATGCCACTCCCGGAGCAGGGAAAAGTACCATTCTACCCTTGGTTTTATTAAATGAAACTTGGTTAGGCGATAAGAAAATAGTGATGCTCGAACCTCGACGCCTCGCAGCACAATCGATTGCTGAACGCATGGCTTCGTTGTTGGGAGAAGTAGTAGGGCAGACTGTTGGCTATCGCATTCGTTTCGACAATCGAGTGAGTGAGCAAACCCGTATAGAAGTGGTGACTGAAGGAATTCTAACGCGCATGTTGCATACCGACAATGCTCTGGAGAATGTGGGCATGGTCATCTTCGACGAGTTTCATGAGCGCAGCATCTTTGCCGATGTTGCGCTGGCTTTGTGTCGCGAATCGCAGCAAGTGTTGCGCCCCGATTTACGAATGCTTATCATGTCGGCAACCCTCAATTTACCAGAGCTATCTGCCTTGCTTAATTGTAACGTGGTGCAATGCGAAGGTCGTCAGTACCCCGTGGAAATTGAGTACACAGGCGGCAACGATATGTACATGATTCCTGAGATGACAGCGCAAGTAGTTAAAAAAGCTCTAAATGAAACCGACGGTGATGTGCTTGTTTTTCTTCCAGGAGAAGGAGAAATAAAGAAATGCGAAAAGCTGTTGAGTGCTGATCGTAAGGATTATCAATTGCATCCATTGTACGGTCAATTGCCTTCGAACAAACAACGCGCAGCTATTATGCCCGATTTGCAAGGCAGAAGAAAGGTAATTCTCGCTACCTCTATTGCCGAAACCAGTTTAACCATTGAAGGGGTAAAAGTAGTGGTTGATTGTGGCTTTGGTCGAACACAACGATTTGATCCACGATCGGGTTTGTCAAGATTGGAAACCATCCAAATCTCGAAAGACTCAGCCGATCAACGCGCCGGTCGTGCCGGTCGTTTAGGCCCGGGTAAGTGTTACCGAATGTGGAGCAAAGCTACGCACGAGCAGTTAACTGATCATCGTGTGCCTGAAATCCTCAGCAGCGATTTAGCTGATTTGGCACTCGATTTAATTCAATGGGGAGTGGTTGATCCCATGCAGTTAATATGGTTAACGCCGCCACCGAAAGGCGCTTTTGCGCAGTCGATAGAGCTATTGAAAGAGTTGGGCGCCATTGAAAACGGAAAAATTACCGATCACGGTAAAGCCTTGCATCGCTTGCCTTGTCATCCACGTATTGCGCATTTGTTGTTGCAGGCCAATGGTGCCGAAGAGCTTGCCTTGGCTTGCGATTTAGCCGCCGTGTTAGAAGAGCGCGACCCGATGCCAAAAGAAACGGGCATTGATGTGAACATTCGCATTGAAACCTTAAGAAAGTTGAGGGCCGAAGGTCGGTTGGGGAAAAAGTTCAAGCGCATTGAAAAGATTTCAGCTTCGTACCGCACCCTGATGAAATGTGCCGAAAGCAATGAGCTTGTTGATCCCTATTTAACCGGATTGCTGTTGGTGCATGCATATCCTGAGCGAATTGCTCACGCTCGAGTAGGGAATAATGCGCAATTCAAGTTAGCCAATGGAAGCATTGCCATGGCTGGGCATCGCGATGATTTGGCTGACGAGCCTTGGCTGGCAGTAGCGCATATGAATGCCCGCGATGGAATGGGGAAGATCTTTTTAGCTTCTCCCTTAGATCCAACCGATTTGGCTCCCTTGGTGAAGAAGATGGAGGTAATTACTTGGGAAACACGCAAAGGTGGACTCATTGCTGCTGAAGAGCTACGCATTGGCAACATCGTGTTGCAATCGAAACCGCTACCTGAGCCCGATGAGGAGCACAAGGTAAAAGCCATTTGCGAGGCAATTCAAAAGGAAGGGGAGCGTCTGTTGTCGTTCAATGAAGAGGTGCAGCAATGGCAAAATAGGGTGATGAGCTTGCGTAAGTGGCGACCTGCCGATCGTTGGCCAAATGTTTCAACGGCTGCTTTGTTGGCTACCAATCACGAGTGGTTAGCGCCTTATTTAAATTCAGTGCGTAAAAACGAAGATCTGAAGCGAATCAATTTAAAAGAGGTTTTGCATTTTTATTTAAGTTTGGAGCAGCAAAAGGCTTTGAATGATTTAGCGCCTGAAAGAATCAAGGTGCCCAGTGGTTCGAGCATTAAAATAGAATATCAAGGGAATGGTGAAGTGCCTGTGTTAGCAGTTCGCTTGCAAGAGGTGTTTGCCTTGGCTGATACGCCGACCATTAACGAGGGAAAAACAAAATTGGTGATGCATTTGCTCTCGCCCGGATTTAAGCCTGTGCAGGTGACTTCCGATTTGAAAAGCTTTTGGAACAACACCTATTTCGAAGTAAAGAAAGAATTAAAACGTCGCTATCCAAAGCACGCCTGGCCCGATAATCCTTGGAAGGAAGAGGCCATTCGGGGGGTGAAAAAGCGTAATCCGAATAAAGAATAAAATTATGTGTAGCCTTTGTCCCTGTGGATCAAAATTAGAAGCCTCGGCTTGTTGTCAGCAAATAATAAGTGGTAAGCGCAATGCTGAAACAGCGCTAGAGTTAATGCGTAGTCGCTATGTGGCGTTTACGCAGGCGAATGCCGACTATTTAATGCGCAGTCATTGTGCTAAGCGTCGTCCTTTGCGTGAGAAGATGGCCATTAAGAAATGGGCTGCATCGGTTCATTGGGTACAACTCATCATTTTGAAAACCGAAGCTGGTCAAACCAACGATGAGATTGGCTATGTTGAGTTTCGTGCTCTTTACATGGAAGATGGAAAGCTGCAGGAGATTCATGAAAACTCAAAGTTCATTCGCGAAAAAGGCAAGTGGGTTTATTGTTAGTAGAAAGTGGAATGTAGGTGGCTGAGCTTATCGAAGCCGGTTATATAAAAGTTCCTGGGTTCCTGAGTGACAAAGTAACAGAGAGACAAATCTTAATCTTAATTCAGTATCTTCCATTTTATATTCGTGAATAAAACCTCAAATCATTCCCCTTTTCATAAACATTTTTTATTCCTTACTGTTTCGAAATTATTAGCAACAGAAGAGATTTTGATGGAATTAAAATTGATTGATCAATCCAATTTTGAATATTATAAGAAGGCTTTATTAAACTTGTATGTGGCGACTTTTAGCGAAGGTGCTTCAGCACAGTTTGTTGATCCCGATTCGACAATAATTTATATGCATGAAATGCTTGAAACAGGCAATGGGATATTAGCATTAGTCGAAGATGATATTGCCGGTGCTTTATTCATTACAGGCTTAAGTTTCGACAAATCATTGCCTGAAAATATTGCAAAATCATTTCCAATTGATCAATCGGTATACATTAACGAAGTTATGGTTGATGCTAGGTTTCGCCGACAAGGCATCGGTAAATTGCTCATGGATGCTGCCATGCAAGAAATTGCTATGCAAAAGTCTCAATACTGTTTTATTCGGGTTTGGGAGGAAAATATTCCTGCCGTTGAGTTGTATCAGAAAGCAGGCTTTAAGGAGATTGCCAAGTTTGAAGATCATAAATTTTCACCCGATAAAAGTACCGTAAGAATATTCCCCAAAATCTATATGTTTAAAGAGATTAGTGCATGATGAATGAATTATTAACTCAAACCATCGATCTTATTTCAGGTAATCCTGCAGATAAGAGAGTTGAGATACGAAACTATTTTAAGAAAACATATGCTATTGATGAAGCTCTTTTTAAGTTGCTTAAACATGATGCAACCTATTACAAGAGAGCCGATCCTTTGCGCCATCCTTTGATTTTTTACTTAGGACATACGGCAGTTTTCTTTATGAATAAGCTCATTTTGGCGGGCTTGGTGAAAGAACGAGTCAATCCTCATTTCGAATCAATATTTGCTATTGGTGTAGATGAAATGAGCTGGGACGATTTGAATGAAAATCATTACGATTGGCCCGATGTTTCTGCTGTTTGGGAGTATCGTGAGCGTGTAAAAGAGGTCGTTTTGAAAGTTATTGATCATACACCATTAGAAATGCCCATTAGCTGGGAAAATCCGTTTTGGATTATCATGATGGGAATTGAACATGAACGTATTCATTTAGAAACTTCTTCTGTGTTAATTCGCCAATTACCCATCGAAGAAATTAATACAGGGGCATTCGGAACTATTTGTGAAGATACAGGTGAAGCTCCTGAAAACAGTTTCGTTTCCGTAGAAGGTGGAACTGTTACTTTAGGGAAACCGAAGAATCATGCTTATTATGGTTGGGATAATGAATATGGAAATTATACTGAAGAAGTTGCTCCATTTAAGGCTGGCGAAATGTTGATTTCCAATGGAGAATTTAAGCAGTTTATAGATGCCGGAGGATACGAGAATCGAAACTATTGGACTGGCGAAGGCTGGTCGTGGTGTACCTATAAAGAGGCGCAATATCCTCTTTTTTGGGAGAAAGATCCTCAAGGATTTAAACTTCGCTTGGTTGACCGAATCGTAGAAATGCCTTGGAGTTGGCCGGTAGAAGTAAATTACCTCGAAGCAAAGGCATATGCCAATTGGTTGTCGGAACAAGATGGAAAAAGCTATCGTTTACCCAGCGAAGCCGAATGGTATAAAATGGCACAAGAGAATGGTTTGAAAGATAAGCCTGTTTTAGCCGAGAATGTGAATATCAATTTACAACAGTTTGCGTCACCAATGCCGGTGAATAAAAATAAAACAGGTGCATTCTACGATTTGGCGGGGAATGTTTGGCAATGGACAGAAAACCCTATAACGGGTTTTCCGGGTTTTAAAGTGCATCCTTTGTACGACGATTTTACTACCCCTACTTTCGATGGAAAGCACAACATTATTAAGGGTGGTTCGTGGATTTCAACGGGAAATGAAGCAACTTACTTTGCCCGCTATGCCTTTCGTCGCCACTTTTATCAACATGCAGGTTTTCGTGTGGTAGAAAGTGATGTTCCATTGGTAATTCGGGAGGATAGTTACGAATACGATGAAGCGGTTGCACAATCGTGTGAAATGAACTATGGCAAGTCGCGATTAGGCATTGAAAACTTCTCAGTGCAGTTGGCAAAAATTAGCAAGGAACTAATTCAAGGAAAGTATGGTGTAAAAGCACTCGATTTGAATTGTGATACCGGAAGAACGGTGTTTGAATTGGCTCCATATGTTAGTGAAATTACTGGGTTGGATTTCTCTGCTCGCTTCATAAAAATGGCCGTCGACATGCAGACCAAAGGCTTTGTGCGTTACGTAACCAAGGATGAAAATGAATTGGTTTTCTATCACGATGCGCAATTGAAAGAGCTGGGATTGGAGAATGCAGACCACATTCAATTTATGCAAGCCGATGCCAACAACATTAAGCCTATTTATACCGGCTACGATTTAGTGATTGCTCCGAATATATTGGAGGAGCTTTACAACCCAATTCAGTTTTTGAAGAGCATTCACGAACGTATCAATGATAGAGGTTTTTTGGTATTAGGCTCAACCTACGATTGGCAGCGCAATGACCTGAATACAGAGATGTGGCCGGGTGGCTATAAACAAGATGGTGAGCCGATAACTTCGCTCGATGGAATCAGTAAAATACTAAATACTTATTTTGAAAGGGTAGAAGCGCCTATTGATATAAACTATACCATTCCATATTCCAGCCGAAAAGTTGAAGTACGTACTTCGGAAATAACCATTTGGAGAAAAAATTGAGTTTGAGACAGCTAAGTAACTTCTGTTGAAATGACAAAGGTTACCTAGATCAAACTAATACGAACTTTCTTCTTTTTTAGTTTTTGATTGTTTGTTTTTGCAATTACTTCATTTGCAACATCGGCATGTACCCCAACGTAGGCACAATTTTGGCTTAATTCAATTACGCCCAATTGTTCTTTATTTAATTTCCCAATCTTAAACATTAATCCGGCAATGTCACCTTTAGATATTTTATCTTTACGACCTCCTGTGATATACAAAGTTTGCCATTTTGTAGGCTTTTCAATCTTCGAAAGTCTTAACTCTTTCGTTGAAATTCGCTTTGGTGAAATAGATTTAATGTAATCGGGTTCTCCTTCGTTTTCCCACTGTAAAATATAAGCAATTCCTTCGCGGTTCATACGTGCGGTACGTCCATTTCTGTGCGTAAATTCTTTTTGATGCAGTGGCAAATGGTAGTGTAGAATAAACTTGATTTCAGGAATGTCTAATCCACGCGCTGCCAAATCAGTCGCCACCAACAATTGATGCGAACCATTTCTGAATTTAATCAACGATCGTTCTCTGTCAATTTGCTCCATTCCTCCATGAAAGCAACCATGCTCAATGTTATTTTCGCTTAAAAAGTTGCTTACCCGATCCAATGCATCTTTAAAGCTACAGAAGATAATTCCAGGTTGAGGACCAATATGTTCCAATGCTTTTGATAAGGTTTCAAGCTTGTCTTTGTCGGGAGAAAGGATAGTTTTAATTTCAAGCTGTTGATTTTCTTTTTTGCTGAAATTCAGTAAAATTGGTTTTTCCAGTCGAAGAAAATCTGGAATCTTTACGTCGCTGGTGGCCGAAGTTAAGATACGCTGTTCCACTTTTGGCAGCGTTTCCACAATCTCAATCATTTCTTTTTCAAATCCAATTTCTAAGGATTTGTCAAATTCGTCGAGCACTAAGGTTTTTAGATGATCTAAGGAAAAATTATCACGACGAAGGCGATCGGCAATTCGTCCTGGAGTTCCAATTAAAACCGAAGGACGATGTTGTAAATCAATTTTGTCTAAAGTACCCGAACGGCCACCATACACCGCATTTACTTTAAAACCCGCACCCATTTTACGAGTAACCTGTTCGATTTGAATCGCAAGCTCTCGCGAAGGTACAATGATTAGCAGTTGAATTTCTTCACACTTTGAATCAAGATTTTCAATCAAAGGAAGTAAAAAGGCTAAAGTTTTACCGGTTCCTGTGGGTGAAAGTAAAATGACATCAGATTGCTGTTGAATTTTTTCACCCGCTTCGATCTGCATTTTATTGAGCTCGGTAATTCCAAACTTCTCTAAAATTTCCTGTTGATTTTTCTTGTTTTTCGACATGCGGCAAATTTAGCTATTCCCTGTATGATATTCATTTAAATTTTTGCGATATTATTATTTTCCTTCGATACTAATACTTTAACGAAAGCTAAAAAAGGAGTTGTGATGTAAGTTTTTGGACTTTATACTTTAATTAGTGCTCCATCTACTATTTCAAGAACTTCAATTGGTTTTAAAAAAGCTGTAAATAGCACATTTTGCTCTGGTGTATGAAGCATATCATACATTAAATCAACTGTTGTAATTTCAATCTTTTCTCCTCTCTTAATCTTTATTGCTAGACGCAATTTTAATTCTTGGTTATTTACATTTTTTAAAAGCGCTTTATCTACCTTGGCGATTATTTTATGGCTGTTTTTATTATTCAAATCAAGCAAAAGACAATGTTTCAGTGTAATGTTTCTAAGCTTTTTGTTTGAACAAATAATTTCATTATTCTTGTCATTTTTTACCGGATTATAGTTTTCGAAATAACCTTCTTCTCCATAAAACTGTTTTAGCCATTTAGTATCACTTTGTTTTTTAGGAAGCTCTATATTGAAGCTATCGCGAATAAAATCAGCCAATTTATAAGTTGCGAGCAACGATCCATTATAAGTCATATGCTGATTTTGGTTATAGGTGTTTTCGAAAGCATACAAATCAAATCCCTTATAATTAGGCATTTTTTGTAAGTCTAATCTATTGACCGAATATGTGTCGAGTAATTCTGACAATTCTTTGTACCAAGAATCATAATTCTCAATGTGCTTTTCATACATTGGAAGTGTCAAGAATATTAATTCAATATTTTCTTTTTGGCACAATTTCGTAATCTTTTCAACATAGTAATCAGCATATTTGCTGTATTGATAATCATCGCCATTTACGGGTGCACCTTTCGTATTATATTTTTCCAAAATATCTTTTTCAATACCTGATGTAAATCGAACATATCGCCCAAGGTATAGTTTATTATCTTGTTTTTTTCGATTTGGTTTGTCTATTAGCTTTTTGTTCTTCTCTAATTGCTTAGGATTAGTGAATATGTAATCATGATTACGAATGGTAGTAGACCATGCATATAGGTAGTTATCAACATTAAACAAAAAAGGAGTTGACTTTAGTTTTGTAGCGAAATCTTTTCTTGCCGAAAAGCTTTTTATTTGATCAGACAAATCTGCATTTTTTAATTTGTAGGGATTGAAATTATTAATTCCGTAGGTTTCAATAACCACTATTTTGGGTTTATGCACTTTTATGGCTTCCTTCATTCCAAAATATGAATCTGCAATATTGGTTCCTGGAGCAGCAAAGACGAAAGCTGTTGTGCCTAACGTAATGCTTAAGTTTTTTGGATTAATTCCTGTATATAAATGTGAATTGCCAAAAAGCATAATATCAACATCCTGATTTTTAGATGCTAACTTATAAAATGAGTTCCATTTTCTAACTGTATGACTATTGCTTAATTCAGGATTGAAATAACCTTTGAAGTCAGAAAAAATAATAAGAGACCCAATAATAAGTGAGAGTAAAGCAACTTTTAATATGATGCAGGTCAGTGGTGTAGTATTTTTGTTGATTATATGTTGCAATCCCTTATTGTCGCTTTTGTTTTGGATCTCTGCCTTTTTAGTTGATTTATTTTTCATCTTTTGTTTCATTGTATTAGGTATTAAAATTGGAAATAAATGAAATTACTATCGTTAACACCAATTCCGTATGATCCAAACATTATTATCAAAACTGCTAATATTAGATATACTGACCATCTTACAATAGTTGGTTTTGATATAAACCATTGATATAAATCCACTTTTCTCTCTTGAATAATTTCAAATATCATGAGGAAGATGAGCAAAAATATTGTGAATTTAAATTCAGTTGCTCCTAAACTATAATTGTATAATGATTCAATATTTGAGAATCCTATTTTTGAAAAGATTGTGATGGCCTCATTGAATGTTGATGAGCGAAAAAAGATAAGTGATAATGCCCACAATACTGAGACCAATATACTTGAAATAATATGGTTTGTATTTTTTTTATTGATTTTGTAAAGAATTTTATCTAAAAAGATTAAAAAACAGCCGTTTATAGCTCCCCATATTACAAAGTTCCACGAAGCTCCGTGCCATAACCCACTTACCAGAAAGACAATCATTATATTTCTTTTTGTAGCTAACTTCCCTTTTCGATTGCCACCTAATGGAATATAAATATAATCCATGAACCATGAACTTAAACTAATATGCCATCTCTTCCAGAAATTAGAAAATGAAGAAGATAGGTATGGGTGGTTAAAGTTTATTGATAAATTAAAACCCAATGTACGTGCTGTGCCAATTGCGATATCTGAATATGCTGAAAAGTCAATATACAACTGAAAGGCAAAGAAAATTACGGCAAAAACTACAGGCCAACCTGAAGCATTGTCGGGAGTAACATAAACAGCATCTATAAAACGAGCAAGCCTATCGGCAATTACAATTTTCTTTAGAAAACCCCAGACCATTAATAATAAGCCACTTCTTAGAGCTTCGTAATTAATATGCTTTTTCTCATCGAATTGGGGTAATAAGTGCTTTGCTCTCTCTATAGGACCTGCAACCAACTGCGGAAAGAAACTAACAAACGCAAAGAAACCAAAAATGTTTTTTGAAGGCTCAAGCTTTTTATAGTATATATCTAACGTATAGCTTAGTGTTTGGAAAGTATAGAAACTAATACCTACTGGAAGAATGATATTTAAAGTAGAGATATTTGGTGAATGACCAAAAAACGAAAATGCCTCTACAAAGCTTTCAATGAAGAAATTATAGTATTTGAAGAAACCTAAGATTCCGATGTTAACAAACAAACTCACAAAGAGAAGTAGTTTCCTTTTTCTATTTGTTTTTTCCTTAAAGAGCCTAGCTCCAACAATATAGTCAACTAATGAACTGACGAATATTAATGAAAGAAATCGCCAATCCCACCAACCATAAAATATATAGCTAACTATGATTAAGAATATGTTTCGGCCTTTAATGTTTCGATTAAATAGACTCCAGTACAATATGAATACTAATGGAAAGAATATTCCAAATTCAATTGAATTAAAAATCATGGTCGTTAGTTATTTTTAGTTTTTATAAGGACAATTCTCGGGTATATAATTTATATCTTCTATTTGTATTAAATTACTAAATGAAACATTTTTGTATAAATGTTTGCAAATTAATTCTTTTTATGGAATTGCATAAAAAAAGCTGCCTCAATTGAGACAGCTCTTCACTATATAATAATTTATCTAGAATTATTCGATAATTGCTTTCATTGCACCCATTGCTTCACGCAAGTCGGCCCCCACAATCTCAACATCGTGGTAACGAATTTCGTCGTTAATGTCGATCAATTCTTTGTTGTCAACTTGGTTGGTTTTTCCTTCCATGAAGTTTTTACCAATTACATCCAAATCAATTTTTTCCATGAACTCTTTCAACATTGGACGAGCTGCATGGTCGAACAAGTAACATCCGTATTCTGCAGTATCCGAGATTGTTGCGTTCATTTCGTATAATTTTTTACGAGCAATTGTGTTGGCAATTAATGGCGTTTCGTGCAATGATTCGTAGTAAGCCGATTCTGCTTTGATTCCACTTTCTGTCATTGTTTCGAATGCCAATTCAACACCTGCTTTAACAAATGCAATCATTAAAACACCATTGTCGAAGTATTCTTGTTCGCTGATTTCAACATCGCCAGCAGGAGTTTTTTCGAAGTTGGTTTCACCGGTTGCTTCACGCCATGTCAACAAGTTTTTGTCGTCGTTCGCCCAATCTTCCATCATTGTTGATGAGAATACTCCGCTCATGATATCATCTTGATGCTTTTGGAATAATGGTCGCCAGATTTCTTTTAATTCTTCAGCTAAATTGTAAGCTTCCACTTTTGCAGGGTTGCTCAAACGATCCATCATGTTGGTAATTCCACCCCATTTCAAAGCTTCAGTGATGGTTTCCCATCCATACTGAACTAATTTTGAAGCATAACCCGCGTCGATTCCTTTTTCAACCATTTTGTCGAAACAAAGAATTGAACCAGTTTGTAATACCCCACAAAGAATTGTTTGTTCTCCCATTAAATCAGACTTCACCTCTGCTACGAAAGAAGAGTGTAGTACACCCGCTTTGTCGCCACCAGTACCAGCAGCATAGGCTTTGGCAATCTCTAATCCATCGCCATTTGGATCGTTTTCGCGGTGAACTGCAATTAAGGTAGGAACCCCAAATCCACGCATGTATTCAGCACGTACTTCAGATCCTGGAGATTTAGGAGCAACCATAATTACCGTAAGGTCTTCACGAATTTGCATTCCTTCTTCAACAATATTGAAACCGTGTGAGTAAGCCAAGCAAGCACCTTTTTTCATTAACGGTTGCACTTTATTTACAACAGGAGTATGTTGCTTGTCTGGAGTTAAATTTAGTACCAAGTCGGCAGTTGGAACCAACTCTTCGAAAGTACCAACTGTAAAACCGTTTTCAGTGGCATTTTTATAAGAAGCTCTTTTTTGGTCAATTGCTTCTTGGCGCAAAGCGTAAGATACATCTAAACCACTATCGCGAAGGTTCAAACCTTGGTTTAATCCTTGTGCTCCACATCCTAGAACAACGATTTTTTTACCTTTTAGATAATCACAACCGTTTGTGAATTCTGAAGCATCCATAAAATCACACTTACCTAACTGCTCTAATTGCAGACGAAGTGGAATTGAATTGAAATAATTAGCCATTTCTTTTATGTTTTAATAATGTTTTTAAATCTATAATGCAAAGCAACAAAATAAAAGTGGAATTGACGAGTAATAATTCTTGAAATTTAGGTACTTTTTATGGGGTTTTAAATTTAGGTTAGTGTTGGCTTGTGTTAAATAGTTTGAAATACAGTATTTTGTTGGTTTTGCAGTGTTGGTATATTTCATGAATATGTTTGATGGTATTTTGATAATGCTAAACAGGATTTTTGAACAATTTACTACAGAAGATGACTGTTTCGATACTGCAATGGTGTTTTTCCGGTTTCCTTTCTGAAAAAACGAGTAAAATACGATTGGTCGGCAAAATTAAATTGGTTGGCAATTTCTGAAACACCTAAATTTGTATGAATCAACAAGCGTTTTATTTCTAAAATTTGCTTTGTTTTAATGATTTCATTCGTTGTTTTACCAGTTAGCCTTTTTATGGTTTGGGTTAAATGGTTAGGCGTAAGCGCAAGCATTTGGGCATATTGATTCACCGAAAAGTTCTCCTTGTAAAACTCTTCGATGAGCTGGTAAAATTGTTTTACAATGATATGGCCTTTTCCTCTACTTTCTTGCTGATGTTCTACATCGTATAAGCTAGAGCAACTTGTTAAAATTAAATCAAGCAGTGCACGTAAAACTTCAATATTTTTGTCCTTTGAATAATCAAGATCAATTCCTTTTTTGAATAACAGTTTGATGAATTCAACATTGGTTTTGTCCTTTAAAAGTAGTGGCGGGTTGTCTTGTTGAATGGTGAAGAAAAATGGAAATTCAATTAATCGGTTGGGATTGGATTGATTGATTAGGTAAAAATCTGGATTGAATATAAAAATGTATCCTTCAATATCGTTCGAAAATTCAATCTTATGAGCTTGGCCCGGCGACATAAAAAACACGCAGGGAGGCTTGATTTTGTATTTGTTCGAATCTATAATATGGGAACCTGAGCCTTTTTCTAAAAAAAGCACTTCAAAAAAATCGTGACGATGTGGATACTTAACGCTGAAATGCCTATTTGCATCAAAAACCTCCACCTGAAATTGTTGGTTTTGCAAATTGGTATTGCTAAAGTTTTGTAAGCTATATACCGGTATATGATTGGGCTGCTGTTTCATAACGAAACTTTAATTTTCAGCAATTGGGAGTACTGTTCTTCCCTCTGTAATTTTCGAAAGCGGTTTAACTTCCCAATTTTCAGTGAAATTAATCAAGTTTAAGGAGTAATTCATAAATCCTTGTAATTCGTCGGTACGCTGAAAGTTTAAATCATCTTGAAGTTGATCAACTTTAAATCCTGAAATATAGTCGACAAAATTTTTGCCAAATTTATTCGATGCTTTTCCAAAGAACCATGCAATGTCGTAGCCTCTAAAAGCATATTCATTGGGCTCTGTTTTGAAATCGGCTCTGTATTTTCTTATAAAGTTATTTACATTTTTATTTTTATAATCAACGTAGGTTGAAGTCAAATAGTGCAAATTCAGCCGATGAAAGTATTCAACATTAATACTTTTAAATCGAGGGTAATCGTTCATTCCTACTAGTGTTATATCGAATTCTTCGGATAAAACGTACAAGCTGTTAATCGCTCGGCTAAGCATTGCTTCTCGAACTTCTCGATCGTCGGTGGTTGGAATAAAAACAATGTTTTCTTCATTTTTCTTCAAAACTTTTTTCAAATGCCAATAACCTAAAGTTTCACCTGCAGTAAAGTCAACTTCGGTAAATAGTATGTCGCTTTGATTTTTATAAAATGCAGTTGAGAAGAACTTCTCACGTACTCGATCAACCAATTGAATTTCGTTGAGTTGCTTGTCGTTACCTAAAGTTAAAACGATGAAGTTTTTATTGTAATATTCATCTGCAATAAATTCAGCCGTTTTTCTAAGAATATATTCCTTTGAAGGACTCACCTGAAAATAGTATGGATTCTGTTGTAAAAATTGATGGTCGGCAGATAAAGGCGAAACCATTGGAATTTGATTTTTTGCCGAGATATTAGCCACTTTACCTTGTAAAACTGGTGATACGGGCCCAACTATTAAATCTGAATTCAAAATCATTTCAGAATCCATAATTGAGTCTATTTTTGCTTTCGAATGTTCTGAATCGATCACATTCAATTCTATGTTTTGTCCGTTGCTTTGTAATGAATCTATTGCCAATACAAAACCTTCGAAGAACGACAACATGCTTTTCGAAACAGAAATTAACGATCGGTTTTCTTTTACGCGCAAAGTATCGATAAAAATGGTATCGCTTGTATTGTTTAGTGAGTCAAATACAACCTCAAAGGAAGACGGAACTGTATTGGTATTGGCCAAACGAATTGAGTCTAATTGATTGAATTCTTCCTCGGAGGTTTCTTCTAAATTGTATTCCTCGTTTCTTTGATAAAACAGTGGTATAAACATGGTTATTTTGAATGTGTCATCGGGTACAATTTCTTCTTCATCAATTAATTGTTTCGAAGGAATCAACGCGCTTATTTCAAATTCAATTTTTGCTTTTTTCTTTATGTCAATAACCTTTTCATTCTGATCGATTGTATCGGTAATTGCTGCCGAAAGGCTATCGTTATTTACTTGAGCAATTGGTAATAAGATTGTTTCTCCAGCCACCAATCCTCTTGTCTTTAATTCAGGATTAGCATTTTTTATTTCTCTAATCTTTAAGTTTTTTTTCTTAGAAATTCCATACAAGGTTTCTCCCGAGCTCACTAAGTACTCTTGAAATTCCTCTGGAGTTTGCGGAATTGGTTTAATCTCCGGAATATTTTGTGTCGGGATTTTTATTTCAATGCCTGCCTTTAATCCTTCTTTTAAAACCGGATTTAGCTGAATTAAATCTTCTTGCTTTGCACCAAACCGTCTTTTGTACGAATAAAATGTTTCTCCTAATTCAACTCGATGCATAAAATACTGATCGGTATTTGCATCAAACACGATTTCTTTATTTTCAATGGTTTTTGCTATCCTTATCCCAGTTCCAATATTGAAGTTATTTTCAATTTGAGGGTTTTCTTCAATAATCGAAGTTACCGACGAATTATACCGTTTGGCAATTCCATACAAGGTTTCACCTGCCAGTATCTGGTGGTAAAAATATGAGTCGTCTTGTTTTAAGAGTCCATCGTTGGCAACTTGAGCTGGATTTTTAGGAATACGCAAAATTTCATTTGTCAAAACTCCTTTTTTCGCTTCAGGGTTGTATTGATAAATCGCTTCAATTGGGATATTGTACTGTTTTGAAATACTGTATACGGTTTCTTTTTTCTTCACCAAATGATATATAAAATCTTCATCAATGGCCAGCTGACTATTTTCAGCTGTTTGAATAGCTGTTTTGTTGGTTTCTGACGAAGTGTATGAATTATTTGGTTCGTATAAAACTTTCACAATATCGCCTTCAGTGATGCCAAAAACCAACTGAGGATTGTATTGTAGAATAACTGATTTTGACAGGTCGAATTTTCTGCTCAAATCACCAATTGATTGTCCTGCTTCCACCTTATATAAAAGAAACTGCTTTCCGTCGTCTTTCACAATATCACCTTCAGTTTGGCCCCATGAAAATTGAGCAACCATTAGAAATAAACCTGCAATCAGTTTTAGGCGAATTATTGATGTTTTACTCATTCGTAAAAATTTATCTATGTTAATGTCGTTCTCAGATTTTACTTTATCAATTAAGTATTTTAACGCTGGTTGGACACTAAAATTATACCGAAATATGAATTTTACTCTAAATTATAAGCTACGAAAATAGTATTGTTTATATTAAATAGAAAATATGCCTATAGATTAAATGACAATGATAATATTTGATATTTTTAAAACTTGTTTCAACTAAACCATTTCGAAAACTGATAGTCGAACTATCGAAGTTAAGATTAAATGGAGAACACTACTAACTTAGTTGCAAATCTTAAAAAGCAATCTACACGGAAAGCCGCTTTTAGCGAACTGGTAGCATCTTATCAGGAACGCTTATATTGGCACATCCGTAAAATGGTTATGAATCATGAAGATGCCAATGATATTCTTCAAAATGTATTTATTAAAGTTTGGCGAAATATTGGTAATTTTAGAGAAGAATCAAGTTTATATACTTGGTTGTTTCGAATTGCAACCAACGAAACAATAACCTTCATTAACCAACAGAAAAAGAAGAATAATTGGAGTTTAAACGATGAGCAGGAATTTCTAAAAGAGAATTTAGCAGACGACCCGTATTTCGATGGGAATGAAGTAGAAAGAATGTTAGAAGAAGCAATATTATCACTTCCTGATAAACAACGATTGGTATTTAATATGAAATATTTCGAGGAGATAAAGTACCAGCAAATGGCCGAGATATTAGAAACTTCGGTTGGAGCATTGAAAGCATCTTACCACCATGCTGTGAAAAAAATAGAGACATTTGTAAAAAATAAAGAAATAGATTAAACCTATTAATTAAATAGTAGTCAAAAATTAGGAATGAAAAGAAACCAATTACATAAGGAGTTAGGTTTGAAGGAGAAACGGATACCGTTTTCTACTCCTGAAGGTTATTTTGATAACTTTTCAAATGACTTACTCGCTAATATCGAAAAGCTTGATCACGAAGAGAAGAAGAAGGGAAAGGTAATTTTCCTGAATCCATGGATTAAAAGAATTGCATCAATTGTTGCAGTTATATTGATCATTTTCATTCCTGCTCGAATCGTTTTAAATAATTCATTGAGTTCTGGAACTGAAAGTGTTTTTGCAGAAAGTGATTATTTCGATTTCATAGATGATCGTCAGCTATACGAATTATTGAGTAACGAAGAAGAATTTAAAACTGGATTAGATCAGGGAACTATTGAAGAGGCAGTACTTGCTTCAATATCGGATTACGAATTATACAGTATGAGATAAAATTGTGTGTAATGAAAAGAATAATTTTTATAATACTAATAAGTGTTGGCATTTCTATAACTAGCAATGCTCAAGGCCAAGGCAAATTTGATTTTGATAAATTCAAAGCTGAAAAAATTTCATATATAACTGAAGCCATCGACTTAACTCCTGAGGAAGCAACAACGTTTTGGCCTGTCTATAATGAGTTTGAAAAGAAACGTTTTGAATTAATGAACGAACGTCGCGAGTTAGAAAATCATATACGAGCTAAAAAGAATGAGCTTTCAGAAGAGGAGCTTAGCGAAGCAATTAAAAAGTTAGCCGCTTTACCAATTAAAGATGGAGAATTGGCTTTAAAGTATAATAAAGAATTTTTGAAAATACTATCGCCGATTAAAGTGGTTGAATTGTACGATGCCGAAGAAGGATTCAGGAGACATTTGTTTCGTCAGTTTAGAGAAAACCATAAAGAAGATAGGGATCGAAGAGATTAAAGGTTGTACATTAAACTTGTTTTCTTGTGTTTAGTAGTAATGGCTATTTTTATCTCTGCTGACAGTACAGGACAAACTAGCAAGCCTGCGTCAATGGAGTTTAACAATCCAGTTATCACTCACAAATTTACTGCTGATCCGGCTACTTGTAGTATACAACGATACCGTTTATTCTTATGTGGGGCACGATCAAAGTCCACCGAACAGAAATGGTTATGAAATGCATGAATGGTTGATCTTTTCTTCAACCGATATAGTAAATTGGATAGAGCACGATCCTGTTCAGGTAAGTTCAATTAGTTGGACTCGCGATGACGCATGGGCGGCACATACCGTTGAACGCGATGGTAAATTTTATTGGTACGTTACAGTTGAACACGATTCAATTCATGGAAAGTCGATTGCAGATCACCCTACTGGTCCTTGGTGCCATCCTATTGGAAAAGCTTTGGTAACGAATGATATGACTACCGATGCTCGTATTTCATGGAATGATATTGATCCAGCTACGTTTATCGATTATGATGGACAAGCTTACATGTTTTTGGGAAACACCAAATTGAAGTATGTGAAGCTTGAGGAGAATATGATTGAGTTTGATGGTCCTATTCAACGAGTTGAATACTTGCCCAACTTTACCGAAGCTCCTTGGGAATTAAAAGGAATTTTAAATGAAGTTGCCGGAAATAGTAATACCAATCATCAAGCAATTTTAGAATATAAAGGCAAATCGTATTTTGTATATCACAACGGAAGTATTCCAACAGCCGGCGGAAGTTACAGACGTTCGGTTTGTATCGATGAATTAAAATACAATCCTGATGGAACTTTACAACATGTAATTATGACTTCAGAAGGAGTTCGAGCAGAATAATACTCTCTTTTCAATAATCAATAAAAAAGGCTGTCTTTTATTAAAGGCAGCCTTTTTTATTGTACTATTTATTTTTTAGAAAAGATGTTTGCTGATTTTTGATAGGGTTTCTTTTTTGTATTTGTCGGAAGTTAAAATTGAGATATTGTATCTACTTCCACCGTAAGAAATCATTCGTACCGGAATTCCATCTAAGGCATCAAATACTTGTTTTGAAAAGTCTTTCTCTCCAGAAATCATATCCCCAACAACACAAACAATGGTCATATCCTTATCTATTTCAACTTCGCTGAAAACTCTAAGCTCTTCAACAATAGCGTCCAAATTACGAGCATTGTCAATGGTTAACGAAACAGCAATTTCCGAAGTTGTAATCATATCGATTGAAGTTTTGTATTTTTCAAAAATTCCAAAAACGTAGCTAAGAAAACCATAAGCCATTAACATTCTGTCTGATTTGATTTTAATGGCAGTAATTCCATCTTTAGCCGCAACAGCTTTTAACCCGCTAATTGTTTTCTCATTTGAAATAAGCGTGCCCGAATCGTCAGGATTCATTGTGTTTTTCAAGCGAACCGGAATATTGGCTTCTTTTGCAGGTAATACAGTTAATGGGTGTAGGATTTTTGCACCAAAGTATGCCAACTCAGCAGCTTCGTCGAAAAGTAAATTGTCAATCTTTTTTGTGTTTTCAACAAATCGAGGATCGTTGTTATGAATCCCATCAATATCGGTCCAAATTTGTACTTCTTCAGCATTAATTGCAGCTCCAATTAAAGTTGCAGTATAGTCGCTTCCTCCTCGTTGAAGGTTGTCAATTTCTTCCTTTGGGTTTCTACAAATAAAGCCTTGTGTGATATAAATATCCTGTTCCCCGGCGCTTTTCAGTACTGGTTGAATCAGCTCTTTAATGTTCAAAAGGTCGGCTTGCTTATTTACATCGATTCGCATGAAATCAAGTGCAGGAAGTAAGGCTGCTTTGTGTCCATTTTCTTGGAGCAAGAAAGTAACTAAAGCTGTAGAAATCAACTCCCCTTGTGCCAGAATTATTTGTTCTTTAACAGTGTCGAAAGTTCCGCGGATTTGATTTTGAAGAAGTTCAAAATGTTCTTTAATAACAGCTTTGCCTTTTTGTTTGAATTCTTCAGTTTTATATAGCTCACTTACAACTTGGTCGTATTTTTTGTGTAGCTTTTTAATCTCATTTCTTGCGCTTTCTTTTGAGTTTTTGTATAGTTTTTCGCTAATGTTTACCAATGCATTGGTGGTGCCCGACATTGCTGACAAAACTACAATTTTGGGTTCGTCATCGGTAACAATGTCCATTACTGAACGCATATTCTCTGGAGAACCAACTGAAGTTCCTCCAAACTTGAAAACTTTCATAGTTAATGTTTTAAAATAATTTCTGCGCAAATATGACAAAAATTATTATTTGCTAGAAATGTGTTGTTAGTTTTTTCAGATTATAACTAAAAGCGCTCATATTATTTCATAAAAAAAGAGCACCTGTCTAAAAGTGCTCTCTATTATTGGTTTTTTACCAAAGTTCTTTAGGGTATTTCCCTTGATTTATCAATGCCTCTATTTTTTGTAGAACAAAAGGTTTATCATCTTTATAGGTTACTCCAAACCAATCGGAAGAGGTGGTTAAAACTTTTGTTTCAATTGAATTTGCTTTAATTAAATTGTCAACATGGGTGGGAATATAGAATTCCGATTTCAATTCTGAACCTTCTTTTTTTAGAAAAGCTTCAAATGCATTCCACATGCTTTTCATAATTGATGGGTGAAAGCCCCAAAAGTTCATCGATACTGTTTCTGAACCTTCTAGTTTAGTTTTTTTATCTTCTTCAAGGTAGAAAATCGAATGGCCTTCTTTACCGATTTTTGTTAATTCTGTTACATCAACCAAATTCCCTTTTTCATCGGTGTTACACAGTCCACGGCTAACTGTTCCATATTCCGATAAAGTTTTATCGAGTTGGTAACCAATCATGCAGCAATTTTTTTCATCGATTCCCGATGTTAAGTAGCTATAGGCGGTTTCGTATGCTTCTTTTCCATAAAAATCGTCGGCATTAATCGAAGCAAAAGGTTCTTTCACAATGTTGCGAGCTGCTAAAATAGCATGTGCTGTTCCCCAAGGTTTTGCCCTGTCTTTAGGAATATTAAATCCTTCGGGTACATCTGCTAATTCCTGATATGCGTATTCTACTTCAATTTTTCCTTTTAATTTTTCATCGAACCGCTCTTTAAATGCTTCTTCAAAATCTTTTCGAATGATAAAAACCACTTTCCCAAATCCAGCTCTTATCGCATCAAAAAGTGAATAATCAATAATTGCTTCTCCATTTGGGCCTATTTCATCCAATTGTTTTAATCCTCCATAACGACTACCCATTCCGGCAGCTAAAATAACGAGCGTTGGTTTCATAATTTTCTATTTATATTTTTTACGATTCTATTAAAGTTGAATTTGTTATTATTTATTTAAACAATCATGCTATTAAAAATAAGTTGAAGCATAAATTTATAGTTTTCATAGAACATTCAAATCATCCTTGGGTTATTTAGTTGTAAATATTTTAATTATTGATTGATGAAAATTGCTTTTACAGGAGGATCGGGTTTTATTGCATCCCATTTTAAATCGAAACACAAAGATTATGATTTTGTTGATTTAAAACGGGATAAGCCTGTTGATGACTGGATTGAAAAGCTTTCAACATCGGATGTTGTAATCAATTTGGCTGGTGCTCCGATATTTCAAAAGTGGAATGCGGAAAACCGTTCGATAATTGAACAAAGTAGGGTTCAAACAACTCGAAAGTTAGTTACGTGTTTAAATGAAATGGGAAAAGATGTTCCTCAACTGTTAATTTCCGGATCGGCAATTGGAATTTATTCAAATGAAGGGAATCGATTAATTACAGAAGATAAGCCTATTTACGGCACTAATTTTCTAAGCGAAGTTGTGAAAAAATGGGAAGCAGAAACCAATCATTTAAATAATTCCTTGGTACGTTTGGTTATTCCTCGAATTGGAATTGTATTAGGAAACAAGGGCGGAATAATAAAGCAGATGAAACCGTTTTTTAAACTTGGTTTAGGTGGGGAATTGGCTTCAGGAAAGCAAAAAATGGCTTTTATTCATATTGATGACTTAGTAAATGCTTTTCGTTTTTTTATAGAAAAACAAAACACTTCGGGTATATATAATATGGTTAGTCCTACAATTGTTAGCAACAAAGAATTTACATCTCAATTTGCACATGCGCTTCATCGATGGGTGTTTTTACCCATTCCTAGTTTTGTTTTAAAAATCCTGTTTGGCGAATCGGCCGAAATCATGTTAAAAGGAGAGTGGGTTGAACCAAAACGCTTACTTGAAACTAATTTCGAATATCAATATCCCAAATTAGAAGAAGCTTTAAAAGATTTAGTGTCAAAATAATATGTTCAAGAAATCATTTGTATCTTAGTTAAATAATATAAAATAAATTAGAATGACTGACTTTAGATCATTTCATAAACTATCATATGGACTGTATATCATCTGTTCCGAGTTTGAAGGAAAAAAGGCTGGTTATGCCGGAAATGTTGGATTTCAGGTAACTGCTGAACCCAATACAATGGCAATTAGTTGCAACAAAGACAATATAACTTGTAAAGTAATAGAGCAGCGAAAATCGTTCTCTTTATCGGTATTACAAAAAGATTTGGACGTATCGGTAATTGGTACTTTTGGATTTAAAACGAGTAATACGATTGATAAATTTGAAGATGTTGATTATAAGATTGGTGAAACCGGTGTTCCGGTTGTAACGTCATATTGTGTTGCCGCTTTTGAATGCAGTGTGATTAACCAGGTTGATTGCGGAACCCATATTTTGTTTATCGGAGAAGTTTTAAATGGGGAAGTATTATCGGATGATGATCCTTTAACTTACGATTATTATCACGAGCATTATAAAATGCGTGCGCCTAAAAATGCACCTACTTATATAGATCCTGAAAAGCTAAAAGATGAACCAGAAAAAAATGAGCCCAAAGAAGAACTTGAGGAAGAACCGCATGAACATGAGTTCGTAAAAACAGATGATGGCAAATATGTTTGTATTATTTGTGGTTATACTTACGATCCTGAAATTGGAGAGCCCTCGTTGGGAATTCCTCCGGGAACGCCTTTTGAAGATTTAGATGAAGATTTTCTTTGCCCGCTTTGTGGAGCAGGCAAAGATTATTTCAATAAGATTTAATCGAATACTACCATCCCATTAAAAGTATAATTATTTCCATGGTAATCTGTGGAAATAATTTTATACTTGGTGGTGTCGCTGGCTTCAGACTTCAAGTTTTCTAAATTAAAAGTAACAATGCTTTTTAGTTTGACCAAGATGTCATCGTCGTTAGCGTTGTGTCTCAATGTTAACTCAACAGGTGAAGATGGATCTTCAATGGTTCCGGCTGGCTTGCTTAAGTTGATATAGTGCCTTGTTCCGCCACCATAGAAAACAAATTCAACGTTTAAATTTACACCCGTTTGCCAAATTGAAATTATTTCAATTGGATCACTGCCCAAGCTGTCGCTAATTGATTCGTCATAATCAATTACATCTTTGTATAGAATTTGGTCAATTCGATTAATTGTAACCGAATAATGATCCTCTGAACTTGGTAGCTCCTCTTCAATTCTGAAATAAGCACGCACTCTTGTACTATCTTCAAAATTAAAATAATCGTAGGTATAAAGAATCTCCAAAGTATCGGCATTGTCTGTAATAATATAATAATCAGTATTGGTATCATGATAAATGAATCCAAATGAACTGTAAACTCTTGTGTTCGAATCTTGGTCTAAAAGGTCGTTACTACAACTAGCTAATAGAGCAATTAAACTGCCAAATAATATTACTTTCCAAAATTTCATAACTATCTAATTATCTAAATGTACTAATTAGACGCAAAAAGAGGAAATTGGTTGCGTCAATTTCCTCTTTTTCAATGTATGTGTGTTTAAATTTAGAATTTTGTTGGCAATTTACAATCGTCGACAAGCATGGCTTTAACAACTTTTGCATGATTTATTAGGTCTTGTTCCGATTTAACTTCTTCTCGTTGGTTAAGTCCGGTTGGCCAATAATGTTGAGCTGCAGAGTTATTATCACCTTTTAAAGCACTTCCTGTTAGTTCTAAGCAAACTGCTTTGCCACTCTCTCCTTGCCATAATCCTCCAACCATTAAGTTTTGCCAGGTGGTGGTGGTCCCCGAACCAAAATAGTGAGCCATTTCGTGCATAGCGGTACCTACGAACATATAACGTTCGTTTGCCCCAAAACCGAGACTACCATGGTAGCTTGCTTGTGCCGTTGGGATTCCTTCATTATAATAAACATGGATATTGGTTTCAAATGGTGTATATCTATTATAATAATAACATGCGCTATCCATTGCTTCCTTAATTAAAGCATATTGACGTGGATATTGGTTTTTATCGATTGCAAGATTGTAAGTAACATTTCCTGTTATTTCACTTACCTTTTCTGTAGCTCCCATTGCTAGTCCTCTTGAGTTTAATGCGTAAGGACGTACATAAACTGCTTCACTTGCCAATACATCGTCAACAACAGAATAAAATTGCCCGGTTCCTTTACCAAAATCTATTTTATTTCCGCTTGTATAAGTTGGTGTTCCAGATTTGGACCATAAAAGCCCTTTTTCAATAACTGTTAATCCACCGCCATTACTTACATTAACTGCACAAACAACTTGTTCTAAAGATTTATCGTATTCAGCCAAAGAAGTTGATACTGTTGGAATTGAAATGTTTTCTTCGGTATAAGTAATACTATCAATTAGGCCTAAGTTTATACTTACCATTTTCCCAACTTTAAGTTCAATTACTAACTGATT
This sequence comes from Prolixibacteraceae bacterium, assembly GCA_963678565.1. Lineage (GTDB taxonomy): Bacteria > Bacteroidota > Bacteroidia > Bacteroidales > Prolixibacteraceae > SKHV01. Next base: position 1,758,351 of record OY782875.1, read on the forward strand.
ATCAGTAGTGTTTGTTGTAAGTTGGTTTATGCCATTCATATAGTATTTTTCAACCGAATTGTCGTTTTTATGAATATTCACGACTTTGCTTTTTGCTATTGTAGTGACACTGATCAATGAAATAGCTAATAGTGTGATAATATATTTAAAGCTTTGAATTCTCATTATTTGCTTATTTTTTAATCAGACGTTTTGTTTTATTTCCCGATTTGATAATATAAAGTCCATTTTTTAATTGGCTAATATCAATTGTTTGATTTATTATTTTTTGCGGTGAAACTTGCTTCATTAATCGCCCTGTAACTGAATAGATCAAAATGTCGTTTTTAATGTTTTGAACTTGAATCGTTGATGTTGCTGGATTGGGATAGATTACAAATTCATTTGAAGCATTTAATATTTCTTGGTTTGAGGATATATAATCTTCAAAAGTAATTTTTTCAATAGTAGAATTTTCAACGATACTGTTTTCTGTATTGTTCCATACAAAAGTTGTTTTGGTATCGTCGAAATTAATTTCGTTTATATTGACGATTTGATTCTCAATTATCCCGTCGGAGTTCCTATGTATCAAAATTTTTGAAGGCGTACCTTTATTAATCGATTCAAAAGCTTTTGTTTCATGAGTTTTTGAACTTGCCCTATAAGCGTTTGTTGCCTTGTTCAGTATTTGAACTTGATTGCTACTTGCCAATATGGTTTCATCTATTTCCTCTTTGCTTAAAGGATAGTCGATAATGCAGAAATCGTAAACCATTGTTTTATCCAAGGAGCTCTCAGAACCAACTGTTGAGTGGCCAATATAGTTTATCGTTGTACCTTTAGCTTGCGCATCATAAACTGTTTTTGGTGTTGTATCAATTTCCTTTGATGATAAAACATTACCGTCAAAATATACGATTCCAATTCCATTGTTTTGTGTGTAAACTAAATGGTGCCAGCTTCCTTGCAATGCAGGTTGATTAATGCCTACCTTGGTATATTTTTCATCACTTCTGAAAGTTGGCGATATTTCGTAACCTAAGTTTGCAAGTGTTAATTCAATATACCCGTCTTCACTTTTGCTGGCAAATAAACTATTGGATAAACTCATAATAGGACTTCCAGCTTCTTTGAAAGAATAGCTGTTATCTACTCTGAAAAACACGCTTATGGTGAATTCTTCAAGTTGTTCAAAAACTTCACCTATCCCTTCTCCTAAATTCATTAAACCACGTACAGCTCCTAAATCAAGAACGTTGTAAATGCCGGTTTTTTCAGTTCCAATAGTGACTACCTTTGCCGAGTTATGCAAGGTTGCTTCGAAAGCATTGGCTGATAGATCAACTACCTTATCCCCGTTCAATTTCGAAAAGTCGTAACGAACAATAATGTGTTCCTTATCTAATGAAGTGATTTTTTCTGATGCAACCGCATTTGCAGAAATAAGCAGAAATAGAACAAAGTGTACTCTAAAGATTTTTTGTAAAAAGGCTTTTTGCATTCTTTTTATATTGTGACTTTAATAAATAAACAGTGTAAATTTATTTATTTCTGAAGAATAAATATGTTTTAGAATGTAAATTTCAAACTGAAGTCAGAAACGTGTTATAGATTATAAGATTTATGCTAATAGATTAATCATGTATTTGAATGATAAAAGCGAGTTTTGTTTCGATAGAAATTGCTCCAAGTCGTTGAATTATAGCGCAATGTTCTTGAATGATTGCTGGTCGGAATCTAAATTATGATTGCAATATTTTTATTGAACCATAAAATGTTGGGTCGTTTTATAGTTTTTTGATTCAATTTTTAATATATACAAACCTGCTTGTATATCACTTATAGAAATGCTTGAACCATTATTCAATGTTAATTGATTCGAGCGAATCAGCTTTCCTTGCGTTGTATAAATGTCAACTTTTAATTCTAATATTTTAGTTGCTTGGAAAGATAAAATTTTGTTTTGCTGGTCAAGATCAAAGGTTATGTATTCCTTCGACTTCAATGCCTTGTCATTATTCGTTTTGGTATATTGATCACTAACCGATTGTTGTGGTCCTGCTTCGGCCATAACAATTGCTTTAACCTGATCGAGTGGATCTAAATCATATTCGTAATACGATGAAATCTTTATGTCTTTTGTTGGCTCTGATAAATTACCAATCATACTACCAGAACAAGAAATAAACTGATTGTTTCTTGCGTAAAGTTGACCTTCATCTCTGAAGGAAAGTGGATCTTTTGTATTTTCAAACACACTGTTTTCAACAATTATACGACCGGTTCCTCTTGATTGATTTCCATAAGAAGCAATATTGTTCAAATAATTATTGTACAAGTGGCCGATTCCCATATCAAAACTCGGATTGCGTTGGTTGGTATTATCGATCCAACAATGATGAATTCCTATTCTAAAATCTGATTCATCGGTCCAACCAATTCCAAACGCCTTATTGTGATCGCTTAATTTACAATACGAAACGGTTACATAATCAGTCACTTTACGTAAATCAATTAGTCCATCTCCTAAATGTGTAAAATGACAATGGTCGATCCATAGGTGGTGTGTGTTATCGGCTTGAATACCATCAAAATCATTCGTTTTTCCATCCCAATCTCCTTCAACATACGAATCGCGAATGGTCAAATTTCGAATAATAATATTTTGCTTATCGACCATTTGCAATTCTACATTTTTTAGGGTGGCATCTGAGCCCAATCCAATGATTGTTGTGTTCGAACCAACTTTAATTGTTTTACAGTTTTCTGATTCTAAAATTCCTTCAATGTATATAATGTATTTATTATTGGAGCCAGCATAAGAATAAAGTTGAGCTAAACTTTCAACTTTAATTTCATTACCTCCTGCACCGCCTGTTGTTGTTTCAAGGCCTTTGCCACTTATACTTGCAAAACTCGTAGGGAGATCCTGTGCATATATATTATTTAGAAACAGAAAAGAACTAAATAATAGGATGAAAAATTTATTAAGCATAGTCAATAGTTGTGTAGTTAGTTGGATTGTATAAACTTAATATTAAAAAGAGAGGCTATTAAATTTAATAGCCTTTCTTTGTATTAGCTGTTTATTTAAGTATAAATTTTTGTGTTTGTTTTGAATTTCCTGTTGCAAGGTTTACAAAATAAATTCCTTTGTTAAAATTAGTAGTGTTAAGTTCTAATTTCTGAAGATTACTGTTTTGGCTGTCGATGCTCTTATGATAAATGTTGCGTCCCATCACATCGTATACCGTTAACAAGGATTTTTGATTTGTTGTATTGGTGAATTGAACGATGGCTGAATTTTTGTCTGCTCCTTGATAAACAATAAAATCTTTGATTGCTACTAATGTTTCGGTCTTGTTCGAAACAAAAATTGATGATTCAACTAAACCGTTAATATAAACTTCAAGGTTAGTATAACCTTCAGTGGTCAACAAATTTCGGTCGCTTGCATCGTTTGGGTTCAAGCCATTTCGGGTTTCCCATTCATCTGGCATTCCATCCAAATCAGTATCTTCAGGAACCACAGATGCCTGATATGTATAATCGTCCCAACCACCAACGTCGCTTTGTGTATCAATTAAACCAGCTCTGGTGGTACCATTTGAAGCACGTTCTGGAGCTAATCCATTTCTAATTTCATTGATGACACGAGCATCAGTTTCATCTCTTTTTAAATTTGCACCACAATATTGCAGTACCAATTCGTAAGCTTCATCTGCTGATTGTGTTGTTACATGAGGAACTTCAAATTCTGTTTCAGATTTTATATTGTCAATGGATAATCCAGGCAGGTCACCTTTGGGTTCTATACCTTGCCAGTTATTATCAGTAACAAAAGTACTTTCTGTTACCTTATTACCATTTACATAAAATGTTCCCCATACTCCATCTTTGTCATTTGGAGAGAAAATACGCGTTTTATTGGAAGATTCAGGGCCTGCTTTGTAGTAGTTATTAATAAAATTGTAATTTCCGCCTTCTCCGGCATAGCCACTGTTTCCACCCCAATTGTAAATTACATTATTTCTGAAGTCAACCAATTCTAATTCAGGTTGTCCTGAATATCTTGAACCGTTCATACGAGGGTTTCTACTATCGTGATGTGCTAAGATGTTGTGGTGAAATGTTGCAGTTTGTCCGCCCCATATTCCTCCATAACCATGAGAATCTTTGTCGTGAAGCGATTGTCTCAAACTTTCAGATAAGATACACCACTGAAGTGTGAAATTCTTATTATCATAAAAAGATCCACATTCGTCAATACTCCAGCTAAAAGAGCAGTGGTCGATAATAATGTTTTGTTGGTTACGACCCCACATGGCATCATCCTGTGTTCCTTTTTCATCACCTAAACGCGATCTTATATAGCGAACAATTACATTATCCCCACCTTGGTATAAACTGTAATTTTTAAGGCAAATTCCGTCACCTGGAGCGGTTTGTCCTGCAATTGTTGTATTGTCGTTTATAGATAATCTACTAGTTAATTCGATTATTCCCGAAACTTTGAATATTATAGTTTTAGCTCCTGATCTCCCAAGGCACCAACGTAAAGTTCCTGATCGTGTAGAAAGATCTCCTGTGTTCGTATCCTCTAAAGAGTTTACAAAATATACTGCTCCGCCACGTCCACCAGTTGTGTACATTCCACCTCCACCTGCACCCGGAAATGCTGGTGTTTGTGCCTGCAATCCGACAATACTAATTGTCATTATGAAGAATAATGTAAAAAAATGTTTCATAGTTATCTTATAAAATTTGTTATTATTTCATTGGTTAGTTTCAAGTACAAATTTAACGATTGTAATCCATATCCGCATTGATTCTTTTCTATTGAATCGATTCATTTTTTAATAGATTGATGATTATAAAAATCAATTGAATTTGCTCAAATTTAGACAAGGTGAAAATATAACTTTAAAATTTTCATTATGATAGATAAATTAATCGATTTGTTGTGATAAAGCACTTTGCATGGATGAATTTTCTACAAAAGGCCTATTGATAATAGGAAGAGAAAAAATAATTATATTCTTTAGGCAACTGATTCATAGTGAAAAACACCTGTTTTAAAAAAAGTGTATTATGAAAAATCTACTAAGTTCTTTAAGTATCGCAATGATTGTCTTTCTACTCCCAATTGTTTTTGTTTTTGGATGTAGTAAGGAAAATGAAGCTGATTGTTGTTCGTCAGGATTTAAAGTTCTTTTTCAATACGAGTATGTGAACTATGCATGGGGATTTACTCATCAAGGATGGTTTTTGGATTCAGAAGGAAATGTAAAAAACTACAGTTTACCCGAAAATTGGAAAAATGGAGATGACGACGGCTATATTTCTGAAGATGTTTTGTTGTGGAATTACAATCAATGTGATACAGTATTGTTAAAGGTTGACCTGAATGTGCTGGCTCAAAAGCAATCAATGATTGTTGAAACGTTGGAGGGGGCGCTCTCAGAGATTGATTGCATGGGAGCCGATATGGGAAGTTATAGTTATTATGCTTTTTACTGGGATCAACATAAGGACAAATATAAAAGACAGTTATTATCAACAAGTGGTGATTGTAGCCAAAGTAATATATCGACAGCTGCTAAAACACTGACTACTTACCTCAAAAGTATTTCTGAAGATCTAATGAATGACAAGTAATCCTTGTATTAGATCACTTTCAAAATTTCATCACCGATAAAAAACCTTGATAAGATGTTTACATTAATTGGTGAAGGTAGAATGCATTTAAATTACTCGAAAATATACCTTATAGATATAGTTATTTTAAAAAAGTGCATATAAATTGTAATTTACACCTTTAGAGAATTACTAATGTTTTAAATTATAATAATTCACACTTAATCTAACTTAAACCTATATTATGAATCCTATGCAATTTGCACCTTTATTTGGCCTTGTTTATATTATTATTGCTATAGTTCCTATAGTATTAATTCTCATTGCTATTTTTCGTTTCTTAGACATTAAAAGAGAGCAAAACGACTTGCTTCGCGAAATAATTAAAAGATTAGATGTTAAGTAAACTCTATCGCTTTTTTAATAGTAACTTAATATGAAAACTATACTATTTGTATTTCTATTTGTTAGCTGTACGAAAGTTCTTTTTAGTCAAGAAATGGCAGTGACAGAGAGAGGTGATACGGTTTTATTGTATTCGACAGGCGAATGGGTTTATCTCGATAACTTTTTGCATACGAAAGATGAGCATTTCGATATTGAATTCAATGAAGATGCTTTTCAAACGCCAAAAGATTCAAAACGAGTTGTTAAAGGCTTTAATAATGCTTATTCTATAGCATATAACGATAAATTATGGTCTCGAATTCCTGCCGGGCAATTAAATCCCGAAGCTGATATTGCTTTCAAACTCATGAAAGGAGATATTTACTCTATGGTGATTTATGAAGAATTGCAAATTGAAATTGAAAGTTTGTATGAAATTGCCTATAACAATGCCGCAGGTATGATGTCTGACTTTAAAATGATCGATAAGGATTATCGGGTTGTGAATAGTGATACTCTTATTTGGATGAGAATGGATGGTACTACTCAAGGCATGAAGATTGCCTATTTGTCCTATTATCTATCAAATGAAAATGGTTCAGTACAGTTTCATACCTTTACGGGGCAAAACCTTGTTGATAAATACGAAACTAAAATTTTTGATCTGTTGAATGGCATTAAAATGAATGATAACTAATATTATGGGTGGCGGCGGATTTATGCAAGACATGGTGAACACGATGAAAAATAATGCACGTCCCAAACGAGATTATTTTCATCGTTTCAAGAATAAAACTGGTTACAAAACGGAACCAAGAGCGGCAAGTTTGTCTGAGGATGAAGCAGAGCGTATAAAGCATCAAATTAAAAAGAAACAGCTTGCAGTAAATAAAAAGATTTTGAAACGCAATGTGGTGATTTGGATTGTTATGTTCTTGATATTGATTCTTTCAATTGTGTTTTTCTCTAATTTTGAATTCGAAACGGTTTTACCTGACTTATACAACAAGGTTTTTAACTAAAAGTATAATCTCTTTTAAGATAAAACCTTAACTTAATGTGATATTTCAATACAATATTATCAGTTTATAATATGCAAGGTTGAACTTTTAAAAAGCAGATGAGTTATTTGTGTAAGTTATGACAGATAGGGTACACAATGTAATTATTGCAGATTCACAATTCTTAACCGCTCAGGCATTGAAACGCCTATTCGAAAAGCATCCGGGGGTTGAGGTTTCATCATTGGTAAGTAATTATACCGAGTTATCAGCTACATTAAAATCTGTAAAAGTTGATATACTCGTTACCGATCATTTTTTATTCAATTATGAGAATACTGATCAGCTCATTAAGTTAAAAGAAACTTATCCCGAATTAACTTTAGTGTTGGTGAGTACAAAAATACTTAAAAGCGAAATCGCTAGCTTTAATAAAGCCGGAATTCAAATTTTATTAACTAAAAATGCCGACGAAACAGAATTGCAAATTGCAATCTATTCAATGTTGAGTAATAAAAAATACTATTCTGAAGAGGTGTTGGAATTAATGTTGAAAGTTGAAGAGCCATTGCGAGGTGTCGATTCAACCCTCGAATTATTAACTCAAACCGAAATTGAAGTTGTTAAACTAATTGCCGACGGATTAACAACTAAAGAAATTGCAAATAAGAAATTCGTTAGTTTTCATACCATTAACACACACCGGAAAAATATCTTTCGAAAACTTGAGATCAAAAATACTTCTGAATTGGTCATTTTTGCCATTAAAAACGGATTGATAGATAATATAGAGTACCAAATTTAATCCTATATTCTGTTTTAATTCTCAAATTAGTCATTGTATTCTAAATAGCTCGTTCGAAGCGAAAAGTGCATGGCGAACCTCTAATTAGTGGGTATAATCGATTTATTATGTTACCTTTGTGCCGAAATTTAAGAAAAAGAAAAGCTCATATTATTCTTTCCTTTTGAAAAATTGGTGCGGATTAATCTATTTCTGAGTATACTATTCAACACTAAAAGAAATAGCACGTATCGTTGAAACCTATCTTAGGACTGCAAAGAAGTAAACAAACTTTTAAAGTTAGAGCTTATAATTCACAGATACTACTATGCCTTGCAAAATGTTGAATTTTTGTGAGCATAAAACATATAAAATTTATTGAATGGCAAGATCAAAAGAGACATTTGGAAAGAAGGAAGTAAGAAACAAAAAAGCAAAGAAACGAAAAGAAAAAGAGTTGCGTAAACAACAACGCAACGATCAAGGTAAGAAGAGTTTTGACGACATGATTGCTTGGGTCGACGAAAATGGAATGATTACCGATACTCCGCCCGATGAGGATCAAAAGAAGTCGACTGTGAAAGCCGAGAATATCGAAATTTCGGTACCTAAAGCAGAATTTCGTGTGAATAATAAAATTAAAACAGGTCGATTGAAGAATTTCGACGAAGACAAAGGTTTTGGTTTTATTATGGATGCTGATACACGAGATACTATTTTTGTGCATATCAACGATTTCGAGGATGAAATCCAAGTTGGAAATCGTGTGCAATACGAGACAGAAAAAGGACTAAAAGGAATGAAAGCTATCAAAGTTAAGCTTATCAAATAATTTCTAGTCTGATTGAAATATGACGCACATTGCTTGATAATATCTGAGCCATGTGCTTTTTTATGCGCTACCCTTTAATATTTTTGTTGTGTCTAGTTTAAATGAAAAATGGTGACCTCGAAAACGAGTGCCACCATTCTACTATGACTAAAAACGATTTTATTACTTATTCCTCAAATTGGAAAAGTGCAGTACTTAAGTAACGTTCGCCTGTATCGCAGGCAATCGTTACAATTTTTTTGCCTTTATTTTCCGGACGTTTTGCTAACTGAAGTGCTGCATAGATATTTGCTCCGGCTGAAATTCCTACTAATAATCCTTCGCTGCGAGCTACCTGACGACTAGTTTCAAAGGCAACTTCGTTTTCAACGGTAATTACTTCATCGTAAATTTCGGTATTTAAAATTCCAGGAACGAATCCGGCACCAATACCTTGAATTTTATGAGGACCAGGTTTTCCACCAGATAAAATTGGTGAGTCGCTTGGCTCAACTGCTACAATTTGAACATTTGGATTGTGCTTTTTCAAAACTTCTCCAACACCTGTAATTGTACCACCAGTACCAATTCCTGCAACAAAAATATCTACATCGCCATCAGTATCTTTTAGTATTTCCTGTGCAGTGGTTTTACGGTGTATTTCGGGGTTTGCAGGGTTGTTAAATTGTTGTGGAACAAATGAATTTGGAATGCTATCAGCAATTTCTTGTGCTTTCGCAATTGCACCTTTCATTCCTTGGCTACCCGGAGTTAAAACCAATTCAGCCCCTAGTGCTTTCATTAAGTTACGACGCTCAATGCTAAACGTTTCAGGTAGTGCAATGATTAATTTGTAACCTTTTGCAGCTGCAACAAACGAAAGTGCAATTCCGGTGTTTCCACTCGTAGGTTCAACGATTACAGAACCTTCTTTCAATTTGCCTTCTTTTTCGGCTGCTTCGATCATTGCAAAACCAATACGGTCTTTTACGCTACTAGCCGGATTAAAGTTCTCAAGTTTCGCGATGATAGTCGCATCTAATCCGTTTGCTTTATTGAAGTTTGATAACTCCAATAGAGGAGTATTTCCTATTAAATCTGTTAAATTCTTTGCAATTTTTGTCATTTTGTCTTTTGTTTTATTTGATAGTACAAATTTGAAGTAATCTTTAGTTAGTTACAATCCCGCAAATAATGTATATGTGTACCACGTTTGTGGTATATTTTTAAATGTAGTATTCAACTTGATTGATCCAACCCATTTTTAATGCTGTTGTTATAAGGTCTGAACTATTATTGATGTTCAGTTTTTTGAATATATTCTTTCGATGCGTGTTTACAGTGTGTGGACTTATCTTTCGATGATTTGCAATGGCTTTAGTCGTTAAGCCGGAAGCAATATTTTGAACAATCGATATTTCAGTTGGAGTTAGATGTTTGTCAATTAAACTGTCCGACTTAAAAGTGTCAACCATCAATTTTATAATTCCTGGTGAATAATATTTTTGATTTGTTATGGCCGACTGAACTGCTTTTAGTAAGTCACTTTCATTGATCGCTTTCAATGCAACTTGTTGTAGGTTATTTTTCTTAATCGGAATCAAATCAGATCGAGAAATCTGTTGCGTTAAGATAAGATGTTTAAGCGATTGGTTTGATTTAAAAAGTTGAATAAACAAATTCAAATCGCCATCGGTAATATTTTGATAGTCGAAAATCACCAACGTATTCTGGTATTGATGAATTAATTCACTCAAATCTTTAAAGTTATTAACCGTTTCAATTATCTGATAGCCATTTTCGCGTAAGATGAATTCAACAGAATCGGTGATCAGAAATTGCTGATCAACCAAGATAACTGGTGTTTTACTAAATGACTTGTTATTTGAATTTGTTCGGGTCATTCGCACTATATGTTGTAAGAGTATACTTCAGGCAAGCGTTCCACTGCTCCAATACCTATCGTTTTTCCATTGAAGCGATCTAACACGATTACGCCGCCTGTTAAGGGATTTTCAACATATGAATCGAATTTTAGTGGCTTTTCTGTTTTGATGTTCACCAAAATTTCATCTCCATTTTCTTTCTTCTGTTTTATTTCGGCCAATACTTCATCGTTGGTTTGACGAATAATATAGGTTTTGTCCAATTCTGCAGGTTCTGAGCTTAGCCACGATAATCGGAGGGTAAATTGTGAACTGTAAGTAGGGTAGGGTTGATTGATTTTTACAATCATATCTCCATCGGTTAGCTTCAGATCACCTTCTATTTGTAATTCGATATTGGCCGGAGCCGAAACTGCTTCAAGTGATTTTCCACTACTTAAAATATTCGCAATTATCGAAGGACGATTTGATGGGAGCAACAAAACTCCATCGTTTTTGTGCAGTGTGCCAGCAAGCAAAGTGCCTTTAAAAAATATTTTGCCTCCTTCGTTTGAAATTGATTCTCCAGTTTCTTTAATACGAATAAATCGGGCTGGTCTTGATGATAATTCAGGCGAAATTAATTCCTGAGGCAATTCTCGCGAGCTATTCTCAAGCCAGGATCTAATTTGATTGTAATTTATATTTTGTATTTGATTATTCATTTTGTTGATTGTTAAGTTGTTTCTAAGCAGAAAATTCTTGTTGCAAAATATTCTCTGTTAGTTGGTGATTTGCACCATTGTTCCGATATAACTTTACTACTTCTCCAACAATAATAATAACTGGAGTTGGATAGATTTCTTTACCAACAGCCAGATCACCAAGAGTTGAAATATATTCTTTTTGATCGGGCATTGAAACATTGTAGATTAATGCTACCGGTGTATTACTCGCTTTCCCTGCATCGATTGCATGTTTTGCCAGTTTATGTATGGTGGCACCGCCCATGTATATTACAACTGTTTCGGTATCGGGCATTATAATTTCTTCGTTATGTCCGGTAATGAATGATACCGAACGTGAAAGCCCACGGTGTGTTAATGGTATTTTAGTACAAGCCGACAAACCAATACCAGCAGAAATTCCTGGTATCACTTTCACTTCAATCCCATTATCCTCCAAATAGTGTACTTCTTCACCACCATGTGCAAAGATCATCGGATCGCCACCTTTTAAACGAACAACCGATTTCCCTTCGTTAGCCGCCGTTAATAACAGCCAATGAATATTCGATTGCTTGCAACTATGACGATGTCTGCGTTTTCCAACATAAATTTTTTCAGCCTCGAATTGCTGTATATAGTTTTGGTCGATTAGGTTGTCATAAAAAATTACATCGGCCTGTTCTAATGCTTTTAAACCTCCAACCGTTAATAGGTCGGGATTGCCGGGGCCAAAGCCAACCAGTGTTACTTTTCCTTTTTTATTTTTCATAGGTGTGAAGATTCTGTTCTTTAATAATTATGAATTATTACTGAAAGCAATTTGCCTCGGTAGTAATTGATAATACAAAGTAATGAGGTTTTTAAAGCTGATTCAATCCCACACTTGGGGTAAATCATCTACCATTTATAGGGTATGCCTTTAAATCTATATTTGGATTGAATTATTAAAAAAAATCAAAGAACCTGATAATGCAAGTTCCTTGATTTGATCCCTAAAAATTTAAAAAAAATATTATTGCGTTTATTATCTGTTTTTAGCTTCCTTTTTTTAACTATGGAATTGCATCCCATGCTCTGTTGCCTTGATGTGCTTTTGGCGTACTAGAAAATCACCAAAGTGTTCTTCTTTTTTACGATTTTCAGCGTAATCTTTCAATAACGGATCTAATTCCTTTATTATATCTTCTTCGGTCAACATTTCCTTATAAAGTTTATTTAAACGTTGTCCGGTAAAATCAGCACCTAAATAAAGATTATAGCGACCTGGAGATCTTCCAACCAAACCAATTTCAGACAAGAATGGGCGTCCACAACCATTCGGGCATCCAGTCATTCTAATGCTAATTGGTGTTTCAGTTAAATTGTATTTTGCTAGTAAAAGGTCAATTTGATCGACCAATTTCGGCAAATAGCGTTCTGCTTCGGCAAAAGCCAATGAACACAACGGAAGTGCAGCACAAGCAATCGAATTCAGTCGCATTTCTGAAACGTTCTTTGTGTTGTCTGAAAAATATTTATTTAAAATTTGATCAATCTTTTTCTTTTGAGTGGCACTAACGTTCGTAATAACTAAGTTTTGATTTCCTGTTAAAATTAGTTGTCCTTTATGAATTGCTGCAATTTCGCGAACTGCTGTTTTTGCTTTTATACCTTTTTTATCGGTGAGTTTTCCTCCTTCAACAAATAAAGTATAATGCCATTTTCCATCTTCACCTTTACTCCATCCAATTTTGTCGCCCAAGGTTTTAAACTCAAACTTTTTGCTTGGTTCCAATTCGATCTGATGCGTTCTTTTCAGTTCATCTTTGAAATAATCGAGGCCAAAACGATCAATCGTATACTTTAAACGCGCATTCTTACGGTTCGATCGGTTTCCATGGTCGCGCTGAAATACCAAAACTGCTTCGGCTACTTTTACCAAATCTTCTTTTGGGAAATAACCCACAATATCGGCAACACGTGGGTATGTTTTTTCATTCCCGAAAGTGTAAGCCATACCGCCACCAACAGTAAGATTGTAACCAATTAGTTTTCCTTTTTCAACAATGGCAATAAATCCTAAATCGTTCGAAAGGACATCAGAGTCGTTGCGAGGAGGGATGGCCATTGCAATTTTAAATTTACGTGGCAAATAAAGCTCCTTGTAGAGTGGTTCAATATCTTGTTTTGAATCTTCTACCAATTTATCGTCGAGCCAAATTTCGTGATATGCTTTGGTTTGTGGCGTTAATGCCGCTGAAATTTGGGCTGCTCCTTCTGCAACTTCTTGATGAACGTTACTTTCAAATGAATTGGCCGAACACATTACATTTCGGTTTACATCGCCACAAGCAGCAATTGTATCCAATAAAGTTGAATTGATGCTTTTTATTGTTTGTTTTAAATTGCGTTTCAATACCCCATGAAACTGAAAGGCCTGACGGGTGGTCAGTTTTAATTCTTCATCGGCGTATTGGTCGGCCAGTTGATCAATTTCAATCCATTGTTTTGGTGTTACAATTCCTCCCGGAACCCGAATTCGAATCAAGAAGCTATAAAGTGGTTCCAGTTTCTGCTTTTTTCGTATCGCATCGAGGTCTCGATTTTGTTGTTGATAGCTTCCGTGAAACTTCAATACTAGCTGATCGTCGGGAGAAAGCGAACCCGTAATCGGGTCTTTTAATCCTTCTTGAATGGTTCCTCTTAAGTAATTACTTTTTGCTTTTATTTGCTCCATTTCGCTACCCGGAAGTTGTTTGATTTCTTCTAATAGCTGAGCTTCTTTTGTATATTTCTTATCGGTCATAGTGTAATCTTTTAAAAGAATTTCTTCTTGGGTTTAGTAAACATCAAGCTGTAATCGCTTTTCTTTCTGTAGTTGATTTATATATTCGTTGGCTGCCTCGGTAGTCATTCCTCCTTCGGCTTCGATGATGTTTTTCAGTGCATTTTGCACATCACCAGCCATTTTTTTCATATCGCCGCAGATATAAAGATGGGCGCCATCCTGAAGCCATTTGTATACCTCTTTTGCATTTTCGGCCAAGCGGTTTTGTACATAAACTTTCTCTTCAGCATCACGCGAAAAAGCAACATCCATTTTTGTTAGGATTCCATTTTTTAAATATGATTGCCATTCGGTTTGATATAGGAATTCTGTTTCGAAGTTTCTATTTCCAAAGAATATCCAGTTTTTACCAGAGTGTTCATTTACTTCTCGATGTTGAAGGAAGGCTCTGAAAGGAGCAATTCCTGTTCCTGCACCAATCATGATGACTGGTTTTTTAGGATCGCTTGGTAATCTGAAATTTTGATTTTCTTCTACGAATACTTTCAGTTTAGAGTCTTCATCAAAAATATTTAAGTAACCCGAACAAGCACCTTGTTTGTCGCGTCCGGTGTGGTGATAATCTACCACACCAACAGTTAAATGAACTTCCCCCGGAACCGCGTCGTTGCTCGAAGCAATTGAGTACAGTCTTGGTTGGATTGGTCTCAATAATTGAACTAATTCAATGGCTGTGAGCTTTACAGGGAACTCTTTAAACAAATCGATTATGTCTCGTCCATATAAATAATCTTCCAGCTTTTCTTTACTGGTAAGCAATTGATCTAATTGTTCGTTATTTGCGATTTTCTGTAACCTCTTAAGTACATCGATGGTGATTTTCGATATTTCAAAATGATGTTTTAATAAATCACTTAAAGTCGAATCGTTCTTTTTCCATACCACTTTTTCTGTTTTATCTAACTTCAATAAATTAACCAACTCATCAATAAGTTGCTCTGAGTTTTGAGGTAAAATACCTAAGGAATCTCCGGGAGTGTACTGAAGTTCGGTGTCTAATTCAATGTGTAGCGTTGAGCGGTCAGATCCTTCTCCATATAATTGAATTTTTTCTAGTACTTCCGATTCGTATGGGTTGTTCTTGTCGAACAGGTTTTCGCTGCTTGTAACTTCAACTGTTGTTTCAATTTGTGTTGATGTAGTTTCGCCACTAAATTTCACCAAAGTGCTTTTAAGCCATGCGGTGGCATCAGCGTCAAAATCTACATCGCATTCAATACGATCAACGATTCTTGTTCCACCTAATTTTTCTAATTGTTCGTCAAAATCAATTCCAGTTTGACAATATTTTAAATAGCTTGAATCGCCTAAAGCCAGTACTGCAAAGTTGAGAGATTCAAACTTTGGTGCTCTTTTCCCGAATATAAAATTGTGTAATTCTTGTGCTGCAAAAGGAGGTTCTCCTTCGCCATGAGTTGAAACGATTATAATTAGGTTTTGTTCCTTTTTGAAGTCTCTAACTTTGTAGTTTTCCATGCTTTTTAACTGCACGTTTACTCCCATAGCTTGAGCTAATTGCTCTGCTTTTTTTGCTAATCCTTCACCATTTCCGGTACGCGAACCATATAAAATTGTTACGGTTGCTGCACTTGTATGAATTGCTGTTTGTACTTCTGGTTTTTCAATCGTCGCTGTTTCTGTATTCCCTGTAAGCGCAGCATAATAGCCCGCAATCCATGCAATTTGAACCGGCGATAATCCTTCTGAAAGTTTTTCTAGTGTTTCAATTTTTTGACAGTCTAACGGAGAGGTCGCAAATTTTCCCATACCACTTAAAATATTATAGTTGAGCTCGAATACAAAATGCATTCAAGCTCTGGTTTTTTAGTTTCTATTTCCTGATTAATCTTATAGGGTACAAACTACGGGGATTGTGGCCTTTGAAACAATACCGCTTAGCGGTCATATGCTTCTACCATGTTTTAGGTAGTCTCTTTTTGATTGCGATTCGTTTTATATTGGTGATGGATTAAAACTGTGTTGAATGTTTCAAAAATGATTGAGAATAATTTTAGAAATGATTAATGGGTTTATTTTCTTTAATGTATTTTGCGAATCAAATAAATTTTAACCTATGAAAATATTTAGTTTATTCGTTTTAATACTTCTTACAAGTGCTGCATTTGCTCAAACTGAAAAGTGGCAAGACAATGTTGGTGCAAAAACATTTCCTTCGCAAACAGAGGAATTTATCGTTAAAAACACAAGAATAGCAGAACATACGCAACTTATTCAGCAAGCGATTGATAAATGTGCTGAAGCTGGTGGAGGCAAAGTGATTATGGAACCCGGAACTTATTTAACCGGATCTGTTTTCGTGAAAGAAAATGTGAATCTTGTGATTTCTGAAGGGGTATTGATTAAAGGGATTCAGCGTGAAGATGTTTATCCGATTATTGAAACTCGTGTCGCCGGAATTGAGTTAGAATGGCCTGCAGCTATTATTAATATTATCGATGTTGAAAATGCAGCAGTTAGTGGATCGGGTATCATTAATGGTCAAGGAAAATATTTTTGGGATAAATTTTGGAATGCTTTTCCCGAGTACGATCAAACTGGTTTGCGTTGGGCTTTAGATTACGATATTCAGCGTCCTCGTGGAATTTTGGTTCAAAACTCAAAACAGGTTACGTTGAAAGACTTTACCATTCAAGAGCCTGGTTTTTGGACGGTTCATATTTTATATTCAAACAATGTAACAGTAGATGGGATAACAATTCAAAACAATATAAAAGAGCACGGGCCAAGTTCCGACGGTATTGATATCGATTCGTCGAAAGATATTTTGGTTCAAAACTGCGATATCGATTGTAATGACGATAATTTTTGCTTGAAAGCTGGAAAAGATGCTGATGGATTGCGTGTAAATCGCCCATGCGAAAATATTATCATTCGCGACTGCGTTTCGCGTGCTGGTCATGGCTTGATCACTTTTGGAAGCGAAACTTCGGGAGGAATTCGCAACCTCGAAGCATACAATTTAACGGCACAAGGAACTTTGTATGGTATTCGTTTGAAATCGGCCAAAACTCGTGGAGGTGTAATTGAAAATGTTTACATCCACGATATCGAAATGGATGATGTCTTCGTTCCAATTCGTGGTACTTTAAACTGGTTCCCAAAATATAGTTATTCAAAATTACCCGATTGGGTAGAAGAGGTTCCTGAACATTGGAAAGTGCTTTCACAAAAGGTGAAGAAGAAAAAGGGAATTCCAAAGTTTAAGAACTTCCATATTAAAAATTTAGTGGCAACTCACTCGGGATCAGCAATAGAATTGGAAGGTTTAGATAATTCTTCGCTCGAAAATTTTGTGATTGAAGACACTCAGATTGACTGTAAACGTCCAGGCTATATTCGATATGCCGAAAATTGGAAGTTTATTGATGTTGAAATAAATGCTTTGTCAAATGAAGCAGTAACTGAGGAATATTCAAGCGGAATTGAATGGATTTATAATAAGTAATTTCTACAAATGAAATGATAAAAAAGGGCACATTCAGCATTGAGTGTGCCCTTTTTGCTTTGATCTATTTTCAAGGGATGATTATCCTTTTAATAAATGAGCCATTGCCCACAGTGAATAGTTGAATTTTAAATGGTGGGAATACGTTGTAGCTCGCTATCACTCTGTAGTTTGTGGAGATAAGGTATGTCAACTAGCCAAGCCTTAATTTATTTATTGAGTAACACATTGAAAAATGATAGAACTTCATACATTAGCATGGAAACCAATGGGGCAACCTGCCACGATAAGAATAATTGTTTTTGAAGTTTTTTGTATGTCATTCTAGTTCATTATAAAGGAATAACACGAATAAAAATACAATGCACTCTTTCTAAAATTTATTTTAGAAAGAGTTATTGCAAAAAAAAGAAGCCACTATAAATAGCGGCTTCCCCATCAAAAGTGTATATCTTAAAAGATAAACACACACACTGTTTTTATAATAATATACTACTCGTCATCTTCAAATGCTTTCTTATATTCGAAAGCGTACGATTCGTTATGCTGACTTATATCAAGTCCAATTTTTTCAGATTTAGGTGAAACACGCATACCGATGATTTTGTTCGTTACCCAATAAAGAATGTACGAACCTCCGAATGCAAATATGGCAACTAAAACTAAAGCAAGCAAATGAAATAGGAAAGTTCTTGTTTCTCCATAGATCAAACCAACATCTTTTGCGAATACGGCAGTTAAGATCATCCCAGTAATTCCGCCTACTCCGTGAGCAGGGAATACATCTAAAGTATCGTCTAATTTTGAGCTGTGACCAAATTTTTGAATTGCAATATTACTTACAATTGCCGCAACAACTCCAATAAAGATACTCGATCCTACATTTACAAAACCTGCAGCGGGGGTAATTGCAACCAATCCAACAACCAGTCCAATTGCTGCTCCCATCGACGATGGTTTGCGTCCTTGTGCTGCATCAAAAAAGATGTAAGCAAGCATGGCAGCTGCCGAAGCTGTGTTGGTGTTTATTAAGGCTAAAGTAGCTGTAGAGTTGGCTCCTAATGCCGAACCCGAGTTAAATCCAAACCATCCAAACCAAAGCAAACCAGCTCCTAACAATACGAAAGTAATGTTGGCAGGTTGAATCGGTTTTTCATAATCAGCTCGTTTTCCTAGGAACATTGCGCCCGCTAAAGCTGCAAAACCAGCCGACATGTGTACAACTGTACCTCCGGCAAAGTCGAGCACACCCCAGTTACGAAGCAATCCGTTTGGATGCCAAGTCATGTGCGCCAAAGGAGCATAAATAAATAGGATAAACAATACAATATATAACATGTAGGCTCTGAAACGAACTCTACCTGCAAACGACCCTGTAATTAAGGCTGGGGTGATAATCGCAAATTTTAATTGGAACATAGCAAACAATGCCAGTGGAATTGTTGGTGCTAAGTCGGGATCGGTTTTTCCATGTACCCCATGAAACATGAAGTACGTTGCCGGATTACCAAATATACCGCCAATACTATCACCAAATGCTACACTAAACCCAACAACTATCCAAAGTACACTAACAATACCCATTGCAATAAAACTTTGCAAAATGGTAGAGAGAATGTGTTTTGAACTAATCATCCCGCCATAGAAGAAACCTAATCCAGGTGTCATTAATAATACGAGCGCTGTTGCTGCTAACATCCAGGCGGTGTCACCTGTGTTTATGTTTGGATCTTCTCCAAACGACGCTGAACCGGGAAAGACTATTCCCAAAATGGCACTAATAATTAATAGGCCTAAGATTAAAAGCCAATTACCTTTACTTTTCATAACAATAACTTTTAGTCACAATAAATGCTCTAATGATGTCATTAATTGCTAAAAAAATTCATAACCGCTACAAAAATATAAAAAAATGTTTGAGATGAAAGCAAATCGAATTTTTAGAGCGTTTATCTTGACAAAATGATAGGCAAATGCAGAAATGCTATTAAATAATATATGGAGTGTCTTTTTATTTTAATGTTAATTTTCAAATTATACTATAAACCTGAAGTGGCGTACTGTAAAAATAGGGGGCGAGTTTATGCATTGAATAAATTTAATTCGTATTGATAAAGCAGTCGAAAAAAATAGTTAGAACATTTCTGACAAAAATTGAAATATTTGCCCAATTTGCTTACATTTGGCTAATTAAATTGTATAATCTTATATATTTTTTAGAAATATGTCATTAAAGTTGAGTTTAGATGATATTGATTTAAAGATCCTCGATATTATTTCGAAGAATGCCAGAAAACCTTTTAAAGATGTGGCAAGTGAGTGCGGAATTTCGAGAGCTGCGGTACATCAAAGAGTGAATCGAATGGTGGAGATGGATGTAATTACCGGGTCTGGTTATCATATTGATCCTAAAAAGGTGGATTTTCATACCTGTACTTATGTGGGTATCTTTTTAGATAAAAATGGTTTATATGATAAAGTTGCAGATCAATTACGCCAAATACCCGAGGTAGTTGAATGTCATTACACAACTGGTGCTTATGCAATTTTTATTAAAGTTTATGCACGTACCAACGAGCATTTGAAAGAAATTCTAAACGAGCGTATTCAAAAAATTGGTGGAGTAAGTAGTACTGAAACATTTATTTCTTTGGAAGAAACATTTAAACGTCAGGTTCCTATTTTTTAAGACTATTCCATGTTAGCAATTTTGTCTCCTGCGAAAGATATGAAGTTGAAATTTGTAGATCGATTCGATGCTACAAATCCTGATTTTATTACTAAAGCCGCTTCATTAGTTCGAGAATTACGTAATTATAGCGTAGAAGAGTTGTCGGAATTAATGAAAATTAGTTCGAAGTTGGCTCAATTAAATGTTGATCGTTTTAAATTGTGGCAGAAAGAGCATGATTCAGTAAATTCAGGTCAAGCTCTTTTTTCATTTACCGGAGAAGCTTATCGCGGATTAGATGCAAGTTCTATGTCTGAAAAAGGTGTATTTTTATCTTCCCAAAACTTACGGATTTTGTCTGGCTTGTACGGTGTTTTAAATCCATTGGATTTAATTCATGAGTATCGTTTAGAGATGGGAACCAAACTCCAATTTCAAGGATCAAAAAACTTGTATGAATTTTGGGGCACCCAAATTAAGAAAGCTATCGAAAAAGCTGTTGATACTTCAGAAGGGGAGAAGGTATTGGTAAATCTGGCTTCTAATGAATACTCAAAATCTATTCAGCTTAACCAGTTTAAATATCCTGTGATCACTCCGATTTTCAAAAATGAAGCAAATGGAAAATTGAAAGTTGTTGCTGTTTATGCCAAAAAAGCAAGGGGAATGATGACTCGTTTTATGTTGGAAAATAATATTATGAATACGGAAAATTTAAAGGCTTTCGATTCCGAAGGGTATTATTATAATTCTGAACTCTCGAAAGGTTCTGAATGGGTATTCACCCGATAAAGCTATTTTTTTGCTTCCATTATTTTAAAAATATCATACAATTTTTGATTGATTGGGTAATCCCAACATCCCATTCGGTGGTATATATCTCCTCCAAATCCTTTTTTATAAATATGTACTCCATGCAACGGATGTGTTTGATTTAAGTTGGGTGCAGAACCAAACATATCGTATTCTGTGCATCCAAATTCTTTTGCAATTTTTATCGATTCCCATTGTAATAAATAGCTCGCAGCCAAATTGTTTTTGTTTGATTTAGAAGCGCCGTACAAATAAGTCCCTCGTTTTTTAGACAAGATAAGAAACATTGAGGCTAAAAATTCACCCATATAATCAGCCATTAACATTTTAATAGTTACTCCACTTTTATTATTGTCTTGATTTTGCAAAATTGTAGCAAAATAGTTCTGATTTTGAAGTGGCATCCGGTGCCTTTGCGCTGTTTCGAAATACAATTGATACCAATCTCCAATCCGGTCGATTCCATATTCTTTAACTCGAATTCCTTGTTTCTGAGCTCTTCTTATATTATATCGTGTATTGTAGCGCATATTATAAAGTAAGTCTTGCTCTTTTAAACTTAAATCTAAAAAGAAGGTATTCTTTGGAAGGTTGTCTTCAATGCTTTTTTGCAAATTCCAGTTCGAAGTATTGAAATTTACTCTGTATTCTTGTGTTTGAGTAGGGGGTGGTCCAATCCAATTTCCAAACTGGTCGAAATAGTCCTCTTCTTCAGCCCATTGGTTTTGCCAAATCAAATCATAACGGATAAAAATACAATTAGGTGGTAGCGACGGTTTTATCGTTTCCGATAAGTGTTCCAAAAATAGTCCTTGATTTTCAAATGTTGGTTCTAGTTTGGGGCCGTAAGGTACATAAGCAAAGCAAGTGTTTCGATCGATGTATTTAATTAATATAAGCAGATCTTCTTGCTTTTTGTCCAATGAATTTCCTGAATTGATCAAAAGATCGCGAGAGATCGTTAACTCAAATCCTTTAGGTATAAATCCTTGGTCTTGTTTAACTCTTCCCCAAAATGGTGTTTGAGGGAGAATATTGGTTGAGTTAAACTCTTCGATCGATTTTTGTTCAAGTTCAAATATCACTGCTTCATAATTTTTGGCAAAACTAAAAAATCAATGATGGAATTAAAAACAGATTGAATTTTGATTTTTTTGAATTAAATAAATACAGCATTTGTTGGAAGATAAAAAAAAGCACATATCTTTGTTCGGGATTCAACGAACAAGAAGATGGAAAAAGAAGTTTTAACAGAAAATCAAAAACGGATTGCCCGCTATGCGAAAGCAATGGGACATCCAATTCGGATGTATATTCTTGAATTGCTTTCGAAGCAAAGTTGTTGCTATAGTGGCGATCTTACTGAGGATTTGCCGATTGTAAAATCAACACTTTCGGGACATTTGAAAGAATTAAAAGAAGCTGGATTAATTCAAGGTGAAATTGAATCGCCTAAAATTAAGTATTGTATACACAAAGAGAATTGGGCTGAAGCTCAGTTGTTGTTTAAAGAGTTTTGGCAATTGTAAAAAAAATTTAAATTAATAGTTCGTAATTTTGCGAACACCGAACAATGATCTTATGGATGTAGCAAATGTAAAAGTAGTAGACATGGAAATCAAAGTATTGGGAACTGGATGTGCCAAATGCAAATCGTTGGAGAAAATTACCAAAGAGGCCGTAAAGGAATTGAACCTAAATGCTTCGATTGAAAAGGTGGAAGATATTCAGAAAATAATGGAATATGGAATCATGAGTACTCCGGGTTTAGTAATAAACGGAGCGGTTGTTTTATCTGGAAAACTTCCTAAAAAGAAAGAATTAGTAAAAATTTTAACTCAAAATAAATAAACCAATGAAAACCATTCAAGTAATCTTGCTAAGCATTTTTGTGCTTGGCATTAATTTCAATGGCGCGGCACAAACACCAAAAACAGAAAAACAGACCGCTGAAGCAAAAGTTAAGAAAGTAGAGGTATATTATTTTCATTATACCCGACGCTGCGAAACTTGTAATGCTGTTGAAGACGTAACTAAATCAGCATTGACCGAAATGTTTGGTGAAAAAGTGAGTTTCGAAAGTGTTAATCTTGATGAGAAGCCTGGTAAAACCAAAGGACGAAAACTTAAAGTTTCGGGACAAACCTTGTTAATTGTATCAGGCGATACTCGAATAAACATTACCAACGAAGGGTTTATGAATGCACGAAGTAATCCTGATAAGTTGAGAGCTGTAATCAAAGAAAAAATTGATCCTTTGATTTAATGGAAGAGTTGCTTAGCAATTTATATTCGAATAGCTCAACACCAGTATGGTCGGCCCTAATTCTTGGTTTGATGACGGCAATTAGTCCTTGTCCGTTGGCAACAAATATTACCGCAATGGGATTTGTTAGCAAGGATATTGAGAATCGTAATCGAGTTTTTTACAATGGCTTAATTTATACACTTGGAAGAGCGGTTTCGTATACATTATTGGCATTTGTATTGTATTTGGGCGCCGATCAGTTTAAAATTTCATCGGTATTTCAGCAATACGGAGAGAAATTCCTTGGACCAATTTTAGTAGTCATCGGGATTTTTATGTTGGGTATTTTGAAGCTCAACTTTTTAGGACTAGATCGAATTGCTCAGAAGTTTGGTTCAAATAATAGACATGGGTTTTTGAATGTTTTTATCATCGGAATGCTCTTTGCACTTGCTTTTTGCCCATATAGCGGCGTGTTGTATTTTGGAATGTTAATTCCAATGACAATCCAAAATGCATCAGGCTTAACATTACCCATTGTTTTTGCAATTGCAACTGGAATTCCGGTTATCATATT
Source organism: Prolixibacteraceae bacterium (assembly GCA_963678565.1). GTDB lineage: Bacteria > Bacteroidota > Bacteroidia > Bacteroidales > Prolixibacteraceae > SKHV01. Next base: position 1,782,148 of record OY782875.1, read on the forward strand.
TGCATGGTTGTTAGCTTATACTGTGTCGGGTGTGGGGAAATTGTATAATCGACTAAAAATTTTTGAATTGTGGTTTCGTCGAATTGTAGCATCCGTATTTTTAATAGTTGGAGTTTATTATTCAATTGTCGTTTGGATTTAAAGAAGGAGTATGAAAGCGAATAAGATTATAACACTTGTATTAATTTTGGTTGGTTGGGTGTTTGTTTACCTGAACCTGCAGGTCTTTTCCGATTTTCTTGTAGATAATGTTTTGAAGCTTGAAGAAGGAAAACACTTCACAGAGTCGATACGATTTTTTATATATGAAGTGCCCAAAGTAATGCTATTATTAGTGCTGATTGTTTTTGTGGTTGGTATAGTCCGATCATTTTTTTCACCTGAAAAAACTAGAAAAGCATTGGAAGGCAAGCCACTTTTTGTCGGAAATGTAATGGCATCGGTACTCGGAATTGTTACACCTTTTTGTTCTTGTTCGGCAATTCCTTTGTTTTTAGGATTTGTGGAAGCCGGTATTCCAATCGGTGTAACCTTTTCTTTTTTAATTGCTGCGCCAATGATCAATGAAATTGCCTTGGTTTTGTTGGTTGGTTTATTTGGATGGAAGGTGGCCATTATTTATGTTGTTACCGGTTTAGTTGTCGCTATTTTGGCAGGATTCGTTATCGAAAAACTGCATCTCCAAAAGTATGTTGCTGCTTGGGTTTACGAGGTGAAAACCAATCAGCAGAATGTGGTTGAAAATAGAATGAATTTAAATCAACGAATTAATGCTGGTTGGGAATCGGTGAAAGAAATTGTTGGGAAAATTTGGATTTACATTTTAGCTGGAATAGCGATTGGAGCTGGAGCCCATGGTTTTGTGCCCGATGATTTTCTATCGAGAGCATTGGGAGCTCAAAATTGGTATTCGGTTCCCTTGGCAATTGCGGTTGGAATTCCTTTGTATTCAAATGCTGCCGGAATTATTCCAATTGTAAGTGTGCTAATCGAAAAAGGTGTTTCATTAGGTACTGCATTAGCATTTATGATGTCGGTTATTGGATTGTCCTTGCCCGAAATAATTATATTAAAGAAGGTTCTAAAGTGGCAGCTGATTGCCGTTTTTGTTGGCGTTGTAGCAACAGGAATAATAATCGTTGGATTCTTGTTTAATTACTTGCTCTAATAATAATTTAAACAAGTTCGTTAGATTTTAAACACGTGCAATTTTTTTACAAATTCTTTTCGTTGATACCAATCGTTGTAAACCAACTCTAGTTCATTTACGGTAAACTTGCCAAAATCAGTATTTCTATTTGCTTCGATAAATTTTAGGAATTCTTGTTGATTACTCAGTCCATTTTTTATTCTAAAAATTGTAGAATGCGCAGTTTGTATAGAATATCGCTTGTCGATAGATTGTTCTAGGTTGGTTGATTTAAAGCTGCTTCTTAATTTTTCCCTGATCAAATTTAAAGTATTGTCTATCATAAAACCTTGAATCATCAAACACGAAGGAGAGGCCGTGATTCCCTTAAACTCTATTTCAAATGAACTAATGTCGTTTAAACATTCTTGAACAACCGCAATGTAGTTATCAGTGTTTATTTGATTCAAACTAAAATTTTGGTAACAAGAGATTATAGACATTACTGTTATATGAATATCGGAATTTGGATAATAGTATTGATTCGGTTCAATCAGTTTGAGTTGATCTAAGAGGTTCTGAATGTTGTTTTTTACCGTTTCATTGGGTCTTATTAAAAGTGTAATTCCAAAACGTTGATCTGTTTTTGAATCAATGTCTTGATCAATCTGATAGTTGTTCGAACTAATTTTCTTAATAGAATCAATGTAGAGTTGGTCGTAATGTTCTTTTAGCTGCATACACGGGGAAACTTTTTAATAATCGAATTTATTATAATAATTGTATTGCTAACACAATATTGTAAATTAATTTAAGACGAATAAACAGAGTGTAATTTGAAGTTTATAATTCGTTTAATGGGATTACAACACATTAAAATTATATTTGAAGCATAAATTTAATGAAATACCTTTCTGAATTAAATTAAAATTCGAACGAACTGTTTATATGAGTAAGTTAACAAATTTTGTAGAAAAATATGGATACACCTATAAAGCCATCATCTTGGGGGTTTTGTTGTTTCCACCTGCTTCTATATTAATTGCTTGGAAAAAACCTCAATTAAATATCATAGTTCGTGTTTTAATTACAATTATTAGCGTGATCTCTCCTTTTGTTCCATGGGTGTTGGGAGCACTCGGTATTGCCAAACTCTTTGGATAGAATTTCTAGTTATAAAAAGAAGTGGGTATATAAATTTATATATCAAATAATTGCATATTCTATGGCTATTTATCAATTGAGCAACGAACTTGTATTTCCAAATCCATTGTTAGCCAATGAAGATGGATTGCTGGCTATAGGCGGAGACCTTTCGCCACAAAGATTGCTTTTGGCCTATGCCAATGGAATTTTTCCTTGGTTTAGCGAGGGAGAATCGATCTTGTGGTATGCGTTAAATCCTCGAATGGTTTTGTTTCCCGATAAATTTAAATTGAGTAAAAGCCTAAGGAAGACAATTCGAGATCAGAAATTTGAGGTGAAATTCGATACTAACTTTAAGGGTGTGATCAAAAACTGTTCGAAAGTAAATCGAAAAGACCAAGAGGGTACTTGGATTAACAGTCAAATGATCGAAGCTTATAATTTGTTACATCAATTAGGATTTGCACATTCAGTTGAAACTTATCTTGATGGAGAATTGGTGGGAGGCTTGTATGGAGTTTCTATTGGGAAAGTGTTTTGTGGAGAATCTATGTTCTTTACTGTTTCCGATGCTTCTAAGGTTGCCTTGTATTACTTGGTGCAACAACTTCAATCTTGGAATTTTAAAGTAATTGATGTTCAGCAAGCAACCAATCATTTGCGGAGTTTAGGAGCTGAAGAAATTGATTTGTTTGAATTCCTAAATTTTATAGAACCTGAAATAGATTTCGAACTCCATCGGGGAAAGTGGACCGACAAAGGCGATACGTTTCTCAACACTCGAAGCTATTTGTAAGGTGCTCGATTGTCAACCGGGAGATATTTTAGAATATGTAGATTAGAAAATTAATAGGTTGTATTGTAATTGGTTAATGAAATGGGCGCTCGGTTTTTATTCTTGTTTTATTAGTCAAACTATATCCATGTTTTGTCCACACCTTCTTGCCTTTTGTCTGAAACTAGGTAATCGAAGAAGAGTTTTGCTTGCTCGTTGTATTCAATTAGTGTAGCATAATGAATAATTGGATCGCATAAAGAATCTTGAATTACAGAAATAATCCCAACTTTATCTGAAGCCAAGGCAATTGACCCGGAAACAATTTCCAATGGGCATTCCCCTAATTCAACCATCATCAAAGCCGATCGAACGTCTTTTGTTCATAGTAAATGAGGACGTAGGTCGTTGTAAACCTTGAGATTGCTTAAGGCTTGCATGGCATAATTCCCAGTAGGTACATGGTTGGGATCGCCTATTTAAATTCGTTGTGTTCCAAGAGTTCAATTGTAAGAATCGATGTCATTCATTTATAAAAAGTTGTCTTTTAAACTTGTTCATTAGTAGTTTGTATTGTCGTAAATCATGTTATTTACACTCATATATGAAAACAACGTTTGGAGCTTTCTTTTGTTAGACAAAACTCAATTCCAATAGTTGTTTTTGTTATTATCAAAGAGCTTCATTGTTAAACTAATTTGCCACGAACATTTCATGGTGGTTAATGTTAAGTAGTTTGAAGTTGTTATGTTCAATAATTGATTAAAATGAGTAATGAAGAATTAAAGTTTATGCCGATTTCTCTCAATGTTTCGAATAAGAAAATATTGTTTGTTGGAGGAGGAAATGTTGCTGCGTTTAAAGTGAAACTCATCATGAGATTTACGTCAGATATTACTGTTATTGCAAATGAATTTAATGAAGGATTATTGAATTTGCCAATTCATTTGATCAAGAAGGAATTTGAAAAGCAAGATCTAGAAGGTTATCATGTTGCATACATTTGTACCGACAACCATGAATTGAATTCGGAGGTTAAAAAACTTGCAGAGGAAAAAGGAGTATTGGCTTCAATTTGTGATTCACCTCGAAATTGCGATTTTGTATCACCTGCAATTCATAAAGTGGATAATATTACCATTTCTGTAGGCTCGAATGACCAAAATGTAAAACAGGCTGTTCGAGTACGCAATCGAATTAAAGCGTTGATTGAACAAGGTATTTTAGAGCTTGATTAATTATGACATTTTCGAAAGAAAACCTGCAACGATATAGTCGTGATATTCTTCTCAAAGAAATTGGCATCAAAAGGCAAACTAAAATACCTAAAAGATCATCGAGTCTTATAATTTCGTTGTTGATGTAATCGATGATTTTGAAGTTAAATATCTGAAAAATAGAATTCTTCTATTATATCTTACTGTATTCAAGCAATATTAAATTCACTTGCCATTTTTCTTAAAATCAAGGATGTTTTCAATATGCATATCTAAATATTCTCGTAAATGATTTCTTAGTTTAATCGATTTAAAAACATCTTTCCCATTTGAAGCGACTGCAACTGTCATATTTTTATATTGGTAAACGGCAGGCGAAATGTATTGGCACATATCTGGCTTGTCATGGATATTTACCAATACTCCTTGCTTTTTTGCATCCTTTACAATTTGCTCGTCTAAAGCTTGATTGTTCGAACAAGAGTAAACCATTAAATAGCCTTCTAAATCGCTAGATTCGTATGTTTTCTGCTTTATAGTCCACCCACTGGCTTTGATTTCGTCGCAATACTCAAGTGCAACAAATTCAAGGTCTGCATCGAAGCGCTTAAGGATGTTTGCTTTGCTAAATGCACTTTTTCCGCCTCCAATAATTAAAACTTTCTCATTGGTGATATCAATAGATACTGGTAAATATTTTTTCATGTTTATTTCGTTTTATTACTTAATATGTAACAAACAAACTCATATAAGTTTTTATTGAATTTTATCTCGAATCGTTTATTAAAGGAAAAACAGATGAACAAGTTGTCGATATTATTCGCAAAACATGGTCGAAAATGTCTGAAAGTGGCCATAAAGCAGCTTTAAATTTTGAAATGAATAGGTGTGTTAAGGTTTTAATAGATAAAGCCTTACAGTTGTAGAGTGTCGTTTTATTTATATTTAATTGAAGCGCTCATATTTTGCCGGGCTCGCCGAAGGCAGTTCAAGAGTATCTCGAAGAAATTAACAAAACATTGTTGCATTGTCATTACATGCTGCATGGTTTCGATGTACATAAAAAGCTGATGGTCTTGTTCAGGTTCTTTTTTTGAAATGAGTGGTGTTTTATTGGTTTCTTATCTGCTCATCAATAGTATTTCTTAATTAAGGATTAATCGATTGTCAGTTTCTGTTTTTGAGAAGGATGCATTTTTCTCATTTTTTGATAATAATATTTCTAGTAAGGGAAGCATTCTTGTTAGTCCTCCACCATTAATTATGATATTCCAAACACCTTCGAATTTTTTCCATCCGCCAGTATAGAATAAATGTTTAAGCTGATGTCTTAGGTGTTCGTGATTTCCTGATGATTTTAAAATATTGTTCCAGCGATAGAACTCTTTATATGCCCAATTATAGCCTTGTTCAAGTTTATCTGACGTCAATTTGTTTGTTTTATACACTACATGTCGGGTATCATATAAATCCCAATTCTTAGTTAAAATCCGTCCATCTCTTTCCATCTTTTTAAAAAGTTGAGTACCAGGATAAGGAGTTAGAATGTGATAGGTAGAGGTGGTAATAGAGTTCTCAACACCCCAATCAACGGTTCTTTTAAATACATCTTCGTCATCTTGATCTAAACCAAAAACAAAGCTTCCATTGATCATAATTCCTAGATCATGTAATCTTTTAACAGCTCTTTCGTAATCCATTTTTAAATTCTGACTTTTATTACTTTGTTTTAGGTTTTCTGGAGAGAAAGTTTCAAAGCCGACAAATAGGCTTCGTAATCCTGCATCTGCTGCTTTTTCTATTAAATTGCCTTCTAAAATTGATTTTACTGTGGCTGCACCTTGGAACACTCTATTTAAACCGCGCATTCCATCAAATAAATTTGATGCGAGCTGAGAGTTTCCTAACAAATGATCGTCTAGAAAATATAAATGCTTTCCGGGAAGCCTAGAAATTTCTTCAAGAATCTCGTCTGTTTTATTAGTATAGAATGATTTACCACCTTTGAAGAAGGCGTCTTTATAACAGAAGTTACAATGATGTGGGCAGCCTCTTGATATTACTAAAGAGTTTGGAACAAGGTACTTATGGCGTTTAATCAAGTCTCTGCGAATTAATGGCTGTTGTTGTATTGTTCTACCTTCAGTTGAATAGTACCTCTTTTTGGGTACTTTGTTCTTAAAATCATCTAAAAATTCAGGGAAGGTTTGCTCTGCAGGACCAATGAAAATAGAATCAGCAAATTGCTCTGCTTCTTCAGGAAGCGATGAAACGTGTAATCCACCTAGCGCAATAAATGATCCTTTTTCTTTATAGTATTTAGCAATTTTATAGGCACGACTTGAATTTGTTATATAAACTTGTATTATTACCAAGTCGGGTTGATCATCAAGGTTAAGCATTTCTACATGTTGATCCTGTATTTCTACTTCATCATGCTTGCTTAAATAGGAGGCTAATGTCGCCAATCCTAGAGGTGGAAATAATGAGTATTTAATAGGTCTCCAGAAAGGGCTTTTTGCTTCGGTTAATGAGGGCAGAATTAGTTTTACTTTCATTTGATTTTATTTTAATATAAAACTCCTTTCTAGAAATACTTATTGTCTGATTTAATGTAATTTAACATCTGTTTGTATCTCTAAACTAAATCTCAATGTCAGGCATAAAAGTCAAAATTGTATCTTCCAAAAATCATTACGATTATTTGGCGTCGTAGTGTTTGAATTAGCAGGTGAAGGGTAAAGAGTTCTTTTTGAATCATGCATGTTATACCGAGGCATTTAATGTTGGCACATCAATTGGATTGTTTCAATATGATCAATACTTAAATGCATTTTATTATAGGATGCTTAAGAGAAAATGTATTTATTGCTTCCATCATACAATTCGTCTAATTATGGAGTAGGCTGTTTAGTATCAATTTGTATTTTACGAATGGAAAAAAACAATGAATCGTTTAAATTTGAATTAAAACATTAAAATAATAATTAGCGAATACGATTCAAAGTCTTATATTGTGTGCTTTCAATGTTAGTGGTGTAATATTGGAAAAATAGTAGATATACAGTGCACATATACAAATTTTGTACACGAGCTATAATCTGTGAATAACGTATAAATATTGTAACACGAATACTAAGTATTTTAAATTTAATGCCTTATGAGAATAACAACCATTGGTATCATATTCATTAGCATAATCTCACTGATTTCATGTAAAGTGAATGAAAAAGAAAAAATGCAGACAGGAAGGTTTGAGCCTCAATGGGAATCTTTAAAACAGTACGAAATACCTGAATGGTTTCGTGATGCCAAATTTGGAATTTGGGCACATTGGGGCCCCCAATGTCAACCCGAAGCAGGAGATTGGTATGCAAGACATATGTATGCTCAGGATCATTGGCAATATAAATACCATTTGGAGCATTATGGTCATCCATCCGAGTTCGGTTTTAAAGATGTTATAAATGAATGGAAAGCAGAGAAGTGGAATCCAGAAGAGTTAGTTGCCTTATATAAGAGAGCTGGAGCAAAATACTTTTTTGCAATGGGGAATCATCATGATAATCTTGACATGTGGGACAGTAAATATCAGGAATGGAATTCTGTCGCTATTGGTCCTCAGAAAGATATATTGGCAGGCTGGGCTAAAGCAGCAAGAAATAATAACCTTCCCTTTGGAGTGAGTATTCATTCTGCACATGCTTGGAGATGGTATGAGTCATCACAGTTGGCCGATAGCGAAGGAGAATACGCAGGTACTTCATATGATGGAAAATTGACGAAAGAAGATGGTAAAGGTAAATGGTGGGAAGGCCTTGATCCTCAAAATTTATATGCGCAAAACCACCCATTAAGTGCAGAGAGTGCCAATATGGGAAGCATTCATAAACAATGGAATTGGGAAAATGGTGCGATTCCTCCTTCTGAGGAATATTGCCTTAATTTTTATAATCGTACCATAGACATGATTAACCAGTTTAATCCCGACTTAGTTTATTTTGATGACACCGGATTACCTTTATGGCCTGTAAGTAATGTTGGGCTTGAAATAGCTGCACATTATTACAACTCAAATATGAAACAACATAACGGGAAACTGGAGGCTGTTCTTTTTGGCAAAATACTTACAGACGAACAAAAAGAATGCATGGTTTGGGATGTAGAGCGCGGTGCACCGGATAACATTCAGGAGAAACCATGGCAATCTTGCACATGTATTGGAGGTTGGCACTACGACCGTGGGATCTACAACCGCGATCGATACAAGTCAGCAAAAACAGTCATGCAATTATTGGTCGATATTGTCAGTAAAAATGGTAATCTTTTACTGAATATTCCTGTTCGTGGCAATGGTTCTATTGATGAAAAGGAATTAAAAGTTGTGGAAGATATTACAAAATGGATGGATATTAACAGTGAATGTATATTCGAAACTCGTCCCTGGCAAGTTTATGGTGAAGGACCAAAAGCAGAAAATGCAAACCCCATTAATGCACAAGGATTTAATGAAGGAAAAGGAGGAGCTTACACTTCAGAAGACATCAGGTTCACGCAAAAAGGGGATGTTCTTTATGCTGTTGTTATGGAACTGCCTGAGAAAGGACAGGAGGTAATGATTAAATCATTGTCGACTAATAGCCAGTATTATAGCAAAGATTTTGATCAAGTCGAGATGCTTGGCGGGAAGAATATTTCATACAAATTTGATAAAGAAGGATTAAGTATTACGCTCCCTGATCAAAAGGATTTAATTGCTCCGATTGCATTTAAAATCCAGTAATAGAAATGCTTTGTGAGATTATTGCCTTTTTTTAATTCCTGTAAGCTTGTATATTATAGGATTAATATCGGAATATGGAGTATTGAAAAAGCTCCAGTGCCAACATTTAATAAAACTAATTGTGTTAACAAGATGCCTGTCTTCTGTTGCAATTAATTAAAGAATAAAAGTTACAAAACGTATGGAATACTTAGGTTCTTGTTTATGTAAAGGACTAAAATTTAAAGTTATAGGTGATTTTGAAAGTTTTTATTTATGCCATTGCAGATATTGTAGGAAAGATAGCGGGTCGGCTCATGCTGCAAATTTATTCTCTTCAAGTGCTCGGCTTGAATGGATTAAAAGGGAAACTGAAATAAAAATATTTCAACCTCATAAAAGTAATCATGTGAAGGCCTTTTGTACAAATTGTGGATCTGCACTGCCCAATATGCAAATGGATGGTAAGCTTTTAGTTGTTCCTGCAGGATGTTTAGATACAAAATTGGAAAAGCGTCCTGATGCACATATTTTTATCTCAAATAAAGCAAGTTGGGATGAGTCTCTAGAACGCATAAAGAAAATTGAACGCTTACCTGAATAAAAAATGATTATAAAATACCCTTACGATATGTATGCTTACACTTCTATGGTGCCTAAATTTGCATGTTAACATAGTTCAAGCAATGACATTCTAGATCATGGAGTAGTATTAGGTTATACTACTCCATGATTAATTAACAATACCCAACTTAGAAAAAATCGTCTTAATACGGTTGCCAAAGCAAAAGGCATTTATCATATAAAATACGTTGACACCCCACTAGATGACTCTGAAAAACTTTATCTATAACTCGTTACGCTTATTTTTAATGAGAACTTTAATGAGGCAATTGAGGCAATTCCCGAAACACGCTTTAACGGACAACAACATCGCTTGTTGAAAATTCGTTGACTGGCGTTGAGGTTGCCCCGGAGGATGTTGTTGTTGATACAGGAAAAACTGTACTTAAATCTGGAATCACTCTCACGCCAAACGTACCTGTTTTATAAAACCTATGAGAAAGTTATCCGAATTGCAAAATAAAGTACCAACTATCATTACCAGGCGTTTGCACCTGTTTATAGTAATGTGGAAAACGGCTAAGGTATATTTGGAGGGGGTTACAATAATATTCTCATTTTTAACTTAGACAACTAATACTTAATTATGTACCGATTGGCTGTAAAAATACCTGTGCCTAGGTTTTGTATAAGTAATGACAGGTAAAGTGATAAATATAAAGATTTGTAGCCCGCTCAAACTGTGTAACGGTAAATTGTATGTTGTCGGTGCGGATTTCGAAGAGCGTTTTTGTCGACCTACAAAAATGCTAGAGAAAGGAGCAGAGGCAATAAGTTTGTGCAAACCCGCATTGCAATATATAACATGTTAGTAACTGGGTTCATATTTGTCTGTACGAACGTTGATTCAATGCACAAAAATTTATGTGAGGTTGGTGAATATTGCCACGCGAGTGGCAAGTGGGAGAGCGGTGTAAGCTTATTGGCAAGCTTTGCAGATGTTGGGCTTGCAGGGACTTGCCGATGTGCTTACATAGGGTAGGGATTATCCTAACTCCGTACTATAACTCCCAATGCTTCTAATAATTGCGGTTGGTCTTCAAGTGCAATCTTTGCTATTTCGTAGAATTTGCTCATCCAATCGTCGATTTGGATTAATGCAGCATTCTTTACTTTAGTTGCATCTTGTGATTCTCCTTTTTCGCGCATGTAATTGTTTCTTGCTGTTTCTAATTCAGCAATTTTAGTATTTACCGCAGTTAAATCTTCAACTGTGATTTTAAATCGATTCAGTTTAGTTTGAATATCGGTCCTTGCAAGAGCCACCAAATAGAAACGTTTCGCTGTTTCGAGCCATTTAACGTATACATTTGAAAGAGTACCAGTAATTGCTAATTCGATTAATGTATTGGCATCGTTACGGAATGCTGCTTTCGCTTTTTTGCGATGTTCGGCATAAATGTTAGCAACAATTGATCTTTTCTCTTCAAAAATGTTGTGAGCAACTAAGGATTCGGCATCCTCTGTTTTGTTTTGGTCGTAAGCGTTTTGTGCAGCTGTGTAAAGCGCTTTACCTTGTGTCATAGTTTCAGCCTCGTAGCCATATTCTGCGATAGCTGTTGCAATTTGAGGCATAGCCTCGGCATTTGCGAAGGCAACTCTGTACTTTTCGAGAATTGCCGCTTCTGAATTCTTTAGATTTGAAGCCATAAGCGTTTAGTTTAAATTAATAAATAAAAAATTAGTTTTTTCTTTTTTTAGTTAGTATGGTTCATCATCCCAATGTGGTTGATTGGGTGGTAAAATATGCTCCTTAACATGTCCAACTAGTTCATTTAACACTCTCTTAAAATCTGTAAGAACATTCGCAGAGAAGGTAGTCGAGAAGCACAATCGCCTTGATATCCTAATAAAAAATACAGGTGTTATGGTTCCATCGGCAAGTAAAACTAAAGATGGATTTGAATTACAGATTGGGGTGAACTTCATAGCCCATTTTGCTCTAACATCCCATTTATTTGAGCTTATCAATTCTACAAAAAACAGCAGAATTGTGACCTTAAGTAGTATTGCTCATAAAAACGGAACAATAGATTTTGACAACCTTAAATTGGAGAAATCCTATGACAAATTTATAGAATATGGGCAAAGTAAAGTAGCAGATTTGATTTTCACCATTGAATTTCAAAGACGTTTAACTAAAATAGGTTCAAAGACTATTTCAGTTGGAGCACACCTAGGAATTAGTAAAACAGAATTATTGAGAACAGACAAACCCGAAATGATCGATGAGTTTCCTTATATGAGTGCTAATCAAGGAGTATTTTCAAGCTTGTTTGCGGCAACAGAACCCATTGAAGGTGGTAGTTATATTGGACCGAATGGTGAAGGAGAAATGACAGGTTATCCTGCACCGGCATTTATTTCTGAATATGCAAAAGACAAAGCAATTGGAAAAAAACTTTGGGAATGCACAAAGAAGGAATTAGGGTTGAATTTCCTTTAAGAAACAACAAATGCCGAACCTCTTATAGCATGTATAAGTATGTGCGAACCTTAAAGTTTGCACTTTTTTTGTAGTTTTACCTCAACCGAAAACTAGTGCTTTTTAATAACACTACTCATACACAAACTATTACACAACATAATAAACAATCAATTACAATCGATGAAAAAACGACTTTCACTATTATTTTTACTTTTAGGTCTAGTCCAATTATCAAATGCTCAACAAACGAACGAATCGATTTTTGATAAGACAGATGCCTATTTAAAAGAGACTATTGACAGCCTACAGATTATCGGTCTGGACTACGCCATTCTTATGGACAATGAAATTGTTCATATGAAATCCTTTGGTTTGGCAAATGTTCAGCTGAAAGTCCCAATGACAATTGACAATTCGTTCCCAGTTGCATCAATTTCTAAATTATTCAGTTCCACAGCACTGTATCAGCTGTTACATATGCACAATAGAAGTGTTGACGAAACTGTAGGAGAGCTTCTTCCTAACAGAAAGGACTTGCCTGAACTATGGAGAAACCTCACTTTGAAACAGTTGTTATCTCATACCTCCGGAATCCCTGACCAAATAGATTATCAAATCTATTTAGCACCAGAGAGTGACGAATTTGTGATTGATGCCCTGAGAGACAAGCCCTTCAGTTCAAAGCCGGGGACAGAGTCAAGATACAATGCAACGGGCTTTTTGCTAATCCGCATAATCATAGAAAAATTGGCGAATCAAGATTTTGAAACCTATATGCAAGAGCAGTATTTCGATAAATTTGGGTTGCCTTCTGCCCAATATGGTGGGTTCAAGAAAATCATTCCTAACAGGGTAACCTGCTATCAAAATGTAGATGGTGAATTGGAGATGTTTCCATTAAACTATTCTTCGCATATGTACGCAGGAGCTGGATTAAACATAACTATAGGAGATTTGATAAAGTGGTTCCAAGCCATTCAAAATGAAAAAATCTTGACAGAAAATCAACTCAAAGAAATTTGGGCACCTGTAAAGTTAAATGATGGAAAAGATGGATATTTTGGATTAGGTTGGGAATCATATAGACTTCAGGGTGATTATAGAATGGTTGGACATGGAGGTGCTGGAATTTCTTCTTTCAGATATTATTGGAATGAGCAAACCAATAAAAATGTTACTGTAATTTTGCTAACTAATGGCTCGTTAAACTGGACAATCAGCCCAAATCAAATTAATTTGCAAATTGCAAGTATGATATTAGACGACTAATAAATTACGTTGTGTTATACTTGCATAAGTAATGGCAGTAAAAGTACTAAATATTAAGGTTTGTGTCTCGCTCAAACTACGTATCGCTTGCACAGGAAACAACCACTAAATTCACTGCTGCTCATACAATTAACCGTTTTTCTTTATGCTGAATGAATGGCAACATCTACCAACCGTTATGTTTCATGCTCTCGTATGTCTGGTATTAATCCATGCAATTAAAGCAATATAAACCGAATGCTTTCTTATAGTTAATCAACGATTGCTAACTCTTACGTTTTGGCGATTTGAAACAATTATACTTTCAACTGGAGAAAACAATCAATTACTAAATCAACGGTAACTGATACAACAAAACAACATTATTTATCAGAAAAAGTATAAGTTTGTAGGTATCGTTATGAGTTATCCCTTATTTAATAAAATAGCATAGTAAGGAGCCAACTATGAATATAAATTTTATAGAAACCAAAATTGAAAAACCAAAACCGGATTTTAAGAATTTAGGTTTTGGTAAGTATTTTGCTGAATATATGTTTGAAATGGATTATTCTGGAAATAGCTGGAAAAATCCACAAATTAAACCTTATGATAAAATATGCATTGAGCCATCAACAATGGTATTACATTACGGGCAATCTGTATTTGAAGGTTTAAAAGCATATTTATCAGACAATGATGAGGTTCTGCTTTTTCGTCCTGATAAAAACATTAAACGTTTAAACAAATCAAGTAAGCGTTTGTGCATACCCGAAATTGATGAACAGTTTGCATTGAAAGCTATAATTGAATTTGTCAAAGCAAATAAAGATTGGGTACCAAGAGAAATGGGAAGTAGTTTGTATATCCGCCCATTTATTTTTGCGATGGATGCGAGTGTTGGAGTTAGTGCAGCAAAAAGTTATAAGTTTATGATTATTGGTTCACCTGTTAGTGCATATTATCCTGAAGGTTTTAATCCAGTAAAAATATTTGTAGAACAAAAATATGTAAGAGCAGTTAGAGGGGGCATTGGAGAAGCTAAAACTGCAGGAAATTATGCAGCAAGTATTAAAGCTCAAACTGAGGCAAAGCTGAGAGGTTTTTCACAAGTTTTGTGGTTAGACGGTGTAGAACAAAAATATATTGAGGAAGTTGGGACAATGAATGTATTCTTTCGAATAGATGACCAAATTGTAACGCCCGAACTAAATGGAAGCATCCTTGAAGGAATTACAAGAGATTCTATAATCCATTTGTTGAAAAGAGATGGATTTAAAGTAACAGAAAGAAAAATATCTATTAATGAAGTTTTTGAAGCCCACTCAAAAGGACAACTAAAAGAAGTTTTTGGAACAGGAACAGCAGCCATTATTTCACCTGTTGGTGAAATGAGTTTTAACGAGAATGATTTTATGATTAATGGAGGAAAGGTTGGCAACATTGCTTTAAATTTATTTGAAACATTGACCGGTATTCAACAAGGAAAAATAAAAGATGAATTTGGTTGGACTGTAAAAATATGAAGCAGAGTAATTTAGGTAAATCCCATCCCTAAACGACTCTTATAACCGCAGGTGATGGTCCTTGCCAATGCGGATATTCATTTGTACAATTAACACGATCTAAACCGGATGATTTCTTATTGTTAATGAGCTATTGCGACCACTTCCGTTTTCGGGATTTGAAATAATTATACCTTCAAGAGAGAGTAACTAAGTATTACAAATCAGCGATGACCGATACAACAAAACAAGATTATTTATTATAAGAATTATTAGTTTGTAAATATACTTGCAAGTTATATGTAAATTTAATAAAGGACATTGCAAGACTATCGAAAAAATATCTACATT
This sequence comes from Prolixibacteraceae bacterium, assembly GCA_963678565.1. Classification (GTDB taxonomy): domain Bacteria; phylum Bacteroidota; class Bacteroidia; order Bacteroidales; family Prolixibacteraceae; genus SKHV01. The sequence continues at coordinate 1,797,333 of OY782875.1, forward strand.
GAGGAAAAAAAATATCATAATGGAAAATGACTCTAAAAGAAAATATTCAGTTCAATTAAGTTTTGAAGAGATTAGATTACCTCCCTTCGAAGATATTCTCATCTTAGGCAAAAAAAGTCCTCAAGGGAAATTAGGACTTTACAGATCATTTGAATTATTGGTACCAAATGAATTCGAAGTATTTGAGATAGATCATTGTGCTGTTGAGGCTGTTTTTATCAATAAGCGCTTATTAAAGAAAGTAAATAAAGACAAAATTATTGCTCTTCTTAATGAAAGGGTATTTCCTTATGCATCGGAGAGTGAAATACTAAAAGTCGATTTACGATTAAAGATTTTCTACGAGACAATAGAAGGCGAGTTTTGATGGGAATTAGAAAATACATACGATCATCTTATCCAGTTATAAAACCGTACGTGGGTGTTAATGCCATTGATGATATGCTATTGTTGAATAATTACCTTGTTGTGTTAGACAACGATGATTTTATTGGTATTTTAACACCTAATGACCTGATTAAACGTCCACATAAAATAGTTATTGACTGTTTAACGCCCAAAAAAAATGTATCTTATTCTGACACATTCGCAGGTATATTTGAAAAGTTTAATGCCTCTAATAGTTCAGCACTACCCGTTTTTGAAAACGATAAATTTATTGGAATAATAGAAAAAGAAGATCTTATTGAGAAACTAAAAGCGGAAGTTCAATATTTCTATGAACAATCAATAATCTCGAATAAATTAAAAGATTCTTTTTTCAGATTTATCACACACGAAATAAGAACACCCCTCAATAGTATATTAGGGTTTATAGATATTATCTCAAGTTTGGACCAAAATCAACTAAATAATGAGGTATATGTTAATACCATAAATGAAAATGCTGAAAGATTTCTTCATACAATGGATAATATTATTGATTTTGCACATTTCAGCTCTGGAGACATTATTCAAATTGAAACGAGTGAGATAAATTTGGAAGCATTATTTCGTAATATAAAAACCCATTTTGAAATGGAATCTCTGGCTTCAGATAGTAAAAAAGTATCTGTCGATTACGAAATAAACACCAACATCTCAACCATAAAATCAGACGAGAAAAAAATCAATCATACGTTATCTCTTGCTGTCCTAATATTAGTATATTATATTAACTGTTCTCATATTCAGATAAAGTACAAAGTCGATAAAAACAACATTTCATTTTTTATTATAGGCTTTGATCCTGAAATAAGTGATATTCAAAAGGAAAAAATAAATTCACAAGTAGCAGATAATGAAATGATTGAATTGTCATTTTTAAAAGAGTCACTAAAGATATTAGGAGGAGACTATTATATTTTAATTGAGTCAAATGCGACTCTTTGTTGCACAATTCCTTTAAAATAGAAAATCTGAATGTATCATTTTATAAATTCTATGGCGCCTCTGTGATATGCCAGTAGTAGATTACTGCAAGTTTTTCTTGAAAGTATGCAAAAAGGAAAATATCCGCAACCCATTGTAACCTATAATTTATGGTTAGGCTTCATCCCGTTCTAAAATATTTGCAATATTTTTCTCAGATTATAAAGGTTATTTTAACCCTGACAATTCAAATAACCACACACAAAAAAAGTGGGATGCTTTTTATGAATTTTCAAATAGAAATAATGTAGATGTACTTCTAATAGGAAATTCGCATTTATATTCAAGAATTAATCCCCAGAATTTATCCGCGACATTAGGAGTTAATGCTTTCTTTTTAAATCGGACCAATTACTTTACTTTTTTGCTTGGTCAAATACTATTAGAAATCACGATTTTATTTTTAGTGATACTGATCAATTAAAAAAAATAAAATTCTTATAGAAAAAATGAAACTAAATGGAAAAAAATATTTTATGGTGAGGAGGGATATTTTGAAAATAATCCTGTTTCTGCAAATGACAAGTAAAATATTCTTTTAAGTATAGATTTTTCAACGAATAAAGTAATATTAAAAGAGGTTTCATTTATAAAACCTAAAAAAGGGGAAAATAAAATTTTAATTGCGAAAGTAGCTAGAAATATAAATGATTCAAATAAATGCAAGCTTAGATTAGCTCTAAGTTTTATTCATCATCAACAATTGAAAATAGCAAGTGTTGATCTGCAATATGATAATCTGCATCAACCGAACGATATGATGATATTTAAGGCTTTGATTACACCTATTGAAATTGAGGGCATTAAGGCTGGTGTGTTTCTGTGTGAGCAAGAATGACGTGTGCCAACAACCTCTCATAAATAATTGCCAACAAGTGTAAATTTAACCATTCTAGCTTGTGTGAGTTTTTTTAATAAGTCGAAATTCTACTTATGAAGTCTGCAACTATTTATAGTCTGATTTATTATTGCAAATTTAAAACGATATTCAACTACGAGACTGTATATTATTATGATATAATTTTGGGAACAAGCATTTATAAATAGGAGCGAATTGTATGGATTAGATTTTTCTAAAACTGCTGTTTTGAAAAAGTATTTTTTGTTGAGTACAAAATAGAAAATGTACGCACTTACGAAATTGGTTTTTGACGGGATGCAAAAATCTTCATGGATAATGTCAAGACATTAAAAGAGTATTAGAATATCGAAGAAAAATACCTATATGGATAGTTTAAAATTAAAGGAACTTACCATAATGAAAATGGAGAATTGATTGAGTGATAATTAAGAAATAAAATTTTCTATATCTCATAGAAGATTAGTGGTTTTTAGTCGTCTCAGGTTTAATCAAATAAATTTGAAACTGTCGACCAGAACGCTTTTTGAAATCTGCTTCTCAACATGAACCGTAGTTGTGTTGCATATGCGGAACCTTAACACACAGGGTGTTATTTGTAAATAATTAGTTATGCAATTCATCAATTGACTTTTCAAAAAGAATTCCTCCTTTATACATTCCTTTGAGGACAGGATGAATTTCTTTACCAAGTTCAGTTAAACTGTATTCTACGCGTGGAGGGACTTCTGGGAAAACGGTTCTATTGATTAATCCATCTGCTTCTAATTCTTTTAGTTGTTTGGTCAGCATTCGTTCGCTAATATCAGTTAATAGTTTAACCAATTCATTATATCTTTTATCTCCTTGGAAAAGGTGTAAAATGATCGTTCCTTTTCGTTTTCCTTTCACAACATTTATAAATGTATCAATCGGACAATAACTTTTTTTCATTTTTTTCTTCCCTCAACGTCTTTAAAATACTAAAAACAGAAATAAATGTTCGTATACCAACTCTTTGTAAGTTCTTGTTAGGCAAAATATTTATCCTGACATTTGTACAAAAATAAAAGAATTTTAAAGATAATAAGATGGTACAAAATAGTTCTACATTTAATGCATTTCGAGTTGAAGAGATTGATGGTAATTTTCAAGGTTCAATTAAAGAAATGGTATTTGGCACTTTAAACAGTAATGATGTTTTAGTAAAAGTACACTATAGCTCATTGAATTATAAAGATGCATTATCGGCTTCGGGAAATAAAGGTGTAACAAGAAATTATCCGCATACACCAGGAATTGACGCAGTTGGAACAATAGAAAAATCAAACAGTGATTCATTTACTATCGGAGAAAAAGTAATTGTAACAAGTTATGATTTAGGCATGAATACTGACGGTGGATTTGCTGAATATATTCAGGTTCCATCGGAATGGGTCGTAAAATTACCTGAAAAAATGACTATGAAAGAGGCAATGATATATGGTACTGCCGGATTAACAGCAGGAATGTCTGTTTTAAGACTTACAGAATTAGTAAAACCAGAGGATGGAAAAATAGCGGTTTCGGGTGCAACTGGAGGAGTTGGAGCATTGAGTGTTTCCATATTAAGTAAATTGGGTTATTCAGTGGTTGCAATAACAGGTAAGGAAACAGAAAGGGACTATTTAATTAATCTTGGTGCAGACGAGGTGCTTTTACGTAGCGAAATTGAAAACTTTGATAAAAAACCATTATTAAAACCTTTGTTTACTGGCGCTATCGATACTGTTGGGGGGGTAATACTTGAAAATATAATTAAATCGACCGATTCAATTGGTGTTGTAACTTGCTGTGGAAACGTTGCATCTCCAAAACTTGATTTGACAGTTTTTCCATTCATCTTGAGAGGTGTTACACTTATTGGAATAGATTCTCAAAACTATCCAATGAAATACCGAAAAATAGTTTGGAATAAGTTAGCCGAAGAATGGAAGCCCAATCAATTAGACGACACTTGCAATGAAATTAAACTTGAAGATGTAGCCCAAAAAATTGAATTAATGCTGCAAGGAAAATTAAAAGGAAGAACTGTTTTGAAATTGGTTGATTAAATCCCCTTTGATTTCCGTTTTCCTCATTGAGCTTTTGTACTCAACTTTTACCTGCGATTTGATTTTTCTTGAACGCATAATTTCACATTTAAAAATTTGCGTTTCTTCAAATCGCGTCGGGCCGCTCTAAATGTAAGTGAGGTTTTCAGATTCCAAAAGGACAAAAAAGGATGCCCCATGTAATCTGCTTATATTTAACTATTTACAAAAATAAGCTCCAAGGGACAAAATTTGGCAGGTATATTTTTGCCTAAAAATACCCTCATTTTTTCAGTTAAAAGAAAAAAGTTTCGTCTATGTTGATGATGATTTCCTGTTGTAACGGGAGATAACCCGTGTAGACAGGTTCGGTTTTGCATTTCAGTTTATGGGTTATCCTCGTTTCAACAGGACGACCCCTAAACTCTGTTTATGCGAGCTTGAAAAAACAGCCTTGAGCCAGCGGTGGGGAAGCAGGTGCAAATAGTGAGGGACGAACGGTTTGCACCTGTCTGCGCGGCGTGCCTACTGCGTGTGGAGCGAGGGTGGTACAAGTAAAAGCCGTCAGGGTGATTGTAGCAATGTTGTAATCACAAAGGGTTGGCGGTATTTTTGGTTTTAGCGTTGGATTGTGGGTCAGCTCAAAAAATGGTGACAAAGCCGAAGCCCAAAGCGACCAGCAGGCACGCACAAAATGAGTTGCGGTTGGCGTGGGTTTTGACTGGAAAGGACGAGAGAACGCCTATTTTCCTATTCTTATCAAGTTAGTAGTTCAGTTTCAACGGGATTATATTCTGCTTTGAGTTTCTTTAAAAACACGCTCTCTAATTGATTCAGCAACAAAATTATTCAATGACATTTTATCTTTCATTGCCAACAATGCAGCTTTTTGATGCAGTTCTGTTGGTATTCTAACATTAAAGCTTCCTTTAAATGGTTTCTCCGGTGTAATTCCTTCTTCCTTACAATCTGATAAATATTCGTCTATGGCTTCAATAAAATCAAGCTCCAACTCTTTTCCTGTTTTACCTTCAAAAGAGATTAGACCTTTAACACCAAGTGCTTTACCATAAAGTAAATCGTCTTCTTTGCTGTATTCGATACTTCCTGTATATCCTTTATATTCTAAATAATTCATAATCCTAATACCTCTTTAATTTGCTTCAACTGATAATTTTTTAAAATCCCCGTTGGATGTGGTTTATGCATCATCAACGGTACACCTTCATTATTTATAAACTTGACTCTTGAACCTGATGTTTTCCCCTTTTTAACTTCGTTAAAACCATAATACCCAGGTAGTTTTACCATTTCATCATAATGAAAATCAGATGGCATGCTCAAAAAACGAGCAATTAACTTTTCCTTTTTCGACATAATACAAAAGTCACTATATTTAGTTGCAAAAACAATACCGTTTTTTATTTCTATTCTTGATATCGCAAATTGAGATTTCAAGATAACGGATGATATTTCTCTACATTTTTCTTTAATTCCTCTAAATTATTAACTTGGTATCGCTCTGTTGAACTTACATATTTATGACCTGCCATGTATTGAACCTGCCTTAGATTGTAGCTTTTCAGCCAGTTTGTTATTACGCTTCCTCGTATCTGCTTCCCGTTTCCGATATTGGGATGCGTTCTTTTAATGGCTCTAAATAAATGGTGTAGTGAGTTTTTAAGATTTGTATTTCCTTCCATGCTTACAAATAGCTGGTTGTAATTTTGGTGGTTTATTGTTGGTCTGATTTCGTTTACATATTCGTTTAATTCCAGTATTTGAAAGGGTTTTAAGTCTAATGTCCGGCTGTTTCTTTTTCGACTTCCTGGTACTTTTATTTTGCCGTGTTTTAGTTTCAGGTGTTCGGATTCAAGCTGGTGGAGTTCTTCGGTTGTTAAGCCCTGGTAAATGATTAATCCTAAGATTATTTTGTTTCGTTTATCTCGCAATGTTTCTGTTTGGTAGTTCTGTTAAAGGTTTTCAAGTTCCTGATAGTTTATAATATTGGTTGGTATTTTCTTGATTATTCCTTTCAAATAGAGGTTTGCAGCCGGATTAATAATACTTGGATTGCTTTTCTTTAGGAACTGGTAATAATTCCGGATGGCTGCTAAAATTCGGTTTATATGAGCTTTGCTCAAGCTTTCTAAATTACAGTAATCAATAAAGCTTAACAGGTCGTTGTATCTTGCTCCATCGGCTTGTATTCTTTCACTTTCCAACCAGTTTTAAAAGTAATTGGAATAATTGATTTTCTGATTTATAGTTGATGTACTGTTGCCTAATTTCTGCAGGTAGATTTTAAAGCCTTTTAGCTCTTGTTTGGATTTATATTTCATGGATTAAATGAGTGTAGATTTGAGTTGATTCTAAAGAACCATGACCTAAAAACTTGCTGACTTCTTCGAGTTCCATTCCTGATTGTAAAAGATGTGTAGCAATGGAATGACGCAAAGTATGTAATCCGATTTCCTTGTTTATTCCTGCTTTTATGCTGAGCTGCTGTAAACGTTTGATAGCACTATTGCCGTGCATCCGTTTGGATTGCATACTTAAAAACAACGTCTCTTTGGTACCTGGTTTAAAGCTTTGTAAATATTCCCTGACTACAAAAATGTAATTTTCCATTTCTTCTTTTATTTGTTCGGTTATTGGAACATAGCGTTCTCTGTAGCCTTTGCCCTGCCTTACATGGATTAACTTTTCTTTTAATAAAGCATCGTTTACATTGAGTTCTATTCCTTCGGTTCTTCTAAGTCCACAGCCGTAATAAATATTCAACATTGCTTTATCCCTTATGCCTAAATAGCTGTTGCCACAGGCTTTGTAAAGCTTTTGTATTTCTTGTTTGGTGAGTATGGTTTTGTTTCTTATTCTTTCGGGTTTGTAAATGCTTGTAGTAAGCTGTAATTGTGGATTTTGTTACTTGGTTTAGGTTGGTGATGTTTTGTTTGTTTAACCAGGTGAAAAAGTCATTTATAAAACGGATGGAAGCATAAACCGTGCTTTCTGCATAACCTAAGGTTTGTAACCATTTTTCAAAGCTTTTTACCAGTACGCTGTTTACTTCCATTACGATGGTTTTTTAATACCCCTGCCTTACGTTTCTGTAATCCACTAAGCCACTGTCTTTAATTTATTGGTTTCCTTGCCGTTGAGTGGTCTATTTTCTGTTTTGGACCACGTTTGAAACACTGACCCACTGAGTTTATTTTTCAATTCGGTCAAAACATCATCTAATACAGTAGTTACGCTACTTTCAAGCTGTTTGTATTCGTCTTTGTTAGTTACTTCATATTCCAGACCTGAGTTATATCTATTACCACCAACTACTTTAATAAAGCTGTATCTAAGTAATTCATTTAAGTAACGCTTTACTTTGCTTGGGTGTAAGCGGAACACATCCCGTACTTCTTTTGCATAAAAACTGTTTATTCTTGATGTTTCCATCCAACTTTTAAGAGATTCAAAAAACTGGCGTATTGCTTTCGGTAATTCATCAGCTTTGGCCAAAAGCACATCTTTTAAAAGTCTGTTTGCCCATTCAATGTCCTCTAAGGTCGTTTCTATATAGCTTTCACCTGTGTTTGTGTCGGTTTTTTCTTCCCGCTGGTACTGATGATAAAAAGTAATGGTTTCGATAAAAGCCAGGTAATGACTATTCGTTCTTAAAGGCTTAAAAACGTGTTCCGGTATCACTAAATATTCTGCAAACGGATTTCTTATTTTGATTGGTTTTAATATGGTTTGCATGTCCTTAAAAAACTCAATGAGTTGTTTCTTTTGCTTGGTGGCAATTTTTCCGGCTGATAATTTACGTTGGTAAGTCATGATTAATTCTTTATGTTCTTTGCTGCTGTCCAGATATATTAATAAACTGCGGTTGGCGTTATCCTCATACAACTTTTCTTTGGTAGTGGTTTCTGCCAAACCAATTGGTCCTTCAACTTTTAGGGTAATGTTTTTTAGGTTTCCTTTGCTGTCTTTGATTGGTATGGTTTAACTTATTCGCTTTTTACTTTGAAGTTCCCGGAGTGGATAAAGTACATTTTCTGCGCCGTCCATATCTTCAATAAGTACCAGTTTGTTTTTAAGTTCCTGTTGGCCGAAGTAGTAAAAAGCATTCTCCGATAATATGGTAATTTCCAGTTTGTCTTGTTCCGGTATCAGTTCGCTAACTTTTTCCTGTTGGTAGGTCTTACCAGTTCCCGAAGCACCTAAACTTATAATCTGTAGTGGTTGTTCCCTGAGCCTCGATGTAAAAACCAGATACATTAACAAGCGGTTATTTTCTTCGCCTATCATCCCGGTTTTTCCGATATCGTTGTTGGTGTGCTCCATCAGCTTGTCGGAGCTTAAATACTTAATGGCTTTTTTAATCCGCTCGTCTGTTAGTTTTCTTTCTTGTGGCTTTTGCTCTTTCATGCTTTCCACTTTCTTTAAGCGGTATTGCTCTATTTTATCAATCAGCTCTGCCATTGCTTTGCGCAAGGTTGTTGTTCCGGTTCCCAGTTGCTCACTGGCTTTATTAATGAACTTTTATAAATAATCAGAGTGGTACAAATCTAATGTATGGCGTATGCTGTGGAGTGGGTTTGCAGTATCTGTCCTGGTCATTTTTAAAGTTACCCGTAACCTATCGAGCTGTTGCATATTAATACCACCTAATAAAATGATTTGTAGTTCTGAAGTCGTAAAGGTGATGTAGTCGGGATTGCTCGTATTTAAAGCTGATTGTATTTATATTTCCGGTTCTTTTGGCACTTCCGTATTTGTAACGCTCGACCGCTCGTTAATTAATTCGATAATTGCATGCGCTCCATAATTCATGTACAACGAGTTTATATCTTCTTCATCTGGTGTTTCAACTTTTGTTATGGTTACGTTTGGTAAAAGCTCTTTTAAAGTTTCTACATGCTTTTCTACGGCTTAATTTCCGGCTTGGTCGCCATCAAAAAAGAAGATGATTTCAGATAGTTGGGTAAGTTCCTTTATTGCTTGTAAATGTTCTGATGTTAGACCGTTGGTTCCGTAGCTGCTTAGTACCTCATGCTCTGCTGTAATTTCTTCTATTTGAAGTAAAGTAGCTGCATCTATTATAGCTTCAGTAATAATTAATTTGCTTGTATTTATTCCTGGATAATTCGGATATAAACCAGTTCTATCTTTCAAGTAATAATGTTTGTTTTTGGTTTCGTCTGTAGTTCGCCGCCCATAAATGCTAACTATTTGGTTTTGCTTATTTCTAAGTGGGAAGATTACACAGTCTTTTGCAAATGGAGTGTAATTACTGCTGCCGTTTGGTGTTTTGCCTTTATAGATTATTAGTAAGCCAGCATTAATACAGGCTTGTAAATCTTGTTTGTTTAGTTTGCCTCTGTGATGGAACTGCCAACTATTATAACCAAGCTCCAACAATTCATAATTCAAACCTCTGCTTTGTAAATATTCTTTTGGCTTTTTGCTTATTGGACTTTGCATCCCGTTTTTAAAGCTTTCAAAGATTCGGCTTAGTATTTCGGTATGGTTGGTTTGTGGTTTCGGGTGTTGTTTCATTGGCTGTATTGTCCCGATGCGCTCCGCTTTCGGGATGTCGCTATCGCTCCATTTGCCTAAAAATTGAGTAGCTTTTAATAATGCTTTATGTTTGGTGCAATTCTTTTTAAGCTATATAAATTCTATTACATCGCCATTCTTACCACAGCTAAAGCAGTTAAACGTATCTGTGTTTGGGTAAATCTTCATGCTTGCCGTATCATCGGTATGAAAAGGACATTTTAACATGTTGTTCCGGTCAGGATTTAAGCCATAATGTTTTAAAACCTTTGCTATATCTAATCTTGACTTAATTTCTTGTATTTCCATATTGGCACTGTTGAATATTTTGCAACAAAAAATTTCATTTTCTTGCAAGCAAACATAGATATTAGCTTCATATATTTGCAATGTAATTTCATTATAATATTCATAATAGCCTTAAAATTGTAAAATATGGTAACTTTGACAGAGATTCAATTCATAAAGATGAAGTTTAACGAGAAGATTAAAGTCTTACGTAAGAACATGAGCCTTAGCCAGCAAGAACTTGCTGCTAAGCTTCATATACATGTTACACACCTGTCTAAAATGGAAAACGGGCATTTAACGCCCTCGATTGATATTGTACAAAGAATGATGAAAGTGTTTGCCGTAAGTGCAGACCAGCTTTTAAACGACAACCAAAACAGCGTGGTAGAAATTCAGAACCACGAACTAAACGAACAACTGGCACTTATCAGTCAATTAGACGAAGAAGAGAAAAATGCCCTTGTAAAGATTATTAACTCCATGCTTACCCAAAAACGCATGAAAGATTTACTGGACGGTAAGATAAATTTGAACCAATAAAAAAAGCCTGGACAATGCCAGACTCTTAATTTATCTATGGAAAATTAGAGTCTATATATATACTCCAATGCTCATTTACTGGTTTGTAGTAAATTGTATTCGTTTCTAATGGAGTACCAGCTTCACAATACTCATAAAGATAATAAACAACTGGATAGTAAAAGATTTTGTGTTCTTGGAAGTAAACTTCTGTAAAAACTTTATTTGTTTCACAATTGACTTTCACTTTCTCAAAACGCACTTCACTTATATCAATATCTTTCATCTTTTTTAATACATCTTCACATTCACAGATATAATCATCTGAGATATTTCCAGCCTTATCACAATCAACAAAAACCACCCTTTCTCTGTGGGCTCTTTTATTTAATATATCACTGTAATTCGTTTCAATATAATTTAACAATTCACTTAAAGCTTGCTGTTTTTTATTAAGCGACTTTACATACTTCTCTTTGTCTTTGCTACATGCCGTTAATAAAACCAAAACACCAAGCAATATCAAAACATTTTTAACTAAACTTTGCATTCTAAAACTACCTCCCTCTAAAATCTAATCTGTTTAGTAATATATTTTCTTTTATATCACTTCGTTGGAATAATGCTCTACCATATGCTCTACCGGCAGAAATGGCTTTTTGTTCCCATCTTTCATCATCTCGATTCGAAGCAAACTGAGTGCCTTTTTGCGCTACAGTATTTGGCGAAAGCAATCCTCCATAATATTCTAATGCCATGCCCCACAAGAAATTACCAGCTTCGTTTGCATTGTAGACTATTCCATTAATCTCAATTAAACTTCTTCTATTTAGACCAAAAATGTCATACGCTGAAATTTTATAATCTAACTTTCCACTACCTGGTACATCTGGCTTTGTAAGAGACTCTCCAAACATAGCAGATTCAACCCAACCGTAATATAAATCATAAATTACCCATGCTGCATGTCCAAGCACTCTAATTACTTCATCCTCACTCCACGTATCTATACCAGAAAAATCACCTACGTTATTATTCCTATCATCCCTTCCCATGAGAGTCATATAACTGTTAGCAGTATACCCTTTGCCATTAACAGTAAAACCAAGTCCAGTATTGCCTTTTTCCGTATCTGTAATTGTGGTTTCTCCTCCTGCTGTACTGAAACTATATGATGCTGCAATTCCATCATTATTTTGTATCCAGTTATTTACATAATTCCAATCTACCTTATATTCATTACCATCATCATCCGTTTCATAATATTTCCCGTTTCGATAAACAGGGTCAAGTCCTAACCAATCGATTAAATTTATCGGATTTCCAAGCACATAATTATAAGGAGACCAACTATAATAAGTTTCAGCATGCCCATCAATCACATGCCATCTTGCCAGAGCAGCATCGTACATTCGGAAGCCGTAATCATACCACCCTAAACTAATACCTCCCAATTCATCATTCTGTAACTCTTTGCCATTGTATAGGTATTTATTTTCAGGATAGTTCACTGATGAAGCTTGGAAGTTTTTCTGGGTCATCACCAAACCAAAAGGGTAGTAGTTGCTAATCTGCATCACTTCCACACTACCGGGTATCAAGTTGTCGGTAAAGGTCACTCTGCTATTTCCTAAATGATCTTTCATGGTATATTCATAATGCCATTTTGTACTGCCATTTTCTTCAGTAGGAATAATGCGTCCTTCTTCAGTACCTATAAAACTAATATCATCGTTGTAATAAACTATGTTCCCGATATATTCAGTTGTTTCATTGGTGCTACTTATATTTTCAATATACTTTGCAATTTTATTTCCTGCAGCATTGTAATGAAAAAAAATCTTACTACCATTTTCAAAGGTAACACATTCAGGTAAATTAAGTAGGTTGTAGGTTATATGTGTATTTTTTCCGGGATCAAAAGTCATATTTCCATTATCATCATAATCATAATCTGATGATGAACGAAGCACATAATCTTCGACCCCTGATATATCGGTAGTAGCACTGTTTGCTATATTTATATTTGCCAACTGATTACTTTTACCGCTGTTTAAATAATTATATATTAAGTCATCAGAAGTATTCCAGTTATAGAAGCGCTTTAAGTGTTTGATATTACCATTGTCATTATAGGTTACAAAATTGAGGGAGTATTTCCCAATACTTGAAGATAGATTATCTGTTTCACCGTACAATCCGGAAGTAAGACGGTTTAATTTGTCGTAGGTGAATCCGTAGCCTCTAATAGGAGTGTCATCGCCCATTGCTCCCCATTTCATTGCAGAAATATTGCCATTATAATTGCCACCATTTGGAACTCTTGATGACTCAAGGCCATCGACATTGTTATAATAAAGGTTCATCCCAAACACATCATTGTCTGTACTTAGTGTTGGATCATTTATGGCTGTTAACCATCCACGGATATTGTATTTGAAATCTTCTTTTTGAATAAATGTTTTATTAGCATTACCAGTTGTGGCAGAATGCAGATACTTCGTAATTACTTCACCCATCTCATTGTATTGCATGGCATTTAAAGTAATGGCATCCTCTGAATTTACCTTGTAGGTAGTTTCCAACAATCTCCCTGTATGATCATAGCTAAATTCTTTGGTAATTATAAGGGGATTGTTGTCAATAGGATTGTAATAGTGAGCTTCGGTGGTTTTTAATACGGCATGAGTAATTGGCTCGTATTGGGTATAGGTTACATCGTATTCATATTTATGATTTTGGGATATAGATTTAGTTACATTTCCATAATCATCGTAATAAATTGAGCTGGTATTGTAAGTTAAAGTTGTTAAACCAGAAGAACAATTGCCCAGGTTTTTGGCTATGGTACCTGTAACCAATCCTTTTGTTTTATCGGACTTAGTATCTGGAAAATCGGTGTCGGAAGAAGCAAAATCACTGAACTCAAAATTACTGCCTGTTGCCCAACTATAATCATCATACCATGTTGCCGTTAAAATATTACCACTTGAAATTGTATAACCATCGGGATAGCTATTGTCAAATGAATAACAGAAAGGACTATTTGAAGTTTTACTATAAGTTTCAAACATGACATCCGTGTAATTATCAAAATTACTTCGAATGGTTTCAATAAGGCCTGTAATTGTAATGATTCCCGTCATTACTGGTCGGTTAAGGGCATCGTATTTTGTAAACAGGTAATTGTTGGCGTTTTCATGCCTCATTTTCCCATCTTGTGAAAGTACAAGCCTGTCTCTTTTATCATACACCATATATACTGGTTCTGCTCCCGGAATTTTCTTAGAAATCATTCGTTTTCTACCATCATAGGTATAAAAATAACACAGCTCAGTATCGTTAGGAGAACCAGCTAAAGGAGGAACAACAGTTCTTAGAAGTCCAAAGTCATCGTAAATATAATAAGTCTGTAAAGTTTCATTTCCATTCACACTCTCTTTTAAAACATCTTTTCCCTGTTTGTCTTTGTATTCCCGTGTAATACTACCATCTTCTCCGGTAGTTTGAATAACGTATAATGACTTTGCTGGATAAGGTAAATTACCTCCGTCTTCATCCCAAGAATTAATGGTTGAAGTGTTGGTTAGATATTCTGTTTTCACATATTTGTTTGCACTGTGCCAAGCCTGCCCTACGCCATATTGTTTGGTAACCCGATTTAAAGGAGAATTATCGAAGTTTGTAAGGGCTATTGGCTTTGCATCCGCCAAATGCCCGGCAAGAGTCCCATTACTATAAAAAGTTTTACAGCTAGTTGTATCGCTGGTAATAAATGCACCATTTTTTTGTGTTGCAACATAAGGAAGAAATTGTCGGGCATTTCTGCCAAATTCATCGTAGACAATAGGTCGAATGATATCGTATCCTTTGGGTGATGCAGCTACCTGGATGGTTTGGCGAGGTCGTCCTAATCCATCGAAGTATTGTATATTCTCCAAGTGTTTTAGATTGCTTAGATCGGACTCGGAAAGGCTAGCTTCAGAATAGCTTTCTCTTAGCGTTATAGAACGAATAAAGTTTTGACTGTCAGTAGTACTTGCAGTAGTCGTACCAGAAGGTAATGATGATGTATATGATTCCAATTCCGGGCTATCAATTGCATTGGCATCGATATAAGCCTTAAAGCTACAGCCTGTATTTGTTTTAAAACCGCTTGTTAAGGTTATTTTACTTCTTGCAGTTACAACCACTTTACCAGAAATAGTATTATCAAGGGTTACTTCATTCTGGGAATACAATGACAATACAGACATCATTAACAATAAAGAAAGAAATAGATATATTTTTCGGTTCATAATCTAGGGTTTAGCTTTATTCTTTAACAAATTTCTTTGCCACAGTACCTACTTCTCCAATTACCACCAAATAGTAGCTTCCAGAAGTTAAACGACTAGTATCTATCTTCTTTACGTCTCCAGGCAAATATCGCTCAATAGTTTCATTTAAAATTACCCTCCCATTAATATCCAATATTTCGATCTCCATACAAACATCAATATTGGTTTCAAATTTCCAATTAAGTATGGAGCTTACTGGATTGGGATAAATATTAATTAGATCCTCACCTTTACTTAAGTCTGCTAAATTAGGAAGGTTATAAAACTCTATTCGAATATCATCACTCCATTGACATCCTAAGCTATCAGTTATAGTAAGCGAATATTGATAAGTTCCAGATTCCCCATCATCAGAGGCTAAAAAGTTGTAATTGGTCGAACCATCCTGCCATAAATAATCTATTGCATCATTCGGTCCAGACAATTCTATTGTCGAGTTAATTAGCAAAGAAGTGTCATTACCTATTGAAAAAGTCTTTGATCGAATTTCTTCAACAATTACAGTATCGCGAACCACGCATCCTTTCTTGTCAACCATTTCCACCCAGTACACACCTGAATTATTAACAACAAAACTTCTACCTGTAGCCAAAGAATCATTCCAAACTATATTTTGATATTTGCTATCAACATATAGTTCAATTTCAGAACCCTCACAAAGTAAGGTTGGCCCATAAATGGCTTTTTCAATGTCCGGACAATTATAACATTTGGCTAAATAGATATCTTCTTCCCCCAAAGTGATTGCTTGCATTAAGCCTGCTGCTATTGAGTCCGCGAAACTACCTGTAATGTAGAGGTTTCCATCACGATCTAAGCAAGTACCTGCTGTGATAGTGTTATTTTCACTTTCTAATGTTCCAACCCATGTAACATTTCCTCTTTTATCAAATTGTGCAACAAAAGCATCTGATTGATTGCTGGTGGAGAAGACCACAATACTATCCATCATAAGTGAATCATTAAAGCTACCACTAATCATTGCTCCACCAAGTTTGTTTTGTTGAATTCCAGTAGTGTAATCCGAAAATATTCCTCCAAAACTTTTAAGATACCTTATGTTAAGGCTTGTGTCTAACTGAGCAACAAAGAAATCTTTTTGTCCATTGCTTGTCGCAACGAGTGAATCTGTAGCAAAGGACTCATTATAATTTCCCGTAATCAACAATTGGTTATTTTCATTACTAATCATTCCGGAAAGTTGGATGTAAATTGGGCTTGAGAATTCTCTATATCGTACTGCTTCAAATTTGTTGTTAAGTTTTAATAAAACAGTATTCTGGTTTAGCTCATTGTTTTCCGTACGAAATGTTAAAGTATTATAGCTAAACGTTCTATCGTAGTTTATCGACAAATAAATATTATTGGAATTATCAGAAGTTAAAGCTGTCAGTTCTTCCCGTCCATCCTGTCCAATTTGTTGAAAGCCTAGTTGATTCCCATCTTGGTCTAAGTGGAGAAGAAATACATCCGTATACCCCTTACTGATAATTGTATCCGAATTATTTTTAATTTGATCACTAAATGTTCCTCCAACGTATAAGGCTTCGTCTGTTCCGTTTGCAATAAATAGGCAGATGCTGTTCCGGTGTATGGTAAGGTGTATATCCATTCGCTTTTGCCTCGCTTATTGATTCGTGCAATAAATACTTTTTTACCATCTCCGGTAATTTGTTTGTTGCCAAATTTCATTTCCCCGGAGAGAATTCCACTGATGTATAAATCATTGTCGGGTGCTGCTGTTATGGTAGTGATTTTATCCATTTCAGCTCCACCAGCTTGCCATAACCATTGCAATTTGCCTTTGGTGGTATAACGGGCTACATAAATATCCCCGATTTCCATTGCTTTCAATACTATTATTGGAACCTTCTAGGTTTTGAGTAAAACCACCTGCAATATAAATCTGGTCATTGTCGCTGGTAATGCTAATACCGGAGGATATATCCCAACCTTCTCCACCAAGAGAATTGATCCATTGCCAAACCTTACTTTCCTCTTGAGCCGATAATTGAACATTGGGCTACTAAAGAAAGTAAAGTACAAATTGTGATAATATATAGGTTTTTCATAGGTATAAGTAATTAGGTTCATTTTAGAGGTTACCTATTATTCTGCATAATGATAGTCATAGGCTTGAATAATGTTCCCGTCATCATTTCTAATGTATTTTAAACGGCTGTTATCATCTATACTCATAATAAGAGGTAATTCCTCGCTCATTGGTTTTAGAGGTAATCCCAACTAACGGACAATAGGTTAATAGTTGTATGCTTGTATTTTGAGGTACAATTTGAGAAATTTCATCAAAGACATTTTTAATGCTAGATTTATTGTCTGTAGTAAGATTTCTTTCAGTAATTAAGTTTAAAGGTTCACATTTACTTTGTATATTACTGTTATAGCTTGCATTTGCAATTTGTGCTATTGGATAATTATTGTTGTACCCCCAGTAAATTGCTTTTGTAATTCCATCATTTGAAGTATACTGTAAAAGTTTTCCTTGAGAATCGTATTTATCATAACTTACTTTTTCTTCCAATACTTCTGATTCTATGTTATAAGTGGAAACATTACTTGGACGAAACAAATCATGATCAAGACCTAATTCTGCACGCCTATTTGTGAAATCTATTTTTTTCTTATCTATTACAAGATTATCTTTTTCAACTATTTTTTCAACTACTGGTGATAAGATATGGCTATCTACCATGTCACGATAGACATTATTATTATTAGCAAAATCATTTGGGTATTTATAAGATTCAATAAGTTCCTTATTGTCTGAGGTGAATGTTTGTTTTTCCGTAATCATCTTACTTATATCATTGTCATAAATGAAGTTGGTAGTAGGTACTTACAGCATTACCGTCAAAATAGTCCGGTTGTTGTTGTTGAGTCCATAACCCACCAAGCTGATAGATTATCATAATATCTAACTTCACAGAGAGGAGTTGGAGATGGGTGTGATCTTTCAGGATATATTTTAACTCCTTTGGTAACCACTGCCTTTTCCTTGCATACATAGGTGTTTTCTATTTTTTTCACCAGGTTATCATCGTCATCGTAGTATTCAACTGAGAGTAGTTGCCCATTTCGGGGATCATTTAGATGAGGAAGTATTGGCATGTCTAGATCACGATAACCATACAAGGGATTACGCTCGTACTCATCACTTGGTATATTATGATAGTTATAAACTGTTTTTCCATGATCTAAACCGTCAGTTACTGTAACCTTACTATAACCTACGGCACTTGGGCTATCTCCAAAGCTGACAGATGAAATGGTACTACTGGTACTAACCAAGTAGTCGCAGGCCAAAGTATGCCATATTGGGTGGATAACTTCAAGTGAAATTAAGGTATCTAAATTATCAATTTCTTCATTATATGAATCCATATCATTAATGTAGCTATTCACAAATAAAAGATTATGATCCACCAATACTTTATAATCTGCATACGTCGCTTCGGGATTGCTTATCTGAAAAAGAAGCCAATAATCGACACACTCTGTATAAAAGTAGGATTTTAACGGTCTTGATAAAAGCAAACCAGAGGGACAGTCTCCATCGCACTCTCCACTCAAATCAGTCCTATAGGAAAATTTCTTTTGGCCAATGATACCATTCTTATCATAGTTGGTAATGGTCTTTACCCGGTTGCCAAAACCGGAATTTAACCCTCGTGCTCTTTCAACTGAAAAATTATATGAAATCTCAGAAGCAACATAGGATTTAGCATATTCTGTTAAATCTCTCAATTCAATATAGTACTCCCCAAAGTCCAAATTTAACTTAAAGGTGTGACTACCCGATTGACTTCTAAACGTATGTATTAGGAGTCCATCAATATCATATAAGTAAGCGAGGTTGCGATCTGGATCGTCCTCACTATATTTTTCAAAATCGGTTTCTACCGTGAATGTTACAGTACAATCTACATATCCACTGTAGTCCACTCCTACATAAAATGTATCTACCAAATCATACTCATGGGTGTCTTGATTGTTATTTTCTGGATCATTTTCGTAATAATAGGAATATACAAGCAGCCTACCGCCACCGGGATGATTATAGACGGTGTAACCATTTTCAAAATCATGTGGCTCATATTCAAATTCTGTCCTGCCTTTTGTTGGATACACTATAGAATTAAGCAATCCTCGTTGAGACAATATCCCAGTCTCATCTGTTCGCATATCATATATTACCCTACCGCGCTCAATAGTATATCCAATTTTAGTACTATAAAGTCCAACTGCATCCTGCTGCCAGGAAAGTTTATCTGGCAATAAATTAGGTTCTATATATCCAAACTGGTAAGTATTATTCTCATCATCAATCTCTACACCATCAAGTTTTAAACGTTTATCAAAAAAAGAATTCCCGGTACCACCGTAGGAAGTAAAGTAAGAATTATTGTCTAATGTTATATCCTTAACGATCTCTCCTTTATTGTTGTAAACAATTATTTCAGACAGTTTTTGTGGCTTAATAGATCCTCCTACTGGCTCTAAATCTAACCTGTCTGTTGTTTTAAACTTGATCCAACCATTTGAGAAATGAATACTATCCAAATATGATGTATAAATACGCTGTCGTGAAACATTAATTCCTGAAGAAGGACTTGTTGGACAAACCGATCTGCTTCCAGATGTCGATTGATTCAATTGCATATACACATTATATGATTGAGCAGGAGTAGCATAAACATAACCACTTTTATAAACAAATTTAATTGTATCCATTGTAGAAGAAATAATCTTATCAAGATACAATGTAGATGGATTACTGGGGGTGTATCTATTCTCAAGATTTGTAAGCCCAACAAGCGTTCTGGCATTTGTATTCATGCTAGATCGAACAATGGTTGTTTCTTTGGTGTTAAAAATATACTTTGTACCATTGGGTACTGTAATGGTAAATCCTGATCCAAATAACATCGGAGTGCCAACTATTTCCAGATTGTCATTGTTTTTTGCAAAGTGTATATTGCCCTCAGTATCAAATAAAAACTTACCAGAATAGCGACCAAAGTTAAATGAAAATATATCTGGTTCACCATCTTGCACTCCTTTCATAACATTAGGGAAAAAACTTCTTAAATCATTTAATTCTTCCGGAGTATAGTCGTCAGGATTAAGGTAAACAAATTTATTCCATTGATCACAAAGAGGATATTCACTCCCGACATGACCAAATCCACCAAAATCATCTAAGCCTCTAATACTCCGAGTCACAACTCCACCACACGAAAGACTCCAGCCCAATCCAACCCAACTAGCATCTTGCGAAACTCTAACGCCAGTAGCATCATATGACAAAGTGATTGGTACAGAGATATTTCCTTCCGTTATTTCATACAGTGGAATAGAAATGCTAGGTGTTCCTGTATAGTAACTAACTGGTATATCCCCAAAATTGCCTAGTGATGCAGCTGTGGGCGATGGGGGGATAGGAAAATCAAAATTCACATTCGGGTTTTCTTGTGCATATAATGCACTTGTTGGAATAAAAATTATGAATGTCAGATATAAGATAATTCTTTTCATACAATTAGGTTATTTATATAAAGGCGGTAATATAATAGTAAAGAATCTAAATTTTGATTAGATACTAAAAGCACTTAGTGTTGAGTTTAAATAAAATTGCTAAAACATAAGATTGACTATTGATTATCTAAATGACTCTCAATGAATTTTTGTAATTCTGCTACATAGTTAGCTAATGAAACCTTTCTTACATTCATGTTTTCAATAGTAATAGTATCATTCTGTGAATTTTCCACGGAAGTAATAGACTCGTTTAAACTGCTTTGTCCAAAAATTGTAAAAAAAGTACGATGAAGAATAGAAATAATGTGATTTTCATATAAAATATAGGTTAGTTATGTGTAATGTGTTTTATAGGTTGTTGTTAGTACTAAGAAATAAAAAATAACAATAAGGATATGGCTTAGTGATATGTCGTATAACACTCAGAGGTTAATATATATAGGTATCAAGTATAAATAAACCAAACACTTAAAGCCCAAGCTAAATCAAAATTGTATTTTAAGGACATCGTTTTTTAATTCAACCATTAATGTCATAATCAAAATCATCAGTATCTCCGATTCCAAATTTATACTTTGTTCCATCTTCAGTTATTATAGTTATTTGACTAATAAAGCGTCCATATGAACTTGGTGATGTTTTGAAATTATATTGAAAGTTCTGATGAGGAACTGATTCCATTTTAACATCTAAGTGTTCATATAAACTAGCAGATCGCGACGGTACATTATTTTTGTAGAATTTACCACTATAGCCTAGAAAATTGAAATAAAATACATCTGGCTCCATATCTTTTTGCTTGTCACTTTCGTGCAGAACTCTAGTATCGATAAGATTACCTGGGAAATTTGAACTGTAAAGAAAACCATTGGCGGAGCCATTGTCATTTGTCTCATCGGGTAGGCCTTTTATAGATCTTGTGATTATTCCCCCTGCGTTTAGATTCCAATTTCTTCCCACCCAACCTGGCTCTTCATTTGGTTTCACTCCATTTGAGCTATAATTCAAACCTACAGGGACCTCAATGTTGCCTTCACTTACAGTAAATAAAGGTATATTTACGCTTATAGCTCCATTGTTACCGTTTAGTTCCGATTGAACTTGTTGAGCAAAACTTGCAGCATTAGGCGAAATGGGATTATATTTATTAATAGGATTGTCTTGTGCATTGATAATTGTAGAGCCAATAATATAAAGAAATACAGTGATTATAATTTTCATAAATTGGATTGTTCTTGATTCAAATGAAATTATTATTTGAGATTACTTTAATTATTGATTGTCTTTACCTTCTAGTTCTTTGATCCTTTTTTCCATATCAATTATATAAAGCGTCAATTCTTCTATTTTTTGTAAAAGAATCCGATTCATCTCTCCGACGCTAACACCATCATTGTTTATTTTATCGGCAGTTGGAACATTAGGCAGGTGCTTGTTTTCTTTTATGAAGTTCTCAACTTCACTTATTTTTGGAAGTGAATAGTCCTTTTCAAAGACATAATCTGGCCAAGGTGTGGCTTTTACAACTATTTCTGTTGCTATTATTTCTCCATTAACAGCTAGCTCGTAATTTCTAACATTATTAGTACCAATACCAACAGCTCCTTCTACAAAGAGACCGTTTGATGGAACATTTGACCAAAGGGAACCAATAGCTACACCATCAGCAAAACCTGCTGTACCGCCAACTGTTAAGCGATGTGGATGTATTGTCGTTTCATCATGGCCTATTACTACATGTCCATTTTCTGCAATAGCAATTCCATTGTCCTTATTGTCTCCTCTTGTTAGAAAGCCTAAATTTGAATTAGTATCAGCCCATAATCGTAACGTTGAGACACCAGAGGTTTGATTCCATACAGTAATGCCGTTATCTGCACCATTACCTTTGACGAGCAATTTTCCCGGATAGGTGTTGTTTGCATAGGATCCAAGTGCAAGTTTACCTTCAACTTGGAGCTCAACATCTGGTGAAGTGGTGCCAATTCCAACCTTTTTAGTATTTCCATCAAAGTGAACATATTCCACTTCATCCTCATCATAGAACGAAGTTGAAATATTACTAATTGTTATTTTTTTTGTACTCTCAACATAAAAATTATGTTCCGTTGCGAAATAGTCTCCGCTTGAAGCTGCTTGCCATTCGATTGTAACATTGGCCGGGGTGTAGTATGTATTAGTTAATTTCACATATACTTGTCCTGTGCTATTAGTTGTTACAATTGTTTGAGTGTTAACTCCAGAATAGTGACCGATATTAGTCATACTTGGATATTCATACACTCCAATATCTGCAAATGTAGAGTGTGTATTGTACGTGATCGTTAAAGTTACATTACTATTTATTCCTGTATTTATAAATATTCTAGGATCATTGCCACCAATTACTGAATAAGTTTTACTTCCCGAAATATCAGTAAGGTGCTCCTCAATTGTTTGTGAATATGAAGACAGGCTTATTATTACTAAGCTTAAGATAATAGTTATTCTTTTCATGTTAGGCATTTTTTTTATTTTTCAATTGTTTTCCTTTTTATCTATTATATCTCGTCTTTCCTTTAATTTTTGATCGATTCTCTTAATCTGTTTTTCGGTCAAAATGTTTCGAAATGATTCAACATTGCTATTGTAATCATTTTACAAGCTTCCTTTCTCATCTTCACTTTCTGTGCTTCTAAACTCGATGCTTATTTTCCGCTCATTGATAAGGATTGGCCTTCATTTTATGATTTAATCATCTGTTAATTCTAGATCTTTTGCTAAGGCTGACAAGTTTGCATCAACAACTTCTAATAAAGTTGATTCATTAATGATAGTTTCATTGTTTATTGAATCACTTTGTTCACTTTGAGCTTTAACGGAGATACTTCCAATAATGAGTAATATTAGGAAGGAAATTAGTCTAATAGGTTTCATGTTTTAGGATTGGTTTATAAATTAAATTACGAAACAAGTATATAGATAAATATTATTATTAGAATTAAGTAAAGATCTGCCATGTAACATGTTTTATGAAATCTAAACTTAATCTTAGTATAACTAAATCCCACTTTCAAAGCACAAACCCTTGGTTTTGCATTGTATTATATAAGTGAATGTATAGATAAAGCAGTTAGTATCATCTTTTTTTATTGCGGAAACAATGAAAGAGAAAACTCATAAGGAATTTCTAAAGTTTGGATTTGCACTATTGAATTCAGCGAGTCATATCATACCTTGATGAAACAGGAATTTTAGCTTGTATTTTTTCTGGTTCGAGATTGCAACTTTTTATCTTAACCTAGATAAGTAATGCCTTTAGTTCGATTTAAATTATTAATCGTTTCAAACTCCATCCCTCCAGCCGTTTATTTTTGTCACACTTTTGAATCAAAAAGCCAACCACTTCCATCGTACCCCACGGTGGTTTTGCGCTAAAAATAAACTGCCTCCAAAGCTAAGTTACATAACAAGCACTATATAACCGCCACACAAATCCTCCCACAGCCAAAGCCGTCATATATTTATATGTAAAATAACGCTAGTCAAAATTTTGGAAAATAGAATTTCAATAAATGGTATTAATCCTAATTATGAGATAAAAAATTGTAAGTATTGTCATGATTAATGAAGTACTGTTTTCCATCATTGATTATAAAAGGTAGTTCCTCCTTGCCTTTTGATAGATTTCTTAGCCAATAAATTGTACCCTTGGGGATATTTTTGAATCTTATAAATGGATATTTAGCCTCCTGTTTTCCTGCATGCTTCCATCCAAAGTCCCAATAATAAAGTTGGTATTTATCACCTATGTTTATTGAATTGTTGGCATTTCTGGGCATAAACCTGATTTGATTAATGATTATAGGTTTTTCAAATTTATTACCGATGTAAATCAAATCAGCATAGGTCTCAAGATCTAAATCAAAAGCATTTGATAGATTGCCGAATCCTTTTGTTTTTGATAAGCCAATTGCCTCACCAACTTCTTTATAATATTTTTGGTCAGTGAAATTATATCTATTGATTTCTTTAGGATTAGTGCTATAATTAAGAAAATGTTCTTTCCTAGAATCTTGATCTGTAGAGTAAAATTCAATTTCGGATAAATATATTTTTGATTTGCTTGTAGTATCAGTAATTATTCTATAATACTTATAAGGCTTCGTAGGATTTACATTAATAGTATAGACTTTTATTTGGGTTGTATCTTTAAGGTTATATAAAACTTCTTTTTTATTGAATAGTGAATCATTGGAAGCTTCAATTTTGCTACCTAATAAATTATAGGCAAACTCTTTCATTCTTTTCTTAATTGGGAATTTATTGTAGACAGTAATGTCATGATATTGATTTGGATGGATTTTTATTTCATGAGGTTTTTTACCTTTTTTGTATTGATACATATTATTGACAGGTATCATCTTGTATCCATCAAAATAACAAGGTATGCCAACAATGTCATCTCTAATTGCTTTGAATGATACTCTGTTGCGTTCCTTACTTAGAACTGAATAAGCGACAGGGTAGAAATCTTGATTTATTGGGATGCAGAAGTATGCTATGTTGTTATTTTCGGGAAACTCATAAATGTCGACATCAATATCTTGCGTCTGAATGTATTGATTACTTACATCAATTATGTAAGGTGAATTGAAAATTGCAGGTAGTTGTTCGTTTGGCCCCTTATTCATATAGGGTGAATCCGAATTTGCCGAGAAAGTATACCTAAAAACTTTTGGTATTTTATCATAAATAAAACGAGGTGAAAATTTAGTTTCTATACCATCAATACATAAAGTCGAGTCTTTGTATTCTGGGAATGACAGCCAATAATGCCTTGAGGCCCTATCCATCCATTGCGGAACAAAGTCAATTGCACACGCAATTCCAGCATATCTTAATATCTGGCAATTGCTAGTAGCCTTTTCTATGCATTTGTAATTTTGATAATTGACAAAATTCCAAACGCCCCAATCGGGTAAAAAATTCTTTTGTCTATGGACTTTAAATAATTTAAGATAGTTCTGTACTAAAGATATGTTTTTAATAATATTATTATGATCTATAGTGTCATAAAATAATTCTTTTATTCTTGTTGCAATAAAAGGTAGTCGTAATGTTATTGGTTCATTCAATACTCGATAGGGCAAAATATATTCACAGAAATTTTGAAATGAAGTCGAATTAAATTCTGAATGATCCCAAACCTGAAAGGCATAATCAATTCTATTGATAATAAGCTTTGATGTAATGTCGTTAATGTCTGATTTTGAATTTAACTTTATTAATGTTGCATTCTTATATTTTTGAAAGTATGCTTCTTTCTTAATTCTATCATAATGTGATTTTTGATTAATTACAGAATCCTCCTTTAAATAATGTTTATCTATGAAAGTAGGGTATTCAATAAAGCTACCCGAATGGTATATTGAATTTTTTATAAGAAATATTGCTGCTTTTAATTTTAAAGAATCTTCTTCACTTGAATAGTGTTTTAGTATTTTCAATATTTCCTCAGAATTTTGTGGCGCCAGTTCAATTATGTCTTTATATTTCTTTTTATAACGATTCACACAAGAGAACTGTAGCAAACCTAAAACTATTATAAGTGATAAGATACGATATAGCATAGTTAGAAATTAATAATAAATATAATTGTATTATAATAGATATATTACAAATTAAATTTATTTTGTATGAAAAACCTAGCTGCAATGAAAAGATTGGAAATTATCCTTTTAAATATTTTGTTTCTATTATTCTACTTGTTTGTATTTTCTTTCCCGTTTGTGCATAGTAATGCATTTGTAGATCAATTAAATACCCCAAAAATACTTTTTCTTGAATTGGGAGTAATCTTGTTTTCAATAATTGCATTGATTTACTTTTTTGTCAAAAAGAAGAATAAAATATCCATACATACTAGTAATGTTTTATTGATTTTAATCGTTTCATATGTTATAATTAGTTGGCAACTAAATGAACGCAGTGATTTATATACAGATACTATTTTTCAGATTTTAAGCTTAATAGTCTTACTTTTTATCGGTAGGTATTTATTTAAACTAACCTCAGAAATATACGGTAGGGTAAGAAAAGCAGTAAGTCTAATTGTTGTTATTTCTTTTAGTTTGTTGCTCATAGTTGGGCTTTGGCAATACCTTGACACAAAAAATTTATTCTTGGTCAAGGGTTGGATTGATAATTCTGGAATATATTCTATTTATTTAATTGTTCTATTGCCAATAGTAATCAAAGAATTGTCAGTTCTTAATTTGAATAAAAGACATGTTGTTTTTTTTAGGATGTTGTTGATGCTTTTATCGATCCTTATTCTAATAATTACAAAATCAAGAACTGCATTATTCGCATTTATTGTAATACTTATCGCAGGGGGCTTTTTGAAAGTAAAAGAGCGATACCCGAAATGGTTAAGAAAATATAGGTTTATCTTAGTGTCCATAAGTCTTTTGTTGTTCTTGTTTACTGCTATTGGGGTCACTCAATATAAAACTGGTTCTATAACAGGTCGTAAACTAATCTACACTACCACCTGGCAAATGATAAAAGACAAACCATTGTTGGGGCATGGTATTGGTCGATACTTAGCAGTTAAGAATTTGTATCAGATTGATAATTTTAAAAATGGTGTTTTTGATGATATAGACGGACTCTATGTTGACGACTTGGAATTTGCTTTTAATGATTATTTACAAATTGGAAGTACTATGGGTATTCCATTTCTGCTACTTTGTTTATTTGCAATATTTTTTATTGTTTATTATAGTAGTAAAAATAAAAATTTGAACATATTTTTACTACTATCATTAATTGCTCTACTTATTTCAAGTCTTTTTTCATATCCTTTACAACGAACATCAACACAGGTGTTATTTGTCTTTTTATTTAGTTCATTTTTATCCACAACAAAAGAAAATCCGCTGATAACACTTCAAATAAATAAATTCATCAGTTATTTTCTCAGTGTTACTCTGATCATATTTCTAATCGTTGGTGATGTTGGTTTGGTAGAGTACTATAGGTCAGAAAAAGAATGGAACAAATTAGCTCATTCTAAAATATTCAATTCAGAAACGAATAAGGTAAAAGATAACTATCAATCATTATATGACAATTTAAAATCGAATGATCTGTTTCTGTATAATTATGGGGCGATCATGTGTGAACTCGGTTATTATGATACAGCTGTTGCAATGCTTGGAGAATCACAAATTACTAGAAATGATTTTGATGGATTTTTATATCTGGCCGATTCGTATAAAGGAAAGGGTGATCTTGTACTTGCAGAGGATAGTTATTTTAATGCAATCTGGTTAATACCCCACAAGCTGAGGTCAAAATATTTACTATTTAGGTTTTATTGTGATACTAGACGTTATGAGGAGGCGATATTTATGGGGAATATTATTTTGGAAAGCCCAATTAAAGTGCATTCTGAATTGTCTGATAAGTATATTTATGATGTAATGCAAAAACAAAGTGAATTAAAAAAATCTATAAGCAAATAGTTAATTGGTGTAATGGTTTTCGTATATAGAATTAGTATAAATAATTTAATGTGAAATGAAAACGTTTGCAGAATAAGATAAACCTCTATATATTTATTTCAAAATTAACTGCTAATAATCTAAAACTATTATGAAATTACTAACCTCTTTATTTTTAACCCTAATCACTTTTTCAAGCGTATATGCCCAGCTTGAAGTAAATAGCTATAACAATGTAAGTATTGGGTCTCCAAGCTATACAGGAAGTGGATATGATTTGAATGTTACTGGTAGCACCCGAATGCAATCAAGAGTTTATATGTATGGAGGTGCAAGCTTGTATAGTACTAATTATGTCTATGGCCGGCTTTCTGTATATAGTTCGTCAAGGTCTAATCCTTATGCATTAAAGGTTTCTGGTGAGACAAGTGGGTACCTTGTAGATATACAAGGGACTCTTAGGGTTAACTCTTCAGTATATACCTCTGATGAAAGGTATAAGAAAAATATAAAATCTTATTCTGGAAGCACAGTATTATCTAAATTAAAGAAATTAGAAGCAAAAGAATATGAATTTAAAAAGTCCAAAGAGTTAAAAGAAGATTATATAAGAAATGTCAAAGCACATAGGCTAATTAACAAGGATTCAATTACTTTATCAGAAATATCTGATTCAATTTCTGCCGACTCAATAATTGTCCCTCATCTTCCATCTGGTAAGCGAGTTGGTTTTATAGCACAAGAAGTTGAAAAAGTCTTTCCTGATTTTGTTTCTGTTGATAAAACTACAGGTTACTATAGCGTTAACTATATAGAATTTATTCCAGTTTTGTGGGAGGCTGTTAAAGAGCAAGAAGTAATAATCGAGGACTTGCAGGCACAAGTTAGAACAAATGAAGCTGATATTGTGGCTCTTAGACAAGAATTAGAAAAGCTTGTTAAGAAATTTGATAAGAAAAATCAATAGCTTCTTCCTTACCCACTTGAATATTTAGATGTTATGAAAAGTATCATACTAGTTTTATTGTTGTTCATTACGACAAATATCCTTGCTCAATTATCTCCCAGTGTTGAGATCAATAGTCCAAACGTGACTGCCATTCAGACAGTTGAAAACATACCAATTGATTATTTCACGGGTAAACCCAATATAGATATCCCGATCTATAATCTGAATATGGGATCGATTAATGTTCCTATTTCATTAAGCTATAATCCAGATATAGTTAAACCAGCAGAACATCCTTCTTGGGTTGGTTTAGGGTGGAATTTGAATTGTGGGGGCGTGATCACAAGAACAGTGCATGGTCTTCCAGATGAATACTACAATTTTGCCAATTCTGAGGAGGTTACTTCTGGCTATATTCAATCAGCAAATGGAGTGTCATTCCAAGCAATTCCAGAATTGCTTGGAATACCTTACTTATATGCTTTATATAATTCAACTGATTTGATATTGGAAGAACAAAAGGAGGTTGATCTTGAAGCTGATGAATTTAATTTTAGTTTTTTAGGACATAGTGGTAAGATTATTTATGATGCAGATAATTCTAATTGGATTGTCATATCGGATGAAAACATCGAGGTAGCAAAAGTAGAATACAACCATAATTATTATTATAATGAAATTGGTGATAATAGCTATAGTGATAATGTTATAACCACTCAGCAGTTTAATTCTTCTGAAATACATCTAGCTTATCGATATATTTATAGGATAAGTCTAGTGTTGGAGGACGGGACCTATGTTACTTTTGGTAATGATAAAGATGCTATAGAATATTCCTTCGATTACAATGGTTTATTTACACCTGGCACTTCTGAAATTCAGACTGATGCTTGGTATATAAAAAAAATTGTGGATATTCAAGGAAACATGATAGAATTTAACTATAGGGCAGGAGATCCAATTTGTAAAGTGAGTTATAATGTGAGAGATATTGACGTTCACGCTGGAAACCAAACTCTTTATTCTGACTATTCAAACGATAAGGAAATTAAAAATGGTAAGGTAATATATCCTACATATTTATCCACAATTAATTCGGGCTACTGTAGCAGTGAAAAGTATGACCATGATGACCCTAACGAATCTCCACTTGAGGGCAGTGGTATTGGAATATCTTTTAATAGTAGTAATACTGACCGATTGACTTATGATTTAGGTTATTTGAAAAAGAGAGATAAGGATACTGGGGGTGCCACAATCTTTCCAAATAATTTTCATTGGAGACAGCTAGATAATATTACCATCAATGGATTTTTAACAACAAGATATACATTTGACTATGAGACCAATGACTATGGTATTGAAAATATAAATTACACACGACTAATGCTTTATGGTATGAATAAAGCCTCGTGGAGAGCAAGAGCATCTGACCATGATATTGTAGATCAATATGAATTTGAATATAACGATATTAATTTAGGTGATTTTAACGTCACATCTGTAAACTTATTGGGATATGATAATAGTAGTATAGTATCAAAAACCAATGCGCTTTTAAAAAAAATAATATATCCTACTGGTGGTACCGTTCAATTCGAATGGGAGCCACACAGTTATGGTAAAATATTATTTAATAACAAATTAATTGATGTAGTAATGACCAGCCTGAATTTGGGAAATAGAATAAAGTCAATAAAATATTTCGATGATGTTAGTTCCCATGCAGTAAAGGAATATAATTATGAGTATCAATCATCAGGCGTTCTTAATGGATTACCAGAAATTTTAAAATCTAATAGTGGATATACAATAGATTTTCAAAGAAGTGCCTGCTTTTCTATTTTTAATGAGACATATTGCTCACCAGTACCATTATATACACAGTTTCCAATATTTATTGGACATATAGAAAGTACAAATCCGTTAAATGTAAATCTATTTGCCTACCGATCTCCAATCGGTTATTCAAAGGTGAAAGAAGTTGATGTAAACAACGGAATTAATATTACATACGAATTTTATAATTTTCAGGACGATGTTTGGAAGGTGTGTATTTCTGATCAAAATAGCTCTGATCCAGCAATAACTGGTATTGATAATTTAAGTAACCTTAATATCCAACAACCATTAAGTAATCCTAGAGAAAATGATGTTGAATACCAAAATACCTTTTACTCAAATCTTAGTCCATTAGATTATCGACTTGAAGTTACAGGATGGCTGAGTTCGGATGCCTTTTGTCCTCGTATAACAACACCTATAGTTGGACAAATAAAAAAGAAAAGCAAAAGTGAAAACTCAATAACAACAACAACCAATTACTATTATGAAATTGATAATGATCCTGATTTTATTCGCAGACTCCAAATAAACAATCAATACATATTTCAGGATGTAATTTCTACGCCGGATTGTTCCCTTCCTCTTCGAAGGCTTGCTTTGCTGGCATTTGCAGAAATTAGAAAAGAAGGAATTGCTTCAAGGTGTCATCTACGAAAAACAATCACAAAAATTAATGGAAAGTTTGAAACGCATAATGAGTATGTTTATAATGAAGCAGGTCAATTAGGAAAAGAAATTTATAAGTTCAATAAGAACAGCGAGGGTGAATTTGAAAAGGTAATTAAATATCATGAATATTCTAGTTTAGATGAAAGTAGTTTTGGAGAGACTCTTTTAGAGTATAATATACTAAATCGAAATTATTTTACTCAAAGTTACCATGCTGACTATGACGATAATTATACATTACTTTCAATGAGTTATTTTGATTATGCTGATTCTTTCCCATTTAACCCGAAAAAGAATTATCAATTGAGTAAGGATAATCAGGCAATTTTCAATGAGGTTATTGCTGATGAATTTTATGATAAAGAGGAGCTTTATAATGTAATTGAGTCAAAAATATTTTGTGCAGAAGAGTATAGCTTTGATAAATATAATAATATAAGCTCTATTTTAAGATACAATGCTCCTAATCAATACTATATCTGGAGCAGATGCAAATATGCTCCAATAGCTAAGATATCTTCTAAAGACGCATTAACGATTCCAACTTCACTACAATATAATATCGAATTATTTACGTATACAGGATCTACAAATGTGAAGGAGAAAGTTGATACGGAATTAGCAGGTAAAAATTATAAACTTGAGACGTTTGCTCCTTATGATAGATTTATAATAAACACTAGTGATATAAATGGGCGGAGAACGGACTATTTCTATGATGATGCAGGTAGACTTGAATCTGTTTCAGACGATAATTATAATCTGATTTACAAGTATTATTATAATAAGAAAAATTCTTCAAGAGAATGATTTTTAGGAACAGTTTTATTAATCCTATTTAAGTGATCGAATATGAAATCAAAAAACATATATAAAGCATTGTTAGCTATTAGCTCAATATTCATATTAATTAATTCAGTCTACAGTCAAGTAAATAAGAAACAATGGTCCTGGGTAAATACAATAAATAGTAAAGCTGATTGTAATGCATCAGATATTGTTGTTAATGAAAAAAATGTGTTTATAGGCGGTACCTTTAGCGATAGTATTGAAATAAGTAATAACTGTTTTGTTGCAAAGGGAAACAAAGATATTTATATCGCCAGATTCAGTTTAGATGGGGGGGGGGATTGGGCTGTTCAGCTTGGTGGAATAGGTAATGATATTGTTACTAATCTTGCAACTTCCCCAAATAGTAATGATGTTTACCTAAGCGGAGAAATTAGTAGCGAATTAAACAATAGAAAAATAAATGGAGCTAAGAATAATTTAATCGTTGCAAAAGCGAACCAAAATGGAAAAGTAAAATGGGTTGAAGAAATTTCATTTTCTAAAAATGCCAAAGGACTTTTTCTAAAAACGAATGCCAAAGGTGAAATCTATTTTTCAGGTGTTTTTAATGGGACACTATCTGTTGATGGAAAATTACTTCAGAGTGCTGGGCTAAATGATATTTTTTTATTGAAGTTTAATAAAAAAGGAAAACTAATTAATTACAATTCGTTTGGTGGCAAAGCCAATGAAATAATTACTTCACTAAATGTTGATGATCAGATTCTGTTATGTGCAACTTTTGACAGAGATACAAAATTCAACAATGTCACATTAAAAAGTACAAGTGCGAGTAATTCAATTTTATGTAAAATTGATGATAAAAACTATGAAAATATTTGGTGGAAAAAAATAAGTAGCATATCATATTTCAATATAAATAGTATCGAATATGCTAAAAATTCATCTTATTATTTAGCGGGTACTTTCAAGAATAATATTAAAATAGAAGATCTAGAGGTTGTGAATGATGGATACTCTGAGGGGTTTTTGATGAGAATTAATTGTGATTCTAATTGGATTAAGCCAATAGGAAACAAACTTGATGTATCAATATCTGGCCTTAAAATAAATGGTATGAATCACCCAACAATAGTTGGATCTTTTAAGGATTCTATTAAGCTGGGTAATAAGATTTTTTATGGCAAAGATAAAAATGCCTTCATTGCAGTTTATAATAATAAAGGTGATTGCGTTTGGTCAGATATTATTGAAAGTAACAATGACTTGTTTGTATCAAAAGCAGCCATTGATAATTCTGGAAATGTCTATACAGTAGGAGGTTATACTAAAGAATTTAATTTGAATTCTTATCAAATACAAAATAGTTCAAGTGAAGATATTTGGTTTGCCAAATGCTCAAATTGCACTGAAATTGATAGCCTTATTACAATATCTAGAAGACTTTGCGAGAATTGTGAGGGAGAATTGACCATTCCAAACGGATTTTTAAATGTTGTGTGGAATGATACAATTTATGGATCAAATTCGCTAGTTATCAATAAAGAAGGAATATACACTGTTTCAGCTTTAAGTCAAAATGGTTGCATATATTATGACACTATCAATATATCTAAAGCTAAAAGCTTAGAATTTTCGTTAGGAAAAGATACGGTTATTTCTGTTTATAATACGATGCTTTTAACTGGTCCTGAAATTGCTAAAGATTATTTATGGAGTAGTGGTTCAATTAATTCATCCATTAATGCACAAGCAGTTAATTTTCAAGAGGGTGCTTGTGAATATGAATTGCTTGTTACTGATGCAAATGGTTGTACTAGTAACGACAAGATAAAGATCTTGTTTTATGACCCAATGAAAATTGATATAAATCATTTAGATAAATCCAGTTTGAATATTTATCCAAATCCAATTGAAGATATCATAAATGTATTCTCGTTAAACCCAATTGAGCAAAAAATAAATTACCAATTATTAAATGTAAATGGCAAGATACTTCTATCAGGAGAGATTCTAACAAATGGCTCATCGTTACAATCAATAGATGCTTCAAATTTATTAACAGGCAATTATGTTTTGAAGTTAAATGTTGGTGATGAGGTGATTACGAAAAATATTGTCAAAAACTAGCTTGTTGTATAACTCAAATTGAACCAAACTAAATATATTATGAAAAGAATTGCTTTTAATATTATAATAATATTAATTACTCAGTTTGTTTTTATTATAAAAATGCATGGGCAAACGGTTGTTGATCATCCAGTGTATGGGGCAACTCAAATTGTTGATAACTCAAGTATCAAATTTGTTAGTGGCTTTTCAGTAAAAAATGGTGCCCAATTAAAAGCATATATTGATAATGTTTCTAAACCAAGTCTAACTCCAGCCTATACCATTCCAAACTATGAGAGTGGTGGAAGTGACAACTATAATTTTATAACAACAAAAAAGTATTTATCTGAAACAGCTTCTGATTTTAGCGAAGAAATTCGTTATTTTGATGGACTTGGTAATTTAAGAGAGACAATCTTAACATACGCTACACCAGAAGGCAAAAACTTGGTAGACTTGGCTCCTTATCCTTATGGAAGACAAAGGCTTGATTACTTGCCGATAACGAGAGATAATTATTCCGTTTATCCTTTGTTTCATGATGTTGAATCATGTGCGAATTCGGTAGAAGATTTTTATCAGAGCATTGGCTTTAGTGAAAATGATTTGTTTACTCCATTAATGGTATTTGAAGGTAGTTATTTAAGGCAAGAGATTACAGAATATGGCACTGGATCGAGTCATGATTCTTATGGAAAAGAATATAATTATTCGCTAAATGATAAAGTTGTAACAGGCTGGGATGCCGATGGAAGTCAAAAGAAATACCCCATCGGTTCACTTATGATATTTGAAACCTTAGATGAAAATTATTCAACTTCATTAAATCAGAATGAATCAATAATCAGACAGTATAAAGACCATGAAGGCAAGGTCATACTATCTGAAAGTGTATTAAAAACTGTGGGAGAATATGAAATAGTATTAGAAACCTATTATGCCTATGATGTCTGGGGGCGTTTGGTATTAGTTGTGCCTCCTTTAGCCGATTCACCAACGCATTCTGATTTATGCTATAAGTATGAATATGATATAAAAGGACGCTTATTGTCAAAAAAACTACCTGGAGCTGAAAAAGTAAACTATGTTTACGATGCTCAGGACCGATTAGTACTTGAGCAAGATGGTAATTTAAATACTGATAAGTACCGTTTTTATAAGTACGATGGATACGGTAGACAAATCATGTCTGGGATATTATCTACAACATTTAGTTTAGCAACATTGCGAACTAAATTTGCTTCCTTTGCTAAAAGCGAGACAAATTCCTCTTCTTCCTCTTCCTATAATTCCTACTATTCCTATTCTTTAAACGAAAGTTATCCAGCAGGTATAACAATTTCGACTAGCGATGTGCAAAATGTTATCTGGTATGACGATTATCAATTTATAAATGGTTTGAATGCTGCAAATAGCTTCAATTGTGACACATACGATGGCGTCTCACAGTTGAGTTGTTCTCCAAGTAATAGTGTTGGAGATTTGGTTACAGGAAGACTAGTGAAAACTTTAGGGGATGAGAATTTTAGTATCACAAACTCTAATATTATTACCGTTAGTTACTATGATGAAGATTATAATAATATTAGAACAATCACAAAGAACCATAAAGGAAATTTTGAGGTCAGTAGCACTGTTTATAAACCAGTTTCAAAATGGGTTTTAAATACGGAACAAATCATATACACTAATTCAAGTGATAGAATAACTGTTAAAAAAGATTATATTTATGACAGGGTCGGAAGACTATTAGAAACAGATTATTCAATAAATGGTGGCAATCCAATTGTATTAAATGCAAACAGGTATAATGAGCTTGGGCAATTAGAAAAGAAATTTTTATTTTCAACAAATAGTGGAAGTGAAAATATGGATTTTGCACAAGAAATAAACTACCAATATAATCTTAAAGGTTGGTTAACAGCAATAAACGATGTTGACCTTGAAAATTCTGGTAGCGATTTGTTTGGGATGCAAATATTCTATGAAAATCAGGATGCCTCAGTTGATAATTTGCCTTATTATAAACCGCAATTTAATGGAAATGTATCAGCCTTGAAATGGAATACCACTTTTGATAAAGTAAGAGGTTATGGATATGAATATGATAACATCTCACGATTACTTAGTGGTTATTATGGTGATGGTAATAATCTAAATTACAATGCGAATAAAAACAATGAGGAAATCACAAATTATGATTATAATGGCAATATATTAGGTTTAAAACGAAAACTAAATGGAGTTACTGTTGACAATCTAACATATAATTATAATATAGCCAGTAACCAAATTAAAAAAATTACAGATGCTGTTCAAGGAGACCCTGCGAATGTGTCTGATTATGTTGTACGATCATCCTCTGATTATGCTTATGATAACAATGGTAATATGAAATCCGATCCAGGAAAAGATATTGATATTATATACAATGAACTAAACCTGCCTGAAAAGATAACATTTCCTGGTGGAAATAAAATTTATTACTTATATGATGCAGCAGGAAACAAATTGGCACAGTTGGTAGAAGCTAATGGAATTGAATTGAAAAAAACGGAATACATTTCTAACACCGTTTTTATTGATGGATCATTGGAAAGCATATTAAATGAAGAGGGATATGTAACACAAAATGGATCAAATACTTGGAAGTATTTCTTCTATTTAAAAGACCATTTAGGTAATGTTAGAGTTGTATTTACAACAAACGATGAAAACGCTAATATAGTTGAAACAGTTCAAACAAATAATTATTATCCCTTTGGGTTACCATTTGAAACTAAAAACTATCCAATAGCAAATACGGGTACGGAGCAAAATAATTATCTTTACAATGGCAAGGAGCTTCAAAATGAAGGATTTAACGGTGTGAGTTTAGATTGGTACGATTTCGGGTTCCGGTTCTACGACCCAGCACTCGGGCGTTTTCCTTGTATGGATCCTATTATTGAAGCTTTCCCAAGTCATACTCCATATAATTATGCGTTTAGTAACCCAACTTCTATGATTGATTTATGGGGATTACAAGGGGTATTTTCTCATTCATTGGCTGCATCTAGAAATCAAACTGCGGAAAAACATGCTACTACACCTGAACAAAAGCAAGAACTTAGAAAAGCAAGGATAATTGCTGCGGTTTTTGTTAACCTTCCGGCTATACCAGCTTTATTAGCTGAATCTGGTGTTATTGGAACTGCTAATACTGCTTTAAATGGGAGTTCTGCATATGAGGCAGCTGATAATTTACCTGAAGTTGAAGACCCAACATTCGAGACACCGGAACCAGCAGAATTGGAAGAGCCAAATGAGGGAGTATATGAATTTGAAGATACAGAAGGGAAGGATTACACTGGTCAGTCTAAGGATATAGATAGAAGAATGAAGGAACATGAATATTCTGGAAAAAAAGACCCTAACACTAAAGAGAAAAGGACGGGAGTAACTGGAGGAAAGACTAAAAGAGAAAAGAAGGAAACTGAAATATTAGATAGCAAAGGAGGTCCAGATACAAAAAGCAATCCTAATCCAAATGTATCAAATAAGAAAAGACCTATAAGCAGGAAGAGAGAAGAGGATATGAAGAAAAATGGCACTTGGTAATATATGATTACAAATCCAAAACCATACATTTTACATGGAATTAATATAAGAGATAATGATTATGGGAAAGCGGTTATTCTTTCCCATAATCAACTTAATGAATCCAGAGAATTTATGTTAAAGAATAACATAAATGGGATTGAAATTAATTATATGTTTGGGGGTGAATCTGAAGACCTTGAATACCTTAAAGAATTTACCTTTGTTAAACATCTAAGAATTGTAAACAGGAATGCCGACCTAACAGGAATAAAGTATTTAAAGCAACTGGAAACATTAGAACTAGGTGTAGAAAATAATCAGTACTTTGATTTTACTGCTTTTCCAAATCTGAGAGCTTGTTATTTTACATGGAGCAAGCAAAAGGAATCAATTTTTAAATGCGAAAACTTAGAGCATTTGGGAATCGAGAAATATCTCAATAGAGATTTAGCACTATTTCATAATTTAAAGAAGCTAACTACATTAGGCATAGGCAATTCAAAGATACAGGAACTTAAGGGTATAGAAAACCTAGCAGGGTTAAAAAAGCTTAGACTTAGCTATTTAAACAATATATCTAATTTGAAAGGGGTTGAGCATTTAACTTATTTAGAAACATTAGAATTATACGGATTACGAAAACTCAATTCAATAGATAATATAGCTAACCTGGATAGCATTAAAATGTTGAGTATAGATAAATGTAACGCCATTAATGAATTAACGTCACTTGAAAATCTAAGGCATTTAAAAAAGCTTGTCTTAAATAATATGGGTGACTTAAAAACACTAAATTCAATAGAGAATTTACACGAATTAGAAGAATTATTTTTTATTGAAAACACCAATATCTTAGATGGCAATCTGAACCCAATTAAAATGCTGCAGAAATATTCTTTAGTTAAATTTTCATTTAAGAATAGGAAGCATTACAATCTTAAAAGAGAAGAGTTAGGTTGGCCTCAATGTCTTAGTTAGAGTCCTTTAAAAGATAGTCTTGCATTACAATAGGTAAGCTTTTAAATTCATTAAAATCAACTTTTCTAAAATCAAATCGATTTATTTTTATAGAACCTATTTTTGTTGCTACATTATATTCACCAAGAGCATTGTCTAGTAAACAAAACAATGCTGTATGATATTTTTTATTGTTTTTATCGTAGCTCTTAATGTAAAAATCTAAATCAACATAGTCAATAAATTTCTCATGTGTAAAAAATACATTCTCTGGATATAGTATAAAGTCTCCCATTTTAATAGGTTTGCTAATACCAATCCTAGGCTTAAGTGCAACCACTTCCCATTTAGGCAAGTAAGGTGCAGAATCAACAAGCTTATAAACAAACTTGAAAGCCGATTTAATCCCATTAGCACTTATAATAAATCTTCGTTTACCTTCCACTGTAGGACTAAATAAAAAAGTAAGGTCTTTATTGATGATTGCTAGCCTTTGAGAGATGTTTTTAAAAATCACTTTCTTATTTCTTTCGAACTCAAAAATCTCATCGGAATTATTTAGAAACCAATCCCAAAAATTTATATATATATCCATAAATAAACAGATTTAAAGATTATAAGCTTGACGAGCTTTTGCATCACGTAATAAACCATCAAGTGTGTAAAGTATATTATCCCTATCCTTTTCTTGTAGGTGGTTAATATCGTTAAGCCTTTTAAGCATGGATGGGTCTTTAAGCAAATTAATATCGTCTGATTCTCCAAGCAAATAACATACTGTAGTCTCAAGAATGCTGGCAATCTTTTTAACCACGTCAATAGTTGGCTTTACTTCATCTCGTTCATATTTACCAATAATGGAATGATTAGTTCCAAGTTGTCTTGCCAGTTCGCTTTGTGAAAGTCCTTTAGCTTCCCGGCATTCCCTTATTTTTATCATAGTTCCGGTCATTTATGGTGTTAAAAACCCTTTAATTAACTGTTATTGCAAATATACTGTTCAAATATTAATAAATAAAATCACAAATATTTGCTCGGAAAAGTCAGATATTATATTTTTGGTCATAAATGAACGGAATAGGAATTTTAAGAAATTTTTGAGCCAATGGAAATAAGGGACATAAAATCGAGCCTGAATATTTTAACAGTCCTATAGCATTACAATTTAGCCCTTAATGGCGCGAGTTTGTAACTCGTGCCTAGTTTTGCTATGGCTGTTTGAGCAAGCAGGGAAAAAGTTATCGTATAATTCACAATTCCAGTTTTGGCAGCAGCATAACCAACCAATCGCTTTGCATATTTAATTCTAATATAAAGTACTTTTTCTAAAGACGGTGGATTAAATCATTACAGTATCTAAAGGCTTTGGATGCTTAAAATGGTCAAAGGTTGTCTCTAGTAATGGAAGTAACACTATAGATTTTGTGTTTTCTTTCAATCAATTAGCGCCTTCAAACACTAAAAGCTGTTCTTCTAAATTTCTTTTATCGCAATTATCAAGTACAATAATTAAATTTTTGAGCTTCTTATTGACAAAGAAATTAATATAAGCTTCTAGTTTCTTATCTGAATCGTTTGTGATTTTTTGAATCTCATCAAAGAGTTTTTCTTTGTATTTATCTGAAGTAGCATCAAAGAGATTAAGTGCAACCTTATTAAATGGATCAATATCATCGGAAAATATTTCACAGATTGATTCCATTTTTTCAGAATCATAATCTGGTTTTGTATTTTGTAATTCTTGGCAAATATGTTTTTTAAGCCATGAATATATTTCAGAACTATTAATAGGTGCTTGGTCCAAATCTTCAGTTAAAAGAAAAATTCAGAAACTACCTTACAATATTATCAGCTATGCAAAACTTGAGAACCTTTACCAATTCTTTCCGTCAAAAGCCGGACAAGTTGCACCAACCAACAGAGAAAAACGGAATAAAATAATTTTAGACTTATTGATTTACCAGGGAACAACAACCGAAGAACTGAAACAACTTGAACCAGCACATTTAATCAACAACATA
The DNA here is from genome assembly GCA_963678565.1 of Prolixibacteraceae bacterium. Lineage (GTDB taxonomy): Bacteria > Bacteroidota > Bacteroidia > Bacteroidales > Prolixibacteraceae > SKHV01. The sequence continues at coordinate 1,838,338 of OY782875.1, forward strand.
TGCCAAGTTCATAATTCTAAATCGTTTACATTTTAGTTTTTGACTAACGAAAGTAGCTTGTATGAGCCAGTTCGAGTTTGTAACTCGGACTTTTTTGAATAGCAAAACAACCAAAAACAAAAAAACAAAACGCTACTGCAGCTAAAGTAGAAAGGATAGCGGTTGAGGCAAGAGCAAGCCTGATTTCCTGCTTAAAAGTGGTTCATCCTTCACCACTATTCAAGCACTCATTCACCTTCCACTTGTGCTTAGTGCAATTAATATATTAATAATTCTGGACTGTGTATATTATTGTTAAAGGGTTATTTATTATTGATAAACAATAATAAATTGTTGTTTTTTAAATTTTTCTTCTTTATGTTTGTGAGATAGTATTGAAATTATAAACTAATTATGAAAAAGAAATCACTAATTGCTATTTATGATGTTTTAGCCTTGACGATTATTGCACTCACGGTCGGTATTTATTCGAAAAATGAATTGATTGAATACCACGATTTTGATTTTACAGTGAATGATACCATTGAGTATGCTGGTTATAATCTTCGAAAGGGATTAGAGATCGTAAGTATTGGTGGAACAAACAGCAATTTCAACTATGTGGATAAATTTGGTAAGGAGATATCAAGAAACGATTGTATCGAGAATCTTACAAAATATTATAGCAAGGGCGCAGCATATCGTGATAGCTTGCTCGTTGATCCATCGCCTAGCATCGCCATCAAAAAGCTTAGAGCGAAGGTTGGATTTCGTTATTTCAATTCTCCGAAATCGAGCTATTTAAATACTATGACTGGTGTGTTGATTATAAATTCTATTTTGTTGATATTGGGAATTTTGTTAATTAGACAAGTTTTACGTTTAACTTTAAAAGGGGAAATATTTAGTGCGGCCGGTACACGGGTATTTAAATTTATATTTTTTCTATCAATTGGTTGGGCAGTTGTTAAATATGCAGGACAATTAATTCTATTGAAAGTGCTATTCAGTTGTGAGAATATTCCTGTGATGTATGGTAGTAATGGTCGTGCAATGAGTAGTAGCTTTAAAATTAATTTCGATTTTATAGAGTTTTACAAATACTTGATAATAATTATTGTTACATTTTGTTTATATATGGCCTTTAAACTTGGGCAGAAAATAAAATCAGAAAATGAATTAACTATTTGATAATGAGTGTTGTAGTAAATTTAGATGTAATGATGGCTAAAAGAAAGGTCTCCTTAAAAGATCTTGCTAATGAGATTGGTATTACCGAAGCAAATTTATCAATTTTAAAAACCGGTAAGGCAAAAGCAATCCGTTTTTCTACGCTTGAACAAATTTGTAAAGCACTTAACTGTCAACCTGGGGATATCCTTGAATATTGCGATGACTAATTGTAGTATTTAATTCATTAAAGATAAATTAAGAGCGGCCATGTATCGCTCTTTTTTCAATCCATAGAGCTTTCAATTTTCTCAATTCAGTTCGACTTCATTTCCAAAAACATCAAATACTACTTTACAGTTGAGGTTTTCAAATGTCAGTGACATACCTAGCGTAAATCCATTACACTCCTTTACCCTTGAAACCGTTAATCAACATCTTTTCATTTATTCAGCATTAGGCACAAAAGCAAAACTTTTACTTCCCAACGCTCATTATGTCCGGTTATCCCTACGGTAACTAACCAACTACATTTCGCATGGGGGCTCAGTTTGCTTTCAAGCCTTCTTCGGTATAACCAACAAGGCAAGTGGCATAGCAAGAGCTTCGTTCCTCAGCCCTTGTGCCTAAGTAATCCAATGTAAGGGGAGTAACCAAAATCAAATAAAAAAATAAAGCAAATCTAATTGGGTTTCGCACTAGCCACTGCACAAAGGCTTTTCAAGGTCATGCCCTTCGGGTTTTGCTACTTTCTTTTACCAATGTTTTACACTTTTATTTTTAAGGTGTAAAACAAAGTAGTCAAAAACCTTGACAAGCCCCAATAACCCAATTCAAACAAAGGCTTTCTTTTTTTCGGTTTTTTCTTTTCTCTTTTAAAAATATGTGAGCGAAGCGGAGTTAAATATTTTAACTCTTAATCCCATGTATTATGAAACAGTACAGCGTTAAAACTTACCGAAGTGGTAACAGTTCCCAAAATCCACATTTCTACATTTTAAACAAGGGGATCAACAGTGGTAAACCGCTCAAAAAACCTTGTCCAAATTGCTTTTTGATCTCTTTTGAAAATGACAAAGATTTCTTCTACTGGCTAGTGTATGGTTTATGGCAAAACCAAAAGTTTTTCATCCTTACTTGCGTGGTTTGGTAATCCCATTTATCGTATTACCAGAACTAAAAAAGAGTATCAACCAAGCAGCCATCACAGCCGAAAATAATCTATCGGCTTTTGAAAAGGATGTTAAAATGCTCAACTTTTTAAGCCTAAAAGAACAAGAGCTACTCAAAACCATTCATTTGGTGGAGGTTGCTCAACAAACAATATTTAGACAGTACCAACGAAGACAGCTTTAGCTGTCTTTTTTCATTACAAACATTGTCTGCTTTTTCATGCCCAATGCTAAAAAATGACGTTCTGTATGATTTATAAAACATCTAGCTAAAAAGGAAGGTCATCTATTAACGCTTTCTGCTTTTTAATTCCAATCACATAGTGAAACAATGCGCTTGTTGTTGCTAAGATATTATAAGATTTACAAGGATAATAGATGAACTGAAATGCAAATATTCATTGACAAGTGTCAAATTCTTGTATTTAAAATGACTGATTGTTAAATTCTTAGACGGTTAAATAAGTCATTAGTCATGAATAAATTATCAAACTTTTTTATCGGATGTGCATCCTCCTTGGGAGTAGCTAACGCCCTCCCGGATACCATCCAAGTAGCAACCGATAACTCAGGAGTATTGGTTGACTCATTCGAAGCTCTAATAAGTCTTTTAAGCGGCATTTTATCAGCTTTCCTGATCGATCTGTTCAAGAGAAAGGTAGTTGAAAAAAAACGCAAAAAAGATGCGTTCTAAACTTGAAATCCATTGGGGAGATAGATATAATCTATTCTTATCAAAAAGGTACCAAGTATATGTTGAAGGAGAATTAAAAGTTTTTACTCTTTTTTACACTATTTATCATTAACAATTAACCTTTAATAGTCATGGGAAAAATTGGACAAGGAATCTTAGGCGGTGTATCAGGCACCGTAGGGAATGCAATTGGAGGATCTTGGAAAGGGATCGACTACATTCGAATCAAACCTGATCATCACAACGATGCAAATACTGAAAAGCAAATTCAACATCGTGCAAAATTTAGCGCAGTAGTAGCACTTGCTAAAAGTATCAAAACCAAAATCATCAAGCCTGTATGGGATCAACTGGCAGTGAAGATGTCCGGTTACAACTTGTTTGTAAAAGAGAACATCAAAGCCTTTGATGTTGATGGAGCTGTAAGTGACTACAGCCTGTTGACCTTCTCGAATGGGAATGTATCATTGCCAGGGGATGTGCCATTACAGATGATGAGGCGGTAGAAGGTGGAATCAAAGTCAGTTGGGCTGATAATTCAGCAGATGAGGGAGCAGCAGCAACTGATGAATTGATGTTGGTTGCAATGGCAGGTGATGGAATTTATGTTGCAGAAACTGGAGCCACTCGTGCAGATGGAGAAGCAGCTGTTGTATTACCATTTGGTTCAGGTGTTGAGGCCAACGTGTATGCATTTTTCAAAAATGGGGAAGAGGATACTTATTCTGCAGACAAATATGGTGCTGTAAATGTATCGTAATAAGCGGAAAATTAGTGCTTTAAATTGAGGTAAATGTTCTACCTATGTTCCACCTTTTAGATATTGATGGTTAGTATTTAATGCTAGCCATTAATTGTTTTTTTGTGGTTGATATTGATGGTTAGAGTAATCTAATTATATATCAGAAGTGTATAAAAACAAAAAAGAGAAACCTTTCGATTTCTCTTTCTGTGACTCAGCTGGGGTTCGAACCCAGGACCCCATCCTTAAAAGGGATGTGCTCTACCAGCTGAGCTACTGAGTCAATGAATACAGGGTGTTTCCCTTTATTGCGGTTGCAAAAATACACTCAATTTTAAATCCTCCAAACTTTTTAGTGAAAAATACAGGCGGAGTTATTAACAATGATTCTTCAAGTGATTGTGCGTGTGGTTTTTATTGCTCAAAAAAATGTTAATTACTTAATGCAAACTTCCACTAATGATTCTTAAAAACTCAAGTCGAGTAGCTTCTTTGTTAAATGCACCTGTAAAATCAGAGGTGGTTGTTACTGAATTTTGCTTTTGAACTCCCCTCATTTGCATACACAGGTGCTTTGCTTCGATTACTACAGCTACCCCTAAGGGTTTTAAAGTTTCTTGAATACAATCTTTTATTTGCGTTGTTAAGCGTTCCTGAACCTGTAATCTTCTTGAAAAAGCTTCTACCACACGTGCAACTTTACTTAATCCTGTAATAGTTCCATCGGGAATATATGCTACATGTGCTTTTCCTAAAAAGGGAAGCATGTGATGTTCGCACATTGAAAATAGCTCAATGTCTTTTACAATTACCATTTGTCGATGGTCTTCATTAAACATTGCCGAACGTAAAATGTCAGCAGGATCCATGTCATATCCTTGAAGTAAGAATTGCATCGCTTTTGCAACTCTAAATGGTGTTTTTTCAAGACCTTCGCGCTGTGTGTCTTCTCCTAATAGGTCAATAATTTGTTTGTAATGATCCGCAAGTTTTTCTGTAGTTTGTTCGTTGTAACTTTCAATTTTCTTGTACGAACTATCCTTCTTATTTAGTGTATATTCCATTTCATTGTTATTTTCAATGCAAAGTAAGTATTTCAATTTAATTGGAAATATATTATCTCCTATTTTGAAACATCAAGGATATGATTAAAGTTTTAATAAACATTTGATTTCTTTCAGAGATCTATTAAATTAATAGTTGATTGTTGATATGATAAGTGTTTTGTTTTAATTTATAAAATATTGCTACTTTTAACTTACAATTTAAAACAATTTCGCAATGAGTGTAGAAATGTTAGGGCAGCATAAAATTGACATGCTCGATGAAAAAATATTGAAGTTGATTACCGTAAATGCCCGAATTCCGTTTTTAGAAGTGGCGCGAGAATGTGGTGTTTCTGGTGCTGCAGTTCATCAAAGGGTACAACGTCTACTTAATATGGGGGTGATTACAGGTTCTGAATTCGTTGTTAGTCCTGAAGAGTTAGGTTATAATACTTGTGCATTTATGGGAATTCATCTAGAAAAAGCGAGCTTTCATAAGCATGTTGTTAGCGAATTAATGAAGGTTCCCGAGATTGTTGAATGTCATTATACCACTGGTTCGTATGCTATTTTTATAAAAATTCAAACGAAAACGAATAAGCATTTAAAAGAGTTAATCGACGAGAAATTTCAAAATATTGATGGAATTGCCCGTTCTGAAACATTTATGTCGCTCGAATTGGAATTTAAACGACAAGTACCAATTAAATAATTAATAGTTTTAATAGAATTTGTTTTTAGAGTTTCTTAATTCGGTGAAAATTTTTGTGAGTTGTTTTTCATTTACTATTTTTTTCAATAAAATTTGTGATTGCTTCTATTGTTGAAAAAACTTCTGCATTGATTTGAAGTTCTCTAATACTATTTAAAAAAATCTGGCTCATAACAACTTCCTTTGGAGTTTTGGTTAATAAAGGCAAGTTTCCTTTCTCCATTGATGATATGGAATTTTTTAAGAAATGCTGAATATGATTTAAATCGACTTTCATTTTTGCATTGATATAATCAAAAATATGATCGAATGTAGGGGTATAATCTTTATCAGCTCCAAGAATCTTTCTAGATTCGATGAAATCATTGAGGATAGCTCATCCATGTGGCATTCAACGATTACCTTTAGTTCTTTATAAACTTTATAGGTTCCAAAGTTGCCCTTCATTTTTAAGTTTCAATTGATTTATAAATAAAGATTACTATCTCCATAACTCAAAAATCGATAGTTGTTTTGAAGGGCATGTTCGTAAATTTCTTTCCATTTGCTACCTAAAAAAGCTGAAATCAGCAAAAGTAAAGTGCTTTTGGGTTGATGAAAATTCGTAATCATTCCTTTTACAATTTTAAACTTGTATCCGGGTGCGATAATTATTTGCGTTGAAGCATTTAAGGAATCAAGATTATGTTTGTTCAGATATGAAATTATTGCATTTAGTACTTCTTCTTTGCTGTATAATTTCTGAATAGCGTACGCTTCCCATTGTTTAACCTTTAAATTTACAGAATCGATGTTGGTGTTTTGAATAATTTGAGCACCTAAATAGTAAAGACTTTCTAAGGTTCTTATAGAAGTGGTTCCTACAGCTATGATTGATTTATTTCCTTCTAACAATTGCTGAATAAATGCTTTGCTAACCAATATGTGCTCTGTATGCATTTCGTGCTTACCAATTTCATTTGCTTTTACAGGTTTAAAAGTTCCTGCACCCACATGGAGCGTTAACTCTGCTGTTTTGATATTTGCTTTTTTCAAGTTATTGAAAACAGAATCGGTAAAGTGAAGTCCGGCCGTAGGAGCTGCTACCGAACCTTTAATTTTTGAATAAACTGTTTGATATCGCTGTAGATCGCTGGCCTCTGATTCTCGATTTAAATAAGGTGGAATTGGAATGTTTCCGGCAGCTTCGAGAATTTCAGAGAAGGTGAAATTAGAATTATCCCATGAGAATTCAATAATTCTACCATCCTCGGTTTGAGAATTTACAGTAGCATTTAAGTGTATTTCTTTGTTGTTTATTTGAACAGATAAAGTTAGTTTTCCTGATTTCCATTTGCGGGCATTTCCAACAATGCATTTCCAGCAGCATTTTTCGGTTTGTTGAAAGTTTTGTGCGTAATCGGCTGGTTCTACAGGGTCGAGCACAAATATTTCAATTAAAGCACCAGTGCTTTTCCTGAAGAATAATCTAGCTCTAATTACTTTTGTATTGTTAAATACCAATAGGCTATTTTCGGGGAGCATCTTGTGCAAGTCCTGAAATTGCTGATCTTGAATTTCTCCATTTTTATAAACCAATAATTTAGATTGATCTCGCTCTGCTAAAGGGTATTTGGCAATATTTGTTTCTGGAAGATCATAATTGTAATCTTCAATTGTAATATTTTGTATGTCCGAAATATTTCTCATAATTGGCCACAAAATTAACTTTTTATGAGATATATTGGTGCAATTAATTTTTTACCTTATTGAAATTGAGGGACAAAAAAATCCGGCAGGAAGTTCCCACCGGATTTTTAATATCATTTTAAACTATATTCTAGTTAATCCAACTTTTAACTAAGTCGGTGTTGGCTGCAACCCAAGCTTTTGCAGCTTCTTCTTTATCGTCTGCATTTTCCATTTCAAGCAACAATTTACCCATTTGATCTTCGGTTAAACTAAACTTTGTAAAATAATTTGCAGCAAATGGATCGTCTTCTTTGAAGCCTTTACGAGCAAAAGTTTCAATGTTCTCAGCACTTCCATAAACTCCTTTTGGGTCTTCAAGGAACTTTAGTTCATAGCGTCCAAATTTCCAATGTGGAGCCCAGCCTGCTACAACAATCCATTCTTCTTTATCAATTGCTTTTTTTAATTCGGTTAACATGGCAATACTTGAAGAATTTAAATGGTTTAAAGTAAGGCCATATTCTTCAACTACTTTGTCTGTTTTTGCAGTTAAACCAGCACCTTTTTCGATACCAATAATTTGATCGTTAAATTTCGAGGCGTTTGCATTTAACTCATCAATAGAGTTTACTGTAACATATTTAGGAACAACTAAACCAATTTTAGCATTGCTGTAATTTACTCCCAATGATTCAATTTTTCCTTCAAATTTTTTCACCTTTGAACCATGAGTAACAGGCAACCAGGTGTCCATAAATGCGTCGGTATCGCCGTTTGAAAGCGATGCAAAGATTAAGTCAACCGCAGCTTTCTGCATTTCAACATCGTAACCATGACTTTCAAAAACTGCTTTTGAAATGTATGACATGGCAACTCCTTCTGCCCATCCGTCGACATAACCAATTGTAATTTCTTTACTGGTGTCTGTCGAACTATTTTTTTTTGAATTAGTACAGCTAAATGCCATTAAGGCAACAACTGCTAATAGTAATACTTTAATTTTCATCGTGTAATTTTTTATAATTTATTCCTTTTGAAATTGAATTTCTTTTTTTGCCCTAGCGATTGTGTAATTCTATCTAATATAATTGCCAAGATAACTACTGCAAGTCCACTTTCGAAACCTAAGCCAATGTCGAGGTTATTAATTCCTTCCAATACTTTTTCACCAAGTCCACCGGCAGCAATCATACCTGCAATTACCACCATCGAAAGTGCCATCATAATAGTTTGATTTACTCCGGCTAAAATTGTGTTCGTAGCCAATGGTAATTCAACTTTTACAAGAATTTGCTTATTGGTTGCCCCGAAAGCTCTGGCAGCTTCTACAATATCTTCAGGAACTTGACGAATACCAAGTGTGGTTAAACGAACCGCAGGTGGCATTGCAAAAATGATGGTTGCAAATGCTCCCGGAAGTTTACCAATACTGAAGAAAAGTACTGCTGGTATTAAGTAAACAAAGGCAGGCATGGTTTGCATGAAGTCGAGAATTGGTCGAATAATTTTATCGGCTCGATTGTTTTTAGCAGCCCATATTCCCAGCGGTAAAGCTATGATTAAGGCAATGAAAGCCGAAAATAATATCAAGGCCATTGTTTCCATCGTTTCTTCCCAAAATCCCATAAGGTAAATGAAAAGTAAACCTATTGCTGTAAAAATGGCGGTTCCTTTGCTCGTTTTGAAATATGCCAAGGCAGTTAGCAATAAAATAATGATGTAGAATGGAATTACTAATAAAATCCATTCCACCCCTTCAATACTACTATTTCCAACATTTTTAATGAAATCGAAAAACGGTTCAAAGTTTGCTGTTAGCCAATCAACTGCTGTTTCAATGTATTGTCCTATGTCGATTATTTTGTCCATTCTAATTGTTTTTGAAATGTAGATTATAGTTCAATTGCTTGCTCTTTTAATTCAATGATTTCTTCTTTATTGAATTTTGTAGATTCAATTATTAGAGAAGTTTGAGTAACCAAACCTAAGAACTTGCCATTATTTTCATCAACTACCGCAATTGGAGACTTTGTTCCTGTAATTAAAGGAAGCATTTCTTCAACTGTTGAATCCTGATGCACACTAGGGCAATCGTTGGTAATAAACTCTTTGATTGATTTTACATCTTTTTGGTTTGCCTCAATTACTTTAGGTAACCAAATAAATCCTAAGAACAATTTATCTTTATCAACAACTGGTAAAACATCGTTACCGATTGCTCTCATTTTACGCATAACTGCTTCCGGACCGTCTTTTTCAACCTGAATAATGGTAGGTTTTGGGAACATTAATGAACCAGCTGTAATAATTGATTTTCGATCAACTTTTTGCACAAAAGCACGAACATAATCACTTGCCGGAGCTTTTAAGATATCTTCGGCGGTTCCTATTTGTTCAATAAACCCATCTTTCATGATGGCAATACGGTCGCCTAGTTTTATGGCTTCATCGAGATCGTGGGTAATGAAAACGATTGTCTTTTTCAATTTTCCTTGCAAGTCAAGAAGCTCATCTTGCATATCTGATTTTATTAACGGATCAAGTGCCGAAAAGGCTTCGTCCATTAATAAAACTTCAGGGTTATTTGCTAAAGCGCGGGCTAAACCAACACGTTGTTGCATTCCACCAGAAAGCTGTGAAGGTTTTTGATTTTCAAAACCTTTTAAGCCAACAGTTTCTAATGCTTCTTGTGCTGTTTTTAGTCTTTGCTCTTTTTCTTCGCCACAAATTTCAAGACCAAATGCAGCATTTTCGAGGATTGATCGATGAGGAAGCAATGCAAATTTTTGAAAGACCATACTCATTTGCTTTCGTCGGGTCTCAAGTAGTGCATTGTTGTCTTCTTTTGTAATGTTTTTACCATCTACCACAACATCACCAGAAGTGGGCTGTATTAGACGGTTTAGACAACGTAGCAGGGTAGATTTTCCACTACCCGAAAGTCCCATAATTACAAATATTTCACCATTTTTAATTTCGAAACTTGCCTTGTTTACACCAACAGTGCATTTTGTTTTTTCTAATATTTGTCCTTTGGTTGCACCCGACTCAAGCATTTTCATTGCTTCATTCTTGTGCTTACCAAATATTAAACAGAGGTCTTTTACCTCAATTTTAATTTCGTCTTTTATTGCCATATCGCTTAGAAATAGTAACCAATATTGATATTAAATCGAGCTTCCCAATCTGCATCGGGTGTGCCTGCAGCTAAAGCAGTTCCCCAATTAGAACCTAACCATGGTTGATCTTTACCCATTGCATAATCGATGTAGGTGTAAACATTACCAGCTGAAACTAATACACCTAATACATTCATGTAAGTATCTTCGAAACTAGCATCTGCTTTGTCCATAAAACCAAAATCGTCGTAGAACATCAAGCTTGAAATTGCTTTCCATTCAACCGGAATCGTATAAGAAACTCCTAAAGTGTAGTTAGTTGCCTCAGATGCTACCATGTATGATGCACCATAAGCAACCATTGCGACAACGTTACTATTTTCGCCAGCAGCTTGCATTGGATTGTATTTGTAATAAGCTGCTTCGGCTTTTACACCAAAGTTGTTGTAGTTCATTTTGTAGTGCCCCGCAAATGCGTAGTGGTTGCCGGTTTCTTCTGTGTCAAGATTGTATAATCCTCCGAATTCACCTGATGCACCAATTTGTTGAGTTGCAGCATCGCCAAAGTTGTAGGCCAGTTTTGCATTAAATTGGTTCACCTCTTTATTGCGATAGGTACCACCAGAAGATCCAACATCGTATGAGTATCGGCTTGGAGTTGCATCAGAGTTATTTCCGAAACCTACCTCTTCAGCATTTTTGAAATAAGCCAGATTAAGTTCCCAGTTATTCTTCGTGTACGAATATTTAACCCCCATGTCGTGATCATCCTCTAATCCAACATAATAGTTAATGCTGAAGAACCAGCTGTTTGAATTATAGGTAGTTAAACCGAAAGGAACCTGTGTTAAACCAACTTGTAAGTTGCTATATTCATCGAAATCATATCCTAACCAACCTTGTTTTAGCATTCCACCACCAAAACCTTGCGAGTAGAAACGATATTCTGCGTTTAATGAGATGTCCTCGTGTTGAACATTTGCATTAATTCTAAACACATCGAAACCAAAGTCTCCTCCTCGTGCTTTTTGACCATCTTTCCATGATGATAAATTATAATTGTAACGTAATGCACCTCCAACTTTAACTTGAGTTTTTTCTTGTGCTTTTCCACTAAAAATCATTAGTATAGATAGTACTGATACTAGTAATAATTTTTTCATAAAATATACTTAATTTAAAAAATTGAAATATTTAAGAACTTATGTTTTTTTGTTTTCTACTTTTTTTATGGCTTCTGAGAAGTTAAGTGAATTCGAATCGTTTGATTCGGGGTGCCTAAAAAGTAACTTATATTGTATTCTCAATTCAACTGATTTAGGTTTAAACATAAAAACTAAAATAATGTTTCTATACGAACAAAATTACAAAATGTATTTGCAATTCCTAATTGAAAACTTGAAATGCCACTAATTAAGTGGTTAATATATAAGGATTAAAGAGGGGGGGAGCGACCTTTGGAGATATCTTGAAATATACATTTAGTTGAAAAATAGCTTATTAATTAGTTAGAATTGCAATGTTTAAATAGCATGTTTATAAATTATTAAATATTTACAGGTATTTGGCTACTTTTGTTGCAAATAAATAGATCGAGATGCTAAATATAGGAGATAAAGTAAAGTTTTTGAACGATGTTGGCGGAGGAACTGTAGTCGGTTTTCAGAGTAAAAATGTGGTGATCGTTGAAAACGAAGATGGCTTTGAATTACCCGTTTTAATTAACGAAGTTGTTGTTAGTAATGAGAGTAGTTACGATTCAACTTCAAAGAGTATTGGAACTCAAAAAGAAACTACAAAGCCAGAACCGAAAGAGGTTAAAAGGCCAGTAGAGTTAATAAAAGGAAACGATGAACCAAAATTTTTCTTGGCATTTTATCCGGCTGATCAGGTAAATCCTGTAAGTGGAGAAATTGAGGTTTATTTAATCAATGATAGCAATTTTACACTGCTTTATCAATATGTTCACTTTAAAGACGGAGCCTATGAAACCATTGAAACTGGTGAATTAGAGCCTAATACAAAAACGAATATTGATGGTTTGGCTCAAAGTGATTTAAATAACTTGCCCGATTTTATTTTTAGAATAGTGCCGGTTGCTGTAAAAGCAAAATCGCTAACGGAGATGATTACTAAAAAGATCACCATTAATTCATTGAAGTTTTATAAAGAGAAAAGCTTTAAAGATTCTGAATTTTTCGATGGACAAGCTATGGTTTTTGATTTGGTTACGAATCCATTGAAAGAAGAAATAGATAAATTGTCGGATAACGATTTCAAAAAAGTACTTTCAGAAAAAGATAAAGCCAATCGACCAGTAGAGAAAAAAATGAGCAAACCCAAACAAGAAATCGTTGAGGTTGACTTGCATATTGAGGAGCTGATAGATTCTACAGCAGGCTTATCAAATCATGAGATTTTACAAATACAGCTCGATCAATTTGAGTCGGAATTAAAGCTAGCCATAGCTAATAAAACCAAACGAATTGTTTTTATTCATGGAGTTGGAAATGGAGTGCTAAAGCAAGCTATTTATAAAAAATTGAAGTCGAGCTATGCACGATTTAATTACCAGGATGCATCATTTGCAGAATATGGATATGGGGCAACCATGGTTATTTTGCGTAGAAAATAAAATTCAATTGCTTATTTAAATAAAAAATTACCTTTGCAACATTGCAGGCCGCTCTATCGCTACTTATGTAGAGGAAAGTCCGGGCAACGCAGAGCATTCAACTCTCGAAATGAGAGATGTTCGAAAGGGCATAGGAACGGAGAAGAAAATAACCGCTTCGATTTATTGGAGTAAGGGTGAGAAGGTAAGGTAAGAGCTTACCAGAATGTGTGGCAACATACATTGCTGTTCGTCTTTGAAGTTGCAAGACCAAGTATATTCTGAAAGGTTTATCCATTCGGCTGCTCGTTGAGTATTACTTCGGTAGTTTTCAGAAGGGGTAGGTTGCTAAGATAAATGATAGAGATTCTCGTTGAGAATACAGAACCCGGCTTATAGGCCTGCGATTTTTTATAAAAAAAGGTTGCCCAATAAACAGATTAGCTATAAACGAGATAAAAATTGTTGATGTAAAAATTGAATCTTGGACAACCTTCAAATCTTTCGATTTCCAATCAATTTATGTATTTATAATTCAACGTACAAATTAATGCGAAGATTTATTTGTAAGAATCAAGCTCATTAAGAATTCTCTTCCTAATAATTTCGACAATTTACATTTGAAAAGGATTAAAATTTAGGGAATTAGCTAATTCCTTTTTTTGTATTAAAATTCCTATTGTGTCAAGAATTAAATTTGAATCAAACTCAAAATTATTTCAATTCTACCTTTTTGGGAAGTCCTTCGTGTATTTCATTAACAGCTTTCATGGCTTTATTTACGTCGGTAATGTTTTCAAAAACCATCGAAAGTTTGTCTTTTGCTTCCTTCATTTTGCATTTTCTTGGATTGTTTTGAACCCAAGTTAATATTGTTGTAAATGCTGGCGATTTATAATAGTCGGATTGTTGATCGCTAATAAAATGACAAATCATCTTTTTGCTCTTCAAAATAATTCGTTCCATTCCTAAATCGATGGCTAGCCAACGCAGACGAACGATATTTAGCAAATCGTTTACTTCCTCTGGAATTGCGCCAAATCGATCTTTTAAGTTGAGCTCAAACTGTTGCAAATCCTCTTCTGCCTCTAAATTATCTAGCTCACGGTACAACGACATTCGTTCCGAAATACTGTTGATATAGCCTTCAGGAAAACGCAACTCCATGTCGGTATCGATGTTGCAATCGTTCACAAATTTCAACTGTAAAAATGCTTTCGATGCTTCATCTTGCAATTGTTGCTCAAAAACTTCTTTGAACTCATCTGTTTTTAGTTCCTGAACAGCTTCATTTAAAATGCGATGATAAGTTTCGTAACCTATATCAGCAATGAAACCACTTTGCTCAGCGCCTAGCATATTTCCGGCTCCACGAATATCTAAATCTTGCATCGAAATGTTAAAACCACTTCCTAATTCTGAAAACTCCTCAATGGCTTTCAGTCTTCGGCGAGCTTCTGGTGAAAGGCTGCTCATAGGTGGTGCTAGCAAGTAACAAAATGCCTTTTTGTTAGAACGGCCAACTCGACCACGCAATTGATGCAATTCACTTAATCCAAAATTTTGTGCATGGTTGATAATAATTGTATTTGCATTTGGAATGTCGAGGCCCGACTCAATAATGGTGGTTGCAATCAACACATCAAAATCTCCATTGATGAAATCGAGCAATACTTTTTCAAGTTTTTGACCATCCATTTGCCCGTGTCCTACAACCGTTCGAACTCCTGGGCACGCACGTTTTACCATTTCTTCAACCTCATAAATATTTTGTACCCGATTATGAATGAAGAAGATTTGTCCGTTACGATCGAGTTCATAATTAATGGCTTCGCGAATAATTGCTTCGTTAAAGCCATGAACTTCGGTTACAATTGGGAAACGGTTGGGTGGGGGCGTTTGAATGACAGAAAGGTCGCGAGCTCCCATTAGCGAAAATTGTAAGGTTCGCGGAATTGGTGTAGCTGTTAGCGTTAAAGTATCGACATTGATTTTCAGCTTTTTTAGTTTTTCTTTTACTGAAACACCAAATTTTTGTTCTTCATCGATAATCAATAAGCCAAGGTCTTTGAATTTTACGTCCTTTCCAACAAGTCGGTGTGTACCTATAATAATATCAACTTTTCCTTCTTCTAGTTCTTTTAAGGTTTGCTTGGTCGAAGAAGCTTTGCGCAAACGACTCACATACCCCACTTTGGCCGGAAAATCTTTTAATCGTTCGGTAAAAGTTTTATAATGTTGGAAAGCCAAAATGGTTGTGGGCACCAAAATTGCCACTTGTTTATTGTCGGCAACGGCTTTGAAAGCTGCTCGAATTGCCACTTCTGTTTTACCAAAACCAACATCACCACAAACCAGTCGATCCATGGGCATTTGTCGTTCCATATCTTCTTTTACAGCTTGGGTGGCTGTATACTGATCGGGTGTGTCTTCATAAATGAACGAGGCCTCCAATTCTTGTTGAAGATATGTGTCGTGCGAAAAGGCAAATCCTTTCTCTTTCAATCTTTCAGAGTACAAAGCAATTAGTTCTTTGGCAATATCCTTTACCTTCGACTTTGCTTTGTTTTTCATTTTGTTCCAAGCCGCAGTTCCTAATTTGTTGATTTTAGGTTCAGAGCCATCTTTACCTTTGTATTTCGAAATCCGGTGCAACGAATGGATGCTTACTAAAAGCGAATCGCTATCGCGATAAACCAATCGAATTGCCTCCTGAGTTTTTCCATTTACATCGGTTTTTACCAAGCCCGCAAATTTTCCAATACCATGGTCGATGTGAACTACATAATCGCCGGGATGCAGTTTATTGAGCTCTTTTAGCGAAATGGCTTGTTGGGCTGAACGGTTAGTTTGAAGTCGATACCGATGATAACGTTCAAAAATTTGATGATCGGTATAAAAAGCCAATTGTAAATCCTTATCGATAAAACCTTCGTGTAATGTAAAATGTAAAGGAGTAAAGTCGATATCAAAATCTCGATCGTCAAAAATTGCTTGCAAACGTTCAATCTGCTTTTCGCTGTTTGATAATATGTAGTTTGAAAATCCATTGGCCGTGTTGATTTTTAAGTCGTTGGCCAACAAATCAAAATTTTTATTGAATTGAGGCTG
Organism: Prolixibacteraceae bacterium; assembly: GCA_963678565.1. Classification (GTDB taxonomy): domain Bacteria; phylum Bacteroidota; class Bacteroidia; order Bacteroidales; family Prolixibacteraceae; genus SKHV01. The sequence goes on from OY782875.1 coordinate 1,854,368, forward strand.
CGGTGCAGTTAAAAACTGAAAAACCTGTGCGCTGGGTAAGTTTTTTCGTACCCCAAATTCAATTAGGTTTACTTGCTTTATGCTTTCTTGTAATTCTGTTGAGTTCGCAAATTTGTTGGGATCAAACTCTTTTTCTTCTTCGTTTGATTCTGCTGAAATTGCTTCATTAATTGTGATGTTTACCTGATCTAAAGTGAGCGCGATATCACGAAAAGCAACCAAATTGTTTTGAGTTAATGCGTTGAAAAATAATGTTCGTTCCGCATCTTCTAAGCCATCTTGAATATTAGGAACGATTGCAATTTCATCATATATTTCTTTCGACAACTGAGATTCAATATCAAAGTTTCGAATTGAATCAATGGTATCTCCAAAGAAATCGATGCGAAAAGGTTCATCATGCGAAAATGAAAAGATGTCAATTAAGCCACCTCGAACGGAGTATTGGCCTGGTTCAAAAACAAAATCGACGCGCTCAAAACCATATTCATGTAACATTTCGTGAATGAAATCGAGCGATAAATCTTCTCCAACTTTGATTTGTAAAGTGTTTTTATTTAAGGTTTCCGAAGTGATTACTTTCTCGATTAAGGCATCGGGGTAAGTGATAATCAGGCATTTTCTGTTTTCAGCCACCGCTTTTAAAACTTCAGTGCGCTGAACAATATTCTCTTGCTCAACTTTCCCAAATTTTAGTGAACGTTTAAACGAAGCCGGAAAAAACAACACCTTTTCACTTGGCACTGAGAATAAAATCGAAAGATCATCGAAAAAATAAGCAGCTTCCTCTCTGTCGTTTAAAACAAGAACCGTAAGTTCATTTAGCTTTTCGAAAATTGAAGCAATTATTAATGCAGAGGAGGAACCGGACAATCCTTTTAGATGTATTCTTGAAAGATTGTTTTCGTTTAATTTGATTGCTATTTCGTTGATTAAAGTATGATTTTTATACAACGATTTTATTTCAACTGGTGTCATTTATTTATTATGATATTTCTTCAATGTGAATCAAAAATAATTTTGTAGATTCAATCTTCGAAAATAAGGTAATAATTGGAGATGGAAAAAATTGAGGTTTGTTTTCAGGTTCAAGACGAAGAAATTTCAGATATACTTACAGCTGAACTCTCGGAATTGGGGTATGATTCGTTTTGGATTGATGAAAATGGCTTTCGTGGATATATTCACGAGGAGGTTTATAATGTGGAAGAATTGGATAGTATTGTAAAGAAATACAACAATCTGCACGAGCTCCGATACACAATTACTAAAGTTAGTCCGCAAGGATGGGACAAATCGAATTCTGATTCACTTCATGAAAATTATCTTATCAATGATTTTGTTGAAATTGCTTCCGATGCTAAATTATTTACCAATCGTTGTGAGCATCAAATAGTGATGAATGCAAATCTTGCCTTTGGTCGCGGCGATCATCCTAGTACACACAATTGCCTTGAAAGTATGAATCGGATTTCATTTGTTGGAAAAACAGTATTCGACCTAGGATCGGGGACTGCAATTTTAGCAATTTTAGCAGAAAAGCTTGGTGCGTCCAAAGTAGGTGCAATTGACAATAATCCCTGGGCATTTAAGGTTGCTAATGAAGCAGTTGCTTTAAATGCTTGTACCAAAATTGAAATCCTCGAAGGTGAATTGGAAGATTTGAAAGAGCAAACTGCCGATATTGTTTTGGCAAACTTGAATATGGATGTTTTTCGCAACTATTTTTCACTGGTGGCTGCTTTGGTGCATTCACAAGGCTGGTTGATGATTAGTGGTTTTATGAAAAAAGATGAAATTGAAATGATTAAGAATTTAATTGACCACGGTTTAGAGGTTTATTATCGTTCTAATTATGAAGATTGGATAACGATTATTGCAAGGCATAAAAAAAGCCACTAGAAAAGTGGCTTTAAGTTATGAGTTATTAATTTAATTATCCTTTTACTTCTTTACACGCATTATAAATTCCTTCGAACAGTTCAGCAACATCGCTTGCTGCAACTGCCGAGTAAGCAATTCGTAATACATTATTCAAGTTAATTAATCCAATACTATATTTTTCGATCAAAACCTGACGAACTGTTTCGCCATCAATTCCTTCTGCAAGTTGAACACACATAAAATAGCCCGAATTGTAAGGTAACGCAGTAAAGAATTCCTCATACTTTTTCTCAGTAAGTGTCTTTTTTACTGCATCGTATCGCGCTTTCATGATTTGGAATTTTGCCGCTTTTTGTTGCGCATATTCTTTATCCTCGAATGCGCTTAACAATAACGACTGCGAAACATTTGATGCATTGGAAATATTTCCACGAACAGCACCCGCAGTTTTTGCTTCTAAGGCAGTGTATAATGTTTCTTCACCATTTTTAATTCCAAAGGTGATAAATCCAACACGGAACCCCCATACGTAATCTTCTTTGGTTGGGCCATCAATTTTTACAGCCAAAACATTTTCGTGAAGATCGGCAAGTAAGGAGAAGATACTTTCTTGTTCAATGCCATCCTCGTAAATTAATCCGAAGTAGGCATCATCGGTAAAAACCACAATTTGATTTCCTTTATTGGCCGCTTCTTCAATAATTGCAACTATTTCTTTATTTTCATTAACAGTAGGAGAGTATCCCGATGGATTGTTTGGGAAATTTAATACCACAATTTTCTTACCAATTGGACCTTCGTTTAATTTATCTTCAAACGAGGTTAAATCAAATCCGCCATTGGCAAACAAATTAAATTTTGAAATTTTTGCTCCATAAGCGTGTGCCAAAATTAAATTGTAGTTTCCCCAAAACAAATCAGGTACAATCACCTCTTCGCCTTCGTCAACAAATAAATAACCAGCCATACTAACACCATGCGTTAGCGCTTGCGATACAACTGGTAAACTTATTGCTTTGCCAGCAAGACTTGGGTTTTTTTCATAAATCATTTCTTTCCACTTTGCTCTAATATCGGGACGTCCAAAACTGGGAGCATATGGAAATACTTTTGCTGGATCAAGGTCGATTATTTTATCTATTGCATTTAAACGCATTGGGGTGCCGTCATCTTCAATGGCTGCACCAATGGTGGCATTGATTTTAGTTCCTTTGGCATCGGCGGTTTGACCTAAAATTCCTTTTTTCGGAAAGAAAATATTTTTCCCTTTTTCCGATAATAAGTTATAAACTGCAGGATTTTTAGATTGGATAGTAACATTCAATTGTTCTGCCTGTGGATTCATCTGTTAAGTATTAAATTCTTATTATTCTGTTAGAAAATTAGTTTAGTTGCTATATTTACTTTTGTAGTAAACCTTTTCCCTAATATTTAGGGTACTACTAAACCAACGCAAGATAAAAATTATTGATTATCTTGATGATATATTTAATGAATAAAATTGTAAATAAGCACAAATAATGGACTGGAATTTATTACTAATTGTATTGAGTATTTTACTAACAACTTTTGCCTTTGTTTTTATTTTATCAAAAACCATTTTTACTCAGTTTGAAAAACAACGAAAACAAGAGCTAAGTTTGAAGATTTCTAAACAAGTTGTTCCAATTAAATTGCAAGCATACGAGCGCTTAACTTTACTATTAGAGCGCATTACCCCTGAATCGATGGTGCTTCGGAATGATTATAGTTCTTTATCGGTTAAGCAATATCAAATTGTATTGTTGAGAGCGGTGAAAGAGGAGTTTGATCATAATTTGTCGCAGCAAATTTACGTATCGACAAAAGCCTGGGGGTTAATGTTGGCTGCTCGTCAAAGTATGATTCAATTAATTACAGAAACTGCCAGTCAATTTGAAAATGCGGATGAAACAGTCGAATTTGTTAATGAAATTATCGATGAGTTTTCAGAAATTAGTGATGATCCGGTAAGTGTGGCGAAACTATTTTTACACAAAGAAGTTCAGCAGCAATTGTTATAAATAAAAGAAGCCGGTTTAAGATTTCTTAAACCGGCTTCAGTTATTTAGTGAATTAAATTATCCTAAGTAAGTTTTTAATAATTTACTACGAGAAGTGTGTCTTAAACGACGAATCGCTTTTTCTTTGATTTGACGTACACGTTCACGAGTTAATCCAAATCTCTCACCAATCTCTTCTAGTGTCATGTCTTGACATCCAATACCGAAGAACAGACGAATGATATCGCTTTCTCGTTCAGTTAATGTTGCAAGTGCGCGATCAATTTCGCGAGCTAATGATTCTTGCATCAAACTTTTATCGGCATTTGGAGAATCAGTGTTTGGTAAAACATCTAATAGGCTGTTGTCTTCTCCGTCAACAAATGGTGCATCAACTGAAATATGACGACCAGATACTTTTAGTGTGTCGGCTACCTTTTCTGCAGGTAAATCTAACGACTCAGCTAACTCTTCGGGTGATGGTTTGCGCTCGTGCTCTTGTTCGAATTTTGAAAAAGCTTTGTTAATTTTGTTTAACGAACCTACCTGGTTCAGCGGCAAACGAACGATACGTGACTGCTCAGCCAACGCCTGAAGAATGGATTGACGAATCCACCATACAGCATATGAGATAAATTTGAAACCGCGAGTTTCATCAAACTTTTCAGCAGCTTTGATCAAACCTAAGTTACCTTCGTTGATAAGGTCAGGAAGCGTTAGCCCCTGGTTTTGATATTGTTTAGCAACCGAAACGACGAAACGTAAGTTAGCTCTTGTTAATTTTTCCAACGCGGCATGATCGCCTTTTTTTATTCGTTGGGCTAACTCTACTTCTTCCTCTACGGTAATCAAATCTTCTTTACCAATCTCCTGAAGATACTTGTCTAACGAAGCACTTTCACGATTAGTAATTGATTTTGTGATCTTTAGTTGTCTCATATACTCTCCTTGAAAAATCGCGCAAATATAACGCTTTCAACTTATTTATTCAAACTTATTTGCCGCATATAACAGAGTATTTAAATCCGAATGAGATTTAGGTTATTGCAAACCAAAAACGTAGTATGCTTCTTCACCATTTTGATATTTTCCTTCAATCAGAACTCCTCCTCTTGATACTTTTAAAATATCCTTCATTCGTTGTACACTGTTAACCGGCTGTTTATTTACATGGGTTATTACAAAGCCTTCTGCTACTCCTGCTTGATCTAACTTTCCGTCAGACAATTGTTTAACAACTAGGCCATGGTCTATGTTTAGTTTTTCTTTAGTTTTTTCACTTACGGGATCTAATTCTGCGCCTAAAACTGTGATACTATTTTTTACAATTCCGAAGCCGCCTTTGGTGTTACGTAAATTCACCTTAAAAAGTTTCTCTTTATTCTTTCTTTTTATTAAAACTTCTACTTTATCGCCCGGACTGTGCCTACTTATTTGTTCTTGAAGTTCGTTCGAGGTGTTTACTTTTGCCTCATCGATCGCAAGAATAATGTCGCCAACTTCAATTCCGGCTTCTTCTGCGGCACCGTCTTCTGTTAGTTCAACCACATACACACCTTCTACTTGCTCAATATCTTTTTCTTCAGCTAAATCTGAATCCACAGTTCTAATCATAACTCCAAGTAATGCACGTTGTACCTCACCGAATTCTTTTAAGTCATTTACTACTTTTTTGGCAATGCTAACCGGAACGGCAAAAGAGTAACCAGAGTAAGATCCAGTTTTTGAGGCGATTGCGGTATTGATACCCACCAGGTAACCACGTGTGTCGACTAATGCACCACCACTATTCCCTGGGTTTACAGCGGCATCGGTTTGAATAAATGATTCAATTCCCATACGGTCGGCAATGATGTTTAAGCCTCTACCTTTTGCACTGACAATTCCGGCGGTAACTGTTGATGTCAAATTGAAAGGATTACCAACAGCCAATACCCATTGTCCAAGCTTTAGTTCATCTGAATCTCCCCAGATTACGGCAGGAAGGTCTTCTGCATCTACTTTAATTAATGCAATGTCTGTATATGGATCTGTCCCTATTAATTTTGCTTCGTAAGTGGTATTGTTGTGTAATGTTACTTTTATTGTTTCTGATTTTTCAATTACATGATTATTTGTAATAATATATCCGTCATCGGAAATGATTACCCCCGACCCACTTGCTTGTTGCATACGAGGTTCTCTTTGTTGGTGGGGATCGCCAAAAAAGAATTCATAAAATGGATTTCCTCCACCTCCTCGATTGTAATAGCTTTCTTGTTTAAAGGAAGTGGTGATGTGAACAACTGATTTAACCGAATTTTCAGCAGCATAAGTTAAGTCAGGCATTTCAGATGCTGCCGGTAAATTGGCGTATTGTACAGTTGAGGGCTCTTTGATAGTTACTACTTGTGGCTTTTCGATATAATTCGAATAAATATAAATTGAAACGAAGCCACCGATAATTGCAAAGATTGTTGCGAATACTAGATTTTGAAATTTTTTCATGGCCAAATATTATTTAAAATTAATAATTCAGTATTTGTTGCAGTTCAAACGCAAAAATAAACCCTATGTTTTTAAAGTGTCGCTTTGTCAGTGTGGGTTTAACAAAATTTAACCGCAAGGAATTTAGAATGTTAACAATTCTAAATGGTATGTCAATATTGTCATGTTTAAATTTTAAAACTATTGATCAATATTAATTCAGTGTAAAATTATTAACAATCAAACTATTTGTTGTATTTTCGAAATGATGAATTTATTTTCATAGTTGATTCAATCAATAACGTATCGAATTATTAATAATTTTAGTTCATGAGATTAAACTTTATTAAATATCAAGGAGCAGGAAACGATTTCATTATCATTGATAATAGAGCTGGGTTTTTTAAAGGTGATAATGAATCGCTAATTGAATTTTTGTGTCATCGACGATTTGGCATAGGTGCAGATGGATTAATGTTGTTGGAAAAGAATGATACTTATGATTTTTCTATGAAATACTACAATTCTGATGGTCGTGAAGCAAGTATGTGTGGAAATGGGGGGCGTTGCATTGTTGCTTATGCGAATCAATTAGGTCTGATTGATCGAGAGACCACGTTTTTGGCAGCCGATGGTATACATGAAGCAGTGCTTGAAGAAGATGGTTTGGTTGATCTACAAATGATAGAAGTAAAGAGAATAGATGAACATTCCGACGGCTATTTTTTAAACACAGGAGTGCCTCATTTGGTGCACTTTGTTGAAGATTTAAATGTGATTGATGTAAACATTGATGGTAGACAATTTAGATACGATGCACGATTTCAGCCCGAAGGTACCAATGTGAATTTTGTGAAGCAAAATGAAAATCACCTTACTGTGTATACATACGAACGAGGAGTAGAGTGTGAAACCTTAGCCTGCGGAACAGGAATTACGGCTTCTGCATTAAGTGCTGCCTTTCGCAGTAATCAAGAAGAGGGTAAATATGAAATTACAGCTAAAGGTGGTAAGTTAGAAGTATGTTTCAAAAAGGAGGCAGGGGTCTATAAAAATATATGGTTGAAAGGTCCGGCAGAAATGGTTTTTAATGGTTCCATAGAAACTTCTAATTATAAAGACTTTTTGTAAACTAAGGATTCGATATGGATAAATCACCGAGTTTACTCAAACGGTTTAAACAAATAAGTTATGGTATAACTGTTATTTCTACATTAATAGTAACAACCTTCTTATTTGTTAATGACTATCTGTTTTACCAGAATCAGAAGGAACGTTTGAGAGAGTCGCTGATTGAGCAAAAAATGCTTTTCCTAAAAAATATTGTTGATCAGAAGTACCTTTTAATTGAAAGCCAGCAAGATGTAGTTGAAGAAAATGTTCAAGAACAAATAAAATTATTTGTTGATCAAGCCGCGATATATGCCGATCGGATTTATCAGCGTAAAAAAGGATACGTTTCAGATTCAGAGCTTAAGCAAGAAATAATTGTTGCATTAAATGACTTACGAGGATACAATAACCAAGAAAAAGTATTGCTAACAACTCTTGATGGTGTTGGTGTTTCTTATCCCGATTGTCCCGAGCTAAATAATACCAATTTATATTCTTTTTCCGATAGAAATGGTTTTAATGTTATTGAAAATGAGCTCAATTTATTAAAATCGAAAAATGAAGGATTTATTAACTATTATAAATCTATTAATGAAAGTGATAGTCTACTATTCAAGGTGGTTTATGTTCGAAAATTGGAACATTTTAATTGGTATTTAACTTCTTATGTTTATATCGACAATTACTACGAAGATATTCAATACGATATTTTGTTACAGGTTTGTAAGCATAAAAGTTTGCAGAATGAAGTAGTATATATAAATCATATTGATGGTACACCTTTGCTCTTAAATGGTGAAGTTTACAAAGGAAAATTAGATTTAAATGAAGCTTCAGATACTACTTTTTCTAACTTTAATCAAAAGCAGCTTGATGCCGTAACAGACAATCCCGAGGGTGGTTTTATAGAGTATTATTGGAAACGACCCGAGGATCAAAAACTACAATTGAAATTTGCCTATGTAAAGCAATTTCCTAATTGGAATTGGATTATTGGTGCTAGCTTACTAAAAAAGGACATAGAATCTGAAATAGAATACTCAAAAGGAGTATTTATTGATGATTTTACACGGAAAATGATTGAGCTTTCTATTATTTTGATTGTGTTACTTTTTGTTGTATTTCATGTGGTTAGTAGGTTTGTTGAACCGGTATTTGATGACTTTAATAAAGTTTTCTGGTTTTTCAATCGAGCATCAAATTCAACGGAGCCAATGGATATTGAAAAATTCAAATATACTGAATTCAGAAAAGCAGTTAATAAGGCCAACGAGATGATTGACGCTAAGCATCAAATAATGAGTGAGTTGGTTGTTGAAAAGGAAAAAGCAAAGGAGTCGGATCAGTTAAAATCTTCTTTCTTAGCCAACATGTCTCATGAGATTCGAACTCCGATGAATGCGATTGTTGGTTTTTCTGATTTGTTAGAAGAGGATTTATCCCGAGAACAACAGCTCGAATTTATTCATATAATCCAAGAGAATGGCCAAAAATTATTAGTCTTGATCAATGATATTATTGATTTGTCAAAAATTGAAGCAAATAAAATTTCAATTTCTGTTAGTACTTTTAATGCCTACGAATTCTTCGAAAATATCTACACTAAAAACAATGTATTGTTGCGGACCATATTTAGAGAGGATATTGATCTAATTCTTGAAAATAATGTTCCACAAGATTTAGTGGTGGTTAACGCAAAAGAGCGTATTTATCAAATTATTGATAATTTATTATCGAACGCATATAAATTTACTAACAATGGTTCGGTTTCAATCAATGTATCAATCGTTGATGATTGTTTTAATATTTTAATTGCTGATAGCGGAATTGGAATTCCGAAGGAAAAACTAAGTGTTATTTTTGAACGATTCAGACAAGTTGAAAATTCTTTTGAAAAGCGTTTTGACGGAACGGGGCTAGGACTTGCTATTGTTGAAAGTTTAGTTCAATTACTACACGGCGAAATTTCTGTTGAATCGGTTGTGAATGAGGGAACTACTTTTAAAGTTATCATCCCGATCAATTATTCAAAAAAAATAAAAACTGATTTTTAACTCTTTTGATTTCTGCAAAACTTAAAAACTCATTTATTTTTGCGGAATGATTTCAAGCTATAAGGGAAATATTTATCGGCTTTATGTGATTAAAATGGCCAAATGGTTTTCGTTAATCATGCCTATTGTTGTGCTTTATTATCAGGACAATGGCTTGAGCATGAAGGAAATTTTTCTTTTAAAATCAATCTATTCAGTAGGCATGTTAACCATGGAAATTCCTTCGGGTTATTTTGGTGATGTGTGGGGTAGGAAGAAAACCTTAATTCTGGGAAGTATTTTAACTACCATTGGCTTTTCGGTTTATGGATTTGCGAATCATTTCTGGTTCTTTGCTACGGCTGAGGTGATTCTCGGAATTGGACAAAGCTTTATTTCTGGCTCTGATACAGCTATGTTGTATGATACTTTGAAGGAAGCGAAGAAGGAAGAAACCTATCTTAAAGAAGAAGGGAAGATTACTTCTATCGGGAATTTTGCTGAAGCCATTGCCGGGGTGTTGAGTGGATTTATTGCTCTAATTAGTTTACGTGTACCATTTGTTTTACAAGCTTTAATTTCGGCCTTTGCAATACCTGCGGCACTAACATTGGTTGAGCCTTCGTATTCGTTAAAAAACCGAAGTGTTGGTTTCAAAGATATTTTGCAAGTGGTTTACCAATCGCTAATTAAGGATAAAAAGCTTAGTTCATTTATTCTATTTTCTTCGGTGATAGGAACGGCAACTCTTACGTATGCTTGGTTTATGCAGCCATTTTTTATCGAGAATGATTTACCCATTCCGATGTATGGAGTACTAATGACAGCGCTTAACTTAACGGTAGGCTTGGTTTCGATATATTCGCATAAAATTCATGCTTGGCTTGGAAGAACAAAAACAATCATTTTAATTATTGGAACGGTGGTTATCGGATTTTTGGCAACTGGTTATATTATGTCGTTATACGCCTTGCCAATTCTGTTTATCTTCTACATGATGCGTGGAGTGGCAACACCAGTTTTAAAAGAATACATGCAAGGTTTAATTGATTCTGATGTGCGGGCTACTGTTTTTTCATTACGAAACATGTGTATCCGAATTTTATTTGCTTTTATTGGTCCTCTCTTAGGATGGTTAACCGACACACTTTCGTTAAGTGCAGCATTAATGATTTCTGGCGGAATTTTCTTCTTCCTAACCTTGATAATTGCGATTCCAATTTTACTTCGAAAAGATTGAACAGCATTATTCGATGTTTAATTCTAAACCATCGTATGCAAAAAATACGTTTTCAGGTACTTCTTTTGAAATTTCATGATGTTTGCCAAATTGATGGCTCATGTGGGTAAGGTAAGCTTTGCGAGGTTCTACTTTCTCTATTATTGCAATCGCTTCATCTAGTGTCATATGTGAAATGTGTGCCTCTCGTCGTAAGGCATTTACTACTAGTGTATCTACACCTTGAAGCTTTTCAAGTTCATTATCATCAATGGTTTTCATATCGGTGAGATAGGCGAAGTTTCCAATTCTATAACCAAGAACAGGTAATTTGTAATGCAAACCTCTGATTGGTTGAATCGTGTTTTCGTGAATTGTAAAAGGGCTTTCATCGATGGTGAAAAGATTCATCTGCGGAATTCCCGGATATTTTTTAGCGGCAAAAACATACGAGAAAATTCGTTTAATTGAATTTTGAACCCGTGCTTCTGCATAAATATCAGTTGGGCGTTGTTGTATCCAGTTAAAAGCTCTTATGTCATCTAACCCGGCAATGTGGTCGTAATGCTCGTGGGTTAATAAAATGGCATCGAGGGTTTTTAGTTTTGCTCTTAGCAATTGCTGTCTAAAATCAGGACCAGCATCAATTACAATGTTACAATTTTCTAATTCAATAAGCACCGACGAACGCAAACGTTTGTCCTTTTCATCGGTTGAAAGGCAAACTTCGCAATCGCAAGCTATAATGGGTACACCCTGTGAGGTTCCTGTTCCTAAAAAAGTAACTTTCATAATTACCACTCAAAATAAAGGATAAATAATCAAATGACAAGCGATGCATGTTTAAATAAGCGCTGCGTTGATAAATTTTACTATTGTGTAAGGTTTATCGTTATCTTTGCTGAAAATTTTATAAATGAGCGGGAAATTATATCTTATTCCAACCACCTTAGGCGATGAAAATCCTTATCAGGTTTTGCCAAATGATTTGTTAGCAATTGTGCAGTCGATTAACTACTTTGTAGTTGAAAATACTCGATCTGCCAGACGGTTTTTAAAGAAACTAGATAAAGATTTTGATATCGATTCAAGAACTTTTTACGAGTTGAATAAGCGTACGCGTTACGAGGAGATGGTTGAATACATTGCTCCTGCAATCAATGGAGAAAATATTGGTGTGATTTCCGAAGCTGGTTGTCCTGGGGTTGCAGATCCTGGAGCCGAAATTGTGAAAGTAGCGCACAAAAAGAAAGTAACTGTAAAACCTCTTGTTGGTCCTTCATCAATTCTTTTGTCGTTGATGGGATCAGGAATGAATGGACAAAGCTTTGCCTTTATTGGGTATTTGCCAATAAAACAGCCACAACGTTCGAAACAAATGCGTTTCTTGGAGAATTTGGCAGTGCGTAATGATCAAACACAAATTTTTATTGAAACTCCATATCGAAACAACCAATTGTTAGACGAATTGGTGAAATATTTAGATACCCGTACTCGATTATGTGTAGCTGTTGATTTAACCTTAGATACTGAATACATCGAGACTAAAACGATCGGAGAGTGGAAAAAAGGGTTGCCTGATATTCATAAGCGACCTGCTATATTTTTGATTGGAAAGTAAATTGCATAATATAAAAAGAGGGATTTAACATCCCTCTTTTTATATTTATAAAGTTAGGGGTAAGCCTTGATAGAAATCTAAGATTTTTGTCCTAAAAACAAAGGAATACTTCGCCTGAATCAAATCGGATTGTGCCACTGCCAAATTGGTTTTAGCGTCGTTGTATTCTACCGAATTAACCAATCCAACGTTGTATTTCTCTTCGATATAACGAAACGATTCTTCCATCGATCGAACAGCAATTCTATTGGCATTGTACGTTTGTAATGCAGCGAGCGCATTGGTATATGCTTGCTCAATTTCCTTACGAAGCGTTTTTTTCGCACTTTCTAAATCTAACTCCTTACTTTCGATCTGAAGTTTCGAATTTTGAATATTGGTGCGATTCTGAAATTTTGAAAAGATAGGGATGTCTAATGAGAGACCTATCTTTTCACCAATCTGTGCATTAATTTGATCGGAGAAACTTGGTGCATTTTTATGTAACGAATAATTATTAGAAACGCCAGCATAAGCGCTTAATGTTGGGAGCTTTCCTCCTTCGGAAATTGCTAATGCTACTTTTGCATTCTCAAGTTCGTATTGTGCACCTTTAATTTCAGGGCGACTTTCAACAGCTGTGCCATAAACATTCGATACATTTTTAATCGACATTTGAGCTTTAAGTTCAGGAATTTCTGGGGAAACAATATCGAAATTAGAATAGTCAACCAATTCGAGCGATTGCGTTAAATTCAACAGCGCAATTTGCAAGCTGTTTTTTTGATTTACTACACTTAGTTGCTCACGTGCTAATTGCGATTGAATTTCCAATAAAACTCCTTCGGCAATTTTACCGGCTTCTACCAATTTCTTGCTGCTCTCAATTTGCTTTTGCGTTTGATCAACTTGCTTTTCGGTAACAGTAACCATTTCTTTTGCAAACAAAACCTCCATGTAAGCCGAAGTGATAAACAAAGCCACATCGTCTTTAGCTTTTTGCAAACTTTCCATACTTGCTTTTAAGTTTAGCTCATTTTGTTGAATGGTTTTGTTTAAAATACCACCTTTCCATATTACCATATTGGCACTCACATCTCCGCTGGTATTAGCTCGTGTGTAATTGTCGTAGGTTCCGGCTAAGGTTTCAGAACGACCGAAGCTCAGGTTTTGTGAAACTGAAGCTCCAACCGATGGCATTTTGTTATACCTGGATTGATTCAGTTGATTCAGCTGATATTGGCTGTTTAGTTCTTGCTGTTTTATGGCAATATTATTAGCCAATGCATAGTTAATGCACTTTTGTAGCGACCATTTTTCTTGTGCCGATGCACTCAAAATGGTGAATGTAAGTAGCATTATGCCTAATATATATTTCATGATAAATTCGTTTTTGTCAATGACAGTTGTGTGTCAATTACTTTTTATTCTTAATTGCTTTCAACTCTTTTTGGTCGTATTTCTCAGCTTTCACTTTGTCTTCAAGTGTTAAGCCTTCAATTACTTCAATGCTGATGCCATCAGATAGACCAAGTTCAATGTTTTGGCGAACAAAATTTTGTGAGTCAGCCTCGATTTCAACATATGCGGAATCGCCTTCAAACTTAATTAAGCCTTCGCGCAATACAATTACACTATCCTTGCGTTCTAGTACAATACTTGCGTTAGCACTGTAGCCAGCTCTAATAAATTGACCTTCTTTCAAATTTACATCAGCTTTGATTTCGAACTGAATAGCTCCATTTTCTTCAACGCCTTTAGGTGAAAGGTAAGCAAGCTTTGCATCGAATTTCTCATTTTCAATGGCACCAATGGTAAGAATAATGTCCATTCCTTCATGAATTTTCCCCACCTCGGTTTCATCAACTTTTCCTTCGAAAACCATATCTGTCATGTCAGCAACCACTGCAATGGTAGTTCCTGCATTAAAAGTATTCGCTTGAATCACTGAGTTTCCAACTTCAACAGGAATATCTAAAATCATTCCGTCGATGGTTGAGCGAATTAAAGTGTTGGTTGCATTGGCTGACTTTTTAGTAACCCCTTTACGAATTAAATCGAGGTTGTTTTGTGCAGCATCCTTTTCTTCCTGTGCAGTATTAAAAGCCAACTGAGCTTTCTGATACTCTTCAAATGGAATAACCTTTTTATCGTATAATTCTTTCTGGCGGTTGTAATCGATTTTAGCATCTTCGTAATTCAGCTGTGCACGGTTTACGCGCGATTCAGCATTGTTCAAAGTAACCATGTCGGGGATGATTTTCACTTTTGCAATGATATCACCATTGTGAACTTCCTCACCAGCTTCCATGTAAATTTCCTCGATAATTCCTGATACCTGAGGTTTTATTTCAATTTCTTTACGTGGAACAACTGAACCTGTTGCCACTGTTTTTTTGATGACATTGTCGATTCGTGCATTCTCGGTTTTGAAAATTTCAGGTTGTTTCTTCGATTTTGAATATAAAATATAGCCGGTTCCGATTAAGGAAGCAATCAATAATACGACTAGTAAGATTTTAAAGAATTTTTTCATGACTTTGCTATTTGATATTTTTCATTTTTAGTTGTCTGTTCTCAATGCATCAATCGGTTTAATGCGGATGGCTTTTCGAGCCGGAATGTAACCGGCAATTGCACCGGTTACTATTAATATTATTAGGCAGGTAATGGCAACACCCAGGTCGATACCCATGTCTTTTATAAATACATTTCCTCCACCTTCAGCGGCTTTCATCAGTAATGTGTTTACACCTTCAAGTATCAATACACCTGAGGCCAAACCTAAATAACCTGCAATGGAAGTAAGAAATACACTTTCGGAAATGATTTGGCTAATGATTACCCGAGGTGTTGCCCCAATGGCGCGCATGATGCCAATTTCTTGGGTGCGTTCTTTTACAATCACCAGCATGATGTTACTCACGCCAATTACCCCTGCAAGCAAGGTTCCGATTCCAACAATCCAAGTTAGAATTCTGATACCGCCAAACAGTTTCATAAACTGCATAAATTGCTTTTCAACGTTGATGTGCCCAATGGCTTGAACATCATCGGGTGCAATGTGATGGCGCTGTTTAATAATGGAAATTACCTTGTCTTCAACCGTGCTAGCACTTAGGCCTTTTACAGTTGTGAAGCCCATCACGTGAACATCGTTTCCGTAGTTGTAAGCTACTTGCATGGTGGTGAATGGTAGGAAAATACTCTCTTCGGTTCGTCCGTTCATGTTAATGTTTGAGACCGGATGAATGACACCAATTACCTGGTAATAAACTCCACCAATTCTTAAATATTCACCAATGGGTTCTTCATCTTTGGCAAACATTTCTTCCACTACTTTTTCGCCAATCACACAAACTTTTCGTCGATCCATTATGTCGATGTCGTTTATGAAACGTCCCTTTGGAAATTCAGCTGGGTCAATTTCAAGCCAGCTAGGGTAGTCGCCTTTTATATTGAATGATCCTGTTCGTTCGCCACGAACAGTGTTGTTTCCGGTAAGCCACGATCCGAATAAACGAGGCGAAACAATAGCAACTTCTTTTACATGGTTACGAATGTATTCCACATCCTGATTGTCGAAATCCCATCGGCGGCCTCTTCTAAATCCTTCATAAGGTTTTCCGGTAGGTTGTGTCCACATGAAGAACGAATTAGTTGCAACTTTACCAACACCTTCGGTAATCCCAACTTCTAATCCTCTGCCGGCACCTGCCATTACCACCAACATGAATATTCCCCAGAATACACCAAAGGCAGTAAGGAAAGTACGCAGCTTATTCTTCTTAAGTGCGGATATTATTTCGTTAAATCTATCTAAATCAAACATAGTGCTAGTTTTATTCGTCGCGAAGTGCTACAATAGGTTTAATAGATGCTGCACGTTTTGCAGGAATATAGCCTGCCAGTGCGCCTGCACTCACTAGGAGAATTAGGGAGCTGATGGCAATGTTTAAATCAACTGTTGGATTCATGAACATACGCATTTGCCCGCGATCGCCATTGTTGGCTGCAGCAGTGGCTGTTTTTTCCATGAAAAAGTTGATGATTTCCATAAGCGATATTCCGAAAAACATTCCAACATATCCTGCTAGCAGCGTAATGAATACCGATTCAAGAAGAATTAAGCCAACAATTGAGCGTGGAGTTGCACCCAGAGCTTTTCGAATTCCAATTTCTTTGGTGCGTTCTTTCACTACGATCAGCATAATGTTACTTACACCTACAATTCCGGCAATGAGGGTTCCTATTCCGATTAGCCAAATAAACATGTTAATGGCTTTGAAAATATTCATGGTTTCTACATAGTCTTCCAACGAATTGTAGATCCCAATTGCACGTGGGTCGTCCACATCGAAGCGATGATTTTTCGCGAGTAATTCTCTAATTTGCTGTTCAACTTTCAAACTTTCGTCTTTCGAAATATCTTCGGTGGTTATTGCAAAGTTATGTACGCGAGTTCCAATGTTGAAAAGCAAATGTGCCGTAGAAATTGGAATGAGCCCTTGACGTGATCCTTCGCGAGGATCTTTTTCGTCGTAAACACCAATAACCCTGTAAAGTACGCCATCGATGTTGAGGAAGTCACCAACCGGATCAACGGTCTTAAAGAGTGCCTCTTTTATGTCGTTGCCAATTACCACTACTTTGCGTTTGTATTTAATGTCGATATCGTTGATAAAACGACCTTCAACAATTTCTAACTTTTCTATGTATTGATAATCGGGATGGCAAGCTTGGGTTGTGTAGCCTCCGTATTCGTTGTTGTACGAGTAGGTACGTGAATTGCTGAAATAACGAGCCGATACTAAATCTATATGCTCAATTTTTTTGATATCCTCGTAGTCTTTTAAATCGAAATAGATTCTTCTTCCGGGTTTTAGTCCTTGATATGGAACACTGGTTTCGCGACTCCAAATCCACATGGCATTCATCGCGTTTCCTTCGAAGTTCGAACCTACACCATTGCTCAATCCGTTACCTGCTCCCAACAATATCATTAGCATGAAGATTCCCCATGCAATTGCAAAGCCTGTCAAAAAGGTTCGTAATTTATTCTTTTTGATGGTGCTAAATATTTCTTGCCATTTGTCGAGATCGAACATACTTATGCATTTTCTGGTTTAGCACTCAAATTCATTTTGAAATCTTCAAGTTCGCCGTTACGGATTATTTTATCTATTCTACCATCTTTTAGGTGAATGATTTTGTCGGTCATGGCAGCAATGTCGTGTTCGTGGGTAACGATTATAACTGTGATTCCTGCTTTGTTTACCTGTTTCAGAATCTCCATTACTTCATACGAAGTTGTTGTGTCGAGTGCTCCGGTAGGTTCATCGGCCAAAATAATTTTAGGCTTCGAAATTAAGGCACGCGCAATGGCAACACGCTGTTTTTGTCCACCCGAAAGTTCGTTAGGCATGTGTGTAGCCCATGGTTCAAGTCCTAAGTTTTTAAGGTATTCAATGGCTAGGGAGTTCCGTTTCTTTCGTTTTACTTTTTGATAATAAAGTGGGAGTGCAACATTTTCCATTGCATTTTTGAAGGAGATCAGGTTGAACGATTGGAAGATGAAACCGAGCGTTTCATTTCGATAAATCGCTGCTTTCTTTTCACTCATGTTCTGAATTAGGGTATGATTCAGATGATACGCTCCTTCATCGTAGTTGTCGAGAATGCCCAGAATATTTAGCAGGGTTGATTTGCCCGATCCGGATGATCCCATAATCGAAACAAATTCTCCTTGCTGAATTTCCAGACTGATTCCCTTTAAAACATGCAGTGAAGTTGATCCCGTGTGATAAGATTTGTGAATGTTTTCTAGTTTAATCATGGCTTCTAAATTGTAATACAAAACACGGTTATATATTATGAATATTCTTCTTTTTATAGATAAGTAAACCGATTTTATCGATTAAGCAGCTGAATTTCGATTGTTCGTGTTTATTACAATTGGTATGCCACTTTTTGAATGCGTTACAATGTTTAATGACAAATTTTAAATTAAGCGAATATAAAATATTTATTAATATTGACGTATTTATACGGCAAGTGTTGTTTTGTGACGTATATTTACGGCAGATTAAATTGTAATCAATGGTACAAGCAAAAAGTGAATTGTTTGAAAAGGAACTAATTGAGCAAGCAGCGTTTTTTAAGGCACTTGCACATCCTGCTCGACTAAAAGTATTGGAAATTCTTGTTGATTCTTCGAATTGTATTACGGCAGACATTTCAGAGGAGCTTCCTCTTGGGAGAACTACTGTTAATCAGCATTTGAACGAGTTAAAAACGATGGGGTTAATAAAAGGACACATCGAAGGAAAAACAATGAAATATTGTATCGATCCAGTTAAAATTGAGCGATTGAAAAAAATGATCGGACAATTTTCGTCGAAATTAAATGTCAATAATTATCAATGTAAATAAATAGGAAGATGAAAGTATTAATCTTATGTACAGGAAACAGCTGTCGCAGCCAAATGGCGCACGGTTTTCTAAAATCGTTCGATGATCGTATCGAAGTATTTTCTGCCGGAACGAAAGCTTCGGGAAAATTGAATGCAAAGGCTGTGAAAGCAATGGGCGAAATTGGTATCGACATAAGCACACATACTTCTGATGAGGTTGAAAAGTATTTAAACGATACCTGGGATTATGTAATTACTGTTTGTGGCGGTGCTAACGAATCGTGCCCTGCGTTTATTGGTAACGTGAAAACTCGCTTGCACATTGGTTTTGACGATCCTTCGCACGCGGTAGGTACCGATGAGTTCATTTGGAGTGAATTTGAGCGCGTTCGCGATGAGATTAAAGACGGTTTCTACAAATTTTACCAAGAAGAAATTCTTCCTCAGTTATAATTATGAAGATTGGTTTTTTTGAAAAATACCTCACAATTTGGGTCGCCATTTGCATTGTAATTGGTGTTGTATTAGGTCATTTTTTTGGCGATTCGATTGCGGTAATTAGTAGAATGGAAATTTATAAGGTAAATATTCCTATTGCGATTCTTATTTGGTTTATGATTTACCCCATGATGTTGCAAGTAGATTTTTCCAGTATTAAAAATGTAGGAAAACGCCCCAAAGGAGTTATTTTAACTCTGGTAATAAATTGGTTAATCAAACCTTTTACCATGGCATTTTTTGCTTGGCTGTTCTTTACCAAAATTTATGCGGCATTTCTCGAACCTGAAATGGCCGGAGAGTACATTGCCGGAGCCATATTGTTAGGTGCTGCGCCATGCACTGCCATGGTATTTGTGTGGAGTTATCTTACTAAAGGTGATGCGAACTATACTTTGGTGCAAGTTGCATTAAACGACCTCATTATTTTGGTTGCTTTTGTGCCAATTGTTGGTTTGTTGTTGGGTATTACCGACATTGCAATTCCTTACGATACTTTGGCTGCCAGCATTGTGGTGTTTGTGGTTGTTCCGTTATTGGCGGGCTACTTAACCCATAAACGTTTAATGAAAAAACGAGGTGCTGAATGGTACAACAGTACTTTCTTACCCAAGTTTAAACCGGTTTCAATCATTGCACTTTTGAGTACCTTGATTTTGCTTTTTGCATTTCAGGGAAAGATTATTCTTGCAAAGCCTTTAATGATTGTACTGGTAGCAATTCCGTTGATTATTCAAACTTATGTAATATTTTTTGCCACTTGGTTTGTTGGTAAAAAGCTTAAGCTACCTCACAGTATAGCTTGCCCGGCTTCTATGATTGGAGCTAGTAATTTCTTTGAGCTTGCAGTAGCAGTCGCCATTGCCTTGTTCGGATTAAGTTCTCCGGCTGCAATGGTAACGGTTGTAGGTGTTTTGGTTGAGGTGCCTGTAATGCTTTCCCTAGTAAAATTAGTCAATAAATGGAAATATTAATTAAAGAATTGTAAGTTCATTAAGAGGCGCTGAAAGGCGCCTTTTTGTTATTGTGATAATATCTAGATGGTTTCATGTTTTTATTTTATTCAGTCTTAATTGTTTTAATTTTTTGTCTACTTTTTGTCCATATATTTAGCATTAGACTCTAGACTTATTTTCTATATTAGCAATGTAAATAGACTGTTATGAAAAGGTTAAGTAAAGTCTCGTTAGGGGTAGCGAGCACGGGGTTCATTCTTTACATTTATTCACTATTACAAAGTACAACTACTAAACAGATGGATATGCAGTTATTGTTACTGGGTACTACATTGTTTGTTGTTGGAGCATTGTTATTCGTATATAATTTTTTACGCGTAGCTAAAGGCACCAAATAAATCTACTTTGTCATAAGTATTAAATAAGAAGAAAGTTGGGCTTTCCATGGAATGTTAGTATTTCAAACTTGTGTTTGATTCAAATTTTATATCTTTCAGTTTTATAAGGAATTAGTTATTCATTAGCAAGAATACCTTAAATTGAATCGATATAATTGAGTTGGCAATGGGGCAGATTTCTAATTTTCTTGAATACGAGATTTTTAATGTTGGAAAATACTCTTTCACTGTGAGTATTGTATTTTCGGTAGCGGTAACTATTGTTATTACGCTATTGATTATATGGCTTATCAAAAAGTTTTTATTTCGAAAAGTAGTTCGAAACAGCTTGGACGAGGGCAATCTTTTTTCCGTATTTCAAATTATTAAGTATGTAATCTGGATTCTCTCAATTCTATTAATGCTAGATATTGTTGGGATTAAGCTAAACGTGCTCTTAGCAGGGTCGGCGGCCTTGTTAGTTGGAGTAGGATTAGGCCTCCAAAATACTTTTAATAACTTTATCTCTGGGCTTATTTTGTTGTTCGAGGGAACAATAAAAGTTGGAGATATACTTGAAATCGACGATGAAGTTGTAAAAATTCGTCGCATAGGATTGAGAACTTCCACCGCAATTACACGCGACGATATTGTTGTGATAATACCAAATGCTCACATTACTTCAAACAAAGTGATTAATTGGAGTCATCAGGATAAAAAAACACGATTTAAGGTAAATGTTGGTGTGGCTTACGGAAGCGATGTGGATTTAGTGATACGTATTTTAGTTGAAAGTGCGATGGAGCATCCCGAGATATATGATAAATCCTTAGTTAAAGCTCGGTTTGTTGATTTTGGAAACTCCTCACTCGATTTTGAGTTGCTTTTTTTTAGTAATAAAATATTTCGAATTGAAAATGTAAAATCAGATATTCGAAAAATTATCAATCAGAAATTCATCGAAAACAATATCACCATTCCATTTCCTCAAATGGATTTGCACTTTAAAACTGATGAACGCAATGCGAAAGGCTAATTGCTTACTTTCCAAGACCTAATTTTCAACTAAAGTTAAAACCGAACGGGCTGGAATATTGATGGTGCTTCCCGCCTTAATTTTCTTCTGCACTGCCAAATTGTTTCTTTGTTCATCGTTGGTGAGATAAGGAATCCATTCTTTTAGTTCATCTCGATCGAATGATAATCCAAATTCTTTTGCTTCTTGGTCATAATTAATTGCTACCACAACCAGCTTTCCATTGGTGTTTTGGAAGGCCGATAGCATTAAACTTTTGGGTTGTGTTGCAGTGTTGTTTTCTAAGGTGTTTTCTGATTCAAATTGGGCAAGGTCGATGCGTTGGGCTCCGGGACGGATAAATCGACTAAAATTACCCAAGGTCCATAATAGCTTCGAATCGGTAAAGTTCCCATCATTATTTGTTCGGTTAGGATCAACATAGATCAGTCCATCTTTGTAATTGTAGCAACTAATGGCAAGCCACCAATGCCATGCCGAAGCGTTGGCATACACCAAATCGTGATGAATTATTCGGGCAACATACAAAGCTGTTTTCATTGATAAGTCGCGTCCTCCGCCACCACCAATTTCGTGGTCGTTGCTCATGATACAAACTTCGGTTTGCCAAAATTTAATGTTATTGGGCGCCATTGTTTTTTGCATTTGAACACGACTGTGTTTTAGTTCCGATAGCGGTGTCGTAGTCCAGTAACTATGTGCAGCCAACATTTTTTGAACTCCATAAAGCTTGCCAACATATGAGTTTGTACTGTCGGGATTGAAATACGAAAGATTTTGATATCCACGATCGTAATTGGTTTGGTCATGCTTTTTGTACATGCAATGGTAATCAGACGATTCGGGTATGAGCACATTCGTTTTGATTTCTCGTTCCTGAAAAGTCTTACTGATTGTTTTTGTGATTTCAGCAATTTCATATTTAGTGGCTGCAGTTCCTTCTTGTCCATTGCTGCTCCAGTTCCAATGTCCATCGGGTTCGTTAAATGGACTCACATGATTTAATTGTATTCCATCGTGTGCAGCTAAACCATCAATCACATTTCCTAAAAAATGACTGTATTTGATATAGTTTTCTGATGGTAGATTTATGGTTCCACCACGTCCTTTATTGTTTGCCAAACCATTAGTCGTAAGATAAACAGGAGGACTATTCACAAATCCTAAAAACTGTTCTACACCAAGGCTCTTCGCCTTTTTCAAAAAAATTCTTTGTCCCAGTTGTTTGTTTTGATCAAATGTTCCGTTTTTATTTATTAAACATTCTGTTCTTCGCCATCGGTCATCAATTCTATTACTATCCATTCCTTGCGTTGCACTTCCTGCACCAATGTTGAATCGCCATAACGACAAGCCAATTCCTAAAGGATTTTCTTGATCATCATTTTCGGTCGAAAATAACCATTCTGCCATTTGATTTACTTTCGCCTCGGGCCACTTTCCAACATATTGCACTGTCCATGCATCTGATGCTCCAAAGTTGTCGATGGTTTGGTAGGTTTTATTTGGCGAGATTACATATTGATTTATCGATTTTTCCTGAGCACAACTTGCTAAGGCAAACAGTATTAAAAGAAGAAGGGTAAGTTTTATTTTTATCATTGATGTTTTTGTTTCTTTGTTGCCTGATTCTAGATCAGATCAGAAAACCACGAATTTATAATCTTATTATAATATTTCTGTGTATTCTGATTAAAAAGAACTAAAATTTAGGGAGTAAGATATATTTAAACATCTTTTTCAAAATGCTGTTTATACTTTTTAAATGAATTTAATTTAGAATGCTAAAGTCACAGTTTATAATTAGCAAAATGGATTGTCCTTCTGAAGAGGGGATGATTAGAATGAAATTGGAGGCCGTTGAAGGAATTCAAAATTTGGATTTTGATATTCCTAATCGAAAATTGACTGTCGTGCACGATGGCAACTTGGAATCGATTGATCAATCTCTTACTGATTTAAAATTAGGAAGCAAACTGGAGATTTCAGAAGAATATCACTCTGAAGTTTTAGTAGAAAATGATCAGCAACAGCGTAAATTATTGTGGGCAGTTTTAATTATCAACTTTGCCTTTTTTGTGTTGGAAGCCTTTACTGGTTTTATTTCGAAATCGATGGGCTTGCTTGCTGATGGTTTAGATATGTTGGCCGATTCGTTTGTATATGCCATAAGTTTAATGGCAGTTGGTGCTGCGTTAATAACCAAAAAACGAGTAGCTCGAATTGCCGGATATTTTCAAATGATACTGGCAATTGTTGGTTTTGCAGAAGTGTTGCGCCGTTTCTTTTTCGTTCAGGAAGTGCCTGATTATCGTTTGATGATGGTCATTTCGTTGTTGGCTTTGTTAGGGAATACAGCCAGTATGATTTTATTGCAACGAGCAAAAAGCAAGGAGGAAGCACACATGAAAGCCAGTATGATTTTTACTTCTAACGATGTAATTATTAACATTGGTGTAATTATAGCTGGTGGATTGGTGTTTTGGCTGAAATCGAAGTATCCCGACTTAATAGTTGGTTCCATTGTTTTTGTGTTAGTGGTGCAGGGAGCTGTGCGTATTTTAAAACTGGGTAAATAAAATTAAATGTTGAAAAAACTAAAAGAGCGTTGGAAAATCAGCTCTGATTGGCAATTGGTGCTAATCTTTTTTATCTTTTCTGTTACAGGATCGGCGGCAACATATGTACGCCGTATATTTTTTGACTTTGTTGGCATTACTTCCGAAACAAGTTTACTTATTAAAATACCGCTTTATATTGTTACTCTAATTCCAGCGTATTATATCTTGTTGATCTTCTTTGGAACAATATTCGGACAACGAGTTTTTTTTCTAGGCTTCGCTAAAAAGTCTTTTGGTCGCTTTATCCGAAAACGAAAAAAATAAACGCTCAATTAAGTTGCATTTAACCTTGAAGTATATGAAAACAACAGATAAGTATAATGATAAAATTGCTCAAATGACTTTTGCCTCGGTTTATCCGACTATATTGAAAAGGTCGAGAAAAAGGGTAGAACAAAGAAAGAGCTATATCAGGTAATTAAATGGCTTACAGGCTTCGATGATGAACTACTAAAGGAATCAATTGAGCGGCAAGTAACATTTAAAGATTTCTTTTGAGAAGGCAAGTTTGCATGAAAATGCAATACTGATTAAAGGGGTGATTTGTGGATGGTGTAGAAGAAATTGAACATCCCTTAACCCAAAAAAGTGCGTTATCTCGATAAATTGGTCGATGAACTGGCCAAAGGAAAAAAATGGAAAAAATCCTCCGATAAATCTTTCTTTAGTTATAAACTGTAGCCCATCGGAGTGGTTCCGAAAGGATTTTTTATACGATTATGTCCTAAGTTTACTCATGTAATGTAGAAAATAGAGCTTTAACAAATGACAAAACTTGAAACCTATTAATTAACTTTTAGTACAAATTTCTACCAATTTTCAATTAGTTTTGCGCTCTGAAACTTATCAAAATGCGTAATCAACTATTAAAAGATCGTAGACTCTATGTGATTTTCGGAATTACTCTAGTAGGAGTCATGGGCGTGGCAAGTATTACTCCTGCTTTACCCAAAATTGCCAAAACATTCGATCTTTCGCAAACTCAAATTGGCTTATTAATTAGTGCTTTCACCTTTCCGGGGATTTTTCTTACCCCTATTGCAGGGATTATTGCCGATCGTATCGGAAGAAAGAAGGTATTGGTGCCTTCGCTGTTTTTGTTTGGTATTGCGGGCTTTGCAATTTTCTTCGTCGATAAATTCGAATACATTATTATTCTTCGGATTTTACAAGGAATTGGTGCAGCACCCATTGGTTCATTAAATACCACTTTAATAGGCGATTTTTACAAGGGAAAACAGCGCCCTGAAGCCATGGGATACAATGCTAGTGTATTAAGTTTATCAACAGCTTCCTATCCTTTAATTGGAGGCTTTCTGGCTGCCATTGCCTGGAATTTTCCCTTCGTTTTACCTTTGCTAGCAATTCCTATTGGCCTGTTTGTAGTTTTTGGATTAGAAGAGCCTAAAATTGAGATGCCTACAAATTTTAAAGAGTATATAAAATCGATTGGGAAAAGCATTGCACGCAAGGAGGTATTGGGCGTTTTTGCCCTCGGAATAATCACTTTTATTGTATTGTACGGTGCATTTTTAACCTATATACCTTTTTTACTTAACGAACGTTTCTTAATGGATTCTGGTTATATTGGAATTGTTTTATTCGTAAGTTCAATAACGACAGCCATTGTAGCTACCCAGGTTGGGCGACTCACTTCCAAATTTGGAAGTTTAAAACTATTGCGAATGGCATTTTTCCTCTACTTTGTGGTAACCTTATTAATTCCCTTGATTCATAATATCTGGATATTTTTCTTGCCAATTCTTCTCTTCGGAACGGCACAAGCTTTAAATATTCCCAGCTTACAAACAGCAATGGCCAATTTGGCACCCGATAATCAACGCGGTGCATTTATGTCGCTTAATGGAATGATGCTGCGCATCGGACAAACCATTGGTCCTTTATTTATTGGAATCGGCTATACTTTTAAAGGTATTATGGGAGCATACTTTTTAGCTGCTTTGGTTGCTTTGTTGGGCGTGTTGCTTCTTTTTGTTGCGATCAGACAAGAACAGATACAGTAAATATTTAGTTTTTAGATATAACTGTTCTGCTTATGCACGAGTAGGTTTTTACGGATGTTTTCAACTTTATAAAAGTCATTCATTCTTTTATTTGTGAGTAACAAGGATTGCTTAATATCTGCTTAAATATTTATTTCAATATTAAATTATTGATTAATAATTCGCTAATCTGAATCATTATGGTATAAAATGATCCGTTTAAGAGCTATAATTGCAATTATTAACGCTTAATAGTAGAAAAATGTCAAAAGAAAATGTTTTTGATTTATTAGACAAAGGTGCTGAAGACAGACAATTTCGTATTAAATACGACAACACCTTTTCGATGGAAGAATTTGCTGAATTTGCCAAAGAAGACGGATTTGAATTTACTGTTGATGAATTAAAAGCAGTATTGAAAGAAAATGGCGATTCATTTGATTCTTATGGAAATCCACCTAAAAAAGCAATTTGGGTGTAGTTGAAACAAAATTTATTTCAAGGCATTCTTCAGCCTGAAAAACCAATTGCTTACTAACACTGTAGTGGCAGGCGTTATACTTTCTAGTTGTTTTCAACAAGGCTGGAAGTTATAATTCCTGCCATTATTTTATTTACTCCTTGCTCTTAGATATTCGTATTAAGGGATTTACTATTTATATATTTAATATAAATGAGATAACTTTAAGGTATATTGTAAATATGCTAACTGGCTAAACAAGAAATTCTTACCCTTCCTATTAATTCTGATGATTTTCAATTGTTCGAAGAAGGAGCAGCAATGCTGAAAACAAACCTTATACGAAGTTTCTGAGTGTACAACGGCCCCAAAACTTGTTGAAGAGCGTTATTTTAATGAGAACGATGAGCAAATCATGACTGTTTGATTTCATCCTCGTAAAAGAGTTTTAAAAGTATCATTACAAGCAAATTTTAGTTTTAGATTTAAATAAAATCCCAGGACCACTATTGGGGGCTTTTACCTAAACTGAACATACGGTAGCAATGAGTTCATTGATAGAGGATAACGTTTTGGGTAACTTTTAAGATATGTCAGGTCGCTATTGTTTATAATCCTCAAATTTAATAACGACCAAGTATATTCTGAAGCTAATTATGGTAGTTCGTGTTTATTTACTTCTTATCTCCAAAGTTGGTTTTGCATAAGTTTGATTGAATATTCAATATGAAAACATAGAATCCTATTTCTATTCAGATTCTGGTAAAAGTTATTCTGGTTATCATAGAGGGAGCAGAATGAAGGAAGGCCTTTTAATGTTGGGGTTTATTTTATCATATAATATGAGATTGTTCTATTTAAGAATTATACGTTTTTGCCAGAACTGATTTTTGTCGTGAAGATTTAGTACATAAACTCCGGGAACGATGCCTTTAATTGGCTTCGTTTTGATTCCGGGTTTTAAGTTGCTGTATCGTTGAACTACTTGACCTTGAGAATTAATTAATTCTGCAATGCAGGGCTTGTTCGATTCATTATTTGATTCAATAATCAAGCTGTTTCTCGATCGATCTTGCCAAATCTTGAAAATACTATTGGCATTCAATTGGTTATTCGAAACTGGTTTTTGATAAGTAAATTTTAAAATTGCTCCCGGATTTTGAATATCTCTAACAACATTCATTCCAGCAGCATCAGAAGTTTTTCCAGCCTGGTCGGTAATGATGTAAAACGATTTACCGTCAGGATCGATTGCAATATCGCGATATCTGTTGGTGGTATAAAAATATTGAGTTGGTTCTCCAAGTACCTTGGTGCCAGTTGCATCTAATTGTACTTTATAAACTCTACCTTTTTTTAAGCTGGTAATTAAAACTGAATTTCCCCAATTAGGAATACTATCACTTTGGTAAAAATCGATACTTGAAGGTGCGATATTTGGTCTACACTGCCACGAATCAGTGCAGTTTGGAGACTTTTCAGCGTTGGGTAAGAACAAGGAAAGCATTGGATCTTGATAGTTATCTGGAGTAAAAGAAGTTTCATTAGAGTGGCAACCATCGTTATCGTAAACTAAGTTGTCTTTAAATCCAGAAACATACGGCCACCCATAGTTTTTTCCAGCATCGATCCGATTTAACTCGTCATCTGAACTTGGACCATGTTCTCCAGAATATAGTATTCCGTTGTTCCCGAATGCTAATCCTTGTGGGTTGCGATGACCATAAGAATAAACATGACTTTGAACACCTTCAATTACCGGATTGTCCTGGGGAATTGAACCATCAAGGTTTATTCGTAAAACTTTTCCCGGATAATTTGTCCAATTTTCTGCTTCTATTTCTTGTTGACTTGGCAGAAATTGTGCAAGGTTCTGATCACAGACTTTTACACCTTGATCGCCAATGGTGTAATATAGTTTCTGATCGGGCCCAAAAACTAAACGTCCCGACTGATGATCGTCGGATGAAGGAAGTCGATCGATTAAAACCATAGGGGAAGTTAATTGCCCGTCTTCTCCATTATTGCTGTAGGTATATCGAACTATTTTTTGTTTTCTTGAACCCGAGATCATGTGTGTGTACGATAAATAGATGAACGGGCTTCCCGCTTCAAATTCTTCATGAAACGTCATTCCTAGCAGTCCATCTTGTCCCCCTGCAAATGATAAATCGGTAAGTTGTAGTAATTCATCTCGTTCACCCGTTTCAGGGTTTACCCTCACAACCACTCCGTCTTGTTTTTCGGTAATCCATAAAAAGCCATCAGGTCCATAATGAAGATCCCAAGGGACATTTAATAAATTATTTGGACCGATTTGAGTCATTATAAAAGATTCATTTTGTGCTCTAATTGGCTGAATTATAGATAGTATTGCAATGAACAGAAATGCCACGCTTTGGGAGAAAAACTTCATTATTGCTCGATTTAAATTATAATAGTTAATTAGAATGTTAGACTAGAATAACAAAGTATTGGATGTTTTGATCAAGATATTTTTATAATGCACAGAAATTATCGAAATAAAATCTGTTTGGTGCTTGATTTATTAATGTTTAGCTTTCGTACAAAATAGTATTCAGAAGTTATGAAAAAGAGTTTTTTAATTATTGTGTTTTATTGCATTTCATTGTTTGTGAACGCACAAAAACAAGCTTTCGAATACAGCGAAAATTGGCTTGAGAAAATTCGAGATATTTATCCCGATTTGATTGATAACAATCCTGAAAGTAAACATGAGATTTTGGTTTTTGATTTGCAAACGGGATTTCAACATTGGGTGGTTCCGCACACCAGCAAGGTAATTGAATTGTTGGGAGAGGAATCGGCTGACTATACGGTTACCTTTTCAAAAGATATTTATAGTTTTGAATTTTCGAACCTTCAGAAATATGACGCGATTGTATTGAATAATAATACTTCGACTCAACCCCGACGCAACATTTTTCTAGATGTTTTAAATCAAGATTCGAGCCTTACATCACTCGAACAAGAAACGAAAGCAAAGCAATTACAAGAAAACTTGCTTCGATATGTAAAAGGTGGTGGTGGTTTAATGGTGTTGCATTCAGGGATTTCAATGTTGAATAACAATGCAGAATACAGTGAGATGGTGGGCGGAAGTTTTGATTACCATCCTGCATTCCAGCCAATAAAATTGCATTTAACGGATGCTGAGCATCCACTTTTAAAATCATTTAATGGGCAGTCGTTTGTGCATGCCGACGAACCTTACCTGTTGAAAAATGCCTATTGGAAAAAAGATTTTTACCCGTTGCTTTATATGGATACCAATGAGCTAAAACGATTTGATCAAACTTTAGATGAGAATATCCGCTACTTGGCTTGGGTAAAGCAATTTGGCAAAGGCAGAGTGTTTTATTCTTCACTAGGGCATCATGCCAAAGGTTTTGAAAACCCTAGTTTGTTGGCTTTTTATTTTTTTGCGATTCAATATTTGGTACGAGATATTGAATGTAAGGATACGGGATATCGTTTTCAAACAATAAATTAGTTTTTAATGCAGTTTTACTTGCTTTTAATTTAAGTTTTTAATTCGCTTGCTCTTAAATTGTTTTTAATACTTTGATCGGGGTTAAAAATAACTCTGGTTCTTGGTAAACTTTCCGGATAATTATTTTGAATGTATTCAATCATCTTTTCACGAATATAAACTCTCAAATCCCAAGCAGTAGGGGAGTTTTTAGCACTTACAAGAATTCTAATCTCAACGGTGGTTTCTTTAGAATCGGTAACTTGAAGCACATTGACTTTTTTATCCCACAAATTGGTGTTTTGTAAAAGACGTGTTAATTCCTTTCTGAGTTGATCAAAAGGAATGGTATAATCGGTATACAGGAATACACTTCCAATAATATCAGCATTGGTACGTGTCCAGTTTTGAAATGGTTTTTCAAGGAAATAGGTGGAAGGTAAAACCAATCGTCTCTTGTCCCAAACTCTAACCACTACATAGGTTAAATTAATTTCTTCAATCCAGCCCCATTCATTTTCAACCAATACCGCATCGTCGATTCTAAAGGGTTGTGTGATTGCTATTTGAATTCCGGCCAATAAGGCACCAACTACTTTTTGAGCTGAAAGACCAAGGATAATTCCTGCTACTCCGGCCGATGCAAAAATACCAATTCCAATTTCTCGAATTGTTTCAAACGAGAGCATGATCATCCCTACGGCAAAAAGAATGATAATGAATATTAATACGCGTTCAAGAATATTAATTTGAGTGTGAAGCTTTCTCGATTTTAGGTTGTCTTCTTTTGAAATATCATATCTTTTAAGAAGATTTGATTTTAGTTGTTTGATAACCAGTATACTAATCCATGAAAATGCCAGAATAATTAAATTGCCTTTTTGATTACTTATTGCGGAGAAATCAACTCCTGTCATTTCGGTAATCCAGTTTAAAATTGGATCAATAGTTACAATTAGGATTAATAGCGTAATACTTATAATGAATTTGTAAGCTCTTTTCATAAACTTCTATTTTTGTTGATTTTCACATGCTTTTAAGAAAACCGAAATACAGCAAGCGCTTGTATATTAAAAGCAACAATAGAGCTTACAAATTGTTAGTATTTTCTTTATTTTTTCGTTTGTATGCTTTGAGATCTTCAGAGGGTGCGATGATGGAATTATTTTCCCACATTTCAGGAGTATAGCCAAATACTTTTTTAAATTGGGTGCAAGGTGCCTCATGAATACTATTAAATTGAGTAGAATCGATTGGCTCGTTGTTTATAACCAAAACCTCAGATTTGCTTGTCGTTTGAGATTTAAACTGTAGGTCGAACTTCATTTTATCGGTTGTTTTTCCTCCAATAAAGCGCTTTTCCTTTTTGTTTAAGGTCAGGTTTCGTTCTATCGACACATCGTTTACGGTTTCTTCGTACATGTATTTTAAAAAGTAGTAATCTTCTGCCGATTCGAAAATCATTTTAAGCTTTTCGTATTTTTCTAAATAGCTTATTCCGAGTAGATTAATCTTTTGTCCGTGTTTGTTTTCACCGTATTCTAAGTCGATTTGATGTACGGCAAAGTTATTTTTCGAAATGTAGATGTTTCCTTTGTAAACTCCCCTCATTTTAGGCGTGAAGGAAATTTGATAAACCGGCTCGTTTTTAAAACTGCTAATTCCATCAAGCTTAAACTTATACTTGTTGGTTGAATTTAGTATTGGAATATTTTCGATGTAGGAATTGTATTCAATTCGTCCTAATATATTGTTTTTTAGATTTTGAGTTTTTGTTGAAAAATAAGCCGAATCGCTTTCACATTCAATTTGCTTAGGCTGGATATCTGAATCTATTGAATCGTTCTTTTTCTTTTTTCCACCTAATGATATCATTAAACTATTTTCGCTGAAATTTAGCTTTGCCGCAAAGATTCCCGATCGGATTTTAAAATAGGTTTTAGGATCTTTGGCATTTTCTTTAAACTCCTTTACAAATAAATCTAATTTTTCATTTATTTCTTCGCTGAAATCTTCTTTTTCGTCGAGTGAGATGGCTTCTTTAGGGAGGAGTTTGGCTTCGTTTCCATAAGTGAAAGTATTCACCAAAGCATCTTGATATTCGATTTTATCCAGCGAAATTTCTGATAACATACTCTCAATTAAATTGGAATCGAACTGATTGTAAGCTATTTTTTTGAGAACAATTGGCGCCTCTGAAAGACTATCTTTATTGTATTTTCGAGCAAAAATTTCTTTTTGAAAATTCCCATGCTTTACATTTTTCTCAAAATAAAACTTAACAGAATCAATTATATCTTTTGCACTCATTTGGTTTGGCAACACAGCAATTTCAGTAATTTCGAAGGCAATTGGTTCCAAATAAATGGTCATATTGCTTTTTATATCAGCTGGTTTGAGAACGAAATTTTTGTATCCCATGTAGCTAAAAATAATGCTGTCTGATTGGTCAATTTTTGAAACGCCGAGGTTAAAATTACCATCTCTATTTGAAATTGTACCTCCTTTATTATTGGTGATGGAAATACTGGCAAATGGAAGTGTTTCCTCACTTTCTTTATCTTTTATTGTGCCTGAAATATTATTTATCGAAGCAAATATTTGAGTACTTGTTAACAGTAAGAATATTAAGATTAGTTTCATTTGTTTGGGGATATTGATAATACAAAGATTGGAAGACATTTAACTTTATAAAATTGACAAAATTCGTAAAGAGATGGACAATTTTCACATCGCTTAAATATTGCTGAAGTTTGGCTATATGTTATCCGTGATCAATAAATTCTACAAACTCAATTTGTCTTTAAGTTCATTTAGTTTTTTGTTGATCTCCTTTTGCAAATCGTTCAATTTTTCTAATGCAGCAGAATTTGCCTTGTTTAGTTTCATTTCAACTCGTTGCGAAATTAGATCGTGATTGTTTATTAAGGTCATTGCAATTTCTTTACCTTCGCTAATAAACTCTTTTGTAGCATCAATGGTATTGGTCTTCTCGTATTTTGTAGGGTGTTTTAAGCCGTCCATAAATACATATTTAATTTTCTTTCCTTGCGACTGAAAATACAAATTAATAAAGGTTTCAACGCCAAATCTGATTTCACGAATATCTTCTAAAATTGGGATTAAATCCTTCTTCAATAAAGATCTTTCTCCGGTTAGTGACCTAAATGGATTTATTCTATAATCGATAATAGTTTCGGAGGGTTGGCCAAGTACCATATCGGCATCGTTGTTGAGAATGGGCTCTAGTAATAACTTAAAATGCTCTTCTTTAATATTTGAAACATCGGCATCGAAGAAGATGATAATTTCAGTTGATGCAAGCTCGATACCATGAACCATTGCCCAGCTTTTTCCACGGTTTTCATCTAGTTTTTCGTATGTGAATTTGTATTCTTTCGATAAGTTATGCAGAATGCTTTCTGTTTGATCAATTGAACCATCGTCAACTACAATTACTTCTGAATTGGGAGCAAATTTGCAGGCCGAACTTACCACATCTGCAATTGTTTCTTCTTCGTTGTAGGTGCAAATTATAATACTTGATCTCATTTTTTTTAATCTTGTTATTACTTAAATATAAGTATTAAGACACTGATTTAGTTTAAAATAGTAAGAAAAGCAAAGTGCTGTTGTTATAATTTTTCGAATTTGTTGATTGCGTTTTTTACAAAGTAGATCGGCATATTAATCGTTGTTGCAATTTGTTTAATGTTCATGTTTTCACTTTCTAATCGGTAGGCTAAATACTCCATTGTTTCACCAACCTCGATGATATGCTTATCTGGATCATAGAATCTTACAACTTTCTGTCTCCAAGGTTGTTCTTTGGCCTCGTGAATTAAAACGATATTGTTTTCCTTTAATCGCTTTTCAATAATCTCAACATTGTCGTATTCAAAATAAAGTTCAAAATTATTTGCTCCATTTTGAATTTTTCTATTTCCAATTAAGTCTTTAAAATGAGATTGTAGGTGAATTGCAAAATCGCCATGAAAGGTTATATTTTCACCGAAATCATACTTTACTTTTTGAAATAGGATGCGCTCATAAAAATCACGTGATCGTTTTATATCACTCACGCTTATTAACGGACAGATAAATTTCATAAATCTATTGCTTTCTGTTTCTTGTCAACAAATTTGACAATGTATTTGCTGTTGGTCATTAATAGGTATCCAAGAAGTGTTTTGATTGTATGAAAGATGATATAAGCAGAATTTGGACTTTCTCTAAATATTGTTTTATCCTGAAACAGTTGAAAAATTTGCTGGCAAAGTTGAGGTAAACTGTTAATGAAAATTATAGCACCAATTACAATACTTGCAACACTTATAATGGTAGAGCTCTTTATATTTAAATCAATTTTATCCTGATTAAATCCTTTATCAAGGTGGAATACATCGATAATTCTGGCTGATTTAAAAATAAGCAGCCAAAAGATTAAAATATAGATCAATAGTATCAATAAAATGAAAATAGAAAGAATGATTATATTTCCTTTATTCTCTGATGAATTATATTGTATCATCGAAATTATTTGAGGAATGAATTTAAAGAGGCTAATCATTAGCGACATGCCTACAATTTTAATAATGATAGTCCACAAAGTTCTGATTGACATGATTCCGAGGTTAAGAGGGTTAATAACGTTATATTATATTGTTTCTAAAGATATTATTTTAATTTCAGAATTGAAGTACAAGAATGATTTCAGTTTTAATAATTCCTTTTCTTTTCAAATTTCTTTCAAAAGGTGAGATTACCGAGGGGAAAGATAGAATAACATTGCCCTTTATGTTTTCTTAAAGAGCCAATAATTGGAATAGAATTATTATAGCAAAAATTACAAATTGAGGAACAGTAACTTTAAATACTTCCCGATGAATAAATGCAGCGATTACCAAACTTGTAATGAAATTGATTAGAATAATACCAACAGGGAAGTAGGCCGAAATTCCGTGAAGTTGAATCACATTTGTGGCAAGAAGAACTTGAATTACACCAACCGCGAGTAGTATAACTCCTCCTTGAAATATCATAATTCGTAAAGAGCCAATCATGATTGGGTCATCGGTAATTCTTTTCAATTCTGGTACTTGTTTTTGTTCACCATAAATATTGTGTGCAATACTTATTAAAATGATTAATATGCCTGCTGCTAATCCCATCGGTTGTTTTATTTTATATTTAGAACTTGTTATCCTTTAAGGTTGAAATTAGAAAAAAATCACAAATTTTCTATCATTAGTTCTCTGTCGTTTAATTTCATAGGCAAATGTATTTGTCAAAATGCAATCCCATTTTGTGTTACAACTAGCAAAATCATTCCAATTGAAAATGCAAAAACAACAATTGAATAAATAAATACAATTGCTAGGAATTTAAATATGGCTTTTATTGTTTTTTGTTTGTACAGAATTTTATGACCAATGATAATGTAGATGGGGATAAGAAGTAAAAGGAAGTTTCTAAATGGTTTAGTAAAATCGTCTGCTATTAGCGATAATGTTAGCATAATAATCAGCACCACAAACATAAAGGCATGTTGATTAATAGCCATGATGAAATGTGTGATATAGTAACGCTGTTTTTTGCGATAAAACAACCACAATAGAAAAGCATAAAAAGGCATAAGTAGAAACATTCCCCATGAAACATTATTGAGCAATTGTTTGACAAATATATCAGGATGCTCGTTTAAAAAATCTTTCTTAGCTTGTAGGTTGTCTTTTTCAATGGGGGCCTTCAATGCCAAACTATCAATGTTTATACTATCGGAAACTAAGGGTTTCTCATCAATATTCGAGCTTTCAAAAATTATGAAATTGCTTTTTTCCATACTCTTTGTATAGCGAGAAGTGTAAAGATTTAGCAGCAAGAAAAAAATGAAACTTATAAATACATAAAATCTAAAAGGAGGCATATACCGAACCCGATGACCTTTTACATAGTCTAAAGCTAAGGTGCCTGGTTTAAACAATATTGCCACAAAGGTTTTCCAGAAGCGAGTATCAAAAGCAAACATGTTGCCCATGAAGTCGATAATCAAGAATTGAAAAGGCCGTTCAAATTCTTTTATCGACTGTCCACATTCGGGGCAATAATTACCTACAAAGTTTGTATCGCAATTTTTACAAACATACTCTTTTGTGCTTCGCTCTTTATTTTTTGACATTTACGCTGGCTTTTGGAACTTCATGAAATATTAAAGGCAATTTAGTTGATTGAGTTAATAGATACAATACCAATTTAACTAAATGTTGTATGGTGTGTTTTTCTTAACATCAGTGTTTTTAAAGTGCTTATAATCCTTTTTAACGCTGATGTTTTATAAACAAGTAAGAATAAACTTAGGATACTAAAAAGGCGATCAGTAGAAAAATACCAATGATTCCACCGATAATAAGAAGCCCGATCAGATACATTTTATATTGCCTGAAATCCCATTCGTTTTGTCCACCTCTATCTAAAGGAATTCCCGCTTTGATATAGGCTCTTCTAATCTTTTGCTCCTTGGTGGTTTCTTTGATTTCTACTTTCTTATTGTTCTCTTTAACGATTGATTCTATGTCCATTTCAGAATAAGGTACACAAAATAATTCTTTGTACGTGTTCAGGTTCTTCTTTCCTTGTTCAGGTTGCCAACCTTTGTAAAAATTGATAAACCTTTTGGTGCAATTAAAACACCAAGTATGACTATCGTTTAGAATCTCGGTTAAATAGCCGCAATGATTGCATTTTAGAAAGTATCTATCAGAGTCTGACATAAGTCAATTTTAAGTTTGTTGTCTTTTTTCACCGTATAGCAACTTCAATTAATGTTGCATTACTTATATTATGGAATAATAACTTCTTGGTTAAAATATGAGTTTTTTATCTGAATTGTTTTGGTCTGTTTCCTTCGGCAGCTGATTGTACAATAGATTCAATTCTCTTCTTTCTTGTTTCGGCTCGTTTTGCAGTAACAATCCAATGCAGTAGGCCTCTTTTTATTGATTTTGTTTGGCGCTGGAAAAAATCCATCGCGTTTTCAAATTTGTTTAATTCTGTTTTTAAATCCTCAGGGAGGATCAATTTTTCAACATCATCCATTAAGGTCCATGTGCCATTTTGCTTTGCTCTTTCGATACTTTCGAAGCCGGCTTTGGTCATTTTCTTATTTTTAATGAGCTGATGAACCTTGTCTTTATTAATTTTTGACCAAGTACTTGTTGGATTTCTTTTGCTGAAATATTGAATGTATCTTTCATCATCGAGCTTCTTTTTAGTGCTATCGATCCAGCCATAACAAAGTGCTTCATCTACTGCTTCGCTCCAAGTTAACGACGGAATTTTTGTTGATGCCTTGTAGAAAATAAGCCAAACAAACTGTTTTGATTGATGGTTTTTTTTTAGCCAGTTGCGCCAATCGGCCGGACTATTAGGACAAAATGTTTCTATTTCTTTTTTCAATATCTATTCTAATTTAATTTGCTTAATCGTTCAATTGCCAATTTTCTTTCCTCTAAATCTTTGTTCTGGCTTTTTCTCTAAAGTTAGGATAATTCTACTTAATGCTAACCTCATGTTTTCGACTAACTAATTTGTCAATTTAGGGTTTTAAGAGTTTTTTAATCACAATATCTCTTTTTTTATGTTTAGAGTATATAAAAATTAATTGTTTTATTTTGGCAATACCTCTTTTAATTTAGAATGATGTTTTAGTCGCTTACCATCGTTGGTGGTATGTTTTCCTAAGGAATCTTTGGTTGATTGGATACACAAATACACCATGTCTTCGTCGGAAGTATTGCATAAACTTCTAATACCTTCAGGTGCTACTCGAATTACGCTTCCTTCTTTAATCGGGAAACAATCGTCGTCTACTTGGTAAAATCCTGAGCCTTTGAGGATCATATATGTTTCTTCGCCCTTGAAATGGATGTGAAAATATCCTAATTCTTGTTTTGGTGGAATTGTAGTCAAAGAGATTTCTGTTCCTGTTGCTTTTGTTACTTCTTTTAAAAACAATTTTCCTTTAATTTCGGTCCCTAATTTCGGGTGAATCAAAGAATAGTTCTTTACTTCAGCTAGATCTCCAATATTGATAGCGGTGTAATTCTTGTTTTCTGATATTTTCTCTGTTTCTTTCATGAGTTCATGTTTTAATAAGGCGATTTATATTTTTTAATCAGATTCATGAAATCCCCAATGTTTCTAAATGTTTAACTTCGTGATAGGTGAGGGTTGCTTTAATACACTCTTTCAATTCTTCAATAGGTATTTTCTGATTGATTTGAAAAATAATGGCTCGTTTCCCTTCATATTGAAACTTATGATCGAAAACCATTCTAAATGTATCTACTAATCGGCTAGAGCATTGAAAATACATGGCATATTGATTTGGCGTTTTTTCCTTCCAATCCATTCGGAGGGTGCTGCCATTTTTAGTTACAAAGCTTGGTTCTCCCCATTTTAAGGTTTCTTGTAATTCATCAACACCTTGGGTTTCTGCGGCTGTTTCTCTTACCAATTCGCGAAGTTGTTGCATTTTTACTCGAATACTTTCGGGATAGTTTGCAAAAAACGTTTCAAATTGGAGGCTTGTAATAAGTTTCATTGTTTTTTATTGTTGAATATTAAGTTCTTTTATTCCTTCTAACTGCTTCTTACGTTTTTTTTTATTGGCAGCTTTTCTATTGATATACAAATCAGTATCTGGTAATAACTTAGCTACTCTTTTTATTTCTTTTTTAGTTATTTTTCCATTTAAATCTAGTCTTCCAATCTTAAGGTTCCCAAATTTGTTTTCAATCTTAATGTTGTCAATAAATGTTATTTCTATTACGCTTATTGAATCTAAGTCGTAAATTTCCTGTGGAATTTCTTTTACTCTAATGTTAATTCCTCCTAGACCTAAACCATATTTATTATCAATCTTTAGTTTTTGTTTCGCACCCTTTTTCTCCACATCTTTTTTCCTAATCATCCATGCAATTTTTGGCGTTAAGGTAAAATCATCTGAATTTTGCTCTAAACCAATAAATCCAGCCCAAAGTTCCAATGGAATTGTAATTGTTGTGTCGCTATTAGATTCAATGTATTTCAAGTCAACTTTTACAATCTCTTCGGGCAAGTTGTCTCCACCTTTTAATTCCTTAAGATTATTTCGTTTTCCATCTTTGTCGTATGGAAAGAATTTTACAATCCAACCATCTATAATTTTGGGAGCACCATAAGCTTCCTGAGAATGGTATTTAAACATATTTCTCCAGAAAGTTTTATCTATTTCTCCTTCTGAAGTTTTGATTATTTCTTTTAAAATTGGCTCAAGCTCATCGGTCCACCATTTCAAGTTGTATTTTGCTATGGCGTTGGTTTTTTTATAAATTTTCTCCCAATCTTCGGTTGTACCTTGCAAAGTAATTTCTGGAATTCCGCAAATCATACGTATTACAACAAACTCAAAATATGGCTCCATTGCTTTCATAATTGTTAATTCTGAAGCAATTTTCTCTATAGGTGAAGTTGTTGAAAAGTCAGATGTTAGTATACTGATCAATTCATCTCCTGTGTGTTCAGATATCTGCTTTGTGAAATCAGGAAAAATGCTTTCCCAAGCACTTGCAGGACTATCTAATTTTAAAGTATCATTTCTAACAATTAGTGATACTTTATCTTCAAAATCAACAAAATCTTTTCGCAACAATTCAGCATTTTCATTTAAATGGATTGCAAATCCTTGACTTATTAGCAACCAAATCATATCGGGAGAGATCACGAAAGGTCTGTGATCAGCATATGCATTGTACATGCCATTAAAAAATGCATGATAACCCTTATAAACCAAACTGTCTGGTGCTTCACTTTTTGCAATAATACAATAAGGTATTTCAATGTTTTCTCGTTCAACACAGTGAGTATTCATTGATAAATCAGAAAGAATCAATCTTTTATATATATCGTTGTATTCAAGTTTGTTGATTAATTTATCTGGTTTTGATAATTCCTCTACTTTGAATTTAATTTCATGTTGCCCCAATGCATTAATTGATATTGCAATAAGAAATAATAATGTTGAAAGCTGTCTCATGATAGTTTCGTTTTTTTGTAATTGTTTAGTGGGGTTTGTTCGTACATTGCTTGTACGGATATTTAGATTTAGGTTGTTGGATTAATAATTTTCAAGAAGGCGTATTGTCAATTCGCTTGCAGCAATTCGTTGGAATATTCAAATATTGCTATTAATATTTATCCTAAGGCAACGTCTAAGAGCATCATTACAGCAAAACCAATCATTGCTCCAATCGTTGAAAAATCGGTTTCATTTCCAGTTTGTGATTCAGGGATTAATTCCTCCACAACTACAAAAATCATTGCTCCTGCAGCAAATGAAAGCGCATAAGGTAATAATGGAGTAATTGTGAGTACTAAATAAGCACCAATCACGCCAGCAATTGGTTCAACTATTCCCGAAAGTTGTCCATAATTAAAGGCTTTTATTCTTGAAAAACCTTCTCTACGAAGTGGAATAGAAACTGCCGCGCCTTCAGGAAAATTTTGTAATCCAATCCCAAAAGCAAGCGCGATTGCTCCTGCGAGCATCCCTGTATCTGGGTTATTAGCTAAAGCACCAAAGGCAACTCCAACTGCTAATCCTTCCGGAATATTATGTAAGGTTATGGCGAGCACAAGCAAAACACTTCTTTGCCAAGTTGTTTTTACTCCTTCTGCCTTATCAACAGACAAGCCAAGATGCAAGTGGGGTAAGATTTTATCAACGATTAATAAAAATGCTCCGCCTGATAAAAATCCAACCACAGCAGGAACCCAAGGTCGGTGGCCACTTTGTTCCGACATTTCTATTGCGGGTTTTAATAAAGACCAAAAGCTTGCTGCAATCATTACTCCAGCAGCAAATCCCAGCATTGAATTAAGAACCTTTTGATTTATTTTTTTAAAAAAGAAGACCATTGATGACCCCAATGCTGTAACAAACCAAGTGAAAATAGTTGCACCAAGTGCAAGTAATATTGGGTTGTAATCAAGTAACCAATCAATTTTCATAGTATCGTTTTTAATATTTGATACCAAATATACTTATAATACCAATTTGAAATATAGGTAATCTACTTCAAACATCATCCTTCAGATTAATGCAAATAATTTTTATTGTCAATGTATTTTGATATAGATCGGGGCAAATAATCCACTTTTCCACACTTTGGACAAAGATAAATATCGAAGGCCTCTCTATTTATAAAAGCTTCAAATAGAGTTCCAAGAATACCAATTTTACATTTTTAATCAGTTTATCAAGTGACTTTTTCTAAGAGTGAATCTTCTAAAACCAAAAGGTAATTCAATTCATCTTATTTTATAATAATATTTATTTAAAAATTGCTTCGCTGGCTCAATTCAAATAGGGCAGAGTAAACTGTTAATCTGTACGTTTTATTCTTCAATTAGGTATTTAATGTTAGACTTATAATCGGTATAATGAACATACTTTTCATTTTCCATCCACAATAATACGGTTTTATTCTTCTTTTTCATATTGCGTGGAATGTAAGGACGTACATTGTCAAATTTAGAATCTTTTGTTATTGCAGTGGTTTCCCAAGTCTCCCCATTATCTTGGGTTACATATTTTTCAATTTCGAAAATACCATTTACTTGCTTTGATAAATAAACAATATTGTGTTTCAAGGGATGTACTGTTAAACCTCCCGAGTAATGTGGTTCGCGCTCTCTTCGTCCTTCAGGGGTTTGTGGAAACCAACGACCTGAATTGCAAATTTGGTGATCGTGCCACTCTTTGCCATCAAAGATTGCATAATAGTATAAGTGTTCTTGTTCGCTAGGGTAGCGTGCATATAAAATTGTTGGATTGCCTTTTTTATCGGCAACAATATCGTATACCCAAGCTCTTCCTGTTTCTTCAGTTGCTTTATAAACTACAGTTGCATCAGTTGGTTTAAATGGAATTTCATCTAAATTACAAATTTTAGTACCGTCTAATTTCCAAAAAGCCTCGTCTTCGTAGTATGCGTAATAAACTGAATTGGTCTTCTCTTGACGCGGATGCCCATCCGTCATAATAATATGAATTCGAGATTTTCCATCTGAAAAGTATTTAACGTACGGGCGATTATTGTGTCTAAATCCTTGTTCCGCAATAAAAACCTTTGATTGTGTGAAAGTTTCACCATTGTCATCGGACCACATAATGTTCGGTTTGAAACCAGTCCATCTACCTAAAACGTAAATCCGATTATCCTCTTTTTTCAGTTGGTATGGGTTGGCATAAGTTACTTGGCGATGTGGGTATTTCTCTAACTCTTTCTTGTTTATTGGATCAAAGGTGGTAATATCTCCAAATATTTTGTCAGAGTTTTCGTCGCTTTTGTGCCAATACATGTTTAGTCCGCAATGTTTTGCATAAAAAACCATTAAGCTTTTGTCTTTTAATTGCATAAATGCAGGGTGATCATGATCATCGTATTCTAATTGATCATATAATATTTCTGATTTAATTGCTCCAGTTTCTAAGTCTAACTTTGAACTTTCAATTGAACCATCTGATTTTACCCAACCAGTTAGTACACTGTTTTTTTCACCTTGAACATAAATAGCACGCGGATCTGAAAACCAACACCAGGCTCCATCGTTGTTTAATGTTTTAATTTCGTTTTGTGCAATCAATAGGTTCGTTGCAAACAAAAGAACAATAAGTAAAAGTCGTTTATGCATTTCTTAAATTATTAGTTTTAATTACTAAATATGATCAAAATTGGTGGTTTATGAAAAATAAACGTGAATTAAACGGTAGGTGTAACCGTTTAATGTAAGTCTATTAGTTTGATCGATAATTGATTATATTTGCTTTTGTATTACAGTTATAATTACACCTTTAAAAATCAATATTTATTATATTTCCGGTTTAATGCAATTGAACGACTCAAAAAATGAAGTACTTGATAAGATCTTAAACTCAAGGTATTTCTTAAAATCTCCTTCTATTAAAGTTCTCCTTAAATATCTGGTTCAGGCTACAAATGATAATATTGATATTAAAGAATCGGTAATTGGATTACATATTTATGGGGAACAATATGATGGTGAAAAAAGTAATGCCAAAATACGAGTGAGTGTATATCATCTTCGAAAAAAGCTAGATGAGTACTATGCAAACGAAGGTGCGAATGATGCAATAAAGCTTAATATCGAGAAAGGGCAATATTTGGTATCGTTCAATACCGATCACAGGAGACGCTTAAGGAATAAGCAGAAGCTGCTACCACACATTGTTTATGCATTAGTT
Source organism: Prolixibacteraceae bacterium (assembly GCA_963678565.1). Taxonomy (GTDB): domain Bacteria; phylum Bacteroidota; class Bacteroidia; order Bacteroidales; family Prolixibacteraceae; genus SKHV01. The sequence goes on from OY782875.1 coordinate 1,897,867, forward strand.
ATCGTTTTGTTATTAGTGCTTTGTTCTTTACGTACTTTTAAACCGAAAGTTCCTATCTGGAATAGAATGTTAACGAACAAGAATGAAACAGTGATGTACATTGGAGATGTTTATGGATATTTAGGAACAACTATTACCGGTGGGGACGGTTGGCAACGTGATTACAATATCAATTCGGAAGAGGATTTGCAACGAGTAAAACAGGAGCAGAATTTAACTGTTGAGGAAGTTCAATCAGCCAGTTATACCTATACAACTGCAAGCGAGGTGGATGCGGTAAAGGCGATTTCTCGGTTATATTGGAAATATGGTAAAGATTTCTCAATAAGACTTGCATCTAGGTTGGAAGTCAAGGATTTAAAAGAAAAGAACATCATATATGCTGGCCCATTCAAAACTATTAACCATTTTTCTGAACTGTTTACAGATCAATTTCCTCAATTTCGATTTCAGAATAATAGTTTGTCAATCGCGACATCTGATATTGAAGATTATCAAACGGTATTGATGAAATACAGGAACGAATTGAGACTAAGCAGTCCATCAGAAATTGCGGTGGTAGCAAGAGTTGGTGACAATAGTGATACGCAGCAATTTTTGTTTTTTTCCGATCATGATATGGGAGTGAGGGCTACTGTTGCATTCTTTACAAATATCGATTCATTAAAGGGGTTTGAGCAAAACGTAATTAAAGGAAAGAAGAGTTTTGCGGCAATATTTTTAGTAAATGGAAAGGATCGTGTTGATTTTGGAATGAAGTTACTTGATGTTTATTAGATGAGAAATCAACTTTGTTGCATGTGAAATTCATTTATTTTTAGTAATAGACAAGTTAATATGAAGTGGATATTGACGCTGCATTGTTTACAATCAAATTCTTCCTTTTTATCCTAAAACCGTTTTTCTTATTAAATTTAATTGTTGCGACGACCGTCAGTGTAATTGTAATGATTCTGAACAGATTTGTGTAAAATCCACCCAATGCATTGGGACTGACCTCAAATAATCCCCAAGAAAGATTCATAAGTATATGGAGAAAAATCGGAATCCAAAGGTTATTATTCCATTCAATATACAACCAGGCAAACCAAATAGCACCAATAGATGTCACGAGAAAAACACCAGTAGTTTCAAGAAAAGTAGAGCCTTGATAAATATGACCTAATCCAAAAATAAAAGCTCCAAGAGTCGAAGCAGGTATAAAGCCCCAAGCTAACTTTCTAAATAGTATTCCAAATAAAAATCCTCGAAAAAGATATTCCTCCATAAAACCAGCAAAAAGTGTTTGATGAAGTAGAGGTAATATTTTCAAGTCTTCAGGAATACGACCAATAAAAGCAGAACTTACTAGCATCGGTAATACAGTAAGAAATGAAAATACAAATCCAGTTTTTAACTCTTTTTGAATACCCGTAATGTGCAATATCCTATTGAATCCGAATAGTAGACCAGTAACTATTACTGTTGGGATAATCCACCAAAAATAAGAATAGATTATTTGTGCATAATAGTTAGAAAATGAGATATTTATGTAATGTGAAAGTATGCGTTTGCCATAGAATGCGATCAAAAATGTTAAGATCACAACACTAGGTTTAATTATTGATTTCTTCTTCATTAGTAATTAAGCATTTTTGTTTATATAACCGTACTTGAGCCTTTAAGAATGTTAAATCTAAATGAGTTGATTGATAAAATGGTTTGTTGAAGTTTAATTTTCCACTATTAATTCGAAATGTGATTTTAGCTTTGCACAGTCATTTGAATTAGTTTAAAAACTTCAACTGGAATTATAATAATTCTAGTAGTTTTAAGTTCGTAAAAATAGAATATTCAACATTGAGTTAAACTACTACTTCCATCGCTCAATCCCAAAATGATAGAGTAAGAGTTTATCAATCAATAGTGTATATTATCAATTGTTTGATACTGTTAACTCCTGTTTACCCCTCGTGAATAAATATAGTAATTATTTTTAAATCATGAATCGCATTGAGTCTATTAATTAGATCTCCCAGTTGCTGCCCGCAATTATTCGGTTAGTACGGTTTGGGGCGTTTTTATTCATTAACTGGACAATGAAAACAATCGATGAGAGGATCAGTTAAAAGCAATTTAGAATTGAAAAAGAAAAGCTTCTGAATTGTTGAAGTTATTTAAGAATCAAATTTTATGTTGCCTCTGGTTCTTAATTGGATGAACAAGATACTTTTGCAAATGTTTGTTTGTCGTATCAGCTTGCAAATGATAAAAATAGATATGGGAATTAAAAAAGTATGGAGAGACGATAATTTAAACACTTGTGTTGCTTGTAAAATCTGTCTTTCGTTCGCACCAAAGGTTTTAAAGTATTCGATAAAATGATCGTGATGCCCAATGTAGATTACAATAAGTATGAGGTTGAGATCAGAGAGGCAGCTGAAAATTGTCCAACAGGAATAATTATTTTCGAAGAGGATAACTGAAGTAAAAAGATAATCATTCACATAAAGAAATATAATTAGTGAATTAGTTTACTTCATATTAGCCATTAAAAACAAAAAGTAATAGAATGAAAGTAGCTGTTTGGGATACCTATGTAAAGAGAAGTGATGGTAAAAAAATCCACTTTGATATTTTAGTGCGTTCCACCTTGAAAGACGAAGCTGTAATTTACGAATACGGAAAAACTATCTTAAATCTAAAGACGTCTAATCAACAGAGTTATGCAGCAAAGAATGCGAATTTTGTCACATTGAAGAAGCAGCATCAATTGTGGTTTCATATATCGAGGCAAGGTTTCCATATAGACGAAATGGAAAATTGTAATTAAATAAAAAAATAGAGGTATGATTATGAACACAACACAATTGCCTTATTATGCGGTTATATTTACTTCAAAAAGAAATGAAGGAGACAATGGATATAATGAAATGTCTGAAAAATTGAAATGCTGGTAAAAGATTAACCTGGATTTATAGGAATGTAATCGACACGGAAAACATCCGGTTTATCCGTCGTTATAATTTTACTGATGATTCTGAACTTATCGGGTTTCAAACCGATTTGGAAATTAAAGCCATAAACCGCATCGTATCGAACGAAACACCATTGCTGGCTTTAAAAAGTGAGGCCTTAAAAGCGCTGCTGGAAAAAGCCGGATTCCAAAATATTCAGGTTTATGCCAACTTTAAACAAGAGCCTAGGGGCGGCAAACATTTGCCTTTGGTGGTTGGTTGTGAGAAGTAGGGTTTCGCTTTTCAAGTTGTTTAAGTTTTTCATCATAAATCTCCTGCCGGAGGCTATCATTTTTGTCTTGACACAAAAACGATACACGAGGAAGGCATTTCCGAGCCAAGGCTCCTTTTGATCTTCACCCTACGTTTTTATAAAACCTAAATTCGGACGGGTGATCTCCTCGATCCCTCGGAGCTTCCCGCTCTCATTAAGGCTTTATTTCAACTTCGGGCAAAGACCAAAAGAGGCCGTTCAACTGCTGCAGCGTCAGCCACATCGCAGCTTGGCCTCGTCAGGTGAGCCGGAAAACAAGCAGTGACGGCGTTAAAAAATTACTGCTGTTTGAGGAGGTACGACGAGTTTCAGGAATTTTAGCTGGCATTGCGTAGCTTTTCCGAGCGAAGCGGGCGCAGCCTTGAGTTTTTTGTTTACTTATTGTCTCAAGACAAAAAGTAAAATCGGCCCGATAGGGCAAAAGGCATTTTTAATACTTCTTGATGTGATTGGGATTACCCAAATTTGGCATCAGATGTAATGCTAAAGCTCATTTCAGCTATAGAAAAAAGGATTTCCTGTCTGGAAAGACAACAGCAAATAATTATCTTTCGGGCACTAAAGAGAACTGGAATGAGAAGAAAAGTATATTACCTGTCCACCTGCGATACTTGCAAACGAATAATGAAAGAAGTAAACGTTGACGAAAGTTTTGTTCAGCAGGATATTAAAACCGAGCCAATTACCGAAGAGCAGGTTGAAAGCCTGTACGCACATACAAAAAGCTACGAAGCGCTGATAAACAAACGTGCCCGGAAATTGAAGGCTACCCTTGAAACCAACCCGGTAAAAACCGATGCCGATTACAAAAAGCTTTTACTAACGGATTACACGTTCCTGAAACGCCCGGTTTTTGAAATCGACGGAAACATTTTTGTGGGTAATTCGCCAAAAACAGTTGCGGCAGTTAAAGTTGCCTTATCAAAAGAATAAGAAACCAAGACAATTTTCAGGGGGAGCAAGCTTATTCCCTCGGTAAGAAGGGCAATTCCCTTGTCCTTCATAGAGATTCCCTAAGTAATCGAAGCAATCCCATAGGTAATAGCTATGGTTCCCTTGGGTAAAAGCATAATTCCCTTGGGTATAATAGATATTCCCTAAGTAATAGGGATAATCCTATAGGGAATATCTATGATTCCTTTGGGTAAAAGGATTATTCCCTGGGGTAGAAGGCCTGTACCCTGATTTTTTGTTTCTGCAAATTACTCCTGAAAGCCTCGTGAATAGGGGACTTTCGTTCCTTTAGCCCTGAGCAGGATAACCCGATTAAGCCAATACAGGAGTTTTGATTTATTTTGTAGTAGCCAGAGCCTATTTTTTCTTCATTCTTTCTACCTCTGATTTATAAAAGTCTTCAAGATGATTTGTCCCGTATTGATTGGCAATATTATCAAATGCCATTGCTGTTAAAAAGAACTCAATAGGCCCATATGTTTTTGAAGAGGTAAATGTTCTTAAAATCCAAATGGTAAATTTCCTTATCCAATCGGGAAGGTGACTGATTTTTATTGGTTTTTGCCATGCTTTTAATGCTAATTCAGCGATTTCATTCTGACTTAAAACATCAATACCGCCTACGGTTTCTTCCTTAACTCCGGCAATCATTTTTTCAACACAAACTTTTGCCAAATCTTCTCCATGAATGGGGTTTAGTTTGAATTTTCCATCTCCAAACAAATATACTCTGCCGGCTTTTGCCATATCTAGAAAATCCTTCATATCAGAGAAAAATCCATTTGGACGCAAAACACAATAACTGATTCCGGAAGCTTTTAATTCGTCTACAAATTTCTCTTTGGCTTCAAATATTTTAAGCTGTCTAAGCTTGTCGCCATTTATTGCAGAAATGTATTGGAATGCTTCAACCTTATCCTTCAAAGCCTCTTTTAATAAATTTGAATTTCCCTGATAATCAACATCCATATACGTCATTCCATCCTTTTGACGGGTGATACCGATGGAGGAGAAAACCCAATCAATATCAGTTGTTATTCCCTTTAACGAATTTGGTTCGGTTATCTGACCGATAAAGAAATCGTCAACATTCTCGAATTTATCTTTTTGAGCTTCTTTCCGAATTAACACCCTTACCCAATAACCTCTGCTTTTAAGTTCTTTTACCAAATATTGTCCTAAATATCCGGTTGCTCCTGCTACTAATACTTTCTTTGCGTCCATATTTTTTTTATTACAAAATTAGTGCTTACCTATTCACTTTCTCTTGACGATCGTCAAGAACTTTTTTTGTTGAATACGCGGGTTTTAATTCTACTTAAAGTTTCAGGGGATACACCTAAAAACGATGCGATATACTGCTGGGGTACACGATGGAATAGTTCTCCGTTTGTATTTAATAAATCGATGTAGCGTTCTTCTGCTGATTTTGTTACAAACGAGGCAATAACCTTTTGGCAGGTTATCAATTCATTTTCGGTGGCTATTCGGGCAAGTACTTCAAATTTGGGAACTTCTTTTAATAAGCTTTCAATTTTTGATTTTTCAAAGACAAATAGCTCCGTTTGTTCAATAGCCTGAAAATTTTCAATTGCGGGAATATTAAAAGTATAGCTTTCGCCGGCACATATAAATTGTCCCTCAGTATAAAAGAAGGCTGTTTTATCGTTGCCATCAACATTATAAAACAATCTTACACATCCTTTTGTAACAAAATAGATTTCGTCCGATATTTTTCCTTCAGTGAAAATCAGCTCATTCTTTTGATAGATCTTTTTATCTACAGCATTTTTAAGCAACTGAATTTCATTATTGTTAAGGGGTATGTATACTTTTATGTTTTCTATTAATCTATCCATATTCTAAATCTACACTAAGCTTTTTGTGCATTAGCTACCACGTGGTAGCAACTAACATTTTTTTTATTCAATATAACCTTTAATTATTCCTCTTGGTGAATGTTTTATAAAACTAATGATTTTATCTCTTTCCAGAGTCTGCTTGAAGTTGTTTTCGATAAATTCAATGGCATAAGTTGTATTTCGCCTTTGTTGAAAAATTATCCGGTAAATTTCTTTCAGTTCGTCCAGTTTGGCTTGTTCAAATCCTTTTCTTTTTAAACCCACAACATTAATTCCCCAATATGAAAGAGGTTCTCGTGCAGCAATAATATAAGGAGGAATGTCTTTTACTATTTTGCTTAAACCACTTACCATACAATGTTCTCCTATTGTGGTAAATTGATGGATTCCAGTTAGTCCGCTAATGTTTGCATGGTCATTAACAACAACTTCTCCTGCCATGCCAACGCCAAATCCAATGATACAATTATTCCCGATTTCGCAATCATGACCAATATGAGCGTTCGCCATTATTAGGTTATTATCTCCGATTTTGGTTGTGTTCTTTGAGTTGGTTCCTTTGTTTATTGTTACTGATTCCCTGATTATATTCCAGTTACCTATTTCTAATGTTGTGTATTCTCCTTTATATTTTAAGTCTTGTGGAACACCTGATAGAACGGCACCTGAATGTATATGGCAGTTTTGCCCAATTCGGGCACCATTTAGAATGCTTACATTATTTTCGATTATTGTATTGTCGCCAATTACAACGTCATTTTCGATAGTGGAGAAGTTACCCACTATAACATTTTTTCCGATTTTACTTTGTTCTCCGATTATTGCACTTTTTGAAATCATCATTTTCGTTTGATTATTAAAGTCCAAAGGTGGATTTTAATGCGAATATTTTTTTTGATGTAATGTCAATAAATTGAGGAACGTATTCTGCTTAAAGTCTCTTATGTTGTTGATGGTGGAGGTCAGATGAGAGTCTGATTGTCCGCGAGGACACGGAACTGCGAAACGAGAATCCGCAGTTGGTGTACTGCAGAACTCCGCCTTGCAATATTTACTGTGTTATGCTGCGTTTTTAATTTATTCTTTAATTAGTTTAATTGTTGATTGATTTAAGTTATTTAATATTTTCACAATATAAAACCCTTTGGGTATATGATCTAAATTAATAGAGTGTTTCAATTTTTTATTGAATTTCTCTTCTAAGATTAATGCTCCTTGAGTATTATATAATTGAATTGTATTACTACTTGATACTTCTTGAGAGACTGTTATAGTACTTCGTGCTGGGTTTGGGTATATGTAAGTATTAAAACTATTTTTTGCTACAGGCTCTATATCTGCAACTTCGCTTACTACTAAATAATCTGTCAACGCTCCAAGACAGTTTATATTTGCATCAGATAGACAAATTAAATCATAATAAACTGATTTGCTGGAGTCAACATTTACAACAATAAAATTTTCGCCATTCTCATCTCCCATGCCACTTGCAATTAATGTTATATTATCATAATGGTCATAGGTCACATTCGTTGACCAACTTGCTCCTAGGTCTCCAGCAAACATAATTACATTATTTGGTAGATAACGAAATATGGGTTCTACTTCTGTCCAGAAATTTACACTATCTCCTCTTCCGGCATTAGAATTCCAATGAATATAATTAAATTGATTGTTAGATTCTCTCCATAGTATTTGGTGAAAGAACACAAAAATATTGTTTGTTGTTGGTGCGTTTTCATTTACAACATCTTGTAGGAATTGGAGTTGTTCTCCCGAAATATTCCATTCATCAATATTGGGGTCTAAGACAATAAATAAGTCATTTTGATAAATAAAATTATAATAGGTAATCCCATATCGACTCTCAAATAATGGTCTATTTTCCATATCATGATTTCCAACAGCAAAATATACCGGTATTCCCAAATTGTCAATATCAGCATCAATCTCATCCCAATCCTGAGCTATTGGATTTGGAAAAACAATATCTCCAGTTAATACACCAAATACTATTTCTGGTCGACTTTGGATAAAATCAAATTTTTGTTTGAAAGGAGGGTGAAAACCTTCATTATTTACTCCTGGCTTTCCATAAGTATGTCCTGCAACAAAAAACGAATACAGAACTGAATCAGTTTGTGCATATGAAGAAATCCAAAAAAGAAAAATTACTATTGTGATATTTAATTTCATGTCTTTTTTTTACTAAAAGTAAATTGTTTGTTGTCATTACAGAATTAGAAGAGCGTTTGCGACGGCCAAGGTGAAACGATCACGAAGGGAGCTGTGGCAGAAATGTGCATTGCAATGTACAAAATGTTATAAACTGTTATTAAAATATTCATCAAGTTGCTGTATTCTAATTTTTACAAAGTCTCGCATTAAATTAAGTTCTTTTTCGTAATCATTATTGTCATAATACCATTTGCTATTAATTGGCCATTTGTCAAAATTTTTTTTGACTTCATTTACAATTTTTTTGTCAATTTCGGCAATATGTCTTTCAAAATTTTTTACAGAAATGATGTTCTTTGTTCTAAGCTCAAGCCACCTTTTTTTTTGTTTATTAAAATAACCAATCTCTGATACATTAATCAGCCGTTTCAATAATATTGACCTATTACAATCAAGTTCTCGTTCCATTAAATTACGTTCATTGTCTCCATCTCGTCCAAATGAATGGTCGTAATCCCATATTGCAAATCTAAATGGCGTATTTTTATCCAGTTTATACATATAAAAATTCTTTAATATCCCGTCTGAGTTGTTTGAGAATAATAAAATTATATGCCAGTCAATAACATTCTCAATATCCACCCAATTTGAAATATTTTGAGCAAATTCACTATCACTTGAATTAAACAGAAAATTTCTGAATTTCTCAATATAATAAGTTTTGTCAGACACATTTATTTTAGGAAATTTTTGCTGATAGTAATTTAAGGAATCTTGAACGTATGATAGTCTTTTTTCTCTGAAAATGGGAGGGTCTTTAAACAGCATTGCTAAAGTATCATGCTTATTTAAATCAACCATTCCTCCGTTAATTTCTTCCATTAATACATATAGACCTTCATATTGGTCGTTTATGTATACATTAATATAGTTACTTTTAGATGCAATATTTTTTGAATTCATTTCGCTAAAAAGATCGTAGCTAATTTTATGCCTCATAAATGTTTTATCAATATAATTAGCATTTAAAATCCAATCATCATCATGAGGTGAGTTTGCAAATGAGTATTTATTATCTAATTCAAGCGAAAATGAATGTTTATTGTACTTACTGGACATTCCTCCACGACATTTTATAGCTCCAGAAAGAGTATCTGAATTCGAGTAAATTACGGTACATGGTTCTTTTTCGTTCCATCCAAAACCGTCATCTTTTTTAATATTCAATGATGGTAGTTTTTCATTTTTGCATGATAAAGTCACAATTATTAATAATAGTACAATGAGTATATGTGTTGTTTTCATTTTAATAGTTTATATCGGTAAATTGCATGTTATGTAGGGAGTGATATTATCTGTCAGGTTACAGACGAGAAAACGAGCGGGAAACCAAGGCTCAAATACCACTATTCCCCCTGTGGAATATACAAAATATTACCTGTATTTTTGTTATTTTAATGCTTCCAATTATCTAATTTCGGTTGTTTTAAATTTGTACTAGAAAATAATACGTCTTGTAGACCGCTGGTTTAAATGAATATTTCTTACTTGAACAATCAGAGTATAAATTTTTAATCACAGGAACGTTATCATAAGGGAACAATCCATTTATATTTTAAATTGCAACATGAACTTCTTTATGACTTGTTTTATTTTTCAATCAAATAGCTTTTTATCAACATTGGCAAAATCTTTTATTTGCTGATAGTTCCAATTTATATAATCTTCATTATTCGAATTTACAATTATAATTTTTGCAACTTTTGCATTTTCTGCCGATTTTATTCCCGAAATAGAATCTTCAAAAACAAGAGTTTCTTTTCCTGAAACTCCCATAACATTCATGGCTTTATTGAATATTTGGGGGTCAGGTTTACTTTTTATTTTTTTATCATTAAATATAACATTTGATCTTTTAAAAAAAGAACTAAGTTTTAAATGCTCAAAATAAAAATTAACATTATCAATTTCAGATGCAGTGGCTATTGCAAAAGATATGGTTTTCTCTTGGAGATAATTTAAGAAATCTATTGCTCCCGGTGCAAGTTGCATAGTTGTTTGCAAACATAATTCTTGATATATTTTTTCTTTTTCTTTACTTAAAATATCAATATCATTTTTTGATAGTTGATTGGGGAACAAAGCATTTAAAATGTCATTATTATTTCTCCCGTGAATTTTTTCATTTTTCTCTTTGTCGGATAATTTTAAATTGTGCTTTTCTAAAAAGAAATCCCAAGCATTGTTATGAATATCTGTATCCCAAAATAAAGTTCCGTTAAAGTCAAAAATTACACCTTTTATTTTCATATTTTTAAATAGATTTTACTAAAAATTATCCGTTTTTCAGAACTTATTTAATCTTGACTAATGTCAAAAATTGCAGTTGATAATGAGTAAGTTGTAAAAAGTTTAAAGTCTTGCTGTTTTATGTCAAATCTAGTTATTTGTTTTCTAATTCTTTTACTAGTTTTAGTTTTCTTTTTTGGTCAAGAAACAAATATTCTTTTTCAGTGATGTAAGGTATTTTCTTAGCAACCATCTTCAAAACGATGACAGCCAGTTTACGTGCCGTAGCAGAAATCTCAGTTTGTCATCATTTTATGAAGGTGATCTTTTTAAAAGAGTCTGATAGTTAGGTGTCTTTAAAGTTTCTGATTGCATCTGACGTTTGCCTTAGTGCAGTTTTTAATATGTTTCTTCCTTTTTTTGGGGGACTTAATATTTTTTACTGAATATTTTATTATTTAGAGCCAACCAAACAGTGCTGTGCTAATTTAATTGGGGCAAGGTTCCCTTTTCAAATATCCTGAATGGTTTTCAATATAGTAATCCACATATGTCTTTTACGACCACGTCTAATCTAAGGTTTAATAGTTTAAGGTACTTTTGCATTTTATCCGAAACCTCCGCGACTATGTTCAACCGGTTTGTTCTTTGCCTGCAATATATTTTAAGTTGCTCGGTTGTTTTATCTGGCAGGAAGCTGCTAGATAGCAGTGCCAGTGCACTGAGCTTTTGTATTTATAAGGAGTTTTTACATCTGCTTTTTTCCCTTTGGTATTTTAGTGTACTTTTCCTTTGCGAGAACAATATCAAAGCCTTCTTTCGCGACTTCCGCCTCCGTTAGCTTACAAATTTAATTCGCTCTGGAAGATTAGATGATTTTATTGTTTCTCTAATCTTGAAGTGCTTATGTGTCGAATAACAGCTAACGTTGAGTGTATTATTTCGTAAAGGATTTCGGGCTTCAAACCGATCAGGCTATCATCCAGAATTGATGTGGACGATACTGCTTTAAAACCTCTGAAACCCGTATGAATTATATATATTGTTGGCAGTAGCTATTTTTCTGCAACTTCTTTCAGTTTTTCGATTACTATTTTCCAACCTTGATTTAGACGTTCCATCCTTTCCATATTTCCATCAAAAGTTTCATTTGTAATTTTTAATTGAATCTTCCCGTTTTTCGCAGTTAATTCATAACTAACATGAATATAATTCTCAGGAATATCTTTAATACCAAAATTAGGGTCGAATGTTGAATATTTGATTTTTGAGAAAGGCTCAATTTCCAAATATATCCTTTTTGAAAGGCTTTGCACCCTTGATAATTCCCCTGCTAAGTGATTGGACTTTCTATTTTCCATTCGGATTCTACAGTGCAATTGAACATGTGTTCTTTAGTGTACTTCGATTCGGTCAGTACACTCCACACTTTTCGATATAGGGATCTATTTTAATGCTCTTCGATGCGTTAAGTTTATTTTCCATTTTAACAATTTGATTAAGGCTACTAATTTTAGAACAGTTTTCAAGTTTCTTGTTGTTGTACTCACCTTCAGTTATTTTTCAAAAAAATATATTGGTCAATATTGATTCGTGATATTTCTCTGCACAAAATAAGAATGGGGCTTTATCTTCAATCTTGAATTTGTCTAGTTCGTAATTATAAAATCAACAATAATCCCCATTAAACCTCCAACAAAAGATGTCGCAATTAAGAATTCTATTTACTATTGATTTGGTTCCCACTTATTCCTTTATTATTTTTCTTGTTATCATTTTTGTATTATTAATTATAATTGAAAATAAATATGTTCCACTTTCAAAAGTTGATGTATCTATTTGTTGAGAATTGTGTATTGAGAGATTATCAACTATAACTTTACCATTAATATCTACAATTTTGCCTATTATTTTTGAGTTTGTTAGTTGTATATTGTTGAATTCAATATTTATTATTCCGTTTGTACTGTTTGGATAAATCGTAACATCTTCGTTGCTTAAATTTAACTGACTTATACCTGTATAACTACAATTTGGTATCCAGTAATTTCCTGATATAGTAATCATCGAAAGCAGTTTTATTGTATTTGAATAATAATCTCCATCAGATAAATCATTGTTAGTTAGCAAATCTTCGTATAAATCATTTAACCAAGTTTGGTTATTAATATCTGCCATTGCACCAACAGTAAAAGGTCCAATAAAAGTTGCATCATTCCAATTGTAGATTGCAGTTCCATTTAAGTTGTAACCATTAGAAATATTACCTACATCGGCACTTGTTGATGATATTAACCAAGAGTTGATATTATTGACTGTTGTTTTTGCTCTTGCGTCTCCATTTATAAGATAATCTGTTCCTATACGCCAGGGTACACGACAAGCATTATAATAGTAATCACCATCATAAACATCTTCCAAATAATTTGATCCCGCAGGGCTTGAATTTGTATTTAGATTAATTATGAAATCTGGTAATAAACCGGTCGTAGAACTATAATTCGTTTGTATATTTTCAATTAAAGCATAACAGGTATCTACAACAATATCCCAATTGGTGTTATTTGTAATGCAAGAAAACACTTTAAAATGGTCAGTAATAAAATCTGATGGCCTGGTTCCATAATAATAATTTGGTTCACCTACATCACTCCAGTCTCCAAGTTTAATACTCCATTTACTTTGATTTATTTCATCTTGCATAATTGCATTAATAATTGTTTTGGCTTCTGTCAAATAATCTATTGTTCCATTGCTGCCCCATTGTTCATGGGCTAATAACAGTGCAAAAGCAATATCTATATCTCCATCACTTGCGGAATTATCATCTGAACTGGGGGTGTCGTTGCAAGTGGCTTGTTGCCAATCCATTAAATTGTTGTTAATATTACTTGGATGAGATTTATAGAATAAATACAACCCATCGAATAGTGTTTTAGCATTACTATCATAACCAGCAAAATAGGCGGTAATCATCATTCCATAGCCTTGTGCTTCTGATACATTTTTTGCTTCATTTCCACTATAGACATAATATTCATTCGTATTTCCGCAATCACTTTTCAAATATTCAGCTTTCCATTCATCGTAAAATGATTTTGTTTGATTATCTAATTCTGTTTGACTGTAAATATCGGGCTTGATATGGCTTACAGTATAAACAGTGTGGTATGGAAAAGAATATTGTGGCGATTGTCCAAATAACAAATTTGAATATATTAATATTCCTATTGTTATTAATATTCTCATTTTTTAAATTTAATATAAAAATTTTGCAATTACTCAACTGTCTTTATTCGGCATGAATGGTGTGGAAATTCGAAACACTACACATTTAAGTTCCTCTGGAGCTAATTTGTTTATTAATATTCTTTTTTTTATGCCAATCGTCTATGACGAATGGGTGTTGCCACACACCGGTAAATAGTTTAATGCCCACTGAAATTCGCATTATATTTAGCTTTGCTAATGTCAGTTTTCTCCTTTAAAATTTATCAATATTTAATCATATTATTGATGTCAAGGTTAATAATCCTGTTAACACTAACACTGTTCGATTCCCTGAAACAATGTTAAAGACTTTTGGTTCACTTGGTAATTTTCCAGTCATAGCATTGAGGAATAATTCAGAAAAGAAAACCATATTTAAACCTTAAATGGATTGCTTACGACAAAGCAATAATATGTTTTTTTTGTATTAATAAATTTTTCAGGATACCAACAAAAAATAATGTTACAATTGTGGCTGATATCAATAATTCTCCTTATTGAACAGTACCCTTTATATTTATAGTTCTTGGTGCATTAAACGGAAAATTAATGCAACCATAATTGTAACGAAATTTTTGTCTAATTTTTAAAATATTAGTTCAAGTCCTATTAATGAAGAAATGCTGCAATGGGCATTTTTTCATTAATAGGTGCGGGAATATATTAAATATAATTTGCTAAAATATAATGGAATAGCTTTTGTTTAAAATTGTACCTGTCAAGCATGGATACATAGTCTACGATAAAATATGGTAGTATCTATCTTAAAGTTGTAGTAATTATAAATCTCTCGATGTCACTCTTCTTAAAATTTATTCCAAGTTTCTGTTCCCATATGTTATGGTCGCGCATTCTCATAAAATAGATTATGAAAAGAGTTGATAACAACGAAAACATCCAGCCCCAATGAGGAGAATTTAAACCCATAAGTATTTGTGGGTTATAGCTTAAAAATCTGCATCGACAAAGTATCAATATCAGTAATCCATATTCTTTATCTGCTTATTCATTCATTTTTTGATGCCTTTTTAAAATAATGGAAATGGTAAGTCGCACATGTGTCTGATTGTGTGGACTATAGGTGTTGGGGCATAATACTATTCCTGCTATTTTTATAATCCTAATTTATCCATTTCATTGCTCAAATATTCAGTATCTTCTCCATTGTATCCAGGCACGAATCCTTCTCTTAGCATTTCCTGCATTAATATTAAACTCTGTTCGGCTGGTATTGTGATTGGTTGTTCAGAATAAATTGGGTCTTTTATAGCGTCGCTGTAATCATCAACTATCCAACCCTCATTCCTGAACTTTTCAATTAAATCACCTAAAAACAACGCAGAAGTCAAATTAAAATGGAGCAATATGGTGTGTTTTATCTGCCGATGGTTATTCTGAATGGAAAGCTTATTATAATACTCTGCCATCTCGAACATATTATTGACATAATACTCTTTAAATCCGCTAATATTAAGATCAGGATTTTGTTTCAGCCGCTGCATTAATCTCATATTTATATACCATTCGGCATTATCAATTGTAACCCATCCTTGTTTATAAGCATTTTGCTGAAGAAAATCATTTAAACTGTCTCGTTTTGAAATGGTATTCCCTCCATTTAAATAAGGAAATCGAAATATTTTACTGTAATTCTCATAATCACTTATTAATGATTCACATTTTTGAATATCCTCAATATATGTTTTGCTTGTCATTGATGAATCGTTATAATTGAAATGGCTATACGTATGGTTTGCAATTATATGACCATCAGCATCCCATTTGCCCAATAATTGTCTGCCTTTTTCGCTATCCATGCTTTTACCTGCAACAAACCAGACCGCTTGAATTCGATTGTTCTTCAAATGCTTTCTTATCATTGAATTCCATTCCGAATTTTTATAAGTATTTCTGTCTTTTGTAGAACCGTCATCAAAAGAAAATGCGATGTGTGGTTTTTCGCTTTCAACCTTATTAATGTCAAGCTTGTCTGATATGGAAACAACCGAGCCCTTTTTGCTATCTTTGTTAATATTGGAGGCAACTGTCAGATGACAGCTAGAATCATCATTTTGAATATCCGTTGGGCTTACTTTGCAAGGAATTGTAAGCATAATTAGTGCTGTAATAATTGATATGATAGAATTACGCATTAGTAATTTTTTTTAATTGTTGTTGATTTTTCATACAAGGATGTCTCTGCATGATTTTTTGCTGCTGTCTGCCAACTTTGCCAAAACAGAGCCAACATGAAGATTGTACTTTCAATACATCCTTAGAGTCTGACCAATTTGTAATACCGAGTTTCTGGAAATATGGTTCAAAAGACAAATTGTATTTATGGAAGTTTTGTATTTATGTGAAATCTTCCAAAGTGAATCGCCTTTTCGCACACTATAATATTCGGGTATTGCAATATTGTTTGCGTAACCTTTAGGTTTTAAGATTTTATGTACAACTGCTAATGATGATTCATGCTGTGCCTCATTTCTAATTTTATTATTCTTGAAATCGAAAACAAATTCAGGATCGAAGGCCTTTCTTTTTTCATGAATTTCAAAATGAAGGTGAGGTCCTCTTGCATTCCCCGTACTTCCAGCCAAAGCGATTGCTTCACCTTTATTAACGCTTTCACCTTTCTTTTTTATAAATTTTGAAAGATGTCCATAATATGTTTGAATATCATTTTCATGTTCTACAATGATTATTTTGCCAAAACCAGTCCCCCAATTTGACCTAATAATTTTGCCACTTTGCACTGCTCTAACTGTATCGCCGGTATTCATTTTCACATCGGTACCGTAATGCATTCTTCCATGTCGCGGTCCAAATCGACTTATGATATAACCATTATTCCCTGGAAGTAAAAAATCGGAAAAGTAGCTTTGATGTATTGAATCCGGGATTGATTCACACGTTGTATCTTTGATATTAAAATCAGTCGTTTTTATTGTTGTATCCGACTGGCAATAACTACTTATACATGTCAAAGTAGTTATTAAAATAATGAGGATTAAAATTCTTAACATTGGGTGTTGTTATAAATTATTGGATATTTTGTAATAATTTTTAACTGTTTATTCCTGTTTTCTTACTAAAAAAGGACTTCAGTGTATTTGCTGCTTGCCTTGGTTGACATCCAAATAAGATTTTGATCAACTGGCATTGCTACAGGAAATACTTGAAGTTTATTTAATTCTTAATATACTCTTGCGGATTTACAGGTTTACCATCCTTACGAATTTCATAATGTAAATGTGTTCCTGTTGATGTCCCTGAGCTACCTACAGATCCAATTACATCGCCACGCTTAACTTTATCGCCTTGCTTAACTGCATAATCACTTAATTGCGTATACCATGTTTCATAGCCTGCACCATGATTAATTATAATCAATTTTCCATAACTACCTTCTTTAAATTCGACACTGGTAACTATTCCGTTTGCAGTAGCAATTATTTTTGTGCCCTTTTTAGCAGCAAAATCAATTCCGCTATGAAATTTCTCAATCTTTTCTATTGGGTGCATACGCATTCCGTATGTTGATGATATCCGGTCATATTCCCCAACCTTAATTGGTGAAATACTCGGAACATCTCCATCTAAATTTGCCGAGCCTGAAAATGACATTATCATTAATGAAATAATAGGAATTATTAATAAATAACTCACTAATTTCCATTTTGGACTATTCTCTTTTGTGATCATTTTTACTCGTTTTTTGATTGTTAAAGCATTAAAATAATTACAAAGACTTACCAATTCGTGCGATGAAACAAGGTTATTCAACATTAACTGCAAATAATCGGATTTTTTAATATCAAATTGCAAAACCATTGAATCAATCTGGTATTCATGCACCGTTTTTAAGTCTTTACGAAAGAGATAAACAAAAGGATTAAACCAAAATAATGCAACATACAGTTCGGTCAACACTAAATCCAAAGTATGCCAAGCTTTTCCATGTAATTTCTCATGCTCCAAAATTGAACTGTCTATTTCTTCTTTTTTGCTCAATGGCAAGAAAATACATCTAAAGGAGGAAAAAACTAATGGAACATCAGCAAATAAAACTCTATACTTACCTTCAACATAACTTTCAGATTGGTGTTTGATTTTTGCTAATTTGATTACATTAAGCAATAGTTTAATTAAAAGGATAAATACTCCTAAGGCATAAAATATTACTATAACCATGCTTAAACTCCATTCATGATAGTTCGTTAATGCAGTTTGTTGAGTATTGTTCTCAATACCTCCAAAATCGTCAAATAAAATTGGTATTGAAGTATTTTGAAAAATAGAATTAGAATTCAACCCTATGTCAATAAATGGAATAATCAGAGACAATGGCAGCATTGATAACATAAATGCTCTGTTCACATTGTGAAATGTCAATCGGCTAATACAAAGCCTATAAAACAAATACAAAACAGAAAAGATTGGGCTTACTTTTAATATATAGTGAAGAAAATCATTCATTGCTGTCCTTAAGTTTATCTATCTTAGAATCAATTAATTGTTTTATATCCTCCAACTCTGAAAGGCTCAAGTTTTTATCATCGGTGAAAAAAGAAGCAAAACTACTTACCGAACCATTAAAAAAGTTGTTAACCACTCCTTTAAAATGACCTCTAAAATAATCTCCTTTAGACACCAGTGGGTAGTATTGGTTGGTTTTTCCAAAGGTTTCATATCCAATAAACTTCTTTTTTGTTAGAACCCTAACTACTGTTTGCACAGTTGTGTAAGCTGGTTTTGGCTCTGGAAATTTATCGACAATATCTTTCAAGAAAGCCTTTTCAAGTTCCCATAAATACTGCATTACTTGTTCTTCCGCTTTTGTCAATTCTTTCATTTGAATACGTATAATTTGTAGCTACACTCAACTTTCAAAAAGACTTTAACCATTTACAATAAAATCTTTTTATAAGTTTTGTGATGCAAATGTATGATTATATTTATAGTTATACAACTATTTTTATCATTATGTGATTACATATATAGTCACACAGCTGAATATGAAGTCACTTTTTATATCTAATGTTAAAATTTGTAGAGGTGTGCCGGAAAAGAAATAACTCTTTTGCAGATTTTGGTTGTGGGGCAGTTTGTGGGGTTTGCAAATGTGCTGTTTTTAGCAATTGTTTTACCCGTGAGAAAAAATAAATATCATGGGTAAATTTAGACAATTATCGCCAGGTGTCGTCCTTTTGTGGTTTATCACCCATCGAACATTTTTGATATCAATAAGTCCTTCCCCTATATCAAACTCTGATTTTAATATGCTATTGACTCTTTCGGCAATTACATTCTGATATGGGTCATACTTTGTTGTCATCCTGATGCTATATTGTTTTCTTGCGATACATCGGTAATTCCTCTGCTCAATATTGAAAGTGTCTGTCAGAATGGTGTATGAGCGGTTTGTCTGGATATACACTGTCTTTTATATCTGTGCATGCTGTTTGTTGTTGTTTTAAATTTTTTTTCTTTTTACCTGCATTCTTTCTCCACGTAGTATTCGGGAAAGCTTGTCTTTACCACATTTGATATGCTCTTGCTCCATTTGCGGTTTAATAAGCTCATAAAGCTTTGTCGTTCCGACTCGTGACATTTCCTTTCGGTAGGGAAGAGCCAATTCAACAATCTGTTTTTTGGGGATAGTAAATATATATGCCTTTGTTTTTGCTTGTAATAGGCTAGTCTACTAATGCCAAACAAGCTATACAGTAGCGATATGTTTATTTTTTGTTGAGTTTCCTGTAAGTATCTCTCAGCGCAGTGGCAAGAATTTCTTTTTGACATCCACATCATACTCATCTTTTACTATTTCAATTGCTGTTTCCAATATGAGCTTTTGAGCTTTCAGCTCCTGGATCTGTTTTTGAAGCTCCTGGATCTCTGTCGATTTGCCTCCCATATCTCGTAACTTTTTGTCTAGGTTACCATATTTTTGAGTGTTGGCAGTTGGTGTTTATTCATTTCTCAATATTCTATCTCTAAAGGTATTTCTTTTGCTGCGCTAACAAATATTTTCATGTCATTCAACCCTATCTGTCCTATAAATACTTTTCTCTTTATTTAGTTGGTTTATCCTTGCATGTAAATCAACTGGGGCCGATTTTGATGCTTTCTCGACTGTATCTATCCCCAATTCGTAGAGCATTCTGGCAAAGGTCACTCCAACCCATTTAATTCTTGATAAATCTGTCTATTTAGTCAATTCCAAAATCTCTTTGTCACTTATACCCGTTAAATCAGCAAGTATTTGTCTGTCAGATTTTGTTAAAACTTTATCATACACTTTCTTAGTGTTTTCAATTCCAATTTTTCTCATTTTTTATTAATCGTGTTTTTCTTATTCGCTAAAAACTGCCTTTTTCAAGTTAATTGAAAAATTATTTAAATTATTATTATATTTCTCCGTAGTTAATATTAGGTCGGTGTTGAATAATTTTATAATTGTTACATCATGGTCTGAAAAATAATCCATTCCAGCTTCCCATCCGACAATACCACCACCGTGACCAATAGTAGGGCCATATTCGTAATCCTCATGATAGAGTCCATAACCAGCCATTCCATCGGTTGAATATCCTCCTTCAAACCAGTCGGTCATTTGAGCTAAGCTTTCGTCATTCACTATATTCCCTTTCATAAGCTCATCCATGAATTTGCCCAAATCTTGCGCATTAATCGAAATTCCTCCATCACCTCCCACACCAATATCATCCTCATAATAATTAATGGCTTCTACAAATGTGTTATTTGAATATATGTCTGAATATCCTTTAACTACCCCGGGAGGTAATCTTTCTGTTCCTGTTCCGTAATAGGCACTGGTAAGGTTCAATGGATCGAATATTATTTGCTCATAAAGTTCTTTCAAGCTAAGACCTGTAGCTTTCTCTATGGCCATTCCAAGAAGAATATAGTTCACATTGGAGTATTGCCATTTTCCAACATTAAAATATGCTTTCTTGCCATATACAAACTTCAGCATGTCTCTGTTTTGCCAGTTGTGATAATTATTATTCATGTATTGCATTAAATGGTTGGCTGTATATAAATCCCGAATACTGCTTGTGTGACCGATTAAATCCTTAATAGTACTTTCATTCGCATTATCTATTTCATCACAGATATTTTGGTCAATCCATTTATTTACCGGATCATCTAACTCAATTAAACCCTTTTCTATACATTTGAAAGCCACCGTTGCCGTAAATGTTTTTGATGTACTCGCAATTAAGAATTGATTACCGGGTTGTACTTTTATTTTAGATTTAATATCAGCATATCCACCCACACCTAACCAAGTGCCATATTGGTCGCGTATCAAAACGGATGTGCCTATACCTCCATTATTAATAAATTCATCAATTATACCCTGATATATAGATGCTTTGGGATGAGTTGAACTTGAATCGGGAAATGATAAGTTTGTGTAATAATAACTTTCATCAAAGATGGCGTCTTTAGAACATGAACTGGAGAATAATAATGCTATTAATATTACCAGAAAAGATATATTTTGTTTCATATTATTATTTTAAAAATTATACTTTACACCTGCTTTTAACATGGTTGTTGAATTAACAAAAGTTGAATATGCCCACATATTATGAACATTGAAGTCATAGTGAATAAATGGATGAATTTTCCCCATTTTAGTATATGACAAACCAATTCCCAGGTTTATGGCTAGATTTGCCTTGGCATTATTAACACTCTTATATTCACGAGAAGTTTCATTAATAGCATATGCTTCACCCGGATAGATGTTATACTGAAAACCCAATCCTGAGTGCAAATCGACACCAATAACTTCTTTAATTCTGATTTGATAGTTGTATTTTACATTAAGGTAGTTTCCATGGGCTATCATATCATGATAATAATATCCCAAAGCGGCATCAAAAGCATGATGAGATAGCTTTTTCTCTTTCTTTAGAAATGTTGCTGATACCTCAAAACCAGGATGTATTGGTTTAAGCATATAAAACGGCAAGCCATGCTTTACATCAGTTAATGAAACTGACATATCACAAATACCAAACTTGTATTGAGCATGAGAAGATTTAGGAAGTATCATGTTCATAAAAAACATTAAAATTCCTATCTTAAATAATATTCTTTTTTTCATAAATAAAATGTTTAATTCTCTTGTCAAAGACAAATAAATCTAACTATGGTGCAATCATTAAATTTTTCATAACGGCTAGAATTTATGTAGTGCGAGATTTCAAGGTACTTTGTTATCAAATCGATACTCTGTTTATAAAATGCATTAATTATCTAATCCCCGCATTACGTATATTTATTAGGAACTGGCGGTTTTTATGCACAACTTTTTTTCAATGTCTCTCAGATATGGTTTCAGTTATATACAGTATAAACTTTGTTTGCTTAAAACCTTTTCATAATTCCTATCCCGTATAATAATTCAGGATATTCTAAAATACCATCAAAATTTGTTATTCGCCGAATATCAGTTTTAGCAAAACCTGTTATTATAATATTGTTTTTTAATAGGTAACCCGCCTGCAAATATAATCCTCTGGCAAAGTAATGGTTATGATTTGTATACGATCTGTTTATGTTCAACGCTTCATTGTTAATTCTACCATAAGAATATTGGTATGACCAACCACCAAATATTTTGAAGCTAGCAGATAGTTTTTTTGATTTAAGCATGTAAAAAACAGGGCCAAAGGTTAAATGAATACCATTCTTATAGCCTGTTCCTTTTGTACCGGGAAAACCTCTTATGAATGCTACCTGAAATTCTTCCTGTATCCCGGTTTGTAATGCGAAATAACCTTTTTTGTTTGAATAAACTGATTTTGAGACACTAATAATGGTTCCCACAATGTTTTCTCCGGGATTTAAATTTAAAGCAAGTTCAGAACCTATTTCAAGGTTTTTGTGTTCATTTTTATTCTCGTTCTCGTTCTCCTGAGCCAGGATAATACTTGGATATACTAAAATTATTAGTAATATTATTCTTAGTGTAAGTCGCATTTTACTAGCTTGTTTAATGTAAATACTAATCCATTTGTAAATGTGGGTATAGCAGCACTTTCGTGCCCGGCTTTATGAAAGTTCTGGTATTTTTGCTTTAAACCCGGGTAAGCTCTGTTTAGTAAACGTTCGTGCATTTCTTCTGCCAAAACAACCATGGTTAGACTTTCATCACTCCCCATACCAATATATAACGAACATTGCAGGTCGGCTAAACGGTTAGAAAGGTTTTCTTCCAAACCAAATAGATACCCTTCTTCCCAGAACGTACTCGGACTGGCTGCAATATATCCTTTAAATAACGGATTGGGATTTTCAGTTTGAAACAAAGCATATAGTACAAAAAAGCCACCAGCCGAATGTCCCATTAGAATTCTCGACACTGTATCAACTGAATAAATCGAATCTACATGAGGAATTAATTCATCCCGAAAAAACTCATAAAACTTATCGGCATGTCCCCAGCCTTCATTGCACCCATCCTCGGGGTATAAATAATCCCGGCCACGTTTATCTGAATTCCCGATTCCAACAAGAATACATTCCGGAATTTCATTATTGTTCTTTAATTCATTAATTTCGTGAGCCATTCTTTCGGTATGCCAATCTCCGTCTAATAAATAAATAACCGGGTATTGTTTCTCTTCGGTATAATTATCCGGCAAATAGTAATACAAAGGGTAATCGTCATTTACAATTTGAGATGAGATTGTCTCTTCCTTTGTAATTGGTATATCGTCATATTTTGAACAGGATACCAGAAGTATCATAAATAATGTATAGAAAACCGTTTTTACCTTCATATACTATTGTTTTAAAGTTTGCTGTAAAACTAAAAATATAAAATGCAGGGAAGTACCGTATTATCAGAATCTGAAAAATCAGGACTTGTGTTTAGCCTTGAATTGACTGGGAGTACAACCAGTTGATTTTTTAAATGTATTGTAAAATGCTGATTTTGATTTAAAACCGCACTCTAGTCCAATTGCCAGAATACTGTAATGACTGAACTTCTCATCAATCAGCAATTTTTTTACTTCATTAACCCGATAGGAATTGATGTATGAAGTAAAACTTTGTCCAAGTGACGTGTTAATAATTTGAGACAAATAGCCGGGGCTCAATTCCATCATATTGCCAACATCGTTAAGCCCTAAATCCGGATTTCTGAAAATATATTTATGCGTCATCAGGTGTTCCAGTTTTTCCATATAAATATTCTCCTTATCAGAAATCTTATTAGGACTCTTCTTTGGCACTATTTCAGAAATTTCTGATATATAGGAGGGTTTATTTAAAATCCGATGAATGGCTTCTTTATCTCCAGCCAGATTAAATCGATATAAACCTTTGTATATTAACCAATAAATAAAAAATGAAACGCCTGTCCATAACAGATGATCCATCATTCGGTTTTGATTTAGAACAGGAATAAAAATCAGGATAAACCATATTACCAAAAGCAACAACGTGAAAACCCAGGTATATTTTAACCATTGTTTTTTATCGCGGGGGATTTGGCTTTTAACAATCAGAAAGTAGCAGGCTAAACTTTGGATAATAGTGAATACCATTGCCAAATAATATTCAATAGAATAAATAATACCTCTGTTCCTTACAAGCGAATCTGCTTTTATAAGGTTGAAATCCATATC
Organism: Prolixibacteraceae bacterium; assembly: GCA_963678565.1. GTDB lineage: Bacteria > Bacteroidota > Bacteroidia > Bacteroidales > Prolixibacteraceae > SKHV01. The sequence continues at coordinate 1,922,372 of OY782875.1, forward strand.
CAAATCGATGAGCACATTTAGAAACAAGAATATCATAAAGGGCAATGTGAGTAGCCATAGTTTGTTGCTATTGGCCATTTTGTGTTGAACCGACTTAAGAATAAAAACGAATATTGGAACATAGAATAAAAGTATCCATGGCACATCATCACCCAAAAAGTCAATAAAATAGTATTGCTCATCAAGGCCTTTTTTGCAGGCCCAATCATTTAATCCCATAATAATTATCAATAGTATGGAGTAGGCTAAAAACCGGTTGGTTTTATCATTGAATAACTTTCCAAACAACAGAGCCAAACTAAACAGAATTCCTTGTGAAAGTCCTAAAAGGATAAATATGTCAATCCATTCTAATGTCATTCTACTACATTAAAGTATGTTTTATGTATCAAAATTGAATTTACAAAATCTAACATATATTTGTTAAATCAACTTTACTGAACTTGCAATAATTCTTAAATCTACCTTGTTAAAGAAATTACTAATAATATACTTCTCCACCAGATACTTTCAGTTCTATGTTTTGTTCTTTCAGTTTCACAAAGATACTGTCTTGTACAGCCTTTACAACACTTTTATTGTAAGTATTCACGTTAGCTGAATTGATGTATTCTTCTATGTCTATCCATTTTGCTTTAATAATTTCAGATGTATCTTTTATGTTTATTTTATCAGACAATGCCTTTGCTGTACAGACCATATAAATATTTGATTCACCAAACTGACCATTGGGGAAATGACCTATACTCATAATTGATTCAAACTTGATATTTATTCCGGTTTCTTCAAAAACTTCACGCATTAAAGCATTTTTAATTGTTTCGCCTTTATCAATATGACCTCCGGGAAGCTTGTAGTCTTTGGAAAACTTTTCTTTTACAACTAATAACTTGTGCTGATGTATTACAATTGCACCAACACCAGCAATGAAGTTTTTAGTGGTCGGAATATATGAATTCACGGTCTGCTTTTTTACCAACATTAAGCTTTTATTATCGCAATGATGAAATTCGAAACCTAACTTCGTTAAAACAGGAATAAAATCTGATTTTTCAATCGGTATGTTAATCCATAATAGTTTCTTATTAATTAATGAGTCAATTATCACTTCTAGCTCAAAAGAAAATTTACTTTGCGTTAGATTAATGTTTGCTCCATCAATCTTCGCACCACTATATCTATCTTCGGTATATGTAAGCATAAAGTAAGTTTCTAATAAAATAAGTCTGGCTCTTTTGGCTCACTATATAGATTGTGTAAGCGTATGGAAGCTTCTTTCACTTTACTTTCTTTTATCGATCGTGCATTTTCAGGGCAGCTTTTTATACACGCACAACAGCTTATACATTTCTCTGTATCAATTTGACTGGTATCCGCAGGATTAATTGCCCCAGTAGGACAAACACCGGCACAAATTCCTTTTTTTGAGCATTTGTCGCTAATCGAAATAAAGTCGACACTCCAAAGTTCAGTAACTCCCCCATATGGATAATTGCCTGGCATTTGTAATTTTGATATTTCTTTTGATGCTGATATCGATAGTAATTTCGCTTGGATTTCTTTTCCAAAGGAATAAGCCAGTTCTATATCATAAGCATTAGGACGATTTAGAGCTACAGGTATTTCTGAGCTAGAAAATGAGTGCTCACCAATAAACGCAGCTCCAGCAATCGGAATACATCCTCTATCTTTTAAAATATCATTAAGTTCTAAAAGAGCATTACCATAAGTCCGGTTTCCATAAACAACAACACAAATAACCAGAGTATCTTGGGCTACTAATTTTTTCAAACAATCGTTAATGAGTGCGGGAACTCTTGCCATATAAACAGGTACTCCTACAACCAATAAATCATTTTCTGATGCTTGTATAAAAGCTTCTCTTCCTTGCTCTTTAGTAATGTCATATAGCTCTTCTGTTTCAAAATCTAAACACTTCGCAATACTATTAATAATTTTTTTTGTAGTTCCTGTAGGCGAAAAATACACCTGCTTTAATGTCCTTATTTTCATTTCTGAGTAATTTTAATAATTCTAAGGACAAAATTATTCTAGTTCAAAATGAAATAATAGTACAAATTCGACATTAGGCGAACTTGGCAATTTGAAGTAATGATTTCTTGCTTTGAACAAAAGCCTTTGGTGTATTTCCAGTGAAACGCTTAAAATCTCGGTTGTAGTGCATTTGGTCGAAGTAACCATTTTCGTATGCTATATCGGATATTTTAGTATAATCCTTTTTATATAAAAGTTGATTTATTCCATTTTGGAAACGATTTATAAGAGCAAATGTTTTTGCTGAGACTCCAATATACTTATTGAATTGGCGTTCCAATTGTCGTTGATTTATATTGTTCTGCTCGCAAAAAACATTTAACGGTTGAGAAAATGAGTTTTGTTTTAAAGAATTAAAAATTGTTTGGAAATTATCAAAATCGGATAATCTACTATTTAGCATACTCAGCAATTCTGACTCCAAAATACTTAACTGCAATTTTGTGTCAGCGGCTTCTTTTATACGTTCTAAAACAGAGTCAGATATTTTCAATCCTGCCTCGACAGCCCCTAACAGTTGGTTTTTATATTCAGACACAGGTGTTTGTGAAAATGGATAAAACCCTTCAGGATAAAAACATATTCCAATCATGTGTACGTCTCCATCAACTATAAGTTTTTGTGCTAAGTGATTATCTTGCAAACCAGAAAAGAAAATATTTTCCAAATCATTTTTCTTTCCATTTTGATATAAATAGTGCTGTGTCTCGCTCAGATTAATACGAACATTAATATTACGTGTAGTAATAATATTATGTTGAAGGGTGATGTTTTCAGAACGGATTTTCCAAAAAAACTTGATATACCTCCTTAATAAGATACTTTGAACTTGATATTTTTTTATTTGATTTTCCACTTGAGTATTTTCATTCAAAGCTACAGATATTGTAATTAAAACCCAATGTGTAGAGTTACTTCTCGCACTTGCAATTTGTTTCAGGCAGTGTTTTTTAGTAAATTTAAATCAGGGTAGTTGCATAATACTTGCACCAACAACTTTCAAAGTATGGTCAAATCGCTTCCAAACTCTAAAATATCTAAATTGTCCCTCTATCGGTTTTCCCATCATTTTTCCTTTTGTGGTCATAGTTACAATTGAAAGTGCGGTGTCTCCAATTATTTTAATGTCGTCAATTGCTGTTGAAGCAGATTCAATAATCATTGTTTTTGCTCTATGAGAGTTTAAGTCCATTTCTTTAGTTATTATTTGCCCTGCTGGTGCAATTGCAACTAAATCATCGCGCAATAGTTGGTCAAGAGTTTCCACATTGTTTGCAAGTTGAGCTGCAAAAAGTTTATCTTCCGCTTCAACAACATCTTCTCTCATAATTTCTGTTTTGCCCATATTCTGATTTATTTGTTTATTATCGATTTATCAATCATTACAATTCTGATAGATGAGTGTTTTTAATTAGTTTGTATCAAAATTAAACCTAACGATAAATTGTTTGTTGTCGTTGCGGAATTCTAAGAGCGGTATTGTCGATAGGAGGGGACACTCAAAAAGGAGCAACGGCAACGAGCTTATGGTTACCCACACTGCAATATACAAGATGTTTGGGACTGTTTAATATCCTAACACATTTGCATCTACAAAGAATATTGAATGAATGTCGATGTGATAGTCTGAAGTAAGTACTTCATCGGTTACTGTATTTATTTTCAAGGAGAATTCGTCCTTTTTTATATACTCTTTTAAGTCTATTTGAGTCGTCTCTAATTCTACATATTTGTCAACGTTCGACGGAATATTATCGTTCCATGCAATTTTTACATTTGATAAACTATCGGCTGAAATAAATATTTCTATTGATTTTAGAAATCCCAAATTCCCATTTGATGGAGAGGTAAGAGTTAAAGCCATTTGAGTTAGTTTTATTTCTTCAACCAAGTCTTTTTTAGTGTTGTTCACAGCAAAAGTTGATTCTGTATTTGACTTAATATCAGGAGTTAAAATATTAAATGGAAGATTGATAACAGAAGAGGACGGAATTACAATCGTTTCGTTATATTCTAAATTAAACTGGGTCAATGTATCAATACTCATACATCCGGCAAATAATATAAATGTTGAAACGAAAATTAACAATGTATTTTTCATATCTGTTTATTTAATGGTAGTAAATGAGAAATAAACTTAATCATATGTTTTTGGTTTCAAAATAAATAAAGCCAAATCTTTAGATCATAGATTATATGCCATTAGCTTTTTAGCTTGCCGATGACGGAAAATTGTATATTATCGGTGCGGAATTCGAAGAGCGGTAACGTCCTGTAAGCTTATTAACAAGCTTGGCTTTCGTGTGTTGGTTGTGTGGGGCTTGGCAATGTGCTTACAATTTATGTTGGATGTTGTAATATACTATAAATTAATGCTTCAGTTTCCTATAGTTAAGCTCCCACCTTGTAAATATAGATTTCCGTAAGTCTCATATATTGAAAGTTGTTTTACCCCGCATAGCTATGCATACCGCCAAGTAAAAAGTTGACACCAAAATAGGTAAACAACACCGAAAAGAAAGCAATAACCATAAAAATATGAAAGGTCATTGGTTGCTGGAGGCGTTTCAGTGAGCGTGTGTGCAGCGGAAAGGAATAGATAAGCAGCGTGATTAATGCCCATACTTCTTTGGGATCCCAACCCCAATAGCGCCCCCACGATACGTTTGCCCATACTGCTCCGATAAAAGTGCCTGTTGCCAATAGAAATACCGCAGGGTAGAGTATCAGCTGACTGATAATTTGCAGTTGCTCAATAGGAAAAAAGTTTTTGTTTTGTGAAAATCGGAGGATGATTGCGGCTATTCCGTTAAACATCATAAAGGCAAACAGCAGGTACGACACCATTATGGTCATTACGTGAATACTTAAAAGTGGTGACGACAATACTGGCATTAAATGGGTGATTTGCGGATTGCTGCGCCCCATCATCGACACCATCAGGGCAAGACCGCCCAATAACAGTCCGAAAGGCAAAACCATTCGGAGTTTCTTTTGTAAAAACAACGATACTAACAGCGATGCCCACGCCAAAAATTGCATTGTTTCGTAACCATTCGATGCCGGAAAATGTTGGCTGACGATGCCTCGTAACGCAATAAAAACCGTGAGGTAAATGAATCCGCAGAGGATAATGGTATTTAATGCCCAAATGGCTGGTCTCGATGCCGGTTTTACCCTAATTAATCGGCGGATAAAATAAACAAATCCCATAATGCCGATGGTAACAAAGAGCATTGCCAAATATTTGGTGTAGTCTATTTTATTGTAAAGTTTTTCGGCGTTGTAAGCAGTGTGCGATGGGAGCAAATTGCCAGCTTGTTTGGTTTGGTATTCTTTCAGTTTGTGTGTTAATTCTACAACATTGGAGTACTCTTTTTTCATTAGCATTTCGCGCATATAATCCATCGAACGGCGGATGAAAATATAGGTATCACCATCCAATTCTTTTGGCAATTGACTATTGGTGGCATACCAATTTAAAGTCTGTTCCGAGTTTGCATATGGAAATATCTTTGTCAATTCGCCTGCATACAACATACTGATAATGTTGTATTTTTCATCGGCTTCTTTTATGCCTTTTTCATCGGCAACGGTTTCGCCTTTAAATATTTTCAGCAATTCGGGTTCAAGTTGGTAGGCATTTTCATTGGTGAAAAAATCATCGAACGAGGCATATTTCCCGTCAATGCCTAAAAGGTTTTGCACTGCTTTACTTTTTATCTTGATTACCTCCTGTTTTTTCCAACTCGAATAGTAAAATAACCATCCGGTAAAAAACTGTTCCGAAGTGAGATTTTTGTACGATGATTTTCCGTAAAGTTTGAGCGTAAAATCGTTAGCAAGGGTTTGAAGCGGACAAATACGACCGTTGTAATAAACGTATAAATCGCAAAACTCGGCAGCTACATCTTTGGGCAAAACTTTTGGAGTAGCGTTACTGCTTGCTGCCCTAATACCCATTGTGCCAAACAGAAGCAAGATAACAAGTGCTGTATTTTTCAGCAAAGGATGATGAAGCAATTCTCTAAATCGGCTCTTTTTTCCAAAGAAATACAACACAAACGAGAGCAATAATAAAACATACCCTGCATAAGTAACGGCAATGCCAATTGGGTCGTGCGATACCGAAAGTCGCGTTCCCAAACCATCGTTGTCGTAGCCCGATTGATAAAACCGATAACCTTTGAATGATACAATATTGTTCATTGACACTGTTTCAGAAAGCGTTTTCCTGTTGCTGTCAGTCAGGATTATCCGACTTTCGAAATCCTGTGGGGTTTGTGTGCCCGGATAATAATTGACATTAAATCCGTTCAATTCGATTGAAAACGGAAGCTCGTGAAGGTTGCCGTTTTTCTGAATGTAACTGTTACTTGTTTTTCCCTGACGAAGATGAATGCTGCCGCTTTTGCCGCTAATCCACGTAATAAATGCACCTAAAAGAATTACTAAAAAAGCAATATGAAGAAGAAAAACGATGTGCTTGCGTTGCAATTTCATTTTGAGCAGATAAAACAAGGCGAATATTGCCAAAACCGCCCAAAAAATAACAAACCACACTGTGCCGTAAATGTGATGAGCAACAAAAGATGTTCCTTTTAACTGTTCGATAATTGTTGCCGATGCTAATACTACGACCATTATTGCGAGCAGTCCGAAACTGATTTTTTTCAAATTCTTCATAATACATAACAAGAGAACAAAGCCCATTTGACTCGATTCTCTTGTTTATTTCATTGATGTTATTTTTTTATATCGCATTAATAAATGCCACAACGGCATTGCGTTCTTCCGAGCTTAATTCACGAAATTTTTCGACAGACCAACGTGCATCGCTTTGGGAATTTCCGTGCCACATAATGGCTTCAATTACATTACGTGCTCTAGAATCGTGCAATCGGTCGGCTGCTCCGGTACAAATCTGACTCAGCCCTCGTCCCCAAAGCGGCGTAGTACGACACCAACCTGTGCGAATATCGTTTTCCATATGCAATCTGTGTTGTACCAAATCGGTATATGGCCAAATGGTTTGATTGGGATAACTTGGCAAACGAGCATCGCCACGCGAGAAGAATAAATTGGGGTCGTAAACATCGTCATTGCCTGTTGTCCACGATGGACGGTGGCACGATGCACAACCTATTTCGGTAAATAATTCCTTACCCATTTGAACATTTTCATCGTCCAAATCACGAGCGGCAGGAACAGCTAACCCTCTGTGCCAAACCATCAAGTCGGAATAGTCATCATCGGTCATTTCAACAGGTAGAGTGTCGCACAACAGATAGTTGTAAATGTCTTTTTCGACATTACCTGTAACATTAAAGTCGGGGAAATAAGTGTAGAATTTTTCTTGAACATTGGGGTCTTGCGATGCTGTTGTTGCATATGTTTTTGTCATATAATGATAACGACGATTGTTCCGTGTTACATTAGTGATATTCCAAATTGCATTAGAACCCGGTCCATCTTGCAATGGTCCACGAGTTAAACCGTAAGTAAAACGGTAGGGATGTTCTTCTCCATCGCCTTGTTTTGTGTTTTTATACTGTTTAACCCATTCGCCATTGGCAAAAAAGGCAGGGTTTAATGTAGCGTGAGCCGACTCTTTAATGTATTGTGCTTTAAGCGAATCGTCTGGTATGGCATCCAACAAACCTGAACCGTAAATTCCAATTGTTGATTCTAAACGAACGATGACATCGGAATAAGCTACAGTTGATGTAACACCGTTTTTGGTAACTTCTAACGGCACGTAAAAAGCTTCTTCGGGAATGGTTACTTCGGGATATATCAATTGGTAGGTTTCTCCATCGGGAAATGTATTTCCCCATTCATCGGTGTGAGACAACCAATCGATAGTGATTTGTGTTTCGTCAACAGGTGGAGTAAACGGCTCAACGGCTTGGGTTTGTGGCATTCCGGTAAGTGAGCTTAAATACGTGTCGGAATTATCGGTAATTACCAGCAAATAGCCATTTCCTGTTTCGTTGGAATCGTATTCTGTTTGACGTTTTCCGTGTCCGTAGCCGGGATGACAAGCAATACAACTGGTGCGTAACCACAGCGGACCTAATCCGCCCATCGGGCTTTTGCTTGGGTCGGTGGTTACAAAAATATCTTCGAAAAAACCTTCTCCTACCTTAAATTCAGCTTCCAACCCTGCATTTTCAATGGCAGGAGTTGGCTGTTCGTAAGCACTCGACGAAATATTGAACGTTGTTCCCAGTTTTCCTCCGGCATACCATTCGGCAGACAATTCTGTTTCTTTGCCATCGTCATCTCCGCCTATAATATCATCATCATCTCTACACGATGCCAATAGAGAGATAATGATGCTCATAAAAATTAAATATCTGAATTTCATAGTGTCATTTTTTTATATATGCAACCTCAGGCAATTAATAACTACCTGAGGTTTTGTTCTTTTTTGTATGACGAATTTTATGTTGTCAATACAAAATGTTTTATTCCTGAATCAACGTAATGGCTTCTTCTAGTTTGTCCATAACAGTGTTACAAGCAGCTTTTGCCGATGCTGAAGCTGATTGGGTTAAGTTATTACGGAATGGAGCCGGCATTGCTTCAATTTCGCTGATGGCTGTTGCTATTGCGGTTTGTATTTCGCTGTCGAGTGTTTTGTCAAGTGATTTTACATAAGTACTCACCGAAGCATCAATTGCGGTACTCGATGTATTGCCCGAATAAGCATATTGAACACTGCGCATATTATCGGCAAAATCGTCGATTGAATTCCAACTGTACCACGATTCTACGTCCAAAACATCACCACTGTTTACCGGGTCAGTAATTTTGGTATTGCCAACTTCGTCGGAGATATCTGAAGCTCCCTGCAAGATTTGCACATAAGCAGCAATCTGAGTTTTGTATAATACATTGCCCGATTCGCCGGCAGTTTCCATTGCTTTACCATAATCCATTGACGGTTCAAGCTCGGCATCTTCCAAAATGGTTTGTTTGGCAGATGTAATGTTGTCAATTCCAGCCCAACTGGCTTCTAATCGGATACATTGGTTACGCAAATCTTCGGCAACAGCAGCACAGTAAATCAGTTCTTCGGAACTTAGTGCTGCATATTTTTCACCATCAAAATCGGTTCCACCATCAACATTACGAGCATCTCCATCGCGGAAAATCATATATTCAACAGCGTGAAAACCTAACAAGCCGTAACCAAGTGTAGAAAATCCATCGAAGTTACACCCATCGGTTTCCATATTGCCGATTAATGTTTCATTGGCCAGTGCAAGGTCTAACTGACTTTGGTCTAATGGCCACGAATCAATATGTGGGTCGATGTTGTAGTCCGATGCAGCTCCATAAAGAAAAGCCTCGCTTTGTTCCCAATATTTACGGGCAGCAGTCCACGCTGTAGCAGCAGCATCAATATTATCCTGAGTAAGGTTGTTTTTTAGCGTAGCACAAGCGTTGTATAAATTGACAGATGCATCTGCCAGATTGCTATAAGTGGTTACAATTACGTTGTTTACACATTGTGTGATAACTTCTGTTTTTTTAGAATCTAAACCGTCTCCTGTGATGTCATCATCATCGTCATCGCACGATGTAAATCCTAGCGTCATCGCTCCTGCGATAAAGAAATAAAATAGTAAATTTAATTTTTTCATTGTTGTTATTTTTGGTTATTTATTAAAAAATCCTGCATAAGCAATACTCACACTGAACGTGTCTTCGTTGTTGTATTGGCTTTCAAGAATTCGGTGAGAATATTCGGCTTTTATCACAATGTCGCGAAGCGGTTTGTAGTTTAGCCCAAAGCTCACTTTTTGTCGTCCCCAACATTCATTGTCCACTACGCTTCCCTGTGTTTTTAACATCGAATCGTAATAGTCGTAACGTCCAAATATGAAAAGTTGATTATCCATTGGTATTTTATCGAAAAATGAAGCAATGTTGTACCCGGCTTCAACACCTGTTGCGATAGCATCGGAAGCTACCGGTTGGCTGGGCGATGGTGAATCCTGGCGCATACTTTTATTTGCAGAGGTAATGGCTTCGGAATCGGAAAGATGTCCGTAATCGACGTTTCCGCGGATAATTATATTGTCGGTTTGATAATGAAAGTCGAAAGCACCGATGCAAACCGTGCCGTTTATATCTTCGAACTTACTGGGCGAAAGGGTGTTTTTTGCACTGTTTCCGATGTATCCACTCACTGCCCAGCGCAAGTTTTTGACTGAATAATTATCGATACGCAAAACGCCAGCATAACTGGTTGCCATCTTAAATTCGTAAGGACTTCCTGTTCCGCCCTTAATCCACGTTGACGAACCAAAACGGTCGGCATCAAGTCCTGCTACAAACTGTACTTCGTAACGCCATTGTTTGGTTTTTCCCCACAGGCTAACACCTGTTTCGTGCCAGGTGCACGGCAGAATGGTGTTTTCACCTTCGGGGCGGTAAACGGTGAAAAATTCGGTAGGCATATGGTGTTGATTGGTTAGTCCTACCGGAACGACAAAATGTCCCATTCGGAGGTTAAAAGCCGGGGAAAAACTTTTCTGAATCCAAAATTGTTCTAAAGCCACTTCGCCACCTCTTTCCACTTCGCTCTCGTACTCTCCGGTTTCTTCTTCCTCTATTTCAACTGCCGATTCGGTGCCTCCGTGTTCAAATTCTATTTCGCTTTGCATAGTCCAGCCTTTGCCAAAATCGTATCCCACAAAAAAAACCACGTGAGGAAGGTCAAATTGTCCATACCCTTCAGCATCGGCATAGGTTTCGGCATCGGTATAACGCTTGTAATTACTACTGTAAAACATACGGCTCATCACCGCTTCACCGTATCCGCCAAGGGTCAGACGGTTTTCTTTCTCTATGCTTGTTTCCGAATTGTTGCTTTGTGCGTAGCCATTTGCAAAAGCAAAAGCCATAAAATAGATTAATAAATAGAATCTTTTTTTCATTTGGTTATGTGTTGAATAATTTAAGTCCTTATCGAACTATGGTTTAGAAGACAAAATTACCAATGAGAAAAAGAGGGTACAATCCCATAATGTTGGGATTTTTAGGGAGTGAACTCCCTATTTGTGACAGGGAATGGTGTTGGATACTTGTTTTAGGTGAAGTGCGGGGAGAAAACAGCTTTCTTGTAATGTGCTGTTTGTGTGTGAGGTATGGTTTGAAATGCTGTCCAGAATACTAATTGCCCATTAAGGGCAAAAGTAGGGAGGGAAAATGAATTTCTCCTCATTTTTTTTCTGTCGTTGTTTGACTATAAGTTAACCTTGTTGCTAACGGTTAGCAGTATGAAATCGTTGTGGATTTAATGAACTTACCTATCATGCTTGTTTTGAGCTAAATTTGCGATTAGATACAAGCTTAAACTTTTTAATCAATTCGTCAAATTGTAAATTTGGTGGGTTTTATTAAGCGCACGAAAGTTCCGTAAGCCACTAATCCCCTAATGTTTTATTATGCATTGTTAGGGCATGTATTTATTCTCTCCAATGTTCTGGTTTGTTCAATTCATTAGAGCAAATAACTTTCCCATTGTCAATTGCAAATCCTTTCGAATTCAAAGATTGAACCATCCAAGCATTTGCATATTCACTTGGAATTGGGTATGGTGCTGAAAATCCAATTTTCTTTGCATCTGGAATAAATCCATACTTTGGATAATAATCCATATGTCCTAAAACGAAAACTATTTCGGTACCCCATTCCTTTAAGATACGTAGTCCTTCTTTTATTAATAATCCACCTACTCCTTGTTTTTGATATTCTGGTATAACTGCTAAAGGAGCCAATATGTGCATTAATGGTTGTTTGATAGTCATTTCGTTTAAGTACACTCTCGTAAACAAAATGTGGCCAATCGCTTCTTTGTCATTAAAGGCTAATAAAGAAAGAATTGGCTCTGCAGTATTATCTTTCAATAAATCTGCGGTTAATTGAGCTTCTTTAACATAACCAAATGCACGTTCTTCAACAAGCATAATGTTGTTAAAATCATTGCTATTGGTCTCTCTAATTTGAATATTTCTTTTTGTCATGATGTTACATGTGTATTATAGTATACTGTTGTATAACAGTATACTGATTAAACTTTTGCATTAATATTCAACAAAAGTGTTTTAACTAAAAAATGAAAATAAGCATTAGTATAAATTACTAAAAAGTAACAAGATTAACACCTTGATTGGTGAGTTTGACAGGTGTAACAATTTATTTTCTTAAATTAAAGGGAAAAATCGCATTTAAAACAACCTGTCTACTATACCGAATACTTAATATGTATTTCTGTTGCATAAGTTGCAAACCTATTCTCTTTTTACAAATAATGAAGTTAAAATGCTGGTGTTTTTCTTATATACCCTAACGGAAAATTATAAGTTATTTGTGCGGAATTCTAAGAGCGTCAGTGTTGGCGGACACCTGAAGGTCAAGAAAGGAGCAAAGAAAACAAGTATTGCTGAACCCTCAGTGCGACATGCAAATTGCTATAAGCTGTTTCGTTACATTTCAATATCATTTAATTCCATAAACTTACTTAAATTGTTATCTAACATAAGCCAGTTATTGTATGTGTCAATGTTTTTCATCATCTCAATAAGAGATTCACCTGTTGAGTTATTTTTAATTCCTCTATAAACTGGATATGGCATAATTTCGATATTTGGAATTTTTCCAAGAAACGAACCATTTGGGGAAATCAATAAATGTGATGGTGTCCCCAGATTATTGACACAATCAATGTAGAAGCTATTTTCTTCGTTTTGTTGCACATTTCTTGGAAGAAACAATTGAATTCCTTGTGGTTTGTGTTTATCTATAAGTTCTTTCCATAACTTCATCTTCCCAAGGTTGTCAACGCAAATACTAATAAAAACCACATTTGATGTATCATTAAAAAAAGATTGTACCATATTATACTTAGGAATTTCTGCTATGCACGGTATACAATATGTTCCCCAAAAATCAAGAAGTACAACATTGTTTCTGAAGTCACTCAGTCTGACAATTTGATTGGATGTGTCTTTAAGTGTGAATATTGGAGCTTGTTCTCCATTATGAAAAAATGATTCTTGTTTAGATTTTTCAATTAGGGAAGAAGAAAGTTCATCTTGACTGTATGAGTAAGTAAACAAGATAGAGAACCAGATTGTCAATATAAATGATAGATTTCTCATAAGTATTTTGTTTTATTGTGTATGTATAGTTTCAAATTGTGATGTGTTGAATGACTTATAACGGTAAATTGTATGTTGTCGGTGCGGAATTTGGAGCTACTCAAGATCAATCCGCGATGATGTTGATGCGAGCCACAAACTTTGATATTTATTACTTTACCCGCCATTACGTATGACACATTATTAGGCACTGGCGTTTATACTCAATCTGTTTATCTATCAAGCCAGCGAAGGGATGGTGTGCGTTGCAATCATTTTATCTTCATTGTTTTTATCTCATTGTTTGCATTAAATGTCGGAAAATACATCAACTCAATCTTTGCAGGATTAATTGTATATGTCCCGGAATACCTTGTTATCAATTCAATCTCAAAAGTATATTCACCCTTAGATAAATAATCACAGAAGATTGTTGTTTCATTCTTAAAATATTCTCTATGTGATTCATTTCGTAAATTATTATTCTTCTCAGTATACGAACAGCCTCCAGGAATTGGAATATTTATCATTACATATTCAGCGTCTTTTTTAACAGTTACTTTTGTGATTAGTTTAGTCTCTTGACCAGCAGTTAAAATGGTTATTGGTTTATTATCAAAACTTGTAGAAATTTCAAAGTCCTCCATTTTTAATGATGGATTATTATCCCAATATCTTTGGTAGGATGTGAAATAAACTGGAAAGTCTCCTGTTTTTGACACTTCAATCTTTTGAGCTGAATTAATATTCATTTCAAAAGGAAATTCAGATATAGTCCTGTTAATATCGCCTTTTAATGACAACTCAGGTTTACTTAATTCAGATTGACCTTTTAATAAATCGGGCAATATTGTTTCTATGATTTGGGCTGATTCAAAAGTGTTTTTCCAATATCCATTTTTTCTGTTTTCTAGAAAGTAATTTTGAATATCGTTTAATCCTTGATTACCTGCTGTTGAATCGGATTTAATGCTTTTATATACAAGTAATGTATTTTGAATATCGTTATTTAACAGGTTCGTTACCTGATTTTCATCAGAATAGTAAGTGTTTCCAAATAAGGTTGATTTTTTAAAATAATCCAGCGTATCCAAATTATAATCAATACCACAAAGTTGTTTTAGCTCAATTATATTAAGTAGCCCATTTAAAGAGATATTCTTAGTTCTTTCCAAATCAGTAATATATGGTTGATTATTTATTTGAGACCCTAAAAGATTCAGAATTTTTAATATTCGTATTTTCTCATAGAAATCACGAGAACTTTCTAACTCCCATATTAGTAATTGCGTAATCTGATTTTTATTTATTGAGGTTCTATAACCAAGTTGTTCAGCATGTGTAATGGCTTCTAATATGTGTAAACTAATCCACATGCTTTCATCAGAATTCTTCCACCAACCCCATAAACCATTTTCTTTTTGATTTTTCTTCAATAACCTGATTAGTTTTTCAACCTCATTATCATTTTTGAATTTTTGACCCTTGTAATATGCAATATTCTTTTCTGCAAGCAGAGCTTTCAATTTTGATGCTATTTGTTCATTACAAGAATATTTATATTTAATCAAGTGGCTAATTTCATCTTCAATAACATCAAAAATATCTGCCCGGGCATAAAGATTTACAGTACCTAATGTAGAATCAAACTGCAGCTGAATAGTTGTATCTTTATCAAGTACATAAAAATTGCCTTTAGTTGCTTCAAGTCCTTTTGGGAAAACAGGAATAATTCTTTGTTCACCATCAAAATAATCGTCATTCGTCTCAAGAAAATACTTTAGTTTCACAGAATCAATCGATGCAAAGATTGGTAGCGTATCAATCAAAGAGTTATTGCAAAATCTTGAAGTATTTAGCATTTCTTTTCCATCAACTTCAAATTTTGTTTCAACCATAACCGAATCGGGAGTATAATTTAACACTTTACCTATTGCATAAGAAGTATCACTTTGCACCAAAAATCTTGGAACTGCAAGTTGAGCCATAAGTGGTTTATATGATTTTATAAGACCCTCTGATTGTCCAGATTGCCTTTTGTCGTTCATAGCAAGATAGAATGTTTCCCAACTGGTAACGTCATCGGGGAAAATGACATCAAAACCTGTTTTCCCTCCTTTATCCGTAATTAAACTTGGTTGCCAAAATGCATAATCTGAAAAATTATCACGTATCGAGCTTGATTGGCTTGCTGCTTCTAAAAATGTCTCATCATATTCAGCACCTTTTAATGAAGCTTCAGTAGTTTTAAAAGCTCCAGCTTCCGTTTCAATTATAACAACTCCATTAGCCCCTCTTGAACCGTAAATTGCTTTAGCACTTGCATCTTTTAAAATTTCAATATTTTGAATGATTGCAGGGTCTAACTCAGAAATATCCCCAGTATAAACATTTCCATTAATGATATAGAGAGGAGTTTTATCAAATTCAATAGTTGAAGCACCTCTAATACTTATTTCTACAGCACTTCCAGGAGCTCCACTATTGGATGAAATAGTAACACCAGCGACCCTCCCTTGTAAACTCTCTGAAATATTTCCACTTACTCCGGGCATACCACTTAGAAGACTGCTTGCGGTTACTGTGGAAAGAGAACCTACTAACATGGATCTCTTTTGAGCACCATACCCAACCACAACAACTTCTTCAAGTTTCATAACATCCTGGGTAAGGAAAACATTTATTTCCTCATTGTTTCCAACATGTCTGTCTTCAGGCAGGTAGCCAATAAATGAAAAGTTTAATATATCGTATCCAGTTGGTATTTTAATTGAATAAAAGCCATCAAAATTTGTAATAGTGCCATAAGTTGTACCCTTTATAATTACATTAACACTAGGTAGAGGTTCGCCAGATTCTTCTTCGTAAACGTATCCTTCAACAATATCACCAACACCGGTATATTTAAAATGTTGCTGATACATATTATAAATCTGCTTTAATTCTTTTTCTTCATTTTCATAATATGTATTTGGCTTAAATAGCATTTCTTCAATAATATTGCTTACATACACACTAAATGTATCTTTCTTATATGAAGAAGGTTGCTCAAACTCATAATAATTCAATCCATTTGGTTTAATATAAATTGAATCTTCAATATGGTATTTCGCTCCTGAATAAAAGAATATTAATTTGTGATAGCCTTTTTGCAATTCATGTATAAATGAAGTATTGCCCGGATAAACTCTCAGAAATTCATGATTATCATATCTGAAAACCAAAACATTCAAAGGAATATCTTTAATAGGCTCATCATTCCTTTTAAAATTAAATAATAGTTTGCCGGCTCCCTGACTGGTAGAATTTGGATATCTGTATCTAGCGGTAAGATATCTTTTTAAATCCAAATAATCATTCCATTGTTTCTCAATTGCTTCTTTGGTAAATACAGCATCAGTTAAAGTATTGTTTGCTTTATAGCTATATAAGTATTCCGGAAATATTTTAGAATCAATGCTACGCATTTTTATTAGTGCGGGTAAAAACTCATATTCAAAAAACGGTTCATGATTAAATGAAGTCGAAAAACTGTCTACAAGTTGAAAAGTTAAATTACTTACCAGAGGCCCGGCAAGGTTGTTTCTTTGATATTTTGATTCTGGAGTAAGTAATTGAATATTTTCGTTTTGTTCTATATAAGCATATTGTTCTCCGAAATTATTCCTATAAGGAACGATATATTTATAAAGAAGTCGTTTTTCAAAATCACTAAGTTTTGCTTCGACCTTATTTATTTTGATGTTAGTATTTTCGGCATCCTGTTCTAAGCTAAAAATCATTTTTTTACCCTTTTCAAAATGCAAACTATCAATTGTAATTTCTCTAAAAGCAGTCCTGAGTTTTATTTGATGATAACCACTATCAATATTAAAAGAATAGGGTCGGGTATTTGTAGACCAGCTAAAATAAACAGGCTTATTATCCACATAAATAACATGAACTGGTTGAATTGTACCATCTGAAATAACAAAAGGAGCAAACTGTGTTATTGAATCAAATGTATTAAATTCAAAACGATAGATGGAATTTTTCGGATAAATAAATCTATAATATTCAATAGAATCAATACCTGCCAGAATTTTCCATGCATCATACTCTAACTGCAAACCAGATTGGGTATTTAGACTGAAGTCTTTAAAATTGAAATTATTTATGACGCTTTTGTTTTTCTTTGATTTCCCCAGATATGGCAGTTCAGGAGCAGTATAATCAAACTTCTTTGTTAATGAAAATGCGGTTAAATCAACTCCTTCAACTGGATTTCCTTCGGTATCTGTAACCAGAATGTCAATTCTTGATTTTTGTCCGGGGTAAACAATTTTAGGTTGAGTAACGGAAATATTAAGCTTTTTGTCAATTAAAGGTATTCTGAAATTTTCTTCCCTAACTTGACCGCCCCATAAGTAACCAATTGACACAAAATAATTTTGCTTGGAAGATGTTTTTTTATGAATATCCAAAGAATCGGCATAGCCAGATGCTTGTTGGCTATTCTTTTTGTAAATATTGTAGATAAATGGAATCTTACGAGGATTATTAACAACAATGTAAACTGAATCTGATGTTCTTTCTGAAAAGCATTGTACTAAAGATGATTCTTCTGAAATATTTATGGTTTCTGAAATTAAATCTGTTTGAATTGTATAAGAAGAAAAGTAAGGGTTTAATTCGATGCTACAGGGTGTAATCCCATTATAAACTGGAGTTTTATTTCCAAAATTATCTTGTGAATTTATAGTTACCTGTGTTGATTCTTTTTCGCCATTTTTTAAATATTCAAAATGGATGGAATCAGTTTTTACTTCAATATCGAATTTTTCTGATTCGAAGAAGTATGAAATCTCTTTATTTTCGGAAATAGATTCATTGTCTGAAGTTAGTAACCTAACAGCTATCGTATATTCGAAGTTTGCTTTAGGAAACGTTGAATCTGAGAATACTATTTCGGTTTCATCGGTCGGATTAAGCTTCTTTTTTTGGAAGAGTATAGTATCAGGAATGAACACATGGTTCTCAAAATATTTATTTATTGATTTTGGAGTCAATAATACTTCAATCCGTGCATCCATCAGGTTCAAATCATTTTCATCTGTACCTTTGGCATAAAGAGTAATTTTTTTATTTCGAAAATGTTCCTTTTTATCAACTCTCAATGAAAGTTGATTCTTTGATAATTCGTAATCTTCATATTTAAAAGAACCGTTTATATATTCTTTTCTATCGTTAAGTTCTATGCGAATTGTATAATTCCGGTCAAGTTGTAGCTGAAGTGAATCATGCAAATAAAATTCGTAATTATAACCTCCACTTCTATATGGCGCTAATTCGGTTAATTCAATATCTTTTCTATTGTTTTGCAAAATAACATGAACATTTCTATCTATTGGATTTCCCTTTTTCGTTAATAAATAGGCTTTAAATTTCACCGTATCACCGGGCATGTACTTTGGTTTATTGAACACTATGTAACCAGTATGCTTATTCCTAAATTTGTTATTTGTGTAATAATCGCAATAATAATCATCGAACATACAGGCAATTTTGTTAAAGGACTTAACAAAGAAATTCTTGGTTCTATAAATAGTGCCTTGAGGCCAACCTTTTACAATTGATTTTACTCCATCTATAGGAAGAAATATTACAAAGTTTACTGGCATCCAAACATATTTTATTGGAGTTCCATAAACAACCTTTCGTGTTCCTCGCTTAACAAAAGAGTTGTTATATTGTCTGGATAGATTGTAATAGGCTGTAAAGCCTTTATATGTAACTTTTAACAATCCTTTTTGATTTGATTTTTTATCAAGGTAGGATTGTGTTTTTTTATTGAAGCGAAGTTTTTTCAATCGAACACTAACGTCTGCGTTATCAATTAAATTCCCCTGCAAGTCAAATACCTGGATACATAAATCAGTATTGTTGTTAAAAATAAAAACATCAAAATCCTGAATTGTTGTTATTGAAAGTTTTTGTTTCTCTCTTTCAGCAAAGGTTTTTAAATAGTGTCCTTGTTGAAGTTTGCCATAATATTGACTATCCGTTGGAAATGAATCAATCAATGTGTGAAAAAAGGAGGTGTCAACTTTCCAAATATCTTTTTTATAAATCTTTTCAGCTTGCTTATGAGTTATCTTATAAATGTAGGTGTAATAACTCGTTTGTCGACTTTCTATTAATTCCTGGCTGTAAGAATTGAGTGAAAAAAGCAAGGTTATTATCAGGATTACTGCCTTTTGTTTGTGAGATATTAAATCCATTTTATTTTTCATTTTTCTATCAGTGTGCAATATTTTGTTCGATTCCATAAAGATATTTTTTTCTTTTCAGACAATTCTAAAATCAATACCCCCTAAGCGAGTGCCTCGGCAAAGAAAGCAAGTGTGTGAAAGCAACGGGACGGTTGTGGGAAGGGCTGGAACACTCTTGCTTTGCGCGTTGGCTATCATGTTATTTTGTCTTTTGTTGGTTAATTATTTTAGTTGCACTGTTGCTCCTTCGCTTGTGCCCAATGGAAAATTGTATGTTGTCGGTGCGGATTTCGAAGAGCGTCAGCGTCGACCGACGCCTGAGGGGCAAGAAAGGAGCAGAGGCAACTTTTAGTACTGTAACACAATGCAATTTACAAATTATTAGCGCACGTAGTCTTTATCTTTTTAAAGTTTACAGGAATTGTAGAGTAGTAGTTGGTTTTTTGCCCGTGTAGAAAAACGACACTCTAATTCTGTAAGCTTTTAATTGTCCGTATTAATTCCTTATTTGTAACTTCATCACATCTTCGCAATACTTGAACGTCTTTAATATTTGCTTTTGCATCACAGTCAATCTTTAAATAAATCTCTTCACATTTATTCTTGCCAATCTTGTTAAAATCTATAGAATCAGATAAGTATTTGTAAAATTTATTATCCAAGTTAGACAATGGCGAAAGTTTAGATTTTGAATTGTCAAAAAGTGTGATGTCTTTCAGAATGCCATTTTTAATTTTTAACGCTTTCTCTTGTGAATAAATTTTATTTAATCCAAAATCTTTAATTAAAACTCCTTGAGGCAAGTAGATGATTCTATCTAAGTTCCCTTGGAAAATTTTAAACTCTTCGTCTGTATTGTAGAGTCGTATTTGGAATAAACTATCATTGGTTATTGCCCAATATATTGTTTGAATTTGCTCGCCATTTTTATCTATGAGTCCAATTGGTGATTGATGATTATTTACGCTAATAATATCTTGAATTATATCTATTGTATCGTTTTCAATTAATAAAATTTCACGTGATTGTGAAAGACTTGTCAAGCTACACGAAAACAGATATAATATGATTAGTTGAAATATTCTCATAAACTAAAATATTGATACATGATTTGCAATGAAACGCTATGCGCGCTAATGTTAAGTATAAGAAATGTAGCTGATTTGGCGGAGCTGATTAAATGTACAAACCTTTCGTAAACCAATGAACCACTTATGTTTTTTATACATTGTTGTGCTTAGTAATTTTACCAATCTATTTCTACAATATACAAATCAAATCCTCCTAATCCTTGAGGTCTATTCGAAGAAAAAATCATAAATTTTCCTTCTATTATAATTGGTCTGTATTCATCAAATTCTGAATTTATCTTATCACCAAAATTTTTAGGTTCAGACCAAATACCGTTTTTTCTTTCAGAGTAATATAAATCATAACCACCGAATCCACCTTTTCGATTAGACGTAAAAACAATCCAGTCATTCCAATGTATAAATGGGCACTTATCATCAAATTCACTATTTATTTCGGAAATATTCTGAATCTGTGGATTAGCCTTACCCTTTAATATTTGATAAACATCAATATCTGCTGTATCGGAAACGGAATAAATATCAAAGTTACCACCGCTATTGGAGCAATAATAAATATTCATAAAATCATTTGATATTGAAAGATATCCTTCATCTGCTGAAGTGTTTATAAAATCTATTCCTTGAAAATCAGTCAATCTTTCATGAGTGGCTAAATATGTGTCATATTGATATTTGGCATAAAATATATCTAAGTTATCATTACAATCTCGTGTTATAAAAAATAGTGTGCTGTCAATTCCTCTTCCATAATAGGTAGGGTCAAATTTTTTGTAATATGGCCCAAACTCATTACAATCAGTATTTATTTCATTTATGTCGCTTAGAATTGTATCAGGCTTAATCGAATAAGTTGTTTTATAAATATTATCATACTGCTTAACAGGGAGCAAATCAAGTCGATAACTAATCAGGTCGAAATTCTTTTCTTTTGAGAAACGATTAGTTGAAAATAATAATCTTTGGTACATATAGAGCACAATGCTGATGCATGAGTTATAATCATCATAGCTTGAATTAACCTCTTTAAGGTTTACAGGCTCATGAGTAATGAATGTTGTATCCGAACTTACTTGAGAGTAAGAATAGTCCAGATAGAACATAAATAATATAAAAATCACAATATTTCTCATAGTTTGCAGGATTCTCTCATAACGGTTAGTATAAGATTAGCCGACTGCGTTGCACTTTCCTGTCAAGTTACAGAAAAGTTGAAGCGGGCTACACCTCTTGAATTTACGACTATCTCGGCTATTATTTTTATACATTGCTAGCAATTGTTGATTTTTTAGACCTGTCACCATTGTCCATTAAATATTTAATCAAAAAGGGTAAGCATAATATATAATACGAAATATCTATTTTATTTTTAAAGAATGCAACTTCAATCCCATCGTTAACTACATGATAAATAGAGTAAATCAATATTGCAATAAATAGGCTAAATCCACTATAGAATAACTTATCTGTCTTATTTTTAACCCCAAAAGATAACAATATTGATATTGCAATAAAAATGAAAGTGTAGAATTTTGGAACTAAGAATGATGATTGAATAATAAATGGATTCATTTTGAAGAAGTCAGTAGGGAAAAAATATACAAAGGGAATAAAAGTTGATATAAATGCTATTAGTGCAACTGATAGAAAAAGGAATAGTCTTTTAAAACTAATTTCGTTATTAATTAGGCTCGATAAATAAAAGATTATATAAGGTAAAATATAAACACTTCTTGTAGATAATATTAATCCGGTCAAAATAGCCAATCCATAAAATTTCAAATTGTTTTTATTGCCCATATTTATAAATTCATTGAGTACTAAGAGGGTAAAAATTGAATAAGTAAAAATATTGCTTCTTGTAGTTATTTCCCATATCATAAATAGGGATGTAAATAAATAGAAAAGTAAAAAATTGATATTTTCTATTTTATTGACTTTTGTTATAAATAGTATTGTTATAAATACATATCCTAAAGAACTTAAAATACTTAATTCTCCTATTTCATGAAATGGAGCTGCAATTAAAAAATATACAGGCATTGGTCCTGGGAAATTACCCATATGAGATTTTGCGTAATATGGATAATTACCATTATAAAGTTCTGTAAGAAAGGATGAAATAATGCTCCATCTATCTACATTTAATGACTCAAGTTGAATTGCGAAATGACTAATAATCACTAAACCAACCAAAAAAATTAAAAAACAATAACAAATAATTTTTTTGAGCTTATTTGAAAGTGAAATATTGTCGCCAAACTTAAAAACAAGAATCTGAATAACTAATAAAAATGTAGCTATGTAAAATCCAAACTCTGTATATCTTAAAGAATATTTAAAATAAAAAATAAAATTTATAAATAATACTATAGCAATAGAAGTATTTCTCTTTAAATTTTTCATTTTGTAAACAATTTGGATGAAATATTCAGGTTTTTAGCTAAAAAATATTGAATTGAAGTTTTAATAACACCTAATCCATAGGTGCAACTTCTTTTTAAGTTAATTGATGAGGCATCTTGAAAATATTTTGTAGGACAAGTTATTTCAGCAATTTCATACCCTTTATAGCATATTTGAGCTAAAAGTTGGTTATCAAAAATAAAATCATCAGAGTTTATATTGAAATTTATATCCTTAAGGACTTCTGAAGAAAATGCTCTGTATCCTGTATGGTATTCAGAAAGTTTTTGACTCATTAATAAATTTTGAAATAAAGTAAGAAATCGATTTGCAACATATTTATATAATGGCATTCCTCCTTTTAGCGCACCTTTACCTAAAATACGAGATCCGAGAACCACAGGATATACATCGTTCGCAATCAAATAACACATAGAGTGTATTAACTTAGGGGTATATTGATAATCTGGATGTAACATTATAATAATTTGAGCATTCAATTCCAATGCCTTATGATAGCAAGTTTTTTGATTACCTCCATAACCAATATTGTCTTGATGTTGGATTATATTTTTTATTCCTATTTTTTTTGCTATTTCTATTGTATTATCAGTACTTTTATCATCCACCAATATAACTTCATCTACTATTTCAAAGGGAATTTCGTCAAAGGTTTTCTCGAGTGTTTTTTCAGCATTGAAAGCTGGTAATACAACAACAATTTTTTTATTATCTATCATATGTTTTTAATAATTGCTAACGTTTGTACCTATACAGTCACTGAATGATACTTCTAAAATTAGTTTGTATTGTGTATTGCACTAAGATATAAAATAATAGCTTTTACCTCTATCACTTTCAATATTTAGTTGATTCTTCTTCCTTGCAGCAGTTCCCCCTTTGAAGAGGGTGAAGGGGGAGGTCTCTTACACTACAATTACTTTTCCCCTCTCCTGAAGCGGGAGGGGCTATTCCTTTTTCATTGAGTTAAAGGAATCAAAAATCTAGAAAAGAAGATGCTCCGAACGACTTTCCGGTAGCTGAGCAAATCGAAACCTTTTATCATATAAAATAAAACCTGATCAACCCGATTGTTGGATTGCTTTCAGTCTCAAACATTATCATTTATCGAAATGGTTTGTTTAATTGGCTACAACGGTAAATTGTATGTTGTCGTAAGGGATTGCGGGCTTCAATCTTATCAAGTTACCACCCAAAATTGATGCGGGTGATGCCGCTCGAAAACCTCTGAAACCCTTATGCACTATACACATTGTTGAGTGCTGCTAATTTGATTTTTTACATATTAAAACTGTTTCATCTTTATTAAAACCATGAAGATTATCATAATCCGAATTAAAATGTTTTAGGCTTACATTAAAGCCAACATTTTCCAATCTTTTTTTTAGCCCTTCTATTGAATAAATCCTAACATGGTCAAATTGTCCGAAGTGTATTTCTCTTTGCTTAGGTGATTTTATTGTTTCATCTTCATATATTTCTCCCTTTTTAAAAGGAGTCTGAACTAAACAACTTCCACCCTTTTTAAGAACTCTAAAAAGTTCTTCCATCGCTTTTATATCATTGTCAATATGTTCTAGAATATGATAACAAACAATTAAATCAAAACTCTCATTTTCTGTATCAATTTTTGTAATATCATATGAAACTTTCGACAAAAAATATCCAGACAAATCTGAACTCAGGTAATTAGGATTTTTCTTCATTAATCTATACAAGCTTCTTGATGGTGAGAAATCAAGAATTTTAGATTCGTTATTAATAAATCCATCGCTGAGAACTTGCCACAACCGCCTAGTTCTCTGAAGACTACCACATCTGGGGCAAAGTCTATCATTTTCTATTAAGACAAAATTAGATAGTTTTTTATCACATATATTGCATTGAAATCTTCGACCAGCATAGAATAAATAGTAAAAGAAACGCAGTGAATATTCGTAATGAAATAAAATTTGTTTTGGAATTATTTTTAAAATTAATCCTTTAATACGTAAATACATACTCAATAATGTCAGTTTATGAATTTCAGTCTGCCAAGATATTAATTATTCCCTTTAGTCGGTTATGAAATGCTTTTGAATCAATCTTGTATGTTCATTGAAGTACGGATCTTTAGTTGCACACAACGGTAAATTGTAAGTTGTCGTTGCGGATTTCGAAGAGCGTTAATGTCTTGATAAGGACATGACGGTCGAAAAAAGGTGCAACGACGACGTCATATTACAATCTGCAATATACAATCAGTATTCTCGTCTGTTGAGACTGAATTTTTAATTGTTTCAAGCTCTTTCAGATAATTAATAGTTTCTCCGAGATTTGGTTATCTCTCGATATCTTTAGTTATTTTAAGTTGATTTTTTTTGTTGGTGTATGACTTGATAAATTTAAAATAAAGTCCGGCTTAAACTCCGATAATAGAAATAATCAAAAGTAAAATCAGAAATTTTCTGTTTTTCATAATCAGTTATTTTTAATCTGTAATCTTTTAGTTTGATTTATTATCTTATCATTTACTCCATAAAAATATGTAGTATCAACGCGTTGTGTGAAGCTATAAAAGATACAAATAAAGAGCATGAAATTGAATTTTAGTATTTTAAAGTTGCTAAAATATTAATTCATCACATGCACGATATCAAGACGAATTTCGATAAAATATTGGAAGTATTAAAATCAATATTAAAAGATAGTGTCAATAGTTTAGGTAATTTTCCTAAAGTTATCTTTAGAAAATCAAGAAAAAGGATTGAAACATTAATATAGTCAGCTATGTGATCAATCTCTAGTACGACGAAATTATGCAAAAAGATTTATTGGATTCAAAACAAGTATATTAGCAAAGATTACTGCATTAACTATCGTACAATATTTTAATCGGTTTATTAATGATAGACGATCAATCTTAAAATATGCTATCTAATTCACTCAACGGATAGTATCAATTTGTGAATGGGCTATATTACTAACACAAAAAATATTGCTAAAATAAAAATTGGTATTATGTTATTCTATCTATATATTTCACGCAACCATCTCGCCTACAGTAATTTGTGGGAAAATCACTTAGCTTTACAAGTACATGCCAAACTAAAAACCATCGCGGATTTTCAGAAATAGTCGAGAACAAGCAATTACCTATAGCCATTATTGTTGCCAGTTATTTTTTTCAATTCGTATCTTCTATCAGTATTATTATCTCTTTCATTAAAAAAATCACGAACGGGTATCATGGCGAGTGATAAAACTTCGAGTTTGCACTACAACAGCTATGTGATAGACAGAATGTTATGGGCTGTATAAATATTCTGATATCCTTATATTGTGTTGGTGACAAACAAATTTGAAATGTATCTTAATTAGTCCTTTGTTAGCTTGCCTTTTTTTACATTGCCATCAATACAAAGAAGATATAAATATAAACCGCTAGTAATATTGTCAATTGCAATCTGTTCATTATTTGAAACACTTTTAAGAAGAACTCTTTGTCCTTGTAAATTGTACAGTTCAATAGTAGCATATGAACTGTTATTGGGAAATGAAACTTTTAAATAATTAGATGCTGGATTCGGATATACAACAATGTTTTCGGTTGATATTTCTTTGCTATTGGAACTATTTTGCTTCGAATAATAATATATACCTTTTTGATTAGCGCACCCAATATAATATTCAAGAGGTTTATTGTTAATGTTTTCAGATTTATTAACAAAAAACCAATTAAATGCAGGTGACTTTATATCAGAAAGTACATAAGAATAATCATAAGTGTATTCGTATTTACAGGTATCACCACTATCATAATGGACAAGTGTTTCACTAATAGGATTACCATTACCGTCATAAGAGTAGTCAATTTTTAAATTAAGCTCCCATTGGTTACTATAAGTACTCCATTGATACATAACATATTGTAATTCATCGCTATTAGTATTATAAGTGTGTTCATATTTGTATTTATAATAAACATCCCATTCATTATTGTCAGCATCCCATTCATTGAGTGCATATAGCGTTACATCACCAATAGAGTCATAGGTATATTCATATTGACGATATATATCCCATTGTTCACTGTCTGTATTCCAATTATACGAATTACGCTGTCTATTATATTCATTATAATAAATATATTCAAATTTATTATATAAATTCCATTCATTATTTTCTGTGTTACATTTATAAATAATGCATTGACTTAAAGTAGTATCAATATTATATGTATATTCATATTTATAATATGTATCCCATTGGTTACCACCATCGTCCCAGTTATAAAGAATATATTGAGTTTTATTATTATTATCATCATAAAAATAATCATACTTATTATAATAATACCACAGATTATTCTCATCGTCCCAATCATAATTTATATATTGAGTTTTATTATTATTATCGTCATAGGAGTATTCTTCTTTTTCTTTCCCTACCCACTGATTGTTTTGCTTATCCCATCTATAATCAGAATATAATGTCATATTTCCGTTGTTGTCGTAAGTGTATTCTTCTCTTTGAACCCCTACCCATTGACTGTTGTCATCATTCAATACATATGAAATATATTGTGCTCTATTGATGCTATCATCATAAATATATTCTTTTTTACCACCCCCTTCCCATTGATTAGTGTCATCGTTCCACTTATAATTAATTATGCTATCTAATCTTTGTTCTGCTGAATTTTCCAATTTTAAGACGTTGCGTTGACTTTTGATTCTGCTTGTTTGCTTAAACACTAAATTACTGTATTCTTGTCGTAACAAAGTTTCTTTTAAATCCATATGTGAGCAATTTTCTTTTAAATTTTGAAATTTCTCAAATTTTGCATACTGTCCAAATGCTAAAGTTATATACAACGATAATGAGATTAATAGTATTATTTGTTTCATATTTTAGTTTTTTATGATTTGTAATTTAACTGATTGCTAACGGTAAATGCAAGTTGTCGTTGCGGATTTCAAAGAGCGTCAGCGTCCGATAGGACCTGATGGTCAAGAAAGGAACAGAGACAACAAGGAAAGCTGATACCACACTGCAATTTACAAAATATTAGCAGCTGCCTTTTTCTCAATAAGATTATTTATCTCATAAGTTATATTTCTAAAGAATATTTTTTGTCTAAAATAAGATATTAAATATCCAACAATTGTTAAGATCAATACAGGTAGTGATAAATATAAATAATCTATTGATATTGTTTGATTATTAAAGACCAGTAAGACTAAAAGAAATATAGGTCCGATCACAACTGATCTTGTCAAATTGATTTCATAAGAAAACTTTATACCAGAGTTATTTACATCTAAACCTATTTCTCCAGAATTAATTCCGCTCATTAAGCTGGCCGAACCGTTTTGATCCTGAATTCTTGATTTAAAAGTTAATTTATTTTCAGTCATCTTTGTTATAATGACATTTCTTTCTGTTAGAATCTAACTTAGGTAACTCATTAGGGGCGGCTGTAATTTTTATTTTATCAAAATTCTTGTAGTTAAGCTTCTTTTCAAATGTTAAATAGAATGGAAACATAAATTATTAAGTTTATTCCTTGTGATCTAACATAAATAATGGATCGTTTAATTTATATTTAATATTCGTTGAAGATAATAATTTACTCATTTCTAAAATTGAGTAAACAAACTTAATATTTAATAACTGTGATTTTAATTGGGTTGTTTGCTAACGATAAATTGTAAGTTGTCGGTGTGGATTTTACAGAGCGTTAATGTCCGTTAGGACATGACGATCCAGAAAGGAACAGAGACTGAAATGATTTGAATTATTCTTTATATGTTATTTTTTCTATTTGCACTATCGTTTATATATATATATATATATATATCCTGTGATTTTCAGTCATTTAACACTCACTCAAGTTTATCATTTTTTAGCCAATTTTACGTTAGCAACAGGATTTAATAAACTCTGTAGAAATAAATAATTTGCGTTTTTTTGGAAGTGCTTATGTGGCAAATGTCTAGTCCTAGAATACGGCTACAGGTTAAACATTGTTTTTATGCTACATTTTTAAACACCGAGTTAGGTGTTTTGTACCCTAAAGATAAATGAAGCCTTTTATTATTATATAGTTTAATAGCATTTTTTGTAGCACGTTTTGCATGAGCAGTTGAAAAGAAGCATTGGTCGAGGTAAAACTCGTCTTTCAAAATACCGTTAACTCTTTCAGCAACTGCGTTTTCATAACAATGATTTTCTTCTGTCATACTTATATTTATTCCTTTTCTTTTTAACTCATTTACATACATATGGCTGCAATACTGCACCCCTCTGTCGGAGTGATGTATAAGTCCGACCGCTGGTCTTGTATGCCACAGGGCCTTTTTGAGGGCCCGTAGGCATCCCGACAGCTCCAGGCTATCGCTGATGTCGTGTCCGATTATTTTCCGTGAATACAAATCGGTTATCAGCGCTAAATAACAAAAGCCTTTTACGGTTCTGATGTATGTAATATCAGAAACCCATACCTGGTTTGGTTTTGTGATCTCCAACTCCTTGATAAGGTTGTTGTATTTATGGAAATGGTGATATGAATTGGTTGTTTTAGCATACGCTCTTTTCCGTTTCACCAGCATATTATTCGCTCTGAGTATATTAAACAGAGAGTCCCTTCCAAGTTTAATCTGTTTGGCCTCAAAAGAGGGTTGTAGTGTTTCGTGTAGCTTACGTACGCCCACTCTGGGTTGCTCTTTCCGTTCTTCTTTTACAAGCTGTATTACTTGCGATTCAACTGATTTGTAGCGTTCCCAACGCTTAATGTATTTATAGAATGCATCGCGTTTTAGGTGGAATAGGGCACATACCTCCGACATGCTTGCTATACCCGTTTGTTTTGTTGTTGAGGTAGCTTTCATCAGGGCTTGATGTTTAAGTTTTTTTTTAGTTCCTCAACACTTTTGTACCCTAAGTTTTGGCAGCAACCTCCAGGTAAGAATCTAAAACAAGCCTATCCAAATCCTTTTTAATCAGGAGTTCTTTCAGTTGTTCTACTTCTTTCTGTAAAGCTTTTAAGCGGCTGATTTCATCTTTTGTTTGTACCATAATACGCGTATTCATTAAATCTTTGCGGTCGTACTTTCGTACCCATTCATTGATTGTGCTTGACTGAATCCCATAAATCCGGGATAGTTGTCGTTTTGAGTATTTACCCGTACTAAGTTCAGCTAAAATTTTGAGTTTGAAACTCTCGCTGTAACGTCGTGTTACTCCATCATTTTTATACATATCTACTTTTTTAGTGTAGACATATTTTAGGACGTCACAATATGCCACACAACGGTTACCTGTAAGTTGTGTTGCGGATTTCGGAGCGCGTTCATGTTCGATAGGTCTGAACTGCAATGCGAGAATCCAGCGTACGACACACCAAGAACCCCGCACTGCAATTTACAATTTGTTAGCAACCGTATTTTGGTCATAAAATTATTCCTCCCATTTCAAAGATTTTATACTTAGCTCGTTTACCTTCAGATTCTAAATCGTAATGTTCAGTATGCCAGATCGATGAACGAGGAACTCTTGAAGCATAACCTTTAAGTCTTAAAATGTAATTTGTTGGAAAGATAAGCCATTCTTGATCTCGTTTAGCATTACTTAAAGAGTTTTCGTCTCTACATGATTCTTTATTTTTATTTAAATAGACAAAAGCATTGATTAAAGCAAAACTATGTTTTTTGTCGTCTGATTCTTGACAATATTCACATACTTTCTCATGTGCAGAAAAATCAAAAGGATATGGAGAGTCAGCTTCAATTAAACTTGAATCACAACGATAAGTAAAACTATAAATTCCATTTAAATCGTCCCGT
The DNA here is from genome assembly GCA_963678565.1 of Prolixibacteraceae bacterium. Lineage (GTDB taxonomy): Bacteria > Bacteroidota > Bacteroidia > Bacteroidales > Prolixibacteraceae > SKHV01. The sequence goes on from OY782875.1 coordinate 1,953,178, forward strand.
TTTGTTAATTGGAATTTATCTAAATGAAATATGAATATGTAATTTGTCTCAAGATGAGTATCACATTTTCTAAGTCATCTATTTGACCATGGGAACAATCGAAATCTGCAATTGATCTTTTGTCTGTGAATGATAAAGAACAGGAACTGTTATAGAAATTATTTTTGTCAATTGGTGAAATATGTTCCTCTATACTTTTTAATAGTCCATTTTTTGAATATAAGCAGGATCTCCAGAATTTATCTGTTTTGTCAATAATTCATTTGTCCTATAAAACTCTGGTTTTGTTGAATTTCCAAATTTGTCACCACGAAATAATGTTTTAGGTATTGTATCCATCGCAGCTGTTTTTAATATGGTTGCTAACGGTTGGTACATGTTGTCGGGGTGGATTGCGGAGCGCGTTCCTGTCCGAAGGACTGAGACAACCAGGTGGGAATCCGGGCTACGCATGCCACAGAAACCGCTATGCAATATATAAAATGTTACCACCAGTACTTTTTTATAAATATTTAGTCCAAGATATAGTCAACATGTTATTGTTTATATTTTGCTGTATGTGCTGAAATATGTCAAACTCATATTTTTTACCTAACAGTACTTTAATGTCGTCATAATGTCCACCAATACGCAAACCTGCTCCATAATTTAAACCCCAGCTAAATTTGTTTATATCGCTGTCAATATCGTTACTATTAATCTCTCCTTGAAAATTATAAGAGTATGATCCACCAACATTTAAAAATAATCCAATCGGCTTTTTTCTTGATGTTGTTAGATAATAATTGACAGGTAATATAATACTTTGCATTTTGAAGTTCATATTTTCAGTCTTGTCAAAAATAGTCTGGTATAGAATCTCTGGCTGAATCTCACTATGTTCATTAATTAAAAATTGCGATGTAATCCCTCCACTATAACGTCTAGCTTTTATCTTTCCAATCAGTTCGTTTGAAAACTTCAAATTCTGATTATTCTTTTCTAATTTAAATCCAATATTAAAAATATCTTTTTTGCTTTTTGTCTTGAAGATATTGACTTTGGGCTGAATGTTATTTTCAAATTCAAGTGTGCCATTTTTATTAAATTCAGTGGTTAAGGAAAAAGCTGAGTCAAGATAGTTCTTAAATTCTTTTTTATACCGATGCAGGGGTCCTCTATCTGTTTTTCGGTAGTTATAACCAATGTTATAAGTATTTGTGGTATCTGTTGCGGAAAGTGCCTGTTTTAATGTGTTTGATATTATAATGCTACTATCTTTTAAATTAAGCCCATTTTTATAAATTTCATAGATTGGCATATTGTACCCATAGAAATATTTACCATCAGATTTATTCCAGTCATATTTTATTTTAGAATTATAAGGTTCAATTTTAAAACCTGTTTGATAATATTTCGTATAGTCATTCTTGAATTCCTCAAAATTGTCCATGAATTGTTTTTGCTCATAATTTTCTTTAGCCTCTTTTTCAAGTTGTACCGGCAAACGTCCTTTTAATACAAGACTATCAAGTAATTCATTCGACAGATTAACAGAACCGTGATAAATACATTTACCATTTCGGTCGATTATTGCCATATGGGTAGAAGCAGTATAAGGAAAGGATTTATTTTTCAATTTGCTTTCATCACTGCAAAACGAAAAAGAATAATTCATTTTATCCTTGTATTTTAAAATACTTTTCAGATAATCGTCTGAAACAGCATAAAAAGATATTTTATCAGAATATATTTTATAGAAGTTGTTGTAATTATTCAGTAATTCTTTTGAGCCAGAACAATACAAATCCCACCAATGAAGTATTAATATCTCATCGTTGAAGCTGCTTACCGGTTTTTCCTCAATTTTACCATTCTCCAAAATTATTTTCAGCTTATAATCAGATGCATCATCTCCTATTTTAATTTCCTGAGAGTAAATACTATACCCCGCAAAAATCAATATATTTAGTAATAATGTTCGCATCGTTTGTCTATTTCTAAAACTGGTTGACAGTTTTATAGTTAGTTTTTGATAAATATACTAAGTTGTTCTCAGTTTCTTCTTTTTATGTTTACTAATTTTCTTTTTCCATCTTATTGGTTCAAAGTTGGGATAGGAGTGTGCCTGTTCCGGAGTTCTGTATTTGCAACTTAAATGAGGTCTCATCTTGTTGTATATATGAATCGATTGTTTGATGGCTTTTTGAGCATCTTTTTTTTCGATAAATCCTTCTCCATCTCAAACTCTGATTTTAGTATTCCATTTACCCGTTCAGCAATGGCATTCTCATATGGATCGTATTTGGTTGTCATGCTGATGTCAATTCCTCCATCATCAAGTATGTCGGTATAAGCCGGAGCACAGTACTGCAAGCCTCTGTCAGAATGATGGATGAGTGTCTGATCGGGATACTGACGCTTTTTTAAAGCCATTCTCAGTGCTTTCAGAGTGCTTGCCACTTTCAGGTTATCTGCCAACTCATAGCCCATGATTTGTTTGGAATAGGCATCTGTCACCAATGATAGGTAAAGCGGTTGTTTACGCGTTTTGATATAGGTGATATCGCTCACCCAAACCTGCTCTGGCCTAATAACTTCTAGCTCCTTTATCCGGTTAGGATGCTTCCAGTACCGATGATGGCTATTGGTCGTACGTGTGAAGTTCTTTTTCTGCTTCACCAGCATGCGTTCGGCCCGCAGTATATCAAAGAGCTTATCCCTGCCACATTTAATGCCCATACGTTTAAAATCGGGCTTTAAAAGATAATATAGTTTCAGTATACCCCGGCGAGGCATTACACACCTGTATTGCTGAACCATATCGATAATTTGCTTTCGATCCATCATTAACTGTTTGTTACGTAAACATTGCTTGTAATAAGCCTGACGGCTTATGTCAAGCGTGCTACAAAATTTTGTGATGCTTACTTTTTGTCCAGTTTTTTGTAGGTATCGCGCAGGGGTTTGGGCAAGAATTTTTTTTTGACATCCACACCATACTCATCCTCGACAATCTCTATGGCTGTCTCAAGGATCAGCTTCTGAGACTGTAATTCCTTGATTTGCTTGCGGAGCTCCTGAATCTCTTGTTTTGCTGACTTACCGCCCATTTGTCGTAACTTTTTGTCCAAGTTACCATATTTTTTAATCCAAGTCTGGATTGTTGAGCGTGAAATCTTGTACTTAATTGATGCCTGGTTAATGGAGATCAATCCATTTTCTACGTCGGCCAGCACGGTCATTTTGAATGCATAACTGTACCCTTGTGAGGTAATTTTCCCGGCCGGACTTTCATTTTCTTGTCTGTTTACTGTACTCATAACGATTGAAATTGTGTCAACCTATTTCGGACAAGACATAATTTTTAATAGGGCATAACGGTAAATTGTATGTTGACGGTGCGGATTTCGAAGAGCGTCAGTGTCGACCGATACACTTTAATTTGATAAAAGCTGAAACGCCCAAAAACCGCTGAAACCCCTATGGAATATACAAAATGTTAGGTTTTCGTGCTTTATTAAGTAATAATTATTTTTATAGATAGTCCTAATAAAATTGCTAACAAAAAACTAATGAATGTTCCAAGAATAATATATTCTGTTTTCTTTTGGTCTGAAGAATCTTTCAAATCCCCAAATCGAAAAACGGACTTAGCAGCAAGTAAAAAACCAATTACACTTAATTTATTTAGAATAATAAAAGTAAATACAAGTATTCGTTCTATAATTCCAATCCACTTTCCTGCACTTTTCAACCCATCTCCTTGATTTGAATCATTTAATTCATTATTCCATTTATTTGTCATCTTACCAATTAATACAGATGTTGGCATTGTTAATAATATATAAGCTATTAGCAACCACCAAAACTTTGAATTACTAAAAATTAAGTTCCATAATTCAACAAATTCGTTCCATTGCTTTGTGTATGTCAACCAAATACCAATTATAACCAATAAATGTAAAATTTGATCTATTGTAAATATCCAAATATTTGTTTTTTTGACTAAGCTTTTAACGGAATCTATTATTAAATGAAATAATGAAATAATAAATATTAGTTTCCATAATTTTATATCCCACAAAACAATGAATAAGGTCACTGTTGTTATCACTATATGAATGTATAAATGCCATGATTTAAAACCTTCTTCATCTTTTTTAGTAGCCCATTTAGTTGGCTGTAATATAAAATCTGACAAGAAATGTGCAACTAATATTTTTAGTAATAAATCTATATCTAGGTAATCCATTGTTATTTAGCTTTAATAATTAATTCAAAATACCTTTCTATAAAAGATTGTATGCTTCCAATATTACCATAAGTAACAAGTCGTTTATGTGTAGCTGGTTGGGAAATATTTAATATACTTGCCAATTCACTTTGATTTTTTTTATCTAAAAGATGAATAAAAATAGCTTCTGCTGTATTTGCAGTCCAACGACTAATAACAGCATCTGACAATTTAGATTCAACATAAAATTCCTTATTTATGTTTTCCCATGGAGTATCAATTCCTAATCTCTCATTTTCTTTTTTTAACTTGTCCAGTAAATAACCTGATTTTTGGAAAGCTTCTCCTTGAGACTCTGAAACTTTATCTCCTATATAACTCACCTTACCAACACCAATTGCTATACGAGCATCTGTATAAACATAATTTATTGGTTTGTTTGATTTTTTCCCTTCTATTTTATATTTAGATTCAAAAGCACGCAAATGAGATCTTATTATTATCGCTGTAATTAATGCCAACTCAGGTTTGGGTATAATAGCCTGAAAACTATCTCCTCTAAAAATTTGAAATGTAGCTTTATAAGAAAGAAGTTTTCTATTTATTTCATTAAACGTTTCTTTAAGTGAAGTTATTACAGCTTCAATATCTCCATCCTTAATAGATTTAGATTTAACAAGATCACCAGTAAGAACTGCAACATCGTTCATATTATCATTATTTTTATCCTTATAACAACCAATAACCTCAACAGGTTATAAATGCAAATATAACCTATTGAGGTTATACTTGCAACATGTCGACTATCATTGGGAGTAATACTATCTTAATTATTATCAACAACTATATCTTAATCAGGTTATAAAACACTACTATAACTTGCACTGCTTATAGTTTCTTTACTACTTAATCAATTACATGTCCTATCATCTTTGTCTTCAGCATGAAACCTAACGGTAAATTGTAAGTTGTCGGTGCGGAATTCGAAGAGCGTCGGCGTCGATAGACGATTGACGGTCAAGAAAGGAGCTTAGACAACTAGTAACACTACCGCCGCACTGCAATTTACAAAATGTTAGCAACTGGGTTCATATTTGTCTGTACGAACGTTTATTAAATGCACAATAATTTATGTGCGGTTGGTTAATATTGCCACACTAGTGGCAAATTGGGCGAATTGTAAGCTTATTGACAAGCTTGGGTTTTGTGTGTTGTTTTTGCGGGGCTTGGCAATGTGCTTGTAATGTGTGTAGGCTTTGGTAATGTTTTATCAATTAGCCCTTCCGTCTTCTCTAAATATCCATCTAAGAGGTAAAAGTGAGTATCAGATTGCTTTATGTCTCCATCGAAGAGGACAAAGTGTCCATCAGATTGCTACAAATGAGCTTAGAAGTGTTTAAATTCTCCATCTAAGAGGTAAAAGAAAGTATCAGATTGTTTAAGGTTTGCATCAAAGAGCACAAAATGTCCTTCGGGTTGATATTATAAACATGCGAAGGTTTGAAGTTTAACCTTTGCCTGATGCTTTTGTATTGATACTTTTTACTTCTTTTTTAGTAATTAATTTCTAAGCATAGGTTGTCGCTTTACTTGTTGTGTTTTAAAATAGAGTAGTAAAAAGTTAAGGATCTAACTTTGTTCTTTTAGTATATTTTTTCTTCTCTCAACATAGGATTTTAAGTGGTCTAATGTGTAATAGTTCTTGATTCTTTCATTCATTGGAATAAACTCATCATCCAAATGAAGATGGATATATAATTGATTGTGTTATATATAACACAATCAATTAACAGCTAAACAATACAAGAAAGAATTTGGATCATTTAGTATTTTCTCAATTAAATTAGGTTTTTTATGATCATTGTCTATTATCGGTCCAAAGCTCCATTTTTTTTGCGTTATAAATTTAGAATAACCTAATTCTCCAATAGCTATTTGGTTATTGTAAAATACTAAGCTATAATATGCTTCACACCAATTAGGGTTAACCTGTTCAATAAATTCTAAAATGTTGTTTTCATATTTAAAATTTACAAAACTATCAGATAAGTCACAAACAGGAAAAACTCGAGTAGTGATCTTACTAGAGTCAATATTCTCTAATTCGTAATTTGCTTTTGCGAAATATAATTCTGTATAAAAAAAATCCCAATTATTATCTATATTATGATGGAGAATAGAATCCATCGTAGTTTGCGCTGATAGTTTATCGAAATTTTTTATGATACTTTTAACTTGCTTGACTTCGCTTTCATGATTACAACTTAATATTAATGTTACAATCACAATTATGAAAGTTAGTTTACTAAATGTTTTCATCTATTATTAGTTTGTTGTGTTTAGGTTTGAAATACTTTGCTCAAATATTAACTGCCCGAAAGGGCAGAGGTGGGAGGGCGGAATAAATTTTACCTTCTGTTTATGCTGACACCGATTAAGTGTTGTTTTAATTTAAAGCGTTGGATGATTAATTGCTGCTATGCGCTTTAAATGACCTTGTTGCTAACGGTCACTTGTAAGTTGTCGTTGCGGATTTCGAAGAGCGTCAGCGTCCGACAGGACCTGATGATCAAGAAAGGAACAGAGACAACTAAGAAAGCTGATGCCACACTGCAATTTACAAAATGTTGTAAGCATGTGCATGTTAATTGAATCTGTAATTTAATCCAAATCCAATAAATATAAAATCATCAAAGAATATCCATTTGTCAGAAGGATGGTTGTATGCAATCAAGTCTCTGTCATTTTCTCTAATTTTTTCCCTTGAAATAGAATTGTTAGATATGTAAAGTTCAATCTCTGTTTTTTTTATGAATTCATAGCCAATAATCAAACTAAAATTTAAATCATAATTAGTAATATCTTGATTACTTATTACATTTGTTCCTGCTACTACTGCTTCTCCATGTTCTGCATCAGATCCGTCGCCTAAATATGTTGTCAACATCTGTCTAACAATTCTATATCTTACCGTTGGTCTGCCATATAAAAATAGCTTATTGTTAAAAAGACTCAATAGTTTATAGTTATAAAAAAATCCGAACTCGCTGGACTGACTTTCAAAATTCCAATTTTGGTTATAAAACCAATTATAATAATCCTCTTTTTGTTGTCCAAAACCATAAGTTAGTCCTATTGAAGAATTGTCATTTAAAGAATAAAAAATAAATGGTTTGAAATCGGAGTGAAGAGGTGGAATTATGTCGTCATATGCAGGAAGTTCTGTTGTAATTATATATGGATCGAAATTATTTATAGTCATATTTTGTTCTTTATAAACTGAATATTCAATGCCCAATCCAAATCTGTTTTTGTTTTGTGATGTTTTAATCGTCTGAGAATAACAAAGTGTTGTTAATTCTAATAAAATCGTTAGAATAAATAATTTTTTCATTTGATTTCTTTTTGTAACTATAGTAAAGCCGCATTACTTACAACGGAAAATTATAAGTTACGTGGGGGATTGCGGGTGATTTCCTGTCCGCATACAGACAAGGAAAACATGCGGGAATCCGCCGCTGGCGTACCACTGAGGCCGCCATGGAATTTATAAAATGTTACCATGCGTTATTATTCACTTATTAAGTCATTTATTACTTTAATTGTCCGTTCATATGAAGGCCTCGATGCATGCTTACTGTATACTTTCCCTTCCTTATCAATCAATACATAAGTAGGGAAACCAGAAATTTGAAATTGTTTTTCAAAATATTCATATTGCTTTTTATTGAGCAGGATATGTTGACCTTCTAACTGGTATTTTTTTATTACATTTTCATAAGAAGTTTGCTCTGACTTCCAACACAAAAAGACAAATGCCACATCTTTATCGCTAAAATTACTATGCATTTTTTCAACATGTGGAAATTCGGCTATGCATCCAGAACACCCGGTAAACCAGAAATCGATATAGATAACTTTACCTTTATTTTTAGTCAGAATTTCATGAAATAAACTGTCACCAGATTCCATAACAGAATTTCTAATCTTAGCATTTGGTTGTTCAAGATTATCGCGTTCAAGAATTGACACTCGTGTTTGGTTTAGCAAGGAAATCAAGAATTGTTGGGTATATTCATCAGTGATTTTCTCTTTAACAAATTGAATGTAAAAATCTATTGAGGCTGCTGATATATCCTGTTCTTTTTTTACAACCATTCCATTAATATTAGAGGCAATCAAAAAATCTCTCCAAATATATTTACGTAATCCCCAAATATTATCAATGTGTTTAGTAACCACACCCTTTTTTATCTGGTCTGTCGTCGTCCAACTGGATTCGTGTATTATGGGTGCACTAGAAGGTTCAAAAAAAAAAGTATAATTATTTAGAAAGAGCCTATACCATGAAGTTGTGAAAGCTTCATTGTTAAAAACTATGGAGTCGGTTAAAAAGGAAAAATACAATGCTCTTTTATCCAGATTTTCAATAGTTTTTCCTACTCTGAGAATTCGATAATAACTGTAATAGGTAGCTGAGTATCTCAAATAACTTATAATTATTTGATTTGAAAGTCCATTTTTTATTTTTACATTAATATTTTCATGAAGAGACTTTTCAAAATTAAAGCATATTTCTTTTAGCTCGTCATAAGGTTTATCTTTTACAAAAGTTTCATCAAATTTAAAAATCTCCTTAGTAATCCAGCGGTCATATTTCTGAAATTCTTTTTGAAATTGTGTTTGGTTTTCATCATATGAAGAGGCATTAATATCAATCAAATTGCCAACCTTACTAATTTTACAATTAATTGTTAGTGTATCACTCGGGGAAATATATAAATCTATACTGCCATCGCAATATTTCATTGTGGTATTTATAGCGTATTTCAGGGGAATGTCAAACATGAACTTCCCATTTTCATCAATTTCGCTCAAATACAACATCTGTTCGTTAATTGAAATTTCTTCCAGAGAAAGTCCAATAGTCTTTGATTCATTTGAGAATTCCTGCATGTTTTCAATTTGTCCTATAATAACAGAACGACTTTCAACTTCAGGAAAAAAACGCCAATTTTAGTTCTTTCTTCTTTTGTTTCCTCTTTTGCTTTCTCATGAGAACATGAAATTAAAGCTAGGAGAATAATCATTAAATAAGTTTGTCTCATAGTATTTATTGTTTAAAATGAAACACAACGGTAAATTGTATGAGTAGTGGCAGATTGCGTGGTACTTCCCTGTCAAACCGCTACGCAGTTTGAGCGGGCTACAAGCCTTAAAATTTACCACATCGCCTGCCATTACTTATACAAAGTGTTGTATGCTGGGCATTAATATGAACGAATCAGATTCGTTTTTATAATGATATTCATACTGCTTTAATATATTTCCATCGTGGTCTTTTATGATTGATAACCTCCCTAAATCATCGTATTCGTAATACGTTGTCCTACCGTTAATATCAGTCTCGCTTGTTATCCCTACTAAAGGTTTATATGTAAATGTGGTAACTTGGGCATCATCTGGAAAATAAGATTGCATGCGTAAATAACTCAAGAAAAAATTCACTTCCTTATTAGTAAGATAAATTTTACGATTAATAGTATGTTCTTCAATTATGTAACCTTGATTTAGAGCTTCAAGCATCGTATTATTAGAATAATGCATATCCAAAGTGTATGCTTCACCACTTAAAGCTGTTTCAATTTCGGAATAAGTAGCATTTACTATTTTAGCAATAGGATATTTACCATTATACCCCCAAACATATACAGTATTTAAGCCATTAGTTTTATGTTGTTGCACAGGGTTTCCATAGCTATCATAAGCATCAACGGTATATTCAAGTTCATAATGGTTGTCTTTAGTGAATACAAATCCACTAGCATCATGGCTATAATCAATATCACTTATTGTAAAAGTACTTGATGAAGGTGACGTGCTTTGGGATATAGGGGTAGATGTGTTTATTTCCCAAATTTTGCTTGGCACAACTACTGTCTTATCATTTCCTTCTGAATCTTTAATACTTATTTCTTTATAAGTAACCAATTCTGCTCCTAATACCTTTGTAGTCCCATTAAAATCTTTTAAACGAATAACTTCGTAAGGCTTATTTATTATATTGTTTTTAACCATGAATGATAAAGTAGCAGACTCATAATCATCACCACTATAAGAATATTTCCCTGTTGTTACAGTACTTGGATAAATATAACCTTCTATAATTTTTTCATTATTACTGTTCCATGTACGTTTAACAGCTGGGTATAAATGGTCTTTCTTAAATATATTGTCTTCGAGATATGCATACTGTTCATGGGTTTCAATATAATCTTGATTAGTATCATCTTGCATATCATAAGTCCTAACATATTTGTCGGTCAAGCGTACGCAATTTGTAATGTATGGGTTGTAAATTGCAAAATAATCATCAGACCACCAGTTCCACCCCCCAGTAGCATAATTCATTTTTAATTTTGGGTTATATTTAACGGCAGGGGTTACTTTAAACCATTCGTCTACACTATGCCTATATGGATATGGTTTTGACCTAATACCACGGTACTTATATTCTTCATGCATTACCATTTTGCCATTAGCATCTTTAATTTTCTTTTCTAATAATAAACCTCGCCAAAAACTATAATCAGGGTTTGGCGCAAACGGAGGAGTATAGGAATTGCCTTTATATGTTTTACTTCGTTCAAAGGTGGTTCCAGGGAAACTGGTGTTATCTTCATCTTGATTGGCTGACATAGGAAAGCTATAATAAAACTCCTCTAAGCCATTTTGCCCGTGATCAACAACTGTACGTGTATACCCAACTGTTGCCCCTTTTGCTGCTTCTAGCGGGTTTTGATTCATATTATGACGTACTATCAATGTCTTAAATTTTCCTGCCGGATCGCCCACAAAACTACTGGCTCCTTTTCCCCCTGTTGGAGACATCACCCAATTGACATAATATGCATAAACAGGTAAGTTTGATATCATACCTGAGGATTTGGTTTCGTCACCTTCTAATACATACGAATACTCTATTTCTTCATCAGCCGAAGAAGAAAAACCTTTCGATATTTGTTTTGCGATTCTTAAACCACCGCCATATATATTTTCATCTATTATCTCATCATAATACTCATTGGGTTCATAAAAAAACTCGCTAATACCTCCTGTAGGGTATTCAATTTTCTTAAGCATACAGGCTTGCAGTGCCGTATTGTTTAAGGTTCTGTCGGCTCCTTCCATAAAGTATTGCGTCCCATAGTTTCCTGTCCCATCAGCTTTTTCAGGATAACTCGAAATTTTATTTAACCTGTACCTGTTATGCCCTAATAGACCAGTATAAATATACACCTGAGGAATCATATGTTCAGCCCCATTGGCATTGTAATAACCAAACATATCTTGTTGGGGAGAATTTAACTCGGGAAGTTTTTGAGTGTTGTAATCAAACCTATACGGAGGCTTGCTTTCGCTGTTGTTATATTCCTGAACACTGTTTAACTTTAATCTTTTCTCGCTTGAGCCATTATCATTTTCTTTTGTTAAAAAATAGTCATAATCAAAAGAATAAATCTTTACGAAAGATGAAGTCGCTTTAGACCATACTTTTATCTCTTCTAATGACTTGCTTGTGGTTAAATCTTCTCTGTTTGTTTGACTATGTACAAAATATACACTAACATTAGATGTCTCAACTTTTTTCAACAACTTTGTATTAATCGTCACCGTGTTTTCATAATTATACGAAGGAGATACTCCATCACCATTTTCGGGAATGAAGCAAAAACCGGTTTCCCACCTCGTTTTATGTATTGGTAATTGATAGGTAATGGTATAGTCCTCATATTCAAAATCGATTATTTGCCCCAACGGAGTGATAACTTTGGTCATCAACCAACTTGATTTATATGTCATTGACATATGGTTATCATGGTAGTTAGTAGCTAGTCCATCGCACGTTTCAGCAAGATGTAGTTTACTAATGGATTCGGTGTTTTCTATTGTTTCAAAATAATATATTGTTCCGTCAGGCGTGGTAATTTTAAATCCGTCCAATTTGCCCTCAATATTTCTTACATCCGAGGTTTTTTCAATCTTAAGGTCTGTTACTGGCACTTGAATTATATTACTTTTATAATCAAATAAAAATGTACCGGAATAACCATTAAAATTATATCGAAACACATCCGGCTCCAAGTCATAACCTGTTAAATGCTCATCAAACGCGAGTTCATGTTGAGCACTTATATCTGCAAGCTCACCAGTTTTCCAATGCTGATAATCCCCGAAAGGGGGATAATATTCACCGAAATAAGCCTCAAAACCATCTTCGGTTTGCCAGGACTGTGGGTCGTCTGGATCCATTTCCATCCAGTCATTATACAAATACCCCTGCTGCAGACCAGTTGCGGTATTGAATAAACAATCACAATTTTCTTCTACATTCCTTAAATAACCTTTGGCACGAACTTTTCGTTGTACTGTAGCACCATATGGGGCGCTAATTAGTGGAAGGTCCCCATAGGGAGGACTACGATCAACAAAGTAATCATCCGGATATTGACGAACTTCTCGATTAATAACGCCTCCAACCGCCAAGTTCCAACCCAAGCCCACCCATGAAGCTATTTCGTCAACTTTTCTTCCCCCTGCATGGTATTGCAAGCTTATAGGCATTTAAAGTCCTTCTCCTTTATCGTGTAAATTGGAATATTGATTTCAGGAAGACCTGTAAATTCATTGACAGGGTAGTTCCCATATCTCATAAAAGCGGCAACATTTGGACTTCTTTCAATTTTTGAAAGACCTAACATGGACTTAATATAGTCCTGCTGCGCTTTAACCGTTGCTGCAATTAAAATTGTTATTATAAATATTTTTGTTTTCATTGTGATTAAAAATTATTTTAATTCTGAATTAGTATTATTTATATGGTTCATTTTGAACGAGTGGTTCCTTTGCCTGTTCGTTAAGGCACATAGTTTACAAAGTTAAAGTCACATCCTTTACACTATTCTTGGACTTAACCTTGTAGTTGATTCTTTATAAGTTAAATCATTTTGATTAAAGTATCCTAAAAGTACATTTCTGAAAAATACCTTCCAAACATCGTTTCCGATTTCTATAGCAGCGACGTATTTTCCAGTTAGAGCACGGGATAAATACACCCAGTAATACGACTTCCATCTTATTGCTCCGCTTTTGGTTACATACATCACTTTCATGCCCGGAGAATAGGTCCACTCTTTAATTCTCTCGGGGAATGGTTTGTTTGATCGTATATGCACATCAGCCGGTGTCATCATGTCTAATGCTTCATGTGGTCTGACGTTATTATACTCCTTCACAAAAGCATTTAACGTGCGTTGTTGTGTCTTCATATCAAAGGCTGATGGCATAGCGCAAGATGCCTTTAGATCGCGGTGCATTCGTTCATGTCTTCCGTTCTGTTCGGGATGCGATGGATCCGAGAATACGGGAAAAATCCCCAGTTCAATAAACCAATATGACAACCTCGAGAAACGCTGTATTGAGGTTGCAGCAGCAAATGGAGAACCATTGTCAGTATGGACTTGATTGGGAAGTCCAAACATCCTGAAAACCCTTGTAAACTCTTTCTTTACGGATTTCAAGTCTTCATGTAAATGAGCTTTGGCCGAGAACAGGAAACGACTTCTTGAGTCTGCAATGGTCAATGGGTGACAATATATTTTATTGCCCATCTTAAACTTTCCTTTATAGTCGGCACTCCATACTTCATTGCACTGTTGTGGATCAAAAATAGGGTAGGTGGGTTTTATCCTCCTCAACCTTTTTTGAGGTTGCACCAGACCGTTTTTTTTCAGGATATTGTGTACTGTAACCACCGATGGAATTTGATTTTCAGTAAAGTCGTTAAACAACAAGACCCTTAGTTTCTTTGCTCCCCAGGTCTTGTGTCTTTCTTTCAATTTTAAAATTTCATCCACCACTTTAGGGTCTGTTTGGTTGGGATGGTGTATTGGCGCTTTAGAATCGTCCAATAGACCTTCTAGACCAAATTTTTCATACTTGTTTATCAGTTTATATGCTGTCGGTCTTGAAATTTCAAAAACCCGGCATAATTCTGAAATGGAATATTTTTGAGAGTTCCATTCACAGATAAATTCAATTTTTTGTTCCATAGTTGTTGTTTCTTTCCAAGGCATAATGATCTTTTTTCAGATCAATTTACGACTTCAAAAAGTGTAAACTATGTCCCTTTAACTTTGTAAAGGATGTTTGTATATCGTACCAAATTATGCCTAACGGTTGGTACATGTTGTCGGGGCGGATTTCGGAGAGCGTTCCTGTCCGAAGGACACGGAACTGCGATGCGAGAATTCGCAGTTGGCGTACCACCGAACCCCGCCCTGCAATATGTACTGTGTTAGTCGCTGTTTTTTTATCATTTTAAAAAAATCTATTCAAGATTAGGAGCCCATTTATCGTAATAAGTTCTTGCTTTGTTTAGTCCGTTGATACGCCCCTCTGTCAATTCTTTGCCAAAAATAAAATATCTTCTCTCTAATTCTTTTCGAAATTCTATGTCGACAATATTATCAATACCCATTGAAATCAGACGTTCACTTATCGGGTTGTAAAAAATGAAATGGTCAAAAATATCATTCCATTTTAGTTTTGTACTTATGTATGGATAATCATCAAAACGATCATTTCCGAAAGGAGAGTCTTTTAAGCAAAAAGCAACTGGGTTATTATTATTTTCATGAAATGCTATATCCCATTTTCCTTTTGCATGGAGTTTCCCTTTTCTTGAATAACGACGGTTGGCATAACTATTCAAAAAAATATTGGTTAATTTATCTGAAAATTCTTCTTTTAGGTATCTGCCAACGTTATCTGTTTTCTGTTTCTTATTCCAGTAGATATTAGTGTATGCATGGCGATAATTCATAATAATTAATGCCTTGCCATTAGGATTTGACCGATACCAAGTACTTATATTTTTAGCCATGTCTCGGTCTCTGTCATCTAACGTTTTTTCAAATTCTTTATAATCCTCATTGTTATCAATGTTATCCCATGAAAACTTCAGGTCTGCACCAATTATCCTGATTTTTTTATTATTGCTGCGTTCTCTGTTTAGATGAGCAACTTTAATAATAAACGTATACAGATTCGTTTTTTCCCAAAGAGGTGCAAATGATAAATTTTGATAAATATGTTTTGCTTTTACTTCTATTTCTTCGTCTGTAAGACTTTTGGCAAGTAGCAAATTGTCCAGCTCATTTTGTATGCTTACAGATGGAGTTTCGAAAATAATATTTCGGACATGATTTGCAAACCAATCCTGAGATACGATCTCATAGAACAAATCGTATTGAGTGATTTCCCGATGGTCTCTTTCGCAAATCATTACCAAATCTTTTTCTTGAAACAGCGTTTTTAAATAGTCAGTTGGTGGTGTATTATTTTGTTTTAAGAATGTAACATAGGGATTTTGTGCATTTATCACTATTGATAAAAAGGTAAATATAATTATTAAGAATATTTTCATTGTCTTATTTTTTCAGTAATTGGTTCTATGTCTCGTAATCAAATTTTCAACATCTAAAAAATTACCTTGCATCATTGATGTGCTAATCTCTTTAAAATTCCGACTAACGGCTCGAATATGCGTAGTGCGGGATTTCAAAGCTCCAACTTGTCAAATTACACTGCCGTTTATTAATTGTTATATCGTTCATATTTAGCACTTTCCCCGCATTACGTATATTTATTGTTGTAGCCAGTTGTTACTCACAATATTTCAGTTTATATTTTTTTATATCAGGTTCCATTTGTTCCAGCTTAAAGGCTTCAATTCGTTTATATTCACTGTCTATTCCATAAATTTCAAATTTGTCATTTATGAAATACTCTGTTCGGTGTGAACAATTACCTCTTGAAAAATCAGTCTTATCGAAAAGAACAATTTTAAAAAATGTTCCAAAATCAGTTTCCCAATAACCGTCAACTTCAACTTTGTGTTGATAATAAACTTTCAGCCGACCAGTTTCGTTGCAACCAATACCTTTATAAAATAGAACGTCATAAGTATTGTAAGTATTCTGTTTTAAAATATTCAAATATTTGCTTTTGTCTGAATTTATAATTCTATGGCACACAACAAGCTTTGTGATACTATCAGTTGAAAGTTTATTCTTTTTAAAATAAGAATATAATGTATCATTACGCAACAGATATTTTTCTGTGTTGTAAAAATACACACCTGTTCTTCCATCATCATATGGCTGTCCAATGAAATATTCTTCCTTAGCATATTTTTTCACTACATATTCATCAACTTTCTCAGGTTCAAACAACCAATATCCCCATTGGCGTTTGATATTAATAGTGTCCTGATTTTTCCATATTTTATAAGGAATATATTCTCCATCATGATTCCAAGAAGTCGAAAAGTCAACAGTCAAAGTATCTGTATAAGGTATTGAGTTTATAAAAGATTCTTTCGGCAAATGAATTGTGTCAATTTTTTCATCGTAACCTAATATTTCATCAAGTGAAGCTATCAAACTGTCTGAAGGTGGTGGATTTTCCCTTCGGTCACGAATTGCTAACGCTATTTGAAAAGGTACTGATTGTTTAAAAGCATCTACTGTTGACTTACTTTGTGCTACGAATGAACAATTATAATATGTCAATGAAATATGCTCAATTGCTTTTAAGTAACCTTTAATTCCCTTATTAATTACTCTCTGTAAATTCAGAAATGAGTAATTATCATCGCAAACTATTACAAATCGCGAAAAGTAAGGAGAATAACATTTAAAAGTCTCTGATTCATTTTTATAGTATTCATAAACCCAATTTGAAATACTATCTATTGTGCCAATTTTATTCCAACTATATCTGATACTGTCATTTGAATGAATGAATAGTTTTAAATCATCAATCCTTGGGTGGCAATGGTATTCCAATTTTTCAGGACAAGATTTGTAAACTAAAATGTCTGGATATAATTTTGAGTCAAGGTATTCAAATTCAATAGTCTTATAAATCTGTCTATTACAAAAATCTTTGATTTTAAGTTCGGTAGTTATTGAATTTTCAAGGTCTAATCTTGTTCTAAATGAAAATAAATCTACCGTATCTAATTCTCTGTCCGTATTTATTAGAATTTGATAATTTATTGGAACTTGAGTAATTCCGTTTGAACAACTCAATCCAAAAATCATTATCACTATTGGTATTATGTATCGCATTTGGTTCATTTCAATTGGCTACAACGGTAAATTGTATGTTGTCGGTGCGGAATTTGAGTAGCGGTAGTGTCGACGGATGATGACGTTAGTGAAATGCACCGAGACAACTAGTATTGCTGAACCCGCACTGCGACATACAAATTGTTATGGGCTGGTTTTATTTTCCACCAAATTTATAACCTACAGATATACCTAGAACTCTGTTTTTAATTTTCGTACCGTAATCAGTAATGGGTGAAATATTTGCTAAACCCAAACCATATGATAATCCAATTTGAATAGAGCTAATTTCTACTCCTGCTTCCATCGTTAACCCAAAATCAAGTCTTTTAAAATCATCTTCATTTTCATTAGATCCCCACTTGATATCTTCTTCATTTGTTACAGTTGCGCCCATAGTTGTGAGTTCAGCTATTGTTTTTCCACTTAACCCCATTCCAATATATGGTCCAAAAGTACCATAGATTTTTGCGCCACCTAGGTCAACCGAGGCTTTAGCAGTTAAAGGAATATCAAGATAAAAAAGATTTATTCTACCTTCCATTTTAATGGATTCACCCACAATTGTTTCTTCTTCTCTCATTATAAGTCCTTTAGTTGAGAGAAGCAAACCTGATTCAAATGAAAACAATTCGGTTATTGGGAATTCAGCTGTTGCACCTACATGAAAACCAGTATTCATTTTTAAATCATCACTATATGTATCATCATTTATAAGCAAGTTTGATAAATTTCCCCCCGCTTTAACCCCAAATATTTGAGCATAAGACTCTGTAGTCATTGTGAATCCAATAACAACAATTAACAGTTTCAATAAATTCTTCATGTGTAATTAGTATAAATAATTTCTACTTGTAAGGTTTTTTAGTATCACCCCGTATTTTTAGTGTGCTCTGATCTCCACTTTTGTATCAATCTTTTAGGGTTAGTCTGGTGTAAGTTTTTTCTTTCATCACAACAAATACAGTAGCTCACCGTACTGCAATATACAAATTGTTACCAACAGGTGATTAGTTTATTCAAAGAGTAAATCAAACATATTTTATTTCAATAAAAAAAATCAGATGATTAAAGCACTTGAGTTTTATGGAACTAAACTAGTTTCTTAATTTATTATTTTTTTAAGTATCTATTTAGTAAATGTATTTTGCTCTCTAGCGACATGCTCAGAATATGTTTTTTGACGATCTTTTGCAACTCCTAACATTTTTTAAACTTGATCCTTTAAATCTGCTGTTATTAATTCAATTCTAATTATTAAACCATTTTTATTTCTAATTGATTTTAGTAAAGAACTGGTTAATAACAAAAGAAGACTAACAGTGTATAAGAAAATAGACAATATATCTTTTGGCATAATAATCCCGACTTCCGAATTTTCAGTATAAAATGAATCGCTAAACTCAATATATACACTTAAAATTTTTATTAGATCATCTAAGAAAAATTGAACAAATACAAATGCTATAATTGCAATAATTAGTGCAATGTATGAAAAGACGAAATTGATTAACATCATGATTGCTTTTCCACCACTATTTTTGCTGATCTCAGCTTCAAATTCACCAACACTCTTGAGATTTTCCTCTAAATCATTTATTTGAGTTGCGTACTCATTTTGGATTTGGGATTGGACTGATTTAATCATTTTATTTTCATGAATTTTTAAATGTTATTTTATGTATTTGTTTTTAACGCAAGAAATTTGGTCTTTTTTATAGCTCTTAGTATCTAAATATGAACTTGTTGGTAACGGTAAATTGTATGAGTAGTGGCAGATTGCGTGGTAATTTCCTGTCAAACCGCTACGCAGTTTGAGCGGACCACAAACCTTGATATTTACCACATCGCCTGCCATTACTTATACAAAATGTTGTACCCCGTTTTTATTCAATTTTATCAATTTCTGTTTTATTATTATAAGGGTCTATCCAATAATATTTATATTTTTCAAGTTCCAATTTTGTCAATCCATTGATTTGAATTTCAAATGTGTTCTTATAATCCTTATTGACAGCTTGAAATGCTCTTAAGTCTATAGTTTTTTCTACTGTATCAATGGAATAATCTAACTTATAAATCAACAAGGCTGAATTTTTGTTTGAATTATCTGTGTTTACAATTATCATTTTGTCACCAACTTGGACTTTTGGTTTTTTAGTCATTTCACTGTAAAACACACCTTGCTTTCCAATTGAACAAGAAATCAATGTTACTATTAATAATCCTACAAAGGTTATGTTCTTCATTTTAGTAAAAGCTATCAATTAATAATCAAGGTAAGTCTATTCCCATTCCCAATTTAATCAACTTGTTTGCTTCAAAGTCAAACACCATATAATATTCTGTATCACAATTTACAAAATGTTAGCAACCGTTTTTATTCTCTAATTATTATAATAACAATCTTCTCTCGTCCATTTCAAAGTCTTTGCAAATTCGAATTTATTTTCAATTCCCACTAAATTTAAAATAGGATCTTTATCTATTGAATTTTTTCGCTCTACCAAAAGGTAAGATTCCGAATTAGCATTTATAAAATGATTCAAATCAGGCGCTTGTTTTAAACTATCAATCACATTTAGAATTTTGTCATAGTTTTTAGTCACGTCACTGACAGAATAAAACAGAATTCCAATTCGTTGACCTATTTCACTTTTTTGTCCAATGTTAATATTGGAGCCAATACCTCCATTGCTGGAAAACCAAGTAAATGAATATCCTCCTATTTCAGAAACTGATACTTTATTAGGATAATTGAATACATCTTTGCTTAGTCCATATAAAACAATTTCTCCTTTATTCTTAATTTTTAATCTTGCAGTTATTTCCTCTAAGGTAACATCTTTATGTCCCCAAATATTTATTACCTCCACATTCTCAAGTCTATTTAATTGGTTTCGGATTTGATTCAATTCTTTTTTGTAGAAGAAGTTATTATAAATGATAAAGGTCAAAGTAATTAATCCTACTAAGCCCAATAATGTAATTCCTATCCATTTTAAAAATTTGAGAAGTCTTTTCATTGTAGTAGTGTTTTGTTAAATGTTAGCCATAGGTTTTATTTGTAATATATTGGTTTTAATATCAGTTTAGTCATTTGCTCTATTTCTGCCTGAACCCTTGGGTCTGAATTTGTTGTTTTATTACTTGAATAAAATACAACTTCATTATTTTCCCTATTTATTATTAAGAGTCTTAAATCAGAGTAAGGTTTTGTAGATGAATTTATAATCAGTGTATTAGTTGTCATTCCCGCTTTTATGTTATAATCTGGTTCAAAATTAGGATTAAACATTCCTTTATAAACAATTAATAAGGCATATTTTGGTCCAGTCTTGAATTCATTACTAAAGTCTAAATCTAATATGTAATGTCCAGATAAAGTATTTTCTGAATTTTCAAGATGGTCGCACAAATTAAATATCAAGTCTGTATTGTAATCCGCTATTCCTTGGTCAAACAGAATGTACTTTGAATCAAGAAGTCCGTATGTAATATCCGATATTAACTTTTTATTATTTTCTATCAACTTATTGTCTTTTTCTTTATTGTTCATTTCGTCAACCATGTCTATTTGCACTAAAGGTTGCAGTATGATCAATGAATCTGTCGATTTCTTTTCCAATTTATAGGATGTGGCAAACTTACCAGTCCCGCAAGAAACTAGAGAAAATAGTAAAATAATGTAAAGTGTATTTTTCATATTATCAGTGATTATGCAATGTACTCGCTGCTCTTCTTAACTTATGGCTAACGGTTGGTACATGTTGTCGGGGCGGATTTCGGAGAGCGTTCCTGTCCGAAGGACACGGAACTGCGAAACGAGAATCCGCAGTTGGCGTACCACCACCACCCCCTGCAATATGTACCGTGTTACAGGGCGTTTTTTTTTTCTATCTCAACAACAGGCAAATTCTCCCCGTCTGTTAACATTTCAAGTTTTTCTTTTAATTCAGAAGTTAATTCTCTACCTTTTTGCATTAATGTAAAAGACCATTTCAATGCTGATTTTTTTCGGTGATTTTTATATTCAGGCATGAAATCAGGAAATGAAAGTTCATTCAAAGTTCTCTGAAAGAGAATTAATTCTAATTTAAAATCCCAAAGATTAACATCTGTAATATCTTGAAACTTCCCAGTTACAAAAAGTTCCGCATGAACGTGTTTTTCATTTGTGAAATCAACACGCAGATTACAAATTAAATTTGTCATATCGAAGGATGTTAAATTTCCCCAAGTGCTTCCTCTTTTTCCGGTAATTTGATTGGAATTTAAGTCACATTTAAACTTTCTATTCTTCCAATAATCAAGTGATAATTCTTTGACATTTGTCTTTTCTGACAAAAGTTGAAAGTCATAGGTGATTTTAAAATTTTCTCCCATTGTCGTTTTTATTTTTTATTTAATTTTCCTTCTTTCATTAATTTTAGCATTTCTTTCTCAATATCAACGTTTTTCCATTTCTTGTTTGACGAATCAAATACCACAAATTCTGTTCGTTTATACACTGGATTAGGTTTCTGTTCTTTCAAATAATCCAAAACTTTATCGAGAGAAGAATTCACTATGTTTTCATCAAACTCACCATCCAACTTAAAATCAAAACATGTATTCTTGTCAATCTGTACCTTCATTCCGAAGGTCATTGGTTTCGATACTTCCTCGTCAATTGTCGCTCTATTGTAATTGCGGTTTTTTACTTTTTGATGAATAGAACTTACTGTAAATTTAATAGTGTCCCACAGCGCATTTGGAAGAACGCCATTTATTAGTTCTCCAATGATTGGTTGACTTATCGCTAGAAATGTTATTAATGAAAAGTCTTCAAGTGCGGCATACATATCGCCAGATTTATCATAATGGCTTAATTGTATTCCATTTTTTGAAAGTCTGTTTTCAATTTCTTTAAGTTCCACCTGGTCAAAGACTGGTCCCAAGTGAGTCAAATGAATAACATCAGCTCCATGTTTTATGAATTTCTCTTTTTCTTTAAGAAACTCTTCATATTCCTTGTATTCTTTAGTCTGCCAAAATTTTTTTGAATCCTTTTCTTGCATCTTTATTGGTTAAATGTCTTTGTATCATCCTCTTTTATTAGCCCTAACGGTCACTTGTAAGTTGTCGTTGCGGATTTCGAAGAGCGTTCCTGTCCGAAGGACACGGAACTGCGAAACGAGAATCCGCAGTTGGCGTACCACCGAACCCCGCCCTGCAATATGTACTGTGTTATGGGTTGCCTTTTATTTATTATTCTTGGTATTTGCATTTATTAAAGTTCTCTAAGTCAAAATTTTATCCTTGATTTCGCTCAGGTTTTCTTTTATTAGTTCTTGCATTTGTAGGTAATATTCTTTGTTATTATCCCAAAACTCAGTCCTAATTGAGAGTACATTTTTTAATAGGTCACCTTCATAAAAATCTCCTTCCGCGAATATGTTAACAGAGAGAGTTTCAATAGCTAAAGGAATTAGATAGTCTAAACTGAACTGTTGTCCAATCATAATTCGCAAATCTTCTGTTGTAAACTTATTTAATGGTACTTTTCGTAATTCTTTTGTCCTTTTGATAAGCCTACTGTCACTGTCAAAATGCTGCCAATCATCTTTTTCTAAGTTTGTCAGTGTTTTTTGACGCCAATTATTTTCAAGTTTTGTCATTATAATTTTACGTTTCTATTCTCCATAAATTTCATAAAGTCGATTTAGTCGTAATCCTTCCTTGTCGTGTTTCGCCCAAAAATCACGTATTGTATAAATTATTTCCTTACTTCCATTTTCTGGTCCGAACTGATAATCTGTAAGAAAAAAGATTCTCTTAATAGGCGATTTTTCGAGTGCTACTTTTAATATTTTATCAATGTCTGCTTTATACTTTTCTAAAAATTGAAATAGAAACTGTTGGTTCGCACCCAAGGTGTCTGTCGGGTCATTTAAATTTACTTTCGGAATTTCCACATTTCTCGGGTCAAAATCCCAGTTAATAATTTTACCTGCAAAAAATCCAAATTCCTCATTTTTTAAATCTGGATTTCCAATATGCACAATCGTTCCAGATTGTTTTATTAAAAAGTTATGAAACAACCCTCTATGACTTATCAATTTATTTTCTTCAATTATCGCAACATCAAAATCATTTTGATTAAGATTCAGACTATTTGATTCTATTGAAGCAATTTCTATAGTTGGCATTGTCTTTTTTTAAGGTTGCCCATAACGGTTTGTATAAGAGTAGTAGCGGACTTCATAGCGGTTTCGTGTCAATATACAAAGTAGCCAAAGCTACACAAAATTAAATAGTCAAATCGGTAGATTTGGCGAGGATGATTAGAACCACTACCGACCGTATACCCACAGAAACCGCTATTACTTTTATACTTTGTTAGGGCTAGCACTTTGTTATTCAGTCAGTTAAAATCAATCAATTTGTCTGATAATCAAGGCTAGTATTATCTTTCAATGATTGTCTAATAAACCTAAAACCAAAAATCATAAAGACTGTAATCAGGAAGATGATTGCATTGAATCTAACTATCTCAAAGCTCCACAACACAGGATTTGTAAATGTGTCTGTCAATTCTACTTGCTTTTCAATGTCAAGGTTTGAGTACCCTAGTTTATTCCAATTTGCATACGATTTCTCAATCTCACTTGAAACGTAGGATTTATTTATCAATTTAGCATTAATCAAGTAGCTTGAACCCAGAACCCCAACTCCAATCGCTCCAATTATCAAAAGGTGCGATAATTGTTTTTTTAATCCATTTACTTTTTCAAATCTCAGGAACGCTGTAATTACCAATCCATATATACCGAAGAAAATCAAAGTCATGGCAATCGCTAGTGGTGAGTTTACTCTAATTGAATGATTTATTACTGTCCAAATAATTAATGCTAAGCCGAGTGTTAATCCGTAAATAATCAATTTTTTTGTTTTCATATCATCGAATTTTAAAGGGTTTTAACATTAAACGAGTTGAATAAAGAAATATTATTTTTATCAGTTTGTTTGATTTTATTAAAGTTATTGAATCATAATATCAAGTCGCAATTTCTAATTGTTTTTTTTCGCTTTCGTTGGCAATTTCAATCAAAATCAGGTCGTTTTGTTTGAATCGGGTCGTTTTCTTGTATTAGCCCTAACGGTTGGTACATGTTGTCGGTGCGGATTTCGAAGAGCGTTCCTGTCCGCAGGACACGGAACTGCGAAACGAGAATCCGCAGTTGGCGGACCACTAAACCTGCCCTGCAATATGTACTGTGTTATAGCCAGTTTTTATTTTTTTCATTGTCATTTATGCGGTTAAACTTATTAATATGAACTCTCCAATTATGAAAATCGGGATTAATATAATTTGAGTCCAAAAAATAAGCCGGTATTTCTTTCTCAACTTCGGGTTTGTTTCCTTTTTTGTTAATCTTAGAAATTCAATAAATTGTCTATGTGTCACAAAAGTAGCATTTACCATTTGTCCTTTATTTTCGAGTACTCCAAGCATTTTAAACCATAGAATTAGTCCAATAACTCCGCATAGTAGAAAGAATATTAAAGGGATTGTCGGGAACATTTATTTAATTTTATTTTCTAAAAACTGTAAATCATTTCTTATTAATGCGTTCAAACAATCTATCACATCTTTTTCTGTTTGTCCTTGTATGTTGGTTAAATAGTCGTTGTCCATTTTCTCAGTTAAGCCAAAGAATTTTTTTACCAGTTTTGGTCTTTTGTAAAAGATATACCATTCTGTCCCGTCAATAGCAGAAACAGAAAGTCCATTTTTATTGTCTTTATTCTCAATCTCCAGGGATGGCGAATAAAAAATTTCTTTCTGTTTTGCGGTTTTCATTTTTGCCAGATAGTCTGTCTGTCCACGGAATTTTATGAAAAGTCTCCAAAATTTTCTCTCGTTCTATTTTGCCTATTTCAATAATGTCAGGCTTAAATGGGTCACAAAATGATGCTCTAAAGTTCATATTTCGATTTTTTAAATTGGCTATAACGGTTGGTACATGTTGTCGGGGCGGATTTCGAAGAGTGTTCCTGTCCGAAAGACATGGAACTGCGAAACGAGAATCCGCACTGAACCCCGCCCTGCAATATGTACTGTGTTGTGTGTTCGTTTTTTATTCTTTTTGTTATCATTTTCGTCAAGCCCAAGATAGATTACTTCGAGGTCAATGGTTGTCAATTGACTTTTTTCAATTCGTCTAACAATTTTGTTAAATATCTCTATTGCTTCTCGTTCTTTTAATATATTGTCAAGCTTAAGTGCTCGTTCTAATTCGTTCCTTTATTTGTTTTATTCTCTCGTTAATAGGCGAGCTCCCAATCTTTCTTTGATTTAGATTTAATAAATTTTCTCCTTTAACATTTTGCCAACCGTAATGTCTCATCATAATTAAGGTGATAAAGGTCTCGAAAAGAAGAGCTTCCTTATTGTTTCTTGTCCCTGTTCTTAATGTTCTAACAATTTTTTTTGGTTTATATTTTTAGTAAAATTTGCCCCATCTCCATTGAAATGTTCTGATATTCTCTGTTCAATTTTGTTTGTTTGTCCGACATAGTATTTATTTTGGTCAAGTTCCAATATGTAAATGTAGATTTCATTATTTCTGATAATTTCTTTCATTTACATTCTGTCGTTTTTATTTAATCGGGTCAAGTTTATCGTTTTTTGTTTTTATTCAGCATTTAAATCCCATGATTCAATATTTGTCAGGTCATTAAAATGCTTATTGTCGCGTTGTATTACTCTTAATACATTGAGTTTTTTGTTATATGAAAATTCCATCCCAAAGGGACAATAACTATCATCAAAATATATGCATAGAAACCTTTCTCCTAAATTTATATTTTTAGGTATATCTTTAATATTCATTGAAATGAGAACAATGCATGGTATGCCAATTTTTCTTAATTCACTTGGGTCTTCCAAATATTGATAAATTGATTCACCTCCCCAATACGTAAAAAATTTCCTTAGTCCACCTTCGAATTTAAGTGTCGATATATTGTAAAATGTGAATACTTTTCCTGTTCTTCTAGATTCTTCTAATTCTGATTTATTAATAATTTTATTTTTTAGTTTTTTCGAAATCAGACCATTTTCAAATAGTTTATTTACTCTTTTAATTGCATGACTTTTATCTAAAGGGATTAACCCACTTTGATATAAATCTTCAATTTCATAATCCATAAGTTTAGTGCAATGAATACCAACTAATTTTTCTTTATATAGTATTGATTCTATTTCACTAGTAATATTATTCCAAATTCCTTGATTTGGATTTAGAGGATATTTTATTCTAATTAAAAAGTTGGGTTCGTGGATTCTTTTGTTTTCTTCAATTAAAAAGTCCTTTAATGAGTTCTCATTTCCTTTTATTAAATCGACAATTGGTTTTGGCCAAGAATCAACATGGTCGAATATAATATGGTCTTTTATTTCAATCATTTTCAATACTCCTTATATTTTGGAATGCAATCAAAATGACACACAACGGTTAGTGTATGGTGTCGTAAGGGATTGCGTAGAGCAAACCTATCAAGTTACCACCCAAAAATGATGCGGGTGATACTGCTCGAAAACCACTGAAACCCTTATGCACTATACACATTGTTGTGTTTTAGTGCTTTATTCAGCATATTTTATTCCTGTCAATTTTTCCGTTTTTATCCAAATCTTTTCCGATAATCCTAAATCATTGGCTATTTTATCTGTATCTTTTTGCTTTGTCTTGTCGAAGTATTTACCTGTTACATTATCCAATTCTTCAGAGCTTGCAAGATAAATCGATGGTTTAGCACCTTCTGTTGGTTTAGAAATCAATAAATTCATAAACTTTGCAAACCATTTCGGATATTCTCTAAAAACATCAGTTCCAATAACTCCTGGATGAACACAATTTACACTAATATTTTTTGATTCTAATCGTTTTGAAAGTTGCTTTGTAAAATACACAACAAGAAGTTTTGAGTTTGCATAAGCTTTATTTCCATCAAACTTTTCAATGCCAAAATCATTATCCAAATTCACCTTGCCACGCTTGTATAATTCCGAAGTTAGATTTATTATCCTCGCTTTTTTACTTTTTTCTAATAATGGAATCATAAGAATTGAAAGAACAAATGTAGCATAGTAATTTACTGCTAATGTCATTTCAAAAGAATCAACCGATGTCTCAGGACTTCTTTTAAACAATCCTGCATTATTTATAAGAATGTCAATTCTATCATATTGCAATTTAATTTCTTCCGATATTTTTTTTATAGAATCAAGTGATGCAAGGTCAACATATTTTAGTATTACTTTTCCTCCAGAAGCACTTTTTATTTCCTCAAATGCTATTCTTGACTTTTCACTATCACGCACTAACATGATAATTTCATAGCCTTTTTTAGCAAGTTCAATTGCAGTAACTTTTCCAATTCCCGAATTACAACCTGTAATTAAACATATTTTATTGTTCATAGTTATTTCCTTTTGTTTTTTGGGGTTGAATGATAATCGTTTAGCTCTCTAAGAAATGATATTACATGAGTTTTTTCTTTAAATGACATTTCAGCTGTCATTTTGGAATAAACTTGCTTCATGCTTGGTGTTAACCGCTCGGTTTCTTGTTTGCCCTTTTCAGTTATTCTAATACGTTTTGCCCTTTTATCTTCCTTGTCGTCAAATTCCTCAATAAAATCTTTTTTTAACAGTCTTTTGATAACCTCAATTCCAGATGGGGCTTCTAAGAGGTGAATATGAATTAATTCCATTTTTCTAAAACTGTCAACTAAGTTTAAATGATATAAGAAGCTATATTCATCAGGAGATTTTATTTCGGTTTCAACGAATGCTTCTTTACAATATGTTTTGTAATGTTTGTTTTGCATTATCAGAAGAAAAGTTAACTCCATATCAATATCATTTTCTCCATGACCCGACTCCGAAGAAGTATGATGCTCAAAAACAACATTATTTAACCAAACGGTAAATTCTTTAAGGTCTTTTGGTTCTTGCCCCTTTTCGCTTTTAAACCTTTTAAGTTGTTCAACCAACTCTGTTACAATATTTAATGAATTATTCATAATCCAAAAATACAATATATATCAAAAACATACAAAATAAATGTAATATAATTATGTTTTTGATATTTTATCCATATATTTGTATCGGAAACATAGTAATATATTTTTAATAACTTTAATTTTGAATAAAATGAATGCAAAACCGTATTTAGTAACTGAGAACTATTATCCAAAAGATGAACATTTTGATGAAGTATTAAACATGTTAAAAGAAACTTCTGAAATGATAAAAGAACAGGATGGAGCATTAATGAGCATGTCATTGAAGCCCGAACAAAAGAACGGTCCTATTACAGGTATCTCTCTATGGACAAGTCGTGAAAAATTTACAAACTTCATGAAAAGTGAACATGCTGAAAAAATCATGAAATCAGGTTTGTCTGCAAAGGTTAAAAGTTGGACAACAGACATAAAGGCAAATCTTCACACTGTTGAACAGGCTTGGCACGTTGAATCTCACGATTAAATTTTCAGAATAGCTGAATGATGTTTTAAAATCATCGTTCAGCTTTTTTTATTAGTAGCACGATGTCTCTTAGCATTAAACATAACGATAAATTGTATGTTACGTAGGGGATTTCGGAGAGCGTCACTGTCGACCGTTACGCCTTAATTTTATATATGCTGCGATGCCCGAAAACCGCTGAAACCCCTATGGAATATACAAAATGTTATGCACTGGTTTTTCATTTATCATCTTTCACATAATATGTCGAGATTTTGAAAGAATCAGGAGTAATAATAATGCTTTCCAAGTGAGTATAGTTATTTGAAAGAATCAATTTTTCTTTTCTGTTTACTCCATTATTAAAATGAAGCATTACTTCGATGGTTTTGTTAGACTTATCTTCCAAAACGATAGAATATTTTTCATCTTTTTCATTTTGTTTGAATAAACCTTTTCCGTTTTTTATCTCCCCAAAATAAAGAACTGTCTTTTTGTTATTTTCGATATCATCTATGTTGTAATTTTGGTCGCTTGAAATCCAATAACCGTATAGTATTTTAGAAAAAGAATCTTTGGTGCTATTGTTTTTTTGGCTCACAGAACAACTTGCCAAAGACAGTACAACTACAAATATTGAGTATATATATTTTCTCATTATCATTTTATTTAGTCTAGTTTTCATATTCCACCAGAAATTCAAAATGTTCTCATCATCTTGGTAATCAATAGCATAATCGCCTTTTCCATTTGGAATCTCTTTTATTACATTTTGTATTTCAAACAGTTTTGTTTTACCAAATTGAATTTCAATTTCATCTCCCGTTTCATTTATAATCCAATGATTTTCGGATTCTGTTTTTTTTGCAGTTTAGTGTCATATTTGAAATAGATTTCCATCTCGCTTTTCCTCCTTGATTGTTTGGAATAGTTAATTGATAAACGGTCGGCATTACAATTTTCTTTTTACTTGACCATTCACAAATACTCATCAAGTCCAGTAACTTAGATAAACTCCGCCCTGCAATATGTACTTTGTTGTGCACAGTATTTTTAAATTACAAGATTCATATCGACATTATAGCCACTATTTCTTAGTTCTTTTGCTAAATCAAGCTTCCATTCTCTTTCCATTGATATATAGACAACACCTGAAATATCATTTGGTGTTTCAACTTCTCCCTTGACTAGTGCAGAAACATTGTTACGTCCAATCTTTCCAATTAAATAACCATGCTCAAAAACTATATTTTGTCTTGCTCTGTTTCTCAGGTTAGTTTCCTCTCCTTTTTTTGCGCCAATGTCACAGGGCGTATAAAGAACAATACCCAAACCGACATTCGAATATTGTTCAATTTTTTCGATGATAGTCTTGCCTGAGCTTGCTTGTTCATGTAAAATAATTGGTTCAAATCCTAGCTTTTCAATAAATCTTGCAGCTTCAACTTTGACTAAATCATCATGGCCATGAACTATAAAAATCTGAGACATGTTGCGTTCTGATTTAACATTTTGTTTTGTTGTAACTTCTGGTTCACTAGATTTAAGGAGTTCTGTTTTTTGTGCAAGTTTTTTTAAGTTGTTAATTTTTGAATTGAATTTATCAATAAACTCTTTTACTTCTTCTGCAACAGAACTAGGTCCCCCTAAACCAAATGCACCCCATGAACCTTCGTTGTCATAACTTTTCCTGTACTCATTATAAGGTTCATTAAATGACTGTTTTAAAAGTTCAAGATTATAATCATTCCATGCAGAGAACTCACTTTTTATTGTTTTGAAATCCTCAATTGTTTGGAGATTCATTTTTAAAATTTCTTCTCCTTTTTGAATTCGCTCTTCAATTTCCTTTTTGAAAATTGATTTTGGTTTGATAAGGTGAGTTGGTTCTTTTACTTGAATTGTGTTAGTAGTTCTTTTTGCCATAGTATTTATCTTTTAATATTGTTGGTAACGGTAAATTGTATGTTGTCGGTGCGGAATTTGAGGAGCGGTAGTGTCGACCGATGATGACGTTAGTGAAATGCACCGAGACAACAAGTATTGCTGAACCCGCATTGCGACATACAAATTGTTACCGCCAGTAATTTTTAAAATGTATCAAAGCTATTTAGGTTAACATTATTATTCAAAAACAAAATCAAAAGCGTTATCCCAATTAGAATTACAATCGTGATAATAATATATATAATTGTAAACTTTCTACGCTCTTTTAAAAAATATTTTTGAATTTTGTCTTTGATTATATTGAGTTGTTCATCTGAAATAACCTTATGATACAAGGCATGTTTTTTGTGTTTTACAGCTTGTACACCTTTAAAAAAAGTTTCTCTCTTACGTTTATTGTTTTTGAGAGAAGTTATCATTGCTAGAACTGATCCAGCTCCGCTCATATCACGATTTTATACAATTATTAAAAATCTCAGAATTTAAGAACTCGTCAAGCCAGTTTTGAAAATCTGTTAAGTTGCTTTGTTTCTTTAACTCTATGCAAAAATCTTTAATTGCGTCCAGATCCAAATTTGAATTTTCCTTTTCTTTATCTGTTATTCTCTTATCAAGAAAAATATATAGGATCAAATTGTCTGCCGAATATGCAAGTATTGCTTTTTTCTCTGCTTCTCTGATTTTATTGTTCTTAAAACATATCAATGAAGACATAAGCATAATGTGAGGCATTTGATTGTCATCAGGAAATGTTTTATCAAACCATTTTAGATAAGTTAATCCGCCCCTATAATCTTGTATTTTAAGATAGAGTTCAAATGAAATATATCTTAATCCTCGCCCATCATGATAACCACCAAAACGTCTTTTTTCTTCATAAATTTCTTTACGAATTTTCTTAATCTTTAGTTGAACTCTTTCTATTTGCTTTGGTGTCATTCGCTAATTTTTGCGTTTCAATTGTTTATCTAAAATAGCAGTTATTTTCAAAACAAATGCAATAGCAGCCCCTATAAACATTGGAAGCCAATCTTTACGAATAAGCATTGCAATAGGGGTGCCTATATATACTAGACCAATGAATAATCTATAGTTAAGCTTAAATTTATTTTTTATCAATGGGTATATCTCTTTATATCCCAAATATAAAAATAAAGCTGCTATTATATAAAAAATGATATTAATGAAAATTAGTTTCATGATGCTATATATTGTTAGTTATCTATTGTTTATGCTAATTGGATTTTTGTTTATTGGCGGTAACGGTTGGTGTAAGTTTTTGTAGCGGATTCACGGGGAGATTATCTGTCCGCAGGACGAAGATAATCGAGGCGAGAATCTGCGGCCGGCAACTTACTAACCCCGCTATGAAATTTACAAAATGTTATGCACCGAAATTTATAAGTTTAAATCATAAAATGTCCTTAGTTGAACCATGAATTTTTTAAAATCAATAAAGTCTGGGCAAGTTGCTCCTCCATGAGTTGCATCATTTACAATCCATAATTGTTTTTCTCCTTGCAAAGCATTAATAATCTCAATGTTCATAGACACAGGAGTTCTTTTGTCAAACTCACCAACAATCAGAAAACAAGGTCTGTCAATTTTAGGAGCTATATTTATTGGCATTAGTTCTTGCGGATAATTATCTGGTATTATGAAATCTCTCTCTGGTGTGATTTTCTTGATGTTTTTCACGGCTGATTGCAAATCTGTTAGTAATGCTCTGCCAGAAAACACTTTTATTTCTGGTCGTTGGTAGAAAGTTGCAAATGATAAATACGCACCTGTTGAAAAACCATAAACACCAATTCTATTTTTATCGACCTCTTCTTGTTTCAAAACTTCATCAACTACAGCAGAATAATCAATCAAGTACTCAGCATAGACTAAATTGTCCTCGTTAGTTTCCCAATCACCACTTTCTCCAAATCCGCGCCAGTCAAAAGTCACAACATTATATCCAAATCCAACCAGCTCTTTTGCATATTGAATTAGATACATCATATTGTTTGCATCTCCGTTGCAAACAATTATTGTTGGTCTTGGAGAATCGAATTTTACGCTATACTCCTTTTTTATGGGATTTTCCCAAGCATTATACCAATCGTCTTTTTTTATTGAATCTTGTGCAGGGAAAAACCATGCTTTTATTTTAATGCTATCATCAGTAACAACATTTAAGTCTTTGTAAATTAACGCATAGTTCTCAGGTCGAACGTCATATTCCATTTTAGGTTTTAAACAAAAACCAAGGAGTGTTGTCGTCAAAAGAAAAATTGTAAGTCTTGTTTTCATAGGTGTTGTTTTTGGCGTTTCAACCCTGCAAAGAAGCAGTCTTTTTTTGTTCGTTAAGGCACATAGTTTACAAAGTTAAAGTCACATCCTTTACACTATTTTCGGACTTAACCTTGTTGATGATTCTTTATAAGTTAAATCATTTTGATTAAAGTATCCTAAAAGTACATTTCTGAAAAATACCTTCCAAACATCGTTTCCGATTTCTATAGCAGCGACGTATTTTCCTGTTAAAGCACGGGATAAATACACCCAGTAATACGATCTCCATCTTATGGCTCCACTTTTGGTTACATACATCACTTTCATGCCCGGAGAATAGGTCCACTCTTTAATTCTCTCGGGGAATGGTTTGTTAGATCGTATATGCACCTCTGCCGGCGTCATCATGTCTAAAGCTTCATGTGGTCTGACGTTATTATACTCCTTTACAAATGCATTTAACGTGCGTTGTTGTGTCTTCAGATCAAAAGCTGATGGCATAGCGCAAGATGCCTTTAGATCGCGGTGCATTCGTTCATGTCTTCCGTTCTGTTCGGGATGCGATGGATCCGAGAAAACGGGAAAAATCCCCAGTTCAATAAACCAATATGACAACCTCGAGAAACGCTGTATTGAGGTTGCAGCAGCAAATGGAGATCCATTGTCAGTATGGACTTGATTGGGAAGTCCAAACATCCTGAAAACCCTTGTAAACTCTTTCTTTACGGATTTCAAGTCTTCATGTAAATGAGCTTTGGCCGAGAACAGGAAACGACTTCTTGAGTCTGCAATGGTCAATGGGTGACAATATATTTTATTACCCATCTTAAACTTTCCTTTATAGTCGGCACTCCATACTTCATTGCACTGTTGTGGATCAAAAATAGGGTAGGTGGGTTTTATCCTCCTCAACCTTTTTTGAGGTTGCACCAGACCGTTTTTTTTCAGGATATTGTGTACTGTGACCACCGATGGAATTTGATTTTCTGTAAAGTCGTTAAACAACAAAACCCTTAGTTTTTTTGCCCCCCAGATCTTGTGTTTTTCTTTCAATTTTAAAACTTTATCCACCACTTTAGGGTCTGTTTGGTTGGGATGGTGTATTGGCGCTTTAGAATCGTCCAATAGACCTTCTAACCCAAATTTTTCATACTTGTTAATCAGTTTGTACGCTGTCGGTCTTGAGATTTCAAAAACCCGGCATAATTCTGAAATGGAATATTTTTGAGAGTTCCATTCACAGATAAATTCAATTTTTTGTTCCATAGTTGTTGTTTCTTTCCAAGGCATAATGATCTTTTTTTAGATCAATTTACGACTTCAAAAAGTGTAAACTATGTCCCTTTAACTTTGTAAAGGATGTCCCTTTATCGTACCTTAATGTGTGCCAACGGTAAATTGTATGTTGTCGGTGCGGAGTTCGAGGAGCGTTAGTGTCGACCGACACTAATGCTAGAGAAAGGAGCATTTGCAACAAGCTTGCAGGAACCCGCACTGCGACATACAAATTGTTGGCGGTAGTTATTCTTTAATTATAGTTGATTTGTATTCAATCCCGTTTTTGTCTTTGGTAACTAAGTTTAATTTCTGATTATCTGAATTTGTCAAAAGGAGAAATAATTCGCAGATACTTTTATCTTGACAAGAAATATCATTTACGGATAGTATTTCATCTCCGATGTTGATATTAGGTACTTTTTCTGGATACCAAATAAACCCAATTTGATACTTACCATCTTTATAATTTGGTTGTATTGGAAATGTAGGAATAGAGGCATTTTGTACTTGGCTTCCAATCGGTGAAAAATAAATTCTCTCTTTTTTATAATCTAATGTTACTATAGCAAATTCTAAAACTTTAGTTTCAACTCTTGAGTTTGGAGATTTTGTTGTATATGACGTTGCATTTTCTAATTTCAATTGGCTAAACTTTAACTGTTTAATTTGAAATTGAGAATGTAAG
Source organism: Prolixibacteraceae bacterium (assembly GCA_963678565.1). GTDB lineage: Bacteria > Bacteroidota > Bacteroidia > Bacteroidales > Prolixibacteraceae > SKHV01. The sequence continues at coordinate 1,988,301 of OY782875.1, forward strand.
GTATCTGTTGTATTTCCATGAAGTCCCATGCTATGATTTCCAGTTACACTCTTTACATTCGTAAATAAATCGTACTTAATTAAATTTGAAAAGTATCTAAGAGACATATCAAATAAACCTTCCATTCCAGAATCGAATAACACCTGAAGCTTTACCTTGTCATTTTGATCTAATTTTACCCAAAGCAAAGGAGAACTTTGATTTGAAGTTAGTTCCATTTTTTGAGAGAACTTCCGATCTAGGTTTAAAGGTTTTGTTGAATTAGATATCCTAACTTTTTTATTTAGATAGTCAAATTGTACAACTGAATTACGCAAAGAATTACTACCAATATTACCGTCTAACTCAATGCACTTATAAATTAAGTTCTCACTATTTACAACTAGAGTCGGTGCTTCTTTAATCTCTATATCGCCTAATTTAATTGATTTTAAGATGGCAACCTTAAGACTGTCTTTCTCATTATTAGCATCTGATACTTCTATCGTTCCAATATTTGATGGATTTAGAGTTTTGTATAGCTCATCAGAGATTGATGTTGGAGCACCTGTATCTAATGAAAATCGATAATTATCTCCGTTTATTGAAACAGTTATAATAATTTGACCTTTCAAGAATTCAAAGGGTAGTTCTTGGAAATATTTATTTGGTGAAATTCTTCCTTGATTCAGACTAAAATCATCTTGTCCGAATACAAAAATCGGAATTAGAAGAAATAATAAAATACTTTTCATTAATTAGGTTTAATGCAAGTTTTGAGCGAATTACCGCCAACGGAAAATTGTATGTTGTCGGTGCGGAATTCGAAGAGCGGTACCGTCCGGGTAGGACGGAAGCTCAAGAAAGGAGCAAAGGCAACAAGTACAGCAGTTCACCGTACTGCGACATACAAATTGTTATGGGTAGATTTTTTATTCAAATAAAATCTCCGACTTTTCATTTTTCTCTACCCAAATTTTTACCGCTTTTAATAATTCAATTCCCTTAAAATCGGCTGCAGTAGCTTCTTTAAATGAAAGCTTTAATCCAGCTTTCTTAGCAGCAATCATTCCATTAATAACATTTTGGATATTTCCTCCAGCTAAAGCAAATGCTTCAAGTTCATCTCTTTCTATTGGAACACCTCCTTTCGCAGAAGAAATTAGTGCTTTCACTATTTCTGCAACAGGAGATTTTCTAATTCTCATAAAGATAAGTTGTGGAATTGAAATTCTAACACCAGCAAGAGTAGCAGCTAACCATAAACCAATCGGAACGAAATAAATGATAAGGAAAATTCCGATTATTATAGTACATATTGTTATTATTTGATTCAAATCCATATGCTATGATCTTTTAAAACCTAAGATTTAATCCTAACCCATTTGAAGTATAGGTCAACTTTAACTCTTTATCATCCCAGAAAGAAGTTTTGTTGAAATCTTGATTATAGATATTTACAGCCTCTAATGCCTTTTTATTAAACTTATTACTTAATGGTATGGCTACTAAAACAAGACCTGCGCCAATACCTGCTATTTTCCAATTTGGCTCACCTCCTCCCAAAGCAGTTCCAATAGGATATCCAATACAAAATCCACCAGCATAACTTAGAACCATTGCGAAGTCATAACTACCCTTTGCATTTTTGATAATTCTATAAGCCTCTTTATTTGTTTCTAGCGTTTCCATAAGTTGATTTACGGTAAGAGGTGTTTCGTTTTGAAAATATTGATAACCTCCAAATATTTTTTTAGCAGAAATTGAGTCTGAATTTGTTTGAGCAAAACCAGTTGTAAAAACCATTAAAAAAATGGCTGTTAGAAAGATTGATCTTTTCATTTTTGTTATAGATTTATTGGTATTTATTTTTAGATATTATCAGAAGATATTGATCCATCGAAATTTACCCATAACAGTGGTGGTATGAGGTCGTGGCGGTCAGACGAGAGTCTGAGTGTCCGACCGAAACTGAGGTTGGGACGAGATTCGACTTGTCGAATCCGCACAAACCCAGCCATGACTTATACCACGTGTTATAGCCAGTATTTTTTCTCAATTTGAATATTCTTCAATCATTTTATCAATTTCCTTTTTCTCTTTTACTGTTTCTATCAATGGGATTGTTTCTTTTAAAATTTCTACTGCTTTATCTTGTTGATTTGTTAGATAAAATAATTGAGCTAAAAGTTTTTTGTTATAAATACTAGAGACATTGTTTTCAATTTTAATTGCATACTCTAAAGCTTTATTTAGTCCAAACTTGTAAGACACGGCTAAGTCAATATATTTATAATACCTGTTTGGGTTTTCTTCTGTTTGGCTGTATTTAATTAACCAATTATCAAAATTCTGAAATGCTTCTTCCTTTTTTCCTTGTAATGCGAGCTGGTGTCCTTGCAGAAATGGTGTCCAGTGGTCTAATTTATTGTGCTCTGCCATATTATTTGTAATCCTAATAGCAGTTTCTAAATCTTTATTGTTTTCGTAAAGGTATAGTGCGAATTGTCTATTCCAATAAAAATTCATTGGATATTTCTTTTCCAGCTCATAACAATAATACTCATAAGTGTCAATGTTTATATTTTTATAATATCCGATTAACTCACTGATTATATTTTCTTTCCAATAATCATTTAGATTTTTATCATTGTTTAGTTTATCCTCTAAATAAGAAGGGTTTGGAGATTGTCTGTTTCTAATTTTGGCAAATCCTAAAGACAAATCTGCATCATGGAGTAGGGTGTCATTTTTTGAGGTCGCCTTAATCAATAGAATAAAGTTTTCAATGGATTGGTAATCTTCATTGTAAAAAAGTTTTGTAATTATTTCATTTGCGTATTCAGAATTTTCAGTGTTTTTTAAAAATTCATTCTTAAAAGATTCGAGGTTTTCTTTACCTTGTAAAATGCTTTAGAGTAAGTCAATATAGTATTCTGGCTTTTCACTTTTAAAGCCAATTATCCTGTCAATCTCTGTTCCGTTAGGATTTGCTAAAATTATAGTTGGATAGCCAGTTATTTTATATTTATTGGCAATTGTTTTGTTTTCAGGTAATTCAGCATTTAGTTTTAATGAATAAAATTCTGCTTTTAAATATTCTTTAAAAATAGAATCGGGAAAGATAAAATTGTCATATCCTTTACAGCTTCCACACCAGGTAGTATAAAAATCGATAAATATTTTTTTGTTGTCTTTTACTGCTGCTTTAAAAACAGTTTTATGGTCTTGTGATAAATAAAAGTCTTTGTCATTTTTACAAGAATCAATAGTAAAAAGAACTAAAACGACAATTAATATTTTTTTCATCTGTCTTGGTTTTTTAATATTGGCTATAACGGAAAATTGTATGTTGTCGGTGCGGATTTCGAAGAGCGTTTTTGTCGATCGACAAAAATGCAAGAGAAATGAAGGCAACAAGCTTTAGCAACTCACCGTACTGCAATATACAAATTGTTAGCAACTGGGTTCTGTTTTTTCTCTTGACGTTTATTAAATGCCCTAAAATTTATGTGCGGTTGGCAATAATGCCGCATTAGCGGCATAAATGGGGGTATTGTAAGCTTATTGACAAGCTTGGGTTTTGTGTGGCTTGGCAATGTGCTTGCAGTGTGTTGCCTTTTGTAATGTGTTCAAAATTAGTTCTTCCGTTTTTTATAAACAACCATCTAAAAGTTATAAATGAGTACCAGATTACTATAAATGACCATCGAAGAGGACAAAGTGTCCATCAGACTGCTAAAAATGAGCTTTGAACTGTTCAAAGTCTCCATCTAAGAGCTAAAAATAAGTATCAGATTACTCAAGGTTTGTTTCGAACTAATTGGTACTTTTTCCTAATCGGATTATTGTTACTATTTTTTTCATTTTTCAAAATTTAATGGTAATAATTCAAATTTTTCATTCTGGTATGTTTGAAATTCTATAATACCAAACTCTTTCACAATCGAAAATTCTTTAAATATAGAATCCTGGATATTGCTGATCGAGATTATATTGGTGTAGTCTTTCTCATAGATGGATTTATCAATATTTGAAATAGAATCTTTGAGGATAAAATAATCTTTGGCATGTTTTATTTTACCATTATCAAGAAAAACTTCATCTATATGGATTGATTGATCACAAGCATGAATCCAATATCTAAACAAAATTGAATCGCTGTTGGTAATGCCAAAGATTATTTTACTATAACCATAATAATTGTTATTTCCAGTTCTAATACCTAACTGATACTGGTATTCAGACTGACTATAAACTGTTGTGGCTTTCGCTACAACAGTATCGCTATCGTTATACAAATAAAATAAGCTATCGTAGTTTTCGAGTAACCATTCTTTGTCATCTTCAGTTAATTCGCATGGTGAATCAGAGTCGCAAGCATGGAACAAAAAAGGGATTGCGACAATTATAATTGTGATAATTGAATAAAATTTCATTGATTAAGTTATTTGTTTTCATAATTAATAATACGATTCAAATCAATAGGAGTGAGGGCAAAAAACAACTCTTTTAAAAAACAGCAGTAAAGTAATGTGTAAAGGAGTTTTTGAATGTGTTGTTTGTGCGTTGGCTTTTTATTTGAAATGCTTTACCTAAATTTTAACTGCCTGTAAAGGCAGAAGCAGGCGGGGAAATAAATTTTACGTTCTGTATGTACTGACACCGATTAAGTGTTGTTTTAATTTTATACGTTGGATGATTAATTGCTGCTTTGAGCTTTAAATGACCTTGTTGCTAACGGTAAATTGTATGTTGTCGGTGCGGATTTCGGAGAGCGTTTTTGTCGACCGACAAAAATGCTAGAGAAAGGAGCAGAGGCACAAGTATTGCTGAACCCGCACTGCGACATACAAATTGTTAGCAACAGGGTTAAATGTTTCATCAAATACAAATGGTTTCATGTATTGTGCTATTTCAAAACAATAATGTAATTATTCTCAATCAACAATTAGTAAGGCTTAATTATGTATTTATTTGAAATTACACGTTATTCTACTAAACCGTAGGTTAGATGTTCTGAAATATGCTCCTTATCAGTTCCTACACGTTGATTTGTGACTCTTACTTTACAATTTGTCATTCCTACATGTCCTTTTTTCATTTCTACTAGTTGATTTAAGGTTCCTACTTGACATTTTGTAATGAAACCTTAATAATTGGGGTTTCCTTACTGTCAAATTAACAATGAACATTATCTCTCAGCTAATTTTTTACATTAAAAGCAATGTGTCGAAACAAAAACTTACGCCTAGTGGAATAAAATGAATCAATATTTATAAAAAATAGGAGTGCACAAAGTTGTCCTCAGTCACAAAAGATGGGGAAAAGAATTTGCTTACACAATATAATTTAAAAGAGGTTTAAAACCGTTATAAATTACGTTGTTGTTCTACGTGTAATCAAAGATTAATTTTGGAAATTGATTGTACAAAAATGCAACCATCGATGAATGCTTATTTTATAAGAATGGAACATATAAAGCAAACATGAAAGTTCAAAAACGACCTTGTTGCTAACGGATGGCAATATGTGGAGGACGGGATTTCGAAGCTCCAACTTATCAAACTGTAACAATTTTTTAATAAATGAACGAAAGTTTAAATTACCCTTCATCCCCCGGCTTACGTATATTGCGTGTTAGCGGTTGTTTATCTTGTTCTTAATCTTATTGTATTTCTTTTTCTGTTCAGAATCATCGGTTTTTGCAATCAATGTATTAACAATCTCAATATAAGCAATATTAAACGAATCCTCTTTTTTTGATTCAATATCAGGTTTCACACCAATTGCCTCCCAATTCCCGTTCGTTGTCGGAATTGTAATATTACAAACGGGAACTTGAATTCCATAATTTTCATTTAGAATTAAAAAATCTGTACCATTTGCTGCACCGTATGATTTTTCCCCAACCAATATTGCTCTATCTAAATGTTTCATAGCGTACGAAAACTTTTCGGCATTTGAAACTGTATTATTACTAATCAAAATGTACAAAGGTTTATCAACTAAATCCTTTATGGTTATATCATTAAATGTTGAGTCATTAGTTATTTTATTAATAGGTTTCTCAAAGTTTGTTGACCAATGTATAGGATTATTATCAAAAAAATAGCTAGCTAAGTAATTATCCGTAGGACCATATCCACCTTGATTATCTCGTAAATCTATAATTATTCCATCAGTATATTTCAAAAATTCAATCGAAGCGTCAATCGTACTTTTTACAAGTTTAAGCGGATAAAAAAAGTTGAAACGTAAGTATCCAATATTACCTTCCAGAATCTCAAGTTTTTCAAAACCAAAATTCTCCTTTAATCCCTGCTCTTTTTCCCATTCAATCTCTTCTTCAGGTGTCTCCTCAGGTTCTGACAGAATCATTTTGATAAATTTCGGATTATAATTTACTCTAAAATGTTTGTCATTTGATATTTCTCTCAAATCTTTTGTTAATTCTCCTGCAAATTGACCAAACTTATCTATAGTGTCATATTTGGTTTTATACAAGTCGTCGAGCGACCTATTTATAAACTTAACTTTGTCCTCAAAAACATAATTTTCCTTTATTAATGTCTTAATCTTAACGATAATCGAATCTTTTTCTTCCTTACTTATCGTATTTTGAGAAAATCCTAAGGTGTTTAATCCAAAAATAATCAATAGCAATGTTGTCAATTTTTTCATCTCATTTTGTTTTTTGTTAAAAGACGTCTCTTTTCTAGGAACGCTGCATGGTTTCTGGAAAATAACCGCTAACGGTAAATTGCATGTTGTCGTTGCGGTTTGCGATGAGATTTCCTGTCCAAAGGACGTAGGAAATCGAGACGGAAACCAAAGACGGCACCCCACTGAACCCGCAATGCAATATGCAAAATGTTGTGCTTTCGTGCTTTATTATCTATTTGGTTTTTAGGTTGATTAAACTAATAATTTCTCCTTTTATCTCAGGATTAGACGCACGGGGAGCTTTTGCCGTAACAATTTTTGATTTTGTATCGATGATAAAAAATCGCGGTATTGCATTAATTGAGTAATAATCACACAGTTCAGATTGAAATGAATCTTTAATTACATAATGATTATCCATTTTTACATTCGATCTTGCCAAATAGTTTTTCCAACCGTTATAATCTTTATCAAGGCTTAGCGAAATGACTTCAACTGGCAAATTTTCAACATTTTTTCTTAACGTTTCTATAAATGGCATTTCTTTTAGACAAGGATTACAATAAGTTGACCAAAAATCGATATATATCACTTTACCTTTATGTTTTGACAAAAGTTTTTTGAAAGATATTTCTTTACCTTGAATTGAAACTAGTTTTGTATTGAGTACACTTTTCGGTATTTCTGCATCCTTATATTTTGCAAATGCTTTGGCTAAGATATCCAGCAGTTCTTTATCTGTACATTTTGATTTAAAGTTATGGTAATTATTCTCAGCTAAGATGTCATCTCCATAACTGCGAAATAAATATCTTGCAATAAGATAATTTCTTGTATTGCCTTCCTTCAAACAATAGTAATAACGTTTATAAAAATACGATAAAGAATCTCCTTTTTTATTGTCGAAACCATTAAGCTTTTGTTTGCTTTTGAGTGCAGCAGGATCTTGTTGAAGTATTTTTTCACATATTGGCACCCAAAAGGAAACAGCACCTAGATACTTCTGTCCATATTTTAATACACTGTCATTCTGGAAATATTCCGGAGAAATAAAGGAATAATATTCTTTGGGATTTTGAATTTTTGAAGTGGTTTTTTCGGCTCTTAGAAAATGCATAAGATGTATTTTTATTGAGGAATAATCTATCAAGCCTTGTGCATAAAACCTAAAAGGTTCGGAAACCTCATGATTCATCATATATTCATTGCAAAAATCTTTACTTTCTTTCCATCGTTTATTAATTTCAGATGTAAAGGTTTCAGTTGACACACCTGTTTTAAACAGCGTCTTGCCCAAAGTCCTATCATGATAATTACGTCTGTATTCTAAAATAAAGTTACAGTGCACTGCTCCTTTGCCTTTATATACTATCGTTTTTAGCGGATTCTGGTAATCAAACTCTATATCAAGATTATCTCCGGGTGTTAGGAATAAAAAATAATTGCGATCCGCTTGAAAGAATGTTTCTCTGGGCCTGTCAAGCTTAAATGAGATAACTCCCCAACCAGAAGAGTCAATTTCACACGTATAATTCCACGTATCTCTGGTAATATAATTATTAAAAACTTTAACAACGATTTCTTTTCCAACTCCGTTTTTAACAAAGAAATTGAGACGTACTTTATCAGATGCATTTGAGTTTAATACGATAACTAAAAAAAATATTGTTACTATCTTTTTCATATAAGTTAAGTTGTTTCTGTTAGCATTCTGACTAACGGTAAAATTAGTTAATTTTCGTCTCAATCTTCTTATTCATAATACTTTCCCGCCAATCAAATTGCTAAAAAAGTTGAAAAAGTGCTAAAATTTAGTCGTTAGCAACAGTATTTATAAGCTCTGGAGAAATAGATAATTTGCGTTTAAATCTATTCAGGAAGTGCTTATGTGGTGAATGAAGCACAACGGTCACTTGTATGTGGTCGGGCGGGATTTCTGGAGGAAATCGTGTCAGACCCGCAGGAAAGTGGGCACGAGGTCTGACTTGTCAGACCGCTAAAACCCCCGCCTGCCATATACAATTCCTGCTGTTTTTTTATTCATTTATCCGGTGTATATATAAATTTTAATCCATGATATAAACTTTGAAAGGGAACGTGTCCTTCGTCTTCATAAATTTTCAACTCACATACAACATTCTCTTTGGATTTTATCTTTTGGCTAAAATTTGACAATTGTTTTCTATTAATTCCATCCGGGTCTAGAAAATCGTTTAGTCCGTGTGTTAAAAATATTTTTGTCAGGTTATTATTTTTTGTTTTTAAAAAGTTAGCTGTTAAGTCGTCGAAATATTCTCCACAATCAAGAAATGCTCCGCTACATACAATATACGAATCAAAAGAATTAGTATTTGTCAAGAAATAATACAATGTGAAAATTGCGCTTAAAGATTGTCCACATAAAATTTTCTCATTAGTTGTCCGAAAAGATTTATTTATATATGGAACCAACTCTATGTCGATGAAATTTTTGAACTTTTCAGCACCAGGTTCTGTGTCGAAAAAGCCAGTCTTTGTCGGCATCATATCTCTATTCCTATTTGTGTTTTCAATCATAACTACAATCATTTCTGGTATTAACTCATCAATGTGAGCTAACCTATTGATTGTCCCAATGGTTTCAGAAAATAAGTCAATGTCGCCGTCAAGTCGATAAATGACAGGATAAGACTTTTTTGTCTCATCATATCCTTTGGGTAGTTTAATTATGATTTTTCTATTCTCATTCAATTCTTTCGAGTTTATTGAATCAATAAAACCGAGCTTTATTTCCTGACTAAATAGAATTGTCGATGATAGGACTAATAAGGTTAAAAGAGTTAATTTTATCATTGTAATTTAAGCTATGTTGTTGGCTCTCTTAAAATTCCGACTAACGGTAAAACTACATTACTGATAAACAGTAATTTAATAATTATGTGTTTTTGTCATTTTTCTAAGCCTTTCCATTTCCCATTTGATCGTTAGCAAAAAAAATCAACTGTTTTACGACCAGTAGGAGGATTGCAGGTAACGGAAAATTGTAAGTTGTCGGTGCGGATTTCGAAGAGCGTTTTTGTCGACCGACAAAAATGCTAGAGAAAGGAGCAAAGGCAACAAATTTTAGCAGCTCACCGTACTGCAATATACAAATTGTTACAAGCAGTTAATAAAAAACTGACTACAACTTATTTTATGCTTAGTAACTAAAAGTTGTGTGCAGGCGAACTTTTTTGTTTGATTTTTATACTTACGTTTTTTAAATATTTACACTTAGCATGCAAAAACAAATAGTTGATTCTAAAAAGCTAAAGTTCCACAACAAATAAGTGTTGTTAGTTTATTTATCGACAACAAGATTAAACAACCAAGAAGGAATTATAATTAAGAGCTTTAAAAAGCGCGGGGCGAACTTGTCCACAAGCGCAAGGCAGTTTTTAGCTTTGAATGAAACTGCGGAATAAAGTTGCTCTTTAATTGAACTCGATTTTAAGTTTATAGAAAGTGTTGAACATAAAATAGAGTAGGGTGACTTAATTTATTATTTGTAATTGGACTTGTCTTAAACGTAAACAATAATTTGTTTGCAGCAAAAAGCAACAAAGCACTGAATGTGAACTGAATAAATGTTATACCAAATTAAGTTGCTCGACATAGATTAAAAGTTGAAAAGAGCAATTTCTCAGACAAAACTTAGAGCAGTAATTACAAAAAATCTAATTGCTTGTAACGGAAAATTGTAAGTTGTCGTTGCGGATTGCGGGCTTCTTCCCTGTCAAACCGCTACGCAGTTTGAGCGAGATGCAAACGTTAAAATTTACTACATTGCCTGCCATTACTTATACAAAATGTTGGCAACCGTAATTTATTCTTTATCTTTTTTCTTTTTACGATTGTTCTTTTTCTTATTATCTTCTTTTTCAATTTCTTCAAACATCTTCATACCTTCAGGACCGAACATACGATTTGCTGCATGTTCGATATTAAAATAAAGATGAGGGCATTCTTCACTATCTTCAAATTGAACTCCTAAAATATCATGAAAGTTTCCACTATCATCTCTTCCTGACCCCATGAAGCAAATGCCACTTTGAAAAGCCAATTTTATTATCCATTGTCCATCAGCCGGGGATAAAACAAACCATGATGTTTCATAAGACCTTCCATCGCCCGTTGACAAATCACTCAACACAACCAAATCAAATTTGTTGATATATATTTGAGTACTATCTGGTTTATTAAGTTTTCTAAGAGCATAACTTTTTTCTCTATTTCCAATCAGGTTGAAAGGATTGCTAGATAAAAGAGTATCACATTTCAATAGAGCTATTTCATAGTCTCCCTTTTCATTTAAAGACCAAATCTCTCTTTCAATTGAAATATCCTGATATGGCCAATAATTATCATTGTCTGTATAGCCAATTTGTAGTGCTATCATTTCATAATTTGTCAGCGAAGTATCACCACTCAAGAAACGAGGGAATAGTTTTTCAAAATAGATTTCACTAGTGTCAACTTTTGTTCGAGCAAGAATTTGATCAAAATCCCTGTTATAATTAAAATCTATTTGTTTTTGACCGTACGCAAAACATGTGAAAAAAGAAATTAAGAGTAATAATGTTTGTTTCATATTCTGTCTTTTGTTTTTATGGTTGCCAACGGTAAATTGTATGTTGTCGTTGCGGATTGCGGGTGATTGTCCGTCCGCAGGACGAAAGACAATCATGCGGGAATCCGAGGCGACAACCTGCACCGAACCCGCAATGCAATTTACAAAATGTTACCAACTGTTTTTTATTTAAATTCATCATATCTCCTTGTCCAATAATCAGCTATAAATCCCCATTTGTTATCTTGAAATTTATATATGGTGTCTATTGGTAAAGTCTCAATTGAGTCTTTTTTATCTCCTCGGATTTTGCAGATATAAATTCCATCTTTTTCGTCCATGTTATCACACTCTCTGCCAGAAATGTTACCAATTTTAATTGTCTTGAAATCCTCGATGTAGAATAAATCACTATCCCAATTCATATCCGCACATCCGCTCCGATGATAAGAATAGAAATATCTTGTATTGTTAATTGATTTTGAGTCAGGATATTTAGTGAAATTTTTTACTTCTTTAAAGGACTTGTCATTTGAATCATATTTTATAAAATCTTCTACACCTGGGATATTTGATACATGACTAATCATTAAGTCTTTTTTCCCATCATTGTCAAAGTCTATAAACTCAAAATTGGGATATGAGTCATTAAGCTTAAATACAACATTTCCATTTGAATCTGTAATAAATAAGGTGTAATCTTTTTTTATCGTCACTGTATAAAGCAGATTGTCAATTGTGGCAGATTCAACTCTTATAATTGTTGAATCAACTTGATTTTCTTGTCCAAATGAATTTGAAAAGATTATCAAGAATATTATTGTTGTTAATAGCAGAGGCTTCATTTTTAAATAGTTGGTAACGGTAAATTGTATGTTGTCGGTGCGGAATTTGAGGAGCGGTAGTGTCGACCGATGATGACGTTAGTGAAATACACCGAGACAACTAGCATTGTTGAACCGGCACTGCGACATACAACATGTTACCGCCAGTAATTTTTAAAGTGTATCAAAGCTATTTAGGTTAACATTATTATTCAAAAACAAAATCAAAAGCGTTATCCCAATTAGAATTACAATCGTGATAATAATATATATAATTGTAAACTTTCTGCGCTCTTTTAAAAAATCTTTTTGAATTTTGACTTTGATTATATTGAGTTGTTCCTCTGAAATATTCTTATGATACAAGGCATGTTTTTTGTGTTTTGCAGCTTGTACACCTTTAAAAAAAGTTTCTCTCTTACGTTTATTGTTTTTGAGAGAAGTTATCATTGCTAGAACTGATCCAGCTCCGCTCATATCACGATTTTATACAATTATTAAAAATCTCAGAATTTAAGAACTCGTCAAGCCAGTTTTGAAAATCTGTTAAGTTGCTTTGTTTCTTTAACTCTATGCAAAAATCTTTAATTGCGTCCAGATCCAAATTTGAATTTTCCTTTTCTTTATCTGTTATTCTCTTATCAAGAAAAATATATAGGATCAAATTGTCTGCCGAATATGCAAGTATTGCTTTTTTCTCTGCTTCTCTGATTTTATTGTTCTTAAAACATATCAATGAAGACATAAGCATAATGTGAGGCATTTGATTGTCATCAGGAAATGTTTTATCAAACCATTTTAGATAAGTTAATCCGCCCCTATAATCTTGTATTTTAAGATAGAGTTCAAATGAAATATATCTTAATCCTCGCCCATCATGATAACCACCAAAACGTCTTTTTTCTTCATAAATTTCTTTACGAATTTTCTTAATCTTTAGTTGAACTCTTTCTATTTGCTTTGGTGTCATTCGCTAATTTTTGCGTTTCAATTGTTTATCTAAAATAGCAGTTATTTTCAAAACAAATGCAATAGCAGCCCCTATAAACATTGGAAGCCAATCTTTACGAATAAGCATTGCAATAGGGGTGCCTATATATACTAGACCAATGAATAATCTATAGTTAAGCTTAAATTTATTTTTTATCAATGGGTATATCTCTTTATATCCCAAATATAAAAATAAAGCTGCTATTATATAAAAAATGATATTAATGAAAATTAGTTTCATGATGCTATATATTGTTAGTTATCTATTGTTTATGCTAATTGGATTTTTGTTTATTGGCGCTAACGGAAAATTGTATGTTGTCGGTGCGGAATTCGAAGAGCGTTTTTGTCGACCGACAAAAATGCTAGAGAAAGGAGCAGAGGCAACAAATTTTAGCAGCTCACCGTACTGCAATATACAAATTGTTACAAGCAGTTAATAAAAAAACTGCCTACAACTTATTTTATGTTTGGTAACTAAAAGTAGTGTGTTGGCGAGCTTTTTTGTTTGAATTTTATACTGACGTTTTTAAAATATTTACACTTAGCTCGCAAAATCAAGTAGTTGATTCTAAAAAGCTAAAGTGCCACAACAAATAAGTGTTGTTTGTTTATTTATCGACAAAAAGATTAAACAACCCAGAAATAACTACGATTAAGGGCTTAAGAAAGCGCGGGGCGAACGTGTCCACAAGCACAAGGCAGTTTTTAGCTTTGATTGAAATTGCGGAATAAAGTTGCTCTTTGATTGAACTAGGTTTTAAGTTTATAAAAAGTGCCGAACATGAAATAGAGTAGGGCGACTTAATTTATTATTTGTAATTGGACTTGTCTTAGACGCAAAACAATAATTTGTTTGCACCTAAAAGCAACAAAGCACTGAATGTAAACTGAATAAATGTTATACCAAATTAAGTTGCCCGACATAGATAAAAGTTGAAAAGAGCAATTTCTCCGACAAAACTTAGAGCAGCAATTACAAAAAAACTAATTGCTTGTAACGGTAAATTGTATGTTGTCGGTGCGGAATTCGAGGAGCGGTAGTGTCGACCGATGATGACGTTAGTGAAATGCACCGAGACAACTAGTATTGCTGAACCCGCACTGCGACATACAAATTGTTAGTGGCAGTTATTTTTTTTGTTGTTCATAAATTGTAAATTCCAATGGACAAGCTTTTGATTTTCTAATTATGCGAAAATTTCCATGAATGATAAGATGCAATTTCTGTTTAAGGTATTGACTTCTATATCTAAGATTTTTTAGATAATATGGTCCTAATAATGATACTTTATTTGAGTCCTTCAAGATCTTAAAATATATTTTAGTCTTTTTATTCTCTGTTGATTCTGTTGTTTGTGTAATTAGTCTATCCTTTTTTACTTTATATTCTCCAAGTCCAGTTAGTGTTAAAGCAAAACATGATGGGTAAGAAACATAAAATTCTATCAATGTATCAGAATGTATCAGAATGTATTCATTTGGATAGTTGCACCTATACTTACCAATTAAATAATTTGTTTGACCGTTACAAATCTGAATAATAAATAAAAAAAGAAGTCCCAAAAACAATTTCATAGGTTATAAATATTATTGCTTGAATTATTTTCTTAATATTTTCAATATCTCAAGCTTTTTATAAATAATAATTTAGTCGAATCCGATATTCTAGGTTATCACATTTGTTTGACTGTCCAAGGTTCAAATTTGTTAAAATCATTGATAATCTATCCTTTTAATTGGTGCTAACGGTGAGTATAAGAATAGTAGCCGACCGCGTGGCACTTTCCTGTCAAGTTACAAGAAAGTTGAAGCGAGCTACAACCCCTTAATTTACTACTATCTCGGCTATTATTTTTATACATTGTTGGGCACCGTAATTTATTCTATACCTAATAATTCGAGTCTTTTATTTTTCCAGTCTGTTACCCTTGCATAAACAATAATGTCCTTTTGGGTTAAAATCGTACTTATCATTCATATATTTTGAGTAGAATAGTTTAAATTCTATTTGGCCTGATTCCAAAATCACTTTAAATTCATTTGAAAATTGAGGGTCTGTGTCAATAGCATATTTGTATTTAGTTCTCCCTGTTTCATTCGTGTACTCAAACTTTATTATTTCTCCAAGGTCAATTTCGGATACTTTGCTAAGTCGAGATGCATTTATTGACCAGTCAACCTTTGAAACTTTTTTTTCAATCAAGGTCAAGGAATTGTTTACTCCGCCGTAAAAATCCTGTTGTTTGAAAAAAGGAATCATTTCGTTTACGATGCTTTGGGTTTCATAGTCTGAAATAATCCATTCAATACCGTAACCATTTAGAATTTGTACTTTTCTGTCATTTTTTGAGAGAAGTATTAGTATTCCATTATTTATTCCTTTTATTCCTACTTTGTAATTCATACCGAGTTCTCTACTGTACTCAAATGGTAATTTGCCTTTTAAGTCCAGTGTGGTATATATCAATGTTTGAACTGTTGTCTTTTCTTCAATTTCTCGCATTCTATTGGTTAATTCAATTTTTTCTTTTTCCGAAAAAAAATTTCCATTATCAACCACTAATTGACTTTGCGCTGTCAATTCGAGAAATAAGAAAATAATTATGTATAATATTCTATTCATAGGTCTGTTTTTATGTTCGTTAAGGCACATAGTTTACAAAGTTAAAGTCACATCCTTTACACTATTTTCGGACTTAACCTTGTTGATGATTCTTTATAAGTTAAATCATTTTGATTAAAGTATCCTAAAAGTACATTTCTGAAAAATACCTTCCAAACATCGTTTCCGATTTCTATAGCAGCGACATATTTTCCTGTTAAAGCACGGGATAAATACACCCAATAATACGACCTCCATCTTATGGCTCCACTTTTGGTTACATACATCACTTTCATGCCAGGAGAATAGGTCCACTCTTTAATTCTCTCCGGGAATGGTTTGTTAGATCGTATATGCACCTCTGCCGGTGTCATCATGTCTAATGCTTCATGTGGTCTGACGTTATTATACTCCTTTACAAATGCATTTAACGTGCGTTGTTGTGTCTTCATATCAAATGCTGATGGCATAGCGCAAGATGCCTTTAGATCGCGGTGCATTCGTTCATGTCTTCCGTTCTGTTCAGGATGCGATGGATCCGAGAATACGGGAAAAATCCCCAGTTCAATAAACCAATATGATAACCTCGAGAAACGCTGTATTGAGGTTGCAGCAGCAAATGGAGATCCATTGTCAGTATGGACTTGTTTGGGAAGTCCAAATATCCTGAAAACCCTTGTAAACTCTTTCTTTACGGATTTCAAGTCTTCATGTAAATGAGCTTTGGCCGAGAACAAAAAACGGCTTCTGGAGTCGGCAATGGTCAAAGGGTGACAGTATATTTTATTGCCCATCTTAAACTTTCCTTTATAGTCGGCACTCCATACTTCATTGCACTGTTGTGGATCAAAAATAGGGTAGGTGGGTTTTATCCTTCTTAATCTTTTTTGAGGTTGCACCAGACCGTTTTTTTTCAGGATATTGTGTACTGTAACCACCGATGGAATTTGATTTTCTGTAAAGTCGTTAAACAACAAAACCCTTAGTTTTTTTGCCCCCCAGGTCTTGTGTCTTTCTTTCAATTTTAAAACTTTATCCACCACTTTAGGGGCTGTTTGGTTGGGATGGTGTATTGGCGCTTTAGAATCGTCCAATAGACCTTCTAACCCAAATTTTTCATACTTGTTTATCAATTTGTACGCTGTCGGTCTTGAAATTTCAAAAGCCCGGCATAATTCTGAAATGGAATATTTTTGAGAGTTCCATTCACAAATAAATTCAATTTTTTGTTCCATAGTTGTTGTTTCTTTCCAAGGCATAATGATCTTTTTTTAGATCAATTTACGACTTCAAAAAGTGTAAACTATGTCCCTTTAACTTTGTAAAGGATGTCCCTTTATCGTACCAAATAGCACACAACGGAAAATTGTAAGTTGTCGTTGCGGATTGCGGAGCTCGTTCCTGTCCGGCAGGACGGAACGATGTTGCGAGAATCTAGCGAACGACACACCACGAACCCCGCAATGCAATTTACAATTTGTTATGCCTAGTGTTTTTTTCATTCTAAATAATTTTTGTGTCTAAGGTAGTCCATTAGCAATGTTAGTTTTTTAAAAGCAAATTCAGCTTTTGAGTTCATTATTGGTTGAGCAATTTTTGCCTTTTCAACGTTGAAGTCAGTATCCTTTGCTGGTGAATACCAAATATGTCCATTTCCATATAATTGTTCCGCACTATAGGAGTTAAAGTCCTCAATCTCATTTTTAAGGTCTAAAAACAATTTATTAAGATTTTTATCAGATGTTTTGTTACTTACTAGTCCACATTCTTGTGCGAAGTCAATAGTTTTTCCAATAGCTTCTTTTTTATAACCATACCAGCTATCTTGGTTTTTAATGTCTTCATGAAACATGTCAATGTCAAGGATATTAAGAAGTTTATGAACTATCCTTTTATCACTTTTTTTAGGTTTTTATTCGAGTTCTTTAATCCTTTTTGAAAGTATATAAAGTTCGGTAGATAAAATTATTGTCAAAAATGATAAAGTTGAAATAAATGTAATTGTCCATTCTTTGAATAAGTCCGGCAAACCTATTGTGTTAGTTAAAATATTTATCACAAATGGAATTGCGATTAATCCAAAATACCATTTATTTAAAATTCTGTTCATAATTTAAACAATGTTCTTTTCAATATTAGGCATAACGGTCACTTGTATGTGGTCGGGCGGGATTTCGAAAAGAAATCGTGTCAGACCCGCAGGAAAGTGGGCGCGAGGTCTGACTTGTCAGACCGCCAAGACCCCCGCCTGCCATATTACAATTTGTTAGCGCCAGGTTTTTATAATTCATCGTCAGTTTGTTAACAGTATAAAAGTATCATTTTCTGCACAATAGTTTTAAATAACCACGTTTGTTTTTCTTCTTTTTCTTTAACCCCCAAAAGTCAGAGTTGCTGGTGGGGAAGAGGTAACCACCGGCGGTTGCTTTGTTGAAACGTGCACAAACCCAGTCCGGATTTTGGTTGCTGACGGAAAACTTGCATGCACCGGCTGTTCTTGCCAATTATAATAGCTACCAAGTACCAAACTGCCCAATCGCCCCTGTCTTGTAACTTCGGGTTGTTTCTCCAAAATACAACACAGTCAGAGAGCGAAACAAATAAGGTAAATTCTCAGACCGTGAAAATTGGCAATTGCACTAAACTTTGCTTAGCAAGTTTTACGACAGCAATTTTGGAGCGAGTAAAAAAACAAAGAACGGACAATCTGGATAACCAATAACTTCTTCATTTAAACTTGGCGCTTAACGGCCACGTATATGAAACGTTTGGCATTTCAGAGAGCAAACCTGTCAAACCGCTACAATTTTTATTAAATGTAACAGCCTTAAAATTAGCACTATCCGCCAAATGTTTTATATACTTTGTTAGCTGCTGGTGTTCGTTCATTATCAGTTAATTATCAATCTTTTATAATCATAAATCAGCCCAATCGAAGCACTGCGGTTCCCGAAAAAATTAGTTTTTCGGGTCGGCAAAAAAAGCGGTGGCAAACAGATAAGCTCTATTGCAATTTTTGGTCAAGCGTTGGCTCGTGCGAATTGCAATTGTGCTTGGCTGTGTGGGGTGACTTTATAATTCCATACTCATTATTAACCTTTCCATTTTACTTGTTAACTTGTGCAGGTTTCTATCATAGAATATTGCAATACCTAAATCACTACATTTTTCAATTATATCGGGACGCGGTTTGTATTTGCATACCAAAATAGACCGACTTGCAATTCCACCATATAACCTTTTAACAGCTCGAATTTTATTTATATCATCTTGCTTTACATTTCCTGATTTACATTCTATAAATATTAAATTCCGACCTGTATTTACAACAATATCAATCTCGTTTTTAACATTCTGATTGACTGTTTTCGAATACAATTCAACATTAAGTCTTAACTCATATACTTTATTCCATTTTTTGATTAGGTCAGCAACAACTAGTTCCCACCATGTGCCATTAAATGCAATCTCAAAAGCTTTTCTACTTGATAAACTGATTGATGTATTACCATCGTTTAGATTGAAATTAGGAGAATTCCATTGTAATGTTATGTTGTTATGTGAATAAGAAAACTTTCGACATAATTCAATATCTTGGATTTTAGATTTAACGGATTTAATTGAATTTTTAAAAGTACTGGTACCCGAAATTTGATTAATATTTTTAGAAAACTCAAATTCATCTTTAGAAAAATCAGATATTTTGTTTGATGTGTATTTTTTATGACCAGATAATTGAATAAATGTATCTATTTTAATTTTTGATTCTATACTTTTATAGGTATGTTCTTTAAAATCAAAGATCTTATTGCCTTGGTCAATATAAAAAGTGTTTAATGCCAAAATGTTAAAAATATTTTGGCAAGCAAGAGCCATGACCTTTGTACCTCCTGTTAAATTTAGTTCAAAATCATCTTCAGGATATTTTAGTATAATACTTTCGACCTTTTCTTTGATTTCCTCAAAATCGTATGGATTAACTTGGTTAGAGAAAAGTTTCTTTGACGAAAAAAGATGTTCTATAATTGGAACATGATGTCTAGTATCTTTTGTATAAAGGATATGAATTATGTCTGGAGTTCTCTCTTTTATTCCCCAAAATATTGGTGTTATTTGACCTCCAACTATAGTAACTTGATGTTTCATTATTCAATATTTATTTCTGGCTGATTTGCTATTGGATTGTAAACAACATTTAGAATTTCCGAACCTGGCATTGGTTTACGTAATTCTTTTATGTATTCTTCAAAATCAACATATGTTATTTTACACCTATAATCCTTTCCAAAAATTGCTGCTGATGCAACCATTGATTTTTTACCACCAGTTACATCAAGGGTTATTTTAGAAGATTCATTTTCATAAATAATTTCCTTAAGTGACTTATAAATTGTATTAAATGAAGTGTCCTTCAATATTACCATGTTATAGTCATGTTCTATAAAGTCTTCAATCCTAGCAATAACTCCATCTTTCTGTTCCGTAGTAACTATATAGTGTTTAATCGGTTTTACAGCACTAGCTGTTAAAATTATTGGTTCAGGAGAAAATCCTAATATTGATATTAAAACTTCATCATTATCAAAAATGGAAGAATACTTATCTTGAAAGTTATTTATTATTTCAGGAAAGAGTTTGTCAAAGTATAATTTTTCTGCCAATTCAAAATTGCCGTGCTTGGCTAATGATAGCCATTCCTCTTTATATTTTAATTCTATATTCATACTAATCTGTATTTATTATGATACTTTCATAAGTAAAGAGGTACGTTTCCAAGTTGTATTCAGGTTTAGAAACTTTCTCGTTTATGTGTAAAGTGTCATTTTTAAAATTTGCATAATAATTCTGTTTCCCAATTTGTATCTGAGCTAACTGTTTATTTTTTATTTTTAAATAACATGTTTTTAAGTCAATATCTTTATAAAGTTTCTTGTCCCAATTTCCAATATTCAACTTAAAATTGCTTGGAAGTAAGTATGGGGTCATTTCTTTTTCCTTACAATAAAAATCGTATTGGCTAAAACAATCAGACTTAGATGGCATTAAGGTAAATTTATAAGGAGCTATGCTTATTTGCCATTGAATAAATAATTCAATGTTTTTTGATTGCTCTTTATTTAGAATTGCTCCAACTTCAAAACCATTCTTAAAACCGTGAATTCCATCAATATTCGCAGTAAAAATCATTGATTTATTTTGTGTAAATATTCCTTTTGAGTGATTATATATGTCACCATAAATTTCACATCCTAATTTGCTTAATGCTATACAACTTTCAATATGGTCAGAACGATAATTCATTCCTCTTGAGAATATTGTAATAGATTTTCCTTCTTCAATTTTTTTCTTTACAGCTGATACAAATTCAGGTAAAAATTCTAATCCTACAATACTGTATGTTGAAATTAATATGTTGCTGGAAGAGTTTTCAATTATTGAAATAATCTCATCATACAATGAATTATTGATTTCCTCGTAAGTAAAACGGAGGTCTGTAGAATCTGTAAAAGATAATAATTCTGCTGTGATTTTACTATTTCGAGAAATGATGAATTGTTTATTAGTATTTGCTGTTATAAATTTGGTATATTCCGTACCATACTGAAAAATTAAATCAAACAATTTGTCTAAGTCATTAATAGAATTAATATCGTGGATTAGTATACCGCTTTCGGGATTCTGAGTAAGAGAAGGAGTTGTCAAATTAGCACTCATTAAAAGCGCGGTTTTTCTATCGGATACTATAAACTTTGCATGGGTGGTTTTAGTTGCTCTTACATGTGCTCCTTTTTCATAAAGCTTTTTAATAATATCAAGGTGGTTCTGATGAAAATTTTCAGTCATTTCTTCTTCAGATAGTAGCGAAGATGAAAATTTTGAATTGTCCAATTGTGTTAAAAGAAAAACAGCTACTTTATACTCCTCCAGTACTTTTTCAATTTCATCATAAATATCTTTATCTGTAATAATGAATGAGCAAATTTTTATTGATGTTTTCGCCTTCCTTATTTGTTCAATAATTACTTTTTTTATGGATTGTTCAGAAGGTAAAGTAACAAAGAAATCGTCCTTCTGCATCCAAGGTGATTCAATTCTGTTCTGGTTTAAAACAAAATAGCCTCCTTCAAAATTACCAGTATTATTTATTACTTTATTGTTAATCATAAGATACAGAATACATGTTTTCTTTAATGTCAATCATTTCTAAAAGTTCTTTTTCTTCCAATAACACTAATGCTTGACGTGAAATATCATATTGTGAAAGTCTTTCTTTTATTTGGCTTAACTCCAAAGATTTTCTACGTGCAGCATTCAAGAAGTCAAATATTTCAAGAAGTTGTTTGACAAATGGACAATTAGTATAAAATGAGATAAAGACTAGCCATATACCATTATTAGTGGAAAACATTTGATAATCTCTTCCTCGTTGTATATTCTTTATACATTGCTTTCTGTTATTTCTCATTTTTAGAAATAAATCTTTTGTGAAGTTTATACCTATTTCAAAATCGTTACAAATTATGTTATCTTCTGAAAGAGAATCAATCTCATAGAATTTTTTAAAAGCTAGTTTTAAATCTTCTTTCGAAATAAATTGTAGCTTTTGCTGCTCAGATACGTTGTCAATTTCAGACCAGTTAGAGGCGAAAGTAAATTTCTGCTCATCTGTTCTTTTATCTTCCCATGTATCTAGTCTTAATTCCAAATTTTTGATTTTATCATTAAGTTTTGATTCAAAGGATATTATCTTTTCAGTATCTCCTGTTGCAGAAAAACCATCTATTAGCTTTCTATAAGGTTTATCATCCTTAATCATTAATCCAACTAACACGGGAATTGACATCTTTGTAAAATCAATGCTTTCAACTTCTTCAAGACCTAACGGTATTGAGAATAGAGGCCTATCATTTTCAGGTATATCAATTATTTTCTCGATAACTCTATCTTTAATTAATGGCTCATGGACAATGTTGGGTCTGAAAGGTTTGGAGGTAACAGTATCTCCTCTTTTATTTGTATAGTAGGTGTATTCATTTTCATTATAGTATGAGTTATTATATTTCAACGAATACAGCTCTTGTTGAAGTGGAGCAAAATCAATTCCATCTAAATAAAAATCATAAGACCTTTTTTGCATCCTTTTTTGTTTCCCTTCTACGATAATTCCAACCCCGTTTTCTGTTACGGTAAAGTTTTTCCTTCCCTTGATTAATCCTTCATTACGCATTGTTTGCAACCGCAATTCAACCGTTTTCTTCTGTACGCTCAATAATTGGGCAATCTCAAGAGTTGAAACAGTGCTATTTAGCTGTAAGCACATAACTATCGCTTTATCTAATTTTTCTAAGGGGTCAGGAGTACTATCGAAAATAGTTGCATGAATGCAATATATTGGATATTGGATATAGGCTATAGATTTAAGTTCAAATCCTTCCTCAAGCTGAGCTTGGTAATACCGTTCTATGTCTAAGTTAAATAACGCCATTATTTTTTATATGGAATTGATAAATTAACCCGTCCTTTTAGTACCTCAATTTTTGAAACTCTCATTTTGTAGGAATTTCCTTTTTCGAAATGATTCTTTTTCATTTGAGGGTCATAAAAGAAACCATTAAAACCTGGCTCAATTTCAAAAAAGTGTCCAATTTCTATACTGTTAGTATAAATGACGTTTAAAATATCACCGACACTAATTGACTGAAAGAAATGTAATTTCTTAAGTTTGATTTCAAGCTCAGAGTTTTTTTTCTGATAATGCTTTTTCTTGTAGGTTGATGTCTTTTGAGGAGATAGAAAGACACTTTCTTTAGTTTTATCAATATGGGTAATATACAATTGATAATCTTCTTCTTTATGATATTCAAATTCTTTATTCCCATCGCGAAACATACCTTCAATTCCACAATTATTGATATAAAAGATGTGTCCAAGATAATTAGGTTTTTCAAACGTTAACTTAAGTTTGCAGGGGTAATTTTTGCCAACTTCAAGCTTGCCCACATTTAATTGGAAATTGGACTTTAAATTTTTAAAATCGGTAAGATTAACAAAATTTCCAATTTTCTCTTTCTTGCTTAAATATACAAGCCTTCTAAATAAATCTGTATAGTTAAACAAAGAATCAAAATGGCTTCTTGAATCAGTCAGAGTTTCAGAATTACCTATAAGTATCAATTTCTTCTTAGCTCGTGAAAATGCTACATTTAACCTTCTTGCATCATCAAGAAATCCTACTTTTTTATTTTTTTGCTCAGGTGATGCTGCTCGTGTAAAACTAAAAATGATAACATCAAACTCCATTCCTTGAAAAGAATCCAAAGTAGATACATCAATTAAATGCGAATTTTGAATATTACTTTTCAACGATTTCTTAATATGGGCAACTTGGGATTTATAGGGAGCAATTACAGCAAAATCTTTAGGTGTTAATCCGTTTTCAAATAGTTTAGGAACAATTATATTACTAATACAATAAGCTTCTGCATCATTTCTGGCTGAGAATCCATCAAAACTCTCAAAAGGTTTCTGAGCACTTGATGTATTGATAAATACAACTTCTTTATCAAAAGGACTTTTTAATGGAAGGGTGTTTTTTATAGTATGTTCACCCATTTTGACACGTCCATCATAAAAAGAATCAGAAATAAACTCACCAATATGAGGATGCATTCTATGTTGGTAATTCAACAATTCAATATTTTCTCTTGGAAATTGATTTTCTTCAATTCTTTTAATCAGAAATTCAAAAAAAGATGTTTTAAGCGCATGTTGTATGTCTTCTTTTAAATATTGATGTCCATATTTTGACATAGGGAAACTATTACTCTCATTTTCATCAAGTAGACTACCATCAATATATGGAGGAAGTTGCATTTGGTCTCCGACCAGAATTACTTTCTTTGACATAGATATTGCAGCAAGTGATTCTGAAATATTTGCCTTGCCAGCTTCATCTATTATAACAGTATCAAACTTTAGCCCATATTCATTGATTTCTCTGTCTGTTCTGATACCAATACAGGTTGCAAAAACCACATCGACAGACCTATATAAAAGAGGTTTGATTAATATTTCCTTTTCATGGATAATGTTTGTTTTCCAATCCAATAGAACTTCTTTTACATCGTTTATTTTTTTAAAGTTAGTGTTTGATAAAACCTCTAAAAACTCATAATTTTTATGCAACAGAACATCCTTAAAACTCTCAGTATATTCTTTACCTTTTTTAATTATAATTTCTTTTAAATTATCCCTTATTGATGAAAAAGTATTTTCTTCACCTTTATTAGAAACGAAATCAACTAATGATATATTTATAGATATTAATTTTTCAAAATCAGTCGAATAAATATCAATAAGATTATCGATTTGGTAGGGTAAAAGATTCTCTTTTATACGTTGGTTGCTGCCTAAGCGAAGACATACTAGGCTCTTGTTTTCTGAAACTTTCTCTAATACATTGTCAACCGCAATATGAGTTTGACTTGTAACTAAAACTTTCTCACCTTTTTTTATCAATTGCTCAACAACTTCTGCTATTACAGTTGTTTTTCCAGTTCCTGGAGGTCCTTGGATTAAGAATATATTGTTATTTCCAACAGCTTTTTTTACAGCTTTAACTTGGTTGTTTTCTGGCTGTTTTTTTTCGGTTTCTGCAATTATATTATTAATGAATTCTATCTGCTCCTCTATAGGTTGAGTTATTTTATCTGGTCGAACTAATAGAGACTCAATATGGTCTAATTTCAATTT
Organism: Prolixibacteraceae bacterium; assembly: GCA_963678565.1. GTDB lineage: Bacteria > Bacteroidota > Bacteroidia > Bacteroidales > Prolixibacteraceae > SKHV01. The sequence continues at coordinate 2,013,706 of OY782875.1, forward strand.
TTTATCGAAAAAATCTTTAATTACTTCTCTTTGTACTTGGAATTGTCTTAATGAAATTTTTCTTTCAACAGTAAAGCCTTTTTTTAACAGTTCTAAGGGTTTGTCTAATTCAATAAGATGCAATTTAGTTTTAGTATCTTCGTTCTCAACAAAAGCATCGCAAAACCAAACTAATTCTGTTTCTTCTTTTTCTTTATGGGATTTTTCTTCTGTTTTTATTGTTACCAATAAATTTTCATCACTTTCTCCACCAAATAAATCTTCAATATCTCGTTCTATTTCAATTGCAATATTTGTCTTTGAGTGTGGGACTTGTTTATATGTTTCAATCTGAACTCTTGAACTATCTTTTCCTTTTCTTTCAATTGCTTCTTGGTATTCTAAAAATTTGTCAAAAATAGCAATTGACAAACCTGCATCCCTTAATATTACGCCTGTCTCAACTTTTAGTCTATTAAGAATTTGAAATGCCAATACTTTATTTTGTATCTGAGTAAATAATTGCTTTTGTTTTACTCCAACAGGTTTTGAATCATAGGGTGACAAAACTGCTACTGAACTGTTTAATAAGAAAGTACCGTTGTTTAAACTATTTTCTTTGCTTCTTGAACTTTTCTTCTTGGTTCTTTTGATAGATAGATTTGTAATAATAAAGTCACATTCTTCTGTCTCAGATGTTGCAAATCCAGAAAGTAATACTTCCTCATTAAATAATAACCAGTTGTTTTTAATGCTACCGTCACTTCTATCAATCCAAGTATTTATTCTAACCCAATATCTCTGTTCACCAAGAAATGATAATGCTTCCTTTTCAGTTGTCTTATCACCAAGGTATGGAATAAGTGAGTTTTTAAAATCACTTTCATATGCTGAAGTATTAAAGCCAAAATTTAAGAAAAGTTTATTGGGTAATTCTACAGCACTTGAAAATAACTTGTTATCAAGTAAAAATAATCTTTCAATATGCTGTTTGTCTTCTTTACTCGCTAAAGAATAGTATATGGATTTTTTAAATGTTTTATATGAGACTAAATCTATATCTTGAGTTTGAAAATCTTCATTAATAAAATGTTCCTCATCTTCCAAGATTTCCTCGACGTCAATAGAGACGTTTAAAAAGTGATTGATTTCATCTTTGCCTTGTAAAATAAAATCCAGTTTGCTTCCTACTGAATATTCATTATTATTTTCAATATTGAAAGTTGATATTGCATAGAAATCATTGTCTGTTTTAACAATTAACTTTTTTACTAGAATTTCTTGAATTGTACCAGAAATTTTTTCACCAATACTAAGATTTATCCACTCATTACTTTCATTTGGTTTTGGTAGTAAGTGTTTTCTACTGACAAGAATATGATTCTTTTTATTTTCAAGTATAACCACTTGAATCGAATCGTTTTCTTTTAAATTATTAAAAGTGTTTTCTGCTCTAGCTATATTCCAAGCCAGATTTCTTAATTCTAAATAGGCTTTTTTATCTTTTGTAAAGCTTAGTACTATTAATGAAGGATAGATTATTTTCTCAATCTGTGTTTCAATTACAGTACCTCTCTCAAATTCTTCATTAATTTCGTTCTTCTCAACTTCTTTTTTAGTAGATAGGTGTTTCTCAATTAACTTAAATTGTTCCTCTGTTATTTTTGTATTTGGATTGTTTGAAACCTCAAAACCGTTTTGATATAAGACATTTGTTATTGTTGTAATACCAATATTTAGTTTTCTTGCAGCTTTGCTTAGTCTCAGGTAATTTTTATCAACGGGTTGCTGTTTTGAAATTATCTTATTGATTTTCGCTTGATTGTAAGTTGATTCTGAGTTGTGTATTTTTGCAAGTACAATATTGAAATGAACTATGTCACCAACCTTAAAGTCTGAATTGTTTAAATTGAATGATATTCTTTTATCAATGTCATATTCAATAAAACCTAAATGGTCTGTTATTTTAACAATCTTTCCTTCCATGTTTCTTTATTAGCGGTGGCTAAAATTGCACTCTTTTGCAAATTTCGGTTTGTGGGTCGGCTTGAGCGATTTGCAAATGTGTGCAATGTGTGTTGGCTTCCCCAACTGTCCCGAAGGGCAGAAGCGCGTGGGCAAAAACTATTTTTTTCTTGCACCAACCTTCAATCAATGAGCCAATATTTTCTATCTGTTTTTTCAATTTTATAATCAGGTTTCTATGTTGCAGTTTGATTCCTCACACTTGCAGCTAACGGAAAATTGTATGATTAGTGGCAGAATGCGGGCTTCTTTCCTGTCAAACCGCTACACAGTTTGAGTGGGCTGCAAGCCTTGATATTTAGCGCTTTCCCTGCCATTACTTATACAAAATGTTACCTGCTGGTGTTTATTCATTTATCAATCCAAGCACCATTTCTTCTAATTCTTTTCCTCTCAAATTCTTTGCTACAATTGTACCTTCAGGATTTACAAGAAAAGTAGTTGGATATCCATGAACACCAAATGTTTCCTTAATTTTATTGGAATCAGTCGATAGTATTTGAGTCCAGGCAATTGAATCTTTTTCTATCATCTCTTTAAGAGCTTTTGACGGGCTATCTCCAACAATCCCCACTATTTCAAATTTATCTCTGTCAGTTTTTTCATAGAGTTCTTTCAAGTTTGGGATTTCTTGTCGACAAGGCCCACACCAAATTGCCCAAAAATCTAGTAATACATATTTACCTTTCAATTGCTCTGATGATATTTGAGATTCTGTCATAAAATCGCTACCGTTAAAAGAAAATGATTTAAACCCAATCTGTGTAGAATACAATTCACTCCTTGGTAATGTCATTTTTTCCAATTCCAGAGTATTGCTGTTTAAATTTACGCCAATATTTTTATATAGCTTTCCATTGATTTCAATGAATTCATTTTTTGCTATTAAATGTTCATGACTGATTTTATCACCTTCTTTTAAGCTATCTGTCAAGAAGACAATACTTGGGTTTTTAAATGATAGATTGGTAAAACCGTCAGAACAAACTGCAATTTTTCTCCCTTCAAAATCAGCTGTTGAATGTTGCGGAAAATTGCACATAAACATATTGTATTGACTCATATGCACAATAAAAAGAGGGACTGTAACTAACTGTTTGTTGTTGTCAATAAGTCTCTCATATGAAACGTTGATTGAATTACTTGATGCAATAGAATCTTTGTTTATTTGTTTTTTAGGGGAAAAATTAAATGGAATAAAACTTTTATCATCACTAAAATCAAAATTGTTATTCGCATCAACTATCATGTTTGTTATTCCTGCTGAGTCTTTACCAAATGCAAATGCTATTTTAGTTTTCAAAGGTTCTTTTGAAAGTTCAAGAGTATCAGGTTTCCAATCCCATGATTTTTGTAATTCTTCATATCTCTCTTGGGATATATTGCCAAGTAAATAGTTTTGATAAACTGATTGATAAATATTTGTCTCAATGTCTCCAAATTTAATGTCAGTCCAATTTTCTGGAGCACCAGTTACCGATAAATACGTTTTTTCCCAAGGATTATTTTCATCTTCAGAATATGGTGAAATTCCACCAAGTGAAGAGTTAAAATAACCATATCCATTCTGATGAGTTAATGGAAGTTTAATCGTTTTTTCTGTCGAGCAACTAATTAAGATTATAATACAAATCGTTATTAGGGGCAGTATTTTTAAATTCACTTTATTGGGTTTAAATATTAATTTTCTCATTCTGTTTATTTATTGCTGTGCGCTCTTTACACTTGCAGGTAACGTTTGTGTATATGGCAAGTAGGCAATTGCGGGATTCAAACTAATCAAACCGCTACAAAGTTGAAGCGGACTGCAACCGTTGAATTTACTACTATCACGCCTATTTGCTATATACATTGTTAGCGGTTTGTGCTTTATGATTTTAGTAGTAGATAAATAATTAATCCTATAAGTGGTAAGTTAATCCAATAAAACATTGAGGTTCTTTTTGAAAGCTTTTTGAAATCAGTTCTTACCTTTTCAAGTTGAATTTCAACATTGTTTCTAATTGTATTAAGGTCTTTTTTTGAAGATTCAATTTGAAGGGAAAAAACATCTAAGGAATCTTTAGTCCTTTTCTTTTCCTTTTCAATTTCATTACTTAAACTGATTTGTTTTTGTTCAATAGAGTTTAGTTCTCGATTAACATTTTCAAGTTTTGATTTAAATTCAGAATGATTGCTATCAATCTTATTTATTACTGTCTTATTTGCATTATGCTCAGCCGTAAGTTTCTTGTTGTCAGTTTGTAATTGCTTTATCTGGTCAAAGATTGAGTTTTTACTGTTTTTTAATTCTGCAATTTTGTTTTCCAAGTCTTTAAATGCTGACTTGTTATCAATCAGTACTCCTTCTATGAGATTGATTTTATTTAAAACTGAGTTCAACTGATTAACTATTGACGAATGTTCATCCTCATTTCTTTCGTTAATCTTATTGGTCTCTGATACAACTAATTCAAGATTTGAACTAACCTCATGTTTTATCTGCTTAAAGGTTAATAAGATATTAGAAATATCAAATTGCGTTGCAGGCTTCTTTTTTAAAGTCTGAATTTGTTCTTCTGTGTAAGGTTTCATTTTTATAATATTTTTTTATCCACCAAATAGACTACCTAAAAATCCTAAAACTTCTCCCCAGTCAATTTCACTTATAGCGTCTCCTATTGATTCTACTGCATTACTAATTCCATCACCTATCTTTTCTAAAAGAGACCCCCCATCTACATTTCCAATTACTTCTGGTAAGTTTTCGGTTATTCCAGATTCGCTAATTGTTTCTATTGCACCCTGAATAATTTCAGAACCACTATCAGAAAAATCAAAATATGAAGTAATGTTATCTAAATCTACATAATCACCAATGGATGAGTCTAATGAAATATTATTTGCTACATCTAATGTCTCAGAATCAAAATAGTTACTTAGAAATGGTTCATAAATCTCCTTTGCTTCTGAAGATAAATTTTGATGTAAAGAAGAATAATCAATCCCTTCATTTCCAGAAATATATTCTTTCAAATTATTAGCGCAATCTTTTAAGAAATCCTTTCCTTTATCGACATACACGCTAAAATCAGGAAGAAAGAAATACTGGTTTTCTCAATGATACAAACTTTGCATATCTGAAGAAGAGGTTGGCTTAATTGCATCTAAAACATCTAGAACTTTTTGGTCAAAATCTTTAAAAAGCTCGCTTTCGTTTATCCATTTCAAATTAATTCCTTTCATATCGTGGTTAGTTTTGTTGCATAACCGCTAACGGTTGGTACATGTGGTCGGGGCGGATTTCGGAGAGCGTTCCTGTCCAAAGGACATGGAACTGCGATGCAAGAATCCGCAGTTGGCGTACCACCAAACCCCGCCCTGCAATATGTACTGTGTTGTGTAGCGTAATTTTTTATTTCGTTATCATTATTTCATTATTCTTTCCAATTGTCAAGAATCCATTTATCAATCCAGAAGATTTTCCAAGAGTCAAAGAGTCATCTGCTTTAAACTAATTGGGAATATTTGGTCAGAATTTTTATCCATGGATTTATAGAATTCATCAATCCCGGTTCTATCTTTTGGAAACATCCCTGTCCAAAAACCAATTCTTTTTCCATATTTTGTAAAAATCTGAGGTTGAATTAACCCTAAATCATTCGGTCCTTTAATTTCTGATTCAATAGCGGGAGTAACAAATCCCGAAAATGTTTCTCCGTCATTAAGTTTCAAATCCGCTAAAACCAAAAACATTGCAAAATCAGGAGTAACAGGTAATTGTCCAGTCCAAGGTCTGAAAGTTTCTTCATTTGTCTGGTCATACCATTTTTCATCATAGTCAATAATGTGACATTGAACCCAAACAGGGTATTTTTCAAAGTCACTTGGTGTCAAATCTCCAAACTGCTTTAAGATAGGTTTTTCGTTATTTCTCAAAACCTTATCCTCAGTTTTAGTTTGCTTTTTCTTGTCCGTTTGATTTTTAATCACGAAACCTGCAAGTGCAATTAAAATAATTAATCCAATAATAATCTGTATTGTCATTTTCATGTGATGTTTGTCTTTTTCATTATGCTACACAATGGAAAATTGCATGTACTGTAAGGGTTTACGTGTGATTCTCTGTCCGGGTACGGACGAGAGAATGAGCGAAAAACTGCTGCCCGCATACCACTGAAACCCTTATAGAATATGCAAAATGTTGTGTGTTCGTGCTTTATAAATTTTAATCAACTTAATTGTCTTTTTTATTTTATTGCATATTATGATTTATTAAAAATGTAAGAAACAATATCCAACTCAAAATTCATAATAAAAATCTGTCTATAAATGAAGGTCATTATCTTTTGAAATGAATTTTCCATATTTAAGAAATTCAATAACTAAATCACTAACCTCTTTTTTGCAAGCTGACGTATTATGATTTGCTAATGAATTAGAGTCGGTTCTCATATGAATGATATTGGGACCAAGAATTTTTTTTAATATTTTAAAAGAAGAATAATGATCAGCAATCTCGCAACCTTTGTTTGTAGGAGCAATCATTACAATTCGAAATATTATAGGGAAATCGTTGTCTTTATTTGAGTATTGTAGCATTGATCTAACAACCAATGCACCCATTGAATGCGTCACAAATGAAACGGTATCAATACTTGACTCCTTGATGTGATTGTAAAGCTGCTTCCCTAATATTTCCAAATCTAACGATACACTATGGTAACTATAATTCTCAGTTACAAAATGCTCCTTTTCAAAACTCCTGCAAAATTTATTCAAAGCAGCTTCTGCTCCTCCATAAGCATGTATTACAATTAACTTCTGGCTACCAAAAATTGATAATGAAAAGAATAATAAAAGTATGTGATAAGTCTTCTCATGATCAAAAAATAATGTTTTGTCTAATTTTCATGTTATTAGTTTGGTTAAGCAATCCTAATATAATTTACTCAATTGGCAGAGTCTGTTTGCATGACACACAACGGAAAATTGTATGTTGTCGGTGCGGATTTCGAAGAGCGGTACCGTCCGGTAGGACGGAAGCTCAAGAAAGGAGCAAAGGCAACAAATAAAGCAGCTCACCGCACTGCGACATACAAATTGTTAGCGGTTGTTATTAAAAACCATCAAGGTCAACTGATAATCCAATTATCTCTGTTTTATTATTAACCGTTCTTGTTGAAAGTTTAATCGTACCTTTTCCATTGTCAAACATACATTTGTAATAGAACTTATACCAATCTGCATTTTTATCATAGCCGAGGTATTCATAATGGGAATAAGCAATCGACAAAATATTTCCTGTCGCTGGTTTAATTTTTACAAATTCTTGTTCTATGTCATTTACCCTAAATTGAGCTTTTGCATAATTTCCAAAAAAATGGTAAATATTTTCCCAATCAGAATCATTATAGTCCAATCTAATTGTATCAATAATTGAAGTAAATGAATCAATTGAGACGTCATTTGGGATTTCTTTAACTTCTGATTTTGTTTCAGTTTGTAATGTCGGAGCGTAATCAGGAATTATTTGCATTACAACACTTAAAGTAGCGATTATTAAAGTAAGAATCACCAGTATTTCAATTCGTTTTAATCGTCTCTCCATAATGTTAAATAAGTTTGGTGTTAGATTTTATCTCAAATATTATTGCTAAAATAAACAGTAAAAATGATACAGTATATAGGATTGTCTTTGTTAAATAAAATTATTTTTTAGAGTTATCGTTTGTTCTCCTAATCAATCTAATAATGTTGGGAATATTTTTATTATGTTCACTAAACCATTATGCCGAGTATCCATTATCTTTTAAAATGAACTTGATTATAAATCCAAAAACATTTGCAAGAATTACAAGAGGAAAAATATATTCTAGAATATTATACATCTTAATCAATCTTTTGGAGCTTAGGACTAATAACCGTTAACGGTTGGTACATGTTGTCGGGGCGGATTTTGGAGAGCGTTCCTGTCTGAAGGACACGGAACTGCGATACGAGAATCCGCAGTTAGCGTACCACCGAACCCCGCCCTGCAATATGTACTGTGTTATGCTTTGTTTTTTCTATTTTTTAAATACTCTCCACCTGTAAAACAATTAACGAAATTGTCTGAAATTTCTTTAATGATATTCTCTGGTACTTTGAAGTACTCACAGAATGCATTTAAATCATCGAATAGTTTATAAAGTATTTTAACTGAATCTTTGGACTCGTATTCGACTTTATTTCGTTTAATGCCATTAACAACCTCTTGACTTTCTGCTACAACATCAAATTTGATTTGAGAATAAAGAAATAGTCTCATAAATTGTGCATCAGGAGAATTGACTAGAAAAAAAGATAATCCATTGACATTGTCAAATATTTTCTTTACCCATTTTTTTACTTCTCCAATTTCATAAAGTTGTCTTTTATCATTGTCATAACCATGAATTGAAATTTCAATTCGTCCGCGGTATTTATACATTAAGTCTCTTTTACTTGTCATGAAGCTAAGAGCTTTAATTAATGGTTTGTAGTCCATATTTAAAACCTCTTCTTTATCGACAATTAAAAGTACCCTTTTTAATTTCTTCAAATTTGCACCTAGTTCCCATTGATTTTCAAGTTGTGCTACATAATCAATAGTTGGACTAACGTACTGTAAAAGTTCTTCTTTTGAATCAGGATTTAACTTTTGATTAAATGGAATTACTATTTTCCAACCATTACTACTTTTTTCAGTTTGTGATGCATCAAGTATTTCCCAATAAGCTTTTTCCGATATGGTATCAACAATCACAAGTATTACTGGAATCTCATGATTTAAATAGTAATTTAGATGTTTGTTTTCTCCATAATATTTCCATCCATAATCAGTTTCTCTCTTGAAATAACTTTTGCCGGATTTTATCTGAACCGCAATGGATTTTCCTGTTAGATATCCTTCGTCAGTGACAATATCAATATAGGCATCAATTCCAAAATCGTTCTCTTGGTGGTTAATTCGTAATAACCAATTCAATTGGTCTTCAACGATGGTGGTGAGAATTGAAACACCCTTTCTCCCTTCTTTATTAGACTTATTACTTTTGGGTAAATCCATTTGGCACGTTTAAGATTAAAGCTTGTTTTTTTGTTATTATTCTATTCCATAACTTCTTTTTAGTTCGTTATATGAATAGACTTCTCCTATTACAGGTGAATCAAAACTTTCGACTAAATCTTTTAATTCTCTCTTTAGGGCTAAATTATTGTCGTTTTCCGAAACTATTACAATTGAAGGTTTTATGTCCACCATTCCATGAGACAATGCTTCTTCATTTTTGATGACGCCGTTAATAAAGTCCTTAATTCTATCTCTTAATCTATTTGATAAGTAGTTTAAAGTGGCAAACTTAATCTCAACTAAAAAGAATTCTCCTTTTTGTTCTCCAACGCCGTCAAATTCAAATATTTTCCCTGTACGTCCGACTTTAAGTCTTTTGTTTCTTTTCAAGGAAACTCCATGTCTTAATTCAAATTCTTTTAAAGCTAAATCTTCGGCTAATAAATAATTCTGTTTCAAAGATGAAATATCATCACGAGATAACTTCTTAGGTGCTGCGTTTGTATTTTTTAGTATTTCTTCTTTGTCCTCTACAATTGTTTTTACTTCTGCATTAATCTTCTTGGTCTGAGAATTCTTATCCATTGATTTTAGAAAATTATCCTCGTTTTTAAAATCACTTGGGGCATATAGTTTTTCGTGATGATTTTTAACAAGATAAACAAATGCCCATAAAATAAGAATTGGAAAAACTATAATAAACCAAATTAATGGAAGTCTTTCACAACTAGTTTTGAAATTATCAATTGATGTGCTCAACACCAAACAAGCAAATCCATAAATTAAGGATATGAACAATGCAATAATTCCCAGAGGATTTTTTGCGAGTCCTTTGCTTTTATTCATAAAACTTGTCAATCTAGTATCCATTTCTTACAATTTTATTATTTTGAAAACAGATTTAAAATAAAGCATAACGGTAAATTGTAAGTTGTCGTTGCGGATTTCGAAGAGCGTCAGCGTCCGCCAGGACGAAGACGCTCAAGAAAGAAGCTGCGGCAACTAATACCACGAACCCCGCAATGCAATTTACAAAGTGTTAGCATGCGTTATTTATTTTTCTCTTTATTAATAAGTTGTCTGCATATTTGTATCTCTTTTTTGATTTTATATATGTATTCTGTTTGTATTGAATCAAAAAAGTTATTAATGCCGTCGTCTATACTTTCTTCATTTTTAAGAGTCTCAATTGTTTTATTTGCATTGATAAAATTCAATTGGTAATTCAACTCCTCAATGTGGTTTATGTAAACGATTAATAGTTTTATTAATTTTTTTCACTTTTCTTATATGGCAACAAATTGTCTACAGTCTTAAGAAGAATTGAGGTCTCAAGTTTTACTGGCAAATTGTCAATTATAATTTTTTTGTCAATTAAAGAAGATTCTTTCAGTAGTTTAACACTTGTGGATAATCTATTTAATTGTCCGGTTTGCCAATCAAAAGTAGCTTCAACAATATCCAAGGTCTGAAAATAAAGCTGCTTTTGGCTCTTTTGTTCTTGAAGTCGATTATAACGATAAGCTAAAAAAGTCGTAAAGATTGCAATAAATGCTCCGCTTAGTATTGCAACTACCTGAACTTTATACTCTATGTCAAGTTTAGTCCACCACATTTTCGAAAGTTTAGAAGTTTGATTTATTCATAATGGAAAATTGAGCTTAAATTGCTGATTCATTGGTGTTTTTTTAATGCATGCTAACGTTAAATTATAAGTTGTCGGTGCGGATTTCGAAGAGCGTTTTTGTCGACCGACAAAAATGCTAGAGAAAGGAGCAAAGGCAACAAATAAAGCAGTTCACCGTACTGCAATATACAAATTGTTACAAGCAGTTAATAAAAAACTGCCTACAACTTATTTTATGTTTGGTAACTAAAAGTTGTGTGCAGGCGAGCTTTTTTGTTTGAATTTTATACTTACGTTTTTAAAATATTTACACTTAGCTCACAAAAACAAATAGTTGATTCTAAAAAGCTAAAGTGTCACAACAAATAAGTGTTGTTTGTTTATTTATCGACTAAAAGATTAAACAACCAAGAAAGAACTACGATTAAGAGCTTTAAAAAGCGCGGGGCGAACTTGTCCACAAGCGCAAGGCAGTTTTAGCTTTGAATGAAATTGCGGAATAAAGTTGCTCTTTAATTGAACTCGATTTTAAGTTTATAGAAAGTGTTGAACATGAAATAGAGTAGGGCGACTTAATTTATTATTTGTAATTGGACTAGTCTTAAACGTAAACAATAATTTGTTTGCAGCAAAAAGCAACAAAGCACTGAATGTAAACTGAATAAATGCTAGATCAAATTAAGTTGCCCTACATAGATTAAAAGTTGAAAAGAGCAATTTCTCCGACAAAACTTAGAGCAGCAATTACAAAAAAATCTAATTGCTTGTAACGGTCACTTGTATGTGGTCGGGCGGGATTTCTGGAAGAAATCGTGTCAGACACGCAGGAAAGTGGGCACGAGGTCTGACTTGTCAGACCGCTAAAACCCCCGCCTGCCATGTACAATTTGTTATGGATTGTTTTTTATTTTTCTATTTTTTGTGTTGTCTTTTAGTTTTGTCCACCAACTTTTTCATCGTTGTTCTCCGGTAATTTTTGCAACCGAGTCTTTGACTTTTTCTGTAATTTCTTTTGTTGCGGGAAATATCCCAAAGCCTCCAACTTTTTCATCGCTGCTATAGATCGCATCCCAGCCTCGTTTGCCATTGTCTAAAAATGTTTGAAGTTCAACTGTGTCATATTTTGGTGTAAATATTTCAAAATCATCAAACCAGATTCGAAAATTTAAATGCTTCACTCCGTCTTCTTGGAACAGGTCAATTGTATTTGTCAATCCCGTATTATCCCCGAATGAATAGTCAAAGCTTAATTTGTCTTTCCAACTATCAAAATCTTTGTCGCCACAATTTACGAAGTCCCAACCGTAGATTGCTTGTCCATGAAAGCTTTGCACAACTTCCAAAATGTCTGTCGGTTGAATCGTATTTACAGTTGCATCTTTGTCATTCCAAAGTCCATTACGATACGACGCAACAAAACGACCAACGGGTTTGAAAACAAATAAAAGTCTATTGTCGACTGGCACTTCTCCATGATTGTCCACGGTAATAACAGCAAAAGTGCAAGAAACTGAATTTTTTTCTTTGTCAAATTCAACTCCAAGCAATGTTGCCTCGTTAAGGGCAAGTCCAATTTTATGCCTTAAATCTTCGTCAATTATCATTGCTGTTGTCTTTCAAAATAAGCCATAACGGCTCGAATATGCGTAGTGCGGGATTTCAAGGCACGTCACTATCAAACCGCTACTTTGTTTATTATAAGCTTTAATGCTCAAATTTACCACATCGCCCCGCATTACGTATATTTATTGTTGTGGGTAGTTATTATTGTACTCAGTTCACTTTTCTCAAAATATTTAACAGCTCCTTTGAAATTATTTCTTTGGGAGTCAAGTAAAAGTTTCTCAGAATCAGTCTCAATCAAAAGTTCAAATCTTTCGTTGTAAAATCCTCTCGACAATAGCCAATACTTTCTCAAAAAGTTTCTTTTGAATCCAATTGCGTATAGAAATCCGGTTAAATTAATCGGGAAGATTTTTTCTTCTACTTCCTTTATCGACATTCTTAGATTTTCATTTTTAGAAAGCGGAAGAACATAATAATGTTGTTTATCATTAATTCTGAGTAAAAGTCCATACTCGAAAAGCTCAAAATTACAACGTGCATTTGGTTCAAGTTCAAAATCATTCGTTTCATTTAAGATTCTTATGTCTCTAAGGTTGAATAAGCAACTACCTGTTATATTAATCAACTTGTTTTCCTTTTCGGATATAGGTCTACCAATTTGCTGATAAATTGATTTATCTAATTTTCCAGTATTGTCAATCTTGTGAATCATAAATCAAGCCATTTATCATTTACTAATTTCTCAAGTTTGCCCCACTCAGGTTTCCCAATCTCTCGTCCTTTTACTCTTACAGGTTCTATCCAATCGTGTTGGCAATTTTCTAAAGGGTCTGGAATTTCTTGCCAATCATTTTGGTCAATACCATATTCTTGTCCAGCTTCAATTGCATACTCAATTTTCTCGAACCAGCTATCCCAAATTGCATTTGCATCAGTTTCTTTATCGTATCCAAATAGGGACACACCATCTTCAGAGTCAAAAATTATTAATCTTTTCACTTCTGAATCAGGCTGTTTTATGTTTGCAGTTAGTCTCATTTTTTAATTATCCACAACGCTGCGTATAAGTTTCGTAGCCAATTACGTGCCTCCTTCCTGTCAAACCGTTACCATTTTGATGCGGGCTACAATGCCAAAGTCTACTGCTATCAAGGCTATGAAATTTATACATTGTTGTATGCTGGGCATTATATATGCATTAATCTAATTAATTTTTATAATGATATTCAAACTGTTTTAGTATATTCCCATCGTGGTCTTTTATTGTTTTCAACCTGTTAAAATTATCGTACTCGTAATACGTTGTTCTTCCATTAATATCTGTCTCACTGGTCATTCCCACCAAAGGCTTATAAGTGTACGTAGTTACCTGGGCATCGGGCAGGCTTGTACGCAAAGGGGCAAGCATATTCCTGATTTCAGTATCTGTAAGAACAGTTGGGGGGTAAGGTATTGGATTTAATATATAACCATTCATAAGCTTGCCCATATTTGTGGTGCCTAAAACTGTTTCTATTTCTGAATAAGTGGCATTTACTATTTGGGCAATGGGGTATTGCTGGCGATAGCCCCATATAAAACTGGTGGTTAAACCACTTGTTTTATCTTCTATTTCTGTTATGTTTCCTTTGCTGTCATATTCCTTGTAATGGACTTTCTCTACATACCTGTCGTCTTCATCTACATAAGTAATAGGGCCTACTGGCCCCATGCCATAACGTATGGAGTTTTGAAAATCGGTTAACAAGGTATTGGTTTCTATCTTAAATTGTTTATCGGGGTAAGGTGTACCATCTACAAAATCATATGTAGTAAGCCCCGAACCCCTTAGGTATTCTGTAGAACCTTTTTTTATGTATTCCGATACTTCCAATGGTATGTTTTTCCTGTTTTGAACATATAGTTCATTTACAGCTATACTACCTGTGCTACTAATAAAGTCTCCTGAATATAAAAACTTCTTAACCAGTTTATCCCCTGAACTCATATCCTCGCTTATTTCCGTAGTGTTCCTGTGGTACAAGCTCTCATGTTTGTAGCTGGTTGTTTTCGAGATAGAACTGCCATCAGTCCCGTAGTCTGTTACTGTTTGAGAAGATAACATTTTGGCTACATCGGTTAATACTTCATATTTGGCAACCCTCATACCTGCTATCCCACAAAAACTATATTCATATGACTCAAGCCAATCAACATCTGGAAGCATATCTGACATTTTGATACCGTACACTTTTGTTGGTGCTGTTTGCCCAAAAGGATAATATAATCCATATTCATAATCTTCGTTTCTAACAGGATTTCCACTGGCATCATAAACAGTTCTGTTTAATAAGTAGCCCCTGTTCCAATCATAATTTGGATTGGGTGGCAACAAGTGCCCCATGGGACTGGTAGGATAGTAATCTAATTCTGATTGACCTCGTGATTGACCTCGCATAAAAAAGTTATGCACTGTTGTTACACCGTAAAGGCCATCACATGTCCCTTCTTCATCTTCTGAACAAACCCCTATTATAGTTGGGGGCATACCCGGTGCAAGAATATCATTTCCCTTTCCAAAGGCTGCCGGGAAAGAATAAATATATTCTGTGTACCCGTTATCGTAAGTTGTTGAATTTTCTGTGTTTGTCATATATTCAACCACCCTGCTATAACCCACATTTGAACCATGTGTCCTGCCCAGTTCATTTACTGCAAAGGAATATGCGTCTGCATGATAGGCAATAGCTTCAGCAGATGAATTTTCGTCTAACCCGGCTGAAATAGACAAAGTTGCATACATAGGTAAGCTCACAATTTTCCCCGACGACAAAGAATTGCTCTCTGATATTGTGTATTTGTATTTATAAAATATTTTGTTCCCCTGGGCATCATCTTTTATAATGGCAGATATGCGCAAGCCTCCTCCAATCTCTTCTTCACCATCCAGAATAAATTTATGAGGTTCATACTCGTAGCTTGTGCTGCCCCCTGTCGGGTATGTTATCTTTGTTAATACTCCAATATCGGTATAAGTATTATCGGGTAGTTTATTGGCATGTTCCCACTCGTGACCACTGTTCCCATTGCCATCCCAATAATAATAAGACCCTGTATAGTTTCCTTTTTCATACACGCTAAATGCCCGTAAGTCTCCAGCTTGATAAAGGTCGGGGTAAACATGCAAGATTGGAATAGTTGATGCACTCCCGGTTACACCGTTTGTATATCCCCACAAATCATTATTGTAGGAAAGTTTAGCGGGAAACTTAGCGGAGGCCTCTTCATTGTAATCATAATAATTGTATTCGAACACTGTAGCAGTCAAAATGTCACTGTCAGTTAAACCATATTCATTAATTGATGTTAGCCTTAACCGTTTGGATATCAGATTGGCCCTCTCAGCACTAGACAATGTTGTTTCATTAAATTTTAGAGAAGAAACAGCAGGGAATAATTCGGTAGTACTGGATAAAAAATAATCATAACTGAGCGTGTATTTCTTTATTCGGTGCCCTGTCGGAAAATTTGAAGATATTTCAATATCGGTAAGGGCTCTTGCAGTACTTGCATATAAATCTTCACGGGTGTGATTTGAGGTAAATGAAATATTAATATTTTCATTTTGTATTGAACTTAATTGTTTGATGAATACTAATTTATTTTTAAAAGAAACATTTCGTGCATAATGGGTTAAAGAGGAAACTGATTCAGTTATAGACAACTCTTTGAGTTGTTTTGTTTCATAGGTATAATTTAGAATTTCTCCATTCGGGGTGATAATTTGCGAGAGCCACCATGTTGAATTGTATGTTCTTTTTTCAGGGTAGGTGCTGCCGGATAAAGTTTCATAATAAAAGACAGATTTTTCAATATCCTGAAAAATATATTCAATACCATGTGGGTCTGTTACAGTAAACCCTGTTAACCAACCCGTTGTTGCGTCGATCTGGTAACTAATCTTTAAATCCTGGTAGGGGACAATTTTTATCCTTGGTGTTTGTGGGTCTGTTTCTACATCAAAAACAAATTTTCCACTGTATCCGTTAAAATTAAAATAGAAAATATCAGGTTCTAAGTCTGCAACAAAATACCTGTTATATGTATAACTGCCACTGGAAGAACAAGTCCCTATATAAGCAAATTTCCTTAAAATAGCGTCCTGAGGGACAACGCTCCCTCTGTTATTATAAATGGAAATAAAGTCTAAATTGTACGTTTCAGTCCCAAGGTAATCAGTAAGTGCGCCAATTGGTTCCCCTTCGGCAATTGCATACATATAGCCCCAACGTTTAAAGGGCACATAATCACATCCAACAACCTGGGGGTTTTCGGGATATATTATTTCCATATTATCATCTTCATCAGCATAATCGTACCTAAAGTCATCAGGAACATCTTTTACAGCCCGTGTTATTATGCCGCCTGCGTTTAGCGACCAGCCCAAACCTACATTTGAAGGGGTGGTCTCTGTCTGTATATCCTGAGGATTGTAAGTTAAAGTTATCGGAACACTTACCTCCTTCATTTTTATTTCGTACAAAGGGATTGTGATGTTTGGCGTACCTGTAAACAACGATACAGGGTTGTCTATATATTTTCCTAATGCAGATGCTGTAGGCGATGGGGGCAGTACATCTTTTATTTGCGAATAAGCAAAGCTTATATTTAATGTTAATATTGTTAATATTACTTTTGTTTTCATTTTTTTGTTTATATATAGTTTTTATTATTGTGTATTATTATAGAACTTTCACTTTAGTACAAGTCAGCCTTGCATACAACGGAAAATTGTATGTTGTCGGTGCGGATTTCGAAGAGCGTTTTTGTCGACCGACAAAAATGCTAGAGAAAGGAGCAAAGGCAACAAGCTTGCAGATGCCCGCACTGCGACATACAAATTGTTAGTTGCTGGGTTTTATTTTAATCAATAAATTATAAATTTTGTCTAAATCAGTATTTTCTTTTGATTTAAATCTATATGTCTTATTATTTTTAGTTTTTACTTGAAGCAATTTATATGGGAAATCGATGTAACTAGTATCCATATTCTCATCTTTAGTTATGTTCTGATTAACTTCCAAAATCTCATTAAAATGATATGCTTTCGTGGAAAATCGGAATAGATAATTTATTTCAAAGTGATTTTTATAGACATACAAATTTTTAAGATTCATTAATTTATGAAAATTGAAGATGAAGACAATTGCTGTAAGGAATGAAAATCCAAAATATTGCCAATCCTTGTCCAAACTCATATTTATAAATCCAAAGAAAATAATTGTAATTATGGTAAGGCCGAGTCTTTTTAATATAATTGAATCCTTTGTTTTGCTTTTCATTTAAAATTAAAATCTTTATTGTTAAATTCTATTATCTTATAGATATTGTCTTATTATATCATATTGAGACTCATTGGTCTCATTAATTAGTCTCTTGTATTTATTAGAATTATACTCTAATAAGTTAAAGATATATCTGAAATTCAATCAAAATTTAAACTCTAAATTGTACTGCAGACAACCTTGCAACTAACGGAAAATTGTATGTTGTCGGTGCGGAATTTGAAGAGCGTTTTTGTCGACCGACAAAAATGCTAGAGAAAGGAGCAAAGGCAACAAGTTTAGCAGCTCACCGTACTGCAATATACAAATTGTTACAAGCAGTTAATAAAAAACTGCCTACAACTTATTTTATGTATGGTAACTAAAAGTTGTGTGCAGGCGAGCTTTTTTGTTTGAATTTTATACTGACGTTTTTAAAATATTTACACTTAGCTTGTAAAAACAAATAGTTGATTCTAAAAAGCTAAAGTGCTACAACAAATAAGTGTTGTTTGTTTATTTATCGACTAAAAGATTAAACAACCAAGAAGGAACTACGATTAAGAGCTTTAAAAAGCGCGGGGCGAACGTGTCCACAAGCACAAGGCAGTTTTTAGCCTTGAATGAAATTGCGGAATAAAGTTGCTCTTTAATTGAACTCGGATTTTAAGTTTATAAAAAGTGCTGAACATAAAATAGAGTAGGGCGACTTAATTTATTATTTGTAATTGGACTCGTCTTAAACGTAATCAATAATTTGTTTGCAGCTAAAAGCAACAAAGCACCGAATAGAAACTGAATAAATGTTATACCAAATTAAGTTGCCCGACATAGATAAAAGTTTAAAAGAGCAATTTCTCAGACAGAACTTAGAGCAGCAATTACAAAAAAATCTAATTGTTGCTAACGGTAAATTGTATGTTGTCGGTGCGGATTTCGGAGAGCGTTTTTGTCGACCGACAAAAATGCTAGAGAAAGGAGCAGAGGCACAAGTATTGCTGAACCCGCACTGCGACATACAAATTGTTAGCAACAGGGTTAAATGTTTCATCAAATACAAATGGTTTCATGTATTGTGCTATTTCAAAACAATAATGTAATTATTCTCAATCAACAATTAGTAAGGCTTAATTATGTATTTATTTGAAATTACACGTTATTCTACTAAACCGTAGGTTAGATGTTCTGAAATATGTTCCTTATCAGTTCCTACACGTTGATTTGTGACTCTTACTTTATAATTTATCATTCCTACAAGCCTATTTGACGTTCCTATATGTCCTTTTTCCATTTCTACTAGTTGATTTAAGGTTCCTACTTGACATTTTGTAATGAAACCTTAATAGTTGGGCTTCCTTACTATCAAATTAACAATGAACATTATCTCTCAGCTAATTTTTTACATTAAAAGCAATGTGTCGAAACAATAACTTACGCCTAGTGGAATAAAATGAATCAATATTTATAAAAAATAGGAGTGCACAAAGTTGTCCTCAGTCACAAAAGATGGGGAAAAGAATTTGCTTACACAATATAATTTAAAAGAGGTTTAAAACCGTTATAAATTACGTTGTTGTTCTACGTGTAATCAAAGATTAATTTTGGAAATTGATTGTACAAAAAATGCAACCATCGATGAATGCTTATTTTATAAAAATGGAACATATAAAACAAACATGAAAGTTCAAAAACGACCTTGTTGCTAACGGAAAATTGTAAGTTGTCGTTGCGGATTGCGGGTGATTGTCCGTCCGTAGGACGAAAGACAATCATGCGGGAATTCGGGACGACAACCTGCACCGAACACCGCAATGCAATTTACAAAATGTTGTGCTTTCGTGCTTTTTTAATCTTGTCTATTATCTAATAAATGTCCACTTTTTACGGTTTCTAACAACTGATTCATAAATCGTGAAGCAGGAGCACCATCAACAATATTATGGTCAAATGAAGCAGTCAAACAAAGATGTTCTCTCGAAACAAATTGACCGTCAGTTTCCACGACTTTATTGCCAATACTTCCGATAGTAAGTAAAACCGTTGAGCTATCGTGGGGAATAAACCAAACGGCTTCTTTACTAAACATTCCAACAGCGGTAACAGCGACTTTTCCATACTTTTTTGACATTTGTATGTTCTTATCTGCAACTCGAATAAATGTTTTAAGTAGAAAAGTCGGTATTAAATTAATCCACGGATTTCCTGACAAATTGCCCAATTTGTCACTTAGCTTCTCCTTAGCTTCTTTTATTTCTGCCTGAATTTGAGAAATTGATTTTTCCTGAATTTTTTGTATTCCAAGAGGTTCAGGCACTTTCTCCCCATTAATCTCTTTTTCAATCAAAACATTAATAGTCAAATTATCAAGAGTAATTAATTTACGACCTTTTATAAAAGAATTAAATTGAGGATAATCTTTCATTGTTTGAGCTAAGCATAATACGATGTAGGATGTCAATGATAGCTTTTCTCCGGTTTTTTTAAAGTGTAATTTTAAAAGCTTCCGAGGTTCACTAATATCAATTTCCGAAAAACTATGTATCGCAGCGGTTCTATCTTTTGTCGCATTTGCAGAAGCAATAACAGCTCTTCTATTAAAACTGAGTTTTGAACTTTTATATCCTTTATCTCTATTCATTTTATTCTCAATATTATGTGGCTGTCCCCTTGCATGAAGCACAACGGTCACTTGTATGAGTAGTGGCAGATTGCGGAGTAATTACCTGTCAAACCGCTACGCAGTTTGAGCGGACTACAAACCTTAATATTATGCACTTTCCCTGCCATTACTTATACAAAATGTTATGCCCAGTTGTTTATTGTTTTGATATTCTCAAGAAGTATAGTCTTTTTGTTCAATACTTCTTCTTGAAATAGAGTTAGATTTGAATAATCAATTTTACCTTTCACATAATTAAGTATCTGCAACAGTACTTCATAATCTAATTCTCTGATATTTGATAGCTCTTCCTTAAGGTAGATTCTATAACTCTCGCATTCAATTTCTCCTCTACTGGCTGATTGTAACAAATACACTTTATCTGATAATTTATTTTCCCATTCTCCAAATAAATTCATAATTTGAAATACCTTATCATCTTTATATGCAAGTGGATAGAACAGAAGATTTAAATCTAAATCCCCATCAATTATATTTTTATCAATGTATCGGCTAGTGGATTTTGTAAATGGTTGAGCACGTATCTTTTTAAGTGAGCGAGAATCGTGATGAGATAATCTTTCTTTTTTTATGTACTGAATATTTTCTTCCAATTCTTCAAAATCCATTTCAGGGTCAAATAAAATATAGCCAATATCTAATTGAATTTCTAGTTCTTTTAAAATTTCGATGACTTTTGCATTTCTATTTGGCGTTGCTGGTTTTCCGTAGCGTTTCAATTGTTTTTGCACACCTGATTCTAAGCCAACAAATAACTCTCTTAGACCTGCTTCTTTCCATTTTTTTATGGCAAGAATACCTTTTTTGTGGAGTACATCATTAATTCTAACACTGAAGAAGAAATTCATTTTAGAACTAATAACACCTTTCTTTTTTTCTTCAATTATAGTATTCGCGAGTAAGATTCCTCTTTCATAATCGCCTCCAAAAAAGTCTTCATCAGTAAAGTAAGGAGAAAAACAACCTTTGCTAGATAATAACTTCATTTGGTCAATTATAAAGTCTATTTGAAATGGACGCCAACATTTGACGCCATAATGTTCACTCACACTACAGAAATCACAATTTGACCAAGAACATCCTCGACTATTTTCTATCCTTACTATACCTTTTTTCTTTACAATATCATTTAAATAATGACGCAATGGAGGATTAAACTGTGATAATTCCTCAACTTTTCTATTTGTTAAAACGATATCATCTTCCACTTTAAAAGCGAGGTTTGATATGTTTTTAATATTATCAATGTTCCAGTTCCCTTTTTGATATGCCTTGCATATTTCAACAAAGGAAGCTTCCCCTTCCCCTCTTACACAAATTAAATCATTAAATTTTTTGAGTAGCTGAGGGTACCCAAAAGTAGAAATTGGACCTCCAACAATCAGTCTTTTAGATTTTCTTTCTTTGGTAAAAAAGGAAGCTACTTTTTCTAATACTTCAAGTGTGCCCAGTTTTGCAGAAATACCTATAATGTCATAATCATTGCTTAAATCATTTGTATTGAATGGTTCTAATAAATCCCATTTAAAATCGATATTAATTTTTTTGATTTCTTGTTTTAAAGCGCCTGCAATAGATTCTATTCCATATGGTTCATTTAACTCTTTTCTGTTTGAGCCTAAGTCATATAGTAAAATATTCATAAATTTTTAAACTTTTCTCTTAGTTCCACTATTTGATTTTCTTTCTTATTATTTGTCTCAATAAATTCTGCAATTACGTTCCTAAGACTTGTTATTGGTTGCACCTCTCCCTTTGATATAATCTTTGAAAGAAATTTATTAACGAAAGTCGGGGCGGCTGTTGCTGCTGGTACTGCGATTGGTTCTAAACCTAGTACAACAGAACCTATTCCAGCTCCTACTGAAAGTATTGTGTTTGTTATGTTATTATCCAGTACTTTCGAAGTTGTATTTCTTATTTTATCAATTTTTTCATTTTTAAATGTTTTGATTAAAGTATGATAAACTATGTCTGGGGTTAGAGATTCTTCAATTTCTATTATAGAGTTTAAATATGTTTCTCTAAAGTCCTTCCAAGCTTGCAAATTCCTTATTTGGATAATTTGGTCTGTTTCAATTTTTAACAATGTACTCTTTTCAATTCCAATTAAACTTGTAAATATTTTAAAAAGATATGGCAGGTTACCGATTACACCATACTCACTATAGCTTGAGGGCAAAGCGCAATTTGGAAAAATTAAAGCAGCATAGGAATTGGTTGCTTTTGCGCTACTTAAAAGAAAGGATAAAGTAGCCTTATCAACAGCGTATAGTGTGTCATAATGAGATGGTTTCCATATTGTTATTGCTTCATAAAAGTCATACTTTTTATAATAATTAGTATTTGATATAATAATTGATAATAAAGATTTAAAACCAGAAGGATTGTTTTTATTTGGAACATCAACTTTGAATTGATTTAATAGAGAGTTAGTAATGATTGATGGTAATTCAGATTCTCGTTTAACTTTATGAATTTTATCATTCCAGAATGATGAAATTGAAATTAAACTGGTGTCATTATAGTTTGGAAGATGGTTTTCAAGAATCTTATTTTTATAAAAGCTTTTTTCAATTTTCTCCTCACTTTTAATTGCAGAATAATCAACAAAGCCATGATTCATATTACTAAATGAAAAACAAACAGTCCCATTTTCCACGAGAGATATATTGTTTCTAAGAAGAACATCAATTATTGGAGATTCCAAGAGAAAAGCTGGTGATAAAATAATTTTATCAAAAAGAAGTGCTAAAAGTTTTAATTCAAGTTCTAATTTCTCATAATTATAATTAAATCTTTCTTGAATCCAAGAATCAGGAGACCCCCAAAATATATTAAATCCTTCATTTGACATCATGGTTTAGTTTAGAACACTATTGCTTCCTTTTACAATTGGGCATAACGGTGGCGTGTAAGAATAGTAGCCGATTGCGGGAGATTCTCTTTTCAAACCGATAGAATGCTAATGCGGGAGGTAAAGCTCCCAATAAGCACTTTCTCGGCTATTATTTTTACACATTGTTACCTGCTGGCAGTTTATTTGCCATTTATTATTGTTGTTCCTGTTTTTTTAGGTTGTTTTCTAATCTCGGTCCAATATTCTTTTTGAATATCTTCATCTATGTATATAGGTAATCTTTCGCCATACAATCTATCTGCCCCATCTTTTCTACAACCTGAAATCCAATAATGTTCACCTGTTTCAACGTCAAAATAATTTGCTTTGAATCCTGTCCCTTTTAGTGTTTCAAATATTTTTCCATTATAATAAACTGATTTCATTGATTTTGAAAATCTAACACGACCAATGCGAGCATCACCCGTCAATTCATTACCTTTATATTCTATGTACATTATACGAGTTTTCATACTAATTTAAAGTTTCGTTTTTCTCAGAACAATGGGTTTCTAATTTTAAACATAGATATTCATAATCTTCATTATCTATCAAATTTGAAATTACAATTTTCTTTTTGTTTGCTTTTATCAATAAATTTTTCTGAGAAACGTGAATCGTCTGATTTATAGTCCACCAATCAATATCAGGGTATTTAATAGTTTTTTTACCCCAGAAAATATTTTTAATCTTAAAATTGTCTTGATTAACTTCAACTCTGTTTAGCCATTTTGAATATGCAAATAAGAAATAAACAAAAAGAGGAATTCCTAAACCAAGATATAAAAGTTCATTTTCTCCTTGAGAATAAGCAAATCTCATTATAATCAAGATGAGAGCTATCATAAATATTTGAAATCCCATTATTAGGCTTATTCTTATCATTTTTTCTAAATTATCATTGTACTTGCGTCTTCGTTGGTGCTTGCAGGTAACGGAAAATTGTAAGTTGTCGTTGCGGATTGCGGGTGATTGTCCGTCCGCAGGACGATAGACAATCATGCGGGAATCCGAGGCGACAAACTGCACCGAACGCCGCAATGCAATTTACAAAGTGTTACCAATAGTTTTTATTTTTTTTCATTTATACTTGTCACACATAAATCAATCAAGGAGAGCATTCTAAAGAATAAATAATTAAAATGTTTAGTTTCAATAATTTCCTTTTTATCTGTCTCATGATGTCTTATTCTGTAGTTGTTTCCAATTTTTGTCAAAATCGAAAACTCATTATCAAATAATTCATAATCAAGATTCTCCGAGATAATATTTACAAGCTGTTCTGATGATGTCTTTTTATTACTATCAAAATATGTTTTTACTCTCTCAAAGGCATCCCATAATTTTTCAAGTGCTATTTGTCTATCATTGGGGTTAAAAAAACGTTCTTTCGCTTCTTGAATGAGTTCATTCAATATGTCGTCTTTTGTTTGGATTTTTTTATCGAACAAGAGCTCAATATTTACATTTAAATCCAATAAATATGCTAAGTCAACTCCT
Source organism: Prolixibacteraceae bacterium (assembly GCA_963678565.1). Classification (GTDB taxonomy): domain Bacteria; phylum Bacteroidota; class Bacteroidia; order Bacteroidales; family Prolixibacteraceae; genus SKHV01. Next base: position 2,038,357 of record OY782875.1, read on the forward strand.
GTTTCTATGTTAATGCTATCATTAAAGAACTTTTTAAACTCAGTCAGAGCTTTTTGGTAATTTTCTTCAGCATCAGTATTACTTTCATTTGCGGCTTTTTTGAAGTCTCTTTTGTTAAACAATCCTTTCTCAATGATGTAGTAGATTTGGTTTATTTTTAATTCCAATAAAACATCTCTAACCCAGTATCTTCTTGTAGTTCCGTCATGATTGTAATTTAAACCTAGGTCTGTGAAAAATTTCGTTAGGAAATAGGAACTTCGATAAGGAAAACTGTTATTTGCTTCTCCACAAATAAATTCGGCAAGTTCTATTTCAAAATCAGGATTCTCATGTCTTGCTTTAAGCAACTTGTAATATTTTAAGTCTAAAGGAGAATTACTGCTAAAGTTTAACTTGAAAATTATGTCGTTTAGTAAAGCTTCTGCACACCTAAATCCTTTTTCATTTATTTGAATACCCATCTGTTATTTTTTTAAAATGGTAAATCATCAGTTTCCCATACAGGTGTCTCAGAATAGAAGTCAATTTGATTAAATCTTATTCTTTCATTGTCGTCAAGCAATAAAAGTATATCTGATTTAAGTTTCTCAAAGTTTGCAATATTGTCTTGAGATAAGTTTGATTTAAATTGTTTTAACTCAGATAATTTTGCATTTAAAAGTTCTATTTTTTCTTCTCTATTCATTGTTGTACGAAGCTCTTTTTAAATTATTGGTAACGGATGGGTATATGAAACGTTTGGCATTTCAAAGCGATTTCCTATCAAACCATTGCAATGTTTATTAAATGTACTACCCTTAAAATTAGCACTTTCCGCCAAATGTTTTATATACCGTGTTGCCAGCATGTGCTTTATTATTCGGTTAAATTTTCATTTCCTTTCACAATATATTTATCTAGTTGTTTTATGTCGTAATCAGATTTTACAAAGACATATCGTCTTAAATTTTCCATAAATTCAATATCTGATGCATCAGGATATGATGATAAGTAATCTAAGAACTTACGCATTAAATTATCTCCAAAGCTATGAATCTCTTTAGCTCCATGTGTATGTGTCGAATTACCAACAGTCAATGAAATTTTATTTTTATTAAGTCCTTTGTTCTCTAAAGTTTGAAACATATTTTGAAAATCAATTGGTGTGTTAAAATAGACCCGAACTGAATAATCAATAAGTTTTATAGAGTTCTCTTGCTTTTCTATAAATGCCAAACACTTAATGTTTTTTATATCATATTCGCTTAGTTTATCTGCTATTACTGATTTTATAGAGTCCTCCTTTGAAATTTTTTCTTTAAATAATAAAGTGTCTGTTTTGAAGTCACTATTAAAGCCATAATAATCAAACATAAAGTCATATAAATGAGGTTTTGCTTTGCCAATTTTCAATTCAACAAAAACATCCATATACTCCTCAATCCAATCCATTTTATTATCAATTGTTCCACCACTTTCCATTTTTAAGACGTTCAGAAAGTCCGAATAAAGAAAGTTTTTTACGGTATCAGATGGAAAGTGAGACAAACCAGAATATTTAGATATTGTATATTCCATGCTTGGATGGATAGTTTTATCGTGGTTAGCCACAAAATTCATTAATGAAGGAATACATTCTGTTAATTCATTTTCCATAATGATATAGCAGATTTTTAGAATAAAATCTCTATTACCGCTTTCAAGGTGCTTATTAAGATAAGGTACATAGTCTTTGGTTTCTAACTTTATAAGTACCTGAATTACTGTATTGGAAAGGTACTCATTGTCAGTTTCTAATAAAGGTAATAACTCAGGAATAGCTGGCTTGTAATCAAGCTTTCCAAGTGTTTTAATTATTTCAATTTTTCCTCCATCAACTGAATTCGTAACTGGATTCATTATATTTTGAGGATAAACTCCGCCCTCTCCTGCGTTTTTAAGTTTGTTTAATAATATTGGGGCAACAAAGTCTGCATTTTCGTTGGATAATTCTCTAACAGCTTCTCCTTGTACAACACTATTTTCATGGTCAAGTAACTCAACTAAAATTTCTCGTGATGTTTGATTCTCTATTTGTCCTAGCATTTTTGCTAAGGCATAACAAGATTCAGAATTGCCAATATCAGCTATTTCCTTAAAAACTGGCTGATAGTCTCTGAAATTTGACAAATAAAGAATCATAATGTATTGTGGCGCTTTTGAATTATCAGGTTTCTTATTAAGCTTCGTTAATAATTGTTCTTGGAAAACTTCGTTTGGTTTTAAAGTAGCATTAAGAAATGATTCAAACTCTTTTAATGATGAATATTTTTGTTTTCGATAATATGTAGACTGTAATAAATCATATTGTACTTTATTACCTTTAACTTTAAGGTCTCCCGATGTTGGTGTCCACACACTATAAGCATTTCCTTTCTCTAGTGCTTTGTAATAGTTTGTGAAATTACTGTTTTGAGGTTCAGTTTTATAATTTGACATACTATTGAACTGTCTAAATTCCGATTGTGTTAAAAATAGAATATATTTTTCGCCATTCTTCTTTTTATCAATTGGTCCATATTTGTTGCTATATCCAGTCACCCAGATAAAACTAGTGTCAATTTCTCCTTTATAAACCTTTTCAATCTTAAATTCAGATTTAAACTCATCTCCATTGGTAACTCTAGCTAAAACAATCAAATCGGATTTCTCCAACATTTGTTTCCAAGATGGGTCAGTCCAAGTATCAGCTCTCACTGAAGTCGCACTGAAAATCAGAATGAGAATTGTAAGTATTTTTAATTGTAGTTTCATATTTACAGTATGTTTCTTAGCATTGCTGGCAACCGTGAACTGTATGTGGCGTAGCGGAGTACGTGAGAATTACTTTTCAGACCGATACTAATGCTCGTGCGAGTGCTAATGCTCAAATAAGCACCGAAACCGCTATGACATATGACAGATTGTTACCGCCTGATGGTTAGTATTTATATTTTGTTTTATCTTTCAATTTGCTACTATCTTTTCGCCGTGAGATGGAACAGGAACACTTATTGCCAAGTTTTGGTTTGTGTGTTGGTTTTGTGCGACTTGGCAATGTGTGTGGATGTTTGCGTTGGCTATAATTTATTCCTCCAAACAACTAAACCATTTATAAAAACATAGGCTCAAATTTAAACATTTTATTATTCATATCTCAATGCTTCAACAGGATTTCGAGTCGCCGCTCTCCAGCTTTGCCAACTGACTGTCAATAATGCAATTCCTAACGACAAAACACCTGATACTACAAATATCCACCAACTAATATTAGCTTTATATGCAAAGTTTTCGAGCCAAAGGTGCATTGCATACCACGCAATTGGCGTTGCAATAACAAAGGCAATGGCTACCCATTTTACAAAATCTTTGTTGAGCATTGTGAGTATTTCGGATATCTTGGCACCGTTGACTTTTCGGATGCCTATTTCTTTGACACGTTTCTTAATGGTGAATTGAGCGAGGGCAAACAATCCAAGACAAGCAATAAAGATTGCCAAGAATGTAAAGTTTAGTATGAAACGACCCATTCTTTTGGTATCGTTATACATCATTGCAAATTCTCGGTCGAGGAAACTATATCTGATGGATTGGTTGGGTGAAAATTCATCCCATTTTGTCTTAATCGCACTAAGTGTAGTTTGCAGGTTCGATGTTTTTACTTTTATAGCCATAACTTCATTGCTTTCTCCTAAAACCATAAAGAGTGGACTAATACTTGTTTTAAACGATTCAAAATTAAAATCTTCAACCACCCCGACTATTTTCCAGCTTTGTCGTTCGTTATTAGAAATTTGTGTTCCGAGAGGATTTTTTAGGTTAAGCTCTGTTGCCATTGTTTGATTAATAATTGCTTCTCTGCTGTTCGACGTTGGCTGCTTGGTAAATTCCCTGCCTTGAACAATGTTCATACCCAGTGTTTTGATGTAATCACAATCGACAGTCCATATTTGAGAAACAACACTGGCATCTTTTCCTCTTTGTATATCCCAGAAGCTATCTGAATTTCTTTTTGTATTTTCGATAGGCAAAAAGCTGCTTGCCGAAACACTCTGCACATTGGGGATTGTCAGGAGTTCATTTTTAAAAGCATTAATATTATTTTCCAAAGTGTTCGTGCTTTTTAAGACCAACACTTGTTCTTTGTCAAAACCGACTTTTTTGTTCATAATGTAATCCATTTGACGATAAACCATTGTTGAACAAACAACTAAGATTATTGAAGCTGCAAATTGAAAAACAACCAAACTGCTAAAAATACCGGACATTTTCTTTGGCTGATTGAATTTTCCTTTGAGAGCTTTTGTCGATTCAATACGTGAAAGGAAAAGTGAAGGATAGAAACCTGCAATTGTTCCGATTACTGTTGAGATAGAGATAATTATTGGAAGAAACCACCATTCTTTCCATGGCATAGACAACGAAAACGAGTATTGGTTATTAAAATAGGGAAGAAGTATCCAAGCTAAAATAATGCCTGCCAGTACCGAAATCAAACTATATAAAATTGATTCGGATATAAATTGAATAACGATAGAATTTCGTTTTGCGCCAATTGTTTTCCTGAACCCGACTTCTTTTGCCCTGTTGCCCGATTTGGCCAGAAATAGGTTGATGAAATTAATGCAAGCCAAAACAAGAATACAAACTGCAATTGCCGATAATATCCAAATAAACTGGATGTCGCCGTGTGATTGAGAATCCTGAACTTGTTCCCTATTCAAATAAATATCGGTAACAGGTTGAAATTTGTATTGCTTTCTGCTTGTTATAGCTGCATCGTATTTAGAAGCAATATTTTCTAATTTCTTTTCCAAATATAAGATGTCGGTACCTTCCTTAACCAAACAATAGGTTAAATATCGGTTGCCACTCCACGAATTTTGTTCTTTCTCATCAAAAATATCGGTAAATATGTTTTGTAATGAAATGAAAAAATGGTCTTCGATATGCGTGTTTCTCGGAAAATCGTTAATAACACCTGTTATTGTATAAGGGCGTTTAGTGTTGTTATTTATTACAATGGTTTTTCCTAGAGGATTTTCATCGGGGAAAAATTTATCTGCACGACTTTTCGTAATGACCACAGAATTTCCATTATCAAGGGCATTTTGTGGATTGCCGTAAATAAATTTGGCTTCTAAGATTTCCAATGTGTTTTGGTCGGCAAAAACAACACCTTTTTCGTACGAATTATCTAATTTTCCTCCAATATTTATCTGATTGCTGCCAGCTCCAAAATTTTCAATATTACACAATCGTCCTGATTTTTCAATTTCGGGAAAGTCGTTCATAAGTGCAGTTGACAACGCCGCAGGCATATAAACACTTTTTCGGATTTTGCCGTTATGCTCGTCCATTTTAACCAATCGGTAAATTTTGTCGGTGTTTTGGTATTGCCTGTCGTAGCTTAACTCATTGCCCACAAACAAAGCAATCAAAACACAAGCAGCAATCCCAATCGTCAGACTAAAGATTTTAATCCACGAATAAAGTTTGTCGCGCTTAAAACTTCTCCATGCTAATTTTATGTTGTTTTGTATTTTATCCATTTTTTATAGCTCTTTTGTTTGTGTTTATTTCTCTGCTGTAAAAAAAAATCAAATTATTGAAAAGAACAGCTTTTAATTTTTTTCTGCAACCGCAATGCCAATATTTTAAAACTTTGTTAATTAGCTATATCTGAGTTTCTGAAATTCTTCTCGTGTCAAATAGTTTTACAGGATATGTCAAATATTTTGAATCTTATCCAATGTGTAGTAGATAGTGCGGAAGAAAAAAACAGCTCTTTTGCAATTTTTGGTTTGTGCATCGGCTTGTGCGAATTGCAAATGTGCTGTTTGTGTGTTGGCATTTCTTATTTTTTCGTAGCAAATTGCCCTATCTTGCTGTCTCTTTTCCACTTGGCGGTAACGGTAAATTGTATGTTGTCGGTGCGGATTTCGAAGAGCGTTTTTGTCGGTCGACAAAAATGCTAGAGAAAGGAGCAGAGGCAACAAATAAAGCAGCTCACCGTACTGCAATATACAAATTGTTGTGCCCAGTTGTTATTCCTCAATGTCAAAAATACTGAAACCATGTACGTTATAAATTCCTGATGGATGCTCCTGTGGATTAATATTCACTTCCTTAATTTCATCAATCCTAATTGAATCTTTAAGAATTGGTGCAGATTCATATTCCTTAATTAATTCAATCGCTTTCTCATGGCTTTCTGCAACAATTTCGTAGGAACTATAAAATCCGAACTTTTTATCGTCCTCACTCTCTCCAAGCCAGTCTCCAGTCAAAAGAATCCGAAAGTATTTGTTGTCATTGGAATATTCATTATCAATCTCCCGAATTAACCAATATGTTTGTGGATTAAATCTATCGTAAATCAATGATTGTTTAATCAATTCTTTCGCCTTTGAAATATTATCAGTTTTCCAAAATGCTAATGCATAGAAATATAATATTAATGACAAATCTTGATAATCCGAATCTGAAATATTTGAGATTATCTCCTTATCATTTTCCAATGAATCCAATACTGCTTGATAATCTTCATTTGTAATTAAAATCGATAGTTTAACTCGCAATTTCTTAATGCTGTATCTATCATTTGACACCTTATCAATTATCTCGGTGGCATTCTCAAGTTTGCCCCAACGATTAAATAGAATTGCAATGTTTATATTTATATAATCCTTGTCTGCATTATTTTGCTTAAGTGATTTCTTGAAGGAATCCAAAGCATTATCATACTCTTCATTGTCAGATTGGTAATTTCCAAGTCTCATCCAAAGAATCCAATCATTTGAATATCGTTTCAATCCAGCAGTGAGGGTCTTCATACACTTGTCTGTTTTATCCTGCTCATCATAAATCGTAGCCAACAGATAATATCCATCTATGATTTTTTTACGAACCAGTTCTTTAGATAATTTTTTCGCGTTCTTATAATCAAAAACCTCAATCAGTTCGTTAATCTCTTGTATTACACTTTCAATATCCATTTGTTTATTTGATGTAGCTACGTTCTTGCAATTGGGCACAACGGAAAATTGTATGTTGTCGGTGCGGAATTCGAAGAGCGTTTTTGTCGACCGACAAAAATGCTAGAGAAAGGAGCAGAGGCAACAAATAAAGCAGTTCACCGTACTGCAATATACAAATTGTTACAAGCAGTTAATAAAAAACTGCCTACAACTTATTTTATGTATGGTAACTAAAAGTTGTGTGCAGGCGAGCTTTTTTGTTTGATTTTTATACTGACGTTTTTAAAATATTTACACTTAGCTCGTAAAAACAAATAGTTGATTCTAAAAAGCTAAAGTGTCACAACAAATAAGTGTTGTTTGTTTATTTATCGACTAAAAGATTAAACAACCAAGAAAGAACTACGATTAAGAGCTTTAAAAAGCGCGGGGCGAACGTGTCCACAAGCGCAAGGCAGTTTTTAGCTTTGAATGAAACTACGGAATAAAGTTGCTCTTTAATTGAACTCGGTTTTAAGTTTATAAAAAGTGTCGCACATGCAATAGAGTAGGGCGACTTAATTTATTATTTATAATTGGACTTGTCTTAAACGTAAACAATAATTTGTTTGCACCTAAAAGCAACAAAGCACTGAATGTAAACTGAATAAATGTTATACCAAATTAAGTTGCTCGACATAGATTAAAAGTTGAAAAGAGCAATTTCTCCGACAAAACTTAGAGCAGCAATTACAAAAAAAACTAATTGCTTGTAACGGTAAATTGTATATTACGTAGGGGATTTTAGAGAGCGTCACTGTCGACCGTTATACCTTAATTTGATAAAAGCGGAACAGTTCGAAAACCGCTGAAACCCCTATGGAATATACAAAATGTTAGGCACTGTTTTATTTATTTTATCTCTTTAAAAATACCAAAATCAGAGAAATCATTTTCATTAAGAGTCATTGTCGGTTTTAAATAATAAATCTCTTGATGGGCTAAAGGTAAATTCTCGAATTTGACAATGCCATTTTTCGTTTTGTTATTGATTATATTTTGATTCTCATCAATTTGAATCTTTAAAATCTCAATGCGATAAATATTTTTTAAAGAATCAGATTGTAATTTGATATTTCCCTTTTTAAATCCAATCTCTGACGTTGTTTTTGAATTGACTCCACTTTTATTATTAAGCTCAAAGAAAAAAAGACTATCAGTTGTCTCTGTGAATGAATTAAATTCTATCACGTTTAAAAGATAAAGTTTCGAATTTTCATTTTTTCTGTAAAATGATGTAGTTATATCTAAATTGTCAATTGAACGTTTTTTGTTTTTATAAATCTTTTTATAGTCTTTGGGTTTGATTAAAGAAATTCCATTAATCTCTTTTGCCGAAATGTTTTCAAAATAATTGAAAGGCAATTTATCAACTTTTCGAAAGTCGAAATTTTTAGTCGTTTTTAATATGGTTTGCCCTTTTGAATTTCCATCTCGTCCATACCAAACATCATAATCAACAATCGATAAGTCACTACCTATAATCTTTTGCACAAATAATGTATTGTTGTCGTTAAAATCTCTCATTAGATGTAAAAGAAATACAATAATTATTATTGTAGGAATTACAAAAAATCCAATTGCTATACTAATAGTTCTGAAAATTTGTCTAATCATTTTTGTTCCCTAAGTGCTGGTTTTGTGGCGTTAAATAGTGCCTAACGGAAAATTGTATGTTGTCGGTGCGGAATTCGAAGAGCGTTTTTGTCGACCGACAAAAATGCTAGAGAAAGGAGCAGAGGCAACAAATACAGTAGCTCACCGTACTGCAATATACAAATTGTTACAAGCAGTTAATAAAAAACTGCCTACAACTTATTTTATGTTTGGTAACTAAAAGTTGTGTGCAGGCGAGCTTTTTTGTTTGAATTTTATACTTACGTTTTTAAAATATTTACACTTAGCTCACAAAAACAAATAGTTGATTCTAAAAAGCTAAAGTGTCACAACAAATAAGTGTTGTTTGTTTATTTATCGACTAAAAGATTAAACAACCAAGAAAGAACTACGATTAAGAGCTTTAAAAAGCGCGGGGCGAACTTGTCCACAAGCGCAAGGCAGTTTTAGCTTTGAATGAAATTGCGGAATAAAGTTGCTCTTTAATTAAACTCGATTTTAAGTTTATAGAAAGTGTTGAACATGAAATAGAGTAGGGCGACTTAATTTATTATTTGTAATTGGACTAGTCTTAAACGTAAACAATAATTTGTTTGCAGCAAAAAGCAACAAAGCACTGAATGTGAACTGAATAAATGTTATACCAAATTAAGTTGCTCGACATAGATTAAAAGTTGAAAAGAGCAATTTCTCCGACAAAACTTAGAGCAGCAATTACAAAAAAACTAATTGCTTGTAACGGTAAATTGTATGTTACGTAGGGGATTTTCAGAGTGCTTCACTGTCGACCGTTGCACTTATTTGATAAAAGTTGAACAGCCCGGAAACCGCTGTACCCCCTATGGAATATACAAAATGTTACCATGCGTTATTTTTCATTCATCAAACTACTAATACCTTTTAAAATCTCTTCCGAGTCAGGTCGTGGAGCATCAGGGTTAATTATTTCTCCTGTCTTGTCAATCAATATGTATCGAGGTATTCCTGAAATAGAAAATTTAGTTTTTAGATATTCATAATGATCATCATTGAGTAGTATATGTTCACCTTTCATTTGATATTGAGCAATAACCTTTTTCCAAGTTTCTTCTTCTGAACTACAACACAAATATACAAAGGAGACTTTCTGCCCTTTAAGCATTTCATGCATCCGCTGTGAATGTGGTATTTGCGCTTTGCATGGCGAACACCACGTTGCCCAAATGTCTATGTAAATAACATTTCCTTTATTCTGTTTAACTATTTTATCAAACAAATCAGTTCCCGACAGTGAACCATATTGATTAAGATTTGCTTCAGAAGGAATTGTCTTGTTGGTAATTTCGTCAACTTTCACACTGGTTTCATGGCACATTGCCAACAACAATTGTCTTACGTATGGATTATTAAAATTCGCGTTTATTATTTCTGTATATTTAGAAATCATTGATTGTGTTATCTCTTCTTCGCGAAAAGCATGATCATACATATTAGATGCAGCGAGAAATTCAGCCCAAATACCACTTCTAATCCCAAAACTTTGATTTAAGCTTTTAGTTATGAACTCAATTTTAACTTCTTCTTTAGTCTTACCACTACTAACAACACTTAAACTCTTTCGTGGCTCTACATGGAATCTATATGCATTTAAAAATGATTGATAATCTCCAGTAACCATAGCATCTTTGTCAAATGCTATTGAATCGGTTAGAAAAGATAAAAGTCGTTGCTTTTCATTTTTATCTTCCATTTTCCGTGTGAGCCTTATGATGTCCCTGTAAATAGAATATTTAGCACTGTATCTTAAATAATCTGCTAATGTGTCATTTAAAGAGTTCTTCACAACTCTTTTCTCAATGTTTGCTAACAGTTCTTTTTCAAAGTTGAGATACTGATTTTTTAATTCTTGAGGTGTATCATCTTTCGATAGTTTATCTCTAAAACTATTAATTTGTTGATAATGAATCCACCTATACTGTTTGAAAAATTCAGTTTCAAGTGCGTCATGTTGTTCATCAAACTCCCCCGAAACAATTCCTATTTTAAAACCTTTTTTAGCTATCTGGCATTTTACTCGCATAGTATCGTTGGGGAAAAGGTATGGGGTAATACGAGCATCTCCGTAATTTAGATAAGAATTTATCGGACGATAAAGCGGAATATCGAAAATGAATTCTCCACTATCATTTACTGTTGTTTCAAATGAGTGCTGATGGTCAATTGTGATATCATCAACAGCAAGTTCAATTACTCTTGGTGCATCTGGAAATTTATTAATATTTGTAATCTGTCCGATTAAGACTGTACGCTGTTCCACTTCTGGATAGAATTTACCAGATTGAGCTATTTCAGATGTGTGTTGTTTGTCTTTACAGGCTGATAAAGAGATAATAAGAATAAGGATTAAGAAATTTTGCTTCATAGTTTGTTGTTGTTTTTTAATGCATGGTAACGGTAAGTTGTAAGTTGTCGTTGTGGATTTCGAAGAGCGTTTTTGTCGACCGACAAAAATGCTAGAGAAAGGAGCAGAGGCAACAAGCTTGCAGCTCACCGCACTGGAATATACAAATTGTTAGCAACCGTTTTAATTTAGGTTTTTATTTTCGAATGTTTTGATGCTTTCATCTGATATTTCCTTGTCGAAAAGAACATTTTTCATTTCTCTTTTTTCGTTATAACTGAATAGTAAAGCACTTTCTGGTCCAATTTCTGATTGAAAAGTTAATCCCGGACAATTAATTGCATTATTGGATGAGTTTAAATCAATGTCTGTAGTGTCTTTATTATTAGTTAATATCCAAAGATTTTTATTGAAGTTTTTTGAAACAAGTTTTATAATTGAGTTCCTTTTTTCAATTGAATATCTAGACGGAATAAACAGTACGATTTTATCAGAATTAGTTTCTTCAAATAATTTATCAAGTTCTTTAGCTTTTAAAATAACAGGCTTGTTATTCTCCATATTAATAATTAATCCTTTTTGAGCATAATTGATTAATTTGAGGAAAGCAGTCTCTTTATTTGAATTAAGAATTACTATGGTAATTACAAACAAAGTAATGATTACTAATGGTAGAATTGATTTCTTTTTCATTGTATTAGGGGTTTTGATAAGTTGATTGAATGTAGTTTTTCATTAATTATAAGGATGATATTTTTATTGAATTTTCTGAACAACATTATTACATGGGTCTTTCATTAGCGAGAATGGTTGCTAACGGTAAATTGTATGTTGCGTAGGGCATTTCAAGGCACTTTCCTGTCAAGTTGCTAAGTAGCCGAAGCGCAGGTTTGACACCTGCGAATTTGACACGCCGTCGAAGCTGCGCTTCGGCGGTGCTGATAGGAGAGCGAAACTTCAAATACTCACTATCTGCCCTATGCAATATACAAAATGTTGGGCTTAGTTTATATTCTCTACCAATAATTCGTTTTCTTTCAAATCATTACTGAACCAAGGTGTCATTATATATTTTTTGAAATCCCCTAAAGCATGACCGAATTCAAGACATTTCTTTTTATCCAAACTTTCGATTGGATTCGGTTTGGTTTCGATTTGAAATTGAACTTCATCCTCTGTAATTTCTGCTATATTAGGAAAGTTAAACTCTGTCAAGTCTTCCTTGCCATGCATAATTTTATTTCTGAGCCTTACTAATTCGTTAAGTTTTTTATATGCCGTTTTATCTGAATTAAATAATAACTTACCATTTGATAGAATAGAAGGAATCATTAAAATCTTTTTGTTAAATCCTAGTGAAGTATAACCTTCAATGAAAGGTTTACATTTATCAGGTCCATAAGTGTTTAAACAATAATCTGAGATTAGAAAATTCAATGAGTATTCAAGAGTTGCTGCACAAAGAATGAAAAAGCTAAAATATGAATATTCATTAATTTTATCATTCTTAATGTCTTGGTAGGCATACCTAAGTTTCTCATAGTAGGTTTCAGTCCCATTCCATAAGAAATAACTTTTCCCTTCACCTTCAATTTTTAATAAGAGTCGTCCGCTATGTTTCATTTTTCAAAATGTTGGGCTTAGTTTTTATCCCCAATCCCAATCTTTTAATTCATAATCAGTTATTTTTTTATCCTCAATAGTAAGAACAAATTGTCCTCGAAACTTTGGGTGATTGTATTTGTAATCATACTCTTGGTCAACGATATAATCTGGTATAAATACCATATCCAAATCAGGTTCTCCAGTTCTCGGATTTGTTATGTACCGATAGTCATATCTTGAAGTGTCACGTTCAACAGTCCTTATTATTTCAATTTCATATTCAGTTTCAAACTCAACCTCAATGTTTAATAAGATTTTACCATCGCTCTTTTCATATATATAAAATTCCATTAAGTTAGAGTTTATATAATCAGTTCGATTAGCATATCCTGAGGTTTCTTCATTTGAATCAAGGTCAGTATATTCTAAAACGCCCTCTTCTTGTGTGTCGGACAAAAACTCTCCAAATAATTTGTCAATAACATTGAAGTCAACATTTTTCTCTATCCAATCTTTATTTATAAACTCAATTTCTGAAGCATGTTCCTTTACAAAATCACTTAATCTCTTAAAATACTTAATTTCTATACCAAGTTTTTTTGCCTCAGCATCTAAATCCAATGATAATTTATTCTCTCCTTTTTCGGAAAAATCTTTGGGGTTGTCAGATATTAATGTTACTCTTTTGTCTTCAATTGATTTAGCATAATCAAGAATGGTAAGCCACAATAAACCATCCCTAAATTGTTGTCCATTACCGTCTAATGGTTTCTTCCTTTCAACAGCTCTTTTGACTAGTTCAGGTAAAAATTCATTTTTATAAGGAATAATATTTTTTTCAGCTGTTCCAAGTTTCGAATGTATAAACTCGATATACTTTTCAGAATCAGCCTCTATGTCTATTTCTGGAATTTTAGGAAGTTCTGCAAATAAGAAAGTCGATTCTAATTTTTCTTTACTTTTTTTAAATTCAACATACCGTTCAGTCAACGCTCTTTTATACAAACCCTTAACTTCATCTAAAACAATGCTTGGAAAAATTAATTGAGAATTTGTTCGTTTAAGATAATCAATGACAATTTCAAAGTTCTTGTCATTAAGTTTCAAGTCTCTTCTAATAATATTTGCATCGATTATAATATCCATTTGCAGTATGTATTTTAAATTAAGCCCAACGGTAAATTGTAAGTTGTCGTTGCGGATTGTGGGTGATTGTCCGTCCGCGAGGACGAAGACAATCATGCGGGAATCCGAGGCGACAGACCTGCACAAACACCGCAATGCAATTTACAAAATGTTACCACTTGTTATTTATTTCAAGAAATTGATTGGACCTAATATGTCTTGAAAAAATATATGTGATCAATATTATTAAAATAATTATTAATATCCTTCCTGCAACTCCTAAAAAACTTCCTTCTATTCCAACACCTCCTCCATTCCAAATCATATTGTCTTCTATCTTAAGCTGGAAGTATCCATTAGATATTTGACTACTAACAGGGAATCCGAATACAATCCCTTGGAAATAATTCCAACCAAAATGCAACCCAATTGGAGCCCAGGTATTTTTAAATCTTATGAATGCAAGGCCATACATTAGTCCAGCCAAAAAGTAACTACTTATTAATATTATAGATTCTGAATTATGAGCTAAACTGAAAATAATCGAACTTAATATTAGGGCAATTAATTTATTGTCTAAAACAACTAGAATTCCAATGAATACAAAAACCCGAACAATAAATTCTTCTCCAATTGCATTTATAAACTCATTGGTGAGTCCTTTTATTAAAAAGAATATATTTTTTTTGCATTCAAATTCAATCAAGCCCATTATAATATTTATAGTAAAAGCGAAAAGCATAATAAGTCCACTTAAAGACATCATGATTGAAAAATCAATCAGTTTTCTTCGGTTAATCCCCAGTTGAATAAGCTCAATAAAATCCTTTCTGTTTTTTATTGAATAAACCAATCCAATTAATCCAAAGATTACAAAAGTTATAATATTTATTACTTTTAAAATGGTCATTTCGATTATTATGTCATTATGTACGTAAAGTAAATTTTAATAAGTGGTAACGGAAAATTGTATGTTGTCGGTGCGGAATTCGAAGAGCGTTTTTGTCGACCGACAAAAATGCTAGAGAAAGGAGCAGAGGCAACAAGTACAGCAGTTCACCGTACTGCGACATACAAATTGTTATGGGTAGATTTTTTATTCAAATAAAATCTCCGACTTTTCATTTTTCTCTACCCAAATTTTTACCGCTTTTAATAATTCAATTCCCTTAAAATCGGCTGCAGTAGCTTCTTTAAATGAAAGCTTTAATCCAGCTTTCTTAGCAGCAATCATTCCATTAATAACATTTTGGATATTTCCTCCAGCTAAAGCAAATGCTTCAAGTTCATCTCTTTCTATTGGAACACCTCCTTTCGCAGAAGAAATTAGTGCTTTCACTATTTCTGCAACAGGAGATTTTCTAATTCTCATAAAGATAAGTTGTGGAATTGAAATTCTAACACCAGCAAGAGTAGCAGCTAACCATAAACCAATCGGAACGAAATAAATGATAAGGAAAATTCCGATTATTATAGTACATATTGTTATTATTTGATTCAAATCCATATGCTATGATCTTTTAAAACCTAAGATTTAATCCTAACCCATTTGAAGTATAGGTCAACTTTAACTCTTTATCATCCCAGAAAGAAGTTTTGTTGAAATCTTGATTATAGATATTTACAGCCTCTAATGCCTTTTTATTAAACTTATTACTTAATGGTATGGCTACTAAAACAAGACCTGCGCCAATACCTGCTATTTTCCAATTTGGCTCACCTCCTCCCAAAGCAGTTCCAATAGGATATCCAATACAAAATCCACCAGCATAACTTAGAACCATTGCGAAGTCATAACTACCCTTTGCATTTTTGATAATTCTATAAGCCTCTTTATTTGTTTCTAGCGTTTCCATAAGTTGATTTACGGTAAGAGGTGTTTCGTTTTGAAAATATTGATAACCTCCAAATATTTTTTTAGCAGAAATTGAGTCTGAATTTGTTTGAGCAAAACCAGTTGTAAAAACCATTAAAAAAATGGCTGTTAGAAAGATTGATCTTTTCATTTTTGTTATAGATTTATTGGTATTTATTTTTAGATATTATCAGAAGATATTGATCCATCGAAATTTACCCATAACGGTAAATTGTATGAGTAGTGGCAGATTGCGTGGTAGTTTCCTGTCAAACCGCTACGCAGTTTGAGCGGGATACAAACCTTGAAATTTAGTACTTTGCCTGCCATTACTTATACAAAATGTTATGGGGCGTTTTTTATTCTATTCTTTTTTTTATTAATCTGAATGATAGATAAATCATATTGAGAAACAGTCCCATGAAAATTGTCATTCCCCACGTTCTTGGATGCTCAAATGGATTTATAAACCTATCTCCAATATCATACATTAATTTAAACGGTTCAGTCAAAATATCCCAACTGTTCCACCTAAGAAATCTTCCGACATAAATTCCAAAACTACCAATGAACAACAGTACTACTGAAGTAATTATTACATAAGTCCTTTTCATAAAATTTCGTAATAATTTTTCAATATCCCATAAACTTAAAAATCCGAATAGTAATCCAGTCCATGCAAATGACAATATTAAAATCAAATCAAACCAGATTGGCATAGAAGATTTTAACCTTAGATGAAATAAATCAGTCAAAATGTAAGGTGCATTTGGGAAAAACAACAACCAAGAACCAAGTAAAACAATCAGAGTCAGTTTTGATTTCTGAAATTTCGGTTTGATAATTACTAAACTTGTCAAAGCCCAAGGAATAAAAGCGAGAAATAAATTCCAGTTTAAAAATAGAAACACTTTTGTGTCAGTATAAACAAATCGGAATAGTGAAACTCCAAAACAGAAAAGCGTAAGTACTCCCAGAAAAATAGTCTCATTTAGTCTTTTAGTTTCTCTTAATGCTTTTAGCATAATTTCAATATTTTGGGTATAAAAATTATCAATCCAATTATCAACGCTGTTATAGCACTTATTAATACTCCAGAAGCTGACAAATCTTTTATTTTTTTAATCATTTCGTGTCTTTCAGGCGATATAAAGTCTGCGATATTCTCAATTGATGAGTTAATTATCTCAAGGCTAAATACAAGTCCTATTGAAAAAATAACGCCAATCCATTCATTCATTGAGATATTAAAAAATAGTCCAGCAATTATAACACAAATTGTAGCAAATAAATGGATTCTTGCATTATGCTCCTCTTTTATCAAGATTCGCAATCCATTAAATGCGTACTTAAAGCTTTTTAATCTTTTTGATATTGAAAATCTCTGTTGTTTCATGCTGTGTTTTTCGTTGTCTTAAATGCCCCATAACGGAAAATTGTATGTTGTCGGTGCGGATTTCTCTAGCGTTTTTGTCGACCGACAAAAATGCTAGAGAAAGGAGCAAAGGCAACAAATACAGTAGCTTACCGTACTGCAATATACAAATTGTTACAAGCAGTTAATAAAAAACTGCCTACAACTTATTTTATGCTTGGTAACTAAAAGTTGTGTGCAGGCGAGCTTTTTTGTTTGATTTTTATACTGACGTTTTTAAAATATTTACACTTAGCATGCAAAAACAAATAGTTGATTCTAAAAAGCTAAAGTGCCACAACAAATAAGTGTTGTTTATTTATCGACTAAAAGATTAAACAACCAAGAAAGAACTACGATTAAGAGCTTTAAAAAGCGCGGGGCGTTCGTGTCCACAAGCACAAGGCAGTTTTTAGCTTTGAATGAAACTACGGAATAAAGTTGCTCTTTGATTGAACTCGGATTTAAGTTTATAAAAAGTGCTGAACATGCAATAGAGTAGGGCGACTTAATTTATTATTTGTAATTGGACTTGTCTTAAACGTAAACAATAATTTGTTTGCAGCAAAAAGCAACAAAGCACTGAATGTAAACTGAATAAATGCTAGATCAAATTAAGTTGCCCGACATAGATTAAAAGTTGAAAAGAGCAATTTCTCCGACAAAACTTAGAGCAGCAATTACAAAAAAATCTAATTGCTTGTAACGGTCACTTGTAAGTTGTCGTTGCGGATTTCGAAGAGCGTTCCTGTCCGAAGGACACGGAACTGCGAAACGAGAATCCAGCGAACGACTTACCACGAACCCCGCAATGCAATTTACAATTTGTTACCAGCCGTTATTTTTTATTTACAATATAAGTGTCACTATAGTAAAACTCTCCAATATCATAGCAGTCTACTTTTTTTATTCTCTTTAAATTATCGTATTCATAGAAATATTCATCCCCAGCTGCCACATCCAGAGAAAAACCAAAACCATTATATCCTTTTTGCAGGATATTTTTACGAGATATTAGTAATTGGTTTTCGTTAAAAGTCTCAACAGATAAAGACAGCGTGTCATTTAATGGATTGTATACAGTATAAGTTTTTGTTTCTTCATCTGGATTGAATATTTGATATTCGTTACCAGTATGAATTCCATTCACAAAATATTTTATAAATGTCGTGTCATTAAAATAATAAAACCGTTTTTTTCTCATAGTACCCGAAAACATCTTTATTGAGTCATTCAATTCTAATGAACTTGGTTTAAACGCTTGGAACTTGATAACATTGGGATGTCCTTTTTCAGAATATGTTTTACTTTCAATTTGCCCCTTCGAGTTATAAATAAATTTTATCTCCTCGTCCAAATATGATTCTCCTTCAGACAACTGTTCATAAAGTTTAATAGAGGATACTTTTCCATTCTCATAATATTCCAGTGTCATATATTTATTGAGGTTGGCACTTTTTTCCCAATCAATTTCTTCTGGATTAACCTTTTCATACATTGTTGAATCAATTTTTTCCACAACTGACCAATCAATATTGTCGACTAAAGAACATTTTGAATAGCTTTTATAAGAAATTAATTTGTCATTTTGGTACTCATATTCATCTTTGTATTGATATGAAGAATTATATCCAGTGTAAATAGTTCGTTGCTGTTTTTGAGGATTAAAAACGTATTTCTTAATTAAATTTTCTTTTTTATCTGAAGCATGTTTTCTATACACAAGCACTTCCTTAACATTCTTTCCAAAATTTAGTGTATCCAAAATTGAATATTCTTGTGAATAAACAAGAGTGTGAATAAACAATAATATGATTAGTATTTTCTTCATTTTATAATGGCTGGTAACGGTTCGAATATGCGTAGTGCGAGATTTCAAGGCACTTCAGTATCAAACCGCTACGTTGTTAATTAATTGCTTTAAAGCTCAAATTTACCAAATCACCCCGCATTACGTATATTTATTGTTAGCCATTTGTGCATTTTAATCATGGTGTATTGTTCTTATTACCTCAGTTACTATTCCATCCTCACTTATGTATAATTCCCTACCAATCCATGCAAAATCTCCTTTTTCAAATTTACCATCACCTGTAAAATACCAATACTGTGATTTTAATCTGTCATTATGCCATTCGGCAGTTTGTCTTGAAAATGGTTCGCCAAGCAATCCTATTACTTGAACTGTATCCATTCCAATTTCAATCATATTAAAGTTTTGTTCTGAGTATGAATCATTGGTTTTGGTGTCAATCCATGGTGAAAATCTATTATAACCTTCAATTGTCACACTATATCCAATAATGTAGACTGAGAATGTAATAATTGCAATTCCTATAATCCCTAAAACCTTAAATAAAAGTTTCCACATCATTTTGTAAATGTTAAGTAAATAACAAATCCATTAGAAAGTATCAAAATCAGATAATTCCAAAATAAAGAA
This sequence comes from Prolixibacteraceae bacterium, assembly GCA_963678565.1. Classification (GTDB taxonomy): domain Bacteria; phylum Bacteroidota; class Bacteroidia; order Bacteroidales; family Prolixibacteraceae; genus SKHV01. The sequence goes on from OY782875.1 coordinate 2,057,815, forward strand.
AGTTTTAATCCCTTAGTAATACGAGATTTAAAATCTCCTTTTCTAATCCATACCAATAAAATCAAGGATAATAGCACGCTTAAAAATATCATTATCCCATGTTCTCGAATTGAAATGAGATAATCGTACTCGGAGTCTTTTATTATAAAAATCAAATCGTAGAGTAAATATAAAAGAACTGAAATCAGGTATCCGAATTTATAAAACATATCATTTTTCTCTTTATAACGCAATTATTTACAGTTTAGTACGGTGGTCTCCCTGCATAATGGCTAACGGAAAATTGTATGTTGTCGGTGCGGATTTCGAAGAGCGTTTTTGTCGACCGACAAAAATGCTAGAGAAAGGAGCAGAGGCAACAGTTTTAGCAGTTCACCGTACTGCAATATACAAATTGTTACAAGCAGTTAATAAAAAACTGCCTACAACTTATTTTATGTTTGGTAACTAAAAGTTGTGTGCAGGCGAGCTTTTTTGTTTGAATTTTATACTTACGTTTTTAAAATATTTACACTTATCTCGTAAAAACAAATAGTTGATTCTAAAAAGCTAAAGTGTCACAACAAATAAGTGTTGTTTGTTTATTTATCGATTAAAAGATTAAACAACCAAGAAAGAACTACGATTAAGAGCTTAAGAAAGCGCGGGGCGTTCGTGTCCACAAGCACAAGGCAGTTTTTAGCTTTGAATGAAACTACGGAATAAAGTTGCTCTTTAATTGGACTCGGTTTTAAGTTTACAAAAAGTGCTGAACATGAAATAGAGTAGGGCGACTTAATTTATTATTTGTAATTGGACTTGTCTTAGACGTAAACAATACTTTGTTTGCACCTAAAAGCAACAAAGCACCGAATGTAAACTGAATAAATGCTAGATCAAATTAAGTTGCCAACTTAGATTAAAAGTTGAAAAGAGCAATTTCTCCGACAAAACTTAGAGCAGCAATTACAAAAAAATCTAATTGCTTGTAACGGTAAATTGTATGTTACGTAGGGGATTCTCAGAGAGCGTCACTGTCGACCGTTACACCTTAATTTGATAAAAGCTGTTATGCCAAAAAACCGCTGAAACCCCTATGGAATATACAAAATGTTATAACGCGTTTTTTTAATTCAATAGTTCTTTTATTATATCATCATTAACACTTATTTCTCTTAAGATTTTCATTGCTCTATATTTCTTTTGCCTTATAAAAGGCTCCTGCATATTCATTTTATCAGCAATCTCTTTAATAGAGAGGTTGTTTATGTATGAATATTTCAGAATTAGCTTTGAGTTTTCATCTAAGCTCTCTATTAATTCAACGACTCTGTTAATAATTTCTGTGTCATCTTTAGATTCATGTCTTAGTGACGTTTCTTCAATAAGATTACCAAATACAAATTCATTATCTAAGGAAATATCAATTTGTCTGCTTTTTAGTTTGGCTCTTTGTAGAATAATGTGTTTTAATGAGGCATATAAATAATTTTTAACACTAAACTTGTCAAGTCTTGTTTTATCTCTATTAGTCCATAGTCGTAACAGTAATTCTTGTATTGAGTCCTCAACATCCTGAGAATTTAATCCATAAGACATTGAATATTTTTGCCCCATGATTACTAGTTCATGATAATATTTTTTATAAACCTCTTCAAGTGCTTTATCATCAGTTTTGGAATTATTAAATAATCCCCAGTCTGTACTATCAATTTTATAATATTCAAGAACTTTGTCATTTAACTCTTCTCCTTTTAATTTTAAAATCGAAACTGAATTTCTTGACAAATTTTTGTCTTTAAAATGTAAAGACCAACCTTGCAAATTTTTGATACCTGACTCATTTATTGATAAATCTTCAATAAATAGAAGATTCTCTTTGGGCAATATACGTTTTGAAATTATATTCTTATTTCCTTTTTCAATTGATTCCGTAATTGACAAGCTACTAAAATATTCAAGAAAAGATCTATGGCGGAAACCATATAAACCATCACTGCTTTTTGTTAAAAATGTAGATGTCCTAGCGTCTGTATCAAAATAGTCAATACGTGTGGCATCTTTATAACCAGATATATCTTGTGCTAATTCATGCAACTTAGAAAAATGCATTTCAGATTCATCCTCTAAAAATAGTGTCGTAGCTAAAGACTTTGTGAAACATTCTCTCTGATTCGCAGACATCACTGAACCTCTTCTTTTCGATTGACTCCTTATCCATTCATTAGTGTATGTTTGATAAAGCTTTGTTAGATTTATGTTTTCATCATCTTTAATATCTGGAATACTTTTAATTATCATCTCAAGAAACATGGGAGTTTTAGATAATTCATCTAATCCTTTAATATTATCGAAACGACTAAGTTGATCTTTCCATCTTTTTGGAAATTTGAGTTTAAAATATTCTTCCAATTCTGTTCGACCCCACTCTGTTAAAAAAACTACATCATAATCTTCTAATACATTCTCTGTAATTTTTTCATGAAAGAAGTGGGTTCTACAAGAAATTAAATAAATATTATTACCATCCTCTAGGAGTCTGTCAAGTTCACGAAGATTTTCATTTATTACTATTCTATCAACTTTCGTAGCCATTTCATCTAAACTGTCAAGAATAAATATAAATCGACCTAATCTTTGCAGCTCGAGGAAGAGGTTGTAGGTTAACTCAATGCCGGGTTGCTTTTGAAGTTGGTTAAGCAAAATGTGATGTATGTCAATTCCTGACCTAAACTCTTTTAAATTAAGATAAACTGGAATTCTTCTGCTCTTATCTTTCTTGTACTCATTTAATAAGAAATAATGGTAATACTTACAAAATACAGTTTTCCCAACACCAAAATTTCCTAATAATGCAATACGTTTTTTACTTTGGTCAAAAAATAGTTCATTAATGTAATTAACAAGTGGTTTGTGTAAATACTCATCAAAACTTGAAAGTTGAATTGTCTCATAGTCTTCAATATCACTGCCTGTTTGATCTATATATAGCTTTTTTAATTCTGTAGATTTAAATTCTTTAATATTTTGATCCAGATATTCGTTGAAATTAACTAATTGGTTTAGCAGTTTTTCATATTCAATTACTTCAATTCTTTTTGAAAGAGCAAATGCTTTTGCATTACCAGAAACTTCTACATTTGAAACAATTATAGTTTTTTCTGCATTAATCTCATCGGCATATGTTGACCATTCTAAGTATATTTCTTTTGTTTCTTTTTCTAGAAGAACATCATCTGTGCTTATATAAAGAATTATGTGTGCTAAGAAACTAAACGGTCCTTTGGAAAAACTGACATTAAATCGCTTTTCATTGCAATGCTTGGTTTCAACCAGCTTCCCACCTAATAATTTGTAAATATGTTCAACATCAGATTTGTATTTTTTTATATCTGTAATTTTCTTTGATTTAGGATAAGGTTTTGTTCCTCTAATTCCATTTAACAGTAGGTTAAAAGCCTTGTTTTCATCAATGCTTTCATTATATTCAACCCATGTTGCTCTTTTTAAAAACGAAGGTAATTTTGTAATTTTTTTTGCTCCTGGTAATAATACCGGTATTACTTTAAATTTTTTGTTTTTATCCTCAACTCTTCGTTGAATGGCAATCCTCATTTCTTCATTTTGCCATGGACCAACTCCGTTAATCCCAAAAAACACAACACATATATCGCTTTCATCTAACGCTTCTTTTATTGCCTCTTGCCATGGATCACCAGGAATTAAATTCCATTTGTCAATCCAAGGATTAACTCCTTCTTCCATTAATTGGAAGCCAATTTTCTCAATAGAGTCTTTATCTTCAGAATTATGCGATAAAAATGCTGTTATTGGTCTCATTGTCTTGGTTTTAAAATGCGTTATAACGGTAAATTATATGTTGTCGTAGCGGATTGCGGGTGATTGTCCGTCCGCAGGACGAAGACAATCATGCGGGAATCCGGGCTACGCATACCACAGAAACCGCTATGCAATATATAAAATGTTAGCAGTAGTATTTTATGCTACAATTTTATAAACTAAATCTCCATTTCTTGTTGATGTTCCAATTGGCAGTTTATAAAAATCATTTTTGCTGAATAAGACTACATGAAATCTATAATCAACAGTGTTTGATGAACCATAACATCTCGCTGGTTCTAGTAATAATTGTGTACTAATACTCTTAATTTTAGGAATCAATGATTGGCTTATTTCATCGTGAATTACCACACCTAGATCGATATCGTTATAGCTATCTTGCTTGGTATATGACCCAAATAACCAAATCTCATGAGATTTAGATTCTTCTTTTAATATCGATTTTAAATTTTCAATTAATATTTCTAATTCCATGACTTTATATTTTTATGATAATCTTTTTTTTAAGTTTACTTTCCCTGAAATGATTCTTTTGTCTTCGCTAAATTGTAACCATTTCCCTTCCATATTTGTTCTGTTGCCCATTCGAGAAGAACTTAGGCATACTCCTGCATAATCAAATTGCGATTTTTCTCCTTTAAAAGTTAATAGAACACTTGTTAAAGTTATCTCTCCCCAAATATCATATGGTCCAAGTGGACCGTCTCCTTTTCCGATAATTTTATTACCTTTTATTTTCTTTAAATGAATAACATCATCCAATATTTTACCGTCTTCATATATCCATTTTCCTTCCCAAGTTCCTAAAAGGAAATCCCAGATGCCCCTCTTTTTATAATTCTTAAAGTACTTAAATAGATTTGTGCCACCAAAAGAGGCAATTAAAGTGGCTACTCCAGTAATGATTGAAGCTGTAACTACATCTGACATAGGCTATCGGTTTAGTTCAATAAAATAATGAGAGTTTATTGGTTTGCGATATGACGCATATTTTATTGTTATATTTTTCCATCCAGTGTTTAGACAATCATTAATACAATCATTAATTGTCCAATAGTGAAGAATCTCCTCATGCTTTTCATTTCCATCAAAAATCATTTCCAATTTATAGCTATTAGTTGAAAATTTAGAACTCTTGGTTTTTAGTATTTTATTATTTGGAAGAAGGCTTTCAAACCATTTCCCATATTGAAAGTTTATGTCTTGAAACTCTTTATTTTGAATTTCAAATCCAAAGCTTGCAACTTTCTTTAAATTAAAAATTACCTCTAATAATTTTTGTCTCTCTTCGCTATTAAAAATATTGAAGAATGAAAAACCACAGTGAAGGTATGCATTTGTACACCAGGTAGGAAGAGCTAAATCTTTAAGTTTGAAAATGTCATGTTTGATTAGCTGAATATTGTGTTTTATTTGAGAAAGTTGACTTTCAGATATATCAATACCAACGAATCTCTTTTGTGAATTTATCATAGCATTAAATAGAAGTCCTGTACCACAAGGAGCGTCAATAATGATATCACAATTATTGAAGAATAGTGAATCGTTGAGTAGGAATCTGTATAATTTATTATAGTCAATTATAGTCCCAATGGTTTTATTATAGCCACTTTTTATCACTGGTTTTGTTTTAATATTACTGCTAACGGTAAATTGTAAGTTGTCGTTGCGGATTTCGAAGAGCGTCAGCGTCCGCCAGGACGAAGACGCTCAAGAAAGAAGCTGCGGCAACTAATACCACGAACCCCGCAATGCAATTTACAAAGTGTTAGCAGCAGTTTTTTAGTTCAATTATTTTGTCTTCATAGAACTTATAAATATAAATTTTATCAAATTGCGATTTAATCTTTTCTTGATTAATGTAATCGAATCTATGAGCAGAAGATTTTGTCCCAAATTCCGAAACTAGCACTAACCAGTTTTCGTCAAAATTCTCATTATATTTCTCGATGTTAGACGATTTTTTAGTAATAACATTTGACAGCCATTTGAAATCAACATATTCTACCAAATATGCACCAAAGGTTTGCCAGCTGGAAAATTTGAATTCATTATCTATATGTAAACTATCAATGTAATTATTAAAAGGTCTACGGTTTAATCCTGTTGAAACCCTAAAATCAAAGTTTTTATTGTTGAGATAAATATTTTTTACAATTTCGAAGATTTCATTTGAATAATGTTGTGATTTTAGTTTAGAACATTTCAGGTAATTGTCTGAAAATGTTACAAGCACTCTTAATGGAACATTAAACTCTTTATCAAACCTTTCTTGTGCTTTTTTAATGATTCTGTCATTGAAAGATTCAATTTTCTTTAAATTTGGGTTTATCAATCTTGTCAGTTCAATCGAAATTTTTCTGTCCTTATAAATTTTTAATGAAAAATCTGGAGTTTCAGAATTGTCAATTGAAGTAACAGGTAATTTTAACTTCTCATTTGATACAAATTTTGTGAGAATATGTCTTTCAAGTTCCTTTTTTTGGTCACTCATAATTTATTCTATAAATCTATATTTATTTTCCGTTTAAGTATCTATCCGACTGGCAGTTTTGCAAAATTGCTGCTAACGGTTACTTGCAAGTTGTCGTTGCGGATTTCGAAGAGCGTCAGTGTCCGATAGGACATGACGGTAAAGAAAGGAGCAGAGACAACGCACACCACTGCACCCGCAATGCAATTTGCAATTTGTTATGCGGTCGTATTTTTTATTTTTCTAGCCAAATAAGCCAATCTTTCGCAACTTTGTCCCAATTAAACACATCGTAATTAGGTTTATTATCTTTTGTCAAAGGGAAAAAATTGTGTTCAGTTCCAATATATGGGATAAATTTGAAATTGTTTTTTCCCTTCCTTATAAAATCAACTCTCATAAAGTCAACATAAGGTGCACACCAATCTTTAGTGCCGTAACAAACAAGTACTGGAATCTTTAATTTTTCTAAATAGTCAATTGGTGGGATTGAAAACTCATAGGTTGCCTTTGGTGTATCACCATGCAGGTCATTCATGCTAGTTTTGTTTTTAACCACACTTCCCCAATATTCAATATCATTTTCCGCCTTTGGTACACTATCTGTTTCTGTGGCTCTATCCCGCTCTATAATCGACATTATTCGCCCCATCGGATTTCCTCCAGAATAAATTAAACGTGTTGCTAAATGAGAGATACTCGCAATTTTTGCTGCAACGGTACTTCCTTCCGAATGTCCTGCCAGAACAAGTTCTTTTTTTGAGACCCAACTTAGCTTAAGTAAAAATTTGATTATCTCAATATCGCGACTAACATAATAATCCAATAAATTTCTATCCGAATATTGTTTGGGGTAACTCCCTGTACTGTCAACATAAGTGAAATTGTTACTGAGTGTTTTAACATCCTTAACTAATGGGATATATGGCTTACCAACAATTACTAAATGGTATTTATCCATTAGGATATTCGGATTAAATGGAAAAACGCCGTAAGGTCCTTTATCATCATATTTAATTAGAGGTTGAGGTAAACTACCTTGGCAAAAAAAGAATAATGGTTTCCTTTTGTTTTCTTCACCTCTCTTTGATTTTATCAAAATGTCAACAGTGTCAGACTTATAGATAAATTGCAGATGCCTAAAACCGTAATTTTCTGCAGTTTTTTCTTGTCCAAAAGAATTTAAGGTTAAGAATAAAATTGCGATTGTTGTAAATACTGATTTCATGTGTGTCTTTTGTTATATGCCGCATAACGGTAAATTGTAAGTTGTCGGTGTGGATTTCGAAGAGCGTCAGCGTCGACCGACGCGTGACGGTCAAGAAAGGAGCAGAGACAACTGGTATAGCTGCACCCACACTGCAATTTACAAATTGTTAGCGGTGAGTGCTTTTTCTCTGTTTAAATCTCCAACTATTTTTGGAAAATCCTTATAACTAAATTTGATTGTGAATGAATTTAATCCAATAATTAACACGAATGTAATTAGATTATATGCCTCTTGCCAAAAAACAAAAATGCTAACTGCAAAAATTGAGATTAAAAACTCAATCAGGATAAATATTTTCACTTTTTGCTTAATGAAATCAATCTTCTTGCTACTTTGAAAATCAGATAAGTATTTAGTTAATTTATACTTATATTTCAAAGCATCATAAACCTCATATGTTAAAATAAAGGCAATTATTGTAAATATTGACATGTCTGATTTAACCATTAAGATAATGAATACAACAATAAGTGCAATTTTAATGATTGAAGGAATTATATCTGTTTTTATCCAGTTTTTTTTCTCTGATATCAGCATATGCAGCAGAGTCCCACCAGTCATTAAATCTTTGTGTGTCAAATTTATTATAAGCTAAGAAATTGAAGTATTGATTTGCAATCGCATAATTACGATCAAAATATAATCCTTTTGCTAATTGAAAGATTAATTCAAGAAAATGCTCGTTTTCAAGAGGTAGTTGATCTTTAATATTAATGAAACATTTTCTGTGAATAAAATAAGTCTTAGCGTACTTATCATTATCATTAAAAACTCGAGTGAATAAATATAAGAGTTGAATAACAATATCTTTATCTGATAGATCATTTAATATTGAATCGCATATTATTGTATTGTTATCATCCCAATAATTGATAATCATTGAAGAACTATCTAGATTTCTAATATCTGCTAGAATTTTAGCTGGACTTTTCATAAGTGAATTTGAGCATTACCGCTAACGGTAAATTATAAGTTTAGCTGTGGATTACGGGCTGTTTTTCTGTCCGGGTACGCACAAAATTGGTGCGAGTTGGGATGTTGAAAGTTTGCACTGAGACCACAGTTAAATTTATAAAATGTTAGGGGGCGTAATTATTTTTTGTTAGTCCGATTAGAATATTTTCTAATTCTGGAGAACTTGGTTTTTCAGCTAAAAAATCAATTAGATTTCCGTTTCTATCAAAAATCATATGACATGGAACCCAGTTAATTTTTAAAAATCTCAACATTTTTGAACTTCCCCAGTCATGTTCCACCATTCTATAATGATTCTTCTTTGTCAGCGATTTTTCAAATACTTCTTGCCATAAGCTTTTACTTGGTGGATCTTGAGTAATATAAATAAACTCAATCGGATACTCTTTTAATCTATTTTCCAATTCTCTAGCAGAAGGCATTTCTCCAATACAAGGTCCACATTTTAAACTCCAAATATCAAGATAAACTACTTTGCCTTTATATCTTTCTAATAATTCACCAAAATTGAGCTGTATATTTGAAGTGTCTTCTATTATTGTTTCACTGAATTCTGGACATAGTGGCTTTCCAATTAAATTTTCTTTTTCTTCATATCTAGTAACTGCTTCATTAATTGTGGCAATTGACAAATCGTCGTATGCTGTTTGATTAAAAATATTGATTAATGTGGAGTCATATTTTCTTCTTTCTAGTCCATCGATTATTTTTCTTGCCAACATGTATTCTCTAGTTTTACCGCTGAGTGAGTCTAAAAGTAAGCTGTTCTCATCAATTCTTTTTCCAGAAGACATAGACTTGAAAAATTGTTTTTGCAGATATGAATCGAGCCATGTAAGATAATATTCCGAAGAGGTACGTTCGTCTTTTATCAAGTGTCTAAATGAATCTAATTGTTTATAATTCTCTGGGATTTTTAAACTGTCGAAAGTGATGTTGTTTTGCTGGGCATAAAATTCTGGATAATTGATTATTAGTTGTTCAAAATAGAAACTCGAAAGCATTTTATAGTAATTAATATACTCAAATTCGATTTTGTCTTTTCGCTCATAAGTGTCAATAAAACGATTACAATTTTCGACAACTCGTAAACCGGCATCGAAATATTCATCTAATGACATCTCTGCTTTATAGAACTCATTGTAATAATTGTTCCAAAATTCCTTTTTTGTCTCTATCTGAATAAAATTGTTTTTTTCTGCTCCCTTTCCGTCAAATTGAATTTCCTCAGCTTTTCCCGTAATTTGGATCTCATCTTCAGGCATAAGACATAAATGATATTCTTTGTTCTCAATTATCATTTGACCAAAAGTCATACGATTTATAGGAATGTTAATTTTGAAATCACCGGCTTCATTTACTTCTGTAGAGTAGAAATGGTATTCATTTGTAATCGGATTATCGACAAAATATTTGAAATCAATTTTAGATAAATTTTTTGTTTGAATATTGCCACTTATTGTTACTGAATTTAAATAATTGTCGCTGCTACATGAAGCTATAATTAAAACCAGAGCTATAATAAATATTTTCTTTTTCATTTTAGACTCTATATGTTAGTTCTTTTAAACCCTGTACTTGGTGGATAGTATTTGTTTTTACTATTTGATAATATGTTGTTAAATGTAAAGTAAATCGATGTTAGTTTATCTTAATAAAAGTAAACTTATGTTATAAATTAAAATCCTATTTCAATAAATTGAGAGCAGTATTTTTATGCCCCCTAACGTTTAGTATAAGAATAGTAGCCGACGGCGTGGCACTTTCCTGTCAAGTTACAAGAAAGTTGAAGCGGGCTACAACCCTTGAATTTACTACTGTCTCGGCTATTATTTTTATACATTGTTAGCTGCTGCCCTTTCTTATTTGAAGTTCATCTTGTTCATTTTATTTGATTCAGGATAATTTGTCACTCTATTTAATGCATTCATAGCTGATTTCGTATGAGAATGATTTGGTCCAAAGATTACAAGGTAAATATCAATTGCCTTTTTTATGTTCTTAATTGCCAACTCTTGCTCTCCCTGAAAAAATGACATGTTCCAATATTATAATATGCACTAGCTTCACTAGGTTTAAGACCAAGTTCCTTTGCAATACTTAATCCCTTATTAGAGTACTCCAAGCACTTCTCATATTCTTCAAATTGTAAAGAAAAGTTTGATAAATTATGAAGTGACATACATTCTCCTTGTCTATCTCCAATTTGTCTTGTTACGACAATGCTCTTTTTAACGAAAACAACAGCTTTTTCATATTCTCCCTTCTGAAAGTAAGCTACTCCAAAACTTGTCAGCATACTTCCTTCGGATTGTTTATTTCCTGTTGAAATAGCAATCGAAATACCTCTATTTAGTATTTCAATTGCACTATCAAAGTCGTTAATTTGATTATAAACTGTTGCAAGATTACCTAATGAAGAACACAAGCTATCAGGTTCAAATTTTTCTGATACCAAAATTGCTTCATTGAAAGCATTTATTGAGTTATCAAATTCTCTAAGATTTCTATAAATATTCCCAAGAGCTTGTAATTGAGAAACTGCACCTTGTGTATTTCCAATCTCTTTGCAATTCCTAACAGAATCTTCTAAACATCTTTTGGCTTCAGAAAAGTTACCGATTGCATTGAATGCCATTCCTAAGTTCCCTAGTTGACTATAAAAGAATACTTGATTATTTTCATTTTGTGCAATTATTAATCCTTGTTCCCATATTTTGATAGCTCGTTCATATTCTCCAATGTCATATAATAATCTAGCAGCAATTTGGTTTTTAATTCCTATCGAATACTCTGATGCTTCTTTTAGCCAATTATCTACATTCTCTTTCCAGGATATATTTGTAGTTGTAAAGTTGTAATTATCCAAATTAACGGCATTCCATAAATGCTTGATAAATGTATCTGCATTGATATAAATTCGTTTCCCATTATAGTCAATGAATGGATTTTTAAAAGACTTCTTTGACACATCGTCAGTTTTATATTCTGACTCTGTAAAAACATGTTCCAAGAGTAATATTTGACTTTTATCCTTTACGATAGATTCTATTTGTGGTGAGATGTCAAATAAATCAGAACAGCTGTAACCTAATAGAAGTATATTTGGGTTAATTGATTTAGAAAAGAACGATGAAACTACGTTGTTCTTGTTTTGAATATTCGTTCCTTTTGCAACTAACTCTAAAGTTATTGCCATCTCTTTTTTATTGGTGACACAACCGTGAATCTTTATAATCTTTACAATATCACTGTGCCAATCTATATCTTGAAATTGACTTTCTGTTGAATATACTTGAAAATCGGAACCTTCAATTAATCCTAAATCATTTAATGCTTTTTCTATTAGTGTATCAAAATTTGTCGTTAGGATTGTTTTTACTAGACCTTTTTTAATTAAGCCTGCAATAAACTTATGATTTGTATTTGGTTCTCCTTTTGAAAAGATATCTAATATATTATCAACACTTGCTTCATCTTTTAGTGTTTGTATAAAACTCTCAAAGGGTAATTTTGAATTCAGTATTTTCTCTGCATCCAATTTACTTACTTCCATAATGCTTAACATGTATTGAATTAGGTCGAAAACTATAGGAAGTCCAGAATTATACGAAATCCCAGCACCACAGAAAATCGCAGTTTCTTTGCGCCTAATTTTTTCACTAATTCCTAATATTGATTTCTCTATATTTTCTACCAAACCTGTCATATGTTAATTTTAGCACGGATGCTCCTTGGGCTTGCTGCTAACGGTGAGTATAAGAATAGTAGCCGACTGCGTGGCACTTTCCTGTCAAGTTACACGAAAGTTAAAACGGGCTAAAGCCCTTGAATTTACAGCTATTACGGCTATTATTTTTATACATTGTTATGCCCTGGTTGTTTTTGTCCATTTTTATTAAATCCAATTAGTTTATAAAAGTTTTCCTTATATGTTTCGCTGATTGGAATCCAGTTATCTTTTATCCTAATCCTATTCCTCTCAATAGTTTCAATTTTATTAAACGGTATTATAAACGATTTATGAACTCTACAAAACAAGGATGAAGGTAATTCCTTCTCCAAATCGCTAAAGCTTTGAAGTGTCAGGATTTTTTTTGAATCAGTTTGAATGTTGCGATAATCCCTCATTCCTTCAATGAAATATATATCCTTAAAAAAAATCTTTTCAATCTTATAATCAGTTTTTATAAAGAAGAAATCATACTGATTTTCAGTTTTGGAAGAAATTTGATTTGATACTTTTTCAACTGCCTGTATAAACCGCTCAATAGAAAATGGCTTAAGTATGTAATCTGTCACATTCAGTTCATATCCTTTTATGGCATATTCACTATAAGCAGTGGTTACAATCACATAAGGTTTATGTTCTAAAGATTCGAGCAGTTGTATACCTGTTAATTCATCCATTTTTATGTCTAAAAAGATTAAATCAACCTGTTTCTCTCTAAGAAAACCAATTGCATCAAAACCATTATCGAAAGATTGTAATAAGTTGAGATATGGGATTTTCTTAACATACTCTTTCATTCGTTTTAATGCCAGAGGTTCATCTTCAACAATTATGCAACTAATCATTCCCTAATTTAATTTCAAGTTGTACATTATACCAATTATTCTCAGTACTAACATTTAGTTTATAATCGGTATTATATATTAAATCGAGTCTTTGCTTAATCAATCCAAGACCTAATCCTTTATTCTCTTGAGTTGTAATATCAGTAGAATTTATATGGTTTTTGCACAAAAAAGATAATTGCTTTTCAGAACAATCAAATCGAATTAATATTGCATTCTCTTTTTTCTTATTTGTGGCATATTTAAACGCATTTTCTACGAAATGAATAAAAATCATAGGAGCAACAAATATATCCTTAGTCTCTCCAACTATATCAAAATTAACAAATTTGTCATTTGATGTGCGTAATTTTTGCAACTCGTTATATTTCTTAATATAATCAACTTCAGTTGATAATGGTACTCTTTCAGTATCGGTTTCGTAAAGCATAAACCGTAATATTTCAGAAAGTTTTTTAAGATAGTCTGAGGCTTTTTTAGGTTCATCTAGAATAAGAACATCGATATTGTTTAAAGTATTAAACAAAAAGTGTGGATTAATTTGAGATTTAAGAACCTCTAATTGACTTTTTATTTTATCCTTTTCTAGTTCAGCTTTAATTTTTCTGTCCATAATCCATTCGACAAAGGTTTTAAAGAAGAAGCCAAAAACATTAAAATACAGTAAGGGAAAAAGAAAAATCAGAATTGTACCGGCAAATTCAATATCATTCTTTTTAATTATCAAAATGGAAATCACTATTAAATAGCCTATTATTATCCAAATGAAGCGAGTGGCTTTTCTCACAAAATAGTTAAAGGTAAAAAAAGAACTGTAGAAAATAATTGCTCCAATAGGTAATATAAATAATAATCCTAAAAATATTTCTCGAAAATCAGGTCGTCCAAGGATAAAGGTTGGCAAAATGAGCCAAAGGCTCATGAATAAACTTGAAACAATCCAAAATATTACATGAAATAGAATTTTAACTGACTTTTTCATATTTTTTATTTTTTAGTTAAACAATAATCAAAAGTCAGTGATATAATATTGTTGGTGAAATAAGTTCTGCATAATTCGGTTTTCTTTCTGCAAAATGTTCATTCGGAGCCTCTTGTCAACTTGGGCATAACGGTTAGTATAAGAATAGTAGCCGACTGCGCGTGGCACTTTTTTATCAAGATACAGGAAAGTTGAAGCGGGTTACACGCCTTGAAATTACTACAATCTCGGCTATTATTTTTATACATTGTTACCTGCTGGGCTTTATTGCAATTTATCAAAAGGTTCTGGCTGAATTCCGTCAATATCAGTGAAATTATATTCTTCAGCAAGTTCTGCTGCCACTAATATTTGACCTGTTTTCTTTATAATATATTTGTCAGAAGAGAGTGCTACAATTGCTCTTCCAACAAATATGGATGTCTCTTTTTTAGGATTTGGTCTTTTCTCACTTTTCTTGTCATCGATATATCCTGGATAAAGTGAAATACAAGTAATTTTATTCTTTTTCAATTCTTCTGACATATCCATTGTCATTTTGTCAACTGATGCTTTTGCAACGCCATAAATTACATTTCCATAGTATTTCTGACTAGCATAAAAAGAGATATTTACTATTAATCCGTGTTTTTGTTTTAACATCAATTTAGAAGCGTAGAAACTTGATACGTAATTTGAGCGAACTCCTACATTGTTCATTTCGTTCCATAAATCTAATGGTTGTTCCCAAAAAGGTGCTTTCCACTTAAATCCTGAATATTCTTTTCTATTTCTTAGTCGATTATATCCACCCCAAGCGTTATTCACAAGAATATCCAATTTGCCTTCATATTTCTCGATTTGTTCAAATACGGCTTTAACTTCATTATCGTTTTCGTGATTACAAATAACAGCAATTCCTTTTCCTCCTGCTTTTGTAATCCCTTTGACATCATTTTCAGTAATACTTCTTCCAGTTACATAAACTGTTGCTCCTGCTTCGCCAAGCGCCAAAGCAATACCTTTTCCGACATTTCGTGTTCCGCCTGTTACAAGTGCAATTTTATCTTTTAGCGGTTTCATATTTTAAATCCTTTTTATTAGTCTATACCAATTGTGTACTCCAATTCATCAGTACGGCTTCTTTTTTAGCCTTGCAGGTAACGGTTGGTACATGTTGTCGGGGCGGATTTCGGAGAGCGTTCCTGTCCGAAGGACACGGAACTGCGAAAAGAGAATCCGTAGTTGGCGAACCACCAAACCCCGCCCTGCAATATGTACCGTGTTACATGCTGGGTTTTATTTTAGTTAAAGTTTTATTTTCCTTTTTCATATGCAAGGTTATAATAGTCTTTAAAGAACTTCAATTTTTCTTTGTCGCTCATTTTAAATAAATGTTCCATTATCTCAAAATATGCTTCGGTAGCTTGTCCAGAGGACAAACTTCCCCAATATTGTCCGTCTACAACAATAAATTGGTCAATGAATTTTTTTGTTTGTTCTAATTCCGAAACAATCTCTAAATATTCAAATAATTCCGTTTGTTCCAAGTCATATGGGAAATTGATTAGAACTGAAATCTTATACCATATTTCAATTTGGTTCTTTATTGTTTTTTGCTCGTCATTTTGTAATGATTCCAAGAATTTATTGAAAGCAATATTTAAATCATCATAATTAGCTTCATACAATTTTGTGCTTATTGTAAGCCAATCTCTACTCGTCGAGTCAAAGTCAAAATAGTTTGTGAGAAACGACTTGGTGTTGTCAATAAAGAAAAGTGATTCTGTTTTTGTCTTACAAATATGATAATCAGATTCATTCTGACCATTCACGTTTAAGCAAAAAAACAAGAAAAATAAAATATTGAATGTTATTTTGGTCATATTATTTTGATTCTAATTTCGGTGACATATTTTTCTCTTGCACTTTTTGTTTTTCAACCTTGCATGTAACGGAAAATTATATGTTGTCGTAGCGGATTGCGGGTGATTGTCTGTCCGACAGGACTGAGACAATCAGGCGGGAATCCGGGCTACGCACACCACAGAAACCGCTATGCAATATATAAAATGTTATGCCCCGTTATTTTTTATAATCCATTAATAAATTATCCTCGATCTTTTTACGCCAGCTCTCTGGCATATCATCCCATTTTTCCCATTGTTCTACAAATTGATAAGCAATAAATGGTTTGTCGCTAGTAGGAGGATCATATCCCAACTCATCTTCGATACATTCTTCCATCATTAATCTATTATCCTCAGAGCCAAGTGCAAGAGCAATAGGCTCATTGAATTGTACTGCTCCTTTGGTATTTCCATCTCTGTCATGAATTACAAAGACATCTATACTCAATGATTTCAAGTATTTGACTAATGAAATAATTATTGCTTTTCCTCTTGCTTTTATTATTTGAAATTCAGAAAGTGCCCTTTTCCTATTTTCAGGAGTCAATAAATCTATTGTCTTTTTTAACACAATTTCATCTGTGTCACCTTCAACTATAATTACTTTTTTAGCAAAAAACACCCTTGCAATATGATCGTCAATTTTTTGAAGCATTTTTATATACGACCTGTCGTCACTTTGCAATTCCTTAAAATTCTTACTAATATTAAATGCTGTGGATTTAATGAAATTATCATCTATGCAAAGATTATTTAGTACTTGTTTCGGTTTACGACTTAAGTCAATCATGTATGGAGAATGAGTACTGCAAATTATTTGTGTTGAATCACTTGCAAGGTTATATATTGTATCTCTCATTTGATTTGCTGCATTTGGGTGTAAATAAATTTCAGGCTCTTCAAATCCAATAATCAAAGAACGGACATAACCCGTTTGTTGACGATTTTGTCTCCAAGTCTCTCTATATTTGAGTAGTGAAAAAACGACAGAACGGACCATCCCCGTTCCTTGATATGAAACTTGTGTTTTTACATTACTGGACATTTCTATGTTGAACATTGGTTTTAATGCCTTTTCTGGATCAGATAAATCTGCCTCAGCATATAATTTTGATAGGGGAAATACACTATCCAAGACATTATTTAAATCGCCCATCATTTTCCTAAACTCGCTATCAGTATCAGATGGATTTAATTCTTTAGCAAGTTTATTTAAATATTCATGTGCTTTTTTATAATTGTCAGAAGCTTCACGCACTTCTTTAAATAGTTCATTTAATATTTCGTGCAATGCTCCACTTTTTTCATCAATTTCACCTGTTGAATGTTGAGCTGGAATTAAAATAAATTTTGGCAATTTGTTTAAAACATTACCTGCAATTCCACCAGGATTGTTATCCCATTCTTCAGTAGAAAAATCAATATCCCAAATGTTATAAGCTATTAAAAAACAGCACAGTAAGCAATACCAAACCGATCAATATTTTAAAAAACTAGACACTGATGGAAATAGAATATAAACTGAGTAAAGAAGACTATATCGAATTCCAGTTATTTGCCTCGACAAAATCAGAAACAATTAAGAGAAGTAAAAAACGAGCGAGAAACCGGGTCCCAATTATCTATATTATTTTGGGGACTATTTTATTATTATTTGCAGATGTTGTTATTGCAATCGGGTTCTATTTGATTGGGATTTTATGGTACTTATTTTATCCAAATTTGACAAAAAGAAGATATATCAAGCATTATACAAAGTACGTAGACGAAAATTTTAAAAATAGATTTGAGACAAATATAAAAGTAAATTTTCCAGACAATTACGAATTGATTGAGACAATAGATATTGAAGGAGAATCTAATTTTAAAACATCTGAGATCGAGAAGATTTTTGAAATCAAAAGGTACATTTACGTAAAGATGAAATCAGGTTCGCACCTTATAATTCCAAAATATAAAATAGAGAGTATTGATAGTCTCAGAATTGAGTTGAAAAACATCTCTGAATTAAGAGGTTTCGGAATAGAAACGGATTTAGATTTGAATTTCGAAATTGAAAAATAAAACAGCTTATAACATTTTGTATATTCCATAGGGGTTTCAGAGGTTTTCGGGCATCGTAGCTTTTATCAAATTAAGGCGTAACGGTCGACAGGAACGCACTCCGAAATCCCCTACGTAACATACAATTTACCGTTATCGATATCATCTAATAATGATTTTTTGGCAGCTGGAATATTCGAAGTTAATTTGTCCTCCCCAAACAGTTCAACCATCAAATCTTTTGCAATACCATTTTCAATAAAATCTTGAGGTTTTTTAAGATCGTTAAATTCGTCTTTTAGAGACTTAGGGTAAGTGAGCATTGATATTTCAACCTTTTTACCAATAGGATATGTTTTTCTGTAAACCAATTTTAATCCAGATTCATCTTCGGATTCTTCGTCTAGGTCATATTTAATAAGTCTCGATTTATTAAATCCTTGAAATTGTAGGATCTCTGGAGAAACATTATAGAATTCGCCTGTCAGAACAACTTTATCAACGATTGTTTCGTTTTGCTCTAATTCGTCATTGAAGAGCATACTATAATCGCAATCGAGCAGTTTGTCTTTGCCAGATAATAATAACTCTATAGCAGAAAGAATGGTGCTTTTGCCAACATTATTTTCTCCTATTAGGAAAGATGCTTGTCCAAATGCTATCTCTGTGTTTTTTAATCTTCTATAGCCTTCAATACAAAGTTTGTGTAGTCTCATAGTTGCGGTTTTTTAATGGGGCATAACGTTCGGTGTATGGTGTCGTAAGGGATTGCGGGCTTCAAACCTATCAAGTTACCACCCAAAAATGATGCGGGTGATACTGCTCGAAAACCACTGAAACCCTTATGCACTATACACATTGTTGTGTTTTAGTGCTTTATTCAGCATATTTTATTCCTGTCAATTTTTCTGTTTTTATCCAAATCTTTTCCGACAATTCTAAATCATTGGCTAATTTATCTGTATCTTTTTGCTTTGTCTTGTAGAAGTATTTACCTGTTACATTATCCAATTCTTCAGAGCTTGCAAGATAAATCGATGGTTTAGCACCTTCTGTTGGTTTAGAAATTAATAAATTCATAAACTTTGCAAACCATTTCGGATATTCTCTAAAAACATCAGTTCCATTAACTCCTGGATGAACACAATTTACACTAATATTTTTTGATTCTAATCGTTTTGAAAGTTGCTTTGTAAAATACACAACAAGAAGTTTTGAGTTTGCATAAGCTTTATTTCCATCAAACTTTTCAATGCCAAAATCATTATCCAAATTCACCTTGCCACGCTTGTATAATTCCGAAGTTAGATTTATTATCCTCGCTTTTTTACTTTTTTCTAATAATGGAATCATAAGAATTGAAAGAACAAATGTAGCATAGTAATTTACTGCTAATGTCATTTCAAAAGAATCAACCGATGTCTCAGAACTTCTTTTAAACAACCCTGCATTATTTATAAGAATGTCAATTCTATCATACTGTGATTTAATTTCTTCCGATATTTTCTTAATAGAATCAAGTGATGCAAGGTCAACATATTTTAGTATTACTTTTCCTCCAGAAACACTCTTAATTTCCTCATAAGCCATTCTTGACTTTTCACTATCACGCACTAACATGATGATTTCAAAACCTTTTTTAGCAAGCTCTATCGCTGTAACTTTGCCAATTCCAGAATTGCAGCCTGTAATTAAACATATCTTATTGTCCATCATTATTTTCTTTTGTCCTTTGGAGTTGAATGATAATCGTTTAGCTCTCTAAGAAATGATATTACATGAGTTTTTTCTTTAAATGACATTTCAGCTGTCATTTTGGAATAAACTTGCTTCATGCTTGGTGTTAACCGCTCGGTTTCTTGTTTGCCCTTTTCAGTTATTCTTACACGTTTAGCTCTTTTATCATCGGGATCATCAAATTCCTCAATAAAATCTTTTTTTAACAATCTTTTAATAACCTCTATTCCAGAGGGTGCTTCTAATAAGTGAATATGAATTAGTTCCATTTTTCTAAAACTGTCAACTAAGCTTAAATGATATAAGAAGCTATATTCATCAGGAGATTTTATTTCGGTTTCAACTAATGCTTCTTTACAATATGTTTTGTAATGTTTGTTTTGCATTATCAGAAGAAAAGTTAACTCCATATCAATATCATTTTCTCCATGACCCGACTCCAAAGAAGTAGGATGCTCAAAAACAACATTATTTAACCAAGCGGTAAATTCTTTAAGGTCTTTTGGTTCTTGCCCCTTTTCGCTTTCAAACCTTTTAAGTTGTTCAACCAACTCTGTTACAATTTTTAATGAATTATTCATAATCCAAAAATACAATTTATATCAAAAACATACAAAACAAACACACCAGAACTGTGTTTATGAATTATAATTCATATATTTGTATCGGAAACATAGTAATATATTTTTAATAACTTTAATTTTGAATAAAATGGATGCAAAACCGTATTTAGTAACAGAGAACTATTATCCAAAAGATGAACATTTTGATGAAGTATTAAACATGTTAAAAGAAACTTCTGAAATGATAAAAGAACAGGATGGAGCATTAATGAGCATGTCATTGAAGCCCGAACAAAAGAACGGTCCTATTACAGGTATCTCTTTATGGACAAGTCGTGAAAAATTTACAAACTTCATGAAAAGCGAACATGCTGAAAAAATTATGAAATCAGGTTTGTCTGCAAAGGTTAAAAGTTGGACAACAGACATAAAGGCAAATCTTCACACTGTTGAACAGGCTTGGCACGTTGAATCTCACGATTAAATTTTCAGAATAGCTGAATGATGTTTTAAAATCATCGTTCAGCTTATTCTTTTATGTCTCTTAGCATTAAACACAACGGTGGTGGTATGAGGTCGTGGCGGTCAGACGAGAGTCTGAGTGTCCGACCGAAACTGAGGTTGGGACGAGATTCGACTTGTCGAATCCGCACAAACCCAGCCATGACTTATACCATGTGTTAGCCACTGTTTTTTATTTTTTTAATATTTCCAATTATACTCCTGATTCCAATAAAGAAGAAGAGTCCAGATAGGAATTGCCAAAAAGAAAATCCATCAATACTCCAAATTAATATTGGTGTTAGAATCCCAGAAAATAGAGTAATAATCACACCAATTCTGAAGTTAGCCTTGTCATAAAATGCGATTTGGAAAAATATCTGTTTGTCTTCCTTTTTATTTTCATTTTCAAATATTAGTACTAACCCGATTAATGAGCATAAAAGAGTTAAAATTATCCAGCCATTAAAACCATCTGAATTTCTGAATATGTCAATTGTCCAGAATCCAAAACCCACAAAAACAGCAATTCCCGTAAAGAAATTTGTCAGATTACTTGAGTTGTTTTCAAAAGCCTTTTTAAGTTTTAAATTGATTTTGTTTTCAATCTCACTTCTATCAAACTGTTCGTTTGTTTTGAGCTTTTCAAGAATTTCCAAATCAAGTTTCAACTCTTGTTTTCTCTTGATTGAGGCAAAACTTTCTCTGAGTTTCCCAAAAGCCGCGATTGCTCCAATTATTCCAACAATTACTTTTAGGTAAATTTCTATATTCGCATAGTTATCCAATATTATTTCGGTTTTCATTTGGGTATAAAAAGTCATTAAAATCTTTAACACATATTCCGACTAAAGCAGTTAGTTCTAGCCTGTAGTTGTCATCATTCTTTAATTCCAAAATCAATAATGTTCCTAAATTCTCTAAAAATCCGAAAAGTCTTAATGTTAAAGTTCTAAGGTAATCTAACAGCGGAAAATCAGAATTACCTAAACCAAGTATGTCAGGTAGAGCATTTTCTTTTCCATATAGAGATTTTGATGGTATTCTAAATAAAGTTTTGTTTTCTTTTATTTCAATTATGGATTCCTTCCCTTTATGAATTATTAAATCTCTAATTGTTTTTATAATCTCTAATTCATTCCTTGAATTTTTCATAAATTCTCTCAAATTGTCGGGAAGTACTTTTGAGCTATCAGATTCACAATATTTTATGAACGAGTTTAATGAGTCGGGATATTTTCGATTTTGATATCGTAGAATATGTTCTAACGGCATTATAATTCTTGGAAAGAAAGAACAGAAGTCATAAATGCTTCTAAGGTTAATGATGTAATTTTCAACAAGCAAACTCGCATATAATGATTTTAATCCTTTGTCTAAATTACTATTACCAAGTAGTGACACTAACAAATGATGATTTACTGTCAAATTATGAATATCTCCTTCAAATCCCCAGAAAGCGGCTTTAATTTTACCATATTCTCTTTCTAGCTGTTGCGAGATTTCGATTATTAATTTGTCTTGAGAATTATAAGTTTTAATCAGCCAGGTTTCCATAACTGATACAAGTAGAGAAGAAAGAAGTTTTCGGTCATCTTTCCAACTCTGATAATCAAAACCAATGGCTGTTCCTTTTATAAATAAATCATTCATTATGTCTTATTTCCAAAATTGTGGCTAACGGAAAATTGTATGTTACGTAGGGGATTTTCGGAGTGCTTTCCTGTCGACCGTTACACTTTAATTTGGTAAGAGCAATGAAGCCCGAAAACCTCTGAAACCCCTATGGAATATACAAAATGTTAGGTTTTTGTGGTTATTTTTTAATCAACCAATCGTGAAGTTCCTCCAAGAAGTAAAATTCCTCCTCAGAAACTGAATATTGATGAAAGTTCTCATTCCTTAGGTTTTCAAGCTTTACCATCCATTGTGTTTTAGCTTCTTTACCTCCGCTTAACTTTTTCTCATTTGGCCTAGTGTAATCTGTTTCAAATAAATCTCTCCAGTTTTTGGTTGCAATAGTACGATATGAAATAATAGTCAAGCAATCCCAAGGTTCAACTTCATCATTTTCATTTTCGATTTTTAAGTTTTTGTCATATGCCATCTCAATTGCTTTCTTGGCAATTTGTGGAGGGACACCATTTTTGAACCATTTGCTATCATATTTATCTTGAAGTTTTTCTTTGAAATCTTTCTTGAAGAAAGTCTCAATGTCTCTAATATATTGAAATGCCTTGGTGTTATATTCACGTGCCTCTTTCTTAATATAATCCTCAAGACCTTCAGGAACAAACTCTTCATGCACTTTGGATACACTCATTTGAAGAATCCTCCAATATTTTAAATAACCACCAGTTCCATATGCTTTTCTCAAGGTCTCCTTAGTTTCTTCATCCATTTCACTAATGAAATTTATTGCAGAATCTAAATAATTCTTTGTTTCTTCAAATATTGCTTTGGGATTGTCGGTTTGATGGATGAAATTTTTAGCAATAAGAAAGTCGACAATATCACTTTGTAACTTAATAAAAGAGAAAATGCCTTTATTAATAAGCAATATATTATCTGGGGAACCCCAAATTTCAGGAATACACTCTTTTATATAATTGAAAGTGTATCTTAAAAAAGCAGATAATCGATTAAATGAATCATCGAGATCTCCGTTATAAAAAGTTCCTAGCTTCTCTATTTTGGTTTTAGTTACTTTGCCTAATAGGTTACTTTGGTTAAGTGATTTATCAAAGGCTTCTTGTGTGATGGTTCTCCGATCTTCTCCAATCGATATTTTATCAAATAGAGCAGAATTGCGACTTTCTCCTAATATTATTGAAATTCGTGAGCGTAAAGCTCTGTGTTGTTCAATATAATTTTTTGAAGTCCATAATAAATCAGCATTAAGTGTGGTACGAAGGTTTTTAGATACTGCTTTTTGGTTTTCATTAATTTGCATAAACAGTTTTACCTGTTCTTCTCGTTCTAAATCTACAAAAGCAACCACTGGAATTGAATTGGTTGATTTATAGATTGAATTTGCGTAACCATACAGTCTATGTTGACCGTCAATAATAAATGCAGATCTATATCGCTTTGGCATATGTAAGATACCAACACAAGCAATTGCATCCTTAACTTGTGTATTTGCTCTGTCAAATTCCAGATCTCCATTTTTACCAGAATCAATACTTATTATTATTGAGTTTGGGAAATAACCTTTTTTAATATCTATGAATTCATGAATAGAATTAAGTCTTGGCTTTTTTATGATTCTTTGATAAGTTGGCATCATATTAATATTTGCCTTATTTCTATGCAGAACATATCCAACCTTTAATAATTTTTCAGGTTCAATTGAAAACGAATAGTAAGTATGACCACCCATTTTTCCTCTGATTGCTGGAATTTTATTATCTAATTCTGGAATTTCTTGACCACCAAATAATGAACCAAGTAATTGATATCTTGAAGCTAAACCAATTTGCTTTTGCATATTAATGTAGTAGTCTAATACTTCGTCATCAAAATGACAACCATTTATATTATCTAATCTGTCCAAATCAGATTCGGAAATAGAGTAATTTTCAGTTGCGAATATAAATT
This sequence comes from Prolixibacteraceae bacterium, assembly GCA_963678565.1. Taxonomy (GTDB): domain Bacteria; phylum Bacteroidota; class Bacteroidia; order Bacteroidales; family Prolixibacteraceae; genus SKHV01. Next base: position 2,082,266 of record OY782875.1, read on the forward strand.
TGAATTTTAGCTTTTGATCTGGATATAATTGGCTTATTGTGTTTCTTATACCTCCAATCTTACTTTTATAGGCTTCTAGCTCTTTCTTAAAATCACCTCTTTTATTCTCTTCCGGTGTTGATTTGCACTCAACAATCAGAATCGTCTCATTATCTTTGGCAAATACATCCACTTGTTGAGTTAGCTTAGTATTATTTTTGTCGTAGGGAATTTCAAACTTCCTATCCTTATTCATGAATGTAAAACCAAGAGATGCAAACAAAGACCAGACTTTATCTTCGAACTGGACATCATGGCTTTTATATCTCCGTAGCTTCTTTGATGTTTTAAATTCTTTCTCAATTTCCCAACCGGCACTAATGTACTCTTCAAACTCCACAACATTTTTATTGGGAATTGTCACGTTTACATAGGTTCTTTTTCGTAACCTCAATTCTTTTGAAATATCTTTTTCAGATATTATTTTCTTAAAGAGTTCTAGTTTTAGAATTTCATTCATTTTGTGATGTTTGTGAAGATATACTCATTAACTTTTTTTCTTGTTGCTCCTTTACCGCCAATATTGCTGCTACGTTGTACTTGTTGCATAAATCCAATTTCCGAAAAAAGCTCATTAATATTCTTATGCGCAGCATTGGTTAAAATATAGTATGCTCCCTTTTGGTCAATGTCCTTTAAAAATTGAAGAAGTCTCTCTTGGTCTTCCCATAAAAAAATCTTTTGGTTATATTTTATGAAGCCATTATTCTCATGTGCAACAGTGTATGGAGGATCTAGAAAAACTAGATCGTTTGCTTCTATCAAGTCTAGAGAATCATAAAAATCTCCAGAGTTAATATTGACACTTTGATTCAATATTTTAGCAATAGCTCTAATATTTTCAAACTCAAAAAGGTCTTTTGTGTTTTTGAAACCATAGGGTACGTTATATTCTCCTCTTAGGTTAACACGATATAGACCATTGAATGAAGTCTTATTTAGATAAATGAATCGAACCGCTTTCATCTTGTCTGATCGCGGCTTTGAACTTCTTATTTTGTAATAATCGTCTTTTGTGTTTTTAAGTTTTTTCAATTCAGTTATTAATGTTTCTGCGTCAGCTTGAATTTGATTGTAAGCATTGATTAACTCATCGTTGAAGTCAGATAAAAATGAATAACCTGTAATTAAATCATTTGATTTTAAATGCAAGAAAATTGAAGCACCACCTAAAAATGGTTCATGATAATTATTGAACTGATTGGGAAGATAGTTGGCGATATTTTTGGTCAACCAACTTTTACCTCCTGCCCAACGCAGAAATGGTTTTATTTTTTTAGTCATTATAATTTTCGAATCTTGCATTATTACGTAGTGTCGCTTTTTCCATGAAACCTAACGGAAAATTGTATGTTGCGTAGGGGGATTTGGAGCCGCTATCCTGTCGACCGTGACCACTGAATTTAGCAAAAGAACCAAAGCCCGAAAATCGCTGAAACCCCTATGGAATATACAAAATGTTGTGTGTTCGTACTTTATTTTCCTATCTTCTTTTGTTGCTCAATGTAAATATCATCTGCAAGTTTTTTGATGGCTTTCATTGCATTTTTCTTATCCAAAATCTCCAATTGATAAACAGATATTTCTCGTAATTGCATAAATCGTTCTGATTTGTCAATTCCTCGTTTAATCAATTCTGCATTTAAACTCTCAATGTTTGAAAGAACTGCCAATTCATTTATACTCGCAAAATCTCTGATGTTTAAATCTTTATTAGCCAATTCAGGATTTAAATCTCTCCAATCTTTTGCTGTACAATTGAATAATGCAACGTTTAGCAAATCTGCTTCCTCAGCATAGATTAACCATTCTTTGTCTTTTGTGTAATTTCTCTCGGGAAGAATGTGTTTTTGAACAGCATCTGTTTGAATGTGATAATTGGCTTTGCTTAAAAGTCTTTTTACATCCCATTCAAGATTGTATTGATTGCTCTCAATTTGTTTAAATCTCTGATACTCTTTAATCAAATAGAGTTTAAAAGTGGGACTAATTGCTGCTCCAAATTCAAAAGCAATATCTCTATGAGCATAAGTTCCTCCATATCTGCCAGATTTTGAAATAATTCCTATTGCTCCGGTTTTTTCAGTCCATTGTTTCGCACTCAATACGAAAGTTGGCAAACCTGCTTCCATTTTAAAGTGGTCAAATTCGGCAACTTTAAAATTCGGATTGTACAATGTTTCCCAAGTTCCAAGAAATTCGATAGTTGTCCTTGTCCGAATCCAGTTTTTAATTATGTCTGCCGCTCTATTGTCTCCTTCTTTGGCTTTTGCCATATCTGTGAGGCAAATGTAATCTTCCTCTTCAATCTTTGTAATTGAGATGATGGTGTCTTTTATGTCGATCTTTTGTATCTTTCTCATAATCAAATTTATCCAAAGTGGTCAAATTCGACCACATTAAAAATATCATACTCTTATCCAAAAGTAATCTTTTTGATTATGTTATTAAAATCCTATGTTTCTGATAAGCACGATTTGTATGACACACAACGGTAAATTGTATGAGTAGTGGCAGATTGCGTGGCACTTTCCTGTCAAACCGCTAAACAGTTTGAACTGGTTACAAGCATTGATATTTAGCACTTTGCCTGCCATTACTCATACAAAATGTTGGCAACAGTATTTATTTAGTTTTTATAAATTCATCTATTGCATGTGCTACAAATTCAGGATTTTCTTCTGGTCCAAAATGTGCACTGTCTGGAATTGACTTTCCTATAATGTTATTTATCCCACTTTCTTTGAATCCTTGAATGTAAGTAGCAATATCTCCATAATCTTTTGCTCCTTTGAGATATAGTAATGGAGTGTTTACAGGAAGATTTTGCGAATTCTCTTTCTCATCAGTATAAAATGTCCGATACCAACCTAACCCTGTTTCAAGGCTATGTTTAGAATCATATGCTCCAAAATATGCTTCTTTATTTTCCTGATTTATAGCTGACTTATTGTAAGATATGGCATTATAGAAATATTCAAACAATATTGAGTGTTTTCCTTCAATAAGTGATTCTGGAAGTTCGGGAACGGAATAAAACGCAAAATGCCATATATAAGGGTTTCTTTTAACTTCTTCCCACGGATTAACTCCTGGTATTGCTGTACAAATTATCACAGCTTTTGAAAGAAAATTTGAAAAATGCTTTACAAATGGATAGGTTATCATTCCACCGACATCGTGTCCGACTAAAACTATATTTCTCAAATCAAGAGTTTGCAATAATTTTTTTATGAAATCTGCAATTGATAACTTATCATATTTATCAATCGGCGCAGAAGCACCAATCCCGGGAAGGTCGATTGCTAAGACATAATAGTCACTCTTTAACAAGGTCATTACTTTTTCGTACTCTTTCCAGTTCTCAGGGTACCCATGTAAAAATAGTATTGGTTGATTTTTGTTATTCCCAGCTTCTACAACATGAGTAGGAATCCCATTTACATTTACTTCTCGGTGTCTAAATAATTGTTGCTTCATTTTTGTTTTATTTCTAAAATTGCACCTCCAAGCTGACAATCCTATCTCAATAGTGGTTGCAATATTGTTGCCAACGGTCACTTGTATGTGGTCGGGCGGTCCCGATGCAATCGGGAGTGTCAGACCCGCAGGAAAGTGGGCGCAAGGCCTGACTTGTCAGACCGCTAAAAACCCCGCCTGCCATATACAATTTGTTATCATCAGTTTTTTCAATATTCATTCGGTATGTGGAATTTCGCTAAATTTTCAATTCCAATCGTCAGTTCACGAAGTCTTGGATTTACTCCCTCCAATCTCATTATTAGTTCATTGATTTCATTTATTGGAGCTTGATAATATATTTTTTCTATACTCTCAATATTTTCAAATAATTGCCTATCTATAGTTCTATTAAAAGAAGGGAAGGAATATCCAATGATTACAAGAATATTTGTTTCGTTTAAAATTTCTTTTGCAATTTTTCTTGTTTCATTAGTTATTGAATTTTCCTCCCAAGCAAAAGAGAAAACTGGTTCCGTAAATACTCGTGAATAATTTTGATTAAAAATATTGAGTAAAAGTTCTAAGTTAAAATTATTCAAGTGATGTTGTTTTAAGTCAAAGTAATTCTCTAGTTTATTTATTTCTTTTCCATTTTCTCTAAAAAGTCCGGCTGTTCCATTAATTTTTAAAAGGCAAAATTTCTTTTTATCAATTGTTTTTAGCTTTGCTGGAAATACCTGAATTTCTTGTTGTGTTAATTCCAAGCTATAGTTCTTCAATCTAGAAAATGCAAATTCAAACTGCATATCGTAATTCCAAGAAATAATCTTGATGTTTGAAGCTGGAACTGAGTCAAATCCATTTATATAATCTGCCCAGAATGTTCTATACCTTCTGTCAATAGGGGTTGACAACATTTCTTGAATCTCTGAGGAAACCTTTGTTTTTCCATCTTTTTCATAAAAGATTATGTCTTCAGGTTTTATCAACTGCTCGAAAATAAAATAACTACTCAAAACCATTTTGAGCCGATGGAGTTCCATTTGTTTATTACTATTGGTCAACTCTTTTGCATAAGCATCAATTGAAGTACTTTCTTTTTCGTGTGTTATCAACTTATCTAATTCATCAATGAAAGGTTGAATTAGTTCCTTTTTTATTTCGCCATTTTCTCTTTGATGTTTTAAAAAAGAACTAAAGGCTTGCATCCTAACTCCCATAGTTCGTATTAATGGGAGACTATGAAAACTAGCACCTGCACCGATAAAATATGTAATTGTCTTCAAGTTCTTGTCTTTAAAATTGATGATAACGGAAAATTGTATGTTGTCGGTGCGGATTTCTCTAGCGTTTTTGTCGACCTACAAAAATGCTAGAGAAAGGAGCAAAGGCAACAAATACAGTAGCTTACCGTACTGCAATATACAAATTGTTACAAGCAGTTAATAAAAAACTGCCTACAACTTATTTTATGTTTGGCCGCTAAAAGTTGTGTGCAGGCGAGCTTTTTTGTTTGAATTTTATACTTACGTTTTTAAAATATTTACACTTAGCTCACAAAAACAAGTAGTTGATTCTAAAAAGCTAAAGTGCCACAACAAATAAGTGTTGTTTGTTTATTTATCGACAAAAAGATTAAACAACCAAGAAAGAACTACGATTAAGAGCTTTAAAAAGCGCGGGGCGAACGTGTCCACAAGCACAAGGCAGTTTTTAGCTTTGAATGAAACTACGGAATAAAGTTGCTCTTTAATTGAACTCGGATTTAAGTTTATAAAAAGTGCTGAACATGAAATAGAGTAGGGCGACTTAATTTATTATTTGTAATTGGACTTGTCTTAGACGTAAACAATAATTTGTTTGCACCTAAAAGCAACAAAGCACTGAATGTAAACTGAATAAATGTTATACCAAATTAAGTTGCCCGACATAGATAAAAGTTTAAAAGAGCAATTTCTCAGACAAAACTTAGAGCAGCAATTACAAAAAAATCTAATTGCTTGTAACGGTTGATACATGTTGCGGAGCGGATTTCGGAGAGCGTTCCTGTCCGGCAGGACGGAACGATGATGCGAGAGCCGCAGTTACAAAACCGTACCAACCCCGCTCTGAAATATGTACTTTGTTAGCAGTAGTATTTTAATGTTTTTTATTTCTGTTTTCCCATTTTTTTAACTCTAAATCGTAGTCTATTCCATTGATAATTTGTGGATAATACTCTTTCAGGGACAAGCCGGTATTATCAAATTCTTTTAACTTTTCGTAAAAATAAGGAACAAGGAAAAGACCTTTTTGGTATTCTTTTTCTAAGCTTAACTGTATTTCTTCCTTACTGTAATTGTCAAACTTCTCTCTCAATGTATAATCAATTGTTGCGACCATTGATTCACTAAATAAATCATTTAGTTGGATGTATGCTCCAAATTTGAGTCTTCTATTTAAGGCTATTTTTGCAATTTTTTTCTTAGTCTTAAGTAAGTTTGAATATTCGTCTGTTATTGGATTTACTAAAAAGTGTAATGATTCATGATAAAATGCGGATGTTCCGTTGGCATTATAATTCATAAAACAAAAAATAGTATCATTTGAATTAAAAATTGACCCCCATCCCATATTGGCTAATAACTCTTCATAGAAATTGAATTGTCTGAATTTGTTAGAATAGTAACTACTATCAACTCTGCAAAAACTGGTAATGTTTTTAAAAGCATCGCTTGCATAATTTGCAAATTTTAAATTATTATTCTCTAGTTTTTTTGAATATTTATGCCATAATTTTGGGACGTCGGCTTTTACGTAAAATTCATTTAACAGTTGAATATATTGTTCTTTATTCTTGAGTGGTTCTGCTTCTGGTTTTGCTTTTAGAGAGTCTGGAAGTAATTCGAAGTTTGGAGGATAACTAAGATTTAGAGCCAAATAAATTTGCGGTAAAATAAAGCGATGTCTTTTTTCCTGTTTGTAGACTTCCCTTATTTTTTCCTTAAAATCAGTTGTTAAAATTGAATCAAGATATAACCTAATCTCTTTTCTTTCAATAGAAATTGAATCCGGGACAAATGGTTCATAACCAGCCGCATTTGCGAAAGCAAGAACTGTGAAGATTCGAATATCAGGTTTGTAATTCAAAAAGTTTGATTCTTTTGTGCTCAATTCTTTTTTATTAACTGAAGCCTCATCTGTTTTACTTGATGTTTTTTCATTATTTCCTATACATGCGAAAAGGGAAATAAATAAGGCAAAGTAGATTAGTTTATTCATTAGTTTCTTTTTCGTCAATATTACTGCTAACGGTAAATTGTATGAGTAGTGGCAGATTGCGTGGTAGTTACCTGTCTAACCATTACGCAGTTTGAGCGGGCTACAAACCTTGATATTTACTACATCGCCTGCCATTACTTATACAAAATGTTGTGTTTAGTTTTTCTTATCTAATCTTATGGTTTTTTCATTTTGAAAGCTCATTCTATTGATTTAATTTCAACAACTTTTCCAACCATACAAAAACTACCTAAATCAGCTCTTTCTTGAAATTGAACACAAATAGATTTATTTTCAACCAATTCAATATCAAAATCCTCCAAATTTATTGGTTCCAACTTAGTTGAATCTGGAAGTTGGATAATCCAACCGCAACCATCAAGTCCAGTAAAGTTCTTTAATATTCCATTTTGACAATTATTTTCTTTTTCACATGAAAACGAGAATAATATGATACCAATTATAAAGATAATGTTCAAAACAGGGTTTTGCGTTTTCTTATTTTTATTTTTCATATTCCTTTCAATTGGTAATTTTTCAATGAACTAACTTCAAAAATCCCCGGGGAACTGATAAAAATTCCTGATAACATGAACTGTTTGGACAATCTTCATTTAATTCTGTATGTTCTGCAATTCTTATCGTGATAGTCTCTTCTCCATTATCTGTTCCCACGTAGACTTCTCCAATATTAAATGTTCGTTCAGTTATTCCTACAAATCCACCTACTGTTATTGTGGCTGTATATTCTGCAATAAACTCAAAATCTTGATTGATAATATTCACATCATCATTCTTGTTGCATGAAATAAAAATTGCAAAAACGAGAATTAGTCCGATAAAGTTAAATGGTCTCATAATTTTTAATTTATGGTTTCTACTATGATGCTAAATTGAGTCTGACGGTTGCTTTTAAAATTAAACACAACGGTTTGGCGATGTGGAGTGCGGGACTTTGAAATACTTCATTGTCAGGCTGCCACTGAGCCAATTCGTTTATTCATATTTTTGTTTTATAGCCAAATCGTCAAAGACGAATTGGCGGTGTTGATGCGAAGAACTGCGGTTGAATTACCCGCTGAAACCCGCATTACATATAGCTTTTGTTAGCAACTGGCTTTTATGTTATTGGTTCGCAATATTTTTTATTAACCACTACATCTCTCATTTTTGTTTTATTGTTAAAATTTCTAGATATGTTTTTAATAATGTCACTGTAGTTATCATTATCCCCGTCAATTTGATGATAAAATACTTTAATTGAAACACAGTTTTTGTTTTCAAATAGAGTATTTAAAAGAGTTCTATCTGAAATCCCACATGAATGACCAAATATGAAAATTTGATAAGAGTCTCGATTTACAAACTGAAGTAATTTCTTGTAATTATCTGTTTCAAGATATTTTATTGATTTGATGTTTTCAAGGAACCGATTATCATTAAGCTTTTCAATTTCCAAATAGTCATCATCTAGCTCATCTCCAAATCCAAAAATTAAAGGATTATCATCACGAGTATCAATGGTGCCGTGAATGTGATTTACCATTGTTTTAGAGTCCTTTTCATCATTATAATTGTCAAAGTGTGCAGGATTTTTATAATACTGTTCGGTATATGTATAATTAAAGCTTAACAGTAATGTTTCTATGGGTACTAAGTCGAAATAGTTCAGTGCCGATTCGGATTGGAGTAGGTGTTTGATATTTGAAACTGAGTGATCATCTCTAATACTTCTTATTAGCCTTTGCTCGGTTTCACTCAGATTTTCGACTTTAGCAACTCCTGTATCTACAGCTGTTATTTCTTTCCCAATTTTTTCATATTCAATTGCAGCCACAGCATTTAAAGCTTCTTCGGTTAAATCTTTGAAACTTATTGGAGCATAAATTTTTTGTCCTATCATATTTTTAATTCTAAGACCTCTATTCCCAACTGTCTTGTCAAATTCATTTTCCACACGATTCAAGTACTCTTTCAATAATGACATAATTCTATTGAAATCTGAATTAAGTTTTTCGATAGAATCTGAATTCGTATTTTCCTTCTTTATATCTAAATTTCTTTTAACCTCTGAATAGTATTCATTTTCTATATCAACCCAATTTTGAAGGTATTTCTTTTCTGTAATGTTTGATAAAAATTGATTTTTGAACTCAATTCGAGTACTTCCACTTTTTAGTCCCTTTTTAAAATCGGAATAACTATTGCCTGAGTACCATGTAAAAGGAACATTTCTAACTGTAAAGTCTTCATTTTCAAAAATAGCCTGACCTGCAGAGTTTTGCACTTCTTTTATGGTTTTTTCCCAGTAGTCATTTAAAAAATCAGTATAGCTCGTTGCCATTCCATGAGCTAAATCAAAACCATTACCAATTAAAATTATTCTATTCATTCTCGGAGATTTGTCAGTTTTTTAAGCTTGTTGCTAACGGCCACTTGCAAGTTGTCGTTGCGGATTTCGGAGCTCGTTCCTGTCCGGCAGGACGGAACGATGTTGCGAGAATCCAGCGAACGACACACCACGAACCCCGCAATGCAATTTGCAATTTGTTATGCCTAGTTTTTATTGCTATATATTAATTCATCTAATAATTCTGAAATTACTTGTCCATTTGTACAAATCTCTCTTACTTCATCATTATTTTCTAGATATTCATATATTTCATCTTTAACTATGAGTAGCTCTTTGTATCTCCTAATTGGATTGGCTTTTAAATAATCGTCAAAATATTTTTTTACAACACTTCTCATTACTGCAACTCTACTTTCATCAAATGTTTTTAAATCTCTAAGCCTTCGAGTTCTTAAAGAATCATTGATACTTCGATTCTTTAGAGAAATCATTTCTACTTTTAATTCTTCTATCGCATTTATGAGATAGTCTTGAGATGACACTTCTTGCTCATCGAGTTTTGCAATTTTATAATTTCCAAAATGTTTTAAGAAAGTTGTATAATCTTTGTCTTTTTCAGATGCCTCTAGTGTCCCGTTGACTTTTTTTAGTAGTTTATCTTTGAACTCATTGATTAAATTAAATCTCAAATCTCTAGGATATTGAATATGTTCAATCACTGATGTGTCAAAAGAATAATCTGTTTTATTGTCTTTTATAATCACTGTTGGCTTGTCAAAGGCTAGTCTAAGTCCCAATTCAAACATAACATTAGGATTTTTAGCACTGACATCACAAACTATTATGTCATTATTATAAATGTTTTGAATTATCCTTTTTTGAATAATTCCGATATCATCAGCTTCACTAACCAATTTAACATCATAGTCTGCGGTGGAAAGAATATCTTTCACTATTTTGTAAACATCAGCCCAATGTTCTGCAGAACATCCATCATTTGGAGAAATTGGCATTACTATTCCGCAGCTTTTATTTTTTTTATTTGTCGGTTTATTACTCATAGTTTACGGTTTATAGTCGTTTCAAAATTAGGCATAACGGTAAATTGTATGTTGTCGGTGCGGATTTCGAAGAGCGTTTTTGTCGACCGACAAAAATGCTAGAGAAAGGAGCAAAGGCAACAAATAAAGCAGTTCCCCGCACTGCAATATACAAATTGTTAACGCCTGGTTTTTATTTCAATTTAATTTTTCCAATCTCTTATAATAAGATATTGTCTGGTTGAGTTCATTTAAATCAACTTTATATATTGCTCCAGAAGCTATCTTTGAAAATCTATCCTCAATAAATCCACCAAGAATGAATAGATTGTTCTTGTAATAATGAATCTGTGAATTTTTCAATGGAAGATTAATTTTATATTCTCGATATGATCCTGATGTCGTATTAAGTAGGATCAACTCAGAATTACCAAAAATATAAATGATACTGTCCTTTGCAGTTAATGCTGGATTTGCGATTGAAGTAGACAAACGACCTTCATTTTTCCATTCTCCGGAAATCATATTAAAAGAATCAACTGTAGAAAGCGGATTTCCATTGTATCCACCAATTAAGAATATTTTATTGTCAACAATTACTCCTCTTGTTTCTTTATGTGTTGGCATATCAGTCAACTCAAACCAGTCTCCTGTAACAACATTAAGAAAATGTGATTTATTTGAAAATTCTTTTGTTCCATTGTCATTCTCTTTTGTTGATCCTCCCATTACAAAAATATAGTTTCTGTACACTGCAGATGCAAAGTTAACTGCTTGATGAGGATTCATTTTATATGTTGTTTTTTGATCGTTGCTGACATTAATGGCTTCAATTGTATTACATAAATACTGATATTTTTTATGTTTAGACATAGTTTTACCTCCAATAATATAAATCATATTATTGAGAAAGACAGCATTATGATTAGCTCTGTTGTCAATCGAAATCGGGGAAAGATAGTATGAATTTTTTTCAATATCGTATATATAAATTTGATCACTAAAATCTTTAATATTAGTGTTGTCGCTTCTGAATATTTCTCTATTTATATCTTGAATTGTGAGTTCTTTATTTTGTACACTAGCATTACTTAATGCTCTCATATGAGCCTTGTTCTCTATTGACAGGTCTCCACCAATGATATATATACTATCATTTATTATGACAGAGCCAAATGAAAAAATGCCTTTTTTCATTTGGCTCAACCGGACATATTTAATACTTGATCTTAATTTCTGGGAGTTTACAGTGACCTCGTTAATTGTGTCAATCTTCATTTCTAAGTAAACTAAGAATTTATTTTTTAGTAATAAGTCATATGTTATTTCCTGAGTTTTGAATCCAATCTTTGAGAATCTTAAGGTATCGTTTATACTAGGTGGGGATGCAAGGTCTAATTTGTACACACCTTCTTTATTGGAAATCGTCCCTGTATTTTTACGGAAAAAATACACATTAACGTATTCAATGGGTAAGTTTGATTTTAAATCTAAAATCCGCCCATTTATTTTTTGTCCAAATAAAATATACGAAGATAATAGAAGTAAAATCGTAAGTTTAATTGTGAGTATTTTATTCATCTTTCAGTTCTTAATAGTCTGAATGATTATGTTTTATGGCTAATCAATTAACTTGGCGTTAACGATAAATTGTATGAGTAGTGGCAGATTGCGTGGTAATTTCCTGTCAAAACGCTACGCAGTTTGAACTGGCTAAAAACCTTGATATTTACCACATCGCCTGCCATTACTTATACAAAATGTTGTGCTTAGTTTTTTTCTGGTTTTGTCTTTGTCCTATATTCTCTCAAATCAGGATTTCAAAATACAAAATCCTTAATCTCAAAATCTCCACTGAGTCCATTATCCTTTAAAATTTCTTTAAGTTGCTTATCTGTCTCATTACCATTTAGCTCTATTTTAATCTCTTTTTTAATAATATCTCCGTAACTATTTGGTGTCGTTTGTTCTGCAACTTTTACCCCCTCATTTTGATTGTCAACTTTAAAACTATGAACATGAATATCTAAATCTATTGAAAAAGTTTTAATCCTGTATGCAGATGAATCTGTTATCCAAAATTCAATAACATCGAAGTGCTTATCAGCAGGCAACTCAACATTGTCTGAATATGAACTTGAAATTGATAATATGTAGATTATTAATATTCCTTTCATATTTTTTATCATTTCAAAATGTATAGCCCAGCATTTTTTGCAATATCCAATATTGGTTTAATTTTTTCTTCTTCGGTGTACCAAATAATATTAGTCCAATCCCATTCCTCATTATATATCGCTGAAAATTCAGGTAAAATAAAACTGTATTGTCTGCCCCGCTGTGACCACAAATTATTAAAGTCGCATTTCCGCAGAGTGTCATTCAGGGTCAATGGTTTTTGAATATGCAAGCGATAATGTCGTTTATATTTCCATAAATACAAATCAGTCTGGCTATGTAATTTTTCAACTACAGTTTTAAATTTATCTCTTCTTGAAGTCAGTTTTTCTAAATCATCGTCAATGAATATCTGGTTGTCTGCTTCGTCTGAAGTTAACCAATGGTCAAAAACACTTATGAAAATTTTCTTGTAAACACCATTTTCAATAAATGATTCATCTTCCTCAATAATTTTTTTAAAGTCAGGAAGATTTTTCTTAATTCCTTGTAATTCTATTTTTGAAATATTTGAAATCATAATTGTCAGGATGTCTTTTTAAATTAAGCACAACGGTAAATTGCAAGTACCGTAAGGGGTTGCGTGTGATTCTCTGTCCGCATACGGACGAGAGAATGAGCGGAAAACCGCTGCTGGTATACCACTGAACCCCTTATGGAATTTGCAAAATGTTAGCGTTTCGTTGTTTGGTTTTTTATATCCAAATTTTAATCTTATTTAACAATAAATCTTTATTTATGGGTTTTGTCAAATAATCAACAAACCCTGATTCTATACATTTTTCTTTTTCCTGATGCATTGCATAGGCAGTTTGGGCTATGATTTTTGCTTCGGGATTTGATTTTAAGATGTATTCTGCTGCTTTAAAACCATCCATTTCCGGCATTCTTAGGTCCATTAATACAATATCAAAACCCTTACTGTCAATATATTTATCAACAGCCTCTTTCCCATTTTTTGCAAATGTTAAATCGACATTATAAGGTTTTAAAATTTCCATGAAATAGGCCCGAATCAATTCTTCATCATCAGCTATCAATATTCTTTTATTATCCAAAAGTTTATAAAAATCACCTTTATTAGGAGCCGGATTTTCTGTGTTAATATCTCTAACTTGTTTTAATGGAATCGTAAATTTAAAGGTGCTTCCCTTACCTGATTCCGATTCCACAAAAATTTCACCGCCAAGCAATTGTACAATTCCTTTACAAATAGCCAATCCTAATCCGGTTCCACCATAGTGAACAGAATTCTCATAATTCAATTGCCTAAACCGTTCAAAAATTTCATTTAGTTTTTCTTTAGGGATACCGATTCCCTGGTCGGTAACAAAAAATTCCAGGTTCGGTTGTTTCACTGTAAAACCGAAACATACAATTCCTTTTTCGGAGAATTTCAAAGCATTGTTTAACAAGTTTGTGATAACCTGCTCTAAGCGGCTGCAATCTGTCAGTATAGAAAGACTTTTGTATTCCTCTGGTATTTCAAGTTTAAGTTCAACTTCTTTCTGTTTTAACTTTGGATTTATTTCAATAAAGTTTTCAGATATGCCGTTAAGCATTTTTAAAACATCGCAATTAGCAGAAGTTATTTTTAATTCGTTTGATTCAATCTTTGCGACATCAATAATATCATCAATTAAATTTAAAAGCTGATTTGAATTTGACTCAATTATATCTATATATTTTTCTTTTACTTCTTTTGTTAAGGTTTCATCGCGAAGCAAATTTGAAAAGCCAACAACTCCATTCATAGGGGTACGGATTTCGTGGCTCATGTTTGCCAAAAAGTAATTTTTATGGATATTTGCCGAATCGGCCTGTTTCTTTGCGATTTTTAATTGTTCTTCTGTTTCTTTCATCTCTGTTATATCTACAAAAACACCAATGAAGCTTACAACCTTACCATTGTTATTTATTTTAAACGGAGAGTCAACAGAATAACACCATACCCAATTCCCATTTTTATGTTTAAACCTGTATTCAATTTTGTTTTGCGATTTTCCGTTTGCAACATTTTGCATATGCTTTTGAATATTTTCCGCATCATCAACATGAAAAAGATTAAAAAACTCGCTCGCGTCCATGTTATTTATTTCTTCCATAGTATAGCCTAAAATTTCGGTGTATTGGCTATTCATGAACTCGTTAGTGCCCTTTTCGAGGTTGTATATGTAGATACCCGCCGGCGAAAGGTCTGTAATTTTTTGTGAGAACTCCTGCTCTTCCCTTAATTTTAACTCCATCTGTTTTCTTGCTGTAATATCCTGTGCCGCACCATGTAAGGCAATTGTTTTTCCGGTATTGTCTTTTTTCGCTTCACCACGCACCCACATCCAGCCATTGGAATTGTTTTCCCGGATGGTTTCCAGTTCCAATTCGTAAGGAATGCCTTGTTCAACAGTTTTGGTTAAAGATTGTGTTAAAAGCTCCCAACTATCTTTTGTAAATAACTTTCCATGCTCCGGATATGGTGGAGGTGGAAGGCTCGGATCGAAGCCATAAATTTTATAGAGTTCTTCAGTCCAGGTTACTTCATTTGTTTCAACATCAAGCACCCAGCTTCCAACGTGTGATATTTCCTGTATTTCTTTTAAGTGGTTTTCACTTTTCCTAAGTTGTTCCTCTTTTTTCTTTAACTCTGTTATATCTGCAAAAGTAGCTGCAAATTCACCTTTCCGTGGTGAAAAAACATGCACATAATAATAGCGGCCTAATGGGGCAGAGTAATTTTCTATAAATTGTTCTTTCCCTGTTAAAGCTGTCTCTCCATATAGTTTTATCCAATTAGCAGGATCATCTTTTACTCCTGGTAAAATGTCTGTTATTCGTTTACCAATAACATCTTCAGTTTTGAATCCGGTTTGTTTTTCGAATGCCTGATTTACCGCTATGTATTCCCAATCAACAGGTTCTCCATTTTTGTTGGTAATAATCTTTGAATGTGCAAAACCTTCGTTCAAATTCTCAAAAAGTTTCCGGTATTGTAATTCAGATATATCGCGCTCTTTTTCAATCTTCTTTAATTCCTTAATATCAACAAAGCTGATAACAACTCCGTCTATCTTTTTATCGAGTGTGACAAATGGGCTAATTTTTTTCAGGAATGGGTTTCCATCTAAATCGACTACTTCTTTTTCTATGACTTTTAATTTCAATAGCGATTCTTTACAATCTTTAATAAAGTTTCGCCTTATTTTTTCATCGAAGTTAGATGTAAAGCTGCTTATTGGCCTGCCAATGTCGGTTTCCCGCAAATTAAAGTGCTTTTGCAACGCGGGAGTATATTTCCTTATTTTTAAGCTATTGTCTAAAAACAGGGTGCCAATATCTGTTGAATCGAGCAAATTGATTATATCGTTATTTACGTTTGTCAACTCCTTGTTTTTTTCCTGAAGTTCGGAGTTTACGGTATACAATTCCTCGTTTACCGATTGCAGCTCTTCGTTTGTGCTTTGCAACTCTTCGTTCGATGCCATCAGTTCTTCGTTTGATGACTGTAGCTCTTCATTACTGGTTTCAAGTTCTTCAACTACATGCTGTAATTCTGCTTTAGTGGCATTCAGTTCATTTTCTAATTCTTCAAAGCGATAATCATTAATTTTATCGACAGATAAGTTTTGAATAACAACAGAGTCTTCGCCTTTTAGAGGCTTTTCTTCGCTAAACTGTAATAAATAAATACCGTTAAGATTGCTGTCGTCGGGTTTGTGAAAACTCAGGTCGAAAGAATAATTTTGCCCATTTGTTTTATTAACTATTCCTGTAATGGTTATGTCTTTGTTTTTACTTTCCACCCCCCGGATACCGCTCCTGATTGCAGATGCAATTTCGGGATTTACCATTTTTAATAAATTGTTTTGAAACAAGCCTTCGGTATGGGAAAGCCTTTTTCCTGCGTCTCCTTTTATAAACAGGATATTATAATCGGAATCGATAAAAATGGAAGCTGGACTGTGTTTTTTACTTAAATACTTGTGGAAAACAGTTTCAGGGTTTTCTTTAAACTGATATACGGGATGTTTGATATTTTGATTGGTTGATTTAAAAGAATAACTATTAATTCTGTTTTCCGGATTATTTTGAGGGGAAGTTTGTTTTATGTCTGAAATATTTTGAAATATCTTCCATTTGGTATCTATCGTTCGAAACAATTTGCTTGCCTGACCAAGCGATTCGCTGTTCCCTAAAAACAGATAACCAAATTTATTTAACGAAAACTGAAAGTTTTGCATAACATGTGCCTGTGCTTTATTCTCAAAATAAATAAGCATATTTCTGCATACAATAAAATCCATTCGTATAAAAGGAGGATCTTTTAATATGTCATGATTTGAAAAGACTATCTTTTCACGGATGCGTTTTATAATCTGTATCTTATCTCCGGTTTTAAAAAAGTAGTCTTCCAGGTACTTTTTATCAATTTCGTTACCTATGTTAATGCTGTAACTGCCAGCCCCTGCTATATTTAATGCCGCCGAATCGACATCGGTAGCAAATATTTTAAAATCGAAACTGTATTTTTTTGACCGAATATACTCGTCAAGAAGTATGGCGATAGAATAGGTTTCTTCTCCGGTTGAGCAAGCCGGTGTCCAAACCCGAATTGGTTCAGAATCTTTCTTGTTTTTACAAATCTCAGGAATAACATTGTTTCGGACTGATCCAAATGCCTCTATATCCCTAAAAAAGCTGGTTACCCCAATTAAAAAATCTTGTTTCAATGTCTCTTTTTCATCGGGGTTGCTTTTTAAGAAAATCAGATAATCGTACAAACGGTCAATATTATTAATGCCCATTCGTTTTTCCAACCGTCGAATAAGAGTGTTTCGTTTATATTGCCTAAAGTCGACACCGGAGTACTTGTGTATTTCTTCGAGGATATTGTAAAAAATAACATCATTCGATTGTTTATCTTGATCGTCTTCGGTTAGTATTAGCTTCCTGGTATTTGGAAATCGAAACAATACATCTGCAATTTTATCGGGTGGAAGAATAAAATCGACAAGGTTGGTTGAAATCGAAGAATTTGGCATTCCGTCAAATTGAGCCGAAGCAGGGTCTTGCACTATTATAGTACCACCCGCTTCTTTAATCGTTTTTATGCCGCGTGAACCGTCAGAACCAGTCCCTGAAAGAATAACCCCAATGGATTTCTCTTTATATTCTTCTCCCAGCGTGTGAAAAAATATATCGATTGGTAAATTTAGATTGTGCTTTGGTCCTTTGTCAAGCAAATAAAGTTTTCGTCCTTTTATGTGTAGGTTTTTATTTCGTTGATTTAAATAAACGCAATTTGGTTTAATGGTTTGTTTATCCTCAGCAGTGAATATTTGCATTTTAGTATGCTTGTAAAGTAGCTCAGGCATAAGGCTTTTAAAGTCGGGTGATAAATGTTGGATGATAATAAAAGCCATACCGGTATCCTCAGGTATGTGGTCAAATAGTTGTTGAATTGCATCTAAACCTCCTGCCGAGGCACCAATTCCTACAACATAAAATCCTTTCTCCGTTTTATTACTGACATGTTGTTTCGGGGCTTGCTTGCTGGTTTGATCCTTCTTCATTGCTGGAAAAGTTAGATTATTAATATTTTAATTACAATTTAGTAAATTGTTGCTAATGTTCAAATGAACGCTAACGGAAAATTGTATGTTGTCGGTGCGGAATTCAAAGAGCGTTTTTGTCGACCGACAAAAATGCTAGAGAAAGGAGCAGAGGCAACAAGCTTGCAGCTCACCGTACTGCAATATACAAATTGTTACAAGCAGTTAATAAAAAACTGCCTACAACTTATTTTATGCTTAGTAACTAAAAGTTGTGTGCAGGCGAGCTTTTTTGTTTGATTTTTATACTGACGTTTTTAAAATATTTACACTTAGCATGCAAAAACAAATAGTTGATTCTAAAAAGCTAAAGTTCCACAACAAATAAGTGTTGTTGTTTTA
The DNA here is from genome assembly GCA_963678565.1 of Prolixibacteraceae bacterium. Classification (GTDB taxonomy): domain Bacteria; phylum Bacteroidota; class Bacteroidia; order Bacteroidales; family Prolixibacteraceae; genus SKHV01. Next base: position 2,100,547 of record OY782875.1, read on the forward strand.
TTTATCAACAACAAGATTAAACAACCAAGAAAGAACTACGATTAAGAGCTTTAAAAAGCGCGGGGCGTTCGTGTCCACAAGCACAAGGCAGTTTTTAACTTTGATTGAAACTGCGGAATAAAGTTGTTCTTTAATTGAACTCTGTTTTAAGTTTATAAAAAGTGCTGAACATAAAATAGAGTAGGGCGACTTAATTTATTATTTGTTGTTGGACTCGTCTTAAACGTAAACAATAATTTGTTTGCAGCAAAAAGCAACAAAGCACTGAATGTGAACTGAATAAATGTTATACCAAATTAAGTTGCTCGACATAGATTAAAAGTTTAAAAGAGCAATTTCTCCGACAAAACTTAGAGCAGCAATTACATGAAAATCTAATTGCTTGTAACGGTTGGTACATGTTGTCGGGGTGGATTTCGGAGAGCGTTTCTGTCCGAAGGACACGGAACTGCGAAACGAGAATCCGCAGTTGGCGTACCACCGAACCCCGCCCTGCAATATGTACTTTGTTACCACCAGTGTTTTTATTCATTTGTCAAATTATACTTTTGTTGCTATGTTTTGGTCAATTGTCGTTTCGGATTCAGCTATTTCTATTTTTGGTCGGCTAAGTTTCCAAAACCAGTAAAGTCCACCTAATGGAATTCCAAATGTCCACGATGAACTTAGATAACCCATATAACTAAAACTAACACCTAATAAAAATTGAAAACTTAAAAGACTAAAAGAAAATCCGTTAACGGCAGCATAAGTTATTGCAGGTACATTTAAGAAAATAACTGCTATATATTTTAACCATTTCTTTTTTAAATCACTCCGTTTAATTTTTCTGATTACGTAAATGTTGAAACCCAGAACACACAAGGGAATTAGACCGAACAACCAAAATATTGTCATACTTGGTATTGGTTGTCTAATATCCAAAGTTTTGATGTAAACAACTTTTTTTGAAATATCGTCAAACCATACTTTCAAAACTCCAAACTCTTTGTCGTTTGCGAATTGCATTAATACGACAGTCGTATTTGGCGGGGTATTTTCCTCTTCTACTGTTGACCATTTCTTTTCTGCGGTCATCATAGTATAATCAAGATGCTCTCCAAAGTTATTGACTATAATGTCACGGAATACGGGGAGTCTTGCTTTTAGTGTATCAGTCGCTGTCCCGGCAAAACTTGGGCGTTCCAATGCAAAAAGTTTTATTGCACTATCGTAGTCCTGTTTTAGAATATCGTTTACAAGTTGCTTGGTAGTGTCCCGATAATTGAAATAGTTACTTATAAAGTTGCAACTTGTCAGCATCGCAACTGTCAAGATTATTAATACAATTTGTCTCGTCTTAGTCATGTGTTGTATGTCTTTTAACATTGGTGGTAACGGTAAATTGTATGAGTAGTGGCAGATTGCGTGGTACTTTCCTGTCAAACCGCTACACCGTTTGAGCGGGTTATAAATATTGATATTGAGCACATTACCTACCATTACTTATACAAAGTGTTAGCCACCGTAATTATCAATTTCTTTCATCAGAGTCATTTGCCCTAAAGTCTTTAATCCACGATAAATATTTTCTTTTACAATACCATTATTAAGCAAGTAAAATCTTGATAATCCATATTTTGAATCTTTCATTTTAAAGTTTAATCCGCTATCATATTCTTCTGAATATAAGCCAAAATATCCCATATCGTATAATTGAGCTAATGAAGCTATTTTGATTTTTGAAAATTTTCTACTTATTTTTTCTATTGTCGTATGTAAATAAGTAAAAAAATCATGCTTTTTTCGATTTAGAATAAATTCGTCATAAGTCTTTAAAAACCATATTAAATCTTTGCCAGTCAATTCAGTAAGCATAATTTCATTATCAATCAATGCTGAAAATTCTCGATGTGCTTTGATGAAATCTATAATCTTTGACAATTGATTAGAAGACAAACTAAACTCTGATTTTATCTGACTTTTAATGTTGCTAAATCCACTGTCGGACCATGTTGCAATTCCTGGAAGTCTTATCGCAATTTCTTTGATTTCAGCTCTAGATTTTCCTGCAATAAAGCTTCTTTGATTATATTCTTCAACTAGCTCTCCAGTTAACCATACTATTTCTTTTAAAATCTCACAAAGCTCTTCAAATCTAACACCAAAGTCATATAAGTCGATGCAATAAAGACCTGTCAAATGTTTTATATTGTCATTTGAATAAGGATATCTAAAAGTCTCTCCATTATCATCTATTTCAGAAAAATCTTTGATATATTCTTCCGCTTTCAGAACTAGTTCTTTATATCTAGAATCAAGTTTAGATATTTGTTTGAATTCTTGCCATAGTTCTGATATTTCATGGATAGCTAAGAATCGAGAACTAAAACTAGAATCAACTATCTTATTAATATGGGTTAAACCTGAAATCTGATGCTTTAAAGTCAATTCGATATAATGTCGAGCAGAATAAACCACAGGATAAACAATAGCATCAAGAGTCGTTTTTCCTTTGATTGTAGATTCCAAAAGTATGTTTACTGTCTCAAGATAACCAAGAGCATAAGTATCAATATCATAGTTTCCATTAAATCCTACACAAGCATTGTAATGAATATTATTTGCATGAAAGGTATTATTCATAGTCTCTCTAGTTTGCAGGTTCTGTTTTATGGTGGCTAACGGAAAATTGTAAGTTGTCGTTGCGGATTGCGGGTGATTGTCCGTCCGCGAGGACGAAGACAATCATGCGTGAATCCGAGGCGACAACCTGCACAGACACCGCAATGCAATTTACAAAATGTTAACCACAGTTTTTTTTGCTTTTTTTATGTCTGCTATAATAGATTAAATACATGCCACCTGGCATAAATACATTTATTACAGAGTTCATAATCGTATTTGAACTAACAAATAATAAAATCAATGACGTTATTATTGAAAAGGTTACAACCACTGCAACCACGGTCTTTGTTTTTGCTTCAAATCCAAAATTCACCAATAAATTTGATATTAAAATTAGTAATGTAGCAAATTGAAAACACAATGGTATAAAGGGTAAAGGTTCCTTTATTATAATGAATTTTTCAGTCTGGATTTGGTTAAGTAAATCATTTAGTCGTTTATCGATGATTTTGGATTCAGAAATAGACTTGTCCCAATCATATATGAAATATTCTTGAACTTTTACCGGATCACTATATGCATTATCTACCGGTTTATAGATTATAGAATAAGCAACCTTCGGGTTTGTTCCTTTTTCTAAATAATCTGTTTTAATATTTAAGAATTGGTTATATAAATTTTGAAGTTTAATTGCGGTCTCTGTATTTGCAATGCTATTGAAATAGAAATCTAATGAGTCGATTTTATTCATTAATTCTATTTCAACTGTTTCTTTTAAAAGTTGTTTTCCAATATTGTTTAATAGGTTAGTCTTTTCGGGTAATAAATAACTATAAATTTCCTTTAAATATTGAAAGGAATAAACACTATTATTGTCTTCTCCATAATACTTTTTATTTTTTTCAAATTCGGTACCTATCCGAACATATTCGGTATTTATACTGTCAAGCTTTGAAAGCCATTTTTCTTTAGTGTTAGTCCTCTCTGAGTATCGTTTAATGTCAAAATCACATTTTTCAAGATATTCATTTTCGGAAAGTTGAGAAAAAGATTTATTAATTCCCAAAATCACTAATAATGTTAGTAGTAGAATCTTCATTTTCAAAATTGTGGTTAACGGAAAATTATATGTTGTCGTAGCGGATTGCGGGTGATTGTCTGTCCGACAGGACTAAGACAATCTGGCGGGAATCCGAGCTATGCATACCACAGAAACCGCTATGCAATATATAAAGTGTTAGCAAACGTTTTTTTCTTGCAATTCAATAAATTTAACTACAAAATATTAAGTCGTTCAAGAATATAATGAGCTACTTCTCTAGAGTTATATTTTGTTCCGTCAATATAACCATCTATAGAGAATGTTCCATCAATTTCAGTATTATCAAACTTGACAAACATAATTTTTTCATCTTCTTTTGTTTTTATTAAATCACGAATAGCTCTCCATTCCAGCCCACACCAATCTTTTTGTGAATATTCTTTACATAAAAAAATAACAATTAAGTCTGATTGTTTGTGATAAATATTTTGAAGTAATATATCTGCATTTGGTCTTGCAATTTGAGCTTGATAATCAAGGTCATAAAATACAGAGTCTGCATCAAGTTCTTTCCGTAAAACATCAACCACACGAGAAACGTATCGTCTCTTTTCTCCTGGAAATGAAACTGCAACTTTAAAATTTATATTAGACACATTTGAATTTGATTTATCAGATTTTGAAAATACGTGCTCATCCTTTAATTGTTCAAGTGCAAGTAATGAAAGTGTAAATAAATCAGGCTCAATCTTAATAGAATGCTCTCTGTGTGGGTTGGTTTTAGAAAGATAGAATAAGAGATAATTCAACCAAATGGCTAAAGGATTATCATTTGTAACACTTGTGGGTTTAGATTTTGGTATTCTTTTAAGTTCCTCTGCATGAATTTCATCGATAATTCTAGATTTGAATTCTCTTGACTCTTCATCACTAAATAATGAACCTGCTCGCTTTGCCATTTTTAAGAATTGGTTGGTTCCACTACTTTCTATTACACCGTATTTTGTCAATTTTGCACCTCGAATTCCCCATTGTAAATCACTATTCTCTAAATCATTTAAGAATTTGTTTCGCGCTTTTTCCGTGCCAAGTTGACCGATGTATTGCCAAAGCATTATAGAATGATTTGGCTGTTTAAATATTCTTTCGATTCCTGATTTACCAGTTTGTTTAAGGGTATATGTATGGAACTCAATGTCGTGATATTTATCTGCTTCTATTTCAAAAGCTTTTATTAAGCGACTTATTTCTTTAGATTTATTAGAGATATCCATTGTTTATAATTAATAATCTAGGTTCATTGGGTCAAAATGTTTGCTAACGGTAAATTGTATGAGTAGTGGCAGATTGCGAGGCACTTTCCTGTCAAACCGCTGCGCAGTTTGAGCGGGCTACAAACCTTGATATTTACCACATTACCTGCCATTACTTATACAAAATGTTATGCCCTGTTGTTATTATATCTCAATTCCGTCGTTTGTTTTATTTTTTGATAGTTTCTCCAAAGCTGCATTATATTCTTTATCAGAAATTACACCTCTTTTTTGCATAGACGCAATCTTTTCTAATATTGTATATGTTTCATCACCTTCTCCCAAGTAATTTCCCTTTTCGTCATAATAAAGATGATTATCACCTACTGTTATATGAAATCCTTTCCCAACTCTTGCTTCTTTATTTGTTACACTAATATGTTCTCTATTGTTTTCTGAACCTCCTGGGATTTTGGTTCCCCATCCGCCTTTATAGTTTGACCAGTTTTTGTTTGCTCTTTCTTTTGCTGCATCTAGATTTGAGTCTTTTTTTACAAATAAAAGTCCTATAAATGCTCCTATAAAAGCACCAGCAATTATTGAATTTAGCGTTACAGGTCCAGTGTCTTTTCTTATCGTGGTTGCAACATACTTACCTTTATGGGTAATAACACCATATTTTCCTTTTTTAGAATTCGAAGCGTCTATTATGATTCCAAGTATTAGTCCAGCAACTACCCCGATTATTAAACCTCTAAAAACAGTTCTGTATTTTTTCATTTTAGTAAGTTTTAAATATTTAAATAAAAGATTGTTGCATATTTTCCTCTACGTCACGATTTTTTCCCAATTGGGCATAACGGTAAATTGTATGTTGTCGGTGCGGAATTCGAAGAGCGTTTTTGTCGACCGACAAAAATGCTAGAGAAAGGAGCAGAGGCAACAGTTTTAGCAGTTCACCGTACTGCAATATACAAATTGTTACAAGCAGTTAATAAAAAACTGCCTACAACTTATATTATGCTTGGTAACTAAAAGTTGTGTGCAGGCGAGCTTTTTTGTTTGATTTTTATACTTACGTTTTTAAAATATCTACACTTAGCTCGCAAAAACAAATAGTTGATTCTAAAAAGCTAAAGTGCCACAACAAATAAGTGTTGTTAGTTTATTTATCGACTAAAAGATTAAACAACCAAGAAAGAATTATGATTAAGAGCTTTAAAAAGCGCGGGACGAACGTGTCCACAAGCACAAGGCAGTTTTTAGCTTTGAATGAAATTGCGGAATAAAGTTGCTCTTTAATTGAACTCGGTTTTAAGTTTATAAAAAGTGCCGAACATGAAATAGAGTAGGGCGACTTAATTTATTATTTGTTGTTGTACTTGTCCTAAACGTAAATAATAATTTGTTTGCAGCTAAAAGCAACAAAGCACTGAATGTAAATTGAATAAATGCTAGATCAAATTAAGTTGCTCGACATAGATTAAAAGTTGAAAAGAGCAATTTCTCCGACAAAACTTAGAGCAGCAATTACAAAAAAACTAATTGCTTGTAACGGTCACTTGTATGTGGTCGGGCGGGATTTCGAAGAGAAATCCTGTCAGACCCGCAGGAAAGTGGGCACGAGGTCTGACTTGTCAGACCGCTAAAAACCCCGCCTGCCATATACAATTTGTTGTAGGGCGTTTTTTCTATTCATATTTTATATCACCAAATATTTAAAATATATTTTGGACAAATTTTCATTGTAATTTTTCTTTAAATATTCCTTTACCGAAAAACGTATTTCTTTAACTTTTGAAAACCTTTTCAAATAAGTATCAGTCCGCCAAAATAATAACCATTCAGGATTGAAGTTTTCATAACTAAAGTTTTCATAATTCAATAACCAATAATAATATCCTTCAAGTTTTGTGAACTCTTTTAATTGTTCTTTTTTTAGTTTAATATTCTGACTATAAATGAATTCTACAAAGTAATTAAATGAATAATCTCGCAGTAACATCTTGTTTCTTCTAATTTCAATCTGCGGTGCGATGTAATTACTATAGGACTTAATATATTTCTCAAACAAATCATCGGTATCAAATGGTATTATAGAACCATATACTAATTTGGTGTATATTATTGGCTCAAATCTATCTGATAGAAGTTTCAATAATTTTGTTTTGATTTCGTTTTGGTTGTTTTTACTACTAACACTCCATAATGACACTAATATTTCGACATCACTATATGAGCAATGACCACTTTCCGTAAAAAAAAGCAGTGCTTTTGAAATTATTGTTGGTTTGGGAGATTCATTAATATTTTTTTGAATGAGATTGTTTGAGATTGCATGAAAAATCGAAGAGTCAATACTTCTAATTTTATTCTCAATAATGTTTTCAATAATTGTTTCTAACAATTTAGGTAAATAATCTAACGTATCTTTTTTCGTCAAATTATTTATCCATTTTGCTAAATATTTATAGCTTGTCCAACCTAAATGTTTATCAACTGTTATAAACTTAATTAGTGATTTAAGAATCGCTTGGATATTATTTTCATTAAAATCAATTTTTGATATTAGCAAAAATATATTTTCAAATATTGTATAATATCTATCTCTGAAAGTATAACTGCTCGCTAAAAAACTTGTAAAACCTCTTTTTTCATAAACATCACCAAACATGGCTTTCTTCCCATGTTCATGGTTGCAGCCCAGATAATTAAGAATTACTGAAACTGTTTTTTGCTTATTTTCTTCACTTATTTTTAGTTCATTTAGTTTTATCTTGTTAAGTGATTTATTGGTTTGGTCTGGAGAAGTATATAAAAATGCACATATTATTTGATAATACTCAAATATCTTCAATTTCTCGTTGTAACTATCGTCTGTTGCATGACTTATTATGAGGCTGTTAAATATGGTCTGATAGTAGTTATTAAACTCAGAGAATACTTCATATAGAATATAATTGCTAGTAAAGTTGGTATATGTTAATACAAATTCATTCCATTGTAAGCCTGGATAATATGGACCATGTTGAGTACCTCCATTTTCATATAATTCATAGGCTTTTTGAATATTTTGGGAGTTGTCATTAATTTTACCTACTGACCGTGTAAATAATTTATTCTCTTTTATTTCACGAATCGCCTCTCGTATATCAGAATCCTCTAAATTTAAATTTTCAAATGTTTTATCTAAATCTATTTGCCTAATTTCCTCAAGAATTTCAGTTCTATCATCCAACCAATAGTGGGAAGAGATAAGGTTGAAGAGATGCTTTAGATTGAATTTTGACAGAAATATATTTATTTGATGTTCATCTGTTTGTAGGTTATTCTTTTCAAATAACGTTCTATAAATAATAAAACTCTTCTTGTAATCATCAATAGCTAACAAGCTACAAGCATAAGCAATCTCAAATGAAAAAAAGTCATCTTTCCCCTCACTAGTTTTTATTTTGTTTAAAAGTTTGTCGAATTGCAGACTTAAGTGTAATTCCGTAATTTCTTCACTATCATTTTTCTTATTGTCCAGTAAATTAATATTAAATGTTTTCAATTGATTCTCATAGTTTCCTAATCGATATTTTAAGCTTGGCGCAATTACATTTGGACGAGTTAAATAGTTATTAACTATTTCTATATTTTCATAACCTTGGAATCTGAAAATAAGTGAGTCATTTAATTTTTTAACAATTTCAGTGATTTTTTCGATGCAATCGTTGGAATCGTATTCTTCAGAAACAGTAATATTTCCATTGTCTATTTTTATTGAGCTAAATAAATTATAAACTTCTTTGTCAATTGATTGAATAGCATAACTACTAATATCATAATGATATACTTCTTCTTTTTCTCTGTTAAACGGAAAAATATTTGAGATTAATTCTGGGTTTATAAATTTTAATCCCTTGAATTTTATAATTGACTGATATATTTCATCTACAATATTCATATCTACATTCTTATCATCACTCTTATATGTCGCCAAAATTGTGTTATTATTCTTCTTGTGAATTGGTCTGAGGTTATTTAGTTCATTATACTTTTGTTTTTGGAATTCAAGTAATGAATTTATTGGCGATGGATTATTTTCGCTCATTAATCTATCTTTATGCAAGAAAAAAAAGAAATTAATCAATTTTTCTTTATGATTAATTAAGTCATTTGAAATGACAAACTCTTCATATTTATTGGCATTATTATGATACAATCGAATCCTCTTAAAATCTGTCAATATTATCCACTTGCAACCAATCTTAAATCGATACTCATTTGCTTGCATTAATGGATTCGAATACTTTGCCCTTTCCTGTTTTTTAAAATCAGAATTCAAATTTTTCACTTCGACTACGGCAACCACAGGTTCTTTTTTTTCGTTTTCCTTTTTCGATTCGAAAAAATCCTAAAATTGCATCTGGTTTTGTCGTGTCATATGGTGTTTTTTCTTCAAGAATTAAGTTCTTTACTTCATATGATTTTTCTTGACTATAATCCAACACATTTGAAAATATTTGCTGGAAAAATTGAGGTTTGTTTTGGTCTTCCCCTTCGCTCTTTATATCTCCATTATCAAGTGCTGTTACCCAATTTCTTATAATTTCCTTTTTATCACTTATATCATTTACAAGTTTTGCAAGGTCAAATTTTGATAATGCTTCTGCTAATATGTCATCATCAATTATCGGCATATAAATTATCTGAAGTTTTGTTCGTTTTCAATTCGCTAGGGATGTTCATTGTCGTTTGTTTTTAAAATGCCCTACAACGGTAAATTGTATGGTGTCGTAGGGCATTTCAAGGCACTTTCCTGTCAAGTTGCTAAGTAGCCGAAGCGCAGATTTGACACCTGCGAATTTGACCCGCCGTCGAAGCTGCGCTTCGGCGGTGCTGATAGGAGAGCCAAAGCTTCAAATACTCACTATCTGCCCTATGCACTATACAAAATGTTGTGCACAGTATTTTATTAATTTTCAACTAGTTCATATGTCTCTAAATCTTGATAAATTGCTTGCATTTCCGTGTTTAGTTGACTTAAATATTCAACACAAATTTGATGGTATAAATCTTCAGATTCATCTTCTAATACAAACTCAAATAATCCTTTCTTTAACTCCTTTAATATTGAATTAAAAGAAGATTTTATATTGTTTGGATTGTCATCAGTTAATGTTATTTGGAGAATTGTATCTCCAACTTCTAAACACAAATATGTGTTAGTTTCTTCTCTTCTAATGTTTGCTTTTTTAGTTTCCATATATTTTTCCTCTTTCGCCAAAGGCTTCTTTACCACCTTCTAATGTTTTCATACTAATTTCTTTCCAATCTAATGCTGGTCTAGAACCATATAGACACTTTAATAAATTCAAGAATGGATTACCTGTTAAAGTAAAATATTGTCCTTGGTCGTGTAATCTATAAATAGAATTATATGGTAAAGTTCTGACTGCAATGTTTGCATCGTGAGTTGCAATTATTACTTTTTTGCCTAATAAAGCTTTTTCTTTAAGTAATGGAACTATCACATCATTAATATAATCATTGCCTAAACTTTTTTCAGGCTCATCTATTAAGTATATTTCTTTATCTTCTTTAAGCTCTTTATGTAGCAAAATCATTGAAGATTCTCCATTTGATGGACTATATGGAGTGCCATTTAGAGTAAAATGTTTGTATTTAAGGAGTAAATCACTTAGTGAATTAATAGTTTCAATGCTTTCTATTTCATTTAAATCTGATATTTTTGAGAATAAGTCATTTGTGTAGATGTGTTTAGATATAGATGTTATTGCATTTATAAATTGTTTTTGTGGTGTCTTTTTTACATCCTTTACTGGTGTATAATTTCTATCCGAAATTGAACCATTATGAAATAGTAAATTTGTTCTACACTTAAGCTCTCCTTTAATACCTAAACTGCCAACATATTCCTCAATTGGTGAAAAATCTATTTGTGTACTTTCTAATATTTTTTTTATAGCATTTTCAATTTTTATTCGATTACGAGCGTATTCAGAAAAACCCGTTTTCATCGGTTTAGGTGGAAGACTTGTTTTTTTTGTAATCTCCGTCTGAAAACAAGAGACTATATTATTTAATAATATTATACTTTTGTTCTCAATAAATTTATTTTCAACTCCATTTTTAAGTTGGCTTGATACCTTTTCTATCAGTTCAATTAATTCAACAATTAAATCATTATCTACATAATCATCAATATTTTCATTATCTAAAATATATTCTTTGAACTCAAGAAATTCCTTTAAAATTGAAGATATATCATCAAGAACCCTTTCAGACTGCGTTTCATCTTCTTCATTGATGTTCTTGATTTTTAATGTTCTTGAAATCTTATTTGTTTCTTGGAAAGAAAAATGTAAAAGATACTTTGTTAAAGAAGTAACATCCTCATCAGTAACATCTTTTATGAATTTTATTTCATTTTCGCAATCATCAATTCCAAAATCAGATGTATTACAGTTAAAAGTACTTCCTTTTATATCAAAGACATCATTTAAATGACTGTCGTTTGATTTGTAAACCGATGTTTTATGACCTTTTGCATTAAAATATTTTGATAAAGATTCTAGTATTATTGTTTTACCAGTTCCTTTTGAACCAAATAAAATATTGATGTCATTAAATATATTTAATCTAATAATTTCCGCAGCTGTAAATGGTGCGATTTCTATATATTCTTTTACTTTTTTATTTAAGACTGTATCTATTGTTGCTTCATCTTTTTCTAAAAGAAGACAAAATTGCTCAAAACTTTCAACTGGTAATCTTAATTCAGGAAGAGTCTTTGATGTTTCAATGTAATCATCCCAGTTGTGAATATCAGAACCATATATTGAATTATGTCCGTGGCTTATGTAAATTCCCGCAGATATTGAATTTGTAGCTTCTTTTAATATTCTTTTAGAATCTGATACTAAATCATATAAAATATTTAATTCTTCATCTCCAATATTTGGTTTTTTGACAAAATAATGTGCAACGTAAATGCAATCTAAAGAATCAAAATTTTTTACTATTTCTTCTAGAGAGATGTTGAATTTATCGGGGTGACACTCTCCAATAACATCCTTTATTTTTCTGTCAAAAATTTCGTAATTCTTGGGATTACAAATTACTATTAAATGTGATTTTTTTTGTTTTGAAGGATGTCAAATTCTATTCCTGGCCATATTTGACAATAAGAAGATACACTATCTCTGAATTCGACATATTGGTCTAAGTCGAAATGGTTATGATTAGTAATTGCCAATATTTTTACATCAGTATCTTTTAGTATATCGACAAATTTGTCTTTCTCAATATTTCGAGAAGGAGCATCTCCTGATTTTACTTTTCTAGTATGAGTGTGAATGTCAATTTTCATAGATGTAGTGTCGGTTTTTATATTGTGCACAACGGAAAATTGTATGTTGCGTAGCGGATTACGGTGCGATTGTCTGTCCGTGAGGACAAGGACAATCGGGGCGAGAATCCGCCCCACGCATACCGCTGCAACCGCTATGAAATATACAAAATGTTAACATTAGTTTTTATTTGAATTTGTATTTGGTAAGTCTTTTATCTCCTTCCTTTTCAATGATTCCATTGTCAACCGCATTTTTTAAATCTCGGCTCGCTGTAGCTGGAGATATATTTTTATATGCTCTTAAGTAGTCCTGTCGCGAAAATTCCTTTGCTCCGATTAAGTCTTTAAAATGAATAATTCTGTCGTTATCTGTTAAGCTTATTCTTTGTGATTTGAGTAACTCCTCCAATGAATCTTTTATGATCGAGAGCATGAACTCAATAAAAGCAGTTGATGTTCCTTGGCTGTCAGATTTACCTAGTACGTTATAATAATCTTGCTGTTTTTCTTTAATTAATGTTTCTATTGGTAGAAATTCAAAAATTGGAGAGTACTCCTTTAAAATCATTGTTTGCCAAAGTCTTCCCATACGTCCATTGCCGTCTATAAATGGATGAATAAATTCAAACTCATAATGGAATACGCAACTTTTAATTAAAAGTAGGTCATTGTCGTTTTTTAGGTAATTAAACAGGTCATTCATTAGTGGTTTGACCATTTCACCTGGAGGTGCAAGATGTGCCAGTTCACTACCTTTTACAATACCAACCGATGTAGCTCGCAGTTTGCCTGCATTATCGATTAGATTTTTCATTAAAATTTGATGTGCATCACAAAGAGACTTTAGTGAATATGTTTTAAACTCGTTAAGGCTATCGTAAACTGCAATTGCATTCTTAACTTCGATAATATCTTTTTGTGGTGCAAGTATTCGTTTGTTGTCTAATAAATCAGTAATCTGTTCTACAGTAAGTGTATTTCCTTCAATTTCGAGAGATGATTGAATTGTTTTTATCCTATTTTTTTTTCGTAATTCAGTTGGCTGTTTTGATAAATGAGCAGCATTTATTTCACCAATTTTTTCTGAAATAGAAGCAACTAGTGCCAGAATATTATTTGTTATTTCGTAAGGTGGTTTCATAATCTAAACTATTTGATAATGTCATATGATACTATCAAAGATAGCCTTTACAAATGGAAAACCTGCTATAATTTAAATTAATGTTAACGGTTGGTACATGTTGTCGGGGTGGATTTCGGAGAGCGTTCCTGTCCGAAGGACACGGAACTGCGATGCGAGAATCCGTAGTTGGCGAACCACCGAACCCCGCCCTGCAATATGTACTGTGTTAGCCATAGTTTTTTGTTTTTCATTTTTACGCTACCCACATTTCTCGTTGTCCGATTATTGTCCATTTACCTTGATTTTTTTCTATAAATACAATTTGTCCGAATCCCAAAAGTGGTCCATGTAAAAAGTCAAAATAGAAACAAGCTTTGTCTCGATTTTCGTTAAATACAATTCTCGAATATCTTACTACTCCAATTTTTTTATAATTCCCTTCTAATGTTTCGATTTCAGAAACGGGTAAAATTTTGTATTTACCTATTTCAGTAATTTTTCTTAAGTCAATGGATTTTGATATAGCCTGAGAATAAAGTTTTTTGATAAGAAAAATATAAGAGATGTCAACTGGGAAATTTGATGCGAAATTTTTTGGTTCTAAAATATCTGTCTGTCTCTCGGAAGTTGGATAAGCAATTAACGAATCTTTAAAAAATACAATAAGTCGAGAGGTGTCAAGTTTACGATTTTCGTTTTTTTGATTTATTATTCTTAATTCGTCTTGATACTTAATGCTATCTTCTTTTGTTGCATCGTCAGCCAGAGGCATTGGAGGAGGAAGCAAAGGTTCGTAATACCATTGAGTTCCGATAAGAGCTAAGAAAGTCAAATATTTGAGAGAAAAGGTTGATTACAGAATTTAGTCGGAAAAAGACATAGAAATTTTTTACTGAGTCCTTTTGAGAGATAAAACTTGATAATTCAGTCAAATCAATATTGGGAATTCCTTCATCAGAAAATGTTTTGCAAAATATCGATACAACTCAATTTTTCTTTTGGACCAGTTCTCTCCATATATTTCTTTAAAGTCTATTTTTCTTTGAGCATGTAAACTATCATAATTGTCTGTTATAAAAGAGACAAAATCCGTATAAGCTTTATCTGATTGTGCTGTTTTATTATTGTTACATTCATCACATATTACTTTGGGAAATTTTAAATTCTTGTCTTTGGAATTCTCAATTGTGATAAGTTTGTTCTCCTCTCCTTTATAAAATCCATCGAACCTTTTATTTCCCATCAGTTTTCTAATCTCAGCAGCTTTAATTTTATGCTCTCCTGAGTTAGCTACATTTTTATTACAAATCCAACATTTTTGCACTTTCTTTACTTGTTTTGTTTTCAGTCTTTCCAGTATTTGCAGGCGCAAAATTCTATTACCCCTAACGTTGAATTGTATGTTGTCGGTGCGGAATTCGAAGAGCGTTTTTGTCGACCGACAAAAATGCTAGAGAAAGGAGCAGAGGCAACAAATAAAGCAGTTCACCGTACTGCAATATACAAATTGTTACAAGCAGTTAATAAAAAACTGCCTACAACTTATTTTATGTTTGGTAACTAAAAGTTGTGTGCAGGCGAGCTTTTTTGTTTGAATTTTATACTTACGTTTTTAAAATATTTACACTTAGCTCACAAAAACAAATAGTTGATTCTAAAAAGCTAAAGTGTCACAACAAATAAGTGTTGTTTGTTTATTTATCGACTAAAAGATTAAACAACCAAGAAAGAACTACGATTAAGAGCTTTAAAAAGCGCGGGGCGAACTTGTCCACAAGCGCAAGGCAGTTTTAGCTTTGAATGAAATTGCGGAATAAAGTTGCTCTTTGATTGAACTCGGATTTAAGTTTATAGAAAGTGTTGAACATGAAATAGAGTAGGGCGACTTAATTTATTATTTGTAATTGGACTAGTCTTAAACGTAAACAATAATTTGTTTGCAGCAAAAAGCAACAAAGCACTGAATGTAAACTGAATAAATGCTAGATCAAATTAAGTTGCCCGACATAGATTAAAAGTTGAAAAGAGCAATATCTCCGACAAAACTTAGAGCAGCAATTACAAAAAAATCTAATTGCTTGTAACGGAAAATTGTAAGTTGTCGTTGCGGATTGCGGGTGATTGTCCGTCCGCGAGGACGAAGACAATCATGCGGGAATCCAGGGCGACAACCTGCACCGAACGCCGCAATGCAATTTACAAAATGTTATACGCTGGCCGTTATTTCAATTTGTCAATATTCCCTTTAGTTATATATAATGATCCGTTTCTCAATGTTACAATATCATCCTGAAAAGCTTCTCCAATGTAAGTGCTATTTAAAAATACACTATTTCTATGAACTTTAATAATAAGGTTCTCATTGAAAATTAGACTCTCAGAATTCTTATTTACAGGACAAGATTTCAAAATCAATCCATTTGGAATAAGATATGTTATCCCCTTGCCTGATGTGGATATAAACTCCCAAAATGAATTTTTAATATTTAAATTCCCATTGTCAAGAATAATCGTATCACCAATATTTACCTTTCCAACAAATTCTCGATTAAAGAAAATGTTCTGCTTATAATTCTGAATTAAATCGTCCCCTATTTTATAATCAGAAGTATCTTTCATATTTGATATTTGAATTTTAAGTCCTTTGGGGAAAAGGTATGTAATTCCTTTGTGATTTGTTTTAGTGTATTCAACATCATTTGCTCCACTCGCCATGCCAGTAGAGAGTATTAAGAATAATGTAAATCCAAGTACACTAAAGCTTACTGATAAAATTGATAATTTTTTCATTGTGTTTGTTTTTAAGTTAAACAATTGAAATACTTGATTAATTAGAAAGCTTTTCCAGTCTTTTAGGAAACTCAATCTTTTACTTTTTCTCTTTGCAGAATAGAAGTTAAAACCGAGGTTGTCACCAATAATTTTAAGAGTATAACTCCTCGGGTTTACGATACCAGATTCAATTCGTTGAATAGTCCGTAAGCTTAGGTTGCAATTTTTTGATAACTCATCTTGAGTTAATCCAATAGAATTCCTAATCTCTGAAACTTTTCGTCCTAATTCTGGTTGCTTCATTTCTTTAAAGGTTTAAGCAAGATTATCAATAACTTAAAAACATTTAAAAATATCTCGACGTATTTAGTGCGTCATTCTTACGTCATCTTGTCTAAGACGCTGTTAATTTGATTTTTATTGTGTTTGTTACGAGTCTAATTAATATGTATAATGCAATTTTTCGGCTTGCGTATAACGGAAAATTGTATGTTGTTGGTGCGGATTTCGAAGAGCGTTTTTGTCGACCGACAAAAATGCTAGAGAAAGGAGCAAAGGCAATAAATAAAGCAGTTCACCGTACTGCAATATACAAATTGTTACAAGCAGTTAATAAAAAACTGCCTACAACTTATTTTATGCTTGGCCACTAAAAGTTGTGTGCATGCGAGCTTTTTTGTTTGATTTTTATACCTGCGTTTTTAAAATATTTACACTTAGCTCACAAAAACAAGTAGTTGATTCAAAAAAGCTAAAGTGTCACAACAAATAAGTGTTGTTTGTTTATTTATCGATTAAAAGATTAAACAACCAAGAAAGAACTACGATTAAGAGCTTTAAAAAGCGCGGGGCGAACTTGTCCACAAGCGCAAGGCAGTTTTTAGCTTTGAATGAAACTGCGGAATAAAGTTGCTCTTTAATTAAACTCGGATTTTAAGTTTATAAAAAGTGCTGAACATGAAATAGAGTAGGGCGACTTAATTTATTATTTGTAATTGGACTTATCTTAGACGTAAACAATACTTTGTTTGCAGCTAAAAGCAACAAAGCACTGAATGTAAACTGAATAAATGCTAGACCAAATTAAGTTGCCCAACAAAGAATAAAAGTTAAAAAGAGCAATTTCTCCGACAAAACTTAGAGCAGCAATTACATAAAAATCTAATTGCTTGTAACGGTAAATTGTATGTTACGTAGGGGATTTCGGAGAGCGTTACTGTCGACCGTTACATCTTAATTTGATAAAAGATGTGATGCCAGAAAACCGCTGAACCCCCTATGGAATATACAAAATGTTAGGCACTGGGCTTTACAAGTAATTATCAATATAATTTTCAAGTTTTGTTATTGCCACTCTGAATAAAGCCATTTCATCTTCATTTATATCTTTTGCATGAGCATCCTTCCTATACTTGTTTACATTAGACATGAATGTTTCAAATTCATGTTTATTTTTCTCAAATATGTTTTCAAAAACTAACCACTCTTTTGATACAATTTTCCTTAAATCTTCAAAATATATTATTGATTGATTACCATCAAAAATTTCTTTGAGCTTTTTGGAGTAATACTTACGTTCTCTTTCTGTGCCCATTATTCGTAGTACAATTTTCTTAGCTTCATTTTCACCGTATTTTGAAAACATTACCTGTCGAACTAGCCTCCTAAGTTTTGGTTCTAATTGATTTCGACGTTCAGAAATTTCGGCTAACATTTCTTTATTAGTTAAACCTATCCTTTTATATTTCTTTTTATCAGATAGGTAATTTTTCACACTTTCAATTTTGAAATGAAACTGATTATCGTTTTCATCTATAATATTATAGCCCTTTAAATGAGTTGTATAACTTGGTGAGATACCTGCAAATTCATTAAATGTAGCTACATCTCCAATTGCTAAAAACTCTAACATTTGATATTCATCATTATAAAAGTTCTTAAGAACTTCTAGAATCATTTCATTATATATAGCATTGTTTTGCTGATAATCATTTTTAGCATTCTCATATATAACTTTGTCAACCCTAGCTGGTCTTTCTTTCGTTACATACTTATGGATGTAACTACAAACTTGTCTAATTAAAAAAGGATGACCGCCAAAATCTTCTTGAAGTTTAGAGTATATGATTTCATCAAAAGTTAGTCCCATAATCTTTCCAAGATAACTAACCATTTCTTCGACTTGTTTAATTGAAAAACTAGGAACAAAAGAATCTCTTGAGATTAATTCAAAAATTGGATTATCAGTTCCTTTAATAGTCGTAAATTCAACTGATTTTGGATTAGTTCCAGCTATAAGAAATGTAAATAGATTATTCTCTTTTTGAAATATTGACCTTAAGGCTTGCCAAAATGTTAAAAATTCATACCCACGTTTCCAATGGTCTATATGAGAAACTTCAAATGTAATATGTTCAATCTCGTCAAAAATAAGGAGTATGCTCGATGATTTTGATTTTGCCAATATTCTTTTCAGATCGCTTTCAAAACTTTCTACAGCTTTTGATTCTAAATAGAGTTTTTCTTCTCTTACCTTTTGGATTATATTATTTTGAACTTTTATTTCTTTTATAATGTAATGCAATGCCTTATTCCATTTTTTTAAATGAAAGTCAGGAGATTGGCAATTAATAATAACAGACAAAGTATTATCATTGTTTAATAATCTTCTTACACCATGAAGAATAGAGGTCTTTCCTGTTTTTCTTAAACCGAACAAGCCAGAGTTTTCATTGCTTTTATGCTTAGTTACTAGTTTATGGACAATTTCGTTTCTCCCAAAAAAATATAATTCCTTTTTTAGTTCTGATTGAAACGAAAATAAATCGCGATTAAAAAAATATTCTTTAAATCTGTTTTTTATGAATTCATCATTATAATCAGATTTAAATTCTTCATATGAAAACGGAACTAATAATTGTACTTCTGGGTCGCTATGCAAAATATCTCTAAGTTCAGATTCTATATTTTTGCATTTACTAATAATTATAGTACAAATTTTCTCTATTCTTAGCCCTGGAAAGTTACTTTGGATTTTATCTATTACATGAAGTGTTCTAGCTTGAAATTCGTTATAGGGACTAAATAGAATAATAAATTCTCTGACAATATTAAATAGGTCAGAATATATTTTAGGGGGTTTAACAACAATGAAGTTGTACTTGCTGTTTAAATATTCAAACTTTTCACATCTGGTAACAAGAAATTCTTTTGATAGAAAATCTTCAGTAATCTTCTTTTCCTCTTTGGGGAATAGTGAAAAATCTGTTTTAGGATGAATTCCTTTTGTTTTCATTATTATTTGTTTCTTGCATTGTTTTTATTGCCTTGTGCCTAACGTTGAATTGTATGTTGTCGGTGCGGAATTCGAAGAGCGTTTTTGTCGACCGACAAAAATGCTAGAGAAAGGAGCAGAGGCAACAAATAAAGCAGTTCACCGTACTGCAATATACAAATTGTTACAAGCAGTTAATAAAAAACTACCTACAACTTATTTTATGTTCGGTAACTAAAAGTTGTGTGCAGGCGAGCTTTTTTGTTTGAATTTTATACTTACGTTTTTAAAATATTTACACTTAGCTCGCAAAAACAAGTAGTTGATTCAAAAAAGCTAAAGTGCCACAACAAATAAGTGTTGTTAGTTTATTTATCGTCTACAAGATTAAACAACCAAGAAAGAACTACGATTAAGAGCTTAAGAAAGCGCGGGGCGAACTTGTCCACAAGCGCAAGGCAGTTTTTAGCTTTGAATGAAACTACGGAATAAAGTTGCTCTTTGATTGAACTCGGATTTAAGTTTATAGAAAGTGTTGAACATGAAATAGAGTAGGGCGACTTAATTTATTATTTGTAATTGGACTCGTCTTAAACGTAAACAATAATTTGTTTGCAGCTAAAAGCAACAAAGCACCGAATGCAAACTGAATAAATGCTAGACCAAATTAAGTTGCCCGACATAGATAAAAGTTAAAAAGAGCAATATCTCCGACAAAACTTAGAGCAGCAATTACAAAAAAATCTAATTGCTTGTAACGGGAAATTGTATGTTGTCGGTGCGGATTTCGAAGAGCGTCTTTGTCCGTTTACGGACATGACGATCCAGAAATGTGTAGAGACAACAAGACTTGCTGCCGCCGCACTGCGATGTACAAAATGTTAGGCATAGTTTAAATTGAGTTTTGAATAAAAAGAATTTGGATTTTAAAAATAATGGGAAGGCTTAGTTAATATCCAGATCCTCTAATTAAAATATCTACTGTTTTTAAAATTAGTAATATATCTTTTCCCATTGACCAATTATCAATATATTCTATATCAAGTTTTAGCGCATCTTCATATCTAATGTTATTTCTTCCAGAAACTTGCCAAATACAAGTGATTCCTGGTTTCATACTTAAACGACGTAGTTGCCATCTTTTGTATTGTAATATCTCAGATGGAATTGGAGGACGAGGACCTACAACTGACATTTCACCCTTAATCACATTAATGAATTGAGGAAGTTCATCCAGTGAGGTTTCTCTTAAGTATTTGCCAATTTTAGTTGTTCGCAGATTACCATTTATTTTAAAAACTTGGCTTTCTTGCTTATCCATTGCCAATATTGTTGCTTTCAAACCTTCTACATCTTCAACCATTGTTCGAAATTTAAGAACATGAATTCTTCGTCCATATAGTCCAACTCTTTCTTGTTTAAAGAAAATTGGTCCACCATCCTCTAATTTTATTAGTAGTGCTATTAATAGAAGAAATGGAAATGTCAAAAGAATAACGAATAGACTGAAGCAGAAATCAAATAGGTTTTTAAGTTTAGCTCTGAATTGATACTTTGATGTGATTGGGTATGCTTTAAGATAATCAAGGTATAGTTGAGAAATTAACCTGTAGGAAGAATCTTGTTTCTTGTCATAAAGATTTAATTCTTCTATGTTTAAGTTTAGTTTGTTTATCTCATTCTTAAGACTAACTAATTTATTTTTTAAAATATTATTTGTTTCATTATTCAGTCTTACGCCTAATTTCTTTATAGATTTATTTAAATCTTTTATGTCAGAAATATCCTTTGATATTTTGGTTTCTAATATTTCTGTCCTTTTGATAATATATTCGATTTTGGAAGAATCATTCGATTTTGTAATATTACTTTCTGTGAATAATTCTCTATTCTTATAAATGGTATATATACCAAGAAGAAAACTAATTATAGCTATTATGATTGGGAATATTATTAACATTATAATTCAGATATAATTATGCCCGTAAAACAACAGAATAAAGTACAAATAATAGTTATGACTGATGCTAAAAATATATTTTCAGGTAGATAAGCTTGGTTACTAATATTTGCTTTCCAAACTTCTGCAAAATTATAACTGGAAAGTATCATAATTGTACAAATTAATCCTCCTGTCGCTATTTTGAGATTTATCAGTTTTTTAGAGCTTCCAAATAACTCTCCTAATACACCAGCAGAAATACAAACAGATATGAGAAAAAATTCACCATTGTTTGTGCATTGAAAAATGTTTATTGGCTCATCGTTCAAATATAGAGTGCTAAGACCAAATGCGATGGGAAGTAAAGAAATGAGAACTGTGAAAAATACCCATTTAAATAATTTCTCAAATATTACTTTAATCATAGTAGGATTTTTTACTAAAATAGAAATATTATTTGTAATAGTTTGCTAATCTTGTTTGTCGGATTTAACATATTCTGAAAGATGTTGGGAAAATTATGCCTAACGATAAATTGGATGTGCCGTAGTGGTCTGCGGTGCGCATTAGTGTCGGCCGATAGGAAAACACAATGCGGGAGCGAACCCGACCGAAACCGCACAAAACCACTATGGCATATGCCAAAATGTTACCACCAGTTTTTATTTTCTTTTGTTTCTGAATAACCAAAAGCGATTTTTTGTTTCTTTTTCCTTTGAAACAATATTGCTCCTATTGCTTTGCTCTTTAAATTCAAACTCTCTCTCAGTTGCAATCAGCTTTAATTTACTTACCCATTCTTCATTGATTTTTGCGGATTTTTCTTCTGTATAAACTGTTTTTCCGTGTAGCCCCATTTCAAATACGTCATTCTGAGGTTCTATAGCTCCAAGATAGAGTTCATTCAGATATTTTAATGCATCTTTCTTGTCTCCATATTTTTCAATAGTATAGAACTTAAAAAGTGGGGACATTACTGGCTCATACTCCCAATCGAAAAAGTCTAATAAATTCTTTGGTGAATTGTAGTATTCAAAATATGTGATGACATAATTTGAAATGTCCTTTTTAACACGCTCTTTTAATTCTTTGAGATTTGTCGAATAATTTAATTCATACCATAAGTCTCCTTTATTCATTATGTGTCCATTTCTCATATGAACATCAGCGTCAGTATTTTTGGGAAAAACAGGAAGTGTATCCTCTGTAATTTTAGAATGAATCTCTTTCTCAATTATTCCTGTATTAAAAACAAATTTCTTGCTTTCTGCATTATTCCATTGGCTTTGTTGAACATTGAATGTCTGAATAATTATTTCGTTCTCTCTGAAAAAATGATTTCGTTGCTTTTTAAAACCATAACTTTTAAAAATTGGAGAAACTATGTCTTTCAATATTGAATCAAATTCTATTTTTAAATCTCTCTCAGTCATTCTATTCTTTAAATTGTTGCTAACGGTAAATTGTATGTTGTCGGTGCGGAATTCGAAGAGCGTTTTTGTCGACCGACAAAAATGCTAGAGAAAGGAGCAGAGGCAACAGTTTTAGCAGTTCACCGTACTGCAATATACAAATTGTTACAAGCAGTTAATAAAAAACTGCCTACAACTTATATTATGCTTGGTAACTAAAAGTTGTGTGCAGGCGAGCTTTTTTGTTTGATTTTTATACTTACGTTTTTAAAATATCTACACTTAGCTCGCAAAAACAAATAGTTGATTCTAAAAAGCTAAAGTGCCACAACAAATAAGTGTTGTTAGTTTATTTATCGACTAAAAGATTAAACAACCAAGAAAGAATTATGATTAAGAGCTTTAAAAAGCGCGGGACGAACGTGTCCACAAGCACAAGGCAGTTTTTAGCTTTGAATGAAATTGCGGAATAAAGTTGCTCTTTAATTGAACTCGGATTTAAGTTTATAAAAAGTGCTGAACATGAAATAGAGTAGGGCGACTTAATTTATTATTTGTTGTTGTACTTGTCCTAAACGTAAATAATAATTTGTTTGCAGCTAAAAGCAACAAAGCACTGAATGTAAATTGAATAAATGTTATACCAAATTAAGTTGCTCGACATAGATTAAAAGTTGAAAAGAGAAATTTCTCCGACAAAACTTAGAGCAGCAATTACAAAAAAAACTAATTGCTTGTAACGGAAAATTGTAAGTTGTCGGTGTGGCTTTCGAAGAGCGTCAGCGTCGACCGACGCGTGACGGTCAAGAAAGGAGTAGAGACAACTGGTATAGCTGCACCCACAATGCAATTTACAAAATGTTATGCGCTGAAATTTAATTCTCAATTTTCTCTAAGTTATTCATTTCTATCGGCTCTGTAAGCAAATAACAGTCATTTAATCTTGAAATATAAACATCAAGTTTCCATTTGTTATTATAATTGTCTTTAAGTTTTACTCTGAATTTTTCATTTGAATAGTTTGCATCTTTTTGCGACTCTAATAATTTATAGTCGACAATGTCAAAATGATAATTTTTTATATTATAAATCTTTTCGATCTTACCAATCACCATGTTGTAACTCATTGAGTATGCCTTAATTATTTCTGGATTCTCATCTTGAAATGCATCTAAAATCTCTTTATTATCTTGTTCTATTTTGCTTTTATCTTCCCACATTTTTAAAATCTGGTCAAAGTTAAAGAGGGAGATATAATTTTTAGTATCTCGCTTATTGATTGCATCTATAGTCTCTGTAATTACGTCTTTCTCTGTTTTACAAGTTGAACTTTTATTAATTGAACAGCCGAATGAAAAAATAAATAATAGTCCAATTAGTGTTTTAGAGTTAAATTTTAACATGGATAGTTGTCTGTATTTTTGTTTATTGAAAGCAATATTCAGATTAAATTCCAAACATCATTTTATAGAACCATGAATAGGAAATACTTCCTGCAGCTTTAGATGAATCTCCCGCAACAATATTCATTTGTTCAGTATCATTGTATAATTTATTATTTTGCTCACAAGCTTTCATATAATTAATGAATCCTACCAAAGCTTTCAAAAAACTCCTAATGTCTTTGGCGCAGTTTCCCATTTCAAATTCAGGTGAGTCATGGTCGAGCATAACAATTTCATTATTTGATTTTCTAATTGCCAGAATATCTAGCTCGAAATTTCCAATTTTTACATACTTATCACTCAATGGAAGAATATCCACTTTTTCAATAAACTCAACCATTCCAATTTTATTTTTAAACTTTTTAAGTTCTTGGAGTAGTAGAGAGTCTTCTCTTATTTCAATCAAACTTTCAAAATCTCTCATGTCGTTTTTTTGCGCATAACGGTCACTTGCAAGTTGTCGTTGCGGATTTCGAAGAGCGTCAGTGTCCGATAGGACATGACGGTCAAGAAAGGAGCAGAGACAACGCACACCACTGCACCCGCAATGCAATTTGCAACTTGTTACAGGGCGTTATTTAATTCTTTTTTTAATTAAAGGCATTTCGTTCTCCGAATTGTCAAAGATTTGAACCGTAACTTCTTTGTTTTTTAAAAATTCTTCGAAATCTGGATTCTTTTGTAATCTTCTAAAGTCATCCATTATTAGGTTAAAACATTCATTCAATTCTGTCGGTGAAATATTTGCCTTATCATACCAAAACAATTCATTTTGAACGATAAGTGTCCCTTCATTGTCTTGAGAAATTTTTAAATTCTCATAACTCCAAATTTGTCCGCTTTCAATATCCTTTATTCCCGTTTTAATTTTGTCATTATCATTTAGTCCCAAGTAAATTGAGTCCATTCTTTTAAATTGCCATAATCCAACACCAATTCCTCCGATTCCAAAAGCAACTACTGAGGAAATCAGTCTAGATACTTGCATGTTTTCAATTTCAAAATGACTGTTTATTAAAAATGAAGCAATTGCAACAGTTAGTCCCCAATAAATCGTGCCGTGGAGAATTACATATTGCCATTTTTTTTGTCTTTGTTTCTCCCAATGAGAATAAAACTGTTCTCCTTTTTTGCTAATTTCTTTCATCTGTGTCTTTTTTTTATAATGCCCTGTAACGGTGGTGGTATGAGGTCGTGGCGGTCAGACGAGAGTCTGAGTGTCCGACCGAAACTGAGGTTGGGACGAGATTCGACTTGTCGAATCCGTACAAACCCAGCCATGACTTATACCACGTGTTAGCCACTGGTTTTTTTCTTACACACTTCTAAATAAATCGTCAATTACTTTATTTTTTATTGTTTTAACAAATTCAGTTGGGGCATAGCTTTTTTTGAAAGATTCTTCTAATTCTGTCCTTTTTGCCCTAATAAAATACATCTTCGGTTCGTTAACTCCGTCAATCCGTACAAAGTATGAATGGACAAATGAGTTAATATCAACATTCGTGTCGTTAAGCTCTTTAAAAAAATCATATGAGTATTTCTCAACCCAGCGCACAATTTGGTCCACATTTGAGGATTTTAGCCACACATTAATTACGAAAAATGCTTCGTCTTTTTTGTCTGATAAATGAACATGGATTTCTCCATTTATGTCCTTGGTTGGAATTGTTTTTTCAAGTTCCTTCCTTCCATTTTTTATTAAAGTTTCTTTTAGGATTGTAAGCTCTTGACTTACATCAACCTCAATTTCTTTTGACAACTCGTTATTTTGTTTTTGCTTATATTCTTGCTCCGAAAAATCGAAGTATTGTGGGAGAATTCGAATTAATGAAACTACACAAAATACAAATGAAATTACGGTAGAAATAAATCCTTGCCTTTCAGTTAGTATCCCAAATTTGCCAAGCCAAAGCGGATAAACAATAACAATACTTAGGAGAAACACAATTATCATAATTTGGAGAAATCCAAGGTTCGAGATGTAACGTAAATATTTTCTAAGCTTATTTTTCCTCGGATTAAATTTTGTAGAACTAATTGTAAATATATAACCCTTATGAGCATAAAAGTCAAGGAAGTATTTAATGAAAATAAGACTGAAAAGTATATGAAACCAAAAAGCAATTTGAGTGCTACTCTCTAAATACAAGAATATTATTGATGTGATAATGTTATACGCTAAAAGTAAAAACAAAAACTTTGTCAGTCTAACATAGTATTTTAAAAACATTGTCCGGCTAAATTCAAAAGAAGAGAAACCACTTTGCAATAGAAAAGTACTTGTCGCGATTAACAGTCCTAACAAAGTCGAGGAGAGTACTAATTGATTGGCGAAGTAATTTCCGAAATCAATATTTTTTATGAAAATGTCAATGTTCATTTACTGTCTTTTTAAACTTGTGGCTAACGGTAAATTATATGTTGTCGTAGCGGATTGCGGGTGATTGTCTGTCCGCCGGGACTGAGACAATCAGGCGGGAATCCGGGCTACGCAAACCACAGAAACCGCTATGCAATATATAAAATGTTAACGCCAGTTTTTAATAGTATTCTATCTTTCGTAAGCAAATAACTATTGGATTTTCATCCTCGTACATTATGCGCTTAATCCAGTTATTATTTTTGTCATACTCATATTCAAATTGGCATGATTTCATTAGCATTTTATCCTTCCATTTTTTTATGCTAATTACATTTCCTTTCTCATCATTTAAATAGTCGTAACGAATATTTTTTGAGAGTTTATTCTTTTCACGGATAGACACTAAAAAGTTTTCATTATCATATTCGTAATATAATTTCCGAGCTGATATTTCCTTAATCATATTCCCATTTGAATCTCTTACAAGTTCCCTAATTAACTTTTCACTTTTATCATAGAACTTGGAAATTTGTAAGTCTCCTTTGTATTTGTATTTCGCTTTTGCGATTATATTTTTATTTGCATCTATCGTTTCAGTATACTCCAATCTGTTTAATTTATCATGCAACAAGGTCATTTTGTAAATAAGATTATTCTCCTTGTCTTTTGTAATTGCCTCAATTACGTTTCCCTTGTAGATTCTTTCTCCGTATGTAGTATCATTTTCAGAATAGTCGATCCTTTCATTTGCTATGAGTCGATTCTCTTTGTCATAATATGCGATGTATTTATTATTCTGTTGTCCTCTAGTCCCAGAAACAATTAATTCTTCCAAATCTCCATTTCTAGTAAATGTTAATCGATAATTACCAGTTGAATAGTCTGTAATAGTTGGACTAAGATTTTTACTTCTAGTCCTTTGACCAATAATGATTTCGCCATCTTTTAAGCTGTCAACATTAAAAGTTTCAAAAGTCAATGATTTAACGGCTCCATTTAGATTATTTTGTAATCTGGCATCAGTATTAATTTTAAAGTCTTTATTCGTACAAGAAAAAAGAATAAAAGTTAGCGTTGTAAATAAGAGAAAATGTTTCATGTTAATATTGGTTTTATTGGTTTTTAGTTCTCAATTTAATTGGCGTTAACGGTGGCGGTATGAAATCGTTGGGGATTGCTGGCTACTTTCCAGTCAAGTTACACCGAACATGATGCGTGGCAGAGTGCTTGAGTAACCACCTAAACCCCAATGTTTTATACCGCGTGTTATGCCCCGTTATTATCATAATTCTATGATTTCTTTTTCAAAATCATCAATGTATTTATCAATGTCTTCACCCAGAATCTTTTTCGCAGTCTCATAGGTTTGATTTACAAATATTGGTTTTAACTTTTCAATTCCGTACTTATCAATCAATCCTTGCACAAAGGCACCTGCAAGAGGATAAGATATTCTGTCTGAATAATAATTTTGCCAATTTTCCCAAAAGTCAACAATCTTAATATTTTCATAATCTCCATCCTTAATTATTGTTTTAAGAGATTCAATTTTATCATCATTTTGCATATTAAAACAAACTGCCAATCCTTCATTTATTAATCCTGTTTTTACTGGGTTTTGACCTATATAATTTGAAATAACATGAGTCAGTTCGTGACCAACTGTTTGATACTTATGAGTATATACACAAACATCAGATGGTGCTGCAAAACCTAAGTTAATCTTAAATTTTTCCATTGGTTCAGTTTTATTATCCCATACGAAGAAATCTACTTTCTTAGGTAATGTGCTCCCTAATTGAGATTTAATTTTGCATAATGCCTTTTCTCGATGAGCCATGAATGAGTCAATATTTACTATTTTTTCAGGATACTGAAAATGAAATCTGATATTTTCGGTTTCAATAATTTTCCAAGAAGAAAAATAATCATTGAAACCGAATAAAAAGTGTCTTTTATTGGCATATTTGACAGAGTTCCTTGTTGCTTTTAACTGGATGCAATTGTTTAATGATTTTTTAGACTCGTCATATTGTCCCAAGATAAAATAACATTGTCCTAAATATCCATGTGCCCAACCTGAAATGTCAGTTTTATTCCTATCTATTTCGATTGCTTTTATTAGATAAGGTATCGCATCATGGTATTCTCCAAGGTCTGCTAAGACTCTTCCATGCAATTGATTAAATACTCCAATACTATCTACATCTATCAGTTTTGTTGATATTTCTTTTGCCTTTATTAATTCCCCCTTTGAATAATATTCAATCAGTTGATTAACATCTTGTCCTTTTACTAAAATGAATAAATTGGTTAAAAATAAAAAAATCAGTATTCGTTTCATATTTACATATTTAGGTTTAGCAATGTAGTTTCACTTAATGGGGCATAACGGAAAATTGTATGTTGTCGGTGCGGATTTCGAAGAGCGTTTTTGTCGACCGACAAAAATGCTAGAGAAAGGAGCAGAGGCAACAAATACAGTAGCTCACCGTACTGCAATATACAAATTGTTACAAGCAGTTAATAAAAAACTGCCTACAACTTATTTTATGTTTGGTAACTAAAAGTTGTGTGCAGGCGAGCTTTTTTGTTTGAATTTTATACTTACGTTTTTAAAATATTTACACTTAGCTCACAAAAACAAATAGTTGATTCTAAAAAGCTAAAGTGTCACAACAAATAAGTGTTGTTTGTTTATTTATCGACTAAAAGATTAAACAACCAAGAAAGAACTACGATTAAGAGCTTTAAAAAGCGCGGGGCGAACTTGTCCACAAGCGCAAGGCAGTTTTAGCTTTGAATGAAATTGCGGAATAAAGTTGCTCTTTAATTAAACTCGATTTTAAGTTTATAGAAAGTGTTGAACATGAAATAGAGTAGGGCGACTTAATTTATTATTTGTAATTGGACTAGTCTTAAACGTAAACAATAATTTGTTTGCAGCAAAAAGCAACAAAGCACTGAATGTAAACTGAATAAATGTTATACCAAATTAAGTTGCCCGACAAAGATTAAAAGTTGAAAAGAGCAATTTCTCCGACAAAACATAGAGCAGCAATTACAAAAAAACTAATTGCTTGTAACGGTTCGTGTATGGTGTCGTAGCGGATTACGTGATACCTACCTTTCAAAACAGTACCGAAATACGGGCGAGTGATAAATTCTCAAATAAGCACTGAACCCACTATGCACTATACATATTGTTGTATGCTGGCGTTAATTATTTCTATTCATTTTCAATCATTTTTCTATTCATTTCAAACTGTACCAAACTTCATTCGAAGCACAAATTTATTTTGCTTTTTTGAGCGAGGGCAAACCCCAATGCCTTTGGCAAATCGGGTCGGCTTTGTAAGCTCTTTGACAAAGCTTTGGCTTGAGCGTTGGCTCGTGAGGCTTTGGCAATGTGCTTGCAAATTGGGTTGGCTTATCATCGCTTAAATCATTTTTCTATATTATACCTCCAACTCCTTTAAACTTATCGACAAATGCCTGTATCTTCTGAAAAACACTCTGCTTTTTAGTTAGATATTGCGGATTTAAAGGGCTCATTTTTGGTAAAATCGAATTTAATTCCGTTCCGTTTTCACTAGCATATTCACGTTTTAGTGAGCTTTTTATATATCGTTTTGCTGCTTCTTCGTTTAAACTTTCATCTTCTATTAAATGAGTTGCTTCCTCCTTTTGCTTTTCTTGAGCAAAGCTGAAAAATGCCTCGATGATACTTGCTTTGTCCTCAATAGTATCAAGGTCGGTGCTATTGATAAAATCGACCACCAAGCTTTCTTTGGCTCTATTGCCAATGCTTGCACGGATAATACGGCGAATTTCATCTATTAAGTCAGCTTTGTTCTTTGTCTTTTTGTTATGCTCAAAAACAAGTTCAAGAATGTAGTCTAGGTTTATTTCTTGAGATTTAAGTAAGTCAACTTCAAAAACTACATCATCCCAATCAATATCAGACTCCTCGGCTTCTTTACCACTTTTCTCACGGCGTAGCCAATCACGAATATCATTGTAAGTAGAGCGGTAATCTTGCACTGTACGTTCGGCAGGTATTTCAATTTCCTGCATTGCTGCAATTTCTTCGTCCGTAACAAAGTGTTTTTCTTTAAAAGTTTCTACCGCTTCTTCATCATTTATATCTATAGATTGCAATGCTTTTAAGTGCGTAAACTCATCGTAGTTTTGCAAGATATTTTCTACACGTAGATATTCACCAAAGAGCTTTGCAAATTCCTTTTTATCCTGTTCTGTTTCTATTTCGTCAGGGTTTGGGAATTTCTCGTTTAACTCCTGTACCACTTCAATATAACCACGACGTGTCAATCCTGTAGCAATATCGGTAAAGCCTTCTAAATATTCTTCATAGCTTTTTTCTAAAACAACCTTTGCCGTACTGCTATCGCCAAAAAGTGTAATCGCATCAACGGTAGCTTGTTCCAGATTTCGGAACGTTACAATATTACCAAAGGTCTTGGTGGCATCGTAAATGCGGTTGGTACGAGAAAAGGCTTGCATCAAACCGTGATAACGCAAATTCTTATCTACAAACAAGGTGTTGAGCGATGGAGCATCAAAACCTGTGAGAAACATTCCTACCACAATTAGCAAATCAATTTCTTTGTTTTTTACTCGTTTGGCTAAGTCACGATAATAGTTCTGAAACTCTTTACTATCTACACCATAATTACTGCCAAACATTGCGTTATAATCGCCAATGGCAGCAGCGAGAAATTCCTTTGCACTACTATCCATTGCAGTAGGTTCAAAGGTTTCGTCAACGATTTCGCCAACTGCATTTTGTTCTTCGTTGGCAGCAAAGGAGAATATAGTGGCTATTTTTAAAGGTTTATCACTCTCTTTTTGTAGATTATTAATAGCTTCGTAATAACATTTAGCAGCATCTACACTATTAACAGCAAACATTGCATTAAAGCCTGATTGTCCACCTTGTCCTCGGTGGGTTTTTATCCTAAAATTATTAAGGATATATTGCGATATTTCGCTAATCCGTGTAGGATGTAAAAAAGCTTTTTTGTTTTCAGCAGCCGTAAGTTTTTTCTCATCTTGTTCAGCTTCAAAGCCTTTAAACTTAGGGCGAACATCGTTGTAATCAACTTTAAACTTCAACACCTTTTCATCACGAATAGCATCGGTAATTACATACGAATGTAGTTCACGACCAAATACGCTTGCTGTGGTTTCTGCACCTAAAGCATTTCCTTTACGGATTATTTTTCCATTTTCAATAACATCGCCAAAAATTGGTGTGCCCGTAAATCCGAATTGGTAATATTTCTTGAATTTCTTTTTCAAATTCTTTTGAGCCTCACCAAACTGTGAGCGATGGGCTTCATCAAAAATGAATACTACTTGCTTATCGAAAATGGGTAACTTGCTTTCACCTTTCATCAGGTTATTCAACTTCTGAATGGTGGTAACAATGATTTTATTATCCTCTTTCTCAATATTTCGCTTTAAGCCAGCTGTACTATCTGAACCATTTACGCTATCGGGCGAAAAACGTTGATACTCCTTCATTGTTTGGAAATCGAGGTCTTTACGGTCAACCACAAAGAATACCTTGTCCACAAATTCTAACTGTGTAGCCAAGCGAGCTGCTTTAAAACTGGTCAGTGTTTTTCCTGAACCTGTAGTGTGCCATATAAAACCACCGCTTTCTGGCTTGCTCCAATTCTTTACTTGATAAGCAGAGTTTATTTTCCATAAAATACGTTCGGTTGCTGCTATTTGGTAAGGACGCATTATCAGCAGGGTATTGTTTACGTCAAATACTGAATAGTTGAGTAAAACATTTAAAATCGTATTTCTATCAAAAAAAGTAGCCGTAAAATCTTTAAGGTCTTTGATTAAGGTATTGTCAGCTTTTGCCCAGTTCATTGTAAAGTCGAAACTGTTTTTGTCTCGTTTTACTGTATTAGCAAAGTAACGGCTATCTGTTCCGTTTGAGATGACAAAAATTTGTAAATATTTATACAACGAATTGCTACTATTAAAACTCTCTTTGCTATAACGATGTACCTGATTAAAAGCCTCACGAATGGCAACACCACGTTTTTTAAGTTCAATTTGCACCAAAGGCAAACCATTAACCAATACGGTAACATCGTAGCGATTGGCGTGTGTGCCCGTTTGTTCGAATTGTGAAATGACCTGCACCTTATTACGAGCAATAGTCTTTTTATCTACAAGGTAGATATTTTGAATATGTCCATCGTCAAATACAAAATCGTAGATATAATCATCGTGAATCTTGCGAGTTTTATCTATGATGCCATCGCTGGGTTTATCGAGGTATTCTTCAACAAAACGTGCCCATTCGCTATCGGTAAATATTGTATTATTAAGCGATTGTAACTGCACACGCACATTGGTAAACATTGCCTCGGGAGTTGTAAGCTGTGGCAAGTGTTCATAACCTTGGTTACAAAGGTCTTGAATAAATTCATTTTCTAAACTTGCTTCGCTTTGGTAACTTGCAGATGGCTCATTTACTTCATTGTATTTCTTGTATTTGTCAAGAACTATGAAGTTGTTTGATTCTGCTATTGGCTTATATGTTGACATAATACTTCCTTAATTTGATTCTTCAATAAGTGCTTTAAAACGATACATTGAGCCTATCTCTTTTACTAAAAAAGCTAAAACCCTTTTGTCATTATCTTCTATTGGTCTAATCTCTTCTCCCGAGAACTTACCGTGACTTGAAAGATTTATTATACGATTATAATACGCTTCTCTTGCTCCTTCTGTATCGTTCGGTAATAAATCTCTCCATTTCTCATAACCTAAGAAAGTAGAGGTTTTTTCTAAAATATTTCGAAGAAAATTAAAGTGATATTTTTGAATTTGAACACTATCATTGTCATCGTCAATAGCTTTCTCCAACTCTGAAAAAAGATAAAGATGATAAGAAAAAGGCGAATCACTTTCTTGATTTATGAGTGAGTAAGTTCCATCACTAAGCTTTTCAAAACGCAACTTTCGGGAATGTTTAGCTCTATATCCAGAACGGCTATCGGCATTGTTAAGCTCATTAAAAAGAACATTGTAGAATAATGGATTGTGAGTAGTAATAACAAACCTTAAGCCTGATTTTTCAGACCAATTATAATGACTAGCTTTTATTAACTCAGCAATATTTACTGCCAATTCTATTAGATGTGTATCATCTAATGAACTAACAGGGTCATCAATAAACACATATTGCAAATCATTGAATTGGTCAGTCGCTCGCTCTTCAATTTCAGGTTCATTTAAAACACTAACAATCTCTTCAAGAAAACTATAAAACACACTCCAAACAAAGTTACTTTCTTCTCCTTTAGAGATTTTTACATTCTCTGAAACATCTTCGTTTCCACGTTCAAATGAGAAGGTAACTTCAGAAAATGCTTTTACAGTAATATCTCTACCATCTTTCTGAGTAGTATATTCGTCATTAAATTTTGGTGTTAACTTATCGCTTGTGTAATGTTGAAAGTTACTAATGATATTGGGTTCTTGCCCTTGTTCTTCAAGCACCCAACTTGTAAAATTATTTGGTCGTATAATAAGTTTTCGCTCAGAGTCAGCATCTAAATCGTTATCCCAATAAAAAAGGTCTTCGGTAAAAGCATTGTAGTACAATACTTTCACTCCTGAATTTTCCTGTTCTTCTGTATCTCCATTTTTAGGAGCAATTAGCTCTCTAAATTCACGAGATAAACGAGTTTTGCCCACACCATTAAATGCGTAAATAAGTTGAACTTTTTTATCACTGTCTTTTAGCTTTTGAGCTATATCTTGTAATATTGACCCCATATTATACTACTTCTTTGGGAAAGGTTAATAATTTGTCTCGATAGTAATCGTACTGCTTCTTTCGTAATTCTATTTCCTTAGGCAACCCCTCACTAATTGATGCTGTCAATACGTCAAATTTGTCTAAGATTGAAACAATACGTTCTTGTTCTATTAAAGAAGGTATTGGTATGATTACTTTACTTAATCCTTTGGCATTAATTGCGGAAATTTTCCCTGATGATACACTTTTACGTACTTGACTACTAAAAAAGTCAGTACGTGAGAAATATGCAACATACTTAGGATTTAAATCTGACTTGTAATAAAAACAGGCATCGTGTATAACTACGCCTTCATCTCCAAACCACGCTGTAGCCATTCCAATATCTTCTATTGTTTCACCAGCTGCAACAAAAACAACATCTCCTTTTTCAGCCCTACGCAGCTTTTTTGTTTCAACTAATTCGCTAGTCACAAAAGATTTTGCTTTATCTGCCCAAATACCGTAATGAGTGTACATTTGACCGTAATGAATACAAGGAATACCTTCAGAAATCATATCCGTTTTAACAAACCTTTTCCCACGAATAAATTCTCCAACTTCTCCCAAAGTTTTCCACTTTACTTCATCATCTTTAAAGCTTAAGAGATTATTACGATAATAATTATACTGCTTTTTACGAGCTGTAAGCTCTGCTGTAAGCTCTGCTGTAAGCTCTGCTGTAAGCTTTGTAAAAGAATCGAGAATACGCACTATCTCTTGTTGTGTTTTTAGTGGTGGGATGGGAATTTTTTTCAATGAGTAGTTGCTAATCCATTGTCTTTTATGGTCTCCATCAATCAATCCACTTGGAATAGTGTTTAACCAGAAATAAATATACCTTAGCAATGCAATATTTTCATCTTTTGATGTAATCATCTTCATTGCTGATGATTTTGCCTTAAAGTCAAAGTCAACCCACTTATTTGCTGTAGTAAAATCGTCAAATATGATTACTGGTGTTTCAGATGCTTTATAAATTCCATTATCTTCATTGGTGTAACCTAAAATAAATGTTTTACCAGCTGTAAGAACAGGCGTAGCAAAATCCTCATTGTATATTTTTGATTTTACAAGATATTTTGTTGGCTGCTCATATGCTGCAACTTCTCCTAGTGTTTTCCACTCTAAATCAATATTTTCAAGTAATTTGTTTAAATAGCTCATCCTTCAATCTCTTTTACTATTGTATCAATATCGGAACGCAGCGCATTTATTTTACCAACGGTCGTGGCTATTTCCTTATTAAGCTCTACAATGTCAATTACCTCACGAGTATCTTTTGTTTCTACATATGAGCTTACTGATAGGTTGTAATCGTTTTCTGCGATGGCTGTATTGTCGATAGAAGTTGCTACGTTCGCTACATCTTCTTTGCTATCGAACATCTGCATTATCTCAGCAATATGCTCATCTGTTAGCACATTATTGTTAGTTTCTTTTTTGAAGAAATCTTCGCCACTGGCGTCAATAAATTGTGTTTTAGTATCTTTTTTACTCTTTGAAAGCACAAGAATATTCACAGCAATCGATGTTCCAAAGAAAAGGTTTGGAGCAAGTGAAATTACTGTTTCAACGTTGTTATTATCCACCAGGTATTTGCGAATTTTCTGTTCTGCACCGCCACGGTAAAAAATGCCAGGGAAACAAACAATAGCTGCACGACCTTTGCTTGACAAATAGCTCAATGCGTGAAGAACAAAAGCAAAATCTGCTTTAGATTTTGGAGCAAGAACACCAGCAGGAGCAAAACGGTCGTCGTTTATCAGCGTAGGGTCATCACTTCCTATCCATTTTACCGAATATGGAGGATTTGATACGATGGCATCAAAAGGTTTGTCGTCTCTTAAATGCGGGTCAATTAATGTGTCGCCCAAAACAATATTAAACTTGTCGTAGTTAATGTTGTGCAAAAACATATTCATACGAGCAAGATTGTATGTTGTGTGGTTTATTTCTTGACCAAAAAAGCCATCTTCAATAATGTGATTATCGAAATGCTTTTTTGCTTGTAGAAGCAGTGAGCCTGAACCAGCAGCAGGGTCATAAATTTTGTTTACTGTAGTTTGTTTGTGCATCGCAATCTGAGCAATCAGCTTAGATACATTTTGTGGAGTAAAAAACTCACCACCAGATTTTCCTGCATTGGCGGCATAGTTAGAAATCAGAAATTCGTAAGCATCACCAAAGAAGTCTATTTTGTTATTCTCAAATTTACTCTCAAGCTTTAATCCTGCTACACCCTTTATAACTGCGGCAAGTCGACTATTTTTATTTTCAACTGTATTACCTAAACGATTACTGGTTGTATCGAAATCTGCAAAAAGTCCTTTAATATCATCTTCTGAAGGATAACCACTTGCTGAACTTTCAATAGCCGAGAAAATTTTAGCTAAGTCGGTATTTAGGTTTTCATTATCATTTGCTTTTTCGGCAATATTCACAAAAAGTTGAGAGGGGTAAATAAAATAGCCTCTTGTTTTTATGGCATCATCTTTTATTTCAGGAGTGATAATACTATCGGGTAAGGATGCATAATCAGTTTGCTCGTCATTAAAATGGTCGGCAAAGTTTTCGCTAATAAAACGGTAAAACAATGTTCCTAAGACAAATTGTTTGAAGTCCCATCCATCTACTGAACCACGTACCTCGTTGGCTATTTTCCATATTTGAGCCTGTAATTCAGCTCTTTGTTCTATGCTTGTCATTATTTATCCTCTAATAATTCTTTCGGTTTAACTTCTAATATCTCGGCAATTTCAAATAATACTTCAAGTCTTGGTTGTTGCCTGTTTTGTACATATGAGTTTACCATATTGTAGCTTTTCCCAAGTTTTTCAGCTAACCAAGTTTGTTTGATACCCTTTTCTTCAAGGACTTCTTTTATTCTATTCATTGCTGTCATAATTATTCAGCCTCAAAAATATACAATTATCTCAAAATATAAGATATAATTATCAATCTATTCTGGGTAAGGTTGGCAAGATTGCACTCTTTGACAAAGCTTTGGTTTAGGCGTTGGCTTGTGGGGCTTTGGCAATGTGTGCAATGTGGGTTGGGTTTTCTTTTTTTTAAGGGTTGGAAAAAAACAAAATAAATTCCCTCAAGTTTGCACTTCATCTCTTCAATGAACGGTGTCTTTTTTCGCTTGCATACAACGGAAAATTGTAAGTTGTCGTTGCGGATTGCGGGTGATTGTCCGTCCGCGAGGACGAAGACAATCATGCGGGAATCCGAGGCGACAACCTGTACCGAACGCCGCAATGCAATTTACAAAATGTTAGCGTTTCGTGTTTTGCTTTTTATCGATCTGTGCGTCTGGACAAGCAAACTTATTGGCTGGTTTTGGTCGTGGTAAGGCTTGTGTGACCGGCCAATGTGTTTGATTGTGAAGCGTGGGATTAATTGAGTAATAATTCTTCTCTAATTGGCATCTCATCCCAAGTTTGTCCATCAAGCAGTCGACCGTTTTTCTTTTTATTTACTCCACCCCATTGCTTAAAGAAGAAGTGTGTGTTCTGATTTATACATTGCTCTTTTAAATTTAAAACCCATTCTTCTTTCATAGGTCGAGCACCAGGACCAGACTCACCACCGACTATAACCCAGTCAATATTTTTTAGATTTAAATTCTCAATTTTACCAATCAAAGGTTCAATAGATAAGAACTTCACAGTTGCATTTACTTCTCTTAAAAAATCAACTCTATTAATATTATCTTGATTTTCAACAGTAACTCCAATCCAAATATTTTTACTCCATTTTAATTCATGAGAATATTTCAATAAGATATCAGCTCTTTTTGTCAATACTTGAAAAGTATGAATTGGGTTTTCATTCATAACCTTAAACACTTTTTTGATAAAATCAAGAGGCATGTCCTCATGAAACAGATCACTCATTGAATTCACAAAAACAGTCCTTGGTTTTCTCCATGAGTATGGTTCGTCAAGTACTTCTGGGTGAATCCTTAAATTAAAACCATACTTATACTTTTCAACTCCCATCGCTTGCAATCTACTAGACATTCTTTCAGCATAGCAATTTTTGCAACCACTTGATATTTTTGTACATCCTGTTGTTGGGTTCCATGTAGTCTCTGTCCACTCTATTTTTGTTGATCTCATTTTACTAAAATACTAATAGGTTCTATAATCTTATGGATGTCGTTATTTTTTGTTCTAAATCTGTCAATTCTTTTTTCATCCATAAGCTCTGACAGTACTTCAGAAGAATGTTTAATTAAACATCTTTGCTTAAGTGCAAATTTATAAACATCTACATTTGTTTTTAGATCTTTGTTTAGAATCTTTTGTCGCAACAAATCATTGAAATTTTGAATTTTTTGAGGAATTTTTGTTTCCTCAAATAAAAGACCTTGAGATTTGTTGTAAACCAATTCTCTATCAATGTTGTAATCAGCCTCTCCTGTAACAGTATCTTTACGCCAACATACTCTTTGAAACTTTTCAGCTCCAAGAGTATGATTGCTACCAAATAACAAGCCGTAATAATTTGTTCCCTTTTTAATCGAAAAACAACCGATATAATATTCTCTATTCTCGGGTATTAGCGTATTAAAATAATCCGCAATCGCTCGATGGCAATGGGCTGGTTTTGCTGTTTTAAAATCAATTTCATTTGTATCAATATATTTTCTAAACGCTGGTTCTTCTGGAAAACGTCGTAAAAAAGAAGAAGGCATGAAACATATGAAATCTGTTGAAGGTAAATTTATAAGGTTATTAAATAACTCTTTGTCAATTACGAAATTAAATGGATCAAGAAAAATTAATTTAGCGGACTTTTTTCTATTAAGAATTCGTGGATACAATTCTTTAAAATAGTCCTCAAAATTCCGAGACCTAATTACAATATTTTTTTCATCTACTAAAAAACACTTTTCCTTGCATTTTGATTGACAGTCCTTTAAATATCCTTTTACATTTTCTTCTAAAATTTGATA
Organism: Prolixibacteraceae bacterium; assembly: GCA_963678565.1. Classification (GTDB taxonomy): domain Bacteria; phylum Bacteroidota; class Bacteroidia; order Bacteroidales; family Prolixibacteraceae; genus SKHV01. Next base: position 2,139,960 of record OY782875.1, read on the forward strand.
TTCCTCTTTATCGTTGAGTATGAGAAAAACTCGTTTTTTATTAGCCTTAATATCCTTACAATGTGAGGTTATCTCATTAAGAATATTTAATGCTGTGCCATACTCCCCTTGAATATTTTTACCTTGACCTGCGAAGAAATCATAAATTAGTATTTCATCGAAATATCTACTATGAACAAAAACCGGAAAACTTTCCTTAAAATACTCCTTAAAAATTCCAAGTTTGGATTTTGTTCCTTTATCAAATCCTGTTTTATGAAAATCAGTTTTTGCCATAGTTAAATCTGTGCGGTGGATAAAAAATAGCTCTTTTGCAAGCTGAAGCATCAGCGAGTGTGTCGAAGCTTGCAAATGTGCTATTTGTGTGTTGGGTTTTCATTGTTTTTGCTGTTGTTTCACGTGATCTGTTTACATGAACGCTAACGGTAAATTGTATGAGTAGTGGCAGATTGCGTGGTAGTTTCCTGTCAAACCGCTACGCGGTTTGAGCGGGCTACAAACCTTGATATTTGCTACTTTGCCTGCCATTACTTATACAAAATGTTGGCGGTAGTTTTTTTATATTTCTCTTTTATATTCTGAGTAAAAGTGTTTTTCATTCACCATTGCATAAAGTTCATTTACAATGTTTGATTCCTCCATTTTATCAGGATGTCTTGACTGAAAATAACCAATCTTCTTATTATATTGTTCTTTTTCAATTTCCGAAAGAATCAATCTAATATCCTCACACAAAGTTTCATATTCCAAACCAAGTTTTAACAACTCAATAGTTTTGATATCAGTTATAATATAACGATGAACAACCTTGTTCCTCATATTATATAATTGGTATAGCAAATCATGTTGTTTTGTGCTGATAATACCCATTTCTTTCGCCTTATCATAAATTTTCTTTTCCATCAACGGTTTATCTTTTTCCTTTTGATGTAGGTATTCAACCTTAAAAAGAACAGTATTTTCAATTATCTGATATTTTAGAACAATACAAAGTCTTAAATATGCATCTATTTGATTTGCATTAATAATAATAAATTGAATAAAACATAAGCTCTCATATGCTTTTGATTTAATATCAAATGATGCTGCAAGTGAAGCACAAAACTTTTCGTATCTGTCAAATCCAATAGCATAAGGTCTTCTGTCTTCACTTAAGCACATTAAAGTCGATAGAGATTCTGTCACTTTAGTCAACTCTTTCTCAATCTGCGTCTTATTTTCTTCATTAGGTTGAGAAATATACTTTGCCATAAAGAAATAATCTCCAGCCACAGTTGCCCATAATAACATTTGAAATTCTGGGTCAGGCAATTGATTCATTACAAATTTTAGTTTATCAGTATTGTAATCATGTTTTGGTAAAGTCGGATTTATTTTTTGCTCTGATTTATGGTAAACACTAATCTGAAAAGCACCACAACTATTCTCTAAAAGTTCAAAACTAAATGGAGACTTGTTCTCATATCCAGCTATTTCGTTTTTGTATACCCAATCAAGTGGTATTTTCATTTCAAATATGCCGTCTGGATGTGTAAATGTTTTCATAATCTCATTTATCTGTGGTGTGAGTTAAATTACCGCCAACGGAAAATTATAAGTTGTCGGTGCGGATTGTGGGTGATTGTCCGTCCGCCAGGACGAAGACAATCATGCGGGAATCCGAGGCGACAACCTGCACCGGACGCCGCAATGCAATTTACAAAATGTTAGCAACAGGGGTTTTTGGTTAAAAAGAAGGTAGAAGGGTCTAATGATATGCTATAAAATTGATAATGGTACTGTTTATTTATATTGCTTGGCAGCATGTTTCCATATTAAAAACAAATTCTTTTAATTGATATAATTCTTCTGTTGATGCAATTTGAAATTGATATCCAGAGACTTCAAGAATAATATCATAATCTTTTAATTCCATCACCATATTTTGATAAGTTTCTTTATTTTCAAGAAACTCATGTAAGTCAGATTTTACTGAATTAGGTAATTTATTTATTTCTTCTATTTTCATTTCTCCTATTTTAAGCGGCTTTTTTCGAAATTAAACGTATAATATCTGATAATGGTTCAGATAATAAATCAGATATACAGGCAAAGATATTAATTTGATAATCACCTATATTTCCAAAGTCATATGGTTTCTTTGAATCAAAGCATATAAAACCTATATCTTTCTTCAATGAAACTTTTCCTGCAGATTCACTTCCGGTTCTAATTGGTAACGCAATAAATGTTCTGTATTTGTCTCCAGCTCGATGTCTTACATCTTCTTCATTTTCGCCTAATATTTTTAATTCTTTCTTGTCTAGATTATTGATATTTTTAACATATATCACCTGTCTTTTTTTTCCAGATTTAGATAAATATGAGTATACATGCGCTTTATTAAGCACTTGAGGTTCTTCATCTCTTATGCCAATATCGTCTCCATCACGAATAGCATGGAGATAATTATTTGCTTTGTATTTTACAGTAATTGAGACTTTATCTCCATACATTTTCTTCATATATTGTTCATTGAAATTGTGTATAATTTGTTGAACAACTTGCGAAATATCTTCTGATGTTAATTCTTTTTTTTGCTTAATTGCTTGATAATCTCTTATTCGCTCTATTATCTCTTTGTGAATAACTCGAAAAGTATCACGCTCTTTCTTTACTCTAAAGTTTGCATGTTGGATTAAATTAATTATTAGGAGGTTAATAATCCCATATATTATTAGGCCTGCCAACAGAATATTAGAAACATTAACTTCTCGTTTTAGTGTAATCATATCTGCAGCAAGACCTATTATGACAAAAGAGGAAGGAACAATAGCTGCAATAAGTATTGTAAAATTATGTGATCCTACACGATATTTATCTCTTAACCATGCAAATGGTGTTTGCCAAAAATAAATTTTCATAATTTCGAATTATTCATTTCCTGCAATTTGCTTAATACCAGAGTTTAACTTCAATAGATGCAATTTACAGAAATTATTAATAAATATATATTGTTTAAAAAATACTTATCAACAATTCGTTGTGAATTAGGTTGATGCGCCCTCATCCCTTGTTGCTAACGGAAAATTGTAAGTTGTCGGTGTGGATTTCGAAGAGCGTCAGCGTCCGGTAGGACCTGATGGTCAAGAAAGGAACAGAGACAACTAGGCAAGCTGACACCACACTGCAATTTACAAAATGTTATGGGCTGGTGTTTGATATATAAATAGAATACTAGGGGAATCATCCCCCAGTCACTCAATCTTATTGATCTACTATTATTGAAAAGAATATCTCAGTTATTTTAAAAACGAATATTCATGCTAACACCTAGAGCGTAATTATTATCATTTGATATTTTAATACTTTGTAAACTCGGTTTGAAATCAAACTTAAGATTTGAAGTTTTTCTCTTGTCTCTAATATACATATTATTAACTTTTGCCACTTGTACTGCATCTACAATTGACCAAATACCAAAAGTTAGTAATCCACCAAAACCGAACAATGTAGCACCTTGTCCTGAAGCTCCATTTGTTTCATTAACTGTAACTATTCCTCCATACATAATTGCATAACTACCTAAATAACCTGCTAGAAATCCAGCACCTCGTCCTCCCTCTCCAGATATCATTTGGCCTAATCCTGGCATTAAAAAAGAAGCAAATCCTGCGATTCATGGATTATAAGGATCTCCAATTTCAGGCATATAGTTATGATAATCATAAACAATTTTGTTTTGTTTGTAGGTTTGAGATTTGGCAACTTGAATAAATGCGATGCTAAATAAAATTGGAAGAATAATAAATTTTTTCATAAGGTCATTTTTGATTCTTACTCGTTTGGCTTTTCAGTTTCGCCCCGTTTTAATGGTTTCTGGTCTCCATTTTTGTTATTTAAAATTGTTGATGTGTTGAGTTGAAATTGCAAAGCGAGTCACTTGCCCATAACGGTAAATTGTATGTTGCGTAGCGGATTACGGTGCGATTGTCTGTCCGTGAGGACAAGGACAATCGGGGCGAGAATCCGCCCCACGCACACCACTGCAACCGCTATGAAATATACAAAATGTTGTGTGGCGTAATTTATTAAAATATACTGTATGTCAAACTAATACTAAAATGATGATCTACCTCTTTTTCCTTGAAATAATCCATATATCCGTTTGCATTGGAAGTGAAGTTAGTTAACAAATAATTGCTCCCTGCAACATTATCAAAGTTAATAATCACTTTATCTACAGATTCTTGCCAGATATAGAAAAATGAAGATGAAACATTCAACCTGAATTTAGGAGAGATATAATAATTAATTGATAAATCTGTTGCTGCTTTTGCACCTTTGCCCTCTGCTCCAAAAACTTCATTTTCCAAATCAGTTTTGTCAAATAGCTGAACATATTGAACAGAATAACCAAAACTTATATCGGTTCGTGTATTTGGATAAAAACCAATAGTTTGATAAAATCCTAGTTGGATATTTGGTAAACGCATTTTATTGTCACCTGAGCTTGTTTTATCGTTAAGCTTTCCTTCAATTATTCCTGTAAAACAATTTATATCAATCGAATTTTGCCAAAACAAATTTATTGGTTTCTCATGTTTAAGTTCAATTCCTCCATTAAATAATAAGGCACTAAAACTATATTTTCCAGCATCAAAGTATAAACCGTCTCTAGGATTATTGTAGTTATAATAATAGTAACCTGGTATTATTGTTCCTGAAAATCTTGTGCCACTACTTCTAAATGGCTTATTTCCGTATGCCCAGAAATCACTTAAAGTTGTAAAATACTTTGCGTCTTGCTGGGAAACATAGTTTTTTGATATAAGAAAAGAATCAACACTTTCTAACTCTGCCATTCTTCTTAATCGAGAGTCAAAGAACCTTTTATTCTTCAGTTTTGAAATCAACTCAGCAAATTCAGTTATTTGTTCATCAGATTTTGAGGGTGTAATCCTATCAATTTTGGAAAGTTCGTTAAAAAGGTAAATTGCGTGTCTTGCATCTTGCACTTGTTCAATACGACCTGCTCCAACTTTTAGTGGGACAAATGCTAAAATTGTGTGAGTTTGCAAATTGTTCTTACTATTTGAGACTCTTTTTTTATTATTATACTGGTAATTAAGTACAAGGTCAGTTTCAAAAAATGAAAGTTCATTATAATACTTTCTATTGTCTCTTTGAAAATAGAGCATTGGTAAAATATTATTATCTTTAAATGACACTTCTTTATCTTCTTTTACATTATAGAAATAAGATGATAAGTCTAATCCTAAATTTGTCTCTCGTTGATATTCAGAGTTATTTAAAAAGTGATTGTAATTTAAATAAATATCTCCACTATATTGGTTAGTGCCATACTCATCAAAGCCATAATTTGTCTGACTAGGAGCTTTTTCATAATTATTATGTCCCCCAATATTGAAATTTGTTTCTAAAGACTGTCTCTCCAAATTCGGCTGTTTATACTTTGATAAATCAAAATCATTTAATTGAGAAAATCCATTTAGAAAGATCCCCAATGTAACAATAAATAATCCGAATCTTAATTTATTCATTTTTAAAATCATTATAAAAGTTTATTTTATGCACAATGTTCGTTTTTATGCCGCACAACGGTAAATTGTATGAGTAGTGGCAGGTTGCGTGGTACTTTCCTGTCAAACTGCTATGCAGTTTGAGCGGGTTACAGACCGTGATATTTACTACTTTGCCTGACATTACTTATACAAAATGTTAGCGGTAGTGTTTGTTTTAATTCAATTTCAATAACATTATATAATCTTCATCGTTTTCATCAATAATTTCAAATCCAACTTTTCTGTAAAGTTTGACTGCATAGTTTTCTTTTTGTACGCTTAATGAAGTATGCTTGTATCCACTTTTTTGTAAGTGGTTAATCATCTTATTCATCAACTTGGTTCCAATACCTTGATTGCGATATTCCTCAAATAATGAAATTGCAAACTCTGGTGTTTGGTTATCAACGTTTCCATAACCTTTTATTTTTCCTGTAATTATTCTTACCCAAACGGCTCCAATAATCCGTCCATTTAGGTCTGCAACAAAACAATAATCATCGTTATACTTTCCAAAGTCATCAATATAGGCATAGACTCGTGGAACTTTTATTACTTCTCTGGGAATAGTATTATTTTTATCTGGTTGATAAACTGCCTCATATAGCATATCCTCAAGTCTATCAATTTCATTTTTTTCTATTTCTCGTATTATTACATCATTCATAAAGTCTTTTTAAGATAAATCATATCAATAAGTTGTATTTCTCCCTCGAAAATTGGATGGTCGTAATTGTCTGTAAAAAAGTCCTTTACTCGATGCGATATTTTAAATCCACAATTTTCATAAAAAGACAAGATCTTTGGTGTTTCTCCAGTTCCTACAAGCATTGTTTTGTAGTCGTTTTTATAGAAATCAGAGATGAAATTTATCAATGATTTACCGTAACCTTTTCCTTGATATCTTTCATATGTTGCTATGTTTTTTAATTCGCAGGTTTCGCTATTTATTTGCATAACAACACAAATACTTTTTAAATCACCATCATATAGGGCAAACAAATCTCCACTCGGCAAATATTTGTCAATCATATTTTCCTGTTCGTCTGCCAGCAACAATAAGTCAAGGAACTGTTTTTTATTTTCAACAATTTTTTCAATTGTTACCATCTCTCTATTGTTATCTAATTTTTCAAGGTATATTTTCTGTTTCGCACGGATTTTACATTACCGCTAACGGAAAATTGTATGTTGTCGGTGCGGAATTCGAAGAGCGTTTTTGTCGACCGACAAAAATGCTAGAGAAAGGAGCAGAGGCAACAAATTTTAGCAGCTCACCGTACTGCAATATACAAATTGTTACAAGCAGTTAATAAAAAAACTGCCTACAACTTATTTTATGTATGGTAACTAAAAGTAGTGTGTTGGCGAGCTTTTTTGTTTGAATTTTATACTGACGTTTTTAAAATATTTACACTTAGCTCGCAAAATCAAGTAGTTGATTCTAAAAAGCTAAAGTGCCACAACAAATAAGTGTTGTTTGTTTATTTATCGACAAAAAGATTAAACAACCCAGAAATAACTACGATTAAGGGCTTAAGAAAGCGCGGGGCGAACGTGTCCACAAGCACAAGGCAGTTTTTAGCTTTGATTGAAATTGCGGAATAAAGTTGCTCTTTGATTGAACTAGGTTTTAAGTTTATAAAAAGTGCCGAACATGAAATAGAGTAGGGCGACTTAATTTATTATTTGTAATTGGACTTGTCTTAGACGCAAAACAATAATTTGTTTGCACCTAAAAGCAACAAAGCACTGAATGAAAACTGAATAAATGCTAGACCAAATTAAGTTGCCCAACAAAGAATAAAAGTTAAAAAGAGCAATTTCTCCGACAAAACATAGAGCAGCAATTACAAAAAAATCTAATTGCTTGTAACGGAAAATTGTATGTTTTCGGTGCGGATTTCGAAGAGCGTTTTTGTCGACCGACAAAAATGCTAGAGAAAGGAGCAGAGGCAACAAACTTGCAGAAAACCGCAGTGAGACATACAAATTGTTAACGACTGGCGATTTTTATTCACAAATGCTTTCATTATAATCAAATGAATTAAGGTTATTATTTCCTTCAAATTCCAAATCATTATTAGTCCACATAGATCCATCTTGCATAATATATCGAACTATTCCAATACCTTTTGCAAGATAAACTTTCCTGACACTTTGTTCTTCGTTGTAATTCAATTGGTATACTTTACAACTATCTAATTGAACTAAATTAATCGAAATGTTTTCAAAACCGACAAAATCATTTTCAGAAAATATTGTTTGCTGATTATTAAAAGTAAAAACTATCTCGCTCAAGGTTTCGAGTTCTTCATTGTTAATGTATTGCGACTTTCTTTTTAAATGTATAGTGTCAGAATCGTTAGCTAAAATCATATTTGAAAAATCTTGACAATTACAATTATTACTAGAAGTATATTTCGTTATATGTTTACATTCTTTTAGGGTAACTTTAAATGCCTTTTCATAAGCATATGGGTCTTCAAATAAGACGAGCTCATCAACCTTTTCTGCAAACCAGTATTCCTCACCTTGAAATTTAAAATCTTTACAATATATTAGATTGTTGTCTTTATTGTCACATGAATTAAACAATATTGTTATAGTCAGTATGATGCTAGATATTAGAGTTTTTACTTTCATTATTTTTTAAGTATTAAAGATATATACGGATGTTTAATAAGCTTGGCGTTAACGGTAAATTGTATGTTGTCGGTGCGGAATTCGAAGAGCGTTTTTGTCGACCGACAAAAATGCTAGAGAAAGGAGCAGAGGCAACAAATAAAGCAGTTCACCGTACTGCAATATACAAATTGTTACAAGCAGTTAATAAAAAACTGCCTACGACTTATTTTATGCTTGGTAACTAAAAGTTGTGTGCAGGCGAGCTTTTTTGTTTGAATTTTATACTTACGTTTTTAAAATATTTACACTTAGCTCACAAAAACAAATAGTTGATTCTAAAAAGCTAAAGTGCCACAACAAATAAGTGTTGTTTGTTTATTTATCGACTAAAAGATTAAACAACCAAGAAAGAACTACGATTAATAGCTTTAAAAAGCGCGGGGCGAACGTGTCCACAAGCACAAGGCAGTTTTTAGCTTTGAATGAAACTGCGGAATAAAGTTGCTCTTTAATTGAACTCGGATTTAAGTTTATAAAAAGTGCTGAACATAAAATAGAGTAGGGCGACTTAATTTATTATTTGTAATTGGACTTGTCTTAGACGTAAACAATAATTTTTTTGCACCTAAAAGCAACAAAGCACTGAATGAAAACTGAATAAATGCTAGACCAAATTAAGTTGCCAACTTAGATTAAAAGTTTAAAAGAGCAATTTCTCCGACAAAACTTAGAGCAGCAATTACATAAAAATCTAATTGCTTGTAACGGAAAATTGTAAGTTGTCGTTGCGGATTGCGGGTGATTGTCCGTCCGCAGGACGAAAGACAATCATGCGGGAATCCGAGGCGACAACCTGCACCGACACCGCAATGCAATTTACAAAATGTTAGCAACCGTTTTTTGTTTATTTTTTTATTGTTGTCATAATAACTGGTATATCAGTTTTTTTATTTGTCAAATATGCAGCGATAATTCTATGCCTGCCATCATAAATTCTAAAAAAATCTGTTTTTTCTAAAATTGGTGGTTCACAATCAAATCCAAATTCCCATTGATGCAAAATATTAATAATCCGCTTTAAGTCTAGTGGGCTATTTTCAAAAATTTGTTTTGTATTAATCTCACTTGTTACAGATATAATTTTGAGAAGCTTTGCAATAGGAAATAATATAACATTGTTTTTGTCAATAGTTGTCCATTGGGGATGGATCTGATTTAATCTGTTCTTATTCTTATACCAATCTAATTTTTCTAAATATATCTGATTTATAGAATTGTCTTTTCTCTCGAATGGCTTGCAATATTTACAACGTGGTTCAAATCTGTTTATACTATCATCTTTTTCTCCACATAAATGACAAAATTGTCCATTAATTTCATATGTTATAGTTTTGTCTTTATAAGGTTCATGGCAAGTCTTACAAAATGGATAATTTATGTCATAGTCAATTTCTGTTTTGCAAATAATACAACACCCTTTAACTTTCATAGTCACTGTTTTATCAGACTCTGGTTATTATAATTTATATCTTTTAAATGTTTGATTATCACACTTTATGTTGTCTGGTTCTTTAAATATTCTGCTGTGAATTTAAATGGTTGCTAACGGAAAATTGTAAGTTGTCGTTGCGGATTGCGGGTGATTGTCCGTCCGCAGGACGAAAGACAATCATGCGGGAATCCGAGGCGACAACCTGCACCGAACCCGCAATGCAATTTACAAAATGTTACCAACTGTTTTTTATTTAAATTCATCATATCTCCTTGTCCAATAATCAGCTATAAATCCCCATTTGTTATCTTGAAATTTATATATGGTGTCTATTGGTAAAGTCTCAATTGAGTCTTTTTTATCTCCTCGGATTTTGCAGATATAAATTCCATCTTTTTCGTCCATGTTATCACACTCTCTGCCAGAAATGTTACCAATTTTAATTGTCTTGAAATCCTCGATGTAGAATAAATCACTATCCCAATTCATATCCGCACATCCGCTCCGATGATAAGAATAGAAATATCTTGTATTGTTAATTGATTTTGAGTCAGGATATTTAGTGAAATTTTTTACTTCTTTAAAGGACTTGTCATTTGAATCATATTTTATAAAATCTTCTACACCTGGGATATTTGATACATGACTAATCATTAAGTCTTTTTTCCCATCATTGTCAAAGTCTATAAACTCAAAATTGGGATATGAGTCATTAAGCTTAAATACAACATTTCCATTTGAATCTGTAATAAATAAGGTGTAATCTTTTTTTATCGTCACTGTATAAAGCAGATTGTCAATTGTGGCAGATTCAACTCTTATAATTGTTGAATCAACTTGATTTTCTTGTCCAAATGAATTTGAAAAGATTATCAAGAATATTATTGTTGTTAATAGCAGAGGCTTCATTTTTAAATAGTTGGTAACGGTTAGTACATGTTGTCGGGGCGGATTTCGGAGAGCGTTCCTGTCCGAAGGACACGGAACTGTGAAACGAGAATCCGCAGTTGGCGTACCTCCGAACCCCGCCCTGCAATATGTACTTTGTTACACACTGGCATTTTATTTTATTATAAATCTTATTAAATATAAAAGTCCTTGAACAAAAGCTACAGGCATGACAACTGTCAATGCGGCAAATAAATATGAGTATTTATTAAAATATTTTAGTCCAACAACCATAATTTTCAATGTCACAATCCACAATATATAATTTGCAATCGGATGATTATATCCAACTAAGCTTTTGTCATCTAATACTAAAGCTGGAATAATCATAACAAGTCCAACAAGTAGGATTATCAGATTTGGGATTAAAGAATAAGCAAAGACTAATCTTATTCTATCAATAGAAGCTTTTCCTTTAAATAGTCGACTTACTCCAAGTATTACATAAGAGAATATATAATTGTAAATTGTCACACCAACTAGACCTGACACAAAAAGTGAAACTAATAGGCTTAAATAATAATTTCCTCCAATAATTTTGTGAATATCATGTGAATTAGGAAATCCTACGACCATTGCAGAAAGGAAGAACAAAACTGTAATCATTGTGCTGTTGCTTTCATCATCCCTTTCCTCTAAGAATTGAAAAGTCTTTTTAGTTTTTGTCCAAATTGAAAATATCGGTTTCATTATTATAAATCAAAGTTGTTTGGTTCTTCTTTTTATGCTTGTGTGTAACGGTAAATTGTATGTTGTCGGTGCGGAATTTGAGGAGCGGTAGTGTCGACCGATGATGACGTTAGTGAAATGCACCGAGACAACTAGTATTGCTGAACCCGAACTGCAATATACAACATGTTAGCAACTGGGTTAATATTTTTCTGCTAAAGCGTTTATTAAATGCACTAAAATTTATGTGCGGTTGGTTTATTCATTGCCACGTGAGTGGCAAAGTGAGAAAGGTAATCTTATTGGCAAGCTTTGCAGTGTGTTGGGGTGCAGGGGCTTGCCAATGTGCTTGCATAGGGTAGGGTACTTCGATAAACTCAGTAACCAACTTAATTTCTTACAAATATTCCTAATACTTCTAATAATTCATATTTTTCTTGTTTAGCAGTATGACAAAATGTCAACGAAATAGGTCTGAGCAATTACAATATAGATCTGAGAAGGTACAATATAGATCTGAGAAGGTACAATATAGGTCTAAGAACTGCCATTATAGGTATCAGCAAGTACATTTTAGGTTTAAGCGGGGACAATATAGGTCTGAGAGACTAGATTGTAGTTTTCAGAGATCAAAAAACAGTATTGAGCGTTTACATTATAGGTGTGAGCAGCAAAATTATTGGTTGTTTTAGGTAAATCATGATTTGGTTTTTAATTAGGTAGACTTGGTTCTGCAAGAAATAGATAATCGTATTGTCAAAAGTCAATTGACATATGGGTGCACAAAGTTTTCCTCAGTCACAGACGAGGGATTAGTTTTTCGAGATACAATATACTTGAAAAAGAGTTAAAACCATTTTTAAATAAGTGTTTAATCTTGGTGTGTTGGGTAGTTCCTTTATTGGTTTTAGAATTCTAATTTATAACTAACAGAAGGTAATATTGTATATAAGCTATAATCATTAATCTTAGGTTTATTGTTGTTAATAAAAACTTCGTAATAGTACGTGTTCCTCCTATTGTATAAATTAATTATACTAAAGTTCCAACTGCCATTTTTTTTGCCTTTAACATTGAAATTTATATCTAACCTGTGATAATCTTTTTGTCTGGAGCTATTGTACCCATCGTATATAAAAACGTATCTGTCATTTGTATCTGTAAAGTACAATTTAGGTATATTGGCTGGTATTCCGGTTGCATAAGTCCATGCAAAGCCAAAGTTTGTTCTTTTCGATATAGAATAATTTGTATAAAAATTAATTTCATTTGGGCGATCGTAGTCAAATGGAAATGCTTCGCCATTATTAACATTTTCAAAAATTCGTGTACTTTTCTGATGAGTATAACCGATCCATCCTGTTAAACGTCCTTCTTTTTTTCTGATTAATAACTCAATGCCTTTTGCTAACCCCCTACCATTTGTTTCAATGGTATTTTCCCAAGTGTTGTAATCTAATGTATATCTATTGCCAGGCTTTTTTAGTACTAAATTTTTAAAGTTCTTTGTGTAAAATTCAGCTGACAATTCATAAGAATTATGCAATTGATAGTTTATACCGAAAACATATTGTTGACTAAGAGAGGGAGGTGCAATATCAAGAACGGGAATTCTATAGTCAGTTACAAAACCTGATGAAGTTGCAGTAAGAACATGAAATGGTTGATTTACTCTCATATATGATGCTTTAATATCTAGGTTCTTTCTTATTGAACGACCAATTGTTAGACGAGGTTGAAATGAAAAAACTGAATTTGTTTCAGTTACTAAAAGCGATGGTCTTATTCCAATATTCCCAAAAAAGTTTTTGGTATTTTCAAAGTTTAATTCTCCAAATAAATTGTTCTCAAAGGAACTATATTTAAGGTAACCAAAATCTTCATCTATATTCGACATTCCGGGGTATTGCCTTGTTATATGAGCATTTCCTGGATTAAAGTTGAATGCATTTCCTTCGTAACCAAATGATAGTTTGACATTATTTAAGATAGTATATTCGCTGTTGACTTTTAAAAACACATCGCTAATCTCAGAATAAAAATCATTCTCATAATAAACAGATTCTGTATTATCACCATAATTTATATCTGCTAAATGATATTCATTAAAATGATACTCAGAATATCCTACAATCAAGTTAAAAAATAGCGACGAATTAACGATATGATTTAGTCGAATTGAAGCTGCATTGTTTCCCCATTGGTTTCTATTTTGAATATGACTTATTGTATCATCATTGAGTGAAAGACCAAATAGATCATTACCGCTATAAAGGCTAAAAAACAATCTATTTCTATCATTTACCTTTGTGTTTAATTTAAAATTAACATCGTAAAAGTTGAAATCAATATTATCGGTTGTTAAAAAGTCTAAATAATTTAAAGTATTTTTTCTGAAAGAAAGCAAAAATGATGAACTACCTTTTTTTATTGGACCATTTATGAAAAGTTTTGCAAATATTAATCCTAAGGTTAAATTGCCCTTAAACTCGTTAATATTACCATTATAGGTTTGTATGTCGACAACTGATGACAATCTACCTCCAAATTTTGCAGGAAAACCACCTTTGTATAGCGTTGCTGAATTAATAATATCGGCATTAAAAGTTGAAAAGAAATTGCCAAAATGAGCAACATGGAACAAGGGCATATCATCAATCATAAATAGGTTTTGATCGTGTCCTCCTCCTCTAACGTATAAATTTGAATTTCCGTCACCTCCAGATGAAACCCCTGGTGTAAGTTGAAAATACTGGTTTAAATCAACCTCTGATGCCAATGATGGAAATGTTGCAAGTTCTTGTTTTTTTAATTTAAAACTAGATGTTTGTGACTTGTTGAATTTTGTATCGATACCATGCACAATTACTTCTTCCAGCTTATTATCTGTTTGCGATAGTTTGATATTTAATATAGAAGTTATAGAATCAATTTTAATGATTTCTGTTTTATATCCTAAATAGGATATGTAGAATTGTGTTGGATAGTTTTTTACTTGAATAGAATAGAATCCTAAATCATTTGTAGAGGTACCAATATTATTTATTTTATCAAATACAACAGCTCCAATCAAAACTTCTCCATTACTGTTGTCGACAATTCTACCCGAAATGAAACTCTTTGCTTGCTGAGCATTAGAAGTGATTGCTCCAAAAATTATAACACCCCATAGTAATAATTTAGATTTTGAAATTTGTGGCATCTTAGTTTGTATTTCGGGGGTAAGTGACTGATTCTATATGGATTGTAGTGTCAGTTGACGTGTAGGAAGCAAAAATGCCAGTGCCATTGATAATGTTACTATAAACAGTTACAGTACCTGGGTTGCCGTAAATTGAATTGCCAAGAAGAACAGATTTTTGACTATAAAGAGAAGTCAGGTATTTGTAATAATTGTATGAAACTTCTCGTAATTCGATGGTTAAATCATAATTCGCAGTGATATAATCGGTTTCTGTTGATAATATTGAGGTGAAATATGAAAAATCTACTGATATAGAGTCTGTGATATTTTGACATTTAAAAATTAAACTTTCTACACCTCTATCATTAACGATTGGGTTCGATGGGTAGTAATCTTCGGACGTAATTAAATTTGATGTAGATTCAAGGTATGCATGCCAACTTCTTGGAGTATAAGATATCGTACCTATGCCATATTCTATTATTGAGACTATTAATTCATAATAGCATGAATTTTTACTGCTTGGCAAAAATTTAATAACCCCATAAGGTTGAATGTTTATTTCATTATTCCCTCCATAAAGTGCACATGACTTAAAGCTAGTTTTAACTAATTTAAAATCAACATGACTTGATGGAATTGTATCAGATGCAGATGATTTATAGTTAGTATTTTTATCTTGAATTTCTATTTTGAGAATATCTCCCATATTCGGATTTATATTATTAGCAGTGTGTAAAAAATATACCGAATCATTAAGAACATTCGATGTTAAAAATTCATTCGATGTTTCATTTATGATTTTAATATCAAAACTTAAACCTTTTTGATTTGACTCTGTAAACAAATTGGTTGTTGTGCAAACTTTTAATTTAATAATGGAATCATTTGCGAAAAATGAGTTAACTGCAATTTCTGGTTTTGAGGAATTTTGATCTTCAATAGACGAATAATTACAAGCATATAAAACCATTATTACTAAAAATGAAAAAAGTTTTTTCATGATCTGAACATTATTTAGAAAGGAGCTTAAAATGAATGAAAAGCTCCTTTCTTAAAATAGAGAATCTATAATTTAAATTAATAGTTTGAATAGTTTTCAACGTTAATTGCATTATCCTCGCCAACACCTCTTGAATATAATTTTGCGTCGTAATCTAATATTTTCAAAATGATTTGTTCATGAAATCCACCAGCATATGCTTCATAATAAAAATAGTTCCAATATACGGCATTATTTGTTTCTCCGTATCGAATATTATCCATATAAATATCCTCATCAACTGAACTTCCTGGAACATATGGTTCGTCAGGCCAAAGTGGTGTTTGATGACCTATTGTGGTAGAGTGATATTTAAAATGAAGATCATCGATATAGTAAACTGTTTTAGTTTTTGTCCATAGACCAAATCTCTTTCTTTTTTGTTGCATCCAGAGCTTGCAATGATATCCCACTTGTGTTGATTCAGAAAAGGTACCAACATAGCTTCTATGATACAAACTGATTATCTGAAACCATGCTTCTAATTTGGATTTATTATCGTCAGAATAGGTAGCAGGCCATGTATGAGTACCAACTTGTAGTGATTTTGATAGTATTTCATCTTTATGCTTATTCGGATAGAAAACTTGAATATTTTTTTGATTTATCATCACATTTATAATAATTATTAAGATCTTGAATATTTCCATCAGGTATTGTAATCTCTTTTTCATTATCAAATTTATATAGCACATTTCCAATCTTCATTATACCGTCAATATTTAATACCTTTTGCCAAGCAGTGGCATAAAATGGCAGTTGTAAGTCACCATCATCTGTAATAATTATTTTTTCTGAGTATAGATTGAGCTTCTGATTCTGTAGTCGCTAATTCTATTTTATCATAAATATTATTAAGATAAGTACATGCGGATGTAAAACCAATCGCTTTTTCCCAATTTTGGAATTCTTTATCTGAAATCTTACTAAGTTGTTCAGATATTTCTTTATATGCAACCTGATTTTTGAAAACAAGTATTCCAGAACTATCAACACTTACATTATTAATTAAGTAAGAATTGTTATCGACAATTTCATCGGAGATTGGATCTTTATCTATAATTTGAGAATCTATACAACTTACAAATATTATGAATAAAGGTATTTTATAATTTTCATTTTTTGTATTTTTGGAAATGGAAGGTGCAACTTCCATTTTAAATAATTTAATTAATTTAAATTTTTGGCAGCATGATTTTTGAATTGTGTTGCCTTTTTTCTGCCGTAAAAAAACAATGCTCATGATAATTCAAGTTAAATTTTGGAGTTACATAGGCTAATGTTAAACTGGTTGATATACAAATACAATAATAAATCGAACAGGTAAGTATACTATTGTGTGGATTAAGACAACTCTTTTAAAACTCTGGGAGGATATTGTGAGAGGGTTTTTAAATGTGTTGTTTGTGTGTTGACTTTTAGATTGAAAAGTTTTACCCAAATTTTAACTGCCTGTAAAGGCAGAAGCGGGTAGGGAAATAAATTTTCTATTTGTTTATGAAGACGTTGATTAAATGTGATTCAATTGAAAAAATTGGATGTTTAAATGCTGCTATAAGTTTTAAAATGACCTTGTTGCTAACGTTGAATTGTATGTTGTTGGTGCGGATTTCGAAGAGCGTTTTTGTCGACCGACAAAAATGCTAGAGAAAGGAGCAAAGACAACAAGTTTAGCAGCTCACCGTACTGCAATATACAAATTGTTACAAGCAGTTAATAAAAAACTGCCTACAACTTATTTTATGCTTGGCCACTAAAAGTTGTGTGCAGGCGAGCTTTTTTGTTTGAATTTTATACTTACGTTTTTAAAATATCTACACTTAGCTCGCAAAAACAAATAGTTGATTCTAAAAAGCTAAAGTGCCACAACAAATAAGTGTTGTTTGTTTATTTATCGACTACAAGATTAAACAACCAAGAAAGAACTACGATTAAGAGCTTTAAAAAGCGCGGGGCGTTCGTGTCCACAAGCGCAAGGCAGTTTTTAGCTTTGATTGAAACTGCGGAATAAAGTTGCTCTTTGATTGAACTCGATTTTGAGTTTGTAAAAGGTGCTGAACATGAAATAGAGTAGGGCGACTTAATTTATTATTTGTAATTGGACTTGTCTTAAACGTAAACAATAATTTGTTTGCACCTAAAAGCAACAAAGCACTGAATGTGAACTGAATAAATGTTAGGACAAATTAAGTTGCCCAACAAAGAATAAAAGTTGAAAAGAGCAATTTCTCCGACAAAACTTAGAGCAGCAATTACATGAAAATCTAATTGCTTGTAACGGAAAATTGTATGTTACGTAGGGGATTTCGGAGTGCTTTCCTGTCGACCGTTACACCTTAATTTGATAAAAGCTGCGATGCCCGAAAACCACTGAACCCCCTATGGAATATACAAAATGTTACCAGTAGTGCGTTGTTTTGTTGTATCTTGTTTTTCTCTGTTTAATTCTTGCTTTAAAAGTAAATTCTGTTCTTTTATTGCTTCTATATAGTCATTGAATTGTTCAATCTGTATAGGGCTTTCTAAGTTTATGTTATTGGGTTTTGGTTTTACAAACAAAAGTGAAGTACATAAAAATAGAACTAATATAGAGGTTAAAATATTTCCAAGTCGAAAAGTATTATATGCAGCTATCAAATTAGTTGCTTTCAGATTATTAATCGCTGCATTATTATTTATTGCCTGGAGAGAATCTTTAATCTCCATTTTTGTGAAATCCTTAATGTCAAGTTTCTGTTTATTAATTATGGTAATCGGCGATTTCTTAACGTAATTGAAATCCTTAACATTAAAATTTCTTAAAGCATTGGTTATCGTAAAAATGTATGCTAAGTATGCTATTGCTAAAAAGATGATGAATAACGTTTTAAGTAGAAAATTGAAATCCAAAACTTTGTCAATGATGAATGGTATAAACAAACTTAAAAGGGCAAAAATTAAACCTGTTTGTGAGATCATTTGAGAAGTTTTGCTCTCTATTAGGTTTAGTCTGTTCTCCTCTTCACTTTCAATTTCCTTGAGATATAATTTATGATATTCTAATTTTTCTAAACTAGAGTTTTTATAGTCAGCGAAGTCATATTCATGTGGTTTTATAATTTTTCTATCAAAGTAAAAACCATATGTTTTTAGGAACGAGTTAAGTCTAGTCATTTTCTAAATATTTTATTATTTCATCTGACATTTGTTGACCTGTTTGCATTTCAATCCATGCCCATTGACCGTTGGGATTTATTTCAAGAAATATAAATTTATTGTCTGGTGTTTTGATTAAGTCTATCGCTCCAAATTTTAAATCGAGTGCATTTACTAGCTTGATACATTTATTCTCGATATCCTGTGGTAAATCTATTGGATTGAATTCTAAGTTTTCTTTTCTCCAATCAATTTTAGTTTTTTCATTTGATTGGGAATATACAGATGATGCAAATACTTTTCTATCAATAACCGTTACTCTTATTTCATAATCTTTTTTGATGTTTTGTTGGAATATGCACGGTGTAATATCGTAATCGTCAAGAGAAGTAATTAAATCCTCATCAACCTTATTCGTAAAAATAAATGCTGATTTATTTTTATAATTAACCCGAGTTTGCGCTAATGGCTTAATAATTATATCTCTATTGTTTTTAGAATAAAAATCTATAATTTCTTTTTTATCATTAGTCACAATTGTTTTGGGAACTAAGAAACCAACCTGTCTTGCTTTGCGTAGTTGTAGAATCTTGTTTTCCGCATTATATACATGTGATGGTTTACTTAACCATTTTGCGTCAACATTTGTAAAAATATTTTTTAAAAGCGAATCATATTCTGTTAATATATAATTTCTTTCTTCAGAACCTAAGTCGTTTATTATTGGAAGTTTTGTTCTACGGAACCATACGGCATGAAACTCATTTTGCAATTCGAAGCTGAAAGAGAAATCCTTTTCTGAGTCAAAACAATATTTTTTATTTGGCAAATCCTCACAATTAAGCCTTTTATATTTTATGCCTCTTTGATTTAGTTTGTTAACTACAAAATCAACGGTATAGTCTTGTTTATGTGTAATAATTAAAATCATTTTTATCCAAGAGAACATATAAAGTTCTAGACGAATTCCTCAATAGATTTCGATTCAAGAATTGAGCTTTGTATATCGAAATCACTATCAGATGATTCCATTTGTGTCAATGTGCGTGTCATTGTATCCATCCTAATATCTGCATCAGAATCTGACACCTCTCCATGAGTTCTTGTAAATGTCTCAGTCTCCATATTTACAGTATCGATGGCAGGTAGGTTAGTTCTCTTGTCAACGCATAGATTTAGATTGTTATCATACTCAATCATTGAATAATCTACTTCCGATTCATCGGGTCTTTCTAAAAAGTTAAATGTAATTGGTTTCATAGTTGTAGTATCTTTTTTAGCATTACTGGTAACGGAAAATTGTATGTTGTCGGTGCGGAATTCGAAGAGCGTTTTTGTCGACCGACAAAAATGCTAGAGAAAGGAGCAGAGGCAACAAGTTTAGCAGCTCACCGTACTGCAATATACAAATTGTTACAAGCAGTTAATAAAAAACTGCCTACAACTTATTTTATGTATGGTAACTAAAAGTTGTGTGCAGGCGAGCTTTTTTGTTTGATTTTTATACTTACGTTTTTAAAATATTTACACTTAGCTTGTAAAAACAAATAGTTGATTCTAAAAAGCTAAAGTGCCACAACAAATAAGTGTTGTTTGTTTATTTATCGACTAAAAGATTAAACAACCAAGAAGGAACTACGATTAAGAGCTTTAAAAAGCGCGGGGCGAACTTGTCCACAAGCGCAAGGCCGTTTTTAGCTTTGAATGAAACTGCGGAATAAAGTTGCTCTTTAATTAAACTTGATTTTAAGTTTATAAAAAGTGCTGAACATGAAATAGAGTAGGGCGACTTAATTTATTATTTGTAATTGGACTTGTCTTAAACGTAAACAATAATTTGTTTGCAGCTAAAAGCAACAAAGTACTGAATGCATACAGAATAAATGTTATACTAAATTAAGTTGCCCGACAAAGATTAAAAGTTGAAAAGAGCAATTTCTCAGACAAAACTTAGAGCAGCAATTACAAAAAAACTAATTGCTTGTAACGGTGAACTGTATGAACAGTAGCGATTTGCGTGAGTATTACTTTTCAAACAGAGAAAACGCTCGGGCGGGGTAGTGAACTCCGAATTGAGCATTCACCCGCTATTGTTTATACAGATTGTTGTGTGTAGTGATTATTTATTCTTTTCAAAATATCTATCAATCTTTGAGACAATTGGTTCTTCCATTCTTAAAATATAAAATGTTGATAATAATCTCCATTCAGGTAATTCTATATCTATATCATTATAAAAATGAGCAAATCCTTGAAATGCTCCAGCTGGAATATCTCCAGAAAGTTTAAGTGTCTGATACAAATCTTCAAAACGCTTATTTGTCTTTCCTGTTTCCGATAAATATGTCATATATTTTCCTTGATAAGAAAGCTCTATACATTTTATTCCACAAAGGTTTGTTAGTATTGTATCTCTATATTTAACTCTTTCAAAACAAGTATCATATTGAAAGAATGCTTTAAAAGTGTTTTTATTTAGTGAAGATAAAAATTCATATTTTTCCTCATCTTTAAATGGAATGATTTGTTCTGAAAGAGATTGGGCTTTTCCTACTTTTTCCCAAAATGATTTGTACGCAGATTTAATTTCAGTTTCTCCTGTAATATCAATTACTCTTTTATCTGCAAAATCAATCATCTTTTGAATGTCATTGATTTCTTCACTTGTGAAAACACTCGTTATATTTTTATCTGAATTTAACTTAAACTCATCTTTACAAGATGTTAAACTTAAAATCGCAACAATAAGAAAAAAATAATTCTTCATAATAATAGTTTTAATAGTTAGTAGAGTTTATCTTGACTAACGGTAAGAATACAAAAAAGTTATTATCTTCGATATTAGTCAATTATGTTTTTGCTCAAAAAGTCCGAAATCAACCGTTAGCAATAGAATTTAATCCGCTCTTTAAGAATAGATATCTTGTTTTGAATCGATTCTGGGTGAGTTGCTGTGTTGAATTACACACAACGGTAAATTGTAAGTTGTCGGTGCGGAATTCGAAGAGCGTCGGCGTCGATAGACGATTGACGGTCAAGAAAGGAGCTTAGACAACTAGTAACACTACCGCCGCACTGCAATTTACAAAATGTTAGCAACTGGGTTCATATTTGTCTGTACGAACGTTTATTAAATGCACAATAATTTATGTGCGGTTGGTTAATATTGCCACACTAGTGGCAAATTGGGCGAATTGTAAGCTTATTGACAAGCTTGGGTTTTGTGTGTTGTTTTTGCGGGGCTTGGCAATGTGCTTGTAATGTGTGTAGGCTTTGGTAATGTTTTATCAATTAGCCCTTCCGTCTTCTCTAAATATCCATCTAAGAGGTAAAAGTGAGTATCAGATTGCTTTATGTCTCCATCGAAGAGGACAAAGTGTCCATCAGATTGCTACAAATGAGCTTAGAAGTGTTTAAATTCTCCATCTAAGAGGTAAAAGAAAGTATCAGATTGTTTAAGGTTTGCATCAAAGAGCACAAAATGTCCTTCGGGTTGATATTATAAACATGCGAAGGTTTGAAGTTTAACCTTTGCCTGATGCTTTTGTATTGATACTTTTTACTTCTTTTTTAGTAATTAATTTCTAAGCATAGGTTGTCGCTTTACTTGTTGTGTTTTAAAATAGAGTAGTAAAAAGTTAAGGATCTAACTTTGTTCTTTTAGTATATTTTTTCTTCTCTCAACATAGGATTTTAAGTGGTCTAATGTGTAATAGTTCTTGATTCTTTCATTCATTGGAATAAACTCATCATCCAAATGAAGATGGATATATAATTGATTGTGTTATATATAACACAATCAATTAACAGCTAAACAATACAAGAAAGAATTTGGATCATTTAGTATTTTCTCAATTAAATTAGGTTTTTTATGATCATTGTCTATTATCGGTCCAAAGCTCCATTTTTTTTGCGTTATAAATTTAGAATAACCTAATTCTCCAATAGCTATTTGGTTATTGTAAAATACTAAGCTATAATATGCTTCACACCAATTAGGGTTAACCTGTTCAATAAATTCTAAAATGTTGTTTTCATATTTAAAATTTACAAAACTATCAGATAAGTCACAAACAGGAAAAACTCGAGTAGTGATCTTACTAGAGTCAATATTCTCTAATTCGTAATTTGCTTTTGCGAAATATAATTCTGTATAAAAAAAATCCCAATTATTATCTATATTATGATGGAGAATAGAATCCATCGTAGTTTGCGCTGATAGTTTATCGAAATTTTTTATGATACTTTTAACTTGCTTGACTTCGCTTTCATGATTACAACTTAATATTAATGTTACAATCACAATTATGAAAGTTAGTTTACTAAATGTTTTCATCTATTATTAGTTTGTTGTGTTTAGGTTTGAAATACTTTGCTCAAATATTAACTGCCCGAAAGGGCAGAGGTGGGAGGGCGGAATAAATTTTACCTTCTGTTTATGCTGACACCGATTAAGTGTTGTTTTAATTTAAAGCGTTGGATGATTAATTGCTGCTATGCGCTTTAAATGACCTTGTTGCTAACGGTCACTTGTAAGTTGTCGTTGCGGATTTCGAAGAGCGTCAGCGTCCGCTAGGACGAAGACGGTCAAGAAAGGAGCAGAGACGACGCACACCACTGCACCCGAAATGCAATTTACAATTTGTTACCATTAGTTTTTTTATCAATTTATTATCATTTAGTATCTGAACAATGAGAAATCAAATATTTAATCATTGATTATTTCTTAATAGAGTTAGGGGTTTGGATTTATCCATTTATCATATATGTATTGTCCTAAAAGTGTCAAGGCAATAAGAAGAATAGAGAATATTATTTCTTTGTTTTTCTCTTTAAAGAATTTTCGAAAAGAAAACATGAATCTGTCGTATAGATTTGCTTTTACAAACTTAATACCTTCTGTCAAGTCTTTAGTATGGCCTATTACATGCGATGCGCTCTTTTCGTCATTTAGAATAAAGTCGTATGTATTCTCTTTAATCCTAATTCTTTTTAGAAGAACTTGTTTGTTCTTTAACCTTTTCATTAGTTTTTTAGTCAGTTAATAATTAGTTACTTAAGTCTATATATCATGTTAGTTGAGAACATTTAAAATTTTATCCATTCAATTGTAATAAACTTGCAATTTGTCAACAAAATACTGCGTAATGTCAGAAGACTACTCAAAAAGTTATGGCAACCTTACAAAAGATGAATTGTCAAGCTGCAAATTAGCATTAATCGAAATGTCTAAAAAGAATTAGTAATTTGATGGAATATAAAAATCACCTTTATACTCATACATATTCTCTTTGATGTGTTTTAATTCAGACATTGCTTGCTTGTCTAAAAATACCGGTTTTTTGATGTCGTTTTCTGTGAAGTCTTTTATGTCAACATTGTTGACTTTTACGAATCTATAAAGACCTGTTTTTTTTGTCAAAATTCTCTGTCATGATTTCAAATTTTAATTTATGTCGAGTTTAAAATATCAAGCTTGCATTGTCGCTATTAAAATTAATGGTAACGGTAAATTGTATGAGTAGTGGCAGATTGCGGGCTTCTTTCCTGTCAAACCGCTATGCAGTTTGAGCGGGCTACAAACCTTGATATTTAACACATCCACTGCCATTACTTATACAAAATGTTAGGCACTGGGCTTTATTCAGTTAGTATTGCTATTCCTTTTTCTCTAAATAATTCAGGCATTTTCCAACCGTATTTGTTAATAATATACATGTTAAATGAAGCTAGTTGGTCTTGTATTTCAGCATGAAGTTGTTCTTCATTTTTAAACTTCTTCTTTTTAAGTCTTTCTTCATCTATATAATCCTGATATTCGTCCAGAAGATTTTCCAATTTAAATTCTCCTTTAAGTAATCTCTCATGTATTAATATTAGTGTATCTATGCTTATTATAGTTGGCATTCTAATATTTTTAATATTTACTGCTTCATTTTTCATTGAGTTCAATTCTGTATGAAACCAAATATTAATAAGTTTATTTAATCCTAAAATATCTAATTGTCGATTATGAAGCAGTATTATCGGATAAATTTTTGCTGATTTGGGTTTATAATTGGAGTCTTCATTAAAAGTCCCTTCTAGAATGGTTTTCGAAAAACTTGCAAGCTGTTTTACAGCCTTTGCTGATTCCTTTTTCTTGCCTACATGAAAGTATAATTTATCTTTTAATGCTGACTCGTATTCCTCAAAGTCATAACTCTCTTTAATTGATGCATTTATTAAAATATCCTTTGATTCAAAAATGAATAACTTATTACCATTTCTAATATAATAATCTGGTGCGCCGGGGGTTGACATTTGTTCTCCAGATAATTTAAGATACTTTTTTGCATATGTTCTTTCAATAAGTGAGTACAACATATGCTTCTCTGAAAAGTCAAAAGTTACTAATTGGCGTAGATTAATTCTCTCTTTCTTTTCATACCCATCATTAATTTCCTTAAGCAAGAAATACAGACCATTAAAATTCTTTTCAAGAACAAATAGAGGAAAAATTATACGATAAATACTCTCGCTAACTTTTATTAAAGGATTACTTCTCAGATTTAAGTAATCAACGTCTTCTTCCTCTGACTCAATTTGATTAATAACAAGCTTATCTAGAAATGAGACATTAACATCAAAATCATCATTTTCATTAACTACAATATCAAATTTACCAGTCTTCTTTGAGGACATAACACTAAAAGAAATCGGTAATAGTTTGCCAAGAAATTCTTTATAATCTTGAACTTCAAACTTATTATAAAAGTCAGTGAGTAGTTGCTTGGTATCACCTCTACTCTCTAGAAATTCGAGTAGGTAAATTGTCTTTATTACTTGTGTTATAAAAACACTATTAATATCATAGTTTGCAATGTCAAAAGTAGGTAATGAATTGGCTATTGCTAAACAAATCAATCGAGGATATCCAACATCTTCTTTTACTGAATCAATTACTATGTCATCATTTTGATTTAGCTTTTCATTTAACGCTAAATAAATCTTGAACAGTAAAACCTCAAAATTTTCGTTACTTATCTCAGGGGGATTATTTTCTGATGAAAGCACTATCTCAAATAAAGTAAGACTCGTTCTTGCATTTATTATTCCGATTTCCTTATTAGCCTCTTCAATGTATTCATTGATTTTGGCATTTACTTCATTAGCCAATTTATTATTCTCTGCACAAAACCATTTAGTTAAAAACTCTCTATGGTCACTTACAAATGAATCTGCATGATAAAAACTAAGTAAATGTGTAGATACATCAATTAATAAATTCTTGGGGATTTCATTAATGCGACCTAAATAATCTTCATAATTTTCGGTATCGAAGATTTTGCTAAAACCTATGATTTCTTTTTTGCTAATCATTTGATGCAGTTATTTTTTTGCCTGTTCGTTAAGGCACATAGTTTACAAAGTTAAAGTCACATCCTTTACACTATTTTCGGACTTAACCTTGTTGATGATTCTTTATAAGTTAAATCATTTTGATTAAAGTATCCTAAAAGTACATTTCTGAAAAATACCTTCCAAACATCGTTTCCGATTTCTATAGCAGCGACGTATTTTCCTGTTAAAGCACGGGATAAATACACCCAGTAATACGACCTCCATCTTATTGCTCCGCTTTTGGTTACATACATCACTTTCATGCCCGGAGAATAGGTCCACTCTTTAATTCTCTCGGGGAATGGTTTGTTTGATCGTATATGCACATCAGCCGGTGTCATCATGTCTAATGCTTCATGTGGTCTGACGTTATTATACTCCTTTACAAATGCATTTAACGTGCGTTGTTGTGTCTTCAGATCAAAAGCTGATGGCATAGCGCAAGATGCCTTTAGATCGCGGTGCATTCGTTCATGTCTTCCGTTCTGTTCGGGATGCGATGGATCCGAGAAAACGGGAAAAATCCCCAGTTCAATAAACCAATATGACAACCTCGAGAAACGCTGTATTGAGGTTGCAGCAGCAAATGGAGATCCATTGTCAGTATGGACTTGATTGGGAAGTCCAAACATCCTGAAAACCCTTGTAAACTCTTTCTTTACGGATTTCAAGTCTTCATGTAAATGAGCTTTGGCCGAGAACAGGAAACGACTTCTTGAGTCTGCAATGGTCAATGGGTGACAATATATTTTATTACCCATCTTAAACTTTCCTTTATAGTCGGCACTCCATACTTCATTGCACTGTTGTGGATCAAAAATAGGGTAGGTGGGTTTTATCCTCCTCAACCTTTTTTGAGGTTGCACCAGACCGTTTTTTTTCAGGATATTGTGTACTGTGACCACCGATGGAATTTGATTTTCTGTAAAGTCGTTAAACAACAAAACCCTTAGTTTTTTTGCCCCCCAGATCTTGTGTTTTTCTTTCAATTTTAAAACTTTATCCACCACTTTAGGGTCTGTTTGGTTGGGATGGTGTATTGGCGCTTTAGAATCGTCCAATAGACCTTCTAACCCAAATTTTTCATACTTGTTAATCAGTTTGTACGCTGTCGGTCTTGAGATTTCAAAAACCCGGCATAATTCTGAAATGGAATATTTTTGAGAGTTCCATTCACCGATAAATTCAATTTTTTGTTCCATAGTTGTTGTTTCTTTCCAAGGCATAATGATCTTTTTTTAGATCAATTTACGACTTCAAAAAGTGTAAACTATGTGACTTTAACTTTGTAAAGGATGTCCCTTTATCGTACCCTTTCGAAGGTCAATATGCACCCTAACGGAAAATTGTATGTTGTCGGTGCGGATTTCGAAGAGCGGTAGTGTCGACCGACAAAAATGCTAGAGAAATGAGCAAAGACAACAAATTAAACTGCCCACCGCATTGCAATATACAAATTGTTAGGGCTAGTTATTTTTTATCTTGTAACTAATTGGTTTATATTCATAACCAAAAGTTTTAAACCCTATGATTCCTGAAATTGTCTCTCCAGGTAAAATGTCTTTATTGATAATGTCATATTTTTTTAGGTCATCCAATAATAAAACATTATTAGTGCCAGATTTAATCATGTTAAGACCAGTAATACCAATAGCAATCGGAAAGCCAATTCTTGTTTGATTTTCATATGATCTATTATCATTAATAGCCACGTTCATAAAAGACAATAATAAATATGGCAAATAACCTGCACCTTTTTGCTTTATCTTTTTATAAATTTTATCATTATCAATTAATTCTATTGGTGTTTCTCCAAAATAGAATTGTATATCGTCTCCAATTTTAATTGTTGATTCACTGTGGTTGGTGATATTAACAGCAAGAATTTTTAGATTATGAATAGTTTCTTTTGTGGCTTGTTTGTTATTACCTGATTCTTTTAAAATATTGTATTTATATGAAAGTTCAATATTTTCAAATAATTCGTTTTGGTCAAATTTATAAGTACTTATATTTATTGGTTTATATTTTACTGCACAACTTGATAAACCAATAATTAAAACTGAGTAAAGTAGAAATTTAATTTTAGAATTCATTTTATCTTAATTTATGATTATGTCATCTATTATTGACTAATATTTCTTTACTCTCGAATTGAAGTTTTTATTTAAAAAGGCTTTTGTATGTTCAAAGCAGAACAGTGAATGATTAGCCCTAACGGAAAATTGTATGTACCGTAGGGGATTTGCGTGTAGTAATCTGTCCGGGTACGGACGAGATTACGGGCGGAAATCTGCTGCTCGCATACCGCTGAAACCCCTATGGAATATACAAAATGTTACCGCCAGTATTTAATCATTTCAATTTTGTTATCATATATAATTCAACTCAAATATTAGAAAATCCCTACAACATAAATAATGATTTACTGTCAGCCGATTTAACCCTTTTTGTAATTCATAAATGCTATCAAACAAAACAAATTTGCCATTAATCAAGTATTAACTGACCAAGTTTATTATTGAAATAATATCATTGTTAATTTTAGAATTCTTTGACATAACTAACTCTTGAGTTCTTCGACCGTAGAATTGTATGTTATTTTTAGAAAAATCATTAATGATCCCACCAAAATGCTTGAGAATTATTCCTGTAACAGCATAATCCCAAATATTTATATCATTTCCAATATAGCAAATGGCATCATTATTCATTATCCTAAGTGCAGCATCATTATCATTTATGGATATCATTGTTTCATATCCATATTCTTTTAATTTTTCAATTATTTCTTTTTTAACCTTCTTGTTAAATAAAATAGTATTGGAATATTTTTCAATGTCATTTTGGTTTATAATAGGTAATGAGTTAAGGTAAAAATCATCATAATAAAAAGAGTATAATAATTTTTTAGATGGCTTATACGATACTCCTAAAATAGGATCATTATCTTTAAATAAAATTAGATTAATTTCGTAATTATCACCAGCTTGTAAATAGTGTAAAGATCCATTTAATGGATCTAAATATAATCTGTAATTATCATTGGCTATTTTTTCCTGAAAAGATTCTTCCGAAAGTACTTTAATATTAGTATGATATACAGAGAAATATTCAAATATAGACCTATCAACGATGGCATCCACAATGCCACTAATACTTCCTCTTGTGGAAATAAATTCGTCAATGTTTTTGGATTTTTTTTCTCTACTTGTTTGTAATACTACATTTTGAATTGAAGCAATTACATTACCAAGTATAAGTGTATGGTTTTCAAGTCTCTTGAATTCGTCAAAAGTTATCATTGCTCTAAGGTTTTTATTTTAAAATTCGTTTTAAATGATTTAGAATTATAAGGATTTTTATAATTAATGTCAATTATTTTTAATTCATCACCATAAACATTCCCAATTCCTTTAATCTTAGTAAGAATCTCAATTTCTGAAGTAAATTTTATTTGAATTCGCTGAATTATGTTAAAAGATTTTTTAATAATTCTATCAAAATTTAAGAATGAATTAACAGCAGCACATGATCCAAATGTTTCTATACCGCATAGAGTAATAATTTTACGAGTGGGTGATAATGGGTTTTTGATTAAAGATAGAATTCCATAATCAATAGTTTTGGTATCATCACTATGGTCTACATAATATTTGTTGTCTAAAGAATCTTTATAAAATCTATCTTCTTTAATATTCTCTGAATTATGAAATGTTATTTTTTTATCTTTTACAAGATTATATACAAGTGGATTTATACCAGGTCCACCAATTAATATTAGATTTTGATTTATATCTTGCCCAATACTTTCAATATCAAAAACTATTTTTATTTCTGTTTTTGGATATAACTTTAATAAAAGCTTCTCGAGTTTAAATAAAATAAATACTATCGGATTACTAATACTCCCATAAGAATACTTGCTATTTGAAATATGAATATTTGAGCCAATTAATATATAAATTTTCTCATTTTTTCTTATACGCAGAATCGATTTTAGTCTTCGATACTTAATTGTTGAAAAGAATAATTTTGATTTAGACAGAAAAAAACTTAACAAAAACCCCCCTATAGCATAAATTAATGAAGATAGAATTCCTGATGTAATGTCACTAAAGGAGGATTCAATCAAATTCTGAAAATAAGAAAACAAATTATTCATCATAAATTATTTTTTTAAATTTATCATTTTTTAAAACAAATTTGCTTTCTTCAAGAAAACTAGTTGTAATTAAAACATCACCAGACTGTATTTTCAGAAATAAGTTTGGATTTTCAATTTGCAAATAATTCATAATTTTAGTTTGAAAATCATCCAAATTATATTGAATACATACATTAATTTGAGAATTATATAACCCGTTCTGAAAACGTATTTGAAAAGGAATCATTAAATTATAAACCTCTTTGAGGAATTTCACAAACTGAGAATATTCAATTTTAGTACCACCTATTTGAAAGTACTCAGATGATCTTCCATTTAGTTTAAGCTTGTTACCATTTAACGTTTCTATTATGTCTCCTAATTTATATCTAACAATCGGAGTTTTAGTATTTTTTAAAGAAGTGATAATCATGTCTGAATCAATATTCTCAATATAAACATTTTCTGAAAATATTGTAAAATAGTTTTCGGGAAGCAATCGATATCCAATAAAATGAGTTTCTGTTGATCCATAAATATCATAAATACAACACTTTGGAGATATATTTATTACTAAGTTATGTATGGCATTATCACATATCCCTCCAGATAGAATTATTAGTTCAATTTGTTTGAGTTTTTTGGGAATGACAGTTTTATACAATCTTAAGATACCTTGTGGGGTAGAGAAAATAACTTTCACGTCAAATTTTTCTAAAAATATTTCAGCAAGCTTAATTGACTCAAATGATGAACTTCCAATATTTATTAATTTGTAATTAAGTTTTTCCGACAGATTTAATATGGAATTCCCTAAACTTGAAAGGTTTGAACTAACAAAACTAAAAGCATAAGAATTATTTAGATCTTTACTGTCTAGGATTTTAATTAGAGGAAGATTGGCAGACTGAAGATCTTTCACATACCATTCAATAGAATTGTTTAGAGAAGATGTACCGCCAGTAAGAAATATTACAGAAGCATTTTTGTTATTAGAAGCATTGTAACTATATTTAATATCGGCACTGTGGTGTCTTTGAGTTATAGGAATTTTCTTTAAATCGCTCAATGACACAAAGTCACCAACGCTTATGCTTTCGGAGAACTTAATCAAACTATTCGTCAAAATATTCCGAATTATTTTTATAATTTCTCTTTCCTTCATATCATATAAATGGAGATTTAATTGGATACATTTTGTTTTGATCTAGTAATTGAAACACATATTTTTTATTTACAATAAAACGATCCTTGCCATAGATTAAATACTTGTTCTTTTCTAATTCTGGTGTATAATTAATTGTTAATACATTTGCTCCTGATTTAATGCCTGAAATTTGCCCATTTATTGATAACTTATTTAATGAACTAACTGAAGGTATTAAAAAATCAGGATATAATATTCTTGCAATTGCTATTGAGATCAGAGTTGTTTTTAAAGACCCTGCATGATTTGATGATAAAGGAGTATTATTTGCAGGTATAAATGGAGCGAAACTAAGCATTTTAATTCGCAAGTTCTTCCCATAAAGTATATCATCAGCAATACTACTTGTTGTTTGATTTGGTAATCCAATAATATTGCCAGTGCCAACATTATAACCTAAAGAAATTAAATCATTTATTGCCTTTATCCTATTGCTCAGTGGTTCAAATCTTAGATCCTTATGAAGTATCTCGTCTGATGTTTCGTGTTTTAGAATATAGCTATTTGCTCCTTGTTTTTTTAAATAATGAAATTCATCGTATGTCTTTATTCCTAAATTTAATATTATTTCAACATCGTCATTAAATAAATCTTTAATCTTCGGAATTACTTTAGCGATTAATTCTGTTGTTTGTGGTACTTCGCCACCTTGAAAAAAGACAACAGAAACTTTATCTTTTTTAATCTTTTTTGCAGATTTCAAAATTTCATTTTCATTTAAAATATATCTATTATTAAGTTTGGTGTTGTCTTTTCGCATTGGGCAATAACAACAATTAACATTACAGGTATTTGAAATTTCAATTACTCCACGTAGAACAATACCATTACCATAAAAACTTCGCTTGATGTTAAAGCCAGTCTCAAACAACTCAGAAACATCAATTTCACTATTTGATAAATAGTTAATTATTTCTTCTTTCGAAATTTCATTTTTTGAAATCATTTGTACTTTTTCAAGTATATAATAGTTAAATACATTGTCAAACTTAAGCACTTTTATGGTTAGAAAAATAATTTCAAAATAAAATTCCAAAAATTGCATAGATTATCAAAGTCGCGTCAATATTGGCGGTAACGGAAAATTGTAAGTTGTCGTTGCGGATTGCGGGCGATTCTCTGTCGCGTTACACTGTTGTTGTTGTTGCGAGACGAGAACCATGTTGTCAGCCCGAAAACCGCAATGCAATTTACAAAATGTTGTAGTGCGTTTTTAATATTTAATTTCTACAGTTTCTTCAACTCGTCGCCGCTTGTCTTTTGGCTTAATAACATCAATTCGTTCAAAATATTTATTGTCAATCTCAAACTGAAATGAATTTGGACTTAGATCCACCATTTTATAAGATAGTCTTTGTTTATTATTGGAGAGGATCAGAGAGTCTTTAATAATTTTATATGAAAAGTTATTTCCATTAAAAAGGAATTTTCCCAATTCATTTGTAATATTAAATGTTGAATCTCCAATAATGGAAATATAAGAATCATTGGTTAGTAATTTTTTTACGGAATCATGAAAGGCAACATCTTTAACTTGATAACTCATTATGTAATATTCACAAGGTTCAATATACTGTTGAGAGTTCGTTTGCGTTTTTTGATTACAAGCAGTAAATAATAGAAAAATGAATAGAAATAAATAATTCTTCATGATAAGTCGATTTATTGTCAATTTTGATTTGTTAGGTTGGTTATTTCTGTATGTTTTGTAAGTAATATATAAGATGATTAAGATGTTTATAGCAACAAAAAATATTTTCAAATAAGATTGAGTTTCAATATCAGTCAAAAAAGAATCCCATTCATCACCAACAAAAGCTTTTGTATTTTTGATAATATTATTCAGTCTAAGAAAGTTTATTGTCCTGAAAATGAAAAATAATATTATCCAGATTGTTTGAATTTTTAAAATTTTAATTCCTAATCTTTTAACACCCTTTATTTGATTTTTCTTTATTGACCACAATATCAAGGGCACTAAAACTGCTAAAAATGGATTTATTATACACAGAATTGGAGAGAAAGCAAGAATTAATAAAAAGTTAGAATTCTCATTTGGTTCCCATTCCAGTAAATAGTCTGGAGAAACTTTTAAGGCTGTTGATAATCTTTTTAAAGAATCACCTGATGGATTTCTATTTTCATTTTCTATTCTTTGAACAGTCCTAAGACTTAGTCCTGAAATCTCCGCAAGAGCTTCTTGTGAGTATCCTTTTCTTTTTCTAAGAGTTTTTACTTTTTGTGCTAATTGATTTTCGCTCATAGTTTAATTTTTTTTTTGTCAATCCAAAACTATGCATAACCAATCTTTGCTCAATGAAAATCATTATGACAATTTTATGACACATCTGCGAAGTCTTTTATTTCTACGTGATTGCTCTATTCGTATTACTTAAAATCAATTTGTAATTATGTTTGAAATTACCCAACTGCACTGTCTTTTTAATGCACTACAACGTTGAATTGTATGTTGTCGGTGCGGATTTCGAAGAGCGTTTTTGTCGACCGACAAAAATGCTAGAGAAAGGAGCAGAGGCAACAAATAAAGCAGTTCACCGTACTGCAATATACAAATTGTTACAAGCAGTTAATAAAAAACTACCTACAACTTATTTTATGTTCGGTAACTAAAAGTTGTGTGCAGGCGAGCTTTTTTGTTTGAATTTTATACTTACGTTTTTAAAATATTTACACTTAGCTCGCAAAAACAAGTAGTTGATTCAAAAAAGCTAAAGTGCCACAACAAATAAGTGTTGTTAGTTTATTTATCGACTACAAGATTAAACAACCAAGAAAGAACTACGATTAAGAGCTTAAGAAAGCGCGGGGCGAACTTGTCCACAAGCGCAAGGCAGTTTTTAGCTTTGAATGAAACTACGGAATAAAGTTGCTCTTTGATTGAACTCGGATTTAAGTTTATAGAAAGTGTTGAACATGAAATAGAGTAGGGCGACTTAATTTATTATTTGTAATTGGACTCGTCTTAAACGTAAACAATAATTTGTTTGCAGCTAAAAGCAACAAAGCACCGAATGCAAACTGAATAAATGCTAGACCAAATTAAGTTGCCCGACATAGATAAAAGTTGAAAAGAGCAATATCTCCGACAAAACTTAGAGCAGCAATTACAAAAAAATCTAATTGCTTGTAACGGGAAATTGTATGTTGTCGGTGCGGAATTCGAAGAGCGTTTTTGTCGACCGACAAAAATGCTAGAGAAAGGAGTATTGGCAACAAGCTTGCAGTACCCCGCACTGCGACATACAAATTGTTGTGGTTTGTAGTTTTACTTTAGTTTACTTCCAAAACGATATCTTAAGCCCCAAGAGCTTTGTAAAATTAAATCATTACTTATGTCGAATGTAGGTTGAATCTCAATGTGTAAAGAAAATTTGTCAAAATTTCCAAAAGGAGAAAATTGCACACCAACAGGAAGAACTACACCATTGAAGTAATTAACGTTTGCACCTAAACCGATATATATGTTATGATTTTCAGTTTCTTTAAGGTTATAACATAATACAGCTTCTGGAGTAATATTTTGACTCCAAGTATTACCATATAATCTCAATTCAGTCCAAAGCTTGCTATCAAAATCATAAGCGACACCAACTTTTGACATTGAGGAATTATAATACGAGATACTAAATTGAGAAAAACTATTAAGTGCAAAAAGAATTGCAATAATTGTGAAAATTGACATTTTAAGAGATTTCATTTTATTTAAGTGTTAAGGTGTTTTCAAATCATTATATGCGATTATATTTTAATACTAAATATGAGATCCGAGATATTAATAATAGTAATATTGGACAAATTATTACTGAAGTAAGAATGATAAGTAGTGCTTTTTGCTATAAACCACAACGGATGACAATATGAAACGGTTGGGTTTTCGGAGCACGTTCGTATCCACCAAGGAAAACGTTGATGCGAGAACTTAAGCCCCACAAACCACTGAACCCCAACTGTTTTATATTGTGTGTTAGCGGTAGTTATTCTTTTTCAACTAAATCATCCGGCACATCCTCCCAAACACTACATTTCCTATACACCATTTTTTTAAATGTTCTAAAAACTTCTCTTGAGTCAAACGATTTGTCAGGGAAATGTTGTTGTAAGATTGCTTCTAAAGCCTTCCTAAATTCCGAGTCCAAGTGGTCAACTACATCTTCTATTTTAATTCGTGCCATTTTTTTGTTTTTATGTAGGATTAACAACAAAGTAATCTTTTAGTAATGCTATTTTTCCTTCAGACTTAATAATTGTTTTGTCAAAGGGGAAATTGTCTTTATATTCAGTATTCACAGGCGGTTGGTGTCTGTATATGAACGCAGCCTCAACTCGCACCCTATAATAGCTGTCAACTTCCGAAAAAGAATAACAAAGTTCATTACCTTGTCTAACGTGCTTTTCCCAATCCTTTTGTTTTTCGTGGTTTGCAATTCTTTGATTTACATTTTCAGATTCCCCTATGTAAATTAGTTTATGAATTGTAACTGTCTTTTCTTGCACATTGTGTGTACACTCATAAACACAATAAATTCCAGATTTACTAGGAATTCCGCCTTTGTTCGGTTCTCTCCAGTAACCGTCAAAATTTTGATTAAATGTTTGTTCAGCCATAATATTATGTTTTGATTAACTGTTATTAGTCATTTTATTGCCTATATATTTGGTCTACCAATTGTCTTGTCGGGTTCGTATAATGTCTAGTCCTAGAATACGGCTACAGGTTAATCATTGTTTTTACGCTACATTTTGAAACACCGAGTTTGGTGTTTTATACCCTAAAGATACATGAAGCCTTTTATTATTATATAGCTTAATAGCATTTTTTGTAGCACGTTTAGCATGTGCAGTTGAAAAGAAGCATTGGTCGAGGTAAAACTCGTCTTTCAAAATACCGTTAACTCTTTCAGCAACTGCGTTTTCATAACAATGATTTTCTTCTGTCATACTTATATTTATTCCTTTTCTTTTTAACTCATTTACATACATATGGCTGCAATACTGCACCCCTCTGTCGGAGTGATGTATAAGCCCGGCCGCTGGTCTTGTATGCCACAGGGCCTTTTTGAGGGCCCGTAGGCATCCCGACAGCTCCAGGCTATCGCTGATGTCGTGTCCGATTATTTTCCGTGAATACAAATCGGTTATCAGCGCTAAATAACAAAAGCCTTTTACGGTTCTGATGTATGTAATATCAGAAACCCATACCTGGTTTGGTTTTGTGATTTCCAACTCCTTGATAAGATTGTTGTATTTATGGAAATGGTGATATGAATTGGTTGTTTTAGCATACGCCCTTTTCCGTTTCACCAACATATTATTCGCTCTGAGTATATTAAACAGAGAGTCCCTTCCGAGTTTAATTTGTTTAGTGTTAAAAGCAGGTTGCAGTGTTTCGTGTAGCTTGCGTACGCCCACTCTGGGTTGCTCTTTCCGTTCATCTTTTACAAGCTGTATTACCTGCGATTCAAGCGACTTGCAACGTTCCCACCGCTTAATGTATTTATAGAATGCATCGCGTTTAAGGTGGAATAGGGCACATACTTCCGACATGCTTGCGATACCCGTTTGTTTCGTTGTTGAGGTAGCTTTCATCAGGGCTTGATGTTTAAGTTTTTTTTTAGTTCCTCAACACTTTTGTAGCCTAAGTTTTCGGCAGCCACTTCCAAATAAGAATCTTGTACGAGCTTGTCTAAATCCTTTTTAATCAAGAGTTTTTTTAGCTGCTCGATTTCTTTTTGAAGTTCTTTTAAGCGGCTGATCTCATCTTTTGTTTGTACCATAATACGCGTATTCATTAAATCTTTGCGGTCGTACTTTCGTACCCATTCATTGATTGTACTTGACTGTATCCCGTAAATCCGGGATAATTGTCTTTTTGAGTATTTACCCGTACTAAGTTCGGCTAAAATTTTGAGTTTAAAACTCTCGCTGTAACGCCGTGTTACTCCATCGTTTTTATACATATCTACTTTTTTAGTGTAGACATATTTTAGGACGACACAAACTTGCCGTTAACGGTGAGTGTATGCGTAGTGGCGGACTTCGGAGCTCCTCGCTATCAAACCGAGAAGGTGTTGATGCGAGTCACAAACCTTGAAATCTACTACTTTCCCCGCCATTACGTATGACACATAGTTAGGGCACGTAATTTATTCATTCTTAATTATTTCTTTCAAGTCAATCGCTATAAAACTTTTGTCTCGCTTATCATACAATATTTCTCCAATCAAAAAGGCATTTGATGTTGCGTCAATTTCAGCAATCTTTTTTCCCTCCTTGTCGATAATCAATGTTTGTTTACCCTTTGCAATAAACTTTAAATCTGCTGTACGTAAATAATAAATACTTAAATTTTCAGAATCAATCGTGCCTGTAACAGATAATTGATTGTCAACTGACAATGTTTTTCCTTGATTTGTAAAAACAAAGACCTTAGAAGTATCGGATTGAGGAAGGCTTACTAAATTGTCATTTTCATTTGTCACAAATACCTGATTTCCGACAAAGTACTTCAAATCACCGTAACTGTCTTCAGGAAATTCTTTTTCAATTATTTGGTTTCCAGTTTTCATCGAATATTTAGCAATCCTATTTTTAAAAACTAAGTATACTTCATTTTGTAATATCTTAAATCCAAGGATTGGGTCTTTTTTTACATTTATTAGGGTCCGATATTTTTGTTTTCCTGTTGCTCTATCGAATGCTGCAATAAATGGTTTTCCAAAATCCAATTGTCTGTGCCCCATAAAAGCATAACCTTTATTGACCATGAAAACTATGCTGTCATTCATAAAAATCGAAGATTTGCTTACTAAATCATTTGGGAAAGGATATTTCCACGCAATTTCACCAGTTTGCTTATCAATTTTCACTAATTGTTCTTTTGATGCAAAATATATGGATGAACTATCAACAAGGCTATTTGAAACTACGTCTCTTACTAGATTATGTCCTGTCGACATGACAAATGTACCAGTCAGTAATCCTGCTGCTACTCCAACAGCATTTGCAGCTGCAGTTCCTGTATAATCCTTTTTTCCAGTTATCGTATTATAATCCCAACCTTTACCGCTATGGATATTTATTGAATGTAATCCTGCTGCAACAACAATCATTGTGGAATCATTTGTATAAAAAACATCATTCCACCCGTATTCTCTGTTTAAATCTCTTTTCCATATTACATATCCGCTTTTCAAATCAATTCCTTCAAGTTCATTTGAATAACCTGTCGAGCTTTTAAAACGATAGCCTATTCCAATATTATCTACTGGGTCAACATAGTAGATATTGTTTTTCACTTCCCAAATTTCATTACCAGTCTTGATGTCTAAGCAATTACTTTTATTTGCAACTGTGAAAATCATAGTATTACTAAATTGCTGTAGACTACTGGTTTGATAAGCAATCTTTTTACTCCACAATAAGTTTTTATTATTCAAGTCATATTGTAGGATATTACCTTTGTTAGATAACCATTTTTCCTTTCTCAATCCACGTAGCTGAACTGTTAAGAATCCGTTTGTTGTATCAAGAAAGGTTTCATGAATTCTTTCAGGAAATATATATTCTGTTCCTTTAATCTCGGTGCTGTCAAGTAATGTTTTACCTACAATTTTCTCATTATGCAATACCTGAAAATCTTTTTGCCCAAAAGCTACACTTGAAATTAATAGTGAAAATCCAATTAATATTTTTCTCATTATCTATGTTTATTTTATGCCGTGTCGTTCGTTTTTATGTGCCCTAACGGTAAATTGTATGAGTAGTGGCAGATTGCGTGGCTCTTTCCTGTCAAGCCGCTATGCAGTTTGAGCGGGTTACAAACCTTGATATTTACCACATCGCCTGCCATTACTTATACAAAATGTTAGGTGCTGGTGTTTTATTTTCATTCATAGAATTGGCTGTTAATCAAATAGATTTACCTGATAAGCTGTTGATTGATTATTGTTTTTGTTTTTTGATTTCACCATACTGATAATTTCTTCCAATCTTTTTGGTGTTAGTATTGTAATATCTTTTTGTTCAGCAATTAACTGTCGATTTAAATCGAACATTGGATTATTCAAATCAATTTTTTGGTCATACATTACTGCTTGGGTGATGTTGTAATCTTTTGCAAATCCCATTGCTAACCTTGCTCCACTATCTAATTTTTGGTCAAACATTTTCCATCTTTTAGCTGAATCTTGTGCGTAACTTGCAGCCAAAATTATAGCATCACAAAATAATGCTTGTAATCTATCTCTATCTTTGTAACGACTACTTAAATCCATTGAAGATTTATGTTGGTCAAAGTATTCTGTTATTAAAAGCCCACCTTCTTCGACTATTTTAAATGCCAAACTTTTATTCTTTGCAGGCATAATATTATTTAATGGACTGGGTAAAACTGCAACAGTTTTTCCACCTTTAAGTGCTTGCTTATGTGCTATGCTATCGCATCCAAAAGCTAATCCACTGACAACCGTCACATTTTGTTTAACAATTTCTGCAACTATCTTTTGTTCTCTAATTTCAATAGCTTCGTCCGGGTTAAGAAGACCAATAACAGTTATGTTACTATTATCGATATTTAGCAAATTAATATTGCCTTTGTAAAAAAGAAATATAGGACGTTCACTTTCTTTTACATTTCCCCTATATTTTGGAAAATCTTTGTCGCCAATTGCGACAATGCCATCGCAACTTTCTTCAAATTTTTCAATTTGATTAATGATTTGTTTTTTATTGAACTCAAAATCTTCAATTGTTATTAAATCATCTTGTTTTGACTTATTATTTAGAATTGAAACAATTTCCTCAACACTTTCATTACCTATTAAATTCTTCACTATCCAAGCTCTACCTACTCCTTTGTATGATTTTGCTGTTATAATATTTAATGCATTGTCTGTAAATTTCATTTTAAAATTGTTTTAGTGGTTATGCACTGTATTTCCAATTGCATAGAAAGTAACTGAATTTGCTCCACGATTAAATAATGATTGTATCATATCTTCATCAATATTTACAGTTTTTGTATAAATATCATCAATCAATAGAATATCACGTCCATTAATATTTTCAGAAAAATTGCAGGTGTCAGAACTGATACCTGGATATGGTTCTAAACCATCATTTACATAGCCTTCCATAGGTCTTCTAAGGTGTGTTGTCTTCGTATTTGTATGTCGCACAATATAATTTGTTCCGTCCATAAAATCATTACCTAACCGATTTACTGCATTACTAATAGTTGCTTTGAAAAGTAATTGATTTGGACGATATGTATTATCTGCTTTGGCTCTTGGTATAACACAAACTGTCAAAGGGGTTAAATGAATTTGCCTTACAATTTCTGGAAGGTCATTTAGAAGTATTCGCAAGAATTGTTGTTGGGCTTCTTGAATTCTATAGTCTGACCAATTATGGTGTGGGTCATTTTTTAATTTGTACAGAAAATTTGGGTTGTTAGGTAGGTCAACGCCACCGAAATCAGTATGATAAAACCCTTGAATGTTTTGTGTTAAGTAATCATTTCGTTCAATCGTAAAAGGTGTCATATTTTAAAGGCTTAAAATGTTATTAATCGAAATTCCTGCAAGGATAGCATCTTCAATTTCTTGTTTTTCATTTTCAAAAACAATAACGGTTTGAGCCGATAGGTTCAAACAAGATATTGCGTTTTTGTATTTGTTTATTCGATTTCCATTTTTTGGAGTTTGTCGGAAAAACAAATTGCTAAATTTATCAATAAGATTATAATAATTCAATATCATCAACGCCCTATCTTCTCGACAATTTGTAACTAAAACAGTTTTATTCGTCTTGTAATATTGCATTAAAATATCCACTACTGATTTTCTTAGTTTTGTATGAGACAAATGTTCTTTATAGTTTATCTCTTTTTGTTGTATTATTTTTCTATACTCAATTTCCGTCAAATTTGGAGCGACAGTTTTCAATGAAGTACGATTGAATCTTTCTGTCGGTTCGAATTGAATTTCCTTGTCCAATGCAACTACTGATTGTATCGAATTTTTATACGACAAAAAATTTGCAAAATCCGTGTCAACTAATGTTCCATCCATATCGAAAAATAAAACAGTGTCTTCAACTATTTTGAGTTTAATGTTTTCTATTATTTCGGTTTCCTCCATTATAGACTTTTTGGGGTTTTGCTATATGTTGTCTGGTTGTGTTGGTCGTCCGTTACACTTGCACCTAACGGAAAATTGTAAGTTGGCGTTGCGGATTGCGGGTGATTGTCTGTCCGCGAGGACGAAGACAATCAAGCGGGAATCCGAGGCGACAACCTGCACCGACACCGCAATGCAATTTACAAAGTGTTATGCTTAGTGTTTTATTTTTCATCTTAAAAAGATTCTGGGAAATTGTAAATATAGATAGGTTTATTATCAAATGTTTCTATTTTCGATAGATCTTCCTTGTTTATATTAATTTCTCTTCCTTCCGATACTTTTAAGATTAGTTCACTCAATATGAAACCTTTTACAATTTCGTCTACGTTGTTTTTGTAATTATCAATACTAATTATCATCTGAGCTCCAGCAAGATCTTGGATACTTAATATTTTACCATTATTATAATAATCTCTTGCATCGACAGCAATATTATCACATAATAGATGGATATTATTTTTAATAACTTTAAAAAAGAAGTTATTCTTTTGATCCTCTACTATATTTTCAAATGGGTTATTTCCTGCAAAAAAGTTCAGTGATAAATCTCTATCTATTTCAAAAGGTTTGCTGCGAATTGAGTCTATTGATATTGGTTTTTTATTAACGATAATATATATTTCATTGTAATAAAAAGCATTATACTCCAATTTTTCTTTTAATTCATTTGGTAGTAATTTCGATTCAGGTTTTATAAAAATTTCATCCTCTCC
The DNA here is from genome assembly GCA_963678565.1 of Prolixibacteraceae bacterium. GTDB lineage: Bacteria > Bacteroidota > Bacteroidia > Bacteroidales > Prolixibacteraceae > SKHV01. Next base: position 2,182,274 of record OY782875.1, read on the forward strand.
AAATTCTTCGCGAAAAGGTATAACAATCTTATATTCGTTTAATAAAACATCAGATGGAATGTTTCTTAAGTTTTTCTTTAATAGGCTTAATTCTTTTTTAAACCGTTTATCAAAATTGCTGATGTTTGTACTGTCTTTACTTAATAAAATATTACATGAAAGTCTCAATTCTCTAACAGGATTCAATGACCTATTAATGTCATTTAATATTTCATTATTTATTTTTATTTCAGCTAAAGTAGATTTTTGATCAATAATATATTCAACAGATTGAGATACAATAGAGATAACCATAGCTACAATCATTGTGGTTAGAATATTTCTACCGTTTTTAGTAATATTTCCATCTTTGTCCTTAAAATCATGTAGTATGCCATATATTCCGATTAGGCTACCAAATATGATAGAAATAAATTTTAATACAATTAGGATAGTTTGTAGCATATCAGTAAATTACATTAAGCATAACGGAAAATTGTAAGTTGTCGTTGCGGATTGCGGGTGATTGTCCGTCCGCAGGACGATAGACAATCGTGCGGGAATCCGAGGCGACAACCTGCACCGAACGCCGCAATGCAATTTACAAAATGTTAACGCCTGGCTTTATTTTTATAATTTATCATTTCAATTTCAAAGTTTAATTAATTCTCGAAACATCATTACAAATCCAATTATTATTAGTCCAAATGAACCAACGAATAATTTTATGTGAGAAGCATAACCGCCTTTGTCTCCGGAAATTCGTTTTTTTAAAATCCAAATAAAGATTATTAAACCAAGTGAGAAAAAACAAAATCCAATTACAAATTTCCAGAAGTATAGCATAGTTCAATTTAATAAGTTGTCTGTTGAGTTTAATTATTTGTCTTAATGAATTGCATTTTCAACTCAATTATATTTTCGCTTAATATTAGAAAAATTTGAGTCTAATTTTTGTCTCAAAATCTCATAGTTTATCAAATCATTCATATTTGATATAACTATCTTTTTCCCATTTACTCGTAGTAATAGGTTTCGTTGATCTACTCTTATTGTCTGAATTTCTTCCCATTGGTCAATGTCTTTATAGTAAATGTTTTTTTCTTCAAATACTATATTCTTAATTGTCACGTAATCAGTTTTAACTATAATCCAACTAATCATTTTTAAATGAAAGTAAAGCAAATAACACCAGAGAGGAAGTCCAAATCCGAAAAATAATAACCTATTATCTCCTTGAGTATAGCCTAATCTCATGATGATTATAGTAAAAACAATCATAATGAGCTGAAAAATTATTATCAAAATAAATCTAATCATTTTGCGATGGTGCGTCAATTTAGCTTGGCGTTAACGGTCACTTGTAAGTTGTCGTTGCGGATTTCGGAGCTCGTTCCTGTCCGCGAGGACGGAACGAAGTTGCGAGAATCCAGCGAACGACACACCACGAACCCCGCAATGCAATTTACAATTTGTTAGGGTGCGTATTTTATTTATCTGTAAGGTTTTCAACTTTTATTGTTTTATTATTGATGTCAACTAATACTTTATACATTCCAATTTTTGTAACAGAAAGCGAATCTCTAATTTTTCTGGGCAATACAATTCTGTTGTTAAATCTACCATATCTCGCAAAATCGCCATGAACTTCTGTTCCATTACCAGTTTTAAAAGTTACAACATCGCCAAAATTGTACGTCCCAAAATAGTTTTCGAACTGTATTGGTAGAACTACAGCATCAAAATTTGATAAATCTTTTTTACTGTATGCCTCACGCACCTCAAGTGGAATTTGATTTGCTAAAAAGTTAGAAATACTTTTGTAGCCAACTATTTTGTATTGTAACTCAATCAATTCATTTTTCTCTGAGTATTTGAGGGAATTTTTTCCAATTAATTCATTTTTGTCTGAAGATTGAAGCTGGCTTTTTGACTGTTGGATACTTCTAACTAAATTCTTTAATCTATTATAGTAGTTGTCATCTAAAAACTCTAAAATTCCATGTCTTAGATAAACAATTTCTTTTGATAAATCCTCATGCAGCAAATTACTTAATGGTTTTGGAATTTCGCATGGTCTATAGAGAATTGGAATAATTTTTTCCAGAGTTTCCAGTTCAACAAATTTTAATGCGTTTTCTAATTCATATTTCACCCAGTCCGATTCAACCGCAATTGGAGAAAGTATAATCATAAAGTGCGATGATGATTCAAGAGCTGAATTCAGTTTATCCAACAAACTATCCCCTGGTAATAATTCATCTTCGTCAAGCCATGTCTCAATGCCGTTTAAGTTTAAATCACTTTTTAATTTTCTGACAAATGGTTTGTCAGCACTACTATGAGAAATGAATACTTTCATATTTTTTTCATTACTTCAAGTTTATGATACAGTTACTTTCGAAGGTCAATATGCACCCTAACGGAAAATTGTAAGTTGTCGGTGTGGATTGCGGGTGATTGTCTGTCCGCAAGGACGAAGACAATCATGCGAGAATCCGAGGCGACAACCTGCACCGGACACCGCAATGCAATTTACAAAATGTTATGGCTAGTATTTATTTTTCATTTCATCTAAAATCTCTTTACTATAAATCATGTCAAATGAATCATAGTCAAATTTGTAGTCCTTTTTAGTCGGAAAAACTCCATCCATTTTTATCTCTGAAAACATATAGCCATATATATAATCCAAATCACAGTCTTTATTGTCAACCGAATCAGTTTCAGATATCACGTTTTCTCTCCAAAATCTCAGTGAATTTTCAATCTCTAAAAGTTTTTCTTTGGATAACTCATCAAATGTTATTTCATAAATTGCATTACAGTCAATAATATTATTGTTGTCATCAAGGAAATATTTTCGAGAAGTTGGTGTTTCGTCCTGTAACAAGGTCATTGGTTCTCCATCGCAATTTAGATATCGTTCGATAATAAAATCTTTTCCATATTCAAATGAGATATTGTTAATCCCATACAATGGATTTGCATCTTTGATTTTTCCGTTAACAAGGAATTGAATTGAAACTACTCTGTTTTTATTATCAACAGTCTCCTTAATCAAGAATTTTTTGTTTGTTGTATCTCTAATATTCCATTTTTCAATTCTTGACATACTCTCAGTCGGTTGGTATGAATGATATAAAGTTTTAAAATCCTGCGCATTACAAGTTGAAAAACCAAATATTATTATCAATGTGAGAATGAGTTGTTTCATCGGATTTATATTAGCCATAACGGTCACTTGTAAGTTGTCGTTGCGGATTTCGAAGAGCGTTCCTGTCCGAAGGACACGGAACTGCGAAACGAGAATCCAGCGAACGACACCGCATGAACCCCGCAATGCAATTTACAATTTGTTGGCGGTAGTTTTTTATTTTATTAATTCAACTTTATCTACTACATCGAAGCCTTTGGTTTTACTAAATTTCATATTGTGTACGAAGTTTTGCATACTGTCAGATGGGTCAATTGTTTTTAAATTCAGTTTCTTGATTGTCTCAGGTGGCAGAATAATTGATAAAATAGGCTGATTCTCTAAATGTCCTGTTGCACTGTTTAACATTTCTGCCATTGCATTAACTCGAATAAACTCAAGAGGTAAATAAGAAAATATTTCTCTCGCAACCCTGAGTACTGAACTGCAAATATGGTCTTGGTATAGTTCATTAAATTTACCTTTTGCCATATTTTTCTTAGAAAGTTTACCTGTCGTGGTTTGTCTAAGTTCATAGTTCGGGATAACTTCATCGCTATTGACACTTAAATCAACATCCAAATATTTACTCTCGAAATTTATATTTAGGTGAGTGCCTAATTCTCCGATTTCTGAGAATGGATTATAATATTCAATCGCATTTTTATATGCTTCAATTTCTCCGTTTTTGACTCCGTTAGCAATTTGCTGAAGTTCTTGCCAATCTTTCAAATCTTCTTGATACTGATTGTGTCTTGATTCGTTATCCGTTTCGTCTTTAAGCCGGGCTGTCTCTATTTGTTTTTTTAATTTATCTATCTTTTTTTCGGTTGAACCGAACAACTTGTCAAAGAATGATGGTTTGAAACTATCTAATTTTTCTTTAGCGAGTTTCTCATTATCAAATTTTTTCGTTGGTTCTTTGGGAGGTTGAGTTTTTTGAATTTTATCCCAATCTATTGTTTCACTGCAATCTTTATGAACAGATTGAATCATATTTACGTAATTTTCCCAATCTTCTACAGCTTGCCTGGCATCGTCAATTTCTTGAAGTTTTTGTTGTTCTTTAAATCTTTTTGCAGCATCTCTGGCTTGTCTCTGTTGTTCGCGTTCAATTCTTCGGACAGCAGCACCATATGAACGCATTACTCCTTTTACTGTAGTCATTTTATTAATTTTTGGTTTAATTACTTAGTGTCTTATTTTCTCAAAACATTGTCAATGATTTTGCAGTTTTCAAAATTACCGCCAACGGTCACTTGTAAGTTGTCGTTGCGGATTTCGGAGAGCGTTCCTGTCCGAAGGACACGGAACTGCGAAACGAAAATCCAGCGAACGACACCGCACGAACCCCGCAATGCAATTTACAATTTGTTGTGCTCCGTTTTTTTATTTTTCAAATAGTCATTACAACAATCAATTATGTTGTCATAGTGAATTATTCGAACACTTTTTCTGCTTTTTCTCTTTAATCGATAAGTTTTTTCGTTAAAATGTTCTCGTTTCCCCGCGACTACAAGAAAGTGTATTCGACTTTTATCTAACTCATAAAATTCTGATGGTAAATCAAGTTTTTTGTTTTTGTATATTTTAAACACATTTTTCAATGAATTAAAATTTGATTCTATCCATAATTCCCAGTCTTCAATTTGGTTTAATCCTTTTCTATAAGACTCTCCCAATTCTCCATTTTTTTTAGTCGTATCTTTGTTAGGATGCTCGAACTCAATAAATACGAATTCATATCCTCCTGAGTTTTTACCCACTAAAAGAAAATCACAGATATACTGTGGTGGCAGAGGAAATTCGCGGAATAAGTATGAATCATGATGTCCAAAATCATAATATTCAAATAAAGCCTCAAGAATAAAATAGGCTTCGTTGTTTCTTATGAAATTTAAAATATCTCGCTCTGTAGAATTGTTTTCTCTGATTATCAGCGAAAAGTTTTTAAGTAAGGAGTAACAATTTTTATGTTTTTGATAATTGAATAGCAAATAATTATTTGGGAACAAGGACTCAAAGTGATAACCCGCTGTCGGCATCATCTCATGATATTTATAAAATTCAGGAACAGATAATCCTTTTTCTTTTTTGGACTCTGCATATTTTTTTGCTGAATCAAATTGTTTTTGTTCTTTATCAGTTAAATAGGAATAATCTCTTCTGAAAATCATTTTAACTTTAATTTAGTAAGGTGACTTTTCTTTTAAAATGGAGCACAACGGTAAATTGTATGTTGCGTAGGGGGTTTCGGAGAGCGTTACTGTCGACCGTTACACCTTAATTTGATTAAAGCTGCGAAGCTCGAAAACCGCTGAACCCCCTATGGAATATACAAAATGTTGGCTGCTGGGCTTTATTCATTACTTTTCTCTTTTTCTATTCATGCAGATATGCTTTTGAATCCGTTCGTTTACTCAAATAAAAATCAGCTACCTTGGAAATAAATTCCAATTCTACTTTTCCGTACATAGTTTCAAAATAATTTACATTATTTATTTTAGAACTTTTCAAGTATTCAATATGAAATTTTAAATTACCTAATGGGATAAAAAAATCCATATCAATTTTTGATTCTTTATGCAGAATTGATACTAATTCAATCTTATCAAGTATATCCTTGACAGAATAATTCATTTTCTCATTACCATCAAATGTAAAATATAAGAAATTACTTAATAATTTATAGTCATATAAAGATTCGCGCGAATAATCAACAAAAACAGCAAAATTTGACTTGTAGTCCGATGAAATATTACAATTATTGATTTCTAAAAAATCTTTAGTTGAAGGAAATGCTACACCAGAATAATTATTTTCAAGTAGTGATGTAGTTAACATTTGTGGTAAAACATATTCTGGCACAAAGTTTCCTTTATTTTCATCTTCTATTGGAAATGTGAGAATCTGTGACAAAATAGACTTTTTTAAATCTATTTTTATGGAGTTACAATTTGGTTCTAAATCACAATTGTAGAAGTCAAGTGGATTTTCATCCTTTTGAAATCTAGGAAGAGCTATTACAATATTACTAAATAATGAATTTTTTATTGTAAAATATTTCCTTTTATAAAAGTCTTTGTAAAAAGGCAAAAATGCCGCAATCGACAAATCTTTTAAAGGAGTAGAAAGCTCTTTCTCCAATCCGATTACAGACTTTGAAAGATACAACATTGGCTGACCTGAAATACTAAACCTCTGACTTCCGACCTTTATTCTATCTGCAAAAGAGATGTGAAAGAGTTCTTTGATATCTTTTTCATTAAAGTTCTCTTTTTTTCGAGCTCTATAAAATAAGGTTGAATATGAAAACCCTCCTTCTGTATCTTTTAACAAATCTTCATTTTCAAGAAATTTCCATATCCTATCAATTGCCACTTTACTACTTTGAGAAACGTAATCAATATAAATCTCAGTTAATTCATCGAAAGTGTTCTCTATTATTTTCTTATTTTTTAACAGTTCACCCAGAAAATCATCTGTCCATTTAACATAGTTTTGATTTGTGTTTTTGTATTGACAACTGCATTCAGAAACGCTTTTAAGGTTTTCAACGCCATTAAGGTATAAATACTTGTATTTTGCAAGCTTATTCTCAAACCTATCAAGTTTAAAGCATTCTTTCTTTAATGCGTTTTGATGTTCATTACTTATAAAACAAGAAATACATCCCATTCTCTATTACTGAATTATTAATATTTCATTCCATTTTTATCATCTATCCTGTGACTGCGTCTTTTTGCCTTGCAGCCAACGTTAAATTGTATGAGTAGTGGCAGATTGCGTGCTTATTCCCTGTCAAACCGCTATGTAGTTTGAGCGGGCGACAAGCCTTGATATTTAGCACCTTACCTGCCATTACTTATACAAAATGTTACCATGCGTTATTTTTGAGCTATTAACTTATTAATCAAAGTAACTGTTTTTGCATCTGATGGTCTTGGTGCATCTTTACTATAAACTTTACCATTCTTTTCAATTATTGCATAATTTGGAAATGTTGAAAATTGAAATTGTCTCTGAAAAAATTCTAGTTGCTTATGGTCGATCAAGTAATGTTCCCCTACTAACTGATACTTTTTAATAACATTTTCATATGCAGTTTGATTTGAACGACAACAGAAGTATACAAATGCGACATCCTTATCATCAAAATTATCATGCAATTTTTTAACATGAGGAAACTCGGCAATACATCCACTACACCATGTTCCCCAGAAATCGATATAGATAACTTTACCCTTATTTTTAATTAAAATCTCGGTCAATAAACTATCTCCAGATTCCAATATGGTATTCTTTATTTCAGAAACTGGCATTTCTAAATCATCTCGTTCAAGGATTGATAAGCGTTCAAGATTTAGCAAAGAAGTTAAGAATTGTTTTATGTATTTATCGGTAATTCTTTCGTTAACTAATTGAAAATAGTAGTCCATTGATTGAGCTGACAACTCTTCTTCCTTTTTTAAAACTGAACTATTAATATTGGCAGCAATCAATAAATCTCTCCATAAGTCTTCACGCAATCCCCATTTATTGTCTATACGTTTTGTAACAACTCCTTTTTTTATCTCATCTGGTGTCTTCCATTTTGATTCAATCTTTATAGGTAAATTTGGTTCAACATGCCTCGAATAATAATTAAGAAATAACCGATACCATGAAGTTATAAAAGCTTTTTCATTAAAGACCGTTGAGTCGGTTAAAAAAGAAAAATACTCAGCTTTTATATCAGGATTCTCAATTCTTTTTCCCACAGTGAAAATTCGATAATAAGAATAATAGGTGGCTGAACATCGTAAATGGTTGATAATTACAGGATTTGAAAGACCTTTTTCAATCTTAGTATCGATACTTTTATGAAGACTTTTTTCAAAATCGAGACAAAGTTCCTTTAACTCATCGTAAGGTTTATCTTTTGAAAAGCTTCCATCAAATTTATAAATCTCCTTGGTGAGCCAACGATCATATTTCTGAAATTCTTTTTGAAATTCACCTTGATTTTCACCGTATGAAGATGCATTAATGTCGGTTAAGGAGCCAACCTTACTAATTTTGCAATTAATTGTTAGCGTATCACTCGGAAAAATATACAAATCGATAGAACCATCGCAATATTTTATTGTAGTATTAATTGAGTTTCTCAATGGAATGTCAAACTTGAACTTCCCGTTTTCATCAATTTCAGTTAAATACAAAAGTTGCCTGTTAACTGATATTTCATCAAGCACAAGTTTAATTGTCTTTGATTCATCAGCAAATTCTTGCATATTTTCAATTTGTCCAACAATAACAGTTCGGCTTTCAACTTCGGGATAAAAAACTCCGGTTTTATATGATTCCGTTTTCTTTTCTACCTTCACTTTTTCATGAGAACATGAAAACAATGTGATAAAAAAAATCATTAAATAAATTTGTCTCATAGTTATTTAGTGTGATGTTTGTTTTAATGCATGGTAACGGAAAATTGTAAGTTGTCGGTGTGGATTTCGAAGAGCGTCAGCGTCCGCTAGGACCTGATGGTCAAGAAAGGTGCAACGACGACGGCGTATTACGAACACCACACTGCAATTTACAAAATGTTAGCAGCTGCCTTTGTTCCCAATAAGATTATCTAATTCATAAATCATATCTCGAAAGAACATTTTTTGTCTAAAATACGATATTATATATCCGATAATTGTTAAAGTCAATACAGGTATTATAAAATATAAATAATCTATTGATATTGTTTGGATATTGAAGATTAATAAAACGAAAAGAAATATTGGTCCAATCACAATTGATCTTGTCAAATTGATTTCATAAGAAAATTTTATAACTGAATTATGTACATCTAAATCTATTTCTCCAGAATTAATTCCACCCATTAAGCTTGTGGAACCATTTTGATCTTGAATTCTTGATTTAAAAGTTAATTTATTTTCAGTCATCTCAGTAATGACGGCATTTCTTTCAGTTAAAACCTGGCTGAGATAACTCATTATGTCGGTTTTTACTTTAATATCATTAGAACTCTTATAGTTAAGATCCTTTTCAAAAGTTACATAGAATGGAAACATAAATGATAAAATTTATTCCTTGTGATCTAACAAAAAGTTATAGATGGTTTGTTTTACTTTGAATCTTTGTTGAAGATAATAATTTACTTATTTCTAAAATTGAGAAACAAGTCTATATATTTGATAAATGTGACTTTAATCTGGTTGCTGCTAACGGTTGGTACATGTTGTCGGGGCGGATTTCGGAGAGCGTTCCTGTCCGAAGGACACGGAACTGCGAAACGAGAATCCGCAGTTGGCGTACCACCAAACCCCGCCCTGCAATATGTACTGTGTTATGGGTAGGTTTTTATTCTTCAAAATATTCATACTTCATTACATGACTCATCATTGAACTATGCAGTGATAACTCATTTGATTCCTGGATTATTAAATTCTTGTTATCGTCATAGGTTCTTAATATTTCACGTACATGCTCTTTCATATTCTCACCAGCAAAAACATCTGATTGGACATTTAGTCCATTCTTGTATGTATGTTGTGTGTATGAAATAGGTTGATTGTCACCTGAAAAAGAAGTTTCTTTTATCAAATTTCCTGAATTATCGTAATCATTTATTATGTAGCCCTCTAAATTGTTTGAATTATCATATTTCTCAACTTTTGTTAGTTTATTACTGTCATATTTGTAAAGAGAATATTCGAATGAGCCAATTTGAGGATATTCAATTTTTTCTTTTTCTTTTTTTCCTTTGTCCGAGTATGTGTAGATATAGTTTTTCAAATTGATAAATCCGGTGGGCGAATTACTATTCGCATTAAAGGTTTCAATCCGTATTAATTGTCCTTGCGAATTATACTTATATAAATCATATTTTGTAGTTCCTACAATTTCTCCGTCCTGATACATAGGTGAAGAAACTTTCCTAATTTTATTTTCTTCGTCATATTCATACTCATTGATAATGCTAATTGGGTCTTGACTGTCAATCGAAGAATAAAGGAGAATTTGTTTTAGTTTTGCGCCATTTGGATTTATCCCATTCTCGAAAGAATCATCGTCTTTTTGGCAACTTGAAGCAATAATTATAATTGCGCTAAAAATTGTAAGTAAAAGTTGTTTTGGTTTCATACTATTATTTTTTATGGTTTGCCATAAGATGCAATTTTGTGCTAATTGGTTGCTTTTTCAAACTTACCCATAACGGTAAATTGTATGTTGTCGGTGCGGATTTCGGAGAGCGTTTTTGTCGACCGACAAAAATGCTAGAGAAAGGAGCAGAGGCACAAGTATTGCTGAACCCGCACTGCGACATACAAATTGTTAGCAACAGGGTTAAATGTTTCATCAAATACAAATGGTTTCATGTATTGTGCTATTTCAAAACAATAATGTAATTATTCTCAATCAACAATTAGTAAGGCTTAATTATGTATTTATTTGAAATTACACGTTATTCTACTAAACCGTAGGTTAGATGTTCTGAAATATGCTCCTTATCAGTTCCTACACGTTGATTTGTGACTCTTACTTTACAATTTGTCATTCCTACATGTCCTTTTTTCATTTCTACTAGTTGATTTAAGGTTCCTACTTGACATTTTGTAATGAAACCTTAATAATTGGGGTTTCCTTACTGTCAAATTAACAATGAACATTATCTCTCAGCTAATTTTTTACATTAAAAGCAATGTGTCGAAACAAAAACTTAAGCCTGGTGGAATAAAATGAATCAATATTTATAAAAAATAGGAGTGCACAAAGTTGTCCTCAGTCACAAAAGATGGGGAAAAGAATTTGCTTACACAATATAATTTAAAAGAGGTTTAAAACCGTTATAAATTACGTTGTTGTTCTACGTGTAATCAAAGATTAATTTTGGAAATTGATTGTACAAAAATGCAACCATCGATGAATGCTTATTTTATAAGAATGGAACATATAAAGCAAACATGAAAGTTCAAAAACGACCTTGTTGCTAACGGAAAATTGTAAGTTGTCGTTGCGGATTTCGGGTGATTGTCCGTCCGCAGGACGATAGACAATCAAGCGTGAATCCGAGGCGACAACCTGCACCGAACGCCGCAATGCAATTTACAAAGTGTTATGCCTTGTAGTTTATTCTTCAATTGTAACCACTTTGTTTATTAACTTCTCTGCTGGCACATTAAAGATTTTTGAAAGTATTTTAAGTTTGTCAAGAGGTATTTCCTTCTTGTCAATCGTCAACATTTTAATCCAAGATTTTACTATCTCTGGTGTTTCATTAATTTCTTTTGAGATTACTGAAATAACATCACTTTTAAGTTTTGAGTCATTCCAAAATTTGGTGTCAATTAAAAACTTTAAATGATATTTATATCTTAACGGACGGTTGTTATATTTTAGGTAATCAGTTATTTCTCTGTTAAGAGGTGTGCTTAAAGTCTCTAAAATTGATTTTGCATTAATCATATGTCTAATGCCAGGTTCACTTAAATTGAATGTGCAATTTATGTTTTCATGGAAGATTTTATAGCCTTCAAGATGCATCGCATAAATAAATTCTCCATTCGAGACATAAGTTCCTATATGTCTTTCGGCAATATGTTTGAGACCATATGAAGAATGATTTCTATTTGCGGTTTTTATTTTTGTGAAATACTTTTTTATCTCCGGTCTTAATAATTCTATCGTCTCATTATTTTCAAAAATTGAAGAATCAAAGTCCTCTGTAAAATCTTGAAATCCCGCTTTGTTTAAGCCTCTTAAATTATTGTCCATAAGATTGTTCTTCAGGTTTTTAGTAATGTTTTGTATGCGCTTTTACTATAAGGCATAACGGTCACTTGTATGTGGTCGGGCGGGATTTCGAAGAGAAATCCTGTCAGACCCGCAGGAAAGTGGGCGCAAGGTCTGACTTGTCAGACCGCTAAAACCCCCGCCTGCCATATACAATTTGTTAGGGCTAGTTATTTCATTCATTTTCCATTTGGTCAAGTAAATAAGAAAAACTTGGACTCGAATAATTTATTCCGTCTAATACATTTATTTCATTTGCAAGATTCATCGCATCGAAACCGTCCTCTATTTTGTTGACAGTGAATAATAAGTTTCCTGATGAATACTCTTTTTCTATAGTGAATTTTGATGAGTTATCCGCAAGAAATTCGTCAAAATCAGTTTCTGTCATTGCTGATTTAATGAAAAATTTGTTAGTCAAAAATCCAATGCCTCCGTCAGTAAAAAAAGAAGGTGTTGCATAATAAACTGAAGCAATTGAATTGAGGTTTTTTAGTAATTCTAAATATTCTGTTTCAGTAATTCCGCTTTTTAAAAAAATATAAGTTCGGTAATAATTTTCTATAGTACTTTTCTCTAAGTCAACTTCTGAATACTGCTCAAGTGTCATAATCGCCTGATTTTTCGAATAGTCAGCTTCGTTAAAAGCTACAAGAATCATTTGTGGATTAATGTCTAAATGAATGATACTATCTCCATAATAATAAAGAATTTCTTTACTAAAAGTCGAAGGTTCATTCTCATTTTCTTTCGAGCATGAAAAGCATGCTGTCAAAAAGAGAAAGATTAAAGCAAGATTTAAATTACCAGTCGTTTTCATAGTTGATTTTTTCAATAAGATGATTTAACTCGCTCATTAGTTGCGTCTTTATAATTAGCCCTAACGGTAAGTTGTATGTTGTCGGTGCGGAATTTGAAGAGCGTTTTTGTCGACCGACAAAAATGCTAGAGAAAGGAGCAGAGGCAACAGTTTTAGCAGTTCACCGTACTGCAATATACAAATTGTTACAAGCAGTTAATAAAAAACTGCCTACAACTTATTTTATGTTTGGTAACTAAAAGTTGTGTGCAGGCGAGCTTTTTTGTTTGAATTTTATACTTACGTTTTTAAAATATTTACACTTAGCTCACAAAAACAAGTAGTTGATTCTAAAAAGCTAAAGTGCCACAACAAATAAGTGTTGTTTGTTTATTTATCGACAAAAAGATTAAACAACCAAGAAAGAACTACGATTAAGAGCTTTAAAAAGCGCGGGGCGAACGTGTCCACAAGCACAAGGCAGTTTTTAGCTTTGAATGAAACTACGGAATAAAGTTGCTCTTTAATTGAACTCGGATTTAAGTTTATAAAAAGTGCTGAACATGAAATAGAGTAGGGCGACTTAATTTATTATTTGTAATTGGACTTGTCTTAGACGTAAACAATAATTTGTTTGCACCTAAAAGCAACAAAGCACTGAATGTAAACTGAATAAATGTTATACCAAATTAAGTTGCCCGACATAGATAAAAGTTTAAAAGAGCAATTTCTCAGACAGAACTTAGAGCAGCAATTACATAAAAAACTAATTGCTTGTAACGGTAAATTGTATGAGTAGTGGCAGATTGCGTGGCACTTTCCTGTCAAACCGTTATGCAGTTTGAGCGGGCTACAAAACTTAATATTTACCACATCGCCTGCCATTACTTATACAAAGTGTTGTAAACAGTGTTTTATTTTTTTACTATTTTTTGTGTCGATATTAAATTTTCATTTTTGTCTATAATTTTAACAATATATAATCCTGAATTAAAGGACGAAAAGTCTATTTCATGAGTATTTCCCCTGAATTCACCATAACTAATTTTTTTACCACTCATATCACTTATTATGTAAGTTGCTACTTTAAATGCATTGTTTTCAATAGTAATTATTACTCTTTCATTGGCTGGATTTGGATATACAGTTGCTGAATTAGAACTTTTTATCATTTGGGAATTTGTAGAATATGAGCCAGGACAATCAATCTGTGTAAAACTCAAATTGCCTGAATTATCTAAAACACCTCTCCAACAATTACCATCAGGAGATTTCATTATTATCCCTTTTTCAATATCGCTAATGTATATATCTCCATCAGAAACTTGGAGTTTTGCTTGTGGGTTGTCAATCCCAATACCTACATATCCATTCTCATCAATCTCAAATAGTGATTTTTCGCCTGTTCCAGTCTGATATCCTTGAATACCTAAATAATGTCTGTTCTGAGGGTACAAAATATTTTCTCCGTCTAAAACATATGGTGTGATATGAATTAAAGCATCTTCTGAATTATCGTTTGATAGATTTACCATTCCCCGTAAAACTAACCCTGGCTGATTTGGCATCATTGTAAAGCCTTTTATCGAAGGAACATAATAGTAGTTATTATACGTAGAATTACCTATCAATAAATATGAACTAGTATCATTTTGCAAACTGAACTTAGCAAGCTCTTCTTTTTTATTCATTTCTGGAGAACCAAAAATAGAAAGCAAATGGGATGGATTATTTATTCCTATTCCTAGTCTCCCTTTTTTCTGATAGATATTTGTTGATATTGTATCAACTTGAGCAAAACTCCATAATGTTGCGACCAATAAGACGCTTAATGAAATAATTCTTTTCATTTTTTATAAATTTTAATATATTATTAATAGTTGCTGGATTCAACATTGTTTACAACGGAAAATTGTATGTTGTCGGTGCGGATTTCTCTAGCGTTTTTGTCGACCTACAAAAATGCTAGAGAAAGGAGCAAAGGCAACAAATACAGTAGCTTACCGTACTGCAATATACAAATTGTTACAAGCAGTTAATAAAAAACTGCCTACAACTTATTTTATGTTTGGCCGCTAAAAGTTGTGTGCAGGCGAGCTTTTTTGTTTGAATTTTATACTTACGTTTTTAAAATATTTACACTTAGCTCACAAAAACAAGTAGTTGATTCTAAAAAGCTAAAGTGCCACAACAAATAAGTGTTGTTTGTTTATTTATCGACAAAAAGATTAAACAACCAAGAAAGAACTACGATTAAGAGCTTTAAAAAGCGCGGGGCGAACTTGTCCACAAGCGCAAGGCAGTTTTTAGCTTTGAATGAAACTGCGGAATAAAGTTGCTCTTTAATTAAACTCGGATTTTAAGTTTATAAAAAGTGCTGAACATGAAATAGAGTAGGGCGACTTAATTTATTATTTGTAATTGGACTTATCTTAGACGTAAACAATACTTTGTTTGCAGCTAAAAGCAACAAAGCACTGAATGTAAACTGAATAAATGCTAGATCAAATTAAGTTGCCCGACATAGATTAAAAGTTGAAAAGAGCAATTTCTCCGACAAAACTTAGAGCAGCAATTACAAAAAAACTAATTGCTTGTAACGGTTGGTGCATGTTGCGGAGCGGATTTCGGAGAGCGTTCATGTCCGGCAGGACTGAACGACGATGCGAGAATCCGCGGCTGGCACACCACCAAACCCCGCTATGCAATATGGCACTGTGTTAGCGGTAGTATTTAGTTATTCATTTCTGCAATTTTAATTTTATTTTTCGGTATCGGATGATTTATATATGATAGTAAATAGCTTAACGATTCATTAAAATCTAATGTATAGCCTAACGTATTAAGCATTCTCATGAGAAAATAATATTCTGGCATTGTAGAGTTGATTGATACATCCTCGGTTATTTTATTTTCAATTCTGGACGCAATTGTAAAATTCTTTTTGGCTTCATCGTAATAAAAGTCAAGCGAGGTTTTAAATCTCACATATGATTTTTCAAAATCCTCTTTATTGTTTTCATAAACTTCATTACTTATGCTGTAGTCATATTCAAGCAGTTTTGTTTTACTTTCACATGATAAAACAAAGAGTTCTGCAATTTCAATGGCATCTTCTATTTCTTTTAATTTTGGTTTTTTATAGTAGTGCTCAAGTTTGTTTCGAAGAGTGCGAGCATTTGAAGTCAAGCTTCCAGGAGCGATTTGCAAAGACTGAATTAATTTAAGTTTTTGTGGTAAATCACTTTTATTCTCATTTATGTGATTGATGAATATTTCAGTTGCAATGGGTAAGTCATCAAACTTAATTCCAAACGTTTGTAAAATTGTATCAATTTGACAATCGATTGCTCTTTTAGCATTTGTTATTGCATTAATAAGCCCACTGTCATTATTTGATTTTAGGTCTTCTTTTGCAAATCTTATAAAATCCCTAGGCTTGATTTCGAAATATTCAACACCTCCGCCACCACCAGAAATTTCAACGATGGTTTTAGTAAAATCAATTTTTGTTTTTGAAAATATTTCTAATATCTGATTATTCATATCTACTGCTTCTTCAATATGTTCGTTAAGGCACATAGTTTACAAAGTTAAAGTCACATCCTTTACACTATTTTCGGACTTAACCTTGTTGATGATTCTTTATAAGTTAAATCATTTTGATTAAAGTATCCTAAAAGTACATTTCTGAAAAATACCTTCCAAACATCGTTTCCGATTTCTATAGCAGCGACGTATTTTCCTGTTAAAGCACGGGATAAATACACCCAGTAATACGATCTCCATCTTATGGCTCCACTTTTGGTTACATACATCACTTTCATGCCCGGAGAATAGGTCCACTCTTTAATTCTCTCGGGGAATGGTTTGTTAGATCGTATATGCACCTCTGCCGGCGTCATCATGTCTAAAGCTTCATGTGGTCTGACGTTATTATACTCCTTTACAAATGCATTTAACGTGCGTTGTTGTGTCTTCAGATCAAAAGCTGATGGCATAGCGCAAGATGCCTTTAGATCGCGGTGCATTCGTTCATGTCTTCCGTTCTGTTCGGGATGCGATGGATCCGAGAAAACGGGAAAAATCCCCAGTTCAATAAACCAATATGACAACCTCGAGAAACGCTGTATTGAGGTTGCAGCAGCAAATGGAGATCCATTGTCAGTATGGACTTGATTGGGAAGTCCAAACATCCTGAAAACCCTTGTAAACTCTTTCTTTACGGATTTCAAGTCTTCATGTAAATGAGCTTTGGCCGAGAACAGGAAACGACTTCTTGAGTCTGCAATGGTCAATGGGTGACAATATATTTTATTACCCATCTTAAACTTTCCTTTATAGTCGGCACTCCATACTTCATTGCACTGTTGTGGATCAAAAATAGGGTAGGTGGGTTTTATCCTCCTCAACCTTTTTTGAGGTTGCACCAGACCGTTTTTTTTCAGGATATTGTGTACTGTGACCACCGATGGAATTTGATTTTCTGTAAAGTCGTTAAACAACAAAACCCTTAGTTTTTTTGCCCCCCAGATCTTGTGTTTTTCTTTCAATTTTAAAACTTTATCCACCACTTTAGGGTCTGTTTGGTTGGGATGGTGTATTGGCGCTTTAGAATCGTCCAATAGACCTTCTAACCCAAATTTTTCATACTTGTTAATCAGTTTGTACGCTGTCGGTCTTGAGATTTCAAAAACCCGGCATAATTCTGAAATGGAATATTTTTGAGAGTTCCATTCACAGATAAATTCAATTTTTTGTTCCATAGTTGTTGTTTCTTTCCAAGGCATAATGATCTTTTTTTAGATCAATTTACGACTTCAAAAAGTGTAAACTATGTCCCTTTAACTTTGTAAAGGATGTCCCTTTATCATACCATATTACCGCTAACGGAAAATTGTAAGTTGTCGGTGCGGATTTCGAAGAGCGTTTTTGTCGACCGACAAAAATGCTAGAGAAAGGAGCAAAGGCAACAAATTTTAGCAGCTCACCGTACTGCAATATACAAATTGTTACAAGCAGTTAATAAAAAACTGACTACAACTTATTTTATGCTTAGTAACTAAAAGTTGTGTGCAGGCGAACTTTTTTGTTTGATTTTTATACTTACGTTTTTAAAATATTTACACTTAGCATGCAAAAACAAATAGTTGATTCTAAAAAGCTAAAGTTCCACAACAAATAAGTGTTGTTAGTTTATTTATCGACAACAAGATTAAACAACCAAGAAGGAATTATAATTAAGAGCTTTAAAAAGCGCGGGGCGAACTTGTCCACAAGCGCAAGGCAGTTTTTAGCTTTGAATGAAATTGCGGAATAAAGTTGCTCTTTAATTGAACTCGGTTTTAAGTTTATAAAAAGTGCCGAACATGAAATAGAGTAGGGCGACTTAATTTATTATTTGTTGTTGTACTTGTCCTAAACGTAAATAATAATTTGTTTGCAGCTAAAAGCAACAAAGCACTGAATGTAAATTGAATAAATGTTATACCAAATTAAGTTGCTCGACATAGATTAAAAGTTGAAAAGAGAAATTTCTCCGACAAAACTTAGAGCAGCAATTACAAAAAAAACTAATTGCTTGTAACGGTAAATTATATGTTGTCGTAGCGGATTGCGGGTGATTGTCTGTCCGATAAGACTAAGACAATCAAGCGGGAATCCGAGTTACGCATACTACAGAAACCGCTATGCAATATATAAAATGTTAGGCACTGTTATTTGTCTTTTATACATCTAACAGAATTTCCAAATTGTATTGAACCACTACCAATACCTAAGTAAATACTCTGGTGTGAAACGACAGTATAATAAGCGTTTATTTCATTTGATTCATCTTTGGTGCTTGTCCACCAATATGCTGCAAATCCTTCTCTATTTGAATTGCCAGAAGTTCCTTTGAAACCACCTGGTAAAGCAGAGAATACACTTTCATTTGTTGCATATCTTTTATGTCTTTCCCATAAAATGTCATTAGTGTCTTTTATTTTAACACCAGCAGAATCACCTAAATAAGATTTTAATATATTCCACTCTTCAAGGCTTGGAATATGCCAACCATCAGGAGCAATACCTTTTATGTAACCATTCTCAGTTGTGTCACAATCATTAACAACAGCTTGCCAAGTATATAGATTACCATAAATTTGTTGCATTGAAGAATCGTTATTGTAATAGCAATATGATTTAGAATAATATTTAAGATTTTCCCAATCATCATCAAGGCTGATGAGATCAATTGGTGTTCCATCAGAGTAATGAGTTACCCTTAGGTTTTCAGCCATCCACCATTGCTCTCCAATTTTTACTATTTTATAATTATTATTATCAATATCTGTTAGAGTTCCTGTATATCCATTTATAATTGTATTATTATAAACGGTATCATCAATGTCTTGCTTACAGCTATAAGAAATCAATGTGGTTAGTGTTGTAATTAATAATAGTGAATTTATTTTTTTCATTTTACTTAAAGTTGATATTAAAAAAGTAGTTTGTCAGTAATTCTTTGTCTGCGCTAATAGTGCCTAACGGTTGGTACATGTTGTCGGGGCGGATTTCGAAGAGCGTTCCTGTCCGAAGGACACGGAACTGCGATGCGAGAATCCGCAGTTGGCGTACCACCGAACCCCGCCCTGCAATATGTACCGTGTTATAGCCAGTTTTTTATTTATTTTTCTTCGATAAATTCAATAAAATTATTAGTCAATTTTAGCATAAATAGTACCTCTCCTTTATTTACCGCATTGTCATGTTTGACGTAATTGTTTTGATATTTTGTATAGAGGTCGATTAACTTGTGGAACATATTAGCCACTTCCTTTGATACTCCCTTTTCCTTGCAATAAATTCCAACTGCCTCAATTTGATTCTCCAATGATTTATTGTTTTTTAATTTTGCCGAGATATAAAGTTCAAGCGTAAGTCTCAAATCATCAAGCAGATTTCTTGTATTGAAATCTGTGTCAAGCTTGTCAATTGCATTTAAATAACATTGTAGTGCTTTTGGATAATTCCTCAATATTTTACTTGTTTTTAAAAAATCACTTTGGTTTTTCTCTGCATCTATTTTGTGGTCTCTTTTATATTCATCAATCCAATCTTGCGCTGCACTCAGATATTTCAAGTATTTCTGCGGATTATCTCCTTCTCTCATAAAATCTTTAGAAGGGTCTTTTTTCTTCCATTCTTCAGCTTCAAGTTCCATTAGGCTTTTACCTCTTTTTATTATCTTCTCAGTATGATAAATGAAGTCATTTTTATCTCCTTCGAAATTATTTAGATGATACTCCAAATAATCATCAGTTTCCAACAATGAATGATAAGTTAGTGTGTCGAGAAAAATGTGGTCTATTGTTTTTGAATCCAATTTTTCTTCAGTCATATCTACAAATTGAATTCTATTGTTTCTAATCAGAATTTCCTCTTTTTTAATCACAATCCGATACTTACTATCAGTCTGTTCGTCTTCAAATCTGTATTTATAATAAAGTTGCTTTTCCATCTTTCAAAATTGGCTATAACGGAAAATTGTATGTTTTTGGTGCGGAATTCGAAGAGCGGTAGTGTCGACCGATGATGACGTTAGTGAAATGCACCGAGACAACTAGTATTGCTGAACCCGCACTGCGACATACAAATTGTTAGCAACAGGGTTAAATGTTTCATCAAATACAAATGGTTTCATGTATTGTGCTATTTCAAAACAATAATGTAATTATTCTCAATCAACAATTAGTAAGGCTTAATTATGTATTTATTTGAAATTACACGTTATTCTACTAAACCGTAGGTTAGATGTTCTGAAATATGTTCCTTATCAGTTCCTACACGTTGATTTGTGACTCTTACTTTATAATTTGTCATTCCTACAAGCCTATTTGACGTTCCTATATGTCCTTTTTGCATTTCTACTAGTTGATTTAAGGTTCCTACTTGACATTTTGTAATGAAACCTTAATAGTTGGGCTTCCTTACTATCAAATTAACAATGAACATTATCTCTCAGCTAATTTTTCACATTAAAAGCAATGTGTCGAAGCAAAAACTTAAGCATGGTGGAATAAAATGAATCAATATTTATAAAAAATAGGAGTACACAAAGTTATCCTCAGTCACAAAAGACGGGGAAAGAATTTGCTTACACAATATAATTTAAAAGAGGTTTAAAATCGTTATAAATTACGTTGTTGTTCTACGTGTAATCAAAGATTAATTTTGGAAATTGATTGTACAAAAATGCAACCATCGATGAATGCTTATTTTATAAGAATGGAACATATAAAGCAAACATGAAAGTTCAAAAACGACCTTGTTGCTAACGGGAAATTGTATGTTGTCGGTGCGGATTTCGAAGAGCGTTTTTGTCGACCGACAAAAATGCTAGAGAAAGGAGCAGAGGCAACAAATACAGTAGCTCACCGTACTGCAATATACAAATTGTTACAAGCAGTTAATAAAAAACTGCCTACAACTTATTTTATGTTTGGTAACTAAAAGTTGTGTGCAGGCGAGCTTTTTTGTTTGAATTTTATACTTACGTTTTTAAAATATTTACACTTAGCTCACAAAAACAAATAGTTGATTCTAAAAAGCTAAAGTGTCACAACAAATAAGTGTTGTTTGTTTATTTATCGACTAAAAGATTAAACAACCAAGAAAGAACTACGATTAAGAGCTTTAAAAAGCGCGGGGCGAACTTGTCCACAAGCGCAAGGCAGTTTTTAGCTTTGAATGAAACTACGGAATAAAGTTGCTCTTTAATTGAACTCGGTTTTAAGTTTATAAAAAGTGTCGCACATGCAATAGAGTAGGGCGACTTAATTTATTATTTATAATTGGACTTGTCTTAAACGTAAACAATAATTTGTTTGCACCTAAAAGCAACAAAGCACTGAATGTAAACTGAATAAATGTTATACCAAATTAAGTTGCTCGACATAGATTAAAAGTTGAAAAGAGCAATTTCTCCGACAAAACTTAGAGCAGCAATTACAAAAAAAACTAATTGCTTGTAACGGAAAATTGTATGAGTAGTGGCAGATTGCGTGGCACTTTTCTGTCAAACCGCTACGCAGTTTGAGCGGGCTACAAACCTTGATATTTAGCACTTTCCCTGCCATTACTTATACAAAATGTTGTAGCCAGTTTTTATTCTTCCATAATTATCGATGGATTCAAAATAACTTCCAGGCTGTCAATTTTCAATAAGTCATCAATTGTCCTTTCAATACATTCTCTAGTCATTTTTTCAACCAATAAGTCAGGAGGAATTTGATAAAGTCCATTTAAGTTTTTTCCATTTTCTTTGTCTTGTATTATTGAAGTTTCGAAATATTTATAAGTCCAAACGTTTATTCCATATTTACGACCATTTTCCAATTCAACTTGAATATTTGCAAATTCATTTTCAACTTCCCATTGATTAAGGCTTCCAAGTTCAAATTCCAGCCATAGCTTAAATTTCATTTTTATTCTGTGTCAGTTTATAATTGTCCTTGGTCAAGTAATTCTAATTTCAATTTGCTTTTCTCATCAAATCCATACAGATTTTTAAGAATATCAGAGGTCAGTTTTGATGCTTCCTTAAAGTCCTTATCTAAATCAATGGCATAACAAGGAATTCCATCCCAAACATATGGTTTAAAATCATCAAACTCTGCCATTTGTTTAAATCTCTCATTAAGTGCCTTTTCAGTTTCAAATGTCGAGTCAAAAGTCAAGTTTAACGCAAATCCAAAACTATTATCAGGATGTCTTAAAATATCCACATAACTCCTATGTATAATCTGAATTATGCAAGTGTCATTATGAAATACAGAAAAGAGAAAGGCATTATTTGTCGGTTCAAACTTTTTTAATGCTTGTTCTAATTTATTTTCAATTCTTGTAGTCATATCTGATGAATTATTGGAACCACAAGATAATCCGAGAAAAGTACAAATCACAATAAAAAGCTTTCTTATCATAGTTTCAATATTTTATTAATTGATGGATTATCAACTCCAATAGCTTGCAAAACAAATTGAGCTAACTCTTTGTCTTTCTTTTTAGCTTTATCAAAAACTTTTATTAATCCTGCCACATATAACCTTTCATTTGTGGTCATTCCACCAAGTCCTTTTACATTTTTAACTTTTTCTAGAATCTCCTCTTTTGTCATGTCTAATAGTATGCTGAATGTTTCCTAAAATTGGCTACAACAGTAAATTGTATGTTGTCTTTGCTCCTTTCTCTAGCGTTTTTGTCGACCGACAAAAACGCTAGAGAAAGGAGCAAAGACAACAAGTTTAGCAGCTCACCGTACTGCAATATACAAATTGTTACAAGCAGTTAATAAAAAACTGCCTACAACTTATTTTATGCTTGGTAACTAAAAGTTGTGTGCAGGCGAGCTTTTTTGTTTGAATTTTATACTTACGTTTTTAAAATATTTACACTTAGCTCGTAAAAACAAATAGTTGATTCTAAAAAGCTAAAGTGTCACAACAAATAAGTGTTGTTTGTTTATTTATCGATTAAAAGATTAAACAACCAAGAAAGAACTACGATTAAGAGCTTTAAAAAGCGCGGGGCGTTCGTGTCCACAAGCGCAAGGCAGTTTTTAGCTTTGAATGAAACTACGGAATAAAGTTGCTCTTTAATTGAACTCGATTTTAAGTTTATAGAAAGTGTTGAACATAAAATAGAGTAGGGTGACTTAATTTATTATTTGTAATTGGACTTGTCTTAAACGTAAACAATAATTTGTTTGCAGCAAAAAGCAACAAAGCACTGAATGTGAACTGAATAAATGTTATACCAAATTAAGTTGCTCGACATAGATTAAAAGTTTAAAAGAGCAATTTCTCCGACAAAACTTAGAGCAGCAATTACAAAAAAAAACTAATTGCTGGTAACGGTAAATTGTATGTTGCGTAGCGGATTACGGGGCGATTGTCTGTCCGCGAGGACTGAGACAATCGGGGCGAGAATCCGCTACACGCATACCACTGCAACCGCTATGAAATATACAAAATGTTAACGGGCGTTTTTAATTTTTTCTCAGTCATTATTTATTTGATTTCTATTTTCTCTCCAAGATATTTGGGTTTTTTACCAAATGTCAAGTCCAAAATCATTTTTACTCTTGCAAATCTTTCTCTTAGCTTAGTTTTAAATCCGTAATTAACATTTACGTCTTTTGCATTGAAACCAACAGCTTTTATCCCTTTATATTTTGCTATAAAGATGGCTCTCTCATTGTGAAATTGTTGAGATATTATTGTAATACTTTTTTGGTCAAAGATTTCGTTACATCTAACAACGGAATCTAGAGTCCTAAAGCCAGCATAGTCTAAATAAATTTTATTTGCAGGAATACCTTTATTAACTAAGTCATTTTTTATTGTCGATGGCTCATCATAGTCTTTGGTTGAATTATCTCCACTAACTAGAATGAAATCAATTTTACCAGATTTATAAAGCTCGACAGCAGCATTAATGCGATACTCGTAATATAAATTAATTCGTCCGTTTGAAAGAATTTTTCCAGTACCAAGGAATAGTCCAACTTTATTATGTGGAATCGTTGATGTCGAATTATATAGTTTCTCTTTCGTTGATTTCTCAACAAGTCTATTTGCTCCTATGATTGCAATAAGAGAAAGAAGAGTAAATATAAATCCAATTTTTATGAGTCTTTTCAAATGTCGCACTTTACTTTTTTTAAATGCCCGTTAACGGAAAATTGTATGTTGTCGGTGCGGAATTCGAAGAGCGTTTTTGTCGACCGACAAAAATGCTAGAGAAAGGAGCAGAGGCAACAAATAAAGCAGTTCACCGTACTGCAATATACAAATTGTTACAAGCAGTTAATAAAAAACTGCCTACAACTTATTTTATGTTTGGTAACTAAAAGTTGTGTGCAGGCGAGCTTTTTTGTTTGATTTTTATACTTACGTTTTTAAAATATCTACACTTAGCATGCAAAAACAAATAATTGATTCTAAAAAGCTAAAGTGCCACAACAAATAAGTGTTGTTTGTTTATTTATCGATTAAAAGATTAAACAACCAAGAAAGAACTACGATTAAGAGCTTTAAAAAGCGCGGGGCGTTCGTGTCCACAAGCACAAGGCAGTTTTTAGCTTTGAATAAAATTGCGGAATAAAGTTGCTCTTTAATTGAACTCGGATTTAAGTTTATAAAAAGTGCTGAACATGAAATAGAGTAGGGCGACTTAATTTATTATTTGTAATTGGACTCGTCTTAAACGTAATCAATAATTTGTTTGCACCTATAAGCAACAAAGCACTGAATGTAAACTGAATAAATGTTAGGACAAATTAAGTTGCCCTACAAAGATTAAAAGTTTAAAAGAGCAATTTCTCCGACAAAACTTAGAGCAGCAATTACATAAAAATCTAATTGCTTGTAACGGCTCGAATATGCGTAGTGCGGGATTTCAAGGCTCTGCACTATCAAACCGCTACGTTGTTTATTAAATGCTTTAAAGTTCAAATTGACCCAATCGCCCCGCATTACGTATATTTATTGTTAGTGGCTGGCATTATTTACGTTCGTATTTTATCTCTCCTTTTTGAATATCTGGATAGTAATCCGCACTATAATTAATAAGTAAAGTGTCGATGTCCAAGTTATAATTACTTTTAAGTGGCCCCATAAAAATATCTGCTCGTATTATCTGCATAGTCAATGAGTCATTTGTGTAGTTATACTCATAAATTTCATTCTTGCGCTCAAACCTATTATTTGTCTTAAAAATCAAGGTGTCACTCTCCGAAATCCATGTGCCAATAAAATCATTTGGTTCAACGCAGCATAAAAGAATGTTCTCTCCTCTTTTACCATTAAAAAATTGCAGATTATCTAAATCTTCAATCATCAAGTAATCCGTGTCTGATAGTTTTTCGTACTTGTGTTTTGAAGGAATAACGGCAATATATAAATTTCCATTATAGCTAAACTCAATACTATCGTCTTCTATTTTATATAGAAATTCCTGTCCATTTATTAATACATCTGTCAAATTTTGGAAATCAAAGGTTTTTGAATAATCCTCATTAAAAGTCCATTTACCAAGTAAGGTTAGATTATCATTACTTTCTTCTTGCTCACAACTTGAGATTAGAACTATTATCAGTATCCCTTGTATCAGAAGCTTCATATTTTTCATGTCTTTTTATCTTTGATTACTCTATCAGGATGATTGTTTTATTCTGTTGGTTGCGCCTGCTTGCCACTAACGGTTGGTACATGTTGTCGGGGCGGATTTCGGAGAGCGTTCCTGTCCGAAGGACACGGAACTGCGATGCGAGAATCCGCAGTTGGCGTACCACCAAACCCCGCCCTGCAATATGTACTGTGTTAGCAACAGTTTTTATATTTTGTTCAACAAATAATTTACAAAAGCAGAACAAGTTACAAGCATGAATCGAGCTTCTTCTAAATCAATTTTTACGCCTGTTTCCAATAAGCTGTGTCTTATTCCTCCTTCGTCCGATGTATATCCATATAATGCACTAAATGCTGTTTTTAGACTTCCTGGTATTTTATGAGTTTTTTCAATCTCTTTTAGAGCTTGTCCAAGTGTTGTCTTGTCATTTTTTGTAATAATCTTAGACAATGATTCAACAGCAGAAATAGACTCTTTTATTGAGTTTCTAAAATCTGGATTTTTTCTGTCTGAAAGTAATTCAACGGCAGTTTTTAAATGAGTCTTTACTGAATTATATTTATCAGAATTTTTTATTGCCTCTTCGATTTCAACAATCTCTTCCTTAGAATTAATTTCCACGAGTTTCCCATCAACAAACCTGTATGCAGACATTTCTCTTTTGAAAAAGGCATTGCAAACTTCTTGAAATTGAGGATGATATTCAGAGGAAAACTCAACAAAGTCTAGAACTAAGTCCCAATCTGACTTATAGAACCATTTTCTTACAATTGGAATTGCGTCATATTCTGCAACTGTTCCATAGCTCATTGGTAAATTATCAATTGGATATTTTAAAAAATGAATCCATAAGTCTCTAAAATATTTTGTTAGTTCAGAATGCTCTTGGTAAGGTTTTTCATTACTTTTTGTCTCGATAATTAATTCGAGAATTAAAGTCCATAAAGAATTTAGCATTTCGGGACTTAAACCTTCTTTCTCAAGGTCGGTTTTGATGGTTCGTTTTCCTATTCGTTGCGAAAATCTCATATTTATTGGTCTTTATTCAAAATTGTTGCTAACGGTGAATTATATGGTGTCGTAGCGGATTGTGGGTGATTGTTTGTCCGTGAGGATTAAGACAATCAAGCAGGAATACGAGCTACACACACCACCGAAACCGCTATGCAATATATAAAATGTTGGGCAACGTAATTTATTGGTCTAAAAGTTTATTAATTTGTTCTTTTATTAAATATTCACTAGAACTTAGAGCGTCCCTCTCTATAATTTTTCCATTCTTATCTATTAAAACATAATGAGGAATACCATCAATCTGAAAAATATCGGAGCATACATTGTACTGGTCTGATGTCAATAAGTAATGATCTCCATTTATTCTCAATTCGTCTATTTTTTCTTTCCAGATTGCTTCAGGACTTTCTACACCTAAATAAATAAAGTTAATATCCTGACCAGCGTAGTCTAATTGCAACGAATTTGAATATTGCATTTCATGTAAGCATGGACCGCACCAAGTAGCCCAAAAGTCTATATAAATAACTTTCCCAGCATGCTTGGTAAGTATAGAATCAATTAACGTAGATATTTCGGTATTGGTATAATATGAAAAGTATTGTTCTATATGATCGCTTAAGATCTCTTTATGTTTATTGCTATAAACATCCAATATAATTGAGCGCATTTTTTCATTTTTAACATATTTAAAAAAAGTTGATAAATTAGCTTCAACGACCTCAAATTGTTTCCATTCAATTAATTGATAAAAGAGTTTTACCATTTGAATTTCTCTCATGACACCATCGGTCGATTGAATAATTGTATTCGCAAACATCGTATACGCATGTTTTAAATCTTTGCTGCTTGTCAATTCAGGATTTTGTTTTACAGTTTGTTTCGATAAAAAAAGAAAGACCTCATTCACAGCATCGTTTGCAGAGGAACTCATAAACATTTTCGTATCAAAACTATTGTTATTTACAGGCTGATTTAATTCTATATTATTTGAGGTATGGATAGCCAAAAAATGATCATCAAATAAGAAATCATAATACTCCATTGGGATTTCTTTATTAGGATTAAACATTTTGTATCGCATTAAATCGTCAATCGTTCTATACCGATATTTATATTGTGTCCATTCAATTAATTCCGGGCTTGAATTTTGTTTGGAAAAATAATCCTCAAGCAGGCTATCTGTTTCTGCTTGCATTCTGAAAATCTCCTCTTTGTATTCAAGAGGTTCAAGGTTGTCTTGTGCCTTACTTACTTTTGAAAAAAGCTCAAATCGACCTCTGATACTAAACAATTGAATCTCGTTATTAAGGGTTGAATGATCAGCGAAAAAACGGATGGATTTGTTCGTTATTTCTAAATGTAAACTATCACCAGGAGCTGCAAAGTAGGTAAATAGTTCATCGTCATATTTTAAGTAATTGTCGTGAGGATAAAACTGATTATATTCAAGAATAAACTCTCCATTTTTATTGATTCGCTTAGTATAAATTTCTCGGTCTTCTTTGAATAGATTATTGACAATAAACTTGATGGTTTTTGCTGTAGGATTATGCACCTTACCCGTTATCACTATTTTTTCCTGCGCGAAAGAAAACATATAGGAAATCAAGAATAGGAACAAAAGAAGATTTTTTTTCATAGTAATAATTGGTTATTTAGTTTGTAAGTCAGTTTTATGGTGCCCAAACGGTTGGTACATGTTGTCGGGGCGGATTTCGGAGAGCGTTCCTGTCCGAAGGACATGGAACTGCGAAACGAGAATCCGCAGTTGGCGTACCACCGAACCCCGCCCTGCAATATGTACTGTGTTAGCTGCTGTTATTTATTTTTACAATTTTTCATTATTAATTCATCGACATTCATTTCCCCAGAAGCCTTTACTTTTTCTAAACTTTCGCAAGCAGCCTCTCTATTTCCTAATTTCATTTCACAAATTGCTTTTTGGTAAATAATTTCAGTATTGTCAGGAGATTTTTCTAATGCCAGCTCAAAATATCTAAGCGCTTTTATAAATTCCTTGTTGTCAAGTGCAGTTTTTCCCTTCTTTGAAAAGTCATACATTGGAAGGAATTTATTTGAAGAAATAAACTTAAACTCCATTCTCATCTGGACATCCACTTTTTCTCCGTTCAATTCCGCAGGAATCCATAGTTTTTTTGATTTATCCAATGCTTTTAAAAATTGTTTTTCAAATCTATTGTTAATATTTTCAAGAATTTGAATGTCGCTTATTTCTCCATCTTTTGTTACTATAAAAGTTGAAACAAAGAGGTTATTTGTAGACATTACCGCGCTTCTTTCAGGAATTTTTTCCGAACAAAAGTCATAGAAAGATTTGTTCCCTGAAAATTTAGGATGAATCTTCTCAGATGCCTTGTAAACAGTGTCATTTCCATTAATACATAAAATGTCGAAAGGAGTTAAAGGGAGTTGGTTCTGATAAATTTTTTCATTTACGAAATTATATTTTAAGCAATTCTCTTCATCAAATCCATTATTCCCTTTTTGTATAAGTACTAACTCGTCATTTGATATTCTCTCAATTTGAAAACTATTAATAATAAAACCATAAGAATTTTTTATTTGAAGAATATTTGAACTTCTCTCAAAAGTTAATACAGTTCCTTTGTCATCAAATTTGACACTCATGAAAAGTCTATTTGGTTTCTCAAAGGAATATCTAAGAAATTGATATTTTATGGCATTATCGTCTGGAATTTCGGTGTCGTTTAAAAACGTTACACTGTTTTTTATCCAGTCACTATATATCTCTTGTGCGTCTAATTTTGTCCAAGTGCAGATAAAAATAATGAAAGTAGTGAGTAAGATATTTTTCATGTATTTATGTCAGGTTATTTGATTTAAGTTCATAATAGCAGCTAACGGAAAATTATAAGTTACGTAGGGGAATTTGGAGCCGCTATCCTGTCGACCGTGACCACTGAACTTGGCAAAAGCACCAAAGCCCGCAACCCACTGAAACCCCTATGGAATTTATAAAATGTTATAGCCAGTTTTTTTATTTTCGTATCAAATCTAAATATTTGATTGTATCAACTTTTACTAACTCATTATTGTATATAGAATCCTTTTTAGTTTTTAAGTATTTTTTCAAAATCACTTCTTTATTTATAGGATCTATAATATAATCATTGGATTCATAATATTCTCCTTCATCTTCCCAAATACAACTTGATATATCACTTTTATAAAGCACATTAAGATATCTGAGGTCTGTAATTTGACCTAACCAGAAGCTACCCCATGAGTATCCGCCATCAAAACCTTCTGTTTTCCCTATAATTATATGTTTATTTTCATTAATTGCCCAAATAGTATCAATACTTAACGCGCCAATGCCAACGTTGAATGATGTGTCAAGAATTGAATAAAGCTTATAATACTCATCCTCCTTTGTCCAAATTGTCATTATATGCTGTCTTTGCTCAAATCCTAAATCTGGAATTACAAAAAGAAACTTATTGTCAAAAGTATTTGGTATTTCATTACAAGCTCTATGCAAAGAATAACCAAGTGGAAGGTTATTTCTTAAATCTAAATTTTTATAGAATATTTTTTCAAAACGATTACTTAAAATATTCCAGTAAAAATCATGTCTAACAATACATGAAAACTTATTAATTGAATCTACATGAATTTTTTGAATTACTGAATCAGAGATATGTGCTCGCTGATGTAATCCCATTTCAATTAATTCCTCTTTAAAAGGTTGTAGATCATAATAAGTAAGTTCATCAAAAATAGATGTGTCCGATAATATTTTTGTTTTTGATGGAGAATCTATAAGTCTACTTGTTAATTCAATAAAACTGTTGTAATAATTTGTCGAGTCATTTTTCCTAAATTCTCGATATTGGTTATTTGGTTTTTGTAGCTGTCTAATTGACCAATGGTAATCAGATAATAGCTCCTCTATCTTGATTTTAAATTCATCGTCTTCTCCTTCTTTTAAGAATAAGGGGAGGTGGCGACATAATTCTCTTATCCTTTTATCTTGCTCGTTATCATAGTAGTCGATATCATAATAAAACTTTACAAATTTTTCATTTCTTGAAAAAGTCATATAAGTTTTAAATTCATTTGTCCTATTAAAATAATATTTTCCATATGTCGTAATACCATAAACTCCTTCACTTTCTCCTGATTCGTTTTCCTCATTATATAACGTATTCTCAAGGGAAAATATCATTGAATCATTCTCTAGAATTTGAAAGCTAAAGGACAAACTTGCACTAGTTTTTTCTCTAACCTTAAGTTTGTATTTACATGAATTGTAATATGTTTCATATTTGAAAACTTTGGTGCTGTCAAGGTAAGACTTTGTTGTTTCAATTGAATCTTGATATATTCTCTTTTCTTTAAAATCAATATTACTTTTTTTCTCATTTTTATAAAATGCGAATGCAAGAAGTATAACAATTAAATTAAGTAGTTTGTGCATATGTGCATGATTTTAAATTGGCTATAACGGTTGGTACATGTTGTCGGGGCGGATTTCGGAGAGCGTTCCTGTCCGAAGGACACGGAACTGCGATGCGAGAATCCGCAGTTGGCGTACCACTGTACCCCGCCCTGCAATATGTACTGTGTTGTGTGCCGTTTTTTATTCTTTATTTAACTCATTTAAATATTTCGTAATTCCTATTAATCTTTGTTTTGTCCAAAATATATAAGTTTTATGATAGTCTGAGTCAGTTCGTTTCTTTAAGAAAGGGGCATCAAATGTGATGTTGTCTCTAGCTTCGGTAAAAAGATTATAAAACCATCTGAAGATTGGATTTTTTATTCTTTTAACTTCATATTTTAGTCCTTGTTTTGCAAGTTCGGTTGTTGTGTCATTAAAGTCCAGATTAATTATTTCGATGAAATTTGTTGCACATCTTTTCTTAAAGTCTGTCACCTCGTCGAGATTTACAGAATCCTTGTTTAAAAGACCGTCTGAATCCTTTACTAAAACCTTTAATTCAGATATGCTTTTACTAATTGTCATTTTCTTTGATAATCTTTTTTACATCTAAGTTTAACACAATACTATTATCCAAACACCAAAGCTTTAAATCATTTTGTAACTGTTTGTCGTATAGGTCGTCAAATCGAATATGGCTATTATCTTTTAGCTTTATTTGGTAATAATTTGAATGTACATCCACATCTCCTCCCATAAATGCAGCTGCTGGTCGAAACTCTGTTTTTATCTCATGGACTAAATCAATACTCTCTATAGAACTGGCATTTATATTGTTCTTTTTATATCCGTTTACCATTTTCCCCAAACAGATATAATTTTTAAATATTGAAATAGGTTTTGTTGTTTTGAGTGTCCGATAACCAAGGTATGCAAATGAAAAGAACAGAAGAGATAAAAGCAAGTTCTTTGGAAAAGTTGAGATGCCCAATAGCATTAGAAGTCCAAAAACAACAAGAACTCCTGCAACGGTGAAGTGCTTGTAGTTATTATAAAACTTAAGCTGATGATATGTTATTGAGTTATTCCTTTTCATTCTGGTTTTTCATCTTTGAAATACGCTGTTTTAAAATGGCACACAACGGTAAATTGTATGTTGTCGGTGCGGATTTCGAAGAGCGGTAGTGTCGACCGACACTAGTGCTAGAGAAAGGAGCAAAGGCAACTTGTATTGCTGAACCCGCACTGCAATATACAACATGTTAGCAACTGGGTTATGTTTTTTTCTTTTGACGTTTATTAGATGCACTAAAATTTATGTGCGGTTGGTTACTTGATGCCACGCGAGTGGCATAAGTGGGAGAGTGGTGTAAGCTTATTGGCAAGCTTTGGTTTTGTGTGTTGGATTTGCGGGGCTTGGCAATGTGCTTGCACTTTGTGTTGGATTTTTTAATTCGCTATAAATTAAAGCTTCCGCCATGTCGAAACATCTTTCCGATTCCTTGAAATTAGTTTCCGCCTTATATAAATGGGCTTCCGTGTGCTCTAAATTGGCTTCCGCCTTATTGAAATACCTTTCCGCCTGATTTAAATTGGTTTCCTTTTGCTTGAATAAGGCTTCCGCCTTGTTGAAATGAACTTCCGCTTTCTAAAGACAGGTTTCCGCCTTCTTTAGTGTTTTTTCGACTTTATGAATTTAACAAGCGGAGTTCTATTGCTAAAATTCCGCTTGAATTTGTTGTTCTTCGGCTTCGTTTACTTCTTTTCAAATGATTAATTATTAAGCTTCGGCTGTTGTTTTGCTTGCTGCATTCATGGTCGCTACGACATTGGAGAAGGTGAACATTGATTTCTTCAATGGATCGTTGAGATAATAGTTGGATGCAATTTTGCAAATTCCAATGATTTCGTTGTATATCTGGTTGAATGCTGTGATCGCTTCATCGGATATGGCAATTGTTGACTTTTTTAAGTTTTCTTGTGTTGTATCTGCTTCTTTTAATTGATCGGCATAGGCAATGTATAGTCAATATAAATAGGGGTGCACAAAGTTTTCCTCAGTCACAGACGGGGATTGGTTTAGCGACCTACAATATACTTGAAAAGGGGTTTAAATTCAATTTAAATTAATTGGAGGATCTTGGTGTTTTGTAAGGGGTGCTTGAGTATTAAAGTATCATACTAAAATTCTCTTTTGATGTTTTTTATAACCCTCGCATTAAACTCTGGGCAACATGCATTAACTCTGTATCTTGGGTGTCCATAGCCATCATCAACAAAATCGATTAAAGTATCGCGGTTGCATTTACGACAATGCATCCCTTTAATACGTGGTTTCATTTCATCTCTTTGTTCTCTAGCTTCTCTGTTTAGGTGTGCGCTGCCAAGTTTTATGTCAAATTTTATCATCGTCTTTAATTTATGATTTGTCCCAAATTAATTTCGAAATATTTTACTCGTTTGAAAAGGCTTACTTTTTCGTTGATGATTTTAATGTTTTTAAACTCAACTTTCATTTGAGGTGCATTTTTATGGTAGCCATTTTGAAAGAGAATGTAATCGTACTTTTTAAAACTGCCATCGGGATTCATTAATCTTTGAATCCAATGCTTTTTATACTCTCTAAATTCTGAAGTTTTTTCACCTTTCTGAATAAGATCAAAATACTCCTTTTTTAGATTAAGGTATAGTATTGATTCAGTTTCGTTTTTCATTGAAATGATATTTGAATTTAGGCTGTTTACAGTACTTAATACACCTTAAAATAGTCTATTTAAAACTTCCAAATTCATGCGCATTTCTGAATCCCTTTATTCATGCGGGTTTTGGAGGTGGGTGTTTTTTTTGTCCTTTTGAAAACGTGTTTCGGCATGTACATTTAAAGCGGTCGGCGCGATTTGAAAATTTTTAACTTAAAATCCGTCGTGATGAAAGCAAAAAAAGTCAAGTCGCAATTTCAATTCAGATGTTTAGTATGGACATTTAATTTTAAAATCCAATTAAAAGTAACGAAGGCAAAATGTATAAACCTTCAAAATTTGTTAAACGATTTATTAATTGTAATAGTTACCTATTATATCAAGAACCATATTAGTTGTAATCAATCATTATGGTTATTTATGATTGAAATCATTGAAAAGATTATTAGTTGATTTATAAGAAATCAATTTTATCAATTTCTTTCATTAGTTGATCGGTTTCGAAGAGGGCAACAATTATTTTTTGATAATGCATGATGTCCTCAAATGAGAGCGTACGTCCTTTTCGGTCTTTGAGCCATTTTTGTGCCGGCTGATAACCGCCGATGTAAAATTCCCAAGCTACTTTGGGGACTTTCTGGAAGAACTGTGTTTTGTTGATGTGCACTCGCCCCATTTCGTAAATTGGATCGAGGTGCGTTATAAGTTCTCCGTTTACTTCTTCGTAGTTGATCTCGAATTTGATTTTATCGACGGTATTGTCTCCATCGATCGGATAGGAAGTAATGTAATCTTCAACTGTTGAACTTTCTAATAAATGAATCTCGCGAATTTGTTTTCCCAATTCTACCAACTGCCAAAATATTTCTTTGGTTTTGGGATAAGGAATTCGTGGGAAATCAATTTTTAGAAACTCTTTATAGGTCTCACGATATTTTGGCGAATGTAGAACAGCATAGATGTAATCGAGAATGTCGATTGGGGCAAAGGTGTTTTTAGTTGTTTCTTTTTCGTTGGTGAAGCTGAGGCCTAAAATTTTGTTTAGCTTTTCAACAATTGAATAGTTCAAGTTTGGTTTTCTATTAGAATTATCGAAAATATCTGTATCAGAAATCGGGGAATATAAATATAATGGAAAGGTTTGTGGACCACCTCTTCTATACATGTTTGTGTCAGTAAGACAGTTAGTGAGATAGGCACAGTCGTAAAAAATTGTATTCGCTGCTTGAGGTTGCTTAACCAAGATTAAACCAATATTCTCATATTTTAAATGATATATCGTTTTTTTACGAGCTCTCCCAAGCAAGTTTGTATCGTAATATATAAAACCATTATCAAATGGACGATATGAATATTTCAATGATTTTTTTATTTCGTAATTGTCATATTTAGCGTGAGTCTTTTCTTCCAAATTTTTTAGCGAATCAGAGACCAGTGTTTTATCATCGTGAGTTTTTATGCCACTTGTTTTGAATGGCATTAATTCGAGAATAGCAAAACCATTTAAGTAATCTTTTTCCAATTCAAAATCTTTGGGGACAAAATAGAACATTGGTTCTTTTAAATTTACAATATTAAAAGGTATTGTACTAAGACTATTTTCTGTTAAGAAATTATACTTTTGCTTGCGTTGACCGTATAAATCATGGTGAAATACAGTTCCTAAATCAGGTTTCTTTTTAGTTCCTGTTTTAACAAAAATATTTATTGAAACACCCTGCATTATGTCAAATACATTAACATCAGTTGCCCCATCAGGGCAGGTTTCTTTTTTCTTACTATTACCATGTAAATCAATCGTAAAAATCTTATCATAAGTTTTTAGCAAATTCCAGCGCATTCCTCTATAAGTAGGATTGTCAATAAAACCATGTGGATTAATGTAAGCTAAAACACCAACTTCATTTTTCTCAATGTAAAATTGACCGTAACGAATGAACTTAACATAGTCGTCATTAATAGACTTAGAATTTCGTTCATTTAATTTGATTTTGCCACCTGGTTCTTTTTTATAGTCCTCCATAAGATCCATAATCCACTTACCTTTATTCGAGCTTTCACCAGAATAAGGAGGATTACCCATTACTACCATTACAGGCGTATCGCGCTTTATGTGGTTAGCTTCGTTGGCTTCGGTACTTAACCAATTAGAGAAAAGCGTACCTGTGTCGGGGTGATGCTCTTCTAAGGAATTGGTGAGGTAAATGTTGAAACGTTGATCTTTTGTTGTTTTGTAACCTGTTTCGGTTAACAGCATGTCGAGCTTCAAGTGAGCCATTGAATAGGACGCCATTAATAACTCGAAACCATTTAAGCGAGGGATTAAGTGTTCATCGACATAGCTGCTCCAAGCGCCTTGCATGGCTTTGAACTTTTTGTTGTAGATGAATTTTACAACTTCGGCTAAAAAAGTACCTGTACCAGTTGCCGGATCGAGAATTTGAACTTTGTGTACTTCTTGTTCTACCTCTTTATATCCGGTTGCTGTGCGCTTGTCTTTGGTTTGTGTTTTAACCTTGATCTTCGTTTTTGATGTATCTGCTAAACCTTGCGGTAGATTGAATTCGGATTTTAAAATATCGTCGACCGCACGAACGATGAAATTCACCACTGGTTCAGGAGTATACCAAACCCCACGAGCTTTACGCAATTTAGGATCGTACTCAGCCAAGAATGTTTCATAAAAATGTATGATTGGGTCTTGCGTTTGTGTACTTTTCCCAAAGTTTTTTAGCAATTGCTCAACATTGGTTGCACGGAAAACTTCGGCAAGGTTATCAACCGTTCGTTTGATACGCTCGTCGATGTCGGGTCCAGCAATGTAAGTAAATAGTTTTTTAAGGAATGGATTTGATTTCGGAATTAACTCGGCTGCTTCGTATCTACTGAAATCATCTAAGGTTGTATCGTGCAATCGAGCGGCAAACATACCATAGGCTAAGGTTTGTGCATAAATGTCGGCAAAATCTTTTGGTGCTAAATCATGAATCAGAATACTTTTGAAGGTTTCGAACTGCTCCATTAGAGAAGAATTGTCGGCTGTTTCTTCATCGGAGTTCAAAGCATTTTCGATAATGTTTTTTAATAATCGAGCTTTGGCAGCCATCATCTCGGCAAGCTTTTTCGATGATTTGATGGTTTGACCAATGAAGGTACAAAAGTCTTTGATTAGGTTTTGAAACTCAGAGAAATTCTCGTGAAGTGGCTTTACTTGATTGTCGACAATCTCAGCGATTTTTATTTCGTGAACTAATTCTCCATTGTTGTAGAACTGAAACCAAATGTAATCGGTAATGATTAGGTTGTCGAGTGCCTTTTTATATCGAGTGAATTGCTCTTTGTATTGTTTGCTGTTTAAATCTTTCCCAAGGTCTTTCGCCTCGATATATCCAACAGGGATTTTACCTTTTGTGATTACATAATCGGGGTTTCCGCAATCGGTAACATTGGCTGGTTCGTTTGTAATATCAACTCCAGAAACAAGGTTTCGAATTAATGTTTCTAAGTCGCCACGATAGGAATGTTCTTTTGAAATACCAGATTTGAATCGCTTGTTAACTATGTCGAGATACTCTTGGATTGTCATGTGTTTTTTGTTTTGATCCTTAAATGTAGGATAAAAGCTTGGAATGCCTTGGTGTGTAGGCAAAAAACAACTCTTTTAAAAACTATCAGCTTTGGATTGTGTGAGGGAGTTTTTAAATGTGTTGTTTGTGCGTTGGGTTTTGGATTGAA
This sequence comes from Prolixibacteraceae bacterium, assembly GCA_963678565.1. Lineage (GTDB taxonomy): Bacteria > Bacteroidota > Bacteroidia > Bacteroidales > Prolixibacteraceae > SKHV01. The sequence goes on from OY782875.1 coordinate 2,220,088, forward strand.
ATACTTTGCCCAAATATTAACTGCCCGAAAGGGCAGAAGCGGGCGGGGAAATAAATTTTACTTTCTGTTTGTGCTGACGTTGATTAAGTATTGTTTTAATTAAAAACGTTGGATGATTAATTGCTGCTATGAGCTTTAAATGACCTTGTTGCTAACGGTAAATTGTATGTTGTCGGTGCGGAATTCGAAGAGCGTTTTTGTCGACCGACAAAAATGCTAGAGAAAGGAGCAGAGGCAACAGTTTTAGCAGTTCACCGTACTGCAATATACAAATTGTTACAAGCAGTTAATAAAAAACTGCCTACAACTTATATTATGCTTGGTAACTAAAAGTTGTGTGCAGGCGAGCTTTTTTGTTTGATTTTTATACTTACGTTTTTAAAATATCTACACTTAGCTCGCAAAAACAAATAGTTGATTCTAAAAAGCTAAAGTGCCACAACAAATAAGTGTTGTTAGTTTATTTATCGACTAAAAGATTAAACAACCAAGAAAGAATTATGATTAAGAGCTTTAAAAAGCGCGGGACGAACGTGTCCACAAGCACAAGGCAGTTTTTAGCTTTGAATGAAATTGCGGAATAAAGTTGCTCTTTAATTGAACTCGGATTTAAGTTTATAAAAAGTGCTGAACATGAAATAGAGTAGGGCGACTTAATTTATTATTTGTAATTGGACTTGTCTTAGACGTAAACAATAATTTGTTTGCACCTAAAAGCAACAAAGCACTGAATGTAAACTGAATAAATGTTATACCAAATTAAGTTGCCCGACATAGATAAAAGTTTAAAAGAGCAATTTCTCAGACAGAACTTAGAGCAGCAATTACAAAAAAAACTAATTGCTTGTAACGGTTAACTGTATGTGGCGTAGCCGACTGCGAGGTATTTCCCTGTCAAGCCGAGATGAAGTAAATGCGGGAGATGAACCTATAATTACCCACAAAACCGGCTATGACATATACAGATTGTTAACGCCTGGCATTGTTTTTCTTTTTAATAATTTAATCCAAAAGCCCAAAGAGGAATCACATTGAGATAACCATATTCGATGTCATCTTTTACAACAAATGATTTATCGTCTTTGTCAATCTGGTTTTGTTGCTTGTTTTTTCCGCCAACTTCAAATGTATAATCATTGATTACAAAATCTGCTTTCTTTGAAGATATTACTTCATTTTTTACTCTCATTTGATTAAAAAAGAATGTTTCTCGCAAATTTCCAATATTTGATTTTTCTCCAACCAAATTGAAAATGATATTTGTATTGTCTAAATACACTTTATCTACTTTTCCTAATCCTCGAATTCCACCCGTTTCGTTGCGTAACTGTCCAATTAATCCAGCTTTTTCCATATATGAAAAATAATCATCTAAGGAATTCCTGCTTACATTAATCATCTCTGATATTTTTGAAAAATTAGGTTTGAAAGGTACGCTTTCTGCAATTATTGAAAGCAGTTGTTTTAGTTTCCTACTTGTCCCTACATTTAGATTTGCATATTGCGGAATATCTGATTCTAGTGTTTGAACGATAATTTGTCCTAAACGCAAATTTATTTCACCTTCCAATCCAAATGGATAATATCCTCGTTGCAGATATTCATTAAACAGTGGTAATGGATGTTGAATATTCTCAAGTTTTACTTCATTGTTTATGATTTGTTCCAAAGAGAAAACCTCTGTGTCGTAATTATGAAATAGTTTCAAATATTCACGAAACGACAATCCTTGTAATTTGTAGATAATTGCACGACGACTTAAATCAGCAGAGCCTTTAAGAATATCAAGTACCGATGAACCTGTAAATACAATTTTTAAGGTTGGAAATGAGTCGTAAATATTTTTTAGTTCTCGAGACCAGTCGGTATATTTGTGAATCTCGTCAATAAATAAATATTCTCCTGCATTTATGTAAAAATCTTCCGCTAAATCAATCAATTTATTTTCGCCAAAATACATATCATCAGCAGAAACATATAGGGCCTTTTGGCTATTTAATTTTTCTTTAATATGTTGAAGAATCATTGTGGTTTTTCCAACTCCACGAGCACCTATAATTCCAATCATGCGGCTTTCCCATGAGACATTATCATATAAATAACGTTTAAAGTTAGTTGTCGTATTTTGCAAAAGTGTTTCAAATTTCTGATATAATGTTCTCATAATTTTCTAAACTATTTTCCACAAATATACAAAATGCACAACCTATTTAGCAATATTCTTTAAAATATGTTCATCGAAAAGTGCAATGTGTATTTTTTTGCTTGGCGTTAACGGAAAATTGTATGTTGTCGGTGCGGAATTCGAAGAGCGTTTTTGTCGGCCGACAAAAATGCTAGAGAAAGGAGCAGAGGCAACAAGCTTGCAGAAAACCGCACTGCAATATACAAAATGTTAACGCCTGGTTTTATTTTTATCCTCCGAATCCAGTCAGTGATTGCCAGTTGTCGGTATTGTTGTTTGAATTTGATTTTCTTTTCTTTTTTGTCATTATTTCATTGTCTTTGGGTTTAATAATGCCTCGTACTACCAATCCCCATAAAAATGGAATTAACCAAGTCAGGAATATATTTTTTGTTTTTTTCTTTCTGTCAAGATATTTTGAATTTAATATTAGTCTAGTTATCCACCATGAAAAGAGCAGATAAGATATTATCATTAGCTTTAATATAGTTGTCCCATCCATCCGATTATATATTATGCAGTCATAATTTCTTAATCATATTTATTTACAATTTCAATGATTTCGCTATCAACTTCAATCTGAGAGGCTAAATCAATAAAATCAAATCTGTTATCACTACTAGTTGATAATTTTATTTTAAAAGCTAATCCATTTGAGAAGATATAAAGTCCATTTGTTATCGAACCTTCATTTTCAAAACAAAGAGTTTTTTGCTCGTCAATCTTAAGTGATACTTTTCCGATTTTTTTGAATTCCTTTTTTTCCGAATACTCGTAAAATCCAACTTTTATATTTTTGCCAAAAGTGTTTTTAATCTCAAGGTCAACAGGGGTGGAAGCTCCAAAACAATTCCATTTACTTTCAAGTCTACAATTTTGAAATAATAGACAAATCATAAATACTAGAATCAAATGTTTTGTTATTTTCTGAATCATTCTCATGGTTTCGAATTGTCGCACTTTAACTTGGCGTTAACGGAAAATTGTATGTTGTCGGTGCGGATTTCGAAGAGCGTTTTTGTCGACCGACAAAAATGCTAGAGAAAGGAGCAGAGGCAACAAATACAGTAGCTCACCGTACTGCAATATACAAATTGTTACAAGCAGTTAATAAAAAACTGCCTACAACTTATTTTATGTTTGGTAACTAAAAGTTGTGTGCAGGCGAGCTTTTTTGTTTGAATTTTATACTTACGTTTTTAAAATATTTACACTTAGCTCACAAAAACAAATAGTTGATTCTAAAAAGCTAAAGTGTCACAACAAATAAGTGTTGTTTGTTTATTTATCGACTAAAAGATTAAACAACCAAGAAAGAACTACGATTAAGAGCTTTAAAAAGCGCGGGGCGAACTTGTCCACAAGCGCAAGGCAGTTTTTAGCTTTGAATGAAATTGCGGAATAAAGTTGCTCTTTAATTAAACTCGATTTTAAGTTTATAGAAAGTGTTGAACATGAAATAGAGTAGGGCGACTTAATTTATTATTTGTAATTGGACTAGTCTTAAACGTAAACAATAATTTGTTTGCAGCAAAAAGCAACAAAGCACTGAATGTAAACTGAATAAATGTTATACCAAATTAAGTTGCCCGACAAAGATTAAAAGTTGAAAAGAGCAATTTCTCCGACAAAACATAGAGCAGCAATTACATGAAAATCTAATTGCTTGTAACGGTGAGTGTATGATTTCGTAAGGGATTGCGGACTTCAAACCTATCAATTTAACACCCATAATTGATGCGTGTGATAACGCTCGAATACCTCTGAAACCCTTATGAATTATACACATTGTTGCCTGCTGTGGTTTATTCACCATCAGTAATTATTTGTGTTTCCCAACCATCATAATCACCATTTGTCTCAGATGCAGTTTGCCATAAATATAGAACATAATCATCCACACTACGCCAGTCAACATTATCAACTCATTTTATGTGCAAACAATATGAATACTCTCCCCATTCTTTATCATGTCTTTTATCGACAACTGTAAATCCATCCGATTCTATTTTATCAAGGAAAAGTTTTCTGTCTTTATCAGTCTTAAAATATACCCAATGGTCAACCTCTCGTGATTTTGTTAATTTATCCCCTTTTTTCTCAAGGTTGTCAATCACTAGGCGATTCATTAAACTTTGATATTCTTTTGGCGAAGGAAATAAGAAGTCAAAGTAAATTTTCCAATCCTTATCTTCTTTAAAATCTATCTCGATGTTGTAATCTTGGTATTTAATCATATAGTCAGATACCAATTTATCAATGAGAACTGTATCGGACACATAGAAATAAAAAAATCTTTTAGAATGATTTGTTAATCGTCCGACGTACCTATAATTTATTTTGTCTGATAAAGCTTCTAATAATCCATCCTCGATTTCAAATAATTTTTCACTTTCCTCGCTGGATGATAATCCATCAGGTCTTGGATTAATCAATGGAAGCGTTATCCAATATGCTAATGAAAGATTCTCAATCGGTGCAATATCCTTAAATCCAAAATCCATGTAGATAGAACCTTTCTCGTTGTCTACCTTACAGAAATAAAAATCCCATTTTTCTTGATAATCCATTTGATTAATTTTTCCTTTTTCTTGCTTTTCAAATTGGCAAGAACTCATTAAAATCAGTAGTATGCTTATTTTTAGCAGTATGTTCATGACCATTGCAGGCAATGGTAAATTGTATGTTGTAGGTGCGGATTTCGAAGAGCGTTTTTGTCGACCGACAAAAATGCTAGAGAAAGGAGCAGAGGCAACAAGTTTATTGCCCCCCGTACTGCAATATACAAAATGTTAGCAACTGGGTTCATATTCTTCTATACGAACGTTTATTAAATGCACTAAAATTTATGTGCGGTTGGGGTTTAAATGCCACGAGAGTGGCATAAGTGGGAGAAAGATAAGCTTATTGGCAAGCCTTGCAGTTGTGGGGGGGGATCTTCTGATTCTCTTTTTCCTCTTTAAATACTCTGCTCTTACAGCTTTTACTTCATCGATTAATGTAACACCTTTATTAATTTCTTCTAGTGTCACTTTAAATAGTGCCAACTTGGTTTGAATATCCACATCTGCTACTGTAATTGTGTCGAATTTCGTAACTGTGTCAAGTCATACAACGTAGGCTCTATTCAATGTACCTGTCATGCTCAATTTGCTTGCTGTTAAACTGTCTATTAAGAAAACAACTTTTGCTTTTTTGCGATGAGCTTTGTACAAATCTTCAAGTTCCTTTTACCTTGAATAATTAGGAAGCTTCAGTTGTTTATTTATATATAGCATAATACTCTGTTGCAGAATAGCCACTAAAAAGTCCAACACCGTTTTCAATGTTTGAATAGAGTGAAGTTGGTTGCGCTCCTGAAGATTGAGTTTGTTGGTATGTTTTTAGGGATTCATTGTACAGTGCGATGTCTTTGTTGATGGAATAAAGTACCGTTAAAATAGTGTCTCCTTTGACTATGTCATTCACCGCTAAAGCTTCTTCAAATTTGGTTTGCAATAATAGTTGAACATTCAACTTTTCACCGTTGTGGCTCTCGTCTGAGATATCCATTCTAAGAATATTGTCAGCATCCTCGGGTAATCCTAATATACTGTTGTCGGTTTCAAATATATCACCAAATATAGGATCAATATTAAAGAATCGTCTTGCTTTTTTATAACCATTATTCAAAGTGTAAAGTCGGATTGAGTAATAGTTTTCTTCTATAATGTCATCACTAAACTCAATATTAAGTTTCAGGTAGGTATTGTTTAATTTTTCAATATAACTTACTGTGTCGATTAATGTTTTTGTTGGAATTTGTGTTGTCGCAAAGGTTGAATCATATAATTCGTGATTTATTTTTAGCTCGTAGGTGTAGCCTTCTTTGATGATTTTATCAGATAGATACTGACAAGGATATTTCCCTTGTCTTAAGGTGTCAATTACTATTTGATTTTCGAACAATAGAACAGTTGCATTGCTCAAACCATTTTGAAAATAGTAATCGGTTGCATTTACAATTGAATCGTTGATGCTAAGATTAGTAAATAAGTTGATTTCAACAGGATCGTTTTCTGAAAGAACTCCATCTACTACAATTTTTTTTGAATATTTGGTATCGAGAATGAAATTATTTTCACATGAAAATAATGTTACAACCAGGATTATATAAATAAGTTTCTTCATCATTTTAGAATTTAAATCGGTAGGAAAAATAAGGTAGGAATGGTAATAAGCTATTGGTGCTAAATTTCGCCGGTGTTTGGTTTGAATCGTATGTTAAGAAATATGGATTCTTACGATTGTAGAGGTTATAAATTCCGAAACTAATTATTCTTGTTCCATGTTTCAATTCTTTATAAATATTCGCACCAATATCTAATCGATGGTAGGCTGGCATTCGATAGTTATTTCGTGCACTGTAAATTAAATAAGGCTCGTCGCTATAGTTGGTTAGCGTAACACCGTACAGATAATATTTGCTTTCAGGAACTGTTACAGCACCACCAGTACCAAATATCCAAACTACATTTAAATCAATATTTTTTCTGATTTGATAATTACAATTGGTTTTTATTTCATGTCTGTGGTCATAAGTACTAGGAAACCAACTGCCATTGTTAATTTCTTCAAATTGACGTTCTGTTTTTGATAATGTATAAGCTACGTTGCCGTAAAACTTGTTAGAGGATTTTTCAATTAGCAGTTCTATTCCTTTTGACTTTCCTGAACCAGAGATAATTTTATTTTCCCAGTTTAAATTAATTGAGGAGAATCCTTCACCCACCTTATAATCGATTAAGTTGTAAAGGTTTTTATGATAAGCTGAGATCGAAATTTCGTAACTGTTCCTATTATAATTAATGCTGATATTAAATTGCTCCGATTCTTTCGGTTTAAATGTTTTTGTTGAAGGAACCCATAAATCAATTGGCAAGTTGATTCCATAATTAGCCAATAAGAAAAGTGGTTGGTGCATTTTAGAGTAGCCAATATTGAAAGAAACTGGAAATTCTTTTTTTGCTGCTAATAAACTAACTCTTGGCTCTAAATAATCGTAGTTTGTATTGTCTATTGAATTTGATGAATATCGCAGACCAATAGTAGGGGATATTATATCGAAAAGTTTGAAGTTAGATGAGATATATGCTCCATATTGAATAGTGTTGTATGGAGTTGTAGTATAAATATTTTCAGTAGCATCATCAATATTCCTAGTTTTTTGTGTGTAGTTGGTACTGTTTCCAGTATCAAAAATATTCTTAGAGAAGAAACTGCCAAATTCTATTTGGGTTTGATTATTTATATAATATTTAGCATCCAATTTAAGGCTGTAGTTTTTAATACTTGATGCATAATCATAATTTGACAAGGAATAAGAAAGGGAATCGGATGATATCTTTTCCTGACTTACGCCATAAGTATAGGTTGTTTTTGTGGAAGTCAAATTGCTGAATACTTTAGGAGACCATTGATGATGCCACCGAACAGCATAAGTTGAATTGCCCCAATTTAAGTTTGATTTATTGGCAAGTGTTGTATCTTGTTCCTCTTCACTATATGTTTTGTCTGAGCCATTGTAAGCACTAAAAAACAGTTTGTCTTTTGAACTGAAATTCCAACTTATTTTCCCAATCAAGTCGTAGAAATAATATCCTTTTTTATAATTCTCGTAATCAGGATGCTGAATTTTTTGAATTAAGGTTAGTGGTAAATCGAGGTATGTTCGTCTTGCTGAAAAAAGGAAAGACATTTTCTCTTTGATTATTGGACCTTCTAACAATAATTTTGAAGAAACTGCACCAATTGATACGTCTCCGTGATACTCATATTTATTTCCATCTTTTAAACGAAGATCGAGCACTGATGACGTTCTACCACCAAATTTTGATGGGAAATTTCCATTGTAAAATTGGATAGACTTAATCACATTGGGATCGAAAACTGAAAAAAGGCCCCAAAGGTGACTTACATTAAAAATTGGAATGTCGTCGAGTAAAATTAAGTTACCATCGGTGCTGCCACCCCGAACCATTAACCCACCATTGGCTTCATTGCAAGCTTGCACCCCCGGCAACAATTGAACAGCTTTGATAACATCGGGTTCGCCTAGCATTAAAGGGAGCTTTGCTATTTCTGAAGGGGAAAGTTCAAACATGTTATCTAAGTTGTTTAGAGTGAATTTATTCTGCTTGCCGGAAACTATTACCTCTCCGATATTTAAATCAGAAACCAGTTGAATGTTTATGGTAGTATCTCGTCTTAAATCAATTGAAATAGTATCTGGTTGGTATCCGATATAGGAAATTATTATGAGATGTTCACCTCTAGTTGCAGTATAGCTGTAGAAACCATATTCATTTGTTGCAGTTCCTGAGTTATCAGAAAACAGCGTTGCATTAATAAGTGTTTCTCCAGTCTCCTTGTCGGTAATAAAGCCCGAAATTGTTATGTTCTGGGCAAATAGATTACTGTAAATAAGTGTTGCAATGGCAATTATAATAATATATTTTTTCACAATTGTAAGTTATAAATAAAGTAGGTGAGGTTTACCTTACCTACTTTAGATTTATTAGTATTGTAAACAAGGACCAACACATTCTATTTGTCTCCATCTAATAGACGTTACTTGATTATCCCAGCTAACTTTTTTTAATCCAAAAAACTTTGTGTACATAATTCTGTTTGAAAAGTATGTTAGTTGACTAATATCTGTCCCTCGATAACCATCATCTTGATTTGAGTCACCATGACCATTTACAGATGAAGGCCTGGAATATATTGTCCAGTCGTATCCTGAAAACTTGCTAGTACTATATAATTGGATTTCAACTTCCATTCCTGTGTAATTTAGTATTTGAATAGAACTCATCATGTCATGAAAATTTGTTCCATTAACGTAAGATAGATTCGGAAATCCATCCCAGTCCCCTGTGTTATAGTGAGTCGGTGTGATCCCATCATTGGGATCGGTGGCATCAAACATCATATTATTAAAACCTCCGTTTTTATAACATCTAATATATAATGGATGCCATGCTTTAGTTTGAACTTTATCTCCAAGTAAATCTTTTCGTATTGTTTTTAAATAATCTTCTTTATCGGCAGAAGAGTCAAACACATAGGTGTAATCTTCTTTATCAGTAAAGGTTAAAATAGATAAACTCTCACTACTAAGAACTTTCATCAAATCTATAAATTCTGGAGTTGTCGTGTCATTTAAAAATTCAATATTGTCATTATTGTCGACATTGTATTCTAATAGAGTTTCAGTGCCATTATATACGTAATATTCAGAATATTCGGGGGGAGTTTCTAACAGCGAAACTTCATCTGTATTATCACAATTTGTAAAAAAAAGTATGGTGAATGAAATAATTAATAATTGAAATTTTTTCATAATGTTTAAATTTGATGCGGAAGTTGCAACTTCCAGTTAATTAATTTAATATTTAAGGCGACATAATTTTAGGATTGTGTTGCCTTTTTTCTGCCAATGAAAAAGCAATACTCAAGACAATCCTATAGGTGAATTTGTATCTACATAAGAAAGGAGTGTTAGTTTGTTTTTTAATAAGGGTGAATATACTAATGTGGAAAAATAATACAAAGAAATAATAAATAAAATTAAAATTAAGGTGCATTGCAGAAATAACTCTTTTAAAAACGTCGGGATGATTGTGCTGGTCGTTTTTAAATGTGTTGTTTGTGCGTTGGAGTTTAGTTGAAATACTCTACCCAAATATTAACTGCCTGTAAAGGCAGAAGCGGGCGGGATAATAAATTTTCATCTAGCCGCAGTGGCGTTTCTTAAAAGTGTTTTTATCAGAATTAGATGTTAGAAATAGGAGTTAATAATTTTAAAAAAAGCCTTGTTGCTAACGGTAAATTGTATGTTGTCGGTGCGGATTTCGAAGAGCGTTTTTGTCGGTCGACAAAAATGCTAGAGAAAGGAGCAGAGGCAACAAATAAAGCAGCTCACCGTACTGCAATATACAAATTGTTGTGCCCAGTTGTTATTCCTCAATGTCAAAAATACTGAAACCATGTACGTTATAAATTCCTGATGGATGCTCCTGTGGATTAATATTCACTTCCTTAATTTCATCAATCCTAATTGAATCTTTAAGAATTGGTGCAGATTCATATTCCTTAATTAATTCAATCGCTTTCTCATGGCTTTCTGCAACAATTTCGTAGGAACTATAAAATCCGAACTTTTTATCGTCCTCACTCTCTCCAAGCCAGTCTCCAGTCAAAAGAATCCGAAAGTATTTGTTGTCATTGGAATATTCATTATCAATCTCCCGAATTAACCAATATGTTTGTGGATTAAATCTATCGTAAATCAATGATTGTTTAATCAATTCTTTCGCCTTTGAAATATTATCAGTTTTCCAAAATGCTAATGCATAGAAATATAATATTAATGACAAATCTTGATAATCCGAATCTGAAATATTTGAGATTATCTCCTTATCATTTTCCAATGAATCCAATACTGCTTGATAATCTTCATTTGTAATTAAAATCGATAGTTTAACTCGCAATTTCTTAATGCTGTATCTATCATTTGACACCTTATCAATTATCTCGGTGGCATTCTCAAGTTTGCCCCAACGATTAAATAGAATTGCAATGTTTATATTTATATAATCCTTGTCTGCATTATTTTGCTTAAGTGATTTCTTGAAGGAATCCAAAGCATTATCATACTCTTCATTGTCAGATTGGTAATTTCCAAGTCTCATCCAAAGAATCCAATCATTTGAATATCGTTTCAATCCAGCAGTGAGGGTCTTCATACACTTGTCTGTTTTATCCTGCTCATCATAAATCGTAGCCAACAGATAATATCCATCTATGATTTTTTTACGAACCAGTTCTTTAGATAATTTTTTCGCGTTCTTATAATCAAAAACCTCAATCAGTTCGTTAATCTCTTGTATTACACTTTCAATATCCATTTGTTTATTTGATGTAGCTACGTTCTTGCAATTGGGCACAACGGAAAATTGTATGTTGTCGGTGCGGAATTCGGAGCTCGTTCCTGTCCGCAAGGACGGAACGATTTTGCGAGAATCCAGCGAACGACACACCACGAACCCCGCAATGCAATTTACAATTTGTTGTGCGTAGTGTTTTAAAAGATTGTTTTTATCATACTCTCAACGCCGCTTATTAATTCTTCAACTTCATCTTTACTTGGTTCTTTACTTTTATTATGGTCACAAAGATTTCTTAAGTCTCCAAGGTGCTGTATCTTTCTCCAAGTTGGAGTTTCATAAACTTCACCAGTTTTCAATTTGTCATTGAAGTCAGAAATCGATGGATTCTTTTTTAAAATTCTTATTTGATGATTTTTGCAGACTTGTCCTAGGTGTTTTTCTAAAACAACACCAGCAATAGCACCTGCTCCACGTACAAATCCTTTCTTATTTAATTCCTTTGCAGAGTCTAATTCCGAATCGAAAATGTCAGCTTGTGTTAATTGCTGGATGTCAAATAGTGTACTCTCAAATCTTTTCTTAATTGATTTTACAATTTCGAGCTGCTGTTCAAATTGGTTAACCGCAGCCTCTGGGCCAACTTTTTTTGTTTGGGTGTAACCACCAGTAGTTACTGTCAAATTTTGAAGATAATCTTCTATAACATAATTGCCATATTCAATTGATTTTCTTGTCTTAGGCTTTTCATAAAGTTTCGTAAAGTCCGATACCCTGTCAGGTAACAATTGTCTTAACAAAACAAGAGATTCCGAATACCACGTTTGATAGTTTAGTTTAAATGGTTTAAGTTTTTTTACTAACTTTTCGTATCCATCTTTCAGTGTTGGTTTTAGTTGTTTTTCAAACTCTTCTGGATAACTCTCATATTTTATAGTATAATCCAAAATTTGACCATCAGAAATTAACTTCTCTAAATCGTCTTTATATTTCTCTAAGTTTTTCATATTAACTTATATTTGGAGTAGTTCCTCAATATTACGCACAACGGAAAATTGTATGTTGTCGGTGCGGAATTCGAAGAGCGTTTTTGTCGACCGACAAAAATGCTAGAGAAAGGAGCAGAGGCAACAGTTTTAGCAGTTCACCGTACTGCAATATACAAATTGTTACAAGCAGTTAATAAAAAACTGCCTACAACTTATTTTATGCTTAGTAACTAAAAGTTGTGTACAGGCGAGCTTTTTTGTTTGATTTTTATACTGACGTTTTTAAAATATTTACACTTAACTCACAAAAACAAGTAGTTGATTCTAAAAAGCTAAAGTGTCACAACAAATAAGTGTTGTTTGTTTATTTATCGACAATAAGATTAAACAACCAAGAAAGAACTACGATTAAGAGCTTAAGAAAGCGCGGGGCGAACTTGTCCACAAGCACAAGGCAGTTTTTAGCTTTGAATGAAACTGCGGAATAAAGTTGCTCTTTTATCGAACTCGGATTTAAGTTTATAAAAAGTAGGGCGACTTAATTTATTATTTGTAATTGGACTTATCTTAAACGTAAACAATACTTTGTTTGCACCTAAAAGCAACAAAGCACTGAATGCAAACTGAATAAATGCTAGATCAAATTAAGTTGCCCGACATGGATTAAAAGTTGAAAAGAGCAATTTCTCCGACAAAACTTAGAGCAGCAATTACAAAAAAAACTAATTGCTTGTAACGGTAAATTGTATGAGTAGTGGCAGATTGCGTGGTACTTCCCTGTCAAACCGCTACACAGTTTGAGCGGGCTACAAACTTTGATATTTACCACATCACCTGCCATTACTTATACAAAATGTTGTGTGGCGTTTTTTATTCTGTCCAGTTCTCTAGTCTTTTATCGTAAAATACTTCTATTCGAATTTTTTCCGTATAAGGCTGTCCGTTCCATTTAATAATATCAAATTGCATTGATTCAAGATGTTTTAATAATTTGGCAGTACATTCTTTAAACTCGTTAGCGTATTCTATATTTTCTTCTTCTGAATCAAACGTTGGAACTAATTCAACGTTACTTATTTTTCCTTTATCATCAATCGTAATCCAGTACTCGTCATCACAACCACAATCCGATAGATTCTTCCAGTCAAGTTTTTTAATTTTCTTAAAAATCCGATTTGTCACTTTCTTTCTATCAAGTCGAGATATTCCGTGTGGCACTTTTATGTAGTTGTCAACTATTTCTTGGGATTTTAAGCATCCGTTTTCAAATTGATAAACTTCTGATTTTAGATAATTATGACTAAATACTCCGTCGTACTTTAATAATTTGTCTTTACCAATCGACAAATATGAGCTATACCAATACGCAAAAACTTTTCCATTTTCAAAATGCTCTGGGAATGTATTTTTTAAAATTGTCTCCGAGTTTGAATTGTTTTTAAGCCCCACTAAATAAAGCTTTTTATTAATTATCTGCCAATATGCTTGATATCCTCGCCATAAATTAAAAGAGAAACCAAATTCTAAGGAATCTGATTGTAGATTGTTAAAAAACCTTTTCTGAGTCAGTGAGTCCAAACTATGCAAAGGCAAATGGTATAATGATATAGTGTCTTGACCAATAATTAAAAAGTCAGGAGATTGAGGACTTGCTTTTAAATCTACAAATCCGATTAGTAATATTAAAGTCAAAATAAATCTATTCATTCTCGTTTGTCTCTGTCGTTAAATGCCACACAACGGAAAATTGTATGTTGTCGGTGCGGAATTCGAAGAGCGTTTTTGTCGACCGACAAAAATGCTAGAGAAAGGAGCAGAGGCAACAAGTTTAGCAGCTCACCGTACTGCAATATACAAATTGTTACAAGCAGTTAATAAAAAACTGCCTACAACTTATTTTATGTATGGTAACTAAAAGTTGTGTGCAGGCGAGCTTTTTTGTTTGATTTTTATACTTACGTTTTTAAAATATTTACACTTAGCTTGTAAAAACAAATAGTTGATTCTAAAAAGCTAAAGTGCCACAACAAATAAGTGTTGTTTGTTTATTTATCGACTAAAAGATTAAACAACCAAGAAGGAACTACGATTAAGAGCTTTAAAAAGCGCGGGGCGAACTTGTCCACAAGCGCAAGGCCGTTTTTAGCTTTGAATGAAACTGCGGAATAAAGTTGCTCTTTAATTAAACTTGATTTTAAGTTTATAAAAAGTGCTGAACATGAAATAGAGTAGGGCGACTTAATTTATTATTTGTAATTGGACTTGTCTTAGACGTAAACAATACTTTGTTTGCACCTAAAAGCAACAAAGCACCGAATGTAAACTGAATAAATGCTAGATCAAATTAAGTTGCCAACTTAGATTAAAAGTTGAAAAGAGCAATTTCTCCGACAAAACTTAGAGCAGCAATTACAAAAAAACTAATTGCTTGTAACGGTCACTTGTAAGTTGTCGTTGCGGATTTCAGAGCTCGTTCCTGTCCGCGAGGACGGAACGATGTTGCGAGAATCCAGCGAACGACGCACCACGAACCCCGCAATGCAATTTACAATTTGTTAGCGGTTGCTTTTTTTTCATTTTTATTCATAAAGGTCCAATTGCAAATGAAATTGTCACTGCAAATCGATTATTTCCAATTTTAGAAATATTGTCTAGCGAAACGAAATTTCTGAATTCATTTTCCCCAAAGTCTATTTCTGTTTTTAATTCTAAGTCAAATACGTTTTTTGAGATGTGTTCATTAAAAGCTTTTAATCCTTTTTCAATATCAATTGGAGCATCAATTCCATGTTTTATTTCATTCATAAGTTTAAAGCTATTCACATACCAATATTTCATCGCAGTAGTGTCAGCAGCGTATTTTGAAGTTTCAAAACGGAATGACAATACATAATATTTACAGCCCCAATTTTTGATAACAACTTTATCTCCATCGTTAAGTTCTATTGTTTCAATTGCAGTCAAGTTGTCTGATTGCAATGTAAAAGTTGTCTTTGGATAAATATCCTTAATCACTATTGGTTCTGCTTGTCCACGAGTACAGTCTATATCTTGATTTACTTCATTTTTATCAGATTTATACATAGTTGTTTTGTCCAGTTCAGCAACTTGAACTTTTCTATCTTCAAGGTTTTCTTTCTTGTTTGAATTTGAACCACAAGAAAAAAGTAAAATTGTCGATACAATTAAAAATATATTCATTGTCTTTTCATTAAAGTTACCGCTAACGTTGAATTGTATGTTGTCGGTGCGGAATTCGAAGAGCGTTTTTGTCGACCGACAAAAATGCTAGAGAAAGGAGCAGAGGCAACAAATAAAGCAGTTCACCGTACTGCAATATACAAATTGTTACAAGCAGTTAATAAAAAACTACCTACAACTTATTTTATGTTCGGTAACTAAAAGTTGTGTGCAGGCGAGCTTTTTTGTTTGAATTTTATACTTACGTTTTTAAAATATTTACACTTAGCTCGCAAAAACAAGTAGTTGATTCAAAAAAGCTAAAGTGCCACAACAAATAAGTGTTGTTAGTTTATTTATCGACTACAAGATTAAACAACCAAGAAAGAACTACGATTAAGAGCTTAAGAAAGCGCGGGGCGAACTTGTCCACAAGCGCAAGGCAGTTTTTAGCTTTGAATGAAACTACGGAATAAAGTTGCTCTTTGATTGAACTCGGATTTAAGTTTATAGAAAGTGTTGAACATGAAATAGAGTAGGGCGACTTAATTTATTATTTGTAATTGGACTCGTCTTAAACGTAAACAATAATTTGTTTGCAGCTAAAAGCAACAAAGCACCGAATGCAAACTGAATAAATGCTAGACCAAATTAAGTTGCCCGACATAGATAAAAGTTGAAAAGAGCAATATCTCCGACAAAACTTAGAGCAGCAATTACAAAAAAATCTAATTGCTTGTAACGGTAAATTGTATGTTTCGTAGGGGATTTCGAAGAGCGTCACTGTCGACCGTTACGCTTATTTGATAAAAGCCGAATAGCCCGAAAAGCGCTGAAACCCCTATGGAATATACAAAATGTTAGCTCTCGTAATTTTTTATTTCAATCATTTTATAAATTAACATCATCTCATTTATTTCTTTTAAATCAACAGCCTTTAAGTCAAACCATTCTCCTCTTATTCTCTTTGATTTATAGTCTGTATGCAATTTCTTCTCAATCTCTTTTGGAGCTTCCCATGCTGAAATTATCCAAATCAGAGGATCTTTTGCTTTCAATGTTGGTTCAGCAACTCCTTTCCTACGAGTTTCCAGATTGTTTTTTGTTTGTCCAATCTTAATATAACCTTTTTCTCCCTCACACATTAAATACAATTTTGAAATCCCTTCTTTGTCTTGGATTTTATCTTCTCTGTCAAAAAATGACCTGTAAAACTCAATCGGGTCTATTTGTAGTATATAGTCAACCCCAATTTTATGTTTGGTTGGTAGAATAAAAGTTAAATCTTTCTCTATAGTTGCGAGATACTCAGGGATACATAAAATACCAAAACTCTCATAGGCTTCTTTTAGCTTATTTTGAAATGTATTGAATATCGTTATGGAATTTTTCTCAGAAAACTCATTTTCTATAGCTTTAGCAAAACGGAAAGTATGTAAATCTCTGTCTTTAACATTTCTACCAGACTTGAGTGTTAGTCCTCTAATTTTATCGGAACCGCCAATATAAATCAGTGTATATTCTTCTATACTTTCTCTTTGGTCTAAAGCAACTGTGAAAAAATCTGATTTAAAGCCTTCAAGGACATTATTTAATTCAACGATTTTATACTTATCATAAATGGATTGTATCGCATTAAATGTTAAGAAACCTAGTCTGGAATTAAAATCGTCTTTCATTTTTCGATATTTATAATACTCACTTTAATGTCTAAACAACAACGAGGTCTTTTTTATTATGAGAGCTAACGGTAAATTGTATGGTGTCGTAGCGGATTACGTGAGATTTTCTTTCAAATAACCACTAATGCCCGAGCGAGTGATAAAGAACATAACAAGCACAGAACCCGCTATGCACTATACAAAGTGTTGGTTGCTGGCATTTATTTATCAATACTGAAAATTCATTAAAGTCTTTCTAATTATTTTATCCATAGATTTAAAGTAATCTAGCGCTTCTTTATCTGCTTTTATTTGTTGAAATAGTCCGTGTAACTGAGGTGAATCCTTAATTTTATATTCCTTAGGTTGTGAAAATGGATTCTCTCCAACTTGAGGGTTCAAATTTACAGAGAATCCCATTAAAGAATCTTCTCCGAGTATTTTAGCTTTAATAGAATGACTATAAGGATTTCTATATTTAATCTTAAATTTCACGAGCTCTTTCTTATCCTCTTTATCAATTATTCCTTTTGAGCAAGCTATGTTAATACTCTTGTCTAGGTTAATATTATCGTACTTTTCTACACTTTCCTTAAACTTTTCACCCAAATCACTAATGTTATTATCCTGATTTAATCCATTTTCAAATTCTAACATTGTTTTTAAAAAATACTCAACAAGATGATTTGTCAATGTTATCGCAGCCTGATTTTGCCTAAAGATTAAACACTTACAAATCTCTTCTCGTAAAAAGTCAAACTCCGTCGAAATGTAAGGAGTTTCCAATTCATATTTAATATCATCATAATATGACTCGATATTCTTTAGAGTCTCATCAATCAGGGCTTCTTTAGATAGTATCATAATTCGTATCTAATTAAAACTATTATTTACAGATTTTTCAAGTTTTCAATATCTTCGTTCAGGTACTCAATAAAGAATTTCACAAGCTCTAAAAAACCTTGCATCTTTGTATATGATGGATAGTAGCCGTGATTAAATTTCGGTTCAGCTAAGTGTTTATTTAAAGGCATTTTTGAATCATACCGATAAACGAGATGCTTGAACTCAACTTCTTTTGTAGGTATAATATTCGAACTGTCTTTTTTAATGATTATATCATTTTCAGACTCATAAGATTCGAATATAACTTTAATTTCATTTACCTTATCTAAAACTTTCTGAATCTGCTCTATTGTCTTTTTCATATTCTGTCTGTTTTTTTGCTTGCAACCAACGGTTGGTACATGTTGTCGGGGCGGATTTCGGAGAGCGTTCCTGTCCGAAGGACATGGAACTGCGATGCGAGAATCCGCAGTTGGCGAACCACCAAAACCCGCCCTGCAATATGTACTTTGTTACCCACAGTTTTTTAATTTTTATTCAGAGAGCAAATTTTTACAAATTGACTTCCTAATTCAGTAATTCTGTGATAAGAAGAATAGGTGTCATATTCTGCTTTAAGATTATGATATTCCTCTTTTGAATCATTATCCCAACCTCCTGTTTTGAACTCTTCAATGGTAATTTTGGGAGGTAGTTTTCGGATTAGACCGAGTCTAATTAGATTCTCTAGTTCGTAATCGTCTAATCCTGCATAAAAACCCTCTTCGTTATTATTCTTCAATTTATCCTTTATTTTTCTTTCTGCGAATGACAGCAAACCTCCTGATTCTTCAATTTTCCTTAATTTTTCCCAATCGGTCCAGTGTTCATTTTCTCTAATATTCAATTTCTCTAAACCATAAAATTCTTCTTTAGATATTTGTCCCAAAATGTAAGGGAAAACGTGGTTTGTTAAATTAGTTTCACTGTCTGCCATATTACAAATCATGTTTGACCATTTTTCTTGAAGTTCCTCTTCTTCTTCAAGTGAGGCATTTTCTAGTAGGGGGACTAATATTTTCACAGGGATTTGCTTTATTGATATGCCTTTGTCACTGATATACTTTTGAGCCTTATTTAAAATTTTAACTTGATTTTTAAACCTAAATAATTTTATATTATCTGCTACCAATAAGCCAATCTCTTCAATAGATGGACTAATTAATTTACTTAAAAGTTCCTTGGCTATATCCAATCCCTTTTCAATGGATGATGTGGCAATATTTGTTTCATTCATGGTGTTCTAATTCAAGTTTGTTATCAATTATTTTCATCAATTAGCTATTGTGATTTCTGGTCATTTCAAAATTGTGGGTAACGTTCACTTGTATGTGGTCGGGCGGTCCCGATGCAATCGGGAGTGTCAGACCCGCAGGAAAGTGGGCGCAAGGTCTGACTTGTCAGACCGCCAAGACACCCGCCTGCCATATTACAATTTGTTACCAACCGTTTTTTCTATTTTTTTTATTTTGTCAATGTTATGTTTTTCAATATTAGTCAGTTCGTAACTAATCTCTTCTGATGATTTCTTTGTCGGTTTATACCAATCCTTTGATTCAAAGTATTTTTTTAAGTCGGGAGAATTAAAATCATAACCATTGTAAGCAAAGATTTCATTTCGAATGATTCTCAGTTCTTTTTTGTCAAATTTTTGGAAATATTCGTCTGGTAATTTAATTAATGAAAGTACCCCAAACTCTCTATCTTTTAACGACTGCTCAAACTGTTTGCTAATCAAAAATGTTTGGTTGGTGATAGTTACTTTAACAAGTACTGCAGAATAGACATCTACAAACTTTTCAATTCGAGGATGAATAAGGTTTTTTTCCTGAGTTAGTTTTTTGTCGACCGCAAAATTGTCAGAAAACGAACGGAATTCAGTTGGGTAGAAAGTATTAAAATGAAAATCACCATTTTCATTCCCATAACCTTGATTGAATGTAAAGTCGCCCACCAAATAACGTTTATTATTAATAATTGGAGTTTCCTTAACTTCAAATTCTTCATTAAAATGTTCTATTAGTGAGTTGCCAGTCCATTCGAGTATTGTTGTCTTTACCCTGCAGCAGCCATACTGAAATCCTGTTAGAATTAAATAATACTTTCCTTTGTAATTTATAATACCTACTCGGTTGTCAATTGATTTATCTGTGAATTTGTTTATGTCTGGATTCACAACCCATACTTCTTCATTTTTAAATGAAAACGTATCAGTCCCACTTACGACATGGAAATTTGTAAATTCTGTTTTTTCAAATTCACCGTCGAATTTGTCATAGAAAAATAATTTCTCAATACTACCATCATTTCCCAAATCATATTCCGTTTTATGTGTCAAAACTTGGGCAAATCCAATTTTTGAAATGAAGAAAACAAGAAGTAATATTTTGAAGTCTTTATGTTTCATTAGAGCTTTTTTTCAAAATGGTTGGTAACGGTAAATTGCATGTTTCGTAGGCGATTTGCGTGAGATTCTCTGTCATGGTACGCACTAGAAATGTGCGGAAATTGACAGCTCGCATACCACTGAAACCCCTATGGAATATGCAAAATGTTAGCAACCGTAATTCATTTATTATCTGAATACTCATCTTTTATTAAGTCAGCCAATACCTCAAATGGTGTTTTAAATTTCAATTTTATACTTGGTCTTTTATTTACTTGAATATTATATTTTTCCGAAGTCCATTTTCGTTTATCTTCTAATCCACCAAGAGTCCATTTGTATAATTGAATGTAATCATTCATTGAACCTAAAATACTTTTAGAATTAGTCTTTACAATTTGGATATTAACATACTCTTTAATGATTTCATTTTTTACATCTGAATTTATAGAAGCAATATCCAATAGGTTTGTAAGTCCATTGATGAAAATGTCATGAAACTTAAAAAAATCTTTTTTTAATAAATCAGGTACAACAAAAGCGCAAAGTGTTTTAGTATTTACAAACATTAAACAATTTCTTCGATTAAAGATGAAAAAGTTAGCATACCAATCGCCAAGCGTGAGCTCTCTTTATGATTAATTTCTTTGTCTTGAACAACAACTTTCAATTCTTTAATCAATTTGTTTGTGCAATGTACTAATCTCATTTTGTCGTTTTTAAAGCTATCCTTAAAATTACAACAATATGTCCAATGCCAATTATTAATCCACTCCAAAGTAAAAATTCATCTCCAGTTTTATAAAATCGAAGAATAGACATCATTGCAAAAAAAATCCATAACCCTGATATGAATGGTCTGCTATTCTTAGTATCAAATATTTTTTTCATCTTTTATTTTTTAGTCGTTTAAGTTGTGCCCAATTTTATGGTTGCTAACGGTAAATTGTATGAGTAGTGGCAGATTGCGTGGTAATTTCCTGTCAAACCGCTACGCAGTTGGAGCGGGCTACAAACCTTGATATTTAGTACTTTGCCTGCCATTACTTATACAAAATGTTGCCAACCGTTATTCCATTCAATTGTTTTAGAATTAATTCTACTTGCATTGTTTAAAAAGTCATGCTTTCCATTATCTTGTTTTCTAGCAATAAATTTATCTATTCTTGCTGTTTTTAAAGATAGTGCACCTTCCTCAATTGTGTTTTTCTTAATTGCCACATTAAAAGCGTCACCAGCTCTCGGTACACTTGGGTACATTATTCCATCACATTGGTCATATGCATAAACGATATTTGAGTAAGCACAAGTTATCAGATAATTGTTCAGATTGTTTTTGGCTAGTTCTGCATACTTTTGTCCTATAAATTCAAAAAAACGAATAGTCCCTTTTCTTAACTCTTCGGGTGTTTTACCAATAAAATCATCAAATGCCTCTCCATTATATTTATTATAATCATTATCTCTGGACGACTTTGGATTAAAAACTAATACGAAAGTCATATTTCGTTGTAATTCCCATGCACCGACTGTAATTGAGACTTCTTCATTAAATGGGGTCGTCTCTGCCCAGTGCATTGCAAATTCGAAATAAGAAGTAGGTCTGTTCTCTGAGCCATAGAAAAGTGATTGTCTTGGTTTATTAGCTCTAGCAAAATTATTTACATACTTCTCATCAGGAATACTAATTTCTGAAATCGACTCAAATGGAGTTGCCCCATTATTTATTCTTGACCGAAATATAAAATTTCCTTTAGGCTCAGTAAATAATATTATTGGTAATTTCTGAATTTTAAGAATCGAATGAATTATCTGTTCATAAGCCCAATTATTCTTAAAATTTATTGATTCTATTTCTTTTATTGAACTTTCAATATGTCCTAAATATTCAGATTCGTTCATGTCTTTGTTTTAATGGTTGGCAACGTTTCGTATAAGAATTGTAGCCGGTTGCGGGCTTCAAACCCGTCAAGTTACAAAAAAGTTGGAGAGGGCTACAACCCTTGAATTTACTGCTATTTCGGCTATTATTTTTATATATTGTTACCAGCTGTGTTTCGTTTACTAATTGTTTTTACCTATTTAGCTTCAATTGTCAATATTCTTTTTGCAAATCCATGTCTGTTTTTTAATAGATACGTATTTATATCAGTTTGATTATCGAGCATTACCTTTTCTTTACTATTTACAATTATGATAGAGTCTATATTTTGGGAAAAATTGGGCATTAAACTATCGTTCCCCCAACCACCAAGTCCATAAAAGAATGTTGTGTCATGTTTTATTGAAGTATCTGTCTCAGGAATTTTAATTATTATTTTATCAATGCTATCGTTTGAATACGGAAGAATATTTTTGTTTGAGTAAATTGTTACAGAAACGTTAGGTTTATCTGCTGCTTTAACGACTAATATTCTTGCAGGGTCACATGATATAAGAGTTATCATTCCTAAAATCAAAGATAAAGTAGCTATTCTGCTGAGTAGTAATCTTGTTTCTTTCATATTTGTCAGTTGTTTTATTACATAGCTGGTAACGGTCACTTGTATGTGGTCGGGCGGGATTTCTGGAAGAAATCGTGTCAGACCCGCAGGAAAGTAGGCGCAAGGTCTGACTTGTCAGACCGCTAAGACCCCCGCCTGCCATATACAATTTGTTATAGGCTGCCTTTTTTATATTATTCTTTTAACTTGACGCATTATCCCTTTTACTTTTGAAACAATTGTCCTTGCATTTGTCATCGACAATTGGTCTTTAGGATTTTTATAATTTCCGCTAATTAATTCCGGGTATAAGTATTTATTTCTCATACTGGCTACCAGCATTGCTACTGCGGCTACACTATGACCATTTACCAAGGCATTATTTCTTGAATTTAGGACAAATGTATTAATCTTTCTTGCGTGACTTCTGGATACACTGTGTCCATAGTGAGAGTTAAACGCTCCGCCTAAACTTTCAAATGCATGATAAGCTTTGAATCCAATTACCTCTTGGATATTTATAGAATTGTTTATTTGACCATCACAACTTTCAATGAATCGTTCTGCAATTTCTAGGTATGCTTCATCTTCTCTCATAAATTAAAACGCAATTTCGAAGTTTATATAATAATTCTTTGTCTTTTTTAAGAACATGTTTAGGTAAAGGAATTATGTTGGGTAGTATTCCTATTTCACTATAAAATCTTGCAAATGCCTCAGCGACTTTTACGACAGGAGTGAATGTCTTTTTAAAGTCTCCAACTACATAAACATTAAAATAATCCTTTTTTCGAATATCAATTGTATGACCTTGTCTTGATAATATTTTAACCAGAATAAATTGAACTGAGTTTGTTTTTAGAGGTGCTTTCCCGATATAAATGTCTTCTGACAGCCATTTGAATATTCCAATAAAATTGTCTTCTACATCCTCAATTGGTTGTGATTTGGATTTGATATAATCGATAACTTCTTTCTCAGTCATTTTTAGTGTTTTGTTTAAGGTTGCCTATAACGGTAAATTGTAAGTTGTCGGTGTGGATTTCGAAGAGCGTCAGCGTCCGATAGGACGGTTGACGATCCAGAAAGGAACAGAGGCAACTAAGAAAGCTGACGCCACACTGCAATTTACAAAATGTTACCGCCAGTATAATTATGTGTTTTTATAATACACCTTTATCTTAAAAGAACAAAATTATAATCAAGTCTTCAGATTTATTAACATTCCCAAATCATTGCAATTATTCCAATGAAGGCAACAAGTCGCCATATCTTTAGGCTACCAATCCATCCTGCAAGTGATAATGCAATACCAAGCACAATACAACTTAATCCGGTTTTAATGCAAAATTCTGATACTGACATAACTTTATTATTTATAACATAAATTAAGCTCTTTCACAGAATGACTGTTCGTACAATGTCTTTTGTTAAATCTATATCTTGCAATATTTCTATAAATTTAATGAGAATAATAGATTAATTTGAGTTTAAACTATCTGATTCTAATATTAAGTCTGAATTTTTATCCGCTTGTTGAAGTTCTTTTAGTTTGCTTTCTAATATATTTTCAATTTTTTGCTCTTGTGATTCTCCAAATGCAGAATTCAATATCGAATATATTGTATATATACCACCAATTAACCCTAAAATGAAAACATACCAAAATACTTTTACTTGCCATCTTGATAATTTTGCGTCTAACAGTAATTTATCGTTTTCAATTTTATACAGTTTCTCTTTTTCCTTATTCTCTTTATCTAGATACAACAGATATTTTTCAAACCCACCATGTTTATTAATAACTGATTCACCAATTTTGGAGAGAATAAATTTGTTATAATTGCCCCAATAATCTATAATTGAATAATCCACTAAAATATTCTTTATCTCTACTATTTCATCAGGGGTTTCAATTAAATCATAAGTCGTATCTGAAAAATCTGCACCATATGGAAGATAGTCATAGTATCTTTTTATGACTTTATCTATGTTGTTGTAATTTGTGATTTTCATAATTGATTCGTCTGTGTTGTTTTCTGCAATATGTTCGTTAAGGCACATAGTTTACAAAGTTAAAGTCACATCCTTTACACTATTTTCGGACTTAACCTTGTTGATGATTCTTTATAAGTTAAATCATTTTGATTAAAGTATCCTAAAAGTACATTTCTGAAAAATACCTTCCAAACATCGTTTCCGATTTCTATAGCAGCGACGTATTTTCCTGTTAAAGCACGGGATAAATACACCCAGTAATACGACCTCCATCTTATTGCTCCGCTTTTGGTTACATACATCACTTTCATGCCCGGAGAATAGGTCCACTCTTTAATTCTCTCGGGGAATGGTTTGTTAGATCGTATATGCACCTCTGCCGGCGTCATCATGTCTAAAGCTTCATGTGGTCTGACGTTATTATACTCCTTTACAAATGCATTTAACGTGCGTTGTTGTGTCTTCAGATCAAAAGCTGATGGCATAGCGCAAGATGCCTTTAGATCGCGGTGCATTCGTTCATGTCTTCCGTTCTGTTCGGGATGCGATGGATCCGAGAAAACGGGAAAAATCCCCAGTTCAATAAACCAATATGACAACCTCGAGAAACGCTGTATTGAGGTTGCAGCAGCAAATGGAGATCCATTGTCAGTATGGACTTGATTGGGAAGTCCAAACATCCTGAAAACCCTTGTAAACTCTTTCTTTACGGATTTCAAGTCTTCATGTAAATGAGCTTTGGCCGAGAACAGGAAACGACTTCTTGAGTCTGCAATGGTCAATGGGTGACAATATATTTTATTACCCATCTTAAACTTTCCTTTATAGTCGGCACTCCATACTTCATTGCACTGTTGTGGATCAAAAATAGGGTAGGTGGGTTTTATCCTCCTCAACCTTTTTTGAGGTTGCACCAGACCGTTTTTTTTCAGGATATTGTGTACTGTGACCACCGATGGAATTTGATTTTCTGTAAAGTCGTTAAACAACAAAACCCTTAGTTTTTTTGCCCCCCAGATCTTGTGTTTTTCTTTCAATTTTAAAACTTTATCCACCACTTTAGGGTCTGTTTGGTTGGGATGGTGTATTGGCGCTTTAGAATCGTCCAATAGACCTTCTAACCCAAATTTTTCATACTTGTTAATCAGTTTGTACGCTGTCGGTCTTGAGATTTCAAAAACCCGGCATAATTCTGAAATGGAATATTTTTGAGAGTTCCATTCACAGATAAATTCAATTTTTTGTTCCATAGTTGTTGTTTCTTTCCAAGGCATAATGATCTTTTTTTAGATCAATTTACGACTTCAAAAAGTGTAAACTATGTCCCTTTAACTTTGTAAAGGATGTCCCTTTATCATACCATATTGGCGGTAACGGTCACCTGTAAGTTGTCGTTGCGGATTTCGAAGAGCGTTCCTGTCCGAAGGACACGGAACTGCGAAACGAGAATCCAGCGAACGACATACCACGAACCCCGCAATGCAATTTACAGTTTGTTAGCGGCTGGCTTTTATTTTTAATTATAAAACTGAGCCGTTACTCCGTCAATTAATTCATCATAATTCATTATTTCTATATCATTATATTCCGATATAATCTCTTTCCATTCATCATTGTCAAAATTCCACCTTCTTCCTAATATCAAGATTCGACGTGGTTTAAATACTTTAAATCCATATTTTTCTTCTACCCATGTTCTATTGTTCGGGTCGTTGAAATATTCTTTATATTTTCTAGTTTGAGAAATGTAAGAATTAATCTCAGCGGATAATGTTTCTCTATTTTCTCTTCCTGTGATTGTTTTGCTTTTTAATTTTGGGAGTTTGAACTCAACAATATCTGCGTACCCATTTGCTCTTAGAACAAAAAAGTCTGGTTTTATGTCTGGTTTGTCTTCACTTTGCCATTCGCACAGTACTTCTGGGAAAATATCTTTTGCGAGAAATGCCATTAATAGAATAAATCGATTCTCAGTTGAAGATAAAAATGATGTAATCTGTGGTTCTGTTGAATCGTCACTTCCAATTTTTTCAATAAATCTATTAATCTTTGGTAGTTTAGAAAAACGATAATCGTTATCATCTGGTAGGGGAAAGCAATAATGGGCATCGTGTTTTACAACGTTCATATTATATACTCCAAAATCGATTTCTATCATGTCCGAAATGTCACTTGTTTCGTCTAATTTTAAAGGGATGAAGTCTATCCACTTTATATGTCTGGTTTTTAATCCTTTCCCATCAGCGTCATAGAAACGAGAATTTACCATTCGTGCAAGTTCTCCTTTTGGGATAAAAAAATTACCAGAATTGATACCAACTATTGCGTTTTGTGCAGAAAAATTCCATCCAAGTTCCTGTAATTTATCAAATCCTTTGTTTGTTGGTAAAATTAAATCTTCGGAATATGGTGGAAGAGGAAATTCAATCCCCGCAGAACTGTCAAATTTAAAGCCAATTATTTGTTCGATAAAATTTTCAGTACTTCTAGTATAATCATAAAACCTGAGTTCAAACTCACCATCAACATTTAAATCATCAATTCTTTCAGGTCCGTAATATTCAATCGCTAGATGTGTTTTTCCAAAGTAAAACACCAAACTTTCTTTTTTTAGGAGAAACCCAGGAAATGTCTTTATTAATTCAGGATTCTCGTTTAGGTAATCGAATAACGGCTTCCAATACAATTCCGTTATTTTTTGCCCGATAGGAATTATAAAATCTTTTAAAGGTTTTGGCGTGTCATTATTATCGTTACTCATTGTATGTCTTTATTTAAGCTTACCGCTAACGGTTAGTATAAGAATAGTAGCCGACTGCGTGGCACTTTCCTGTCAAGTTACAGAAAAGTTGAAGCGGGCTACAACCCTCGAATTTACTACTATCTCGGCTATTATTTTTATACATTGTTAGCGGTAGTTTTTTATTTTATCAAATCTATTATGAATCCAATCCCAAATGCTACCATAATAAAAGTAATCAAGCCTAAAAAATATGAAACAGGAGCTTTAAGATAATTCAATATTTTTCTTTTGTCGAAAAATTGACCGATTGCCCAGAAAGCATATATTAAAACAATGTTAGCTCCGATGCTTAATACTTGTATTTTTGTTAAACTCTCCAGAGCTCCTAATAATGAAAACATTAGCATTTCCATTCCACTTAGGAAAAGTAACAGGATAAGAATTTCAAAAAAGTTATAGTCATATTTCCGATAGAATATTTTAATCCATATAGCCACAAAAACTGACATTATAATATTTGAATAACCATAATTTTGGGTTATCCATTGAAATATTAAACTCATTGCTGATTCTGTATCATCAAAATGGAAATCGATGTACCCATCTTTAAATTTGAAAATCTGAACAAATAGTGTATAGGTCAATGAACAGATTATTATAAACAAGATTGGTTTTACAAGTCGATTTCTGTCTTCAGAAATAAACTGTCTAATATTTTGTCCTGGCCTGATAAGTAATTCCCATATCGTGTGGAAAATTCCTTTTTGAAAATTTAATACACTTCCTATTTCAGAAATGATATATCTTCCATTTATCCGTTCTAATTTTTGAGGATGTCCACAGTTAGAGCAATAATTCCCTTGAAACTCACTTTTGCATTTTTTGCAGATATTCATAATTTTTTATCAATCATTGTTTAGTTATAGAATTGGTCTCAAAATTACCGCTAACGGAAAATTGTATGTTGTCGGTGCGGAATTCGAAGAGCGTTTTTGTCGACCGACAAAAATGCTAGAGAAAGGAGCAGAGGCAACAGTTTTAGCAGTTCACCGTACTGCAATATACAAATTGTTACAAGCAGTTAATAAAAAACTGCCTACAACTTATTTTATGTATGGTAACTAAAAGTTGTGTGCAGGCGAGCTTTTTTGTTTGATTTTTATACTGACGTTTTTAAAATATTTACACTTAGCTCGTAAAAACAAATAGTTGATTCTAAAAAGCTAAAGTGTCACAACAAATAAGTGTTGTTTGTTTATTTATCGACTAAAAGATTAAACAACCAAGAAAGAACTACGATTAAGAGCTTTAAAAAGCGCGGGGCGAACTTGTCCACAAGCGCAAGGCAGTTTTTAGCTTTGAATGAAACTACGGAATAAAGTTGCTCTTTAATTGAACTCGGTTTTAAGTTTATAAAAAGTGTCGCACATGCAATAGAGTAGGGCGACTTAATTTATTATTTATAATTGGACTTGTCTTAAACGTAAACAATAATTTGTTTGCACCTAAAAGCAACAAAGCACTGAATGTAAACTGAATAAATGTTATACCAAATTAAGTTGCTCGACATAGATTAAAAGTTGAAAAGAGCAATTTCTCCGACAAAACTTAGAGCAGCAATTACAAAAAAAACTAATTGCTTGTAACGGAAAATTGTATGTTGTCGGTGCGGATTTCTCTAGCGTTTTTGTCGACCGACAAAAATGCTAGAGAAAGGAGCAGAGGCAACAAATACAGTAGCTCACCGTACTGCAATATACAAATTGTTACAAGCAGTTAATAAAAAACTGCCTACAACTTATTTTATGTTTGGTAACTAAAAGTTGTGTGCAGGCGAGCTTTTTTGTTTGAATTTTATACTTACGTTTTTAAAATATTTACACTTAGCTCACAAAAACAAATAGTTGATTCTAAAAAGCTAAAGTGTCACAACAAATAAGTGTTGTTTGTTTATTTATCGACTAAAAGATTAAACAACCAAGAAAGAACTACGATTAAGAGCTTTAAAAAGCGCGGGGCGAACTTGTCCACAAGCGCAAGGCAGTTTTAGCTTTGAATGAAATTGCGGAATAAAGTTGCTCTTTAATTAAACTCGATTTTAAGTTTATAGAAAGTGTTGAACATGAAATAGAGTAGGGCGACTTAATTTATTATTTGTAATTGGACTAGTCTTAAACGTAAACAATAATTTGTTTGCAGCAAAAAGCAACAAAGCACTGAATGTAAACTGAATAAATGTTATACCAAATTAAGTTGCCCGACAAAGATTAAAAGTTGAAAAGAGCAATTTCTCCGACAAAACTTAGAGCAGCAATTACAAAAAAACTAATTGCTTGTAACGGTAAATTGTATGAGTAGTGGCAGATTGCGTGGCTCTTTCCTGTCAAGCCGCTATGCAGTTTGAGCGGGTTACAAACCTTGATATTTACCACATCGCCTGCCATTACTTATACAAAATGTTAGGTGCTGGTGTTTTATTTTCATTCATAGAATTGGCTGTTAATCAAATAGATTTACCTGATAAGCTGTTGATTGATTATTGTTTTTGTTTTTTGATTTCACCATACTGATAATTTCTTCCAATCTTTTTGGTGTTAGTATTGTAATATCTTTTTGTTCAGCAATTAACTGTCGATTTAAATCGAACATTGGATTATTCAAATCAATTTTTTGGTCATACATTACTGCTTGGGTGATGTTGTAATCTTTTGCAAATCCCATTGCTAACCTTGCTCCACTATCTAATTTTTGGTCAAACATTTTCCATCTTTTAGCTGAATCTTGTGCGTAACTTGCAGCCAAAATTATAGCATCACAAAATAATGCTTGTAATCTATCTCTATCTTTGTAACGACTACTTAAATCCATTGAAGATTTATGTTGGTCAAAGTATTCTGTTATTAAAAGCCCACCTTCTTCGACTATTTTAAATGCCAAACTTTTATTCTTTGCAGGCATAATATTATTTAATGGACTGGGTAAAACTGCAACAGTTTTTCCACCTTTAAGTGCTTGCTTATGTGCTATGCTATCGCATCCAAAAGCTAATCCACTGACAACCGTCACATTTTGTTTAACAATTTCTGCAACTATCTTTTGTTCTCTAATTTCAATAGCTTCGTCCGGGTTAAGAAGACCAATAACAGTTATGTTACTATTATCGATATTTAGCAAATTAATATTGCCTTTGTAAAAAAGAAATATAGGACGTTCACTTTCTTTTACATTTCCCCTATATTTTGGAAAATCTTTGTCGCCAATTGCGACAATGCCATCGCAACTTTCTTCAAATTTTTCAATTTGATTAATGATTTGTTTTTTATTGAACTCAAAATCTTCAATTGTTATTAAATCATCTTGTTTTGACTTATTATTTAGAATTGAAACAATTTCCTCAACACTTTCATTACCTATTAAATTCTTCACTATCCAAGCTCTACCTACTCCTTTGTATGATTTTGCTGTTATAATATTTAATGCATTGTCTGTAAATTTCATTTTAAAATTGTTTTAGTGGTTATGCACTGTATTTCCAATTGCATAGAAAGTAACTGAATTTGCTCCACGATTAAATAATGATTGTATCATATCTTCATCAATATTTACAGTTTTTGTATAAATATCATCAATCAATAGAATATCACGTCCATTAATATTTTCAGAAAAATTGCAGGTGTCAGAACTGATACCTGGATATGGTTCTAAACCATCATTTACATAGCCTTCCATAGGTCTTCTAAGGTGTGTTGTCTTCGTATTTGTATGTCGCACAATATAATTTGTTCCGTCCATAAAATCATTACCTAACCGATTTACTGCATTACTAATAGTTGCTTTGAAAAGTAATTGATTTGGACGATATGTATTATCTGCTTTGGCTCTTGGTATAACACAAACTGTCAAAGGGGTTAAATGAATTTGCCTTACAATTTCTGGAAGGTCATTTAGAAGTATTCGCAAGAATTGTTGTTGGGCTTCTTGAATTCTATAGTCTGACCAATTATGGTGTGGGTCATTTTTTAATTTGTACAGAAAATTTGGGTTGTTAGGTAGGTCAACGCCACCGAAATCAGTATGATAAAACCCTTGAATGTTTTGTGTTAAGTAATCATTTCGTTCAATCGTAAAAGGTGTCATATTTTAAAGGCTTAAAATGTTATTAATCGAAATTCCTGCAAGGATAGCATCTTCAATTTCTTGTTTTTCATTTTCAAAAACAATAACGGTTTGAGCCGATAGGTTCAAACAAGATATTGCGTTTTTGTATTTGTTTATTCGATTTCCATTTTTTGGAGTTTGTCGGAAAAACAAATTGCTAAATTTATCAATAAGATTATAATAATTCAATATCATCAACGCCCTATCTTCTCGACAATTTGTAACTAAAACAGTTTTATTCGTCTTGTAATATTGCATTAAAATATCCACTACTGATTTTCTTAGTTTTGTATGAGACAAATGTTCTTTATAGTTTATCTCTTTTTGTTGTATTATTTTTCTATACTCAATTTCCGTCAAATTTGGAGCGACAGTTTTCAATGAAGTACGATTGAATCTTTCTGTCGGTTCGAATTGAATTTCCTTGTCCAATGCAACTACTGATTGTATCGAATTTTTATACGACAAAAAATTTGCAAAATCCGTGTCAACTAATGTTCCATCCATATCGAAAAATAAAACAGTGTCTTCAACTATTTTGAGTTTAATGTTTTCTATTATTTCGGTTTCCTCCATTATAGACTTTTTGGGGTTTTGCTATATGTTGTCTGGTTGTGTTGGTCGTCCGTTACACTTGCACCTAACGGAAAATTGTAAGTTGGCGTTGCGGATTGCGGGTGATTGTCTGTCCGCGAGGACGAAGACAATCAAGCGGGAATCCGAGGCGACAACCTGCACCGACACCGCAATGCAATTTACAAAATGTTACCGCTAGTTTTTTAAAAATATAGTGTTGCTGAAATCATTGTCGCTGTATTAAAATTGAGATTTCCAGGATTACCAAACCTATTTGACGATTTATCTGATTTCGTTAAATTTCCTTGAAGTTCAACACCAAGACTAAAGTTGTCTGAAATAAAATATTCGCCACCGTAAGCAATGCCAATAAGTAAGTCAAGCTTTGTATCTGGATCTACTTGATTAGTTTTTGTTGCTTTGCTAATAAAAGCACCAATTTTCAATCCAATATAAGGTGAAACAATATCCTTTTTAAAATAATATCTAGGAACAACAGCAATAGCTACATCAGTTCCAATATTTTCAGCAAGTTTTAACTCAAAAGCAGGAGCAAGAACAAAATTGTCACTGTACCATATCGGAACTAATATACCAAACTGATTATCTTGTATTGAGCCACTAATACCTATTCTTTTAGATTCTTGAGCATTTGCTAGTGTTGTAGTTAGAATAAGTACAAGAGTAAGAAGTTTTAGTTTCATGTCAATTAATTAAATTTTGAAAGTATAAGGTTATCATAAAGAATTTCATCATCTACTTTTACATAAATGCGATAGTAGCCATCGCTTAAACTATTTAAATTTATGTTTAACGAATTTTGAAAGAATTCATGGTTGATTAAAGCTTCACCACCAATAAATAATGTCGTTGCATTACCTGTATTAACAGTCGCGTTTATATCATACTCATTGTATAGTGCTTTTACAATCCAAATATATTTTTTATCGACAGAGTTTTCAGATTTAATTTGAACAGCACAATTCCCAGTACATGGGTTTGGATAAAAATAAAATGAAGTCATACTATTTGAACTACTAAGCTGTAAGTTTGGTTCTCCAATAGTTTCAAGCCGTTGTCCCATTTCATCTCGAAGTTGAAAACCAGTTAGAACAGGTGTTTCAAATTGAGCAATACGAGTGACTGATTCATCCTCAGAACAGCTAAATGTTAATATTAGAAAAATAGATAGAATTTTTAATTTATTCATATGCAACAATGTTTCTTTTGTGGCAGAATTAGCGGTAACGGAAAATTGTATGTTGTCGGTGCGGATTTCGAAGAGCGTTTTTGTCGACCGACAAAAATGCTAGAGAAAGGAGCAAAGGCAACAAATACAGTAGCTTACCGTACTGCAATATACAAATTGTTACAAGCAGTTAATAAAAAACTGCCTACAACTTATTTTATGCTTGGCCACTAAAAGTTGTGTGCAGGCGAGCTTTTTTGTTTGAATTTTATACTTACGTTTTTAAAATATCTACACTTAGCTCGCAAAAACAAATAGTTGATTCTAAAAAGCTAAAGTGTCACAACAAATAAGTGTTGTTTGTTTATTTATCGATTAAAAGATTAAACAACCAAGAAAGAACTATGATTAAGAGCTTAAGAAAGCGCGGGGCGAACGTGTCCACAAGCACAAGGCAGTTTTTAGCTTTGAATGAAATTGCGGAATAAAGTTGCTCTTTGATTGAACTCGGATTTTAAGTTTATAAAAGTGCTGAACATGAAATCGAGTAGGGCGACTTAATTTATTATTTGTAATTGGACTTGTCTTAAGCGTAAACAATAATTTGTTTGCACCTAAAAGCAACAAAGCACTGAATGTAAACTGCATAAATGTTATACCAAATTAAGTTGCCAACTTAGATTAAAAGTTGAAAAGAGCAATTTCTCCGACAAAACTTAGAGCAGCAATTACAAAAAAAAACTAATTGCTTGTAACGGTGAACTGTATGAACAGTAGCGGTTTGCGTGAGCATAACTTCTCAAACAGAGAAAATGCTCGGGCGGGGTAGAGAACTCCGAATTGAGCATTCACCCGCTATTGTTTATACAGATTGTTACCAGCTGGCATTGTTTAAACTAATACTCTTTTTAAAGTTGAACTTGTTCGTCCAAAATCAATTTCTTCAAAGTCTCGGATAGCTTTTTCTTGAACATCAATATCTTTTGTCTCTAGAATATTTGACATATATTTTAGTTTTCTTTTGACATTTTCAATTAAATCACACCATTTCATTACCCAAACTTCGATATTCCCCGTTTCATTTTTAAAGTAAAAATATGGATTATCTTGTCCTTTTTGCCTGCCTGTAATATCAAATTGAGCGTCATTATTAATCGCAGAGCTTATTAATAAGATTTTAAAATTAATGTTCTGACTGATAGAATTGAGTTTTTCAATTTCTCTAGCATATTTCATAACTTGATTAAGCTCTTTTGTTCCAATTTTAACTTTGGGTGCTTTCAATTCGACAACTAGAACTTCTCTTTTTTTATAATCTAATACGCGTTCATTGTAGATGAATAAATCAGTTATGGATTTAATCTTTTTGTCAATGTCCGTGTTAATGTTGTCATCTTTCTTTGATGGTCTATATTTTAAGAAATCTTCTCTTAGTTGAATTAGATTGTTTTGCAATCCTTTATCTGACAATAACTTAGTTGTGTCGTTATATTCTTCTCCAAAAACCCAAAGCATTTTTTCTAGAAATTTATGTAATTCTTTTCTCTCTTTTACGTGGTCAGATATCTCGCTATAAACTAACTTCTCAAGAAACTCAATATCTTCCATTTTAGTTGCGACTTTATCAGAGAATTCTATTATATCTTCTAAATCAGTTTTTTCAAGTAATGCGGAGAATTTGCTTGTCATTTTCTTAGTCAGTTTTAGGATACTGCCTAATATTTTATCTAATTCTCCATTTGAGATTGTACGGTCAATTAATGGATATATAATTTCTCGTAGTTTGTTGTTTTCATTAAGAATATGGTATTTATCTTCAACTAAATATGCCAGTTTGTCAAATAGCACAACTTTTGATTGTGAGCTAGATTTTTCTTTATATGGGTAATAATCATCACTTTTAAGTTTATCTGTGAAATTATCAAATTCAGCATTTCTTTTTTGGAAGAAAGATGTAAGTTTTTCTTTAATAACTCCTCTGTAAATTTTCCAATCTTCATCTAAATCATCTAAGTCGATATTACGATATAAATCAGCTGAAATAGTTGGTGATGTTATATAGATAAACCAACCTCCAATTTTAGGACTTAACCAACTAGCATCGAACTCTAAGCCTTTCGCAATAGTGTCTAATCCTGCATTTTTTGTTGTAAGAAAAACCTTTATTTTATCTACATTTTTAATTTGCATAAAGTTAAATAAGACTTTATGTTCAACTCCTTTTGTATCTGTGAATTTTGAAAATGTTCTGATTGGTTTATCTATTACAAAATCGTCTGGATTTAACGACTTGCCGTTTAAGTAAAACCTAATATCTTGATTGAAAATTTTAATGGGATATCTTTCAAAGATTGCATCTGCAAAACTTTCTTTTAAAAATTTATCTATTAATTTTTTCTTTGGTTCTGAATCTGTAACATCAGATTCATATAAATTGGAGATTTCGACTTTGTAATATGTTGGGTGATTTTTCCCTTCTAAAATTTCTTCTTTTGTGTCAATTTCTACCTCTGAGACATTAATATTTTTTCCAAAACTATTAAATGATAGTGGGATTTGAATTTTTGAAAAATTATCTGTTTTACTTGAATATGAAACAGATTCAATATTTACTTGACGACCAATTTGAAAACACGCAAATCTACCAATTCCTTTTCCTCCATCTTTATTAGCTGTTCCTATATCTAATAGTTTTGTATCAACATCAGATGTGTGTACTCCGATTCCATCATCTTTAATCTCAATTTTTTTAATAATTAATGGATAGACCTCTTCATCTTTGGTATAATCGATGTTAATCCAAATATTTTTACTTTTAGCTTGAATAGAATTATTTATCAGTTCACAAAAGGCTGTAAAAGTACTGATGTAATTAGCAAATAATTCATTTACTAATCTAGAGTTTGTTGTTAATTTTCTATTCATTTTCTTTCTTTTTCAATTTGCTCGGATGCTGTTTTGCTTGCTGGTAACGGTTGGTACATGTTGTCGGGGCGGATTTCGAAGAGCGTTCCTGTCCGAAGGACACGGAACTGCGAAACGAGAATCCACAGTTGGCGTACCACCTTACCTCGCCCTGCAATATGTACTGTGTTGGCAACTGGCTTTTTATTTTGAAATGAAACTGAATTTACCATTTTTAATATAAATTGTATCATTCTTATCGAAACTTTTCATTGAAAATACACCTGAAATTTTATGATAATAAGGGCATACTTTTTCAATACCTGTTACTTTAAAATAACTATCATCAGTCATGAACTGATTTATCAATGTTGTGTCATAGTTAAAGTGTTTATAAACATTGGTAGCGAAACCCATTACTTCAACTCCTCTGAATAATGCACTGTCTTGTAATTCAAAGTCCACACCAGATATATCCTTGGGGCTAGTGAACTTATAACTGTCTTTAATTTCTTTCGATAGTGGATTGTTAAGGTTATAAAAATTAGAGAATTCCTCATTAGTCATTTTGTTACCAAAAATATAATTCCAAAATGTTATTGAACCCGCAGGATGTAATCTATTATAGTATTCTTCGTCTGTGAATAACAGATCAAATGTTATATTTCTACAATAGTATCGAAATTCGCTAGAATTGTCTATTTCTAAGGGAGAAAAGCCTACCTGGGGAGATAGCTGCTGGTAATATTTATATTCTTTACTATTTATCTCATAAGAAATGAATAGGGAGGTGTCTTGAGGATAATCCAATAACGAATAATTACATTCATTGTCTGCATTATTTTTATCGCAAGAACCTAAGATTACTATAGTAATAATCCATAAAACATATTTTATTTTCATAATTTATCGTTTTTAGTTTGCGTCAAGCTTGTTGCCAACGGTAAATTGTATGAGTAGTGGCAGATTGCGTGGTAGTTTCCTGTCAAACCGCAATACAGTTTGAGCGGGATACAGCCCTTAAATTAAGCACTTTACCTGCCATTACTTATACAAAATGTTAGCAAACGTTATTTCTTGTCTGCCTTAGGTTTCTTTACATCTCCAGTTTTACTAAATGTCCTACTTTTCGGAGGTGGAGGTGGTTTTGGAACCGTTTTAGTTTTCTTTTTGTCTGCCATAACCTAATCTATTTTTTTCCAGATTTTGGCTTTGGTGGTTCTGCTCCTTCTTTTATTAGCCTATCTCTCGGTGGAGGTGGCGGAGGAGGAGTCGGCTTCTTCGGTGCTTTGTCCTTGTCGCTCATAATTACAATGATTTAAATTAATTTGATGAATTATAGTGTCTAATTTACTAACTATTATAAGATTTTCTGAATCGTCAATGGTTTTTGCTTCAACTAGTTCCACTTTATGAACTTTATCTTTCTTTTGAAAGTAATTATATCCAAATGGTATTAGTATAAGCAATGAAAAAACTATCGAAAGCACTAGAAACTTCTTTGATTTATAAATAAATCCGTGTTTCTTGTCATTAACATACATATTATGGTCAATATGCTTTACCATATTTTCAATCAGGAAATTTTCAAAGTGTTTTTTTGCTTCTTTTATATTCTGACCAATACTTGCGTAATAATCTTCAAGGTCTTTATTCCAATCAAATAATTCTTTTACATACGGAATGCCAGAATATTCATATCCTTTTGTAAAGTCACTAAATGCTCTAATCAAAAAGTAGATTGCAAATAAAAGAGATAGAATCGACAAGGAAATTAATCCTATAAAAATTGCCCGTAAAAATGGTTCTGTTTCATAATCAAAAGTCGTTATGAAGTAATATGTCGCTGAAGCAATCGCAGTTATTACAGCAATTGGGATATTTAATGAATTCAAGACTTCTTGTCTTCTTTCATTTTCTTTGTGATATAATTCCTTATAAAATTCAAAAGGTTTCATAGATGCTGTTTTTTAATGTTTGCTAACGGAAAATTATATGTTGTCGTAGCGGATTGCGGGTGATTGTCTGTCCGGCACGGACTAAGACAATCAGGCGGGAATCCGGGCTACGCATACCACAGAAACCGCTATGCAATATATAAAATGTTAGGCACAGTATTTTTATGATTTCAATGACTTTATCTAGCATGTAATAAACATTACTTGAATAAATATCAATTAGATATATTTCTTTATATTTGAAAATCATCATTGGAGCTAGATGCATGACTGGCTATTTTACTTTTATTAATTGGTTTGACCGCCGTAAAGGGTTAATAAAAAAAGGGTAATGCATCTAGTTCCGTTGATGTACACTGTAAAACCATACCTTACTCTGATTTTTATTTTTTTTAATTCTCTTCAATAGAATTACTTGTACAATAATATCACTCATATTTTTACTTTTTACGATACATCTTAATCCAATCTTTTGTTCTATTTCAAATTCATTCTCCTTTTGTGATAAAATGTAGTAATCGTCTGATTCTTCAATAATTTGCTTTGCCATTCCTAAAAGCCGAAGAGATAAAACCCTTCTTGTTTGCCCTCTCCTGCTTAAAAGAATATGTCTCCACGCGATTTTTGAGATTATTACTTTTGTTCCAAGAGCATTACAAAAACAATTGCATTCTTGGTTATTCTTCCACTTCAAATAGAACTCACGAGCTTTGTTCCTGATATCAGATGAATTAAATAATTTGATACTATCTTGACATGCTTCTATAATTTGTAGATTCTTATTTTCAAGTATTTTACGAGCAAGATTTAGAAATGCCCCTTTACTATGCTCTCCAAATGTATTTTTTCTTGGAATTCTTAATAAAGTTAATGTGCCTTCAGGTCTAATATCCTTATCTTTAAGATTTACCCACCATGCTTTGGGAAGTAATCTGTTTTCTTTCCAGTCATTTTTATCTTTATCATTAGATAATATATGCGGATTAATAAAAATTAGAACAGCCGGTTCATTCTGTTTATTCCAATATTCAAGATGTTTAATAAGACTCATTGGATCGTCAATAGATAAACGTATTTCGTTCTTGTCAAAACTTGAGATATATCCTTTCCCACATTTAATTTGAACGTTTACCTTAACACCTAAGTCAATACCTTTTTTCCTTAATATAATTTCACCATCAATTCCTTTGTCATTTCTTTGGTCATATTCTTGCCATCCGCATTCCCAAAATTCACGAACATATTGAGATACTAATCTTGTTCCAGTAGCTTCATTTATGATTCTTTGTCGAAACAATTTATCTGACATAGTCTATAGAGTTAAATTTGCCAACTAACATTGCGGAATTTATATTGTGCCTAACGAAAAATTGCATGTTGCGTTGTGGATTGCGAGAGCTTTCCTGTCCGCGTACCACCAAAGGTAGTACGAATAGCCGAGGCTGGCAAACCACCTGAGCCACAATGAAATATGCAAAATGTTAGCAACTGGGTTTAGATTTTTATTTTGTTTATCAATATTAATCAAACCCAATGACATTCCAAGCTAAACTTGCTGGCTTTTGTAACGAAGAACAAAATTTATTTTGGGGGGGAGGGAAATCGTAAAAAGCCTGAGAAGGCTTTTATATTTTAAAGTTGATCGTTTGCTATAATCTACAGTGTAAATTGAAAATTTATGACTTAAATAGTTGATTTAATATTTAACCTCTTTTTTGACATTTCAATGAATTCCTTTTTTATATCTATTCCTATAAATTTTCTATTATGCATAACACATGCTTCACCAACAGTGCTAGTACCACAGAAAGGATCAAGAACAACTTCATTTTCCTTCGTAGAACTTTTTATGCAAGGTTCAATTAAATCTAAAGGAAAAGTCGCATAATGATTACCGTAGAATTTATTTAAATTGATTGACCAAACAGAACGTAAAATCTTACTATCATCTTTATTAACTAATGCCTTATTGTTGAAATAATATTTTTCAGATTTTGAAAGAAGGAATATATATTCATGATTCCGATATGGTCTATCCTTAACGCTTTCTGGCATTGCATTTGGTTTATGCCAGATAATATCACATCTTAAATACCAACCAATTTCCTGCAATTTGAAAACAAGATGCCAAGGAATTCCAATCAGATCTTTGTTTTTTAACCCCACAGGATTGTCTGGACGAAAGCTCATAGATCTTGCTCCATTCTTTTTATCTACAGATCTGTATTTTCTATTGCCGCTTGTATATGAATCGCCAATGTTTAGCCACAATGTACCGTCATCTTTAAGAATTCTCTTAAGTTCAGTAAAAACCGAAATTAAATTAGAATAGTATTCATTTATAGAATGTTCTAAGCCAATTTGATCTTTAGTACCATAGTCTCTTAAACCCCAATATGGTGGAGAAGTAATAATGCAATCTATACTTTTGTCTGATAATGTTGGTAAAATACTTAAAGAATCTCCTAAAATTAATGAAGATGATTTATCAGAATTTTTATCAAACATATATTATAATCTTTCGCCAATCTCAATAGCCATTTCAATTGTTTTTGTATCCTCACTCTTCTTCGCTAAATCAATATAGTGATATACAATTTTTTTTATATCGTTATAAAGCAAATCCTTTATTGTTTTTTCAAGATTCTTATATGACGTTATAATAAGACCTAATGATTCGCCGAGATTTAATAGAACATCAAAAGAATCCAAGTTGTATATCAAGTTTGAATTAAAAGCCTTAAACTCATTTTTAAGCTTTTCTGCTTGAGGAGATGGATTTTGTGAAAGAATCATCAAAATACTATCTACATGTTCTTTCATCTCAATTTTTTTGTACCTAAATGTTGAAGACATTGAAGCTAGATTATTTGCTTTGTATCCATCTAAGAAACCAGAAAAGTTTGATTTTTTTGATTCCATAATTATTTAAATTTTTTTAGTAAATCGTTTAACTTATTAAAACGTATTTCCTCAGCAATATTACTGCTTTTGGACGAAATTGTATCCATAAATGAAGTGACAACTTCTTCAAGTAATTCAATTCCAGTGGTTCTAGCAATAACAACTCCAAGATTAATTGATTTAGCTTTATTACTGCACTGTTCATTTGCTAATTTAATTAAGTCATCTGCTAAAAGTTTTTGCTCCTCTGCTGGCACATTCTTCATCATACTAAGGCAGGTTAAAGGAAGATCTTTTTTTGCTTTCTCAAAGTCAACATCTTTCATAATAACTTTAATTCTTTTGTAATCATCTATTGATCTCTTTTGGTCAAATTCCCTATCAGCTTGGTTGAGAAATACATTTGTAATTGAAGCAAAACCTGCTTCAATATTTTTTCCTCCACTTTTTATACTTGCGACTGAACTTCTTAATATCACCATAGATGAAGTACCAGCAATTAATATTTTACCAATTTCAGTTTCAGTTAAAGTTCCAAAATCAAGGTTATATTTAGAAATAAACCAATATGCTAACATTGAAGCTGAACCATTGATTGCAAAGTAGAACCAACTTGACCAAAATTTGAAAATCTGGCCGAATTTATTGTACCTGCTAATTAATTCAGCAAGAGCGGTTATCATTCCAATTAAGAATACTATTATATAGTAATAATTCATTAATAAATTGAATTTTGACTGTAAATTTACTCTTTATTTAATTCATTTCTAATTTTATTAACCTCATAATCTTTAAACTGCATACTATCATGATGTGTTAATAAACCTTTATACTTAGCATTTATATTTCTATTATAAGGCATTGCAGGCTTGCTTATTGTTAAAAAACGTAATTGCGCAATTCTTAGACCTGGGAATAATTTTATTGGATTTGGGCCAGCATTATAAATTTCAAAAGTAAGAACTCCCTCAAACCCTGGATCAACAAACCCCGCGGTCATATGAATTTGTAAACCCAAACGAGCAAAACTACTTCTCCCTTCAACTTGTCCAGCTATATTAGAGGGAAGTTTTAAGTATTCCATTGAATGACCTAATATAAATTGCCCCGGTGAAATAGTAACAAACTCTAGAAAATCTAGGTCTATCATCTTTGAATTATGTATCTTATTTGTGTTAGTCGAATCTGAGAAATCAATTACACCATATTTCGTATGTAAATACAATTGAAATGAAGTTCCTAATCTAATATCGAAAGATGTCGAACCAAGTTGTTTCTCAATATTAATAATTGGAATAATTTTAAGTTTATTATTCTTTAATAATTCAACAATCTCGAAGTCACATAATATACTTGAATTTAACCTATTATAATCATCACCTTTAATTAATAATTCTTTTGGATTTTCTATTAATTGATCATTGTCACACAACAAATCAAACCATTCAGAAACTTGTATTGATCTAAGAATTGATTTGTCAAATCTATCAAAATCTTTAACAATGGAATGTAATAAATTAAGACCACTAGACGCATCGTTTGCTTCAAATTTGTTAAAAATCTCTTTTTTGAAACTATTATTTCGATACATCCACGCCGCTAAGAGAATTTCCTGAATATAGGTTGGCTTTTCTATTAAAGAATTTTCATTTATCCGTTTGCTTGGAATAGGTAATCCGTCACAAATTGATAAAAGAAGATTGTCAATTGTAATATGATTTATCTCTTGGGTATATTTAATTAGTGGTTTTAAATTTTTATTTAATGATTTTGAGTCAAATTGAATTCCTATATTTTCAAGATTAAAAAAATAGTTTAAGAAATAAACTCTAAAATACAAAAACAACTGCCTAATATCGTCATTCTTATTAAAACCAAGGCTATCGTCTTTATCAATTGTATCTAAAATAGCTTCTGATGAATGTATAAGATTTTTTAGCTCTTCAGAAAAGATATTTGGAAATCTATGCTCTAGTATTCTTTTAATTAAAGTTAACCGAAATAAGGCTTTAGGATAATATTCATCTACTTCATTTTGATCAAGTTTTTCCTGAAAAATAAAAGCAGAAAATTGTGAAAACCAAAATACAGGGCCTGTAACAAGACATGCAAATAAGTCACACCAACATTCAATCAGCCAACTTCTTATGTTTATTGTACTAGAAATGTGAGCAATAAATGTTAGTTGTATTTTGTCAAGTCCATTTTTAAAGTCCTTTTCTATATCATTATTATTAAAATAATCAATCTTATATAGTTTATGAGCTACTTCATGCATAAGTGTAGGCCACCGGCATGGATTATTCGCATCAATTCTAGGAATAGATATATGGAAGCCTTCTATTGAGTTTAAATCCTCTTTAAATTTAGAAATAGAATTTTGATATTTTTGATTGAAGGAAGTAATATAATCATTTAAGTCACGTGACTTAAATTCAAAAACAGGATCCTTTAAATATGTAGACTCTCCAACTTCTTCACTTAAATAAATTGAAATAGAATTTTCTTGATTGTTTTTATTATGAGCGTGATTTACTACTTTATTCAAATTTACAACATGCTTATCTATAATTCTGCCAAATCTTTTTAGTTCTACAGGCTCAGAAGGACGAGGCAAATATCCAAGGTAATTCTTATGTAATTTATTTATACTGATTATTAATTTTTTAATTTCTTCAAAATGTTCTTTTTCATTAATTTCTTCTTTTTTTATTTCGGCATAAATATTTTCTGAAATTTCCAAAAACTTTACTAAACAGTCTATATAGCTTTGAATAAATATTAATTTATCATTTACACTTTCGTCATCACCAGAATAAAACTGAACTTTTATTTCTTCAAGATGTATATAGAATCTTGAGATTCGTTCAATTAACTCAAACAGATAATCAAGGGATATATTTTTATATTTTTCCATACTCAAATTTTTGAACTTCTTTATCTGCACGATTAACTACTAAAATCTCAAGATTTATATTATAACTTAATATTTTAGAGTTTACAATATTTTTTAACTCCTCAATTTTTAACTCTTTATCTGCTTGGATATTAAAAAACTGACTGCCAAGAAGAAGTAGGTTGAGAATTGTTGATTCAGGTAAATAATAATCATGAAGTATTAGCAGCTTTTTTATTCCTTTCAAATCCTTCAATTGGTCAAGAATTCTATCAATAATTTGACTTGTTGCAGGATAGTCAATAAAACAATGCTTCAAATTTAGTTCTATTTGATTATTCGATTCGATATCAATTTTCTCAATGATTTCTGAAATTTCAGAGAAATCACCTAAATCATTGATTCCATATTTTTCATAA
Organism: Prolixibacteraceae bacterium; assembly: GCA_963678565.1. GTDB lineage: Bacteria > Bacteroidota > Bacteroidia > Bacteroidales > Prolixibacteraceae > SKHV01. Next base: position 2,264,532 of record OY782875.1, read on the forward strand.
ATAGCTATTTTTTTCATTTTATTTTTTTTGCCATTAATTTACCATAATAATAAAAGCCAACGGGTTTACCAATGCTGTAGAAATTCTTCCTAATTTCACCATGTGTTAAAGATTTTATTTTACTTATCAGACCTCTGCTTTCAGCATCAAATATTGAGAGATTTAGATCAATTTTATAAGAACCTGTAAGTATTATCGACATACCTATGCCTTTATTATTTAGAGACTCCATCTTTGTAGTAAATCCTTTAGAAAGTGCGGATCTATATGTTTGAGTTAAGTCCCAATATTTATATCTTTTTAATTTATCTTCTGGCAGATTATTCTTGATATGCATATTAATACCTTCTCCTAAGTCACCAATTGAGAAAATAATCTCAATAACACTTTTATCATACGAAAAAATAATATCCATACCAATAAATGCATTTTCATTTGTATGATCTGCTGAGTTTTTTACTATTTCATTTAAAATTAAAGTAAGTTGAGACAAATTAAAATCATATTCTTCATAATATGGATTAAGTATTTGGTAAATCCAATCTCGTAAATTTTTTAATTTGTCTCTTCGGTTTGTTACTTCTTGGAAATTAATAAGTTGAATGGGGAATGAATGTATTTCATTCCCATTATTCTCAATATTAATAATTTTATTCTCACTAAAATCTGAAAACGACTTATCCCAAAATAATCCATTATTAGGGGCATATTTATCTAAGATATTGAAAAAATTAAGACATATAATCTTATTAAAAGTTTCTGAAATTAATTGGTTATGAGTTTCCCATGTTTTATTATTATCAGAATCACGAATAAGTTTAATAAATCTAATTAGCAAAGGTGCAAGACTGGAAGAGTATGCAGATGTACAATTTGAGAAATCTATAAAAACATCTTGATTTTTATTTTCAATATTTTGCCAAGGAATTAATAGAGGAATGTATCCTTCAATTTCAGGCCATATTTTAATCTGGATACTTTTCATATTTTATTATATATGGAAATATAATCAATGGATATAACCTTTACAAATTTTAAGTTTTCATAATAGTGTATATAGTTCTGGGATTTCAAATGATATAACAGAAAATCAAATATTGAAATTGATAATAAATCCAATTGCCCGTTAGGGCAAACATGGGGAGGGGAAAAATAAATTTCATCAAGTTTGCAGTGTCTTTTCATTAAAGGTTGTCTTTCAGTTTTACTGTCGTTTTTTAAGTGTTATATCTCTTTTCATAGCACTGAACTGTTTTTTTTACCTTGTTGCTAACGGTCACCTGTATGTGGCGTAGCCGATTGCGGGCTACTATCCTGTCAAACCAAGATGAAGTAGATGCGGGTGATGAACCTACAATAACCCACAAAACCGGCTATGACATATACAGATTGTTATGCCTTCGTTGTTTATTGTTTTTTATCAATCCATTTGAGATTTTGAGCAGATTTTGTATGAGGTGCTATTTCAAAAACTTGTTCTTTAGTCCTTTCGTCATGACCGAGCCTTTGTATGAGATAATCATCAACCCAAATATATTGTTCTTTATTCCCGTTTCTAAGAAGTTCTTCTAAAACTGGTCTTTGTTCATCATTTACAACAAGGTCGTATATTTCAAACAAAAACATCCCTTTACCACCACTATCCAAATTAAGAATTGGCGATTTAACAGTACCACGATATTTATAATCAATATATCTAAATTGTTTCCACGGTAAAATATCAGTAGTAATTAGTTCTTCGCAAAATTCTCTCCAAGGCGAAAGCTCTCTATCCTCTTTTGAATTGAACCATTCCAAAAATTCAATTACATTAACTCCTTTCATATAAACTCTTAAATCATTTTTCGCAATGCCATGTTCTGTTTCAACCAATCTATCAGGTTTTATATTTAATTTTTCAAAAATTTTTTCAGAGCCAGGTAATGTTTTAAAAGCTCCACCAACGGGTTGGTAATAATTTCTTCTTCGACTTTTTACCAATAAATATTTGTCGTCAACTTTTATTCTAAATAGGTAAGCAATTGAAAGTCTAACATCTTTTTTTCTCAAAAGAATTTGAGTTTGAAAGTAAAACCCCAAACGATTAACATTTTGAAGAAATTGAAGAATTCCAAATAACAAAATACCCCCCACTAATTCAATTGACAGATTATAAAATGTGCCTGAAAATGAATCATCTGGATTTGCTGGAAATATTGTCCTAAAAGCAATGAAACCACCAAAAATGATTAATACGATAATATTAGAAAGTCTTGTTGTCATTTTATTTGTGGACTAGGTTTTATACTTATTATTGTTTCACAAAGTACTTCAAACGTTAATGGATTATCCGGGAAACTTTTAGCTATTGCTTCTGGAAGTATTTTTAATCGAATATCAGAAAAGGAGTGCCCCAATCCATTATTTTTATCTGGGCTAGTCAGATTTGCAAGTTCAATTAATTGCTCTTCTGTAAGTTCGATTCCGTCTAAACTTTTCAGGAAGAGGTCTTTACGTTCCTGTTCGTTTGGTCTTTCAAATTCGAGAATTACTGCAGCTCTTCTTAAAATTGCTTCGTCAATAAAATGAAGTCTATTTGTTGACATAAAAATTACGGCTCGACCTTTTAATTCCCTGACTTCATCTATTTTTTGAATTAATGTATTAACTGCCGCCTTTTCTTCTTGGTGCATTTGAAGAGTTGAACGAGTTGTTGCAATTGCATCTGCTTCATCTATTAACAAAAATGCGAGTCTTCTTTTACCTGCTTGTTTAATCAATTCCTCAAAAGCATCATTAACTAGATTACCCATTTGACCGTGGAGACCTTCACCTCGAACTCTTGTACTAAGTTTCAGAAGAAATCCTTCTTTTTTTAATTCTCTCACCATTCTATCAGCTATCGCTTCTGCTGAAACAGTCTTTCCTGTTCCTGCATCTCCTGCAAGTATTATTAGAGGATATCTTTCTGTAAGTTGCTTGATTACAGGTAATTCTTTTTTATGATGCTTTTTGCTCCATGTAATCAGCCCCTCTTGGTCTAATAATAATTTTAAATTGCCATAAATTCTTTGGAATTTGGCTTCAAATCCTATTAAATTCTCGGTTCGTTCTTGAATTCCTGTATTAGGAAGTTCGATTGTATTATCAAAAATTGATGCCATTATTTATAGTTCTCCTTTTTTAGTTCATATCCTTTACTCGCATATAGTTGAGCATCATTTTTTGAGAGATGACTATAGGAGTTATTAAAATCTAATCCTCCCCAGCCACATCTGAAATTATTAGTCGTCCTAAAATTATTTCTTTGCTCCTCAGATAAGTTTGTCCATTTACTGTTAAAGTTTACGACAATTCTTAAATCTGTATTTGGTAAATTTTGCCAATCATTATTATTTCCAGCTCTGTCACTTTGATTTGCCTTCCCATTTTCATCAACTCTATATCTTGCTGCTTTTATTGGGGTCTTGTTTGAATCCAATAAAGCAATATCTACATAATCTAAATATTTGGTTTCTGCCCATATCATTATGTCGTTAACAAGTGCATCAACTTCTGAAATGCTTTTTTTCCCAGTTCTTGCCGCAATCATTCTAAAGTCAGCATTAAAACCTTCAAATGTTTTTCGAATATCAGTAACTGTATATGTTCCAGTGTTTGTAAATGTATTATACATATCTATTCTTCTTTAGTGATATTGAATTTTGGTCCAAAAACATGTTTCCATTCTTCGATAGTATCTCCTTGTCCAATCTTTGATTGGGCAATAAACAACGAATCAAAAGCATAGTTTGCTTCTTCAATTATCTCACCCCAAATTGAATCATCAAGTTTTTTAGCTGCATTATTTTCATTATTTGTCGGGTCACTAACATATATTGGAGTATCATATGAAGATGGAACACTTTTTATAGCATTTTTAAATTTTATAATTGGAAAATTTGGGTCACTCACAAATCGAAAGAATCTAATAATTCCTAATTCGATATCATTTTCAATTCCTTCGTTAATTTCTAAGTATGAAACAATTAATTCTATTACAAAAGATGTTAAACCAGGTTCTCCGTTAACTGGATTTAATTCTTTATAATTTTTCCACCATTTAATTGCTCTGACTATTGAAGTAAAAGAAGAATTTTCATTTTTTCTTTCTCTTGCAAAATCTAATTGTTTAGTGACACTAGTGATATATATCTTTCCTCCTCCACCTCTTTGTGGTTGCCATACATACTCATCTAAATCAGAAATTGGAATTACTGGGACGATATCTACTTCAAGTCCAGTTCCAGAAAACTTTATTTTTATTGACTTCGTATGCCCCTCGGCATCAACGTCTCTATCAATATCTTTATTTGGATATATTTCTTGAAGATATTCAACTATAAAATCATGAAGTTTCTTCAAATCATTTTTTAAACTTTCATCTCCTTCAACGTAAAGTACTAAATCAATGTCAATTGGATTTTCTCCTGTTGGTCGAAGAATAGTTCTTTTCTTCCAAGAACCTGCAAGTAGATATTTTGTAACCTTCATTCCAGTTCTATCATCATCGTCAATTTTTGCTTGCAGCTTTTCTTTCAAATTATTTATCTGTTCACGATATTTCGGCATATTTTCCTCTTTGAGCTTAATTCTACCGATGAAGTTTTGAAGTTGAGTATTTGTTAATTTCATTTGGTTTTTTATTATTCTATTTCAATTTCATAGAGGGTGTCTGTCTTTTTTACAATGAGGCATAACGGTAAATTGTATGTTGTCGGTGCGGAATTCGAAGAGCGTTTTTGTCGACCGACAAAAATGCTAGAGAAAGGAGCAGAGGCAACAGTTTTAGCAGTTCACCGTACTGCAATATACAAATTGTTACAAGCAGTTAATAAAAAACTGCCTACAACTTATATTATGCTTGGTAACTAAAAGTTGTGTGCAGGCGAGCTTTTTTGTTTGATTTTTATACTTACGTTTTTAAAATATCTACACTTAGCTCGCAAAAACAAATAGTTGATTCTAAAAAGCTAAAGTGCCACAACAAATAAGTGTTGTTAGTTTATTTATCGACTAAAAGATTAAACAACCAAGAAAGAATTATGATTAAGAGCTTTAAAAAGCGCGGGACGAACGTGTCCACAAGCACAAGGCAGTTTTTAGCTTTGAATGAAATTGCGGAATAAAGTTGCTCTTTAATTGAACTCGGTTTTAAGTTTATAAAAAGTGCCGAACATGAAATAGAGTAGGGCGACTTAATTTATTATTTGTTGTTGTACTTGTCCTAAACGTAAATAATAATTTGTTTGCAGCTAAAAGCAACAAAGCACTGAATGTAAATTGAATAAATGCTAGATCAAATTAAGTTGCTCGACATAGATTAAAAGTTGAAAAGAGCAATTTCTCCGACAAAACTTAGAGCAGCAATTACAAAAAAACTAATTGCTTGTAACGTTGAATTGTATGTTGTCGGTGCGGAATTCGAAGAGCGTTTTTGTCGACCGACAAAAATGCTAGAGAAAGGAGCAGAGGCAACAAATAAAGCAGTTCACCGTACTGCAATATACAAATTGTTACAAGCAGTTAATAAAAAACTGCCTACAACTTATTTTATGTTTGGTAACTAAAAGTTGTGTGCAGGCGAGCTTTTTTGTTTGAATTTTATACTTACGTTTTTAAAATATTTACACTTAGCTCACAAAAACAAATAGTTGATTCTAAAAAGCTAAAGTGTCACAACAAATAAGTGTTGTTTGTTTATTTATCGACTAAAAGATTAAACAACCAAGAAAGAACTACGATTAAGAGCTTTAAAAAGCGCGGGGCGAACTTGTCCACAAGCGCAAGGCAGTTTTAGCTTTGAATGAAATTGCGGAATAAAGTTGCTCTTTAATTGAACTCGATTTTAAGTTTATAGAAAGTGTTGAACATGAAATAGAGTAGGGCGACTTAATTTATTATTTGTAATTGGACTAGTCTTAAACGTAAACAATAATTTGTTTGCAGCAAAAAGCAACAAAGCACTGAATGTAAACTGAATAAATGCTAGATCAAATTAAGTTGCCCGACATAGATTAAAAGTTGAAAAGAGCAATATCTCCGACAAAACTTAGAGCAGCAATTACAAAAAAATCTAATTGCTTGTAACGGTAAATTATAAGTTTAGTTGTGGATTACGGGCTGTTTCCCTGTCCGCACACTCACAAAGCAAGTGCGAGTTAAGACGCTGAAATTAAGCAAAAAAGCCACAATTAAATTTATAAAATGTTAGCGGTTTGTGCTTTATTTTGTCTCTATCGAATCTTGTTTTATATTATATTTTGTTAATCCTATCTTACCTACAAGTTTTTCCGATACTTGAGGATATAAATCATCATTTGTATTCGGTATTCCATCAACGCCTGCAGAAAATAAACTGTATTGATTATCTAATTTTTGATATTTAAATAGGTTGTCTGTTTGCCCTTGATTTGACTGTATTGGGTCGTAGATAAAAACGTGAGAGTTTTCTTTAGTAAGTTGTTGTAGTCTATCAGGATATTGTCCATTTTGCATCTTATAGAATTCAATGTCTTTTACAAGGTTATTAAGTTCCATTTGTGATAATTTTCTAAATCCATTTTTAAAAACCGATGAATGCTTACTTGTATAGAAAAGAGTTGAATAAATAATTACTGTAAATGCAATTCCCGCAACACCAATCAATGTAAACCATTTGTCTTTAAATCTGGTAATTCCTAATATAATAAAGACTAAGCCAACAAATGCACCAATTAATGGTATTATGCATATAAGACCAAGTAAATAAGGTGGCTTTTTGCTTGAATTGTAAGAGGAGGCTTTATTCGAATTAATCGGTTTTCCAATCCGACTTTGAACAATTCCTATAAAATTTGTTGAGTCGTTTTCAGCTAAAAATGCTCTTTTCGGAATTAAATAGAATCGCTTGTCGACAAGTAAAAGCGAAATGTACTCAACATTTGACTTTAATGAAGCTATACTTTCCCATTTCCAAGTCCCATTTCTTGTTGCTGTTTCAAAAAATAAACCTTCCTCAGTAATAGAAAGTTTTCTTTTCTCTAGATATCTTGGTTCTTTTGCTATTAAACCTCGTATTCTATTTATTGCTATTAGATATGGTATTATATAAAATCCAATTATGAAAAGAAACTCAGAAGCAACTGCTCCATAAATAAACTTTGTTAAGTCAAAAGGTTCTCCAGAAAATATATAACCAATTAATATCGGTAGTAGTATTACAGCCAGAATACGTTTTTGAAATTCAATTTTGTAATAGAATTTATAAAAACGTTTGTAATCATTCTCAGTGCATTGAAATTCAATTTCCATCTATTATTCTGTTTTATTTATTTAGTGAGTATCTGTCTTTGCATAACCGCTAACGGAAAATTGTATGTTGTCGGTGCGGATTTCGAAGAGCGTTTTTGTCGACCGACAAAAATGCTAGAGAAAGGAGCAGAGGCAACAAATACAGTAGCTCACCGTACTGCAATATACAAATTGTTACAAGCAGTTAATAAAAAACTGACTACAACTTATTTTATGTTTGGCAACTAAAAGTTGTGTGCAGGCGAGCTTTTTTGTTTGAATTTTATACTTACGTTTTTAAAATATTTACACTTAGCTCACAAAAACAAGTAGTTGATTCTAAAAAGCTAAAGTGCCACAACAAATAAGTGTTGTTTGTTTATTTATCGACAATAAGATTAAACAACCAAGAAAGAACTACGATTAAGAGCTTTAAAAAGCGCGGGGCGAACTTGTCCACAAGCGCAAGGCAGTTTTTAGCTTTGAATGAAACTGCGGAATAAAGTTGCTCTTTGATTTAACTCGGTTTTAAGTTTATAAAAGGCGTCCGAACATGAAATAGAGTAGGGCGACTTAATTTATTATTTGTAATTGGACTTGTCTTAAACGTAAACAATACTTTGTTTGCAGCTATAAGCAACAAAGCACCGAATATAAACTGAATAAATGCTAGATCAAATTAAGTTGCCCGACATAGATTAAAAGTTGAAAAGAGCAATTTCTCCGACAAAACTTAGAGCAGCAATTACATAAAAAACTAATTGCTTGTAACGGTAAATTGTATGAGTAGTGGCAGATTGCGTGGTACTTTCCTGTCAAACCGCTACGCAGTTTGAGCGGGCTACAAACCTTAAAATTTACTACTTCCCCTGCCATTACTTATACAAAATGTTATGCATTGTTGTTCTCTTCCTCTGAATCTTCATCATTTTCTTCTCCACCCATAAGCTTTAGAATATCAGAGCCAGCTTCAGAGATGTTTTTTATTAAATTATTTGTCTCTTTAATAATATTTATTCGTTCTTCATTTTTTCTTTCACTAATTGATTTATTCGATTTTTTATCCGCTTTCTTACTCTTAGGTTGAGTAATTTGAGGAGGGATTATTTCAACTTCAATCCCACTATCAATAGTCCGAGCAACAAACTTAATTCCAGTCATTAAAGCTGTGTTTATTTCGTTTATCCTTCCTTCGTCTAAGTTCTCCTTATATTTCTCAATTAAATCATCTTTAGTCTGCTCATAACCATTCTTAATTATTTCCTTTTCCTGCTTCTTTATTGAGTCTGACTCTGATTTTGGAATTCCCAATTTCTCTAATTCTTTTCGGTGTTTTCGTATTTTATCAATATTCATATATACTTTAACTAACCTCTCGATAATATAACCGATTGCAAATGCGACCTCAAATGAGTTTTCAATAAAGAATTCTATACTTCCATTTGCGACATAAGATATTTTAGGATTTGAATGGTCATTATTTGTTAACTCATTTAATGTCTTGAATAGTAAATTCCAATTTTTAAAAGACTTCTCTAATTCTTTTAGTTCTGAAAATTTCGAATTAGTTGGAATATGAATCCCTAATTCAAATTTGTCTTCTTTCTGATAGACTGGACCGATATTTAGTCTCTCTAATTCACTTTTTGTTTTCAGACATTTTTTAAAGAAAAACAATCTTGATGCCAGCAAAGTGTGAAGTTGTTTTTCAAACTCAAGTATATCATATTGGTTATCACTTTTTATTTCTTCCAGTTTTTTACTTAAACCACTACCAAAATAATCACTACCACCGATTATACTCAGAGTTTTAGAATAACTTAGTCCTAGTTCCTCTATGCGCTTATTTTTTGCAAGATTCTCTATTGCCTTTAACTTTTCATTATTGTTATAATTCTTCCATTTAGGTTGGTAGTTTTTTCTCAAACTATTTAAAATCGCAGCAATTTGATTCTTCTTATATTCATTTTCAATTTCAGATAGAAGATTATAAAGTTTGTTTGTATCCATTTAGGTCTTATTGTTTAGTTGTGTGATTTTCAATAATGCATAACGTTTAGTATAAGAATAGTAGCCGACTGCGGGCTGCATTCCTGTCAAATTACAAGAAAGTTGAAGCGGGCTACAACCCTTGAATTTACTACAGACTCGGCTATTATTTTTATACATTGTTATGCACTTTACTTTTTCAATTTTTCAATATAATTCTCAAAATCATCTTTGTTTTTCTGTATTGCGTAGTCACAGATATAATCAATTTCAGAGTTAGAAAAATTCAGTTCATAATTTTCAAACTCTTTTAAAATTGACTCTGATAGTTTTATGCTCCGCAAATGTCCTCTTTGCACTAATTGCATCCAAGTAGCGTCTTCAATATCCTGGTAACCACCTGTACTATTTGGAATATAAGAACCGTGTCGATACATTTTCATACTATCCCACATCAATTGGATAAAGGGTTTTCCAACTAAATTATTTTTCGTTGCTGTTGTGTATGCTAAATATTTATCTGAAATGTATTGAATGTCTGGATTGACACCTAAACCAAAAATCATCATAAATTGATAATTGTAATCTCTAACAATTCTTGCTCTATTTGAATAAGCATCAATTGAAAGTAAGTTACTCTCACTCATATAAATTACTCTAGAGAGATACAAGAAAATTAGTTTTAAAAGTTTACTTTCAAAATTATTAATGGTTGTATTGATTTCCATCAATCCATCTCTGCCTAACAAAAATTGTATTTGATATAACGAGCTTGCACAAGCATCAACACCACTTAGACTGTCCCAAAAATAGTTAGGGTATCTAAATGCATATTTCAAAGACCTTTTTAAAACTGCAATCCCGTTTGAAAAGTTTTTTGCCTGAATTAAAGGTTCTGAAACTAAATTATAAATATATGGGTGGTTGAAGTCCTTGTATTTTTCATATAATTCTGATAATCCTTTGCCATCAACACCATGTAATGAAATATACTCTTTTACGGTTTTGTACTTCCCTTTATTGATTTGTTCAAAAAATAAGTCTTCTGTTTTTATTGCTTGAAAGTCTGCTTGAAACTCTTTTAGAAAATCTTCATTGGGTACTTTAATCTTATTTACAATGGAAATTTTCAATGCACTATTTGCATAAATTTCATTTTCTGCACATTCAATTATATGTTTTAGAAGTATGTCCTCTTCTTCTGATAGTTTTCTTTTTTGGGATATTTTTTTTCTAAAAGATTCAATTAACAAATACAAACCATTTTTACTCTCAATCGCCTGTTCTTGAGAATAATTTTTGTAGAAAGTTTCGAACTCTGGAATTGAATATAGTAGCCCAAGACTAGATTTTAGACCTTTGTCAACAGTTTCATCCATTATAATGGTGGTAACGGATTATAATTTTCGTGTAAATATGGACCTGTACATAACTGACCAATTATGTTTTCTACTTTTTCATATTCTGACATATCGGTTTCAGCAATTATAACTCCTGACATTTGAGCCAAAGCATCTATTTTAGAAAGTCCTGTTCCACCAAATGCACTCCACATTAAAATAAGTTGGTCATTTAATAAATAGTGTAAATATGTAAACTCTATTTCTTCAATGTCAGCATTGTTCCCTTGTTTTGCTCCTCTAATTTTATCGGAAAATCCTGCATAGGAAACGGTACCAACCATATTGCCACTCTTTTCAGATAGTAATTGCAACAATATTGGTTGTGTTTTCATAGTTTGATTTTGGTACAAAGTCATCATTTCTCGAAAGCCCTCATTAAAGTCGTTCCACAAAACTTTATTACCTTCAAACATCTTCGTTTGAAATGAATTCTGAATTTTGTCCCACATGAATAAAGTTGAATACTTTCTGTAGAATACATTCAGAAGTACTTTTTCTCCATATTCTGTTTTATTGTACCTACTTCTCCATGTTTGTAAATTGTTCATTCCTTCAGCAAGCTGATTTCTTAAATCTATTCTCATATTGTTTTATTTGAGTTAATTAATTCGTAATGTCGTCATTTGTATTGTGCATAACGGTCACTTGTATGTTGTCGGTGCGGAATTCGAAGAGCGTTTTTGTCGACCGACAAAAATGCTAGAGAAAGGAGCAGAGGCAACAGTTTTAGCAGTTCACCGTACTGCAATATACAAATTGTTACAAGCAGTTAATAAAAAACTGCCTACAACTTATTTTATGTTTGGCCGCTAAAAGTTGTGTGCAGGCGAGCTTTTTTGTTTGAATTTTATACTTACGTTTTTAAAATATTTACACTTAGCTCACAAAAACAAGTAGTTGATTCTAAAAAGCTAAAGTGCCACAACAAATAAGTGTTGTTTGTTTATTTATCGACAAAAAGATTAAACAACGAAGAAAGAACTACGATTAAGAGCTTTAAAAAGCGCGGGGCGAACGTGTCCACAAGCACAAGGCAGTTTTTAGCTTTGAATGAAACTACGGAATAAAGTTGCTCTTTAATTGAACTCGGATTTAAGTTTATAAAAAGTGCTGAACATGAAATAGAGTAGGGCGACTTAATTTATTATTTGTAATTGGACTTGTCTTAAACGTAAACAATAATTTGTTTGCACCTAAAAGCAACAAAGCACTGAATGTAAACTGAATAAATGTTATACCAAATTAAGTTGCCCGACATAGATAAAAGTTTAAAAGAGCAATTTCTCAGACAGAACTTAGAGCAGCAATTACATAAAAAACTAATTGCTTGTAACGGAAAATTGTATGTTGTCGGTGCGGAATTCGAAGAGCGTTTTTGTCGGCCGACAAAAATGCTAGAGAAAGGAGCAGAGGCAACAAGCTTGCAGAAAACCGCACTGCAATATACAAAATGTTAACGCCTGGTTTTATTTTTATCCTCCGAATCCAGTCAGTGATTGCCAGTTGTCGGTATTGTTGTTTGAATTTGATTTTCTTTTCTTTTTTGTCATTATTTCATTGTCTTTGGGTTTAATAATGCCTCGTACTACCAATCCCCATAAAAATGGAATTAACCAAGTCAGGAATATATTTTTTGTTTTTTTCTTTCTGTCAAGATATTTTGAATTTAATATTAGTCTAGTTATCCACCATGAAAAGAGCAGATAAGATATTATCATTAGCTTTAATATAGTTGTCCCATCCATCCGATTATATATTATGCAGTCATAATTTCTTAATCATATTTATTTACAATTTCAATGATTTCGCTATCAACTTCAATCTGAGAGGCTAAATCAATAAAATCAAATCTGTTATCACTACTAGTTGATAATTTTATTTTAAAAGCTAATCCATTTGAGAAGATATAAAGTCCATTTGTTATCGAACCTTCATTTTCAAAACAAAGAGTTTTTTGCTCGTCAATCTTAAGTGATACTTTTCCGATTTTTTTGAATTCCTTTTTTTCCGAATACTCGTAAAATCCAACTTTTATATTTTTGCCAAAAGTGTTTTTAATCTCAAGGTCAACAGGGGTGGAAGCTCCAAAACAATTCCATTTACTTTCAAGTCTACAATTTTGAAATAATAGACAAATCATAAATACTAGAATCAAATGTTTTGTTATTTTCTGAATCATTCTCATGGTTTCGAATTGTCGCACTTTAACTTGGCGTTAACGGAAAATTGTATGTTGTCGGTGCGGAATTCGAAGAGCGTTTTTGTCGACCGACAAAAATGCTTGAGGAAGGAGCAAAGGCAACAAGTATACAGAAACCCGCACTGCAATATACAACATGTTAGCAACTGGGTTATGTTTTTTTCTTTTGACGTTTATTAAATGCACTAAAATTTATGTGCGGTTGGGGTATTATTGCCACGCTAGTGGCAAAAGTGGGAGCGAGAAGTAAGCTTATTGGCAAGCTTTGCGTTTTGTTTGGCTTGCAGGGGCTTGCCAATGTGCTTACTTTGGATTGGGTTTAACTCTTCACTTTTATTCCCAATGCTTCAAGTAATTGTGGTTTGTCTTCTAATGCGATTCGTGCAACGGCATAGAATTCATACATCCATTCATCTAGCTTATCTAATTCTGCGTCTTTCACATCGGTTGCATCTTGTGATTCACCTTCTTCTCTATAGAAATCAGCTCTGGCAGCTTCCATTTGTTGTATCAATGTGTTTGCTGCGTTTAAATCTTCGATGGTCACTTTTAATCTGCTTAGCTTTGTTTGAATATCTACATCGGCAATTGCAGTTGAATAGAATTTCTTAACGGTTTCGAGCCAAGGAATATAAGCTTGAGGTAATCTGCCTGTTACTGCTAGTTTACTTAACGTTACCGGATCGTTACGAAAAACTATTTTCGCTTTTTGACGATGACCAAAATGTGTATCATAAAGTTGATCACGAAGTTGATCGAAAACTTTGTAGGCAGCATCTGTTTCATCGTCTTCAGTTTTGTTACTATCATAAGCTGCACGAGCCACATCGTAAATAGCTTTGCCTTCAGCTATTACTGTTGCATCGTAGCCGAAATCGGCCATTGCTGCTGCAATTTGAGGTTGATTAACTGTGTTATCTTGAGCTACACGAGCTTGTTCAAGAAATTCGGGGTCAGATTTTTTAAAATGTCTAGTCATTGTAAGTTAATTTTTGATGTTTAACAATACGGCTAATTGTTAGCCAGTGTTTTATTTTGGATTTTTTAGTTTTCAAAATGGTAGCATGCGTTTGAGAACCGTCGGACGCATTTCCCAACCGTCGGGTGGACTTTTCTATTGGTCGGATGCATTTGCGAACCGTCGGGTAGACTTTTTTGATGGTCGGGTTTGTTTTCCATCGGTCGGATGAGTTTGCGAATAGTCGTATCTATTTTTCTTTTCGTCGGGTGTATTTTCTTGGTCTTTTCGTTTTATAAAAAATTTAAGAATAATGAGAAGACTTGCTTCAACTATTGAAGCAAGTTGAAAATTTACTTAAGAATCACTTTTCTTGTGATAATATCATTATTCCTGCGTAGTTTAAATATGTAAATGCCTTTTTCTTGACCAGTTAAATCAATTGTTATTTCATTGCTATTTGTTTTAATATGTTTGATTAGCTGTCCACAAAGGTTGGATATTTCTATCTCAGAAATATTATGACCTGAAATAACGATGCATCCTTTTGTTGGATTTGGATAAATATTAATGTCTGAATCTTCAATTTCGACTATACCATTTACATCTTCAAAATTAGCGATAAGTGTTCTATTGTTCTTTACTTCAAAACTTATGTTTTGGTCAATAGAAAACAACGTATCTTTTTCCGACCAATTTACAAATTTATATCCTGTTTCTGGAATAGCAGTCAAAGTACAGACTTCACCCAATTTATATTCCCCATAACCACTAACTGTTCCTCCATTATCAGGAACGGTATTCGTTGTTATGATAAAGGTTGGAATTTCTACTTCTCCATATAGAGTTATAATTTTAACTGATCCTTCGTTATCTGAATCATTATAGATTTTTATGGAGGCATTTTTAGAACCACTGAAAACAGGACTAAAGGTTACATCAATTATCTGATTGTCTCCAGCAAGTATTTCAAATGGTGTAGTATTTGTACTTGTCCAACTAAATTCACCACTATCATTCTCTTCAATATCAATTTCTGAAACGGAAAAGGCTGTATTGCCAGAATTTTCAAGTGTTATACTTTTTGTTTCGGATTCACCAGCAGAAACCTGACCAAAATCTAAAAAATACCCAGGTGTTGTTTCTAAGTATTTCAGTTCCCCTACTAACCCTGTGCCATTTAGGAGAATAGTTGTTTCTGTTCCTTTATTGTCTGAGTCGTTGTATATAACAAGTAATGTTGATTTATTACCTTCCGAAGTTGGCGTAAATGTAATTGAAATCTCGACTGTTTCGCCAGTTGGAATAGTTATCGGGAATGATAAATTATCTTGTATCTCAAATTCATTTACATCGTCTCCATCCAATATTATATCAGAAATGCTTAAGTCTGAATTTCCAGAATTGGACAACTTGAGTAGTTGGTGTCCTGTTTCTTCTAAGGAAACTGTCCCAAAATACATAGAATGGTCGTCAGGGGTGATTCCTAACACTTTTGTCAGCGCATTGGAATAGCCGCTTATACTGATAGTTTCCTGTCCATCATTTGCATCGTGCTGGATGTTTAACATGGCTATTTTGTCTCCTTCCGTTTCTGGGGAGAACTGCACTGACAATTCAACTGATTTTCCCGGTTGTATTTGGAATATTGTTGAACTAATAATTTTAAACTCACTCGCATTTGTTCCGCCAATATCAATACTTGAAACATTTATTCTTTTAGAGCCATTATTTCTTAAAGTAAAGGTTGCTGTTGATGAATTATTAACTTGTGTATTTTCAAATGTTAAAGATTCACCAGGCAAAATAACCATCTCTGAAAATAAAATATTTAACAGGTCGGCTTTTAGATATCTACTAAACAATTTATCAGTCTCCCCATCGTTTCCTTTTACAAGTCGAGTATGATTATAGGGTGAAAGAATCCTTGTATTTTCTTCTACAATATGATTCATGTACAATGCACTTGACAAAGGGACAATGCCATCGTTTAGGGTTATAAATGGATTAACTCTTCGAAGTCCCATTTCTGACATCACCTTATTACCAGCTGAATATGCAAAATTATTGTCGGAGATATGATTTATGCCGTTCCAAATACCTGCATATGCAATAATTTTATCATCATAAGATGTTTGGGAATTGAGTGCTATAAGCCAATCATTTTTTTCTTTCTGATACGCATTTTTATCCTCGTTAAACAACAAATCGAAATTATCCCAGTGTAAATCTGATCTATTGTGCTGATCGTGTGCAGGAGCATCGAGAAAATGACCAAATAAAAGTAAGTCAGCATTGTTTATCCGTTTGGAAAGATTGCTATCGTTAAAACTCATTCTGACTGGACCATTTGCCATTGGACTTCCATGGTGTGGTGTACCAAGGGTAATGAGTTTATTGACAAGTTCACCACCCTTGGAGCCACCATTGACAGAACTTTCCATAAAGGCACGAGAAACCAGTCCTCCCATACTATGGGCAATAATCGTGATATTTTCAAGTTTCATTTCATCTACTTTTTCTCTAAATAGTCTTCCGAGTTCTTCGACACTGATAAGATTAGATTTATATTCAACAGTATATATTTTATATACATTTTTCAAATCTTCACCATATTTATTTTCAGTATCCTGAGTGTAAAATGTTTTGAAATTATTCCACACTCCACCGCCGTAATCGGCCGGCATCCCTATGAGTTGCCAACCGTGAACTAAAAGTAATGGTGTTGTTTCTTCAGTTGAAATGCCATCATCCTCCGGTGTTATTATTAAAACATCTTCGGTACTACTATATTGAATATCAAATTGTCTTGTTTCACTCCAGTTTGCTTCATTCCACTCTAATGGATATCCAATTTCATTTCGAGCTGCAACTCGCCAGTAATATGTTCCAATAGAAATATTTTTTAATGTTTTGTCTGTGCCTGAAATAACATCTTCTTCAATAATATCATTAAAAGATGCATCATTTGCCACTTCAATTTTATAGTATTTTATTGCTGCCTTGCAATCCTCTGGAATCAGCTCATTCCACTCAAGCTTTACATCAAAGTATGATGATTCTGTTTCGAAGGTAGTTCCATTCTCTGGAGCAATTAAAGTTGTCACAATTGGAGCATCATAGTCAATGACTTCAATATAACCAGATTCTAAAAGACTCTTATTATCTGAGGTTTCCTGAACTTCAAAGAAATAGTCTGGATGTCTATCATTATCAGGTAAGCCAACTTTTGCTGATTTCGTTGAAGTCTCCTCGGGTTGTTTATAAAGATAAATGGTTGTCCATATTCCTCTGGCAATACCTTCATTATTAACCTCTACGGGAATTGTTGTTACGTAATCATCTTTATTAAGAATAAATTGGTCACGTTCCTTAATAACAAGATTGAACTTTGCCCCTTCTTCATAACTTGTTTTTATTTGCAGATAAACCGTTTCACAAGATGATAGCGTATTGTCTTCGATGGACTCGTTAGCTGCATCTAACCATTGTGCAGAGAGAACTTCGGGAGCTTCTTCAGTTGTGAATTTCCATCCATTGTTCGCATAAGCGTGGCTTTTCGTACTAGCACCATGTTCGTCTTCTGCAACTACTTTCCAATAATAATCCTTATCAAATTCTAGATTATTTAATGAATAACTTTTGTTGGATGTGGTGTCTTCCGTCCAATTACCAGCTATTCCTTTTTTATATCTAAATGTGTAAGTAATATCATCACCATCAGGATCAGAACATGACCAACTAAAATCAGGATCGATTGAAACTTTTTCTTTTCCATCATATGGATTAGGATTAGATGGAACTGCAGGTGCATTATTGATTTCAGTTGTGAATTTCCATCCATTGTTCGCATAAGCGTGGCTTTTCGTACTAGCACCATGTTCGTCTTCTGCAACTACTTTCCAATAATAATCCTTATCAAATTCTAGATTATTTAATGAATAACTTTTGTTGGATGTGGTGTCTTCCGTCCAATTACCAGCTATTCCTTTTTTATATCTAAATGTGTAAGTAATATCATCACCATCAGGATCAGAACATGACCAACTAAAATCAGGATCGATTGAAACTTTTTCTTTTCCATCATATGGATTAGGATTAGATGGAACTGCAGGTGCATTATTGATTTCAGTTGTGAATTTCCATCCATTGTTCGCATAAGCGTGGCTTTTCGTACTAGCACCATGTTCGTCTTCTGCAACTACTTTCCAATAATAATCCTTATCAAATTCTAGATTATTTAATGAATAACTTTTGTTGGATGTGGTGTCTTCCGTCCAATTACCAGCTATTCCTTTTTTATATCTAAATGTGTAAGTAATATCATCACCATCAGGATCAGAACATGACCAACTAAAATCAGGATCGATTGAAACTTTTTCTTTTCCATCATATGGATTAGGATTAGATGGAACTGCAGGTGCATTATTGATTTCAGTTGTGAATTTCCATCCATTGTTCACATAAGCGTGGCTTTTCGTACTAGCACCATGTTCGTCTTCTGCAACTACTTTCCAATAATAATCCTTATCAAATTCTAGATTATTTAATGAATAACTTTTGTTGGATGTGGTGTCTTCCGTCCAATTACCAGCTATTCCTTTTTTATATCTAAATGTGTAAGTAATATCATCACCATCAGGATCAGAACATGACCAACTAAAATCAGGATCGATTGAAACGTCTTCTTTTCCATCATATGGATTAGGATTTGATGGGGCTGCAGGTGCTTCATTCTTAATTGAAACATACCAGGTATATTTTGCTCCACCAACCATAATATAGCAACTGTCACTACTGCCAAAAGATGTTTCAAAAGAAGGCGATTTCCGATTAGAATTATCATATTCTGAATTTATATATTTATCATTGACATACCAATATACATTGTTGTCTTTTGGTATATCCGTTACTTGAAATGAATAAGTCTTATTTCTTTCTATTTCAATATTATTCGAATATTCAGATTCATATTTCAATTTAAAATCTGCTGCTTTAGCGGTGCAAACAGATGAAAATAAGAATAAGAGAGTAATTAAATTTTTCATAGTAGTAGGGGTTTGGGTTTATAAAATCATAAAGAGATAGTAAGTTGTTGATAATGAAAATAAAAGTCAATAACGTTCTCTTTGGTTTTAAAACCTATTATACATGTGGCGATTTAAAAAGAACGCGATTAGGCGAAAACAACTCTTTTAAAAACTGTCGGGTTTGGATTGTGTTGGGAGTTTTTAAATGTGTTGTTTGTGCGGTGGGTTTTTGTTTGAAATGCTTTTCCCAAACATCAACTGCCTGTAAAGGCAGAAGCGGGCGGGATAATAAATTTCACTTTCTGTTTATGCTGACGTTGATTAAATGTTGTTTTAATTATATGCGTTGGATGATTAATTGCTGCTTTGAGCTTTAAATGACCTTGTTGCTAACGGTAAATTGTATGTTGCGTAGCGGATTACGGTACGATTGTCTGTCCGCGAGGACAAGGACAATCGGGGCGAGAATCCGCCCCACGCGTACCACTGCAACCGCTATGAAATATACAAAATGTTAGCACACGTTTTTGTTCTTCCAATTTAGTATATCCTTTCTTGATTTAACATTCAATTTTGAAAAGATGTTACTCACGTGCGATTTTACAGTGCTTAATCCAATATTACATTCATCAGATATTTGCTGATTTGTCATCCCTTCTTGTATTAGCGCTATTATTTTTCGTTCTTGAATGCTCAACTTTCTAAATTTGTTGTCTTTTCTCTTTTTTATAAGTATAAAAGTCATTGAAGCAATGAGTAGTAATAAAAATGATGATATTAAGAGATATATTCCTATTCGATTTTTCGTAATTGGTAACTGGTTTCTAAATTCCTCAAAATAACCGGAATTGTTATTTTTCCATTTTTTAAGATATGATTTGTAAAATGGCAAACTGGATAAATAGTCTGACTCAAAATTACTTTTATAAAGAGCATACAATGATACTAAAGGACTCTTGCTGGTGTCAGCTATAATCCTTAATCTTTCGGATGTGGCTTTATCTATGAGTTCCTTTTTTGATAATGAATTGGCAGAAGCAATGTCCTCATTTGATAATGTCACAATGTTTGTTATTTGCTGGAACGTAATATTGTCTGAGTAACCTTCAAATTTTACATTTCCGAACAATGAAAATTGTTTGGTATTTGTAATTTTAATGTCAGCACCACGGTTTGCTATAAAGAACAAATGATTTTCATCCTTACCTCCAATTATCAGTGTGTTCGGCAGATTTCCCTTTTTTACCAAATGAATACGGAAAAGGTTATCTTCTTCGGGTAAAAAACCAATATCAATATTGAAATTTCCGAGGCTATCTAAAGTTGCCTCGGAAATTATCATAGTGTTAGAGATACTGTTCATTTCCCGAAAATTAGGTATATAAGACATATAAACAACCGGACTCCAAGTGCTATCAATTAGTAGTTTTCCCGATAACGTACCTTTAGAAGCATAAGTATTGGCGCATTGTAACAATAGTATAATGACGAAAAACGATATTGACTTTTGTGATAGTTTCATTGAAGTCCTATTATTTTGTCAATATTTGGTAGATTTTATAATTCCCCTCTGCTTGTTTTGGGGATACTTTGATAACCCATTTCCCCGGTATTGGTTTTTTGTAATATGCGATAAATATTCCTTTGGTTGTTACCCCTTCTTCTGGTGACACAGTACGTTGTCCCCCCGGAGCCCAAATACCTGACTTTGTATTTGGAATATCATCAACAATATAAAAATCTCCTTCGTCAGTCCATTTGAAAGATAATCTATCCCTTTGTTTTCCGGTAGGGTCATAAATTGTAAAAAAGATAATTCCAGCAGTGAGCTGAGATCCGATCTGTAGTTTCAATTCAGGTGTTTTATCCTCTATTCGAATTGTAATTTCTTTAGATTTAGTGTCCTTTGAAATTTTTGTTAGACCTTCAGGATTGAAAAATCCGTTTGAAATAATTGAATCTACTACAACAACTTGTCCCATTGACTCTTTTTCACATAGCACAAAAGCTATAATTGTAAATAAAGCCACATAAATTTTTCTTTGTTTCATAATAATAAAATTTTAGTTAAAAATAATTATGGGCAAATTTAGATTGTCGTTTTTCAAAGTCAGTGAAATGAAAGTATGAAAAAAGTATTTGTATAGTACCAAAAAAGTCTATTTTAATGCTTCGTGCGGTATCGGATTTAATGTGTGCTAACGGTCACTTGTTAGTTGTCGTTGCGGATTTCGGAGCTCGTTCCTGTCCGGCAGGACGGAACGATGTTGCGAGAATCCAGCATACGACACTGCACGAACCCCGCAATGCAATTTACAATTTGTTGGCAACTGTGTTTTATTTTAAGTCATTATTTTGTTTAAAATTAACTCGATAAAATTTACTCAACTTTCAGGCAGGCGAGATTCTCATTGCACTTTTAAGTCATATACAGGAATCAATCTATCTGGTATTGATGATTTTGAGTCATACAAAAATTTAGCTCCAATTTTATCGTAAAATCCAGCGGCAAAAGGGTCAACAAAAATTAGTAAATTGTCGATTTTCATGTCTTTTGAAATCAATTTGGCATGCTCTATTAATTGTCGTCCAATTCCAAACTTATGAAAATTAGGTCTGATGAAAATATGCTCTAACCAGAACCCTTTTTGTACAAATATCTCTCCGGCAAAGAAGTCTGATTTATTCTCAACAATTGAATAAAATCCTAAAATCAAATTATCAAATGATGCTTGATAAACGATATTTTGATTCACATATTCCTCAGTTATTGTCAATTCGTCTTTCCAGATTTCAAAGTAATTGTCAGGATAATTCCAATGTTTTTTTGCCGAGAATGCAATCTCTGTCAAGATGCTGGAATCAGATTGTTTTGCTTTCTCAATTTGTATTTTCTGTAAATCAATCATTTTGGTATTGCTGTCTTTTTTAACATGGTTGCCAACGGTAAATTGTATGTTGTCGGTGCGGATTTCGAAGAGCGTTTTTGTCGACCGACAAAAATGCTAGAGAAAGGAGCAGAGGCAACAAATACAGTAGCTCACCGTACTGCAATATACAAATTGTTATGCCTAGTTGTTTTAAAGTCAAAATGCAGTATCAGGTTTTACTCGGCTGCTGCTCCAATAAAGATTGACTTTACTTTTATATTCTCCATTTTAAAAATTACTCCTGCGTAAATTGAACCAGCAACAAGAGTCGTTGAATCAGAGAATTCTGGATTAATGTAGTCTTTATACGAATCGATGACAGCTTTCCTCGATATTCCAATCCCGATGTTTTTACATGTCTTAAATTTGCAAGGAGAAAATATCGTGATTGAAGTCGTTTTTTTGTTATCATCATTCTCTCCACTAAAGTCAATCTCAACTCCTTGATTTGTGTACTTAAAAATCTGGTGAAATAAAGCATCTGCCTCCCAATACTCTGAATCTGAACTAAAGTCAGGCTTTCCTAGTATCTTAATAATCTCATCTTTAGTTAATCCTAATTTTAAGTCATTAATTGATTCGTTTGCTATCAGTTTAATGCCGAGATTAAAAAAGTCTTTGTTAGTCTGAATTGTATCTTTTCCTTGTTTTATCTTCTCATGCATGAATAATCTGTTTGATGAAGAATAATTAATCTGCGAGGAAAAAATCATCGTAATCGAAATAATAATTAAGGTTTTAATCATCATCATAAGTTTAAGCGGCAATTAGGCATAACGGTAAATTGTATGTTGTCGGTGCGGAATTCGAAGAGCGTTTTTGTCGACCGACAAAAATGCTAGAGAAAGGAGCAGAGGCAACAGTTTTAGCAGTTCACCGTACTGCAATATACAAATTGTTACAAGCAGTTAATAAAAAACTGCCTACAACTTATATTATGCTTGGTAACTAAAAGTTGTGTGCAGGCGAGCTTTTTTGTTTGATTTTTATACTTACGTTTTTAAAATATCTACACTTAGCTCGCAAAAACAAATAGTTGATTCTAAAAAGCTAAAGTGCCACAACAAATAAGTGTTGTTAGTTTATTTATCGACTAAAAGATTAAACAACCAAGAAAGAATTATGATTAAGAGCTTTAAAAAGCGCGGGACGAACGTGTCCACAAGCACAAGGCAGTTTTTAGCTTTGAATGAAATTGCGGAATAAAGTTGCTCTTTAATTGAACTCGGTTTTAAGTTTATAAAAAGTGCCGAACATGAAATAGAGTAGGGCGACTTAATTTATTATTTGTTGTTGTACTTGTCCTAAACGTAAATAATAATTTGTTTGCAGCTAAAAGCAACAAAGCACTGAATGTAAATTGAATAAATGCTAGATCAAATTAAGTTGCTCGACATAGATTAAAAGTTGAAAAGAGCAATTTCTCCGACAAAACTTAGAGCAGCAATTACAAAAAAACTAATTGCTTGTAACGTTTAATTGTATGTGGTCGGGCGGGATTTCTGGAAGAAATCGTGTCAGACCCGCAGGAAAGTGGGCACGAGGTCTGACTTGTCAGACCGCCAAGCACCCCGCCTGCCATATACAATTTGTTATGCGGTCGTGTTTTATTCATTAAGAAATATTGAAATTCTTTCTGTCAAATCAATCAATATTTTAGATTTGAGTCCGCTTTCCCAAGCCAACTCCAAAGTTTTGGCAATTGCCAAAGGATTCTTTTTAAGATTACCTGCATTGCCATAAAAAACCGCTGCTTTGTCTTCAAATTGTTTCAAGTCAGCACCAAGTTCATTTGATATTTCATTCGTTAAATTTGTTTGCCAAGCTGTCAAGTCTTTTTTTATAATATGGTCGGCTAACCACTCATCTTCTTCGGAATAACCAGATATGGTTAATAAAGCTTTGTTTTCCTTTTTGTGTTGACTAACCTCATTTGGATTTTCTTTATTCGTATCACTATCATAGATTACCATTGTCGGTATTCCTAGCATTTTTGCCATAGCTAAAGGTTTTATTAATTTACTTTTACCTTCAACTGGAACTATGTGACAACCGTGTCTCCTAAAATCCAAAATTCTATCAGTCAAAATCAAGTAGGAAGTAATATGAGCAATATCTTCATGCCCTTCAACAAGTATCAATTTTTTACAAAAAAACATCTCATTGACAACGGGATTTAATGAAGGATATAATTTTGCCACCATTCCGCTTTCACTCACTAATTTTTCTCCAACTTCATGAAGTCTCTGCGCCAATTCATCATATGCAAGTTGATTTATCTTAGTTTCACTTGGATTACCAACCTCTTTTACAAGTCTTATTTTATTGAAATTATCACCAGGAATAAAAAGAGGATTATGAGTACATATTATTATTTGAGAATTTGATTGCGCCAAGTCCAAAAGTGTTTCCGCTAAATATCTTGCTTGTGGTGGATGTTGAAATAACTCAGGTTCTTCAATTCCCATTATTAAAGTCGGAATATTTTCTGATTCAAATGTTGATAGTTCTTGAAGTAGGGCAAGCATGTAAGACCTTTGTAAACCGTGTCCAAATCTTGATAACTCTCCCTCGAATCCTCTTTCTCCCACTTTTAATCCAGCCAGAGGTTCTTCAATCTTTATCGACTTATCAGGGTCTTGTTTCCATTGTACTGATGCTGTAATATTAGGATGCGCCCAATTAGAAAGTCTTTTTTGTAATGATGATGAAATATCATCTAATGTTTTTTGTTCAGCATCTAGTAGTTTCTGATATTCTGCTCTGGCATTGATTCTCAATTCTCTAATCTTTTCATCAAATGAAACTTTTGACCTTACTGTCCTAGCGAGAAGCTGTCCCAGAGCAGACCTATTAGACTCCTCACTTTCTTCTGTTGCATCTTTTATTGCTGGTACAAAAATCCATTGAATGTGTTGTTCTAACTTATTTACTCCTCTTGAAACACCATAAAATTGGTCTTCACTTGGTATCAAAACACACATTTCTGGATTTTTTGCTTCAAATTCATGCATTGAAGCTATCATGTCAGCCTTTGAATTTGCTGGATTCAGAGTATCATATTTGTCTTTAAATGATTTGAAAATTTCTTTAAGTTCGGGAGCTTTAGCTCCATTTTTATCAGCCTCGAAGAATTTCCTAAATTCTTCCATTCCAATTCTATTTCCGAATTGTCTGACCTCTGCTTTTTCAGTAGAAGGGTCATATTTTGCTATTGCAGTTACTATTAATTTTTCCTGTCGAACATAGTCTGATAAGTCTTCTTTTGCATTGTCAGATAATTCATGAAAAGTAACTGTAACTTTAATATCGTCTTTGGTATTAAAATGGTGAAAGTCACTTGCTGATAACTTTATTAAATCTGTTTGACTGTCCTTGCTTTGACGAAAAAAAAGATTTAAGGCATGAAATACAGTCGATTTTCCAACTCCATTTGGACCAACAAAAGTTGTATAGTTGTCAATCTGGATAGTTTCGTCCTTAAATGCCCTAAAATTTTCAATTCTTATAGTTTCTATTTTCATAGGTAGTTTGGTTTTTTAACATGCCGCATAACGGAAAATTGTATGTTGTCGGTGCGGAATTCGAAGAGCGTTTTTGTCGACCGACAAAAATGCTAGAGAAAGGAGCAGAGGCAACAAGTACAGCAGTTCACCGTACTGCGACATACAAATTGTTATGGGTAGATTTTTTATTCAAATAAAATCTCCGACTTTTCATTTTTCTCTACCCAAATTTTTACCGCTTTTAATAATTCAATTCCCTTAAAATCGGCTGCAGTAGCTTCTTTAAATGAAAGCTTTAATCCAGCTTTCTTAGCAGCAATCATTCCATTAATAACATTTTGGATATTTCCTCCAGCTAAAGCAAATGCTTCAAGTTCATCTCTTTCTATTGGAACACCTCCTTTCGCAGAAGAAATTAGTGCTTTCACTATTTCTGCAACAGGAGATTTTCTAATTCTCATAAAGATAAGTTGTGGAATTGAAATTCTAACACCAGCAAGAGTAGCAGCTAACCATAAACCAATCGGAACGAAATAAATGATAAGGAAAATTCCGATTATTATAGTACATATTGTTATTATTTGATTCAAATCCATATGCTATGATCTTTTAAAACCTAAGATTTAATCCTAACCCATTTGAAGTATAGGTCAACTTTAACTCTTTATCATCCCAGAAAGAAGTTTTGTTGAAATCTTGATTATAGATATTTACAGCCTCTAATGCCTTTTTATTAAACTTATTACTTAATGGTATGGCTACTAAAACAAGACCTGCGCCAATACCTGCTATTTTCCAATTTGGCTCACCTCCTCCCAAAGCAGTTCCAATAGGATATCCAATACAAAATCCACCAGCATAACTTAGAACCATTGCGAAGTCATAACTACCCTTTGCATTTTTGATAATTCTATAAGCCTCTTTATTTGTTTCTAGCGTTTCCATAAGTTGATTTACGGTAAGAGGTGTTTCGTTTTGAAAATATTGATAACCTCCAAATATTTTTTTAGCAGAAATTGAGTCTGAATTTGTTTGAGCAAAACCAGTTGTAAAAACCATTAAAAAAATGGCTGTTAGAAAGATTGATCTTTTCATTTTTGTTATAGATTTATTGGTATTTATTTTTAGATATTATCAGAAGATATTGATCCATCGAAATTTACCCATAACGGTTAGTATAAGAATAGTAGCCGATTGCGTGGCACTTCCCTGTCAAGATACACGAAAGTTGAAGCGGGCTACAACCCTTAAGTTTACTACAGTCTCGGCTATTATTTTTATACATTGTTACCACACGTTTTTTTATTCAATGCATAAATATGAAATCGGAATATTAAATTTTTTCATTAAATATTCAAGATAATCCGATGTCGTTTTATCAATCTTAAATTCACCAGCAACCACCATTTTTGCCTTAAAATCAGAATTATTCCAATATGCATATTCAAATAATTGTCCTAATGCTTGCCTTATGCAAGATTTGGCAGAACTCCCTGTTTTTACTTCGTAAAAAATGTAATTTTCTCTTTCTATTTTAACTACGATGTCAATTCGGTTACCATTAATTTGATTTTCTAATCCAACAGCACTCTCTCCATACGTAGAAACCAAGTTGTTGTACAGTTTTTTCTGAAGAAATGAGTGGCGAGCATCAACATTAATTTCTCTCTCAATAACGTTATAACTACTTTTTCCTGGAAGCTTTTTTAATTTGTTATCAAAGGTAAATTCTATCTTTTTAGATTTGGTTTTTGTCTTGATATTTTGTTCTGTTTCCACTTCCTCATAGACTTTTAATAAATCATCGAATGTCGATAGAACTTCATCATAATCAATATTATCAAAATCAATTAATTTCCCGATGAAGATGAATGTACCTTGCTGTGCTAAATTATCATCAATCTCATATACGTCTTTAATTTTGCTTCGAGTATTTTTCCAATACCACATTTTATAGTTGACGAACAAATCAGGTTCGTTGCGAATTAAAGAGTTTAGTTTTAAAATCTTGGGATATAAAATACTCAAATCAGGAAGTGACCTGCTCGTTTCTAGCGAAAAAGCTACTCCATATCTTAAACCTTCTTTCTCAAGTCCAATATTGAATTGAATTTCTTTTCTGCCACCATAATGAAAAGCCCAACCATCATCAGAAATTGTTTGGTTAGTAAAAATCGTTGAACTCGCTTTTTTTGACAAACCCTTTATTTCTTTCCTTATGTCCTGAAATTTTCCAAATCTATAGTTCTTTGCCTTAGCATTTATTTCATTCGCTATTTCTCTAATTTTTATCATAGGGTCGCGGTTTTCAAAATGTGTGGTAACGGTCACTTGTAAGTTGTCGTTGCGGATTTCGAAGAGCGTTCCTGTCCGAAGGACACGGAACTGCGAAACGAGAATCCAGCGAACGACTTACCACGAACCCCGCAATGCAATTTACAATTTGTTACCAGCCGTTATTTTTTATTTACAATATAAGTGTCACTATAGTAAAACTCTCCAATATCATAGCAGTCTACTTTTTTTATTCTCTTTAAATTATCGTATTCATAGAAATATTCATCCCCAGCTGCCACATCCAGAGAAAAACCAAAACCATTATATCCTTTTTGCAGGATATTTTTACGAGATATTAGTAATTGGTTTTCGTTAAAAGTCTCAACAGATAAAGACAGCGTGTCATTTAATGGATTGTATACAGTATAAGTTTTTGTTTCTTCATCTGGATTGAATATTTGATATTCGTTACCAGTATGAATTCCATTCACAAAATATTTTATAAATGTCGTGTCATTAAAATAATAAAACCGTTTTTTTCTCATAGTACCCGAAAACATCTTTATTGAGTCATTCAATTCTAATGAACTTGGTTTAAACGCTTGGAACTTGATAACATTGGGATGTCCTTTTTCAGAATATGTTTTACTTTCAATTTGCCCCTTCGAGTTATAAATAAATTTTATCTCCTCGTCCAAATATGATTCTCCTTCAGACAACTGTTCATAAAGTTTAATAGAGGATACTTTTCCATTCTCATAATATTCCAGTGTCATATATTTATTGAGGTTGGCACTTTTTTCCCAATCAATTTCTTCTGGATTAACCTTTTCATACATTGTTGAATCAATTTTTTCCACAACTGACCAATCAATATTGTCGACTAAAGAACATTTTGAATAGCTTTTATAAGAAATTAATTTGTCATTTTGGTACTCATATTCATCTTTGTATTGATATGAAGAATTATATCCAGTGTAAATAGTTCGTTGCTGTTTTTGAGGATTAAAAACGTATTTCTTAATTAAATTTTCTTTTTTATCTGAAGCATGTTTTCTATACACAAGCACTTCCTTAACATTCTTTCCAAAATTTAGTGTATCCAAAATTGAATATTCTTGTGAATAAACAAGAGTGTGAATAAACAATAATATGATTAGTATTTTCTTCATTTTATAATGGCTGGTAACGGAAAATTGTATGTTGTCGGTGCGGATTTCTCTAGCGTTTTTGTCGACCGACAAAAATGCTAGAGAAAGGAGCAAAGGCAACAAATACAGTAGCTTACCGTACTGCAATATACAAATTGTTACAAGCAGTTAATAAAAAACTGCCTACAACTTATTTTATGCTTGGTAACTAAAAGTTGTGTGCAGGCGAGCTTTTTTGTTTGATTTTTATACTGACGTTTTTAAAATATTTACACTTAGCATGCAAAAACAAATAGTTGATTCTAAAAAGCTAAAGTGCCACAACAAATAAGTGTTGTTAGTTTATTTATCGACTACAAGATTAAACAACCAAGAAAGAACTACGATTAAGAGCTTTAAAAAGCGCGGGGCGTTCGTGTCCACAAGCACAAGGCAGTTTTTAGCTTTGAATGAAACTACGGAATAAAGTTGCTCTTTGATTGAACTCGGATTTAAGTTTATAAAAAGTGCTGAACATGCAATAGAGTAGGGCGACTTAATTTATTATTTGTAATTGGACTTGTCTTAAACGTAAACAATAATTTGTTTGCAGCAAAAAGCAACAAAGCACTGAATGTAAACTGAATAAATGCTAGATCAAATTAAGTTGCCCGACATAGATTAAAAGTTGAAAAGAGCAATTTCTCCGACAAAACTTAGAGCAGCAATTACAAAAAAATCTAATTGCTTGTAACGGAAAATTGTATGTTGCGTAGCGGATTACGGTGCGATTGTCTGTCTGCGAGGACTGAGACAATCAGGGCGAGAATCCGCCCCACGCATACCACTGCAACCGCTATGAAATATACAAAATGTTACCACAAGTATTTTAATTTCAGATATTTATTTACTTCCTGCAAAAATGGCAGGATACATTTGCTCTATCCATGGTTTTGGAATTTTTTCAAATTTTACTTTTTTACTTGTTTTATATTTATCCAAAGCCCAATTAGCAAAACTGTTAAACTTCACATAACTGCAAAAATCATTACAATAATCAAGCAAATCCCCATTTTGTAGTTTTTTTGAAATACTTAAATGATCATTGCCTCTCCATATGTCAATAAAACTATTTTTTGACAAATCTCCGTAAGAACCACAGTCATGAACAATGCCACTAAAACACGGAAAAATTTTATAATTAGAATTTATATAAGCTCTGATTTTTGTTGCGTAACAAGGTAAATTACCTGGTCTCCTTTTCTTGCTCTCACCTGCAAGTGTAGATAAATCTCCACTAAAATTGAAGTTTTCATCTCTTAATGAGTTGCAATAAAGAAGTTGCTCTCTTAATATTTCTCTCTTTTCATCTTTTAAAATAGGTCTAACAGGATTCTCTGCTCGAGCTAAAAGAAAATCAAAGCCTAAATTTTTTATCAATTGTGCTAATTGTCCAAGTGATTTTAAGTTATCTTTATTAATAACAATTGTTGCACCTAATAGGAATTCATTACCTCTATTTTTTCTATTTCTTTCTTCGGCAATCTCCTCCATATGTCTAATAACCTTGTTGAAGTCATCAGAACCATGTATCTTAAAATAGTCAGATTTGTTTCCAGCATTAATACTTACTCGATAGGCAATGGAATAATTTGAAATTATTGCCTTAAGTTTGTCGTTTAGAATTGTTCCATTTGTAATTATTGAACTTTTCATTCCTTTTTTATTTACATGGTTCAGAATTTGATCCATTCCTTTCAACAAAAAAGGTTCTCCGCCACCTGAAAATCGGACAATCTTATTTCCGCATTGAGCCAACTCTGAAATTATGTCTTTCAGTTTATACTGATCCATTATAGCTCCTCTTGAATAATTAAATTTATTGGATGAACAAAATGTACATTTTTGATTGCATACACTTGATGGCCAAATTTCAGTGCTAATAAGTGAAGGAGTTTTTTTTCTCAAGTTTTTAATATAATGCAGAGGTTCGAATGGATAAAAGAAATATGATTCAGCAAGCATTACTGTGTCGTCAATTGAACATCTTAATCCTTTCCACTTATTATATAATGAAAGAGGTTCAATATTTTTTTGAGAAACTTCTGAAAAATTTATAATCACTCTATCCTATTTTATTATCAAAAATTATGTATGTCGTCATCAAATAGTTGTACTTCAGTTTTTTTCAATATTTGTGGTAACGGAAAATTGTATGTTGTCGGTGCGGAATTCGAAGAGCGTTTTTGTCGACCGACAAAAATGCTAGAGAAAGGAGCAGAGGCAACAAATACAGTAGCTTACCGTACTGCAATATACAAATTGTTACAAGCAGTTAATAAAAAACTGCCTACAACTTATTTTATGTATGGTAACTAAAAGTTGTGTGCAGGCGAGCTTTTTTGTTTGAATTTTATACTGACGTTTTTTAAATATTTACACTTAGCTCGCAAAAACAAGTAGTTGATTCAAAAAAGCTAAAGTGCCACAACAAATAAGTGTTGTTAGTTTATTTATCGACTACAAGATTAAACAACCAAGAAAGAACTACGATTAAGAGCTTAAGAAAGCGCGGGGCGTTCGTGTCCACAAGCGCAAGGCAGTTTTTAGCTTTGAATGAAATTGCGGAATAAAGTTGCTCTTTGATTTAACTCGGTTTTTAGTTTATAAAAAGTGCCGAACATGAAATAGAGTAGGGCGACTTAATTTATTATTTGTAATTGGACTTGTCTTAAACGTAAACAATAGTTTGTTTGCACCTATAAGCAACAAAGCACTGAATGCAAACTGAATAAATGCTAGACCCAAATTAAGTTGCCCGACATAGATTAAAAGTTGAAAAGAGCAATTTCTCCGACAAAACTTAGAGCAGCAATTACAAAAAAAACTAATTGCTTGTAACGGAAAATTGTATGAGTAGTGGCAGATTGCGTGGCACTTTTCTGTCAAACCGCTACGCAGTTTGAGCGGATTACAAACCTTGACATTTGCCACATCGCCTGCCATTACTTATACAAAGTGTTGGGCGTTCGTTTTTTTATTAATTCCATCAATTCAGTATGTACTTGAAAAGTTTCTTTAAAATTATCCAATTTTCTTGCAGTATTTTCAAGCACAATTAAATTCATATTGGTCTGTGGATAATGATAACAAGCTGACACAAATCCAGGTGCATATCCAAACGCTCCTAATTGTATGTCACTTTCACCGTCCTTGAAAAGCAAACCATATCCATATTCTATTTTGTCAAATATTGGATGAAGTCTCGTGGCATATCTTGTTTCCATTAACGCCAAAGTCTTTTCATTTACCAATTTTCCAGAATAAAGTAGTTCATTCCATTTATTCAAATCTTCTGCATTTGAGATAAAAGAACCTGCTGGAACATAGTTATATAAGCTATTTCTACAATATTCTAATTTTCCATTTTCAGATTCTTCATATCCTTTTACAAGGCTGTTATAATTTTTATTGTCTGGATGATAAGTGTTTTTCAATCCATATTTAGTGAAAAGTTCAGTTGATAATTCATTAAATGTTTTTCCTGTTACTTTTTCTAAAATTTGAGCTAATAATTCATATCCTAACTGAGAATAATGAAACTGAGAGCCTAACTCAAATTCCAACGGTCTATTTAAATCTATAATTCCGTGGGTATGAACTAATAAATGATGGATTGTTACTTCATTAGCCCAAGGCTGCATTATATCAGGTAAGTACTGAATGATTTTATCATTTAGTTTTAAATTTCCTTTTTCATACTCTCTCAATACCAAGACTGCTGTTATCTGTTTACTTATTGAACCAATTACAAACTGATTCTCCATATTCATAGGAATTTTGTTTTCTAAATCAGAATAACCAAAAGCTTTTGAATAAAATGTAGTTGTGTCTTTTGTTACAAGTATAACTCCATTAAAACCATTGTTTACTGAAACTGAATCAATTTTGGTAATTAGGGTTGAATATTCTTTGTTTTCATTTGTCTTTCTATTTTGGCAAGAAACAAAAAGTATTAATAATAAAATTGTCACATAATTTTTCATTGAAAATCTCTCCATTTTATTACTTCTGTGAATTTAGAAAGCGCTCCCAAAATGACGCCCAACGGAAAATTGTATGAGTAGTGGCAGATTGCGTGGCACTTTCCTGTCAAACCGCTATGCAATTTGAGCGGGCTACTAACCTTGATATTTACCACATTGCCTGCCATTACTTATACAAAATGTTGGGTGTAGTTTTTTCTATATAATCATATACTTCTTCAAGATTAAGAAAACAATTTTCATAATTTGGAATTTTTTTTCTTACTGAAAGAAATGGCAAATCAGAATTTAAAGCTCCAATATAATCTGAGCTATAGCTGTTTCCAATAAAATACTTTATACTTTCTTTTTTAATATTCTTAAAGATGAATTCAAAGAAAGCTTTGTTGGGTTTTTCCCATCCAATTTCTGATGAACAAAATATTTTTGAAATATTTTTATCTAAACCTAAGTACTCAACAAAATTATAAATATCTGGTATGTGATTAGAAATTATAATGTTATTAAAACCCAATTTATTAGTTTTCTGCAGAACCATTAATGTTTCACTAAAAAGATGCCAACTACTTAAATTTAAATACTCATCCATTATATTATTAAACAGCTTAAGAAATGGAATGAATTGGTTTTCTGTAATATTTAGGTTCTTGCGAAAATTTTCAGAGACATAAACAATCCATGATTCTGTATCATAAAATGTAGGATGTTGATAATCTGAATTATTCCACGGCAATGATTTGTCTAATGCTTGCGTTATCTCCTTTGCACTTAAATTATTATTAAGCTCGCTTTTATCGAATAGCATGTAAAATAAGTCTTCCCAATCTCCACTTTCATGAAAAGCTAATGTGCCATCAAAATCCCATAATATAATCTTACTCATATTTTTCTTTTATAAAGTAACTTGTGTTGAAATGTTTTTCAAATTATCAATATAGCTATTTATAAACTTATGCGTTTCGCCTGATTGATTAAATTGAAAGAATGGACTATTAAAACCAGCTTGATTTATTCCTACCAAACGAAGTATTGTTATCTCATCTATTATCTTAATACTTAAAATATTAATCCTTTCAGGGTCAAATGTGTAAACTTTTATCTTCTTTTTTTGCGAAACTGATAATTTAGCAGTTATTTCCTCAATTCTTTTTTTACTTTCTAAAGCTGAATCAACGGGAAATCTTTTGCTCATGTAACTCTTTTTCACTTGCTCATAGTATTTTTCTACATCAGCTATATAAATATCAATAGATTTTACTGATTTGAAGATATTTAAAAGAGCTTCATCATCATGTGCGAAAATTGTTTTTGCATGTGAATATCCAACTAAAATAATTGTTTTTGCATTTACTAATTTATCATTGAAATGAATATTTGAAATACAATCCTCCCAATTTTTATATATCCGATTTAATCCAGATTGTTCCCTATCATGAATGAAGTTATACTCCTTAACTAATTCAGAATAGGTAATGTACTTAGATACTAAAGAAACTGTACTTATTGTAATTAATGCAACTCCAAGATTAATAAGAATAACATAGAGTACATAATGGTTTGTTTTGTCTACCGAAGCTTCGGCTAAGGATAAAATGGTTAAGCCAATTAAGGCAATAATGATGCAAAGAAAGATAAACGACTTTTTCATAGTTAAATGTTTTTAAGTAGATTTTTACAATATTCAATATCAAAATCATAAATATGTGCCGAAGCAATATGAAAATATACTTCACCCATGACTACATTCAATTCTTTAGAGATGCATTCTAACACTTTATGTATTGCTAAAAAATTACATGGTTGTCTTGTGCCAATATTTTGACTTCGAAAAAATATAGTTGCAAAAAGTTGGTTCTCACGAATTTTGACATCTAAAGTTGTAAAACATGGAAGGTGTTTGGAACAATCACCTGGTATTAAAGTGGTTATTGTTGCTGATTTTGTCTCTTGTTTGCCTTTAAGTCTATCAATTAACCATTTAACTTGATTTATGGAATTATAATCCAAAAGTCTTTGGGCATAGCTAAAATAAGCGTTAGGCTGGAGTTTAATCTCAGAGAATTTTCTGAACATTCGATTTAACTGTTTTTCATCTGCAAGGTTATTTATAATACTATCATTCAAATTTGGTTTAGTAATGATGTTAGAAAGATTAATGATCTCATAAATTTTTTCTGATTCATCGTAATAAGCCTTTCCATCCCTTAAAATTAATTTGAGATTTTCAATCCAAGCTTCTCCATATGTTAAATGTGTGGTTTCCATCTTAAATTACACCCAACGGAAAATTGTATGTTGTCGGTGCGGAATTCGAAGAGCGTTTTTGTCGACCGACAAAAATGCTAGAGAAAGGAGCAGAGGCAGCAAGTTTAGCAGCTCACCGTACTGCAATATACAAATTGTTATGCCTAGTTGTTTTAAAGTCAAAATGCAGTATCGGGTTTTACTCGGCTGCTGCTCCAATATAGATTGACTTTACTTTTATATTCTCCATTTTAAAAATTACTCCAGCGTAAATTGAACCAGCAACAAGAGTCGTTGAATCAGAGAATTCTGGATTAATGTAGTCATTATAAGAATCGATGACAGCTTTCCTCGATATTCCAATCCCGATGTTTTTACATGTCTTAAATTTGCAAGGAGAAAATATCGTGATTGAAGTCGTTTTTTTGTTATCATCATTCTCTCCACTAAAGTTAATCTCAACTCCTTGATTTGTGTACTTAAAAATCTGGTGAAATAAAGCATCTGCCTCCCAATACTCTGAATCTGAACTAAAATCAGGCTTTCCTAGTATCTTAATAATCTCATCTTTAGTTAATCCTAATTTTAAGTCATTAAATGATTCGTTTGCCATCAGTTTAATGCCGAGATTAAAAAAGTCTTTATTAGTCTGAATTGTATCTTTTCCTTGTTTTATCTTCTCATGCATGAATAATCTGTTTGATGAAGAATAATTAATCTGCAAGGAAAAAATCATAGTAATCGAAATAATAATTAAGGTTTTAATCATCATCATAAGTTTAAGCGGCAATTAGGCATAACGGAAAATTGTATGTTGTCGGTGCGGAATTCGAAGAGCGTTTTTGTCGACCGACAAAAATGCTAGAGAAAGGAGCAGAGGCAACAAGCTTGCAGGAACCCGCACTGCGACATACAAATTGTTGTGGTTTGTAGTTTTACTTTAGTTTACTTCCAAAACGATATCTTAAGCCCCAAGAGCTTTGTAAAATTAAATCATTACTTATGTCGAATGTAGGTTGAATCTCAATGTGTAAAGAAAATTTGTCAAAATTTCCAAAAGGAGAAAATTGCACACCAACAGGAAGAACTACACCACTGAAGTAATTGACGTTTGCACCTAAACCGATATATATATTATGATTTTCAGTTTCTTTAAGGTTATAACATAATACAGCTTCTGGAGTAATATTTTGACTCCAAGTATTACCATATAATCTCAATTCAGTCCAAAGCTTGCTATCAAAATCATAAGCGACACCAACTTTTGACATTGAGGAATTATAATACGAGATACTAAATTGAGAAAAACTATTAAGTGCAAAAAGAATTGCAATAATTGTGAAAATTGACATTTTAAGAGATTTCATTTTGTTTAAGTGTTAAGGTGTTTTCAAATCATTATATGCGATTATATTTTAATACTAAATATGAGATCCGAGATATTAATAATAGTAATATTGGACAAATTATTACTGAAGTAAGAATGATAAGTAGTGCTTTTTGCTATAAACCACAACGTTGAACTGTATGGTGCGTAGGGCATAGAAATCACTAACTTTTCAAGTCGCTAAGTAGCCGAAGCGCAGGTTTGACACCTGCTGTTTGGACTCGCCGTCGAAGCTACGCTTCGGCGGTGCTGTAAAAAGCACCCAAGCCTCAGATACCCACTTTCTGCCCTATGCACTATACAGATTGTTGTGCTCAGTTATTCTTCCGTACAATTCTTTTCAGTTTATTCGAAATTTTAGGTTGAAGGTTTTTACTTTCATAAATCACAGCAACATCATATCCGTGCTTAGATTTCTGCTTTTCTGTGAAAATCACAATAGAAAAGAACGGAGGCTCGATTAACTTGTCATCTTCAGTCTTAAAGAAATCTGATTTCGACCGAAGAACTGTGCCACCAGGACTTGAAAAGAATGCAACCTTTTTATCCGTAAAATCATAGGTGTATTTTTCTGAATCCAAATTATCATTTAGGAATTTACACTCACTTTTGTCAAGAGTTTCATTTAAAATCTTTTCTGTTTGTCCAAAGCAAGATAATGTAAATACAACTCCAATAATTGCTAAAATATATTTCATAATTCTGTCAATTTATACTGTCAATTTATTTCAAAAATCTCATAGGAATGTTCTATATAATCTTTTGTCTTATAATACTCTTCATTTTCTCCTTTTACATATATTCTCACAAATCAATTCACGTGCATTATTTATCCTAATTATAAACTTTGCTTCGATAACAAATCCTTTTGGTAAATTATTACTCTCAAGTGTTTTATTAATTATCTGTCTTAAACTTTCAAGATAAACCAACAATGGTCTAATATTCAGTTCTTGTGGCAAAATCCGATTATTCAATATGTCAATCTCTATTTTCTGAATCTTAAAATCATTTGCTGCATTAACAATCCAATCACTCATATATCCTTTCTCAAAATAGCAGAGTGTACTGAAATATGATTAAGCTAAATTGTATGATAATCCATTTAATGTTTTAGTCTTCATAAATGCAGTATATTTTTTTTAATTGAGCACAACGGTCACTTGTATGTTGTCGGTGCGGATTTCGAAGAGCGTTTTTGTCGACCGACAAAAATGCTAGAGAAAGGAGCAAAGGCAACAAGTACTGCTGTACTCGTACTGCAATATACAAATTGTTACAAGCAGTTAATAAAAAACTGCCTACAACTTATTTTATGTTTGGCCGCTAAAAGTTGTGCGCAGGCGAGCTTTTTTGTTTGAATTTTATACTGACGTTTTTAAAATATTTACACTTAGCTCGTAAAAACAAATAGTTGATTCTAAAAAGCTAAAGTGCCACAACAAATAAGTGTTGTTTGTTTATTTATCGATTAAAAGATTAAACAACCAAGAAAGAACTACGATTAAGAGCTTAAGAAAGCGCGGGGCGAACGTGTCCACAAGCACAAGGCAGTTTTTAGCCTTGATTGAAATTGCGGAATAAAGTTGCTCTTTAATTAAACTGGATTTTAAGTTTATAAAAGTGCTGAACATGAAATAGAGTAGGGCGACTTAATTTATTATTTGTAATTAGACCTGTCTTAAACGTAAACAATAATTTGTTTGCAGCTAAAAGCAACAAAGCACTGAATGTAAACTGAATAAATGCTAGATCAAATTAAGTTGCCCGACATAGATAAAAGTTGAAAAGAGCAATTTCTCCGACAAAACTTAGAGCAGCAATTACATAAAAATCTAATTGCTTGTAACGGTAAATTGTATGTTGTCGGTGCGGAATTCGAAGAGCGTTTTTGTCGGCCGATGATGACCTTAGTGAAATGCACCGAGACAACTAGTATCGCTGAACCCGTACTGCAATATACAACATGTTAGCGGTAGTCTATATCTGTCTATCCCAAAGTGCTAATGCTGTTCTTTACTATAATATCTTTGTTGTTTTTTATTGCAATTTTGACAAAATCCTCAAAGTGTTTCGTTGGCAATAAACGTACGTTATTGTACTTCTTTTCTGTTGTTCTATATCCAATCTTGTAAAAGTGATTAGTATTACCAACTTTAAGCGAAATCATTTTAATCTCATAAATATTAGCAAATGGAATTGTTTTAGTCGTATTGCCTTTTATAAATAGAAAATCATTATTAAAATCAAGTCTCTTTAATTTATACAAAAAGAATAAAAATAATGAAATAGTAAAAATGAAGATTAACAATATTATCATTAGCTCAGTAGTCATAGTATTGTTATCTTGATTTATAATTGGCTTGATTAATAGGTAAATAAGAAATGTCATAAATGCAATTAAAAACCATTTTAATGATTTGAGGTTGTTGGATAATCTTTTCATATAATAATAGTAATCTTTAATGGCTTAAAATATCGAATTTTAAGTCAATTCTCATTCGTGAATAAAATAAAAGTATGTTTCTTCTCCATCATCTATCATGTCAACGCTTATTTGAAATAATTCATTGAAAAGTTCGTATTTCTTTGAATCATTGATGTTCGGAATATTTATTTCATTAATTGGAATGCTAATTTTATCTCCAGCTAATAAATTGTTTAATTCTAAATATTTGATCAGTTCCAAAGTTTCGGGAGTTGGGACGCTTTCTTCTCTTGTTTTCCAAATAAATTCTTGAGTTTCATTCGTATCGTTCTCGTTATAAATGACTGTTCCAGAAATAGAATCCTCATTTATCTTATCCCATTTTATTTTAAATGCTCCCAATGCACTTAGAAATGCTTGCAGAAATTCGATTCGTTTATCTAATGTCACAGATTCGAGTTTTGATTACCGCTAACGGTAAATTGTATGTTGTCGGTGCGGAATTCGAAGAGCGTTTTTGTCGACCGACAAAAATGCTAGAGAAAGGAGCGGAGGCAACAGTTTTAGCAGTTCACCGTACTGCAATATACAAATTGTTACAAGCAGTTAATAAAAAACTGCCTACAACTTATTTTATGCTTAGTAACTAAAAGTTGTGTGCAGGCGAGCTTTTTTGTTTGATTTTTATACTGACGTTTTTAAAATATTTACACTTAGCTCACAAAAACAAGTAGTTGATTCTAAAAAGCTAAAGTTCCACAACAAATAAGTGTTGTTTGTTTATTTATCGGCTACAAGATTAAACAACCAAGAAAGAACTACGATTAAGAGCTTTAAAAAGCGCGGGGCGTTCGTGTCCACAAGCACAAGGCAGTTTTTAGCTTTGATTGAAATTGCAGAATAAAGTTGCTCTTTAATTGAACTTGGATTTAAGTTTATAAAAAGTGCCGAACATGAAATAGAGTAGGGCGACTTAATTTATTATTTGTAATTGGACTTGTCTTAGCCGTAAACAATAATTTGTTTGCACCTAAAAGCAACAAAGCATTGAATGCAAACTGAATAAATGTTATACCAAATTAAGTTGCCCGACAATGGATTAAAAGTTTAAAAGAGCAATTTCTCCGACAAAACTTAGAGCAGCAATTACAAAAAAAAAATAATTGCTTGTAACGGAAAATTGTATGTTGTCGGTGCGGAATTCGAAGAGCGTTTTTGTCGACCGACAAAAATGCTAGAGAAAGGAGCAGAGGCAACAGTTTTAGCAGTTCACCGTACTGCAATATACAAATTGTTACAAGCAGTTAATAAAAAACTGCCTACAACTTATTTTATGTATGGTAACTAAAAGTTGTGTGCAGGCGAGCTTTTTGTTTGAATTTTATACTTATATTTTTAAAATATTTACACTTAGCTCACAAAAACAAGTAATCGATTCTAAAAAGCTAAAGTGCCACAACAAATAAGTATTGTTTGTTTATTTATCGACAATAAGATTAAACAACCAAGAAGGAATTATAATTAAGAGCTTTAAAAAGCGCGGGGCGAACTTGTCCACAAGCGCAAGGCAGTTTTTAGCTTTGAATGAAACTGCGGAATAAAGTTGTTCTTTAATTGAACTCTGTTTTAAGTTTATAAAAAGTGCTGAACATAAAATAGAGTAGGGCGACTTAATTTATTATTTGTAATTGGACTCGTCTTAAACGTAAACAATAATTTGTTTGCACCTAAAAGCAACAAAGCACTGAATGCAAACTGCATAAATGCTAGACCAAATTAAGTTGCCCGACATAGATAAAAGTTGAAAAGAGCAATTTCTCAGACAGAACTTAGAGCAGCAATTACAAAAAAAACTAATTGCTTGTAACGGTCTCGTGTATGCGTAGTGGCGGATTTCTGAGCACCTCACTTTCAAACCGAGATGAAGTTGATGCGAGTGCTAAAACTTGATATTTGCACTTTAACCGCCATTACGTATGACACATTGTTACCTGCTGGCTTTTATTCAAACATTTTATTAATTGCAATGAAAACCTTTTCAAAATTATCTAGTGTTTCAGCAGAAAAAAAATCTTTTCCCACTGCCAATTTTACCAATTCATTAGCTGGTCGATAATGATTAAATCTTTCAACATTCAAATGCTTATTTATTTGGATAATAATTTGATTGATATCTGAATTTAAATCAGATAATTTAATATTTGGATTTTCTTTAAAAGCAGAATTATAAAGCTTGATGTAATCATTTTTTACGAATAAATCTTCGAGGTCTGCTTTTGAATGGGAATCGAGGAATTCATCAAAAAAACGGATTTTGTTTTTGTGAATGATTTTTTCTGCAATTATTTTATCCATTTTAGCCTTACCTTTCATATCTGTATACGAATCAAGTAAACACCCAATCTCTAAATGAGAACCGCGCAATAAAGAAATAAAAGTAGCTACCTTTTCTAAACCTCCTGTTGGAACTATTGTTACTTCCGAATTTAAACTAACACGATTTTCAGATTCTAATAGACCTGAAATTGCAGTTAGAATAATCAAATCAGATACACCTTCAACCAATAGATTCTTTTTACTAACAAATAAATTTTGAGCTATGTCATAACCTAATGCAGCTTGTAGTGGAAATAATGTATTCGGGTCCTTCTCCTGAATGCTTTCAGATATAACAGAGCCTTTATCAGTTTCAAGTACTGTTCTTACTCTATTTAAACTGTCTGATGCTATCATAAAAGGCGAATGGGTAGTATAAATAATTTGATAATTATCTGATAAGTCCTCTATAAATCTCAATAAATCAGATTGAGCAGAAGCGTGCAAATTTAAGCCTGGTTCATCAAGAAGAAGAACATAATTTGATGTTGCATCTTCTTGAATTCTTTTAAACCACACTAAAAATGAAAAGAACCAATTAAAGCCTTTGCTTCGATTTTTTAAAGGCAAAGAAACACCTTTGCTTTTTACACGAATATCCAGAATGTGTTCAACAATTCTTGCATTATCGTAGTTATCTGTTTCTTCCTTCTTGTCTATTTGAAAAGCTATATGCAAATTTTTATTTGTTTCCCAATATTTGAAAAGTTCATCTGATATAATTGCTTCTGTTGCTTCTAGTTCTGCAATAAAATCTTCAAAATCATCTGACTCTAAAATTTCTTCGGTATTTATATCAGCAAGTTCAAAAAGTGCTTTTGCTGTTTTTAATTGATATTCTTCAAGATTATTCTCTTGCAATTTCTCAATACTAATCCTAGAGGGAAGTGAAAAATACTCATCATAATATAAGAACTTTGGTCTATTCGGGTTTAAATATTTTCTTGAAACATATTCGGCTATTACAGAACTACTCCAACTCCATTCATTTTGGAAATACTTCTCTAACGAAGTAAGACCTTCAGTGTACTTTTCATCAGAATATTCAGCTTTTAGTTCTTTCAATTCCTTCAAACTCTGAACTCTTTCTAATTTATCATTTATAGCCTTACTTGAAATCCCTAGTTCGATAGTTTTATTCTCGATAAATTTTCTTTTGTCAATTTGTATAATTGACCAAGTATTTCTATTGTCATATTTAGCAGTTACACTAAACTCATTTGATTTTAGCGTGTCTTTTCCTAAGTCTTCTTCAATTCTATTTTTTAAACCCTCGTCAATATCGTACGTACAAGTAATAGCATTGGGAATTTCACCACTTTTATCCATTTTCTTTTTTTGTTTCCTAGGATAATCGTGAGTCGTATTAAATTTGAAAGCATTATCTTCTTGGAAATAATTAGTTTTAGCAATTGCTTCTAATGCAGATGTTTTTCCTGACTCATTCATTCCAACAAGAATTGTAATATCATTCTCAATTTCAAATTCTTGATTATTTTCAAATGACTTATACTTTTCAATTTTTACATTTTTTAGTTTCATAGTATTGTTGTTTTGTACGGTTTCTTTTAAGCTTGCAGGTAACGGTAAGTGTATGGTGTCGCAAGGGATTGCGGGCTTCAAACCTATCAAGTTACCGCCCAGATTTAATGCGGACGATACCGCTCGTAAACCTCTGAAACCCTTATGCACTATACACATTGTTAGGGGTATACTCATTTTAATCATTCTCAGTTTTTCGGACAATAAATTGTGCTCTTTGAAATAATTCGTCAAATGTAATAATCTCAATATTTCTTAGTCCTTGTCTATACATTTCAAAAGAAGAATATTTGTCCTCATTTATGCCGTGCTCTCCCATAAATTCTTCGAGATTACCAATGATCAAAGTCGATTTAGGGGAATATAAAAAAATTGTCTCACCAGTTAATTCACCTTGTTTATCTTTAATCTCAGTCTTCGTGGCAATGTTTTGAATTGATTTGTGGACAGTCCTTTGAACCTGAGAAATAGCTCCAGTTAATTCATTTGATGGAGCCCAACATTCAGGTCGATATGATGTTTTTACTTTTTTAAGTAAATCGGTTTTATTTGTTTTAATTTCTGCAAAACAAAAGCTTTCAATTATACCCTTTGTTTTTAGAAATGCATCTGCTCTTTTACCTGCACTATTAAAGTCAAATCCCGATACAACTTGCTCTAATTTTTTATCATCAAGTGTTGAATTAAAGACAAAGTTTAATCCATATCCAAAAATCCATGTGTTTTTTTCGAAGAATTTTTGCCATAGGTCTTCATCCTTGTGTGCCTCATATTTAACCTTTAGTTCCTCAAAGTAGTTAGTATCATGAAGTAACTTGTCAAAAATCTCAAGTTGTTTTTTTCGATAGCCTAAAGTAACAATATCCTCTTTTGTTAAT
Organism: Prolixibacteraceae bacterium; assembly: GCA_963678565.1. Lineage (GTDB taxonomy): Bacteria > Bacteroidota > Bacteroidia > Bacteroidales > Prolixibacteraceae > SKHV01. The sequence goes on from OY782875.1 coordinate 2,308,146, forward strand.
TCGTTTTTCAGAAATTCAATAACTAAATCCTGATGGTCAAGAAGAAACTGTTTTGTGTCTGCTTTAGAAATTGTCAATTTCTCTAAATCAGAATCGCTAATACTAGAACTTTCTTGCTTATCAAATGGTACAAATTCAAGATTTTTCAGAAACCTAATTAAAATGCCAATTTCTTCCCCAACAAATGAAAATGAACATTCGTTTGGTTTTCCAGTCGCAGTTGTAAATCTTTGTAATGTTAAAACAAAAAGACCTCTGTTATCTTCCACTAATTTTGCTTTTATCTCAAACCTACCACCAGAAGTTTTTCTTAAAATAAGTTCCTCCTTATCTTTAGCGTAATAGTGCTCTTCTTTCGCATCAACAACCTTTGAAACAATCCGAATATTTTTAACCTCTTTAATAACTCCTCCTTTTCCGTCAGGTTTGATATTTGACGTTTCTATGGGTTTACTGATATAAGTTTTATCAGTCTTTTTGTTTCTATGTATTGATTCTTCATTCATATCATTGTTTCGTGTCTGCTAGAGTTACCCCTAACGGTAAATTGTATGAGTAGAGGCAGATTGCGTGGTAGTTTCCTGTCAAACCGCTACGCAGTTTGAGCGGGTTACAAGCCTTGAAATTTAGCACATAGCCTGCCATTACTTATACAAAATGTTAGCACCAGTAATTTATACTTTAACTTTTAATTTTAGCTTTTCTATATATTCTTTCGTTTTATAATAGTGGTCAGGTTCAATATCCTTTATAAAAGACATATATCCTAATACAGAATTTAGATTTATACTTTTATCTTTTTTTACAATTATATTATACAGGTTTGACCTTAGATTCCTTTTTATCTCTTGATTAACAGTTAACTTCCCTGCATTAATATTAATACCCGTTATTGACATTCGTCCTTTCCCTGATAGATATTTTGTTTTAGATGTATTAATCACAAAAGAATGCTCTTTAAGAAGTCTATTAACAAAAAAATATATTTCTACTAAAACATTTTTAGTGTTACTTGAAAATACCATATCGTCAGCATATCTTGAATACGCAACTAATCTAACTTTACAAAAGTTGGTGATTTCGTCATCAATATCTTTAAACACAATATTAGATAAGATAGGAGACGTTGGAGCTCCTTGTGGTAATCTTCTTTTGTATGTACAAAGCTTCGCTAATTTATAAGTTAACTCGTCATCGTCGAAATGCTTTTTTAATGATTGATAAACCATTCCTTGTGTAATAGATGGGAAAAAGTTTTTAATATCAATTGCAAGGATATATGATTTGTTTATATGAAATTGAGCATTTCTCTTAATACCTCGACCTTTAATGAAACCATTTGCTCTATTACTTATTGGAATACTACTAAAATAGTTTGACATTACCCATCTTTGAATTGATTTTAATTCATTTGACGGCGCATCAATCTCTCGTTTTGAACCTTTCTTTTTCTTTTTAATGTAGTGTGTATTGTAGTATTTATCAGCAAAAGTAATGTAGTTATCAAGCATCTGCTTGTTAAAACCAATCTCTTTAGCAAATAAATTAAATGTTTTCATAATTGTATAAAATATGAGCAAGGTAAACTTTTACTTAGATGAAGTTAAGGTTCAAATTTTCAAAGCAAACTTGGTTTGAAAAATTGAAGATTAACTTCATCGTAAAAATGACAGATTAAACCAGCTTATCGAAACGATAAACTATTAACGGCTTACCTTATACTAAAAGCTTTTTGTCCTTGCTCATAAATTTTCTTTTTTGTTTATAACGTTCGTTTAAAATGTCACTTCTAATAATTGTGAAATCTCTTTTTACTTTTAATTTTTTTATTAATTCTTCATACACATAATTATGACCATCGTCACTTAGAAAATATCTGCATTTTAGATTTGAATCAAAGTCCTGTTCTATTCTATTTTTTTGTGTCAATATTTGAATAGCAGAATCAATATACTTAGGCTTAATTTTACCTTTATCTAATTTTTTAAGTAATTTCTCAATGCCTGAATTATCAATTGGTTGAAAAATAGCAATTAAATATAAAATGAAACGAGACAAATTAAATAAGTTTTCTAAATCATAGGAAATCACTTTATCAAGTCTTTTTAATCTTACTCTTTCAACTATTGGGCGAATTATATCTTTTTCGTTTCCTTTTTGATAATATATTAAATTATTAGAATTGTTATTTTTTATTAAATCTATTGGACCAAGGTTGATAAAACTTTTACTTTTTTTGAATTTCTCTTCATTTATAAGAATAATTTTAGGCAACAAATTTTTATTAACAGCAAATGCACCTAATTCGCAATAAGTGCCAATCCCTTCAAGTGGTAAAATAATTACATCCACATATTTTGCTAAATCATCTTCTAATTCTAAAAGATTTGAACCTCCTTTCCCATATAAATTAGCAAAAACATATTCGGGATATACAGAATTAAATTTAGCATCTTTTTTAAATTCCGAGTTTAATAAATCTCTAATAGAATCTTTTTGATTGGTTGCAGCACCGCACAAGAATATATTCATAGAGAAATCAACATCTCTTTGGTAGAGCTTAAAATATATTTCATTTAATATTTTCTTGTAGTCTCTCATTTTTTTATTGGTGCTAACGGTAAATTGTATGTTGTCGGTGCGGATTTCGGAGAGCGTTTTTGTCGACCGACAAAAATGCTAGAGAAAGGAGCAGAGGCAACAAGTTTAGCAGCTCACCGTACTGCAACATACAAATTGTTAGGGGTAGTATTTAAATCTTTTCAAAATCAATATGGTAGTGATCGTCATGAAGCTCATTAATCATTTTTGGTAAACTCTTTACAAAATAAATATTTGAGTTTTTAAGCTCCTCTCCGTACTTTGATTTATAAATTTCGTCTTTAAGATTTGTTTCTAAAATCACTTTTTTTATTCTGTATCCATTTTTTCTAGCAGCTTTTTCTAATGCCAAAATATGATTAGCAGTTTTATCAAAGTCAATTACTATTTTTTTATTGATTCTTGCATTACCATTTGAGTCAAATTTCATCAAGTATCTCCACATTCCAATTTTATCAAAAAAACGAACTGTTTTATTGTCCTTTTTTAAAGGAGTCATAAAATCAATGCTCGTTCCATTTTGATGAGTTTTATGAGGAAATGGTCTTCCACCTTTTCTTTTCGAGCACTCCATGATTTTGTAAGTGTAGTCTGGATATTTGTTTTCTAGAGATTTATAGCTTTCAATAATAATCTTATAAACATCAGAATGAACATAACATCGACCAAGAATAAAATAATCAAAAGCACTAAAATATTTAAAGTTTTCTCCTTTAAATGGAACTTTATAACCATTGACTAATTTACCATCACTAACAGTGCCTATTGATTTACTTTCACCATTGTTTTTATGAAGAACTTGTCCAAAAGTTGGAACTAGAAAAATCAAACATAAAACAATTATTACGATGTGTTTTGCTCTCATATTAATCAAAAACGCTGTGACTTTGGGAATATTACCCATAACGTTGAGTGTATGGTGTCGTAAGGGATTGCGGACATCATACCCGTCAAGTTACCACCCAAAAATGATGCGGGTGATACTGCTCGAAAACCTCTGAAACCCTTATGCTCTATACACATTGTTGTGTTTAGTTATTTTAAATCATCCATTGAAATATTATCCAAATTACTAATCGAAATTGAAATCAAGGCGTCTATATCCTTCTCAATTTCTTTAAATTCAACCTCTTTAGCCAAATATTTGAACCATTGAGGTCTGTTTGCTGATTTAGCATCATCATACCATGCAATATTTATAAAATTCCATCGTGATGAGTCCACACCTTTGGCCTTAAATGTCGGTTGAATAATAATAGCTTTATTAATGTCGTTTTTAATCCAATCAATTCGTCTTTCTTCAAATGTTCGTAGAGCTTTGGGATAATCAGGTCTATCTTTTGTGAGTTTTGCTTTAAATCTATCCGCAAGTTTTTCTAATGCTTTATCGATATTTGAAAATCTGCTCATGCTTTATAAACTTATTTCTTAATATAGCTAATATCAATTCTTTTAAATTCGGATTCCAAGTCAAGTGCAAGTCTTACTATGTTGGAACCTACCAATGTTATTTTCTGCTCCCAAGGGTGACCAAACCACATATTTTAGAAATCTGTTGTGATGAAAATATAATAATCACCGTCTGGGATGAGTTCTGGTGTGAACAATCCTTTTTCTTTGAATCCGACATGTGGATTAAACTTGAAACATTCGTGTTACCAATCAATTGCATAAATTAAATCATTTGGTTGGCATATATACAATATTAACTTTTCTCCTAATTCAATGAACTTGTCGTAATAATCATCTGGATAATCAAGCCATATTTTAAATATATCCAGTTTTAAATAGGGTAAATCTGTTTGAATTGCAGGAAATATGTTAACACTTGGTTTGAAATTGAAATCTGCGTAGAATTTATCCCAAATCAGATTATACTCTTTATCTGAAAGTTTTTGCCAATTCATTTTTTCCAATGAAACTTAATTTATTATCACGTTACTTTAGTTTGCAGGTCGCTCTTTTAATTAAACACAACGGTAAATTATATGTTGTCGTAGTGGATTGCGGGTGATTGTCTGTCCGTGAGGACTGAGACAATCAGGCGGAAATCCGAGCTACGCATACCACAGAAACCGCTATGCAATATATAAAATGTTAGCGTTTCGTGTTTGTTTCTTCTGTCTGTATGCGATTGGGAAAGCAAACTTTTTGACTGGTTTTGGTTGTGTGATAGCTTGTGCGACCAGGCAAAGTGTTTGATTTGGCATTGGGTTTTTGAGACTATTGCTCCCATATCACACTAATAATTGTTTTGTATTGTTTTGTCGGAATACAATATTCACAAAATTGAATATCCCGCTCTTCATCATTTAAAATACACCAAGTTGATTTAAATATTGGTTGTGTCTTTTCCTTGCCGGTGTATATGAAATCATAATTGGCCTCAATATATTCTCTTGCTACGGAGTCTTCTGGAGGCGGAAGTTTTGTAATGTCTTTTATCCAATAATTCCAACTTGAAGATTTATCCCAATATTTAACTTCCCCATTATAAATGAAAACAACAAGTAAAGGGTGTAAATCAAGTTTCATAAAACGGAATATTGTCGAAGTAATACTTGTCTTAAATCTTTCGGACATATATTTTACTAAATCATGTGAAAATGGTTTTCCAAAAGCTTCCTTTCGGAAAATCTGTTCAGGCATTAACAACTCAGCAGCAAAATCATTTGCCTCCCATTCTTGTAATCCTTTTTTTAACTGATCTTCTGTACTTTTAAACCAATTTAAGGTGTTAGAATTTTCATTGTGCACTTCGATTCTTTCATGCATTAGAAAATGACCAACTTCGTGAGCAATAGTAAAGCGTTTTTTTGATTCGTATGGGATTTGAGAGTTCACTTTTATTAGAGTCTTAAATTTACCCCTAACAATTTTACCATCTGAATTTTTTAATTCTTCTTCAATTAGCGTTGCACCTAGACCTGATACAAACAGTTTCATTGAAAGATTAGTAATCTCATCAAATCCTATTTCGTTTAATAATTTTTTTGCTCTGATACTGCCGTTACAATTCTTCATCGTTTTCAAGTTTCTCAAGTATATCAAGGAGGTTATGGTCTTTGATTAACTCTTTAATTTCATCTGATGATAGTTTGTCTAAGTTTCTATGTCCAAAAGCAAGTTGGTTTGATGCAACTAAATTTTTCAGATAACTAATAGGTTTGTCTATATTTTGACTAATTGCATCTTGAAAGTATTTAGCTACTTTATCTAATAAAATTTCATCTTTTTGAGAATTTATATATCCTCCCATCGCAAAATTCATTTGCTTGAAACCTTTATCAGCGACATTACTTATATCTCTCAAATCATACCCTGAATTTTCAAGAAAAGAATCAATAGCTGAACTATCTCCACTTTTTAAAGAAGCAAGTATGTATTCGTCCATTTTATTTATTAATTCTTTTTTCATTGTTTCAAATTTTTAATGTGTTCTCGTAATGCTGGAATCTTCCTATCCAGCTTCTTTTTGATGTTTGTCGCTTCTTGTTCGGTAATTCCAAACTCTTTTGCAATATCAGCTCTTTTCATTCCATGTACCACGTAAGGCTCAAATAAAAGAATTTCATCATCAGATGCTCCTATTTTCGACAAAAATTCTGTTGAAAATTTGAGAAGTTCCTCATAGTTGTCATTTTCAACTTGTGCAAAGTTCTGTTTTTCAATATCAGAGTCAGTTAAAATAGTTTTACCAAGTTCCTTTTCAATAGTGTTGTAAATATGACTATCAAGTGAACTAAATATCTGACTTTTGAAATCAGGAAAATCGGTTTTATTCCAATTCCTCCCACTATCATTTTTAATAAAAGAAAACATTAATTCTGAAATCATGTCTTCTACCATTATGCCCCTGAATCCTCTGTTTAAATCATACTTGATATTGAATTTGGTATTGATTCTATATATCGAGTACCTTATTAAAATGTCATAAAATTCAGAGGTTAGCTCTTTTTGAATTGCTTTCTGCACTTCAATGTTTGTTGCTAGTATTTTGTCTTTAACCTCCATTTGTTTATAAATGCTTCTTTTTTATATTTTTTTTCCATTCGATGGAAATTTTTAATCCTTTCTCAGCATTAGCTTATGTAAACAATTAAAATTTCAAATTATGTCTAAGACATCAAAGAGAGTTAGAGATGCTCGAACAGGACAATTTGTTCCTCAAAGAGAGGCAACAAGACGACCAGCAACTACGGTTACAGAAAAAGTAAAGGTCGGTCCAACAAAAAAACGTAGTTAGTAAACGTTCAACATTTACAGTTGAACAAGTTGTTAAACTTTTAAATCTTGTATTATGTACACAACTGGAGAAAAACCCGGAAAGGGGCGCTACCAATGCGTAAAATGTGGAGAAATAATCAGACTTGATGATGATTCTGATACTCTTCCTCCATGTCCACGGTGTAATGGCACCAAATGGAATAAAGTTGGCTAGTTGAAAGGGCTGTTTCATAATTGAGGCAGTCCTTTTGTTTTTTGCTCCGTGCTGAAGGCAAGAAATAGCTCTTTTGCAAGCTGAAGTTTTAGCTTGTGTGTCGGGGCTTGTAAATGTGCTATTTGTGCGTTGGATTTTCATAGTTTTTATTGTTGTTTCGCACCGTCAATTTACATGAACGCTAACGGTCACTTGTATGTGGTCGGGCGGGATTTCGAAAAGAAATCGTGTCAGACCCGCAGGAAAGTGGGCGCGAGGTCTGACTTGTCAGACCGCCAAGACCCCCGCCTGCCATATTACAATTTGTTAGCGCCAGGTTTTTATAATTCATCGTCAGTTTGTTAACAGTATAAAAGTATCATTTTCTGCACAATAGTTTTAAATAACCACGTTTGTTTTTCTTCTTTTTCTTTAACCCCCAAAAGTCAGAGTTGCTGGTGGGGAAGAGGTAACCACCGGCGGTTGCTTTGTTGAAACGTGCACAAACCCAGTCCGGATTTTGGTTGCTGACGGAAAACTTGCATGCACCGGCTGTTCTTGCCAATTATAATAGCTACCAAGTACCAAACTGCCCAATCGCCCCTGTCTTGTAACTTCGGGTTGTTTCTCCAAAATACAACACAGTCAGAGAGCGAAACAAATAAGGTAAATTCTCAGACCGTGAAAATTGGCAATTGCACTAAACTTTGCTTAGCAAGTTTTACGACAGCAATTTTGGAGCGAGTAAAAAAACAAAGAACGGACAATCTGGATAACCAATAACTTCTTCATTTAAACTTGGCGCTTAACGTTTAATTGTATGAGTAGTGGCAGATTGCGTGGTAGTTTCCTGTCAAACCGCTACGCAGTTTGAGCGGGCTACAAACCTTGATATTTACCACATTACCTGCCATTACTTATACAAAGTGTTATGCAGCGTTTTTCATTTCTATTATTATTTTGGTCAAATAAAGTGTTATTATTGTCAGAGAAGGATACCATGAAATAACCTGAAGTGACAGAAAAGCTCGAAAGAAACTTTTGATTTTCAGCCAGATGTCTATTTTTGTATCTCTTAAATCTCGAAATTCGTATTTCATTATTTTCTTCTCAAGTTTTTTATAGTCTTTTTCCATAAAAATCATTTCTAATTTTCTCAAATCAATAAGTAAATTACGCATGACGCTTCTTTCGGCAACTTCTAGAATCATAAATATACTTAGAATTAAAATTGGGATATAGTAAAGAATCGTACTCGCCTTTGTTAAATCAGTAGCAATAATGAATCCTAAATATGCAGATAACAATGTGATAGTCCAAGCTCTAAAAGAAAATACAATATTTGTTTCTCTTCCATAAACAGTAAAGAGGCTTTCATAATCTTTTATTACAAGTTCTTTTTTTATTTCAAAAGTTTTTGGGTCAGTATTTTTCATTTTTCGAAAAGTTAAAAGAATATATCCAAGTTATTGTTACTTTTTTCAATTATCCATTTCTCAACTAACTCAGCTTCGTTTTGCGGTAGTTTATTAAACCATTCTAATCTATTGTTTGATTTTATAAAACGACACGTCGGGCAAGAAGAAATTGGGACGTTATGACCTTGTTTAATTTGTCTTTTTAATAATAAATAGTCGTCCTCAAACTTCCAAAAAGCAGAGCTTTCCTTCTTTGTCGATTGTTGACCACAAATAAAACACCCTTTATTTGCTCGAACTTTTAATGTATTTGAATTTTTTACGATTTCACACATTGATTTTGATGAACTATCTGTTTTGTAAGAAAGTATATCTTCAATTAAATCAGTTGTGTTATATCTTGAATCGTTACTGGTTTTTTTTAATAAGCCATAAAAAGATTTATAATTATCTAATTCAAAATCTAAATCAATAATGCCATTAATGTGTTTCAATAAAGGTCGCATTTGGATACTATCAATTGGCAGATTCTCAAATCGCTCAATGATTGAAGATAGTTGCTCTGGGTAATGTGGATTGACAATAATACCAACACGAATATTACATATGAAACTAAATTTATTCTTTATTCTTATGAGTTTATTTATGTTTCTCCATACTTGTTCATTAATTTCAACTTGTCTTTTTGATGTATTGAAAGTATTGTAGGACACCCTAAAATAGTGGCAATATTTCAAAATAGAAATAATTTTTTCGTCAGATAACTCATACCCATTACTTATTATTCCTAATTTGACTTTATTCGAAATATTTTCTATTAGTTCTCCAAATGATTTTTTCTGATTTGTCCATAAAGTCGGTTCTCCGCCACCACACAAAGTTATTGTTTGGACACCCACACGTTTTAAGAAATCAATTAGATTAATTGCATTATAATAATCAATGTCATTTTTGTCTCTAACATTTTGAAATGTACAATCAGGACAGGCTAAATTGCACCTATCGGTTAGATCCATTTCCACTGTCATCCTTTTCCTTACATCTGGGTGGAAGATTTTATGATGTGTAGTTGGAGCTAATTCTAACGGATTGATTAAGTCTTTAAAGGTTTTATATAATTCATTTCCTGAGAAAGTGGAATTATAAAAATCCATCAGAATAGTATTTATTTTTTTTGCTTCTATCACTAAGTGTTATTTGTAGGTTCAAAATGCTGCATAACGGAAAATTGTATGTTGCGTAGCGGATTACGGTGCGATTGTCTGTCCGTGAGGACAAGGACAATCGGGGCGAGAATCCGCCCCACGCATACCGCTGCAACCGCTATGAAATATACAAAATGTTAACATTAGTTTTTATTTGAATTTGTATTTGGTAAGTCTTTTATCTCCTTCCTTTTCAATGATTCCATTGTCAACCGCATTTTTTAAATCTCGGCTCGCTGTAGCTGGAGATATATTTTTATATGCTCTTAAGTAGTCCTGTCGCGAAAATTCCTTTGCTCCGATTAAGTCTTTAAAATGAATAATTCTGTCGTTATCTGTTAAGCTTATTCTTTGTGATTTGAGTAACTCCTCCAATGAATCTTTTATGATCGAGAGCATGAACTCAATAAAAGCAGTTGATGTTCCTTGGCTGTCAGATTTACCTAGTACGTTATAATAATCTTGCTGTTTTTCTTTAATTAATGTTTCTATTGGTAGAAATTCAAAAATTGGAGAGTACTCCTTTAAAATCATTGTTTGCCAAAGTCTTCCCATACGTCCATTGCCGTCTATAAATGGATGAATAAATTCAAACTCATAATGGAATACGCAACTTTTAATTAAAAGTAGGTCATTGTCGTTTTTTAGGTAATTAAACAGGTCATTCATTAGTGGTTTGACCATTTCACCTGGAGGTGCAAGATGTGCCAGTTCACTACCTTTTACAATACCAACCGATGTAGCTCGCAGTTTGCCTGCATTATCGATTAGATTTTTCATTAAAATTTGATGTGCATCACAAAGAGACTTTAGTGAATATGTTTTAAACTCGTTAAGGCTATCGTAAACTGCAATTGCATTCTTAACTTCGATAATATCTTTTTGTGGTGCAAGTATTCGTTTGTTGTCTAATAAATCAGTAATCTGTTCTACAGTAAGTGTATTTCCTTCAATTTCGAGAGATGATTGAATTGTTTTTATCCTATTTTTTTTTCGTAATTCAGTTGGCTGTTTTGATAAATGAGCAGCATTTATTTCACCAATTTTTTCTGAAATAGAAGCAACTAGTGCCAGAATATTATTTGTTATTTCGTAAGGTGGTTTCATAATCTAAACTATTTGATAATGTCATATGATACTATCAAAGATAGCCTTTACAAATGGAAAACCTGCTATAATTTAAATTAATGTTAACGGTAAATTGTAAGTGGCGTAGCCGATTGCGTGCTACTTTCCTGTCAAACCGAGATAATGTTGATGCGGGTTACAAGGCTTCAAATACGCACAGTCTCGGCTATGAAATTTACAAAATGTTAGCGGCTGCGATTATTATTCTCTATTATGTTTTCAATCAATGTAACTATCTCTTTTTGTGCTTTTTCTATAATATTTTGATTCATTTCTGAATTATAACATCGGCCATATTCATTAAAAGCTTCTTTTTCAAGAATTATATCTTGTATATTATACTCTTGATTAGTCAAACCAGGGTTATTCTTTTTATATGCATCAAGTTTTTCTTTTTTATTAAGCGAAGCACTTTCCCAAATTGAATCACACTCATTTAATTTTATTTCAAGAAAATTAGGTCGTAATATGTAAATATGATTTTTGATATTCCAAATTGCATAAACAGTCTTTTGTTGAAGGTAATATGGGTCTTGAGATTCCAATGCTATCACGAAATATAATTTTTCTATATTGGCAAATGGTGTAATCTCTGTCGACCAGATTCCGCTAACTGACGCATCTGCAAGTAATGAATGAAAAATGCGACCTAAATCTGTAGTGTTCAGTTTTTCAAAATTATAGTAACCGTTACCATAGTTGTCTAAAAGCTTTTTGGTTGTATATGTTATGGTGTATGAATCGCTAATAACTTGAAGTCCGTCTAATTTGTCGTAACCTAATTCAGGGATGAGTGTTTCCAAAGAGCTTGTACTATTAATAAATGTGTTCTCCAATGGATGGTTTTGTAATGCTTTTTTTAGTAACAGATTCAAACTGTCAAGGTATACATCATTCCTTTTGTAAAGATTTGGGTCATCGTAATTAATATTCGTATTTATTTCTGAATCTAAGCTATTCTTGGCTTTGAGGTAATAGTCTTCATCTATTTCGGTCTCTGACTTTCTTTCCTGACAAAAGCATAATGTACTCGAAAGAAGAATTACTGTTATTAATTTAATCAATTTCATAAGGATTGTTTTCGATTATAGGTGCTGTATTTTCGTTGCCGCTAACGGAAAATTGTATGTTGTCGGTGCGGAATTCGAAGAGCGTTTTTGTCGACCGACAAAAATGCTAGAGAAAGGAGCAGAGGCAACAAGTTTAGCAGCTCACCGTACTGCAATATACAAATTGTTACAAGCAGTTAATAAAAAACTGCCTACAACTTATTTTATGTATGGTAACTAAAAGTTGTGTGCAGGCGAGCTTTTTTGTTTGATTTTTATACTTACGTTTTTAAAATATTTACACTTAGCTTGTAAAAACAAATAGTTGATTCTAAAAAGCTAAAGTGCCACAACAAATAAGTGTTGTTTGTTTATTTATCGACTAAAAGATTAAACAACCAAGAAGGAACTACGATTAAGAGCTTTAAAAAGCGCGGGGCGAACTTGTCCACAAGCGCAAGGCCGTTTTTAGCTTTGAATGAAACTGCGGAATAAAGTTGCTCTTTAATTAAACTTGATTTTAAGTTTATAAAAAGTGCTGAACATGAAATAGAGTAGGGCGACTTAATTTATTATTTGTAATTGGACTTGTCTTAAACGTAAACAATAATTTGTTTGCAGCTAAAAGCAACAAAGTACTGAATGCATACAGAATAAATGTTATACTAAATTAAGTTGCCCGACAAAGATTAAAAGTTGAAAAGAGCAATTTCTCAGACAAAACTTAGAGCAGCAATTACAAAAAAACTAATTGCTTGTAACGGTAAATTGTATGAGTAGTGGCAGATTGCGTGGTAATTTCCTCTCAAACCGCTACGCAGTTTGAGCGGCTATAAACCTTAAAATTTACTACTTTTCCTGCCATTACTTATACAAAATGTTGTATGCCGTATTTTATCAATTCTTAAATTTCCCAATCAATTCAGTTGCTAGTTTCTTATAATTCTCATCTATCGATTTTTCAGAAATTTCCGAATACTTTTCAATCAGTTCTTTATCAGGAGAATCCCAAATAGCAATGTAGTTTGCAAAATCAGTCCTATTCTCGACTTTTCTCTGTTCATACATTTCCAGAAATCCAATCGGGTTATTTCGAACTGCTTGAACGGTAAAATCTTGCATCGCTTCTCCTAACTCTACATTCGTACGAATATTTTTATCAAGTTTAATCAATCCAGATATAAAACAAGTGTCAGTTTTACTCTCTTTTACCATAATCCGAAATGACTCCCATACCAAATCATAATTCTCGTCATTGGTAAGTAATTTTGAAAATAATGCTTCCCCTGAAAAGTAATCATAATCCGAATACAGAGTTACCAAGCTATCAGACTGCATTTGACTAATTGTTTTTGAATTTACAATCCTTGTCATTAATGGCTTTAAGTTATTTTCGATGCTTCTGTATCTCTGAACCGACTCTTGGGAAGTTAATTTTTCAAGTCGCTTTATCTGCTTATCAATTTTTTCTTGGTCAGTTGTAGAATTCCATTTAAAATAGAATCTATGAAGAGAAGCACTGTCATTTGGAAAACACTCAACTGCTTTTGCAAAAGCTTCCGATATACCTCTATCTTCAATAATCTCTGAGGTATCAAGTTGCGCAACAGTCTTTGTCAAAGAATCAGTGTTTGATTCTTTTTGAATTGAAATCTCAGTCTGCTTATTATTCTCGGTCGAAATATTACAAGAATAAATTGCAAAGAGAGTCAATATTATAATTCCACATTTCATCATTTTGCAGTATCTTTTTTATATGGCATACAACGGAAAATTGTATGTTGTCGGTGCGGAATTCGAAGAGCGTTTTTGTCGACCGACAAAAATGCTAGAGAAAGGAGCAGAGGCAACAAATTTTAGCAGCTCACCGTACTGCAATATACAAATTGTTACAAGCAGTTAATAAAAAAACTGCCTACAACTTATTTTATGTTTGGTAACTAAAAGTAGTGTGTTGGCGAGCTTTTTTGTTTGAATTTTATACTGACGTTTTTAAAATATTTACACTTAGCTCGCAAAATCAAGTAGTTGATTCTAAAAAGCTAAAGTGCCACAACAAATAAGTGTTGTTTGTTTATTTATCGACAAAAAGATTAAACAACCCAGAAATAACTACGATTAAGGGCTTAAGAAAGCGCGGGGCGAACGTGTCCACAAGCACAAGGCAGTTTTTAGCTTTGATTGAAATTGCGGAATAAAGTTGCTCTTTGATTGAACTAGGTTTTAAGTTTATAAAAAGTGCCGAACATGAAATAGAGTAGGGCGACTTAATTTATTATTTGTAATTGGACTTGTCTTAGACGCAAAACAATAATTTGTTTGCACCTAAAAGCAACAAAGCACTGAATGAAAACTGAATAAATGCTAGACCAAATTAAGTTGCCCAACAAAGAATAAAAGTTAAAAAGAGCAATTTCTCCGACAAAACATAGAGCAGCAATTACAAAAAAATCTAATTGCTTGTAACGTTGAATTGTATGTTGTCGGTGCGGAATTCGAAGAGCGTTTTTGTCGACCGACAAAAATGCTAGAGAAAGGAGCAGAGGCAACAAATAAAGCAGTTCACCGTACTGCAATATACAAATTGTTACAAGCAGTTAATAAAAAACTGCCTACAACTTATTTTATGTTTGGTAACTAAAAGTTGTGTGCAGGCGAGCTTTTTTGTTTGAATTTTATACTTACGTTTTTAAAATATTTACACTTAGCTCACAAAAACAAATAGTTGATTCTAAAAAGCTAAAGTGTCACAACAAATAAGTGTTGTTTGTTTATTTATCGACTAAAAGATTAAACAACCAAGAAAGAACTACGATTAAGAGCTTTAAAAAGCGCGGGGCGAACTTGTCCACAAGCGCAAGGCAGTTTTAGCTTTGAATGAAATTGCGGAATAAAGTTGCTCTTTGATTGAACTCGGATTTAAGTTTATAGAAAGTGTTGAACATGAAATAGAGTAGGGCGACTTAATTTATTATTTGTAATTGGACTAGTCTTAAACGTAAACAATAATTTGTTTGCAGCAAAAAGCAACAAAGCACTGAATGTAAACTGAATAAATGCTAGATCAAATTAAGTTGCCCGACATAGATTAAAAGTTGAAAAGAGCAATATCTCCGACAAAACTTAGAGCAGCAATTACAAAAAAATCTAATTGCTTGTAACGGAAAATTGTATGAGTAGTGGCAGATTGCGTGGCACTTTTCTGTCAAACCGCTACGCAGTTTGAGCGGATTACAAACCTTGACATTTGCCACATCGCCTGCCATTACTTATACAAAGTGTTGGGCGTTCGTTTTTTTATTAATTCCATCAATTCAGTATGTACTTGAAAAGTTTCTTTAAAATTATCCAATTTTCTTGCAGTATTTTCAAGCACAATTAAATTCATATTGGTCTGTGGATAATGATAACAAGCTGACACAAATCCAGGTGCATATCCAAACGCTCCTAATTGTATGTCACTTTCACCGTCCTTGAAAAGCAAACCATATCCATATTCTATTTTGTCAAATATTGGATGAAGTCTCGTGGCATATCTTGTTTCCATTAACGCCAAAGTCTTTTCATTTACCAATTTTCCAGAATAAAGTAGTTCATTCCATTTATTCAAATCTTCTGCATTTGAGATAAAAGAACCTGCTGGAACATAGTTATATAAGCTATTTCTACAATATTCTAATTTTCCATTTTCAGATTCTTCATATCCTTTTACAAGGCTGTTATAATTTTTATTGTCTGGATGATAAGTGTTTTTCAATCCATATTTAGTGAAAAGTTCAGTTGATAATTCATTAAATGTTTTTCCTGTTACTTTTTCTAAAATTTGAGCTAATAATTCATATCCTAACTGAGAATAATGAAACTGAGAGCCTAACTCAAATTCCAACGGTCTATTTAAATCTATAATTCCGTGGGTATGAACTAATAAATGATGGATTGTTACTTCATTAGCCCAAGGCTGCATTATATCAGGTAAGTACTGAATGATTTTATCATTTAGTTTTAAATTTCCTTTTTCATACTCTCTCAATACCAAGACTGCTGTTATCTGTTTACTTATTGAACCAATTACAAACTGATTCTCCATATTCATAGGAATTTTGTTTTCTAAATCAGAATAACCAAAAGCTTTTGAATAAAATGTAGTTGTGTCTTTTGTTACAAGTATAACTCCATTAAAACCATTGTTTACTGAAACTGAATCAATTTTGGTAATTAGGGTTGAATATTCTTTGTTTTCATTTGTCTTTCTATTTTGGCAAGAAACAAAAAGTATTAATAATAAAATTGTCACATAATTTTTCATTGAAAATCTCTCCATTTTATTACTTCTGTGAATTTAGAAAGCGCTCCCAAAATGACGCCCAACGAAAAATTGTATGAGTAGTGGCAGATTGCGTGGTAATTTCCTGTCAAACCGCTACGCAGTTTCAGCGGGCTACAACCCTTGATATTTACTACTTTGCCTGCCATTACTTATACAAAGTGTTGGGCGTTCGTTTTTTTATTAATTCCATCAATTCAGTATGTACTTGAAAAGTTTCTTTAAAATTATCCAATTTTCTTGCAGTATTTTCAAGCACAATTAAATTCATATTGGTCTGTGGATAATGATAACAAGCTGACACAAATCCAGGTGCATATCCAAACGCTCCTAATTGTATGTCACTTTCACCGTCCTTGAAAAGCAAACCATATCCATATTCTATTTTGTCAAATATTGGATGAAGTCTCGTGGCATATCTTGTTTCCATTAACGCCAAAGTCTTTTCATTTACCAATTTTCCAGAATAAAGTAGTTCATTCCATTTATTCAAATCTTCTGCATTTGAGATAAAAGAACCTGCTGGAACATAGTTATATAAGCTATTTCTACAATATTCTAATTTTCCATTTTCAGATTCTTCATATCCTTTTACAAGGCTGTTATAATTTTTATTGTCTGGATGATAAGTGTTTTTCAATCCATATTTAGTGAAAAGTTCAGTTGATAATTCATTAAATGTTTTTCCTGTTACTTTTTCTAAAATTTGAGCTAATAATTCATATCCTAACTGAGAATAATGAAACTGAGAGCCTAACTCAAATTCCAACGGTCTATTTAAATCTATAATTCCGTGGGTATGAACTAATAAATGATGGATTGTTACTTCATTAGCCCAAGGCTGCATTATATCAGGTAAGTACTGAATGATTTTATCATTTAGTTTTAAATTTCCTTTTTCATACTCTCTCAATACCAAGACTGCTGTTATCTGTTTACTTATTGAACCAATTACAAACTGATTCTCCATATTCATAGGAATTTTGTTTTCTAAATCAGAATAACCAAAAGCTTTTGAATAAAATGTAGTTGTGTCTTTTGTTACAAGTATAACTCCATTAAAACCATTGTTTACTGAAACTGAATCAATTTTGGTAATTAGGGTTGAATATTCTTTGTTTTCATTTGTCTTTCTATTTTGGCAAGAAACAAAAAGTATTAATAATAAAATTGTCACATAATTTTTCATTGAAAATCTCTCCATTTTATTACTTCTGTGAATTTAGAAAGCGCTCCCAAAATGACGCCCAACGAAAAATTGTATGAGTAGTGGCAGATTGCGTGGTAATTTCCTGTCAAACCGCTACGCAGTTTCAGCGGGCTACAACCCTTGATATTTACTACTTTGCCTGCCATTACTTATACAAAGTGTTACCATTAGTTTTTTATACTATTTCATCAAGTTGTTCTTTTAATTTATCGTCTGATGGTCGTTTTGCATTTGAGCTAATAATCTTTCCGTCTTTATCTATTAGTATATATCTTGGGATTCCACGTACTAAATAATCTTTAAAGAATTTATCCTTTGCATCAGAAGCATATAATTGTATTCCTCCGAGTTGTTTTTCGTTAACGGTTTTTTTCCAATATTCCTTTGTATCTCCCACATTTATACTAACCAAATAAATATTTTTTCCTCTGCAATATTCTTCAAGTTTTTTCTGGTATGGTATTTCAGCCATGCAGGGAGCACAACCAGTCGACCAAATATCGATGTATACAACTTTACCTCGTAAATCTTTTAATGAGACGGTATTTCCATTAATGTCTGTAAATTCAAATTCCGGTGACGGTGCCCCTCTTTCAACCTTTTTTAAAATTTTATATTTCTTTTCAATTTTATTTATGTCCTGTTCGTTTGAAAGATTATTTACAATAAAACTGTAAACATCGTCCAGCCGGTTTGTCATATCTAGTTTATAGTTTCCTATGTTGAAAGACAATTTCTCTTTTATTTTTTCATTCTGAATTTTTTCATCCAGGATAGTCATATATGTAAAATAAAAATCAATGGAATCGCTATCGCCTATTCTGTTTTTTGTTGTTTGCCAAATGTAAGAATCAACAAATTTGGTATATCCGTCCAGATTAGCAAGTTTCGAATCGTTTACATTTATCCCTTTAAATAGGTTGGCATAATAGTCTGGCGAAACTTGAAAGTTTTTATTTTCCGTAACGATTCTTCGTGACACCTCATACAGTGCTTTATTATTCTTGTATTCGTATATTAGTTTGTTCTTTTGAATAAAATCAAATTCATCACAAATGTTATTTTCGCTTTTCGATAGTAATTTGAGTTTAACGTTAAGCAAAGAATCCATCAAATTTATAAAGGGCTTTTCCTGAAGTCGGGCATAATATTTATAATCGTCGAATCCTTTTAATTTCTCAGTGAGAATCTTTTTATCTCTCAGGTAATTGTTTTCAGCAGAACCAATCCCTGAAAATTCAATTTTTTCCCGAACGGAAATTTCAATTTGAAAAGACGGTTCTAAATATATCTCATAAACACTATTTTCTATGGTAAAATCATAATATCCTCCATTAATAAAAATGGTATCGTTGAAATTTCCATTATTGTTTACCTCAATGTCGACAGTGTCTGTTTCATTTGTTATTTGAACCTTTCTGACATTGGTATTATTTATTTTCCCTGATATGATTACAGATTTCTCATTCTTGTTTTGATTACACGAAATAATGATTATTAGAGAGAAAAACAGCAAACTTAAATTTTTCATAGGTCGTCTTTTTAAAATTAATGGTAACGGTCACTTGTATGTGGTCGGGCGGGATTTCGAAAAGAAATCTTGTCAGCCCCGCAGGAAAGAGGGCACGAGGTCTGACCTGTCAGACCGCTAAAACCCCCGCCTGCCATATACAATTTGTTATGGCAAGTAGTTTTCATTCCATTTTCCATAATTTTCCACCTGTTTCTTTGTCAATGGAAAACATTGTTTGCATAAAAACATAATTTACTCCTGAGATTTTCTTTATCTCGGAAGCTTTTATCGGTTTCGATAGTTTTTTAAATTTTTTCAATTTTGTCGAGTATTCTTCATTTGTCCATTTTTCTTGTCCACGATAGGGCAGTTTGTCGATAATTCCCGAACCAACTCCCTTTGCGACTATCCCAACTCCAGACCTATAAAGAAACACTCTATCTCCTTTATTAATTTGTTCTATTTTAAATTTCCAAGGTTCAAAATATGCTGCCGCTTTTTGACTTGTAAGCATATCATTTTCATCCTCAACACCTCCTTGAATATTGGTATTTAAAATATAATATCCCTCATCAATGTCTTCGTATGGATTTGGTGTTTTTCTATAAGTATCGAAGTCAAGAAGAATTTGGTCATCAACCTTGTAAACTTTGTATATCCAACTGGAAATATTTACTCCTTGCTCTGCCCAATATTCAATTGTTGAACGAGTCTTAAAGTCAAGTCCATTTGTAATTAAAATGAATTTTTGTTTTTTATTTATTTCTTTCTCTGTCAGTTGGGAACTGAATTTTTCGTTTAATGAATCTAACAGGTTATTACTATTTGGAAAAAATTTTAGATAGAGTTCATTCAGGTCGGCATATGTACTTTGTCCAAAAATTTGACCATATCTTAATACTTGCAATAAATTACTTTCTTGAGATTCCCAGGCTTTTAGTTCAAAAATATATAGGTCTCCATTTTTGTCAATTGCCATCAAGTCTGGTTCTTCTTGCCATTTTCTTGATTGCATTATTAAAAGCAACTCGTCTTCTGGCAGTAAGACTTCAAGATTTTCATACATCATTTTTTGGAAATCTTCTTCTTTCCAACCAATTGTCGAGAGTCGGATACCTTTTCTCCTTTTTATTTCGTAATTGGTTTTGTTAATGTCAAATATCATAGTGTCATAGGTTTTTTACTATTTGCCATAACGGTTTGGCTATGTGGAGTGCGGGACTTTGAAACGCATCACAGTCAGGTTGCCACTGAGCTAATTCGTTTATTCATATTTTTGTTTTTATAGCCAAATCGTCAAAGACGAATTGGCGGTGTTGCAACGAAGAACTGCGGTTGAATTCCCCGCTGTACCCCGCATTACATATAGCTTTTGTTAGCAACCGTATTTTTTTTCTCCAATTGTCAATTCTTTCATACTTCCATAGATGTCACTACTTGTCCGTACGTAAACTTTACTTAGAAAACCATTTTGTGAATTTACTGCATTGTTGTATTTGTGAATCCTGGTATAGTAAAAGTGCTCTTTGGAATCTTTATCAAAAGAGCGAACGACATGCGTATTAATTAATGCTTCTACCGCAATGTTCGCAAGACTCAAAGCAGGTAAAGGATTCCTATTTTTTCTAAATATGTTTTGAGTAATCCTTAAAAAATTAGAAAATGTCGTAAGGATAACAGGTACAACAAATACTATTGATACCAAACTTATTATAACACCACCTAAACCATAATAGATGTTTGAAATAAATAGAATTGATGTAAGAATTAGTGGTAGTAAAAGGATTATAATTTTTAGCATTGCATCTGATAATTCCCAAAATATTGCCAATCTTCTGCGACCATTGAATTTTATGCATAAAAGGGCACTATTAATTATTTCAGAATGATTTCTTAAATCTCCTTTTGTTTCCTTTTCCAATAGTTCGATTAGTCTTGTAAAGTTCGAGAATTTCTTTCTAAATTTTTTTTCCAGTCTTTCAACATGTTTTACAATGTCTTTAGCTGTATACTCTCCACCAAAATGATAAGGCAGTTGTTCCTCTGGAATACCATGGATTTTCAAATATCCAATGTAAACAAACGGAACTATTATTAATATGCATGCAATAACCAGCAGAATATCCCAATACGAAACCAAGTCCTTTATGGCGGAAATATTATTCTCCGAATTTGTTATTGCTACAGAGTTTGTTGTTGCAAAACAAAGTATTGTTATGAAAAGGATTATTAATCTTAACTGATTTGTTTTATTCTTTCTTATGCTCATTTACAATTTGATATCGGTTTAATATGGTTGCTAACGGTCACTTGTATGTGGTCGGGCGGGATTTCGAAGAGAAATCCTGTCAGACCCGCAGGAGAGTGAGCAGAAGGTCTGACTTGTCAGACCGCTAAAACCCCCGCCTGCCATATACAATTTGTTACCTGCTGTTTTTTTTATTCATTTATCCGGTGTATATATAAACTTTAATCCATGATATAAGCTTTGAAAGGGAACGTGTCCTTCGTCTTCATAAATTTTCAACTCACATACAACATTCTCTTTGGATTTTATCTTTTGGCTAAAATCTGACAATTGTTTTCTATTAATTCCATCCGGGTCTAGAAAATCGTTTAGTCCGTGTGTTAAAAATATTTTTGTCAGGTTATTATTTTTTGTTTTTAAAAAGTTAGCTGTTAAGTCGTCAAAATATTCTCCACAATCAAGAAATGCTCCGCTACATACAATATACGAATCAAAAGAATTAGTATTTGTCAAGAAATAATACAATGTGAAAATTGCGCTTAAAGATTGTCCACATAAAATTTTCTCATTAGTTGTCCGAAAAGATTTATTTATATAGGGAACCAACTCTCTGTCGATGAAATTTTTGAACTTTTCAGCACCAGGTTCTGTGTCGAAAAAGCCAGTCTTTGTCGGCATCATATCTCTATTCCTATTTGTGTTTTCAATCATAACTACAATCATTTCTGGTATTAACTCATCAATGTAAGCTAACCTATTGATTGTCCCAATGGTTTCAGAAAATAAGTCAATGTCGCCGTCAAGTCGATAAATGACAGGATAAGACTTTTTTGTCTCATCATATCCTTTGGGTAGTTTAATTATGATTTTTCTATTCTCATTCAATTCTTTCGAGTTTATTGAATCAATAAAACCGAGCTTTATTTCCTGACTAAATAGAATTGTCGATGATAGGACTAATAAGGTTAAAAGAATTAATTTTTTCATTGTAATTTAAGCTATGTTGTTGGCTCTGTTAAAATTGCAGGTAACGTTTGTGTATGTGCAGTCGTTGAATAATACATCCGTTATATCGTTTGTTGGTGAGTGAATAATATAGGTATAATTAGTATGTATTGTGCAGGTGACTGCATTTGGTGCTATATATTATATTTTTCAATTTTATACTTCAAGGGTATTCAAGTTTTCTTTATTTAATACTGAGTGGGACGAGCAAGCTTCGCCTCGTCAGTTACATGTGTGTACTGCGTTTGGTTGTGGTTTGCCTAGCATTCGTTCCCAAAGTGTTGCCGCACAATATAATTGCGCAGTAATTTACACGCTTCATCTTTTCCCTTATTTTTAGAATATCCCTTTTGTTACGATTCATTAAATAAATCGTCGGCAGGGTTTTTAATTAGTCGTAATTCCTGATTCGACACATGAGTATATATTTCTGTCGTTTTTATACTTTCATGTCCTAAGATATCCTGAATTAAACGAATATTCGTACCCTGTTCCATTAAATGTGTTGCAAATGAATGTCGCAACATGTGCAGATATACTCTGCGTTTGATTCCTGCTCTTGCAACTGCCTGCTTTAGTGTTTGTTGTAAGCTGGATGCTGAGTATTGTCCGTGATCTATCCCCTCAAATAGATACTTCTTTGGATGATACTCTTTAAAATATACTCTTAAAGTTTTTAGCATTGCTTCCGACAAAATACTGTAACGATCTTTCTTGCCCTTTGCCCCGGTTATTTTTAACATCATTCTTTTTGAATTAATATCCTTCACCTGAAGGTTTAACAATTCGGAACGACGTAAACCAGCAGAATAAATCATTAGCAGCATTGCTTTCTGCTTTAAATTATTGGTGCTGTTTATTATTTTCTTAACTTCTTCTTTGCTTAAAATCTCTGGGAGTTCGCGCGACTTTTTCGGACGTTCAATTTCAATTCTTGTTTTTGGACGCTTTAAAACTTTTTCGTAATAAAACTTAATTGCATTAATGCGCTGATTTTGCTGCGAACCCGATATTTGTTCTTCTTTTATCAATTTCAATATATACTCGTTGATTTCTTTGTTCGAAATATCTTCGAGTTCTTGATTGTAAAAGTGATACTGAAATTCGTTGAAATAGTGCGAGTAGGTTTTTATGGTGGAGTTACTGTATCTTTTTATTTCTAAAAGTTCCATATATCCATCGGGTAGGGAAATGTCTTTTGTTCCATCCTTTGAATATTTTGCTTGTGCGGCGTTGTTTACAAATTCAACATAAACCTTGTCGTAATATCGATACAGAAAATCGTCATAATCAAACTCTTTTTCTGGAAAATAATAGCATTCGTGCGTATTGCTATATTTTAAACTGTAATGCTTCCTTAAATCTTGTAAAAAAACAGGATCTAAATCAAATTTAAGATAGACGCAATTGGTACCTCTATATTGACGAACAGCCAGTTTTATATTTATGGTTTGGTTCAAGGAATTAATTTTATCACAATATATAAAAATATACTATGAAATTTTGTAAAAGTGTTGCATAATAGTACTTTATGGTAATTTATATCTTATATAAATTCAAAGAGAATACTCGTGTTTTTAGTAGGTCGCTAATTTCAAATGTGCCTCGGATGCATTTGTTCGCTGGACCATTAAAGTAAAGGCAAGTTTTTCAACCTGCCTTTACTTTTACCAATGCTTAAAACATAATTCCTACTTCCTTTTTGAAATACGGTATAATTTAGCTCCGTGTTCACGCACATACGGTGCAAAATCAACATCTTTAAAAGTACCTAAATCTTTTTGTTCCCATAGATCCCTAACTTCCACATTTCCATCAAAGCCAAGTGCTTTTAAATCGATTGCAATTTTAGTGCTGTCGGTATTGGCTAGCTCATTGTCTTTATTTCGAAGAATACGTAAATCGTTGTTGTCAACAATAAATTCAACGGTCGAACCACAAGCTTGTTTAATACCTTCTATGGCGATTCCTGCAAATGTTTTGAAGCGGATGGTGGTTTCAGGAATATCGAATGCTAATACCGATTGAGAATGAGTTGCAATTCCGTTGCTGAATATACGATCTTTTACCTGTAGGGCCCCGCCAGCAATGCTTTTATTAATGTTTATTGTTCCCCATCCGGTTGATGCTATCGTTGGTTCTAAATCGGTTAACAGGATCGAATCGCCATTGCTTAAATAAATAGTTGGTTCAATCCAATCGGCATGATCACACGAATTCCCGTCGCCATTATCTGTTACCACTAAGAAAAGTTTTTTGCTTCCTACCGGAATTTCGATATTGATATCGATTCCGTGATTGTCGGTTAAACGCGAAATCGTTCCGCTACGATATAGTGCATTATTTGTTTTTACAAATCCATTTCCTTTGGTGTTGAATAGCGCAACAATTTTATCCCCTGTTTTTGGATCATCTGCTTTCCAAGCAATTTTATCGTCGCTATTGAACCATTCTCCATTATTGATCGAATTGCGATGCACTTCTAATATTTCGGTGTTGGTGAGTAGTGAATTGGTAAACTTATCGTTGTCGGGCATATGTCCACCAAACATTAAAGGCGATTTAAACATGGTCCAAAGAGTCATCATGGTGAATTGCTCGTCGCGAGTGAAATTGGTATAACGATCTTCGCCACGTTCACCTCTAATCGAAAGGTGTCCCATCGGAAGCATATCAGCATCGGGCCAAGCTCCGGGTGAAATATAAGGAGCCCAGTCGGCGCAAACTCCAAACTGATAATTCAATTGCGACCAGTTGTCCCAAAAGTCATCAACAGTTCTCCATAAGTTTGCATGATTTTTAGCGTGCTCATGTTGTTCTAAAGGTGTTGCACCTGGAGACATGCTTAAAACCATCGGGCGACCACAATTGTCGATCGCAATTCTTATCATTTCAATTTCTTTGTCGTGATATGGGCGCGAAAGATCATCGATTTTTACATAATCAACGCCCCATTCGGCATACAACTCAAATATTGAATTATAATATTCCTGTGCTCCCTCTTTTGAAGCATCGACGGTGTAATTGTCCTGCAGCCAAGTACATTCGTAAGCGGTAGAGTAAATTTTATCGGCAGTAATGCCCTTGGTGCCTTTAATTGGAAGTTTATTGTTAACTGCCACTTTGGGAACTCCGCGCATAATATGAATTCCGAACTTCAGGCCTAAGTTATGCACATAGTCTGATAACGGTTTAAAGCCTTTTCCATGCACCGACGAAGGGAATCTTTTTGGAGAAGGTAAATATCTTCCGTATTCATCAAGAATGAAAGTAGAATTATTAAAATGATTGTAATGTCCGGTAGTTTGATTGTCGACGTACCAACGGATATCGACAACAATATATTCCCATCCAAATTCCAAAAGATTTTCGGCCATGTAGTCGGCATTCTCTTTTACCTCCGCTTCAACTACCGACGGACCAAAACAATCCCAACTATTCCACCCCATTGGCGGAGTAAGTGCCCATTTCTGAAATGGTAACAAATTGTTATTCTGTGCCAATAAATTTAGCACTAAAAGGAGTGCTGAGATTAGTAAGGAAATCCTCTTCATAAGGTTATGTATTTTCTCTTTTATTGCGTGATTGCAGTAGGTTGCAATATAGATAATTTATTTTTTAGTTCTTTTATGGTTAAGTGTCTTGCAATAAATGGAGGAGGATATAAAATTACGTTAGTTATTATTCTTTCAAAACATTAATTAAATTGATAATAAATTAGCAATAAGAGCTTTGTTTTTTATTGAATGAAATCCTTCGAGCCTAATAATTTTATAACTTAGGTTTCTGTATTCTGCTTTGGGTAAAAAGAGTTCGTAATGGCTTAAACATCAAGTCAACAAGAATACAAATCAACTAAATCAACCTATATCATGAGTAAGATTACTTTTCTTTTATGTTTGTTTTTTGGTGTCCTAAATAGCTATGGTCAGCATATCGATGGTATAAAAAAGAATAATTCAAATGGACTAGAGAAAAAGATTGATCAAAAGATCAATAATTTGAAGTTGAATGCTGAACGAGGTATTAAAAATCTAAAAGCTTACATTGCTAACGAAAAAGAATGGAATCAAATTATTCTTGGATATGAAGTGGAAACACCAATTTCGGAAGAAACTGAGAGGGTAGAGGAAGAGGAAATTGCAACACTAATATCGATACCAGGGTATGTTGATAATCAATCGAATTTGGAAGCAGATATCAAATTGATTTCAATTGAAGCTGAGCGAATTATTGAGTTGATTGAGCAAGAAGAGGCCAATAAGACAGCAAAAAACCGGTTAAAAGAGGCAAAAGGAAAAGACGAATCTGTCAAAATATCATCCGGACAACAAGCTGCCAACACCACTAAAATAGAAAAAGAAAGTTTTCTTGAAGATCCTAAAATGTGGATACCTTCGATGGTGCCAATCGCCGATCAATATTATATATCTTCTAACTTTGGAAGACGATTTCATCCTCGTTTACTTCGATATAAATTTCATAATGGAATTGATTTGGCTGCGGTGAAAGATACACCTATTTATGCAACAGCAAACGGAACTGTTCTTAAATCGGGGAGTAATGGAAATTATGGAAATTACATATTAATTCAGCATAAAAATGGCTTCGAAACCGCCTATGCACATCTTAATAAAATAAGCGTAAAAGAAGGAGCTACAATAAAACAAGGGGAACTTCTGGGAACAGTTGGCAGTACGGGAATGTCAACCGGGAATCACTTGCATTATGAGATTATAAAAAATAAGAAACGGGTAAATCCAAAATTATATTTCTAGGGGAATAGAAATTCCGATGCTATAAATAAGGAGGTAATATGCAAGGGAATGATTATTTATTGGAGGATACAGAACGATTCAAGCAATTGATTAAAAATTCATTTGACATGATTATTCTGTTGAATTCAGAAGGGGTTCAGTATTTTGTAAGCGAATCGTGCGAAAAAATATTAGGCTATGAGCCGAATGAATTGATTGGCCTTCCAGTTATTGAAAAGATGTTGCATCCCGACGATCAAGCAGCAGCCAGAGACGGATTGCTAGATATTATTCAGAACAATGCCAATGGTGGCATTGAATACCGTCATCGACATAAAAATGGTGGTTGGGTATATCTTGAAGCATTTGGAAATAATCAGTTAGACAATCCTATTATTGAATCTATAATTTTGAATGTTCGCGATATTTCGGATCGAAAAAAGACAGAACAATTAATCAAAGAAAAAGAGGAACATCTAAAGAAAATAAATGCAACTAAAGATCGTTTGTTTTCAATTATTGGGCACGATTTGAGAAACCCTTTCAACAGTATCGTTGGTTTTAGCGATTTAATTGTTGAGCAGGTTGAAAACTATCAGTATGAAGACATTGATCAGTATGCAAAAATAATTCAAGATTCAGCACAACGATCGATGTGTTTATTAACTAATTTATTGGATTGGTCGCGCGCACAAATAGGAAGTATCGAATTTGCTCCCAAAGCAATAAAAGTTGAGCCTTTATTGAACGATGCGGTTAGTTTGGTTATTGATTCGGCCAATTCCAAATTTGTTTCAATTAGAAAAGAACTCCCCAATAATTTAGAGGTTTTTGCCGACCAACAAATGCTGAGCATCATCTTTCGAAATTTAATTTCTAATGCTATAAAATTTTCAAATTGCAATGGAGAAGTAGTTATTCGAGTATTAGAAAAAGCCGATGATTTTGAATTTTCAATTTCCGACAATGGCATTGGAATTAAACCTGAAGATCTGGATAAGCTATTCCGAATTGAATGTGTTCATACCACCAATGGTACCAACAACGAACGTGGCACCGGTTTGGGTTTATTGCTTTGTGAAGAATTTGTTCATCAACACAATGGCAAAATTTGGGTGGAATCGCATGAAGGACAAGGGGCAACTTTTTATTTTACAATTAAAAAAGCTGGGTATTACAACTAGAAACAGTTGTTTTTTATAAAGCATTTCGTATTGCTCAATCTGGAAGAATAAAACTGCAAGGCACCCTTAAACATTTACCGTCTCGTTCTGTTGTTGCATTACTATTAATTACTATATTTTATCGATTAAAAAAAATCTTATGAAAGAAATGTGGGATAGCCGGTTTGCCGGCGAAGCATATGTTTATGGCACCGCTCCAAATGCTTTTTTAAAGCAGTCGTTAGCGAAATATAAAGTTGAAGGCGATATTCTGTTTCCCGCAGAAGGAGAAGGACGAAATGCAGTTTATGCCGCCAAGCAAGGATTAAAAGTTAGCGCATTTGATATTAGCACCGAAGGTCAACGAAAAGCCTTATTACTAGCCAATGACGAAAAGGTAAGTATTCATTACGAGGTGGGGAATTTCTATGATTTAGAGTTAATAAACCGGAAATACAATGCTGCCGCTTTAATATTTGCTCATTTCCCGCCACCAGTTCTATCTGCTTATCACCAAAAAATAGGTGAACTCCTTCAACCCGGTGGAATCATTATTTTAGAAGGATTTAGTAAAAACAATTTGCCCTTAAAACAAAAAAATCCAAAAATAGGAGGCCCCAATAATATAGATATGCTTTTTACCAAAGAGCAAATTGCTAGACATTTTTCTGATTTTGAAACGCTTCAATTGGAAGAATCAAAAGTAGAACTAAATGAAGGCGATTTTCATCAAGGCGAAGGGATGGTTGTTCGTTTTGTAGGACGCAAGAAAAAAGATTAGCAGAGTTGTATTCTACATTTGAAATTGTGAATTATTGTCTTCTTATTAACAAACTTCATAATCTGAAGTCTTTATTGCCTGATCGATTTTCATTGGTTTCCTTATGCAGCCAAATAAATAAAGACCGAAATTATTCATGATCTATTTACCTAGGTATATATTCATTGATTGTCCTTTATTTGAAGGATTCGACATGGCTGTCGAGAAATTCTGTATGTTTTGAAAGCCAAGTTTCTATGTATTCTAGTTCATGCTGCAGATTTGAACTTTGTTCAGGCCAAAGTGCATCATTTCTTTCATGAGCACCTGAGTTAATCAATTCATCTGTATAATATTGAAAAATATCCATTATGGCATCGTTGGTTAAAATCGTTTCTCTTAAATCAAAATAGCGATCATGTAAACGTTGTTTAAAGTCAGAGGGGTTTAATTTAATTAATCGCTCAAATATTATGAAATGAACTTCCTTGTCGTATTTGATTTTTTCTCCTTTGTAGTTTCGTCCCCAAGTTGCATCCATATCCCAGGGAATTAAGCAAAAAGGACTGTTTATTGATTTCTTTGCCAACATATAATTTTTACCAACATTGTCGGTTCCGTAAATTAGGTTAATTAGAATATAATAATCAATAACATTGTCTAAATTTAAAACTTCATTTATTTGATTGCTAAATTGTTGATCACTACTATTTGCCATGAAATCAACAAAATTATACAAAGGTTTCCAGATTAATTGATGCTTATTGTTTGGGTACTTTTGCTCCCAGCTTTGCCACTTATTTTGATAATCGACTGTTGTATCTTTTACTTCAATTAATTGATTCGTTGTTGTCCAACCTTCTGATTTGTATAAGAACCCCTGAAGGCTATCCTGCTTAGAAGTTAAACCTAACTTTTCTCCTTCGATACGCTCAGTTAAACAATATAGACCTTGATATTTTTGATTTAAAAATAACTCTACATATTCACCTTTAATGTCGGAGTAACACACCGTGTTGTTATGCTCTTTTGCACTGCGTCTAATTCTATTCCAAATGTCAAATGCCACTCTGTTTCTTACTCGAGAGCGATCGCTATATAAAGCATCTAGTATCCAATCATCGTTAGGTGACATTTCAAAAAAATTAAATGTTCTACTTTCTCGTTGTTCATAATTGTTCCAAAACTCAATGCCAAACGATTTTTTAGGCCTGCGATTAGCTGTTCCTCCTCTGGTTTCGATACCGCAACAGTTTATGAAATGGCTCGTATTTGAAGAATCCAGTGCAAACAATGAAGAGCCCTTTGGTTCATCAAGTATTTTCTTGTAATTATAAGAGAGCTTAACAACTGGCAGTGTGGTGAAGAAAAGCTTGTAAGTATTAGTTTTCCCCGAAGGATCGATTATTTCAATTATGCTTTCAGAGCTTTTATTTATAATTCCAAAATCACAACTGTCAGAATTTGAAATATATTCACCATTTATAAAAACAGAACTTCTTTGATCGTAGTTAACCATTGCTTTATATGCACCAAAGGCATCAACCTTACATAGCATAAATGATTGCTCTGAATCATAAGCAATCGGTTTTCCATTTAAACTAAGTAGTGATGTATAATTTTCAGGCGCAGGAGCATACTCCATTTCATCATAGCAAGATGTGAAACAAGTTAATAAAAACACAGAAATTATAATTCGTTGCATCATCTATTATATATTTAGGGTGTGAGAAATACCTAGTGTATGGTAGGTATAGTTTAGGTAATTGTTCAATTCTTGATCATTACGATAGAAAACATCTAATTCGGTATTGTTTTTTAAATCATACTCTATACCAATACATGATTTCAATTTTTTTATACTGAAGTGCATATTTTGGTTTGTAAGGTAAAGTTCTGATAATACGTAGGGCGAAAATTTTGAACCCCAGATATCATATTTTAATTTAAGCCTCGTTTTTACAATATGTTTTAGATCCTTATCCCCAAATGTATAAAGTTCATCATCAGTGTTTTGAAGTTTCAATCGCACGTAATACTTCAGCAAATCAATCCGCTTGCTATATTGTGCTGAAAATGCAAACGTATGTGTTAATTTGTAAGAGTTGCTATAGCTTATTCGGTTTTTTGAATACCTATATTCTGCTTCCATATCGAGACACTTTATTGGATTATAACTCACACCTAAGTCTCCTTGTATTTTCCAAATCTTAGTTGAGTTTTTGTGTAAACCAAATTTAATTTCGGTATAAGCACTAAGGTCGTCAGAAAATTTTTGCTTTATTTTCAAAGACGACAAAGTCCTATAATCATTTACTACTTTTGTGCTTTGAGCAAAAATTGAGGTGGAACAAAGTAACAAACTAAATAGTATGCACTGATGTCTTTTATTCATGTTGTTTTTTAATACTAATTGATAATTGGGGTACGCAATTATTTGTTTGCGAATTTAGAACTTCTTTTACATTGTGAGAAGCAAGTAAGATAACTTTAACATATATTAATTTTTGTTTTATAAAAGAACATTTTCTCCAGGATTTTTTTAATCTCAACTAGAACTAACGAATAAAAATTTTAGTTTTTTATTACAAAACATTGGTGAAACCACGACCTTAATCATTAGTTTGAATCCTAACCATCTTAACGATGCTAATGAGCACTAAAACTCATAAGAAGAAGGATTTTAATAGTTTTCGAATTTCCTAGTAAACTAAAAATGGTTAGCTATTATCTTGCTAACCATTTTTTCAATTGTCGGGATGACAGGATTTGAACCTGCGACCCCTGGTCCCCCAGACCAGTACGCTAACCGAACTGCGCCACATCCCGAAAAAACTGCGTGCAAAAATACTTAACTAAAGGTATTAATGCAATTGATTTTACTTTTAATTTGAGATTTTTATGTTTTTATTTCCTTCTAAAACTCGATCTGAGATCAAAAATATGACTGGCTTTTTTGATACCGGATTTAACTTCGTGATTACTACCGTTTCGTAAACTTCTTCAATTAATTTGTAGTTTATCACTTCTGCAGGACTTCCTTTCTTGTAGAGCACCCCGTTTTTCATCATGATTAACTGATCGCAGTATTCTCCCGCTAAGTTCAAATCGTGGATAATCATCAATACCGAAAGATTAAGTTCTTTATTTAATTTTTGAATCAAATTCAATATTTGAACTTGGTGGGTAATATCCAAGTGGGAGGTAGGTTCATCGAGTAATAGCAAATCTGGTTCTTGGGTTAATGCTCTTGCAACTGCAGCTAGTTGTTGCTCGCCACCACTTAATTCTGAAAGCAATTTATCTTTGAAACGATACACATTTGTGAGCTGCATGTAATGCTCGGCAATTTCATAATCCTTGGGTGTTTCAAAAAACTGAAATCGAGTATGGTAGGGGGTTCGTCCCAGTAAAACATAATCTTGCACCGAGATATCTTCGGTTTCAATTGTTTGATTTACAATGGAAATTGATCTTGCTTTCTCGCGATTGCTAATTTTTGAAAAGTTTTTGTCATTTAAAACAATCGTTCCCGACTTGGTCTCTATTTCACCTGTAATTCCTCTGAATAAAGTCGTTTTGCCCGATCCATTTGGCCCAACAATTCCTGCAAAACATCCTTGTGGCAAATCAAACGAAATTTCGTTCAAATTAAATTTTTTGCCATATCCACAAACCAAGTTTTCTATTTTTAAGAGTTGATTCATTATTTCAATTTTTTTCGCAATCCGTTTCTTCCCAAAACAATTATAAAAATGATTCCTCCAAAAATTCCTGTAATCACCCCAATTGGCAGTTCATTCGGTGAAATAATAGTCCGTGCAATTGAGTCGCTTACAATCAGAAAAATGCCACCAGATATAAAGGAGCTTATTAAAAGAATCCGATAATCAGTTCCCACAAAAATGCGCATTAAATGCGGAATAATTAAACCAACAAATCCAATTACACCTGCTACCGAAACACATACTCCGGTTAATACAGAAGCAATGATAAATAGAAGTTTGATGGTGAGGTCGGTATTAATACCAAGGCTTTTAGCTTTGTTTTCGCCTAAACGAAGTGCGTTTAGAGGTTGCACAAAAAAATAGGATGCAACTAAGCCAATAATCGAAAATGCAGAAGCATAAGTAATTAAGGTTGAATTGGGTTCGTCGAGGGAGCCCATTACCCAAAAAATAATGCCATGTAGATTTTCTGTTGAGGCAGTCGACATGAGCAACATCATCCCAGAGGAAGCTACAAAGCTAATCATCACACCAATTAATAGCATATGCTCAATTTTAAGCCTTCCTTTTCGGATACTTAGAGAATAAACTAAAATAATGGTGGTAATGGCACCTCCAAAACCGAATACCGGGAGCATAACACTTCCGATATTATTTTGTAATCCGAACACAATAGCCAATGAAACACCTAATGCAGCTCCGCCCGAAATACCTAAAGTGTAAGGTTCTACCAATGGGTTTTTAAATACACCTTGCAATATTACTCCAGAGAGACTTAAGCCGCCACCAATAGCGATGGCTAAGATGATACGGGGAAATCTGAGTTGTTTAATAATGGTTTGCTCAATGCCGCCATCTGATCCAAATAGAGCGGCTGGAACGTTGAAAAACGGCACAGAAAATTCGCCAACTGACAATCCGATGATTGACACTACCACTAATAAAATGAGTAGCCCGATAATGGTATAAAGCCAATTTATATTGCGTTTTCTCATTTTTATTCCGTCAAATAATTTAACAAGATCTCTACCGACTTTAGAAAATTTTCAGGGGTAGGAGTACATGCTATATTTGAATCGATCTGATAGATGTGGTTGTTTTTAACAGCAGAAAGGTTCGTAAACTGCTGCCAATTTTCTTTTTCGGTTGTACTTAAAATTCCCATTGAAACAATGAATATATAATCAGGGTTTTCAAGTAGAACTTTTTCTCTCGTTATTGATCCTAATTTTAGTTCTTGTGCAATATTTACTCCTCCTGCTTTGCTAATCATATCGTTCATAAAGGTATTGGGAACAACAGTAAATAAAGGATTGGCCCCAATTTGTAAGAATAATTTAGGTTTCTTTTCAGATTTTGAAAGTTGAGCTAACTTTTGTTTTGTTTCATCAATTATTTTAATTGCATATGTTTTTTTATTCACATATTCTGATAATTGAAGAAACTGTTCGCATATTTCATTAAACGATTTTGGATAAGCCAAATTAACCACTTTGATTCCCAGTTTTGAGATGGTTTCAATTGTTTGCGGCTTTGTGAGTGATGTGGTAAAAACGATGTCTGGATGTAAAGCGGCTATTAATTCTATATTAGCATCAATAGCTGAGGAAACCACTGTTGTGGATGCTGCATCCTTAACCGGACAGTAATTAGTACATCCAACAATTTGATCTTCAACCCCCAACTCTACCAACATAGTGCTAATCGATTGGGCAAGAGATACTATTTTAACAGGTTGTTTCCCAAAT
Source organism: Prolixibacteraceae bacterium (assembly GCA_963678565.1). GTDB lineage: Bacteria > Bacteroidota > Bacteroidia > Bacteroidales > Prolixibacteraceae > SKHV01. Next base: position 2,342,423 of record OY782875.1, read on the forward strand.
AAATGGAGGCCTATCAGCAAGGCCATGGCAAAAACTAAAATCTTTTTTTTCATACTTTGTTCCCGAAGTTTATATCTCAAAGGCAGGTTTTCTGGCTTATCACGTTCTTTGAGCCTTCCCATTCGAACTTTTCGAAAAGTGGCTTAATCAAAAAAATAATTGTGATTTACAGCTGCGGGTACAGCTCCGGATTTTTGCATTACAAGCACCGGATTCCCTTTTATTAGCAATTACTAATCACCTTTGTAGCGACAAAGTTAAAAGATTTTATGACTGTTTAGTTTTCTGCTCGTAATTTAATTACTTATTCTAAGGGTAATGGAGCATCGCTTTTAAGGGGAAAACTATTGGGAACTACCTGATTGAATTCTTTTTTCCCCGATTCAACGCTTGGTAATTTATTTTTCAGTTTGGTTGTAGGTACTTTTGTCGGGACTCCACCAAAAAGATCATATTTGCTTTGAGGTCGCTCATTGGCTCGCCATTTAAACCCTTCGAGCATTTTATCCTCTTCAACTGCCTGGGTAAGCGGATTCATTGTTCCGGTGGGAGAACTAACAAAGGTAATTCGGCTTATTGCATTTTCTTTGAGATAAATCAAAATGTTGCTACTTTCAGCCTTATTAACTCCAGTTTTACCGCTTTCATCCGATGGATAAAAAATCGATTGTCCATTGCCATTTACATCTACCAAATAAAGTTGTTGCCCCCGAATGTAACCTATCATGTCTTTTCCCTTAATTTGATTGAAACTTACACTATCAACCTCTTGAACAATGAAAGCATTATCGTTCAGAAATACTTCGTTAGGCGGCGTAGAGTTATTTTTTAGTAGAATATCGGTAGCCGTCATTTGATTTTCTTTTGTCCAAACCACCGGATCCATATAAAGGTGAATGCTTGAGTCTTTGGCAAAATAGAGTAGGGAATCGCAAATTCCCTGTAAATCGGTTTTGTAGAATTTTGTATCGTAATATGCAATTAGCATTTTCGCATCAACCGCCGAAGTATCGGGCATTGTTAAAAGCGTATCGGCATGCATAAACAAGGAGTCGGAAGCGTTGTATTGAACAAAATATGCAGAATCGGTAACTGTTGCATATTTCGTAAAATCATCGTAATCTGCTTTTTGGCCGGCAACAATCATTCGGTTTTCAAAATCGTTGATAATTACATTTCCAAAGGCATTTCCTGCTCCGGTTTGATCGTTGTAATAAATTGTATCGGCCTCTAATTGAGATTCCGCTTTTCTTATGGTTGAATTTTTTGTTAGCTCAGAATATTTGTTTTGTGTGTCGAACCAACCTTCTTCGGTATAGAGATAAGTACTATCTCCAAAAATTCGAGTTTCGCCATAAATGTATACAATTTCAGTCTCGGTATTGTATTTTAAGGTGTCGGAGTGGAGCGTGAAATCTTCGTTAAAAACAAAAACACTGTCTTTGAAAAATGCATCCTTTGTTTCAGAATAATAGCGTCCCACAATACTGGTTAAGGTGTTGGTACTGTCAATAATTTTACCAAAGTTGTTGTAATAACTTACGTTGTTTTTCAAATCAAAATCGAGACGTTCAGTTGTTAAGGTTATTTGGGGATCTTTAAGAATTACATTGCCTGTAGCCTTTGCAACTTCTGTATTTCCATCGAAATTTATAAAGTTAGCCCATAAATGTATGGTGTCGTTACTGATAATGTGAACTCGACCAAATGCATCTACCGAGTTTTTCTTTTGATAAAACCATGCGCTATCACAATGCATGATGGTATTTTCATGCGTAAGTTTTACTCCATAAAGTAAGCGATCGGCATTTTTCACAACTGCGCCACCACTTCGATAGTAACCAGCCGTATCGATATGGATCATCTTTCTAGCCGTGTTTTGCGCTTTAATTGGCTGAGTATTGCCGATTATAGTGTACAATAAAATAAGCCCGACATACTTCGTCAGGCTTTTTGTGAAAATATTTTTTAAAAAGCGTTTCATTTAATCCATCAACTGTTTGATAATATCATCTACCGATAGATTTTCGGCTTCCGCTTTGTAGTTCTTAATAATACGATGGCGTAAAATTGATAAAGCTACTGCTTTTACATCATCAATGTCGGGTGAATAACGGCCATGTAAAGCTGCGTTTGCTTTTGCACCTAAAATTAAGTTTTGCGATGCACGAGGTCCTGCGCCCCATTTTAAATAATCGTTGGTTAATTTGGGGGCCAGCTTGTTGCCCGGGCGTGTTTTATTTACTAAGGTCACAGCATATTTCAATACATTATCGTTGATTGGAACACGTAGTATTAATTGTTGAAAATCTAATATGTCTTCTTGATTAATTATAATATCTAAGTCAGTTGTTTTTGAGGAAGTTGTATTTTTTACAATGGTAATTTCATCTTCATATTTTGGATAGTCTAACCATAAAGAGAACATGAAACGGTCGAGTTGTGCTTCGGGCAAAGGATAGGTTCCTTCTTGTTCAATTGGGTTTTGGGTAGCCAAAACAAAGAATGGACGATCTAATTCAAAATGATTTCCTCCAGCAGTAATTGCACGTTCTTGCATTGCTTCCAATAATGCAGATTGCGTTTTGGGCGGGGTTCGATTGATCTCATCTGCCAACAATAAATTGGCAAAGATTGGCCCTTTGATAAATTTAAATTTTCGTTCTTTGTCAAGTATTTCCGATCCAATAATATCGGAAGGCATTAAGTCTGGAGTAAACTGAATTCGATTGTATTTTAAACCCAAAACTTTTGCAATCGTATTTACCAAAAGGGTTTTTGCCAATCCAGGAACACCAATAAGCAAACAATGACCTCTACTGAAAATTGAAATCAAAACCTGTCTAACAATTTCATCCTGACCGTATACCGCTTTCCCAATCTCTTGAATTAGCTGCTCATGCTTTAGCTTTAAAGCATCGATTGCTTGTTTATCATTTTCAAATTTCACCTTGTGTATTTTAAGTTTGGAAGCTACTAAATTAGATTATTTTATCCAATTACTGAACTTGAATTCACAATTCATATAGGTTGGGTCGATGGTAATGTAGGTTTTTTGTTGTCGCTCGTTAATCCAATCTTCAATCATTTGCTGTTTTTTATTGGCAAGGAACATATCGCTTATTAATTGGTAATCTTCACTTAAATTAGCTGTATGCGCTTCTTTTTTGTCGATTAATTTTACAATTTGAATGATTTGACTTTTACTTCTATTATCAATTGCAATAAAGGGATCAGAAATTTCGCCAACTTCTAACTTTGTTAATACTTTAGAAACTTCTGGTGGAAGCATCTCAGCTTCAAATTTCGAGGATAAATCCTCTTGATTTAATACTAATCCACCACTGTTTTTAGAGTTTTTATCCATTGAAAAACGCAAAGCTGCTTCTTCAAATGTAATATCTCCATCGTCGATCGCTATTTTCAAACTATCAAGTGCTTTTGTAGCATGGTCTATTTCTTCAGCTTCAACTTTGGGTTTCAAAATAATGTGTCTGCATCGTACTCGATCACCTTTACGATCAATCATTTGAATAATATGGTAACCCATTTCACTTTTTACCACGTTGGAAACTTGTCCGGGTTTTAAATTAAAAGCAGCAGCAGCAAAAGCAGGATCCATAACTGCACGTCCAAAATATCCTAAATCACCACCATCGGTTGCACTTGGACCTTCTGAGTAAAATATAGCTAATGAGGAGAAGTTTTCACCTTCTTCAATCCTTTTCTTGAACGAACGCAAGGTTTCCTTAATTCTTTTTTCTTCGTCATCTTCAATTCGAGGAGTAATTGAAATCTTTGCATATTCGTATTCTGTTTTAATCTTCGGCTTTTCGTCTTCTGATAAACCTCGATAGTAATAACGAACTTCAGATGGTGTAACCTTGGCGTTTTCGATGATAGTATTTTGCATCGACTCACTTAATAGTTGATTCTTGATCATATCTTTCATGTCAGATTTTATTTCAAGAATTGACTTGCTGAAATACTCTTCAACCGCTTTTTCTGAACCAATGTTTTGGATATAATAAGCCAAACGTTGCTCAAGACTTTGATTGATTTGGTTATCGGTAATTATAATGTTAGTATCCAATTCCGCTTCAGCAACCATTAGTTTCTCAATCAATAAGTTTTCAAGAATTTCACATTTCATATCGCCTTCAGAAGTCACACCTTGAGCCTGATTTTGCATATTCATGTATTCAATGTCGGACTTAAGAATAATGTTACTTCCAACTACAGCAATTACCTGATCAATATTTTTGTCTTGTGCTGTGGCTGTTTGAAGTCCAAATAATACTAATAAGATTGCTATTACTAAATTGCTTTTTCGCATAATTGATTTCTTTATTTAAAGACGCTAAATTTATTGTATTTTAATGCATCTTGATATAAACTATCCTTAATTTCTCTTAAAAAATCTAATTTATACTGATTTATTAAGTGACTTTTTACTTGATTGGTGACAAAATCGAGTGGGGCAGTTTCGCCTGCAAGCATGTATTGCTTAATTGCTATTAAATGAATGCTATTTCCTGATTCAAATTCAATCCAATGTTTCGATTTTAAAAACTTGTCGACATCTTCAATCTCTACCTCTATTTTACTTTGAATTTTTGAAAAATAAATGTAGTTCTCATTAAAATTGTCGTATTTCATTGCAAACCTGAAAATGTAATCTTCAAATTCTCCAATATCATCAGGGTCGTTACTAATTGCTAACTTCTTAATATAATCGCTTATTTCCACTTCTTTTGGAAATATGATGTAATTAATTCGAACAATAGGAGAGGTCAATACATATTTATCGATATTGCTGTTGTAATAGTTTTCAATGTCTTCAAAGCTGATAACTTCGTTAATAATACCTTCGATTCGATTGTTTTTGTAATGGTGAATTAATAATTCTTCTCTATATCGTTCAATTTCCTCCTGAACTTGCTGGCTTTCAGTTTTAAGAACCTTTTCGGCTTCTTTAACCAACAAGCGCTGCTTAATCCAGTTGTTAATTATTTGATTGGCATAATAGGCTGAATCTTCTTTGGAAATTTCAGCAGGCAATTGATCAATTAAATCGGATTGGCGAAATGTTGCATTTTCAAACGTGGCAACAATCGGATCGTTGTTTAACTGACTATTACTTTTGCATGCCCCAAACAATACAATTAAGAGGAAGGGCGAAATGATATGATACAGTTTATTAGTCAAGAATTATAACTGCTCCACTTTTTTAAGCAGTCCTTTTTTAATTTTGATTTTATACTTGTCGCGTAAACTCTCTACCCATAATTTTTCCAAATAATCTTGATAGTCGGAAATGTATAATCCGCGAGCTTCGTCTAATGTTTTTACTGCTTCGTCTTTTTTATCGCCATAAACATAAACAAGTTCCTCGTTTAATGTCTCCGGTTTTGTTTGATCAAATACATAGTAATCTACAATTGCATTGTCGCCAGCTTCCCATTTTCCTTTTTCAATTGATACCAAGCTTTGTCCATCAACATTAATTTCGGCTTCAATTATTTCAGGATCGGTGGTTCCAGCTTGCAATCTTTCTTCAACAAGGGTTCTAATATTAGCGCTGTCGCATTTAATAATTAATCCATCGAAATGCTCACCATACTTATATTTGCCTTTGTTTTCTTCGTAATATTGCTCTAAACCAAGTGTATCCTGCATTGCCTTGTTCCAAACTTCTTCTTCCATGATCGAGAATAGTAAAATACCATCGTGATACTCTTTCATCAAATATTTGAAATCAGGATATTTTTCTTCTAATTGACTGTCTTCAAAATCTATGATTGCCTGATCCTCGAAGTTTTCATATTCGTTTTTAAACTTATGTCGTGGAAGCTTTTTTGCATTCAATTTTTTATCAAAAACATAATTAACAAAATCTGCAATCGTGTAATTTTTATCTTTTACAGAAAATAAAACCAATTCGTCGGTTGCAGCATCTATCGATCGAGCAAGGGAATCAATTTCAGTGTCAGCTATAATTGATTCTAGCACCTCTTTGTTTTCGTTGTTATAGGTGAAACCGTATTCTTCTTTAATTTTTTCAACGAATTTTTGACGACTGTATTTGCTTCTTTCCGGGTCGCGTTTAACACGATTTGTCAAATCATCGCGTAATTCATCAAACGAATTGGGGCCTCTTTTTTGAACTAATTTTAAAATATGCCATCCATAATCGGTACGAATGATTTCAGAAACCTGACCAATACTATCTAAAGCGAATGCTGCTTGTGCAAATTCAGGCACATTGAAAGATGATTTGATCCAGTTCATCTCGCCGCCGTTAACAGCAGTTCGCGAATCGTCAGAGAATTTCTTGGCCAATTCTCCAAATGGTTCTCCTTTTTGGATCAACTGAGCAATACTGTCAATTTGAACTTTTAATTGATTTACTTCTTCTTCTGTAACGCTGCGAGGGTTTTTAAACATCTTCATGATGTGTGCAACTTTTACTTCTCCTTTTGATTTGCGTATGTCTTCGGTAAAAATCAGGTGATATCCAAAGCGTGTACGAATTGGCATCGATACCGAATCCACCGGAGTATCAAACGCTGCGTTTTCAAAAGGGGTAACCATTTGAAATGCGGAGAAATAACCTAAGCTCCCTTTGTTGCTTTTTGCTGAAGGGTCTTCAGAAAGCTCTAAAGCTAATTCGTTAAAGTCCTCACCGCCTTTCACAACTCGGTTTCTAATTTCAATTATCTTATCGTAAGCAGCTTTTTCTTGTTCCTCGGGTGCATTTTCATCCACACGAATTAAAATATGACTTGCCTTTACTTCGTGAATAGAGCGATAATACGCTTCGTGGATCATCGAATCGGTAAAGCTGATGTCAGTTAGGTAGGGTTTTGCTAAATCTTTACGATATCCAGCCAATTCATCAACAAACGATTTAATGGTGTCCATGCCACGATTTTCGGCTTCAATTACTTTTAATTTGAAATTAATAAACATCTCCATGTATTCTTTTGGAGTTTTTATTTCACTTTCTTCACTTAATTGTGTGTTGTTTTTGTTATAAATGCGCTCGAATTCATCAATTGTAATCGCACGATCATCAATCTTCAAAATCACATCTTTCTGTGCAAATAGGTTTACAGAAACAAAAGTCAATACCAACAATGCAAAAGCAATTCTTTTCATATCTAAAAATTTTGAATCAATTCTTTCAAATAAATTTGAAATTTATTGTTTAGTTTTCGGTTAATTATAATAAAACGAACCAACTTTAAAGTTCTTATTATCGAACCCGATTTAGTTATTAATTTTAGCCCAAAGAATATTTCGTTTCGGCTGCACGCAAAACTATAAAAAAACTATTAAAATTGGTGTTGCAATGGAAGAACATAATTAAGAACAAGTAAGTTTTAGCATTCGTAGAAATTAATTAAGTTTATTTAACAACTGAGAAACCAATTTTTGAGCACTTATAAAGAAATATTAAAGGAATATTGGGGCTATGCAGATTTTCGTCCTTTGCAGGAAGAGATTATCCAATCGGTGGCCGATGGTAACGACACATTAGGCTTGATGCCAACCGGAGGGGGAAAATCTATTACCTATCAGGTATATTCTTTGGCAAATGAAGGAATATGTTTGGTGATTACTCCTCTGATTGCTTTGATGAAAGATCAGGTAGAGAATTTGCGTAAAAGAGGAATTAAGGCTTTATCTATTTATTCCGGAATGACGAGAGAGGAAATTAAAGTAGCTTTTAACAATGCACAATGGGGCAATTATAAGTTTCTTTACATCTCGCCAGAACGAATTGCAACCGAGCAATTTCAAAATCGCTTGCAACAAATGAAAGTGAATTTGATTGCGGTTGATGAAGCACATTGTATTTCGCAGTGGGGATACGATTTTCGTCCTTCTTATCGAAAAATTGCCGATTTGCGAACACAGTTACCAGATGTTCCTATGATGGCTTTAACGGCTACAGCAACACAAAAAGTGGTGGTTGATATTCAAAAGCAATTGAATTTCAAGAATGCTAAAGTGTTGCAAAAAAGCTTTCATCGAGAAAATCTAATTTATAAAGTGCGTTACGAAGAAGATAAAGAAGGCTACCTCGTTCGTACTTTACAGAAAGCAAAAGGATCGGGCATCGTATATACTCGAAGCCGTAAGAAAACAAAAGAAATAGCAGCACTCTTACAACGAAACGGTATTTCGGCAGATTATTATCATGCTGGTTTGGCGGCAGAAACACGTAGCTTACGACAAGACGATTGGTTAAATGGTACTACAAGAGTGATTGTAGCCACCAATGCCTTTGGTATGGGAATTGACAAGCCCAATGTTCGCTTTGTAATCCATGTGGATGCTCCCGATTCAATAGAAGCTTACTTTCAAGAGGCGGGCAGAGCCGGTCGAGATGAACTAAGGGCGATGGCCGTTTTCCTATATAACAATACCGATTCGGTGAAGCTTAAAAAAGGAATTGGTGATAAATTTCCGAAAGCCGAACAAATTATTAGGATTTACGAAGCGCTCGGAAATTATTTAAAAATAGCAGTTGGTTTTGGTCGTGGAATGGTTTACGATTTTAACATGGCCCATTTTGCCAAAACTTATCGATTTTCGCTAAGCAATACTTTCAATGCCTTAAAGATTCTACAACGTGATGAATATTTAGAATTAACTGATGAATTAGACCGCCGGTCTTTGGTGCATTTTAGAGTTGAGCGCGATGAATTGTATCGTTTTCAAGTTGCTAATTCAAAATTCGATTCCTTTATTAAACTTTTATTGCGCTCTTATACCGGAATGTTTTCTGAGTATCGACCAATTAATGAAGAGTTACTGTCAAAGCGGGCAAAAATTTCAAAGGAGGCTATTTTTAAGTATTTAAATTGGCTCGATGGAGAAGGGATAATTCATTATATTCCTGCTAAAAAAACTCCATTAATTGTGCTGTTGAAGGAGCGTTTAATCGCATCACGCGTAAAATTAAGTAGCGACAACTATGCTGATCGCAAAAAACAATACGAAAAACAAGTAAAAGCAGTGATCGAATATGCAAGCAACGATTCAGAATGTCGAAGTAAGCAATTGGTGGCCTATTTTGGAGAGAAAGATGGGAAGCAATGTGGCAAATGTGATGTTTGCGAAAGCTTAAATAAATTGGAAATTAGCAATCTCGAATTCGACCGAATCGAAGGTGATATCAAAGCAATTCTTGAAAAAGAAGCTTGTATGAAACATGAATTGTTTTTTCAATTAAAGGGAAATGAAGATCATATTCAAATTGTAATAAACTGGTTGTTCGATCATCAAAAATTAGTTGAGCGCGTCGATCAGAAATTAGAGTGGAAAAAGGAATAATTAAGAAGTATTGAATTTCTTTTTACTGCACTTCTTTTTTAGAATCGAAAAAATACAATCTAATTATAAATACGTCCTATACTTTCATTTTTATCTGAATTCAATGATAATTATATTGCGATTACTAAAAATGAAATTACAAAAAGCATCATGAAAAATTACTTATTGATTACATTCTTGTTAAGTACAATGATTGTTCATGCCAAAGAAAAATGGCTTGATCCGGTTGTCAATCAGGAAAATAGAGCCGAAATGCATACGGCCTTTTTTGCGTATGAATCGCAGGAGTTAGCCTTAAAAGGCATTAAAGAGAATTCCAACAATTTTTTGAGTTTAAATGGTAATTGGAATTTTAATTGGGTGGAGCATGCATGGCAGCGTCCTACCGATTATTACACAGTTAATTACGATGATAAAGATTGGGATCAAATGCAAATTCCCGCAATGTGGGAATTAAATGGCTATGGCGACCCAATTTATGTAAATGCAGGTTATCCTTGGCGCAACCAAAACGCTATCGATCCTCCAATCGTGCCCGAAGAAAATAATCATGTTGGTACCTATCGTAAGTTTATTGAAGTGCCAGCAGACTGGAAGGGCAAACAAATTAAAGTTCACTTCGGATCAGTTACTTCAAACATTACTTTATATGTAAATGGAAAATATGTTGGCTATAGCGAAGATAGTAAATTGGAAGCCGAATTTGATGTAACCAAATACATTAAACCGGGTAAAAATCTTTTTGCATTTCAAGTTTACCGTTGGTGCGATGGTTCTTATTTAGAGGATCAAGATTTTTGGAGATTTTCAGGAATTGCTCGAGATTGTTATTTGTATGCAAATAATAAAACGCACGTCGAAAATATTGAAGTCACACAAAATTTAATCGATAATTACACCAATGGTGAGCTTCAAATTAAAATTGATTTGTCATCAAAAGCCGAGATCGAAATAAGCTTATTAGATGCCGCTCAAAATGAAGTTGTTACCGTAACAGAATCAGGAAATGGTGAAACAAATATCAATGTAACTGTAAATAATCCTAACAAATGGACAGCCGAAACGCCAAATTTGTATACACTTCTTGCCAAAGTCAAAAAAGGCAATTCTGTATTAGAGGTAATCCCTGTAAAGGTAGGTTTCCGTAGTGTTGAAATGAAAAATGGTCAACTTTGTGTGAATGGTCAACCTATTTTAATTAAAGGAGTCAACCGTCACGAACTTGATCCCGATGGAGGTTATGTTGTTTCAAAAGAACGCATGATTGAGGATATTCTTTTAATGAAGCAATTCAACGTAAATGCCGTACGTACTTGTCATTATCCTGATGATAATTTATGGTACGACCTATGTGACCAATATGGATTGTATGTAGTTGCCGAAGCGAATATTGAATCGCATGGAATGGGCTATGGAGATCGTACACTTGCAAAAAACCCTTCTTACGCGAAAGCGCATTTAGAACGTAATCAGCGAAACGTAAAACGCAACTTTAATCATCCATCGGTAATTATTTGGTCGCTTGGAAACGAGGCCGGATTTGGACCTAACTTTGAAGCTTGCTACACATGGATTAAAGAATACGATCGTTCGCGCCCAGTACAGTATGAGCAAGCTCATGGCAACGAGTTTACCGATATTTTCTGTCCGATGTATTATCGATACGGATCGAGCGAAAATTACGCAAAGAAAAATCCTGAGAAACCACTGATTCAATGTGAATATGCACATGCAATGGGAAACTCGATGGGTGGTTTTAAGGAATATTGGGATTTAACTCGTGAGTATTCTGCCTACCAAGGTGGTTTTATTTGGGATTTTGTTGATCAAAGTATTCGATGGAAAAACAAAGATGGTGTTGAAATTTATGCTTATGGTGGTGATTTTAACGACTATGACGCAACTGATAATAACTTTTTAAATAATGGTTTAATTTTGCCCGATCGAGTTCCTAATCCCCATTTTTATGAAGTAGGTTATTTCTATCAATCGATATGGACAAAGGCAGCTGATCTTTCAAAAGGAATAATTGAAGTTTATAACGAAAACTTCTTTGTAGATCTAAGTAATTATTATCTACAATGGGAAATTATTGCTGATGGTAAAGTTTGCCAAACAGGTATGGTGAGCGATTTAAATGTAGCTCCTCAAGCAACTGAAAAAATCGATTTGGGTGTCGAAATTGTAGCGCCCGAAACAGCCAAAGAAGTATTTTTGAATGTTTCTTATAAATTGAAGAACAACGAACAGTTGTTGGAAGCAAATAGTGAAGTTGCTAAAGATCAAATTGAAGTAAAACCTTATGACTTTGCAAAAGAGCCACTCAAAAATGTAACATTTGCTAATTCAATGAAAAGCATTCCTGAGATTAAAGATAACGACTACAATAATCTCATCGTAAATGGTGATATGTTCTCCATTCAATTTAATAAGCACAATGGTTTCTTATCTAAATTTGAGGTCAATGGTGTGGCTCTAATGGAAGACGGAAGCCAATTGGAACCAAATTTTTGGAGAGCACTAACCGACAATGATTATGGTGCAAATTTGCAACATAAGTATCGAGCTTGGAAAGAACCTCATATGCGCCTTGATTCCTTGAAATCAAAAATTGCGAATGAAATGGCGATTGTTGAAGCATGGTATAATGTTCCATCGGTGAAGTCGAAATTGCAATTGATCTATGAAATCAACAATGCTGGAAAAGTAAAAATAACAGAATCGCTTACCACTGAAGAAGGAGCCGAAGTTTCGGAACTTTTCCGATTTGGAATGAAAATGGTAATGCCTGAACAATTTACCAATATTAATTATTATGGACGTGGCCCAATTGAAAATTATGTTGATCGTAAATATTCTGAATTTATTGGAATTTATAATCAAACAGTGGCAGAACAAGCTTTTCCATATATTCGACCACAGGAAACAGGCACCAAATCGGATATTCGTTGGTGGAAACAAACAGCCATGAGCGGCGCAGGATTAAAAATTTATGCAGAAGAAGCATTTTTTGCTTCAGCCTTAAACTATTCAATTGAGACATTGGATGATGGTTGGTCGAAAGATCAGCGCCATTTTTCAGAATTAACTCCAAGCCAATCGGTTTATCTTTCGATAGATAAAGTTCAGATGGGCTTAGCTTGTGAAAATAGTTGGGGAGCTATTCCTCGTGCAGAATATCGAATTCCGTATCAAGATTATCAATTTGTCTTCTACTTAGAACCAACAAAGTAGAACCAACTAACGAATAAGAAAAAGAGCTATTGTTTGCATTTTTGCAGTTCAATAGCTCTTTTATCTTAATCGTACTCTTTAGCGCATGTCAGTTTTAGAGTACACGTTCGTCAATATTTTATGAATGAGCGCTGGACAAAATCGATTGATCAGTGCATTGCACTTTCCTAAACTTGTAAATACCGATTTGAATTTTCTACGTTCAATCATTGAAATGATTTTACGAGCAACTTTCTTACGAGGCATTTGTTTAATATTTTCTCGTGAGGGAACTGATATTCGATTTCCATCTTTGTCGAGAAAGACTTTTTGATTGTCGTTTTCAATGAATCCGGGATAGGCAATCCCCACATTTATTCCTTTGCTCTTTAATTCAATTTGAAGTGATTCGGCAAAACCTGTTAATGCCATTTTGGTGCTAGAGTAGGAGGCCGAACCACCAATTCCATGTATGCCAGCTACGCTTCCAACAAAAAATAAACTGCCTTTTGTTTCTTCAAGATAGGGTAGTGCTGCCTTTGACATATTAACAGTCCCAAGAAAATTAATTTCAACGATTTGTTTAAATACATCAATCGAAAGGTCGTAAAAATCACCAACCGAAGAGGTTCCTGCGTTATTTATTAATACATCAATTCTTCCAAATTTTCGGATTGTTTCATTAACGATGTTCTGGCAATCATCGTATTTCGAGATGTCACCTGCTGCGGCAAATACAGAATTGCCATTTTGTGAAAGTTCGTTGAACGCGTTGATTAAACGATCTTGATTTCTACCATTGATTACCACTTTAGCTCCACGTTCAAGAAGTAGGCGTGCTAATGTTTTACCAAGGCCTGCATTCGATCCTGTGACAACAACAACTTTCTTTTTCCAATTGAAATTCATTACAGGTAGTTGTTCTCTAGAAACCAATCGTAGCAATCTTTAACTGCCACTTCAATTGGAGTTCGTTTAACATTTAAAACTTCGAGATCATCTTTTCCGATGAATTGATTTTCGCAGGAAATGCACGCCATTCGATAGCTTAATAACGGAGTTTTGCGAGTTGTTTTTGCAAATGTTTCACCCAAAATGGCAAATGTTTTTACACCCCAGTTAGGGATTTTTATTTTGGGGCTAGGTTTTTCTAAAATCTTTGAAGCCACCTTAAAAAATTCTTGATAGGATTGGTTCTCGTTTCCAATAATGTAATACTTCCCATTCGTATCTTCATTAAAACAATTGATTATTGCGTTTGCTACATCTTTTACATGCACAAAGTTCCGACCACCTGTTGTATAGAATTTCAGTTTTCCATTGGCAAAGTTTAAAATCATCTTTCCAGACCCCGGGGCTGAGTCATAGGCGCCAAGCATAAATGTTGGAAGAATGGCTGTAGCAGCTAAATCTTGCTCTTTTATTGCTTTTAGAAGGGCTTGTAATGCAAAATACTTTGAGTCGATATAATCGAGCTTAAACTTTGCACCAGGAAATATGTATTTTGAGTTTTCAGCAGGAATGGTATTCACTGAACTTGCTGAGCCAACATAGATAAGTTTTTTTACTTTATATTGTAATACTTTATCAATAATATTTTGAGTACCATCAATATTTATCTTGCGAACTAATTTTGAGCGGGAAGGAAAAATCGAAGTACTTGCTGCAGCATGAATTACAATGTCTTGATTGATAATGGCAGCATCGATGGTTTCTGGTTCTAAAATGTCTCCATAAAATGTTATTATATCGAGGCTATGTAAGGTTTTTGATTTTGTGCTTGGATGCAAAAAAACACTCACCTTATAATTCGCATTTAATAACAATCTAACCAAATTGCTACCCAGCATACCATCGCCACCCGTAACTAATACTTTCATAGTTGCTTTGCTTATTGAATGGAACACTGCTCTCCAGAAGAATTACATTAACACTGAAGATTTCCCTGTTTCAAATGCCATTATCATTTGTTACAGATAGCATTATAAGAAATTATTCTTAAATCGACAAGTATTTAATACAATCAAATAGCCTAGTTAATTGAATAACATGAATGTGTATTATAGAAAAAAGGCTTGGTGTTTTAATTCCAAGCCTTTATCTATTAATTTATTTTTATTTTCAATCGTTGTCCAACCCGCAAACTTCTGGAGTTTGAAATTCCATTCATTTTCATGATATTATCCGCTGAAATACCAGGATATCTTCGAGCGATGGTCCACAAATTATCACCTCTTCTAACAGTATAATAAACATAACCATCTCCATCAGGTGCTTCGTTCGAATAGCTTTTTGAAGAAGTTACCGGTTTTTGCTTTAAACTTGCTTGCTTTTGACTAAATGATAGGTTATTGAGATTGGTATAATATTCTCCCTGTCCTTGGGGAACATAAATTGTCAATTTTTGTCCAACACGAATCAAATTTCCCCGAATGTTGTTCCAATGGCGCAAGCTTGAGGCTTTTACCCTAAACCATTCAGCAATGTATCCTAAATTGTCACCCGATTTAACCTTGTAGTAGATTTTATCTTTTCCGGCTATATCAGAAGCAATATATCGATATGAAGTGCTGTTTGGATTTTTAATTTCATTATTTGGGAAATACTCTTCTCGCTTATAAGCAAAAATATGTTCTTCGAAATCGATAAAACGATTAACATCATCTTGAGGTAAACACAAAGGATAGGGTTTTGTTGGACGAGCAGGAATAATATCTCTACGATACATGGGATTTATTTCTCGAAGCAGATCGATATTTAAATCGAGGGTATTTGCAACCTGATTAAGGTTTAAATATTCTTGCACCATAATGGTGTCGGTAATAATATCAAAGTTGGGCATTTTAACTTCTAAACCATGCTCACGATAATAATGCATTACATAAGTTGCCGAAATAAAAAGCGGAACATATCCTCTTGTTTCGCGTGGTAATCTATAATAAATCTTCCAATAATCGCGTTGTCCACCTGAACGTCGAATAGCTTTGTTTACATTTCCGGGACCACAATTATAAGCTGCAATTACTAGGTGCCAATCCTTATAAATCTTATATAAATCGCTTAAATATCTTGCAGCGGCTTCGGTTGACTTTATAGGATCCATGCGTTCGTCAACGAAAGTGGTGATTTCCAAGCCATACATTTTCCCAGTAGGGTACATGAATTGCCACAAACCGACAGCTCCAACTGGCGAAACAGCTCGGGCATTCAGTGCCGATTCAATAATGGCCATATATTTTAATTCTAATGGCATATTGTATTTGTCGAGAATCTGCTCAAATTTCGGAAAGTAGTATTGTGCTAAACCAAGCATATATTCCACTTGATCTCTTCTGCGTTCAACATAAAGATTAATAAAGCTCTTGATTGTTTTGTTGTACGATAAATCTACAAAAGCGTCGATGGCCTGTAAGCGATCAATTAGCATTGAATCGGGAAGATCTGAAGTCCCTTCATAATCTTCATCGAAGCCATGCAGAACTAAATTATCTTGATCACTTTTGTTGTTATTTTGGTTTATTAAGAATGCATTTTTAACATACCAGCTTTTCACTAAGCTATCAAGTTGTTCCCCAATCATTTCTTCGAGATACTCATCGGGGTATGCAAAAAATGTATCCAAACTTCCCGTTGAATCAAGTTTTGCAATTTCAATCCGTTTCATCGGTTTTACTTTGCTCCTGACGTTATCGGCTGAAATAGAAAGATTTAATAATATTATTGGAATGAAAATTAATATACTTTTCATGTACTTTTTAATGTTAAAATTTGAATGCAAATTCGGCTCCTAAAATAGGCCTATTTCGTAATGGATCAATTGTGTATGGCTTAATGTTTAGGCTTAGATCTTCACTTATGTCGAAATCCATAAAGTGTGCTTCAACATTTGCATCTAGTATGTTCAATATATAAACCCCCACAGAAACAATAATCATTAAGTCTCGTTGTCGACGATAACTCGAAATAGCTGATTCTAAGCTTTTTTCTATATTTAACAATGTTGATGGATTACTAAAGTCATATCCGGAATTCGCAAATATTTTTTCATAGGATTTCGTATTCGGATTACTGTCCACAACATCGAAATAAGCAGTTCTGGCTTCCAGTAATTTATTGTTGTTCCAGTTTACCGCAATTCCACATCCGGCTAAACCACCATAAACAATTGGAACTTTCCACCAACTTCCATTGTATATTTGTCCCAAGCCCGGTAAAACTGCAGAAAACATTGTTGCCTTGCGAGGCGAATGTGCCGTAGCAGAAGTATCCGTTGGTACATATAGCGTATCCACTTCGTAGTGTATGTGCTGTGCATTCACTTTCGATGGAAGTGCACTAAATACAACAAAAATAACAAGTGAAATTTGTAGAAATTGTTTCAATTTTCTGATCTTAATTATTTAATTCATCAATTATTCCTATGATTCTTTCTAAATCAGATGCGGAATCAAACGGGATAACGATTTTACCTCTTCCTTTATTGTTTATTCTAAAGTCAACGTTGGTTCTAAAATGTTTCGATAAATGACTTTGCAATTCATCATATTCCTTAGGTGTTTTAGATGCTTTGTTTCTTGCTGCAGGAATTTCGTTTCCCTCGGAATTTAGGTTACGAACAATTTCTTCAATTTTGCGAACCGAAAAATTATACTTAATTATTTGTTTGTAAAGCATAATCTGTGTTTCAGGATCATCAACATTGATAATTGCCCGAGCATGCCCCATCGATATTTCTTTTTCGATGATTGCCTTTTGAATAATAGCAGGCAATTTTAACAAGCGCAAATAATTGGATATGGTTGATCTTTTTTTACCAACACGTTCGCTTAAAAGTTCTTGTGTTAGTTTGCATTCTTCCATCAGTCGTTGGTAACTCAAAGCTACTTCAATTGCATCTAAATCTTCACGTTGAATATTCTCCACCAAAGCCAACTCCAACATATTATTATCGTCGGTTTCGCGAATAAAAGCCGGAACTTGTTTTAATCCGGCTAATTTTGACGCACGAAATCGACGTTCGCCAGCAATGATTTGGTACGATTCATCTGAAACTTTACGCAAGGTAAGCGGTTGGATAATTCCTAATTCAATAATTGAATTAGCCAATTCCTGAAGTGCTTCTTCGTCAAATGTATTTCGAGGTTGCCAAGGGTTGGCAACGATCTTAGTAACATCGATCTCATCAATTGCTGAAACTGAATTTACTTTTCCCGCATCATCAATTAATGCTCCTAAACCTCTTCCTAACGCACTTCTTTTAGCCATAATGAATTTTTACAATTTAAAATTAAGAATTTTTGCTAATTAACTCTTCAGCTAAACTTAAGTAGTTAACTGCGCCTTTTGAATTGGCATCGTATAACAATGCTGGTTTTCCAAAACTAGGTGCTTCACTCAAACGAATATTACGATGAATTACCGACTCGAAAACCATATCTTGAAAATGACGTTTAACCTCTTCCAAAACCTGATTCGACAAGTTTAAGCGACCATCATACATTGTTAATAGAAATCCTTCTATTTGCAATTCTGTATTGAGTCTGTTTTGGATGATTTTTATAGTATTCAAGAGTTTCCCTAGACCTTCAAGCGCAAAATATTCGCATTGAACCGGAATGATTACAGAATCGGCTGCGCTTAATGCATTAACTGTAATTAAACCTAAGGAAGGAGAGCAGTCGATTAAAATGTAGTCGTAAGCATCTTTTACAATGTCTAAGACCTCTTTTAACACTTTTTCTCTATTTTCGGAATTGAGCATTTCAATTTCAGCTCCAACCAAATCAATGTGCGAAGGAATTAAATCTAAGTGATCAATTTCGGTATGAACAATTGCTTCATTGGTGTTAATACGATCGATAAAACATTCGTAAATGCTTTTTTCAACTTCATTTAAATCGAAGCCCAAACCCGATGTTGCATTTGCTTGTGGATCAGCATCAATTACTAAAACCTTCTTCTCTAGAACTGCTAAACTTGCAGCCAAATTAATAGTTGTTGTTGTTTTTCCAACGCCTCCTTTTTGATTGGCCAAAGCAATAATTTTCCCCATGTGGATTTTATTTAGTTGCAACCAAAAATAGTATTTTAAGCTATAATAACAGGTTAAATAAGCTTGTAAATCCGTAATATTTATTCACACCTGTTAATAAACGGTTAGTAACTTTGGTTTAACTAGGCTAAGATGGACAGACGCAATGGTTGATGTGCACTTTATTTATTATATGGAACAATTTTTATCCTCATAATAAATAAAGCGTATTCGGTTTTAGTTCTCTTTAAAGTACTTAATCAAATCTGAAGCAGTGATATTTTCCTGGGTTCCCTTGATCATGTCTTTAACAGTCACCTCGTTTGCTTCAATTTCTTGCGACCCTGCTAAGATTACAAAAGGTATCGACTTTCGATTGGCATAAGTCATTTGCTTTTTCATTTTTGCCGATTCGGGATAGATTTCACAAGAAATTCCGGCATTACGAAGTTTCGCAATCAATGGGAGTGCAAAAGCTTCTTCTTTTGGGCCAAAGTTGACAAACATGATTTGTGAGGCTGCCGATGCTTCTTCCGGAAATAATTCCAACTGGGTCATTACATCATATATTCTGTCTGCCCCAAATGATATTCCAACTCCTGAAACATCTGGTAGTCCAAAAATTCCGGTTAAATCGTCATATCTACCACCACCTGTGATACTTCCAATTTCAGCGTCTAAAGCCTTTACCTCGAAAATTGCTCCAGTGTAATAATTTAATCCACGTGCTAAGGTTAGGTCTAATTCAACAGGAACTTTAACATTTAAACTGTTCAAGTATTTGAAAATGGTTTTCAATTCATCAATACCTTTCAAACCAATTTCAGAAGCAGCAATAGTTCTCGAAATTTGTTCCAATTTTTCTTCATTGCTTCCCGATAACCCTAATATTGGTTGAAGTTTTGAAACCGATTCTTCTGAAATTCCTTTTGAAATGAGCTCTGCATTCACTTTTTCAAGACCAATCTTATCCAACTTGTCAATAGCAACTGTAATATCAATCATACGGTCAGCAGCGCCAATCGACTCAGCAATTCCAGCCAAAATTTTACGATTATTGAGCTTTAATACAACATTAATGTTTAATCGTTCATAAACTGCTTCAACAATCTGAATTAATTCTACCTCGTTAAGAAGCGAGTTACTGCCAATAACGTCAACATCGCACTGATAAAATTCACGATATCTTCCTTTTTGTGGACGGTCGGCACGCCAAACAGGTTGAATTTGATAACGCTTGAAGGGAAATACCAGATCGTTTCGATTTTGAACAACAAAACGAGCAAATGGTACGGTTAAGTCGTAGCGCAATCCTTTTTCTGAAATTTTATTGGTGATTTTAATAGAATCTTTTTCATTTAAAAGATCCGTGGGGACTTTAGAAGCAAAATCTCCAGAGTTCAAGATTTTAAACAATAATTTATCTCCTTCTTCTCCATATTTTCCCATCAAGGTTGAAAGGTTTTCCATTGCCGGGGTTTCAATCGGTTGAAACCCGTAGAGTTTAAAGACTGACTTAATTGTATCGAAAATAAAATTGCGTCGAGCCATAAGCTCTGGAAAAAAATCTCTAGTTCCTTTAGGTATTGATGGTTTCTGTGCCATTTTGTTTTTGTTGTTAAAGGCTGCAAAATTAATTATTCAATATTTAGGTGCAAACTGTAATTCTTAAATTAAATGTAATACTTACATATTTAATCATTAAAAATGTATTCGTCCCTAAAAATTGACCGTTCGTCGAAAATAATCGATTTTCACAATGATTTAACAAGTAAAAACTTTAAACACAAACAAAGTTTTCTACATTTGTGCTGAATTTTAGTTATGGAATTAAGAGAAAAAATAATAAAAGTAGCAGGTGACTTGTTTATTTCTGAAGGGATAAGACAGGTTACAATGGATCGAATTGCTCATGATGTTGGTATTTCCAAACGAACCGTATATGAGAATTACAAAGATAAGAACGATTTACTCAGTAATTTTTTGATAAGTGGAATGATTCGCTTTAAAAAGCAAACACTTACTATGATAAAAGATGCTGATAATGTTATAGATGCGCTATTTCGATTTAGTGAGTCAAATCGAAAAATGATGAAGGATATTAATCCTTTATTTTTTGACGATTTAAAAAAGTATCATAGTAATGTTGCAAACGATTTGATGAATAATCATTCCATTCGAAATCGCGAAATTTCATATACTATATTAAAAAAAGGTGTAAATGAGGGGACATTTATCAAATCAATCGACATTGATTTAGCCAACGAATTTATTCATAATGTGATGGAATTCTTTCACAAAAAGGATATTTGTGGAGAAGTGGATCATGTTGTGTTCTGGAAAACTGTGCATTTACCTTATTTAAAAGGAATCTGTACAGAAAAGGGACTCGTTATATTAAATTCTTTTTTGGAAAAACACGAAAACTATAATAAATAATAAAGTTTAAATAATAGCAAAATGAATCACAAATTACTTTTAACATGCATATTTTTATTGTTCTGGGGAGCATTGTTTGCTCAGGACAGACTTGTGTTAGACCTTAGGGAAGCGCAAGAATATGCGATCGAAAATAATCGAACTTTAAAATCGGCGGAGTTGGATATAGCTAAAGCTGAACTGCAATTCAAACAAGCAGTTGCTCAGGGACTTCCTCAAGTCGATGCAAGTTTAGATTATACCAATT
Source organism: Prolixibacteraceae bacterium (assembly GCA_963678565.1). Classification (GTDB taxonomy): domain Bacteria; phylum Bacteroidota; class Bacteroidia; order Bacteroidales; family Prolixibacteraceae; genus SKHV01. Next base: position 2,363,698 of record OY782875.1, read on the forward strand.
ATTTTAATTACGAAATTGAGTTCGATTTAGGTTTTGGTGCTGATTTTTCAAGTATCTCGAATGAACAAATGAATCAGGCAATGACTAAAACCCTTTCTGAATTCTCAGGGGATCCTGCAATGGGGCTTACTGGTGCAACCCCGCAAGATATTTATAATTATCAGGCAGGGTCGTACTATTCTCAGGAATTAAGCTCTATGCTTCCGGGAACGAAAATTAAAATGACACATGCTTCAACCGGAACAATTCAATTAGGCCAGCTAATCTATAGCGGACAGTATTGGGTTGGCTTGCAAACTGCAAAGCTAGGTAAACAAATTGCCGAGCATGGTTATGAAAACTCGATTCTTGATGTAAAGCAGAGTGTAATTAATAGTTACTTTATGATTTTAGTAACTGAAAAGTCGCTTGAAATCATCAAAGAGTCAATTTCAGACCTAAAAGAAATTGAAGGCCATACCAGAAATATGTATGATAATGGTATGGCAGAGCAAACCGATGTTGATCAAATTAGCATACAAGTGAACATGCTTGAAAACAATCGCCGTTCAATTGAGAGAACCGTAAAAGTTGGTTATAATCTTTTGAAATTCCAGCTTGGAGTTGATTATGCTACTGAAGTCGAATTATCAGAACCTTTAGGAAAATTATTGGGGGAAGTTGTTTCAGAAGATTCGGAAGGAAATTCGATAAAAAACAACCCTGTTTTAAAATTAACTGAAGCCAGCGAGGCGATGAGCGAACAAATGGTGAAAATGGAAAAAATGGCTTATACACCAACCGTGAGCGGATTTTATGCTTTTAATCAAAAGTTTTTAGCAACTGGTTTAGACATGACTCCGCCTCAATTAGTTGGGGTGACTATGAATATTCCGGTTTTCTCAAGTGGATTAAGAAAACATAAAGTAGCACAAGCTCGATTAGAAGCAGAGCAAGCACGCCTTGAAAAAGAAACTTTAACCGAATCTTTATTGATGCAAGAAAAGCAGTTGATGTTTGACTTGAATTCTGCAATTGAAAATTACGAGGCACAGAAAGAAAATGTAGAGGTTGCAAAACGTGTTTACAAAAATGTTAACGACAAATTTGAGCAAGGAGTGGTGTCAAGTTTAGATTTGACTCAATCAAATAGCAATTACCTACAAGCAGAAACCAATTTTGTTCAAGCTACCTTGGCGTTGGTGCAAGCACAAATTGCTTTGGATAAATTATATAACAATCTGTAAATAAATAAAATTAGATATGAAACGTATTTTTATAATAGGAATTGCAGCTCTATTACTTGCTGCCTGTGGCTCAAAAGATGAAGAGGCTACTCGTAAGAAAAAAATTGATGGGTTAACATCAAAAATTCATAGCCTTGAAAAGAAACGTCGTACGTTGCAAACAGCAGCAGATACGGCTGAAGTTGTAAAGATTGTTAATGTTAGAGTTCAAAAATTGCAAATTGATACTTTAAGTCGCGATTTGAATTTTGTTTTAAACCTTTTACCACAGGATGAATTGTATTTGGCTCCAACTACACCTGGTCGAATTGAAAGTATTAAGGTTGATGTTGGTGATCATGTGAAAAAAGGACAACTATTAGTTCAAATGGATCAGTCTCAATTAGATCAGGCAAAATTGCAATTAGAACAATTAGAAGTTGATTTTAAACGTGTTGCTGCTTTGCACGAAACCAATAGTATTTCGCAACAACAATACGACCAAACGAAAACCCAGTTAAGTGTAACACGTAAAAATGTGAAGTATTTGGAAGAAAATACTACTTTACTTGCACCTTACAGTGGGGTAATTGTTGGTCGTTATTATGAGGATGGTGAATTATTTGCCGGAGCTCCGAATACACAAGCAGGGAAAGCAGCAATTGTAACATTGCAAAAAATAAATAGTTTAAAAGCTGAAATAAATATTTCTGAAACCTATTTTCCTCTTATTGAAAAAGGTGCTGAATTATCGATCACTTCTAATGTATATCCAAATATGGAATTCGATGGAGAGATTGAACGTATTTATCCAATCATCGATCAACTAACAAGATCTTTCAAGGCTGAATTAACTGTTTCAAACAGTGATTTGAAATTGCGTCCAGGAATGTTTACGGAAGCATTATTAACATTGAAAGAAGAACCTGCAATTGTAGTTCCTTCAAGCACCGTATTGCAACAAGAAGGTACAAACAACAAATACTTTTTCATCATTAAAGATGGTGTTGCCAAACGTGTAAACGTTAAAATCGGAAAACGATTCGATGACCAACTTGAAGTAGTTTCAAATGAGATTAAAGCAGGAGACAACTTGGTAGTTGTTGGTCAGTCGGTGCTTAACGATGGAGATAAAGTGAAGGTGATTAAATAATAAACTGAAACAAAATGAGTATATATAAAAGTGCAGTAAACAAACCAATTACGACCATCCTTATTTTTGTTGGATTGATTGTATTTGGTTTGTATTCACTATTACGAATTCCTGTGGATTTATATCCCGAAATGGAATTTCCGGCGATAACCATTATGACTCAATACGATGGTGCTAATGCCTCCGATATAGAGACCAACATTACAAAAACAATTGAGAGTACACTTTCATCGATTAGCGATATGAAACAAGTATCGTCTATATCTCGAGATAATGTTTCATTGGTTTTCGTAGAGTTTGAATGGGAAACTGATTTGAATGAGGCGGCCAATGATATTCGGGATGCCCTCTCTTTTGTCTCCCGAATGTTGCCCGAGGATGCAATGGACCCAACAATATTTAAGTTCAATTCTAGCATGATGCCAATTCTATTTTATTCGGTTACTGCCGATGAGAGTTTAGAAGGATTGGCTGATTTATTAGATGAAAAGTTGGTAAACCCCTTAAACAAGATCGATGGAATTGGTTCCATCGGTTTATCAGGTGCTCCCGAGCGTGAAATTTCAATCGAGGTTGATCCATTACGTCTTGAAGCTTATAATCTTACTATTGAGCAAATTGGTAATGTTTTGGCAATGGAAAACTTGAACATGCCAGCAGGTAATGTTGAGATGGGAAAGCTGGTGTATCCATTGCGAGTAACCGGTGAATTTGATGATAGTTACGAATTAGGCGAAATTGTTGTTGCGAATTATAATGGTACTAGTATTTTCCTTAAAGATGTTGCGACAATTAATGATGGAATGCGCGATACTAACATTGAAGAAATTATCAATGGACAGCAAGGAGCTAGAATGTTTGTGATGAAGCAATCTGGTGGTAATACCGTTAAAATTGCTCGTGAGGTAAAAAAGGAACTTGTAAAAATTAAGAAAACTTTACCCCAAGATGTAAAAATTGAAACTATTTTTGATTCGTCTGATTTTATTAATGGTTCCATCAAAAACTTATCGTCAACCTTGTTATATGCATTGATATTCGTTACACTAGTCGTTCTTTTATTCTTAGGAAGATGGCGAGCAACTTTTATTATCGTTTTAACAATCCCTATTGCATTGATTGTTGCCTTTATTTATTTATATGTAACAGGAAGTTCAATTAATATCATTTCGTTATCGTCTTTATCAATTGCGATTGGTATGGTGGTGGATGACGCAATTGTGGTACTCGAAAACATTTCGAAGCATATTGAGCGTGGTTCGAGTCCGCGGGAAGCTGCAATTTATGCTACCAACGAAGTTTGGTTGGCTGTAATTGTAACAACTTTAACTGTAGTCGCGGTATTCTTCCCATTAACATTAGTAGGTGGCATGACAGGGGTGTTCTTTAAACAGTTAGGATGGGTAGTTTCTATTACGGTTGTTACTTCAACAATTGCCGCAATTACCTTAACTCCAATGTTGAGTTCTAAACTATTACGTTTGAAAAAAACAACAAAAGAGCCTGGTCGATTTAGCTATGATAAAACAATTAAGATTGCTTTAAATAAATTGGATGATATTTATGGTAAAACAATTGCTTGGACTTTAAAACATAAATTATTTGTGGCGATTGCATCATTTGGAATATTTATTAGTTCCTTCTTTTTCGCCAAAGACATCGGTACTGAATTTATGCCGCAAACCGATTCTAGTTTCATCACTGCGACCATTGAATTACAACAAGGTACTCGTTTCGAGGAATCTTCTAAATTGGCAAGAACAATAGATAATTTCATTAATGAGGAACTCCCCGAAGTACAATTAAACTCTGTGACAACTGGTGCAGATGATCGTGGTACGGTGAATTCAATATTTAATGAATCTGGATCGAATACTATTGTATATAGCTTAAACTTGATCAAACCCGAAGTTCGTGAACGTTCTGTTTGGGATATTGCAGAGGCATTCCGTACCTACTTAAGTACTGTTCCTGAAATTGTAAATTATTCGATGTCAACAGAGAATAACATGGCAATGGGTGGAGATCAAAATGTTGAAGTAGCCATCTTTGGTTACGATATCGAATCGACCACTGAATATGCACGTAAATTGCAGGAAGAGATTGAAAAGATTGATGGTGCAAGAGAAGTTGAGATTAGTAGAGATAAATTTAAACCTGAGCTTTCGGTAAACTTGAATCGAGAGAAACTTGCTATGCACGGACTTTCAACCGCGCAGGTTTCAACGGCTATTCGTAATCGTGTTCAGGGGTTAACTGCTACTCGTTTCCGTCAGCATGGTGATGAATATGATGTTGTGGTTCGTTTTAACGAAGAAGCTCGTAACTCAATTACCGATATTGAGAATATTTTAATTGCAACGCCAAGTGGTTCAATGATCCGTCTTAAAGAATTGGGAAATATTGATCAAACATTAACTCCTCCTAATATCGAAAGAAGAAGAAAACAGCGTATTGTTACAGTAACAGCGGTACCTTATAAAACTTCATTAGGTCAACTTGCTACTGAGATGCAAGCTGTGATCAATAAAAATCCAACGCCACAAGGGATGAGTGTTGAAGTGGGTGGTGCCTATGAAGACATGGCCGATTCATTTAGCGATTTAGGACTCTTAGCATTACTTTCTATAATTTTGGTTTTTATTGTAATGGCTAGTCAGTTTGAATCCTTTAAGATGCCGATAATTATTATGCTCTCCATTTTCTTTATTGTTCCGGGGGTAATATTCACCATGTATTTTACGCAAACCAACTTGAGTTTAATTGCAGCTCTTGGAGCGGTGTTACTTGTGGGGATTGTAGTGAAAAATGCCATTGTTTTGGTCGATTATATCAATTTGATGCGCGATAGAGGTATTGATTTGAACGAAGCAATTATTTTATCTGGTAAGTCTCGTTTGCGTCCTGTATTAATGACTGCCTTCACAACCATGCTTGGTATGTTACCAATGGCATTGAGTACTGGTGAAGGATCGGAGATTTGGAGCCCAATGGGAATTTCAGTAATTGGCGGATTGGTATTCTCAACAGTGATTACTATGGTAATTGTACCAGTTGCTTATGCAGTTTTAGCACGTAAAGGTGAACGTGATAAGAAAATGAAAGTTCGTAAGCAGTTTATTTTTATGGATAAATAATAAAAAACTATGAAATCAGTATTTATAACATATAATCAGGCATTTACCGAACGAGTAGAGTATATGCTTGATCGATTAGAAATAAGAGGATTCACACAATGGGCTGACGTTTTAGGGCGAGGTTCTGTAGATGGAGATCCGCATATGGGAACTCATACTTGGCCTGAAATTAACAATGCAACAATTGCCATTGTAGAGGACGAAAAAGTTCCGGAACTTCTTGAGAAAATTAAAAAATTAAACGAAATCAATGAAGAAGTTGGTATTCGTGCCTTTGTTTGGAATGTAGAAGCAACCGTTTAACAAATTACTTATAAATATAAAAAGCCTGAAGCGATTTACTTCAGGCTTTTTTATTTATTCAATAATTGATATCAATGCTGTATAATCTTCTTGTTTGATTTTTTCACCGGGGTAAGGATAGGGGTAGAGATCAATAAATTTAAAGTAATTGTCTTTTATAAAGGCATAGTTCTGAAGTCGAACATTGATTGAATTCGTTGAATCGCCATTGTAATTAATTCGAAATAATGCCACCGATGCTCCTGCCCAAGAACAAGAATCGAGATTACAGCGAGAATCCGTCACCACAGAATCAAAAAACAACTCGTAGCCATACTTATAGTCTTTAATCGACTCGCCAAAAGCAATCGAAAGGGTGTCGCCATAATCGAAATTATTCACTGGCTCATAATCTAACAAATACAAATATGGGATATTGAAACTAGGTCCCATTGTAGTACAGATAGGTATTTCAGATACATCGGCAGTCCTTAGTTTTACCATTAATTTATCGCCAACGGAGAATTCATTGGGATCCATATTAACAACATAATAGCTTAATAAATTGGTAAGACCCAGTGAATCAGAAACCATCGTAGAGTCTTCATTTATTTGAAGCACGAAACGATTACAATCAATGCTACTACTTACTATTTCAGCTTCCCAATAAATTTCATTTTCTTCTTCAAAGGAAATGTCGCAGGAATAAAAAGCGAATAAAGCAATTATGAGGTACTTATATTTTTTCATGATAAATCTGTTTTCAAGTCTCTTATTTACCCAAATAATCCCGCAGTTTTACCGCCATCGTGTGTGATTACCTGCCCCGTAACAAAGGCGGCATGTGGAGAAAGTAACCAAGCTGCCAACGAGGCAAATTCCTCTCCTTTTCCCATTCTTCCAACCGGAATTGAAGATTCCATTGCAGCTTTTACCTCCTCATAGCTTTTTCCGCTGTCTTCGCTATTTTTTATGATAACTCTTTCTATGGCGGGTGTTTCATGCGATCCAGGAGCCAATACGTTCACTGTAATTCCTTTGGAAGCCACATCAAGCGAAAGTGATTTCGAAAAACCTGCAATCGCTGCTCGAAAAGCATTGCTCATTACCAACGTAGGGATTGGCTGTTTAATGGATTGGCTTTCGACAAAGAGTAATCGACTGTTTTTTGTTTGTTCTAAAATTGGAATTAATTTCAATGATAATTCTATTTTCCATCTCATGATTAATTGATAAGCTTCGTCCCAATCATCAATTGAGGTTTCTAACGCCGATAATGCTTTGGGACCTCCGCCATTAATGACTGCCATTTAGTTCAATATCTTCAATTCGCTCCATGATTTTATGGATGGTTGCCTGTTCTTTTAAGTCAGCTGTTAGATAATGAACCCTGCCAGGATATTGTGCAGCAATTTCATTCAATCGTTCTTCGCGTCGAGCTACTAAGTATACATTCGCTCCTTCGCTTAATAGTGCTTTCGCAATTGCATTTCCAAATCCACTTGAAGCGCCACAAATCAGAAAATTCTTATTTTGTAAGTGTAGATCCATTTTTGTATCGTTTATTTTATTACAAAGTAAAGGTAGAAAAGAAAAAATTGTACACTATAATTTGTTTTAATTTACTGTAGATTAAAATAATCAAGCAGGTAGTATCAATCCATTTAATTTTTATATTCGCCTCGATTAATTAAAAGAACTCAATGAATAATACAAGCATATATTTTCCAGCTGAATGGCATAAACAACAAGCGATTCTGCTTACTTGGCCAAAAGTTGATTCAGACTGGAACTACCTTTTTGAAGAGGTTGAAAAATGCTTTATTGCAATTGCTTCTGAAATTGCAAAGCGTCAGAATCTTTGGATTGTCTGTACTTCAAAACAATTGATTGAAAAATATTTTGAAGATGAATTCTTAAAGAAAATTTCCTTTTTTGAGATTGACTCTAATGATACTTGGGCTAGAGATCATGGCGGAATTTCAGTATTTGAGAACCAATGCCTAATTGTTTATGATTTTGGGTTTAATGGTTGGGGGCTGAAATTCTCATCTGACAAAGACAATTTAATTACAAAAGAGCTTCACAAATTAAAGGCTTTTACTGGTGCAACGCTTAAAAATAAGACCGATTTTATTCTTGAAGGAGGAAGTGTTGAGTCAGATGGGAATGGATCATTAATGACTACGGAAAACTGTTTATTGTCGAAAAATCGGAACGAAAAGTTCTCGAAAAAAGAAATTGAATCATTCCTTAAAAAGCATTTTGGAAGCAAACAAGTTCTTTGGTTGAAGCATGGAAATTTGGCAGGCGATGATACCGACAGTCATATCGATACCTTGGCGCGGTTTATACCTGAAAACAAAATTGCTTTCGTTCAATGTTTCGATCCATTAGATGAACATTTTAATGAATTAAAGGCAATGGAGCAAGAGCTGCAAAACTTCAAAAATGCAGATGGTGAAAGCTATGAACTAATTCCATTGCCAATGACAACAGCAATTTTTGATAAAGAGGACGGACATCGTTTGCCTGCGACTTATGCTAATTTTTTAATAATGAACGAAGCCGTTTTGTTACCAATATATAAGGTAGAAAATGATCGTATCGCAATTGAAACAATGCAACAAGCAATGCCAGATTATGAAATTGTTCCGATTGATTGCAGCGTATTAATTCGTCAACACGGATCACTTCATTGTGTTACGATGCAGTATCCTGAGTGGTAATTCGTATGAATTTCACACAGATTAAGATTATTCTTGTTAAATTATTAATCTAAATTTTAATTCAAGCCAAAATGAAAGTAGGAATTGTACAACAATCTAATACCGCTGATATAAAAAGTAATTTAGCCAAACTATCCGCAAACATTGAAAAGTGTGCTCAGAATGGTGCCGAATTAATTGTACTGCAAGAATTGCACAATAGCCTTTATTTTTGTCAAGAAGAATCGGTTGAGAATTTTGATTTAGCAGAATCAATTCCCGGTCCTTCAACCGAATTTTATGGAGCATTGGCAAAGCTTTACAATGTTGTGTTGGTTACTTCTCTGTTCGAAAAACGTGCTGCTGGTTTATACCACAATACGGCTGTTGTTTTTGAAAAAGATGGTTCAATCGCTGGTAAATATAGAAAAATGCATATTCCGGATGATCCCGGTTTTTATGAGAAATTTTACTTTACACCAGGAGATTTAGGCTTTAATCCAATTGAAACATCGGTTGGAAAATTAGGTTTATTGGTTTGTTGGGATCAATGGTATCCCGAAGCGGCTCGCCTGATGGCTTTGGCAGGTGCAGAAATTTTGATATATCCAACAGCAATAGGTTGGGATATGCGAGATGATGAAATTGAACGAACTCGTCAGTTAAATGCTTGGATTTCGGTGCAACGTGGACATGCAGTGGCGAATGGCTTGCCTGTAGTTGCGGTAAACAGAATTGGAAAAGAAGACGATCCAACGAGCCGAAGTGCAGGAATCAACTTTTGGGGAAATAGCTTTATTGCAGGCCCTCAAGGTGAGCTGATCTATGAAGCTTCAAACGAAAATGAAGAGAATAAGGTTATTGAAATTGATCTAAATCGCTCAGAAGATGTACGCAGAATTTGGCCTTTTTTACGCGACCGAAGAATTGATGATTACGATGACCTTACCAAGCGATTTAGAGACTAATTTAGTATAGAACTGAAACCATGCTACAAATTGCTTCTAAAAGCTCTTCATCTGCTTTTGTGAAGGGGGCAGTAGCATGAGAATCAATATCGATTTCAGCAACAAATTCGCCATTCTTTAAAACCGGTGCCACTATTTCGGATTGTACATCAATACTACAAGAAATATAGTTATCGATAGAACTTACATCTTGAACCACCATCGTTAATTTGTTTTCAGCTACTTGCCCGCAAACGCCTTTGCCTACTTTTATGTTGGTGTGTTCTGTTGGTTTTCCAACATATTCACCTAAAACAAGAACTTCTTTTGAACTATCTAATTCGTAAAATCCAACCCAGTCGTAATGGTAAACTTTTTCTTGTAAAAGGGTACAAATATCTTTTAGAATAACTAATTTCTCTGTATTCGTATTCAGAATATCATCTACTTTCGAAAGAATTTCTGCTTTGTTAATCATCGAATAAATCTAATTGCGTTTTTAAATTATAACCACTTCGTCTTCCGACGTAATTTTTTCGCAATAATAACACTTTAACTCAATTGGCTGTTTAGAAATTACGGCAAATTTTGTTCTAATTTTTTCGTTATTTGTGATGCACTTGGGGTTGAAACATTTTGCAATACCAACAATCTCATCCGGAATTTTTACAATTCGCTTTTCGGTAACTTCAAAACTTTTAATTGTGTTTAGCTTAGCATTGGGTGCAATAAGGGCAATTTTGTTGATTTCCTCGTCGATGAAAAAACGATTTTCAACTTTTATAATGGCTTTTTTTCCTAATTTATTGCTTTCCAGATTTGTTCCAAACGTAACCATATCCTGAAAGTCCATTAATTCGAGAATATTAATTACATCAAATAGTCGGTTGGCTGGTATATGATCGATAACTGTACCATCCTTAATGGCACTTACTTGTAATTCTTTGTCCATGATTCAGTTATTTTAATCCCATAATATGTGCAATAATTGCTTCTCTGGTATAAACTCCGTTCAGTGCTTGCTCGAAGTAATAGGCCTTTTCGTTGGTGTCGACATCGGTGTGGATTTCGTTTACTCTTGGTAGCGGATGTAAAATACGCATTGTTGGCTTTGTGTTTTTTAGCATTTTATTGCGAAGAATATACACATTCTTAACTTTTTCGTATTCAATTGGATCGTTGAAACGTTCTTTCTGAACACGCGTCATGTAGATAATGTCAGCTTCCGAAATAATATCGGAAAACTCGTAATGCTCAAAGTACTTTATTCCTTTGTTGCTCAAAAAGCGTTTGTATTCATCGGGCATTGCCAATTCAGGAGGTGCAACAAAATTAAAAATTGGATTTTCGAAATGGGAGAGTGCCATTAAAAGCGAATGCACCGTTCTACCATATTTTAAGTCTCCAACAAGAAAAATATTTACATCGTCTAAACTGCCTTGTGTTTTTTTGATGCTGTATAAATCAAGTAAAGTTTGAGTAGGATGCTGATTCGCGCCATCTCCTGCATTGATTACAGGAACGTTTGAAATTTCGCTCGCATAACGGGCGCTTCCTTCTAATGGATGGCGCATGACGATTAAATCGGCGTAATTGCTGACCATCTTAATGGTGTCATGTAATGTTTCTCCCTTGGTTACACTCGAAGATGATGAATCGGAAAATCCTACGATTCTGCCACCTAAACGATTAATTGCTGTTTCAAAACTCAAACGTGTTCTTGTTGAAGGTTCAAAAAACAAGGAGGCTACCACTTTACCTTCAAGTAGTTTTTGATTTGGATTTGCTTCAAAATCTGCAGCCAATTTCATTATACTCAAATAATCTTCTTTGGTATAATCAGTAATTGAGATCAGGCTTTTCTGGTTCATGCGTTGATTTATTTCAATTTTATAAAGAAAAAAGCATAAAAAAACCAATAGCTTAGCTATTGGTTCTGTATTGAGTTGTTGTTTGTTTTTTGTGCATTTCTCTTGATAATTATAATCTCTTAATTGTAGTTTAAAAGTAAAATAATATTTTGATAAAAGATAATTCTTCGAACTTGTTTTATTAACATTCTGAAAATTTTATTCCATGCACTTCGTCAAATGATTTTAGAAATTGTGATTTGTTCGATTTTGGAATGCCTACGCATAAAGTACAATCCATCTCGTAAACGGAATTAATTACTTTCGCTTCAAATTCATCCAACTTTCGCATTACAATATTTTGAAGGCTGTAATCGAAGTTGATTTGTAAATTTGAAAAAATAATGCACTCTTTTATTTCGCAATTTTCTAATACATCGGCTGTGGCACATTTGTAGGCATTGATTAAGCCCCCAACACCTAATAAAGTTCCACCAAAATAGCGCACAACAATCACTAGCGTATTGGTTATATTTTTACTGAGTAACTGACCGTGGATTGGTCTGCCGGCTGTTCCAGAAGGTTCTCCATCGTCGCTAAATCGATAATTCTCGCCATCAGTGCCCAATCGAAAAGCATAGCAATGATGCCTAGCATTATGATGCTCTTTTTTCAATTCGTCGAGGTGTTGTTTTACTTCCTCTTCATTACTAATTGGGTAAGCATAGCCTATAAATTTACTGCCCTTATCTTTAAATAATGCGGTACTGGGGGTCGAAATAGTATAATAAATATCAGAATGATCCATTGAATTTTGCAAAAATGATAATACAAATTGAAGCCAGTATGATACCAGCTTTATTTAGCTTCGTAATTTTTTCATTAAAAAAAACAACCCCCAAAATTAAGGAAAGAATTACAATGCCTACATTGTTTATTCCAAAAATTAAAGCACTGTCGATGAAGTTTGCATTAAGTGCATTGATCAGAAAGTAAAGTGATCCGAAGTTGGCTGCACCTAAAAACACTCCCAAATAAATTGTTGGTGCATTTAATTTAAGTTTTGATTTTGGTTCAGTGATCAAAAAGAACAATGAGGTAACGAGTGAAATAAAAAACAAGGAAGAAGAAAAAATATTGACTTCATTTGGTGGGATATATAAGTGCTGAGCAACCTTTACCAAGGAATCAACAAATCCCGATCCGAAAAATAAAATTATTGGTAAAAAGAATAATTTGAATTGAAATTGCTTTTGTGGCTTTTTGTAAATAGCTAATAACGCTGCTATAACCGTAACACAAAGAATTATAATTTTGAATAGAGGATTCGAAGCATCGAAAAAGATTGCTGAAGTTAAAATAGGTATAATCATTGAAAGTCGCGTGGCAATGGAGGTAATTGAAATTCCAACTTGGCGCGTTGCATATCCAATTAGAAAGAACATGACAACAAATAAAGTTCCAATAATAATGGCCATGAGCAGCCAGCTGGAATGGAGCACTGCATTTAATGAAATGACTTTTCCTTCTTGCAATACGCCTGCCAATACCGCAACCAAGTAGTTGATTGAAATAACAACTTTGGTGTTTACCTGAAATCGATCGGCCAATTTAAATGCTAGATAAATTGAGGTAGATGCAAATATGCTTAGCAATAAATAAATCATGTGTGAATATAAAAAAAGCAGATCGTTTTGATCTGCTTTTCTATTATACTTTTAATCGTTTTTCAATTTCTTCGATATCGTATCGGAATTGCTTATCGGTGTCGATTAAGTTGTTGACCGTTCGACAAGCATGCAAAACCGTTGCATGATCCTTCTTGCCAATTTGTGCTCCAATTGAAGCAAGCGATGATTTTGTTAATGTTTTTGAGAAGTACATTGCAATTTGTCGAGCTTGTACAATTTCTCTTTTCCTTGTTTTCGATTGTAATGCATCGGCGGCCATATCAAAATAATCACAAACTGCTTTTTGGATATAATCGATAGTGATTTCGTGTTTCGATTGCTTGATGATTTTATTGATAACCTCTACAACCAATTCTATAGTTATATCTTTTTTGTTTAAAGTAGACTGTGCAAGAATAGAAATCAATGCACCTTCTAGTTCACGAACATTGGTTGAAATATTGGTTGCAATATATTCTAAAACCTCTTCAGGCATTTTCAATCCATCGTTGTGGGTTTTCCTTTTCAGAATCTCCAAACGAGTTTCGTAGTCAGGAGTTTGTAAATCGGTAGTTAATCCCCATTTGAAGCGAGAAAGCAAACGTTGTTCAATTCCTTTGATTTCGTTTGGTGCCTTATCAGAGGTTAAGATCAATTGTTTTCCTAATTGATGCAAGTGATTAAAAATGTGGAAAAAAGTTTCTTGAGTTTTCTCTTTACCCGAAAATTCTTGAACATCATCAATTATCAATACATCAATCATTTGATAAAAATGCAAAAAGTCATTTCGCGTATTATTACGTGTTGCCTCTGAATATTGAGTAATGAATTTATTCGCATTTACATATAGAACCACCTTTTCAGGAAACGATTCTTTAACTTCAATCCCAATTGCCTGTGCTAAGTGGGTTTTTCCTAAACCACTTTCGCCATAAATCATTAATGGATTAAAAGCAGTGCCCCCAGGATTTTGAGAAACAGCATGTCCCGCAGCTCTAGCTAAGCGATTACATTCACCTTCTACATAATTATCAAAGTTGTTTGCTTTCTTTAATTGCGGGTCGACATGCACTTTTTGAATTCCCGGAATAACAAACGGATTTTTAATTGATTTTGTATCTGCAGTAAAAGGCATTGATACTGGTCGATTATTTAATTTCGCTTTATTCGAAGTAGGGTAGTTTACCGTAGTCTGATTTGCAACCTTCTGATTGTTGTTCATTACTACGTTATATTCAAGTTTTGCGCTATTGCCAATTACTTTGCGCAATGTCTTTTTGAGTAGATCTATGTAGTGTTCTTCTAAGTACTCATAAAAAAATGGACTAGGAACCTGTATTGTTAGGATTTCATCCTTAATTGATAAGGGTTTTATTGGTTCAAACCAAGTTTTAAAACTTACGGGTTGTATATTATCTTTTATAACAGATAGGCATTCTTTCCATATGATATTAATATTCCCAGTCATTGTTTGATTGTGCAATGTTATTTTGTGTTAGTAAATTATATATGTCGATGGTATTTTCGTAAATCGCAATACAAATTTGAAGAAAAAATAATTAATAAAAAAGTGGTTCAATACTTGTTTTTTAGCATTAAATCCTAATTGACTGAATCTCAGTTTTATTATTTTTCAATAATTTAAATATATTTACAACACGCACTGAATCAGCTATTAAAGCTGTTGACAAAATGTTAATTAGTTGATTTATAGCAGTTCTGATTAAGTGAAAAGCAACGAGACTTTCAAGTAAAGTATTTTTTAATAATAATATGTTAAATACAACATATTTAATAAAAAGAAGAATATCATATTATTAATTATTATTACTTGGTTTGTGATAATTGCAACAACTATATTTGATCTATTAGAAGTTAATACTTAGGTAAATTAGACCTTTGAAAGAATTTGATTTTTTGAGCTATGAATAATTCATTAATCTCCATATGTTAACTGAGCCTTTCTTTTTTATTAACAAAATGTTGAAAAAAAGTCTATAACATACAAGAACAGCATGATCATATTATCTATATATAAACTATGACTAGGCCTGTGTGTTTTGAATTGTTCATTGAAATTTTATGCCCTATAACATGTCTGAATGGATTTTGTTTTAATTTCAAGATAAGGCTTTAAAATTTCTATGACTTTATGCTGACATTTTGCTAACTGAAAAATATAAATTAATGAATTTCAGTTTTTAAATAATACTTAGATAAGTATTGCGAAAAAGCTTTTCCAATTGAATTCGCTAATTCACTTTGACCTTGATCAGAAACTAAATAATTACGATCATTCTTATTGCTTAAATATCCCAGTTCGATTAGAACACTTGGCATATATGTTCGCTTTAAGACTAAAAAACCGGCTGATTTAACACCTCTACTTTTTTTTCCGGTCAGTTCAAATTGACTTTGGACAGCTGCAGCAAAATTAATACTCTGTTCTAGAAAATTGTTTTGTATCAGTTCAAACATAATATATGATTCTGCCAAATGTGGATCAAAACCTTCATAAGTTGTTTGATAATCTTCTTCCAAAAGAATTACTGAATTTTCTTTTTGTGCAACTTTTAAGTTTTCTTCACTAGAGTGAATTCCCATAATATAGGTTTCAGATCCGTTTATCGATGCTTGGTGGAAAGTATTTGCATGAAGAGAGATAAATAAATCGGCATTATATTTATTGGCAATATAAGCTCGATAGGAAAGCGGCAGAAACACATCTCGATCGCGTGTCATTATTACTTCAACATTAGTACAATTGCTGCCAATCCACTCATTTATTTTGTTGGCCACTTTTAAGGTGATTTCCTTTTCATGAATATTGCCATGCGAAGCTCCATTGTCGCGTCCTCCGTGTCCTGCATCAATTACCACAATAAATTGCTTTGTTGAATATTGCTGCGAATACACTGTATTTATACTAGCTAATAAAATAAGGATCGATATAAGAATGAATGCTTTTTTATTCATGAGTAAATATTTTCACACTATTTAATGATTTCAATATACGAATTACCAAACGTAAGCGTTTGCAACTAGATAGTAAAATTTACACTATACTTTAAGTACAACTCTAATAAGGTTAGCTTTTAAAACTGCCACTTTCATTACAACAGAACCAAAAATTAAACTATTTTTGGATCGATTTTAAAAATAGCAGATTGAGCCGAATTTTAAAGACATATTTATTGTTTTCTGTAATATATTTCTTGCTTTTCTCAAGCACTTTATATGCACAGGAACAAATTGCTGACTCTACTCAGGTTTTAAACGAAGCAAATGAATTGCAAGATTCTATTGTCAACGATTTAAATATTGAGGCTGATTCAACGATCAATTCAATCGAAGAAGATTCTATTCCATCGCCTCAAGTTTCAATTGAATTTCCGATTGTCTATAATTCTTTTGATTCCATTTCTTTTGCGTTCGAAGATAGTGGTCAAGTGGCTTATATATATAATGAAGCCTCAATTACTTATGGAGATATTGAATTAACGGCCGGATTTATTAAAGTAGATTTTAATACACGCGAAATATATGCCGAAGGAATAACTGATTCGTTAGATAATGTTACGCAGAAACCTCACTTTAAGCAAGGGGAGGAGGAATTTGACTGTTCTACCTTGCGCTATAATTTTGATACCAACCAAGGTTTTGTAGAAAATGTCATTACACAACAGCAAGATGGAATTGTTCATAGTGAACGCGCCAAAATGATTAGCAAGGAAGTGTTTTGTATGCAAAATGGAAAATTTACCGAGTGTAATGCAGAACATCCGCACTATTATTTAAAAATGGTTAAAGGGAAAGTGATAAATAACAAAGCCATCATCACTGGTAGAGCGTATATGGTGCTTGAAGAATTTCCAATTTATTTTCCTTTTTTGCCATTTGGATATTTGCCGATGCAAAACACCACCTATTCATCAGGAGTAATTATTCCTTCGTATGGTGAATTGGCAACTTATGGTTTTTATTTAAAAGATGGTGGATTTTATTGGGCTGCATCCGATTATTTCGATTTTACAGTCAAAGGAGATATGTATTCGAAAGGATCGTGGGCTCTGCGTTTAAATACCAATTATCGAAAACGATACAAATTTAATGGCAATATTGGTTTTTCTATCAGTCGACACTTTTCTGGTGAGCCAGGGATCAACCAATCGATTAGTAAAAACTTTGCTATAAATTGGAGTCACCGCCAAGATTCGAAAGCAAATCCAACAAGTAATTTATCTGCAAGTGTTAATTTTTCTAGTTCTGGAAATGAACGTTTAAACGAATATGATAATTCGGATGCAGTATTGAAAAATACAAAAAGTTCACGCGTAACCTATTCAAAGAATTTTCCGAATTTGCCTTTTAGTTTGTCTATGTCAGCAAATGCATCACAAAATTCAAGAGACTCAACCGTTTCGTTGACTTTACCACAAGCCAACTTCAACATGAAGATGATTTATCCATTTAAAGGTTTAAGTAAGCCGGGAAAAACAGCTTTTTATGAAGAGATTGGATTTAAATATTCTTCTTCGATCTCGCACTCAATTAGAAATGTAAAAGAATACAATCTGTTTTCTACTCCATTAAATGAATGGAATCGTAAAATAGGTCACAATACGGCTTTGAATTTGCCAACGATTAAGCTATTCAATAATATTACCATTTCGCCTTCAATTTCTTATGATGAAAAATGGGGTTTAGAATATGTTGAAAAATATTGGTTAGATGGATATTATACCGAAGACAAAGAAACCTTTGAGAAAAAATGGGTGCCGGGTAGAGTAGTAGAGGAGACTAAGCAAGGTTTCAAAAGAAATTACGAGTATTCTTATTCTGTGAGTGCTTCTACCAATATTTATGGTAAATTCTATTTTCTAAACCCCGATTGGAATATCAAAGCGCTGCGTCATAAAATTTCGCCAAGTGTTAGCTTTAGTTATCATCCCGATTTTAGCGAAGAACGTTTTGGTTTTTACGATTGGGTTCAAACCGATTCACTTGGAACCATGGAACAATATAATTTCATGGAGAATAATAGCGATTATACAAGACCCGGGGAATCTGGTTCTATCGGATTTCGTTTAAGAAATAATTTGGAAATGAAAGTTGCCGATTACAGCGACACAACCAAAGTAGATGCCACAAAAAAGATTTCGATCATCGACGATTTAGGGTTTAGCGGTGGTTATAATATGATGGCCGATTCGATGAAACTTTCGGATATTCGCTGGAACGTTCGTACTAAAATTGCCGGTTTTAATTTAAATGTCAATGGAACACTAAGTCCATACGCTTTAAATGAACGAGGTAAGCTAACAGGAAATTACATGTGGACAGAATCGACTGGTTTATCGCGACTAGGTAGAGTTACAAGAGCAAGTACCGGATTTAGTTACACATTCACTTCGCAAAAGCTGAAGAATACAATAAAGGCAAGAACAGAAAAGCGCAATGCGGCTTTAAAAGCCGAAGGCTATGAAGTACCTGAAACTCCCGAAGAAAAAGGCAGCGTTGGTTATTCTGAATTTGATGCTCCATGGCGTTTTGGCTTTAGCTATACAATTAGTTATGCAAAAACAGGACTAACTCCAAAAATAACACAAGGTTTAAGTTTTAATGGTGGAATTGATTTAGGAAAGTGGAAATCTAGTTTTAATTCGAATTACGATTTCAACACAAAGAAATTGGGTCACACCCGAATGAGTGTTTCTAGATCGTTACACTGCTGGAAAATGGCATTTAGTTTTTCACCATTTGGAGCTACTCAATATTATTCATTTACCCTAAGTGCAAATTCTCAAATGTTACAAGATTTAAAAATCGATCGAACCGATCGAGATTTCTAAGGTTTAAATACTATAAAAATTAAAAAATATGAAACGTATAATCTCTACCGATAAGGCACCAGCTGCAATTGGTCCTTATAGTCAGGCAATTGAAGTAAACGGAACTTTATATGTGTCGGGACAAGTACCATTAAACCCAGCAACAGGAAACGTTGTAGACGGTGATATCACCGTTCAAACAGAACAAGTAATGAAAAACATTGGTGAGATCTTAAAAGAAGCCGGCTATAACTTTTCTGATGTAGTAAAAAGTACTTGTTTGCTATCGGACATGGCTAATTTTAAAGCAATGAACGAAGTTTATGGAAAATATTACAACGAAAATCCTCCGGCACGTGCGGCCTTTGCTGTAAAAGAATTACCATTGGGCGTTTTGGTTGAAATTGAAACCATTGCAGTGAAGTAAAAAAAGAGATACAACAAAAAGAGCGGTATCTTAAATTGAATGCCGCTCTTTTTTTATTCCATTATTTCCCGCAATACCTTCTCAATATCCTGTCGATCAAAACCAGGTTTTATTTTTGGATGATAAAGCATCTCGATGATCTCTCGATCTTTTTCATTTAGCGAATGATAAATTAAGCCATCTTTATTCTTGTTTTCGTAAAACAGACTTTGTTTATCGTTTAAAATATCTTGTGCTAAACCAAGCGATTGCACCAATTCTTCAATAAGTGTGTTCTTCTGTATCTCCATCGTTTCCGATGTTTTAATGAAAATCTGTGATCTGTAGATCTTGTAATCACTATAATAAAAATTAGTCCAGCCGGCAAAAGTGCTTTTTAAATGAGGAAGCAATTCAGGCGAAATATTCTTTACATTTTCATATTTACAAAATGTAAGAACCGAGTTACTTTGCAACGAATCTTCAACCAATTTTATGGATAAATATTCTGGTGCAATTTCATTCAATTCTTCTATTTTCGATTCTAAAAACATCCTTTGTTCTGGATAAACAGTATCTGATTTTATCCAAATATTAATGGGCTGTTCCCATTTTCTAATGTACTGAGAAACGCCTATCTCCGATCCTGTGGCAATTTCTACGAAATTATCGATCTTGCGCTTTTGTTCTTTGTCAACAAAGAAGTCGTATCGTGAATAAATATGTGCTATCTGATAAGCTAAAAATAAATTCAGAATTAACGAGAGCACCAAGACTATTATCCATTTTGTTTTCATTTATTCAATTGCTAAGTAATTTTCAATAGTTTTAATTGTTTTTTCCTGATTGCTTGGGCGAGGAGCATCTTTCATCACGATCCTGCCATTTTTATCAATCAATGCATAATGAGGAATACCATTGAAATTAAAATAGCCTGAAAGTATTTCAAATTGCTTGTCGCTAAGTAAAACATGCTCACCTGTAAACTTAAAGTTTGCAATGGTCGATTTCCACGATTCTTCGGTACATCGATTGGCCAAAAATAAAAATACCACATCCTTGCTTTCAAAATATTTTTGAAGCTCGGTTGAATGAGGCATTTCGGCCATACAAGGACTACACCAAGGAGCCCAAAAGTCAATATAAATCACTTTGTTCTTATAACTTGCTACCAATTCACTCATGAATTCTGCAACTTCAGTTGATTTGATTGATGATAGGTTGGCATTTCCAGTATCTTTATTGTTTAAAAAGGCTATTAATTTTTTATGTTCTTGATTAATTATTTTTTTCAATACAGGTTCTGTTATTTTAGTAGAATCATATATTTCCTCAAATAAACTAAGCATATGACCTTTTAAAATTTGATAATTGTAAGTGCTATAGAAGATTTCGAATGTTAAACCTGAAGAATGCATTTCGGTTAAACTATTCATTAACAGAACTGACTCGACCTCTTTTCCTTTAGCGTATAGTTCTCTTGCTCTTAGCAAAGAATCTTTAGGCTGCTCAGCCACATACATCGAAAGTTCATGCATGAACCCCATATGTGGGAAAGAGAAATATTGATGATCATTCATATCATAGTTGCTCAAAGAACTAAAAAAGTCATCGGGTAAATGCAAACTGTCTTCAGAAATATCATTCAAATAGGGGTGATACCAGCGATATCTTAAAATGTCTTCCCAAATGTGATATTTTAGAAAATCCTCAGCAATCATATTAAATGCTGCAGGTGCTGAGTTTTTTTCCTTAAATTCAGTAATTATTTTTGAATAAGCTTCTTTTTTAGCTATTTCGAAAGCCATGAATTCAGATGGAGACATCTTTTTCATTACTTCTTGTGCTTCTTTGAAATAAGATGATTCTCCAATAACACTAGTAAGTTTATTTAACAACTTATTTGTTTCGGCATGAGGATCGTGTACAAAATCAACAAAATCGATATTGTCGTCTTTTAGTAGTTTTGAATCCAATTCTAAGTATAAACTATCGCCAGGTTCAATTGCTAAAGTGATAAAACTTCCATACTTCAAGTAAACTTCCTGAAAAATATAAGTTGGGTATTTTATTTTAAAATTTCCCAGGGTATCAATTTCGGCAACCATTTTTTTTTCTATTTCGAAAAAATCACGACGAATAACTGAAATGGTTTGTGGATGTTCGGCAGGATTGTAGTTGGTTATTTTCCCTGCAATTACAACTGGTTTTTCTTCGAAAGCAGCTGGTTGGTTGTTTTGGCAAGCCTGAAACAATACTACGAGAAGAAATAGAATTAGGCTTTGAGTATTTTTAATCATTTAACGAAGTATCTTATTCGGTTATCATTATATCGCTTTGCATTTTCATTGGAAGTTTCATTGCTTCAGGTAAATTGTCACCCGACATTAATATTTCACCTTCCAATTTTTGTGTCATTTTAGCTTCTTTAACCCAACCGGTTTTTCTGTCAATCTTCATGTTGGTTTTCATTTCACCGCTAAGTTGATATTCCATTTTCATTGGTCCCATTTCTATCGCAGCTGAAACTTCAGGGGTTGCAAGCAATGACGTACCTGTTACGTTCGCAACTGATTTATCGAAATCAACCAATTTATATGTGCTTTTCGAGTTGATGGTAAAACCCATGTTCTGATTTGACTCGGATTCCCATTCAGCACCTTTTTTAATTTTTCCTTCAGGATAAATTGCAGTAGTTTTTTCAAAACTATTCTTGAAGGCATCTTCGCCAAATGCTTGCTCAAACTGTTGTTTCATTTGTTCAATTTGTGGATTGCTATGCTCAACATCATCAAACATGGAAGTCATTAATTCACTCATTCCTTCAATTTCTAGAACTTTTCCTTTTTCAGTCATGGTCATACTAAATTTTTTACCAATAATTTTTGATAAAACAGCAGAAAGTGGATCACTTTCATCGTTACTTTCCGACGAAAAACTTTGATTACCTTGTGGCATTTTCATATCCATGCTCATTTCATCGTAACAAATTTCGAGCTTGAAATTCCCATCAACAATATCAACCACCTTAAATGACGAAGTGCAGTGCATGGTAATCAGTATGTCTATTTTTTGTCCCATTACTTCCTGGGCCACTTTGGTTTTCGAAACCATTATCTGTTTGTAGGTTTCACCTTTTTCTAAGTTTAATTTTAGATCCAGTTTTTTTGCAAACGATATTTGAACTGCAAAAAGGATTGCAAATAAGAAAATAAGTTTTTTCATAATAAGATAGATTAGTTATGTGTTATAGTGCTTTATTTAAGGATTTTGCCGCGAATTTAGCGCCAAAACCAACAAAAATTAATACGATTCCAAAAATAAGATTTTGCCATCCACTAAAATGATAAGAATTACTAACTTCAGTTATAATAGAGTGGATTATATTAGCGATTATAAATCCGAACCCTGATGGGATAAAGATTTTATTAAATATAATTAAAATACTTTCAATATTCAAGGCTTTAAATTCTTGCTCTTGATTAATGAATTTGGCACTTAAAAAATTAATTACTTGTAGAAAAAGGAATATGATAATAACTGCAAGTACAAATTTGCTAAATAATACGGGGAGGTTCCCCAATAATGCATCGATGTTGAAGTTTTGTGTTTTCATGTGTTTGTTTATAAGTAATTAGTTGGTTGTTGTTAAATAAAAAGGTTATTGCTTATTAGGCTTGTTGATTTTTCAGTTCTTGCAGAACTTTCTTTTTTGAACGTTTTTTTAACGATACGATTTTGTTCTCGAATTATTTCCATTAGAGCATTTGTGAAATGATCGTAGTTGCGGTGTTGTAGGGTACGCAACGCTTCCAAATATCTCATTAGTTGTTGATTGATCAAAAGAATTAATATTAAACGTATAGAACTGGCTGGTTCCGGCTGCAAGGTCTTGCTTTTCTTAAAATTTAACTCTGCTTCTTCAAAGGCTTTTTGTTGTTGAGCTAAAGCTTCTATCAAGGCTTTACATCCTGCGATTTTCGCAATAAAAGGAGCAAGACTTTCAATCGATAAATCAAGCAATAGCGAATGTATTAGTGCTGACTCAACGGCGTAAGATTTATAACGAATACTTAGTCCATAGTTTTGAAATATGTCGATTACTTTTTGTGCAGCCTCTTGAATTTCAGGATCAGGAATGTGCAGATTTCCTATTAAAAGTTTATCGAGCGCGTTAATTGCTTCTCCACGCAATTGATCTTTTTCTTTTAAGTTCGAATACGTTTTGATGCGTTTATTGAGATCAGTAAGCCGATTGCATTCTTGTTTTATTCGATCCATAATGCCTGCTAATTGAATATCAAACGTTAATGAAGACTTTAAATATAACTGATAAATGAGGTTTGCAATGCCATTAACTTCGCTAGTCCGCGCATTTACATGAAGGTTGGTGATCATTGCTTGGTTTTTATTTGGGAACTCCCTTGGTGTTGAATTAGTATACTATGGAATTGTTTTTTATTCTATAATATTAATATAAATAAGTCAAAATGTCAATCGTTTTTAAGTTTTACCATTGGCAAAGTGTTTAAAAAATGTAGTTGAAACGATTGTCGGTAAAATTTGCTCTAAAAAACCAGTATCATACCTTTATTTTTGATGGAAAAGTGTCAAATTTTGAGTTATTCTATTAAGTATAATGTTATAAATATTGAAATGATTAATAAATAACTCATACCTTTATAAATAAATATTATCTTATAAAATTGAATTATCTATCTAATATATGTCTATAAGTTAGTGAGTAAGCTATTATTCAAATAATTATAATTTTATAAATATGTGAATTATTGAATAATGAATGTATTGCGCAATAAATTACTGCCTATTACAACACAATCTAAGCTTTGCAAGTTGCGATTTTGTAAAATTTCAGGCTAAGTAAATGTATTGTTTGTAAGTACGCTAGTAATTTTCTTCGAGTTAAGCCTTTGTTCATTTCACAAACTTTCTGCCTCAAACATTATCAAGTCTTCAAAAGGATGGAAGGCTGCGTACTTATGAATGGATATTAAAAGTTTTAATTATTTTCGCGACAAAGTTTAAAACAATGGGAAGAAGTCGCAAAAATAAGCCACTATACGAAGCAGTAGAAATAATAGATATTGCAGCCGAAGGAAAAGCAATCGCAAAAATTGATGATGTTGTGCTGTTTGTGCAACAAGGAATTCCGGGCGACATTGTCGATGTACAGGTATCTAAAAAGCGCAAACGTTTTCAAGAAGGATATGTGGTGAAATTTCACAAATACTCAGAGAAAAGGGTGGAGGCTTTTTGTGAACACTTTGGTGTTTGTGGCGGCTGTAAGTGGCAAAATCTTCCGTACAACGAACAGTTGAAATTTAAACAAAAGCAGGTAGTTGATCAATTAACCCGCATTGGCAAACTTGAATTACCTGAAGTAACGCCAATTTTAGGATCTGAAAAAACTACTTTTTATCGCAATAAGCTTGAATTTACCTTTTCAAATAAACGATGGCTAACCTTTGATGAAATTGATAACGACCTCGATCCAAAAGATAAAAATGCACTGGGTTTTCATGTACCACGTTTGTTCGATAAAATTATCGACATCAATAAATGCTGGCTACAAGGTGAGCCTTCTAACGAAATTAGAAATTTCATTAGAAAATATGCCTTAGATAATCAATTAGAGTTCTTCGACATTAAAGAACAAAAAGGCTTGTTGCGCAATTTAATTATTCGCACTTCAACCACTGGTGAACTCATGGTGATTATTTCCTTTTTTAGAAACGATGCTGAAGAAATTAAAAAGCTGTTACAAGCATTTTCAGATGCTTTTCCGCAAGTAACAGCGCTGATGTATGTGATCAATCAAAAAGGAAACGATACAATTCTTGATCAGGATATTTTAACATTTAAAGGAGCCGATCACATTTACGAAGAAATGGAAGGATTGAAGTTTAAAATTGGTCCAAAGTCGTTTTATCAAACTAATTCAGAACAAGCTTACGAATTATATAAAGTTACCCGTAGTTTTGCAGGTTTAACCGGCAATGAGGTAGTGTATGATTTGTATACAGGAACAGGCACGATTGCCAATTTTATTGCCCAAAAAGCTGCAAAAGTAGTAGGAATTGAATACGTTCCTGAAGCCATTGAAGATGCAAAAGTAAATTCTGAGATCAACGAAATTACCAATACGCACTTTTATGCTGGCGACATGAAAAAGGTTTTATCGCCTGAATTAATTGAAGAACATGGGCAGCCCGATGTGATCATTACCGATCCGCCAAGAGCAGGAATGGATCCGCAGGTTGTTGAAACAATTTTGAATGCATCGCCTAAAAAGATTGTCTATGTGAGTTGTAATCCGTCCACACAAGCACGTGATTTACAATTATTGGACGTACAATATCAAGTTGATGCAGTACAGCCGGTTGATATGTTTCCACACACATATCATGTTGAGAATGTAGTTTTGTTAAAACGCAGATAGAAACTTTCTTTTATTCTTATTATTTAAATTCAATAAAAATAGTGTTACTTTGTGTTTATAAAACTCAATGTAATGCATCACGACGATTTATACATATTAACCCCTGAATCAGTTTTATCGAAGGCCATCATTGCGCAACCCATTTTATTACAGGTTGTCAATCGATTTGGACTAAAATTAGGGTTGGGAAGTGCTTCAGTACAGGAGATCTGCGACGAAAACAATATTAATCTCAATGTTTTTATTTGCGTATCAAACCTTTATACCAACCAACATCTCGAAGAAGATTTGTCGAGTTTTATTGATGGATTGCCAGCAATGATTGAGTATTTAAGCAATTCTCATCACGAATTTCTGGATGAAAAGTATCCCGAAATAAAACATCAAATAAAATTACTTAGCCAATTAAATTCTGAAAAAGGAGTATTGATGGTAGACAAATTCTTTGATGAGTATTTTCAAGAGGTTCGTGATCATCTTGCATACGAGAATGAAGTTGTTTTTCCGCATGTTTTATCAATGGTTAAAAACGAGGAAATAGTTCAAGACGAATTTTCTGTAAGTGTTTATAAAGACAAACACGATGATATAGAAGAGAAATTGAACGATTTAAAAAATCTTCTTATAAAATATCTTCCGGTGCAGCAAGATGGTAAAGTACGTATCGAGTTATTAAGAATGCTAAATGACTTAGAGAAAGAATTACATATTCATTCTGAAATAGAGGAAGGATTATTTATGCCAACTGTTGAAATTTTAGAAAAATCGTTGGCCCAATGAGTTCAGAAAGAAAGCATATCATTGTAGCGCATCGCTCACATATTGTATTTCATGGTTTAACTTCGTTATTTAAAATGGGGAAGCTAAATTTTAATGCCGACCATGTAACAAGCATTGATCAATTAGAGCGGATGATTGCCTCCAAGAAATACGATTATGTTTTTATCTCTCCTCAAGTAATTTTAAATTGTGAAGATCAATTTAATCATTTGCGTAACAAATCGAATGCGAAATATATTGGCTTATTGCAAGATGGCTTTGCGCGTGATACCAGAACCCAATTCGATGAGATTTTGTATTTATACGATTCAGAGAGCACCATTCTCGATGTTTTCAATAAGCTAGAAAAGCAATCAGACACGAATAGTTTCGACAAATCGATGTTAAGCGATCGAGAATTAGATGTGCTAAAATTGATTGTTGAAGGATATTCCAACAAAGAGATCGGGGAAAAATTATTCATCAGTACCCACACGGTAATTACTCACCGTAAGAATATTACACAAAAAACCGGCATAAAATCAGTTTCGGGATTAACAATTTTTGCTGTACTCAACAAATTGGTGGAAGTCGACAATTACTTTTAAGCTTTCCTTCTAAAATAGATAAATTTCATGCTCGATTAAAAAAAGTATTTTGATCGTATATTTTGTATTGATACAATCGTTAATTTAGCCCGGATTTATTACAAACTATAACTTTATTTTTTTATTACTTTGAGTAAATGAGAAAATGGAAAATTGAAGACTCAGCCGAGTTGTATAATATTAATGGTTGGGGCGTTGAATACTTTAACATCAACGAAAAAGGTCATGTTACCGTTTCCCCCAAAAAGGGGTGTGCATCAGTCGACTTAAAAGAGTTGATTGATGAATTGTCGATTCGAGATGTAGTGACTCCTATGTTAATTCGCTTTCCCGACATTTTGGACAATCAAATTGTAACCATTAATAGCTGTTTCGAAAAGGCTGCAAAAGACTACGAGTATAAAGCACAAAGCTATACGGTTTACCCGATTAAAGTAAATCAAATGCGCCCGGTGGTAGAGGAAATTGTAAGCCACGGAAAAAAATACAATATTGGACTTGAAGCAGGTTCTAAACCCGAATTACATGCTGTTCTAGCAATTAATACCGACGACGATTCACTAATCGTGTGTAACGGATATAAAGACGAAGATTACATTGAGTTAGCTTTATTGGCTCAAAAAATGGGCAAACAAATATTTTTGGTCGTTGAAAAACTTAACGAACTAAAATTAATTGCCACCATCGCCAAAAGACTCAATGTACGTCCGAATATTGGTATTCGCATAAAATTGGCAAGTGCCGGAAGCGGCAAATGGGAAGAATCGGGAGGCGATGGAAGTAAATTTGGTTTAACTTCTAGTGAGTTGCTTGAAGCTGCTGACTTTTTAAAGCAAAATAAAATGGAAGATAGCTTTCGTTTTATCCATTTTCATATTGGAAGTCAGATTACTAAAATCCGAAGAATAAAAATTGCACTTCGCGAAGCATCACAGTTTTATTCCGAATTATGGAAATTAGGTTTCAAAATTGAATTCGTTGATATTGGTGGTGGGCTAGGAGTCGATTACGATGGAACAAGATCGTCGGTGAGCGAAAGTAGTGTGAACTACACCGTGCAGGAGTATGTAAACGACTCTGTAAGCTCTTTCGTAGATGTAAGTAACAGAAACGATATTCCGCACCCAAATATTATTACTGAATCGGGGCGTTCTTTAACGGCGCATCATTCAGTGTTGGTTTTTGAAGTACTCGAAAAAGCCAAGCTACCATCGTGGTACGACGACAAATACACAATATCTGATGAAGATCATGAATTGGTTAAGGAATTGTATAACATTTGGGATAAGATCAATCAAACACACATGCTCGAGCTTTGGCACGATGCATTGCAAATAAGAGAAGAATCATTAGATCGATTTAGTTTAGATTTAGTGGATTTAGAAACTCGTGCAAAAATTGAGCGTTTATTTTGGAGTATTGCTCGTGAAATTCACGACATGGCTTCTGAGTTGAAGCATCAACCGATAGAGTTACGCAAGCTTAAAAGGATGCTTTCAGAAAAGTACTTTTGTAATTTCTCGTTGTTTCAATCTTTACCCGATTCGTGGGCAATCGATCAATTGTTTCCGATCATGCCAATCCATCGATTGGATGAAAAGCCAACACAAAATGCAACATTGCAAGATATTACTTGCGATTCTGATGGTAAAATTGACAATTTTATAGCAACAAGAAATACTTCGTATTATTTGCCCGTGCATAAACTGAAGAGTAACGATTCGTATTACTTAGGCGTGTTTTTAGTGGGCGCTTATCAGGAAATATTAGGAGATTTGCACAACTTATTTGGCGATACCAATGCGGTTCACATTTCAGTAAACGAAAAAGGGTATAAAGTTGATCAGGTGATTGATGGCGAAACCGTTGCCGAAGTGTTGGATTATGTGCAATACAATGCTAAAAAACTGGTTAGAACTGTGGAAACTTGGGTAACTTCCTCTGTAAAAAAAGGAAGAATTACAGCCAAAGAAGGCAAGGAGTTTTTATCAACTTATCGATCAGGACTGTACGGTTATACCTACCTAGAAAAGTAACAAAACTCAGAATAGTGATACAAAATTCTGCCAAAGGGTGGAATTTTGTTTTTACATCGGTTAAATAAAATTCGGTCATTGTGAATAATTTACTATTTTCAACGTCCTAATTATTTTAGTCTAACTAGCTATTTATGAGAAAATTTGTATTTTATTATTTTATCTTATTCTTAATGTTTGCGTTCAAGGTATCTGCAGAAGGATTGGTGATCAACGAATTCTCTGCAAAAAACGAAACAGGAATTAGCGATAAAGATGGGGCGATAGTCGATTGGATTGAACTCTACAACAATTCAGAAAGTGCAATCAACCTTTTAGGTTATGCATTAAGTGATGACCCAGAGGAGCGAGACAAATTTATTCTTCCCCAAACAACAATTAATGCTCAAAGTTATTTAATAATCTATGCTTCAGGTAAAGCAATTGCGGTTCCTGGAAATGAAATTCATACCAATTTCAAATTAGATGCCAATGGCGAATATCTGGCTTTGAGTGATCCATCTGGAAATATTTTATCAGAATTTAACCCATACCCATCGATGGGTGGCGATGAATCATATGGAACCTATAATGATTCTTATGTGATTTTCACCGAAGTGAGTCCTGGCAGCAAGAACAATACAATTTCTGGTGTGAAGATGATCGCTCCAGAATTTAGTAAGCAACATGGCTTTTACGACAATGCTTTTGATCTAACTATTTCTTCTGATTTGTCAGGTGTAAAAGTATACTATACCACCGACGGATCATCGCCAACCAAAACGAATGGCACCTTAATTAATGGAGCTATCAACATTAGTAAAACGAGTGTAATTAGAGCTGTAGCTTATACCGACAACTTTGGTTATAGCCCTGTTGCGACAAGTTCATATTTATTTGTTGATGATATAATTCATCAATCGAATTCCCCGGCTGGATATCCATCAATGTGGGGGCCAATGTATAAATATATGCGTGGCAGTTTGGCGCCAGCCGATTATGAAATGGACCCTCAGTTGGTTCAAAACACAAAAACAGCGGCCAATATTAAAGCTGGATTAAAATCCTTACCGGTAGTTTCATTGGTTACCAATAAAGAACACTTTTTCAATGCCGAGGAAAGTCCTGAAATCGGAGGGATTTATATGTATACAGGCCCACCGATCAGTAACCCGCCGAACGAAACCTATGAACCGGGTAGAGGGTGGGAACGCCCAGTTTCGTTTGAGTTATTCGATGATAAAAAAGAGCATAGTCTTCAAATAGATTGTGCCGTTGAAATACATGGAGGGCATAGCCGTTACCCCGCAAAAACACCAAAGCACTCACTAAAATTAACCTTTAAGGATGAATATGGTCCAACAAAATTGAATTATCCTATTTACGGTGATAACAAAGAGGATGTGCATAATTCAATTACTTTGAAAGCTGGTTTTGGAAATTCATGGCTACACAATGGTAGCGAATCATTGTTGGAACAATTTGTTCGCGATCGTTGGACACATGAAGCTATGCGGAATATGGGCAATCCTGCCAGTAATGGAATTTTTGTTCATCTATTTATCAATGGTATCTACTGGGGTGTTTACACCTCTTTAGAAAGAATTGACGCATATTTTGCCGAATCTTATATCGGTGGAGAATATGAAGATTTCGATATCATTAAAGATTACTCAGAGGCGATTGCCGGAACTGACGAAAATTGGAACCAACTGCAGAATTATGCGAATGCTGGTTTAACAAATATGACCACTTATATGCGAATCCAAGGCAAAAATCTGGATGGCTCAATTAATCCAAACTTTAAACCTTTGGTCGACATGGACAATTTAATCGATTATATGATTCTCAACTTTTATGGCTCTAATACCGACTGGGATCATCATAATTGGGGTGCAGTTTATAATCGCGAAAATCCGGGAAAGGGATTTCAATTTTTAGTTTGGGATAGCGAACAAATGCTAAAATCAGTAGACGGCAATGTGCTAAGTGAAGACAATAGAGGATGTCCGAGTAATATTTTTCAAGCTTTAATACGAAATACTGATTTCAGACAGCGATTTATGAATCGGGTTCAGAAACAATGTTACAACGATGGGCCACTTACACCGGTTAATGCCGCAAAACTGTATGACGATTTAATTGGAATTGTTGATACCGCAATGTATGCAGAATCGGCCCGATGGGGCGATTATCGACGCGATGTACTACCATGGAGTCCTCCTTCTGGTGGATATCGATTATTTACAGTAGAGAACGATTTTGTGCCCCTTTACGAGTGGATGATGAATACCTATTTCCCTGGACGGCGAGATGCATTTATTCGTTCTTTGAAACAAAATGGATGGTATTCAAATATTATGGCGCCAGAACTTGAGCTTAATGGCACTCCAATTGCTGGATCTACAATCGAAACTGGCGATCAATTAGATATGAATGTCAGTTCTGGTTTAATATATTACACTTTAGATGGTACCGATCCTCGTTTGAGCGATGTTACAAGTGAAGCAAATGCAAATACTTTTGAGTTAGTTGCTACAACAGCTCTAAAATACGTTACAATTCCAAAATCGGATATTGGTAACAATTGGAAATCATCTGTAAGCGCAGTAAGTGATTGGCATCAAGTATCTGGCAATCCTGGGGGGATTGGATATGAAACTGGATCAGGTTATGAAAACTTTATTAGTTACGATGTTCTTTCTGAAATGCGAAATAATTATTCTTCGTGTTATGTGAAAATCCCATTTGAAATAAGTGCCGACCAGCTAGAGAAGATAGCAAGTTTAGAATTAGGTTTGTTGTTCGATGACGGTTTTGTGGCCTACATTAATGGAACAGAAGTGCAACGATTCAATGCATCAGGTAGTGTTTCTTGGAATACATTGGCGAGCGAAAATCATGAAGCTGGTAATTATGAAAGCTTTACCATTAGCAACGTGTCAAATTTGCTTCACGAAGGAGAAAACATTTTAGCAATTCATGCGCTAAACGTTAGTTTAGGGAGCTCCGATTTTATTATCAACGCAAAGTTGAGTGGTGTAGAGGAACAAAAATTTAGTGGATTAGCAGAAACAGCAAAACAATATACAGGAACTATTAATTTAGAGAATTCGATACATGTAATGGCTCGTGCATATAATAACAATGAGTGGAGTGCATTAACTGAAAAGATTTTAGTGAACAATGCAGATTACGATGGAATAAAAATTACAGAAATACATTACCATCCTGAGTCTATTGCAGGCGACTCAACCACCGATTTCGAATTTGTTGAGCTTAAAAATACAAGCAGTCATGCAATTTATCTGAGTGGGGCTTACTTTTCGGAAGGAATCGATTTTAGCTTTCCTGAAGGCAGCCAAATCAAACCAGGTGAATTTATCGTGTTAACTGATAATTCAGCCGACTTCTTTACGCATTATGGATTTGATGCCTATGATAACTATGCTGGCCAATTAAATAATGATGGTGAAGATGTGGTGCTGTTAAGCAACTCTAACGATACAATTTGTACAGCAAAATTCAACGATGGCATCGAATGGCCTCAGAAAGCCGATGGTGGAGGGTATTCTCTTGTTACGGCTTTGGCAAGCCCTACCAATGATCCGAGAAAAGTAGCTGATTGGGTATTATCTGCCGAAATAAATGGTTCTCCGGGTGCAGATGATGCAAATAGCATTGTTTCAGCTAAGGAAATTACAGTAAATGAAGAGCAGATTAATGTTAGTGTATTCCCAAATCCGATGAATAATTTTGCTCAATTCAGAGCAAACAATGGTGAGGAAATTAAATTGATTAAAATCTATAATTTAAGTGGTGAAAAGGTTGTGAGCATTAATAATTATGCAGGAAACAAGGCCCAATTAGTATGGAATGGAACTAATAGCGATGGTAAAGAAGTTCAGAATGGAATTTATATTTATCAAACTATTTTAGGTTCGTCGAAAGTTAAATCGATAACTGGAAAAATACTGAAACGTTAATTTTTCACTTTTTGTGACCTTAGTCAACTTTTAAGTTTTTCTTTCTAGTACTTTTGTAGGATAACACACAAAGAGAAATTTAATGTTGAAGTTTTTCAAGATATTACTCATTCTGTTTACCCTATGGATCTTATTGGGGTCATGGGGTTTTACAGGACATAAATACATTACAACAAAATCAGGTGAGTCCTTAAAGCAGGTTCACCCTGCATTCGAAAATTGGATGCAACTAGTTGCATTTCATACTGCCGATGCCGATTTAAGAAAACCTTTCGATTCAACCGAATTCGACAAGCATTTTATTGATATCGATAATTATCCTGAGTATTTAAATAGTGGAGCAATTCATCAGGATTACGATTCGTTGGTTCAAATGCATGGAGTTGAATTTGTTCATAAACAAGGCGTTTTACCTTGGTCAACAAACAAAGCTATCCAGAACTTAATCAAAGCATTCAGAAAAGGCGATTTTGAACAAGCAACCATCGAAGCAGCCAATATTAGTCATTATGTTGCCGATGGCTTTATGCCTTTCCATATTACCCGAAATTACGATGGGCAGTTTTCAGGAAACGATGGAATTCATTATCGATACGAGTCGCTTATGATTAACGAGTATGCAGATGAAATTGAATACGAAGTCGATTCTATTGTATTAATCGATGATTATCAAACGTACATTTTTTCCTATCTGTATAAAAATTATCTATACATCGATACTCTTTTGTGGGCTGATAAAAAGGCGCGTTCAATTAACGCCGTTGAAAACTCGCTAGAATATACGGCAGATTTATGGAATTCAACAGAAAAATTGACAACAAAGCTGTTTAAAAATGCGTCGCAAGCAATTACAAATATCATTTATAGTTGTTGGGGTGATGCCGGTAAGCCAGAATTTGATTTGAAATATATCGATCATCAATTAAGCAACAGTCATTTCGAGATTTCAATGATTTACTTCAACGGCAGAAACAGATCTTTGAATTGGATTTTCAAGAATAATGAAGAAGCTGTTGTTCGCTTTGCAGTTAGAAATTCAGAAGATAAAGAGGTATTTACAGAAACAAAGAAATATACCAAAGGTACATTTGAAGAAACCAACTCAATTCAACTTGAAAAAGGGGAGTATTGCTTCGTTATGGAAGCAAATGGTAAAGTAGTTAAAAAGAAGTTTAAAGTATATTAGAAAATGGCAATGTTTGAAGAATTGTGGGTGAGGATTTTATTAGTAGCACTTTTGATATTTATTGTAAATGTACCTTTTGGAGTTTTGCGCTCTAAAGTCAAGAAGTTTTCTTTCCTATGGTTTCTATACATCCACCTTCCTGTTCCACTGGTTGTATTGTTTCGATTGAAATTTGATATAGGATTTGCCTTTTATACCTATCCGATTTTAATTGGGGCATTTTTCCTTGGACAATTTCTTGGTCGTAAGGCCACCACACTTAGTTGTTGTAAAAGCTAGTTTAGTTTGCTTTGCCAGTTGTATTGAGAAGGCAATTCACGCCAATGATATTTTTCAAGAATGGTTCCTTCTTCAAGAATTAGCAATCCCGGATTTGATCGTATGATTGTTTTTAAAGTAATTTCATCACAGAAATAAAACTCGTAGGGCGGCTGATTGATTACACTAAATTCCTCAATTTGCTCATCGGTTGCAGCTGTTAAACAAATAAAATTAGAACCATTTTCTAATACACTATTGGCAAGCTTGTTAATTTTACTTTGTTCCGAAATATTCGAATTTTCAAGATCGTAAGCGATCAATAAAAAAGTATAGCCGAGTGCCGTTAAATAATAATCGGCAACATCTTCGCCATAGCTATTTTCAATTGTGAAATCGTGAATTGGGGGCTCATAACCTTTCTGGATTAATTCAGATTCCATAGAAACATAAGCCCAGTTCACAGTATCTTTCCACGGATAGTTTTCTTCAGTGAATCGTTCTTCGTTCCCTGTATTTTTGTTTTTGTAAACAAACTCATATTCATAAATTGCTTCTGGAGCATCTTCCGGAATAGTCATTCCTTCCATTATATTATTTCCAACTTTATACGGTCTGAAATCTAAAAGAGGAAGATAATTGTATGATATATTTATAAAAATGCTAAAAAGTACGACAATGCCCAGCCATATTCTAGTTTGTAATGAAGAATTGTAAGCAATCGAATATTGCTTTCTGAATTTAAAAACAACAATTATCAGAATGGTAAGAACTATATTTTTGAGGAAGGTAGCCCAATTTGAAATGATCAGGGCATCGCCAAAACAGCCGCAATCGGTAACCGGATTCGTAAGGGCTATGTACAGAGTTAAGGGTAGGAATACGGCCATAAAAAGCAGTGCGATCCAACCAAAAAACTTCATCTTGTATTTTAAAAGGAACGAAATTCCAATAAGTAATTCAGTTCCAATAAGAGCAATTGCAAGTACGGTGGCTAATGAATTGGCCCATGAAAAACCAAAGGCATTAAAATAATCAATAAGCTTGTATATTGTTCCATAAGGATCTACGCCCTTAACAAAACCAGAAAATATAAAAACAACACCAATTAAAATTCGAGAGACTTCTTTTAATAACTTCACCATATATCTTTAAATTGCCGATATTCATTAATAACGATACGAAATGTCAATTGGTTTTAAGAGAATTAAATTTATTCCTCAAAATCAAGCTTAATCATAGCAAACACGGCATAATTCATCATGTCCATGTAATTGGCATCTATTCCTTCCGAAATCAATGTTTTACCTTGATTGTCTTCAATTTGTTTGGTTCTTTTCAACTTCATTAAAATCAAATCGGTGTAGCTACTTATTCTCATGTTACGCCAAGCTTCGCCATAATCGCTGTTTTTTTTCATCATCAATTCCTTTGCAGCTTGCAGGTTGCTTAAATATTTAGTCAGCGTAACTTCATTGCTTAAATCTTCCTGATCTGAAGTTCCCAATTCTAATTGAATTAAAGCCATCGAGCAATAATTTATAATGCCAATAAACTCATCGCGAACACCATCTTCAATTTCTTGAGAACCTTTATCCTCTATACTTCTGATGCGTTGTGCTTTAATATAAATTTGATCGGTCATTGAGCTCGGGCGAAGAATTCGCCAAGCAATGCCATAATCCTTCATCTTCTTTTCAAATATTTCTGAACATACTGAAATTACGTGATCGTATTGTTTATTGGTATCAGCCATTTTAATTTTTGTTATTTCAAGGAATACAAAGAAACAATAAATGTAAACATTTTTGAATTTTCAGGTTGAATTATTGTAGTTTTGTTTTCCGTTAAAAATGAACAGTTTGTTCATAACATATACATTTTATAGTTCGTAATAATGATTGTTGATCCATCAGAAAAAAGGTATTTCAAAAAGAAGCAAACCATTTTATATAATGGAGAATTGATAGATTTAAGCACTCCTTTAGTAATGGGGATTTTAAATGTAACTCCCGACTCTTTTTACGATGGCGGAAAACACAATACAATTGAAAAGGCAGTATTACGAGCGCAACAAATTGTTGAAGAAGGAGGATCAATAATCGATATTGGAGCCTATTCTACACGCCCAGGAGCCGACAATATTTCAATTGAAGAAGAAATTAAAAGATTGCTGCCTATTGTAAAGGCAATAAAAATTAAGTTTCCTGATGCCATTATCTCTATTGATACTTTCAGATCAGAAGTTGTTAAAAAAGTAGTAGATGAATGTGGTTGTTGTATTATCAATGATGTCTCGGGTGGCACAATGGATGAAAATATGTTTTCAACAGTTGCGCAGCTAAACGTGCCTTATATTTTAATGCATATACAGGGATCACCCGAAACGATGCAAAAAAATCCTCAATATAAAAATGTCACTAAAGAGGTAATTAAAAAGCTCTCTGAAGGTGTTTTTAAATTACACAAATTAGGCGTTTCTGATGTGATTATTGATCCTGGTTTTGGCTTTGGCAAAACAATTGAACACAATTTCGAGTTATTTAATCATTTAGATGCTTTTCGTTTTTTTGAATTACCATTAATGGTTGGTATTTCTAGAAAATCTATGATTTATAAAGTGTTTGAGAATTCACCTGACGATAGTTTGAACGGAACAACAGTTTTAAATACCTTGGCACTACAGGCTGGTGCAAATTTGCTTAGGGTTCACGATGTTCAACAAGCTGTTGAAGCTGTGAAACTAACTGAACAACTTAAGGCTTTTGTTTAAAACACTTTCAGGATATTTTTTATATTTACCTAAAGAAAACAGGCGACATAGGCCAAACAAAATCAATTAAATGGTTGATCTTTTTATTACTATACGATTTTTAGACCTATTAGATATTTTATTGGTCGCCTTTTTAATCTATAACCTTTATTTATTGGTTAAAGGGACAGCTGCATTTAATATTATCCTAGGAATATTTATTTTCTACATTACATGGATTATTATTAAAGGCCTAAAAATGGAATTGGTTAGTTCTATCATTGGTCAAGTGATTGGGGTAGGAGTACTTGCACTAATTGTAGTTTTTCAACCGGAAATTCGAAAGCTATTTTTAATCCTAGGAACTAAATATAATTTAAACTCTAAACTTTCCTTCGATCGCTTATTCTCAAAAGAAAAAGAGTCGTTCGATAATATTTCAATTAAAAATATTGGTAGTGCTTGTAAAAAAATGTCTGAGACAAAAACCGGAGCATTAATAGTTGTCACTTATCAAGCCGAATTAAAAGAATATGTAGAAACAGGCGAAATAATTAATTCTACAGTTTCCGATGCTTTGCTTGAAACAATATTTTTTAAGAACTCTCCACTTCACGATGGTGCGGTTATTATAGATGGAAATAAAGTTTTGGCAGCCCGCTGTGTACTTCCTGTTTCAAACAACAAACTAAAAAATCAACAATTAGGTATGAGGCATCGCGCCGCAATAACCATGAGCAATGTTACCGATGCAATTGTAATTGTTGTTTCAGAAGAAACCGGAAAAATTTCGATGGCGATAAATGGCATACTTGATGAAAACCTTTCTGCTATTGAGCTTATGCATCGACTCGAAAATGTAAATAAGGAATAATATATATATAATTAAATGTAAATAAAATGTTTATTTATTAGTTAAACAGAAGTTAACGTTTGTTAATTGGTGTATGACTTTTACAAATTGTAATATTTTAGTGCTGTTTGATAGCATTTGGTATGATATTTGAAAATGATTTACAAACCGACTAACAATCCCATGCAAAAACGCCTATTTAATCTTCTTTTTATTGTTTCAAGCATATTTGTATCGTGTAATAAAAACGATAATGAACAAGCGCTAACATGTGAAATATACCCAATAGACTTTGTTGATATTATTGACATTGAAGGTACTGTAGAAGCTGTTAATTCTGTTACTTATACCTGTCCACGCCGAATTGAAGGAGAGTTAGTTTATCTTGTTGAAGATGGTACCCATGTAAGTAAAGGAGATACTGTTTGTATTATTAAAAATAAAGACCTTGAGAGTGATTTAGAACAAACACTGCTTCGAGTTGAGGATTCAAAAGCAGATCTTGTGAAAAGTATCGCAAATCTCGACATGCAATATGCTATGTTGCAGGCGGAGGTTCAAAGCAACGAAACACAAACCTTGATTCAAAAACTCGATAGCTTACAGTTAAATTATGTATCAGAAACTCAACGAAAAATTACAGAGCTTGAACTGAAGAAGGCACATATCCAACGTCAGAAATTACTCGACCGACTTGAAGCACTTGAAGTAATTAACAAAGCCGAAATTAAAAAGCGAAAGCTAAGCATTCAGCGCGATGAAATGAGAGTTCAGGAAGTTAAAGATAAACTGGCACAAATGATATTAGTTTCGTCACAGGACGGAATGGCTGTTCGAGCAATTTCATGGTTAGATGGTACAAAATTGCAAGAAGGAGATCAGGTTTGGGGAAATATGCCAATAGTTACAATTCCTGATTTATCCGAAGTAAAGGTTTTATTATTTGCGTCTGAAATTAATTACAAGCAAATTGAAGTTGGCGATAAAGTTGAATTTGAATTCGATGCGATGCCCAGTAACAAAGCCTATGGTAAAATTGCAAAAAAAGCTCCAGTTGGGCAGCCCATTGCTCGCAATTCAAAAGTGAGAATATTCGAAATTGAAGCCAGTGTTGATAGCTTCAATATGGTGCCAGAACCGGGTTTGTCGGCAAAAAGCAAAATTTTCTTACAAAATATCAAAGATACCATTGTAGTGCCTCAGATTTCTATATTCGAAGAAGATTCAATTTCGGTAGTTTATGTGAAAAATTCAAATACATACGAACGTCGTGAAATTGAAATTGCAGAGAAATCACAAAAATATGCAGTTGTTTCAAACGGACTCTCAGGCAATGAATGTGTGGCTCTAATAAAACCAAAAAATATCGGAAAAATTAAAACTTATTACCTAAAAGCTAATGAAAAAGATTTAGGTGCCGATACAATTAAACGAGATACAATACTAGAAGAAAACACTAACGCTGAATAATTACTTTACAATGAAGAATTTACCCATTTTTCTGGCACTGATTATATTAATTAGTTGCTCACGATCGGAAGAAAGCTCCATTCCAACTTATACGTTAAAGAAAGGAACATTCTATATTGATGTTTATGAAGAAGGAGAGATCCAAGCAATTAACTCTTTAAACATCTCTTCACCAAATATTTCATGGAGATATGGATCGCTTAAAATATCACAAATATTGAAAGATGGAAGTGAGGTTAATGCCGGAGACACAGTTGTGGTTTTTGACCCATCGGAAGTACAAAAAGCAATCACCGATGCTGAAGCTCGATTAGAAATGCAGGAAGCAGAGCTAGAAAAAATGGTAGCACAACATAAATCCGATTTAGAAGGACTAAAAGCTGATTATGAGGTGACAAAAATATCACAAGAAATTTCGCGTATTACATTTGAGTCTGCTGATTATGAGGCCGATATTAAACGACGCGAGATTGAATTAAATTTAGAACGTGCAAATATTGCATTGGAGCGTTCTAAAGAGCAAATTGAAAATCGCATTAAAATTCAAAACGAAGAGAAGAAGCAAAAGCGACTTTCGATACAGCGTGCCAATAGTCGTTTAACAGAAGCGCACGAAACACTTGATAAGTTGTTTTTAGTTTCTCCTTCACCTGGAATTGCTATCATCAATCGAAATTGGAGTACCGATAATAAGTTTCAAGCAGGTGATCAGTGTTGGTCTGGTTTCCCATTGGTGCAATTGCCTGATTTAAGTAACCTGAAGGCAACCATAAAAATCAATGAGGTTGATATCTCAAAAGTAACTACAGGGTTGCCAGTTGAAATTAAACCCGATGCTTTTTCCGATAGTGTTTATAAAGGAGAGGTGATGACGGTAGCAAATTTGGCAGTTAATAAGGATAATAATTCACAAATTAAGGTTTTCCCCGTTGACATTCGAGTTAATACAAAAAGCAAAAATTTATTACCCGGTTTAACAGTTAGTTGTCGTTTAATTGTCGATGAAATTAAGGATGTTCTTTTTGTTCCCATTGAAGCCGTGCATCGAGAAGGCGCAGAAAATATCGTTTATCTGCAATCTGGAAAAAGTTTCAAGAAACAAGTCGTTGAAACTGGTCAAATTAATACCGACTTTATCGTTATAACCGCAGGAATAAAAGATGGTGACGTGGTTGCATTAGCCGATCCATTTATCAACGAAGAGAACGAAAAAGAAAAATCAGAATAGTCATGAAAAAAATTATTTCAAAATTATTTCTATTGGCTATCCTAACAATAACAGTTGTAAGCTGTTCCGATGAATCAGGAAGTCCGTATAGAATCAACAAAGGTGATTTTACAGTTTCCATTGTTGAAACAGGAGAATTAGCTGCGGTACGTACTCGTTCTTTCATTTTGCCACGCTATGGTAGATATTGGTATCGAATGAAAATAGTTGGATTGCTCGAACATGGAACAAAAGTAGAAGCAGGCGATTCTGTTATTCAGTTGGATCAGGCAGAAATCACAAAAT
Source organism: Prolixibacteraceae bacterium (assembly GCA_963678565.1). GTDB lineage: Bacteria > Bacteroidota > Bacteroidia > Bacteroidales > Prolixibacteraceae > SKHV01. The sequence goes on from OY782875.1 coordinate 2,404,747, forward strand.
TTGTACTCGATCGCGAAACTAGTTTAGAAACTCAAAAAGCAAATCTTGAGAAACTGTTGGTAAATCAGGCAAATCGCTTAGATGAGTTCGAGGCAACGCTTCGAAGTGAAAAAGCGGCATTTGATCTGAAACGTTTAGAAATGGAGTATTCAAAATTCGAAACAGAGAAGAATAAAAAGATCAAAGAATTGCAATTTAAACAAGCTGAAATCAACCTTAAAAAAGTTCAAACCCGAATTGAGTTGAATAAAATTATTGCAAAAAACGATCTGAAGATTCAGAAATTGACAGTCAAACAATTAGAATCTGAAATTGAAAATGCACTTTCGATATTACCAAAATTAACCATACGAACTCCTATACCCGGTATTTTTCAGGTTGCTTATAACCGGAATACTCGTGAGAATTTAAAAATTGGTGATGAAATATACAATGGCCGGGCAATGGGAAATGTTCCCGATTTAGAATGGATGAAAGTGTATACGGTTGTTAACGAAACCGATTTCTTGAAAATAAAAGAAGGTGGAAAAGTTAACGTTCGCCTGGATGCACTTCCAAACGTTACATTTGATGGTGAAATATCATCGATCAGTAAACTTTGTCGTCGGGTTAACAATACTACAAAACAAAAGGTATTTGATGTTGAAGTTAAATTGTTGGTTTCTGATGAACGTTTAAAACCCGGCATGACTGTTAGTTGTGAATACATCTGCGAAGAGTTAGAAGATGTAACCTATGTTCCTTTAAGCTGTATTAAAATAGTTGAAGACAAGTCATTCATTTACCTCAAAAAAAATGGGAAGCCAAAAGAACTAGAAGTTGAACTTGGTTCACAAAACAATGTAAGCGCTATTATTAAAGGCGAGTTCAAAAAAGGTACACCTTTGTTTCAAATATCTGAGCTAGAACAATTATAGACTCCAAAAGACTAAACTATGCAATACGAAGAAAATATAAAAGTTGCGATACGTGGATTAATTGACCATAAATTCCGTTCATTTTTAACAATGCTTGGAATTATATTTGGTGTTGCCTCTGTTATTGCAATGCTTTCAATTGGCGAAGGTGCCAAGCGCGAAGCAATTGCAAAATATCAGGATTTGGGTGTAAACAATATCATCATACGCGATAAAGATCTGTCAAATGAAGAACTTCAGGAAGTAAGGGCAAAGTTCTCGCAAGGTCTTTCGATCGAAGACGCAGCAGTGATTAAAGAAATTGTTCCCGATGTAGAAGATGTAGCAGCACAGGCCGAGAAAAGTGCCGAAGTAAAATATACCGACAAATCTGCAAAATCAACAGTGATTGGAATCACGCCATCGTTTATAAAATTGCTGAACTATGAAACCGATAAAGGTGAATTTATAACTGAGGATCATTATGCGCGTAACTTAAAAGTTTGTGTATTGGGTGCTGGCGTTGTAAAAACTCTTTTTCAAAATCAAGAGCCTCTGGGGCAATTGGTAAAAATCGATGATCAGTGGCTTGAGGTAGTTGGTGTTTTAAAGTCGAAAGCCCTTTTCACCGAAACTGTTGGAGAATTGGCATCGCGCGATTTGAACAACGATATTTACGTACCATTAACAACTTTTATCAATCGTTTTTCACGAGAGACACAACTTGCCAGCGAAATAAAACAGATAACTGTAAAAGTTGTGAATTCTGAGAAATTGCTTGAAACCTCTGAGTTAATCACCAATATATTGGCACGACATCATTTCAATAATGATGATTACAGCATTGTAATTCCATATGAATTGTTGAAACAAGAAGAAAAAGAACGCCGTATTTATAATTTTCTATTAGGTGCAATTGCAGCTATTTCTCTAATTGTTGGTGGAATTGGAATCATGAATATCATGCTGGCAACCGTTATGGAACGAACACGTGAAATTGGAATTCGAAGAGCAATTGGTGCTCGCAAATCCGATATCATGAGTCAGTTTGTTACCGAGGCTGTTGCCATAAGTATTACTGGCGGAATAATTGGAGTTATTATTGGCGTAACGCTTTCGTTAACAATATCATTATTCACTGATGTTAATACCTTTATCCGCCCCTATTCGGTATTTATTGCCTTTGGATTCTCTGTTTTGGTCGGTATTAGTTTTGGTTATTTGCCAGCCAAAAGCGCAGCCAATTTAAAACCTATTGAATCAATTCGTTACGAGTAAAACTGGAACTATGCTAATCGAAATAAAAAACTTATCAAAAAATTATATAATGGGGGATTTTGAGGTTCCTGCATTAAAAAATATCGATTTAAAAATTGATAAAAACGAATATCTTGCCATCATGGGGCCATCTGGTTCCGGTAAATCAACGTTGATGAACATTTTGGGGTGTTTAGATACTCCAAGCAAAGGAGAATACTTGTTTCGTGATGTTGATGTAAGTAGCCTCGATGACGACCAACTTTCGAGGATGCGAAATAAAGAGATTGGATTTATTTTTCAAACATTCAATTTATTGCCAAAAATGAGTTCATTGCACAATGTTGAATTGCCATTAATGTACTCAGGAGTTCCCAAAAATGAACGTCGCGATCGTGCAATTGAAGCTTTAGAACGAGTTGGTTTAGCCGATCGAATGGAACATAAACCATCTGAATTATCGGGAGGTCAGCGCCAGCGTGTGGCTATTGCCCGTGCTTTGGTTACTAAACCTGGAATACTTTTGGCCGATGAACCGACAGGAGCTTTGGATTCAAAAACCGGTGATGAAATCATGGCCTTATTCGATGAACTGCATAAAGAAGGAAATACAATTATCGTCATTACACACGAGAAAGAAATTGCAGATTATGCACATCGCACAATTTTCATTAAGGATGGACTTGTTTCGTCTGACACCCCCAATTTAATTATTGAAAAAAAACAAAAAACCGCTAATGCTTAGTGTCATGAAATTATATAATTATAAACTCTTAGTTCTATTCGCCATTGCTCTCGGCTTCGCTAAATTTTCACAAGCCGAAACTTATCAGCTTGATTTAGCTTCGAGCATCGATATTGCGAAAATGCGTAGTTACGATATGTTAATGCTGAAGCAGGATTTAAAGATTGCAGAATACCGTTTAAAGTCTGCCACCAGCCGTTACAAAACACATATCGATTTAGATATGGTTGCACCTAATTTATCAAACAATGTGATTTACAGGGAAATCAGTGGAGGCGTGGATATTATTGAAACCAATCAGTTTAATTATGGTGCTAATATTCAAATTTATCAACCCTTACCAACCGATGGTCGAATTTATGTTACTTCCAGCATCGACAATACCGACTACCTTTTGAGAGATCAAAGAGCATATCGATTAAACTCTCGAATTGGTATTTCGCAACCTGTAAATTCACTTTTTGGTTACAACAGAATTAAGGCTTCGTTACGCAATGCGCAATTGAATTATGAAACCTCTCAGAAAAGATTAAAAAGGAATGAATTGAATTTGGTTTATGATGTTAGTAGTCAGTTTTACAATCTGCTTTCTTTACAAAAACGTAAAGAAATTGCACTTCTAAATCTCGAACGTCAAAAAGAGGCCTACGAAATTGCACAGAATAAATACCAAGCTGGTTTAATTCGTGAGGTCGATGCCTTACAAATGGAAGTAGATTTGGCAGAAGCTCAAAACAATTACGACTTGTCAATTATCAACATGAATTCATCGTTAAATGGATTTAAAGAGGTGCTTGGTTTGGAATACTCTGATAGCATTGTGCTAAGCAGTCAACTTAATTACGAGAAAGTAATTGTAGATACACAAAAGGCCATCGATTTAGCATTGTTGAACCGACTTGAAATTAGAGAACAAGAAATCAATATTGAAAGAAATGAAATCAGCTTGAAAGAAATTAAGTCGAATGGTAGAATAAGCGGAAACTTAGACGCCTACTTTCAAAATTATGGTAATAGTTCTGATGAATATGGTATGTCTCGTCAAGGTGCTTTTCAGCAGGCAGTGGATTCCTACAAACTGGGGAACCAGAGTTTTGGAGTTGGCTTTACGGTAAGTGTGCCAATATTCGACTGGGGCGAAAACAAAGCACTTGTTAGAGCACAAGAGGCTTCATTAAAACAAACAGAATATCAACTTGAAATTGTAAAACGACAAATAGAGCGAGAGGTATTAAACTTAGTTGCCGATTTAAATAGTAGCTTGCAACGACTTCAATTATTAGAGAAGAACGTGGCAGTTGCTGAAAAAAGTTTTGAAATTACCCGTTTACGTTATGCCGATGGAGATATTGATAGCCAGGCCTTGGCATTAGAACGCGAACGTTTAAATAATGCCAATGTTTCACATCTGAATGCTTTTAGAAGTTACCAGCTACTATTGGCCGATCTAACGCGCAAAACATTCTACGATTTCAAAACAAACACGCCAATTAATTAGTTAAAACTAATTAGAACATATTTCACGTTACCCGGTTTATTTCAAACTGGGTAACGTTTTTTATAAGCTTTTAATTAAGAATGAAAAGAATTGGTTTATTAGGATTATTATTGGTTTTCACGGTAACGATGTATGCGCATCGCGAAGACTCTTATTACTTACAAGGTAGTTTTGGAAATGAAAACGTGGCTTTGCAAATTGATGAATTTGGAAGGTCTTGTATCGCAAACTACTTTAATGAAAAGGATAAAATAGATCATTTCTTTGAAGGGAAATTGGGTGCCGATTCTACTTTTTATCTAAAAAGTTATCGGTGGAATCAACAAATGACAATACGAACAGTTTCCGAAGAAATCATATTAAAGGAAATCGCATTAAATGTTTGGGAAGGAACTTTTATTAATAAGAATGGAGAGAAGCTTCCTGTCGCTTTACAGCCAATTCGAATAGACACCTTAAATCATCCATTTAAAGAACTTATTCAAGAAAAAGACATTAATCCTTATCGTGTTTTTAGAACTAAAGATATTCGAATCAAACATAAGCGTAAGGAGAAGATCGCAGATCAACTAACGGTGATTCACTTCATCGAAAAAGAATATGGATTAAAATGGTTTCAGATAGAAAATAAAACACAGAAAATTTCGTTAAAGGAGATTAATATTTACCTAGATCATGAATTGTTTTTAATGATCAATCAAAAGTTTAGCTGTAATAACAACAATCGCATTGGGAATTACTTTATTGACTATAATATTCAATTCATTAACTCAGAATTAGTATCTTATTCGAAAGAAGTAATTTCAGACTGCAATGGTAATTCTGATCAAAGATATGAATCATTTAATACTCTTGACCTGAAGACAGCCAAGCCAATAATGCTTGAAGATTTAATTTGGTTATCAAAAACACCCTATCAAGAGCTTAGTAGAGGAGAATACAATTGGTATCAATACAGGTACAATTCATTTGGAAAATTATTGTTTGAATTGATACAAAACAATTCATCTAAAGAGACAAAATTAATGCTGGAGCAATGTAATTTAAACAAAGCAAAACAGTGGCAGCTTCCCAATTGGTATTTAACATTCCAAGGGATTGTTTTTAAACCCAAAGAAAATCAAGCAAAATGTACGCCCGAAATTCTAATTAAATACAGAGAGTTGAATGAATTTATGATTACAAAGTATCCTTCATTTAAAAGTTATAGCAAATAAAAAAAGCAGGTATAAATACCTGCTTTTCAGTGTTAACGTAATAACCCTCTATCTCAATGATTCGGGTTGAAATATTTATATTTTCACCTCAAGTTTTTTTCTATAATTATCAATTGCCAAAAAGTAATCTGGATCTTCAATTACATTCACATCACAAATATCTTGTGCTTTGTTGATCAACGAAATACAATCTTTCGACAAATGACGTAAGTGAATATTCTTTCCTTCTTTTAAATAACTCTCAGCAACTTTATTAATCGCCTCTATAGCTGATTGATCCATTAATCTTGATTCTTTGAAATCAATTACCACTTCATCCGGATCATTTTTTGCTTCGAATTTTTGTAAAAACATAGTTGTAGAACCAAAGAATAGTGGCCCCCAAACCTCATAATGCTTAACACCGTGTTCATCAACTCGCTTTCGTACTCGAATTCGCTTTGCATTTTCCCAAGCAAATACCAATGCAGAAACGATAACTCCAGCAAATACTGCAATTGCCAAATCGAAAAATACAGTTAAAATTGTAACCAAGAGAATTACAAACATATCCGGCCAAGGGATTTTTCCAATGACCTTAAAAGTACTCCAAGCAAATGTTCCAAAAACTACCATAAACATCACACCAACAAGTGCAGCAATTGGCACCATTTCGATGTAAGAAGAACCAAATAGAATAAAGAATAATAAGGCCAGCGAAGCAACAACTCCTGAAAGTCGACCTCTACCACCTGATTTAATATTGATAATACTTTGTCCAATCATGGCACAACCACCCATTCCTCCAAAGAAACCATTCACGAAATTGGCAGTTCCCTGAGCAACACATTCACGATTTCCACTTCCACGTGTTTCTGTTAGCTCGTCAATCAAATTTAAAGTCATCAATGACTCAATAAGTCCGATTAGCGCAAGAATTACTGCGTATGGGAGCACAAATTTTAGGGTTTCAAAATTCAACGGAATGATCGGCACATTAAAAGTTGGCAGTCCAGCTTTAATACCCGATCCACCACCAGCTTCGATAAATGATTTAACTGTTTCTGTTTCAACACCACCAAAGATTACTACTGCCGAAACAACAATAATTCCAAGCAAGGCAGCTGGTATTTTTTTACTAATCTTTGGTACAAATATCATGATTGCCATGGTTAATGCAACCAATCCAATCATCGTATATAAAGCTTGTCCACTTAACCATTCTCCTCCAGTTTTAAACATTCCGAGTTGCGACAAGAAAATAACCATTGCCAAACCGTTCACGAATCCCATCATAACTGAATGTGGAACCATTCGAATAAACTTTCCTAACTTTAGAAAGCCGGCACTCATTTGTATAATTCCGGTTAAAATAAGGGTAGCAAATAAATATTGTAGACCTTGATTCATAGCGGGATCACCCATGGCGTTGCCTTCTTTTACTAAATGCACCATAACTACGGCCAATGCGCCGGTGGCACCAGATATCATTCCTGGTCGTCCTCCAATTAGCGAAGTTACAATCCCCATCATAAAGGCACCATACAAGCCAATAATTGGTGAAATTCCGGCAACAAATGCAAATGCAACTGCCTCGGGCACCAATGCTAAAGCAACCGTTAAACCAGATAGTATATCATCTTTAACATTGCCTTTTTTCTTATCTATAAAAGTGTAATCCAATTTTTCAAGGTTTAAATTTGTGCCAAAAATAGATATTTTATGTTCTTTAACAGTTCGTTTTTAGGAAGCGGCGTAATATCTTACTATATTTATAAGAAGTTCGTTATTCTGATTGTTGAATACAAGGATGTATATCAATTGTTATGATTACGTTAAAACATTTTTATTAAAACGAAGAACAATATTCTTAAATTGTACAATTACTAATATTGAAATTATACAGATATGTTTATAAAATATAGAAATCCAAAACGTTCATTATATCGTGGAATTATTTCCATAGTACTTGGAATTGTAATTTTTGCAGTTCCTGAGTTAACATTGAGTCTCGTGATTCAAATATTGGGAGCAACGCTTATTGCCGATGGAGTAATAAATATAGCATTTCGAATGATGTCTCAAAAACGGCAACAAAAGATGTTACCTTTAATTCCGAGAGGGATTCCAAATTTAATCTTTGGGGTGATCTTAGTTGCTTTTCCTGTATCAATGGTACAGTTTTTTGTCTTCATCATTGGTTTTGTTTTAATTATCGCTGGAGCATCACAGTTGGCCTCTCAATTATTCGGAGGATTAAAAATTGGATTTTCATGGATTTTCTTTTTAATCGGACTCATTGCATTTTCATCAGGTTTAGTGTTAATTATCCGTCCATTCGAAAGCGCTGAAAATATTTTGAAATTATTTGGTTTAGTTGCCGCTTTGTATGGTGTCGGTGAAATTGTTTGGTTCTTTAAACTCCGGAAATTCAAAAGCAACGAACCCGACAATGACAAAATTATCGATGCAGAATATGAAGAGTTGGAATAAAGTTTATTCGTAAAACAATTCGTTTACCATCTATCTAAAATGTATGCAACACTCAACCCCAGATAATTACCAATTGCATACCCAATAACTCCAATGGTGATCCCGAGAATTATGATATTCTTATTTTTTAGGGCACCTGCAACAATTGGCACAAAAGGAGGGGAGGTTGATAGTGCTGTTATTGTAATAATAGTAGTATCGGTATCAATTTTAAAAATTTTAGAAAGTATAATATGAATCAGCATTGAACCAAATACAGCAATAATTACATACAGAAATAAGTTTAAGAATTCAATTTGGAAGATAGTTGAAATGTCGGCCATGGAAGAAACTGTTATACTAAAAACCAAGATTAAATACATTCCCAATTCGAAAGTTTTTTCGAGTTGATGAATTCTTGGAACCAAACTAAGCAATATTCCGAAGGTAGTGATGGTTAATATTACAACAGCCATTTGATTTTTTTGAGGGACTAAAAGGCTTAAACCGCCACCAATTGCAAAAATTCCAACAGAAACCACAAGCGCAACTAATAATTGCTTTATCGTTTCCCAACTTTTCAAGGAAATATAATAATCATTCGGTTCGCTTTGTTTTATCGTTTCTTTCACCTTTGTTATGCTCGATTCTTTAAAATGAGGAAGAAATTTATTCAATAATTTTTGGGCACTCGTAATAAAAAAGAAAAGCAATAGAATTCCAATTATTAAATCGTAGGTATGCGTTAAAATAAAAATGTTTGGGGCTACATCCAATGCCGAAGCTAAAGCAGCAAGGTTTGGAGTACCTCCGGTATAAAGTCCTACCATCATTCCTGAAATTTTATAAGATTCGGGCAAATGGTTCGCAAATAAAACATGGCCAATAACAATACTTATGAGCAACGAAACAATAGCGATGAGCAAGGACCCCAACCCACTCTTCAAATGCTTGAATGAACTTTTTATATCTAAAGAGAATAACAATAAGGGAATTGCCAGCGGAATAACAATCGTCATCACAATATCTTGTGTCATCCCAATTTGGTTGCGAACTAAATCAGAAGCAATTATTTCTCCATTCTTAAAAAGTTGTTCAACTTCTGCTTTAGGTAAAAAAGCATGATTTCCTAAAAGCTGTGTAAAATTGTCACTTACCTTTGGGAAAATACCAATATTACCTAATAATAGTCCAATGATATAGGCTTGGATAATCGCTCCAATTTTCTTTAAGTTATCAGATTTATGGGTGAAATAAAGAATAAAATAAGGGACAATAAAGTAAAAAAGAACTAAAAATATTTGATTCATTTGTTTGAAGTTTAGTCCGACTAAAATAGAAAAAATCCAGTAGCTTAAGTTAATTTTTGTCTGGGTGCAGATTTTAGTTTGAAAAATCCAGGTTGAAAGAATTGGTTGAATATCGCAAATAATACCAAACCGAATCCAAACACAAATATCGCTAATTTCAATTTTGATGCCCCATCCAATTGTGCAATTGCTATTTCGCTTATTTGTTGCTCGTATTGAATTGAAAGAAGCACGATTAAATTATTAATTGAATGAACCAATATCGAAAGAGGAAGTGATTTAGTTTTTAACACAATCCAACCTAGAAACAAGCCTAAAAAGAATGTATAGGTCATTTGCCAAGGATTCAGATGAAATAATGAAAAAAGCAATCCCGACATGAAAACAGCATACCACCCTCTATAATTCTTCATCAATCCGTACATGACAATTCCACGAAATAAAATTTCTTCGATGATAGGAGCAATTATGGCAACTTTTATTAGTGTTCCCCAAAAACCAAAACGACTATTTAAAACTCGCTCAAAAAGTTCCCAAAACCATGGTGGTGTTGGGAGTATTTTTTGAACTTCAACATTTAAATAGCCAACCAAATGTTGAAGAGCAGGCAAAATAATGATAATTGGTATCAGAATAATCGGATTAAATGCTTTCAATCCAAACACTTCTTTAAATGGTGCTTTTGTTCTACGAAACCCCAATATATATATGAATAATGTAGTTACTACTGTAGAGAAAATCCCAATCCAGTGATTAGATAACCAATTGGTATCATGATGATAGTCGTACATCGCCAATGGAAAATCAATTAAACTTTGCAAGAACAAGTACAATACAATTAGATGAATTGCATCGAAGACAGTTGGGTAAACTTTGTAAGTGCTCTTTTTCATTGGCGATCTAAGCTTTTCATAAATCGTAATATTTAAGAATCAAAAAGTTTATAATCGTTAGAAATATTACCTTATGCTCAGTTGAATATTTATTATACCCACCCAAAATATTTAAAATTCAACCTGTATATTCGGGCAATATTCGACCTTGTGTTTTCTTATTAAAAATGCATAATTATAATTCAAATATAATTAAATAAGTTAGTTTTAACTTTTAAATAACTAAGCATACAAAATGAAATTAAAGATTTTTTTTGCATTGAAAAAAGGTGGTTTTGTAAGCGATGCAGCTTTCCAAGTTGTAATCTCTTCTGTATTCCTTATTATAACCTTTATCCATCACAATTCATTTGGAATTGAACCTCAGAATTTGAAGACCACAAAAAGTAATAAACCATTTGTTGAGCAGCGAGCAGATCCCTTTGTGCACAAGCATACCGATGGCTATTATTATTTTACCGGTTCTGTTCCAACTTACGATCGTATTGAACTACGAAAATCGAAAACAATAGAAGGTTTAAAAGATGCTGAAACTTTCGATATTTGGTTTAAACATGAATCGGGACCAATGAGTCGTCATATTTGGGCACCCGAAATTCATTATCTCGATGGGAAATGGTATATTTATTTTGCCGCAAGTGAAGAAGAGGACATATGGAAATTAAGACCTTATGTATTGGAATGTAAAGGGCAAGATCCTTTAAAGGATGAATGGGTTGAATTAGGTCAGATGCAAGCTGCCGACGGCGACAATAAATCTTTCATTGATTTCTCATTAGATGGAACAATCTTTGAAAATAATGGCAAACGATATTTCTGTTGGGCCGAAAAAACTGGCGGACAATTTGCGGCCTCAAATCTATATTTGGCCGAAATGGAATCTCCTATTAAATTAAAGACGATTCAATTTATGCTCACTACGCCCGATTACGATTGGGAAAGAATAGGCTTTTGGGTGAATGAAGGTCCTGCAGTAATAAAGAATAAAGGAAAAATCTACATTACGTTTTCAGCAAGCGCTACAGGTGCGTGCTACTGTATGGGATTGATGGAAGCTTCTGAAGATGCCGATTTGTTAGATCGAAATTCATGGACAAAATCAAGATATCCGGTGCTAGAAACCAACTACGACAAAAAAATATTTGGCCCTGGCCATAACAGTTTTACGGTTGCCGAAGATGGAGTAACTCCTTTATGTATTTATCATGCCCGCGATTATGAGAACGCTGTAGGAGATCCTTCAGTAGTCCCGGCAAGTGATACACGACCAATTGAAGAAATTAAAAAAGATCCCTTGTATGACCCTAATCGACATGCCCGAGTTTTTGAAGTCAAATTCGATAATAATGGAAAGCCTGTATTTGAACTTTATTGAAATTAGCGTTCATATTAAAAAAGAGTAATATAATTGCCTTGCACTAGGCTTATTGTATAACTCCTTTCATTTATTTGTTGTACTTTTGGCAACAAGTTTAAACGTGATAAAACATTTATTACGCAAAAGCGACTCGCAGAATTAGATTTTACCACTGAATAATTGAAAAATATTCTTCGAAATGTTTGTTATTTAGGGGAAAATACATTTATTTTGCGAACTGTTTGAAAAAAGTGTTCGAAGAAAAAAATTAGACGATGTCACAAGTTTGTCAGATAACTGGTAAAAAAGTTTTAGTGGGGAATAACGTTTCTCACTCAAAACGCAGAACAAAGCGTAAATTTTACCCGAATTTATTCTCTAAGAAGTTTTATCTTCCAGAAGAGGATCGTTGGGTAACATTGAAAGTTTCTGCAGCAGGATTGCGCATTATTAATAAAAAAGGCCTAAATACTGCGATCAAAGAGGCTCAAGAAAAAGGCTTAATTGCTAACATCTAAAAGTTAAGAAAATGGCTAAAAAAGGAAAAGGTAATAGAATACAAGTGATTCTTGAGTGTACTGAGCATAAAGATAGCGGTATGTCAGGAACCTCTCGTTATATTACAACGAAAAATCGTAAGAATACAACTGAGCGTTTAGAATTGAAAAAATACAATCCAATTCTTAAACGTGTAACTGTTCACAAAGAAATAAAATAATAAACTATGGCTAAGAAAGCAGTTGCATCTTTACAAAAAGGAGCTGGTAAAGGTTACGCAAAAGTAATCAAGATGGTAAAATCTGAAAAATCCGGCGCATATACTTTCGAAGAAGGAATCGTTCCTAACGAGGAAGTACAAGCATTCTTTAAAAAGTAATTATTACTAGAATTTACATATAAAAGCTTTTGTCTATAATGACAAAAGCTTTTTTTGTACACGATATTTTAAAAAACGTTAAACTTTGATTTCTGTATAATTGATTGGTTAAATTGCAATTACAGAGACCTAAAATTACTTGTCTCTAAACTGCAATTTACTATCTTGCAGAATCAATTCATAATATTTATTTATGGGCATTTTTGGAAGTTTTTCGAGAAAGAAAAAAGAACGATTAGACGAAGGTTTGTCAAAAACTAAAGAGAGTTTCTTTGGTAAATTATCTCGTGCGGTTGTTGGTAAATCGAAAGTTGACGATGAGGTTTTAGATAACCTTGAAGAAGTTTTAATCACTTCAGATGTTGGCGTTGACACTACAATTAAAATAATTGAACGTATTGAAGAACGTGTGGCCCGTGACAAATATCTTGGAACTTCTGAATTAGATTCAATCCTAAAAGAAGAAATTGCTTCATTATTAGCAGAGAATAATTCGGACGACGTTGCGAATTTTGATTTGCCGAAATCCGATGAGCCTTATGTTATTATGGTGGTTGGAGTTAATGGCGTTGGAAAAACAACTACCATTGGCAAATTAGCCTACCAATTTAAACAAGCCGGTAAAAAAGTGGTAATTGGTGCGGCTGACACCTTTCGCGCTGCCGCAATCGATCAACTCGAAATATGGGCAAAACGTGTTGATGTACCTATCGTAAAGCAAATTATGGGTGCCGATCCTGCATCGGTAGCTTTCGACACGGTTTCCTCTGCAAAAGCAACCGGAGCCGATGTAGTTATCATCGATACTGCAGGGCGTTTACACAACAAGGTGAATTTAATGAACGAGCTTTCTAAAATTAAACGGGTAATGCAGAAAGTGTATCCTTCAGCCCCCAATGAAGTATTGTTGGTTTTAGATGGTTCTACCGGCCAAAATGCATTTGAACAAGCCAAACAATTTACCAAAGCAACTGAAGTTTCGGCCCTAGCTTTAACCAAATTAGATGGAACAGCTAAAGGTGGTGTAGTAATTGGAATTTCAGATCAGTTTAAAATTCCGGTAAAATACATTGGAATAGGAGAGCAAATGGAAGATTTACAGATATTCAGAAAGAATGAATTTGTAGATACTTTCTTCTCGAAACAATAATTTTATCCTTTAATTAAAATCAAAATACATGTCTATAAAGACTGTCAATGTTATAACATTGGGCTGTTCAAAGAATTTAGTCGATTCTGAACACCTAATGTCTCAATTTGACGCTAATGGATTAGATGTCGTTCACGACTCTGAACAAATGGCGGATGTTGTAATTATCAATACTTGTGGATTTATTCTCGACGCCAAAACAGAATCGGTAAATATGATTTTGGAATGCGTTGAAGCCAAAAAAAGCAAGCAAATAAAGAAATTGTATGTAATGGGCTGCTTGTCTGAGCGATATCGCGAAGAATTGGCAGCGGAAATTCCCGAAGTAGACCATTTCTTCGGAAAATTTGAATTAGATAAAATAATCGAAGAAATTGGAATCCATAAACGTAAAGACCTTTTATTCGATCGTCATATTACCACTCCAAACCATTTTGCCTATTTGAAAATATCAGAAGGCTGTAATCGTAAATGTTCTTTCTGTGCAATTCCGCAGTTTACTGGAAAACACAAATCCGTTCCGATCGAAAGTTTGGTTGCTGAAGCATCGATGCTCGCCAATAAAGGAGTTAAAGAAATATTATTAATTGCCCAAGATTTATCTTCATACGGTTACGATTTATATAAAGAAAGTCGTTTGGAGCAACTAATCACTGCTATTTCAAAAGTGAAAGGAATTGAATGGATTCGTTTGCATTATATGTATCCAACCAATTTCCCTTTGAATATTTTAAAAGTAATACGCGAAAATCCGAAGGCTTGTAAATACATCGACATTCCATTGCAACACGCTAGCGATAACATGCTCGACATAATGCGTCGTTCAACAACAGCAGCAAAAACACGCGAATTAATTCAAAAAATCAGAACCGAAGTTCCGGGAATTACCTTGCGTACCACCTTATTGGTTGGTCACCCCGGAGAAACCGAGGAAGATTTTAATGAATTGAAATCGTTTGTGCAGGAAATGAAATTTGACAAGTTGGGGGTATTTCCATATTCACACGAGGAAAAAACTTTTGCAGCTTTAAATTACAGCGATGATATTCCAGAAGAAGTGAAACAGGAACGAGCTGACGAAATCATGGATTTGCAACAACAAATTTCTGAAAAACTTACGGCCCAAAAAGTAGGAGAAAATTTGAAAGTGTTAATCGATAGGGAAGAAGGAGATTATTTTATTGGAAGAACAGAGTTTGATTCACCCGAAGTAGACGGGGAAGTTTTGCTCTCTATCGATGAAGATATTCAAATAGGAAAGTTTTACGATGTTAAAGTAACCGGTTCATTTATGTACGATTTGAATGGTGAATTGGTAAAAAACTAGACAAAAAAAATGAAGTTAAACAATTGGCTTATAATATTATCGGTAGTATTATTTACAGGATGTGCTGTTTCAAATAAAACCGCCTTTTTATCTGAAGAAGAATTAAATAGCAAAGAGGTTTTTACAGATCTAGAAACGGCACTTTCGAATCCTTCAAATGTTTACATTCTAAAATTAGAAAATGATAAATTAACAAAAGTTCCGGGGCAAATTATAAAACTCGAAAACCTTCAGGTTTTGTATCTCGGGTATAATAATTTATCAACCTTATCCGATGAAATTTTAAGCTTACCTCAGTTGCAGAAATTAGTTTTACGTAAAAATAAATTCAGTTCTATTCCAGAAGTATTATTGAACGCAAAACAATTAGAAGTAATAGATTTTAATAACAATCAAATTTCATATGTACCGAATAGCTTTTGTGAATTATCAAATTTAACCGAAATTCACCTTGCTGAAAACGGATTAATGCAGCTTCCAGATAGCATTGGAAAACTAAAAAACTTGCAGGTTTTAGACGTTTTCAATAATCAATTAAAGGAATTACCCGCATCTTTAGCGATGTGTACTAATCTTCGTAAGGTTGATGCTAACTGGAACCAACTTGAAGCACTACCAAGTAATTTTAGTCAACTAACAAAGCTCGAAGAATTGTTGGTTGAAAAGAACAATTTAAAAGAACTACCATCGAATTTTGGCAATTTAATAGCAATTAAAGAGCTAAAAATTAACGAGAATAAACTAACAAGCTTACCCGATGATATTGGAAATTTGACAAAGCTAAACACCTTAAATGCGAGCAAAAATCAGATAAAATCAATTCCAGCCTCAGTTGCACAACTAGCAAATTTAGAACGAATTAATTTTTCAAGTAATAAATTAAATTCAACCATCGATTTTTCGCCACTTCAAAACTTAAATTCAATCAATTTAAGCAACAACAAATTAGAACGAATTAATGCAAGCAATTTTAATGCTCCCGCTTTAAATGAATTGATTCTTAGCATTAATGAAATTCGTGGTATCGATGGGCAATTTAGTGAGGATAATTCTATTACCTATTTCGATATGGATATGAATGATTTAACGAAAATTCCATCAGCGTTCGGTAATTTAACGAAGATTGAAACCTTAATTGTAGCACATAACAATTTAGAAGAACTTAGCACGGTACTTAACGGCATGACTTCCTTGAAGCGAATTGAAGCAAGTGATAATAGAATCATTGTTTTCGATAAAGCATTGAAAAATCATCCAACTTTAGAAGAAATCAATTTGACAGAAAATAAGGTAAGAATTCTACCGCTTGAATTTGCCGAAATTAAAAATCTTAAGAAAATAAATCTTTCAGGAAATTCAATATTTAGCTGGCATAAAAAACAGCTCGATAAAGCCTTCAAAAAGGGGATTATTCAGTATTAAATGCTTTCCGTATATTTTATGCTTAAAGTATTTTGAATTTAGCTATGGATACTTAAATTTGTTACAAACTAAACTTAAACTGTGGTAACAAATTCATCTAGATTTATCCTGGGAATTGCACTTGCCCTATCGTTTCAGTTTTGTGCCAAACCAACGCCTCAAAAAATAATAAAAAAAGAGCACAAAAAATTCTACGAGGTTGATACGCAAATTATTCATCCCGATAGTTTGAATAGTATTATTACAATTAACGATTCATTAGTCGTTCCTGCAATTTATGATTCATTGATTATTAATGATTTTATCACTTCAGATGAGCGTAAAGAACAATTTATAAATCAAATTCTACCTTCAATATTGCTTGTTAAATTCAATTTGAATCAACAAATTGATCAAGTTAAATATATCATTCATCTTGATTCCACAGTTGGCTTATGTATTCATCAGCAAAAATATCTCGATAGTTTAATTGTCAAATACAGGGCAAAATCGGTTGACGGATTATTAATCAGAATGAAACCACATCCAACCAGTTTGGTATTAGCACAGGCAATTGTTGAATCAGGATGGGGAACTTCGAGGTTTGCCATCGAAGGCAATAATTTGTTTGGAATTTGGACTACGGCCAACGATCCGAACGTAATTAAATCTCTATACGATCGGCCTGAACAAGAAATATATGTAAAAAAATACAATAACCTCTCAGAATCAATCGCACACTATTTTCTAACCCTTGGAAGACACAGCGCCTACAAAGATTTTAGAAACCTTCGAGAAGAAGAGGTGGAATTAAATGGCTTGATAAAATCGTTAATTCCTTATTCAGAAATGGGTGAAGATTATACAGCCTTGCTTAAAAAAATTGTAGAATGGAACGATTTAGAGCAATATGACACATACGAAATTGATCAAAAATATATTATTGAGAATAAAGCAAGCGAAATGAAATTATTTAAGCCCTGTAAAAATAAACGATCAAAAATAGATTAATAGAAGATCCGAATATGAGAAATTTAAGATTCCTTATACTGGCATTTGTTTTATCCTCTTTTTCATTAAATGCCCAAAACTCTCCGGCACCTATTAAGCTAGTTCAGCTTGTTTTAACGCCTAATCATGCCGATTGGAATTACCATTGTGGCGAAAAAGCCATTATCAACATACAAGTTTTAAAATTTGGTGTTCCAATTAAAAACGCTGAAATTGAATATTCTTATGGACCGGAAATAATTAAGCCAAGCAAAAAAGGTACATTAAGCTTAAAAAAAGGAATTGGACAGTTAGTTATTGGCACCTTAAAAGATCCTGGTTTTTTACAATTAAAAGTTCAAATTAAATACGATGGTTACACTTATAAGGATGAAGTTAAAGTTGCTTTCGATGCGAACTTAATTCAACCAACAGTAAAAAAACCTGATGATTTTGATCATTTTTGGCAAAAGGCAATGGAACAAAACAAAAGGGTGCCAATGGAGCCTTTGGTAACTTTTATGCCTGAATATTCAACCTCTTCAGTAAATGTTTATTTAGTCAGACTTCAAAACTATCAACGCGGAAAATATATTTATGGGTATTTGTGTAAACCGACAAAAGAAGGTAAATATCCAGTGCTTTTTAATCCACCGGGAGCCGGAATCAAAAAGATAAAACCTTATACAGGGTTTGCCGAACAAGGATTTATCAGCTTTGCAATCGAAATCCACGGAATTTCGCCCGAAGTTGCTGACGCCGATTATAAAAACATTCGAAAAGCATTCAACGATTACTGGTTTATTAAACTTGATGATAAAGACAACTATTATTATAAAAGTGTTTATTTAGGTTGTGTTCGCTCAATTAATTTCTTAACCGAGGTAAAGGAATTTAACGGCAAAGACATTTTAGTTACCGGTGGTAGTCAAGGTGGCGCATTATCCATAGTAACTGCCGGATTATCGGATAAAGTAACTGCTCTTGCTTCATTTTATCCTGCTTTATGCGATTTAACTGGATATCTGAATAATAGAGCAGGAGGTTGGCCACATACTTTTAGCGACAGATATTCCGAATGGAACAATACGCCAGAAAAAATAGAAACAGCAAGCTATTACGATGTAGTTAATTTTGCTCGAAAAATTAAAGTACCCGGTTTTTATTCCTTTGGATACAACGATCATACTTGCCCTCCAACCTCGGTGATGTCGGCTCTTAATGTGATCAACGCACCGAAAGAAATCATAGTTACGCCAATTTCAGGTCATTGGCGATTTGGTGAAACCAATTCGAAATCAATCCAATTTTTGAAAAGTCAATGTGAAAAATAAGCAACGTTTTGTAATTGTTAATCTTTCTAAATAACATACGAGAGTCTTTGTATATCGCGTAAATATAAAAGAAGCGAGCAAATTTATAGGATATAAAAGGGAAATCTAAAAATAAAATGAGGTTTCCCTTTTATTTATATGCGTGTTAGTTTAAACTATTTTATTTAAATTTATTGTATTTGCAGTGTATTATAAAGTGCTGAACAATTGTGTATTATCTTTCAGTCGTTATTAATTAACCTAATATCAATAACCAAAAATTAACACCAACATTACCCATGAAACCAATAATTAGAATTATTGCGCTTCTGTTTATTGCCCTGTGCTTCACCTTTCATTCTTCACTTGGTCAAGAAACAGACACTAAAAAAAACTCCCAACAAACCCGCTCATTGTCCGTTCCGGAAGCAATTCCAAAGGATTCTATCTTTAGTTCTCCACTTTTAAATTTTGCAGAGCACATTCGTATTCAAAAATCTATTGCTCAATATCAAATTGTGTATACCGAAGCTCTCAAAATGCTTCAAGAAAAAGGGAAACCCGAAAATTTATTTTGGAAGTCGTGGTTTTGCGTTTATCAAACTGCAATTTTAACCCTTAAAAATCAAGAGAATGCCGTCACATTAATGTCGCCTGTCTTTATCTTAATTTTCATTTTAGTTTTTCTTTATCCAACTATCAAAACCTTCTTTTTTAAACCCTATTTAGTAGATGCTGAAAAGCCAACAAATGCAGCATTTTATGCAGAATTAAAGAAAAAGAAGAAAGCAATTGATGAAGAAGATTTGGAGGTAGAAGACGAGAATGCTTATGATATTAATGAAAATAACGAACCAAGCGAAGCAAACCCATGAGCAAAAAATATATATACGAAGCAAAAGAAAGTGGGAACACTAATTTGCAGAAGGAATTTATTGAGATCATAAATAAGTGGGCCAATAAAATTCCACACCATCCTTATCGGAATTTAGGAAATAAAATAAAAGTCACAGATATCTGGTACAAGCCAGCTTACCCAATTCAGGTTCGGAGTCAATATGAGGTACGCTCAAAGAACGAAGATTTTGAGCCGTTTACTAACCAAACAATTCCTCCCAGAAACTATTATCAATTATCTGATTTTAATTCTTGGGATTTCAATTACAATGAAGTTGAAAATTTCACCAATAAGGTTACAAAGTATTATGTTGATGGATCTCAGCATGTTGAAGATTGCTTTAAGTGCAATGCAAGAGGCTGGATAACCTGTGTAACTTGTCATGGAAATCAGAAAGTCACATGTCCCAAATGTCGTGGAAAAGGAAATGTGCAATGTTCATCATGCGGTGGTCATGGAAGAAAGAATTGCGGTAGTTGCGGGGGGCACGGCTATCACAATCGAACGATAACTAAAACGAAGCAAATTTGGGTTCCTGATAGTGGCAATGCAAGTGGTGGGTATTATCGCACCGAATCCTATAACCAAACGATTCGAGAAACTTGCAACAATTGTAACGGTTCCGGAAAAGTTAAATGTCGAAATTGCGGTGGATCAGGTAGGGTAACTTGTAAGAGATGTAGTGGGAGTGGTCAAATTACTTGTCCTACATGTGGTGGATCAGGAAGAAATATTTGCCCAACCTGTAAGGGGCATACTCAATTAATGCATTATTTTTATGTAGAAAGAGATTTGCATTTTCTGGATAAGGAAAATTGTGTCATCCATTCTGAGGTATTCAATCGATTTCCTCAGTTTTTAGACGAATATCAAAATTATCAATCCTATAATATACATTCTTTCCGAGCCCAAAAACTTGATCATAATCAATTGGAAGAAGGAGTTCATTTGAATAAATTCATCAATGACTTTATTCAAGAAGGCCAATCTCCAGAATCGGATACAAACACATTGCTCTATCAACAATTAGACATTTCGTGTATCGACACCTGGGAATTACATTATGAATTCAAGGGAAAACCTTATGTAATGGTTTTTCATGGAAGTGATTATGAAATTATACCAGGCTTAAGCCCTATTTATGAAATTTCATTTAAATATTGGAAATCGGGAATTGCTTCTGCCAAATTCTACATGTACGATCAATCGCGGAAAATGCTAAAAAAAGCTGCTGCGATGAATAGTTACGAAATCAAACAAAAGGTAGACGTTTCGCTTAATAGTGTGAAAACAAAAATGGCTGAACCATTGAACCTTGGAGCAAGAATGGCTGCCTACATCATTGCATTTATTGGTGGATTTTTGGCATTTAACTATTTCAACGAAGTTAATTATGTTTTTAATTATATCGACTTTATAAACAATCCCGATAATTTTCTAAATCCTTATCATGCATGGGGCCAAACAATTGTTTTTGTGAGCTTAAGTTTTGCTGCTGCAAAAACAACAAAATCGTTATTTAGCAAGCTTTCAGCTTATGTACCCTTTGCGCTTGTTCGTTTTTCATTGGGAGTTCTTGCAACTCTTTTGTTTGCTTCAATCTACTTCGGTTTACTTGCGTTAGCCAATGCGGTTGGAATTGGTATTTTAATTACTTTGTTGTTGTGGGGAATTTTAAAAATATTGCAACTAATAGTGATTTTAGTTTATTTAATAGTGAAAGTTATTTTGTGGATTTGGCACCTTATATTTTAATTAATGCCTAGATTCATTTTCTTTGTAAGCGCAAATTGCAACGCTTCGATCATGTTGTTCTTTGCGCTTATTTTATAAATTTGAATTTAAACTAATACTTTATGTCAATTTCGGAAAACATTCAATTCTTCCAGAATGAATTACCATCTGATGTTCAATTGGTTGCAGTTTCTAAAACCAAGCCAATTGAGCAGTTGCAGGAAGCTTACAATGTTGGCCAACGTATTTTTGGTGAAAACAAAGTGCAAGAGCTCACTGCAAAATACGATGAATTACCCAAAGATATCGAATGGCATTACATCGGCCATTTGCAAACCAATAAAGTAAAATACATTGCTCCGTTTGTAAGTTTAATTCATGCTGTCGACAGTTTTAAGTTGCTTCGAAAAATAAATCAAGAAGCCCTAAAAAATAACAGAAGTATCCAAGTTCTTCTACAATTTCATATTGCTGAAGAAGAATCCAAATTTGGATTGAATTTGAATAGTGCAAAGGAAATCCTAACGAATCCGGAGTTTGAAACTTTAAAAAATGTTGAAATAGTGGGAGTTATGGGAATGGCGACCTACACCAACGATTTAGCGCAAGTTCGAAAAGAATTCACTACGTTAAAAAACATATTCAAACAATTAAAATCTGATTATTTTAGTCAGCAATCTTCCTTTAAGGAAATTTCAATGGGGATGTCTGGTGATTATAAAATTGCGATTGAAGCAGGCAGTACCATGGTTCGGATTGGAAGTATAATTTTTGGTGAAAGAAACTATAAGAAATAATAAATTGAAGATATGACTCAATTAAATACAACCTACATGGGATTAACTTTGAAAAATCCTCTTGTAGCAGGTAGTTCAGGTTTAACAAATTCGGTTAAACAAATTAAGCACTTAGCTGATTCAGGAATTGGTGCTGTCGTTTTAAAATCGCTTTTTGAAGAACAAATCAATCTTGAAGTTAATAATGTTCTTGGAAGTAATGATCAAAATCTGGGGTATCCCGAGGCTGAAGATTACATTAAAGGATATACCAAAATGAATTCGCTTCAAAAATATCTCGAATTAATAAAAGAAGCGAAACAGGAAGTTGAAATTCCAATCATGGCAAGCATCAATTGTTTAAGCGCTTCCGATTGGGTTGAATTTGCAGGTGATATTGAAAAAGCCGGAGCCGATGGAATTGTTTTGAATGTGTTTGAATTGCCAACCGATCGTAATAAAACCTCTAACGAAATTGAGCAAAAATACATTGATATAATAAAAGCAGTTAGAAAGATTGTTTCGATACCTGTTGCTATTAAAATTGGTCATAATTTCACCAACCTAATTCGTATGGTGGATCAATTGTATGCAAATGGAGCGCAAGGAGTTGTTTTATTTAACCGTTTTTACGAGCCTGATTTTGATCTGCAAAAATTAGAATTTGTGTCTTCAGAGGTGATGTCGTCTCCTTCTGATTTGCGTTCTGTTTTACGATGGACCGGTATTGTAAAAGGAGCTTTACCAAAAGTTGAAATTGCAGCATCAACCGGAATTCATGACGGAAGTGGAGCTATCAAGCAGCTTTTAGCAGGTGCTCAAACCGTTCAATTGTGTTCTACGTTGTATCTCAATGGTTTTGATACCATCAACGAAATATTATCGGAAATGAAAACGTTCATGAATTCATGGAATTTTACGAAAATTGATGATTTCAGAGGAAGGATGAGTTATTCCAATATTCCGAATCCTACGGTATATGAGCGGGCTCAGTTTATGAAATATTTTTCAAGCAAATAATAAAGAAATTTAAAGAGGAAGGAAAAGTTCAAACAACATTTTTTTCCTCATTTATTTATATAACAATTTAATAAAAATGAAAATTCTCTTTTTAGGAGGTACCGGAATTATTAGTTCTGCTTGTTCAAACTTAGCAATAAGCAAAGAGTTTGATTTGTATCTTTTAAACAGAGGGAGTTCCCAAAGCCTCAGACCAGCGCCGAAAGAAGCAACAATTATCGAAGCAGATATTCGAAATAAACACACTGTGTTAGAGGCAATTGGAGATCTGACTTTCGATGTGGTAGTTGATTGGTTATCATTTAATGAGGCACAAATTGCCCAATCAATAGAAATATTCGAAAATCGCACAAAGCAATATATATTTATTAGTTCGGCTTCAGTTTACCAAACACCACCAAAATCGTTGCCTGTAACAGAGAATACACCAGTTATTAATCCTTATTGGCAATATGCACAAGATAAAATCGCTTGCGAACGGTTAATTGAACGTAAGGCAGAAAAATCAAACGCTAATTTCACGATTGTTCGACCATCGCACACTTACGATGCAACAAGAGTTCCAATCACGGGGAATTATACTTCTGTTGCCCGAATGATGACAGGAAAACCTGCAATTGTTGTTGGTGATGGAACTTCGGTATGGACTTTAACCAATCATCGTGATTTTGCAATTGGAATTACCGGATTGTTTTTGAATCCTAAAGCTTATAATGAAATTTTTCATATTACCTCCGACGAATTGCTAACATGGAATAACATTGTTGAAATTGTTGCAGAGGCTTTTGAAGTAGAACCAATCATTAAACAAGTTCCTGTAAATTTAATTTCGAAATTTGATACAGAATTTGGAGCTGGCATGCTAGGCGATAAAATGCACTCAATGATCTTCGACAATTCAAAAATAAAAGCAGCTGTTCCAGAATTTAATTGTTCAGTATCCTTTAGCCAAGGTGCAAAAGAAATGGCAAATTGGCATAAAGAAAACCAAACGCTTGTCGATTATCGAAAGGATTTCGACCTGTTAAGCGACCAGCTCGTTGCCGAATTATCAAAAATTGGTTTATAATCAGATCCCAATTTCTTTTTCAACTTATTTCTTAAATTTGTTTTCAGAAACAAAAAACTCATGCGCATTATATTATCTTTTTTATTATTGTTTACAATTATTGGTTGTTCTGAAAAAGTTACCTCCACTTATAATTTAAGCAATCCAAAATTGACTAAGGAAACAAAAGATTCAATATTTGTTGAAGTTGATAACTCCAATTCAATTTTGCAATTAACAGGAACGATTAACCTCATCGAAGGTCAATGCGAGGTGATTTTATACGATCCTCATATTGATTCCTTAAATGATGGATCAACTGAACGCCGAATAGTTTATAACCAAATTTATAAAGCACCAACAAGGGTTAAAATAGATCAACAGTTTGCCCCATCTTCTGGTGAACACACTTTATTTTATTCTGTTAAAAGATTTAATGACATTGCTCCTGATGGAAATTTAAAACTTGAGCTAATTAATCAATATTGAAATGAGTAAAGCAGAAGAATATTGGCAAAAAATTGATGAAGCCTTTTTTAAGGACGGTTATAATTTGGCAAAATTTTATATCCCTAATGAGATTACAAAAGACAACTTGTTTAAAGCTCAAAAAGCATTATATGAGCAAATTGAAGAAGTGATTTCAGCATTTGAAGAGCGAACAAAAACTCAAGATTCAAATATAGAATGTAAGAAAGGTTGCAGTTTCTGTTGCCACCAAACCGTATTAGCCACTCCATTAGAATTATTCTATTTGGCTGAATTTGTTGATAAGAAATACAAAGGATCAATTAAAGATCATATTTTAGGCGAGGCCGAAGCAAGAAAGAATAAAACAAGCAATTTAAAAACTACTGCGGCTTTAAAAGTCAAACATCCTTGTCCGCTGTTACACCCTAAAATGGGATATTGCAGAGCCTATAATGCTCGTCCAATGGCTTGCCGGATCTATTTATCTTCAAGTGTGAAAAGTTGTCAAGATGATTTAAATACCCCCAACAACGATTCAATTTATCCAGAATTATTTGAGCTCCCGTTAAGGGCCGGTAAAATGATGAATGAAGGATTTCTGGCAAGAATAAGAGAAGGAAAGTTTGAGACACTTCAAGTTTTTGAAAACAGTATTGAAGAAGGCTTACTAACGGCTTTGCAACCAAATGCATTCAACAAATGGCTACAAGAAAAGAAAGTGTTTAAGAAAATGAATTAACATTACATTGAATATGAAAGTTATAATTGACGATAAAATTCCATATATAAGAGGCGCATTAGAACCGTTTGCTGAAGTTGTTTATGCAGCAGGCAAAGATACAACACCAGAAATGGTGAAAGATGCGGATGCATTAATCACAAGAACCCGAACCATCTGTAAGGAAGAATTATTAAAAGGTTCGAAGGTCAAAATGATTGCAACAGCCACCATTGGTTTTGATCACATCGATGTAAATTATTGTAAGCAAAATGGAATAGAATGGACCAATGCACCTGGATGTAATTCTTGGTCGGTAGTGCAATATTTGATGTCTGCACTTTTTTACATTTCGAAAACCGACAAGATCGAATTAAAAGGAAAAACCATAGGAATCATTGGTGTTGGAATGGTTGGCTCAAAAGTGGCTAAGATTTGTGAATTAATCGGAATGAGAGTTCTATTGAACGATCCTCCAAGATCAAGAAAAGAAGGGGAGAAGGACTTTGTTTCGTTAGATGTGATAAAAGAGCAAGCCGATTTCATTACAGTTCATACACCTCTAACTGCCGAAGGAAAGGATAAAACTTTTCATTTGATTAATGATCAGTTTATTAAGGATTGTAAGAAGAAAATCTATTTTATTAATGCTGCAAGAGGTGAAATTATGGATACTGCTGCAATTTTAAGTGGCATTTCTACTTCTAAAATAATAAAAACTTGTATTGATTGTTGGGAACAGGAGCCGGATATTAATAGAGAATTATTGGCTCAATCATTTATCTCAACTCCCCATATTGCAGGATACTCTAAAGATGGAAAAGCCAATGGCACCAAAATGAGCATTCAGGCACTAAGCAAAAAATTCAATTTAGGAATTGATAATTGGATTCCGGAACAAATTGAGC
Source organism: Prolixibacteraceae bacterium (assembly GCA_963678565.1). GTDB lineage: Bacteria > Bacteroidota > Bacteroidia > Bacteroidales > Prolixibacteraceae > SKHV01. The sequence goes on from OY782875.1 coordinate 2,431,002, forward strand.
TACCTGCTAACACGAAAATTAAACTCGATGGCAATCAAGGGGACTTGTATGATCGGCTGTCTAAGCTTTTTCTTACAACTTATCCTATTTGGGATGACGTGGAAAGATTAAAGTCGAATCCAGAACAGTTTGAAAAATTACGTGGAAATTATCCTGTAAGACGAGAATTTCCGGTGTATACCATTATAGGTGAAAACTTGAATGCCCAAGAAATTAATCTTTATTCGGAAATAGGCTTCCAGATTGCGTAAATACAAAATAAAAAGAGGAAAAAATCAATTGATTTTTTCCTCTTTTTATAATTATAATTAAAACTATTTAGTCCGTTTTTCTTTTTATACTGCAACCTAGGTTTCTTGTTTCTGTAACAGCTATTGCTTCTCCATTTCCTAAACTAGTCAATGCATCTTTTAAATAGAAGTCTTCAACTTTTGCTGCATCGCTATGACTATCATCAATAGCACCTTTATAAACTAGTTTCAAGTCTTTGTCGAATAAGAATACATGTGGGGTTGTTTGAGCTCCAAAAGCATTCGCAACAACACTTTCCTTATCTAATAAATAAGGCCATTTGTAATTGTTCTTCTTTGCATGTGCTTGCATTGCCTCCCAAGAATCGTCGTTATCTCTTTTCTTATAGTTACTGTTTAGTAAAACAACACCAACCTTATTATCTTTGGCAATCTCATTAACCATTGGATAACGATCTTCCCATGCAACTACAAATGGACAAGTATTACAAGAGAATATTACTAAAAGTCCATTGTCTTTTTTCAAATCACTTAATGAATGCGTTTGACCAGAAGTGGCACAATTCATTTCAATTTCTGCACTAGGCAATTTATCATCGATAGATAAAACCGGGTTTTGTGCATTTAATATTACCGTTAGAGCTAGAAGTAAGCTAGTTGTAATAATGCTTTTCATTTTAATTAAAGTTTTGATTCACTGTAAAAACAGATTTAGCAGATTAAAGTTTTCTGCAAACTATTAATTAAAGCTTATTTAACTTTTTTAAACGATAAAAGCCCGAACGCTACATTCGGGCATAAGTATTATCATGAAGTATTTTCTAACTAATTTGAATTGTGAAGGGTCAAAAGTGAAGGGTCAAAAATAAAGTATTACAATTCAATAAGTATTTATCAATCTTGCGTGTTTAACGTATTTTTCTCAATAATTCTTTCGCGTTTTGTTTGTAGTAACTATTGCTTTCTGCAATATCATTAATCAATTTTACTCCTTTAATCTTTTCTTCTGTTTTGAGTAGACAAAGTGCCATATACCACTCGGCTTGCTCAACATAAAGATTGTCTTTCTCTTGAATTACAAAACTGTAAAAAGTAATTGCAGATTCGTAGTTTTCAAGTTGTTGGCAACTTAAACCAGAGTAGAAGTTACACATTGGATGCATTTTGTTTTCATCAAGAACAGTCTTGAATTTTTCGATTGCATTTTTATAGTTCTGCTGATTATATAAATCAACTCCTAAAGCGGCAACATCCATCGATGTGGTTGCAGATCTAACAAAACCGGTTGCATCGTATGGTTTGTAATTATTGCTGTAAATTTCATCAAAATTCGACGGTTTCTGATTAAACGTAAACGCTCCGATAGAAACTACTGCAGCAACTGAAGCGGCGGCACCAATCAATTTAGCTTTATTTCCGGAAATAATTCTAAACTGTTTGTTTGATTTTGCTTCCTCCTTTACAATATCACCTAATGAGGCTCGAAGATCCATAATATCATCTTCTTGTATGGCATCATTAATTTCTGATTGTAAATTCAACTCATTTCTTAAACTCTGATTATCATTCAATTCATCCTCGAACTGAACTAGATTATCATCGATTAATAATCCTTGTAAGTAATCATCAATTTGATTAATCTTTTCACCTTTAATCATCGATTCTTCCTCGGTAATATTGCTTAAGCTTTGACGAAGATCCATGATGTCAGTTTCTGAGATTGCCTCATTAACTTCTCGATGAATAGTAACATTGTTCTGAAGTAAATCGCTTGATTCAAGTTCTAATTTTATTTCATTCATCAAATCCTCACAGAGCTCATTGTCAAGATATTGATCAATTTGAATATCATTAAAAACCTGTCCTCCAGACTTTGTAATATTATTTAGATTTGCGCGTAAATCTGCTATATCATTTTCCTGAACTGCTTCTTCAATTTCTTTCCAAAGAGAATCTTCAACAGTTTTAGGTATCGAAAAATCTAATGAATCTAGATTCTCAATGTCATGTATTTCTTCTGTAAGCGCCTTTTTATGGTTGTTGATGTGAATTTTCTTGATCGAAGAATCGCTCGAATCGTCAAAATTCTTATCAACATTATAGCGAATATCGTGTAGGTTGTTCGCTAAATCAAAAGCACTATTTTTAGACTTACTTTTCATTGTCGATATATTAGTTATTAATTCGTTAACAAATAACGATGTTTTTATAGAATACAACAAACTGTTGTAGCATTTTTTCCATTCCGGGTGTACTATCTCTCAAACATTCGAACCCACCTATCACATAACGTATACGTATACTTCCAAAAACAGTACGACAATACAATTAATTCTAACAATACCTAATATGGTTATTGTTGTTGATATTTGTGACAAAATATTATCTAATCACAAACTCTAATATTTTTTGTTAGGCTAATTAACGCTTGAAACGGCCTTCAAATGGATCGTCATCATTTACAGGAGGAACATCACCACCTTTTACATGTACCATTTCGTTTACTGATAATAATTCAATGTTGGTTGTAGCGAAAAAATCGTTAATACTTTTCATGATAAATAATTTTGATTGTTAATACTTATAATTTTTGACCTTCACTACTTTATTCTTATACTTGCTAAAAGGTTACCCTCTAAAAAGGGAAATATTTAACAAAAAGACATAAACAATTGAAATACAGGGGTATATATTTTGTAATTTTTTTGTTCTTTTTTTATGCGAAGGTAAATGCTAGCAAAACTGATAGTATTTTAGTTGCTTCTTATGACTTAACTGTCGAGGCTAATAACTTTAGAAAGCAATCCATGTTTTTTAAAGCAGAGGAAAAACTATTTCAAGCCATTGAATTGTGGGATACAAATAATGTTTTAGATGAATGGAAATTTTATCCATATTATAGCTTAGGACTTGTATATCGTGAGATGGGATTTTATGAGAAAAGTATTAATTCTTATAACCAAGCAGAGCAAATTCTAATCAATACTTCATCCAAAGACAGCTCTTTTTATTGTGGACTATACAATTCAATGGGAAATTACTATTTATACACAGGCGATTATATAAAAGCATTAGATTACTATGAATATGCATTGTCGATGAACAATCAAGACATAAGAAATATGAATATTTATTATTATTCTATGATTGGGATTGCTCAAGTCTATTATTACACGGATAGACAAAATGAAGCGATTTCTAAAACACTAATCGCCATGTCTTTAGCTAAAAGGTATAATTTAGACAAAAAGCCTTCCTTTTCCACACTAGCAAATAATTATATAAAACAAGGTCGTTTTAATGATGCACTTGAAATATTAATAAACTTAAAAACGAGCTTATCAAAACCAATTGATATTTTTGAGAATGATGTTGTATTACTTAGAGTTTATATTGAGTTGGGTAAGTTTGAAAAAGCGAGTGACATTATTTCTAAAAATTTAAACAATGTAAATCAACTTTACTCGGAACATGATTCTTGGAGTGTTTATTTTAAATTCATGCAAGGTCATTTCTATTCTGAACGATCTAAGATTGAAAGTAATGTCAACCTGAAAGAACAGTATTTGTTAAAGGCTATTGATCTTTACAATCAAGCATTAACCAATAACTCAATGCATGCTGAGGGAAAAATTCCTTATCTGGACCTACCCAAAGGCGATTTTGTTACTCCAACTCAGGTAAATGAAATCTTTATTAATCGAGCCAACGCATTATCAGAGTTATTTAATTTAAAGCGCAACACCGAACCAGAAGCGTTGTCTTTATTAGAAGAAGCACTAAAAACGTATCAAGCAGCAATTAATTTTACTTATGAATTAAAAGTAAGCTTAAAAGATGAAGAAAGTAAGCTATTGCTTTCGGAAGACCAGAGTGACACTTACATTGAGGCATTTAAAATTGCTTATGATTTGTACACATACACTGGCAACGAAAAGTACAAAGACAAACTATTTGAAATTGCCGAACAAAGTAAATCTTCTACCTTTTTAAGTTCGCTGAATAGTGCTCAAGCATTAAACTTTGGAGGAATCCCTGATTCAATTTTACAAAAAGAGAAACATATAAAACAAAAGCTCACCAATTACAAACAATTAATATTTAATGCAGATGTTAAAAGCAGTACCGATTCAATTCTTTTAGCTCAATGGGAAAGCAACCTTTTTAAATCGGAAAAAGAATATGATGATCTTATGTACTTGCTTGAACGAAAATACGAAGATTACTACAACTTCAAATATAAGAAGAGCACCATCAGACCAAAAGATATCCGCAAAACACTAAGCTCGAATCAAATTTTACTAGAGTATCTAATAGATGAACCAATTAATGAAAATGATTCAGGGACTGTTTATGTATTAAAAATTACTGAGAATAATTTTGAGGTGAAAGAACAAGCAATTTCATATGATTATATCGAAAACTTAAATACACTTCATCAAATTCTTTCGAGTAGAAATGTTGCCAATACAAATAAGCAAGATTATATCGAATATGTACAATCGGCTTATGGGCTTTACGAGGACTTAATTGGACCATTTATAAATCAGAAGAGACAAATTGAATGTATTGTCGTTCCTGATGATAAAATGGCTTATATACCATTAGATGCATTAATATCTGAGTTTCCTGATACCACAGAATTAAATTTTAGAGATTTATCCTATTTAATTTACGATTACAATTTTTCATATTCCTATTCTTCAACACTTCATTTCGATTACTTTAAGAGCAAATCGAGTGTAAAGAATGAAATTTTGGCATTTGCACCAACTTATAACAACAATGTTTTTGATTTAAACAAAGAAGCATACGATGTAAGACAAAGTGAACTTTTCCATACTTTACGTCCGCTGCCAGGCGCTCAATTAGAAGTTGAAAGTTTAAGAGAAAAATACAAGTGCGAAGCTTATACTGGAAATGTTGCCACCGAAACAACATTTAAAGAATCGAGCGAGAAATACGATATCCTTCACTTGGCAATGCATACGGTTATTAACGATTCTTTACCGATGTTCTCGAAATTGGTATTCTCTGCAGAAGGTGATACATTAAACGATGGCTACCTGAACACCCAGGAAATTTATAATATGAAGTTTAAAGCTCGCTTGGCTGTTCTAAGTGCTTGTAATACCGGATCTGGAAAATTCAGAAATGGAGAAGGGGTAATGAGTTTAGCGCGTGCATTCTTGTACGCCGGCTGTCCCTCCATAGTTATGACACTTTGGGAGGTAGAAGACAAATCAAGTTCTAGTTTAATTGATGAATTCTATGATGCACTATATCACGGCTTTAGTAAATCAGAGGCTTTGCGTCAAGCCAAACAAAATCACATTAAGAATTCAGATCAATTAAGGGCACACCCATATTTTTGGTCGGGCTATATTGTAATTGGGAACCAAAGCCCAATCAAACTAAACAATGGAGCAATTTATTTTATAATTCTGTTATTGGCAATCACAGGATTCTTGGTGTTTATGGGCTTTCGAATTGTGAAGCTTAAGAAAAGTAAATCACCAAAAAGAATAAATTAGCCAGCGCATTTGTGTTTTGACAACCCAGAATTAAGTACAAAACTTAAAGTTTCTTTTAGTTGAAGTTTGGAATAAAGAAGGGAAGAAGTGTTATTATATTCCTATTGCAAAAAGCAGACTAATATAAATCATCTTCAACGATGCTTTTAAATTCACTGTCTTGCTTGATGCTTCGAACCAAATATTCTTTACATTTATGCTTTCTCTTTTTTGCATAACTTTCGCTAGCAAAACCCATTCTATCGGCAATTTCTTTTAAAGGAACTTTATCAAAAAACAGTTTGAGAATTTTTTGACAATCATCTCCCAACTTTGCAAAGTGTTCTTGGTACAATTTATACTTCTCGTTTTTCTTACTTACTTCTAAAAGGTCATCGTCGTAAGCGGTATCGGCAAACTGATGAAGTTCATCTACCTTAACGATGTTCTTTTTCCGTTTATCAAGTTGTTTCAACCACAACAAACGACATACAGAATATAAGTAAGTTTCAAAGGATGCTTCGTTAAGAACCAACGATTTACTTTTTATTTTCCGGTAAATGATGATGATCGATTCTTGAAAAATATCATTGGCATCACTTTCATCTCCATTGTTAGATTTAATAAAAGCATTAATCTTTCCATAGAAATTATTGTAAATATAGCGCAATATTACACTATTATTTTGCTGAATACCAGTTAGTAATTCGTCATTACTGTACTTTATCATCTCGATTTTATTAATTCAACATTTACTGAAAACACAAAAAACTAATGATAATTCGTGTTGTAATTTTTTGATTGTTTAAATATATAAAAGTTTGGGAGTGTATTAAATAAAAGAAGAAAAAAATAAAAGGGTAGGGAACCAACCGATCCCTTTTATATAACTAACTTAACCTTTGAAAAAATCTAGTAAAAATTTATGCTGCAAACCACTTTGTAAGAAAAATTGGATATGTTAAATCAGAACTGCATGCTTAAGTTTAAATTGGCTTAACATTCCCAAAAGGAATTTCGTTATTACTGCGAAATAAATTGATAAGTAATTGTTCCGGATTGAAATTCTGGAGCTTCGCTTGACGAATTAAAAATGGTTTTAATTGCTGCTGTTTTAGCGTACGACAATAGAATTTCATCAACATTGCCATTATCAATGGGAGTTGCCTCAGTTACACGACCACGCCTGTTTACGGTTATATTCACTACAACTTTGCCACCATTTTGCGATAAATAGACAGGAATCGGTAAAGAACGATGATATCTATTTTCTAGAAAATATTCAACATTACTATCGCCTGAAAATACTTTATTCTGTAATGAATCTGGATTTTGCTCGGGATTGGTTTTCACAGGCATTTTTAAATCTTCGATCGTTGGGATTTCTTTTTTCAACTGATTGCTCACATCGTTAAGTAAATCCTGTGCTTGTTTCAATGCATCTTCAAATTCCTGATCAAAAAATTCTTCGGCAGAGTTTTCGGTTTGAGCTTTATTGGCAGCAACATTCGTTTTTTGATCGCTTGCTTTTGTGTTTTCGTCCTGCTGCGGCTTAGTTTCTACTTTTTGCTCGACAATTTCTTCGCTAAAATCAAATACAATTTCAGGTTCATTAAATTCTTTTTTTATGCGAAAAGTATTAATTATCAACACAATCAAGATAAGGATATGAAAAAGCAAGGTAAAAATCACACCATTTCTATTTGATTTATATATCTGTTTAAGACTTCGCATACAATGCAAAGATAGAATAACCGTAAAAAAAGTTGGAGAAAAAATTCAGGATTGGGTGCAAAAGGGAAAAAATGGGCATAAAAAAAGAGCTTTCTACATATTCTGATTTGAAAGCTCTTTTCTTTTCTTATTAATTTTGAAGAGTTTGTCTTCTTTGATTTCACTCCTCTTGAGTAAATCAAGATTTGCTTTTTGTTTTATTAAGTTCAACTCTTCAAGTCGGTCGTAAAATTCTTTTCTTCCCATAACTTGATTTTTATTGTTCGATTGCAATATGGCAATTAAATTGCGAACTCCAAGACATTAAACATTAAACAATCATTAATTAAACGTATTTTATATTAAGTTAACAAATTAACAATCAGTTAATAAACCAATAAAACTATTTTATTTGTTAAAACTTTCAACCTACAAACAATAAAATGAAATTCCTCAGAATCAGAAAAATCAAAAATGTATTACAATTAAAAATTCAGTCATTCACAATAATAAAAGTTCATTTTATCAAATAATACCAAATCCCTGATAATTTCAGCATTGATTTGTTATTTTTACAATTAAGAATAACAGTATAGTTAATGTTTTATTCTTTTTAAATGAACAGTCGATACAGGTTAATTATATTCATATTTATATTTTTCTCGTTCCATGCAAAATCTCAATTGTTTTTCACGGAACAGAAAAACCAATCAATTCACCAATTTTCGATAAACGATATTGAAATTGAAGGTGACTTAGCACCATTTACTTACGAAATAGAATTAGACTCGTTTCAAACCAACTTTTATATTGTAAGAGTTCGGTTCACGACCGATTATCCGAATAAGCTTCCTGAATTTAAGTTGAATATAAATTATCCGAAAGATTTAGTTGATGCATTGTGGAGTTCACGTAGTTGGTCGAGCAAATCGTTCATTACGGTACCCAATTATTCGAGATTACAATCTAAATATAATATTGTATCGGCAATTTCACGCGAGAATAAAAATCGATTAACAATTGCCACCTTCGACGATTTTGAAGGAAAGTATACATCAATCAATATCAATTACAAGTATCGCTATATGCAGTTTTCATTGGGGCATTTTGAAAAATCGATTCCCGAGAGTGATCTGCTTAGTTATACAACGTCTATTATTCTTGATTTTAGAAATCAGCCTTACAGTAATTCTATAAGAAATGCTGCAGACTGGCGTATTGGAAAAGACAAGAAATACAAGGTTCCGGATAACGATTTTAAACAAATGCCGGTGTATTCTCTTTGGTATCCATTACATCAGAATATTCCGCTCGAAAGTGTAACTCATTATTTCGATTCAATTGTTGCAATGGGATTTCGCTCTGTGCTAATTGATGATGGCTGGCAAAACGTGGTACAGTTTAACGTTAGCCCAACAGGCTTATGGAAACCGAAAGACACCAAAATTATCTCAAATTTAATTGCAAAAGGACACAAAGACAGTTTGAAAATAGGCTTATGGATGTCGCAACCATTTTTAGGAAACCAAGGAATTATTGCCTCTAAATTTAATGGACAATTCCTTCAATACCGAAATGCAAGCGTTCCTCTATTAGATGTTCGTTATCCCGATGTGAGGGAATATTTGTTAAAAGTATACACCAACCTATTGAAAGACTGGGATATTGACGCCATTTATTTTAATTATTTAAATGCCTATTATCCCGATGATGAAGTGATTGTAACGCAAGATAATGGACGTGATTTCATATCGGTTCAAAATGCTTTAGATACGCTTAAAGCAACAATTTTTAATGAAGTAAATTTATTTAAACCAACTTTAAATATCAAACAAACATACCCTGTTGTTGGTCCATTAAACACTTCTAATACCAAAACAATTAGCGGTTTTTTAGGAACCAATGTTCTAACAAATATTAGGGAGAAAGTTGTAAATAACCGTTTGATTTATGGAAATAAAACTCCATTTATGGAAGTGATGGGAGTTCATCCTGAAGAATCGTCGCTTGATATTGCATTAAAGTTTCAAACGATGTTATTTGGTGTTCCTTATGTTTCGTATTATTCCTACACAATCCCTCAAGAAATTAATAAAACTTTACATTTTTGGATAAAGTATTGGAAGTCGAACGAAAAATATCTTTTTCATTCAAATTTTGAAGCTTTATATCCGGTAAAGCACTATCCAGTTTTAATTGCCGGAAATGAAACAAAGCAGATTTACTGTTTATACGACAGCAATTTTGACATTGATTTAGCTGATGTTGATTTTAAAGGAGTTGAAGTAATTAATTCGACAAAGGATCAAACAATAAATTTAAAAGCAAATGTTAACGCTGCATTTGAATACGTAACAAAAGACCACACCGGAAAGCAAATAGATGCAGGTTATCTTCGAATTCGAAAAAACGGAAAAGCTATTAAAATTCCTCAGGGCGGTTTAATGCAATTATTTGTAATTAATGAGTAAGTGGCTACAATTTATCTTCCTCTTCTGCTTTTTATTGACTTCGACCGCTGGTTTTGGCGATAAAAAACAGAAGAAAATTGAAAAGTTAATAAATGATGCGGAAATTGAAATGCTTCATGGCAACTTTGCAAATGCAATTTCCTTACTTCAATCCGCAAAAAAGATAAATCAACTATATGCGGATATCTATAAACTTCAAATTGAGATAGGGGAGCTGAGCCATCAAGCAAACTTAATTATCGATGCAAATCAAATGCTGATTAAGATTTTCCCTGAAGAACAATCTTACAAATTGGTCCTTGCGAAATTATTGGTCAATGCAGGAAATTACGAAAAAGCCCAATCAATCCTTTCTGGTTTTAAATCTAAAACTTCAGAATATCAAAGACTAAATGCCTCTTGTAGTTATGCATTGCAACAGTTAAATCAGCCCTCAAACACAAATACAACAATAAGCCTGTTAGCCGAATCAGTAAATACCGAGATGGATGAATATTGGCCCAGCTATTCCGTCATTGATTCTTTTTTATATTTTACTCGATTGGTCAACTTAAATCAGCATTTTAACACAGAGCGTATTTATTATTATAACGAAAATAAGTGTGAATCATGTGTTGAACAATTGCAATTGAATCAAAATTCAAATATAAGCGAAGGAAATATCTCAATTACTCCCGATGGCAATTTATTGTTTCTAACCATGTGTGGTGGCGTTAATGGTAAAGGCAGTTGTGATATTTATTATTCAATAAAAAAAGATTCGCTTTGGGCAAAACCGCAAAAGGCTCCATATCCTGTTTCAACACAATTTTGGGAGTCGCAACCTTTTTTAAGCTACGATGGTACAAAACTATATTTTGTAAGTAATCGAGAAGGTGGATTTGGCGGAATGGATATCTATCAATGTGAACTCAGATTTCAGGGGGAGCACATTCAATTTGAAAACATAATCAATATTGGGAGTCCAATAAATACCGAATTTGATGAGTTTTCGCCCTATTTAACTGCAGATGCAACGTGCTTCTACTTCAGTTCAAACGGTCATATAGGGATGGGCGGAAGCGATCTGTATAAAGCAACTTATTCAAATCATAAATACGCTAAGATCGTAAACCTTGGATTTCCAATTAATACGAATTTTGATGAAGGTGGATTTACTGCTGGAATTAATTTGAATCCAATTTATTTTCATAGCAACAAGCCCGTTGACTCTTTGAATTCAAAAAATATTTACAAAATTGTTAAGCCGATTGGAGAGCTACAAAACAACTACGTTTTTGGCAAAATAATTGATCGAAGAACGAGCAAAACGATCGAAGCAAAAATTGAATTTAAAATGCAAAGCAAAGATTCGATTATTATATCAAATTCAAACAAAATAACAGGTTATCGTACCACCTTACCAAAGTCGAAAACGATTGATGTTGCAATTTTAAAATCGGGTTATAAGCCCTATTATCAGCGGTTGCAATCGCCCGAATTATTAAAATCAACAACAAATAAGCTTAATTTTGTTCTTGATCCTTTGTCGGTTGGCGAATCGTTCATTGTTGAAAATTTGCTGTTTGAATTTGATTCTGCAGAATTGTTACCGAAGTCAAATCTTCAATTATTAAAATTGCTTGATTTCTTAAAGGCCAATCCCAAAATTAAGATTGAAATTATTGGGCATACCGACCAGCAAGGATCTGCTGAATACAACCAAAACCTTTCAGAATTGCGTGCTGAGACTATTTACAACTTTTTAATTAAGGAAATTGACGGCAAGCGTTTAAAATATTCGGGAAAAGGAGATAAGGAACCTATTGAGCATAATTATACCGAGCTTGGGCGTGCTCTGAACAGAAGAACCGAAATTAAAATTCTGGATTTGAATTTTTCAAAAGATTAGTAATTACGTTTGAGGCACAAAAACAACCAAAAATTGCAGGCATATAGGAAATAGTTCCTACAGTTGATTTCTTATTCTTACTATATTCTTCACGAACCACCTCATCTGAAACATCTTCATTTGAGAAAACTACTTGAAATCCCTTTCTGATTCCAAGTTTTCCTAACCTTTTGCGCAATACTTTAGCCAAACGACAATTATACGACTTAGAGATATCAGAAATTTTAATCAAGGAAGGATCAAGTTTTCCACCAGCTCCCATAGAACTAACAAGCGGTATGTTCTTGGTAATCGCCGTTTGTATTAAACTAACTTTCGGCGATAAAGTATCAATTGCATCAACCACATAATCAAAATCCTTAGAAAGTAATCCATCAAAATCCTCAGCATTGAAAAACTGATGTAACACCGTTAACTTAATTGAAGGATTAATATCCAGATATCGTTGGGCTAAAACCTCGGTTTTTGATTTTCCGATATTTGAATGAGTAGCCGGAAGTTGACGATTAATATTCGTAACATCAACAGTATCTCCATCTACAATTGTCATGCTTCCGATGCCTGCTCTACAAAGCATTTCAGCAGCATAAGCGCCAACTCCACCCAAACCTACAACTAAAACATTACAAGATTTTAGTTGTTCAATTCCATTTTTTTGAATTAAAAGTTCAGTTCTTTCCAGCCACTCGGTCCCCATAGATATCGCCTATATTTTTTAAAATAATTAATTCCAGTTCGTCTACACTAATTTTTAAAATTTTAGCGGCGCAAATATATATTTTTTCAATTGAAATGTCAGAATCGTCTGTTTCAAGCAAGACCTTGCTCTTATCAATTGTTTTAACTGATATTAGAATTTTTTCGCTTGGGCTTAAAAGCGATTTTCCGAAGGAATAATAACTCTGAAATTCATTAAGTTTTTGGGTTTGATGCTGATTTCCTCGATAATCATGAAAAATCAACGTCCCACTAAAATCCGATTTAACAAGTAGTTCGATAATATCTGAATAAGCACGAACACAATGAATTATTATTGGCTTCTTAAATCTTTGAGCCAATTGAAGATGCTTATTAAAAATGTCTTTTTGCAATTCCACTGGCGTATCAATTGATCGATCAATTCCACATTCTCCAATGGCAATAAATTCTTTTTTTTGAAGCAAAAGTTCCAATTTCAACAATTCTTGTTGAATATTTTGAGTATTAATTCGCCAAGGATGTATTCCAATTGAGTAAAAGTATCCGTGCTGAAATTCAATTTTATCATTGTCGACATTAATAATTGAATTCCTTTTTAGTAAATGCGTATGTACATCAAAAAACATCTTGTTCAGTAATTAGACAATAAAGTTAAAAAGTTGGTAAAAATACATGCAATTTCTAACGATAAATTCAATTAAAAATTTTCTTTTCATGTTCCTTGCTAAAATGCTTGACATGAGTAAAAAAAAGAAGTATTTTAAGGGGAAAAATCAACCCATGCCAATTAAAGAACTTGATAAGATTGTTTCAAAAGCTTTAAATGTAAAAACACCAACGGTAGCTGTTGCAAATGGTGTCGACACCAATACGCTTCATTCTGTTTCAAAAGCGGTCAATATTGGGCTGATTAAAGCAATAATTTTTGGAAAGAAAAAATGCATTGATGCAAATTGTAAAAAATGTGGCCTATACAATTCTAAGTTTCAAATTGTTGATATCGAAGATGAAAAGGATGCAACTATAGCAGCCATAAAAGCCGTTGCTGATGGAGAAGCAGACATTTTAATGAAAGGCTTATTGAGTACCGATTTATTTATAAAATTGATTTTAGACAAGAAGCTTGGCTTAACAATAAAAAATCAATTGCTAAGCCACATGTCGTTATTCGAAATTGAAAGCTACCAGAAATTATTATTGGCAAGTGATGTTGCCATTATACCCAATCCGAGTTTAGATCAAAAAAAGCAAATTTTAAGTAATTTGGTAGATACAGCACATAAAATTGGTATTGTTAAACCCAAAGTGGCATTGATTGCAGCAAGTGAAAAAATAATTCCACAAATACCTGCTAATAATGAAGCCAATCAGCTTAAAAACATGTTTCAAAACAAAGAACTTGGAAATGGATACCTTTGCGATGGTCCTTTATCGATTGATTTAGCTCTGAATCACGATGCAGCAAAAATAAAAAATTACAAATCGGAAGTGTCGGGTGATGCAGATTGTCTACTTTTTCCAAACATTGAGTCTGGAAATGTGTTTTATAAAACCTGCGTAAAACTATTTAATTCAAAATCGGCAGCAATTGTCATAGGAGCAAAAGTGCCGATCGTGTTACCTTCACGCGGAGACAATTTTGACACGAAACTATATTCAATTGCACTATCGGTGCTTTTGGGTCAGATAAATGAAAACAAAGCATAAAATATTAGTAATAAATCCAGGTTCAACATCAACTAAAATTGCGGTTTTCGAGAACGAAAATTCAGTGTTCAGTTTAACCATTAGGCATTTTATTGATGAACTAATGTTTTATCCAACCATCATCTCACAATACGAATACCGAAAAGATTTAATCTTAGGGAATCTGGAAATTGAAAACATCGACATTTCAGATGTTTCAATTGTAATTGGTCGAGGAGGATTAACTTATCCATTAAAATCCGGAATTTACGAAGTTGACGATCGGATGTTAGTACATGTCCGTAAAGGGGTACTTGGTCAGCATGCATCGAACTTAGGCCCTTTGTTGGCTTATAAAATTGCACGCGATTTAAACAATGCAAAAGCCTATATTGCCGACCCGGTGGTTACTGATGAACTAATGCCTGTTGCTCGATATTCAGGGCACCCACTTTTTGAACGACGTTCAATTTTTCATGCTTTAAACCAAAAAGCAGTTGCTCGACTGTATGCCAAATCAATTCATAAAAGGTATGAAAACTTAAACTTAATTGTCGTTCATATGGGCGGTGGAGTTTCAATTGGAGCACATCAAAAAGGCCAAGCTATTGATGTAAACAATGCACTTGATGGCGAAGGACCTTTTTCTCCTGAACGTTCAGGAACCCTGCCAGTGGGTCAATTAATAGAAAACTGCTTTAGTGGCAACTTCACTCAAGAACAATTAGAGAAGATAGTTGTTGGAGAAGGAGGATTTATGGCCTATTTACAAACCAATAATATACAAGAACTGGTTAATCGTTCTAAAATAGATGAAGACGTAAAAATGCTTTTAGAGGCATTTGTGTATCAGGTTTCCAAAGGAATCGGAGAAATGTCAACAGTTCTATCGGGAGAAGTAGATGCAATAATTTTAACAGGTGGAATTGCTTATAACGACTCAATTGTCAAATCTATTAGCAAAAGAGTCGAATTTATTGGCAAAATTGCAGTGCATCCTGGAGAAGATGAAATGGCAGCCATGGCATTGAATGCGAATCTATTACTTCGTGGGGAACTAAAAGTATTAAAGTATCCACATTAGAATATTTAAGGCAGTATTTTTTCAATTTCAATTATTAACTATTTTTGAATAAACGAAAATCACATGGAAACCTATCCATTTATTATAGCAATAAGTATTATAACAGTTTTATCATTCTTGTTTAACTCGCTGGCTGATAAAACAAACTTTCCAAGTGTTTTATTACTCATATTTTTAGGGGTTGGCGTAAAAGTGGTAATGCAAAAGTTCAACCTCGAAATTGATTTTTTTCCTGTATTGGAATCTTTAGGGGTAATTGGTTTGATAATGATTGTACTTGAAGCTGCATTAGATCTAAAACTTGAACGGGATAAAAGAGGAATAATCAGTCGCTCCATGCTGATTGCCTTTGTGAGCCTAATACTAACCTCATTAATCATTGCCTTTGTCTTTAGTTGGCTCGTACCTTATATCGATTTCTATATAGCCTTTTTATATGCAATTCCATTAGCAATTATGAGCAGTGCCATAATCATACCGAGTGTTGTGAATCTAGGAGAGCATAAGCGGGAATTTATGATTTATGAAAGTACCTTTTCCGACATTTTCGGGATTATGCTGTTCTTTTATGTTGAAGCAGGTATTAACTGGCATAGCTTTGGAGAGGTTGTATCACATATTTCGATAAACTTATTAACCACAATTGTTGTCTCCTTAATTATTGGATATGTATTGGTTTGGGCCTTACAGGCTTTAAAAACAAGAACCAAATTTTTCTTAATAATGGCTGTGCTTCTCTTGCTTTATGCAATTGGAAAACTCATGCATATTTCATCCTTGTTAATCATCTTAATTTTCGGACTTGTATTGAATAATCAAGAAGTATTTTTTAGGGGAAAACTATCTAATCTTATTAGCAATAGAGGTATTTTCAGGCTTCTTGAAGATTTCAAACTTTTTACTGCAGAAACGTCCTTCTTAATCAGAACCTTCTTCTTTGTATTCTTTGGGATGACATTGACGTTTGATGCCTTTTTAGGCTTAAATGTATGGATCATGAGCCTTTTGGTTTTACTATCAATTTTTATTGTTCGATTTACCATGTTTAAACTAATACAGAAGAAGAAATTTTATCCTGAAGTCTTGATTGCACCGCGTGGTTTGATCTCAATTCTGTTGTATTATTCTATTCCTGAAGAATTAAAAGTGGAAGATTTTGAAACAGGAATTCTTTTCGTTGTAATCATTATTACTTCACTAATCATGGCTGTTTCAATCATGAAACACAAAAACGAAAAGTCGAGCGATAGTTTACAGAATGTTAACGAAAACGACGTATAATTCTATTTTCATGTTAAAATATTGTTGATCTACTGCATTTTAGCATACAACTAATATCTTTGTAGAATAAAGGGGAAATCAATTTTACAAGACAATTAGTTAATTATTTATCATGGTTAAAATCTTAATCATCTCATTTTTATTTTTATCAACAATTTCACTTGGTCAGCTAACAACCAATAAACAAATAGCCGATAAAAGTGAATTGATCCAAGCAGTACTTGAACACTATCCTGAGTTGGATTCGACGAAAATAAAAGTAAAAGTAAAATGGATGTGTAAAAGAAGTATGGCGGCAAGGCCAAATGCATTCTTTCTATTTCAAAAAGACAATTCCTATGTCGTAGTAATAAATAAGCGAAAGAAATTTCAAAACATGTATACCAATAACGGCTTTAGTGGTATTCTTGGACATGAATTCGCTCACATCGTCGATTATGAATCAAAAAACGACAAAGAGTTAATTAGCTTAGGTTTTAATTACCTATTCAATAAGAGTTATCGAAAAGAAGTTGAAAACCGAACTGATAGTATTGCCATTGCACATGGATTAGGGAATAAGCTGGTAAAAGGTGTGGAAACTCAATACAAACACAAAAAGTACTGGAAACGAAAGAAGGGGGTTTATTACACTCCTTCGAAATTAAGGAAGCTTATTAAGCAGAAAAAATCAAAGCTTTAGAATTGTTGCTTTTCGAAATTCTGCAAATAAAAAAAGCCAACTATCATATGACAATTGGCTTTAAAAGTTGGCGGTCAAGACGGGACTCGAACCCGCGACCTCCGGCGTGACAGGCCGGCATTCTAACCAACTGAACTACTTGACCTAATAACTTTAGAACTTAAACTTTTTCTGGCGGTCAAGACGGGACTCGAACCCGCGACCTCCGGCGTGACAGGCCGGCATTCTAACCAACTGAACTACTTGACCAGAAAAGGTTGCCCTTTTGTTTCAAAGGCGATGCAAAAATAGATTTTCTTTTGGTTATTCCAATGGTATTAGCGAAAAAAGTTGAAAAAAAATTAGTTTCATCGCGAATCAAATATACCATGCAAAACGGAACTTATTGAATGCGAATTAAGTATCAGTTTTTACGTTTTTTTAAAAAAACTAAAATTAACTCCTCCATATTTTCGAATTTCTATAAACTCAGGTCTTTTTGAGAAATCAAATTGCTTAGAATGCTCCAAAATAAAGGTGGCACCTGGCTTAAGTAAATTACTATCTAAAACCAAAGCCGCAACTTCATCGAATCGTTTTAAATCGTAAGGAGGATCAGCAAAAACCAAATCAAACTGCACACTAAACTTAGAAACTGCTTTAAAAACATCTGTTCTATAAATAGTCGCTTGCTCGTCTAGGTCTTTCAAAACAGATTGTATAAAGCGTACATGTTTATAGTTCTGCTCTACCATCGTAAGGTCGCGTACGCCTCTAGAAAAAAACTCAAAACTGATGCTTCCTGTGCCGGCAAACAAGTCTAGCACTTTCAGCTGCTCAAAGTCGAAATTATTATTCAATACATTAAATAAACTCTCCTTGGCAAAGTCGGTAGTTGGACGAGCATTAAATGCTTTACCCGGATGAAAACTACGACCTTTATATTTGCCACCAATTATCCTCATAAAACTTGTTCGATTAAGGGAATGTGATTTAAAGCAGCTTCTGACCTGAAAGTATAGCTAACTGAATAACCAGGTCGATAAGAGGCCGTTTCAATTTTAGTTAAAAACTTCTTGAAGTTAGCTTGCACTGCATTTAAATCATTAAAAGATCCAGCTAAATGCAATGGGGTAGAAGATGGCAATTCAAGTTTCTTATACACGTTTAAAACATAGTACAACAAATCATCTAAGGTGTGAACTTCGAAGCTGTTTTGGTAATATGTTTTGTCTTGTTCAAAAACTACGATATAAGCCATTTTTCCTTCTTGGCATACCAATGCATTAGTTTCTTTTGATTTCAACTTATTTACATACTTCGAAAGCGAAATAAGCTCTGGAATGAATTCAGAATTAATATATTGATCTAAAAAGAAGTTATGTATTGGTTTGGGTATACTATATAGGCAAACTTTATCTCCAATTTGATAATCAAGGATTGATTCATCAATCGATTTACCTACCGTTTGTTCGAACAAAATTTTACGATGTCCTTTATTGTATACAATCTTTGGTATTTCAGTAAAACGACTATTTAAATAACTAATAACAACTCTTTTGTAGTTCGCTTTAAAAATGGGTTCATTTCCAACGATCTCTGCTAATTCATTGTTTAATTGATATGGAGTAATTGTATTCAAAATATGTCGGCCCAATACAATGAATTTTTTGACGATTGTATCGTATATACAAAAAGAAAATCCATCCAGTGAACACCGGATGGATAATATATAGTTTTGACAATTGTCTCTGTCGTATGTTTCGTCGATATAATATTTGCATTCTGCCATATAGCAAAATTAAATATTATTCCCAGTTACCTGCATTATTATTTGGATTTTCTGTCGATCCAACTTTTAGTCCAGGATATAACTCATTTGCACGACGCTGTTCATTCAAGTTAATAATAAACTGACCGTAATCATCTTTAAGCTCTTTCAATATTTGATTATTGTGCGCTTTACATTCAAATACAGGAACCGCAATACCAGATCCGGTAACTAAAATTGTTTCATCAATCGAGAATTTTTCTTCACCATTCGTGTTTGGAATAATATTGATTTCATCGATTGGATAATCAGCACCAAATAATTTTTCCAAAACACTTACCTTAACAGTATCACGAATAATTAATCCTTGCTTTAATGCATCTTTCTCGGTTAAGCCTTCAGCAACCATACTATCGGTTAACATTCCAATTTTACGAATTTCAGGTAGGGAGTCAGTTTTTACAAACTCGATTAATTTGTCCCAATCACCACTGAATCTTTCGTTCACGTCCTTGTAAGCAATTTGTGCCTGACGAATCTCTTTTAATTTCTGAATAGTTGGTTCATATCTGGCTTGTTTTTCTTTGTCAAAAGTAATTGGAGCCTGAATAGTATCCCAAATAAGATAAACAAGTGCAGCAGCACCAGCCAATAGTAAAACTTGAATAAAAATTCTTTTCATTTTATTATGTTGTTTAATGGTTTCGATTGCAATGCTTGCAAATTTAAAAAAAAAATCAAATTAAGTTTCCGAGAAAAAATTAATTTAGCTTAATATGATTGAATTAAAATTAGCACAAACAATTTTACGAAACTTAAATGTTGAACCTACTAAAAGTCAGGTTTTTGCTATCGAACAGTTAGCTAAGTTTCTGTATGGAACCAATCCTAATTCAATATTCTTATTAAAAGGTTATGCCGGAACAGGTAAAACTCATTTGCTCAGCACCTTAGTTACAACCTTGTCTGATTTTAAAATCAATACAGTGCTGCTTGCACCAACTGGTAGAGCTGCAAAAGTTTTAACTTTATATTCAAATAAATCGGCATTTACCATTCATAAAAAAATTTTCCGTCAGAAATCAAGTTCTGATATTCATTCTAAATTCAGTTTAGACTTCAATAAACATGCCAATACTTTGTTTATTGTCGACGAATCTTCAATGATTTCAAATGAAAGTACCGATCAGTCCTTTTTTGGCTCTGGTAGACTGCTCGACGATTTAATCGAATATGTTTATAGTGGCAAAAATTGTCGCTTAATGCTTGTTGGTGATACAGCTCAATTGCCGCCTGTTGGTTTGAGTGTAAGTCCTGCATTAGATGCCAATATTCTTGAAATGTATAACAAAACAGTGCTCTCTGCAACATTAATAGATGTTGTACGTCAACAGCACGATTCATTAATTCTTAAGAATGCCACTTTTCTAAGAGAACTCATAGACGATCAATTAATAAAACAATTTTTCAATATAGAAATAAAACGTAGGGGAGATGTTATAAAACTTTCGGGAGAAGATTTAATAGAAACAATTGGCTCTTGCTATTCAAATTATGGAGAGGAAGATACAATTGTTGTTACTCGTTCAAATAAAAGGGCCAATAAATTTAACGAAGGAATAAGAAGAACCATTCTTTGGAGAGAAGAAGAAATTTCATCGGGTGATTTAATTATGGTAATTAAAAACAACTATTACTGGAAAACACCGGATAAAAATATCGATTTTATTGCCAATGGCGATATTGCTCGCATTGTACGCTTTAAAGGAACAGAAGAATTATATGGTTTTCGATTTGCAACAGTTACGGTGCAATTAATCGATTACGATGATGCAGAGTTGGATTGCAAAATAATGCTAGACACCTTGAATATTGAAACTGCCTCCTTAAGTTATGAAGAGAATTTAAAATTGTTTCATGCGATTCAAGAAGATTACATGGATATCCCCAATAAAAAGAAACGCTTTGAAAAAATAAGAGAAAATGAATATTTCAATGCGCTTCAGGTTAAATTTGCTTATGCTATCACTTGCCATAAAGCTCAAGGTGGTCAGTGGAGTTCGGTTTTTTTAGATCATGGATATTTAACTGAAGATATGCTAGGAGTTGATTTGCTTCGTTGGATGTACACTGCCTTTACCCGACCACAAAAAAAATTGTATCTAGTTAATTTTAACAAACAGTTTTTTGAATAAAATCACCCCTCTACTTTATAGGTTTTACCTTCTTCTGCAATTTCTGTATTTGGAAACACCAGCTTTGCTTCATTTAACAGCACATCGAGCGTTTTATAGCGTGCAGAGAAATGCCCTAAAATTAATTTTGAGACATTGGCCATTGAAGCAATTGTTGCGGCTTGCGCAGCAGTTGAATGGGTTGTTTTTGCTGCTTGCCTTTCAAATGTTTTATCGTAGGTTGCTTCATGATAAAGTAAATCAACATTCTTAATTGTTTCACACATTTCAGGAAAATAAGCAGTATCGGATGAATAAGCGTAACTACGAGTCTTGGGCCTTGGATATGTTAATTCTGTATTCGGAATAACATTATTTTCAGAAAGCATAAAATCACTTCCTTTTTTAATTTGATTAATTTCAGTCAATGAAAGCTGATATTTCTCAATTGCTTTTTTCTTGATATTTAGTTCTGCTTCGGGTTGTTCTTCAAATAAAAATCCACAACAAGATACTCGGTGTTTAACCGGAAATGAAGTGACTTTAAAATCTTCGGTCTCAATTATTACTTGCGGCTTTTTAAAATTCAGCGGGTGCCAAATAATTTGATATTGCATATCGGCCATCAAATGGTCCAATTGTGGTTTTATCAATTTAGGCAATTCTGAATGCGAATAAATATGCAGGTCGTTGATTCTTCCTAATAGGGAATAGGTAGACAATAAACCGATTAAACCGAAGTAATGATCTCCGTGTAGGTGGGAAATAAAAATATGATTGATACGAGATGTTTTAACCTTATACTTTCGGAATTGTATTTGGGTACCTTCTCCACAATCAATCAAAAAAAACCGCTCATGTATGTTTAATACCTGAGCGGTTGGATATCTTGTTGATGTTGGTAACGCTGAATTCGTTCCTAACACTTTCAACTCAAATGATTTCATCTCAGATTCTGTATAATTACAGAACAAAGATAAGGTAATTTTAGACAGATTCGTTTTCTAGAATTAATTCAGCCTCGTCAACAGTTTCTACAATTTTCAAAATTGTATCAAGCAAAGAAATTTTTATTAAATGTTCAACTTCTGATTGAAGTCCGGTTAAAATAAAGTTTCCTTCTACCTGTTCACAAAGTCTGTTTCCTACTAAAATTGCACTTAACCCAGAAGAATCGCAAAATTCAACACTTGAAATATCAAGTATAATATTCTTAAATCCTTCGTTTGTTGCCAGTACAAACTCCGACTTTAAATCGGGAGCATTTGTCGTATTCAAGGTATCTGCCAAAGTGGATACAACTACGTAATTTCCTTTTTTCTCTACTTTATGTTCCATACTAAAGCCAAGGTACAAATTTCGAAATTAAAATTCCACTCCGTGATTATTATTTTTTACCTTTTTCGTCTTTCTCCATCTGAGTTTTCAAAGCAGCTAAGTCTGAAATATCACCTAATGTTGTTTTTTCAACATTGTCAGCAACTTTCTTCATCGCTTTGTTTGCTTGCTTAGTCTGAGCCTTTTTGGTCTCTTTGTCTTCAGCGCGTTTTACATCTTCCCAAATACGTGAGTGAGATAAGATGATACGTTTAGCTGATTTAGAGAACTCAATAACTTTGAACGGAAGCTTGTCGTCAACTGCAACTTTAGTACTATCTTCTTTAGTTAAATGACGTGGAGTAGCGAATCCTTCAACACCGTATGGCAATGCAATTACAGCACCTTTGTCGAATAGTTCGATGATGGTACCTTCGTGAATTGAATCAACAGTGAAGATTGTTTCGAATACATCCCATGGATTTTCTTCCAATTGTTTGTGTCCTAAGCTTAAACGACGGTTGTCTTTGTCGATATCTAATACTGCTACTTCGATTTCAGCACCAATTGAAGTAAATTCACTTGGATGTTTGATTTTCTTAGTCCAGCTTAAATCGCTAATATGGATCAAACCGTCAACGCCTTCTTCGATTTCAACAAATACACCAAAGTTGGTGAAGTTGCGAACTTTCGCAGCATGTTTAGAACCAATACCATATTTAGTATCGATATCTTTCCATGGATCGTCGTGAAGTTGTTTGATACCTAATGACATCTTACGCTCTTCGCGGTCTAAAGTAAGAATTTGTGCTTCTACTTCGTCGCCAACAGCAAGGAAATCTTGTGCACTGCGTAAGTGTTGGCTCCAGCTCATTTCTGAAACGTGGATCAAACCTTCAACTCCAGCAGCGATTTCAACAAATGCACCGTAGTCTGCTAATACAACTACTTTACCTTTTACTTTATCACCAATGTCTAATTTTTCATCTAAATTATCCCATGGGTGAGGAGTTAATTGTTTCAATCCAAGAGCGATACGTTTTTTGTCATCATCAAAATCAAGGATTACAACATTGATTTTCTGATCCAATTCAACGATTTCATTTGGATGAGAAACACGTCCCCAGCTTAAGTCGGTAATGTGAATTAATCCGTCAACACCACCCAAGTCGATGAATACACCGTACGAAGTAATGTTTTTAACAGTTCCTTCAAGAACCTGACCTTTTTCCAATTTAGAAATAATGTCTTTTTTCTGTTGTTCCAATTCAGCTTCGATAAGTGCTTTGTGAGAAACAACAACATTGCGGAATTCTTGATTGATTTTAACCACTTTGAATTCCATGTTTTTACCTACGTAGATATCGTAGTCACGAATTGGTTTCACATCGATTTGTGAACCAGGAAGGAATGCTTCGATTCCGAATACATCTACAATCATACCACCTTTAGTACGACATTTGATGTAACCTTTGATAACCTCATCTTTCTCTAAGGCTTCGTTTACACGATCCCATGAACGTAATGCACGTGCTTTTTTGTGAGAAAGGGTAAGTTGTCCTTTTTTGTCTTCTAAGTTTTCAACATAAACTTCTACAGTATCCCCAACTTTTAAATCTGGGTTGTAGCGGAATTCGTTCAAACTTACAATACCATCTGATTTGTAACCAATGTTAACAACCACTTCGCGTTTGTTCATTGAAATTACGGCTCCATCAACAACTTCTTTATCTTGAATAGTTGAAAGAGTGTTGTTGTAAAGGTCTACTAATTCTTGTGATTTTTCATCGTTGAATGTACCTTTACCATTGTTTAGGTTATCCCAATCGAAATCTTCGTCAGCTTCAGCAGTAGGATCAGCAACCTCTTTCTTAGGCGCCTCTTCTTTTACTTCAACTTCTTCTTTTTGAACTTCAGCAGCAGTTTCTACTACTTCTTGTTCTTCTGAATTTTTTAATTCTTCAGTCATTTAATTTTTAATGTTTGTAAATTAATGAGTTAGACTTTATATATTATTCTAATTG
The DNA here is from genome assembly GCA_963678565.1 of Prolixibacteraceae bacterium. Lineage (GTDB taxonomy): Bacteria > Bacteroidota > Bacteroidia > Bacteroidales > Prolixibacteraceae > SKHV01. Next base: position 2,455,538 of record OY782875.1, read on the forward strand.
CGCCGCAAAATTATAATTAATATCTTAAAATTCAAATCTTTAATTCTAAATAGTTCAAATAGCACGAAAAATTGATAATAAAAGAGTTAAGATCGTTTTTGTTTTAAATTTTTAATAGAACTTCGCTTCTATTCCTATTTTCAGAATATAAAAAAGATTGATTACTTATATTTGCATTCAAAATAAGTCGAAAAAGATATCTACAAAATAAAAAACAATGGATAATAACGAATTATTACTTCAGGTAGAAGCAAGAGCTAAAACATGGTTGAGTGAGAGTTATAATGAAGAAACGCGCAAATCGGTTCAGGAAATGTTGGAGAAGGAAGACAAGTCTGATTTGATTAACTCATTCTATAAGGATTTAGAATTTGGTACAGGTGGGTTACGCGGAATTATGGGTACAGGAAGTAATCGCATGAATATTTATACTGTTGGAGCAGCAACACAAGGTTTAGCAAGCTATGTTAACAAAGCTTTTTCTAATTTATCAGAAGTAAAAGTTGCAATAGGTCACGATTGTAGGAATAACAGTCGCTTGTTTGCCGAAGCTTCTGCAAAAATTTTAGCAGCCAACGGAATCACCGTTTATTTATTTGAAGATTTAAGACCAACTCCTGAATTATCGTATGCAATTCGTGAGTTAGGATGCCAAAGTGGTATTATTATAACGGCGTCGCACAACCCTAAAGCTTACAATGGTTACAAAGTTTATTGGAACGATGGATCTCAAATTGTAGCTCCTCACGATAAATTAATTGTTGAAACAGTTCGTAATGTTAAAGTTGAAGACATTAAGTGGGACGGTGACGAGTCGAAAATAATTTCCTTAGGAGAAGAATTCGATAAAAAATTTATTAAGAAAGCAACTTCGGTGCTTATCAATCCTTCGGTAGTTGAAAGCAATAAAGATTTAAAAATCGTTTTCACTCCAATTCATGGAACCGGTGTAAAACTTGTACCAGAATCGTTGGCGGCAGCCGGATTTAAAAATGTTATTCATATTCCTGAACAAGATGTTGTAAGTGGCGATTTCCCAACGGTTGTATCACCCAACCCAGAAGAACCAGCTGCGATGGATATGGCCATGAAAAAAGCTGCCGAAATTGATGCAGATGTGGTAATGGCAACCGACCCCGATGCTGATCGTATTGGTGTTTGTACTAAAAACGACAAAGGCGAGTGGATAATTATCAATGGTAACCAAACTGCATTGCTATTTTTATATTATATAATTACGCAATCGAAAGCCTCCGGGAAATTAACCGGAAACGAGTTTATCGTTAAGACAATTGTTACTTCAGAGTTGATAGCCGATATTGCCAAGAAAAATAACATTGAGTATTTCGACGTTTATACAGGCTTTAAATTTATTGCTGAAGTAATCAGAGAATTAGAAGGCAAGAAGCAATACATTGGTGGAGGAGAAGAAAGCTTTGGATTTATGCCAGCCGACTTTGTTCGCGATAAAGATGCTGTTTCTTCATGTGTTTTAATGTCTGAAATCACAGCTTGGGCAAAGGACAAAGGGCAAACCCTATATGATTTATTAAAAGCAATTTATGCAGAATATGGTTTCTCAAAAGAGAAAATGAAATACATTGTGCGCGAAGGACAACAAGGTGCTGTTGAAATTGAAAATCTAATGAAACAACTTCGTGAGCAACCACCAGTATCTTTAGGCGGGGCTAAAATGGAATTGGTAAAAGATTATAGTACACTAACCCAAAAGAATGTATTAACTGGTGCTGAAGAAAAAATCAATCAGAAAATAACGTCTAATGTACTTCAATTCTTTACAAAAGATGGTACAAAAGTATCGGTTCGTCCTTCTGGTACTGAGCCAAAAATCAAATTTTACATCGAAGTAAAAGGCGATTTAAAGGATATTTCAGAATTTGATGCAGTAGATCAAATTGCAGATGAGAAGATTAATACAATTATGAAAGAAATTACTGGAGAGTAATTTTGAACCTTTAAGACAAAAAAGGGTTAGCAATGCTGACCCTTTTTTAATTGTATAAGTTTTTACCTATTGCTGGGTAAACAAATACAAATAATGGTTATCATATATTTGTATTGTATTCAATTAATGATTCTAGGAAAATAATTATTTTAGATGAATTAATCATCTTGTAACATAAATCACGTCCTGTTTAGGAAATGAGCGCTAGTTTTAACGCAAAAAGAAATAAAAAAATAGAAATATGTTTGATTCTTTAAATTTATCAGAAAACAAATCAGAAAATAAAGTTTCTGAAGAAGTTGAAAAAGTAAAATGTCTTATTGTAGGTTCGGGCCCGGCAGGGTATACTGCAGCAATATACGCAGCACGTGCCAACCTTTCACCTGTGATGTATGAAGGCTTACAACCTGGAGGTCAGCTAACAACCACCACCGAAGTTGAGAACTTCCCTGGATATCCAGAAGGTATTACCGGACCTGTGATGATGGAAGATTTGAAAGCACAGGCAGCTCGTTTCGGAACCGATATTCGTTTTGGAATGGCAACAGAAACTGATTTATCTAAAAGACCATTTAAAGTCACCATCGATGGATCTAAAGTAATCGAAGCTGAAACTTTAATTTTGGCAACCGGTGCAACTGCTAAATATCTTGGATTGCCAGACGAAGAAAAATATGCAGGTGGTGGAGTATCAGCGTGTGCAACTTGCGATGGATTTTTCTACCGTGGAAAAGATGTTGGTGTTGTAGGTGGTGGTGATACAGCTGCCGAGGAAGCAATGTATTTGGCTGGCTTGTGTAACAAAGTATATTTAATTGTTCGTCGCGATGAATTGCGTGCGTCAAAAGTCATGCAAGATCGATTATTGAATACCAAAAATGTTGAAGTACTTTGGAAGCACGAAACCAAAGGATTATTTGGTGATGGAGTAGTTGAAGGAGCCGAACTATACAAGAATAAAGGGGAAGAAAACGAAGAAATTGTAAAAATTAAAATCGATGGATTTTTCTTGGCAATTGGTCATAAACCAAACTCAGATATTGTAAAAGATTATATCAATACAGATCCGGTAGGTTACATAAAAACCATTCCGGGCACTGCTAAAACAAATATTCCTGGTGTATTTGCTTGTGGCGATGTACAGGATTCGCAATACCGTCAAGCAGTTACAGCTGCCGGGTCAGGATGTATGGCTGCGATTGATGCTGAAAGATTCCTTTCTGAGAATTCATAAATAGATGCATCATATACAATTAAAAGGGCTTAATGTACATTAAGCCCTTTTGTTATATTAAACTCAACTTTTTCTTAATATTAAAAGAATATCACCCCTTTTGATATTTATTCAAAATTTATTTGACTCAAGTACCTATTAATTGTAAATTGAGGCTAATATTCTATCAAATCAATTTTTATTCGGAAAAACATGAGAAAATCGCTTCTACTATTCTTTATTCTTATATCATCAGCAGCTTTATTTGCTCAAGGAGATTCAGAAAAGGAGATTGTGTCAAAGATAAGTGCATTTAACACCTTCGATGGCAAAGTATACGTCTACTACGATCTAGAAAAACATTACAAGACAAACTATGCACTCGTTAAACTATCCTATTCGCTGGACGAAGGGGCAACCTATACTCCAATTCTTGATGCGGATGGAGATTTGGGGGAAATGGTGGCTGTTGGACCAAACAAGAAAGCCGTTTGGATTCCCAGCAAATCCTCATATGGATTAATAGGAAATGTAGATATAAAAGTTGAAGCTGATCCCTATTATGTTGGAACAACAATGTTTATAAACTATTTGCACTTTGGCGCAGACTACGATAATGCCACTGAAAAACTAGATACCGATAATTATTACCTCGCTCAAAAATACATGCTTGGATTTGGATTTCGCAAAGGAGCTACAAAACGAAAACCATATTTTTTAATGTATGGAAGCTACTTCTCAAAAGAATTTAATCCGTTGATTCGTGATGGTTTGCAGGTTTCTGACGGAATAACTGCCGGAATTGGGTTTATCTCAAAACGAAAGTTCCTCTCCATGTGGATAGGAGGTGGAGTCATCGACTATTTCGAGATCAACAACAATAATATTTATGATTTAACTAAATACGAAAACGCTCCATGTTTGGAGATTGGAATGATGCTTCGAATAATAAAACCATTTACATTTCCTATAAATTATGTTTATAGCGAAGATATGGGAAATTATGTTTCAGCAGGTATTGGAATTATGTTTTAAAGGAATCAAATTATGAAACAGAAAATAACATTTACGCTAGCACTAATTTTAGTATCAACTTTGATCTATTCTCAAAAAACCATCTCTATACCTGTCTCCTCTGTAAACTCAAACAGAATAGTACAAGATGTAAATAACTTCATCGATATACAGATGACAAAGTGGAAGGTAAAAGGTCAATATGAAATAACAAGCGATTACGAAAGCAGACAATCTCCAGAAATGCTTAAGCTTAAAACACACGAGTTAAAACTAGCTAAAGTAAACGAAATTGCTGCAAAAGTAATTAAGCCAACCATTTTAGGAGCCACATATATTGCCGACAGTCAGGCATTTAAGATGACATTAGTGGGTTTGCCGCCATTCTATTTAAAAGTAACAGCTAATAATGGAGAGGCCTTTATATTTGAAAAAAACTTAGACAAAATTTCCTTTTCAAATCCGGTTTATGACATGGACAAGAATGGTTTCTTTGTTGCCTCAATTGATGTAACAAACAATTACAATCAAAAAACATATGCTTATCCTTATGTTGAAGCAGAACCAGAGCTTCTTGAGGAACAAACTCCACCAGTTATGATCGCTCGAATAGTCGAAGAAAAAGCTCCCGCAGCTCCGATTGTTGAAGAAAAAAAGCCCGAAAGACCAGCAAATTATATCGAGATGCCAAAAGTTGGGATAGATTTACCAAAATCGAAAATTTCGAACCCGAATGGTGTGGCCGTTGTAATTGGAAATAGCGAATACGATCATACTTCTAATGTAAAATATGCAATTAATGATGCGAAGCTTATGAAAAAGTACTTAATTGAAGTATTGGGCTACAAAGAAGGCAATGTTTTTTTTGAAACTAACATCACTAAAGGAACTTTCGAAAACTACTTTGGAACAAAGGATAATCCAAATGGAAAGCTGTCATTGTATGTAAAAAAAGAAATCTCTGATGTATTTGTTTATTATGCAGGACATGGATTTCCGGATAAAGACGGAAATGTATATTTCTTACCTAAGGATGCTGAACCCAATATTGTTCAGCTTGGTGGCTATCCGATGAATGTTTTCTACAATAACATAACAAAATTAAATGCAAATTCAGTAACTATTATATTAGATGCATGTTTCTCTGGCTTTGGAATTCAACGCAGTGTAAGTGGTGTTCGTATTGTTGAAGATGTTAAAGAAGAAATTCCAAATGGAAGTATCATGACATCGTCGGCAGCTAGTCAGGAATCGACTTGGCTCGATCAGGAAAAGCATGGCATGTTTACTTATTTCTTTATGAGAGCCTTGCATGATAAAGAAATTGCAGATGTAAATCAAGACAGGAAATTAACGATTGGTGAAATCTATGATTATGTGTCGAACAGCAATGAAGGAGTGCCATATTATGCACGTAGAATCAATCAATTAGATCAACATCCAGAATTTAAAGGTGACCGCGAAAAAGTTATGATGGAATATTAAAACAATTATTTGTTTATATTGTTGTCACAAACTTTTATCATTCAATACAAATCGAAAAGTTTAAAAAAAAGAATCATGAAAAAAATTACTTTAACATTTCTAATTGCCCTATTTACTATGTCAGTTGGAAACTTCGCTCAAGCACAATCGAATAAAGACCTTGTGAAAAGTTTAAAATCAAAAGCCATCAAAAGTGCTCGAAAAGAAGCAAAAAAAATGAAAAAAGATGGTTATTATGTATCCCCAGGCTCTCTGCCAATCGATAAGCAATTAGAAAATGCTTGGATTAAAAGCTTAGAAACCGATGAGCAAGGATATCCAAAATATATTGTTGCAACAGGGAATGGCGTTGCTGAAACACAATCAGCTGCAAAATTACAAGCAAACGAATTAGCAAAATTTGAATTAGCAGGAACCATTTCAACTCAAGTTGCTTCATTAATTGAAGGTAATGTTGCAAATGCCCAATTAAATGCTGAAGAAGCGTCATCAGTTACCGAAGTTTCTGGTGCAATAAAAAACATAATTGCCCAAGAAATTGGTAGAGTAATTCCTTTAGTTGAAACCTATCGAAAAATAGGTAAAAATGTTGAGGTGAATATTCGAATTGCTTATAGTAGCGAAATGGCAGAACAAGCAGCCAAAAAGGTTTTACGTAAGCAATTGAAAGAAAAAACAGCCTTGCAACACGAGAAATTGGAAAAACTGATGGATTTCTAATAACTTTTTAAATTCCCTTTAATTGCGAAGGGAATTTAAGTTTGTAATTATTTATCTAGGTAATTTGAACTGATGTCAAAATTCTTAAATTTGTTTGTTACAAAACAATCAAACTATTAATGGCTCAGTCAAATTTATCTTCCATTTCAGAAAAAGACACTAAAAGTATTGCGACAAGCGATAAAGACTTTTGGATAATTGATGGCATACTGGAAAACTCTGAATTAACAATCAAAAAAATTTATCAGTTGCATTTTCCAAAAATTCAAAAGTTAGTTTGGTCGTTCAAGAATACAAGCTTAGATGCTTATGATATTTTTCAAGAAGGATTAACCCGAGCAATATTAAATATTCGCGAAGGAAAGTTCCGAAGTGAAAGCTCTTTTTCAACCTACTTTTATGCAATCTGTAGAAACATTTGCCGATCACAATTACAACAAGCTAAAAAGGCAGAATTGCACGAGAATATTTTAATTGAAGAAGAGGACAGTAGATTTGAGCTATTAAATATAATATTAGATCTAAAATCAGAACTAGGAGATAAATGCAAAGAAATTATTGATTTAAGATTTGCAATGGTTGAAACAGATCATGAGAATCCCAACAAATGTAATTCCTTTGATTTAATAGCAGAAAAACTAAATATCACAGCAGTAAACGCAAGGCAACGTTTTAAAAGATGCTTGGATCAATTAAGAATTAAAGCTGCAAGCATACCAGAACTTGAAGATTATTTATAAGGCGTTAAACAAAATGAGTAATAGAGAAAACGACATAGAATTAATCGAACAATACATTGATAATGTATTGGAATGCAAAGAATTGTCTGGATTTGAGGAACGCCTGAAAAATGACGAAGAGTTTGCAAAACTTTATAATTTTAGAATTAAAGTTGCAGCAAACTGGAATAAAGCCGAGGAATACAAGGAGATTAAAAAGGAAATCAAAGATAGTCTTCAAAGTAAAAGTATCAAGCCAAAGTTTAAACTCAATCGATATTGGGCTGCAGCTGTAGTTACTGTACTAGTATTAATTCCAAGCGCAGTGATTGTCAACAAAATTCAAAACAACAGAAAAGCAAATTCTGAAGTTTTTGAATTGCAAATAAACGATCCTTCTTTTGAAAATGCAGCGCATTATTTCGATGCTTCTTTCCAACAAATTATTCCAGAAAATAAACAAACGTTTTCCGTTGACGATGAAGTAAGCTTCGAATGGAATTCGAGTTTAAACGTAAGAACAGCTATTATTATTCGCGATGCCAATACAAACTCTATGGTTTATCGCTTTCCCATAAAAAGTAATATTAAAGAATATCAATTACGCGTCAATTTAGAACCTGGTAATTATAAATGGGAACTTGAAGGATTTGATGGAGAACAGATGTTTTCAGTTAATTAAATTTATCTAAACAAAAACTATGAAACAAACTGCATACATAGTTTTTTTGTTGGTGTTATTGCCTTTATTTTCAAATGCACAATTTGATTCTATTCTAAATTCATTTCAAGCTGAATTTGACAGTTTTAAAGCTGAAGCTGAGAAAGAACAACAGAATTTTATTAATAAAAACGATTCACTTTTCCTTAACTTTTTAAATGAAGCGTGGGAAGAAGTTGACGTGTTTATTGGCGACTACGTACCAATGATTAAACCGATTGCGCAGCCAAAAGTTGAGCGCATACCAGCAAAAGAATTACCAACGCTTGATATCCCTTTGATAAAACCAAGTAAAGAAGATACCCTTGAATTAGAAGCATTACCAAAGCCTGTGGTAAAACCGGCTGTTAAAGACAACACCGATGTTGAAATAAGTGAGCCAATAGGTGCCGAGCTCCCTGAAAGTTTTGATTCACAAACCATAATCAATCCTTTTGACTTTTACGGAAGTAGAGAAAATGTTTATTATTCTCCCAGATTAAGGCCAACGCTCGATGATGTTGATCAGGATGACATTGTTGATTTTTACAGCGATTTGGCTAAAAATGCCAAATTATGGGATGCAAATGTTAAGCTACTTACAAATGCTAAGAACAAGTATCTACTTAACGATTGGGGCTATTATCAATTAGCCAAAGCTGCTTCTGAAAGTATTTTTGAAGATTCAAATGAGCAACGCTTGTTTACATGGTATCTTTTATTGAAAAGTGGATACAATGTAAAAGTTGGCTATACAAACGATGAAGTGTTTCTATTACTTCCTTCATATCAAAAACTATTTAGTGTCTTATATTTATCCGACCATGTAAATACCTATTACATTCTTGACTCAAACACTAAAAAACTGAGTAACTTAAGAACTTATAGCGCAAACTACCCAGGAAGCGCCAACCTATTTTCATTTAATTTAGAGTCTCTTCCAAATTTCACAGGAGATAAAATAGCACGAGAAATCACTTATAAGGATAAAACAATCCAACTTCAATTTGAAAATAATGATTTAGATTATCTCAGTTCATATCCACATTGCGAACTGAGTTCTTATTTTTTATCAGGAATTTCAAAATATAATTGGAAACAATTGGATGAGCTATTACTGCCGCTATTAGACGGAAAAACTGATCGTCAGAAAGTGGATGAATTGCTACATTTCATTCAATTGGCATTAGAATATGCTACCGATCAAGAACAATTTGGAAAGGAAAGGTATCTATATGCCGAAGAAAGTTTATACTACCCATTCTGTGATTGTGAAGATCGATCTATTTTATTAGCCGAATTAGTGAATCGCTACCTAAAGTTACCAATTGTTGGATTAGATTTTCCGGGCCATATAGCTACTGCAATTCATATTCCAGGCGAAGAGGATGGAGCCCATATCACTTTTAACGGAAAAAAGTATCTGGTGTGCGATCCAACTTATATCAATGCTAACGCCGGAATGATTCCGCCCGATTTAAAGAATGAACAAATTGAAATAATTGCATTTTAAGTAAACTATGAATAGAAAAAAACTCCAAATACTACTATTTTGCTCATTCGTTTTAATGACAACTAATGTTTTGGCTCAGCGTTCTAAAATGGTTAAAGGGAAAAGCAATATTAGGGTAGAAGCCCACTTAAGCGAAAACGAGACCAAGGAAAAAGCAATAGAATTAGCCAAGATTAATGCGTTAAATGAAGAGTTTGGGCAATATGTTGAGCAAACAACCAACATGAATATTGAAAACGGGAAAGTTGATTTTAGGTCTTTTGGAGGCACAAAAGTAAATGGCGAATGGCTAAAAACGATTGGTGAACCAGAGTTTAAATTTTACTATCAGGAAGATGAAGATAATCCTGCAAAATGGATAAGCTGCGAAATAAAAGGGCTTGTTCGAAAAGCAACACCGAAAGTATATCTCGATATCGAAGTACTTTCTTGTCCGCAAACCAATTGCCGAACCGATAGATTTTATTCTGAAGACAGAATGTACCTCTATGTAAAATCGCCTGTAGATGGCTACATAAGCGTTTTCCTTGATGATGGAAACAATGCCTATCGATTATTGCCCTATAAATCGATGGGAAGTAAAAAGGCGACTTTTATTAAAGGAGATGTTCCTTATATTTTATTTTCTAAGCGAATAAATAACTTTAAGGAAGATGCAGACGAACTAGAATTGTATACTTCTGAAGATTTTGAAATTAATTACCTGACCATTGTTTTTTCAGAACAAGAGTTCAACAAGCCAATTTTAGACAAAGAAAAAATAGATAAAAAAACAGATGCTCATTTATACACCTTACCAAAATCAATTTCGCATCATAGTTTTGAATATTGGTTGGGAGAAAATCGAGCAGCTTACGATGACTTTTTAGATATAAAGCGTCAGATCATAATTGAGAAAAAATAAATAAGTACACTTAAAGACATAAGAAAAGCCGCATTGTTCGAAGATGCGGCTTTTTATGTGTTTGAAAAAAATGTGTTCGAAATGTGTTTGAAAAAGTATTTATTCCGAAATAACTTCAAATTCGAAGTCAACTACAACCTCGCGATGTAATTTAATTTTGGCAGTATGTTTTCCTACCTCTTTAACACCGTCTTTAGGCATAGAAATTTGTTTACGGTCTAATTCAACACCTTTAGCTGCGATTGACTCAGCCAATTGAATGTTGTTTACAGAACCGAAAATCTTACCAGTAGTACTGGTTTTTGCGCCAATTTGAATTGAAATTTCTGCAATTTTAGCGGCTAGCACTTCAGCTTCTTCTTTCAATTTAGCTTCTTTGTGAGCTCTTTGTTTTCTGTTTTCAGCTAAAATTTTCTTAGCCGACTCAGTAGCTACAATTGCCATTCCTTGAGGAATTAAAAAGTTACGACCGTAACCATCTTTTACAGTGCAAAGGTCGTCTTTTAATCCTAGTCCATTAACGTCTTGTTTTAATATAATTTCCATCGTGTTTTTCGCTTTAAATTATTTTAAATTGTCAGTTAAATATGGAAGCAAAGACAAGTGACGAGCACGTTTTACTGCTTGTGCAACTTTACGCTGATATTTCAAAGATGTTCCGGTAATACGACGAGGTAAAATTTTACCTTGTTCGTTTAAGAATTTCTTTAAAAACTCAGGGTCTTTATAGTCAACATACTTAATTCCGTTCTTTTTAAAACGGCAATACTTTTTCTTTTTAACCTCAACTGAAGGAGGAGTCAAATATCTAATTTCTGATTGATTTGCTGCCATGACTTAGTTCTCCTTTTTTGCTTTTAGTTTATTACGACGTTTTTTACTGTAAGCTACAGCGTGCTTATCTAATTTGAAAGTCAAAAAACGAATAATGCGCTCATCGCGACGGAATTCAGTTTCGAACTTTTCAATAAAAGATGAATCAGCTTTAAACTCAAATAAATGAAAAAAGCCAGTTGTTTTCTTTTGGATAGGGTAAGCCAATTTTTTTAAGCCCCAATCCTCATCGTGAATCATTTCGCCACCATTTGAAGTGACCAATTCACTAAATTTGCTTACTGCATCCTTAAATTGTGCTTCCGACAATACAGGAGTAGCAATAAACACTGATTCGTACTGATTTAACATAAATTTACCTTTTAGAAATTTAACTTATTATTTCTTTTGCTTCAACCGCGTAATCGATCGGTAATTTTCGGTTACATGGATTATTGCGGTTTAAGCGGCGCAAAAATAGAAATAATATTTTGTTTGTCAAACAGCTACGGCCATAAATGTAATATACATTCCTAATAATTAATAGGATTAACTAAAATTATACCTTTTTTAATACAATATATCTTTTCTACAATATCAAAAATAATTTATAATATTGCTTTACTAGAAATTAAGTAAATATTCCATAAACCAAAGAACAAACAAAAAATGAAAATTTTCAAAAAAATCATCTACAGTATTGCTATAATCGTTCTGTTCATTTCATGTGATAACTCATTAGAGGATTTGAATATAACCATTGATGAATCTGGATCATTAACCTACGAGATCATTGACATAGAAGGTGAAAAGGTTGATAGTGCTAAGTTATATTTATATGACCCGACCGTTTTTGAATTTGACAATATTATGACAAATGGCTATAAAGAATATGCAATTAAGTCTATATACACAAACGATAATGGTGTAGCTGATTTTGGAAAACTCAACAATGGACTGTACTTGGTTTATGCTGTTATTAAAACCAAAGCTAATAACGACTTTACAATTAGTAATTTTGTACAAATAGTAAGCGGTGAAAAAGAAATCCGTACAATTGATTTATCAGAATATATAGGTTCATTAAAATTCAGTATATATTCCTATAATGAATCTAATGCAAGTAGTTCTGTTGTAGATTCTTTGAACATTGCTTTAATACCAGCTAGTGATTACTATTCAAATAATTCATTCGAACAACACATGAATAATGCTATTCCAATTGGGAAAACTGATAGTTTGGGGATAATAAGTGCTACAAAAATTCCGGTTGGAACTTATTGCGTAATTGCATATTATGATAATGAAAATTATGATATTTTATCGACAAAAAATTATCCTTCTTCCGACTATATTACTATTAATAAAGAGGCAACATCAATACTTGTATTATATGCAGATCTTGAAGTAGAGACACCTGTTCAACCATCGGATGAATATAAATATAAAGTATATTACACGGAATATAATGAAGCTACAGAGGAATACGATACAACCTATTTAAACAATGCATATATTTTATTTAGCTCAGCAAATTATAGCACTTTTGATAGAGCATATTCAAATCAAGAAAAGGTATTAACAACTGATGAAAATGGTTATGCTTTATTAACTGATATTGAAAATTTGTATTACTCTTCGTATTATTTGTGGGTTTATACAGATATTAGCACTTTTCAAGAATTTGGTTATCGTAGTATGTCCAGTATGCGAAATCAAACTACTACTTTTGAAGTTAAAAAAGAAACCTTCTTTAAAGTTTATGGATCTTTTGAAATGAATGGTAAAGCGAAGTATGAAAGTGGCACTTCATATGACACACTTAGCTTAAAAAATGTAAGTATTTTGCTTACAACTTCTAGTACAACTAGTTTTTCAAACATTTTAAGAACATATACCACAAAAACCGATTCTTTAGGATACGCGAAATTAGATAAGATAGCCGTTGGAGAATATTTTTTGTGGGCTTATAGTGATGAAGATCATGCTCAAAGAGCATATTTTAAAGTAAAAATTGAAGAAGGTAAGACCTCTACTGTTGAACCGGTTTTCGATGCAGATGAGGTTATGATTCTATATGGAAATTTGAACTTTCAGTTTTATACCAGCAGCAGTTCTTCAAGCGAACCAGTTAAAAATGCTTTTGTTATTTTAACCAAGTATAATAAAAATAATGTTTCTTCAGCATTAAGTGAGGCAATTGCCACGGGGAAAACCGATGAAAATGGTCAGGCAACTATTGAGCACTTAGAAGTAAACACAAGTTATTATGTGATGGTGTATTATGATTATGAGCATTATTATACAGACTATACGAGCTATACAGTTAGTTCAGATCCAAATATAGTTTTCAAGATTACCAATACAGATTTGTAAGTTGAATTTACAAGCATCCTTGCTATAGAAGAGGGTTGTATAAATGGATTTAGTGTTCTAGTTTTTATATTTTTGTTTTCTTTGAAGCAAAATAGATTAGAATAATATGAAATCCATTTATACAATCCTCTTTCTTTGTTTAACTTCACTTTTTTCATTCGCACAGAATGGTAATACTTTAAACGAAGAACGTCCGCGACTTGTAGTTGGGATTCACATTGAAAACATGCGAGCCGACTACCTAAATAAATTTGAAAGTTCGTTTCAGAAAGGCGGATTAAAACGCTTACTAAATGGTGCCGTATTCCAAAATGCCCGATTGGACATTCATAATATCCGAACATCTACCGGATTAGCAACTATTTCTACGGGTGTTTATCCTGCAACACATGGTATTGTTTCCGATCAATGGTTGAATCAACTCACCGAGCAAATGATTCACAGCGTTCAAAATAAAGAATACCTAACCTTAGGAAGCGATTCAGAAGAGGGGAGTTGCGCTGCAAGCAATTTAAAAGCCTTTACGCTGGGCGACCAATTAAAATCTTATTTCCCATATTCAAAAGTGTTTTCAATTGCATTGAACCCAGAAGCGGCTATTTTAGCTGGAGGCCACAATTTAGATGCAGCTTACTGGTTAGACAATACTTCGGGCAATATGATTACTTCTTCCTATTATTTGGAAGAATTTCCAGGATGGGTAGAGCGCTTTAATTTTAATCGCACCGTTGATATATACAATTCGAAAGAATGGGATCTATTAATGCCCGAAAGAAGTTATACCGCAAGTTTTGAAGATAAAAATGAATACGAACAAGGTTTTTGGAAGCGGTATTCAACCATGCCATATAAATTAGAAAACTTTAGCAAAATAGTTAAAAAACCATATGAGATATTGAAAGCCACACCGTTTGGCAATCGTTTTTTAACCGATTTCACAAAACAATTAATTGAAAGTGAAATGCTAGGCCAAGATGAGATACCAGATTTATTAAATATTACTTTTTCAACTTTGGATTTTGCAAATAAATGGTTTGAACCTCAATCGATCGAGATCCAAGATCTATATTTGCGCCTTGATCAGGATATTGCCAACCTTCTCAATTACCTCGACAGTGTTTTAGGTAAAGACAATTATTTGATTTACTTAACAGCTCCTTCGACCTCGGAGAATGGAGTTAAGGTGCTAAAAGAACAATTTAATTTTTCGGCAGGAGAGTTCTTCCCCGAAAGCTCAATGGCGCTCTTAAGGTCTTATTTAAATGTGATTTATGGGGTAAACGACTGGATAATTGGTTATAGCGAAGAACAGATTTATTTAAATCATAAAATCGTAGAAAAAGAAGGTGTGAAATTGGACGAGATACAAAAGAGCACCGCCTTATTTCTTAACCAGTTTAAAGGTGTAAAATCAGCAATTCCATCAACCAATATCGAATTAGGAAACGTTTCGGAAAAACAATATTCTTTGATCACCAATAGCTACTATCCAAAACGCTCAGGTGACCTTTTGCTTATATTGGAAGAAGGTTGGCAACCTACCCACAAGTTTGGTGAAACAGATTATACTTCAATCAATAAAGTACCATTATTGTTTTACGGCGCAGGAGTAAAACCTGGCAATATTTACGAAAATGTAAGTGTTACCAGCATTGTTCCAACCATTGCAAAAGCATTAAAAATATTACCACCCGATGATGTTAAGGCGCTTCCTTTAAATGAAGTTTTTAGGTAATTTATTTTGAATTATATATATAATCAAAGGTTTTATTTCGGCTGAATAAATAATTGGTGGTTTTACGTTGTATTGTAAACTGAACAATGTTGGTTTGATCGCGAAAAGTATCCAACAATATTTTATTACTCATTGTTAGCGTTTCAATGTTATCAACATCCTTGATTTCCAAATAGCACCAAACGGCATCATCTTCCAGCTCTTTTCCGATGTAATAAAATTGAGTATCTGTGTCATTCAATTTTACAGTAACTTTCGAATTAAGATAATCAACAATCAAAGAATCAGAATTTACATTTTCAATTGCTTCCCCTAAAAACAAAGGTTCCATCCCTTTATCTTTGAAAGATTGTTCTAAATCTTCAGCAAATATTTTAAAAGCAAATTCTAATATATCATCTTCCTCGTTAAAGTTGATCTGACACAAGCTAATATAAAAAGGATGCGCTTTTACTTCACGTGGAAATAATATTGAAATAAATAATACAGATATTAATAGAATTCTTTTTAATTTCATGTTTTGTTTGTTTTACACCCCTAATAAATGTCAAAATTAAAAAAATGAACCTGTTTCAGTTATATCTTTCACTCGGATTTAATCATATTGTTGATTTAAAGGGTTATGATCACATTGTATTCATACTCGCATTATGTGCAGGCTACAATTTTTCTGAAATCAAAAAGATATTAATATTAATAACGGCTTTTACCATTGGGCATACTGCAACTTTAGCATTATCAACCTTAAATATTCTAAATATCAATTCGGATTTAATTGAATTTTTAATACCAGTAACGATTATTATTACTGCGATATCAAACTTATTTAAAACCAATAAAGCACATAATCGCTTTGTGTATATTTTAGCTTTGTTTTTCGGGTTAATTCATGGACTTGGTTTTTCGAACTATTTAAAAGAATTACTTGGCAAAGAGTCATCAATTATTAGTCCACTTTTCTCTTTTAACTTAGGTTTAGAACTAGGTCAAATTGTAATTTTAGTAGTTTACTTTATACTTATGTTTTTGTTGACTAAAATTTTTAGAATGCAACAAGAACATTGGAAAATATATATTTCGGGTGCGGCATTTGGGATTGCAACAACCATTATCATTCAAAGTGATTTTCTTTTTTAAAAAGATCAAAGGGCAAATTGGGAACTAAAGTTGTTCAATTACTTAAAATTTAAATTAATGAGAATTTGCATTACACTGGTTTTTCTTTTCAGTATTATTTTATTAAATGCGCAAGAAAACATTAACAAAAACAAATTTCGCCAGTTAAAACAAGAGTTTGCAACACCAAATATTTATCGAACGGCATCGGGTGCTCCGGGGCATGAATACTGGCAACAAAAAGCAGATTATAAAATTGACATTAGATTAAACGAACAAGAACAACAATTACATGGTTCCGAAACAATCACCTATCACAACCAATCGCCCGATGAGTTAAGTTACATTTGGATGCAATTAGATCAAAATATTCGTGCTAAAAACTCCGACACTTATAAGATACAAACGTCTTCGATGAGAGGCCGATATTCCTTTAGCCAATTAGAAGCTAAAAAAAACAATTTCGATGGTGGTTTTAAAATTCAAGAAGTAAAAGGGAAAAAAGGTGAAGATTTAGATTATACCATCAATAAAACAATGATGCGAATTGATCTGGAAAATCCATTAAAATCAGGAGAAAGTATAACTTTTAGCATCAAATGGTGGTACAATATCAACAATCGCTTGAAAATTGGTGGACGATCGGGATATGAATTTTTTGAAGCCGATAGCAACTGTTTGTACACAATTGCTCAGTTTTATCCCCGCATGGCAGTTTACAACGAAGTAGAGGGATGGCAAAATAAACAGTTTTTAGGAACTGGTGAGTTTTCGTTGCCTTTTGGAGACTTTGATGTAACGATCACCGTGCCTGCCGATCACATTGTTGGAGCTACCGGCGAATTACAAAATGCGAAAGAAGTACTTTCCTCCAAACAATTAAAAAAACTTGAAACAGCAAAAAAATCAGAAACACCTATAATTATTGTAAGTCAACAAGAGGCAGAAGAAGCCGAAAAAACGAGATCTAGCAAATATAAAACCTGGAATTTCAAAGCTTCGAATGTTCGCGATTTTGCGTTTGCAAGTTCTCGAAAATTTATTTGGGATGCCATGGGAGTTTCCTTTGGAGATCGCACAGTTTTGGCTATGTCGTATTATCCAAAAGAAGGAAACCCCCTGTGGGAGCAATATTCAACCAAAGTTGTGGCACATACAATAAAAACCTATTCGAATTATACTTTTGATTATCCTTACCCGGTTGCAATTTCGGTGCATAGCAAAAGTATTGGGATGGAATACCCAATGATTTGTTTCAATTACGGTCGTCCAGAATCTGATGGTACCTATAGCAAAAATACAAAATATGGAATGATTGGGGTTATCATTCACGAAGTTGGGCACAATTATTTCCCAATGATTGTTAATTCTGATGAACGACAATGGGCATGGATGGATGAAGGAATCAATTCTTTTCTTGAATTTATTACAAAGATGGAGTGGGAGTATGATTTCCCATCACGTGCAGGCCACCCTTCTAAAATTGTTGATTATATGAGAGGAGATAAAAAATATATCTCTCCAATAATGACCAATTCAGAATCGGTTTGGAACTTAGGCCCAAATGCCTACCACAAACCGGCAACTGCACTCAATATTTTACGTGAAACGATTATGGGCCGAGAACTTTTTGATTATGCATTTAAAACTTATGCCAACCGTTGGAAATTTAAACATCCATCGCCCGAAGACTTCTTTAGAACAATGGAAGATGCTTCGGGAGTTGATTTAGACTGGTTTTGGCGAGGTTGGTTTTATACCACCGACAACGTCGACATCTCAATCGAAAACGCAAAATGGTTTCAAATAGATAATCAGGACCCTCAAAGCAAAAAGGAATTGCAAAAAGAAGAAGACAAATACAAAGCTCGATCGATGACCAACATCCATAACTCTGAAGAAATGACCGTGACATACAACGATACAACCTTGCAAGATTTTTACAATAGTTATGATCAATATAAGGTTTCAAGTAATGAAGAACAATCTTATGAAAATTGGATAAGCTCCTTAAATGATATTGAAAAAGAATATTGGGATGGAAAATACAATTATTATCAAATCGATTTTAAAAACATTGGAGGTTTGGTAATGCCAATAATTTTAGAATTTACTTTTGTCGATAATTCTACCGAAATAGTTAGAATTCCTGCTGAAATTTGGCGCAAAAATAATGAGGAAGTATCTAAGGTTTTCTTTTTCGACAAGGAAGTTAGCAAAATAACTCTAGATCCTTATTTAGAAACGGCAGATGTTGATTTGTACAACAATTACTGGCCACGACAATTTACTCCAAATCGATTTCAAGTATATAAGCAACGAAAACGTTCTAGAACGGGGTCCAATATAATGCAGCGTGAATTAAAACGCATGGAAGAAGAAAATAAAAAGGAGAATTAATTAATGTTCAAATCAAAAAAAGCCAGCAAGTTTAAGCTTGCTGGCTTTTTTATTAGAATAAAAATTTAATTAATCTCATGCTGAGTAGTCCTAAATTCCTTATTCAACTACTTTATAACCTAATCCATTGATTGTATCTTTTGCGTTGTCAACATTCACAGAATCGCCTTGAATAGTTACAGTTTTGTCATTTAAATTTACAATTGCATTGTCGATCGACTCTAACTTCTTCAGATTATTCTCAACGTTCATCTTGCAATGATTACAAGTCATTCCTTCAACTTTCAATAATTGTTCTTTCATATTATTTTCATTTTGATCTTTATTTTCCATTTCCGATTTTGAGTTGTATTTTTTATAAAATGCAAATACCAATAAGCCAGATAAAATTATTCCAGAGCTAATTTGTATCCAATTTAATCCAATGTGATGAGCTCCGTGCATGCTTTGATTTACAAAACTTGTAAACCATTCAATGGGTAATACATAATCAATTAAAATACCTGTAATAAGTGCTCCGACAATTATAGTTGCCAAATAACTAAAAAGAGACTTTCGTCCAAGCACTTTTCCAATCATAGTAATAGTTGCCGCATTGGTCGCAGGTCCAGCCATTAATAAAACAAATGCTGCTCCCGGGCTTATACCTTTCAAAATTAATATTGCTGCCAATGGAATACTTCCTGTAGCACAAATATACAATGGAATTGAGACCACCAGAATTATAAGCATTTGCACTAATGGAGCAAGATTTAATAAATCTACAAAATCATCGGGAATTACTGCTGAAATTAATGCCGCTAACACCAAACCAACGGTGAGCCATTTTGCAATATCCTGCACAAAATCGATAAAACCATATTGAAAAACATCGATCACTTTTTCTTTTAAAGTTTTCTTTTCGGCATCACTTTCTGTAAATTCAATTTGGTTTACCTCATTCTTAGTAACTTTTGCGGTAATTAAGCCGCCAGTTATTCCTGTTACAAGCGCCGCAATAGGTCTTAAAATTGCAAATGGTAACCCCAACAATGAAAAAGTTGCTAAGATAGAATCAATGCCTGTTTGAGGCGTCGAAATTAGAAACGATATAGTTCCGCCTTTTGAAGCTCCATTCTTATAAAAAGCCGTCCCTGTTGGAATAACACCACAAGAACACAAGGGCAAGGGAACGCCAAATAAAGATGCTAATACAGAGGACTTAAAAGCACCTCCATTAAAATATTTCTCGATTTTATTCCTCGGAATAAAGGCATATAACAAACCTGCAAAGAAAAAACCTAAAAGCAGGTAAGGCGCCATTTCTCCAATTATGGTAATAAAGTCTTTTATAAATTTAATTATAAACTCCATCGCTTATGTTTTATACAAAAGTAGTACAAACCATGGGCTAAGCTTTACATCATTTTAATTAAAAGTTATAGGATTTTTGGATTAAACCTCATCTAAAGGTTTACGATCTTTTTGATTGCTCTTTTTAAGTTGAGACGGCGTTAAACCGGTTACTTTTTTAAATTGACTTGAAAGGTGTTGAACGCTGCTATATCCAAGTTGATACGCAATTTCATTCAGGGTCAATTCTTTGTAAGTAAGTAGCTCTTTAACTTTTTCAATTTTCTGATCAATAATATAGTGCTCAATTGTGTAGCCTAAGGTTGAAGAAAATAAATTACTTAAATAGGAATAGTCATAACCAATTTCTTTCGATAATAGCTCTGAATAATTAAACTTATTTTCAGTTAAGTCTCCATGGTGTATTTGCCTAATTATTAAAGTTTTGACTTTGTCAATTAATTGGCTTTTTCGATCGTCTAGTAACTCAAATCCATTTTCGTTGAGTACACGGTCTATTTCTTGTAATTCTTTATTCGATGGTGTACTTTTTAAAACAACCTCGCCCAATTCAATATGCTCAATATGATGACCAAGTTGCGATAACTCTTCATTTACAACCTTGATACAACGGTTGCAAACCATATTCTTTATATTCAATTGATATGAACTCATTTTCAATAGCCTAATTAAAAAAATAAAATTTATAGCATCAATAAAAACACTTGAACATTCAAATAACAAATTTACACAAAAAGGATAGAGTTATTAAAACGGTAAAAAATCTAATTTCTAAAAATTGTACCATTAAATTTTATACCAACTAAACAATTAATCAATCATAACGGTTATAATTGTTCCTGATACAAAAATTAAAGTTATGACACAGTGGAGATTATGGTGGATGAGAAAGATTAGTGGTGTCAATAAAGCTGAGGCTAAAGAACTTAAGTTGTATTATATTGGCATGGACAATTGCAAGTTATTGCAATGGCATAAAACCCATATTTGGATTGACTCTAAGGGGAGAAAATACAGAAGTAGGGTTTTCTATAAGTAATTAGCTATCTCAATTTAGATTGTTGTTATTTATAGAATCACAAAAATATTAAAGGGCGGCTTTACTTAAGCCATATTACTCCTTTCTTTTACTATTTATCACAACATGGGTAATACTGATATTGTCCACTTGTATAACTTTGTCTATCTATTCAGAACAAGTAATGCATACGAATAAGTCGGCTGAAACTTTCAATCGATGTGTCATAGCTTGTTATATGAAAGTTAAAAAACTGAAATACATGAACTTATAAAAGTATAATATTCAATTTAGAAATTACTTTTGTGACCATTAATTAGTTTATGAGAGCAGAACTATCTATTATTATTGGCTTGGTATTATTCATCTTTTTGATTGATGGATTGCTTTATTTCAATCTCCGAAAATTTTTCAAGCAAAAGAAATTCCCAACGCTGTTAAATCTATTTTTTTGGTTAATTCCAATCTTATTTTCAGGAATACTAATTGCATTCTTTGTTGAAAATTCTACGAATATTTCAGAATCTAAATATTACACATTTACCATTTTTAATGGCTTATTTGCAATTATTTATGTTCCCAAACTTGTATTCATTGTATATGGAATAATTTACGCAATAATTATCAAAATAGTTAGTCTTTTATCGTGGAAAAAAAAGCCAAACAATACAAGCCCAAACTCAAAAGAAAATAAAATTACCCGAGCGCAGTTTTTAGGTAAAGCAGGAGCAATAGTTGCTGCAGCACCTTTCTTTTCATTAGTTTATGGTATGACAAAAGGTAGATTTGATTACTATTTAAAAAACGTTGAGTTGAATTTTAAAAATCTACCAATTGCTTTTGATGGATTGAAAATTATTCAAATTTCAGACATTCATTTAGGAAATTACAATAAAGAATATCATCGTTTGCATGAGGTAACGAAACTAATTAACCAACAACAGCCCGATTTAATTGTAATGACAGGCGACATGGTGAATAATTTTAGTAGCGAAACCGATGGTTGGGAAGTGGTGTTTTCGAATATGAAAGCACGATTGGGAAAGTATTCAATTCTTGGAAACCATGATTACGGAGATTATAGTAGCTGGAATTCAAAATTTGCAAAGAATAAAAACTTCAAGGGGATTTTAAATGCGTACAAACGTTTTGGTTTTCAATTATTACGAAACGAAAATATCAAAATAGAAGAGGGCAGGGCTGCAATAAATTTATTAGGCGTTGAAAATTGGGGCAAGCCGCCGTTTCCTCAATATGGCGATCTTCAAAAAACAATGGAAGGAACCTCTGCTTCTGATTTTAACATCTTACTCTCACACGATCCCGATCATTGGGAAGAAGAGGTTTGGGGTAAAAACATTGCTTTAACGTTAGCAGGGCATACACACGGAATGCAATTTGGTGTAAAATGGAAGGAAAAAGTTTGGAGTCCGGCAAAATGGAAATACAAACACTGGGATGGCCTATATAAATATAACAAACAATATTTATACGTAAACAAAGGACTCGGATTTATTGGAATTCCAATTCGTGTTGGTATGCCACCTGAAATCACTGTTTTCACGCTACTTAAAGGCTAACCTGATTTACTTTCCGATACAGAAATTCTTGAAGATATTTCCCAACACTTCCTCGTTGCTTATATCTCCGGTGATTTCACCTAGGTAATGAGAACACTCGCGAATATCTTGCGATAAAAAGTCACCTGAAATTTGTGCGTTCAAACCTTCAATTACACGCTCAATTGCCGACTGTGCATTTGCCAGCGATTCATAATGACGCGCGTTGCTTATAAGCACACTGTTTTCTGAAAAACCTTTCTTCTTTATTGTATTTACTAAATACTCAATTAACTCAGTAATATTTTGATTTTCTTTTGCTGAAATTTTTAAACTTGGAAATTCGTATGCACTAATAATTTCAGACAATTCTTTAAGTTTATTGCTTTGGGCAATGTCAGTTTTGTTGATTACTAAAATTGCATTTTTACCTGCCGCCTTTTCTTCAACTTTATTCAAAAACTCAATTATAGAATTCTTATCGCGTGTTGCATCAATCATTACCAAAGCAAGATCAGCTTGTTTTAGTTTTGAAAATGATCTTTCGATTCCGATATTCTCAATAGTATCGGAAGTGTTTCGAATTCCGGCCGTATCGATAAATCGAAACAGAATTCCATCGATCACCATTACATCTTCAATTACATCACGAGTAGTACCTGCAATATCAGATACAATAGCTTTATCTTCTTTTAATAGTTTATTGAGCAATGTTGATTTACCTACATTGGTATCGCCAACAATTGCCACCGGAATACCATTTTTTATCGCATTTCCGAGCTGAAAAGAATTAGAAAGATTAATAATTATCTCATGTATTTTTGTTGTTAATTCAAGTAGCGCAGTGCGATCGGCAAATTCAACATCTTCTTCACTAAAGTCTAACTCTAATTCAACCAAGGAAATAAATGTTAATAATTCTTGTCGCAATGATTTAATTTCTTCAGAAACGCCACCTTTCATTTGGTTCATCGCAATTTGATGTGCTGCCCCCGATTGAGATGAAATTAAATCGGCCACAGCTTCTGCTTGTGAAAGATCCATTTTACCATTTAAAAATGCGCGCTGTGTAAATTCCCCGGGTTTAGCGGTTCTGGCTCCCTTTTTAATTAAGAGCTGCAAAATGCGTTGCTGAATGTAGGTTGATCCATGACAAGCAATTTCAGCAATATGCTCGCCGGTATATGAGTGTGGGGATTTAAAGACAGATATCACCACTTCATCTATTACCTCGTCTTGATCTTTTATATTTCCAAAATGAACCGTATTGGCTTTTTGAGCTGCCAAACCCGATTTTTTTTTCATTTCAAAAACCTGATCTACAATTTCAAAAGCTTCACTGCCCGATAAACGTATTAAAGCAATTGCTCCCATTCCCGGGGCTGTGCTGATAGCGCAAATGGTATTCTGATCAATCATGATGCAAAATTAATGCAAAATTTCTAACTTCTTTTATTTCTTATATTATTCATTTACTAGTTAAAACTAAAACATGTACAATTCCTATCGCCTTATTTCTTTAAAATACTATTTTTGAACAATATTCGTATATGAATTTGAATTCACCAATCGCTATATTTTGTTATTAACCAATTGATTATCTATTTTGCAGGCTCAAATTTCAATTATTATTCCAGCTTATAACAGAGCAAAAACGATTGTTCGCGCTATTAAAAGTGTACAAAATCAATCGTTTACCAATTGGGAGCTAATTATTGTTGACGACTTTTCTAACGATAATACGATTGATACAATACAACAGAATTTTAATAACGATGAGCGAATAAAGATACATCAGCTTCAGCAAAATGGTGGAGCAAACAGAGCAAGAAACATTGGAGCGAATTTAGCAAACACTTCGCTACTTGCGTTTTTTGATTCAGATGATGAATTGCATCCCGATAACTTGAAAAACCATATCGAGAAATTTCACAGCAACTCAAAATTGGGAATTAGTTATGTATTTGCAACTTGTATTCAAGATCAAAAAGTGGTAAGTCGATTTGAAGATAAATTAGAAGGAAATGCTGAATTAAGATTGTTTCAATTAATGCATGGAGTTGGTGCTAGCACTTCAGGCATGTGTGTTTCGAAAAAGGCATTTAATAAAGTGGGGGGATTTGCAGAAGGAATGCCTTCACATCAAGATTTAGATTTTTTTGTTCGTGTTGCTAAAGACTATGAAATTGCGTGGTCGGAAAAACAGCATACCAAAATGTACTGGGATGCTGCCAATCGTATTTCTGACAATAATAAAAAGGTAGTTGGTGGAGCACTATACATGTTGAATAAACATGAAAAAAGAACTAAAGAATTAAATATTTACCATCATGTAGCACGCAAAGTTGCCCGAAAACAAGCCCGATTTGGCAATGATTTAAAAGCAGCTTATGGAACTTTATTTAAAGCAATTAAATTTAAACCAATCTACCTCTATGCTTATGCGTATCTTTTCAAACTTTTATTTTTAACGATAAAAAACAAATAACCTTAAACTATATATTTTGAAAACTCAAGTTGAAGAAAATCATTATGACTTTAATAAATACGTCAATTTAAAAAGATGGAACTCTTATTATATTCAAATAAGAGAAGCAATGAAATTAAATCCCCAAAAGGTTTTATTGATTGGCATTGGAGACGGAATTGTTGCAAATATTTTAAAACAACAAGGAGTGCAAGTTTTTACAATGGATTATGACGTTTCTCTTGATGTTGATTACGTGAAAGACATCAAAGAGGTTGACACGATTAAAGATCATTTTGATGTTGTATTATGTTGCCAGGTTTTAGAACATCTTCCATTTTCTGAATTTTATGCAACTATAGAAAAACTAATGTGTATTAGCTCTAATTTGGTATTATCATTACCAATTCAGCATAATAGAAAGTTATCAATATTCAAATTTCAAAAACTATTTTGGGGCGAAATTAAATTTTCAGTCCCCAAGTATAGAAAGCATTTCAAATTCGATGGCCAGCATTATTGGGAGCTGAATACCAAAGGTTATTTAAGAAAATCAATAGTAGAAACATTGAATAAAAAATATAAGGTATTAAATAATTTCACCTTAGCCGAAAATACCTATCACCATTTTTTCATTATTCAGAAAAATTAATAGCACTTAAATGAATAAAGTTTGTTTTGTAAATACAGCAATTGCATGGGGTGGTGGAGAACACTGGCAACTTGAAACGATTTTGGAATATAAAAACAAAGTTGATATTACCTTAATTACTACCGATAAAGGCAAACTTTATGAGCAAGCCGAGGCTCAAAGTATCAAAACCCAATCAATTCATATAAGCAACCTTTCTTTTATCAATCCATTTAAAGTTTTCAAAGCGTATAAAATCATTAAGCAATTAAATGTTAAAACCATACTTTTTAACACTTCTAAAGATTTTAAAATGTTTACCATGCCCGCAAAATGGGCAGGTGTGAAAAACATTCTTTACCGCAGAGATAATGGAAAACCAATGCGAAGCCATTTATTAAACAAAATCTTATTACGAAATGGAATCACCCATTTTTTACCTTGTTCGAATTACATTGCTAAAATGGCACTAGCAAAAAACGATCAGCTTTTTCCAAAGCAAAAAATTCAAACGGTTTACAATAGCATCAATCTACAAAAGTGGGATGAAACATCAAGTGAACAACTATTTAAGGAGGAAAAATCATTTCTTTTTGGATGTGTTGGGCGTTTGTCGGAAGAAAAAGGGCAATTATTTTTACCAGAAATTGCAAAAATATTAAAAGAAAAGTCATATCAATTTAAGTTTATTATCGCAGGCACCGGCCCCATTGAAGATGCTTTTAAAGAAAAAATTACATCACTCAATCTTGAAGAATATTTTGAAATTCTCGGATTCAGACAAGATATAAAATCGATTATGAGTAGCATCGATTGTTTGGTTCTACCATCGCATTGGGAAGGCTTGCCTACCGTTGCACTCGAGGCAATGGCATGTAATAAGCCTGCAATTTCATTTCATGTTGCAGGCAACCCCGAAGTTATTATAAATAATCAAACTGGTTATACAGTTGAAGCTTTTGAAATTGAGGCTTTCGCTAATGCAATGATTGCAATGATCGATGATCCTTCAAAGACTATTGAATTAGGTAAAAATGGTCGTCAGCTTGTAGAAAACACCTTTTCACGACAAGTTACAAACAAGCATCTCGATCAGTTCTTTATCAATTAAAAGAATTGAAGTATTACAAATTGAAAGAAAATTTGACTATTTCTTACTGTTTTTCAATTAAAGTCGATAATGCGCTAACTTCAACTGATTAACAAACAGTTAAGTATAAGTTAAAAAGTCAATTTTTACGATTTAATCGAGGCTTCTTTATATAAGTCAATCAAAAAACTATATTTGCTTCGGATTTTTCGAAGTATACATTTTGAAAATTCAATTTAATCTGAAATTACAAACAACATTAATTTATATCAAATGAAATTATTAGAAGGTAAAACTGCAATTATTACTGGTGCTTCACGTGGTATCGGAAAAGCAATTGCTGTTGAGTTTGCTAAAGAAGGGTGTAATATCGCCTTTACCGATTTGTTTGAAGATGAGAACATGCAAAATACCGAGTCAGAATTAAATGCACTAGGCATTAAAGCTAAAGGTTATGCTTCAAATGCTGCAGATTTTGATGATACCGACCGAGTAGTAAAAGAAATTGTAAAAGAATTTGGCACCGTTGACGCATTGGTTAACAACGCAGGTATTACTAAAGATACTTTGTTGATGCGAATGACTGAAGAACAATGGGATGCAGTAATTAATGTAAACTTGAAATCTGTTTTCAACTTCACAAAAGCTGTTCAAACTACTATGTTAAAGCAACGTTCTGGATCAATTATCAATTTAAGTTCGGTAGTAGGTGTAAGCGGAAACGCAGGTCAAGCAAACTACTCTGCTTCGAAAGCCGGAATTATTGGATTTACGAAATCGATTGCAAAAGAATTGGGTTCTCGTGGAATTCGTTCTAATGCGATTGCACCAGGATTCATCATTACCGAAATGACAGGTAAAATCCCAGAAGATGCGCGTAAAGCATGGGAAGCTTCAATTCCATTAAAACGAGGTGGAAAACCAGAAGAGGTAGCTAAAGTTGCAACTTTCTTAGCTTCTGATTTATCATCGTATGTAAGCGGTCAGGTATTGAACGTTTGTGGCGCAATGAATACCTAATTCAGAATTTAAAATATTATTTAAACCCGGTACTTTGTATCGGGTTTTTTATTTCTATTTTAGAGCTAAATTCAAGTTTTCATGGCAAACAGAGTGCTATTTATTGGCTTAACCACCATCGACATTCAACACTTTGTTGATAAATTTCCGAAGTCGAATACAAAAATAAAAGGCGACTATCCATTAATTAATGTTGGAGGGCCAGCTGCGAATGCTGCAATAACTGCATCGTTTTTAGGAACAAAAGTTGATTTTTTATCGATTGTTGGTGAAAATGCATTTACCCAATTTATCTATCAAGAATATAAAAAATATGGGGTCAACTTAATTGATGCGCTACAGGGGCATGAATTCAACCCCATTTTTGCGTCGGTAATAACCGAAATTGAAAATAGCAATCGAACTATTCTTACACACCATCCCGAATTAACCGAACAGGATTATTCATCAATCATAAAAAAAGTAGTAGAAAACAATTACGATATAATCTTTATTGATGGTTTTTATCCTGAACTAGCAATACCAATTTTAAATAATAAGAAGGAGAGTTGCGTGATTTTTGATGGTGGAAGCTGGAAAGCACACTTAAAAAACATGCTCAGTTTTATTGATATTGCAATTTGTTCCGACAATTTCACACCTCCAAACACAAATAATCACACAGAAGTGTTTAATTTTCTAGCAAATCAACAGATTCCAGACAAAATAATTACTAGAGGAGAACAAAGCATTTTATTTCAACATCTAAATTCACAATTGAAAGAAATTTCGGTTGAAAAAGTTGCTGCGATTGATACATTAGCTGCAGGAGATATTTTTCATGGTAGCTTTGTTCATGAATTCCTACAAAGTAACGATATTGAAAGTGCATTGATAAAAGCTTCTAAAATTGCAGCTTTATCTACAACAACAAAAGGACCACGAAAGTGGATGAAATTACTAGATTCTGAAAAAAATATTCATCTTTAAGGAAGTAATTTCGTAATTTACAACTTGTACTACGTCAACTGTGAAGAATCTAAAGCTAAATAGAAAACTAAACATTATTCATATCACCCATTTCGCGGTAATATTGTTGTTTATTATTGCAACAAACTTCGTTTTTGTTCGCCAATTGTTGTTTGAAAAAGTACAGAAAAACATTGAGCTAAGTACTCAATCCTTTTATGAGCAAAACATTCACGAATTAAATCAAATTAGAATTATCATTGATCTTATAAAGGAAAACCCAACTTCAGGCAATGTTCTTGAAAACCCATTGGTAAGATATTCCTTAAAACACAATGATATTTTTAACTACATAAGGGTTTATAACGAGTCAGAAAAAGAATTAATTGAGGACTCAACTTCTGATTATGAATTAATTGAACAATTAAATCGCAGCAATCAAACTAGTTTATTTAGTTTACGCATTCCTGAAGATTCAATTTTTACTTCGATTACCTATTTAGAGAAATTAGACAGCAATAAGGTGTTGGTAATTAATTATTCGAATGAAAAATTAAATAAATATATACCGTCGTTAAATAAACTATCCGACGGTGGAATTTCTGCAATCTACAGCAAACAAGCAAGTAAAATCATATACCATCCTGATTTAAAAGAAAATAACTACAGTACAATACAATCTGATTTAAGCAAAATTACAGAAAAGTTCATTGCCGAACAGCAAAAAAATTCCGACAGCATCCAGGATGGATACTTATTGAAAAATATTCATCTTTCAGAACGTAATGGTCCATATTTAATACATGCTATTTACAATCCAACGTTAGATTGGTTTTACATTGTAGGCCAACCTTATCTGAAAGTGTATTCGAGTATTTACGACTATTTTAAAAAATCAAGTATCGTATTGTTAATCATTGTATTCGTAATGATTTGGCTAACAATAGGTGCCAATATGAAGCAGTTTATTCCATTACGAAAAGCAATTAATGAATTGTCGAATAATGAATTCATAAAACTAAATTCAAATAATTACAAAAATGAAATTTTGCTGATTAATCACAGTAGCGAAATGCTTAAAAAGCAGATTAATCGTTACAAACAGTCGTATGAGCAAGCATTGGAGTCGAAAAAGCAACGAGAACAAGATTTGCTTCTAGCTAAACAGTTACAAAAAAATATTCTACCATCGCCAAACCCGAAATTTAAATCGGCTTCGAATATTGATATTAGCATTTTCTCAAAATCAAAATTCGAAGTAGGAGGGGATTTGTACGATTATTTTTTGATCGACAAAGACCATCTTTTATTTTCAATTGGAGATGTATCTGGAAAAGGTATTTCTTCGGCACTTTATATGACCTTTGTTCATACCTTATTACGTGCCATTGCGAACCCACAACTAAAATGCAATGAAATACTTGAGTTTTTAAATAACAAGTTGCTCGATGATAACATTAGTGATTTGTTTGTGACCATGTTTATTGGCATATTAAATTATAAAACAGGATCGCTCGAATACAGTAATGCCGCACACACGCATCCATTTTTAATTGAGAAAAATGGGAACATTAAAAGTCTAGATCAAAACCATGGAATACCGATTGGAATTTATAAGAATAAAAAGTACAACATCTCTAGTATTCAATTAAATAACAAAGATAATCTCTTTTTGTACACCGATGGACTTTCTGATGCCGCTGATGAAAACGGAATGAAATATAATGCCTCAGTTTTAAAATACAACTTAATGGGAACGTGGTTCTTAAACGCAAAAGAAACAATTGCAAAAATACACAATAGCGTAAAAGAATTTAAAGGAAATGTCGGACAGGAAGATGATATGACTTTAATGAGTGTCAAGTTCAAGCAGCTCCCATCCGACATTTAATAGTTTTACTTTTTAGCAGGTAAAACCTTGATTTTAATTTTATCTTTTTTAGAATCAAAGCCTATTGAAAGCGTATCTCCTTTAACAATCGACGATTTCAAAATCGCTTCAGCCATTTCATCTTCTAATAGTTTTTGAATTGCTCTTTTAAGTGGACGAGCTCCATACATCGGATCAAATCCTTTTTTGGCAATGTATTTCTTCGCTGCAGGTGAAATTTTAATGCTATAGTTTAACTCTTTCACTCGACTATATAGGCCTTTCAATTCAATATCGATAATGCTATTGATATCTTTCTCAGTTAACGGATTAAACACAATTACATCATCAACACGATTTAAAAATTCAGGAGCAAAGGCTTTCTTTAATGCTTTTTGAATTACAGTATTGGCATGCGCCGATTCTGCTTCTTGAGTATTAGGTGTATTAAATCCAACACCTTTACCAAAATCATTCAATTGACGTGAGCCAATATTTGAAGTCATAATGATAATGGTATTTTTAAAATCAACCCTTCGACCTAAACTGTCTGTTAAAATACCTTCATCAAGCACTTGCAACAACAAATGAAAAACATCGGGATGCGCTTTTTCAATCTCATCCAATAACACTACCGAATATGGTTTTCTTCTAACTTTTTCCGTTAGTTGTCCACCTTCTTCATAACCAACATATCCCGGAGGAGCTCCAACCAAACGCGAAACCGCAAATTTCTCCATATATTCACTCATATCAATTCGAATCATTGAATCGTATGAATCGAATAAATAACGGGCTAACACTTTAGCAAGTTGTGTTTTACCAACCCCTGTTGGACCTAAGAACACAAAAGAACCAATTGGCTTGTTTGGATCTTTTAATCCAGCACGATTACGCTGAATTGCTTTAACAATTTTCACAATTGCCTGATCTTGACCAACAACGCTGCCTTTTAGGTCTTCACCCATAGTTACCAAACGTTTGCTTTCTGCTTGTGCAACCCGTTGAACAGGAATTCCCGACATCATTGCCACAACTTCTGCAACCTTATCTTCTGTTACTGTTTCGCGATGATTGATCAATTCATTTTGCCACTTATCATTTTCTTTATCAAGCTCTTGGATTAAGTTTTTCTCTTTGTCGCGATAACTTGCTGCCAATTCAAAATTTTGATCTTTTACTGCTTT
Organism: Prolixibacteraceae bacterium; assembly: GCA_963678565.1. Taxonomy (GTDB): domain Bacteria; phylum Bacteroidota; class Bacteroidia; order Bacteroidales; family Prolixibacteraceae; genus SKHV01. Next base: position 2,487,355 of record OY782875.1, read on the forward strand.
TATTTTATCGTCGCGCGTAACTTCAATCTTTTCTTCAATTTTAATGATTCGTTCTGGTACATTAATATTGGCAATATGTACTCTCGAACCGGCTTCATCTAAAGCATCGATTGCCTTGTCGGGTAAATGCCGATCGGTGATATAACGTGCTGTTAATTTCACACAAGCATCAATGGCTTCAGGTGTAAAAACAACATTATGATGATCCTCGTAACGAGCTTTAATATTGTTTAATATTTGGACCGTTTCGTCATTAGAAGTAGGATCAACCATTACTTTCTGGAAGCGACGCTCCAAAGCACCATCCTTTTCAATATTCTGGCGATATTCATCTAAAGTAGTGGCACCGATACACTGAATGTCGCCACGTGCTAAGGCGGGTTTAAGCATGTTAGCTGCATCAAGCGATCCAGTAGCTCCACCGGCACCAACAATGGTATGAATCTCGTCGATAAACAAAATCACATTGTCGACCTTCGATAATTCATTTAAAATGGCTTTCATTCGTTCTTCAAACTGCCCTCGGTATTTTGTGCCTGCTACAATTGAAGCCAAGTCTAAAGAAACGACTCTTTTATCGAACAAAATTCTGGAAACCTTCTTTTCCATTATTCGAATTGCCAAACCTTCAGCAATTGCAGATTTACCAACTCCGGGTTCACCAATTAAAATTGGATTGTTTTTCTTTCTTCTACTTAATATTTGTGCAATACGCTCAATCTCTTTGTCGCGTCCAACAATCGGATCTAAACTACCTTCATCAGCCGCTTTGGTAATGTCTATTCCAAAGTTGTCTAATACAGGAGTTTCTGATTTCGAGCCATGAGAACTTCCACCTCCGCCACCAGAAGTAGGGGTTGGTTTTTGCGAAAAAATATCGTTTCCTTCATCATCGCCATCTCCAGGGATTTCTGATTTAGGATCTAGTTTGTTTTTGTTATAGTCTTCCAATTGCGATTTAATTATGTAATAACTCATGTTAAATTCTCTTAATAACTTAGCAACAGGGGTGCTTTCGTCCCGCAATATTGCCAATAATAGGTGTGCGGTATTAATCGATTCTCCACCTAAAGCTCTTGCTTCTAAGTAAACCAGTTTTAGTACTTTTTCAACCGACTTTAATAACTGAATCGAACTTGAAGAATCCACAGCTTTTTCTGTACGAATAGATGATTCGAGTTTGTTTTTCAGTTCACTCAAATCAATACCCATATTTCGTAAAATATCAATTGCTGCACCTTCTCCATCTCGTAAGATGCCCAATAGTACATGTTCATTTCCTATAAAATCATTTCCATTTCGGATTGCCTCTTCACGGCTATAGGATAATACATCTTTTATTTTTGGTGAAAATTTTGAATCCATAGTCTTTATCTCTGTTTACCATTACTAATATACAATATTTCATCTCTATTTTATAATATAGACAAACGAATATGCCATATTGTTGAAATGTTAATAAAAGCTATTAAAATTTTTAAAATATAAGGGTTTTGAGCAGTGCTATTTAATTCGAATTTTGTATTTTTAGAGGTTTTTAAAAAATACTTTTACACATATTCACATATGGCTGAAAACGAGAGAATTATAAAGGTTAATATTGAAGAGCAGATGAAATCTGCCTACATTGATTATTCAATGTCGGTGATTGTTTCACGTGCACTACCCGATGTTAGAGATGGTTTAAAGCCAGTTCACCGTCGTGTTTTATATGGAATGGGCGAATTGGGTGTTTATTCAAACAGATCGTATAAGAAATCCGCAAGAATAGTAGGAGAGGTTTTAGGTAAATATCACCCGCATGGTGACTCATCTGTATATATGACAATGGTACGTATGGCTCAAAACTGGTCCCTACGATACCCAATGATTGATGGACAAGGGAACTTTGGATCGATTGATGGTGATAGCCCTGCTGCAATGCGTTATACCGAAGCCAAGTTGGCTAAAATTGCAGAAGAAACCTTATCTGATTTAGACAAGAATACGGTTGATTTTCAACCGAACTTCGATGAATCATTAGGGGAGCCTGTCGTATTACCAACACGAATTCCAAACTTGCTTGTTAATGGCGCATCCGGAATTGCCGTTGGTATGGCAACAAATATGCCTCCACACAATTTAGCAGATACCATCGACGCAACAGTTGCATACATCGACGATAAAGACATTGAAATTGATAGTTTAATCGACATAATTAAAGCACCTGACTTTCCGACAGGAGGTATTATTTACGGATATCAGGGAGTTCGAGATGCATACGAAACAGGTAGAGGTAGAGTAATGATGCGTGGTAAAGCACATATCGAAACTACTTCAACTGGTCGCGAAAAGATTATTATTACAGAAATACCTTATTTAGTAAACAAAGCAGAACTAATTATTAAAATTGCCGAGCTTGTTAACGAAAAAAGAATTGAAGGTATTTCAAATGTGAACGATGAGTCGGATCGTAACGGAATGCGCATTGTTATTGACATAAAAAAAGATGAGATTTCAAATGTAGTATTGAATAAACTATACAAATTCACTCAACTACAATCATCATTTAGTGTTAATAGTATTGCACTTGTAAACGGAAGACCTCAAATGTTGAATCTGAAAGATTTGATTCATCATTTTGTTAACCATCGTCACGATGTAATTACCCGTCGAACTCAATACGAATTAGAACAAGCAGAAAAGAGAGCTCATATTCTTGAAGGATTGATTATTGCAAGTGATAATATCGATGAAGTTATTGCAATTATTCGCTCTTCAAATAATGCCGACGAAGCACGTGAACGCCTAACAGAACGCTTTGAATTGTCAGAAGTTCAAGCGCGTGCAATCGTTGAAATGCGTTTGCGTCAGTTAACCGGTCTGGAACAAGAAAAGCTACGTGCTGAGTACGACGACTTAATGAAGTTAATTGAAAAATTAAAAGCCATTCTTGCTGACGAAACCTTAAGAATGAAAATCATCAAAGATGAGTTGCTGGAAGTAAAACAAACTTATTACGATGAAAGAAGAACAGAAATTGTTCCGAACGCGGAAGAATTCAACCCAGAAGACTTCTATGCCGATGAAGAAATGTTGATTACTATTTCTCATTTAGGATACATCAAACGTACACCATTAACTGATTTCAGGACACAGGGTAGAGGAGGTATTGGTTCAAAAGGAAGTGCAACAAGAGACGAAGATTTCGTTGAGCACATGATGGTTGCAACCATGCATAATACCCTATTATTGTTTACCGAAAAGGGTAGGTGTTTCTGGTTACGTGTTTACCAAATCCCAGAAGGAACTCGTACTTCAAAAGGTCGTGCTATACAAAATATCCTGAATATTGAACAGGATGATAAAGTAATGGCTTATATTAATGTAAAAACACTGACCGATCAGGATTACATTAATAACAACTATATTGTAATGGCAACCAAGCGAGGAATTATCAAAAAAACATCTTTAGAAGCTTATTCTCGTCCTCGTCAAAATGGAGTGAATGCAATTACTATTAAAGAAGGTGATCAGTTATTAGAAGCACGATTAACCAGTGGCAGTCATGAAATATTAATGGCAGTTCGTTCAGGTAAAGCAATTCGCTTTAACGAGGAAAAAGTAAGAGCAATTGGTAGAACCGGTGCAGGTGTTCGAGGAATCTCATTAGAAGACTCTGATGAAGTAATTGGCACAATATGTGTTGAGAACGAATCTGAAGACGTAATGGTTGTATCAGAACACGGTTATGGAAAACGCTCTGCAATTGAAGATTACAGAATTACCAACCGTGGTGGTAAAGGTGTTAAAACATTAAACGTAACCGAAAAAACTGGCGCCTTAGTTGCGATAAAAAGTGTTACCGATGAAGATGATTTAATGATCATTACAGAAAAAGGAATCACCATACGACTTGCTATTGAAACCGTTCGTTTAATGGGAAGAGCAGCGCAAGGAGTGCGATTGATAAATGTAAGAGAAGATGATAAAATTGCATCAGTTGCCAGAATTTCTAAAGCAGCTTCAGAAGAAAGTGAAGTTGATGAAGAAATAAACGGATCTACTGATACAGATGCTGAAAATAACGAAACTAAAGAATAAATATAAATTATAGAAACCATGAGAAAATTAGTTGTTACGCTTTCATTGATGTTGATGGTTACCGCAATTTTTGCTCAAAAGGGTAAAGTAACAAGTGCTTCTGCCTATAAAGATTCGGGCGAATTGGAAAAAGCATTGGAAGCTATTGAGATTGCAGTTGACGAAAACAACCCCAAAGCGGTTAAAAAATCAATTCCATGGCCTCATACATGGGAGGTAAGAGGTGATATTTATCGTACAATTTACACTGAAGGTAAAACAGAATTATCTGAAACTCCTTTAATGATTGCCCTTGAATCATATGAGAAAGCATTAGAACTTGACGAAGATTCAAAAAATGCAATCAATCAGCTTGTTTTATTGCAAATGGATATTTGGAGCAAGGCTGCCAAACTATACGAAGCAAAAAATTATGTAGAAGCTGTAAAGTATTTTGAAACTTTTATGGAAATTAACTCAATTCCACAAATTAAAGCAAAAGGTAGTGCAAGTTCAGCAGACTCAATTGTTAATTTTAACACAGGCTTGGCTGCTTATCAAGGTAAACTTTGGGATAAAACAGTTAAGTATTTAAGAAAATCAATTGAACTTGATTACAATGCTGAAGATTGTTACCAATACATTTACAAATCGTATTTAGAATCTGGAGATACTGCAACAGCAACTGAAACTTTGAAAAAAGGTTTTAATGCGTTTCCTGAAAATGAGATATTCCTTTATGGATTAATAAATTACTATATCGATTTAGGAGATGCAAACGCGGCAGTTGAATATATTGATAGAGCCATTGTAAAAAATCCTAATAATGCATCGTTGCTAACAGCCAAAGGGTCAATGTTAGAACATTTAGATCGTGTTGAAGAAGCGATGGAGATCTATAAAAAATCTATTGAACTGGATGACACTCAGTTTACTCCATACTACAATATTAGTGTAGTGTATTTTAACAAAGGTGTTGAAATGGTAAATGAGGCAAACGATATTCCACCTAGCGAAAACGATGCATATAAGGCTGCCATAAAAAAAGCGAATGATCAATTCCGTTTAGCTTTACCTTATATTGAAAAAGCTTATGAAATTGATGATACTCAAATTGCAATCATGGAATCTTTGAAAACAATTTATTTCCGTTTGAGAAGTGAAAGCGAAGAGTTAAATGCAAAATACGAAGCAATCAACGAGAAGATTAAAAGTCTTAAATAGAAACTATAAAAGAGAGGCCAGGAATTTCAACCTGGTCTTTTTTTAGATACACAATTTAACATAATATTAATTATGAGACATAAATTAATTATAATTAAAAAATGATATAGATTTAACTATTTGGTTTAATTGCTTTGTCTTTCAGAGGTTATATTTAAAATAAAAATGAAAAAAATAATTTCTTTATTATTTATTATATATCTTACTGGAATTATCACCGCAATTGCAGATAACCTAAAATTTAAATCAGGATCTTTTAAAATAATGCAACTTACCGATATTCATTGGAATTCCGACTCCTTATTAAATCAATTATCATTAAATTATATTGAATACATGATTCAAAAAGAAAACCCGGATCTAATTGTATTTACTGGAGATATTGTCACTGATTTAAGCCCTCAAAAAGCATGGGAAAAATTAACAAAACCAATAATCAAATATGGAATACAATGGGTTGCAACGCTTGGAAATCATGATTCTGAACTAAATTACGCTCGCGATTCAGTATATCAAATTCTTAGAGACATACCATTAAATTTAAATAACCAAGAGAATTTGGCAAATTTCAGCCTTCCTGTTTACAATACAAACAATAAAATTGGATCAGTACTTTATTTCTTCGATTCTAATGCTTATTCAACGCTTGATGTGCCCGGCAAGTACGACTGGATAAAAACTGAACAGATAGATTTGTATCGAGAAAATTCAAATTTATATACAGAACAGAATAATTTTCTTCCAATACCATCATTTGCATTCCTTCATATTCCATTGAATGAATATAAAAATATCACGCAATCTGATAATTTTATTGGAAATTTTAACGAGGATATTTCTTCTTCTGAATTAAACTCAGGGCTTTTTGCCGCAATGGTTCAACAAAAAGATGTGATCGGTGTTTTTTGTGGTCATGATCACAACAACGATTTCATTGGCAAATTGCATAACATTGCTTTAGCCTACGGTCGCTGTTCTGGTTTGCAGGGATATGGAGACTTACGCTATGGAGCCAGAATAATTGAAATAAAACCGAACATTTTTGATTTTAAATCATGGATTTCAATCCCAAATCAAGAGTTATTTACATTCAATTATATAGCAAATTTGAGTGAAAAAAAGTCAATTACACCTTTACCTGCCAAGGAGCTTAAATATGAAGAACTTATATCAGGTTTGCAATACAAATATTTTGAAGGATACTTCAATAGCACTGATGATTTGACAAAGGTATCTCCTATTTCTAATGGAATTACACCAAATTTCAGTTTAGAAATCGCGTCTAACAGAGATCATTATGGCGTTATATATCAAGGATTTATAGATTTAAAAAACACTTCAGATTATACTTTCTATTTGGCTTCTGATGACGGTGCTAAATTATTCATCGACAATCAATTAATAGTCAATAATGATGGAAGTCACAGCTATCGAATAAGCGACAATTCAATATTACTGGAAAAAGGATTCCATGAAATAGAAGTTCGCTATTTTGAAGATTATATGGGACAAAGCTTAGAGGTAGGTATTTCAAGTAAATACATTCCTAAAATGCTTATCCATGAACAATGGCTATACCACAAATAAAGAAAGAATCACCGTTTAGTGATTCTTTCCTTTTATATTCAATACTACGTCTTAAAATTCTTTCTTGATTTGTTTTACCCAATTCTCAACACGTTTTTTAGTTAAACGTGCTTGATTTTCCTGATCTATGCATAGTCCACAAAACTTACCATCACTATAAGCAACCGATTCTTCAAAGGTATATCCTTCAGATGAAGTGTAACCAACAATCGTTCCGCCTTGCTCTTCGATAATTTTTGCAAATAAACCAACACCATCGTTAAAGTTCTCAGGATAGCCCTTCTGATCGCCTAAACCATAGATTGCAAATTTCTTACCCTTCAGATCTAAATCTTCCAGTGCTGGTAGAAACTCATCCCAATAATTAGGCAATTCGCCATCCCACCAAGTTGCAACCCCAATAATATAATTATCAAATTTCACGAAGTTTTCTGCATTAACATCTTCTGCATTAACAACTTCAAGTTCATCTTTCCCATAGCTTTCGATAATTTTCTCGCTAACCTTTGAAGTTTTATTGGTGTGAAAACTGTAAAATATTCCTGTTTTACTCATGATTTTTTCTTTAATATGCTACTAATTCTTTTGCCGCAGCAATAATTTTCTCACTATTAGGTAAGATTGCTTTTTCCAGAATACGGTTAAATCCAACTGGTGTGTATGGAGATCCAACTCGTTTAACAGGTGCATCTAACAACTCAAATGCTTCCTCCATCACCATTGATGAAATCTCAGAGCCAAATCCGGCAAATACTTTATCTTCGTGTACTATTAAAAGCTTGCTGGTCTTTTTAATCGATTCAATTATCGATTCCTTATCTAATGGAATAAGAGAACGTAAATCAATTACTTCTACCTCAATACCTTCTTTTGCAAGTGTTTCAGCAGCCTCTAAGCTATGAATCAATGTATTTCCATAGGTTACAAGCGTTAAATCAGCACCTTCGCGACGTACGCGAGCTTTTCCAAATGGAACTTCGAAATCTTCTGGAACCGTAGCAGCTGCCTGAGGCGCATTGTATAATGCTTTTGGCTCCATAAATACAGTCATTCCTTTAGAACGCATTGAAGTACGCAACAGCCCAGCTGCATCATCTGCAAAAGTTGGATAAACAATTCGAACTCCAGGAATGGTTGCTAAAGCACCTTCAATGTTTTGCGAATGGTACAATCCACCGCCAATGTAACCGCCTGATGCCAAGCGAATGGTCATATTCGGAACAAATTGCCCATTTGATCGCCAATAATCATGACTAGAATCGACGTATTGTTCCATTGCCGGCCAGAAATAATCCGCAAATTCGGCACCTTCAATCACCAAGCGAATCTTGTCGTTGAAGCGACTCATTCCGTTTGCTGTTCCAACAATGAAATCCTCGGCTATTGGCGCACTAAATACTCTTGATGGACCAAACTCCTGTTGCATTCCTTTGGTAACATTAAATGCCCCTCCTTTTTCCTTATTGGCAACATCTTGTCCCCAAATAAAGGTATCAGGATTTAAACGGAATTCTTGCTTTAAAGTAGTGTTGATGGCTTGTACTAATTTTAAGCTTTCCCCATCTTCTCCAGGAATTCCATCTGGATATTTTTCAGAAACATAAGGTTCAGGGGCAACAAAATCGTAAATAGTTGCCGGATCAGGATCTGGAGCAGCCATTGCTTTTTTGTGCGCAGCTTTAATTATTGCTTTAGCTTCACCTTCAATTTCTGTTAATTCCTCTTCGGTAAAACGATTATAACGAATTAGTAAACGGCGAAATTTTGCCAAAGGATCATACACCCTCGTGTAATTTCGTTCGTTTTCGCTACGATATAGCTCTTGTCTGTCAGAGTTTGAATGTGATTCCATACGAATACAATTCGCTTGAACAATCACAGGCTCTCCTACTTCTTTTGCATGTTTCTTTGCTTCAGACATTGCGTTCATCGAGTCGAAAATATCTTTTCCGTTACAATGAATAATTCTTAAGTTTTTAAATCCTTTAAAATTATTTGCAGTCTTTCGCGTAGCAGTTTGCATATGCTTAGGAACCGAAATTCCATAGCCATTATCCTGCAAAACAAATATCACAGGTAATTTCTCACGCGATGCACCATTAATGGCTTCATAAACATAACCTTCAGAAGTTGAAGATTCGCCATGAGAAGTAATAGCAACACCATCGTGTTCGTAGTATTTTATTGCTCTGGCAACACCAACAGCATGTAAATCGTGATTTCCGGTACATGACGAAACATTATGAATATTCCATTCAGGTTTTGCAAAATGGTTCGACATGTGACGACCACCTCCAGCCACATCGGTAGCTTTTGAAATCCCATTCAAGATAATTTCTTCAGGAGTTAGTCCTGCAGAAAGTGTTGTCATCATATCGCGGTAATACGGAAATAAATGATCGTGATCCTTGTCGAAATGTTTACCTATGGCAAATTGAATTCCATCATGTCCGGCGTAAGGTGCATGGTACGACCAACCGATTGCTTGTTTCAGATAATTAGGTGCTTTTTCATCTAATCTTCGTCCGACAACTAAGGTAGTATACCACTCTTTAAGTGTTTCTTTATCAACACTTTTAATTGAATATTTTTTTGGATAATTATTACTACTCATAATTATATTAGATATTTCTGTTTATATCAAAGTTTTCAAGGTAATCAGCAATTTTTCTTAAGAATGCACCACCTAAAGCACCGTCGATAATTCGATGATCATATGATAATGATAGGAACATTTTTTGGCGAATTGCAATTACATCGCCTGTTGGAGTTTCTAAAACAGCTGGTTTTTTGGTAATATTACCTGTAGCTAAAATTGCAACTTCTGGTAAATTAATAATTGGAGTTCCAATATCGTTTTTGAAAGTACCAAAATTACTAATACTAAACGTCCCTCCAGAAATTTCATCAGGACCTAATTTATTGTTTCGAGCTCGGTTAGCCAAGTCGTTCATTGAACTGGTTAAGCCAACCAAGTTTTTCTGATCAGCATCTTTTACCACAGGAACAATTAAATTTCCATCTGGTTTTGCTACTGCAACACCTACATTAACTTTTCCTCTTAGTACAATTTTGTCGCCATCGATAGATGAATTAACCATTGGGAACTCACGTAATGCTGCCGCAGCTGCTTCAATGAAAATAGGCATGAATGTTAATTTCTGACCATATTTCTCTTGGAATTGGTTTTTCACCTTATTTCTCCAAACAAATAGGTTGGTTACATCGGCTTCTAACACAGAAGTTACGTGTGGAGCTGTTTGAACTGATTGAACCATGCGTTCAGAAATAATTTTACGAACTCGGTCCATTTCGATTACCTGATCTTCTTTACCAACAGAAACCGGAACTGGTTTTGGAGCAGGTTTTGATGTTGCCACTTGTCCTTTGCTTTCAGAAGTTTGTGGTGCAGCTTTAGCACTTCCACTACCTTTATTTTCGATATAATTTAATATATCTTGTTTTTGCACACGATTGTTAGAGCCACTACCTTCGATGGTTTCCAGCTCTTCCATAGAGATACCTTCTTCTTTCGCAATTGATTTTACTAAAGGAGAATAGAAACGTGTTGCTTCAGAAAAATCACTTTCTGATTCTTTATTATCAGCTTCAGCTGATGTTTTTGGGTCTTCTTTTTCAGTAGAAGCTTCAGTTTCCCCCTGGTCTGATTCTTCGTCACCTTCTGTTTTAATAATGGCAACAAGTTCTCCAACAGGAACTACACTATCTACATCATATAATACTTTTGTGATTACACCATCCACCGGTGAAGGAATTTCAGAATCAACTTTTTCAGTTGCAATTTCAAAAAGAAGATCATCCTCTTCAACAGTATCACCTTCTTTTACAAACCAATTAGTAATGGTTGCTTCCTGAACACTTTCACCCATTTTGGGCATCAGCACTTTAAATTCAGACATATTAGTATATTTAATTTTTGTTTTTGTTTAATTCTATAACAGAAATGTTGAATTAATGTTTGAATAGATTGCAATATTTACTTTGCAATTTATTACACTTATTATCATGTGAACATTGCAATTTTAAAATTTCAGACAAATACAACCAACACCGAAAAAGAAAGATCGAGTTCAACTAAAACCTACTCATCTCATTTTCTGAAACTTAAACATATTAAATTGATTATAATATGAAAAGAAAGTTAGAAAAAAGAAATCGAAAAAAGTTGAAAAAAATTGAAATTAATTTGAAGTGATATCGTAATTATAATGATAAAAAAGATCCTGTTCTGGCCATTTTTTAACTTTACGAACAATTCTATTCATAAAATAATTAATGTCTTTCGAGAAATAAGGTCCTTTCCAACTACTCGTATTGGCAATAAAAACCCATTCTGTTCCATCCGGCATTCTTTTTAACATGGCCGCCGTTCCAGCATAACTTCCCGTTCTCGACCAATAACCATTATAAGCATCTTTCCACCCTAGTGGATTTCCTTTTTGCTGAGTCATGGTATTGATTGACTCCTCAGTTAAAAAATCTGGAACATAATCAAAACCATCAATGTGTGTAATAAATTTTATGAGCTCTGCTGCCGATGCAACCCAACCTCCCGCAGGGCCTAATAATTCGATATAATTTCCTCCATACGATTTAGGAACATGCACATTACTACCATCGAACGAGCGTACCTGCAAAGAGCCTTTTTGCTCATAATAAGTAACCTCATTGAGCAATTTATCTTTTTCCAAACTATGTCCAATATGCATATCAGATATCCCCATTGGATTCAATATTTTATATTTCACATAGTCTTCGTAAGGCATTCCGCTTATACGACTAATTATTTCGCCAAGAAAAACATAAGCCATATTAGAATAGCTATAAGCAGTTCCCGGACGATAAGAAAGCCTTCTGCTTACAACATATCGAATATAAGTATCAACTGTTACCGGAGGCTCAACCCCCATTTTACGGGCAATTGAAAGCGGGACAAACATCGGATCACCATAACGCTGCGACCAACCAGAAGTGTGGTTCAACAAATGCTTAATTGTAATCTGTTTTAAGTGGGGATCTTTGATATCTAAATAAACAGAATCGTTGAAAATTCCATTCTCCCCAAAAACCTGGTCTTCCAAGCTAAGAAGATCATCTTCAACCAATTTCATGATTGCTACCGCAGTAATTAGCTTTGAAATACTGGCTATTCGAAACACATGTGCCGGACTAACTTCTACAGAATCTTCCAAATTGGCATATCCAAAGCCCTTTACATAAACCAGTTTTTCGTCTTTAACAACGGCTAAAGTCACACCAACTAATTCAGTTCGCAGCATAAACCGCTTCATCTGATAGTCGATATATTTTGAGTTGTTAAATTCGCTCAACGAATTATCTAAACGTTGATTTAGCGGAGTAATAAAAGCAACCTTTTCATGTTCTTCAATCTCGCTTAATCCATCAAAAATTGGTTGGGTAAGCAAAATCAAAATGAAAAAGATGAATATTTTGATAAGGGGGTATTTCATTGATTCACCTATGCTGCTTTTTTAGATTTCTAATGCGCCAATAATTTCTGTTACTGATTTGAAGTTATTTTCGTCGAGATATTGATTGATGCCATCAATTATCTTGATTGTTATTTTTGGATCAACAAAGTTTGCTGTTCCGATTTGAACTGCTGAAGCTCCTGCCAACATAAACTCAATTGCATCGGTGGCATTACTAATACCTCCCATGCCAATAACCGGAACTTTTACGGCTTGAGCAACTTGCCATACCATGCGTAGGGCAATCGGCTTAATTGCCGGCCCAGACAAGCCTCCAGTAATTGTTGATAATACAGGTTTACGAGTTTTAGAATTGATAGCCATGCCTAAAAAGGTATTCACAAGGGAAATACTATCAGCTCCTTGACTTTCAACCGCTAAAGCAATATCAGCAACACTTGTTACATTTGGCGATAGTTTAACAATTAATGTTTTATCGTAAACTTTACGAACTGCTTTTGTAACCTGCTCCGCCATCGGACAACTAGTTCCAAAAGCCATTCCGCCTTCTTTCACATTTGGGCATGAAATATTTAATTCCATTGCATCCACATGATCAAGCTCATTCATTATTTCCGATAATTCAACGTATTCCTCAATGGTTGAACCATTTACATTCACAACTACATTGGTTGAATATTTTGAAACTTCTGGATATATATTTTTTACAAAATAATCGGCGCCTTTATTCTGAAGTCCAACTGCATTCAACATGCCTGCAGGAGTTTCAGCCATTCGTGGATAGTCGTTTCCTAAACGATTTTTCAAGGTAGACCCTTTGAGCAAGATTCCTCCCAGTTCATTAACATCAATGAAATCGTCATATTCAACACCGTTACCAAATGTACCCGATGCTGTCATTACAGGATTTTGTAACTTTAAATCGTGTATATTTACTTTTAAATCTGCCATTCTAAATCATTTATATTGAAAACAGGACCATCGGTGCAAACACATTGGTTTCCTTCGTGCGTTTTGGTTACACAACAAAGACAAACACCAAATCCACAAGCCATCATATTCTCTAAAGAAACTTCACATTCAATGTTTAATTGTTTCGCTTTTCGAGCAACGGCGTGCATCATAGGATCGGGACCACAACAATAAATTCTATCGAAGTTCTTGTCCGTATTCAATACATCGTGATCCACAACAAAACCTTTAGTACCTAATGATCCATCATCGGTGGTTAAATGAAGCTGACCATATTGTTTAAACTCATCAAGCAATACATGGTCTCTTTCTGAACGGGCTCCTAATAAAATGTGTACCTCTGCACCATTTTCTTTCGATTCTCGTGCCATTTGCATCATTGGAGCAATTCCTACTCCACCACCGATCAATAATACCTTTTCATTCGCTTCCGCATCGGAAAATCCATTACCTAGCGGATAAACGATATCTAATTTATCACCTGCCTTCACTTCGACAAGCTTTTTAGTACCGTCTCCAACTTGTTTGATCAACACAGAATAAGTATTGTTTTCGTAATAAACATCGTGGAATGAAAATGGTCTTCGTAAATAAGTAGTTTGCGAATCCTTCACCTGAATATTAAGAAATTGTCCAGGTTTAATATTATATAGAGTTGATTCAGCCCGAAGATAAACCAGATAAGTATCGTGGTTTAGTTTAACATTCTTCGTTACTGATAATTCTTCGACTGTTTTCTTCATTGTTTTTGCCCAAATTTTGGCAAATATAAGACTTTTTAGTCAGTCGGACTATATTCTTCAAAGGTATGATCGCTATAAAATATCAACACTTTTTTAACGGTTTTACCATTCGAAATATCGGAGCTATTACTTATTTGCTTAACCGTATTTTTCACAACTTCCTCCTTTAGGGGAATTTTCGGTAATTCAACAGTTTGCTTCTTACTCTTTTGCTCCTTTACATCACTCATAGAAGTAAATAAATCAGGAGCATCCGTATCGTCATGCTCATTGACATCAATTTCGAGGGGTTTAAGCTGTCCGAGCATTCTGCCTTCACCCAACATAAGCCAACGAGAATTAACTTCTGGAAATGCTTCCATCATCTTTTGAATAAAAGAGAAGCTAGGGTTATTTCTCCCATTTAACACATGCGATACACTTGATCGCTGTACTCCAATAAGATCTGCAAACTCAGCAGGAGTAAGATTCTTAAATAATATGAATTCACTTATACGGTCTTTCATTGACTTTAATTTAATGAGAATCGTTTATCTCAATCCAAACTAGGCTCTATAGCGAAATATCAAATTTTCATCACCTAAAAACCTAGATTCAAATATAATTACAATTGTTAATCAAACAAAATCCAAGCCAACACAAATGTGTATTTGCCTACAATTGTAATTACATCACATTTGTAACATTAAGCGGTTTGTCAAAATACATATGTAATCTAAATTCATGGCACTTTTGTCAACCCCCTTTTGAGATCCTATATTATAATCCAAATAAGATAGGATAATCTATTTATTTACATAGAATTATAATCATATAACTTCTATCAATAGGGAACACAAGACCATACAATTACGAAACAGAAGTAAATTCCTATAAAACTATGTACATAAACAAATATAATCACCTGAAATAATGATTTTTATATATAAACAATCAATAAATATCAAAATGTCATAGTTGTAGAAATTAGAGTACATATGTATCTTGAAACAAGTGTGAATTATGATACATTTATTTATTTCACTGTAGAATAATATAAACTGAATTGTTATTCTTCTAATACACAAAAGTGTATTGTTGATAAATATTACATATGTAACATGAATTATACTGCTGTCGGTTAAGATTTGTACCAAAATTTATAAAAGCATGGATGCTCCCCTCTTCCTCTTATTCTATTAACTTCAAATCGCTTTGGATTCAAAGTGCACTAAGAGTTCTACTGAATACTAAATTCTCAGTGGCTTAAATTGCCGGAAATCGCCATCTAAAACACTGTATAATTGCTCATTAAGGATAAGAAAAGGTGATGGAGACTGAAATTAAAATAGTTTGGTTGGTGCATGAATGGCAGAAAATCGATAAAAACTTGAGGATTTTACGATTGAGCGCAAAAAAAGGCGACACATTAAAAATGTATCGCCTTTTGATTTATGAAAAATATATATTTTAATTTGCTGCAGTTGCATCAACAAAGGTTCTACTGGCAAATTCATTTTCCATCATGAATAATCCTTGCCCCTTTCCTTCAACAAGTTTTAGCTTGTCGAGTATTTCAGCAACGTTTGCTTCTTCTTCTACTTGTTCGTCGACAAACCACATCAACATACTTCTTGATGCATGATCGCTTAACTCGATTGCAACATCCGTTAATTTATTGATTGATTCGGTGATTAATTGTTCGTGTTCCAATACTTTCTCAAATAATTCAATTACCGATCCAAATTCGTTAGGCACATCATCAATGGCCGATAATATGGCACGTCCACCTCTTTCATGGATGTAATCGAAAAACTTATTTGCGTGTGTTACCTCTTCTTGCGATTGTACCTTTAACCAATTTGCCAACCCGGGTAAACCTTGTGATTGAGCATACGCACTCATTGATAAATATAAATACGATGAGTAAAACTCTTTATTAATTTGCTCGTTTAGAGCTTTTTCCATTTTCTCTTTTAACATTGGTAATTTATTTTGGTTAATAATCTCTTAACAAAATAACAGCTACTTTTTAAATATGTTCCCTTAACTATTAAAATCTAAATTAAATTTAGACTTCATTAAAGCCAAATTAGCGTTCTTCTTAATCATTTCCTGCAATTTCTGCTCATCGGTTAATGCAGTAGCTTTGCGCTGTTTCTTAACAATCTTCATTTGAATATCAAAAATATCGTTATTTAAGTGCCTTCGAAAGAATCCAATTAATTCAGGCATATATTTTCGATATTGATCATTCATCACCGAATTATCAACTTCAAACAATATAATATTTTCTTCGATATGTTTGGGAGCAATTGAAAATGCGTTAAACAAATATACCTCGTCTTTAAATTTATCGCGAAAAATTGGCCAGACCTCATCTAATTTAGCTTGATTGAAAGGATCTTTTAATTTTGGCTCAAGCTTCTGTTCGACTTTCTTTTCAGTTTCACCTTCGTTTGTATTTTTACTTTTTGCTGAAAGTGCACTTTTAATCGAAGGGGTTGATAGTTTTCGAATTGACTTTCGAACAACTTTAGGCCTTTCTAACACTTGAGCAGCTTCCTTTTTGGGTGCTGATTTTTGAACAGCCGAACTTTTTTCTTCAGGCGTATTTGTTGTAGGATTTTTACCGAAAATTGGATTTAGTTGATCGAGCGTTGGCTCATCTACTTTTTTTTTTCGGTGAGCTGAGCTATTTTAATTAATGCCAGTTCAACTAATAAGCGTTTGTTCTGACTTAAACGATAATTTAAATCAGCCTCACTCACTAATTCAATTGCTTTATACAGGAAATCTTGCGGACAGTTAGCTGCTTGATTTTTATATTTCTCTTGCACTTCTGCCCCAACTTCTAACAATTCAATGGTTGCTTGATCTTTACAAACCAACAAATCACGAAAATGAGAACTTAATCCATTTATAAAATGATGGCCATCAAAACCTCGATCTAAAATTTCGTTGAAAACCATTAAGGTTTCGGCAACTTTATTGCTTAATAAGAAATCGGTGATTTTAAAATAATAATCATAATCGAGCACGTTTAAATTCTCGATTACATTCTTATAATTTACCTCTTTTCCTGAAAAACTTACAATTTGATCAAAAATAGAAAGTGCATCACGCATTGCACCATCGGCTTTTTGTGCGATTACATTTAAGCCCATTTCTTCAATTTGAACTTCTTCGCTTTTAGCCACAAAATTTAAATGTGCCGCAATATCGGAATTTTTAATTCTGTTAAAATCAAAAATTTGACATCGAGACAAGATGGTAGGCAAAATTTTATGTTTTTCAGTCGTCGCCAAAATAAACAATGCATGCTTAGGGGGTTCTTCCAAAGTTTTCAAAAATGCATTGAAAGCACTCGACGATAACATGTGCACCTCATCAATAATGTAAACACTATAAGAACCTAACTGAGGCGGAACCCGCACCTGATCAATTAAAGAACGAATGTCTTCAACCGAATTATTCGATGCAGCATCGAGCTCATGTATATTATAAGATCGGTTTTCGTTAAACGAATTACACGATTCACATTCGTTACAAGGCTCAAAGTCGTTTGTTATATTCTGACAATTTATAGTTTTTGCAAATATTCTGGCACAAGTTGTTTTTCCAACACCACGTGGACCGCAAAACAAATAAGCATGCGCCATGTGATTATTCTTGATGGCATTCTTAAGTGTTGCAGTAATAGAACCCTGACCAACAACCGACATGAAGGTAGAAGGTCTGTATTTACGTGCTGAAACTATAAAATCTTTCATTTAATTCTTTTTTAATATTCAATCGTTGTTAGATCGAATTATTCATGTCTTTTATTCAATAACGAAATCAGGAACCAAATATAAACAATGTATTCAAAAATGCATTTTTAAAGGTCTACGAATTATTAACAAATAATAGTTAAGCAACAGTAAATATTCAAAATTAATTGAATAATTTTACTAAATCATTAATCTGCAATCGCTTATCCTAAAGTGCAAACTAAGCACTTTGCACTTAGTTTAACAATACATTATTATATTGAACAAAATTTGACATATTATCATAGTTCTATGAAGATAATTACTTAATAATTTACTTTTGTGGCCATTAAAAGATAGGTGTATATGAAGAGAACAAAAATTGTTGCAACAGTATCAGACTTCAAATGTAACGAGGAATACATTTCTTCCTTGTGGAAAGCTGGAGCAAATGTAATTAGATTAAACACTGCTCATATCGACACAGCAATAGCTGCGGACATGGTTAAAGTCATTAGAGCAGTTTCAGATGAGTTAGCAATCCTTATTGACACAAAAGGTCCAGAGGTAAGAACAATGAATGTTGATCCTACCATGGAGGTTGATTTTGGTGATCAAGTTAAAGTAACTGGAGACTTAACACAAACCGATTGTTTACATGTAAACTACCCTGGATTTGTAGGCGATGTAAAAAACGGTTCAAAATTATTAATTGACGATGGTGAAATTGAATTAGAAGTTAAATCGAAAGATGAAAATTTTCTTCATTGCGAGGTTACCAACAAAGGAGCAATTAAAAACCGTAAAAGTGTAAATGTGCCTGGAGCAAGTATTGAATTACCTTCACTAACTGCAAAAGACAGAGATTTTATTCTTTTCTCAATTGAAAACAATATTGATTTTATTGCGCATTCATTTGTTCGTAATGCTCAAGATGTATTAGATATACAATCGATTCTTGACGAGCACGAAAGTCCAATAAAAATCATTGCAAAAATAGAAAACCAAGAAGGTGTTGATAAAATTGATGAAATTTTAGATCACGCCTATGGTGTTATGGTGGCACGTGGAGACTTGGGTATTGAAATACCAGCAGAAAGTATTCCATCTGTAGCGCGTACTTTAATTCGTAAAAGTATTAAAAAGCGCCGCCCTGTAATTATGGCAACTCAAATGTTGCACACAATGATTGAAAATCCACGTCCAACACGTGCAGAAATTAGTGATATCGCTAATGCTGTTTACAACCGTTGTGATGCAATTATGCTAAGTGGTGAAACTGCAAATGGTCCTTACGGAGTGGAAGCAGTTGAAATTATGAATAAAGTTGCATGCGAAGTTGAAGTTAGCAAAGACAAGCGTAATGATATTGTACCTGAGACAGGTGGAAAAACTGGATGTTTCCTTTCTAAAACTGCAATAGAAGCAAGCGAAGAAATGGTTCTAGAAGCAATCATTACCGATACTTTATCAGGAAGAAATGCAAGAAGCTTATCTTCTTATAGAGGAACATTACCAGTATATGCTATGTGTTACTTACCTCGTGTAAAACGCGAATTAGCATTATCATACGGTGTATATCCTCAGCTTTTCAAACCAAAAAGCAATCGTGATAAAACAATTCGTTCGATCCTTAAAAATTTAGTAGATCAAGGCAAAATTAAAACCGATGACACAATCGCCTATTTAGGAACTTCATATGGTGTTAAAGGTATGGCTTCATTCCTTGAAATTATGGAAGTAGAAGAAGGAATTAGCAAACGTAACAAAGACGAGCTTGAGTACACTATTGGATCAAAAGACATGTAATACATACATCTCAAAGTAAAAAAACCGCTTCAGAATTGAAGCGGTTTTTTTATGCCCTAATTTTTAGATAAATAAACTAAAGTAGGTTAAAATAAAAAAGGCCAACCATAAAAATGATTAGCCTTTCTTTGCAGAGGTACCTGGCGGAGTCGAACCGCCGTACATGGTTTTGCAGACCACTGCCTAGCCACTCGGCCAAGGTACCCTAAATACTCTTTTCGGAAACAAATTTAAACAATTTGCTCTAAACAAAAACAACCCACAGTTGTGAGTTGTATTGTCGGGGTAGCAGGATTCGAACCTGCGACCCCCTGGTCCCAAACCAGGTACACTAACCGGACTGTGCTATACCCCGAAAATATTGATAGAATGCTGCGGAGAGAGGGGGATTCGAACCCCCGGTACAGTTTAACCCGTACGCCAGTTTAGCAAACTGGTGGTTTCAGCCACTCACCCACCTCTCCTTGAGTTGATCAACTAAGTTTTCTCAATTCGAGACTATCGTCAACACTCTCTGAACGTCTTCAGCAGCGACGCTTACGCTGTTCCCTGTCTGAATGTGCGTGCAAATATATACTGTAAATTTACTTTTGCAAAACAATTCTGAGAAAAAATTTACTTTTTTTTGATATTTTTTTAATAGACTGTAAATCAAGCATTTAGTAAAATAAATCAAAATGATCAAAAATTTCATTCACGATCAGAATATAATTTATTCTGTAACAATTTGATTTATTTCAAATTACGCATTTAAAAACATTTCCATCCTATTAAAAGACGCTTATTTGTTTGTTTTAATGATACAATCAATGTAAATTTGAATTAGAATAAAGTTCTAAAAAATATTGACCGCATTAAATTCTAGGATTTGGTAAACTCAACAGTTAAACTAGAACCGAGAAAGCTTATTTGTGTGATGGCAGGCCTTGTAGTTTCAATTTATTGGAATGAGTACACACTGTATCGGTGGAAGTCAGATCATTAAGGCACTCAAATCCTGTTATTCGGGGTTTTATTCAATCAGATTTAATGCGGTTTTATTTTTCTTTCCACCATCCATTTTCCAAATAGCAGTACAAATAAGAATAATAGCATTCGTGCAATATAATCGCCATGCTTTGAATAATAGGTATCGGCTTGAGTTATTTTAATATTTCCATAAATGGTTTCTTGAATGCCAAACTCACTTTCTTTAATAATTTCACCTTTATCATTAATTATTGCTGAAATTCCTGTATTCGCTGCCCTTATCATATAAACCCCATTTTCAATGCAACGTATTTTAGATAATTCTAAGTGTTGTTGATAACCAGTAGTTCCTTTCCACCAGCCATCGTTCGTTACAGTTATCATTAATGCGCCCTGCCCGTTTATTAATTTACTGCAGTATTCACCAAAAAGTGCTTCATAACAAATTGGAGTAACTATTGAAACATTATTTAAATTAAAAATAGTATCTGAGGTTTCGTTAGATAAGAAATGATCAACGCCCCCCAAATTAATGAATACAAGATCTCCAAACAATTTTAATATTCGCTGAAAAGGCATTTTTTCAACCCCTGAGACTAAGTTCTTCTTATGATAGATGGCAACTTCATTATTACTACAAACAAGGGCTGAATTGTAATATTTGCTTGTTTTAAAGGAATCGGTGATAAAAGTACTAGCTCCAATTACAATCGTACTTTCAGGAAATTTAGAATGAATGGAATCGATAAAGAAGTGTCCATTTTCTTTTAATTCCAACTCATCAATTCGATGCAGAAATGTTTCAGGGCCGACAATTATATCAATTGTCGAATCTTTATAATCAGTTGTTAAATCAATAAACCGTTGATATTGCTCCTCTACAGAAAGACCATCAAATTTCTCGGTATAAGGATCAATATTTGGCTGCACCAATAAAACACTCAACTCACTACCTGATTGCACCTTATGACTTTTTAAGTGAAGTGAAATAAATACTGGGATCAACAGTAATATGAGTGTTGTCATTATCCTAAAACCAATTCTATTTTGCTGGTTTTCAATTCTAATCTTGACAATTGAATAAAATGCAATATTTAGTACTATAACCCAAAGTGAACCTCCAAATACTCCTGTATACTGATACCACTGGACCATATCGATGGACGATGATAAAGAGTTTCCTAAAGTAAACCAAGGCCATTCAAAGTCCCAATTATATTGCAAAAATTCAAAAGAGATCCACAAAGCAATTAAAAACCATGAGCTTGCTTTTTTTGCGGAGAAAGTATCATATAAGAAAGATAAATACCAAACCAAGGACATCAGAAAAGCATTGATAATCCAAAGTGAGAGGGCTGAAAGAAAAGAAACTTTAGCAATAAAACTTGAAACAACTACATTCCAAATAAAAAAGGCAACGAAGCTTAAAACCCAAAAGGGAAAAGTACCATTGCGTTTAAACTTTAGAAAAAAATCTTTTAAATAGAATAAGGGAACAAGCGAAATAAAAATGGTAAAACTGAAACCTGTTATCCATGGAATAGACAACAATACTGCGCTTAATACTGCGAGTGAAAGATGTTTTAACTTAATCATCCAACAGGACGGTTAACTGATTTTCTGATGAAGCCTTTTTTCTGACGCTCAAAGTAGAAAGTAATTTGCCCCAACATTAATGCTCCCCAGCCTACTTGATTGATGAGCACCGGTTCTCCCTTTTTGTTTAATAATTCAACTGGTTCGTTTAAAAATGTATGTGTATGACCACCTAATATCAAGTCGGTATAACTGGTTTCCTTTGCAATATCTAAATCACATATTTTTCGATCATCGTATTTATAGCCTAAATGTGAGAGACATACTACCAAATTGCATTTTTTTTCAAATCGAAGGTATTCTTCTTGTTCTTTGGCCACTTTAATTGGATCGATATAATTGGTATCGCCAAATAAATTTGAATTAACTAAACCTTCTAACTCAATTCCTAAACCATAAACTCCAATTTTAACCCCGTTTTGCTCAATGATCATGTTCTTTTCAACCTGATCCTTCATCACAGTATTACTAAAGTCGTAATTTGAGTTTACCATTGGAAAGTTGGCATACTTCAGCACATTTGATAAACTATCGATTCCATTATCAAATTCATGATTACCAATTGTCCCAACATTGTATTTCATTTCCGACATCAGCTTAAGAATCACTTCTCCTTTAAAGAAATTGTAGTACGGAGTTCCTTGTGAGAAGTCACCACTATCGAACAAAAGCACATTCGGATTTTGCTTGCGTATCATTTTTACAAAGGCAGAAATACGATTTAGACCTCCTTTTCCTGCATATCGAGGATCAGTTTCGGCAAATGGCAGCAGATGACAATGAATGTCGTTAGTATGCAGAATGGTTATACTTTCCATCAAATCATTTCCAAAACTAAGTCGTGGAGCCATTGCTAGTCCTGCTGTTACAACACCAAGCTTTTTTATAAATGTTCTTCTAGTTGACATAATATAACCTCCCCTCAATCTCTGCATCCAAGGTATTATTGCCTACTCCAGCTTCTTTTAACTTATCAATAAAAATATCTCTTATTTTAATATCGGTTACAATTTTATCTTTTGCCCAAGTAAGAATTTTCATTCCATCACCGCCACCAGCAATATAATCGTTGGCTACCAACCAATAGTTCTTGCTTCTATCGACTCCAATCCCTTGTATTTTAATATCATAAGCGACATTGTTTTTCATCCCAAAGGTAATCCCTGCAACCCCTTCACCTCCTCGACTTGCAATATAATTACAAAGCTCTATGATTTGTCCTCCTGTTAATTCCAGAAAAACCATCACATTTTCAAAGGGCATTATCTCAAATGCATTTTGAACATAAATCGGCCCTTCTGGCAACGATGATCTTATTCCTCCTAAGTTCAACAATGCCCAATCTAAATTGATATCCCGGCTATTTTCATTTAAGTATTCAACACCAGCTTCAAAAACCATGTCGCTTAACAAATTCCCTAATGGACTTTCCGGACGATAACTGACCATCGATTGTTTTGTTTCTGCAATTTTGATCATCATCTTATCTTCCAGCTTTTTTTGATAAGGTTCTAATATCTTAATAAATGAACTGTCTACCAATGTGTCACTTACATTGTCAATATTTCGATTTCTATAATCATACGTTTGTATTTCATTTGAAATACTACACGCATACAAAAGACTAACAAATGCCGTTATCAACAGTAGATTGTTTATTATTTTGAAGCGCTGTTTCATTGACTTGGTAATAAATATTTTTAATTTGCAGCAAATTAATGAAATAACCTTTAATGACATAATTGTGTTCATAACTTTATAAAACAATTTGAACATATTTTCGCTTTATATTGCTAGGTTGTCGTGAAATTAATTTTAACTATTTCTTTTTATAATTGAATTAAGATTAAATGAGAAAAATCGACCATTCAAAAATAATTGCTCTGATTATTTTAATTATTTTCAGTTCAGTACAAATATCAGCCCAAAATTCAAATAAAACATTTGTTGCTAAAAAAGGCGACGGAATTTATAGTGTTTTAAGAGAAAATAATATCCCTACAAGCCATTTTAAAGAATTTGTAGAATTAAATAAATCGAAGTTGGGCAAAAATAATTCCTTGTATGTAGGAGTAACTTATCAACTGCCTGCTAGTTCAACGGTAAATTCATCAGGAGTAACCAGATCTTACGAAATATTTGGAGGTAAATATAAAGACGTTGAAATTACTGATAATAAACTAAAAGGAACTGTATATTATTTGGTTTCAGGACACGGAGGCCCTGATCCGGGAGCAACAAGTAATTACAATGGAAAATTACTTTGTGAAGACGAATATGCTTATGATGTAACTTTAAGATTGGCAAGAAATTTAATTTCGCATGGGGCGCTAGTTTATTTAATCATCAGAGATCCGCATGATGGAATACGCGATGGAGTAATCTTAGATTGGGATCATGATGAATATTGCTACCCTAATTTAACAATTCCTCGAAACCCAAATTTGCGATTACGTCAGCGTAAAGATGCAGTTAATAAATTGTATTCAAAACACAAAGGACAATATCAAAGATTAGTGGTTGTACATGTAGATTCAAGAAGTAAACGTGAAAACATTGATCTTTTCTTCTATTACGATAAAAGAAGTAATTCGGGTAAAAAATTAGCCAACAACTTAAGGAATGTAATTGATAAAAAGTATGCTATCCACCAACCGGGAAGAGGTTATGGAGGTACTATTTCGTCAAGAAACCTCTATATGCTAAAATACACCTGGCCTGTTGCTACTTTTATTGAATTAGGAAATATCCAACACCATCGCGATTTAAAACGCGTGATTGTAGATGACAATCGCCAAGCAATTGCCAACTGGCTAGATGAAGGATTGTTATTGGATTATCAAAACAACCGTGATTAAACAGCTGTTTTCTTTCGAGTTGACCACCAAATTAAGAGAAATCCGATTATAACAACTGGAATACTAAGCCATTGGCCCATGTTTAATGCCATGGTTGCTTCAAAAGCTTCCTGATCTTCTTTTATAAATTCGATCAAAATCCTAGCGGTGAAAATCATAACAAAAGCAACTCCGGTTATGAATCCAGTATTCTCTTTATAATTTGTCTTCCAATAAATTCGACGCAAAGTGATAAAAGTTAGCAAATATGCCAATGCTTCATACAGTTGTGTCGGATGTTTGGCCACTTCTTCCCCATTGCGTTCAAAAATAAATCCCCAAGGCAAGTTGGTTTGAACTCCGTAAATCTCAGAATTAAAAAGATTTCCCAAACGAATAAACATTGATGCTAATGCTGTGGGAACAATTACTCGATCGATAATCCAGAGGACACTCTTTTTTGTGTATTTTCGGGAATACAACCATAAAGCCACAAATACACCAACAACACCGCCATGACTTGCTAATCCACCACGATAAATCTTTATAATCTCGATGGGATGTTGGGAGTAAAAATCCCAATCGTAAAAGAAGACATGACCTAAACGAGCACCAATCATGGTTCCTAAAACAATGTATGTTAACAAGGCATCCATTGATTTGGTACTAATTTTCTCACTCTTAAACATTTTCTCAACAATCCGATAGCCAAGAATAAAGCTTATCGCAAACATTAATCCATACCAACGCACAGATAAAGGACCAAGGTGAAATATCTCAGGATTAAAATTCCAATGTATAAAGTTTAGCATTTTATTCGTTTTGAATTATAATTCACCTTTTCCGTGACAGTTTTTATATTTTTTACCACTTCCACATGGACAAGGATCGTTTCGACCAACTTTTTTCTCGGTACGAACCGGTTGTGCTTTTTTAGGTGCTTCTTTTCTCTGACCACCGCCTTCTAATCCGGCACGACCAGTTTGCATTCGACTCATGTCGGTACTTTTTCGATCGTCGGCCTGTTTCACTTCATTTGGATCACTAATTGGAATATGTCCTTTAACTAGAATTGAAACAACTTTTTGATTGATTTTATTTACAGCAACTTTAAATAATTCAAAAGCTTCTAATTTATAAATCAACAATGGATCTTTTTGCTCATATGCCGCATTCTGAACCGACTGTCTTAAGTCGTCCATTTCGCGCAATTGTTCCTTCCATGCAGTATCGATCGTGTTGAGCATGATTTGCTTCTCAAAAGAACGAACCACCTCTTTACCTTCGTTTTTATAAGCCTTTTCTAAATTGGTTACAATTTGATAAGCTTTTTTACCGTCGGTAAATGGAACTACAATATTTTTATAAGTTTCTTTCTTGGTTTCGTATACATTCTTTATTACCGGGAATGCTTGTTTTGCGATGGTTTCTAATTTGCGGTTGTAAGCATCGAGCAAAGTTTTGAATACAATCTCGGTAACATCTTCGGCCTTTTTCGTTTTAAAATCTTCTTCAGAAATTGGGGACTCAATTGAAGCAAGACGGATTAATTCGAAATTGAATTCTTCAAACTGATCTCCATGATATTGTCCAACCAGTTCCTCAATTGAATCGTACATATTATTCATAATATCTACTTCCAATCGATCGCCAAACAAGGCATGCTTACGACGTTTGTAAATCACCTCACGTTGAGAATTCATTACATCATCGTATTCCAATAATCGTTTACGAATACCAAAGTTATTTTCTTCAACTTTTTTCTGAGCACGTTCAATCGATTTCGAAATCATTCCAGCCTGAATTACTTCGCCTTCTTCCAAACCTAAGCGGTCCATCACGCCAGTAATTTTATCCGATCCGAACAAACGCATCAAATCATCTTCAAGCGAAACAAAGAATTGAGAAGAGCCTGGATCTCCTTGACGTCCGGCACGACCACGCAACTGGCGATCGACACGACGAGAATCGTGACGTTCAGAACCAATAATTGCTAAACCACCCGCATCCTTCACTTCTTTCGAAAGCTTAATGTCGGTACCACGACCAGCCATATTGGTTGCAATTGTAACACCTCCAATTTTACCAGCTTCGGCAACAACATCTGCTTCTCGTTGATGCAATTTCGCATTCAGAACATTATGCTTGATGCCCTTCATTTTAAGCATTCGGCTTAATAACTCTGAAATTTCTACCGAAGTTGTACCCACCAAAACTGGTCGGCCTAATTTATTTAACTCTACGATTTCGTTTACAATCGCATTGTACTTTTCGCGTTTTGTTTTATAAACCAAGTCTTCGCGATCGTCGCGAACAATTGGTCGATTGGTTGGAATTACAACCACATCTAATTTGTAGATATCCCACAACTCACCTGCTTCTGTTTCGGCAGTACCCGTCATCCCCGAAAGTTTGTGGTACATTCTGAAATAGTTTTGTAAAGTAACAGTTGCAAATGTTTGTGTTGCAGCTTCAACCTTTACTTGCTCTTTTGCTTCGATTGCTTGGTGTAGTCCATCGGAATAACGACGACCTTCCATAATACGACCAGTTTGCTCATCTACAATTTTCACTTTGCCATCCATCACAACATATTCAACATCATTTTCGAATAGTGTGTAGGCCTTCATCAATTGGTTTAAAGTATGAACGCGTTCAGTTTTCACAGCATAATTCTGCAACATTACATCTTTTTTCTCAACGATTTCATCGCTATTTAATGTAGGATCGTTCTCGATGGCTGCAATTTCAGAACCAATGTCGGGTAATACAAAGAAATTATTATCGTCCAAGTCGCCAGCTAGCAATTCATGACCTTTATCGGTTAACTCAATTGAGTTGTGTTGCTCTTCGATAACGAAATAAAGAGGATCGGTTACAATATGCATATTCTTGTTGTTGTCTTGCATATAGTAATTCTCAGTTTTTGTCATCTGAGCTTTAACGCCTTCTTCGCTTAAATATTTAATTACCGCTTTGGTTTTAGGAAGTGCTTTGTGTGCTCTCAACAACAATAAAGAACCTTCTTCTATTTCCTTTTTCGTTGCTCCTTCTTTATTCAATAATTTTTTAGCATCGGCTAATAACTGTGTAACCATTTTGCGCTGAGCAGCCACCAGTTTTTCAACTTTCGGTTTAAACTCAGCAAATAATTCGTCGCCTGTAGCTTGAGGAACAGGACCAGAAATAATTAATGGTGTACGAGCATCATCAACTAAAACCGAATCGACCTCATCGACAATTGCATAATGATGCTTGCGCTGAACCAAATCTTCAGGATTAATGGCCATATTATCGCGCAAGTAATCGAAACCAAACTCGTTGTTGGTACCAAAAGTAATATCACAGTTGTATGCTTTTCTGCGTCCTTCAGAGCTTGGTCGGTGATTATCGATACAATCAACTGAAAGTCCATGGAACTGATAAATAGGTCCCATCCATTCCGAGTCACGTCGTGCTAAGTAATCGTTGACCGTCACCAAGTGTACCCCTTTTCCGGTTAAGGCATTCAGGAATACAGGAAGCGTTGCCACCAATGTTTTACCTTCACCTGTTGCCATCTCTGCAATTTTTCCTTGATGTAAGGCAACTCCACCAATTAACTGAACATCGTAATGAACCATGTCCCACTCAACTTCATTTCCTCCGGCAAGCCATTTGTTACTCCAAATAGCATAATCTCCGTCAATCTCTACATTCGGATAAGTAGCTGCAAGGTTACGATCGAAATCGCTTGCTATTACTTTTAATTTTTCGTTATTGGAAAAACGATAGGCAGTGCTTTTTACTATTGCAAAAGCGGTTGGAAGAATCTCTGTTAATACTTCTTCAATCTTCTCATCTATCTTTTCATTGAGTTTATCGATTTTTTCATAGAGCGTTTCACTCTCTTCAATCGACACTTCTTCTGCCTTTATTTTTAATTCTTTTATTTCGTTTTCTTCGGCTGCTATAAAGTCTGAAATCTTAACTTTTAATCTGGCTGACTCAGCGCGAAGCTCATCAACCGACAATGCTTCAACTCTGGCGTATTCCGTTTTAACAGTCTCAACAAAAGGCATTATTTCCTTAATGTCTCGATCTGATTTATTTCCAAAAAATTTGCTTAAAAAATTAGCTAATGCCATATCTAATATTATTTATTTTTTATCGATTAAACGCAAAAGTAGCTTTAATGCTTTAGTTAAAAAATTCACTTCACGTTATTTAACTTTCTTCAAAGAAAACAAAGATAATTTTTGCGCAGAAAAGAAAGGCAATTTTTTGGCGAATTATAGGAAGTTATCGATAAATGTTGGTTGATTGTTTAATCATTGGCTGTCTAAATCACAAAAAATGTACGAATCGAATAGAAATATTAAAATCATCCCATCAATTAATTGAAAGAGCAGGTTTGTGTAAACAAAAAAGGATATCAACGGATATCCTTTTTTGTTTCTAGCGGCGTGAGCGACTTGTTTCTTCTTTTTTAATTTTTATAGATCGGGAGGGAACTGTTCTTGATTTTTTATTGTCAACCGGTTTTCTATGATCAACCGAAGCCTTCCTTTCAGCATTTCTATTGTTAGAAGCTTTTGTTGAAAACTCTCTTGAACGCCTCGAATCAACTTCTTTTGATCGATTATTGTTGTTACTATTTATTTGGCGTCTATTGTTCTCTATTTTACTTTGAGACTTATTTTTCTCTTGCTGTTTATAAGTAATATTACTTTTTTCAATCCTTCTATTTAATTCCCTTTTTAAGTCTCTATTTTTTGAAGGAGCCGTATAAGAAGGATTTGTTTTACGAATCCTATCCGACTGATTATCTGATCTGTAATTATTGTTGTTTAAATACCGATGTTTATCGTCGTAATATTTATTTTTTCGCTCCTTATAGTTCCTAAATCCTTCATTTCGATGTTTAAACGATTTATTTGGATTATGATAAGCATAATCGTGTCGATGATAATGCTTCACATTGTGATAGTTAAAAGTCACATAGTGATTTTGTGGATAAGCAAATACCATTTTTGAAGTATAACGATCCATTACATTCCATCGATAAACTGCAACCCTAATTGGCATTCTAAACTCAAAATATACAGGGTAATAATTCCATGCGTAAGGCGAAACCCATACTTTTCGATGATCTTGATGAAAATAACTTGCTATTGCAGGCCGTTTCCACAAAATAGGTTCTACAATGTAATTGTAGCCAAACAAATATTCGTCGCCAATTACTTGAATTGCAACTCTGTTTTTTCGAAGCTTTTTAACTTCAATAGTCGCAATGTCTTGAATGATATTACGCCCTAAAACAGCTTGTACAAAAATCACTGAAAATCCGTGTTGTGGTAATTCCATCACGCGGATATAATCGATATAACCATCGTTGTTTAAATCTAAATTTGAGATGTTATAATGATTGGAATTCAATTTACGCTCAAAGCTTTTAATACTCGACGAGTTTGCAAAAACATATGCCATTGCTTCTAAATCGAAATTATCACTTAAATCGTAAACCGGATAATCATGGTAGTCTTCGATGTATTGGGGTTGAGCATTTAATCTATTTAAAGAAAAAATTGCCGTTAAAATGAAAGTAAATATTAAAGTTTTCATGGCTTCCAAGTTTTTAATTAATACTAAATAATATTATTCTCGAAGCACTTGCGGATCCTCATGCTACTGCTTCTTACTCTAATATCGTACCAAAAAAAAAGTTTTGTTACATTATTTTTTATAGAAACATAAACAACTCCCTATAAATCTGAAAGTAAGGGGTGAATAAAAATTTATTTTCATCACTCAAAAAAGGACAATTAATTCTTTTATTTCAATTAAATTGTTGGTGTTTGGTCAAATATCTTGGAATTAAATACTAAATTGTAGATATCGAAAATCACAATCAAAGCTGCTACTTAAAATCAAGCGAATAGGATAATATCATTTTGCAACTTTGAACGAATCTACAGGCAACACAACGAACATTTTGATAGCATAAAGTTAAATTAACAAACAAATTGAAAGCAAATAAATACTTGTTAAATTCAAATAGTCGTTCTATATTGCCATAGTTAGTGATATGTTAGTGGATATTAATAAAGGTGAAATAATAGATTTCATCATTCCAAATTAAGTTAATTACTTAGTATCGAATGGTAATCGTTATGAAAAACAATTTTTTAGAGAATTTACATCCTTTTTTAGAGAAAATTCAACCATTAGAAATTGAACCTACCGGTGCAATTCCTTCCTTTTCTAAAAGTGATTCAATCAAAGCAGTAATCTTTGATATTTATGGAACGCTAATCATCTCTTCTTCAGGAGATATTATGCAATCCTCGTACGATGCTTCCATGTTTTGGGATGCATTAAAAACAGCTGGTTATAAAATACTTGTCGATGAAAATGAGCTGATGAGAATTCATGCTCTTTTCAAAAACGAAGTAAAAAGAGCCAGGCAAGATGCAATAAACAATGGAACTCCATTTCCGGAATTAAATATTGTAAAAGTTTGGGATAAAACATTGAAATTGGCGCAAGAGGAAAAAATTATTGAAATTTTACCTAAAAGCGACTTAAAACTATTTGTTTTTATTTTCGAATTAAATAGTAATAAAGTGTGGCCAATGCCTTCGATGCATACAACAATTGCGTTGCTTCGGAGTAAAAATATTCCCTTAGGCATAGTTTCAAATGCGCAGTTCTATACTCCTATCATTATGAATTACTTCTTGCACGATAAGGTGATGGAAGATGAATTCATTGAAGGATTCGAAGATGATATTTCTGTATTTAGTTATAAATTATTGAAGGGGAAACCCGATACAGCAATCTACAAAGAATTGTTGCCATCCGTAGAAAAAAGAGGAATAAAGCCTTCAGAAGTAATGTATGTGGGGAACGATATGCTCAAAGATATTTATGCATCTTCTGAACTTGGATTTACTACTTGCTTTTACGCTGGCGATATGAGAGCTTATCGCCTACGAGAAGACCATCCCGAAGCATCAAAAATAAAACCCAACTATATTATTACTGACCTCAAGCAACTGCTTGACATTGTTTAAATTTTACTAACCAAAAACTATTTTCAGTTATGGGAGATTTTCATCAAAATGGTAGCATAACTACCCTGCACAATTTTCATTATTCATCATTAGAATATATTGAAAAAAGACTAATAAAATTTTCAAAGAAACGACCTATGGGATTAATCATCCCTGCATTATATTCTGAATTAGAAAAACCGGCTTTAGCTAATATTGTAAAAATTTTAAAAGATGTTCCTTATTTATCTGAAATTACAATAGGCTTAGACAGAGCGAATAAAGAACAGTATGAACATGCCAAAGAATATTTTTCGGTTTTAAATACCAAAAAAACCTCTTGTAAAGTACTTTGGAATGATGGTCCACGAATGATGGAGCTTCGAAAAACTTTCGACGATAAAAAAATTGATCCGGGAAGTCCGGGAAAAGGCCGTAATGTTTGGTTTTGCTTTGGATACATGATCTCATCTGGAAAATCGGAGGCCATAGCCTTGCACGATGCAGATATCGTAACCTACAACCGCGAAATGCTAGCTCGTTTATTTTACCCGGTACTCGACCCTACATTTAATTATAAATTCTGTAAAGGTTACTATTTCAGATCAGATGGTGCAAAGCTTAACGGTCGTGTTACCCGTTTAATGGTTACTCCATTAATTCGATCATTGAAAAAAGTTTTCCCAGGAAATGAATATTTAGACTATCTCGATAGTTTCAGATACATCTTGGCAGGTGAGTTTTCAATGCGAGCTGACATTATGAAAACGGTTAGAATCCCTGCTGATTGGGGACTCGAAGTTGGAATTCTGTCAGAGGTACAACGAAACAATGCAATTAACAGAATTTGTCAGGTTGAAATTGCCGACAGCTACGACCATAAACATCAGGAAGAATCACACGAAGATCCGGGAGCTGGTTTGTCAAAAATGAGTTTCGATATTGCCCGAAGCATTTTTGCAAAATTGGCAACACAAGGCAATGTGCTAAGTAAAGGCTTAATTCGAACTGTAAAAGCAACCTACTTGCGCGCAGCACTCGACATGGTTGAGCAATATGCCGCCGACGCAACTATTAATGGTTTAGTTATGGATCGCGACAAAGAAGAACGGTCGGTAGATATGTTTGCACAAAATATATATCGAGCAGGGGTCGACTTTTTAGATACCCCAGAACTTATCCCCTTTGTTCCTTCTTGGAAAAGAGTAATGGACGCAGTTCCTGAAGTTTTAGACACATTTGCAGAAATAGTAGAAAAAGATAACGAGTAAGATCGCGCATGGATTTTAGAGTGAGGATGAAAATAGTTAATCGGTTAAATCGAATTTATAAGAACCGATTATCAGAGGAATGGCTTGATGAGTTTATTCAGTTTATAGATGAGAGGAAAAATCCAAATCCACGACCTAAACCGAAATGGGATGAGTCGAAAGTTTTTCTGATTACTTATGGCGACACCATAAAAAAAGAAAATGAGAAGCCTTTGAAAACCCTGCATGAATTTTCAAGAAAGTATTTCAAAGGCAACATTTCAACCATCCACATACTGCCATTTTTCCCATACAGTAGTGATGATGGTTTCTCGGTGAAGGATTTTTACGAAGTAAGTCCACAATTAGGCGATTGGCAGGATATTCTTGATTTAAATTCCGATTTTGAATTAATGGCCGATCTGGTTGCCAATCATGCAAGTAGTGTTGGTACTTGGTTTAATCAGTTTTTAAAAGGAGAAGAACCAGGAGCGAATTTCTTTTTCTCTCCTGACGCTGATTTTGATACTTCGAAAGTTATTCGCCCGAGAAGTTCTGAATTACTTAGTGAATATGAAACCATCGATGGTCCTAAAAAAGTTTGGACTACCTTTAGTGCCGATCAAGTCGATTTAAATTATCGAAATCCCGAAGTTTTAAAAGAGATGCTCAATGTGTTTCTTTTTTATTTAGCAAACGGCATTCGTGTAGTTCGACTTGACGCAATAGCCTTTTTATGGAAAGAATCGGGCACCAGCTGTATGCACGAAGAAGAAACGCATGAAATCGTTTGTCTTTTCCGCGAAATAATGGATTACACCTACCCAGGAGCAATTTTATTAACCGAAACCAATGTTCCACACAACGAGAACATTACCTATTTTGGCTTGGGCGACGAGGCACATTTAGTATATCAGTTTGCGCTACCACCATTAATTCTTCATGCCCTACATTTTGGAAACGGGCATTATTTAACACAGTGGGCTCGTGAATTAAACGATCCTCGACGAAATACAACTTATTTAAATTTTACCAGTTCACACGATGGAATCGGTGTTCGTCCTTTAGAAGGCTTGATGCCTGACCAGGAAAAAGAGAAAATGGTAAACAATATGAAATCTTTAGGTGCTCGTGTTACCACCAGAAGACTTGGAGATAAAGATGTTCCATACGAAATAAATGTAACTTATTACGATGCATTAAAAGGAACAGCAAATGGAGTTGATGATTTGCAAACCGAACGTTTCTTAATGTCGCAAACCATTATGATGTCCCTACAAGGGGTACCCGCATTCTACATTCTAAATATGTTTGGAATTCCTAATTACGAAGAAGGTGTTAAAAAAACAGGCTCTAATAGATCCATAAATCGAAGAAAATTTGAATTAAGTGAATTAGAAACTTTACTGGAACAACATCCAAAACATAAATTCATTTTAGAACGACTGCTTAAAAGAATCAACATGCGCAATAGCATGATTGCTTTTTCTCCTGAAACACAACAACTTGTATTAAACTTAGGAGATAATTTTTTCGCACTTTTACGAAAAACTGATCGTATTGAGGATTCAGTAGTTTGTATTTTCAACTTAACCAATGAGGAAAAAACCTTACGACTTCCTGCCGGATTGATGGAATTCTGTAGAGATGCCTTAACCCGCGACCTTCACGATCCCGAAATGATTAAACTAAAACCTTATCAAAGCTTGTGGTTAATTACCCGATATGTAATTTAAAATTCGATTCTATGAACATATTAATTGCTCCTGATTCCTTTAAAGATTGCTTAGATGCGCAATCTGTTGGTGAATACTTTAAAACAGGCTTACTTAAAGCAAACCCCAAGCATAAGATCAAAGTTATTGCAATGGCCGATGGCGGAGAAGGATTTGTAAGTACCATGCTGCAAGCTTTAGGAGGCAATTTAATTACAATTCAAACCGAGGATGCCTTAAAAAGGCCTTTGGAAGCAAGTTATGGAATTCTTAAAAATAAGAACACAGCAATTATTGAAATGGCTGCCGCTTCTGGTATCGAACACATCAACGATGATGATAAAAATCCTTTGGTTGCCTCCACTTTCGGAACTGGAGAATTGATATTAGATGCGCTAAAAAGAGGCTGTAAAAAAATCTTAATTGGCATTGGTGGAAGTGCAACCAACGATAGTGGAACCGGTATGGCTAAAGCCTTAGGCTATCGTTTTCTCGACAAAAATGGAAAAGAATTAAACGAAGGTGGCGGATTTCTTGACAAATTGCATCAGATCGACAGCTCAGAAAAAACAATACTACTTGATAATGCCGAAATAATTGTTGCCTGTGATGTTGCCAATCCATTAACCGGTAAAAACGGAGCAACAGCAATTTACGGACCTCAAAAAGGAGTCACTTCTGAAACAATGGAATTGTTAGATCAAAATCTAGGGCACTTAGGTACAATTATTAAAGAACAATTAAATATCGATGTTTTAACAATCGAAGGAGCAGGTGCTGCCGGAGGCTTAGGTGCGGGATTAATGGCTTTTACCAATGCAACTCTAAAAGAAGGTTTCGATATTGTAAAAACAGAAACCAAGCTAGAAAATGCGATTAAAGATGCTGATTTAATTATTACAGGTGAAGGTAAAATTGATCGGCAAACTCAAAACGGAAAAACCCCATTTGGAATTGCTCAACTGGCAATAAAACACAAAAAATCAACCATCGGGATTGCAGGTTACTTAGGCGATGGCTATCAGGAATTATATGATTTTGGCTTCACCGCTATTTTTTCGTTGGCAAATGGCCCCATAACATTAGAAGAATCAATTAAAAACACGCCACAACTTCTTATCGACTTAGGTCAAAAAATTGGCAGAATGCTTGAAATTTAAGACACTACTTTTGCCAATTTATACTTCTTTGAATTGGATTAATAGTTCATTAAAAAAACATCAGAATATCATCAAAATTTAAATTGTTCATCAGAATTATGTTAAATTCATTGCTTAAGGCTTGACTTTGTATCTGATTTATTCTTAAATTACAGATCCAATTGATCCCTTATAAAATTGACAAATCAAATAACATAATATGAAAGTTCAATTAACCTTAATCGTGCTACTTTTTGCAGGAATTAATGTTCTTGGTCAAAACAATTTTTCCTCTAATTACGACAGAAGTAGTATTACCACCATTTATTTAAACAACAAAACCGATAAATACGACTCAAAACTGCGCTTGGCAGCCAACAACGCCTCTGTTTTCAATAAATTTGATGATCACAATCTTGAAACTCGAAATATCGACCGTGAAGGATTTAATACTGTTATGCAGGTAAATGTTTCAGGTACAACCGAAAGCTTTAACGATAAAGTTGTAAAAAGAAATTTGGAAAATAATAAAATTCCAAATCTCATGATTTTAAAATGGTGGGATGTTGATGAGCAAGGAAACTATTCCACAAAAGTAATTGAAGAACGAGGAATCTACAATGCAACCGATGTCGATTTCAGTGTTGCAGAAACAACGAAGAGAGGTATATCGATGTTAAAAGATTCTGGTGAAAAACTAATAGGAAATAGCTATATTCTTGCTGTTGATTTTTTGGAAATTCTTACCATGAAACAAATTTATGATGCTCAGGATGCTGCAGCAAGGAAGAGTGCCTCACAAAACGACACCCAATTCATTCCAGTGAAACAAACTAAAACAGGTTACCAAGGTGATGCATTAGTTCGTATTTATAAAATTAATTGGAACGATACCTTAAATTCCGAGATTTGGACCTCTCCTTATTATGATAGTGAGAAAAACAAATTCAATATTGATGAGATTTTAAATAAGCAGCTCTCCTTATCATTTTTAGCACGATTCAAGGTCGATGCTGATGGTTCACAGTACAAGGATCCAAGTAAAAATCCAACAAACACCCTCCTCTCCGACGATCAACTTTTTGTGCAAATGTATAATGCAGCTGTCACAAATACCTTAATTAATGCACCAAAGAAACTCGAAGCATTTAGAGTTAAAACAGGATTAATATCTAGGAAACCGTTAGCAGCAAAAATTGGAAAAAAAGAAGGATTAAGTGTCGATCAACGATACTTTGTTTGGGAAAACAAAATGAATCGCAAAGGAGATATATTAAAAAAACGAAAAGGGGTAATCAGGGTTAAAAAAGTAACTGATAATCGTCAAACTCAATTAGGAGAAACTCCAACTTCGCGTTTTTATCAAACAGCAGGAAGACGACTTAATGAAGGAATGTTATTGCAACAAAATCCCGATTTAGGAATTGGTATTTCATTTGGAAAAATGACTGGCCCAATTGCTGGTTTTAATTTACGAGCAGAATTAAATGCTTCGCTTTACGGTGGATATGCAAGTAGTGATATGCCCGCTGGTATTCGTTTATATGGTTTTGTTGGATTTGAAACTGCAAACTATCCTTCTGCTCTAAATTACGATTACATCGGGGAATCGGATATTACTTTTACCAGATTTGGAGCAGGTTTAGCAAAAGAAATGCCTTTTGCCCGTAATTTTAAATTTATTCCATTTGTCGGATTTGGTAAAGAATCAACATCAACAACTGCTCTTGACGATCTTGAATACATCGATACTTATTTATTAGATTATGGTGTTCGATTTGGTTTAAATATTCGTTACAATATGCAAGTGCTATATTCGTTAAATTACATCATGCCATTGGGTTATGCATCAGCGAAGTTTGAAGATGAGGAAGATCCAGAATTACTTTTTGAAAGCTGGACAGATCTTTTCGAGGGACGATCAGGTCTTTCCAACGAAATTTCAATTCGATTCTTATTCTAAAAAATTAAAACCTTATAATATGACTAATCAAATAAAATTATTATCGATCTTACTTATTTCATTCTTATTTATTCATGCTACTTCCAATGCACAAACCCGACGTGATGGAAGAAAGCTTTATAAAAGCAGCTACAATTTCGAAGCCACTTGCGTTGCCACCGGTGTTGAAGGGGTTAAAATATTGATGGTATGGGTCGAAGAAAAAGATCTGAAAACTGCAAAAGTCGAAGTTGAAAAAGATGCAGTAGCAGCTTGTATATTCAAAGGAGCAAAAGGTTATGACGAAGTTCCTCCGATTGTTACCGATCTCAATGCAGATGAAAAGTATGCTGATTATTTCGAAGATTTCTTCGAAACAGGAGGAAAATATTTAAAATTCATTGCTGCTTCCACCGAAGTAGATCCCGGAAATATTATCAAAAAAAGCAAAAATTTAGTTCGTGTTGGTGCTAAAATAGCGGTTGACTACGATGCATTGCGCAAACAGTTAGAAAATGATGGTATTATTCAATCGATGAAAGAAGTTGCATCTGAAATAAAAATGCCAACCATTATGATTATACCTTCCGATATTTTCTGTAACAAAAATGGTTATACCATGGAATTCGACGACATGGGAACCGTTAAAACTGTTTCGGATTATAAAAAAGCCATGCAAAACGACGAAGCTTTGCGTTTGGTTATTGCAAAAATTCAGGAAATGTATGCAACCAGAGGTTATCCGGTAAAAGATTTAGAACAAGAATTAAAAAACTTAGAACAAGAAAGTGCCGAATTAGCAATGCTATCGAGCAAATCATGGGGAGCCATGGTGGCTGAAAGCCCCGTGGATATTTTAAAAAGAACTGCCAAAGCTGATATCCTATTAGATTTAGACTTTTCAGTAAAAATGCAAGGGCCTAAAAAATACATTACATTTAATTTGCGTGGCTTAGATGCATATACATCAAAAGTAATTTCAAGTACTGCTGGCACAGGTGAACCATCGCTTACCGCACAACCAGAACTATTATTAGAAGAAGCTGTTTTAGCGTATATCGACAAGTTTAATGTACAAATCATGTCGCATTTCGAAGACATTATTGAAAATGGTCGCGAGGTTGAAATTATGGTTCGTATTTGGGACACAGCTCCGGTTGATTTAGAAGAATTTTATGATGTTGATGGCGAAGAGTTAGAACTATTAGAAGTAATTGATTTTTGGATGGAAGATAATACCGTGAATGGCATGTTTTCTAATGCCGATAATTCAGAAAACTTCATCAAGTATGAACAAGTTAGAATTCCTTTAACATACGAAAGAAGTGGACGTGTACGCGACATGGATACACGCCGATTTGTAAGTAATTTGCGTTCATACTTACGTAAAGATCCTTTCAGTTTAGAATGTAAAATCTACCAACGAGGATTAGGGGAAGCCTGGTTAATTATTGGAGAAAAGTAAAAATAATTGACAATTACGTGAAACTTTATTTCAAAAACGATAACATCATGAAACAATTAAACCTCCTATTAATATTGATTCTTGCGCTTCCCATCTTCTCAAAAGGGCAAAATTCTGAAGGGCAAATGAACGACAAAGACCGCATTGCCATTGGAATTAATTTTCCCGATAATTTAGAAATTGGTGCTTCGGCCGAGCGAGTTCTGGAAAGCAAATTGCAACAAATGGTTAGTTTAAATGGAATTGGAAGCGATGGAGAAAACACTATTTTTTATTTAGAACCAAGCATTGCCATTTTAACTAGCAACGTTACGGGTGGAACAATGCCCATGAAAGCGATTGAATTAGAATGCACAGTAGAGTTAAAAGACAACATAACAGGGAATAGTTATGGAGCTACCTCTTTTGCATTAAAAGGGGTTGGAAAAAGCGATGCAAAAGCATACATACAAGCCCTAAAAAGAATTAACCCAAGAAGCACACAAGTACGTGGCTTTATCGATCGAAGCAAGGTGAAAATTCTTGAATTTTATAATTCTCAATGTGGGTCTATTTTATCAAAAGCAGAAGCAATGGCAGCTGCAGGTCAAGCATCTGAAGCTTATTGCATGTTACTTTCGATTCCACAAATTAGTATGGAATGTTACTACGACTGCGTAGAGCTCGCCAAAAAAATTGGGAAAGAAAATGATATCAGTAAAAATGCTTGCGGTGGAAATGTAGCTCCAACTGAGGCTCAGGCCCCAACTACAGAGTATGAGGCCGACGCAAGTGATGCAAATATTACTTTTCAATTAAACGAAAAGGTTTCAATGAATTATGTTCAGTATTATATTTTTGGCAAGAAATTAATCCTGGAATTCAACATTGTTAATAGCGACGATGAAGAATTTGAGTTTGTATTGAATCAACTTACCCGCAATATTAGAGCATTCGACAACGAAGGTGTTGAATATAGTGCAACTAAAGCAATAGTTGGTGAAGAATCATTTACCTGGAATATTCAAAAAACGATTATTCCTGATACACCCGTAAAATTTGAAATTGAATTTGAAAAACCGGAAACGGTAAAATTAATTGAATTCAATCTGTACGACAATGTGTATAAAGTGAGAGATTTAATTAAATAATGCAAAAATCAGTTCAGATGAAAAATATCAAATCAATTCTACTCTATACACTTGTATCGCTTTTTTGCATTACTACTTATGCTCAGGAAAAAGAAATTGATGCCAGTAGTCGAAAAGCGCCCAAATGGCACCAAAGTGCACTCGAAGACTATATTATTTCATATGGCGAAGGAGAAAACATAGCAGAAGCCAAAGAGCGTGCCTTAATAAACCTTCGAGCCGACATCGTAAAATCGGTAGCATCATATGTGAAATCGTCTTCCGAAATGACAATGGAGAACGTTAGCAAGAATCATGTTGTAAGCACAACTCAAGTTTTTAAAAATAAGTCTTCAGTTATTTCAGCAAATATTCCATCCTTAAAAGGAGTTTCATTAAACAAAGCAGAAGAATCTTATTGGGTTAAGTTTCGTGACAAAGAAACCAATAAAGAACGCGTTGAATTCCACGTCCTCTACCCTTTCACAAAATCGGAGCTTCAAAAGTTAATTCGTGAATTTAATGAGCAGGATGAGAAAATGACCAATGATATGAATGCTGCAATTTCTGAAATTAATTCTGCAAAAACGATCGAAGCATTAATTGATTTGATGAAACAATTGGAAGCTTTTGAAGATTATTTCATTGATAGTCGCCAACAAACTGCCAAAATTGAAAAAGAAAAAGTTGCTGCCATGATAAAAAATGTAGTCATCGTACCAATCCAACAAAAAGTAAATCAAATTGAATATGCATTAAAAATTGGAGACAAAGCCTACGGAACTTCTCAGCGCCCAATTGTAAAATCGTCGGAATGCATTAAGGCCAGTAGCCAATCAAATGGCAACAAGCAATTAATCGATTTTACACAGAAATACTGCTATGAAGGTGATGAAAATAGCGTGTCTGTTCAATATAGATACCTCAATAAAAAGGTGGAACAATCTTTTAAGATTAATATTCATGCCGATGATGCTGAAATTTATTTAAAAGACGCAATCACGCTGTATATTGCCGATGAAGCAAAATGTGAAATGACGATCTATGCAAAATACAGCACTCCATTTACGATTAATCAACTTGAATTAGAATTTCCCGATCAAGGCGTTTTATTATTTAAAAATGTAAGTCAATCCTTCGAAGGAGAAGGAGCACATCAATTAACAGCGACAACAGAGGTGAATCCGAACGTAATGGAAGCTGGAACTATTAATGGAACCATTTTATTTACTGTTGACACAACCGGAGAACAAAAACGCTATAAGATAATGCGTCAAAAAGCCCGTGTATTCTAACGAACAAGGCCATTTTTTATAAAAAAAAGCTGATCCCAATTTGAGATCAGCTTTTTTATTATTCCATATCTTATTAATTACGAAAAGAAAGTCTCTTCCGTTACTTTTCCTAATTTTTGGTAACGTTCATACAATGCTTTGTATTTCTCAACATTCTCAGGAATTGGAGTATACTGTTTCTCAAAACCTTGTCCAAGTTGCTTTTGTGCTAATTCTACTTTTTCATATAAACCTGCATTCACCGATGCAAACATTGCTGCACCAAATGCACAAGTTTGGTCTGAACTATGAACTTTAATTGGCATATTCAACACATCACACATGGTTTGCATAACATAGGTCGACTTTTTAGCAACTCCACCTAAAGCGATCACTTGCTTAATTTCAACACCGCTCTCGATAAAACGATCAACAATCGCCTTCGAACCAAATGCAGTTGCATCAACCAACGCTTTGAAAATCATTGGCGCAGTACTTCCAAGATTAATTCCTGAAATGGTACCTTTTACCAATTGACTTGCATCTGGCGTACGTCGACCATTCATCCAGTCGGTAGCAAACTCAGCTCCCTCAATAGGTAACTCAGCTGCTTCATCGGCTAATTTTGCAATAATTTGATCCTCAATTTTAGCGGCCAATTCCTTATCCTCAATCATTTGTAGCGGCCAAGCAATTAAGCGCTTAAACCAAGCATAA
Organism: Prolixibacteraceae bacterium; assembly: GCA_963678565.1. Taxonomy (GTDB): domain Bacteria; phylum Bacteroidota; class Bacteroidia; order Bacteroidales; family Prolixibacteraceae; genus SKHV01. The sequence goes on from OY782875.1 coordinate 2,530,004, forward strand.
ACATCACCAAAAGCACTCTGACCAGCTTCTAATCCCATTGTTCCGGGAATTACAGAACCATCAACCTGACCACAAATACCTGGGATCAATTTATTTTCAACCGAACTATATTCCGAAGTAATGATATCACAAGTAGAAGTTCCCATAATACGAACCAACGAATTATTCTCTGCTTCACCACCTACAGCTCCCATGTGTGCATCAAACGCACCTACACCGACTTTTACATCGGTTGAAAGGCCTAATTTTTCAGCCCACTCTGGAGTTAAGGTACCAACAACTTCATCACTGGTGTAAGTTTTGGTGTACAAATGATCGCGGTATCCTGCTAATAATGGATCTAAAGTAGTTAAAAATTCTTCACTTGGAAGACCTCCCCAGCTTTCGTGCCACATTGCTTTGTGACCTGCAGCACAACGACTACGTTTCACTTCTTCGGGTTTTGTATTACCGGTAACCACTGCTGGTAACCAATCGCAATACTCAATCCAGGAATATGCTGCTTCGCGCACTTTTTCGTCAACTCGTAAAACTCGTAAGACTTTAGCCCAAGCCCATTCCGAAGAATAAATTCCACCTTCGTATTGAGTATAATCTATTTCCCATTTGCCTGCCAACTCGTTAATTTCAGCAGCTTCTTTTACCGCAGTGTGGTCTTTCCAAAGCACAAACATTGCATTAGGATTTTCCTCAAAACCGGGTGTTAAAGCCAATGGAGTTCCTTCTTTATCGGTTAATGCAGGGGTACTACCTGTGGTATCAAAAGCTAATCCAACTACATTTTTAGCAACTTCAGGATCGCATTTCGACAATGAATCGGTTACTGTATGAATTAAACCTTCAAGATAATCTTTTGGATGCTGACGATACTGATCTTTCGGAGCATCGCAATATTTACCTTCCATCCAATTGGTATAGTATTTTACAGAAGATGCCATTTCCTGTCCCGTTTCAGCATCAACAACTAAAGCACGACAAGAATCGCTACCATAGTCTAATCCAATTACATATTTTTTAGTCATGATTTTTATGTTTTTATTTTTTGTCTTTCCAAGTATTATTGCCCGTAATAAGCATTGGGTCCGTGCTTACGTTCATAGTGCTTTTTCACCAACAAAGGATTCATCGATAGCGTTGGATTCATATTATAAGATATGAAAGCCATTTTCGCAACTTGCTCCATTACCACAGCATTGTGAACTGCATCATGTGCATCTTTTCCCCATGAAAATGGTCCATGGTTTTGAACCAATACTCCAGGAATTTCATTTGCTTTTTTGTCTTTAAAACAATCGATGATCACAGTTCCTGTTTCAAGTTCATATCCTTTCGAACCAAATACTTCTTCTTCGGTCATTTTACGAGTACAAGGAATTTCGTCTGCAAAATAATCGGCGTGTGTTGTTCCTATATTTGGGATACCAATACCTGCTTGAGCAAATGCAGTAGCATAAGTTGAGTGCGTATGAACAACCCCACCAATTGTTGGAAATGCTTTGTATAGTTCTAAATGAGTAGGTGTGTCCGATGATGGCTTTAAGTTACCTTCAACAACATTTCCGTCTAAATCAACCACCACCATATCTTCAGCTTTCATAACATCGTAATCAACACCACTAGGTTTAATCACAACTAGTCCTTTTTCACGGTCGATGGCGCTTACATTACCCCATGTAAAAATAACCAATCCATGATCTACCAAATCGATATTGGCTTTGAACACTTCTTTTTTTAATGATTCTAACATGATATTATATTCTTTAATTAATTTCAGAATTATACACCAAAACTAAAACCGTTTTCAACTAGTTTATTGTATTGGTCTTCGTTAAATTTATAGTAGAATGCACCTCTCTTGGAGGTCTCTTTGTCTTTCTCTTCTAATTTCTCGAGTACTTTCATCGAGAGCATCTTTTTACGGAAATTCCGTTTATCCAATTCAACTTGGTAAATTGCTTCATATAAACGCTGAAGCTGTGGTAAAGTAAACTTTTCAGGAAGTAAATTAAATCCTACTGGCTGTGTTGAAGCTTTCCTTCGCAGCCTTTGAAGTGCTTTTTTAACCATTAAACTATGGTCAAAAATTAATTCAGGAACTTGGTCAATACTTATCCAAAAAGCATTGTATTTTCGAACCAACTCCTTGTCTTGTTCATCAATATTAATTAAAGCGTAGTAACAAATTGAAACTACTCGAGAACCAGGATCACGCTCAACATCACCAAAAGCGCCTAATTGCTCCATGTAAAGTTCATCAATTCCGGTTAATTTCGAGAGAACTCTAGAAGCGGCATCATCAACAGATTCTTGTTTATTTAAAAAGCCACCCATTAGCGACCATTTACCTTTTGCAGGCTCAAAGTTACGTTTAAGCAACAACAGCTTTAAACCATCTTCGTCGAAACCAAAAACAATGCAATCGACACCAATGTTGAATTTATCTTCGTTGCTATAAAAGTTCATAATTAGTTAAAAAGAAAAAGACCTGCACAAAGAGCAGGTCTTTTAAATGAAAATTTTATTACCAGAAATAAGCATATAATGCAGCAATGATCACTACGATCCCGATTGCTCCAATTAAAAAGTTTTTATCTGTCTTAAATAAGCTTGCATTGAAAGAGTACGCTTTATCATCTTGCTTTTTAGTTTTAACATTGGTATACATTATTACCGATAAGAATGCCAACATAAAACTCATCATAAAAATAGAATGGAAACCTAAATTCAATAAATTGAAATCAAATAGGTTGGTTCCCCAAATAAGACCTGCAACAAAAGTTACTCCTGAAGCAACAGCAAATCCAAGACCTGCTTTATTAAGCGTTTTAGTATCTTTTTCAGATAATTTATCGGCTTCAGTTTTATGAGAATTATCAGTTAACACTAACACAACTGCCAAAGAAATTAAGAACATACATACATATCCCATACGAATAATGAATGGTTGTTCAGGCATTGCTAATTTCATGATGATACCAGCTGGCAAGGTTGCAATGGTTGTCCATAAAGCAGCACGATTGGTAGCTCTCTTCCAAAGAAGTCCCATACCAAATACCACAACCACACCAGGATAAATAAATCCGGTATATTCTTGGATATATTGGAATGCTTGATCTAAACCGCCCAACAATGGTTTTGCAGCAAATACAGCTATTACTAATGCAACAAAAGCTGTAATACGACCAATTTTAACCAATTGTTTTTCAGAAGCATTTGGATTAATCTGTCCTTTATAAATATCTAAAGTAAAAATGGTAGAAGTAGAGTTTAACATTGAAGCCAATGAAGAAACAACTGCTGCAACTAATGCCGCAAATGCAACCCCACGAATACCGTTAGGTGCAAAGTTTCTCAACAACCAAGGATATGCTTGGTCGGCCTTTTCAATAGTACCCGACAATTCCAACCCACTAGCTAGTTCTGGATGTTGGAACATTACATATGCTGTAATACCAGGAACAATTACGATAATTGGAATTAAAATTTTCAAGAAACCTGCGAAAATCAATCCTTTTTTAGCTTCCTGTAAGTTTTTAGCTGCTAAACCTTTTTGAATGATATATTGGTTGAATCCCCAGTAACCTAAGTTAGTCAACCACATTGCACCAAAAATAACCGCTAAACCAGGTAAATCAGTAAATGGGTCTTTTGTGCCTCCACTTCCATCAGGAATTAAGGTTTTGCCTTTCTCTAGAATCATGTTAAAGTGCATATCACCAGGAGTTTCTCTAACTTTATTTAATACAAGCATAAAACCATCAGCAAAGTTCCCATTTGGTCCCGCAACTGCATCTAAAGCAAAAAAGGCTGTGATTAAACCACCACCAATTAAGAAAACAACTTGAATAACATCTGTCCATGCAACAGCTTTCAAACCTCCATAAATAGAGTATACCCCTGCAAAGATTAATAACCCTGGAACACCATAAGCCATTGGCACACCAAGAATAGACTCCATCGCCAATGCTCCTAACCATGCTACTGAAGTTAAGTTTACAAATACGTAAACCAATAACCAGAAGAATGAAAAGAAGAAACTTACGCCTTTACCATAACGTTCTTTTGCAAACTGCGGCATGGTGTAAATTTTCTTGTCGATCATTTGTGGTAATAAATATTTCGCAACAAGAATTAAAGTCACAGCTGCTAATAACTCATAAGCAGCAATACCTAATCCTAAAGCATAACCAGAACCTGACATTCCGATAAATTGCTCTGCAGAAATATTGGCAGCAATTAATGAAGCACCAATTGCCCACCATGACAGGGTTCCTCCTGCAAGAAAATAATCTTTTGAATCTTCTTCCTTTCCAGCTTTTCCACGTGAAAGAAATAAACCCAGAGATACAATTATCACCGCGTAAACCACGAAAATAATGTAATCAAGTGTAGTAAATCCAGCATTCATAAGTAAAATAATTTAATTTGTATTTTTAATATTAGTTTAAAGTTAATTTGATTACTCTAATCAAAAACAGTCACCAAAATAACTGAAATAATCCACATACGGAACTGTTCTTTCGCAATAGTAAAGTGTAAATATAACACTTAAAGTATTTCCTCCAAAATACATCGACTATTTAGAATTGCTAAAAGTTAGAGCTATCTATCTTAATAATCTAGTTACTAAAACGTAGCATTTACCTACCGTTACGATAGTTATAATATATATCTGTATTTATTTTTAATCATTTTAAATTAAAAGTATTTTTTACTTTTATTATACAATTTGCTTTAAAAGTAAAAACTACTTTTATTTTTGTAGCAATAAAATTATTAAATGTATCAACACGAAGGTATATTAATTACGGTCGATTGTATTGTTTTCGGATACGAAGACGATCTATTAAAGATTCTTCTTTTCAAACGATGGATCGAACCCTCGAAAGATCAACTTTCGCTGCTGGGTGGCTGGGTAAATAAAAACGAATCGGTGGATGATGCTTCACGCAGAGTACTACAAACCATTACTGGGCTAGAAAATATTTACATGGAAATGGTAGATGTTTTTTCAGAAGTACATCGCGACCCGGGTGGACGCGTAATTAGTATTGCTTATTATGCCTTAATGCCAATTACGGAAGAAAACAAAAAAGTAGTTGAATCGCATAGTGCCGAATGGTATCCGGTACACGAAATGCCCGAATTAATTTTCGACCACAACCAAATGCTTGAACAAGCGCTTTCTAAGCTTAGAAGCAATGCTACCACATCATTAATTGGGAAACAATTGCTTCCCAAACGCTTTACTCTTTTACAACTACGAAAACTCTATAATGCTATTTTTCAGGTTGAATTTGATCCTGGAAACTTCCGTAAAAAAGTTCTTTCGTTAAAAGTATTAGAACAGTTAGATATAAAAGATACCAGTGAATCGAAAAAAGGTGCCTATTTCTATCGTTTTAAAGAGGATGGCTCGAACGACAATAACAATCAAATTTTTAAAGTAGATTATTAACTATATTATTAAGATAAAAATGAATCAATTTGAATTTACTGAACACTCACACCGACGCTACAACCCGTTAAATGGTGAATGGATTTTAGTTTCACCACACCGTACCAAGCGACCTTGGAATGGAAAAGTTGAAAAACTTAACCAGAAGCGCCGACCTCAATACGACAATACCTGTTACTTGTGTCCAGGGAATGAACGTGCCGGAGGTGTGAAAAATCCTGATTATAAAGATATTTTTGTTTTCCAAAACGATTTTAGTGCATTGCTACCCGAAGTTCCTGAAGGTGAATATAAGAATGGTGATTTGTTCCTTGCAAAAAGTGAAGCCGGATTTTGTAAAGTGATCTGCTTCTCCCCTCGTCACGACCTAACTGTGCCTGAAATGGAAGTTTCAGCAATCAAAAAGGTAATTGAGGTTTGGACGAAAGAATACAAAGAAATGGCAGCATTAGATTATATCAATCATGTGCAGATCTTCGAAAACAAAGGTGACATCATGGGATGTAGCAATCCTCATCCTCATGGTCAAATTTGGGCTCAAACTTCAGTTCCAGGCGAACCAGCTAAAGAGTTGGTAATGCAAAAAGAATATTTTGAAAAGCACGGCAAAACGTTGCTAGAGGATTATGTTGCTCAAGAAATTGAATTGAAAGACCGAATTTTGGTAGAGAATGAACATTTTGTTGCTTTAGTTCCGTTTTGGGCAACTTGGCCCTACGAAGCCATGATCATTAGCAAGCGTGCAGTTCAAAACCTAACACAACTTACTGACGAAGAGCAATTGGCATTTGCGGAATGTTATAAAAAATTAACGGTAATGTTCGACAACTTATTCGAAACATCTTTCCCATATTCTGCAGGAGTTCATCAAGCGCCAACCGATGGTAACGACTATCCTGAAGTTCATTTACACATGCACTTTTATCCACCTTTGTTGCGTTCGGCAACCGTGAAAAAGTTTATGGTGGGATACGAAATGATGGCCAATCCTCAACGCGATATTACACCAGAGCAAGCTGCTCAAAAATTGCGTGAGCTACCAAGTACTCACTACAACCAAGTTTAACATTTAAAACAAAATACTGTGGCAAGTTTAAGCGAATTAATTAAAAATATAAATGGAGGGAACAATCCTCTTTTTAAAAAATTATACGGAGAAGAAACTGAAATTTTAAAAGTTCAGGCAGAACGTTATGAAGAACAAATGAAGGAATTCATTAGCGTTTTTGGTCACGAAGATTTTGATTTATTCAGCTCACCGGGACGTACCGAAATTGGAGGAAACCATACCGATCATAACCATGGTCGCGTTTTGGCTGGTGCGGTTAATATGGATAATATTGCTGTAGCTGCAAAAAATAACAGCAATACCGTTAGAATTAAGTCGGCAGGTTATCCACAATTCGAAGTTGAATTAGATAATTTTCAACCCGATGAAGCTGAATTCTATACTTCGAATGCATTGGTGAAAGGAATTGCCGCTTCGATGAAAGAACGCGGATACACCATTGGTGGTTTCGATGCAGTAATTGAAGGTCGTGTACCAAAAGGTTCTGGCTTAAGTTCTTCTGCTTCTTTTGAAGTTTTGATTGGTGCCATTTTCAGCAACCTTTTCAACGATGGTAAAATGGACGCTGTTGAAAATGCAATTGTGGGTCAATGGGCCGAAAATGTATATTTCGGAAAGCCTTGTGGCTTAATGGACCAAACAGCTTGTTCGGTGGGTGGCTTAATCACCATCGACTTTGAAGATCCTGCTAATCCTATTGTAAAAGAAGTAGATTTCGATTTCACAAAAACAGGCTATGCGTTGGTAATTACCGATGTTGGTGGCGGGCATGACGATCCTGCTTCGCAAGAAGAATATGCTTCGTTACCAACCGATATGAAAGCGGTTGCTGCCCAAATGGGTAAAACTGTTTTACGAGAAACAACTTTAGACGAAGTTGTAAAAGCAATTCCTGCAATACGCGAAAAAGTTGGCGACCGTGCCTTATTACGAGCGATTCACTTTCAAGGCGATAACCAACGTGTTGTGGATCAGGTAGAAGCTCTAGAGAACAACGATTTTAGCAAATTCCAACAATTAGTTATCGAGTCGGGGCAAAGTTCATACATGTATAATCAAAACATTTTTGACGTAGTTCACCCCAATGAGCAAGTTGTTTCTTTAGGCCTGGCCTTAAGCGAAATGGTTTTAAAAGGTAAAGGAGCTTGGCGTGTTCACGGAGGTGGATTTGGTGGTACAATTCAAGCTTTTGTTCCTCAGAATTTAGTTGAAGAATATGTAAATACATTAGAGCATGTTTATGGCGAAGGAAAATGTCACAAACTATTCATTCGTCCTGAAGGCTCAATTATGTTAAAGTTTTAGGATAAGAAATGAAAATTGATTGTCATTATGATCGAAGCGAAGTCGCTTTTACCGCTTAGATTCTTCGTTTCGCTCAGAATGACATCTTTATCATCATTCAAAATTCAATTCAAAATTTATTATTATTGAATACACGACATAACAAATATGAATATAGCAGCCGAAACATATACATTAAAGAATAACAACAAGGTAGAAATTACTTTTATACCAACTGGTGGAAAAGTAATTTCGATGAAAGTACCGAACGCCTCTGGCGAAATTGCCGATGTAGTAATTGGGTACGATACGCCTCAACAACATATTGATGGCGATCCCTATTTTGCAGCAATTTGCGGACGTTTTGCCAATCGAATTTCAAAAGGCCAATGCAAAATTAACGGAAAAGATTATCAATTCGAAACCAACGATGGCCCTAATCACCTACATGGTGGATCTGGTGGTTTCAATACCCGAGTTTTCGAGGTGGAGCCAATAGAAAAAGAAGGTACAGTTGCAGCATACAAATTATCGTTAGTAAGCGAAGAGGGAGATCAAGGTTATCCGGGCACTTTGAAATTAGAAGTAATTTATAGTTTGAATGATGCCAATGAATTTGCCATTGAATACAAAGCTACTACGGATAAAACGACCATCATCAACTTAACCAGTCACCCTTATTTCAATTTAAATGGAAGTGGCGACACCTTAAACCACGAATTGCAATTGATGGCTGATGCCTTTACTCCTATCAATCCTGAATTACAAACTTGCGATGGCACAATATTAGAAGTTGCCGGAACTGCAATGGATTTTACTAAAGCCAAAACCATTAAAGAAGCGGTTACTGCCAACGACGAACAAGTAAAATTGGTCAATGGTTTAGATCACAACTTTGTAATTAACAATGGTGGCGACGAATTGGTACTAGCGGCTATTTTTAAAGATCCAGAATCGGGAAGAATTCTTGAAACTTATACCGATCAACCTGGAATTCAGGTTTATACCGGAAATCATTTCGATGGAACCGAAACGACCAGAAACGGTGAAAAACTGCCTCAATTTGGAGGAGTAGCATTGGAAACTCAAATTTTTCCGAACTCACCAAATTGTGAGAACTTCCCAAGTGCAGAATTGAAGCCTGAAGAAGTTTACACGCATCATACTGTTTACAAGTTTAAGTGGTAGACAGTTTTGAATTAAATAGATTCTGAATTGAAAATCAGCGTAACTAAACAAGTTCAGAATGACCTATATTTTAGCGTCATCCTGAACTTGATTCAGAGTCTTTCTATTCTTACTAAATAAAGACTCAAACCTTTTACAAATTCGCCTTAATCTTCTCTATCATTTCAGTATACTCGACATCACTTAAGTAAGTTTGCTGTGGATTCATTTCAAACACTCCACCAAATTTGTAACCATCTTCGTACTTAGGGGCAATGTGCATATGAACATGTGTTAAGGTATCAGAATACGCACCATAATTAATCTTGGTTGGTTGAAAAGCTGCTTGAATTGCCTTCCCCACTTTTGCGACATCGCTCATAAAAGCATTGCGTTGCTCTTCACTTAATTCATGAAACTCAATGCCATGATCTTTATAAACAACGTTACAACGACCGGTGTACGACTGCTCTTTAAATAAGAACAATTGCGATACTCCAAGATCACATATTTTAATCATTAATTCGTCGAGAATAGGTAATTTCTGACAGTATAAACACTCTGAAATTGGACTTGCCATAATTTTGGTTTTATTGGTTTTTGTTAATTGTTTTTTTAAAAGTAGAAAGTTTAAGTTGATCGACGACCATTCGTTTCAATAAACTTCAATTCATTAAATTTATTTAAGAAAAAACATTTGAGGATTATTGGCGATTCTGACTATTAGAAATTCTGGTTATCAGTTCCCCCGGATTTTTAGACTTCCAAATTTGCCAATTAAGAATTTATTGTCGATTAAATATACTTCTTCGCTTCTCGAAAAAAGATCGGTTGCAATTCGGGATAGCTTAACTGATCAATCGAAGGGATTGTTTCCAATTCAGTAACTTCTGCGATTTCGAATGGTGGCAAGTTGCCCAATTTTTCAACATCGGCGTAAAATATTTCTCCAAAAACCTTGTCACCTTTGTATTCCCCCTCATACTGAAGCAAGGACCGAATATTAAATTTTATTGCTCCCGTTTCCTCATAAAGCTCTCGCTTGGCTCCTTCCAAAGCCGTCTCCCCTTCTTCACGATGCCCGGCAGGCATTTCCCAAGTTATTCTATCGCGATGACGTACAAACAACCACTTACCATTAGGTCGCTGCGCCATTAAAATCACAAATACGATTTGATCATCATTTACTGTATTCGCTGGTAAAAATTTAATCGACATAGTTCTAATATTTACCCGAACATACGAAAATCAAGAAAGCTGTACAAAGTACTCAGCTGCCAAAATTACATGGTCATTGCGCTTGTAGAAATGACTATAATATTACTAACAGTACTTTGTTGTAACTGGTTTCATCAGGTGGTCACTGAGTTGATCAAAGTGCTCATTCCATATTAAAAAGAACAAAAAGCCTGAATTCTTAAAAGAATTCAGGCTTTTTATTTCAATGCTATTGGGTTCTAGTGCTGAAAATCGGCAAAGAAGTCGTTTCCTTTATCATCCACAATAATGAATGCCGGGAAATTTTCAATCTTAATCTTTCGAACAGCTTCCATTCCCAATTCAGGGAAATCAACTACTTCCACTTCTTTAATACTTTCTTTTGCTAAGATCGCTGCCGGACCTCCAATTGATCCTAAATAGAAACCACCATGTTTTTTACAAGCATCGGTAACTGCTTGCGAACGGTTTCCTTTGGCCAGCATAATCATCGATCCGCCTAAGGCTTGGAATTCATCCACATAAGGATCCATACGACCTGCAGTGGTTGGTCCGAAACTACCCGAAGCCATTCCTTTTGGTGTTTTCGCAGGTCCCGCATAATATACCGGATGGTTTTTGAAATATTCCGGCATTGGTTTTCCGCTATCGATTAATGCTTTAATTTGTGCGTGTGCAATATCGCGTGCAACAATTAAAGTTCCTTTCAATTTCAATCGGGTTTTGATTGGATATTTGCTCAATTCGGCACGAACTTCATCCATTGGACGATCTAAATCAATCTCAACAGGATCTGAGATTTCAGGTGTTTTTTCAGGCAAGAAACGACGAGGATTCTTCTCTAATTCCTCTAAGAAAATACCTTCTTCGGTAATTTTAGCTTTTGCATTACGATCGGCACTACAACTCACCCCTAAACCTACCGGACATGAAGCCGCATGGCGTGGCAAACGAATTACGCGTACATCGTGTACAAAATATTTTCCACCAAACTGAGCACCAATTCCACTCTCTTGGCAAATCTTCAATACTTTTTCTTCCCACTCTAAATCGCGGAAAGCCTGACCACCATCGTTACCTTCAGTTGGAAGATGATCTAGATATCCTGCCGATGCTTTTTTAACTGTGGCCAAAGTTGCTTCGGCCGAAGTTCCCCCAATTACCAATGCTAAGTGATAAGGAGGACAAGCTGAAGTTCCTAAATCCTTAATTTTCTCCTTAACAAATTTGCTTAAGGCATCTTCAGTTAATAAGGCTTTGGTTTGCTGATACAAGAATGTTTTATTTCCTGAACCACCACCTTTGGTTACAAATAAAAATTCGTATTTATTTCCTTGTTCTGCATAAATATCAATTTGTGCCGGAAGGTTCGAACCTGTATTCTTTTCTTCTAACATGGTTTGAGGTACCACCTGCGAATAGCGTAAGTTACGCTCTTGGTAAGTTGTGAAAACCCCCTTCGAAAGGTATTCTGCATCGTTAGCCCCTGTCCAAACGCTTTCGCCTTTTTTGGCCACCACAATGGCAGTTCCGGTATCCTGACAAGTGGGTAGCTCTCCTTCGGCTGCAACCACCTGATTAATCAGCATTGTATTCGCAACAAACTTATCGTTGTCGGTTGCCTCAGGATCATCTAAAATACTGCGTACTTTTTCAAGATGCGCCGGCCGTAAATAAAACGATATATCAGCCATTGCTTCGCGAGCCAACAACTCTAATCCTTTAGGATCTACTTTTAATATTTTCTTACCTTCAAATTCAACCGTGCTTACATAATCAGTTGTAAGTAATCGGTATTTGGTTGTATCCTTTTGAATTGGAAAAGGTTTTTGATAAATAAATTCAGCCATTTTTTTAGCCTTTTATGGTTTGTTCAATAATTTTAATTTGCTTTTGCTAGCAGAATTCAAATATATAAAGAATCGATCTGAATTGTAAATTCTGTAAGACAAAAGCGAAAAAGAATTAAGATTGCTAAATAATGAAGAACGGAAGAATATAAGAATACGAAAGAAAGTATTTTGCAAATTCTTCAATTGAATTTATACTCTAAAGCTTAGTTGCATTTAAAACTAAAAGCTCCTGGAATTATGCCAACTTTAAAAGTATCTACTACTGCCCCATTTGCTTTGTACCTGTAAATTACGCCTTGCTGAACATAGTCGATAGCATCAGCAACATATATTTCTGAAGTTTCGGGATCAACAGTTAACCCATAATAACCACCTGAGTATGTTCCTTTGTAAGGACTTTCGATAAATAATTCGGGTTCAGAATTTGAGTTGACAGGCATTCGATAGATATGTCTATTAATAAAATACAGCGTATCGCGTGTTCCATTCAAATTTATTTCCGATGGCCAATCGCTTTGATCAAAACGCCATACGCGCTCCACTTCACGATTTTTAGCATCGATACACAATAATCCGGGAGCCTGTTGCCCGTAAGGACTGCCTTCGTATCCACCATCGGTAATAGTCCATATTTTATTGTTTTTATCGATTACCAGTGAAGTCGGCTGTTTTAACACTTCAATTGAATCCACAAGCTCATCGGTTTCGCTATCAATAACTAAAATCTGATTATCGTAGCTCCAGCAATTTGTAAATACAAATTTGTTGTATTGCACCATTTGTTCGGTAGGATGCTGGTAAAAATCTTTTTCGTGATTATTAACATTGATTTGTCCAGTAATTTCGAAAGTCGTGGGATTTACGACCGTAATCGACTTGGCATACAAATCGGTAACATAAGCTTTAGTATCGCTTAAAAAATGGATATAACGAGGTGAAGTTAGTCCGGTAATTCGACCAACATATTTTCCATTGTTTATATTAATGACATAAATTTTCCCACTGTTGTTTACGACGATATAACCTAAGGAATCGCGAATGGCCATAGATTGAGCAACATCGCCTAAAGGAACACGATTAATTCTGTAAAATATGTTATTGTACACCTTTTCATCTTCTAAATCATAAACTGAAAGCGATGCATTGTCGTACATAAAGTTTCCTTCGTTTGTTATGAATAAAGCTTTCTTGTTCTGCAAATTCAGGACAAGGCTGTTCATATTATACCATTCTTCGTCGTTTATACAAGCACAAAGAACAAGTGTAACAACACTTATGATAACAATTTTATTTAGCTTCATCTTAAAAATTAAATGTTAGCAAGAGTTCGTAATTTCGTCGTGGCATAAATCGGTTCAAAATGCTTCGATAGGTTTCATTAAAAAGATTGTTGACTTTAAACTCAGCGGTAAGCATAAAATCTCCTACTTTTTGTTTATGCCCCAAAGTAGCATACTGTAATGGTACGGCATACAAACGATAAAATGGCACAGTGCTTTCATCGCCCGAATCATCATCGAGTGTTGCCATATTGCTGCTTAGCAAGTTGCGAACTCCGTAGTATTGATGTTGAAATGTAATAAACGAATTCTTATATCCAGCATATACCAGTGCATTCAACGAATGTTTCGGAATGAAGGGTAACTGCATCCCCATCGATGCATCTAAATTGTTAAGAGGCTCACCTTGATTGGTTGTGCTCGTATAGGCATAATTTGCCTGTGCTTTAAATTGCAATTCTCCAACATGAATGCTGTATTTTGTGTTCACCTCAATTCCTTTTGATAGTACCTGTTTTAGGTTCATTGCTTCCCAATAACCTTTTACACTGGGAAGCCAAAGTATCCAGTTAGAGATATCAGAATAATATCCAGTTAGTTGTACATCGAATTTATTTTGATGATTATGGTACACATAATGCAATCCGGTTTCAAAGCTATAGCCTTCTTCGGGAAGAAGATCTGGATTTCCTCCTGGCATCCAATACAAATCGTTTAAACTCGGACTATGAAAGTTTTGGCAGAAGCTGCTTTTCCAAACCAAATCGGTTTTCTTCAATGGCTTCAGACTAACACCGAAATTAAAAATCAAAGGTGGTGAAGTATTTGGAATGATATCACGTCTTAATTCCGCAGAAAAATTAAGCAGATCAAATGGATGAAAATATGCCCCTGCGAAAAACGAATATTCCATACGTTGCTCATCATAACCAGTTTGGTTGGCACTATCCAGGCTCGTTATGTTAAAGTAATTAGCATCGGCTGAAGCCTGAAATAAAACTTTTTCAGAGAGCGTATATTTTGCAGTTGCGTTATTGTACCATCCTCGCATATCGCTACCCGAATTTACCGGCTTTTGTGTCCCTAAACCTCCGACATCGATGCTCATCACATAATCAAGCTGCTGATAATCATATCCCGAACGGATTTCAGTTTCAAACTTTTCACCATAGTATTTTACTTGAGCAACCGATTTTAATGTGATATCGGCTTGTTTATTTCCTCGACTTGTGGAGTCGGCTCCTTCGTAACTCATTACCATCGGAATTGCTCGGTTACCATCCTGATACCACATTTTTGCCGAACCTGTCCATTTATTGTGAAAACGCAAATAGATTTCTTGTAAAATTCCGGTTTTCGTATAATCAGCATTTTCATTTTGTGTTTCAGGATGCCCAATTAAGCTGGTATTGATAATATCATAATTGTTTTCTGAATACATATGATAAAAACGCGTTTTCGATTGAATCAACTGATTCCCCAAATTAACTTGCCCCATTAAATTATAAGTAGAATAACTACCGATTCCTGTCAATAAACGGGCACTAAAACGATTGTTCCAGTCGGGGGCATTGTATAAGTTAATGTTTCCACCTAAAGCTCCGCCATTTGAGGAAATTGAAGCTCCACCATATTCGATTCCTGCACCATCTAATACGAATACAGGGATGGTTGAAAAATCGACCATACCCAACATAGGCGAGTTGATTGGCATCCCGTTCCAGGTAACTTTGGTATGTGTGGGTGCCGTACCTCTAAACGATGCAGTTGAAAGTGCTCCCCGACCATGACTTTTGATATAAATTGTGGTATTTTGTTGTAGTAAAGCTGAAAGATCGCCCGTAATTTTATCCATGAAAGCTAACGAATCAATTTTACTTTCTTTCATTCCCGCTTCCTCTTTTTTGAAAATATATTTTGCCGTTTTTTGCACTTCGCCAATATGAAATACCGAATCTTGAATGCCTTGAGAGAACAAAGTGATAGAAATAAATATTCCTACTAAAGCAAGACATACTTTTAACGTGATACGCATACTTTATTAATGTTGAATAATTATTTTACACTTGGTTGTTTGCTTTTTGTTGGCTACCTGTAGCAGGTAAACACCGTTTTCCCATTGCGATGTTTCAATATCAAAACCATTTGGATGACTGGTAATAACATCTTGATAAATTAGTTTTCCACCAAGTTCAAATACTTTTACTTGTGTTCCCCCGACTATATTGGTAGCAGAAATATGTACAATGTTTTGAGCAGGAATTGGCGATACAGCAATTGCATCATTTTTATACGATTTTACGGATGTGCCAGGAGTTACTTTAAGGGTAAAGCTCTCTCCTCCAGCTGAAACTTCATAGATACCTGTCTCTTCTATTTTGAGCATTGCCTTTCCATCACTATTTGTTTGCAATGCAATACTATTTTGAACATGTACAGAATTATTCACCAAAACAGTTGAATTTGCAACTGGCACACGACTTTCTTCCATTACGGTTGTACCGCTATATAAAAATAAACTAAGGGCACTGAGTGTAATTTCAACTTCATTGCCTGCACGAACTTCATAAGCTGATGATTTTAACTCATTCACCGTCCAGTTTTGTCTAATATCTTCGACATAATATACTTTAATATAGTCGTTGGAGAATAGCTGAACATTTTCTAGATTTTTATAGTAGGTTTTATCACCAATTTGTACCATCCAGCAACTGTAGTTTTCATCCTCTTCACCTAAGTTTCCGTAGCCGTAATAGTTTGTAGCCAAAGTGCCTGACAATACGGGAAGTTTATAAATATACAACCCTTCTTTTTCTGTATCGCGATAGCGTAAATCACTTTCAAATGCAACGTTTTCAAATACAGAGGCGATGGCATGTGCTGCCGTTATATTGCTCACACTTCCGATATCGTAATTGTGATTTGGATTTTGAACGAAGGGAGTTAAATCAAAGTTTGAAACTGAAATTTTTGATGTTTCAAAAACCGTTTCGTTAATGGTTTTAATTGACAGATATACTTCGTTGGATTCTAATGATTCGAGTATTGTTATTTGTACTGAATCTTTTAATTCTGGGTATCCATTAGGATAAACGCTTAGCCACGATGTACCTATTTGCAGTCCTGTTAAATAGCTTTTATTCTCTTCGGAGAGCACTCCAATACTGCTATTTGAGGTTTCCCAAACTAAATTCATATTAGCGATACTTTTATTGTTTTGATCGGCCACAAGCGCATCGATTGGATATTTTTCGCCTACACGAAAAGTAGTGCTTACCTCGTTAATTTCAATCGAAGAGGGAGCAACAATAGTCGCTTCCATACTTTCAGTATAAAATTCTCCTTTGTACTGACATAATACCGTTAGCGTAATTGTTCCGGCACTTTTTATTGTTAACATGTTATTTTCATCTATGTTGACTAAGTTTTCAGGGGTTGCATTCCATCTGAATCCTCCAACATCGACTTTGCGTCCGTTTTTAAAGAATGTGGCTTCCAACTTATAGGAATCGTTTAAGCTTACTAAAATTGGAATATTATTTAATACCAATGAGGTTGATTCCCAGTTTTCAACGGGATTGGGTTCAACATCGAAAGCACCGGTTATTTCTGTTGATACTTCTCCCAACCATCCGGCATCGGCCATTGTGGCGTTGTGAACTTTTATAAAATCTATTTTGTCAAGATCAACATAATTCCCATTTGAGTCAACAGCCCAACTGATGTCAAAGGCATCACCTCCCGAACCTTCTTCAATATTATCGGTATAAGGATTATCGGGTAATCCGTTGTAAGAATTTCTTAAATTATTGTCGGCATATCCCCAAGGACGTCCAGCTGCAGTGATGTAACTTGGATTAGATTGGTCGACAAAATCTTTGATGCGTGTTCCACTTAATGTGTACGAAACTGCGTCGACATTGGTAAAGTTTTCGTGGAGAGGATAATAGGTTTGCGAGTGGAAGGTGTTTGCATAAACATAAGCTGTATTGCCCTGATTATCGGTCCAAGGAATATCAGTGGCGATATTACCACCAGGATTGGTATAGGTAATACTGTAATTTTTTATAGTCGTAGAAAAGAAATAATCACTTCCGGCCAATTCATACCAAGTGTCATCGGGAAGACCATTATTGTTTTCATCTTTCATAACCGAAACAATGCCTGGTTCAGACCAAGTAACATTGTTCTTCATTTCAGGGGTAGATAAGTTTTCCAGGGGATTTCCATAAATCACAAAATCTACACCATAGGGATTGTTGGCATGGTTTTCAACAGGATTATCGAATTTGAAAATAACATAACCTCCAAAAGCACCAAGACTTACCCCCCCATTCGTTGTTCCTATTAAACTATTCGCGGTGGAAGGTAAACCCCAAGCTAAAGTGTTAATAAATTGTCCCGGCCCTGGCTTGTAGTCAAGAACTTGAGAGATGAATTGAGACTGAGCAGCAAAAGCCACTGGCAATAAAATAGTAAGTAAAAATGCTTTTTTTAACATAAAATATAAAGTAAAATCGGGGAACTGTATTCAGCTCCCCGAATTTTTATTATTTAATTATTAAAGATTGTCGATAACTGAAATCGCCTTTATTCATTTGAATAATATACTGACCACTTGGTTTATCACTCATATCAATTAATTGTTTGCTACTAAAGCTTTTGTTTTCGTAAACTAAACTACCGCTAAGCGTAAAGATGCGTACCGAAACATTCTCGTTTAAGTTTGTATTTACTCTAAAGAATCCATTTGAAGGGTTAGGATACAATACAACATTCGCAGATGCTTTGCTTTTGATATTGGTAACCGGTGAAACATTCACCAGAATAGTATCGGTAACGGTTAAACCATTTGAGCTTGCTTCTATAACAATTTCGGCTTCGCCAACACTTAAGTACGATAAGCTTAATTCATCTCCATCAATGCTTGCTAATACCACACTTTCACTTGAATTGCTTGCGATTGATTTCATAATCGAAACGTCATCATCATCCATGTCGGTAAATACATTTTCTAAGCTTATAATTGTATCGTTAGCAGTTTCAACTACTGAAATATCAGCAATTGGATTACCGACCTCAGGAGCAAGGTCAGTGATTACTGTTACCTGAATGGTATCGAATACCGATTTATTGTTCGAACGACCTTCAACAACTAAGATTGTTATACCTTCTGCAATAAAATCAATGTTTAATTCAGTTGCACTCAATGTTGCACTTGCAAACTCGGGATTTGAATTTGACAGAAGCGAAATCGTAACTGTTTCATCATCGGCATCGGTAAACACATTGCTAAGATCGATGATTTGATCAGGTGCAATTTCTTTAGCCGAAACATCAGCGATTGGATTAATAACTTCAGGTGCAAGATCAGGAGCAATATACATGTTGTCGATATTAAAGTACAATGGAGTATTGATCCCCCACATGCCAACATCGCTAGATTCAAGATTAAACATTAATTGATCAACTTTACCAAGTTCACTTAGGTCTACCCATTGCCATGATTGAACAATGTAGTCTTTAGTGTCGTCTTCAAAACGAAAATCAGCTAAATAGAATTCAACAGTATCTGTTTCTGCACCATCTTTTAATCCATAAACTACTAATTTGAAGTAATCTGGATCAGTTCCATCTTCACCACCAAACTTCTTGGCAAAAGCATCACCTTGTTGCATCGAAAGCGCAGCATATGTACTATTGGTAACATAAAATCCATTTACGCGGTGAGCTGCACTATCGGCAAAGCTTAATGGTAATGGATTTGTAACGCCGGTCATCAAGTCGCTTGTAATGAAAGCAACACCGTAGTTCTTACCATCTGAAACAATGGTATCAAATCCTGCACCTGTTATTGCACTATACTGATTTAACCATGATGCTGTTTCAGTATCGCTCGTATTCGAATATCCCCAACCGTTCCAAGATGCTGTTGCAATGGTATAACTGGTTTTAAATGCAGCTTCTCCGCTGACAAATCCACCAGAATTGTCAGCGCCATTCCAGTAGCTTTCTTCTGCTAATTCAAGATTTTCGAAATCGGAAGCACCGTATGGCAAATCAATTGAAGGATACACCCCAATAACAAATGATACACTTGCTGTTTGACCACCACTTGTAGCTTGAACACTTACATTGGTTTGACCGGCAGCGATAAAGTCGATGCTAAGCTGAGAACCATCAATCGTTACAATTGCTACTGTTGAATCAGAGTTTACAAGAACTTTATAAGTAAATGGATCTAAACTATCGATATCATCAAACAATCCATCTAATTCAATAATGCTATCGTTGGCAGAAGCGTAATCGGCAATGTTCGCAATTGTTCCAATAGCAATTGGAGCATCGTCAATTTCATTAACAGTTACGGTAAATGTATCGGTCAGCACAACTCCGTTCGATTCGGCTTTCAAAATAACTGTTGTAACACCCGAAGCTTCTTCAAGAAGTGAAATTCTTAAGCTATTGTCTTCAATATTCAAATTAAGGATGGTGTCGTTTGAGATAGAATCAATACTGAAAGTAATTTCACTATCGGGATCAACAAATGTGTTCGTTAAAATTAGTAATGTATCAGATGCATCTTCATCTAAATCAAGATCAGGGATTGAATCACCCAATGACAATACATCGTCTACCGGATTAATGGTGAGCTTGAAAGTATCAATCACAAAGGCACCTTGCGTATCGAAGGCTTGCATTAAAACATTAAATGTTGTAGGTTCGGTTACCTCATCTGTAAAAGTTCCACTTAAATAACGCGTAGATGGATCAAAAGTTAGCCATTCAAATTGTTTTGGATTATACATGTAGAAAGTTGGGTAACGATCCTCTTTGTCTCCAAACATTGCATTTGAGATACGGTATCTGAAAGTTTGCTCCTCGTTGTAGCTGCGTGAGTACTGTCTATTCAAATATGGTTTTTCATTGCTTTCTGTTGCTTCAACAATTTTAATAACTTCAGGAGAAGCACCAACACCTTTGAAAGTTCCAACACTATCGCCGATAGCATCATATATTTGACCTATACCTTCGCCATGCCAATACGCATATGCAACATAGTACAATTTGGTTTCTTCATCGTAAATAGAACCTTTGCCAATATGGTCTGAGTCTTGAGTGTAGTACGCTGGAATACTGAAATATTTATCTTCACCAAATGTTTTTGTATTGGTATCGAATGCGACGTATCCTAAATCTTTTTTGATAAATAAAGTATCGTTTGTCATTGGTTCAATCGCCAATGGCGAAGAATCATAAGGAATACCAGAGGTATATTCATATTCTTCAGTAGTTGACGTTAAAGTATTGTATACAACAATACCAGAAGTATAACGACTCATGAAATCGGAAAGTCGCACACAATAAATATCGCTTCCTTTCGCAATCATTTGCATCACACCTAAACCGGTAGTTCCTAGATCAACTTCACGATTCAAAGTTAGCGTGTTTAAATCGATGATTGCCATTGCGCTTGTTGTACCTGCAAAACCGCCATTAATCATCACATAAGCGGTATCGCTGACTACCACCACATCGGTAGCTTGATTCGATACAGGGATTTTAGTAATTAACGATAAATCACCTTTGTTGTAAATACGTACATTATAACCATCTTCGGGGGCAGCTGCACTATTTTGACGAGTGGCAATAAGCATATTTTCGTAGATTGCTAATTTGTGGTTCAAACCTGACATGTCAGCTCCTTGTCCATCAGCGTCTGTTTCACTTAAATCTTGCGTGTAAACTGAATCGGTAGCCATATGTGTCGATGCATTGTATCGAGTGATGTAATAATCGGCAGTTACATAAACATAATTACCATCTACTACCATATCTTGAACAGAAGTTGCTCCGGCCAAGTAGTTATCAATTTGAATGGTTGTATCCTTAGAAGGAATATAAGTCAACATTTCAGTTGGTGCGTTTGGGTTACCAAATTCTCCACCATTGGTAAATACAATTTGTTTTGGTGAAGCGAGGTTGTCGGGAGCTTCAATATTAAATACTATCGTAATTGTATCGACAACATCATAGGCAGTTACTACAAAGTCGATGGTTTCATAGCCATAATGACCTTCGGCAATCGAATAAACCATTTCGTTATTCACAATACTCGAAGTCATTAAAGCTTGATTGTACAATGTAGTATCTATGTATACAGTTGCATTACCACCAGTTGAGAACAAGTCGCTATTGGTAAATGTACCTTTGTGACTATAATATGGAATTAAAACGGTGTCGGTTACAGCATATAGTTCAGGAACTTCGTTTACAACAACTACAACGGTATCGGCAAGTAATGGATTGTGTACTGAGCTTGCAACAACAGTAGTACGTCCTTCATTAAAGCCTTTAAATATTCCTTTGTCAATTGTACCAATTGCAGGATTCGATGAAGTCCAATTATAATCTTCATACACAAATTGAGCAGAACTACTACGGCTATCGATAGCTTGTGCATGCAAATAAATTGTTTCACCAACTATTAAAGAAGTACTGTCGACAGAAGTCGTATTGCCCTCTAATTCAATGGAAATACTGCTTAAATCAACTACCTCAATATCAATGGTTGCACTATCAACATTAGAATCGGCAGAGAATGTAAGCGTAGTTGTTCCTAATTTTTTAGCAACAAATAATCCGGAATTATCAATTGTCCCAACTGAATCAACAGAAGTTTTCCAAGTTGCATTCCCGGTTTGTGGGATTCCATTTTTAAATAATAAACCTTCATATTTAAAACTTGAACCTTTTAATACCTGTAATTGACCAGCACCGATTGCATGAACATAAAAATCCTCTTTCTGATAAGCAGGATCAGGCGTAGTAATTCCAATTTCAAATATTTCAGGAGAAACTTCACCAAGCCAACCACCGTCTTCTTGTACAGTACTATAAACTTTCACAAAATGAATGGTATCTAATTCGACAGGATTTCCATTTTTATCAACGGCCCATTCAAGGTCAAACCCATTCCCCTTACTATCAGCATATGGATTGGTTGGGGTTGTTGTATTGCTTCCATTTGGTTTATTATCAGCATAACCGAAAATTGGGAGACGCTTTGCAGTTATGTAATTGGCTCTACTTTTATCTAACATAAATCGAGTAAAAGTACCGGTATAAGCTACTGAGTCATGAGAAACTCCAAAGTCGTAAGGATCGGGATAGTATGATTGACTATGGAACGAGTTGGTACGCATGGCACCATTGAATCCTTTATCGGTTTTAAAAGGAAGCGTAGCTCTACCATTTTTCTTTGGATTAAAATAGGTGATGGTTAGATTTTTTACCGAAGTACTAAAATGGTAATCAGAACCTGCTAATTCGTACCAAGTATCATCGGGTAAGCCATTGCCGTTTTCATCTTTCATTACCTGAACAGCAGCAGGTTCACCCCAGCCTCCAAATGCATTTCCTTTTACTGAAAAGTCGACACCATAAGGGTTTGCATCACGGTTTACAATTGGCTGGTCAAATCCGGCAACAATATATCCTCCAAAACCACCAAGGCTAACCCCCGAACTTGTACTTCCAATAATATTCTCAGCTGAAGAATTCATTGCCCACGAAGTATTCACAAATTGTCCAGGAGCAGGAAGAAAGTCAAAAACTTTAGTAACATATGAATTGTAGTGAATATCAATAACAACAGTAGCTGTATCGTAGTTTCCATCAGCATCGGCCATCCGATAAAGAATTGTATCCTTACTAAAATTCGGTGAGTTAATACTATTGATGTAATTTAATGAGTAATCCTCATTGATTGTTGCTGTACCAAGTGTTGGATTTTTAATAATCTCAAGTGTACTTTTTTCATAGTATGCTGAAGGAGAATCGTTACTTGTAACATTAAAATCAACCGTGTCGCCAATACTAATTGTATAGGCATCATTTTTACAATTTATTGGTGTTACTTTCGTAATTACTTTTGATTCAGCCGTAAAATCATTATAACTTAAAGTTACTGTTAGAGTATCATTTCCATAGGCTCCGGCTGGAATGATATAGTAAAAAAATTGTCCACTATATGATGAGTAGTAATAGGTGTCAAACACTAAATTTTCATCATTAGTTGAAGCAAACTGAATATTGACACTCGTGCTATCTTGAAGTTTTTCGGTACCAATCCATCCTTCCGGGTAGGTAAATAAGTCGGAAAACCGAACAGTGGTTCGATATTGGCTTGTACTTCGTGTACGGGAAATCTCATAGTCGCTTTTATGCGAGAATGTTTGCCCCATACTATGTTGATTGACTAGTAGCAAACCTAGACAAACCAACAAAAAAATGTAAATTTGTTTCATAATGCAATTTTAAATTATAATTATTGTGTTATACATCATTGGAACGGCAGATGGTTTTGGCGAACGCTGCCGTTCTTTTCTGATTAATTTGATATTTGAATCGTTTTTAAAGAAGGTAATTTATATTGTGCAAATTCGAAAGTTCCAAATAACACCGCACAATAGGCTAGATCTCCGATCATGGTATTTTTTAAAAATGGTATTGCAGCTGTATAGCAAGATATTAATCCATTAAAATCTTTAGGGTACATTATTCCAGAATACCAAACACCAAAATTTGAAATAAGAAAAAATAAAACTGAACTAGCCAAAGAGGCTAATAATAAAGTGTGAACTTTTACTCTCTTTAAAAGTAAAAATCCAATCAAACCAATAATTATAAAGGACGCATAAGTCCAGTATGCCCCTTGGTAGAACCAAACAAAATGGTCGAAATACTGGCTATAAATTATATTATTTAAAGCGATATCACTTATCCACATTGCTAATATCGGAACGAGAAATGAAATGTATTTTTTTGAGAAATATGCAGCACCAAATAATGCCATCGCTCCAATTGGGGCAAAATTAGGCGGGTGAGGAATTAATCGACTAAATGCTGCTAAAAAAATAATTAAACTGAGCGTACCAAAACGAAGTGTAAGATTTGTTTTTTCCATCGTAACCACAAAATTTCATTAAACAATTGTTTATTCGATTTTGCAGTACTCGATGTAAGCAAGATAAGCTCCAAGATACATCATACTGATTAGCTATCCGTTCACCGCGGACTGCAAAATCTATGATGAATTGGCAGGTCTTCTGACTTATCTCACTCTAGACTCCTTCTCATTCCGAAGCATCGGAACAATGGTTACTAATCTTTAGCTATTTTGAGAATTACAGCAGCGGGAACTGTTGCCGACTTTCACGACATTCCCTTTTAATTCTTAAATTTCCAATTATTGGATTAAAAACCAATTCGAAAGCAAAGTTATTAAGTTATTTGAAATTTGAGATAATTATTCCAATATTTTTTCATTATAATCAATGTCAATCAATTTTGTATGGAAACTTTTTTTGTATTTATTATCGTTTAAAATAATATCATTAATCAACATACTTCTACTGGCTATGTTTGGTCTCACATTCTACTTTCTACCGAATAAAAAAAAGAGACCCTCATCCCCTTTCGGTTTTGAAAGCCCCTTTATTTACCCCAACATTTAAGTAACAGTAGCAAATTAGCTCAAGACTTTCTTCGCCTTTTAACGATTACGTTATTCTCATTAATAATTTCTGAAAGCGTATTGGCAAAACCCATATAGATTTCCACTCCTGCTTTTTTCATTGCATTCAGGTAATTTACCAATTGATCGTTAACAATGGCCGCCACCTCATACTTCAACTTCGAAGCGTTACTTTCTACCGATTGTAAAGCCTTTTCTTCGTCGTAAATTTCATTTGCTTGTTATTCGCTCAAATGGTGCTAGCATTTACTTATGCCCGATCAATTAATTTTTGCAGAAAAGGCACTAGCGCGACGCTTGCGCTAAATTGTAGCATGCCTTTGCTAAATTGTTGCTTCGCATTTCTTAGTTTTTTCGCATCTTTGTTTAAAACGATAGAACTATGTACCTAATCGCAGAAAGTGGATCAACCAAAACATCGTGGTGTATTATTGGAGAAGGACACCTATCGTTGTTAACCAACACCCCCGGCATTAATCCATTATTGTTGAAACCCGATGATATTGAAAGTATTATGCGTCCGGTTTTAGCCGAAGTAGAAATTAAATTACTTGACGGGGTTATTTATTTTGGGGCAGGATGTGCCACCGATGTACAGAAACAAAAAATTGGCAATGCGATTTATAATATTTTTAAGGCTGAGAAAATCATGGTTGATACCGATTTAATTGCTGCTTGTTTGGCGCTTTCGGGATCGAAACCTGCCGCGATTGGCTTGTTAGGAACCGGTTCGAACTCATGTATCTGGGATGGTTCAAAAGTTTTACAACGTACCCCTTCGTTAGGCTACATTTTAGGAGATGAAGGTGGCGGCGTTTCAATTGGCAAACAACTGGTTGCAGACTTCCTAAAAAATCAAATGCCCTTAGAACTCAGAATAAAATTTATTGATACTTACGATGTTTCAAGCGAAATTGTTATAGAACGTGTGTATCAAATGCAGCAGGCCAATAAATATTTGGCAGCATTTGCTCCTTTTGCCAAAGCAAATATCGACCATGATTATTGTCGTTCAATAATTGAAAATCAGTTCGATGCCTTTATTAAAAGAAATATATTGAATTATGATCATATTGATCAATATGAAATCAACTTTTGCGGATCGATTGCCTTTTACTACAAAGAAATTCTAGAGAAAATTGTAGCACAAAATAACCTTACACTCGGAAAAATAATTAAAGAACCAATTAATGAAATAGCTCAATACTTTCAGGACCACCCTCCCGTTTTCCGAGATTAATTTGCTGTAATTCGGCATCAGCTTTCAATTTTCGAAGAATGTGTTGCACCATTGGCAACTCCTTTTCATTAAATTCGGAATTCATGTTAGCTCCCAACAACATGGCAGCTCCTTGCCACAAAGCAGCACGAAAACCATTTCGGTATTCTTTTACCAAGGCAAATGGCGATTCGTCTAGTTCAAGATTAATTAACTTCAAAGTTAAGCGTCCCTGACGTGGCGTAAATTCCACCAAGTAGCCAATGTAGTTTTTGTAAACATACTTTTCATACCATTTCAGATACTCTTTGCGCCTTTTCTCGTCGTAGAGCATCATCTCCTTATTTACACGCTCATACTCGGTGACCACCAATTTCAGAAACGGATAAACAACACGCATATCCTCTTCCAACTTCGAATACTTCCTTTCTTCACGTTTAGAGGTAAACTCATATTCTCCAAAGACTTCAACCTCACCAATTTCAAAGGTAGGCATTGCTGTAGAGTCAATTGGTTCCTGCGCTAAAGCAAGGCTTCCAATAAAAACGAATATGCTTAGGAAATATAGTTTCATGTTTTTCACAATCACAAAAATAATAAACAAAACGGATGCTACCCGAGAATGTTGCACGAAAGCTTCGTTAAGAATTATTTAACCTCTAATTACAAACTATTTATATTGGTATGTGTTATACTAATATAAAAAATTAGCAAATAGATATGAAAAAAACGAAATTAATAACCGGTTCATTTATAGTTGTAGCAATGTTTTCAATTATGATTGCTTGCGCCGGCGGATCAACAGAAAAAGTAGAAAGACCAATTCCTGAATTGCCATATGCATACGAAGCCTTGGCTCCAAGTTTCGACTCATTAACCATGTACGTGCATTACAATAAGCACTATAAAGGTTACCATCGAAAGTTTTTAGCAGCAACCGAAGGAACAGATTTGGAAACGAAAACCATGCAAGAAATTTTTAGCAGCATCAGTAAACAACCAGCTGCAGTCCGCAACAATAGCGGTGGATATTACAACCACATGTTGTTTTGGGAAAACTTAACGCCTGAAAAAACTGCGCCATCGGCTGATTTAGAAGCTGCAATTGTAAAGAATTTTGGATCGGTTGACGCATTCAAAGAAAAATTCTCAGCTACTGCAGGTTCAATCTTCGGAAGTGGATGGGCTTGGTTGGTATTAACCGACGAAGGCAAATTGGTAGTTACCTCTACACCAAATCAAGACAATCCGTTAATGGATATTGCTGAAGTAAAAGGAACACCAATTGTTGCCTTAGACATTTGGGAACATGCTTATTACATTCATTACCAAAATAAAAGAAGTGACTATATTCAAGCATTTTGGAATATAGTGAATTGGGAAACTATGTCGGAACGCTTTGAAGCAGCAAAGTAGTTTTAGATATTAGATTGATATTTTTTTTAAGGCCGTATCTACTTCATTGTAGATGCGGTTTTTTATTTTCACAAAACCAATATTTCGAGTAATTTTCAGAATCTAAACCGAACAACTATGAAATATTTATATCAACTATGCCTACTCCTACTCTTGTTTTCGTGCACGCAAAGCAAAACCACCGAAATTCCAACCATCAGTTTGGATAAATTTAGTGATGGAATTCATCATTGGGAATTGTATAGCAAAATAAGAAGCGAAGCACGTTTTGACTCAAGCGATGTAATTTCAATTTCAAATAATTTGCTTGCATATCAAAATGAAGATGGCGGATGGCCAAAAAACATCGACTGGTTAGCAAAACTCAATCCCGATTCGGTAACCAATGCACTTTCGGTACGCTATCGGCAAAGCACTTTCGACAATCGGAATATCTTTCCACAAATTGAATACTTGTCGCAAGCTTATTACTATACCAATATTGAAAAATATAAGATTGCTGCCCAAAAAGGATTTGAATATATTCTCAGAGAACAATTTCCACAAGGCGGTTGGAAAGGTTGGGATGCAGAAGCAATTACCTACAACGATGATGTTATGACCGGAATTATGGAATTGTTGTTATCGGTAAAAGAAGGTAGGATTTATTTTGATTGGTTATCTCAAGATTTGAAATCTCAATTACTAGAAGCATATCAAAAAGGACTTCAGGTAATTTTGAAAAGCCAAATAGAGATTGATGGACAAAAAACTGCTTGGTGCCAACAACACGATCCTGTAAGTTATGAGCCTGTTCAAGGCCGTAAATATGAACACCCATCAATCACCGCACGCGAAAGTAGCGATATTGTATTGTTTTTAATGAAAATTGAGCATCCATCAGCAAAGGTGAAGTCAGCAATTGAAGCAGCAGTGAATTGGTTTGAAAATGCAAAAATTGAAGGCTACGACTATCAAACCATCACAATTCCTGAAAGAGCTTATCATGAAACAACAGTGAATTTCGATAGAAAATTTATTGCCGATAAAAATGCACAACCAGTTTGGGCTCGTTACTACGATTTAGACGAAAGCAAACCATTTTTGTCAAAAGTTGACGGTGAAGTTGTCTACAATTTAGACGAAATCTCGTTCGACAGACGAATTGGTTACGACTGGTATGGTTACTGGCCCGAAAAAGTACTTCAACAATATCGCATTTGGAAAACGAAAATTAACTAATAAATGAAAATTAAACATTTCATATATTCATATGATCCACAAAGGGGATCTTGCTTAAAAGTCAATAGTCGTTCAACAATTCTACAAAATAATAATATAAACAAACTTTAATTTCTTATCCTTTCTTGGCTACGCTATAAAGCACAGGCTTTCTTGCAATTGAATGCTCTTATGTAAGCAAAAAAGATATATCAATCTCAATTATAAATATTGTCACAAAACATAATTAACTCTACAAAGTTATATTAGTATAACTTATAAAAATTCATATTATGATTAGATTAAGTAAAATTACAATTGCATTATTAATTATGTTTCTAGCGTGGGGGTGCTCAGATTCGAATGATGACGCAACAGGAAAATTATCTGTTAAGTTAACAGATGCACCATTTCCAACCGATTTGGTAGCAGAAGCGAACGTAACAATTGAGAAAATAGAAATTCGAAAAAGTGGATCTGATTTGATTCCTGAGTTTATTACTTTATCCGAAGACACAGTAACATTCAACTTATTAGATCTAACCAATGGGGTTACAGCAACCTTAGTTGATTTAGATATTGAAGTTGGCTTTTATGATTTGGTGCGCCTTTATGTTTCAGAAGCAAGTGTTGTTTTAGGCAACGGAACTTCTTTTAATTTAAAGATACCAAGTGGTGCCCAAACCGGAATTAAAGTATTTATTAATCCATCAATTGAGGTAGCAGGAGGATTAACAAGCGAACTATTACTCGACTTTGATGTAAGTCAATCGTTTGTGGTACAAGGAAATCCACTGACTTCTGCAGGTATTAATGGTTTTATATTTAAACCAACAATCAAAGCTTCGAATCTTTCAACGAGCGGAAGTTTATACGGTACGATTAGCGATAGTTTGGGCACAGTTGAAGGGGTAATTGTTTCGGTTTTTGCTGCGGATACGCTTAACACTAGCTCTATTTCGGATGAATCGGGAGATTATTCAATTATTGGATTAGATGCCGGAATGTACGATGTACAAGCAATTAATGGAGATTCAACCATTTATAAAGAAGATGTTGAAATCACTGCAGGCAATGAAACAATGCTTGATTTCGAGTTTTAATGAATAAAGTTTAATAACAAAAATGCCGGATTTTACAGTCAGGCATTTTTATTTTATATCGCTCTTGAACTTATAAACTTTCCAAGATCATTTTTAACACTGCTTGTGCTGAAACTACACGGTTAGCAGCTTCGGGAATTACTAAGGAGTTAGGACTTTCAATTACGCTGTCGCTAACTACCATGTTACGACGAACAGGCAAACAATGCATAAACTTGGCATCGTTGGTTACTGCCATTTGCTTATCAGAAACTGTCCAACTTCGATCTTTCGATAAAATCTGACCGTAATCAGAATAAGAAGCCCAGTTTTTTGCATAAATAAAATCGGCGCCTTCAAAAGCCTTCATCTGATCGTATTCTACTTTTACGTCGCCCATAAATTCAGGAGCCAATTCGTAACCTTTTGGATGGGTTACCACCAATTCGTAATCAGTTTCACGCATCCATTCAACAAATGAATTCGGTACTGCTTGCGGTAAAGCTCGTGGATGTGGAGCCCAGGTAAGCACAACCTTTGGCTTTGCAACTTTTTTGTGTTCTTCAATGGTTACATGATCGGCAAAGCTTTGTAGCGGATGGCGCGTAGCTGCTTCCATACTTACCACCGGCACCCCCGAATACTTTACAAATTGGTTAATAATTACTTCGTTGTAATCATGTTCTTTGCTTTCGAAATTGGCAAATGAACGAACACCAATTATATCGGCATACGATCCGATAACAGGAACAGCCTCTAACAAGTGCTCCGCTTTATCGCCATCCATGATCACGCCTCTCTCCGACTCCAATTTCCAGGCACCTTGATTCACATCTAAAACAATGGCTTTCATTCCCATGTTCTCCGCCGCTTTTTGTGTGCTCAAACGTGTACGAAGACTCGAATTGAAAAACATTAAAATCATTGTTTTATTTTTCCCAAGATGCTGATATCCATAAGGATTTTTCTTCACTTCAAAAGCTTCTGCCAATGCTTTATCTAAGTTTGGCAAATCATGAACAGATGTAAAGTGTCTCATTTATATAAATTGTATGATAAATTTTAAATTCTTAAGGTCTGATTTGACCATTTCCTTCGATGATATATTTATACGAAGTTAATTCTTCTAAAGCCATCGGTCCGCGAGCATGCAATTTTTGAGTAGAAATTCCAATCTCGGCTCCCAATCCAAACTGTGCTCCATCGGTATAAGCTGTTGACGAATTCGAATACACCGAGGAAGCATCGACCAACTTTTGGAACAAGGAAATTCGTTCTTTATTTTCAGAAATAATTGCCTCACTATGTTTTGAACTATTCTTAGAAATATGCTCGATTGCAGCATCGAACGAGTCAACGGTTTTAATTGACATTTTGTAATCTAAAAACTCGGTTCCAAACGATTCTTCAGTTGCTTTATTCAACAAATTCGATGGATAACTGTCTTTAATTGCTTCATAAGCTTGCTCATCGGCAAATATTTCAACATTTGAAGCGGGTAACAATTCTACAATTGTTGGTAAGTTCTTCAATTGCGATTTGTGAAGCACCAAGCAATCTAATGCATTACAAACACTAACACGACGAGTTTTAGCATTATTCACAATTGCTTTTCCTTTTTCTAAATCTCCAAATTCGTCGAAATATGTATGGCAAATACCAGCCCCTGTTTCTATTACCGGAATCGATGCATTGGCACGTACATAGTTAATCAGGTTTTGACTTCCTCGTGGAATAATTAAATCAACAAAACCATGAGCATTCAATAATTGAGTGGTCTCCTCACGCCCTGCAGGAAGCAAGGTTAATACATCGACATTAAGCTCATGCTTTTGTAATACTTCTTTTATAATATTTACAATTACGGTATTCGAATCGATTGCATCACTTCCTCCTTTTAAAACACATGCATTCCCCGATTTTAAGCACAATGAGAAGACATCAAAAGTTACGTTTGGTCGTGCTTCGTATATAATTCCGATTACACCAAAAGGAACAGAAACTTTTGAAATTTTCAATCCATTAGGACGGTCGAATTCTTTCAATACAGTTCCGAGTGGAGAAGGTAAAGTAGCCACATTACGCATGTCGTCGGCAATACCTTTTATGCGTTCAGGTGTAAGCATCAACCGATCGTATTTTGGATCTGATTGGTCCATTCTGGCTAAATCTTTTTCATTCTCGACTAAAATTTTGTCGGTATTGGCTTCTGCTGCGTCTGCAACATCCTTTAAGACCTGATTAATTTTATCCACCGTAAGCAGATTTAATGTTCTGCTGGCTTTTAAAACCTGTTCAAAAATTGGAGTGCAATCCATAATATTGAAATTTTACTTTGTTACTAAATTAGCTATTTATTAGATACAAATAATCGTAATAAATAAATGGTTTTTTGGCCTTTTCACCTATCAACTTTATTGCATCTTCGGAGTTATATTGCGACTTTCCTAATCCAAGAAAATTTCCATTTTCATCTTGAATTCTAACGATATCTCCTTTTTTAAAAAAGCCTTTAATCTCGGTAATTCCGATTAATAATAAACTATTCGCATTTACATTAAATAATGCTTCCTTGGCTCCCGAGTTTACTACAGCAACTCCTTTTGCAAAGCTGGACGAATGTGCCAGCCATTTTTTGCTGCTTTTTAGCTTTTTTCCATTCGGGATAAATTTTGTTGCAAGTACATCGTTACCATTAACAATATCGAGCAAGATATTATTGCGCGATCCATTGGCAATATAAACATGTGTTCCTTCCTTCGCAATTTTTCGTGCGATCCCATATTTTGTATGCATTCCTCCGCGACCAAAACCTGATTTTTGTGCAGAAATGAAAGTTTCTAAACTTTTATCCGAAGCTTTTATTGTTCTGATTACAGAAGCTCCTTCAGCACCGGGAATTCCATTGTAAATGCCATCAACATTCGATAAAATGATCAAGGCTTCGCAATCCATCATTGAGGAAATTAAGCCCGACAGTTCATCATTATCAGTAAACATTAGCTCGGTTACTGAGATGGTATCATTTTCATTTACAATTGGGATCACATTATTTTCGAGCATGGTTGAAATACAATTCTTCATGTTCAAATAATGCCTGCGATCGCTAAAGTTTTCCTTGGTAGTTAAAACCTGTGCACAAACCATTGCTTGTTTTTGAAAATAATTGGTATACAAATTCATTAATTTAGCCTGACCAATTGCCGACCATAACTGACGTGCTGAAATTGTATCAATTTTATTCTGAACAGGAAGCACTGTTTTCCCTGCAGCCACGGCACCTGACGAAACGAGAACCACTTCGGTTCCTGCCTGCTTTAGTGCAATTATTTGTTCAACCAAATGAGCAATTCTCTGATAATCAAGATCACCATTGGAAGATGCTAATACATTGCTTCCGACTTTAACCGCTACTCTTTTATATATTGTCTGTTGTTGATTCATAAGATTAATAACATGACAAATGTCACAATTTTCAAGAGTTTAGCAAAAAAAACCTGACAAGAAAGTCAGGTTAGTTAAATATCATTTTACTACTCTTTCTTTTCTATTTTATTAAAGGAAGCCATTAAACCTTTAATAATAGAGGAACTAAATCCGGAATGCTCCATCTCGTTTAGTCCGGTAATGGTAATTCCCTTCGGAGTAGTTACCTTGTCGATTTCCGCTTCGGGGTGTGAACCATTTTTCAAAATTAACTCTGCAGCACCTTTCGTTATTTGTGCAGCCATTAATTTAGCATCCTCAGCACTAAAACCAATTTCAACTCCAGCCTGATTTACCGCACGAATAAAGCGCAAGGCAAATGCAATTCCACAACCAGCCAAAGCAGTAGCTGCCGGCATTTGCTCTTCAGGAATAAACAATACCTGTCCGAGTTGTTCGAAAATTGTATTAATAGATTCCTTTTGCTCTTTTGTTTCGTTAAACGAAGCAATGCACGACATCGATTCCTGAATAGCAACACCCGTATTAGGCATTACGCGGAACAAAGCAGGTTTTGTACCTAGTATATTATAAATATGCCCCGAAGTAACTCCTGTAACACACGAAACAATTGCTTTTTCTTCAAGACTTTTTACGGTTTTCAATTCTTCTAATAAACCTTCAATTTGCCACGGTTTCACAACCAGCATGATTAAATCGGATTGCTGAACAGCTTCAACATTATCGGTAATTGCGTTGTAACCTTCTTCAATTAAAGCTTCAAGTCGAGCACCATTTTTTTCGGTTAATACCAAATTAGCATTATCGATTAATTTTGAATTCAATAATCCTTTTGCAATTGATAAACCTAGATTTCCGGCACCTATTATGGCAATATTTTTAAAATTCATGATCTTATATTTTAAGCATTAATGCTTTCCTTAAATTTTTCAAGAAAGAAATCAGCATGCTGTTTTTTCAGGTTCAATGGAGGCAACAATCTGATTATATGTTTCCCCGATACGCCTGTAAATATTTTATCTTCAAAAAGTAATTGTTTACGAATATCAGCAATTTCTTCGGTCATTTCAATACCAATCATTAAACCAACACCACGTACTTCTTTTACTTTTTCTAATTTATTCAATTCTGTAATTAGATAATCACCAATTTCAGCTGCGTTTTGAATCAATTTTTGAGACTTTAATACATCTAAAACTGCAATTCCGGCAGCACAAGCCAAGTGATTTCCACCAAAAGTAGTACCTAACATCCCGAACCAAGGTTCAAAATTAGGACTAATTAAAACGCCACCAATTGGAAATCCATTTCCCATACCTTTGGCAACGGTAACAATATCAGGTTGAATAGCTGAATATTGGAAAGCAAAGAATTTTCCACTTCGTCCATATCCAGACTGTATTTCATCGAGAATTAGCACCACATCGTTCTTTTTACAAACGTGTTCTAATCCTTCTAAAAATGACGCATCGGGAACATGGATTCCTCCAATTCCTTGAATCCCTTCAATCATAACAGCAGCAACATCACCTTTTGCAATTTCGGCTTCAACTGCAGCTAAATCGTTTAATTCAAGCAATACAGCATCGTTCTTTTTATTAATGGGCGCAATAATTTTGGGATTATCGGTAACCGCTACCGCAGCAGAAGTTCGACCATGAAATCCCTTTTTAAAGGTAATAATCTTTGACTTACCGGTTTTAAATGAGGCTAATTTTAACGCATTTTCATTGGCTTCGGCGCCGCTATTACATAAAAACAATTGATATTCGGGCATTGCCGAAAGCTCGCCCAGCTTTTTAGCTAATTCAACTTGTAGAGAATTTTGAACACTATTTGAATAGAATCCAATTTTCTCCAACTGTGAAGAAATCAGAGAAACATAATGTGGATGTGAATGTCCAATTGAAATCACTGCATGTCCACCATATAAATCGAGATAACGCTGACCGTCTCTGTCAAAAACGAAACAACCTTCTCCTTTTACTGGCTCAATATCGAATAATGGATAAACATTAAATAGTTCCATGGCAATAATCCTCTAAATCCCTAAATAGGGACTGTAATATATTATTTATAAATCTTTACTCCTTATTATCGTTTGAGATAAACGATTAAAATTCTGCAATATACCTATTTCCTACCCCACAAAATTGTATTGAGAATTTAAAACGCTGATGGTTTCAAATATAATCCTTCTTTTTCAGCTTGTCCAAAAAGTAAATTCATATTTTGAACTGCTTGCCCCGACGCACCTTTAATTAAATTATCGGTAATACTAATAATCAGCAATTTATCGTCGTGTTTTTCTAAATGCAACAAACACTTATTTGTATTTACAACTTGTTTTAAATCGGGGTTCCCATTGGCAAAGTGCACAAAAGGATGCTCCTTATAATAATCGGTATAAATTGCTTTAGCTTCTTCTAATGTGCCTTCAAACTTGGTATATGCAGTTGCATAAATTCCTCGCGTATGATTTCCACGTATTGGAATAAAATTTAACGAAGGTTCATATGAATTTTGTAATTGATTTAAACTTTGATTGATTTCGCCCAAATGCTGGTGCGAAAATATTTTATAAGCCGATACATTTCCGTTCCTCCAGCTAAAGTGCGAGGTTGAAGTTGGTTTTTGTCCAGCTCCGGTTGAACCGGTTGTAGCATTTACATGAATTTCGTCTACAATTTTATTGGCAGCTGCCAAAGGTAAAATAGAAAGCTGAATGCCGGTTGCAAAACAACCCGGATTTGCAATATATTGTGCCTTTTTAATTGCTTCACGATTTAATTCAGGCAATCCATAAACAAAATTGTTTCCTGCTCTTTTTAAACGGTAATCATGACTTAAATCGATTACTTTTAAAGAAGAAGGCAATTCGTTTTGCTCCATGAATTCAACAGATTTTCCATGCCCCATACATAAGAAAATCACATCTAAATCATCGAATTTATATTCGGCATCAAAAACTAAATCAGTCTCGCCAATTAAATCCTGATGCACATCGGTAATTTTGTTTCCACTGTTGCTTGTACTGTGGATATATTTTATTTCAGCATTCGGATGGTTTAACAGGATACGAACCAGTTCTCCGGCAGTGTATCCTGCTCCACCAATTATTCCAACTTTAATCATAGGTTAATTCTAAATTTTAGATTCAAGATTTAACATCTCAGATCTAATATGCTAATTACTAGTTATCAAACTCGCCTTTATTTACTGAATTGTAAACCTTTAAGCTAGTTCCCAAGATTTTTGTAAATCCTTTCACATCGTCCGAAGTCCAGGCTTTACTTACTTCTCCATATTCACCAAATTCGGCTTTCATTAAATCATATTCAGATTCAACGCCAACCATTTGGAATGTATAAGGACGTAAATTTATTATCACTTCACCAGTAACATTTTTCTGAGAGCTTTCTAGAAACTGCTCTATATCGCGCAATGCAGGCTCTAAGTACAAGGATTCGTGCAAAAACATTCCGTACCAATTTCCTAATTGGTCTTTCCAGTATTGTTGCCATTTTGTTAAAGTGTGTTTCTCTAACATTTGGTGCGCACGTATAATAATCATCGGAGCAGCAGCTTCGAAACCAACGCGACCTTTAATTCCAATAATGGTATCGCCAATATGCATATCGCGACCAATTGCATACTTCGAACCAATTGCTTCTAAAGCACGAATTGCGTCAATTTTATTCTCGAAAGTTTCTCCTTCAACCGAAACCAGTTCCCCTTTTTCAAATCCAATTTTTATTTGACGAGGTTCAGTTTCTTCTAATTGGCTTGGATAAGCTTCTTCCGGTAATGTTTGTTCCGATTTTAGAGTTTCCTTTCCCCCCACACTTGTTCCCCAAAGACCTGCATTAATGGAATATTCCATTTTCACGAAGTCGGCCTCGAAACCGTGTTCTTTAAGGTAATTAATCTCATATTCACGAGTTAATTCCATATCGCGAGTGGGCGTAATAATTTTAATTTCGGGTGCTAATACATCAAATGTTAAATCGAAACGCACTTGATCGTTTCCGGCACCAGTACTACCATGAGCTACATAATCGGCTCCGATTTCTTTTGCATATTTAATAATTGCAATAGCTTGGAAAATTCGCTCGGAACTAACTGAGATTGGGTAAGTGCCATTGCGAAGCACATTACCATAAATCATGTAACGAATACTTTTGTTATAATATTCTTGAGTTACATCAAGATTTACATGCTTTTTAGAACCCAGTTTGTAGGCATTTTCTTCAATTTTTTTCAATTCTTCATCAGAGAAACCACCCGTATTTCCAATAGCAGTATATACCTCAAGCCCTTTTTCTACCGACAGGTATTTGGCACAATAAGAAGTATCTAATCCACCGCTAAACGCTAAAACAACTTTTTTGCTCATAATTATCAATCTTGTATAAAAAACAGAAGCCCTCTGAAAGGACTTCAATATGCTAATTTTTTCTTTTCAAAGATAAAAATGGTGCCGCTAAAAAATAAACTTTACTAACCCAAATACCAATGTTGTATTGCAACGCATTTAATAAAAAAATAAACCAATTACACGACTTCAAATGCGATTGTTACCAATACACTGTGTTGAATAAGAAATTGCGAATTACCAGCCATTGGTGCGGCACCATTTAATTTATAATATTTTTAATAATCTCAATTTATTAATGAACGGAGTAGCATAATCTGCAACAGTACTTTTAAAGTTACGAGCTTTTGAATTATCGTTACCTTTTTTTTTCGTTGCGTTTAATACACTACTTTCCTTTATTTCCTTTTTCTTTTCCCAAGCCGGATCGAACAACATTGCAGTACACAAGCATTTACTTCTATTGGTACGCATTAATATGTCGTAATTAACACAGCTTTGACAACCTTTCCAGAATTCAGCATCGTCGGTTAATTCTGAAAATGTAACCGGTTTGTAACCTAATTCTGAATTAATTTTCATTACCGGAAGCCCAGTGGTTAAACCAAATATTTTGGCTTCAGGAAACATTTTTCTTGATAATTCAAATGCCTTCTTTTTGATTTGTTTTGCCAAACCTCCACCTCTATAATCCGAAGCGACAATTAATCCAGAATTTGCTACATAACGTTTGTCTCCCCAAGACTCAACATAACAAAAGCCTGCAAACGTTTCACCGTCTAAAGCAATAATCGACTTTCCTTCGGTGATTTTGTTTGCTATATATTCATAAGTACGGCGTGCAATACCTGTACCTCGCTCTTTCGAAGCAAGATCGATAGTATCGTTAATAATGTCGACATATTTAATATGTCTTTCATCCGCAAAAAGTACTTCTATTTTATTTCCGCTCATTATTTACTTATAAACTAACCTGCCTTTTACTCTTGGCATTATGGTTTCTAAAACAGCCACAACATCAGCCAACTCAACACCATCTCTAACTACACAAAATATAGTATCATCTCCTGCGATCGATCCTAATATTTCAAATGAATTGGAATTGTCGATAATTGCAGCAATACTACTGGCATAGGCCGGTTTAGTTTTTAATACTGCAATATTTTTCGAAACATCTATCGATAACAAACCTTCCGACAGAAAATTTACACCTCCAACATTCACATCTTCCTGAACTTGCTCCTGTGCCTGTGGCAATAAATAAATATACTCTCCCGACGCCGATGGCGCTTTCATCATTTTTAGTGATTTCAAATCTCTCGACAAAGTTGCCTGCGTCAGATCATAACCTTCTTTCTTTAGCAAGTTCAACAATTGCTCTTGGCTTGTCACCTGATTATTTTGGACAATATCCCGAATAGCAACTTGTCTTTGAAATTTTGTATTCATCTAAAACTGTATATTTATACATTTATAATGCAAATTTATGCATTTTTTATTTTAAAACAATATTTTTTTCAGAAACTTTTATTATTTTTGTGCCAGATAAGAATGAAGTACTAGATAGACTCTATTACAACGACGTGAGAATACTGAAAAAGAATATAAATTTTTTAAAAAAATGCGTTTAGTTGCAACCGCAGCAAGACGCATTTTTTTTATATATAAACTATATAATAAGTATGTCAACAGCAACTTTCAAAAAAGTTAACTTAATCTTAGAAGACGGCACCGTTT
Organism: Prolixibacteraceae bacterium; assembly: GCA_963678565.1. Lineage (GTDB taxonomy): Bacteria > Bacteroidota > Bacteroidia > Bacteroidales > Prolixibacteraceae > SKHV01. The sequence goes on from OY782875.1 coordinate 2,569,348, forward strand.
TCACGGGAAAATCTTTTGGAAGTGAAAAATCAGTGGCCGGTGAGGTTGTTTTTTACACCGCCATGGTTGGTTATCCAGAAAGCTTAACTGACCCCTCGTATACCGGTCAGATTTTGGTTTCAACATTTCCGATGATTGGTAATTACGGTGTACCATCCGATTCGAAAACTGGAGGAGTATATGATTTTTATGAATCAGAAAAGATTCAGATTTCAGGATTAATCATTTCAGATTACTCTATGGAGTATAGTCACTGGAATGCTATAAAAAGCTTAGGAAGCTGGCTAAAAGAAAACAATGTTCCGGGTCTTTTCGACATCGACACCAGAGCATTAACAAAAATCCTTAGAGAAAAAGGCTCATTGCTAGGTAAAATTGAATTTGAAGAAGAGCCTGTTGAATTTTATGATCCTAACAAAGAGAACTTAGTTGCGAAAGTAAGTGTTAAAGAAGTTGCCACCTTTGGGGAAGGTGATTACAAAATTATTTTAGTTGATTATGGCGTAAAATATAATATTATACGCTGTTTGCGTAAGCGAGGTGCAACAGTCAAAGTTGTTCCTTGGAATTATGATTTTACAAATGAGGAATACGATGGATTATTTCTTTCGAACGGCCCAGGCGACCCAGCGATGATTGATGAATCGGTAAAATATATCGAGAAAGCAATTGCAGATGAAAAACCAATTATGGGAATTTGTTTGGGAAATCAGTTGCTTGCACGTGCTGCAGGTGCCGAAACCTATAAATTAAAATACGGTCACCGAAGTCACAACCAGCCGGTATTATTAAATGGAACTGATCGTTGTTTCATCACCTCACAAAACCATGGATTTGCAATTGATAACGATAGCATCCCATCAGATTGGGAACCATTGTTTATAAATGTTAATGATAATACAAACGAAGGTATACGACATAAATCAAAACCATTTTTCTCAACACAATTTCACCCTGAAGCAACTAGCGGGCCAGTAGATACTGAGTTCTTGTTCGATGACTTTATGGAAAATGTAAAAAAGGCGAAGGCTTAAGGTTTAATTTTTATCATTATCAAAAAATCTAATTAGTAAATAAGAATGAAAGGTTTTAAATCACATATAAAAAAGGCAATAGTTTTAGGTTCGGGTGCTCTTAAAATTGGGGAAGCTGGGGAGTTCGATTACTCAGGTTCTCAAGCTTTAAAAGCATTAAAAGAAGAAGGCGTAGAAACCGTTCTGATTAATCCTAATATTGCAACCATTCAAACTTCGGAAGAGATTGCGGATAAAGTATACTTTTTACCTGTTACCGCCAATTTTGTCGAAGAGGTTATCAAAAAAGAAAAACCACAAGGAATTTTATTAGCATTTGGTGGTCAAACAGCACTCAACTGTGGTGTTGAATTATTTGAAAAAGGAATCCTTGAAAAATACAACATCGAAGTAGTTGGTACTCCGGTTCAATCAATTATCGATACTGAAGACCGCGATATCTTTGCTAAAATTCTAAAAAGCATCGATGTTAAAACTCCTGCAAGTATTGCTTGTGCCAATATGGCTGAAGCAAAAGCTGCGGTTGAAAAAGTAGGATTTCCAATTATCATTCGTGCTGCCTATACTCTAGGTGGTTTAGGTTCGGGATTCTGTTCAAACATGGAAGAATTGGAAGAACGTGCTGGAAATGCTTTCTCCTACTCTCCTCAAATTTTGGTTGAAGAATCGATCAAAGGATGGAAAGAGGTAGAATACGAGGTAGTACGCGACCAATACGACAACTGTATTACAGTTTGTAACATGGAAAACTTCGATCCACTAGGGATTCATACCGGTGAAAGTATCGTTGTTGCACCATCACAAACATTAAGCAATAGCGAATATCATAAATTACGTGAATTAGCAATCCGAATTATTCGTAGAATTGGAGTGGTTGGCGAATGTAATGTTCAATATGCTTTAGACCCTGAATCGGAAGATTACCGTGTAATTGAAGTGAACGCTCGTTTGAGTAGATCATCGGCATTGGCATCGAAAGCAACAGGTTACCCATTGGCATTTGTTGCAGCAAAATTAGGAATGGGCTACGGATTACATGAATTGAAAAATCAAGTAACAAAAGTTACTACTGCTTGTTTCGAGCCTGCGTTAGATTATGTGGTTTGTAAAATTCCTCGTTGGGATTTAAGCAAATTCGTTGGTGTTTCGAAACAAATTGGAAGTTCGATGAAATCGGTTGGCGAAATTATGTCGATCGGTCGCAACTTTGAAGAAGCAATTCAAAAAGGTATTCGAATGGTAGGTTTGGGGATGCATGGTTTTGTTGGAAACCGTGATGAAATTACCATCGAAGCAATTGAAGAAGAATTAAACAATCCAACCGATAGACGAATTTTTGCAATTGCCGAGGCATTTGACAAAGGTTACTCGGTTGAAGATATATACCAGCGCACTAAAATTGATCACTGGTTTTTACAGAAACTTCAAAATATTTATAAGCTGTTCCTGAACGTTTCGGAATACGATAAATTAGAAGCACTTCCGGATGAAACTTTATTACAAGCAAAAAAATATGGTTTCTCCGATTTCCAGATCGCTCGTATGGTTTTAAAACCAAGCTTAAGCGATATGCATAAAAACTTGATTGCGGTTCGTGAATACCGTAAATCGAGAGGCATTACTCCTTTTATCAAGCAAATTGATACGCTTGCTGGAGAATACCCAGCTTTGACCAACTATTTATATGTAACCTACAATGGTACTGAGAACGACGTAGAATTTCCTAATGATGGAAAATCTGTGATTGTTTTAGGATCTGGAGCATACCGAATTGGTTCATCGGTTGAGTTTGACTGGTGTGGTGTAAATGCAATCAATACCATTCGAAAAGAAGGATTTAGATCAATCATGATCAATTACAATCCTGAAACTGTAAGTACCGATTACGATAACTGTGATCGTTTATACTTCGACGAATTGACATTCGAGCGGGTAATGGACATTGTTGATTTGGAAAACCCGAAAGGGACAGTGGTTTCTACAGGTGGTCAAATTCCTAACAATCTGGCCATGAAATTGGACAGTATGGATGTACCAATTTTAGGTACGACTGCCGAAAAGATTGACAATGCTGAGGATCGTCAAAAATTCTCAAGTTTATTAGATAATATTGGGGTTGACCAACCACGCTGGAGTGAACTTACTTCGGTTGACGATATTTTCAAATTTGTTGAAGAAGTTGGATTCCCGGTATTAATTCGTCCATCGTATGTTCTTTCAGGAGCAGCAATGAATGTGGTTTCTAATAAAGACGAATTAGAACATTTCTTGAATTTGGCTGCAAACGTATCGAAAGAATATCCGGTTGTTGTTACTGAATTCATCGAACAAGCCAAAGAAATTGAAATTGATGCTGTTGCCGATAAAGGTGAAGTTGTAGCTTATGCAATCTCAGAACATGTTGAGTTTGCAGGAGTTCACTCAGGAGATGCCACCATGGTATTTCCACCACAAAAATTGTATATCGAAACCATTCGTCGAGTAAAACGAATTGCTCGTCAGGTGGCTAAAGGATTAGAAATTTCTGGACCATTCAATATGCAATTATTGGCAAAAGACAATGATATCAAAGTAATCGAGTGTAACTTGCGTTCTTCTCGTAGTTTCCCATTCGTTTCTAAAGTGATGAAGTTCAACTTAATTGAACTAGCCACTAAAGTAATGTTAGGTGTTCCTTACGAAAAACCAGATAAATCATTATTCGAATTAGATCACGTTGGGGTTAAAGCTCCTCAGTTCTCTTTCCACCGTTTATTAAATGCCGACCCTGTTTTAGGAGTCGACATGAGTTCAACCGGTGAGGTGGCTTGTTTGGGAGATAATTATTACGAAGCAATGTTGAAATCGATGCTTTCGGTTGGCTATAGAATTCCAAAGAAAAATATTTTGATTTCTTCTGGTCCTACCCGATCAAAAGTTGAGCTTTTACAATCGGCAAGATTGCTTCATGAAAAAGGATTTAACTTGTTTGGAACTACAGGAACTAGCAAATTTTTTAATGAAAACGGAATTAAATGTACCACTTTGAATTGGCCAGATGAAGCCGATAAAAAGCCAAATACAATTGATTACATCAGAGAGAAAAAGTTAGATTTAATTATCAATATTCCTAAAGATCACACGAGCAGAGAATTAAGTAATGGGTATCGAATTCGTAGAAATTCAATCGATTACAACATCCCATTGATTACCAATGCTCGCGTAGCAAGTGCATTTATTTATGCATTCTGTAAATACGACATTAAAGATCTTGCAATTAAAAGCTGGGAAGAATACAAATAAAAAGAAGAAAAATAATTGATATAAAGAGGCTACTTGTTTAACAAGTGGCCTCTTTTAATATTAATTCATTGGTAATTCAATGATTGCTTTTGTGCCTACTCCGACTTTGCTTTCAATCAATAAATTACCATTGTTTTGCTTTAAATAATCGGCACAAGTGCTTATGCCAAAACCAGTTCCAGCCTCATTTCCAGTTCCGCTTTTAGTATACCACTTTTTCGAATCGAAAACCAAATTCATCTCAGATTCAGATATACCGATACCTGTATCTCGAACAACAGTTTGAATTTTATTGTCTATTTCTTTTGTATAAATTTCGATCACCCCATTTTCAGGAGTAAACTTAATGGCATTATGCAAAATATTTCGAAATACAAATGAATACATCTCTTTGTCGCAAAATATTTGGGTATCGACACTTCCTTTTATCAATTTGATTTTTTTAACCATTAAAGCTGATTGAAACAAACGAATTGTAACCTCAATTGAATCGTTTGAGTTAAATAATACTTTTTCAACGGGTTTATTTTCAATTTGATTTTTTGACCAGATTAATAGATCATTTAAGAAGTCCAAAACTTGGTTAATATTCTTAGAAATATCATTTAAATATACTTTACTTGCTTCTACTTCTATTGAATCATCTAACATCAACTCAACCATATTATTTAAAGAAGCAATCGGACTTCGGATATCGTGCGAAATAATGGAAAATAGTTTCTTGTTGGTAAGATCTAAGCGCTCTAGCTCTCGCTTTTGTTCCTCAGTTTTCTTTAAATACTTATTGACAATACTTGATACTGGATAAGCAACTAATATTGGAATAATGGAACTCATTAAATATCCACGTAAATCGGTTTTCAATGCAAATAGAATATTCAATAAAAAATATATCAATAATGACAATACAACTGAAATAATAGTTATAAGTATTGGATTTCGAAATATTACAAAACCTTTTTTCCTTATATTATTAGATTTATTCACGTCCCTTAATTTTTCATTAACGAGCAATATAATAAATATTATTACATTTTGTATAAGACGCTACAATTAAGATGATTTATGCATTATATGTCAACCATATTTTAATAAAACTCTTTTTCTAAAATTAATATTTTAATAAGCAATGAATTCTCAATCAACCAAGCTAGGATCTAATTTGTTTACTACTACTTTTGCATGATATTAAATCAAATAATGAAGTTTTTAAAAAACATAAGGCAGAAAAACTGGTACGAGACCTTAAGAAGAGCATTCTGGAGCAATCCCGATCGCTTAATGGCTTTAAAAACAGGTATTGTTATTGGCGCACTCATTATTCCGTTTCTTATTCTGAATAAGCCTTTCTATGCAGTTACTCTTGGTTTAGGAGCACTCGCTGGTTCTTTATCCGAAACCGATGACCATCCGAAAGGCAGATTAAAGTCGATGCTTCTGAAAGTTTTCAGCTTTGGAATTGGAGGTTTTGCTGTTCAGTACTTTTATGATAATTGGTGGCTATTGTTAATATGGATTTCAATATCAGCTATATTATTGATTTTAATTGGAGGCACTAACGAGCGCTATCGTGGCGTAACTTTTGGAACTTTATTGGTGAGCATTTATGCGATGATTGGAGCTGAAACAAGTCCAAATATTTACATTCAACCGATTCTTCTGACGACTGGTGCGCTATCGTTTGGCTTGTTTTCATTGATTCTGTTGTATTTTAGACCATGGCGACTTTTGGAAGAGCAATTGGCAAGAGGATTCAACGCTTTATCAAAATATTACGAAGAAAAATCAAAGCTATTTCCCAGCAATGATCAAACACAAAAGATCATAAGAACGCGACTTTCAGCCTTAAACGTACAAACAGTAAGGGCTTTAGACAATTGCAGAGATGTTTTAAACAGTTATGGTGATGCTGTAAAAGACCATAAGCAATTAAAACCTTATCTGCATTATTTCATGGTCTTGCAAAGCTTGCATGAACGTGCTGCTTCTAGTCACGAAAAATATGATTTATTAAGTAACGATCCACAACATAAAGACATTCTCGATGGTATTGGTCAGGCAATTCATCAATTATCTCATGCAACCAATCGATTTGCAAAAAGCTTATTGACCAATATTAAATATGAGCATCCAGTGGCATTAATTTGGATGACAAACGCTTTGCACGACCAATTAAAACAATATCAAGTTGAATCAATACATCCGCTCGGAATGTTGATCAACAACTTGGATCGTTCTAATGCTACCTTGCAAAATATTAATAAATCTATTGAATCATCTTTGATTCCGAAACTTGGAAAAGATTCTAGATCGTTTGGGAAGAAATTAAAAGATCAACTGACCATTCGTAATTCAAGAATGCGCTATGCACTTCGATTAAGTGTTGCATTGGTATTTAGTGTGCTCTTCTCTGAAATTCTAGACCTTGAAAAAGGAGGATGGATTGCGCTAACGGTGTTAGTCGTTTTACAGCCTAGCTATAGCGAAACAAGAAAAAGATTTGCACAAAGAATAATGGGCACCATTAGTGGTGTTTTTCTTGGTGTTGTTGCGGTACAAATGCTAACTATTCCGGGACAGGTAGCCTTTTTAATCGTTTCGGCATATTTTTTCACTTTTTTAATGAAGCGAAACTATTCAGCTTCGGTAATTTTCATTACCACTTTTGTACTGTTTGCTTTTAACTTAATTAACCAACAAGGCATTTCAATTATGCTACCACGATTAACCGATACAATTATTGGTGCCGTGTTTGCATTTTTGTCTGTTCGACTGTTATGGCCCGATTGGCAATCGAAAAATATACCACATTTATTAAAAGAAGCCATCAGTAAAAATACCAGCTATTTCGAAACTATTTTAAATGAGTATGAGCATCCCACAACAGGCGATGATTACAATTATAGATTAGCTCGCCGTCAAGCACATCGTGCAGATAATGCGTTGGTAACTACTTGGCAAAACATACAGTTAGAACCCAAAAAGCAACAAATGTTTCGTCGAAAAGCATTTCGTTTAACCTATATAAATCATGCTTTACTCTCCTATTTATCGGCTTTAGGAGCACACCGCGATGCACCAAATCTTCAAGTTGAATTTTTAAACTATGCAACTTCAATTTTGGAACTTTTAAAAAGCATTGATCATAGCTTGCAAAAGGAAAATCAATCGAATGCAATTTTTATTGGGAATATTTTAAACGAAATAAAAAATAGTATTGATACTGATTTCCATGAAAGCTCTAAACAGCAAATGGTTTTATTATACAATATTGCAGAAGTAACCACTCAGTTAATTGAAGAAACTAAAAGTTTTACTGAAACTTATTCAAAATAGCCTCTGGCAATTACATGACTCGTATTTGAACAATTTTTAGTTGTTAATGTATTAAAAGAAAGTTTATTAATCACAATTTTTAAAATTACCAGCAATGAAAAGTAATATGGGGGCTGCAGATCGAATTATTAGATTAGTGATAGCGGCTGTAATTGCAATTTTATATGTATCAGGTATAATATCGGGGACACTCGGAATTATTTTATTAATTCTTGCAATAATATTTGTTGCAACTAGTTTAATTAACTTCTGTCCTTTATACTTTCCTTTTAGGATAAGCACAAGAAAGAAGAAAAAATAAAGAATATTTAGGATGTTTAAATAAATTTCTGAATTTAAAATTTAAACTGGCTTTTTATATCAATTCAGAGGTATTTGACATTTCATTTCCATTACGGAAAAAGTTTTTGGTTAATTGGATTTTTTCGTCCAACTGTTCTAGCTCATGGTAAAATTTACGCTCAATCTCATTGGTTTCAACAATTTTACGCATTCCTCCATTTTTAATTACCACACGTTTGTCTGCTAGAAGAATCAATAGAGGATCATGCGTCGCCATCAACACAATTTTATCTTTTTGTACCAACAATTCTAAAGCTTTCTTTTTATTCACTCCGGCATTTTCAATTTCATCGATCAAAACAATTGGCGACTTACCAATACATGCAACATCTGCAATCATTAAGGCGCGAGATTGCCCCCCGCTTAAAAATGTCACCGGTGTATCGGGTTTAAACGATTCTCCCGACAATTCATTGGCCAACTCAATAACTTCATCAACCACTTGCTGAGCATTGGGTATAAATCTACTTTGGGCATGTAGCATTAGAAAACTCTCTACATCCATATCCAAAACAAAATTCATATTTTGCGTAATTTGAGCAATGAGCTTTCCACCATATTGACTTATTATATCGTCAGACGATGTTTTACCGTTAATTTTCACAACACGCTTGGTAGGCGTATCTTCATTAGCAAGCCACTCGATATCTGCCAACAATCGGCTTTTCCCAGAACCTGTTGGCCCAACAATACAAGTTATTTCGCCTGGCTTTAATTGAAGATTACACAATTCTGCTTCTCCACTTTTATCCATTCCAGCAAGCACTTCCAAGGTTTTAATCTCACTGGTTTCTTCACAATTTGCTAAGCCAGAAAGCAATTCAGAAAATAAATTTTCAAATTCGAGTTTACCAAGTCCGTTATCTTCCCAAAATTGATCGTTAAGTGTATCAATAAATTCAGAAAAAGACAATTCAATTTCGTTGCTGTTTAAATTAAAAGAAGTGAAGAAATCGGCAATCACCGGATACGCTTCCACCAGGTTATTAATTGGTATATCTTGATCAGAAATACTATTCATATTACAATTTTATTTTCCGGTTTAATCCTATCTGAAAGTCTTCTCCCACGCGGGTTTCCCCCAAACAATAAGAACATAATGCCGCAGGCATTGAAAATCGTAATTTCAAATCAACCACAGCTTTCTCTTGATTCGACTTCATGACAATCGAGGCTAATTTATCAGCTCCTTGCCCGGTTATACCATTCACAAAAAGCACGGTACTTTTTGGATTTACTTGCTGTACTTTAAAACGAAAAACTTCACGTTCGGCTTGCGAAACCAAATCGCTTTTGGTTACCACCACTACATCGGCCATTTTAACCATTGGCCCTGTTTTCAAAGGCGTATTGATTCCGCTTAAATTATCGAGCACACAAACCGCTAATACATCTTTTAAATGCGGTGCGCAACGATTACACAATCCTGCACTTTCGGTGATCAACATCGAAAATTTATTTTGTTCTGCCCATTGAAAACACTCTTCAATATTAGAAACAAAATAATGGTCGGGACACAAATTACCAGCCAATCCTGTTTTTGCGGTGATTTTGTTTTTTTGGTAAAGTTCTTCATCAATGGCAGTTAAACAGTCGAATTTTATAACACCGCATTGTTTTTTTAAATCGTCAATACTCTCAATCATTTTAATAATGACAGATGTTTTACCAGAAGATGGCGGTCCTGCAAAAGTTACTAATTGTACCATACTAATCCTTTTTATTCCAAACTTCCATAAATACCTCGCGTATATTCTCTTTCAATTTTCCAATATCATTTTGAGTTAAAAAATCCCACCCCAACCAACTTACTGTCTCAGGAAAATTTTCATTTTTAACCTCTTCGTGTGTACTTGGGAAAAATCGACCATTGAGCATTTCTCCAGTTTCTTTACTCAACAAAAAATCGAGCAACTTTTTATTTTCTTCAATTTTACTCTCTTTCGCCAATAGAAATACAGGACTTGCGATTGCACCATCATTAGGCCAAACAACTTCTACATTTCTATTTTTAATTCGCTTTGTGAAAAAATAAGGCATGATATAAAAAGTACCACTTTCAGGCTGATCCTTTCCTGCCAATTTCACCATTTCGGCTGGATGCATTCCACTTTTAATGTTTTTTGCCAAAATTTTAATGGCATCCATTCCGAATTCTTTATAAAAAGGAAGCATCACTGCATTGCAAAAAAAGTTGTCTTCGCCGCGCATGACAATCTCATTTTCGAAATCAGGGTTCAATAGATCTTCCCACTTTTCTGGAATTGGACGTTCGCCTAATCGATTTTTATCAACTGCAATCACCAACATATTGGCAGTAAACATGGTAAAATTCTTATTGGGATCGCTAAAACCGACTTTCTCTAAATATTGATTAGGCGCTGTTGATTCGTATGTTTTAAAGACATTTTTGTTAATAAAACGATCAACAAATGGCCTATGAAAGAAATTATTAACATCGGAAGCCATAATTATATCAGGCAACTCTCGCTCATCTTTGATACTATCGAGCAAGGGATAATATGACAATTCATGATTTACATTACCTTCAATCAAATAGTTTAAATCACGAAACAATTTGCCGTTACTTTCAAGAAATGATTCGGTAAATTCCTTAAATGGATTTCGCAATCCACAGGGCAACATTGCTGCAAAATTTAAATTTTCTTGATCTTTTAATATCGATTTTTCAGATATTTTTGAGGCGTTTTCAATCGAATTTAAAGTTTCAACAAACGAATCGACATCAATATCTTTTGATTTTAAAAGTGTATTTAACTTGGTGAAACGACCAATTTTAGAAAGGTTTTCTGGTTTTAAATAGCTGCCTAATCCTTGTTTTTCAAAAATTGAAATAATTGAAACATCAAGTGCAGCAATTTGCTGTAAATTCTCATCTCCTGTAATCATGGTTATTTTATTTGGTTTTACGCGTAAAAATTACTGCTTCGTATTAAAACGAAACATCATTCTTATTTTCAAGACCTTTATTTTCTGTTAGAAATTATACCCTTTTCCCCCAAAGAGTAAAATCCCATTTAAATAACCACTGCTTAAATTTCTGAAAATTTTCTTGAATTCCTCTTATATATTTTAGAAATATTCGCGCTCTGCGATAAACTTTAATAATAGGAATGGAAGTTTTAACAAACTCACCACTTTTTGTGCAATCGGAAGCCTAAATAAGGATTTGCCTCCTCTTGTCGCAACCAATTACGATTGGTAACTCTGCAATAATTGGCATCACTACTCCAACTGCCACCTCGGTTGCTTCGAATATTATTTCCTGAATTATTAATGGGGTTCGAGCGAGGAATTCGTTGATAATACTCTTTATCATATTTATCGTAACACCATTCCCACACATTTCCACTCATGTCATGAATACCAATTTCGTTGGGTGTATACCGCCCTACAATATGACAATTGCCATAAGAATTTTCAATAAATGTTCCCAATCCGGGTAAATAATTTCCACCTGCATAAAGAAAATCATATTCGAAACTTTTCTTTTGTGCATCGGTATAATGCATTTTAGCATATCGACCACCACGCGCTGCATATTCCCATTCCGCCTCGGATGGAAGCCTTCCTCGATTGGTCGCTCCTTCGACTACCTGACAAAACCGCTGAGCACCAATCCATGTGACATTTACAACAGGATAATTCTCATATCCCTGTGTTGCTTTGAAAATTGAATCTTTTCGATCGAAATATATTTTAGTGTACTGATTGTCTAAATTGATAATTTTTTGACCTCGACTCACGCCTTTTAAATCAACCTGCTGATCGTTCATAAAATAACTAAACTGCTCGTTTGTGACTTCATACTTACTAATCAAGAAGCGATTTATTTTTACCGGCATAGTTGGACTTTCGTCTTCATCATACAACTTCGCACCGATGGTAAACTCGCCTCCTTCTACCCGAATCATATCGACATAAACATCTTGTTCATCAGGATAAAATATAGTAAAGTCAACTTGTTCGCTTATGGGTAATTCTTCCACAAGTGTAATAGAATCATCTACTTCAATTGCGATTGAATCCATTGGGTAAATTACATCGTTTTGCGTGAGTTCTGTATTAAGAACTAAAACGGTATCGAAATTAATAACAAGCAAAGAATCGAAATAAACCGTTTCAATATCGGGGAAAAATGGTATCGAATCACCTTTAAACCATGGAATATCTCCTAAAATATAACTTGTTAATTTACTCAATTGTATCTGATCAAGCTGCAACTTGGCAGACATTTCGGTACTACTAAGAAAACGTTTTTGTTTTTCCTTAACCACCTTTGGAAACACGGGCATTGTTTCTTCCTCCATAAGCGATTCAGCAAACCACACTGGTAAATCCAACAAAAATTCATTGCTTGCGGTAAAATATACTTTGGGTTTTAAATGAGGAATCATTGGTTTTAGGGGCTTCCGAAGTGCGACAATTCTCTCGTCGTCGAGATTTGAATCTTCAACAAATTTAGGATTGGCCTCAATTTCCATCTTCATCACCTCCAACATATCTTTATGATATCGATAACTAGATACATAATAAAAGCTATCGTAGATAATTGGCTTTTCATTAATTAAATCCACATCAATCAATAGCTCGCCCATTTTTATGTCAATTGTTGATCGATAGGTGCTAGTATCTTTCAAAATTTCATTTTTAATCCTAAGATTTGAATGTATGATTACTAAGGTATCAAGTTTATTGCGCTTGGATAATTGTTTTGCTTTTGACGAAGGTTCTAGTTGATTAAAATAGGGACTGTATTTTAAATATTTCTTTGCTGGCTTATTTTTTTGAGAATTACAGCTGCTAAAAAGCAATCCCAAAAGTAGAAGTAAGCTTATATAAGTAAAAACCTGTCGCATATTATTTATTATAGATAAAGGGGCAATTCATCAAAAATCTATCATAACATCTTCGTAACAATAAAAATTTGACAATATTTTTATCTTTGTTGTTCTTAAAATTTGAAGATGTAAATTATGGAAATAAACTTACCAAAAATTGAAGGAAAATCAATTGCTGATTCTATAAAACATTTATGTAAACTGTATCCCGGGCAAGTTGCCTTTACAACAAGTTTTGGATACGAAGATCAAGTGGTAACAGATATTATTGCCTCGAATAATTTACCCGTTGAGATAATGACCTTAGACACAGGTCGTTTGTTTCAGGAAACGTATAAAGTTTTTAGTCGAACCATTGAGAAATATCCAATTAAAATAAAAACATTTTATCCACAGACTGAAGCAATAGAAAATATGGTTTCGGAAAAAGGCCCAATCAGTTTTTACGAATCGGTTGAAAACAGAAAAGAATGCTGTTTCATCAGAAAAGTAGAACCACTTCGAAGAGCTTTATCGCGAAAAAAGGTTTGGATTACCGGTTTACGCTCAGAACAATCGGCGAATAGAGAAACCATGGATGCAATTCATTGGGAAGATGGTTTCAACATCATTAAATACAATCCATTGCACGATTGGACTTTAGACGATGTAAAAGCACATATCAAAGAAAACTTTGTACCCTATAACGTACTGCACGACAGAGGTTTTGTAAGTATTGGATGTGCCCCCTGTACCAGAGCAATTCAGGAAGGCGAAGACTTTAGAGCCGGCCGTTGGTGGTGGGAAGATAATTCGAAAAAAGAATGTGGATTACACACACAAGGATCTAAATAAAATAGAAAAGGCTGCATTAACTACAGCCTTTTCTAATTATATTCTATTCTAAAACTTCGAATTTTTATTCATTAAAAAGTGATCGGCTAGCACCAAGGCAGCCATCGCTTCAACAATTGGCACTGCACGCGGCAACACACAAGGATCGTGACGACCTTTTGGATTAATGGTGGTTGCTTTCAAATCTTTATCAATCGTTTTTTGCTCTTTCAACAATGTGGCAATCGGTTTAAAGGCTACTTTAAAATAAATATCCTGACCATTTGAAATTCCACCTTGTACTCCACCAGAGTTGTTGGTCACCGTTTTCACTTCCTCGCCTTCGGTAACAAATACATCGTTGTGCTCTGATCCACTCAACTTAGTTCCTTCAAAACCAGAACCATATTCAAAACCTTTTACGGCATTAATTCCAAGCATTGCAAAACCCAAATCGGCATGCAGTTTATTAAACACTGGCATTCCCCAACCCGCAGGAACTCCTTTGAGTACACCAATGATTGTACCTCCAACAGTATCGTGATTACGACCAGCATATTCAATGCGCTCAATCATTTTTTCTGCTGTTTCCGGATCGGGACAACGCACTATAGTATCTTCGGTTTTTGACAAATCCAATTCGTGATACTCTTTGCCAATTGCCACTTCACCCACGCTATTTACATAAGCTTGAATTGAAATATTTAATTGTGCGAGCATTTGTTTTGCAATAGAACCAGCTGCAACACGGGCAATTGTTTCACGAGCAGAAGAACGGCCGCCACCTCGATGATCTCTCACACCATATTTTTGAATATAAGTGTAATCGGCATGCGAAGGCCTGAACACATCTTTCAAATCATTATAATCCGACGAATGATGATCTTTATTACGGATTAAAAATCCAATGGGTGTACCAGTCGTTTTTCCTTCGAAAATGCCGGACAAAAATTCAACACGATCAGCTTCATTGCGTTGTGTTGTAATTTTCGATTGCCCTGGTTTACGACGATCCAAGTCATTTTGAACCTCTTCTGCACTTATGGTTAATCCTGCAGGACAACCATCAATAATTCCTCCAACGCCAATTCCGTGTGACTCGCCAAAGGTTGTAATTCTAAAAATGTTTCCGAATGAATTCATAGTTAAATGAAGTTGTTTTGAAAATCGACCGAATATACTCGAAAAAATAAAGCCGACAAAACAAACACCTCAAGCGTTTTCTTTGTCGGCTTTAAATTTAATATCTTAAAGTTTAGCAACCGCAGCTTCCTGAGTCGCATCCACATGATTCAGTTGAGCAGCTTTCGTCTGAACAACCTCCACCGCCAGAACCACATCCACATCCTTGTGGTGCTAATTCTTCAGCAGTAGCTTCACGTACTTCAATAATTTTTCCTGTAAAATATAAGTCTTGACCAGCCAAAGGATGGTTAAAATCCATTTTAATGTTCTCTTCACTAATTTCAGTGATTGTTCCATTCATTCGTTGACCAGTTGATGTTTGCATTGGAATTTGTGCTCCAACTACAAAACGTTCGGTATCAAATTGTCCGTCAACCATGAAAATTTCTTTTGAAAGATCAACAATTGCAGATTCGTCAATGTCGCCATATGCATCAGCAGCCTTTAATTGCATCTCGAAATCTTCTCCTTGTTGCTTTCCTGCTAAATTTGATTCAAACATAGGAAGCATTGATCCTACTCCGAATACAAATTTCAATGGACTTTCAGGTGATGTTTGTTCAATTACATCGCCATTTGTGTCATCCATTTTCAAGATGTAACTTAGCGTTACCATTTTATTGATTTCAATTGTCATAATAATATCTATTAAATTTAAAGCAAAAGTAAATATTTAAAAACCAGTAACAATTACATTTGTCAATGGTTTGGAGAAAAGTGATTAAAATTAACACTTAAACCATAAATTTAACATCCAAGTAACAAATTTGGTTGAAACTAATTATAAAAATTCAACATTTTAATTTTCACAACAATTTCATTATTACAATATTTATCAATAAATTGTATGAATAACGAAAAAAAGTGCGGAAACTTTGTAAATTACAGTTATTACTGTATTATTGCATTATAATTCAAATCAAAAAGGTCGACAACTAACGACTGCAACTCAATTCTATTATTTATATAATTCCGCAAATAGATATTTGATTAATTAAATTTATATGTACGATATTTTAGAACTTAACAAGAAATTAGTTTCTGAACTTAGGGAAATAGCGAACGAACTAAATATTCGCAAACCTGAAAAATATAAGAAACAAGATCTTGTCTACAAAATTCTTGATACTCAGGCCATCCTAGCGTCTGAAGGAAAATTAAAATCGAAGAAAACAACCGATACGAAGAGTAAAGGCGAAGATAATTCAAACGATGATTCTAAGCAGAAACGAAAAAGAGTTCGTGTTTCAAAAGTTGTTGAAGAAAAAGTAACCTCTAATATTCCCGATACAAAAACGAAAGAGGTTGTTAAAGAAGAAATTAAAGAACCGATCAAAAAAGAAGCTCCTGCTAAAAAAGTAAAAAATGCAGAAGCAAAACCTGAAAAAAGAGAGCACTCTCCAAAAGAAGCTCCTAAACAGGCTCCTCAGAATAACAAACCTGAAAAGCAGGAAAAATCAACTCCAAATCCTCGTCCGCAGGATACTCGCGAACGTCAGAATAAAGATCGCAAAAGCAATTTCAACGACAATAAAGGACAAAACAATCAAAACCGCAATCACCGTCAGCAAAACAATCAGAACCACGGAAACGATAAAACCGTATTCGACTTTGAAGGTTTAATCACCAATTCAGGGGTTTTAGAAATGATGCAAGATGGTTATGGTTTCTTACGTTCAAGCGATTACAATTACTTGAACTCGCCCGACGACATATACGTTTCTCAATCGCAAATTAAATTGTTTGGTTTACAAACAGGTGATACTGTTAAAGGTACAATTCGGCCTCCAAAAGAAGGTGAGAAATATTTCCCATTGATTAAAGTATTAGAAATTAATGGACGTAAGCCTGAATTTGTACGCGACCGTGTACCTTTTGATCATTTAACACCACTTTTCCCCGAGGAAAAGTTTGAAATTACAGGCAATGGTAAAGCAACCTTAGCAACTCGCGTTGTTGACCTGTTTGCTCCTATCGGAAAAGGTCAACGTGGTTTAATTGTAGCGCAACCAAAAACTGGTAAAACAGTTCTATTGAAAGAAATTGCGAATGCAATTGCTGCCAACCACCCTGAGGTATACATGATTGTGCTGTTAATCGATGAACGTCCGGAAGAAGTTACAGACATGGCTCGCAGTGTTAATGCTGAAGTTATTTCATCTACGTTTGATGAACCTGCCGATCGTCACGTAAAAGTTGCGAACATTGTTTTGGAAAAAGCAAAACGCTTAACCGAATGTGGGCATGATGTAGTTATTTTATTAGATTCCATTACTCGTTTAGCTCGAGCTTACAATACAGTTCAACCGGCATCGGGTAAAGTATTATCGGGTGGTGTTGACGCCAATGCCTTGCACAAACCAAAACGATTCTTCGGTGCTGCACGTAATATTGAAGAAGGTGGTTCGTTAACAATTTTAGCAACTGCATTAACCGAAACCGGTTCGAAAATGGATGAAGTAATTTTCGAGGAATTTAAAGGTACCGGTAATATGGAATTACAATTAGATCGTAAATTATCTAATAAGCGTATATTCCCAGCTGTTGATGTAACTTTATCAAGTACACGAAGAGAAGATTTATTAATCTCGAAAAATATGCTTGATAAACTTTGGATTATGCGCAACTTCTTATCTGATATGAATTCAGTAGAAGCAATGGAATTTTTAAGAACTAGAATTATGAAAACTGAAAATAATGAGGAATTCATAATTTCGATGAATAGTGGAAGATAAATTCTAAAACTTTATAAATATAAAAAACGCATCTCATTTGGGGATGCGTTTTTTATTTCCCCCAAATCAATATTCATTCTAATAACATTTGAATCTTCATTCAACCTTATAGTAAGCTCATATTATTTTATAATTATATTATTAACTTTATATAGACAATTCATTATATAAGTTTTAAACCTATAATCATGAAAACACTTGCAAACTTAACTGTTGAAGAATTTGAAAAAATGCTCGGTGAATTTAATGCTACACCAGAGAAAAGATCTCAGATGAGCATGGACGAAGTTTTGGAACTAGCAAAACGCTTGAATGAAAAGATCGATGTTCCGCTAATTAACGAAACTGGTGAAGAACGAATTCTGGTGAAGATTGTGTTAAAAATTGATACATTCTTATATGATAATTTGCCAAATGAATTCTACGACCTTATAAGAAGTGCAGATAAGGGCATCGACGACACTGAAGCTAAAAGACTTGTACGGCGTTTAACAAAATTAGCAAACAAAAAAATTGATATTCCTTATCTTCCCGAAATTGCTGAAAGAGTTGCGATAAACTTTATAATTGCAATTATTGTAGATGCTAGTAGAAAAAAATTAAACTTGATCAATATTCAAGACAAATGGAGCCAGAAATTAATTTCAGACGACCATGAAAAATCACATGAATTAATCGATTAATCCAGATGAGTTAGTATTAAACTCGTTTCAGCGATATTAAGAAACTTTACCTTTTACGGTATTGGCTGGGAGTCATATTCATAACTTTTTTAAATTGGCGTGCATAATAAAATTGATCATCAAAACCTGAAGATCTTGCAATTTCTGCAATTGAAAAAGATTGTTTATCGAGTAATTTACAGGAATGTTGTATTTTTAATTGTATAAAGTAATCGATTGGAGAATGTCCGGTTCGCTGTAAAAACAACCTTGAAAAATGTGAAGCAGACAGATTCACTGTTTTAGCAATATTATCTAGCTTTAGTTTATCCGAAAGATTTTCGAGCATATAATTAATACTCCTATTAATTGGATCGCTGCTAAAATATTCATTCTTCATTCGATACTGCTCTAAATAGGTAAACGACGCCAATAAGGTATTTAAACAAAGATTTACATATTCCAAAATTTCCAAACTAAAACCATACGCCAGATTATAAAAGATCTCTTGAAAAAGACTAATCCGCTCGCTTATCCGCGAAGTTGAAGTTTTTTCAACAGCAGTTGGTTGTAATATCGGTTTTGCAATTTGTTTTGCTTTGCTACCTGAAAAATGAATCCAATAAATTGACCAAGGATTTTTGGGGTTCGCATAATAGTAGTGCGGTGTATTTGCAGGAATAATAATAAAATGATCTGCAGGAATTGAAATGGAAAGATCTCCAACTTTTAGTTCTCCCTCTCCTACTACATTATAAATTAATATATTTTGAGCAATTCCATTTTTCCGTTCACGAAAATGATATTTTGCATTTGGATAATACCCAATATCGGTTAAAAACAAATCACTACAAACAGGCGACTGCTCTAATGAAGTAACAATTTTATCAGGAATTACATAGCTCTGCTGCCCTGGAAAACCATCTTTCTTTTTCATAATTATTACCAATATAAGTGACCACATCTCTTGAATAAACGACTCAATAAGATGAAGTAATTTAAAGATTTATCGACATAAGCCACAATATATAAAAATAGCAACAAATGATAATATAATCCATATTTTTAGAACATTCTGCATTTTATTAAAAGAATACTAGAATTACATTTGAATTAACTAAAGCCGACTTTATGAATCAAATGAAATTCAATCAAAAATTTATACTTGGTATCACATTAGTTTCAGCAATGGGGGGCCTATTATTTGGTTACGACTGGGTAGTTATTGGAGGTGCAAAACCATTCTATGAACGTTTCTTCGAAATAACCTCCTCGCCTCATTTACAAGGCTGGGCAATGAGTAGCGCATTAATTGGTTGCTTATTTGGTGCAATGTTTTCGGGCATTTTAGCAGATCGATTAGGTAGAAAAATACCTTTGTTAATTGCAGCTGCTTTATTCACCATTTCAGCCCTTGGAACGGGTGCTGCTAATAACTTCAGTATCTTTGTGGTTTATCGATTGATTGGAGGTTTAGGTATTGGATTAGCCTCTGCCATTTCCCCTATGTATATTGCCGAAATTGCTCCCGCATCAAAACGTGGAATGCTGGTTTCCATTAATCAACTTACAATCGTAATTGGAATTCTGGCAGCACAAAGTATCAACTATTTCATCGCTGAAGATATTCCCGCAAAAGCAAGTGATTTACAAATATTGAACTCATGGAATGGTCAAATAGGTTGGCGATGGATGTTTTGGGCCGAAACAGTTTTATCTGTTCTTTTCTTATTATTGGCATTCTTCATTCCTGAAAGCCCTCGTTACCTTATAAAAAATGGAAAAAACGAAAAGGCATCCCGTATACTCTCAAAAGTTGGCGGATACAATTATGCATCTATTGAAGGAAAAAATATTGCCGCTACCCTAATTTTAAAGGAGAAAAAAAGCAACATCAAAGAACTTTTTTCAAAAAAGCTTCGCCCCATAATGCTTATCGGTATTGTATTGGCCATATTTCAGCAATGGTGCGGCATCAATGTAATCTTTAATTATGCCGAAGAAATTTTTGTCTCAGCAGGTTACACAGTTGGTGACATGTTATTCAATATCATCATTACAGGTACTGTAAACTTAATCTTCACCTTGGTTGCAATGCGTGTGGTTGATAGCTGGGGACGAAGAAAATTGATGCTTACCGGATCAATTATGCTAGCTGTAATTTACTTTTTAATGGGCGGTAGTTACATTCTAGAATTAAAAGGCATCGTTACTTTGATTTTTGTTTTGCTGGCTATTGCTACTTATGCAATGACCCTTGCCCCTATTACTTGGGTGATTTTGTCTGAAATTTTTCCGAACCGAGTACGTGGAATAGCCATGGCTGTTGCAACTACTGCCCTATGGTTTGCAAGTTTTGTTTTAACCTATACTTTCCCAATTCTAAACAACTGGCTCAATGCCGGGGGGACTTTTTGGTTGTACTCTTTGATTAGTTTAGCTGGCTTTCTTTTTGTTTTGAAAAAATTGCCCGAAACAAAAGGTAAATCGTTAGAAGAAATAGAAAATGAAATTTAAACTGTCAATTATGAAAAATATACTGCTTATTTTACTGGCTTTTTTATTTGCAACATCTTGCTCTAATGAATCAAACAAACTAGATTTAGCTGGCGATTGGCAATTTGCAATCGATCAGAAAGATGTTGGAGAAGCACAAAAATGGTATGCTGAAACATTAACAGAAACCATACAATTGCCCGGATCAATGATGACCAACAACAAAGGTTTTGATCCAACTTTAAAAACCGAATGGACAGGTTCAATCTACGACAGCTCTTTCTTTTTCAATCCTACGCTGGAAAAATATAGAAAAGAAGGGGAAATAAAATTTCCATTCTGGCTAACACCAAATAAGTATTATAAAGGCGCTGCCTGGTACCGAAAAGAAATACTACTGCCAAGCACTTGGAAGGAAAAACGCGTCATTCTTTTTATGGAACGTCCACATTGGCAAACAACCGTTTGGATCAATGGCAAAAAAGCTGGCATGCAAAATAGTCTTTCCACCGCTCATCAATACGATATTACCAACCTTGTAAAAGATGGATTAAATGCAATAACTATTGTTGTCGACAATAGAAGTGATCAAGTAAATGTTGGTCCCGATTCACATAGTATTTCTGATCATACCCAAGGCAATTGGAATGGAATAATAGGAGACATCTATCTCGAAGCAAAAGAACAAGTGTTCATTGATGACTTGCAAATTTTCCCCGATGTAGACAATCAGAAAGTAACTGCGCGCATCAAAATAAAAAATCATACGGAAGTCTCGACCAATTCCGAGTTAAAATTACAAGTAAATAATGGCAATTCTACTTTAGAAACGCTGAGTAAGCCTATAGCTATAAAAGCCAAAGATCAGATCATTGAGATTGAATATTCAATGGGGCAAAACGTAAAACTCTGGGATGAATTTACTCCAAATATTTACGAGATGAAAGTTGCCTTAAATATTGATGGTCAAACACAAGATATTGCAACAAGTACTTTTGGGATGCGAAAAATAGAAACTTACGATGGTAAAATTTTCATAAACGATCGACAAATTTATATGCGTGGCACCTTGGAATGCAGTACTTTTCCAATAACTGGCTACCCTCCTACGGATCTTGAGTCGTGGAAAAAAGTTTTAGGTGCGATAAAAGAAAGCGGACTAAACCATGTACGTTTTCATTCTCATTGTCCACCAGAAGCAGCATTTACTGCTGCTGATGAATTAGGAATCTACCTTCAACCCGAAGCGGCTAGTTGGCCGAATCATGGTACCTCTTTAGGCAACAACCGACCAATTGACGATTATATTATTGCCGAAACAGATCGGATTATTAAAGCCTACGGAAATCATCCTTCTTTTGTAATGTGGGCGTATTGCAACGAGCCCTATGGCAGATACGTTCCATTTTTGAATGAAGATTTGAAAAAAAGAAAAGAAGAAGACAATCGTAGAATATACACAGCTGCAGCAATAGGAAAAAGTTGGAGCGTAAATCCTGAAAGTGAATTTATCGTTCGCTCCTATCCTCGTGGTTTGCCTTTTAAGAAACAACCAAATTCTAGTTTTAACTACGAGGATCGTATTTCAAATGAAAGCCGAGCGTACGTTACGCATGAAATGGGTCAATATTGTGTTTTTCCCGATTTCAAAGAAATTGATAAATACACCGGAGTTTATAAAGCCAGAAATTTTGAAATGTTTCGTGATATCTTAAATGATCATCACATGGGCGATCAAGCAAATGATTTTTTAATGGCCTCGGGAAAACTACAAGCGCTTTGTTACAAAGCAGAAATCGAAGGTCAGTTAAGAACCAGCACTTTAGATGGATTTCAATTATTGGGTTTGAATGATTTCCCGGGACAAGGATCAGCAATTATAGGCTTATTGAATGTTTTCTGGGAAGAAAAAGGTTATATCACGAAAGAGGAAATTAAGGCATTTTGTGGAGCAACAGTTCCATTGGCCAAATTCAATAAGTTTGTTTTCACCAACGATGAAAAACTGAGCATTCCTATTTCGATTGCACATTTTGGTCAAAACGATCTTGAAAATGTAAGTCCTAAAATTACAATCACTTCAAACGGTGTTCAATTATTCGAAACAACTTTAGAAACTAAGACTATTCCAACGAGCCAATTAAGTGATTTAGGAATTATTGAGTTCAATCTGAACAAACTATCAAAGGCTAGCCAATGCAAGCTTGAAGTTTCCATTGGAACCTTCAAAAACAGTTGGGATTTTTGGGTTTATCCTACAGAAAAGCAACCAGTAAAAGAGGATGCTATTTATTACACCACTTCATTTGATCAAAAAACAATCGACAAATTAAATGCTGGAGCTAAAGTTTTATTAGATGCTTCAGGAAAGGTTGAAAATGGTAAAGATATTGTTGCCAATTTCACTCCCGTATTTTGGAATACTTCTTGGTTTCAGATGCGGCCACCGCATACTACCGGACTCTTGATTCAAGAAAATCATCCTATATTTTCAGATTTTCCAACCTCCTATCATAGCGATTATCAATGGTGGGAACTGGTAAATGGTCAACAAATTATGCAAATAGACAATTTCCCAGAATCTTTTAGACCGATTGTACAACCTATCGATACTTGGTTTTTAAGCAGAAGATTAGCTCAGCTATTTGAGGTAAAAATTGGTGAAGGGAAACTGATTGTCACGTCTTTAAATATCGATCCGAGCAATGGGCCTGCCTCATCACAACTTTACAAAAGTATTGTTCAATATATGAATTCTGTAGATTTTAACCCGCAAGACGAGATGAAGAGTTCTACAATTGAAGAACTGTTTGAAGTTAAAGTACGTCAGAAAGTAAACATGTATACCAAGGACTCACCCGATGAGTTGCAGCCCAACAGAAAAAAGAAGAAATAAAGTTACGATCGCTAAACGATTCAAATATTGAAATAATGAAAGTACAAGCTTGGTGCGAAAAGGTTACTATTCCAACCTATGGAATAGGTAAACCAGATAAAAACCCAATGTTCCTTGAAAAAAGAGTTTATCAAGGAAGTAGTGGTGTCGTGTACCCTCATCCAGTTATTGAGAAGATTGAAGATGAAAAGAAAGATGTAGAATGGGATGCAGTTTTTCTTGAAAACGAATTCCTAAAAATCATGATTCTACCCCAATTGGGTGGACGTGTTCAAATGGCTTACGACAAAATGAAAAAACGTCATTTTGTTTACTACAACCAAGTGATAAAGCCTGCATTAGTAGGTTTAACAGGCCCATGGATTTCGGGTGGAATAGAATTCAACTGGCCACAACATCACCGTCCATCAACTTATGAACCAACCGATAGCAAGATTGAACACAATTCTGATGGTAGCATTACTGTTTGGTGCAACGAACTAGAAAGAATGTTCCGTACCCGTGGGATGGCAGGTTTTACCCTTCATCCCGATAAAGCTTACCTAGAAATCAAAGTAAAATTATACAACCGCACCAATCACCCACAAACCTTTTTATGGTGGGCCAATCCGGCAGTTGCCGTGAATGACGATTATCAATCGGTTTTCCCGCCCGATGTGAATGCAGTATTTGACCATGGCAAACGCGATGTTTCTGAATTTCCAATTGCAAAAGGGACTTACTATAAAGTTGATTATGCTCCAGGGACGGATATTTCCAGATACAAAAACATTCCTGTTCCAACCTCCTACATGGCCATTAGCTCTGATTATAATTTTGTTGGTGGATATGAAAATGATACGAAAGGTGGATTGCTGCATGTAGCAAATCATCATGTATCGCCTGGGAAAAAACAATGGACCTGGGGGCATGGCGATTTCGGAAAAGCATGGGATCGTAATTTGACTAATGAAGATGGTCCTTATATTGAATTGATGTGTGGTGTTTATACCGATAATCAGCCCGATTTCTCGTGGTTAATGCCCGGGGAAGAAAAATCATTCAAACAGTATTTCATGCCCTACCGCGATTTGGGAGTAGTAAAAAATGCCACCAAAGAGGCCATGCTAAATATTGAAACAGAACATGAAAACACAACAATAAAGGCGTATGCAACAGCTGCCTATCCTGCAGCTAAAATTATTTTAACTGCTAATGATAAGATTTTATTAGATGAAACTTTTAATTTTCATCCTTCAACTTCCTACGAAAAAACAATTGAGTTGCCTAAAGGAATCTTAGAAGAGCATTTAGAAATTTCAATTAAAAATGCGGAAGGAAGCACCTTAATCGACTGGTCTGCCAAACCTCCTGAAGAAAGAGATATACCGGAACCAGCAAAAGCAGCTAAACAGCCAAAAGAAATTGAAAGCAACGAGCAATTGTATTTAACAGGCTTGCATTTAGAGCAATACCGTCATGCAACCTACGACCCACGCCCCTACTATGAAGAAGCAATTCAACGCGATTCAAACGATAGTCGTTGTAACAATGCACTAGGTTTATGGTATTTAAAGCGCGGACAATTTGCCAAGGCGGAAAATTATTTTCATTCTGCAATTGAAACATTAACCGAACGCAATCCGAACCCAATTGATGGAGAACCTTTTTTTAATTTGGGAATTACACAACGTTATCTTGGAAAAACGCAAGAAGCTTACAATGCCTTTTACAAATCGGTTTGGAATGCAGCTTGGATAGATAGTGGCTATTTTCAACTGGCAAGAATTGAAAGCATCAATAAAAATTGGGATGACGCTTTAGAAGTTATTGATCGCTCACTTATTCGAAATTGGCATAACCATAAAGCCCGCCAACTAAAAGTAAGCATTTTACGAAAGTTGGGGCAATTAGATGAAGCTTTGACCTTAATTAAAGAGTCGCTGAAACTCGATGGGTTTAACTTCAGTTTGTTTTTTGAGAAATATTTAATCGACAAAAAAGAAGAATCAATTTCTCAAATGCAGCAATTAATCAGAGGGAACATTCATAATTATATAGAATATGCTCTTGATTACGGAACCGCAGGTTTGTACGAGGAAGCGATTCAATTTATTGACTTAGGAATCGGAGAACAAAACAGTGAAGTTTATCCTTTGGCATATTACTATAAAGCTTGGTTTCAATCAGAATTAGCCAAGTTAAAAGAGGCAAGAAAAACACTTGCAATTGCACTTCAACAGAATCCAGACTATTGTTTTCCAAATCAATCGGAAGCAGTAGTTGCACTTGAAAATGCAATCGACTTACAACCGAATGATTACAAAGCCTACTATTATTTAGGAAACTATTGGTATGCTCATAAAAATTATGATGCGGCCGTCGAATCGTGGAAAAACTCAATCGATATCAATGATCAATTTCCTACGGCTCAACGCAACTATGCATTGGCTTGTTTTAATAAATTGGAAGATTCAAAAAGTGCTGTTTCTGCTTTAGAAAAAGCATTTAGTTTGGATACAAAAGACACTCGTATTCTCATGGAGCTTGATCAGTTGTACAAGAGATTAAAATATCCTCTTCAATTCCGATTAGAAATTCTAGAGAAAAATAGAGCAATCGTTACAGAACGAGACGACCTTTACTTAGAACTAATCACGCTTTACAATCTAACAGGAAAATTTAAGATGGCATACGACATGCTAATGAATAGACAATTCCATCCTTGGGAAGGCGGAGAAGGCAAAGTCGCAGGTCAGTATATTTTTAGCCTAACTGAATTGGCTAAGAGTGCAATTCAGGACGAAGATTATACAAAAGCGATTGATTTTTTAACAAAGGCACGGTCATATCCACCCAATTTAGGGGAAGGAAAATTACTGGGCACCCAAGAAAATGAGCTATTGTATCTACTCGGAATTGCAAATTCGAAACGAAACAATTTAGAAAAAGCCATTGCTCATTTTAAAGATGCGTCGATTGGATTAAATGAAGTTTCTAACGCAATGTTTTATAACGATCAACAACCCGATACAATTTTTTATAAAGCATTGGCCTTACAAAAACTTGGAAAAGAAGAAGAAGCTAATAAATGTTTTGAACAACTTATTTCTTATGGCGAAATGCATAAGAATGATCATATTGAAATTGATTATTTTGCAGTATCACTACCCGATTTATTGATATGGGATGACAACTTAGATGCCAGAAATAATTTGCTTTGTCGATACCTTATGGGTTTAGGATATCTTGGAAAAGGAAATGCAAAACGAGCTCAAAATATTCTAATTGATGTGCTTAAAGATGATCCAGCACATCCTAAAGCTGGAATCTTATTGAACAGCATTTCTGCGAATATTTTTAACTGAAATTAATGTTTCGCATAAAAAATCAAAGAGTTAGTAAAAACTTACTAACTCTTTGATTTTCAAGTGGAGAATATCGGAGTCGAACCGATGACCTTTTGACTGCCAGTCAAACGCTCTAGCCAACTGAGCTAATCCCCCAATGCGCTTACAAATATAAAATATTTTCTCAATTTCAATTTAGTTTTAGACATAAATAAAAGTTGAAATTAGGGTCAATATAATTAGTTGTTATTTCATTCAAATTATTGCAAAAAAGAAGAGGCTTACTTTTTCAAGTAAGCCTCTTTATATATCTTATTATAAATACTAATTAGCGTACAACTACTTTAAATGCTTCTGATCCTACTTTAACGATATGTAGTCCAGAATTCACTTGAAGTTTGTTACTTGTAGAAACGCTCACTAAACGACCTGTAACATTGTATACATATACTTTCTCGTTTCGATCTTTTCCAATCACTTTAATCTCTCCTTTTGAAGGACTATAGATTTTAACAGTAGATGGAGCAGCGCTTATTTCTTTATTTCCAACAACAAATGGAGGATCTAACAGCATTGCATATTCCATATCTTCACTTATGCTATAAATCTCAGTGATTTCCTCATAAGATAATGACTTACCATACAATCTAAAGTCTGAAAGTAAAGCTTTTCCTAAATAATTATCGGAACTAAAGTTTGGTCTTCCCAAATAGTTTGCAATAGTACCATCAAGTGTATCCTTAGGAAGAACAATACCTGGATAATTAGTCATTGTCTCAACACTCATGGTATCGCCATCAATGTAAACAACACCCATTGTATCATTTTGTACGTATGCATAATGATGCCAGTAACCTTGATCTGTTTGCATTGTATCGTTTCTTACGTCCTGATTACCTTGTTCCCAGTAGAATTCTGAGACAGTATGCTCATTACTATAAACACGACCAAACATATATCCATTTCTTTCTACATCGGATGTAGGACTATTTGCAAAAGCATATGCAAAATTACCATTCTCTTTTAAGTTTTCTTTTTCGCCGAGTACATAATACCAAATACTTGTTGAATAATGATTTCCTAAACCATATATAACTTTACCTACTTCTTGTCCCATATCGAAATAAGCTGAATCATTTTCGAGGTAAAGCAAATTATAAGTTGCGTCTGGTCCTTTCATATCTAGTATCTCAGCATTATTCATTATTGTACCAACAAATGCTTGTTCAGAAGCATCGGTAACCATTATAGCGGTTGTAGTATCATTAACTTCAACTGTATCAGTAAGCGCTTCGCTAAAATTGAAATTAATTAGTAAATCATCAGTATACGCTGTTCCTTCTTTAGCAAGCACTTTAACATCAAATGATTTCGTCAATGTATTTAATCCAAGTTTTAAGGTCGCAGTTAGTGTAACATTTACCGAAACATCAGCGTTTCCAGTTACTAATTCAGGACGCGTTACCACACCTTCAGCACTTACCCAATAAGAATTTGAAGTTTTCCATACAATAGATATATCATCATCAATTGTACCTACTGTTGGTAAGGTAATATTTTCAGTAACAGCAGACAAATCACCTAAATCTAAAGCATCAGTTTCGTCTTGTAAAGTTGTAGGTAAATTCACCCCCTCTTCAACTGCAAGATTTAATGCAGCCAATACATCAGCCACTTCATACCAGTCTTTATCTTCGTTTCCGAAAACATAAGGTGCATCTTCTTCAGAAATTCCAACATTATAAACTCGGAAGTCATACATCATTGTTTTTTGCAAGTATGTATCAGAGGCATAACAAGCACGTCCCAAAAAGTTATGAATAGTTCCTGGAATAGTATCCTTTTTGACCCCCAATGCCGGTGTGAACCCTACTGCTCCTGAGGCCACTTTTTCACCATCTAAGAAAATATAACCGGTTCCACCTACTTGAGAATAAGCAACGTGATGCCAAGTTCCTAATTCAAAATTGGCATCTGCGAAAACACCATTATCTTTTTCGAAAAATGTTTCAGTAATACGATAATTTAAATCTTGATCTTTCAAAATCATATACAAACCACCTAAGTGTTCATCCTTCATATTATCAGTATTTGCCATGGTCCATAAGAAATTTCCAGGAGAAGTTAAATTTCCATAATCTGAATCAATTCTATAATAACATCCTATAGTATATTCACTTAACGATGAAAGAGCTAGACCTATTTCATCTCCCATATCAAGATAACCTGTACCTTCACCAGTATACAAAACATTGATAGGATCAGTTTCTCCATAAGAAAGAATGGTTGCCTCATTTTCTAAACTACCAATCCAAGCATTTTCAGATAAGTCAGCAACAGTTACACTATCGCTTGTAACTGATTCAACTAAATCATCATCAAATAAAAATTGAACAACTAATTCCTCACCAAGAGTGGCTGGTAAAACAATTACAGTAAATGTAGTTCTTAATGTATCATTTTGATATGATAATATGGCTGTTAAAATAGCTGCAGAATTATACTTTTCATCTTGTGTGATCACCCCTTCAGCGGTAATAACCTCAGCATTAGATGTTTCCCATTCTACTTTCACATCTCCACTAGCAGTTGGTAACGTAATATCACTTTCTAAGATATTCAAATCCATCGCTGCCATTTGGTTCTCTATATCTTGTTTTGCAATAATTAATTGCTCAGATATACCATTTAAACCATCAATTTCAACTTGGCTCAAGTCTCGGTTATAAACTCTAAAGTCAGAAATGCTACCAGCCAATAATTCATCTGGCCATTGCGATTTTCCTAAATAATTAAAAGTAAAGTTATCTTTACCAATCACATTAGAAGGAAAAGAAGTAAATTCAAGTTCACTAACTACTTTACCATTAATATACAACCGTGTAATCCCATCTCCGCATGTTACAGCAAAATGAATCCATTCATCTAGCGGAAGTGCTTCTGTCCCACTTACGAGTTGTTCAGCAGAGCCATCTTTAATGGCATAACGAGGAGTACCCTTAGTTTCAACGCTTGGTGTTAAAAACATATAATAATCGGTATTTGCACCAAAGTCAAAAATTCGGTTCCACTTGTTATGTGCATCTAATTTTGCCCAAACGGCAATTGAATAATCTGTTAAACTACCCAATGTTTCAGAAGCTTTTGAAACAACTCCTTCAGAACCAACTGTAGCATAGTTTGATCCATTTAATGCTAAAATATTACGCCCCGACCCGTCTGAAGCTACTCCAACAGTTGCACCGTCGTGAACAACTGCATAGTTTCCATTTCCTGTTGCATCGGCAATTAATGTATCATTCTCTAACGTTTCAAAAGTATAGTGAATAACTAATCCATCAGTTGTTTGCGCGGATAAGCCTACTACCATACTCAACATTATCAAAGTCATAAATGCCTTTGCAAAACTCCTTTTCAAAAAGTATAGGTTTTTCATAATTAAAAATTAATATTAATACTAGTTAATTCAACAAAATAATATTTTACACAAAAGTTCTATTAATCATGTAATCCACATTTTGCCTAAATAGTTAGAGGTGCTATTAATTCAGAATATAATAAATGTCTTCGTATTCAATTCTAAATACAATATCAAAAGTTTTTCTTTATAAAATTATTATTCAAATTTTAAATACCAGTTTTTTTCATCCTGAAGTAAGTTTCTTATACTTACAGAATCGGCATCATATTTTGCAGCCACTTTCTGTGCCAAATAATCAGGGTTTCCTCTACGTTTGGCAACACGCATTAAATCAAAGAATCGATTTCCTTCAAATGCTAATTCTAAAGTATTTTCATGCATGATTGCATCTTCAACAAATAGGATAGAATCCTCTAAACTGCTTAATTCAGGTATCTTATATTCATTAATATCGCTTACATTACCACTTCCTAATTCGTGAATTCCAATACTTTTTTCAAAATCGGGTGATTCATTAAATGGATATTCACTGACATCCTCAAACTTAGGAATCACCAAGGTATCCCTAAGATTTGTTGGATTCAATCCACATTTTAATGTTGCAAATGCTAAATTAGGTTTACCAGCACGGTTTACAGCTTCGGCAAATCGTAAATAAATTTGAGTCATACGATATATTGAAACCATTTCAGTAATCGCAGCATCTACAAGACTACTACCACGTATATTAAAAACACTTCCAGATGAGGTTTCGTAACTAAACTTAGTAATAAGTGTTACAACATCATTAACATCAAAACTATTTGGAACTGTTAAATATGAATTTACCAAGCCACGCCAATCCCCTACATTTGTTTCTGTTAAGCTATCATGATAATATGTTTCATTTGCCCAATTATTCTTCGCAATCTCTGATGGCAATAAATAATTATTGGTAATATAAAGTTGAGTTAAACGACTTCCATTTTCGCTATCATTATTTGATCCAATATAGGATATATTAATCATTTCTGAATTAGGATTTGCCCACCAATATGCCCAATTATAAAAACCTTCTTCTGCATCTCCAAATCCAGAGCCAATTCCGAATGTACCAATATCATTTTCATCCTCGCTCTTCTTTGTATAATCGCCATTCACAACTTCCCATGTATCTCTTAATTCTTCTGCAACATATAGTAAATTTTCAGTTATATATTCATAATAATTATCGGCCGCCAACTTATAATCACCATTTAACAGATACAAATCACCTAAAACACAACGAACAGGAAGAAGCAATTTTTCAGCGCTAACCCTATCAAAATAACCATAATTAAGATATTCGATATCTTTAACCGCCTCAAGTTTTGGTGCCAATTTTTCAACTAGTTCGGCAGATGTCGTTATTATATTATCACCACTTAAATTGATCTCATTTGTTGACATTATTGGAGTATCATAATAACTGACCTCTCCATAATATTGAAAAATTTGCATATAAGTCCATGCTTTGATTGCCAATGCCGCGGCGTACTCGCTTTTATATATTTTACGCGCTCGATATGTTTCGGCTGTATCCGCCATCGAAATCAAATAATTACAATTATTTATAATCTCATAATAATCCCGAATGTTATTGTATGGGTTATCTAAAGAAATATTGTGTTTTGAGATTTCAACTAATGGTACTGTTGCATCTTCTGAAATTGTCATTAAATCAGCTCTCAATTCCCCCAATACTACATGACGTTCAGCAACATTCTGTAATTTAGTAAAGATACCGACCATTGAATATAAGGTATCATTTGGTAAATCCAATTTGTCGGTTTTATCAAAAACCAAAATCTTATCCGAATCAACACTTAGTATAGATTCACAACCAACTGTTATCGTTAGTAATGCAAATGCTACAATGTATATTCTTTTAATTATTTTCATCATTATTAATTTTTATTTTGACCAAATTACAAGTTCAACTTGATTCCAAATGAAAAGTTTCGGGTAGAAGGAAGAATTCCCAAATCAACACCTTGCATTAATGTAGACCCACCCAAAGAAAATTCAGGATCCTGACCTAAATAATCAGTTATTGTAATCAAATTATTAGCTGAAGCCCAAAATTTTACCCCATTTAACTTTCCATTTTTAATTGGAATATCATAGGCAATTGACAGAGAACTTAGTTTAATATAGTCAGCATCTTCAACCCATCGATCAGAAAATCTCGAATTCATCATTGGGTCGCCATAAACAGCTCGAGGTGCGGTTACAATATCTTGACTTTCATTTCTCCATCTATTTATCAACGCAGTAGATTGATTGTTATAATTAAGACCACTTTCTAGGCTTTGACGATAATAATTATAGATTTGTCCTCCTAAAGAATAGCTAATTACGCCAGTAAACTCAAAATTTCCTATCATTAAGCGCGTATTTATATTACCAAAATAATCTGGATTTGGATCTCCTAAGATTTTCATATCATCTTCGTTAATCTCCTTATTATCATCAGTATTAACAAATTTAACATCCCCAGCTCCAAAATTCAATCGATTTCCGGCATTGTCGATTAGATATAATCCATCCGCATCAGCTTCTGCCTGAGTTTTATAAATTCCATCAGTTTCATATCCGTAAAATGAATTAGCTGCTGAACCAACTTTTGTAATATATGCCCCATTATAAACAGAATTTAAACTAATAACATCATCGGGCCAAGCTGTAACCTCATTTTTATAATGACCAATCGATCCTCCAACTTCCCATTTAATCTTATTTTTATTAATCAAACGAACATTTAATGAAACATCATAACCATTATTTTTCATGGCTCCTTCATTCGAAAGATAGTATTCAATACCTGCTTCTTTTGGAAGTGATTTATATGCTAATACATTGTCAACATTATTTAAATATGCATTTGCGCTAATTGTAACACGGCCTTCAAATAACGCAAGATCAATTCCACCATTCAAACTTTTTGTGGTTTCCCATTGAATAGAACTATTTGCAATATTCCCTATTACCAAACCAGTTGCTTTACCCAAGTAGAAAGTAGATTTGCGATATGGATATTTATTATAATAACCAATATCATCATTTCCGGTAACATCATAACCGGCATGCAATTTCAATTGGCTAATAGCTGAAACTGATTTCAAGAAATCCTCTGAAGATACAAACCACTCACCTGCAACAGAATAAAACAAGCCCCAATCGGTACCCAATAATGTCACACCTTTGGTATCTACTCCAAATTTAGAAGAAGCATCCATTGAGAATGAGGCGTTCAAGGTATATTTATCTTGTACTCTATATTTACCGTTACCATAAAGAGAAACTGACTTACTTTTGTTATCAAAACTTTCAGTTTCGCGATAATCAGCCGCTGAGTTAAGTGTTCGATAGTTATCTGTTGCGGTATTGTGACCAACAGCATAAACCGATGCATAGTTGTTAAAATAATATCTATAACCACCTAGTAAATCAATTGCATCTCCTCCCTTTAACTTTTCATTGTATGTGATTTGGAACTCTTCGAAAAGTGATACCTGCTTACCACTTTGATTAGCAACAGTACTTGAAGAAATTCCACCATCAGGCATTGAAATCAAATTACTTCCAATATGTGGTCGGTAGAACTTTTCTCGAACATCATATAAACTATAATCGAATTTATTGCTAATAGAAACTTTATTATTCAACTTATATACTGGCAACATTCCAATATTAAATCGATATTGACTATTATCAGCTATACCATTTTGTAATATTGCAGATGGGTTACCAATGTTAAGAAAATCACTATCATCGTATTCTAATGTTTTAAGTCCAGTAGCAGTAAACATATAGGGACTTAAAAACGGAGACTTAATATCAGCCATATAAACAGGAGAGGCATTTATATCAACACCATAATTAGACAATTCTCGATTAATATCAGTATAACCAATGTTCCATCCTAATGTAAAATATTCACCAAAACTAATATCTGCATTAAAAATGGTATTTAGTCTCTGCAAATTTGTTGTTTGGACAACACCTTGATCTGACCTGTAACCTAGCGCAAAATGATACATTGCTCTATCATCACCTCCATCAACATTGATGCTAGTATTGGTTGAAACAGCTTGACGATATATCTCATCAGACCAGTTCGTTTCATTATGATACTTGTTATAGAAAGGTCTGTTGGGATCTTCTATAAAATATTCCATCTCGTCAAATTCCGAAGCATATTTCAAATTCGTTGGAACAGTACCAATCATTTCAGTCAAATAAATCTTGTATTCATCGGCATTCATTACAGGAATAGAGCTTGGCATATCGGAAACACCAACCACACTCGAAACATTAATTTTTGTTACTTGACTAACTCCCTTTTTGGTTTCAAGAATGATCACACCATTTGAACCTTTACTTCCATATATAGCTGTTCCATTTTTTATTATATCAATGCGTTCAATCATGTTAGGATCGATTACAGCCATTGGGTTAGTATAAAATCCTTGAAAAAGAGATCCTGCATCATTTAAATCCTCCCAGTAAACGCCGTCAACGATATATAAAGGTTGAGTGTTTGCATTAACAGAATTTAAACCATTCATAAAAATAACAGATCCAGTTGAATTAATTCCTGATCTATTAATCCCCCTAAGAACTCCATTATTCAATAATGCTATTTGATCATCAACATTTTCGAATCCAGATAAGGGTTGAGTTGCCACAAAATTTCCAGCTTGACCATTTATCTTATCAAGAACTCCATAAAAAGTGCTAAACTCAATTGCTTGATCACTGAATTTGTCTGAGAACAATTTTATGTTGTTCTCTTCTCCATCTTTAACAGTGTATTGACGTGGCAAAAAACCATCGGCTTCAACTATTAAAACACTTGCGTCCTTATAAATTTCAAATGAAAAAATACCATTTTCTTTTGAAATGGTCATTGCATCTTCCTGTAAGGTAGAAATACGGGCTGCTACAATTGGTTCGCCAGAACTTCCGTCAACCACAGTTCCACTAACGGTTTTAGATTCTTGTCCATCCTGAGCAAATGATAGCATTGTTGTTGCGAGCAAAGCTAGAAGGCTAAAGCATATCTTTTTTCTAATATTTATTGTCGTACTCTTCATTATATTAAATTTTAGGGATGTGGTTTATTGCTTAACCGGCTCCAGGATTACACAATCAATTCTCATCTCTCGGCTGTAGTTAGCAGTTTCACTTGTCCTAGCATCATTCTGCACCCTTAAAATTACTGTTGTGATATCTTCTTCATTCCAAGGATAATCACAATATGGGAACTTAAAATTTTTGGCAACCAACACTTTGGTTAATGAATCCGGATTTGTTTCTTCCAAATCAACATCAAGTCTATTTCTCAAAATGGATACTTCTTTTTTATCCTCATCCTTATAACTCATAAAGAAAAGAGGCTTGAAAGGACGGTGGTCTGTTGTATCCTGAAGTGACGTAGGAACAAATTGCACATAAATATTATATTCAGTAGAAAGTGTTCCTGGGATTTCAAAATCAACCCTAACTTTTGACAAATTACTAGTTGTTGTTGGTTCCACAATAACATATTCATTATTTGAAACTGTCAATGAATCAGAATAGTTACGAACACTTTTCAAAGTACAATTATCGTTATTACGAATAACATTTTTATTTTCGGCTTCTATTCTAATTTCTTTTAAGAAACTAATAGATGAATTAATGTTGTAATTACTCGTTTCATATACAAGACCATTACTAACTAAAGTTTGCTTTGCTCCTTCAAATATTTTATTAGGATTATGAAATACGGTACCGGAAGTCGAAATTAAAGAATCATACATTGAAATATCTGTAAGCTCACCTCTATAGATTAGGTCTTTTACTATAGTTCGTTGTGTATAATATTCCTGTATTTCAATAGAATCGTCGCGGAATGATTTAAAATAAGGTTTAATTGAATCATAAGCTAAACTCCATGCTTGGTTATCCAATAAAAGTGCAGTGTAAATACTATCTTCATCGTTAATATCACCATACATATTAAATACCCAGTTATATTCAATTAAAATAGAATCATAAATAGGCTTTTCTGTTTCAGGATCTTGACCTATAACTGTACTATTAATTGAATCAAAAAACACTTCTGTTTGACCTACTACATATGTATACAATGAATCTAATCCTTTGGTATCACCCAAATACTCAAATATATTCGGTCGGAAAGGAATATAATCATCGATAATGTATATTACTCCATTTTTTGTTAAAATAGATTCTTTTATTGACGCATTACCAAATGTAGGAGTTGATCCACCAACAAAATTTACTAATTTTTGAGACATTACTCTTACTTTATCAACTTCTTCAGAAGTAGTATTATAAACAAATCGAGCTAAATGATTTTTAACAAGTCTTTCAACATCTATATCATTTGTTGTATCAAAATCAGTTAAAGCAGCATTCTCAGGTACCCAAATTGTATAGGTTTGAGAACTCGATAGAACCTTATCAAATCCACTTTGTACAATCATTTCATAGAAAGTACTCAATTCACTTGAATTCTTTATGTACTCTGAAATTGGGCCATCTGTTTGAGCGGAATAAGCACGTTGATAATGTTCATTATAGGTTTCATTTTCACAACTATTAAAAAATAGAAGTGCCCCCCATAGAAGTAAAAAGATTATATTATATTTTTTCATCATTATGTTATTTATCCAAGTTACAACTATTAATAGACTCCTTCTTTTTCCAATACTTCTATAGGAACAATTTCGATATAATCTATCATAAACTCACCTAGTTCAACCGCTTTTAAACGAAGCGTATGTCTTTCGGTTTTATCAAATGTATATTTACCAACAATCTTTCTTAAACTTCGTACACTTTCACGAGCATTTGGAGCAGGATACCAATCCTTATCAGGCGCATGATAGCTCATCGGTCCTTTCATGAATCCACGATTACGCATCATTTTGTCATTTTCGTACCCATAAGGATCATCAGAATTCCTTCCAGGAACTTGGTGACCAATACTTGGATCATCAGCATTAATGGTAAAATCAACAGGGATACCTGTTGGCTTTCCATCCCAATACATTTGAGCGACCCCACGCCTTACCAGTGGTTGATAACCAAGTCGAATTTCGTAAGTACCTGCTGGTATTGGTAATATGTTCAAAGTTAAGTCGTAAAGTACATCCGATTTATTATTATTACCAAAAATAAACTCATCTCCTTGAAAATCTTCAAGCCGTAGATTTTGACTCAAATATCTTAACTTTGTATTTTCAGAATAAGAAACATTTTCGAGATAACCACGAGGTAAGATGAAGATCTGAGCCACCCCTGAACCACGCATATTATTGTTAGTTATTTCAGGGAAAAACGATGCGGCATCTAGTCTTAATCTTTTGCTTCGAATAGTTGAAACCACGTCTCTATCATATAATAATATTCCATCAATCTCATGATAGACCCCATTAAGAGCGTCGTTGTCATAGTTATCATCAACAATACGAATTACTTTCGTATAACTACCGTTTTCTCCTTGTACAGTTGGAATTGCATTGAATAGATTTCCTTCACTTAATTTTCGATCGATTTTAACCTCAATTAACGAGTTCTTCAACATTGGTTCAATGTACTCATACATATCGTATTGAGGTCCTGCATTTTTAAACATATGTTCCGTATCATAGTCAAGTATGAATTTTGTATAACCAAGTTGTTTGTTGATTAAGTGATATGATATGAATTGATTTAATGCATTGTTTTCAGATTCAAAATCTTCATCAGTTGCTTCAGGATACCATTCCTTTGCTTTTGCATATAAATCGTTAATATCGTTTATTCCATTAGCAATATAGGTACTATCACTCTCAATCAATGCAGTATACCCATATTTCCTGAATTGAGGAATCTCTTGCAAAATATTAATCTCTTTAATAGGAGCTAACTCAGGATCATCATTGGGATCATAACTATAATCTTCAATTAAATTAAGTTTTGAATGAAGATTCGTTTTTAACAAGGCTTCAAAAAATAAACTAAAATTCTTATCTACCGATAACCGTTCTACCAAAGTGCTATCAGTCGGAATAATGACTCTATCAACAGAATGAATAACTCCATTATGTACATCAATATCTCGATTAAGAACTAAACTATAGTCATTAATATAAATTACAGGAAAACCTATTGAATCGATTGTTGGATTTGTTGAAATATAACGGTTAGCCATATTCAATGCAGATAAACGACCTATTCCAAAATCTTTTGATTCAATTGTATAATCTTTAATTATATGATTATATACAAGTTTGTACAATGAATCCTCACTCATTTCATGATATCCTGCAAGGCCTTCTTTTTCGTAAAAACGATATAATGCCTCGTTCGTTGGTGCAAAACAAGTGTATTCACCATAAGTATTAAGTAGGCCCATCACATCAGTTTCCTGCAAAATACCAGCAAATTCAGAATAGTCATCTGCACGCTCCTCTGAAGCAAGATATTGTCCTAACATTTCACCCTTAAAAGTAAAAAGATTGTCTTGAGGATCAGTTTTCCAGCAGGAAGTAGATACAACCAAAAAAAACAGAAATATGGGTATTAATTTCAGGTCTTTGTATGACTTATTTCTTATAAAATTCATAATTCTTCGTCTTTAATATTTAATCGGTTCAGACCAATATTTAGTTTTTTAAATCATTCTCAAGCTTCTCGTAATATTCATTTTGCTGAAGATTATTGTTTGCTTTGAGCTCTCCCTTATTTATTGGCATATATAAAGCATCCATATTGGTTGCAGACAAGTATAATATATTACCATTACCACTATATTTGGCTGAAACTTTACCAAGTAGTATTTTAGGATCATCAGCTCTACGGGCTGCTCTTAACAAATCGAACCATCTTTTACCTTCAAATAGTAGTTCACGATGACGTTCTCTTAAAACCAACGCTTCAATCGAATTAATATCACTATAATCAGATATTAATAAAGAATCTGATCCAAGATCAGGATTAGAACGTAAAAAAGTAGTATTTACGAGCTTCATAATCGTTTTTACTTCTGGCCGATCAAGTCCTACACTATCTTCTACTGAAATATTATTTTCTGAGTAATTATCTTGATCAACCTCAGTGTCCTTTTTTACAATTTGTACAAGAGCTTCAGCCTTCATTAGTAAAACATCTGCATACCTATAAACTATCCAATTTGGTGAATCTCGTCTAAGTAAATAACTGTAGGCGCCTTCGCTTCTTTCAATTCGCTGAAGTCCTGCATATTTGAATATATATTTTGAATCCGAATTATTATCTCTAATATAATCCAAATAGCGTAAATCCTTATCCTCTCTTCCATCATCATAACTACGATAAAATGGGCTATTAGGATTATCCTTTGCTAAACTGTTGCTTGCATGCAAGATAGGGCTTGTCGAAGAATTACCATACAAATTAACTAATCCAGTATTGTATTGATATCCATCTTCTTTTTCACCAAATTGAAACTCAAAAATTGACTCTCTTGAATTCCCTCGATAAAAAATATCATACAACGCTGTTTCTCCATCTACTAACTCAAATTGATCATCCTTAATTATTTGATCACAATGGTATACACACATATCATATTGTTCATCCCATAAATATAAGTCGGCAAGTAAGGCATGAATTCCATTCTTTGTAAATCGCCCTTTTGCATCAACTAATTTGGTAAACGAAAATGTTGCATCAGGTAAAACAGTTTCTAAATCATTTATTAGAGTTTTAATAATTGAATCCCCAGAACTTTTAGAAATTTTAAAATCCTGTTGATCATTTAGCGTTGCTTCTGAAATATAGGGAACATCTTTAAATATTCTTACCAAATCAAAATAAGCTAATGAGCGCATAGCTGTTGCTTCAGCATTCATTGACTTGAGCTCTGCCATTGAGAAGTTTTCGTCCTTAGCTACCGCTTCTTTACCAAAATGCAAGAATAAATTACAATAATTTATAACTCTATAATATGGACTCCAATTAGTGAAATAATTTGTTGAAGTAATATCACCTTCACTTAATTTTTCAATATCTGAATTATAAATGTAAGGAACAGTATTATCGCTTCGTCCTTCAGTACATAAAAGCATTTGATAAATCAAACCACCTTCCTTGATATCTGCATAATCGGTTGTAAGATCGTATGTATAGGCCATATAACATGCTCCTAATTCTGAAAGTGCCTGTTGTTCTGTTTGCCAAAAATCTTCCAAAACAAGATCATTCTCAGGAGTAAGTTCAAGCCATTCTTTACAACCGGATGACATTGTTAATACAATTGTTGTAAGAACTATTAATGTCAAAGAATATACACTTTGGCTAAAACTAAATAGCTTTTCTAACATTCGGGTATTCATTTTACATTTTGATATAGTATTTTCTTTTTTCATTTCTGCTGAATTAGAAGGTTAATGATATACCAAGCACTGCATCTTTAGTTCTTGGTGTTTTAGAATTATCTTTACTTACACCAAAATCTTCATACCCAACTTCTGGGTCAACCCCAGTATAGCGGGTCATAACAGCAATATTATTAATTGTTAGATAAAATTTCATTTGTGTCACACCAATTTTCTCTAAAGTCTTCTTAGGCATTGAATATCTAAAAGTTAGATACTTAAAACGCAGGAACGAGCCATCTTCAACATAACGACTACTACCTAACCAGTTATAGCCGTAGTGATACAATGCTCTCGGTATTGGTGTATCATCACCGTTTTTACGCCAGCGATAATTAACTGCAACACTCTGGTTTCCATCATCATACATATTCTCAAGATTCATTCTTGCATCATTTACATTACTATTTCCAATACGGAAATTAAAAAATGCTGATATCGAAAGGTTGCTTTTATGACGTATAACCGTACCAAATCCACCTGTTAACTTTGGATTTGAATTACCTAAATAAACAATATCAAGTTCGTCTATACTTCCATCACTATTTCTATCCCAATATCGAGCATCACCTCCTCGAAACTGATATTCTTCATTTCTTCCGTAAGCATACAACATAGGTATTGGTTCCCCACGACTATCAACAACAACATTTCCATTGGCATCTTTTGCGACTGGAGCTTCATAAACATCCTCCATGCCTTCATAATACTTATCATATTTATAAACACCTTCAGATACGAAACCATATATAGAACCATATGGATTGTCAACTTGTAAGCGGGTTAAATAGTCACCATTTTTATAACTAAATTCTTCGTCGTTGTATCCTGCTAAAATATCTTCATCTAAATCACGAAGCAAGTTTCGGTTATTAGCAAAGTTCAAAGAAAAGTCAAAATACCAGTCGCTGACCTTAATTAATTTATTGGCATTCATATTGAATTCCCATCCAACATTTTCTATTGCTCCTGCATTTCGATAATTGACACTTCCATAACCAGATGTAGACGGGATACGAATATCACGTAACAATAAATCTTCTGTCAATGAATTATACATATTAATATCGAAAATCAACTTATCGTCGAATAAACCAATATCAGTACCAATGTTGTATGATGTTTGTGTTTGCCATTTTAAGCCAGAAATTGCAAGCGATGTTGGTTCCACCACCGGATTTGATGCATAATTACCGTTAGAAGAATAACGAGCATAATGCAAATATTCTTGTTGTGGTTGTCCACCACTAACCCCCCAACTGCCTCGAAGCGATAACATACTTAACCAATAGTTTGTAGAGATCATAAAATCCTCATCAGATAAAATCCATTTAGCAGATAAACCGGGGAAATTACCAAACTTGTAATCATTTCCAAATTTAGTACTACCATCTCGACGAACAGAGAAACCAAAAATATATCTCGATTTATAAGCATAGTGACCACGAGTAAGCATTGCCATAGATCGGAATCGTCCAGGTATCGATTTCAAATCAGATGTGATAGCCTCGTTAGCAGCATTTTTAAGGTCATGATGAGGGATTGCAAATGCAGAAATTGAAAGCGGATTTACATATCCTGTTGAAGCAATCAATGCTCCATACAAGGTAAAACTATGATCTTCATTCGAAAATTTTGGAGACCAAGTAAGATTGTGATCAGTTCTTAAGGAAAGAGATTTATCATCGGAGTAGAAAGCTGAATTAGCAGCTCCGCCATCATATGCAGTATTTGAAGCTTCAATTGGCAAGAACTTATTTACAATCTGGTTACTCATATCGAATGAAACATAACCATTATATCTTAATGACTTTAACATCTGATATCGAATTCTAAAAACTGGAGTTACTCTATAACTGATTAAAGTATTTTTAGCCAATTTAGCCAACGCAACCGGATTTTTCAATTCTCGCTGAGCCTTTGTTAATCTTGAATCTAAAGGAATATTATAAAATACATCCGTATCGTTTCCATCTCTATCCTGATCATAAACACTAACATTAGGCATTTTAGTATATGCTATCCCTAATAGGTTTTCATAGCTTCTATCATTTTTGCCATAAGTATAACTGAATTCTGTGATAAATTTTAACTTATCCGAAACATTATATTCTAAATTAGCCATCGATGATATTCTTTGGTATTTTTGACCAATTACAGTTCCATCTTGATTTAGAATACCACCAGATACACGGAAATTTGCCCTTTTACCTCCACCTGATGCAGTTAAATAATGATCCTGAATAAAACCAATTTGAGTAACTTCTTTTACCCAATCTGTATTATTATTGTAGTTTTCATAATCTACATAGTTTTCATCATACTTATATTGAGGTATGTTACTAGCAATTTCATCCTGAAGTGGATTAAACATAGCTTGCTTCATCATCATTGTGTACTCATCACCATTAAGCAACTTTAACCCTCTTGGTTGTTTTGCAATTGTTTGACGAAGTGAATATGAAAAACGAGTTGGACCTCGCGAACCACTTTTTGTATTAATCATCAATACACCATTTGCACCTTTAGATCCCCAAACAGAGGTTGATGCAGCATCTTTCAATACTGTAATTGATTCAATATCGTCAGGATTCAAACTTAACATGTTAGCATATTGCTCCTGATTTGAATTTGCATAATCAAAATCAGGGTCTGTGTCCATACTCCAAGGGATACCGTTTACAACAATTAAAGGTGCTGAATTTACTCCATTACCTAAAGTACTAGCACCTCTAATTCTCATAGTTGTCCCACTACCAGGGTCTCCAGATGCCGAAACAATATCTAAACCAGCAATACGGCCTTGCAATGCTTCATCGATAGAAGTAACCTGCATTCCTTCAAACTCTTTTGTACTAATAGTTTGAACTGCAGTTGAAATTTCACGTTGAGGAATTGAGAAGGTTCCATCATTGTGTCTGGCTTCAGCAGTAACATTAACAGTTTCAATTTCTTGAGTATCTTCGCTTAAATCAATATTGTAAACCATTTTCTCACCAATCTCTATGGTATGTGATTTATAACCAATAAAACTAAAGCTTATCTTATCCTTCCGGTTTTTAATCGGAAGAACAAACTCACCATTTATATTAGTAACATCATAACTAACAACACGGTTATTTTCATCTACTTCA
Organism: Prolixibacteraceae bacterium; assembly: GCA_963678565.1. Taxonomy (GTDB): domain Bacteria; phylum Bacteroidota; class Bacteroidia; order Bacteroidales; family Prolixibacteraceae; genus SKHV01. The sequence continues at coordinate 2,613,308 of OY782875.1, forward strand.
AGTACGTTTACTCCAATTAAAGGTTCTTTGGTTAGTTTATCGGTTACTACTCCCCATAAAACATCATTTTGTTGTCCATGCGCATAGGTTGAACCTAAAACCAGGAGCGCAAAAAGTATTATTTGATATATTCTTTTCATCATGCTCTTTTTTATTCTTCGCACATCAACACATCCTCAATCTGATTAATCACAGCAGTTGACGAAGTATAAATTCTTGATGCACTATAATCGCCTCCTGTTCCTGAGCCATCAACCTCTTTAGTTGAGGTAGGATTATTATTAAATATAAAGTCTCGAACGATTAGGTTGTATTGATCTGTATTCGCTTTATCAACCATCGAAACTTTATCACCAAGCTCTGTAGTTAAGGTTAAACCTTCGCTATCGGTTTCAACTCCAATTTTGAAGTATTTGTTTTTATAAGTATCGAAATAAGTAAATCCGTCGCTTTCTCTAATTGTAGCAGAAGTATAAACCAAGTTCTTATCACGTCCATCATATATAACAGAATTATCTTGGAAGTGATAACGTAAGAAGCGTCCTAATTTTTTTATGGCATCTTCACGGTCAGCTTGGCTTTCCATATCGTTAATTCCTTGAACACCAAAACGGCTTTCCCATGGAGTAATTTTACCATCTATAATTGCATTACGAATTGCTTCATTTGTTGGTACCCAAACTGTATAATGATAAGTATTAAAGAACTTAACACTGTAATCAACTCCGAAGTAACTTGATTTACGTACAAATATTTCATAAGTATGATTGGCAGGGAAACCAGTGCAAAGATCTAAGAACTCACCATAGCGAGAAGTATCTGAACTCAATATTGAATAAGTAGAACGAGTTGGTGTTTGAATCATTTTATCAATAAAATAAGTCTTACCATTCTCTTGGTCATAATAACCATTCTCTTCAGGATCATCTTTTTTGTAAATTTCACAAACAGTTCCATTCACAATATCACCGCCACCTTGTACCTTAAGGTTTACTCCTGAACCTTCAACTTTTACATGACACCCAGCCTTATTCAAATAAAACTCTTTTCCTGAAGTTACATCATCTACTACGATATGGTTATTTAATATATCGAGTAAACGGTTATTGATAAAAGTTTGGTCTTCTACCACCCCAACAGAGTCTCCTAAAACATTATTTACAATATCGTAGGTATAAACAGTTGCATAAACTGCATCATCTTCAAAATCGTATCTGAATTTTAATGCTGCAGGTACATCTTTTCCGACCGTATAAGGATCAATATATCCTTCAAAAGCCGCGTCGGTTGGAACAAAGAAACTATAGGTACTGTCCCCCACCATTGCATTTAGGTAAAGTCTAAATTTATTTTGCAACACAACCCAGTTCATTATTTTAGCATTCTCACTAAAAAGAACCGGGCCATATACTGAAACATAATCATCCGGTGGGAACACTTTGTTTGTAATATATACGACACCATTTACTCCAAGATAACTATCAATGACATTGCTTGTTTCAATTGGAATTTTTGAGTTTTCAGCATCAGTCATTTTAGGGAAAAGAGAAGGAATAGAACTCAAGAAGGATCCCCTCATATGCCTTTTAACAAACAATGCTGCAATATCCATTGGAATTGAATCCCATGTTTGATATCTTTCTTTCAATAAACGTCCACTACCATTATTGAAGTAATCATCCATAGCTTCATCACTTGGAACAAGCATTGCCCCCATATCATTCTGAAGGTTCAAACCTTCACCGTCGGGAACATAACTATTCCATCCTGGATCAAAATTTAATAAGTAACTCTTTGGTTTTATGACTATATTATCAGGATAATTAGTTTCTCCTCCAAGTTGTGCATAAAACTTTTTAACAAAAATTGAGTCATTACCTCCAAAAGTTCCTTCTTCTTCTGTTAACTCTCTCATAGTTTGTGTTAATCCTGCATCATAATATGGTGCACAAAAGCGATCCAAAATGGAACCAAATATTGAAGTTGATTCATTATTCTGCACGAAGTCAGCCATATTTGTACGTGGAGTTAAAACATCTTCCAATACGTTTATGTAACCATTTTTACAAGTAATATCTCTTTTAATAACTTTGATATCAAAAATATGTGCATCGTTTGCATTTCTTGATACTCCAGTAATTAGTTCAAAATCTTCATCTGTAATACCAGATTTTATAATTTGACTTGGTAAGAAATGCAATAAAGGGTAATTGGTATTATCCTTTGCTAAATAGGCGCCATTTTCGCGATAATAATTCCAATACTTTCCTCCATCGGGAAGTTGGTCTCCACTTAAAAATGGAATACTATCCTTAAATGAATATGACGATACGCGACGCATCGCACTACCTTCAACAAGCACTTCACCATCTTTATAATTACTAAGCGTTTCTATTAAATATGCATTATCAATCATCGCATATTTAATGATCATCTTTTTCTGAGCTGCTGTTAAATCTTCATAGCGATTAACTCCCCAAGGGTTGCTTTCGAAGAATTTACTAAAAGATGAATCTTTAGCCACAAACAAGGTTTTACTACCCGTTTTTGCTAAAACTCCTTTCAATTCAGCATCTTCAATCAATTTGACGTAAGTCGTGAAGTTGCCATCTTCTTTTAAATAATCATAAATACTGGAACCAAGCCACTCTGGATCATCGCCATCATTATAAATATAATGATCGTCGCATGAGCCCAAGCCTAATAAAATGCTAAGAAATGCCAGATAAAAAATTGACCTTTTTAAATTCATACTTATAGGTTTGTAATATTTTTTTTAATTAACCTCAAAAATATATATTAATGTTAAAATATCTTAATTTAAAACGAAGCGTAAATTTATGCTGTCGAGCTATTTTATAGTATAAATAATTCGTATTAATGGAGGACAATAAAATATTTTTGTTAAAATATGATATCATCGAAAATTACACAAAACCAAATAAAACACTCATTTTCAAACCATTAAGCAAAACAACCATGAATAAGCACTAAATAAGTTAGAGTGGACTATCTGATAATTGATGTAAACTTTCTCAAGTTTATAAATGTTATTTAATGTCGAACTTTTTATTAAATGCTGAAATACGGATTTAACAATATATCTCCATATGTAATAATACGTTCATATATAACAAGTATAATTCCAATATTTTTCCCTAATTGCAGTTTTAAATATTAACACATTTATTCGTGCAAATGAAGAGAAATCGAGGCATACTTATTACTCTAATCACAATTAGTTTAATTTTCTTATTAATTCCTTTGTTTGTTAAGCCAATTATTAAAAATATAATTAACTCCAAATTAACACAAACTTATCGAATTAATGACCTAAGAATCAACAATTTTTCAGATTTCCCGAACTGGAAGATTAGTGTCAATCAATTAAAGAGTGAAGGACAATCAGACTCAATAATGGCTGAGAACATTTCTTTAATAATTTTCCCTATCGAATTATTAAAAGATACCGTCAATATAAAAACAATAAAGGTTCATAGTCTTTATGTGTCTTCAATCAATCAAAAAGATACTGCAAGGGCACAAACCAACATTACGAATCCCAGCAACAAAAAACAAAGTAAAACACTAAGATTTGGAAACATAGAAATAGAGCATTTAAACTTCAAAAAGACAAACAAATCCGATAAGTTTAAATTTTTAGTTGCAAATTCGAAGATTCAAATTCAGTGTCTTAAAAATAGTTATCAAATAAACTCTGAAGTAGAGAAATTAAACATTTCGTATGATAACTTAAACTATTTCACCAAGAGCAATTTTACTTTCAAAACTGGTTTACGAATTAATAATTTAAATTCTTTTCAATTTGAAGAAGGAAAAACACTAATTAATGATGAACTAGTTAATATCAAAGGAGATTTCGAATTCAAAAAACATTTAGCCTTAAATATTGATTATGAACACAGGCCAAATTCATTAAAACAACTTCTTGAAAATAAATCTAATTTACCATCAATATATAACTACATAGTAAATGGTCAGGTAGCAATAAAAGGATCAATTAAAGGAAAATTCACAAAGACGTCCTTTCCTGTTATAAACTATGAAATTCTTGTTGATTCTCTGAAATTAGTCGATCAATTTTCAAATGAAAATAACATTGAAATACCAATGGTCAAAATCATAGCAAACATGGACCACCCATCCTTAGACTCAATGCGGTTTACCATAAATAACACCAAGGTATTTACTAACAATAAGGAAGCATTCATAAATTTAGCCATAAGTAACGCATTCCAGAATCCCAGTATTAGCGGAGATTTAAAAGGCGAATTTGACTTGGGAGCACTCAATTTAATATTCCCATCAAACAATTTTGAATTGCACGGAAGTGCGAACATTGATTTAGATCTAATTGGTAATTATATTGATTTTAAAAACAGTAATTATTCAAATATTATTTCATCAGGTACAATTTCAACCTCGACCATAGAAATTGAGAACAAATATTGGAGCCAACCTCTGAAAGTGAAAAAATCGCAATTACAACTAATAAATAACCAATTTATAATTCACGATTTTAAAAGCACATATGGGCAGAGTGATCTAACATTTTCTGGAGAATTAAATAATGTATTACAATCTATTTTCAATCAAGAAGCTATATTGGCTGACCTCAACTTAACATCTAATTATTTAAATTTAAATCAATTATTTGCAAAGACAAGAACTCCTCAGCAAACCCAAAAATCAGTTCCAACAACCTCTGTTCTTAAGCAAACAACACAAAAGAAACAAGATCAATTTACATTTCCTGACAAATTAAAACTTAAGATTAATGGAAATGCCCAGCGAATACTTTTCGATCAAATGAATATTACCAACTTTACAGGCACAATATCGATGTCTCCCAAAAGACTTGAATTGGAAAAATGCAAAGCATATCTATTAGATGGTCAACTCTCTTTAACAGGTGCGGTTAGTTTAACACAAGAGAAAGCACCTTATTTTAAAGGAAACATCACACTTAATAAAATCAATTTTAAAGATTCTTTTAAGCAGCTGAGAATTGTACAAAACTCATTCCCTTTAGCGCAGTATACATCTGGCAAAATCTCAGCAAGTTTAGATTTAGCAACTTCGCTAAATAAAAATTGGCAAATTAACAACAAAACGTTGGCTTCAAAAGGTAGCATTACAACACATAATCTTGTTCTTAATAATAAAAATGTATTACGTCCTTTAGCCGCTGTTGTGAAGTTGAATAAGATCAATAGACTTACCGTTGATGATTTTTCCACGAACTATCAATACGAGAATGAAACCTTAACGCTCTTCCCTTGCTCCACAAAAATTGCCAACCAGGCAATCAAACTAAACGGAACCTACCAAAGTTCAGGTGAAATGGATTTCTTAATTGATACAAAAGTGGATAAAGAAATATTATCAAACAAAATACAAGATATGATACGGTTCATCCCGGGAAATGAACGAATTAAACAAATAGAAATTGGCGCACATATTTCAGGTGATCATAAAAAGCCAAACGTTGAAATAGATTACGATAAAATTAGAAAGCAGGTAATGAGCCAAATTAAAACAAGCTCTCCGAAAGAACTAGAAAATGCAGCTAAAAATCTATTAAAACAGCTTTTCAAATAAATAACGATTTAGCACAGATTATTCTCCCATTCACTTTATTATTACATTTTCGTCCATATGATGTGTACTTTAACCTGAAATTCAATTGAATGAATAAAATACTTCCGTTTATTAATCCAATTCAATGGATAAAAGCAGGAAATTTTGCTCGAAAAAATAAAAGATTTGATAAATCATCTTACGACCTGGAGCTTTACCTTTATTCTCAGATTCTTTCAAATGACATGCTTCATTATGGTTACTTTGAAAATCCACATACCCCACCTGAAACAATTTCATTAAAAGACATAGAAGATGCGCAACTTAGCTATGCAAATCTCCTATTGGAAAAAGTTATCGACAAGCAATCCCCGGTATTAGATATTGGTTGTGGTATGGGGGGACTATCTAATATGATTTCCATCCAAAATGATAAAGTTGAAAGCTTAACACCAAACAAAAACCAAATTCATTTTATTCGCAAGCGATTTCCACAGCTCACAACACACAACTATAAATACGAGAATTTTAAGACCAAACATAAATACGGAACGATTATCAATTCCGAATCGCTCCAATATATCGATTTAGATCAAGCAATTGCAAAATCCAACTCAATAATAAAAGAAAATGGGCGCTGGATAATTTGCGATTATTTTAGTAACGAGAAAAAGGGAAACAATCAAAAACCACATCATTTAGAAACCTTTCTCAAAAAAGCGAAAAGCAACGGATGGACAATTGCAACTAAAACCGATATTACCGCAAATATTCTACCAACAATGGCTTATGTTGATATGCTTGCCAATCGCTTCTTAATTCCTTTTAAACATTTTGCTTACGAAAAATTGCGATTTAAAAAGCCTCACTTATTCTTTCTTACAGAAAAAATCAGAAGTGGATTTGATAAAAAAATTACTCATTAAACCAGAAAAGTAATGCCAGAAGTTTTCACAAAGGAGCGGAAATACATGTTAATTGTGCTGGTAAAGGAATAAACATTCATCAGAAAGCATTCTGTAAACCATATTCGATTAATCGATTAACAATCACAAGCTATTTTAGAAGAATTTGATCAAATAAATAACAGTAAACTCACCGCCATCACTACCATCCCTGCAATTAATCCTCCAATTGCCATGTGATGTTCTCCATACTCTTCAGCAGTTGGCAATAGTTCATCCAACGAAATGTAAACCATAATTCCTGCCACACCTGCGAATATGATACCGAACATCGAATCATTAATAAAACTTCGCAATATAAAATAACCAATAATCGCGCCAATTGGCTCTGCCAAACCCGATCCAAAAGAATACCAAAATGCTTTTTTACGACTTTTTGTTGCATAGTATAAAGGAACAGAAACTGCAATACCTTCTGGAATATTGTGAATTGCAATGGCTACAGCAATACTTATCCCTAAAGTTGGATCGTGCAAAGCTCCCATAAAAGTTGCCAAACCCTCTGGAAAGTTATGAATGGCAATGGCCAATGCCGAAAATAAGCCCATCCGAAGCAATTTTTGATCGCTTGGTTTTTTCTTTTTAAGTTCTTTATCATCAATACTTTTAATCTCATGCGGGTTTTCCATATTCGGAATCAATCGATCGATAATGGCAATTAATGCAACACCACTAAAGAAAGCAATCACAGTATATATATTTCCAAGTTTTTCGCCATGCACCAACATCAAGGAATCTTTTGCTTTTACAAAAATCTCAATCATTGAAACATAAATCATTACACCAGCAGAAAATCCTAGTGAACCCGCCAAAAACTTTGGATTGAAATCTTTCGACAACATCGACATGGCACTTCCAATCCCTGTTGAAAGGCCCGCAAAAAGTGTTAAACCAAAAGCAAATAAAATATTTGTAGTGATCATATCTAAATTAAATTTTATCAAGGTTGGGAATTGGAGTACCATGTGGATCAACCTTTGGCATTCCTAATAATTCTTCAATTTTATCAGCTAAAAAATCAGATGTTTGATGCTCAAGCAATTCAGCTTCGCGATGTATTTCATCCAACGAGAGGTTAAAGTTTTCAAATAAGAAAGTTTCCCATAAACGATGCTTACGAATTACAGAAAGTGCCATTTTTTGACCTTTTGCAGTTAGCAATATTGGTTTATACTTTTGATAATAAATAAGATTCTTACGCGCCAATTTTCTAGACATATCGGTAGTTGCAGCATTCGAAATATTTAATTCAGAAGCTATTGATCCCGGCTTTGTATCTTTTTCGCCATTCTCATTTAAATGGTAAACTGTTTTAATAAAATTTTCAACTGATACTGACATTACCTTAATTTTTAAGTATACTTAAATAAATAAGGTAAATAAAAGAAATAAGTTCACTTAAAAACAAAAATTGTCTAACTTTTTTTGAAAATCATTAAGAATTCGTGATCTGAACTTTAATATTTGCGGGGGGGCCAAAATACATCCATGAACTCACCAAAACATCGGCTCCGCTTTGGGCATATTCTGCTGCATTTGTGCCATTTACACCACCAGCGGCTAGAACCAAAATTTCTGGCGCAATTGATTTACATTTTTGCAGACACAACTTAAATTCTTCGGTGGACATTTTATCAATTTGTACTGCATCGGCGTTGGCTTGTGCAACTAAAATAGCCTGCTCGAGAGTATGTGCTTCCACTACAATTTTACGTTCTTTTTGCTTTTTTCGAATTGTTTTAATTGTATCTGTTAAATTTTCGTAGCCTCCTGTAAAATCAAGATGTTCTTTAAATATAAGAATCGTGTCAGAAACTCCCGTTCGATGTGGAACACCTCCACCAGCCATCAATGCTTTCAGTGCTACTTTTTTTAAATATGGAGGATGTTTTCGAGTTCCGGCCACAGAAATACCGGGATTAATTGCTCGTGCTTTTGTAAGCATTAAATGGGTTCGGGTGGCAATACTCGATGCAAACTCGATCATCACTCCTCCTGAACGCCAAACCGAATGAATTGCAGCAGCATCGCCTTCGGCCATAATAATCGTATCCCCTTTTTTTACTGCAGTACCTGACTTAACCACTTCTAAAACTTTTATTCCCAATTTAAGATACAATCGAACACATTCTTCGGTTCCACAAATCAAAAGATCTTCACGAGCATAAATGTGTAATGACGCATTTTTCCCTTCTAATGCAAGCAAATCTGTGGTCATATCTCCTAAAGGAGCATCATCCTCTAATAATTTATCAATATCGTTTTCTGTAAAAAATACCATGTTTTTCTTCTTGAATTAACCTGCTACATCAATCGCAACCGACTTAAATAAACACCAAACCGTCATTCCTTCATGAATATCCATCCGACTCATTGCCACTTTTGTTATTTCAACCACCAATGAAAAACCAACATCAACAATACAAAGCATGGTTTGATCGCGCTCGAGCAAATCGGTAATGGTACCTTTTAATTGGTTTTGGATGGTAACTTCAGTTAACGGCTTTGTTGATAAAGCAATATCATCGGAATTTATAAAAATTTTTAATTCTTCACCTACACGATATTCCTGATTGCTTTTTTCGCAAAGCACCTTTACAGGATTCTCAGAGTTCAATTTTCCAAGCATCGCAATTCCTTTGTCCTTTTGAACCTCCAATACTTTTAAAGATATGGAGTTCAAAATAGAATTCATAGTAAAGATATTTTGAATTTCAGTTTGCTTTATTAATCGATGATATAAATCGTGCCCAACAATTCGTCCTTGTTTAATAATACACAACCGATTTGTAAGCTTTAGTAAGTCAGTAATATCATGACTAACCACCAATAAAGGTATTTGAGTTTTTTTATGAATTCGAATTAAAAAAGGGAGAATTTGTTCACGCAAACGAACATCAACAGCAGAGAATGGCTCATCGAGTAATAAAAGTCGAGGATTCGACAATAATGCTCTTCCAAGTGCCGTTCTTTGACGCTCTCCTCCTGAAACACTACTTGGTTTTCGATCCAACATTAATTTTAATTGGAGCAGCTCAACCACCTCATCGAAACTCAAAAGCTGTTTTTCATTCTTTTTCTTTCCGTACATTAAATTTTTCTTGATAGTCATATGCGGAAACAAACGACCTTCTTGAAAAACATATCCAATGTTGCGCTTATTAACCGGAACAAAAGTTTTATTATCCGATGAAAACACCACCGCGTCATCAATTTTAATGCTTCCTTTTTGAGGATGTAGTAAACCTGAAATTGCATGCAATAACGAGGTTTTACCCGAACCACTTGGCCCGTAAATACCGGTAATTCCATTATCAAATTGTTCCTTTATAAGAACATCAAATTTATCGCGCTTTATAATAATGTTTACATCAATCATGCTCTTTTCATTTTACGGATAAATAATTCAGATAATGCCATGGCTATAAACGAAATCAAAATCGAAACCAAAACCAATCGCATGGTTGGATTTTCTTTACCGGGAACCTGCATGTATGCGTATATTGCTAAGGGAAGTGTTTGAGTTTCGCCTTCGATGTTTCCTGCAAAAGTGATGGTGGCACCAAATTCGCCCAACGATCGAGCAAAAGCTAAAATTGTTCCTGAAATAATGCCTGGTAACGATAAAGGAATGGTCACTTTGAAAAAGGTTTTCAATCTTCCAACGCCTAAAATTCGTGATGCATCTTCCAACCCTCGATCCACCATTTCCATGGCCGAACGAATGGAACGAACCACCAAGGGAAACGAAACAAAAATGGCAGCAATGACTGCTGCTGAAAAGCTAAAAGCTAGTTTTATTCCGAACCATTGGAAGAGCCATCTACCAATGAAGCCATTCGTACCCAGTACCAACAGCAACAAATAACCGGTTGTAACTGGCGGCATTACCAAAGGCAGGTGAATGATACTTTCAATGATTGCTTTCCCCGGAAATTTAAATCGAGCCAATACGTAACCAAGGATCAAAGCCATTGGCAAGATAAAAATGGAGGTATAAACCGCCACTTTTATCGATAGCCAAATGGCTTCGAGCTCAGCATAATTAAATGATGTAAAAAATTCCATAGTTTATTATTTACAATTCAGAATACCCAAAGCTTTTCCAAACTAATTTCATTTTGTCAGAAGTGAGGTATTCATAGAATTTTTTTGCAACCTGTCTTTTGCTAATAAGCATCCCAGTAAATCGTATTGGTTGATGTGAACATTCATCAAAGGTTCCTACAATTTTTACTTTATTCGAGCGAATTGCATCAGTTTTATAAACAATACCCAATGGTGCCTCATTGAGTTCCACAACTTTTAATGCCGACCGAACATCTTTGGCCGGCAAAATTTGATTTTTTAAGGCTGCATCCCAGTGATAATAATCAATTGCCTGTTTTGCATAATTTCCTGCAGGCACATGTGCCGGGTCGCCCATCGATAAACGACCGTTATTTAAAAAAGACTTAAAATCCGTGGTTTCATTTATTGAAATGTGGTTTAGAGAACTAACAACGGGTGCAATTAAAACCAATTCATTATGAATTATTTCAGTTCTACATCCATTTTGAATATATCCGAGTTGCTCAATATAATCGGCCCATTTCTTACTTGCCGATATAAAAACATCGGGAATTTGTCCTTGCTCAATTTGGCGAGATAATGTTCCGCTTGACGCTAAATTTAATTGAACTTCAATTCCGAATTCATTGGTAAATGAATCGCTAATGGCACCAATTGCATCAGCCATACCAACACCGGCATATACCATTATTTTCTCCTTCGAATCAGCTTCGGTAACACAACTGTAGAAACATGTGGCAGCTATAAATATTATTAATATTTTCATTTTCTATTGTTTTGGTGATTATTCTTTAAATCCAAACTTGCTCCAAATAGGTTTAACTTTTTCCGAAGTCAAATAATTATAGAAGTCTTTACCAGCAGCCTCTTCAGCAATTACTGAAGCGATGTATTGAATTGGTTTGTGTGATTCTTCGCCAAAGCTGCCTACGATTTTTACTTTTTTCGATTTCAACGCATCGGTTCGATAAACAATTCCAAGAGGAACTTCCCCCAACTCAACCACCATTAAGGCCGAACGAACATCTTTTGCAGGTAGTAATTTTCCTTCAACTTGCTTGGTCCATCCGTAAAAATCAATGGCACCCTGCGCATACTTACCAGCAGGTACATGCGCAGGATCGCCAATTGACAAACGATCATCGCCTAGCAATGATGAGATATCGGTTTTTGGGTGTATTTCTATATTTTCCAATGCACTTGATTTAGGTGCTATCAACACCAATTCGTTGTGCATAATTTCCTTCTTATAATTCGGAAGCGTAAAGCCAGATGCTTCCACATAATCGGCCCACTTTTTACTGGCCGACAAATACACATTGGGACGTTCGCCTTGCTCAATCTGACGAGCTAAGGTTCCGCTTGAGGCTAAATTCAATCGAACATCGATTCCATAATCGATCCTGAAAGAATCACTTATTTCAGTAATCACATCGGTTAAACTCGCAGCCGCATAAACAGTAATTGAACGGTTTGTATTGGTTGCTTTGTTTAATGTACAATTGGTAAATGCCCAAAGCGACAAGACAATAATTATTAGAGTAAATTTTTTCATTTCAATTTTCGTTTTAAGATTTCTACAGACGATAAATACAACTCAATCCTAAATAATCTCCAGTATTTGAATTCACCGTTCCATTCTGAATTACATAATGAGCTGTTAACTTCAACTTGTCTCTATTCAAATAGTAATTCAAGCCAACATCTAAAGTGCGATCGTATCCGATGTATTTGAAAAGACTCGCATTTCCTTTTGCATCGTATGCATCATAAGTAATGGCTGGCTCCAACAATTTCCCTTTAAAAGGCATGGTATACCCTACTCGAACGTGCCATTCGTTACCTGAATAATCATTGAATCCGGCGGCAGTTCTTTTCATTAAGAAATATTCTCCATCGATACGTAAACCTTCGTAGTCAATTAAAATATCAGCACCGTAAGTCAGTGATTTATCGAAATACAAATCGCTTGTAGCATTCAACAAGCCATCATTTTGAGATGAACCACCAAACCCAACAGTCACACCGTTTCGTTTACGCCATTGATTACCACAAAGCATGTAATTGTATTTCGTTTGCTCCGGATCGCCAATTGAGAAAGCAATACGTGCAGTATACAATCGATTGGAGAACTTACTACTGCAATAAGCATCTGTTTCATAAGTTCCAATGCGATAGTTGATTCCCCAATTATCGAAGTTTTTTAATCCGCCTAAGCCAATACCGCTTTCAATTCCATTTCCTTTTCCGGTGGAAAACTGACGCAAGTACCATGTAGCTCTAACTTTATCGAAAGAGCCAACAGCCCAAGGTGAAGTATTAAATTCGCGACTGGTAGCAGCCCAGAAATATCCTGCATGTAAGTTTAGCAACGAGTTTTCTTTCAAGATTTGGTACGACAAAAACGCGTTCCAAACGCTAATACCACTGTAACTTCCCTTTATTGCCGAATAACTATCCTCGCCTAGCCGATCTAAACTCAATTGAAAACTATATTTCAATCGCTCGTATGGTGAACCCGATGCACCAAAACGCATTCTTCGGAATTCAACATCTAAATGATTGGCATAATCATCACCAAATTTGTCTTCATTCATCGAATAGGTTGCATAGGTTTGAAAAGCAACGATAGGTTTGAAAACTTTCGAATCGATGTAAACCGATTCTTTTTTAACTGTTTCATTTCCACCGAAAACAATGGTGGGTAATAGAGCACAAAAAAGTGCTAGCGTATGTGTAAAATGTTTATGTATTAAGTTCATTTCTTTTGGTTTTTGGGTTTCGTTATCTGGTTTCAGATAACGGTGGGTAAAAAATATTCAATAGTTAATTTCAGTATTCAGCTGCCGTGAAAACTTGGATACTTGCTGTTCAATTGCTTCGTATTCGCGTAATAAATTCTTGCCAAACGAAGTTAAAACAGCACCACCTCCACCATTTCCACCACGACTCTTTTCCACCACAGGAGAGCCAACCACATTGTTAATTGAATCCAACAAAGTCCATGCTTTATTATACGAAATTCCAATTTTCTTCGATGCAGTTAACAAGCTTCCGGCTTCAGAAATCAGACGTAGCAATTTGATACGGTCTTCGGTAATTACCAGATCTCCTTCTTTACAAATTTCGATATGAAGTTTTACTTCTGTCATACCAATTAATCGGGAACACCAACAATAACTTCGGTTGATTTTACAATGGCGTAAGCTTCCTTACCAACTTCTAACTGAAGGTCGACAATGGCATCGCGTGAAATGATGGAAACAATTTCATTTCCATTTCCTAAGTCAATGACCACCTTTGAAGTAATTAGGCCATCTTCGATACGTTTGATCGTACCTTTCAAATTATTTCTCGCACTTAATTTCATGTGCAATTGTTTTGAGTTAATACTTCAGAATTCTACAAAACCAGAGGAATTCCAACCTGCCATTGAAGATTATTCTGTTCTCTTTTCTATTTTCATGATCGATCTATGATGCCAAAGCCTAATGAAAAGTGTACCAAAATTCATAGAACACTGAAATTCAAACCAATCAAACATAAGCAAACCAACCGATCTTACATTTTTGTAGGATTTTTGAGCTCGAAATACAATTTGGTATCTTCAGCATGAATTAAAAACTAAAAAATGATTGCATTTAAAGCCCATATTGAACAGTTGCCACAAAACCGCAATGGTTATGCTTATTTTGAAGTAGAAAAACGTTTTGTTGATCAACTTCCTAAACAGCATAAAACACGAGTGATTTGCACCATCGATGAGTTCTACAAATTTCAATGTGGATTTGCACACCTTGGAAATGGAAATTGTTACATTATTTTGGCAAAGACTCGCTTGAAAGAACTCAACAAAGCAATTGGCGATTCAATTGAAGTTAGTTTTATTGCTGATCCCAATAAACTAGGTGCAGCAATACCTGAATCGCTGCAAGTATTGCTCGATCAAGATGATGCGTTGATGCGAAAATTTGAAACCTTTACAGATGGCATGAAGCGGAATTTAATTCGCTACGTTAGCGATACAAAGAATTTGGATTTACAAGTAGACCGAGCAATTTATATGTTGAATAAGTATGCAAAAGGATGACTTGCATGAAAAATTCATATAGAACATTACAGTTTTTTTAGCCCTTTTCGTTCTTCCCCCCTTTCTAGGTATCTAGAAAAGGTATAAAATAGCTGACTACCCTTTCTAGGTTTCTAGAAAGCTCAAAAGGAGACTCGGAAACACTTTCTAGGTATCTAGAAAGCTCAAAAGGAGACCCGGAAGCACTTTCTAGGTATCTAGAAAGCTTGAAAGGAGACTCGGAGATGCTTTCTAGGTTTCTAGAAAGGTAAAAGGAGATCAGGTAGCCCTTTATAGGTTTGTAGAAGGTATAAAAGTAAGCTCTGCTGCTTTCGGTTGTTAAAGAGCATGTTTCAATTTTGCCACTTATATTTTACTCACTAAAAAGCCTACCCTGATAAGTATCTCTTCGCTCCAACTCCTTTTCGAGTTTTGCTACAAATTCGAAATTTTTCAATCCCCATTTTGGTGCAATGAGCATGTTCATTGGCGATTGACTTATAAATCGCTCTACAATAATTCGAGGATCGAGCAGCTCTAAATAGCGAATCACCAGATCGATATAATCTTCAACATTATGAAAAAGCGCAAAAGCTTCGGGAGTTTCATGAAACTGTTTCTCCATCAAGGTTTTCTTATGAATTTGCAGCTGATGAAGCTTTATATTTTCGATCGGAAGTTTAGAGATTATTCGTGCCTGGTCTAACATTTCCTCGTTCGATTCGCCAGGCAATCCTAATATTAAATGTCCACAATTATGAATGTTTCGCTTAGCCGTTTCTTCAATGGCCCAAACTGATTCTTCGAAAGTATGGCCACGATTAATATTTGCCAAGGTTCGGTTTAAATGCGACTCAATTCCATATTCAATACTTACATAATGCGCTTTGGATATTTCGCCTAAGTAGTCTAAAATTTCCTCACTCACACAATCGGGGCGCGTGGCAATCACCAAACCAATTACTTTTGGATGCTGGATGGCTTCGTCGTATAAACGCTTCAAATCATCAATTGGCGCATAAGTATTTGAGTAAGCCTGAAAATAAGCCAAGTAATCAATATCAGGATACTTTTTCGAGAAAAATGCAACGCCTTCATCTAATTGTTGCGTTACACTTTTTGCCAAGTTACAGTAGGTAGGTTTAAACGTTGAATTATTGCAATAACTGCATCCGCCAGTTCCTTTCATTCCATCACGATTTGGACAAGAAAAACCTGCATCAATTGAAATTTTCTGAACCCGATTTTTAAATATTTTCTGAATATTAGATGAATAATCTGTGAATCTTCTCATCAATATTTTTTGTGTTTGAACGTACAAAAATACAAATCAAAATTAGCTGACGAAACCTCAATTTCAAATACCTTTAAAAAAATAATAAATCTGTTAGGATAAGCCTTTCTGTATTTTGAATCTACCTAAAGTTTAGTACTTTTATTTTCGTTAAAATGCTAACTAAATAGATATTTATGAATTTCACTCCAAAAGAAGTTCAACAAATTGAAAATCACGGGTTAACTACTGAGATTATTGAGAAACAAATCAATAATTTTATTAGTGGATTTCCTCCACTTTCAATACTTAATGCAGCAAAAATCGATGCTGGCATTACGGTATTAAAAGAAAATGAAGAGGACAGATTTGTTGAAATCTTTGAAAATGCGCTTAGCTCGGGGCTAAACGTATTAAAATTTGTACCTGCATCGGGAGCTGCAAGTCGCATGTTCAAAAACTTATATGGTTTTCTTGAAGCAGCTACTTCAGTTGAAAAAGCAAATGAAATTGCAGAATCTGATGAATTTATGAAGTCATTTTTTGAGCAACTTAAAAAGTTTGCTTTTTATGATCAATTGCCAAAAACAGACAATAAAATTGAGATTGTAAAATTTATTCTCGAAAAAGATGGGCTAAATTATGGACAGCTACCAAAAGGACAGTTGGCATTTCATAAATATAAAGAGATTAGTCGAACCTCTTTCGAAGAACACTTGGTAGAATCGGCCACTTATGGAGCCGGTAAAAATGGTGGAGCCAAAATTCACTTTACCGTATCGCCCAATCATCAGGAAGGTTTTGAGAAGATTTTAAAAGAACAGAAATCGAAATACCAAAAGCGATTCGGAGTTAGTTTCGATGTTACATTCTCGCACCAGAAGAAATCAACCGATACCATTGCGGTAGATTTGAACAATCAACTGTTCAAAGATGCCAATGACAATTTGGTTTTTCGTCCAGGTGGACATGGTGCCCTAATTGAAAATTTAAATGATTTAGAAGCTGATTTAATATTCATTAAGAATATCGACAATGTGGTTCCTGATCATTTAAAAGCACCAACCAAGAAATTTAAAAAGGCATTGGCCGGATTGCTAATTACCATTCGAAATAAAACATTTACTTTTCTTGAAAAGCTAGATAAGCCTGAAGCTGCTGAAAACGAGGAATTACTCAACAATATTGGCATTTTCCTGAAAAAAGAACTTTTCGTAGAATTTGACAATAACTTTAATTCTGTTGAAGAGAAAATCGAGTTTTACAAGAAAAAACTAAATCGCCCAATTAGAGTTTGTGGGATGGTGAAAAACGATGGAGAACCAGGCGGTGGTCCATTTATTGCTCGCAACAACGACGGTACTGCCTCACTTCAAATTGCTGAAAAAGCACAAATTGATTTAGAAGATGCAGAACAAGCAGCACTTTTAAATGAATCAACCCATTTTAATCCGGTTGATTTGGTTTGTGCTACCAAAAATTACAAAGGCGAAAAATTCAACTTAATAGATTTTATCGATGAACAAACAGGTTTCATTTCAATAAAATCATTAGATGGAAAAGATTTAAAAGCATTGGAATTACCGGGGTTATGGAACGGCGCAATGTCGGACTGGAATTCGGTATTTGTTGAAGTACCAACCATTACATTTAATCCGGTAAAAACAGTAAACGATTTATTAAGGCCTGAGCACCAATAGAGTTTTTATTATTTTATATGAATAAAGATCCACGAGATTTTAACGAAGATCAAGAAGAACAAAGCTCCCTCGAACGGTACGAAAAGATGATTAGAAGCGGAAAACTCATCTATTTTGATGTGTACCAGCTTGAACATATTATTGATAATTTTCTGGATGAGGGCAATATAACTGCAGCTGAACAAGCTGTAAAAATGGGTTTGAAAATTCACCCTAACTCAATTGTGTTGCAATCTAAAAAATGCAATATTTTATTGAACTTAGGACAAATCAATGAAGCACTTGAGCTGGTTAATTCAGTACTAAAAATAGAAGATAGCAACTACGAACTATACCTAATTAAAGGTTCAAGTTTATTGTTGCTTGGAAGAATGAAAAATGCAGAAGAGGCATTCAATAAAGCACTTTTCTATTCATCGGATAATTTAGATGAAACGCTTTTCAATATTGGCTTTGCATTTGAGCAAACTGGTAACCTTAAGAAAGCAGTGAAGTATTTAAAGGATGCCTACATCGAAAATCCTGAGAATGAATCGGCAATTTATGAATTGGCTTATTGTTATGAAAAACTAGATTCTCCGAAGAAAGGAATTGAATTTTATAATAAGTTTCTAGATCTCGATCCTTTTTCTGAATCGGCTTGGTTTAACTTAGGAATCATTCATAGTAGATTGAAACAGTACAAAAAGTCGATCGAATCATACGAATTTGCCTTGGCACTCAACGATGAATTCCAGAGCGCTTGGTTTAACCTTGCACATACCTACTATCTGTGGGATAAAGCTGAAAAAGCAATCGATGCACTACATCAATATCAAAAGTTTGATGAACAAAACGATGAGGTTTACAGTATGTTGGGCGATTGTTACTTCAAACTTGAAAACCAAAACAAAGCATTGCATTACTACCAGAAAGCATTAAAATTAAACAAAGCGAATGGCAGATTGTGGTACAACCTTGGAATGTTATTGGATAAGAAGAATGATCTATCAGGTTCGTTAAAGCATCATAGTCAAGCAGTAAAATTGGAAGATGAAAATGGAGAGTTCTGGATGGGCTATGCTGGCATCTGCAGTAAATTAGATTATTTTAATGAAGCAATTGAAGCCTACGACAAATCGGTTGAACTTGTTCCTACCGAATTTTCAAATTGGTTAGATTATGCCAATTACGTTTATAAAAAAGGGATGATTTTAAAGGCCATCTCAATTCTTGAAACAGCAAATATTTATTTCCCTGATAATGCAGTTCTAGACTTTATGCTCTGTGCTTTCAATTTAGAATTGGGAGAAGAAACCATTGCCATTAAAAACTTAGAAGAGGGCCTAACAAAAGATTCTAAACAATTCAATACACTATTTGAGTGTTATCCAGAAGCAAAGAACAATAAGAATATTCTCGACAAATTAAAAACATTCACAAAAATTAAATAAACATGTTAAAAGGCTATTTATCCCTATTTTTTAAAGGAATGGGAATGGGTGCTGCCAATGTTGTTCCTGGTGTTTCAGGAGGTACAATTGCACTTATAACCGGAATATTTGAAAAGCTGATTAATTCAATTAAGTCATTTGACTTAACTGCTGCCAAATATTTGTTTTCGGGTAAATTTAAAGAGCTTGCAAAACATGTAAATCTCGATTTTTTAATTGCTGTAATGGCTGGTGTTGCAATCAGTATTATTTCAATTGCTAAGCTTTTTGGCTATTTAATGGACAATTATCCGGTTTATTTATGGTCCTTTTTCTTCGGCTTAATATTGGCCTCGGTTTACTTTGTAGGTAAAACCATCGAAAAATGGAATCTTCCGGTTATTGTTAGTTTACTTGTTGGTACTATTATCGCTGTTTCTTTTATGATTTTAAAACCTGCTACAGAAAATAGCTCATTCGTATATTTACTAGTTTGTGGTGTTGTTGCAGCATGTAGCATGATTTTACCCGGATTAAGTGGTTCGTTTGTACTTATTTTACTAGGAAATTACCGATTGGTTATGATCGATGCAGTGAATAATATGGACATCGCTATTTTGCTTCCTGTAGTTATTGGTGCAGGTGTTGGACTAATTGCTTTTTCTCATTTTTTAGCATGGGTTTTCAAAAAATATAAAAATCAAACGATTGCGCTACTTACCGGTTTTATTTTGGGTTCGCTAGGTTTATTATGGCCTTGGAAAAACGATGTTTACCTAAAGGACTCTTTAGGAAACTTAATTTTTAAAGATGGTGAACCTGTTTTGAAAGGTTATGAGTGGATGATGCCACAACAATTAAACACCGAAGTAATTTGGGCAATTGTATTCATACTTGTCGGAATAGTAACCATTTGGGCAACTGAATATATTGCAACTAAAAAAGAAAATAATTAAATCAATACAATGAAAACTTACGGTTTAATAGGATACCCTTTAGGGCACTCTTTCTCAAAGAAGTTTTTTGCAGAAAAATTTGAAAACGAAGGATTAAATGATTGTCAGTATTTGAATTTTGAGATTGATCAAATTGAAAAATTCACCTCAATATTTAAAGACAATAAAAATATAATGGGATTGAATTGTACGATTCCATACAAACAACTGGTAATGACCTACCTCGACGAAATTGACGAGGAAGCAGCAAAGGTCGGAGCAATTAATACCATTAAAATTTTAAGAACGGGCAACGAACTCAATTTGAAAGGTTTTAATACCGACATAATTGGTTTTGAACGTTCTATAAAACCAATGCTAAACGTTTCACATAAAAAAGCTTTGATTTTAGGAACAGGAGGAGCTTCAAAAGCAATCAAACATATTTTATCGAAATTGGGCATTGAATTTATTTCGGCTTCAATTGAAGATGAATTAGCTGAAAATGAAATACGATACGAAGCAATAAGCGAAGAAGTAATTAAAGGGCGCACTGTGATTATTAATGCAACTCCTTTGGGTACTTTCCCCAAGGTGGATGCCTGTCCTTCAATCCCATACAAAGCAATTACGAGTGAGCACGTTTTGTTTGATTTGGTTTACAACCCGGAGGTAACACTTTTTATGCAAAAAGGAAAAGACCAAGGAGCCAATGTAAAAAATGGATTGGAAATGTTGCATGGTCAAGCCAAAGCTGCATGGGAAATTTGGAATATGTAATTCAAAATAAACTTGATAAAAATAAAAAGGCCTTTTCGTAATGAAATGGCCTTTTGTATTAAGACTTTGGGATAATTCGCAATCTATTATTTAGTATTTAAAGTAACATCTAATGTAAAGTCGTCGTAAATCATTTTGTCTCCCAAACCATCAAAGAATGATCCAGAACCATATTTTACGTTATATTTTGAACGGTCGACAACAACCTTTGCCATGTATTTTCCATTTTCGCGGGTAACCTCAAATTCAACTGGGTTTGTTTTATCACGAATTGTTAAATCTGCTTTTACAGTTGCTTTATCGTCTTTGAATTTCGAACTTTCTTTCAAAACTAATTTAGAAGTTGGAAATTTTTCAACACCAAAAAAATCGCCTGATTTTAAGTGTCCTCTCAACTTATCATTCATTTCTCCTTCCGGTAAATCATCTACAGTTAATGACTGCATATCGATCACAAATGTTCCAGAAACAATTTTATTTCCTTTTACTTCAAACTCACCAGATTTTAGCAAGATTGTTCCATCGTGTTTCCCGGTTACTTTTTTACCTTCCCACTTTAATACTGCTTGCGAAGGTTTGATTGTAAAACTCTGAGCAGCTGCACTTGCTACAAACGCTACCGCTATACCAATTACTAAAATTACTTTTTTCATCTGTTTATTAAATTTAATTATTATACTTCAAAATTTATTAAATAACTTTTATCAAGTGCTTCAATTTTCATCGAAGAATTGACCTTTAAACCTAAACCATCTCGTCGGTTTAACTCAACACCATCTACCCTTACATTTCCTTCAACTAAAAAGAAATAACTTCCATAAGATGCATTGTTTGGGTAATAGCTAACGTCCTCTCCTTTTTCAAGAAAAATTCGACTCACTTTAGCATTTTGATTAATTTTAAGAGGTGTTTCCTCTCCATTTACCAAGGTTTGCCATTTACCTTTTGCTTCAGCTACCACAAATTGATGTTGATTGTAAGTAGGTGAAATATTTTTTTCTTGGGGATAAATCCACACCTGAAGCAAGCTTACCGGTTTCTCGCTATGGTTAAACTCCGAATGAAATATTCCGGTTCCGGCACTCATTACCTGAACTTCGTTTTCAACAATGGCTTGCTTGTGCCCCATTGAATCTTCATGCGTTAATTCACCTTCTAATACAATGGTGACTATCTCCATATTATCGTGAGGATGCTTCCCAAATCCACGATGCGATTCAACAGTATCATCATTGATCACACGTAGGTTTCCAAAATGCATTCTTTCTGGATCATAATAATTAGCAAAACTAAATGTATGGTAGGTATTCAACCATCCATGATTTTGGTGTCCTCTAGTTTCTGCTTTGTGAATTATTTTTTCCATAACTTTAATTTACACAACAAAAGTATGGATTGAAACAAGGCGCTTCAATGTATAAAACAAGATAAAAGATGTACAAATCCGATATTATTACACAACCGACTGAATTGAAAGGGTTTTTCGGAATGCGGCAAAAGAAATTCCTTCGTTATTTTTATAAAATTTGCTAAAATGCGAAGGGTCATCAAAGCCCAATTGATAAGCAATTTCTTTGTTGCTAAGTTGAGTATGTAATCCGATTCGTTTGGCTTCTAAAATAACTCTGTCGTTAATTAATTCTTTTGCCGTTTTTCCAATATTGCTTTTGACAACATTGTTAAGATAATCAGGAGTAATACTCATTTCGTCGGCATATGTACTTACACGATGCCATTTTTCAAAATTTTCTTCAAGAAGCATCTTAAATTTTCGCACCAACTGTTTCCCTGCTTCTAGCGCTTGAGGGTTTTCCTCCTGAGAGGCAACAGCATACGATCTACAACTAATTAAAAACAGCTTTAAATACGATGCTATAATATCATACTTATAGGAATTATTGGAGTTAAAAGCTTTACTAATTTCATTTCCATATGCCGAAAACTGATCCATCATTTCGACCGGCACCTCAATTGGAGGAACAGAAGTAGAACACGAAAAAAGACCAAGATTAGAAATAAAGTCTTTGTCGATGTAATTTCGTTCTAAGAATTCATCGTTAAACATAATGATATCGCCTGCAGGCTTAATATTACTAATTACTTGGTGCACCTGCCCCGGACTCAATAAGAAAATAATCCCCGGTTTCATTGGATATTCAACATAATCAACAAAATGCTTTCCACAGGCGTTGCGCAGCAATAAAATAGTATAAAACTCATGACGATGAGGCAAATCGGGTTTACCTCCCGTTTTTTCATGATTTTCTTCCATGCTACGGTAGGCAAAAAATACTTTCTCATCATTATGCTTCAATTCCAACGAAGGGATTACATTTTCCATATTTATAGAACACTTAAAATTAAAAGTTGTTTTTGAACGCCTTAAAAAGCAACGTCAAACCTTGCACGAATGCCCAAAGGTATATTTTCATTGGAGCTATTGTAGTTAACTCGCCAGATTAAATCGAATCGGAAATACTTGAAAACATTTTCAACTCCTGCACTTAATTCTAAATAAGGCTTATCGGCCGATTTTAATGGAAATGGATATTCTAACACAGTGTTGTGTTCATCAGACAAGGAGCTTAATAACATTTTTGCCGAAAAAACTTCTCGAAAGCTTAAGCGATTGAGTAATGGAACTCTATTCAGCAAAGTTCCATTCAAATGATACTGTGCCATGACACTCATAAACTTATCTGCAGCAAACTCCATTTCATTCATCATATTAAAAGAATATAAGGCATATCCTAAAGATTGATCGGTGCGTTGAATATCAAGCAACGGAAATGGAACATCTCCAAGGATAGCACCCGCCTCCCAAATATATTCGAATTTTGTTTGACCAAAATTCACATCGTGATTCACCACCGCTCGTACTTTTAAAAAATTATTAGTTTGGCTATTGATCTCATACTGTCCACCAGTAAGTCGCAAGTTCACTATTGGAAATTTCGTACTCATGTAATAACGCCGTACATAATTATCGGTATACTTTTCTTTCCACGACCAACGCATTCTTAACTTTAATTCACGAATATTAATAAGATCAACTGCTGAATTATTTTGCACGAAAGGAACAAATAAACCTGAATAAACATTTCGGAAATTCGCTTCTGCAAAAGTAGATAATCCATCTCTCCATTCATGTTCATAAGTGAATCGATAGCGTTCTTCTATCCCCAATTTATCTAATGCCGAATTGGTAAATATCGAAGCAATTAAATTATCTTCAGCGGTAACCATCATATTTTCCTTAATCAAAAATATGCTTCCATTGTCTCCAATTTTATTCATATCGTTTCGATATTCCAACCCTAAAACGCTTCTATTTTCATTTGGAAGCTTATATCTGAAACCGCCACCATATTTCCATTCTCGATCACGTAAACCATATCCGGCATGGCCATAAAGCATCAAATTACGGGTTAAATTGGTACTTGTACGAGCAGCTAAGGTAAATCGATAACCTTCAATTTCATTATACTTCAACAACTCTAAATAAGGACCGAAATCGACAGATTTCCCAGGAATATATCCTGTAATAAACATCTTTGAAAGTGCATCAACCGATCGTATTTGCCACAAATTATTTAGTGAATCGATTTTAGCAATTGTGTGTATCTCTTTTGTGGTTAAAGCTTCCGGTCTGGCTTCAATTAAATTTAACTTTTGTATATGTCTCGATTCTTGTTTTACTTGAATTGAATCGTACGGGTGTTGATTGAATTGAACATCACTGTACACTGTTTTCTTATCTAATCGCGCTGCGAATGACATATTCACCCAATCGTTATCCTTTGTTATTTTCAGTTCGGCATTGAGTTCATTGAGTTTAAAGAACATTAGTGAATCGTTTACCGATTGAAAGGTGTGTTTAAAATGGAGTTTATTTACATAGTTCAAATTCGCCTCCAAAGGCAAACTGGCTTCGATCGAGGTTATTTGCCAAGTTTCGTCGAGCACTTGTAAGCTTCCCTTAAAAGCCAAATCATTCTTATTTCGGGGTTGAAATTGCAACACATATTCTTTCCCTAAATCTGTGATCAAACTATCGGTTAAATAGTATTTATAATATAAAAGTGGACGCGAATTCAGTGGACTTACAAAAGGTTTATCAAACAATTCGATCACATTATCGTAAAAATTATAATCTAAACTTAAATTATTCTCGTACCCCACAATACTTATTTCCTTTAAAAACCCAAGTCCATTTTGAACTTCATCAAGCACAACTCCTTCGTTTAAATAGGGATCGTCTTGATAATAATTTCGCGACAATTTTTCAGAAAAGTAAAGCGGAATCTCATCGTCTGCAAATAAATCGTTCGGATTTTCATTGACAGCTCGCACCGATATCTTTGTATAAGCATTACACTCGAATCGCTCAGATTGAAGCGGATCATTTTTATCTTTATTCGATACAATGTTTCTAATGATTCGATGAGCAGGATTTTCACCCGCTTTAATTACAATTTCCTGAATTTCGATATTCTGAGGCTTCAACAATACGATCATCGAATCCAAGGCAGACTCCATAAAAATTGTATCTGTTGTATAACCAACCGATGAAAACATTAAAGTTTTTGGAAATTCATTAATTGAGATTTCGAACTGACCATTTGTTTTTGAAATGGTTCCTTGATAAGTGTCCTTGATTACGATATTTGCAAACGGGATGGGTTCCAAATTAGTATAATCAACAACAACACCTGATACCATTTGATTTTGAGCTTTCGAAATCAATGGAAATATGATTAATAAAATCAATAAAAGACAATATTTTTCAACTTTTTGTCTCATCAAAATAAATATAATTCGAGGGTTTTAAATTGCTTCAAAAAAGAGCAACTTTCTATTTTTTGTCAATATCTGTAATAATATCGAACAAATAAAATTGTAAACCTTAACTTTTCTTAAAGCGAATGCTTTCATTCAAATTTTAATATAAATATTTGAATCAGATGATAAATGATATAAATTTAGGACGAAATTAACACCTATGAATCAGAAAGGTCAATCAAGAAGAGATTTTATTAAGCTTTCAGCAACAGGATTAGCTGCTATAAGTATCGTGCCTTCGAAAGTTGTTTCAGGACTTGGACACCAAGTACCTAGCGACAAGTTGAATATTGCTGCAATTGGTGCAGGAGGAATTGGTTATAAGAACTTAATCAATATGTCGACCGACAATATTGTAGCCATTGCCGATGTTGACTGGAATTATGGAGAAAAATCATTTCGCCGCTGGCCCGAAGCTAAAAAATACGAAGACTATCGGATCATGATTGAAAAAGAGCAGTCGATTGATGCTGTTATAATTGCTATACCCGACCACAGTCATGCTTTAGCTGCGATGACGGCCTTACAAAATCAAAAGCACCTGTATATTCAAACACCAGTTGCTTATTCAATTTATGAGTTACAGCGAATTACAGAACTTTCAAGGGTTTACAACGTAAATACACAAGTTGGAAATCAAGGTGCCTCTTCTGATGGAACAAGAATAATAACTGAAAATATTTGTGCCGGAGCAATTGGTGAAGTAACAAAAGTAGATGTATATGCCCCCAAACCCGATTGGATTTACAACATTGACCAACAAGCAGTTTCGACAAGACTGCCCAGAGAGCTGAATTGGGATTTATTTGTTGGCCCATCAAAGCAATTGGAATATAACTCGAACTACACTCCCTATTTATGGCGAAACTTTTGGCAATTTAGCAATGGAACAATTGCAACCTTAGGGGCACACTTTTTAGAGCCGGTTTTCAGAGCTTTAAAATTAGATTATCCTCGAAACGTTTCAGCTTCTTCCAATAATCTTAATTTGAAAACCATATCACAAACGAATAAGATAACCTTTCATTTTGACGAACGCGACAATTTGCCAAAGGTTGCCATGCCAAAATTGAAGTTAAACTGGTACGATGGCGGATTGTTACCCGACATCTCTAACTCTATATCTAACTTTCAATTTTTGGACTCTAAAGAAGGAGGAATTATTTTTTATGGAACTGAAGGAGTTTTGGTGGCAAACAAATACGGAGAAAATCCAAGAATAATAAAAAACAACGAAATGCATAATGCGAAATCTCTATTTCAAATGCATCGAATTGAAAAACCACTATTAGGAGGACACGAACAAGATTTTATTCGTGCGTGTAAAGAATCACCCGAGAACAGATTAGATACAAGCGCAAACCTTTATAGCCAAAACGCCCTAAACGAAACACTTTTATTGGGTAGTTTAGCCATAAAATTACAATCGTTGAACAAAACACTTGAGTGGGATCACGATCAACAAATATTCTCAAATATTGGAATAACTGACGAAATTGTAATTGAAAACAATGAGGGAGTTTATTTCGATAAAGGAATTGCAAAAACACGAAAAAAGATAGATCGTTATAATGCAAAACAATTTGTAGATCAGGCAATACGCCCAATCTACAGAACTGGTTTTAAGCAAATTTAAGCGAAGATTTCATCTTCGGTAAAAAACATATCCATTTCGCGTTTTGCATTTTCGATACTATCGGAACCATGAATTGCATTATACTGTTTCGATTCTGCAAACATTCTTCTGATTGTTCCTAACTTTGCTTTTGTAGGATCAGTTTTTCCAATTAGCTGGCGGAAATCCTTTACAGCATTTTCTTTCTGAACAACAGCAACCACAATTGGACCTGAAGTCATGTAATTTAACAGATGGTCAAACCAATCTTGCTCTTTGTGTTCATTATAAAATTCGATTGCTGTTTCTCGATCTAAATGAATCATTTTCATGGCTCTAATTTTATAGCCATTACGATTGATCATTTCTAAAATGGGCCCCAAATTGTTAATTTCAACAGCATGTGGTTTTACAATGGTAAAAGTTAAATCAGTTCTCATACACTTTATTTTTAAATCATGTTTTACATTTATACTTCAGAGTATATCTTTGTGGAATAACAGAAGTCCTTTAGAATCTTGAAAAATCCGACCAGAATCGGATCAATACAATATCTTATAAAGAATTTTCTATTAAAATATTGAATTAAACAGATGAAAATACAATTTGATCAAAATAATATTAAAGTTTTAAAACATATTCTTCGGGAAACTGAAAATATAGTTATTGTTCCTCATGTAAATCCTGATGGCGATGCAATAGGTTCATCACTTGCATTTTGGCATATTTTAAGGAATTATGGAAAAAATCCGACGGTAATTATTCCCAATTCGTTCCCCGATTTTTTAGAATGGTTGGAAGGAAGCAATTCTGTGATCGATTATGCAAAAGATACTCAAACTGCAAGAAAAGTAATTACAAAAGCCGACACCATATTTTGCCTCGATTTTAATGATTTGAAAAGAAGTGAAGGATTAAAAGATACGCTTGAAAGTTTTAGTGGAAACAAAATCTTAATCGATCACCATCCCAATCCAAAATCGAAATATGATTTAATGTTCTCTCATCCTGAAATAAGTTCCACCTGTGAATTATTATATCGTTTGATGGAAGCGATAGATTTTGAAGAATATATAAATCAAGACGCTGCTTCTGCAATTTTTACAGGAATGATGACCGACACGGGCAATTTCAGCTACAATGCTTCCGATCCTGAAACCTATAAAATAGTTGCGAAGCTACTTGAAAAGGGAGTTGATAAAGATTTTATCCATTCCAGTGTTTTTCACACTTTTTCAGCCGATCGTTGGCGATTAATTGGTTTTGCGCTGCAGCAAAAAATGAAAATAATTCCTGAATTAAAAACTGGCTATATTACTCTTTCAAAAACAGAATTAGAGGAATTTAATTTTCAACCTGGCGATACCGAAGGCCTCGTGAATTATCCTTTGAATATTAAAGGAATTCGATTTGCTGTATTACTGATCGAAAAGGACGATTTGGTAAAAATGTCCTTTCGATCAAAAGGAGTATTCAATACCAATTTATTTGCAGGAAAATATTTTAGTGGCGGAGGACACATCAACGCCTCGGGTGGAAAATCAAACGAATCCTTAGAAGACACAGAAGCGACATTTTTAAATGCATTGCAAAATCACAGTGATGAACTTGCTGCACTAGACTAACATGAAAAGATCAGATTTAATAAAAAAGCTACTTCCCGGGTTTATTCCGCTATTTGTTTTTATTGCTGCCGATGAAATATGGGGTACTAAAATCGGTTTAATTGTTGCAATTATTGTAGGTCTAGGTGAATTTATTTACACCTATATAAAGCAAAAGAAGTTTGATCAGTTTATACTTCTAGATACCGGATTGTTAGTCGCACTGGGTGGTGTTTCAATTTTATTACATAATGATATTTTCTTTAAAATTAAACCCGCAATCATTGAAGCATTAATGTGCGTATTAATTGGTGTTTCAGCATTCACCAATTTAGATATCATAGGAGGAATGTCGAAACGATATTTGAAGGATATTCAAATGAACGATGAAATTCAGAAAAAATTCAAGCATACCTTGAAAATAATGTTCTGGATATTTATCATGCACACTATTTTGGTTTTAATAAGTGCATTCTATTTTTCAAAAGAAGTTTGGGCTTTTGTAAGCGGCGGCTTATTCTATATTATTTTTGCAATTTACTTTGCTTACGAATTTTTAATGCAAAAAAGAAAAGCAAAAAAGAATATTGAACGCTATGAAGACGAAGAATGGGTACCGGTGGTTGAACCCGATGGAAAGATTGTTGGAAAAGCACTTCGTTCGCAATGCCACAGCGGTTCTATGATTTTACATCCAGTAGTGCATTTACATGTAATGAATAACAGAAAACAATTGTTTCTTCAAAAACGCCCCGAAACAAAATTAATTCAACCCGGAAAGTGGGACACTGCGGTTGGTGGCCATATTGCCTTTGGAGAAGACATACAAACCTCACTTAAACGCGAAGCATATGAAGAAATTGGTTTGAGCGATTTTTCTGCAAAGCCACTGGGGAATTATGTATTTGAAAGTGAAATTGAACGCGAATTGGTTTATTCTTTTTTAAGTTATGATTATAAAGGAATTCATTTACATTCCGATGAAGTTCAAGAAGGAAAATTCTGGTCGAAAAATCAAATTGAACGGAATTTAGGCAAAAATATTTTCACGCCTAATTTTGAAATGGAATACAAGCATCATTTAAAAGAAAAGTTGTTTTAGAATTTATATTTAAGTTGAAATTTATTGTAAAATAGTGGTTTAATTAATACTTATCATTATTTTTACATTACAATTTATGCAACTGACAACTAACTATTTTTTTTAATATGATGCAATCTTTTAAAAAGTTACGGCTTTCTGCGCTTGTAATATTAGGTGTAATTATCACACTAAATTCTTGTCAACCATCAGTTCAAGACACATTTCCCGATGGTACATTAATACCCAACTGGTTTAAAAACAATGATAAATTGAAGCTTGCCGACTTAGGTAAAGTTTATAATGTCGAAGAATATGGGATTGCTCCCAACCAAGATATATTGGTTACAAAAGAAATACAAAATATAATCGACACTGCCAATAAAAATGGAGGCGGTGTAATTGTTATTCCAAAAGGAGTTTTCAAAAGTGGTGCGCTGTTTTTCAAACCAAAAACTCATTTGCACCTTGAAGAAGGCGCTGTAATTTTAGGTTCAGATACCATCATCGACTACCCAATCCAAGCTTCACGCATGGAAGGTCAAAATTTAGACTATTTTCCAGCATTAATTAATGCTTATAATGTAGATGGATTTTCGATTACAGGTCAAGGCAAAATTGATGGAAATGGTGAACGATTTTGGAAAGCATTTTGGCGCCGCAGAGCTGAAAACAGAAAGTGTACTAACCTAGAAGTTTCGCGACCTCGTTTGGTATTTATTTGGAATTCAGACAATGTTCAGATTCAAGATGTTAAACTACACAATTCTGGTTTCTGGACCACCCATTTGTATCAATGCGAAAATGTGAAAATTTTAGATGCTAATATTTTTGCACCCAAAGAGCCAATCCCGGCACCGAGTACCGATGCAATTGATATTGATGTTTGCACCAATGTACTTGTTAAAGGCTGTTACATGTCGGTGAACGACGATGCAATTGCCTTAAAAGGAGGTAAAGGACCGTGGGCTGATGAAGATGAGAACAACGGACCAAACTTCAATATCTTAATTGAGGACAATCATTACGGATGGTGTCACTCTGTAATCACTTGTGGTAGCGAGTCGATTCACAACCGAAATGTACTGATGAGAAATTGTACTATTGATGGAGCTTCACGCTTAACCTTCTTTAAAATGCGTCCCGATACTCCACAGAATTACGAATACATCACACTTGAAAATATTACAGGAAAAGCCAGAGTTGGTTTATATATCCGCCCTTGGAAACAATTCTTCGATCTAAAAGGACGTGAAACACCTCCAATTTCAACTTCGCAACATATAACATTGAGAAATATAAATATGGAATTTGAAAAGTTTGCAGAGGTTGGTGTGACTGAATATGATCGACTCAATAACTTCACGCTTGAAAATATTGATTCTAAAGCAGGTAACATTGAATTAGATCCAGCATTATTCAATGGCATAGAGCTAAATAATGTAAAGATTAATGGTAAAGCTTACCAAGAAGAAGATTTTAAAGTAAACTAGAAAATAAATACATAAGGTAAGAATGCAGCTATTTTTTGAATGGCTGCATTTTTTTTGCCACAATATCATAAACAAACTTTTCAAGTATTGAAACATTGAAAAGAAGATAACAGATTTTAACTAAATTTTAAAGGGTATAAACAAACATTACGTTAAGTAATATGTTATGAAAATATAGTCAAATTATAATAAAAATTAAACACAATGACAGAAAGAAAAGGACTAGTAACATTTGCCGGAAATCCGGTAACACTAACTGGAATAGAAATTAAAGTAGGCGATAAAGCTCCCGATTTCACAGGAACCAACCAAGGCTTAGAAGCAGTTAAACTTTCATCTTTTGAAGGCAAAACTGTTGTAATCGCAATATATCCATCAATTGATACAGGGGTTTGCCAAAAGCAAAATTATAAGTTCAACGAAATTGCCAATTCAATGGAAGACGTTGTTGTTTTAAGTGTATCACTTGATTTACCATTTGCACAAAAAAGATATTGTGCAGCCGAAGGTTTAGACAGTATTGTAACCTTATCGGATTACAAAGAGCGCGAGTTTGGAAACAAGTATGGTTTTTTAATTAAAGAATTAGCTTTATTAGCACGTGGTACAGTAATTATCGATAAAAACGGAATTGTTCAGCTTGTTGAAGTTGTTCCAGAAATCACTACCGAACCAGATTATGATGCTGCATTAGCTTGTATTGAGAAAATTAAATAGTGTTTGGCAATAATAGAAAAGGGCAGAAATTGTAGAATTTCTGCCCTTTTTATTTAAACTACAATCTTTTAAAATCTATAGACTATTCCAGTTCTGAAAGAATCATACAAAACATCTCTCCATCCCTTTTGATATTCAATTCGCCACTCAAACAATTCAAACTTATATTGAAAACTATATCGATTGTTTGCAGGTCGATCATAATTCATTTTATAACCAGAATATCCCTGTGTCGCAACATTCAGGCTCCATCGTTTGCCGATCATGCGTACACCTCCGCCCCATAAAAAGGCATCGTTCTGCAACAATACATCATCTGTTGTTTGCCAACAATAAAAGCCAGCCATCCCATATACTCTTAAATTTATTTGATCGGAAAGTGAGAAATTCTTCCCTGAGGATAAATCGTAATAATATCCGGGTGTATCGGTCCAGCGTGCTCCTTTTAACTCCCCCATGGCTGTTTTAAATGTCATTCGAAATACTGCAGATGGTAGCACATCTTTTTCCTCCATCAGTAAAATATGTGTTGAACAATAAATATCACCTATCGAAACATCCTCAGCCTCGAAAATTCGCGAATGGCGATAATCTCTCAGCTCTGTTGTTGAAGTATAATGCTCAATAGGAACACCGTAAAACTCAACGGCTATTTTTCCATTGGCAAATGAATGCAAGTATCTTACATAAATATTTTCAACAGTTTCTTGGGCATGGGCATGAAAATCAGCTGCAATTTCTATTTCATTTTCTTTAGGGATTACACCTTCAATTTGATGAGGAACAGGTAATGCATTAACCCCTAAATACCCTGGACTAATTTCCATAAAAGTTTTCCAACTTGGCATACCCGTTTCCCAATCATTCGCTTCATTCCACCAATTGAATTGTCCAAATGAATTGAAACAAATCATCAAGCCAATAATAGAAAAACTAAGCTTTTCAAACAATTTCATAATCTAATATTAGGTGGTTAAACCGTACTTACTTATTTTATTGTAAAGTGTTTGACGTGTTATCCCTAAGCGATTGGCCACCGCTGTTAAGTTACCATTTTGTGCAATCAAAACATTCTGGATAATTTGTTTCTCCATATCCTCAAGTGTACCGTCGAAAGTTTTTATATCACTGCCGGTTTGTTCAAATTTAAATCCTAAATCTGAAACCTGAATTATGTTATTACGACAAGATATTACTGCTCTTTCTATGGTAATTTTTAATTCTTTGATATTTCCCGGCCAATCGTGTGTAAACAACTTATCCATTGCTTTTTTAGCAATTCCTACACCTGGTTTATTGTATTTTTTTGAGAAATATCGAATAAATTCTTCTACCAAATCTGGGATATCATTTAAATGATCGCGTAAAGGTGGTATTTCAATGATCATTGCTTTTAATGCATCAAGTAAATCGAGATTAAATTTATTTTCCTCAACCTGTTTAGCCATATCTTGCGACGTAGTTGAAATAAACCGAACATCGGTTTTTACTTTTTTGTCATCACCTCGTTTTCGAAAACTTCTTTCGGTATAGGCACTCAAAAGTGCTGTTTGTACCGAAGCAGGCGTTTTCCCAACTTCTTTAATTAATAATACCCCGCCTCCTGCGGTTTCTATTTTCCCACTTTTGTCATACAAGGCTTCAGAATTTGCACCTTTTCGATACCCCAAAAGAATATTTTTTAATGCCGATTCATCATGCATGTCAGTATCAACATCAATAAAAACTTGCTGATTTCGTGAGGATAAGCTATGGATATATTTAGCAACAGCGCTTCGACCACTGCCCTGTTCGCCAACAATCAACACATTGTTTTCTTTCAGTGCAATTGCTTCTGCCTGATTCATTACTGTTTGCCATTGCAATGATGAACCAATTAATTTGGCTTCGTAATTTTCATTCTGAATTCCAACTACCTGAATATGCTTTTCCTTAAAACTTTTAAGGTCGGTTTTGTATTTATGCATAATCAAGGCATTTTCAATGGTCGCTAGCAATTTCTGGTTATTCCATGGCTTGATGATAAAATCGGAAGCTCCCATCTCAATGGTTTTCAGTGCCAAATCGATATCGCCATAAGAAGTAATCATAATTACACTCATTGTAGGATCGAGCTCTTTTACATGCTGTAACCAAATTGTCCCATCTTTTCCGGTATTTGGAATTGAAGTAAAAGCCATACTCATTAAAACCAAATCGTAATGCTCGCTCTTAAGCTCTTCCTCAATATGAGATGGATTTGGAATGGTTTTTAAATGTTTACACTTTCCTTTTAAGAATAGCTCAACAGTGGTTAATATACTTCGGTTATCGTCAATAACTAAGATACTCGATTCTTTAACTAATTGCATTTTACTTCAATTTTGAGATGATTGGGTTGTATCAATTACACAATCTACAAAATTGTAAATTTTTCATACAAATTCCTTATCCACATTCAACTATTTTCTGTTTTGTTTTTAACAAAACGTTTGTAAGTCAGTATTTTTAAAGAAATATAGATAAAAATGTAACCTAACGATGCCCAATTTGGTCTTATGATTAAATAACTAATAAATTTAGAATTATGGATCAGATGACAGCAATGAATAGATTAGTAGAAGCAATACTTCCAATTTCGGCTTTTACAATGATCGTATTGATCATTTACTTTATTGCAAAGTATAACTACCAAACCAAGAAATTGATTATTGAAAGTGGAAAAGGTATTGAGTTTAAAAGAAAAAGGTTTCCATTTTTTGAAATTGTATTCACAATAATTGGGATCGCATTTTATAGCGCTACATTTAATCAGTATTTGAAGAAATATTTTTAATAAAATATAAATCAATCATTGAGTTTTATTTCGATTTATATATTTTTCTGAACAAGCATTATATCTAGAAATTGTTTTTCAAATCCACTTTTCTCTAAATCAATTTTCCATAATCAACATAAAAGAAATCTATTCTTATTGAATTGAGCTACATCAGGTTAATTAGTTCCTAAAATATAATCTTTTTTGCTTTTTGTGTGTTCTATCTTTTGCAGTCTAAAACTTAATTTATGAAACGAATTGTTATTCTTTCAATCATGCTTGTTCTATTTCTTTTCACCATTTACAGCTTTATTAATGAAGGAAACAAACAAGCACAACAAACACACCAAGCTAAATCTAAAGTTGAGAAGAATTATCAAAACTATTGTGCCGGATGTCATGGCGACAATCTTGAGAAATTTGCCAACAAAAGCTGGATTGAAGATGATTCGCACCACTCGGCACTAAAAAGCATTAAAAACGGAATTCCGGAGATGGGAATGCCATCGTTTGCAGCAATTTTTTCGGAAGAAGAAATTATTGACTTGGCGAAGTATGTAAAGAAAAACATTAAACCCAACCAGACCAAAGAAGCAACAAGACAAAAAATCATACAATCGGAAAAATTGAAGTTTTTCGTTGATACAATTGTCGATGGATTAGACATCCCTTGGGGACTTGAATTTTTACCCAATGGCGATTTGCTAATTTCCGAACGTTCGGGAAAGCTATTGCGTTACTCAAATGGCAAAATTTATGGACCAATTGCCGGATTACCCGAAATTATGGCCATTGGTCAAGGTGGGTTGCTTGACCTAAAGCTTCACCCCGATTATGAAACCAATCAATGGATCTACATTTCTTATTCTGCATTAAAAGAAAAAGATCCCCGAAGAAAAGGCAACACAGCAATTATGCGCACCCGTCTTGTAAATGATAAGTTAATAGATAAAGAAGTGATATATCAGGGGGAACCTTATACCAATAAAGGCCATCACTGGGGAAGCAAACTGGCGTTTGATAACAACGGTTACCTTTATTTTGGAAATGGAGATCGAGGACAACGAGATGATTTCCCGCAAAATCTAGATTCCGACAATGGGAAAATCCACCGTATTCACGACGATGGATCTATTCCAACAGACAATCCTTTTGCAAATGATCCAAACGGAAGAAATACAATCTATAGCTATGGACACCGCAATCCGCAAGGAACATGTGTTAACCCACTTACCGGCGACATTTGGGAAACAGAGCATGGCCCACGAGGAGGTGATGAAATAAATATTATTAAACCCGGACAAAACTATGGTTGGCCAGTTATTTCATACGGGATTAATTACAATGGCACAAAATTTACCGACATCACGGAAAAAGAAGGAATGAAACAACCCGTTTTTCAATGGACACCTTCGATTGCACCATGCGGAATGACTTTCTTAGACAGCAATATTTACGACGATTGGAAATACAATCTTTTTGTTGGTTCCTTACGTTTTAAATATATAGAGCGTCTTGAAATTGAGAATGATCAAGTGGTGCATCGCGAAAAGCTTTTAGAAGGTATCGGACGTGTTCGAAATGTAGTTCAGGGGCCCGATGGATTTTTATATGTTGCCATCGAATCACCCGGGAAAATTTTAAAATTGGTGCCAATTGCTGAATAATCAGAATGAAATCTTTTAAATTATTCCTATTTACTTTATTCACATTAATCTTTGCAAATCGATTAAGTGGTATTGAATATCTTTCAAAAACTGATACGGTAATAATATTATCTGAGATAAATATTCTTGAAAACAACAAGATTAAAGCTCAAAAAAGCTCAACCGGATCAATCAATCGACTTTCGGCAACCGAAATTGAGAACTTTGCAAGTGTAAATCCTGCAAATTATTTAAATACAATACCAGGAGTTCAGCTTCAAAGTGGCACCTTATCTACCAACCGATTAACTATCCGAGGCATTGGTAGTAGAACACCTTACAACACCAACCGAATCAATCTGTTTTTACTAAACATACCGATTGCTTCGAACGATGGTGTTTCAGCTCCAGAAGAAATATTAGGCTTACAAAACCTTGATGTTAGTGTGCAAAAAGGACCATCTTCGGCCTTAATGGGCTCAGGATTGGGAGGAACCGTTAAAATTACGCCTTCGTTTTTATCAGATAAAAAATCCTCTCTGAAGACTGCCTATGGTTCATTCAGCACAAAACAAATATCCTTGGGGCATCGTAATCAGAATAAAATATTTATTGCTGCCAACTACTTAAATTCTGACGGTTACAGAGAAAATAATGAGTACCAACGTGGACAACTCTTGGCAATTGGAAATATTGATCTGGAAAGAATAAAACTTCAACCAATCATCTACTTTATAAAGGGAACAGCTAAAATTCCAAGCTCGTTAAATATCAATGACTTTGAATATTCTCCCACAAAAGCAGCAGCCAACTGGCTAGCAATTGAAGGTTATGAAGCATCAACAAAAGTAATAACAGGAGTAAATATCGAGCATAAGCTCTCCAATCAATTGAAAGGTCTAGCAACCATTTATTCGAAATTCTATGATGGCTACGAAAAAAGGCCTTTCAACTCCATAGACGATCAATTGAACAGTATTGGAGGATCTTATCAGTTAAATTATTCAGGAGAAATTATTCAAACAATTACTTTAGCACGTGGAAGTAGCGAGAATTATTCATGGAGTATTCTGAAAGATGAAATTCTAGAAAACGAATTTGTTCAAAATCTTGGTTATTTCGGTTTATCAAACATAAGCTACTTACAAATTTCAGATCAACTGAATCTATCTGTAGCCAATGCCCTTAATATTCATAATTACCAATATAAAAACCTTGCAAATTCAAACTTTAAAGAAAAGAAGTTCCCATTGATTTACAGCCCAAGGATAGGAGTTAATTATGCTCTAAGCAAGAATTCACTTTGGGCGTCTGTGGGGCATGGATACTCCAACCCATCACCCGAAGAAACTTTATATCCCGATGGAGAAATCAACGCGCGCTTAAAGCAAGAAACCGGCTGGCAATATGAGATTGGCCATCATTTTGCAAACTCAAGAAATACTTTTTCAATTGAAACTGCGATCTATTATTTCATTTTAAATAACTTGATCCTTACAAAGCGCCTAACCGAAGACCAATTCATGGGAATCAATGCAGGAGAGACACTGCATTATGGTTTGGAAAATACAATGTCGTGGCTTGTTTTTGAACAACAATCTTTCCCGGGAACTTTACACCTGAAGTCAAATGCATCTTTGTCAAAAAATATATTTTTGAACTTTAAGAATGATGGTATTACCTACAATGGAAATGATCTTCCTGCAATTCCCAACTATCAATTTTCATTTCAAGTTAATTGGTTACCGACAGAATTAATATCAGTTAATTTAAATAATACCAATATCGGAGATCAATATTTAAACGATTCCAATACGTTAAAAACTAACTCCTATTCAAAATTAGATCTAAATAGTAGAAAACAATTTCGCCTATATAATGAAAAGCTATTAGAGGTGAAATTTGCAGTTAACAATTTACTTAACAAAAACTACGCAGCGATGATAATTCCCAACGCAGTTAGCTTTAATGGAAACCTACCTCGCTTTTATTACCCCGGTACGCCACGCTACTGGAATTTAAGTATGAAGCTTCTTTTTTAAGATTTATGCAGAGTTTAGACAAAAAAATACCATATTTAGTTAAATATATTTTACTTTCAATAGTCAGATTTGGTATTTTTGAGATTTCAAATCATGTGTTTAAACACTTAAAAAAATAAAAATGAACTTTAAAAGTATTTTTCGTAATCTAATTATCCTGTTAGTATTACTCAATGGTTTTGTTTTTGCTAGCTGTCAAAAAAATGAACCTAAAACAGCCTATTTATTTACCTATTTTACGGGTAATCGCACTGGCGAAGAAGCAATCCGTTTTGCAATTAGTGAAGATGGATTCAACTTTCGAGCACTTAACAACAACCAACCCGTAATAGATTCTAAGGACATTAGTAGTTC
This sequence comes from Prolixibacteraceae bacterium, assembly GCA_963678565.1. Taxonomy (GTDB): domain Bacteria; phylum Bacteroidota; class Bacteroidia; order Bacteroidales; family Prolixibacteraceae; genus SKHV01. The sequence goes on from OY782875.1 coordinate 2,652,305, forward strand.
AGGTGGTGTGCGAGATCCTCATATTTTGAGAGGACCTGACGGAAAATTTTATATGGTCGTTACTGATTTACATGTTCCAACTATGGGATGGTCAAATACAGCAATGACTCTTTTAAAATCGGATGATTTAATCAATTGGACTTCATCAAACATAAATATACCAAGCGCTTTCCCTGATAAATTTAGCGACGTAAGTCGTGTTTGGGCACCTCAAACCATTTACGATAGCGCTAGTGGAAAATACATGGTTTACTTTTCTATGTTACAACCTGGTGGTTACGACATCATTTATTATGCCTATACAAACAAAGACTTTACTGAATTAGAGTCGGCTCCGAAGCAATTGTTTTTCAGTCCAACCAACAATGCCTGCATCGATGCCGACATTATTGAAAAGGACAATAAATACTACATGTTCTTTAAATCTGAAAATGGAAATCCTGGTATAAAACTAGCCATTTCCGAAAAAGTAAACGAAGGATACGAAATGGTTAGTCCTGAGCGCGTGGACAAAGAAACTCGTAATGTTGAAGGGTCGGGCGTATTCAAGCTCAACAATAGCGATGATTACATTTTAATGTATGATGTTTATATGGATGGGCGTTATCAATTCACAAAAAGTTCCGACCTAATGAACTTCGAGGTAATAGACAATGACATTAGCATGAATTTCCACCCTCGCCATGGAACCGTTTTACCAATTACTCAAACCGAATTAAAAAGATTAATTCAAAAATGGGGAACTTTAGATGACTTAATGCTAAAAGTTACTTCTGACCAAGCTCGCACACAAAACGTAGTAGTTAAAGGCGATAAAAAAACAATTTATCTTCCTGTTAAAACGAATACCGACCTAACATCTTTTGATCCTGAATTTGAAACGATCGCAGGGATTGAATATGAGCCCAAAGGAGCACAAGATTTTAGTAAAGGTTCGGTTGAATACACCTTTTCAATCGATGGCATTGGCGAAGCGGTTTATAATGTTACTGCAAGCGAAGATCACAATCCTGTTTTAAGTGGATTTTACGCTGATCCTGACATTATGTATTCTCAAAAAACAGGAAAATACTACATCTACCCGACTTCTGATGGATTTACAGGTTGGTCGGGAACTTATTTCAAAACTTTCTCATCAGAGGATTTAGTGAACTGGACAGATGAAGGTGTTATTTTAGACTTAAAGAAAGACGTCGATTGGGCCAATCGCAATGCTTGGGCGCCTTGTATTGTTGAGAAAAAAATTAATGGTGAATATAAATACTTCTACTACTTTACAGCAGCACAAAAAATTGGTGTTGCCGTTGCCGACAATCCAGAAGGCCCCTTTGTTGATTCAGGGAAAGCTTTATTAACAAAAAATCCGGGCAATCGTCATTGGGGGCAAGTAATCGATCCTGAAGTTTTCACCGATCCTAAAACTAATAAAAGTTATTTGTACTGGGGAAATGGATGGTGTGCCTCGGCTGAATTAAACGACGATATGGTTTCGATTAAAGAAAACAGCCTTAAAATGATCAATGTTGATAAAACATATCGTGAAGGAACTACTGTTATTTATCGAAATGGTGTTTACTATTTTATGTGGAGTGAAGACGATACTCGCAGCCCAAAATACAAAGTACGTTATGGCTACACCGATTCACCTCAAGGAACTTTAACAATTCCTGAAAAAAATATTGTAATTCAGAAGCGCGATGTAGATGAGATCTATGGAACTGGTCATAACTCAGCAATTCAAATTCCGGGTAAGGATGAATGGTATTTAGTTTACCACCGTTTTACGCGCCCAGAAGGTATCGACATGCCAGGTGGAGCTGGAGGTTTTCATCGTGAAGTTTGCATTGATAAACTAACGTTCGATGAGCAGGGAATGATCAACGAGGTTATTCCTACAACAAAAGGTATACAAGCTGTAAATTAGAATTCAACAAGGAAGAATTATAACAATGAAATTGATCCTTTATCGTTTGTTTATTGGGGTTTCATTCCTCTTGTTTATTGCTTGTTCTACAAACAACTCAGATGAGATGGCGGCCTATTTAATGGTTTATTTTTCAGATGACGATCATGATTTACACATGGCAATAAGTACAGATGGTTATTCTTTCACCTCATTAAAAGAAGGGGAATCAATAATCGCCGGTGATACTATTGCAATGCAAAAAGGAATTCGAGATCCACATATTTTTCGAGCTCCCAATGGAACTTTTTATTTAGCAATGACCGACCTTCACATATTTGCACATCGAGAAGGATTGCGTGAAACTGAATGGGAACGTGATGGTCGCGAATATGGATGGGGAAATAATAAAGGCTTAGTACTTATGAAATCTGATGATTTAATCCATTGGGATTTGACCAATTTAGATGTGCACAATGCATTTTCTGAAATTGGCGACATTGGCTGTGCATGGGCGCCTGAAATTACTTACGATGAAGAGAAAGAAAAAGTAATGGTATATTTCTCAATGCGTATTAAAAATGGTTTAACGCGCTTGTATTACGCCTATATGAACGATGATTTCACCGCAATGGAAACTACGCCAGAATTGCTTTTCGAATATCCTAAAAACGTAACTTACATCGATGCCGACATTACAAAAGTGGGCGATAAATTTCATATGTTTTATACGCCACACGACGGCATGCCTGGCATCAAGCAAGCCGTTTCGGATAAAATTAACAAGGATTACGTTTATCAAGAACCTTGGATCGATCCGGAAGAGCAGGCATGTGAAGCTCCGAATATTTGGAAAAGAATTGGCGAGGAAAAATGGGTGTTGATGTACGACATTTATGGAATCCGTCCTCACAATTTTGGATTTCTGGAAACCACCGATTTCAAAACATTTACCAACCTAGGCCATTTCAATAAAGGTGTAATGAAAGCAACGAACTTTTCGTCACCCAAACATGGCGCAGTTATTCATTTAACTAAGGGTGAAGCGATTAAATTGTCGGAACATTACAATTACAACATTCAATTCGAATAGAATCATTTAAGCCAAAATAAAATAGAGATAAGCATTTTGTAAAGTAAATGGCTTATCTCTATTTTTTTATTCAGATGCAGAATAAACTACATCCAATCCTTATTAGAAGTTTCGCTGTGATATAGAATGTAATCGCGCATGGCAATGGCAGTTTGAGCATCGATATAAGGAATTTCAATCACCCCCGAAGCATTCATTAACTTTAAGTTTCCCAAAGAGCGTCGTCGCTGAAAAATTGATTGCGTAAATTCAACCGCTTGTACTTTAAAAAGCTCCATTTGTTTCCAGTTATGATTGATTGCCCCTCCTGAAATTCGAATTTGCTCCTTATTGATTTTGAAATAACTTTTCCGAACTCGCGCAAGATTATAAAATGCCGAAGCGATTAACCAAACTAAAGCAAGAGGCCAATATTGAAAGTTGAAATATAAAAAAGGAGAAGCTAATATCACAGGCAACCAACCCGTAAAAAACCATAAAGGTCGAAAGTAAAATGGATCGCTTGCCAACTTCGAAGTTTCCTCTAAAACTTCGGCTCCAAACAAATCATTTTTTAATAATTCAACATGTTTCTCAAGGCACCCGGGTGCATCTACAAGCTTTGCTTCCTTCCGGTTTCCGCTTTTTGCTTGCTTTAAAGTAATCGTAAAAATTCCAAACAATTTCTTTAACGGTCCGGTTTCCCAATTCAACTGTTGAATCTTACTCATTTGAAAAACAACATTCCGCTTATTTAGCAAACCTGCTTGAATTCGATAAGCATTTTTAAGTTTTGAAAACTTCAAATCGTAATACTTAATAACCGTTTGCACTAGAGAAAAAAGCACCGAAAAAATAAGAAAAAATAAAAGGAAAAAGGAAACGATCATTACACTCGAACTCGAAAAGAAATCGACAATTCGTCCTGTGTACTCTAAAGTTTCATCTTTAAATATATCATTGATTTGATTGAAGAGCTGGCCTCCAAAAGCCAACACGATGACTCCCGTTTTCAAATGGTTTTGACTGATTCCAATTTTCAATAAATCGCTGGGGTCCAACTTTAAAACCAACTTTTCTTTTTCTCGAGGGGTTGGATTAATTGTTTCCGATTCTTCTATATTATGTGTCTCTCTTTCAGTACTTAAAAACTGATACAAATCCTTTGCGATTTGCCCATCAAGCGCATGTATCTTTAATTCCTTTCCAACCGAACCTGCTGTATCAATCTCCAGCCCAACAACATTTAGTAATTGCTGTAGTACATTTTGTTTTGTGTTAACATTTTGAATTCGCTCCAAAGGAATATTCAATACTTTCTTTTTGAGATATCCTTTTTTTAAAATGAATTCGTTCTTAGCAATGTAAAATTGAAAATTCAGATAATATAAGATGGTATGAACAATTAATATTACCAGCAAAAAAGAAAGTCCGATAATTAAATTTCGCTTATGATCTGCCACATCGATTTTCAGAAAGAAAACAATTAAAATTGCCCATAACATTTTAACAGCTTGCCGAACTGACATAATGAAAATCAACAATAAGCCCTTTACCGACTGCCGCGTCGGTGATTTTAAATCAATGCTCATATTGACTAATTTTTTCAGAAATAAAAGATTTGATGCTTTCTGCCACCTCCTTTGGCAACCCTGGAACCGACAAGTCGCTGGTTGCTCCACCAGCTGTATACACTTTTACACTTGCTAAATTAAATAATTTGGGTATCACTCCCTGGTTTACTTCAACATGCTGAATTCGATTGTATGGAACCGAAATTAGTTTGTATGTTAAATAGCCTCGTTGATATGAAAAATCATAATCGCGCACCAAATAACCTCTACGCTTAAATCCTAACATGGTTATGCCAATTGAGAACAAAAGTGATAAAAGCCATACGGTGATTCCGATTAACAATACGGCTAACGGTGGTTGGTTATCCGAACTAAAATAAATTGCTAAAAATACGCCTGCAACAATCAAATAAACAATACTAGCACGTAGCAATAAAACTATTCTGAAACGTTTCTCTAAAGGCAAAAACGACTCTTTTTGAAACTCTGGTAAATCTTCAATTTGCAATACTGGGTTTAAGAAATTGTCCATTTCTAAATTTGTGTTAGAAGGTTAATAGCTTTTCAATTTTTAGCTTGTATTAAGCGCAATCAATCTTGCAATAAAAATACTACCTCTATTTAGTATCCAAATCTACAATAGCATTACAAATAGTCCTGAGACTATAAGGCCTATTACAGTAAGTACAATCCCACGTACAAATTTTCTGGTTCCCGGCTTAAACATAAACAGCGAAGAAATAGCTAAAAATAAAAGCAATATCCCATAAATTACAGCCAACACATGAAAGCTACTTCGTTTCGACTGCATGTGAAACCGATTAAATTTATGAACAATTTCGGGTAACGTGCGATAACTGTAATTCAGCTCTCCCGTTGAAATTAAATAATACCCATTATCGAATAGCAAACTATCACCATGTTGCTCTGCATTAAATCTGCGGAACCGTAACTCTCTTCCCAGCTCGTCTTTCGACAAATTTGCATCAATTGTTTTGACCACTTCTTTTTCATAGGTTAAGAAATTAGTTCCTCTATAAACCAAAGCAATTCCACTTACGGCAAAAATTATTGTGAAACCTATAACTAAAAATCCAAGATCGCGGTGTAACGATCGCATCAAGTGTTGTAAACTCCTCTTTTTCATCTTAAAACAACTTCAAATTAAATATTTATTTTGATTACTAATATTAGACTGATTTTGCTTTGAAAATAATGAAAAGTATTCTTCTTTCGCGCTATATAGCTATTATACATAAAAAAATCTAAATTTAAACGATAGCAATCAAAAAATACAAGTATGAAAAAATTAGTAACCCACTCTATCATTTTTGCGCTCTTAATTTTAGGCTTATGTTCGTGTAGCTCAAAAAAATCAACAGAATTGAACCATACAATTGAAATTTTAAACACCAATTGTAAGAACAGTATTCGAGCACTTTCGATTGTTGATGAAAACACTATTTGGGCAGGAGCTTCTGAAGGAAGGATCTTAAAATCGATTGATGGCGGACTCACCTGGAAAATATTTAAAATTGCAAAAGAAAGTAAAAATGATTTTAGAAGTATTCATGCTTGGAGTAAAGATGAAGCAATAATTTTTGGAATAACAGGCCCAAATTTTGGATATAAAACCTTAAATGGTGGAAAAACATGGGAAGTTGTTTATAATGACGCAACAATAGGCACTTTTTTCAATTCCCTAAAATTTGCTAACGACAGCATCGGCTTGGCAGTTAGTGATGCCATCGATGATCATGTTTATTTGATAAAAACTACCAACAGAGGAAAAACATGGAAACGCGTTCCAAATACCCCGAAACAACATTCAGGTGAATACAACTTTGCGGCTTCAAATACTTGCATTGAATTTCTACCATCGGGAAAAGCATGGATTGCAAGCGGTGGAAGTACAACGCGAGTATTTTATTCAAGCGACTTTGGAAACACATGGAAAGTAAGTAATACTCCGATGATTTGTGGCAATGAATCCTCTGGCATTTTTTCAATTGAATTTATAAACGAAAAGGAAGGAATAATAGTGGGCGGAACCTATGATCAACCGGAATTAGATCAAAAAATTGCAGCCTATACCAACGATGGTGGTATTAACTGGAAACTATCGGCCAAAATGCCTGCTGAATTTCGTTCCTGCATACAAGCTTTTGGCAGCATTGATGATAATTTCCAAATAGCAGTTGGAAAAACAGGAATTGATTACTCAATTGATAATGGAAAAACTTGGAACTTTGTAGATTCAACAGGCTTCTTCACTTTCCGACCAATTCCGAATAAAAAGGCTGGAATTGCAGCTGGAGCTGATGGTTCAATGGCTAAACTAATCTTCGAATAGACCTACCTGACAAAATTACTAAAAAATGGACACTCAAAATTAGAATGCCCATTCCCACTAATATAAAATACAAAATAAATTATCTTGCTAATGGAAGCCAAACACTCATATCGGCTTCTCCATTATTTCCCCATGCATAATAAGGAATTAGCTTAATTTTATCAGTAGTTGTAGCTTTATTTACAGGTTTATAAAGCTGATTACTCCATTCATTATTTTTCACCACAATCAAATCTCCTTCCAAAGCCTGAAAATGATTTCCTTCTAACTCAACTTCGATACTTTCAAATTGAGCATCAATAGGAATTACAATATCAGTAACCTCAACACCTTCAGGTAAAAATGCACCATCAACACAATATACTACTGGTCCTTTTTGCACTGCCACTTGGTTGATATTGGCTTCAACCAATGGGTTTGCTGCTACTAAAGTTGCTTGCATTATCATTTCGAAGGTAAGTTCATCTCCTTTTTTCCATTTTTCCTGAAGAACAAGGTATCCATTATCGCTTTCAACCTTAATTTTTTCACCATTCAATTGGATACTAAAATCTTCACACCAACTTGGTTTACGCAGTTTCAATTGGGTTTGTTCGGGCAATTTTTGAATTTCAATTTTAACAATACCTTCCCATGGATAGTTAGTTGTTTGTTGCAACTCCACCTTCTTGCCATTTAACAACTTCCCTTCAAAACAGCTACTTCCATAAAGGTTTACCCAAACGGTATTTTTAGAAAGACTGTATGCATAATCTTGCATTTCGGCAATGGTACGAATCGTATTTGGCGGGCAGCAATTACAATAAGAAATATAAGGTTCCCGAGTTTTCGACCAGCGTAAGGAATCACTCAATCCGTGCTCGTGAAAAACTGCCAATGGATTGGTGTAGAAATAGCCTTTTCCATCTAAACTAACGCCAGCCAATAAACTATTGTAAGCTACAGTCTCCACCACATCGATGTACTTTGATGCGCCCGAAGCCAAAAACATACGATAATTCCACAGTAGGTTTCCAATGTTCGCACAACTTTCGTTATGAGCGGTACGGTTGGGTAATTCAAAATCTTCGCCATAAGCCTGATGTACCTGTTGAATATAGGGTGGACTGTAAGAAGTTCCATTTGGTGAAACACCATCATACAATGCACCGCAAGCTCCTGTAATGTACATTTTTCGTTCTACCACGTCGCTCCAGATATGATCGAGCGCCATCCAAAGCGAATCATCTCCCACTTCAGAGTACACATCAGCAACACCAGCATATAAATAGTTGGCGCGCACAGCATGACCAATGGCTTTGGTTTGCTGCTTAAAAGGAATTCGATCTTGGTTGTGATCATGACCATCTTCTACCAAATTTCTAATTTCAATTAATTGATAAGCCAGTTCCAGATACTTAGGATCTTTAATGGTTCGGTACATTTCAGTTACGCCCATATAATGCGAGGGACAAATGGCATTTTTTGCCAATTCTTCAGACGCTCGTTTGTAAAAATCATACAGAAAATCGGTGGCACCAATAGCAATATTCAATAATGCTTTCTCTCCGGTTATTCGATAATGCAAACAACCGGCAGTCATTAGGTGCCCCATGTTATAAGTTTCGAAATCGAGGCGCTCATTGAACTCATGTTTCTGATCGGGATTTTGTTGTTCTTTAATTGAAGTTGGTGTATGGAGGTATCCGTCCTCGCGCTGACATTGCTTTATCACTTCAATTATTTCATCGATTTCCTTTTTCAATGCTGCATCTTTGGTTTTACCGTAAACCACAATTTGCGCTTCCAACATTTTATAAAAATCACCATCGTGAAATGGAGGCCCAACATGCTCCCCTTCATCTATTCCAGCTGCAATTTCAAAGTTTTTAAAAGCATGACTGATTTCATCGTCCAAATAATTCCCCATCATATGCGGTAGCATCGAAGTTGCACAAACCTCAAAACGCTCCGCCCAAAATCCGTCAGTCCATGAAACATCATTCATATCCACCGGATAAACTTTAGCAAAGCTGCTTTCTTTATTGTTGATTATAGCTTTTTCTTGCGCTATTGTAGCAACAGCACTCAGCAGTAGTATTAAAATTAATAGTTTTCGCATATTGATTGTTTAAACATTGCCAAAGCAATTGAAACTTATTATTCTGCAAGAAGTTGAGAATAAGATTGAATGATCCCGTCATCCTTAACTTGATGTATCTAATTTACCTCTATCCTACTTATTGATTCAATTGTATACCCTCCTGCAACAACTTTAAAAATTGTTGCTTCTGATGTTTGCTTAATAAATTCAATTCCTTCTATCTTTAGGTTTTTCAATTCGCGATCAATTGAGGGAAAATAAAGCAGAGCAGAAGTATTTGCAGGAACCTTTACTTCCATCTTCAATCCTCTTTTTATTTTCTTCCAAACAATTGCAATTTCACCAAACACTGATTCATATTTCAAGTTTGAAAATTCAATTTCTTTGGGAATTAAAGGTTTTATTTCAAACCGCTTGTAGCCTGGAAATTCTTCGATTTTATTCAATCCACCCAAACAAGAATATATCCAATTGCCAATGGCACCATAAGCATAGTGATTGAAGGAATTCATCCCGACATCCTGAAAAGTACCATCTGGTTTTATTCCATCCCAACGTTCCCAAATTGTGGTAGCACCTTTGGTTACAGGATACAACCACGACGGATAGCGCTTATTAAATAAAAGTTTGTATGCCAATTCGGGATAGCCATAATTACTTAAGGCATCGCACAAGACTGGAGTACCTAAAAAGCCAGTAGTTAGGTGCTCAAAATGTAGCACATCTTGAGCCAGACGCTTTGCCCAATTTTCAGAAATCTCACCTTCCTCATGCAATTCAAACATTAATCCGATGGAATAAGCAGCTTGCGAATTTGAAGTTAAACGACCATTTGGAGTCATAAATTCAGATTGAAATGCTGCCTGTATTTTGGGCAACAAAGCTTTGTATTTAACTTCATCGTCACTCTTTCCAAGAACGCTTGCAATTTTCATCATCAAATTTGTAGAATGAAAAAAGTAGGCTGTAGCAATTAATGTTTTTTCGGTGTAAGCTCCGGCATAACCATAATCGGGTGCGTTGTAATGATAGCTCATATACTCTGCAAACGAAAGCCAATCGCCAAAATGAAATCCATATTCAAACAAATACTTCTCATTTGAATGATGAATCATATACTCTTCCCAGGCTTTCATCGATTCATACTGAGTTTCCAATATTCGCGTATCACCAAAAGTTTGATAAACTTCCCAAGGGATGATAATTGCAGCATCACTCCAGCCTGTTGCACCAAAGCCATCGCTCCATCCGGTTCCGCCGCCGTCTTTTATCACATTGGGCACCACCCAAGGCACGCTTCCATCGGCTTTTTGCTCAATTGGAAAATCTTTCATCCACTTAGAATAAAAGAGTGCTGTATTTCTGTTGAAGGAAGCTGTTGCTGCAAAAACCTGGGCATCACCAGTCCAGCCTAAACGCTCATCGCGCTGTGGACAATCAGTTGGCACATCAAGGAAATTCCCACGCAACCCCCAATCGATGTTTTTGCACAAACGATTGATCAAAGCATCGGAACATTCAAAAGAACCAAGCTGCTCCATATCGGAGTGTAGCACCTGCGCTTCGAGGTTTTCAATTTCGACTTCGCCCTGAAAATCATCAATTCGTACATATCGAAATCCATGAAATGTAAACCGAGGATGATAAGTTTCAAGCCCTTCGCCTTTAAAAATATATGTGTCTTTCGCTTCAATGTCGCGAATATTATCTAAATAAAAATTGCCCTTCTGATCCAATACTTCAGCATGGCTCAGAACTATTTTCTCGCCTTTTTTCCCTTTTAAATTTACTTGAACCCAACCAACTAAATTTTGTCCAAAATCGAAAACCAACTCTCCTTTGGGCGTAATGAATTTTTCTATTGGCTTAATGGTTTCTGTAATTCTTACGGGCTCGTTTTCAACAGCAGTTAAACAACTCACCTTCTCGCTTTGAACTTTAGCATTCAACCAATTCCGATCTATATAACCTACTTTATTCCATCCCTCAATTTCTTGATTGGCATCATAAGTTTCGCCATTGTAGATGTCAGATTTTATAAGTGGTCCGGTAGTACATTTCCAGCTTTCGTCTGTTCCTATAATTTTTACTGAATTGTCGGCATATGTAATTTCGAGTTGGGCAATCAACGCACTCTTTTCGCCATAAGTGTTTTTATTGCCCTGCCAAACCAAGTAGCCACGATACCATCCATCGCCCAGTATTGCTCCAATTACATTTTCGCCATTTTGAAACAGATCGCTTAAATCGTAAGTGTAATATTGAATTCGTTCATGATAGCTTGTCCACCCGGGATTAAAGTACTCGTTTCCTATCCGGTTTCCATTGCAATAGATTTCATACAATCCTTTGGAAGAAACATACAAGCGAACACTCTTGATCTCCTTAGCAGGTTGAATTAGTTTTCGAAAGAATGGACAAGCAGTTGAGTCTGAAACGTCCTCTTCAACAGTAGATTCAATCCATTTTCCATTCCAATCTTCAGGATTAAGTAATCCCATTTCAAAAAATTGAGCTTTACTCCAGCCCGATTCTTCATTGAAGTTATTTTTCACATTTACACGCCAATATACGCGTTGACGTGATGCAAATGCTTGTTCAATTTCAATATTTGTTGATTGATCTGTTTCAACTGCTCCACTCTCCCAAAAGATTGAACAACCATCAAAACTCTCATTTTCTGAAAGTTGTAATTGATAAGATTGCTGAAATACGCCATTTCTGTTGGAAACTAATTTCCAACTCAATCGAGGCTTATCAACATCGATCCCAATTGGATTGATTTTATATTCAGTTCGTAAATCAATTAGTTTCATAACGATAGAATTTATGCTCTTTCTTCTTCAATTTGTTCAAGAGATTTTCCAGAAGTATCTGGCATAAAGAAAAAACCAACAGCCCCACTTATAATTAAGAAGATAGCTAACAATCCGGCCACTGGCTCAATTCCTTTTGTGGCTAACACAGGTACAAAAAAGCTCCAAACACCTAATATTGTGCGACTAATACCAAAAGTAATTCCCTGTGCTGTTCCTCTAAACATGGTGGGAAATAATTCCTGACTAAAAACTTTATAAAATGCTTCACCTGCTAATGCTGCTCCTGACGAGAACATTAGAATATTTATAATGATCACTGGAATTGTAAATGGGACAAAAAGCAACATACCATATGCAACTACTTGCATGATGGCTCCAATTGCCCAAATGGTTTTGCGGGTTTTAAAACTTCGATCGGAGTATTTCATAAATATCATCAAAGTAAAAACAATACTAATTACAAATCCGGCACTGCTTAAACCAACACTAGCGGCCTGACTTCCTGCTCCTAAAGTTTTAATAATATATGGATTGAAAATTCCAGCGGTACCAGCTGCTAAATTCCAGAAAAGATAAATTATTGCAGTATACGCTAGTCCTTTTAAATTTGAACCAGAGAAAAGCACTTTCAATTTTACTTTAGTTGCCTTTGCAGCAACTTTCCATCGTGCAGATTCAGCAAGACTTCTTCGTAAATACCAAGTAACTAGTGAAACGACAAAAAGATGCAGGAAAACAATTCTAATTCCAAGTACGCCTAAGTCGGCTAAAAACATTGCCAACCAAAGCACAACTACTGGTCCAAAACTCCAAGCAACTTGTGTAAAGCCAAGTAATTTTCCTCGTGCTTTATCTGGAGCTGCTTCACCAACAAATGCTAGTGAAGTTGGAACATCGGCACCAACTGCAACACCAATAATAAAAGTACCGGCGAAAAGCATAGCAGGATTGAAAGCAAAAGCAATCAATAAAATTCCAAATGCATATACCAACAAATCGATTTGATAAATTCTTTTTCGACCTAATTTATCTCCTAAACGACCACCAATAAATGCACCAACAGCACAACCAATTGCATTAGGTCCGATTGCAGCCAATAAACCAACGGCATTGTTCGATAAATCTAAATACGATTGAAATAATGAAAGTCCTGCTCCCAAGGCAACAATAGAGCCTGCATCTAAATAAGAAGCCATTCCTGCTAGTGCCGAAGCTTTCCATTGTTCTCTTGTAATTTTATCAACATTGGAACCATTTATAGACATTTTATCCGAAAATTCATTATTGATTTGTTTTGTCATACTTTTTAATAGTTAAAGTTAGATTAGAATAAAGAATTAGCCACCAAAAATGTAAACGTTTTCATATACTTACAAATTATCATGCATTTTATTGAATAATTCCCTTGCAAATCTATACGTTAAAATCTACATTTGCAATAATAACGTAACCATTTTAAGCTGTTTTATCATATCTTCATAGTATTTATCGATAGTCTTCTTAAAAAATGTAAACGTTTCCATATTTATTAATTTTAAAACACATAAACTTTGCCAGTAAAACGAATAAATAAATTACGCTCCGAGCTAAATAAAATGGCACTTGTGTCAATACTTCTGATAATGATTTTCACCTTATCTGGGTGCCGTCAAAACAAATACTACAACATCTCAAATGAATTTTCAAATAACCGCATCCTATTTGGAGTGGAACATTTGCAAAAAAGCCTGAGAAAAATAAACTTAAATAACAAAAAAAATTCAAATCCTGACATTACAATAAAATATACGCTTGACAACAACTTCCCCTCGGAAGGTTTTACAATAGAAAGAATAAGTGATACCATTAAAATTATTGGAGGTGATGACTCTGGTTTACTATATGCAAGTTACGAATTAGCCAACCTAATTGATCAAAGAGGAAAAATTCCAAACAAAATACACATTGAAGAAGCTCCGGAAATGGTAATGCGCGGAACAGCTATTGGCTTGCAAAAAACAAGTTACTTACCCGGAAGAGATGTTTACGAGTATCCTTATACACCTGAGAACTTCCCTTGGTTTTATAACAAACAACACTGGCTTCAATACCTCGATATGATGGTTGAAAACCGTTTCAATGCCCTTTATCTTTGGAATGGACATCCTTTTGCTTCGTTAGTTAAACTTGAAGATTATCCATTTGCAGTAGAAGTTGATGAAGAAACATTTCAAAAAAATGTTGAAATATTTGAATTTATTACAAACGAAGCGAACAAACGCGGAATCTGGGTAATCCAGATGTTTTATAATATTATTGTCTCAAAGCCTTTTGCTAATCATTATGGTATTAAAACACAAGACCGAAGTCGTGCAATAGATCCCACCATAGCTGATTACACCTACCAATCAATTCGAAAATTTGTAAAGGAATATCCTAATGTAGGTTTAATGGTCTGTTTAGGCGAAGCTATCCATACCATCGACGACGATGTTGAATGGTTTACTCAAACAATTCTTCCGGCAGTAAAAGACGGGATTGATGATTTAGGACTAGATAAAGAACCACCTATTATCTTACGTGGACATGATACCGACGCTGCAAGAGTGATGAAAGCAGCACTACCGATTTATCAAAACCTTTACACCACTTACAAATACAATGGAGAATCGCTCACCACATACCGTCCACGCGCACAATGGTCGTCCATACCAACAGCTTTAAGCAAACTAGGCTCAATTCACATTTCCAATGTACATATTTTGGCAAACCTCGAGCCATTTCGATATGGATCACCTGCATTTATTTCAAAAAGCATCAAAGCAATGCACGAAAAACAAGGTGCCAATGGTTTACATTTATACCCGCAAGCATCGTATTGGGATTGGCCTTATACCGCCGACAAAACTAGTGAAAGATTACTACAAATCAATCGTGATGAATTATGGTATAAAGCCTGGGCTCGATATGCATGGAACAACCATTACACAAAGGCCGAAGATGATAATTACTGGACACTTTACTTCCGTGACCAATATCATTGTGATTTTCAATCTGCTCAAAACATACTGAAAGCCTACAACGAATTTGGTGAAATATCACCCAAACTCACCCGTACTTTTGGTATCTCCGACGGCAACCGTCAAACAATGCTTTTAGGTATGCAAATGAGTCAATTGGTCAATCCAAAAAAATGGACTGTTTACGATAGCTTCATCGCTTCAAATGGCCCAATTGGTGAACGTTTAGTTGATTACATTCAAAAAGAGATAAACGGTGAACAACATAATGGTGAAACACCACATCAAATTATTGAAGAAATTAAAAATCATGCAGACCAAGCAATAAAATTCATTAATGCCACCAAGAATATACAAAAGAACAAAGTTGAATTTGAACGCTTAATCAACGATATAAAATGTTATCACGAAATTGCCTATTTTTTCTACAATAAAGTATTGGCAGCGGAAAAAATCCTTCGTTATAAATTCAATGAAAATACAGATGAACTAGAAGCTGCAATTCCATATTTCGAAAAGAGCCTGAATCACTATCAAAAGTTAGTAGATTTAACAAGCGACACCTATTTCTATGCAAACAGCATGCAAACCTCCATGCGACGTATTCCTATTGCCGGAACCGATGGAAAATACAAACACTGGGAAGAGTTATTGCCTGTTTACGAGGAAGAATTCAATAATTTCAAAAACAATCTTCAAAAGCTTTTAAAGAATCCGAAAGCAAGTGTAAAGATGCATGAAACCTTAAAACCTATTTCTGTAAAACTTCTAAATAAAAAAGCGGAATGGTATTCAGTAAAAGAAAGAAGTAAAGTAAATATCGACCAAAATTACACAATAGAAGAAATTGCACCATCACTAACCCAACTTAAGGGGGTACGGTTTAGCGAAGCAATTCAACGCAGCGAAGGCACCCATTTAAAATTCAGCAATGAACATCCTGTAAAGGTAGTGGTAGGGCATTTCAATGCTAACAGTTTAACCATTTTGCCACCGCCAACCCTCGAAACAAATGCCAATGCTAACGACCGAGGTCAGGCCGATATTAAAATTGCAAATGCACTAAGCGTAAAAGGCCTGTATCGGGCACATATTTACACCTATCGATTTGATGCAGGCACTAACGAATTGAAGCTAAATAAAGGAAGAGTATTAATTTTAGGATTTATTGATGCAAACCAAGAAATAGCAACTTATGATGCTGGGATTAGTACTGAAGACAACGGTCTTCCAGTAGACTGGCTATTTTACTAATACAGAACACAGTGATCAGATTACGGAATATTTTAATTTACTCAACAATCATAGCTTCATGGTTCCTTTTGGTAACTAGCTGCCGCGAAGAACCAATTCGAAAGTCTGTTTCATTAAATAGTAATTGGCAAACAATTGCTAACAATGATGATAATCAAATAAGCAAACTTTTCACCAATACAAACTTCCAAAACAAAGACTGGCTGGAAGTCGACATCCCTCACAACTGGGACGATTATGGTGGTTATCGACGGTTACGACATGGAAACCGACATGGTTTCGCTTGGTATCGAAAAACATTTGAAGTTGATAAAAAAGCACAAAAAAGGTATTTCTTATGGTTCGAAGGTGTTGGTTCCTATGCAACCGTTTGGGTCAATGGCGATTCGGTTGGATATCACGCCGGAGGTCGCACAACTTTCACTATTGACATAACTGATGCAATCAACGACAATGGAGAAAATATTTTAACTGTTCGTGCCGATCATCCATCTGAAATTCGAGACTTGCCTTGGGTTTGTGGAGGATGCAGTCCAGAGTGGGGATTTTGCGAAGGTAGTCAACCTATGGGAATATTTCGCCCAGTTCATCTCATCGAAACAAACGATGTTAGAATTGAGCCATTTGGTATCCACGTTTGGAATGATGAAAACATCTCTGAAAAACAAGCAAAACTCAATATTGCTATAAAACTTAAAAATTATAGCACCTCTACAACTCAACCCTTTTTGATTGAATACCAAGTCTTTGATACAAAAGAAAACCTAATTGCCTCAACAGAAGAGAATGCTTTTATTCCAAAGGGCGAAATCAAAAAAACATTGAACAATTTGAATATTGATCAACCCACTTTATGGTCGATAGAAAAAGCTTATCTATATACCGTCAAAGTGAATATTTATCAAAATAATCAATTAATCGACAGCGATGAAATTGAATACGGTATCAGAACAATCAAATGGGATATTCTACATGCTGAAGCGACCAATCGCTTCTATTTAAACAACAAACCTGTTTGGATCAATGGTACAGCAGAATATGAACACATGATAGGCGGAAGTCATGCATTTCATGAGGAACAAATCAAGGCTCGTACCGACCAATTTATAGCGATGGGCTATAATTCTTTCCGCGATGGACATCAACCTCACAACTTTCGCTACCATAAAGTTTGGGATGAAGAAGGTATTTTGTGGTGGCCACAAATGAGCGCTCACATTTGGTTTGACACTCCGGAATTCAGAGAAAATTTCAAGCAACGATTGGCCGATTGGGTAATCGAACGTCGTAATAGTCCTTCAATTATTTTATGGGGACTAGAAAACGAAAGTACTCTTCCAGAAAATTTTGCAAAAGAGTGCACAGAGTTGATCAGAAAACTAGACCCAACGGCTTCTTCACAGCGCTTGGTTACCACTTGTAACGGAGGTTCAGGAACCGATTGGAATGTGGTTCAAAACTGGTCGGGCACCTATGGTGGCGATCCTGAAAATTATGCCAACGAACTCTCAAAACAACTATTAAATGGTGAATACGGCGCTTGGCGCAGCATTGATTTACATACCGAAGGTGAATTTCAACAAAATGGTATTTTAAGCGAAGACCGCATGAACCTGCTCATGGAATCGAAAATACGATTGGGAGAAGCTGCCAGTGACAAAAGTTGTGGACAGTATCATTGGTTAATGGCCTCGCATGATAATCCAGGACGCACACAAAGTGGCGAAGGATTGCGAGATATTGATCGTTTGGGACCAGTAAATTACAAAGGCGTTTTTACCATTTGGGGAGAACCTACCGACTTGTTTTATTTGTACCGAGCAAATTACGTTAGTAATAAAACAGAGCCGATGGTTTACCTAGTTTCTCATACATGGGCCGATAGATGGACCAAACCAGGAATAAAAAATGGCATACGGGTTTTTAGTAATTGTGACGAAGTAAAACTTTACAATTCAGTTAATGGCAAAGCTTTAGCGTCGCAGCAAAAAGGTCCAATTGGAACTCATTTCGTTTTTGACAATATCAATATTCAAAGCAATGTTTTGAAGGCTGAAGGTTATGTTGATGGCAAAAAGGTTGCAGAAGACATAATTATACAAAACCATCTTCCAAAAGATGAAGATATAGAAAAGCTTGCAGGAAATTATAAACCATTAACAAATCCCAATAAAAATTACTTATATCGATTAAATTGTGGAGGAGAAGAATTTATTGATGAAGATGGAAATGTTTGGTTAGCTGATTTGCCTTTCCAATCAAAAGAAAATTATGGTTCAAAATCTTGGACGATTGAGTATCCTGATATGCCGGCTTTTTATGGAAGTCAACGTTATACCAATGCAGCAATTAAAGGAACAAACGACTGGTCTTTGCTACAAAAATTTCGTTATGGTCGTCACAAATTGAAATTTTATTTTCCTGTTCCCAACGGTGAATATGAGATTGAACTTTTCTTTGTTGAGCCGTGGTATGGAATTGGTGGTAGCCTGAACTGCGACGACTGGCGGGTATTCGATATTGCTGTAAACAACAAAACAGTGATCAACGATTTTGATATTTGGGAAGAAACTGGTAAAAATACGTTATTAAAGAAAACCATTCAAGCAAGTGCTACAGATGGATTTATTGAAATATCTTTTCCACAGGTAAAATCGGCTCAAGCTGTAATTTCGGCCATCGCTATTTCAACAAAAAACAAAGATGCTAAAATTAATACCAACCGTAATGAACTCCTTTCATCAAGCGATGCGAGTATCAAACACTGGACAGATACCGGCGAAAAACTATTTAGCAACAACAAAGGTACTTTTGTAAGCTTGCTACCAGAATTGTATGCATGTGACCGCCTTCAATTCGAGTTGAAAAAAAGCGATCAGCTTGTCCATTTTAATTTAAATGATGAAGCGGAAGTTTTTATTGCAATTCCAGAAAATACCACAGCACCTCAAGTTCTAGATGATTTCACTATATTAAAAAGTAAAATTACTACAACTTATAATGATGAAATGATATTTAAAGTTTACAAGAGAATATTACCTCCTGATGAATATGACCTTCCACAACCATCAATGGATTACCCATTTTTGTTATTTGCAAAACCTGTTGATGGATTAGATGATCCAATTGATTTAAGAAAAACCACAACTTGGCAAGCAGAAGATGGCCGTTGGTATTCCCCCGCAATCATTACAAAACATTTGGGAAAAGATGTTGTAATGACTCCCAACAAATATGGATCGATTGATCTAAAATTTGAAGTTGGCTTAGCCTCAAAATATGGTTTGCAATTTCGATTTATTAATCTTTCGGGCAGTGAAATAGATGCCGACATTCGAATTGTTTCAGAAGATGGAAGATTAATGTGGAAAGGCGTTTGGACCTTCCCGGCAACTCCAAACAAATGGAAAAGCTATCGAAACGACACCCAAACTGTTATTAATGCTGGTAAATACTTTATTCAAATAACACCAAAAAGTAACGGACCACTTTATTTCGACTGGATAAAAGTACAGTAAATTAATAAATTTGATGTAGCAATTGATAATACTCAACGATGAATAAAATTCTGTTTTTAACAACAATAATATTTGCAACACTCAACATTTCATGTAAAAAAGAGCTTCCTAAAGTCGTTTCTCAAGAGGTGATGGAATCGATTTACGAAGAGGTAAAAACGCCATACAAATACGGCTTAATCATGGTTCCTGAAAGTAAAGAATTCAAAATGGATTGCCCCACGATTTTCCGAAAAGATAATGAATGGATCATGACCTACATTGTTTTCAATGGACGTGGCTATGAAACTTGGTTGGCAAAAAGTGATGATCTTTTAGACTGGAAAATAGAAGGAAAAATCATGCAGTTTTCTGATTCAACCGATTGGGATAGGAATCAAAAGGCTGGTTATCCTTCCCTTATTTCCTATAAATGGGGGGAAGAACCAACAATACAAAAATACGAAGATAAATATTGGATGAGCTATTTTGGTGGAAATAGCACTGGCTACGAATCGGGATTACTATCCATTGGTATGGCCTACACCGAAAAGGATCCGGCCACCGTGCACGATTGGACGCGATTAGATCATCACATAATGGCCTCAAGCGACGAAAATGCGCAATGGTACGACAATAGCACCATGTACAAATGTTTTGTAATAAAAGATGAGGCGAAAGTAACAGGGCACGATTTTGTAATGTATTACAATGCTCGCGGCGACAGTATCAATCCTGCAAGAGGTGCAGAGCGAATTAGTATGGCTTTTTCTGATGATATGGTGAATTGGACACGCTACGAAGGTAATCCGCTTGTCAATCATCACAAAGGAATTTCTGGAGATGCAGTAATTCAAAAAATCGGAGATATTTTTGTAATGTTCTTTTTTCGAGCCAATTGGCCTGATGGAAAAACAGTGGTTTATAATAGTTTCTACTGCTCCTACGATTTAAAAAACTGGACCGAGTGGAATGGACCAAAATTAATTGAACCTTCTGAATCATACGACGATATGTTTGCGCATAAAGCCTATGTGATAAAATACAATGACGTTGTCTACCATTTTTACAATGCTGTTGATCAATTAGGAAATCGAGGAATTGCTTTAGCCACTTCAAAAAATTTGGGAAAAAGCACCATGCAATTCAATTCCACAGAACCTTCTGAAATTAAATAAATTTTAGCTTCTAAGAACATGAATATACTAACACTCAAACATTTTAAATATTCTCTCTTACTTCTTTTTGTTGCATTTTCCATAATGAGCTGCACCAAGCAAGAAGGAAGAATTACACAAAATTTCAATAATAACTGGAAGTTTTATTTGGGAGATGATTCTTTAGCATTTTCTGAAAACTATGACGACTCTAAATGGAGAAAACTAAATCTGCCGCACGATTGGAGCATTGAAGGTAACTTTAGCGAAGACCACCCATCGAAAACCGAAGGTGGAGCACTTCCTACTGGAATTGGTTGGTATCGTAAACATTTTAATGTAGAACCGGAAGATCAAGGAAAAGTATTTTATATTGATTTTGAAGGAGTATACAGAAATGGAGAAGTTTGGATTAATGGTCATTATTTAGGGAAGCGTCCAAATGGATATTTAGGATATCGATATGATTTAACACCACATATAAAATTCGATCAAGAAAATGTGATTGCCGTCAAAGTTGATAATAGTGCTCAACCAAACTCTCGCTGGTATACCGGGTCAGGAATTTATCGAGACGTGTGGCTAGTAAAAACGGGCGAAATTAATGTTGCTCATTGGGGGGTTGGAATCAAAACCCATACGATAACAGAAGAATCTGCCATTGTTGAAATAAAAATTGATGTAGAAAAGCATTTTTCAGAGGAAAAAGAAATCGAAGGCTTGATTTCAATTATCGATCCAAATGGAAAAATAGTTCTACAAAAACCGTCTTCTTGTCAACGTACACATCAATTTATAAGTTTAAAAGTACCAAATCCTCAATTGTGGAGTTTCGATAATCCCAATCTATATCAAATTAAAATTGAAATAAAAGCAAACAATAAACTTACCGATACGTATAAAACCACTTTTGGCATTCGCAATTTTAAATTCGATGCAGAAAAAGGGTTCTTTTTAAATGGTGAAAATATCAAACTCAAAGGGGTTAATATGCATCACGACTTAGGTGCTTTGGGTGCTGCATTTAACAAAAGAGCTGCCAAACGCCAATTACAAATTCTAAAAGAGATGGGCTGCAATGCCATTCGAATGGCACACAATCCTCCAGCTTCAGATTATCTTAACTTATGTGATGAGATGGGCTTTTTTGTGATGGATGAAGCCTTTGATGTTTGGGCCAAAAAGAAGATGGATGAAGATTATCATGTTGACTTTGAAAAATGGCATAAAAGAGATTTACAAGATATGATTCTGCGCGATCGAAATCATCCTTCAGTGATGGTTTGGAGTATTGGAAACGAAATTCGCGAGCAATTCGACAGCTCCGGAATCACAATTACGAAAGAATTAGTCAACATCGTAAAAGAAATTGACAACACACGACCAGTAACTTGTGCTTTAACCGAAACATTTCCTGAGAAAAATTTCATTTATCAGAGTGGTGTTTTAGATGTATTAAGCTTTAATTACAAGCATTACGACTATCCAACTTTTCCCGATCGTTTTCCTGGAGAAGCAATTATTGCATCCGAAAACATGTCGGCATTGGCAAGTCGAGGACAATACGATTTTCCTTCTACAGAAATAAAAAAATGGCCTGCAGCTTACAAAGAACCGATTAAAAATCCAAACCCAGATTTCACATGCTCAGCCTACGATCAAACACATGCTTACTGGGGAGCCACTCATGAAGATACCTGGCGCATGGTTGATAAATACGACTATATTTCGGGAATGTTTATTTGGTCGGGCTTCGACTATTTAGGAGAGCCTGTTCCCTACCCTTGGCCGGCTCGAAGTTCCTATTATGGGGTGATCGACTTGGCAGGTTTCCCTAAAGACACCTACTACTTTTATCAAAGCATTTGGAACGATGAAACCATGCTGCACCTGTTTCCTCATTGGACTTGGGAAGATGGACAGGAGGTTGATGTTTGGGTGTATTACAATAATGCAGATGAGGTAGAACTTTTTGTCAATGGTGAATCCAAAGGAAGTAAACAATTAGGTGAAGAAGAATATCATTTGATGTGGCGAATTCCTTTCGAAGCCGGAACTTTAAAAGCAATTTCAAGAAAAGATGGCAAAGAGGTGCTGAGCAAAACTATTCAAACAGCAAAAGAAGCTTCAAGCTTGAAACTGACAGCCGATCGCGACAAAATTGATGCCGATGGAACTGATTTATCCTTTGTTACTATTGAAGTTGTGGATGAAAATGGAACCATGGTTCCCAACGCAGATCAATTAATTAACTTCGAAATTGAAGGTCCGGGGTTTATAGCCGGTGTTGACAATGGTTATCAAGCAAGTCACGAACCATTTAAAGCTAATTATCGCAAGGCTTTTAGAGGAAAGGCATTAGTAATTATTCAATCCAATGGAGAAGATGGATTGATAACTTTAAAGGCAACATCAAAAGGGTTAAATGCTCAAGAAATTCAAATTCACGCAAACTAGTCATAATGGGAAAATTAATTGAAAAGCTAACTGCAAAAGACACCTTGGTTGCAGACGGAGCTTGGGGAACTTTACTTCAGGCAAAAGGTTTAGAAGCGGGTGGTTGCCCTGAAAAATGGAATATAGATCGACCAAATGATGTTTTAGAAGTTGCCAGCAGCTATATCAACGCAGGATCGGATATGATCGAAACCAACACCTTTGGTGGCAATCGATTTAAACTAATGCATTATGGCTTAGAAAGTCAGGTATTTGAAATCAACAAAAAAGCTGCCGAAATATCACGAAAAGCTGCTGGGCAAGATAGAATTGTTTTAGGTTCGGTTGGTCCCACAGGTAAAATGTTAATGATGGGCGATGTTACTGAAGAAGAACTTTATGATGCTTTCAAGGAACAAAGTCTGGGATTAGAAGCTGGAGGTGCCGATGGCATAATCATTGAAACCATGTCGGACATTGATGAAGCCAAATTGGCGATTAAAGCAGCCAAGGAAAATACTTCATGTGACATCGTTTGTAGCATGACTTTCAATCAATCGCCCGATGGTAAATTTCACACCATGATGGGCATTACGCCTCAGCAAATGGTAAAAGATTTAATTGACACAGGTGTTGATATCATTGGATCAAACTGTGGCAACGGAATGAAACAAATGATTGGCATTATTCAAGAAATTAGATCTGTCGACACTAATATTCCTATTTTTATTCAGGCCAATGCAGGAGCACCAATTTATAAAGATGGAAATACGG
Organism: Prolixibacteraceae bacterium; assembly: GCA_963678565.1. Taxonomy (GTDB): domain Bacteria; phylum Bacteroidota; class Bacteroidia; order Bacteroidales; family Prolixibacteraceae; genus SKHV01. The sequence continues at coordinate 2,676,226 of OY782875.1, forward strand.
TTTTCCCTGAATCTCCTATAGAAATGGGGCAATTTGTTGAAACAATTATCGAAAATGGAGCCAATATAATAGGAGGTTGTTGCGGTACCACTCCAGAACATATCAATGTTATTGCAGAACGTGTAAAAAAGGTAAGTGCCCAATAGAATAAATATTATTAGCCCAACGAATGAAACAAACTAACTATCAACTCGTCGATTTTATGGATTTTGATCCTTCAATGGATGGAAACGAAATTCTTTGGAAAGTTGAACAGCCTAGCTCAATCTTTAATGATGGAAAAGATGTTGTTCTTACTTTACCATTTCAGAAACAACTTCCGGGAATTGATATTCAAGCTGATAAAAATTGTAAGCCAAAGGAATTTCAATTACGACTTCGAGCCTATAGCAATTCGATCTTACGAATTGCCACCTCGTTCGAAGGCGAAATAATGCCTGATTCTCCCATGTTAGAATTCCATGATTCATTATCGGCTTCCAAGTTATTCTTCAAAAAATCGGCCACAGAATGGAGCATTTTTGATGAAACAGGAACAATTCGTGCAATTTTCAATTTTCAACAAGAAGAATTGGATTATTGGAGTGATCTTTTACCCAAACCACAACCATCACTTGCTGCAACCTTCCTTCCCGATGGAATTCATAAAATAGAAATCAGTGCCTACGATCAATTTTTTCCTGCTCGTTATGATGCCATAGCTATGGGCTTTGTGGAAAACAATCAAAAAATTGATAGAGCTACCATCTCGTTCAAAGCAAAACCCAGCGAATGTTTTGTGGGTACGGGAGAACGCTTTACCAAAATGGATTTAAGTGGTCGTACCTTACAATTGAAAAATCAAGATGGTCAGGGGGTCAACAATCGTCGAACTTATAAGAACATTCCATTTTATATTTCAAGCGAAATGTATGGCTGCTTCTTACATACTTCTGCTTATTCAAAAATTTCTTTGGTCGATCATTCTTCTCGATCGGTGCAATTAATGACAGAAGAAAATCAGTTAGACCTTTTCTTGTTTGGAGGAAGCTCCATTGAGGAAATTCTTAGAAACTATCGGATAGTTACCGGGTTCCCAACTTTGCCGCCACTTTGGAGTTTTGGTACTTGGATGAGTCGAATGACCTATTTTTCTACCGATGAAGTAAAACAAATATGTCAACGTCTGCGTGATGAGGATTATCCTTGTGATGTAATTCATTTAGATACAGGATGGTTCAGAACAGATTGGCTTTGCGAATGGAAATTTAATCCTGAAAGGTTTCCCGATCCGAAAGGCTTTATAAAAGAGTTAAGAGATATTGGCTACAAAGTTAGTTTGTGGCAAATGCCTTATGTTGCCGAAGAAGCAGAGCAATTAGCCGAAGCAAAAGCCAATAATTACATTGCGCCACTCCGAAAATCACAACAACAAGGTGGTTCAAATTTTAGCGCTTTGGATTATGCGGGTACTATTGATTTCACTTCAGAATCGGCCACCAATTGGTACAAAGGTCTATTAAAGGAATTGCTTGAAATGGGCGTGGTTTGTATCAAAACAGACTTTGGTGAAGAAATTCATATGGAGGCTGATTATAAAAACATGTCGCCCGAAAAGTTAAATAACCTCTATGCCCTGCTCTATCAAAAAGCTGCTTACGAAGTTACTAAGGAAGTAACTGGCAACGGAGTTATTTGGGCACGAGCAGGTTGGGCCGGATGTCAGCGTTACCCATTACATTGGGGTGGCGACGCAGCATGCACTTGGGATGGAATGGCTGGATCGTTGAAAGGAGGACTTCACCTTGGACTGTCAGGTTTTGGGTTTTGGAGTCACGATGTACCTGGATTTCATAGCTTGCCCAACTTTATGAACAGCAAAGTTCCTGATGATCTTTATGTTCGTTGGACACAATTTGGTGTGTTCTCTTCACATTTACGCTATCATGGAACCTCAAAGCGCGAACCTTATGAATATCCCAACATTTCACCGATTATAAAAAAATGGTTGAAGCTCCGCTATGCTTTAATTCCTTACATTTTAGAGCAAAGTGAAAATATTACCCGTACAGGATTTCCAATGATTCGTGCTTTATTGATGTACCATCCTAAGGATAAAATCTGCTGGCACATCGATGACCAATACTATTTTGGTGATGATTTTTTGGTTGCACCGCTTATGAATAGTGAAAATCAACGCGATGTATATTTACCCGAGGGAAACTGGGTTAATTTCTTCACCGGAGAAAAAAATAAAGGAGGTAAATGGCTTTACAATTTTGAAGTACCATTAGATGAAATGCCTGTTTGGGTAAAAGAAAATGCTGAAATATCAGTTTATCCAGAACATGTGCAAAGCACCGATGATATAAATTTTAATCGAGTGAAGAAATTAAAATTCAGCAGTGAGTACCAAGGTCTTAAAAATAGTATTCTAAAAACACTACTTGACCTCTAACATTAAAATTCGAAGAAAATGAAAACCTGGAAACCGAATTGGGAAGAATCTAAAACACGCTATATAAATTGGTGGAACCAAAAAGGAATTGTTCTGAGTATGTGGGAGCACATACAGAAAGAGGGGGCGCCATGGGAAGAGGTTCCTCAACCAATAGCACCAAAAGATTTAAATGAACGCTGGTTAAACCCAAAATATAGAGCGAAAGAACTTCATTACAAACTATCAAAAAGCTCCTTTAAGGCCGATATTCCTGCGGTTGCCAATACCCAACTGGGGCCAGGTTCTTTAGCCGCAATCATTGGAGCAACACTCGAAGGCGGTCAGGATACCATTTGGATTCGTCATAAAGAAGGTGCATCTCCCAATTTCAATTTAGAAAATAACAAAGCATGGCAATTACATCTTGATCTCTTAAAGGCAGTTAAACAAAATAGCAATGACAAATATTTTGTTGGCTGTCCCGATTTAATGGAAGGTTTAGATGTGTTAGCAAGTTTTAAAGGAACCACAGAAGTAATGATGGACATGATGCTAAATCCAGACCAGCTAATGGAACAACTGCAAGGAATCAATGATCTTTATTTCAAGGTGTTTGATCAAATTTATGACCTAATCAACGAATCGGGAGAAATGGCTTTCTGCTATTTTTCTATTTGGGGACCGGGCAAAGTTTCTAAACTTCAGAGCGATATTTCCACAATGATATCAGAAGAGGATTTCATAAAATGGGAAATTCCTTTTCTGAGAAAACAAGCGCAACATATCGATTATACATTGTATCATTTAGATGGAGTTGGCGCCATTCGTCACTTAGATGCATTACTTGATATAGAGGAATTGAATGCAATTCAATGGACACCCGGCTTTGGTGAGCCACAAGGTGGAAATGCTCAATGGTTCGACTTGTACAAGCGTATATTAGCTGCCGGAAAGTCAATTATGCCTTGTTGGGTTACTTTAGACGAATTACAGCCATTGTTGGATAATGTGGGGAATCAAGGACTCAATATTTTAATGGATTTTAAGTCAGAGGCAGATATCGAAAAAGCGATGAAAATCGTAGAGAAATATAAAGATTAAAGACGAACTAAAATTCACGAATTAAAATGAAAAATCTAACAATTCTTATCATCACAATTCTATTTTTCACAACAGGGTGCATTACAAAAGAAGTGCCGCTGGAAGAAAAAGAACAACAATATAAAATTGGAGTTTGCGATTGGATGATTCTGAAGCGCCAGAAACTATATGCATTTCAGCGTACTGCAGAAATTGGTGCCGACGGGGTATTGTTAGACATGGGAGGATTAGGCAATCGACCAACTTTCGACAGCAAACTATTTGATCCGGTACATAGAAAGAATTTCAAGGACGAAATGGCGAAATACAATATTGAATTGGCCGGAATCGCCATGTCGGGATTTTACGCACAAGATTTTGCAGAGAGAGACATCGAACCAATGATTAATGATTGTATCACCACGATGGAATTAATGGGAACTAAAATTGCCTTTCTGCCTCTAGGCGTAAAGGGCGATTTGATAAAATATCCTGAAAAAAGAGATGCCATTATTAAAAATCTGAAACTAGCCGCTACTAAAGCTGAAGCTGCTAATGTGGTAATTGGAATTGAAACAGCTTTACCTGCTGCTGAGGAACTAAAATTACTTGCAGAAGTTGGTTCTCCGGCCATCAAGATCTATTTCAACTTTGCCAATGCATTGCAAAACAATCGCGATTTATTATCCGAGATTAAAACCTTGGGGGCAGATAATATTTGTCAAATAATGTGTACCGATGAAGATGGAGTTTGGCTCGAAAACAATAAGCGAATGGATATGCAAGCTATAAAAAAAGCACTGGATGAAATTGGTTACAAAGGTTGGCTAATTATAGAGCGTTCTCGAGATGCAAATAATCCTCGAGATGTAATAGGAAATTTTGGTGCAAATACACGCTTCCTTAAATCTATTTTTCAGGAGTAAATGCTTCTACATTGCAAACCCAATATTCGCTAATTCAATATTTTTAATCTATTTTTGTAATCGTTTACATTTGCTAATTACTAAACAGAAGTTGTCATGAGCTCACCTAAGTTTACTTTCCTTTTCACGTATATTTTGACAATAATTTTGTCAAATCAAGTCCAGGCAATCGATCTTTATGTTTCGCCAAATGGAAATAATTCAAATAGTGGAACTATTGAATCACCGCTAAAAACAATTGCCGAAGCACAACGTCAACTAAGAAATTTACGAAGAATCAATAGTTCAGCCCTAGCCTATGGAGCCAATATTTATTTACTCGATGGAAAATTTGAGTTAGTTGAGCCCTTGCTTTTTCGTCCCGAGGATTCTGGAACAATCAGCTGTCCAACAAATATATTAGCTGCGCCAAATGCAAAGCCAATCATAAGTGGTGGTATAGAAATATCCAACTGGAAAAAAGCGGGAAACGTTAAAGGTTTTCCCAAAAACACCAAAGGAGAATTGTATGTAACAGAAATCCCCAAAGTAGGAAATCAGCGTTTACTTTTCCGTCAATTGTGGGTAAACGATCAGAAAGCCGTACGTGCTAGTAATTTAAATGATGGTGAATTAGATCGCATACTTTCAGTAAATAGTAAGGAGGAGCATTTTTGGATTCCTACTCCTAATTACAATTTTGGAGAAATCAATCAGCTTGAATTTGTGATTCATCAATGGTGGGCAATTGCCATTTTAAGAGTAAAAGCACTAAAACAACAAGGCGATAGCACCCTAATTACCTTTCATCAACCTGAAAGTAGAATTGAGTTCGAACACCCATGGCCCGCTCCTTTTATCGACGAAGAAAAAAATCAAAATGGAAATTCTGCATTTTATTTAGTAAATCACCCTTCGTTGTTGAATGCGTCTGGAGAATGGTTTGCCGATTACAATACTGGCAAAGTTTATTATTGGCCACGCGAAGGAGAAAATATGAGTGACGCTGAAATTGTTGTTCCAGTTCTGGAAAATCTAGTTCAAATTGAAGGTACTCCCGATTTTCAAGTTGAACATATCAATTTTAAAAATATCAGTTTTCAACATTCTACTTGGTTGCGACCAAGTTATGAAGGACATGTTCCCTTACAAGCAGGTTTTTCGTGTATCGATGCTTATAAGCTGAAAGTTCCGGGAACAACAGATAAGGCAGCTTTGGAAAACCAAGCTTGGCTTGAGCGTCAGCCAGCTGGAATAACAGCTTCGTATGCAAACAACCTTCAATTTTATGCATGTGAAGTTAAACACATGGCAGCCACCGGAATCGATTTTGTAGAGGGAACTCAGCAAAATTCGGTTGAACGCTGCACAATTAAAGACATAGGTGGAACAGGAATTCAAATTGGATTCTTTGGAGACGAAAAATTTGAGGCGCATTTACCTTATAATCCTAGCGACGAAAGGGAAGTATGTAGTTTTGAAACGATCAGCAATAATTTTATTACAGATTGTACTAATGAAGATTGGGGATGCGTAGGAATTAGCGTAGGCTTTGCTCACAACATCAACATTGAACACAACGAAGTGAGTTACGTTAACTATTCGGGAATCTGCGTTGGCTGGGGATGGACAAAAACCATTAATTGCATGAAAAACAATCGTGTTTTTGGAAATTACATTCACCATTTTGCTAAAAATATGTACGACGTTGGTGGCGTTTATACATTATCGGCTCAACCTAACAGCGAAATCAGAGACAATAGAATTGAGAAATTATTGAAGGCACCTTATGCGCACATCCCAAATCATTATCAGTATATTTATTATGATGAAGGTTCATCCTACATACGTTCGATAAACAATTGGACTGAGCAAGATAAGTTTTTCTCAAACACTCCAGGCCCCGGAAATGAATGGATCAACAATGGGCCTCAAGTAGCCGACAGCATTAAAAATGCTGCTGGAATTATTCCACTGAATTAGTAAAAGAACAATTAATAATATGATTATTTCAGAAAAAATAAAAAACTTAAAAGGTATCATCCCTCCACTGATAACACCTTTGAAAGATATTGACACATTGGATGTTGACGGTCTAGAGAAGTTAGTGGAACATGTTTTATCTGGAGGCGTTTCCGGACTTTTCCTATTAGGAACAACTGGCGAGTTTTCAAGTATTAGTTATCAACTTCGAAAAGAGTTGATTGAAAAAGTCAGCAAACAAGTAAATGGTAGAGTTCCTATTTTGGTTGGAATTACCGACACCTCCATCACTGAAAGCTTGAACCTTGCTAATTTTGCAGCGAATTGCGGAATTGATGCATTGGTTGCAGCTCCTCCCTATTACTATGGAACAGCACAACCGGAATTGGTAGAATATTTTTCTCATTTAGCAAAGCATGTTCCTCTCCCACTGTATTTATACAATATGCCAGTGCATACCAAAGTGATGATCGATCCTAAAACGGTTAACGAAATCGCAAAAATTCCTTCTGTGGTTGGATTAAAAGATAGTTCAGCAAACATGGCCTATTTTCGCTTACTTCAACATGAATTGAAAGAAAACAAGGATTTTCAATTGTATGTAGGACCAGAAGAAATGATGGCCGATGCAGTAATTTTAGGAGCCGACGGAGGTGTGAATGGTGGGGCAAATATGTTTCCTAAATTATATGTCGATTTATACAATGCGGCTATAAATCGTGATTTTGACATAATAAAAGACCTACAAAATAAAGTACTAGAGATAAGCTCTTTAATGTACACCGTTGGCCGTTATGGCTCGTCTTACTTAAAAGGTTTAAAATGTGCTTTATCGGTAATGGGAATCTGCGACGATTATTTAGCCGATCCTTTTCATCGATTTAAAACTGATGAGCGCGAAACAATTAGCAAGAATTTAGAAAAACTAAATTGGAAAAATCTGTAATTTCAATCTTCCTTAATTTCCAACTATGCAATTACCCATCGTCGACTCCATTGTTTTTTTTATTTACATGGCCGGGATCGTGCTTTTCGGAAGCCTTTTCTTTTTACGAAATAAAGGAACAAATGACTATACCGCTGGAGGTGGAAATTTGCCTTCCTGGGTGGTAGGAATGTCGATTTTTGCCACTTTTGTAAGTAGTATCAGCTTTTTAGGATTACCCGGCAAAGCTTATCAATCAGACTGGAATGCCTTTGTTTTTAGCTTAAGTATTCCGATTGCATCGGTGTTGGCAGTTATTTTCTTCGTTCCACTTTACCGACGTGAAAATAGTATCTCAGCCTATGCATTTTTAGAAAAACGATTTGGTCCTTGGGCTAGAACCTATGCTTCAATTTGCTACATTTTAACACAATTAATGCGAACTGGGTCGATATTATATTTAATGGCTCTGCCTCTAAACGCGTTGTTTGGTTGGAACATATCCACGATCATTATTATAACTGGGATTGCGGTTGTAATCTACTCCATGCTGGGAGGAATAAAAGCAGTAATTTGGACTGATGCAATTCAAGGAATAATATTAATTGGTGGAGCAATTGCTTGTGCCCTTTTAATTATCACAAAAATGCCCGAAGGTGCAGGACAAATTTTCGAGATCGCAAAGGCTGATCATAAAATGAGTTTAGGATCATTTGGATTTAGTATTTCACAATCTACCTTTTGGGTAATGCTGATTTATGGTTTGTTTATCAATATGCAAAATTACGGGATCGATCAAAACTATGTGCAACGCTACATGACCACCAGCTCTGAAAAAGAAGCAAAACGTTCAGCCTTGTTTGGTTCCTTATTGTATGTTCCGGTTTCACTCTTATTCTTTTTTATTGGAACGGCTCTTTATGCTTATTACAAAGTTGCACCCGAAATATTACCAGCAAGCTTACAATCGATAGAAATGGCCGATAAAATTTTTCCATTCTTCATTGTTGATGCCTTACCAAAAGGCCTAACCGGACTATTAATTGCTTCGGTTTTTGCAGCAGGAATGAGTACAGTTTCTACAAGTGTTAATGGTTCTGCAACCATCGTCCTTTTCGATTATGTGAAACGCTATTTCAAAAAAGAAATTTCGGAGAAAAGTAGCATGAAAGTACTTTATTTATCTTCCTTAATTTTTGGAGTCTTAGGCATTTTTGTTGCCTTAGCTATGATTGAAGTAAAAAGTGCCTTAGATGCTTGGTGGAAATTAGCTTCGATATTTAGTGGTGGAATGCTAGGCTTATTCTTATTAGGCTTTGTTGCTCGAAAAACCAGAAATATTGATGCAGCCATTGGCGTTATTGCTGGCGTGCTTGTCATTCTCTGGATGAGCTTGTCACCGATCTACTTCACTTCCGACTCACTTCTTAAATGGTCCAGTCCGTTTCATGCAAACCTTACAATAGTTATCGGAACCACTATGATATTCTTAGTAGGTTTTGTAATTTCGAAATTCGCAAATACTAAGAAATCAGAAAAAATTTAGAATAATGAAACACATTTTAAAACTCGTAATATTAGCAAGCATCATTTCCTTATTTGGATGTGATTTAAGTAGAAAAGAAATTGATTGGAAAAATGGAGTTGTGCAAGAACAATTCATCTACGAGAAGGCTGATTTTCCTTCGTGTCATGCAGGAACTTTGGCTGAGACTCCTGAAGGTATTGTTGCAGCTTTTTTTGGTGGGACTCACGAACGTCACCCGGATGTTTGTATCTATACCAGTCATTTAGTGAATAATGAGTGGACAACTCCGATTGCAGTGGCCGATGGAATTGCTGAAGACGGAACCCGTTATCCAACTTGGAACCCAGTGCTCTTTCAAATTCCGGAAGGTGATCTTCTTTTATTTTACAAAGTAGGTCCACATCCGTCACAATGGTGGGGAATGATGAAACGCTCGGCTGACAATGGAAAAACTTGGAGCGATGCTGAAAAACTTCCAGAAGGATACATAGGACCTGTTAAAAACAAACCCGTTTTGTTAGAAGATGGCACTTTAATTTGTCCTTCAAGTACCGAAGGAAACGGATGGAATGTGCATTTTGAAATGACCAAAGACTGGGGAAAAACTTGGACAAAAACAGAAAGCATTAACAACTACAAGGTGCACAATATTATTCAACCAAGTATTTTGAAATATGAAAATGGCGATTTACAGATTCTATGTCGAAGTAAAAACGCTGTGTTAGTTTCTGCATGGTCGAGCGACAATGGACAAACTTGGGGATTAACACAAGCTTCTGGGTTGCCTAATAATAATTCAGGAACCGACGCGGTTACTCTTCAAGATGGTCGACAATTGGTTGTTTACAATCACGTTGCTACGCCTGTTAATGCAAGTAAAGGCCATCGAACACCATTAAATGTTGCTGTGAGCAACAACGGTAAAGACTGGTATGCATCACTAATTTTAGAAGATTCTGAAATTAGTCAATACTCCTACCCTGCTGTAATCCAAGGGAGCGATGGAATGCTTCACATTATTTATACTTGGAGACGGGAAAAAATGAAATATGTAAAGGTAGACCCAACGCAATTAAATTTGGTGCCGATTGTAAACGAAAAATGGCCGGAGCTCTAAAACTCTGATAGATATTTAAATATTATAGTAGTATGAGAAGATTAATCGTTACTATACTCGCTTGGCTTGTTTGTAGTTTTGCATTTACACAAACATCAGATGATAAATTTCAACGCACTTTAAGTGATGTACTAAACGACCTTGAAGTTAAATATCAAGTAAAGTTTCGTTTTTCAGATTCTTCGATACAAGCCGATTCCATGATCCTAGATTATGCCAATTGGCGATTTCGACCAGATTTTGATCAAACCATTCAAAATGTGTTAGCACCTTTCGATTTGGTTTGTATTCCCGATGGAAAGAATAAATATAAAATCCAAGGATATCGCTATCACCGTCGTTCAGTAGCAGAGGCAAAAGATTTTTTGGATTATTTGTCCTCTCTGTACGACAATAAGACAGAATGGGAAAAGCGTAGAAATGAAATTATTCCATGCTTGCGAAAAGCAATTCGCTTAGATTCAATTCCAGAAAAGCCAAACAGCAAAGTGATTCTGGTAAATAAAAGGAATTATGACGGCTATCAGGTTGAAAACTTCTCTATAGAAATTTTACCGGGTGTTTATACCATGGGATCAATTTATCGTCCAGCAAAAGTTAAAGGTAAAATCCCGGTAGTACTTTGTCCAATTGGTCATTTTGGAAATGGTCGTTACCATGAACAAATCCAATATCGATGTGCCGGATTGGCAAAAATGGGTGCCATGGTTGCTACTTATGATCTTTTTGCTTGGCAAGAGTCGGAATTACAATTTGACTCAAAAAAGCACCGATCGAGTTACGCCAATACCATTCAAGCTTTAAATAGCTTTCGGATATTAGATTATTTGTTGTCTTTTAAATACGCCGACACCAATCGGGTTGGCATTACAGGTGCTTCGGGTGGCGGTAGTCACACTATGTTAATGGCCGCCATTGATCCTCGCATCGATGTGAGCGTACCTACTGCAATGATGTCAGCAATTCATTACGGTGGATGCCCATGCGAAAGTGGAAATCCTATTCATTTTTGTGGAGGAGGAACCAATAATGTAGAAATTGCTGCACTTTTTGCACCAAAGCCATTATTGATAATTTCTGATGGTGGAGATTGGACAAGCAATGTTCCGAAGTTAGAGTTTCCCTTGCTTCAAAAGGTTTATGGTTTTTATGGCAACGATGCAATTGTAAAAAATGCCCATTTTGCCAATGAAGGACATGATTATGGAAAGAATAAGCGTGAAGCTATGTACCGTTTTATGATTGAACATTTGGAATTAGATCAATCAAAGTTATTTGATAAAAATGATGAATTAAATGAATCTACTATAACGATAGAAGATCAAAACTCATTGAAAGTTTTTGGAGATAATGGAGAAAGGTTCCCAGAAAATGCAGTCGACTTTGAAACCTTGAAGAGCTACTTTGAATAAAATATTGTCCAAAAAGGTTTCAGAATTAAAGAACTGAAAAAACCTTTTTGGACAACCTTTTACCTACAAATTATATTGTTCGTTTATCTTATCTATATCCGATTGATTTTCAAATTGGAAAGAATACATGATTGCTTCTAATTGTCGAACGTAGTTACGCTTATCTTTACTTGGAGCATAAACATAACCATCTAAAACAACAACTCTATTCTCAAGTAAATCTAATACTGCCAATTGAATAAATGGTCCTCCCATAAAGTCATTCTCAACACGCCACAATCCCCTAATCTCAGTGGCATAATTGGTACTAATTGTTTTTGGGTAAATATTAAAAGGTACGTCCATTACGGTCGACATGTAAGACCCTTCAATCGATCCAGGTACATTTTCCTTTAATACTTGGTTTCTTTTTCGAATTAGATAGTCGGTTGTAAAGGTACTATCCGATTCGTAGGGAAAAGAATAAACAAAGATGCCTTGATCTATTGCATTTGTCCTAAATAACAACCACATAAAATTATCTCTATTTTCAGTCACTTCCCAGCCCGGAGGAGCAAAAATACTAAATCCAAAGGCCTCTTTAGTAGCATTCGAAATTGATTTTAAATTATAAGTGCTATAATTATGTTTTAAACGTTTACGTTCAGCACCTAAAAAGTAACCTTCAATTTTAGATGCATTATCATTTAAAATTTGAATAAATTCAGTTTGAGACTTTGCTTCTATATTTAAAGTCGCTTGAAGAAAGGCATGTCGATCATTTTTAAATACAATACCAGACTTCGATACGGAAGGACTTATTGTACAAAAAATCAAATTTCTGCTCGTTTTAAATATATCACCATAACCTTCCTTTGGGATTTGAATTAAGTTAAACAAGGGTTCGCTTTGCGGTAATCCTGGAACATCAGCTGCAAGTATATCGCGAAGAGCTTTTCCAGCATCGGTAGACCAATGATTCTCAGACATTACGATTACTAATTCACCGGCTTTTCCGGTAACATTTTTCTTCATTGGGGTACTATTTTTGTTTTCTCCACATCCAAAAAACATAACAAGTACCGCAATAGCAACTGCAATTTTTTTCATATTCGTCGATTTTAATAACGTTTCCATCAATACGAAACAAAAACCCCGCCAAAAATGGCAGGGTTATAAATATATTGTTCTTAGTATCAATTTTTTCTATTTCTCAATATTGGCATCTTTCTTATCCTCGCCTTTGTTGGCATCTTTAAACTCTTTCATTCCTTTTCCAAGTCCTTTCATTAGTTCAGGAATTTTACGGCCACCAAAAAGCAATAATACCACAAGAATAATTAATATCCACTCGTGACCTCCTAAAAAACCGACTATAATCAACAATAAGCTCATAATTTCAATATTTTATTCATACAAATATAACGAACATTTTTATAGTATTCTGCTATTTTCCAAACAGCCTTAGCACATCGTTGGCATTGGCATAAACCACCAACAACATTAATATTGAAAGACCAACAATTTGCGCATACTCTAAGAATTTATCATTCGGTTTTCTACCCGAAATCATTTCGTACAACACAAACATTACATGTCCGCCATCAAGTGCAGGAATTGGCAAAATATTCATAATTCCAAGAATAATCGAAAGAAATGCGGTCATATCCCAAAATGCAGCCCAATTCCATACCGATGGGAAAATATTCCCTATGGTAATAAAACCGCCTAATTGCTCGTAACCTTTGGTGGTACGATTAAAAATTAATTTGAATTGCTTTAGATAATCTACTGAAGTTTGCCAGCCTTTTTCAATTCCGGCAGGGATCGACTCCCAAAAACCATAGCGTTTGGTTTCGAACTCAAAATTCGAAGCATTTGCATTCGACAACTGAATTCCGATCATTCCATTTTTATTCACCGGTATGTCTATATCCATAATTTCACTACCGCGCTTAATTGTAAATGGCAATGTTTTCTCTTTATTGGCTGCGATAGTTTCGGTAAATTCATTAAAGTATTCAAAATTAATACCTTTAACGGCTATAATTTCATCTCCTAGTATTAATCCAGCTTCCTTGGCACCCGATTTCTTTGAAAAACCTTCAACCGTAAGTTGATATGGCACACGAATTCCAATTACCCCTTTGGCTTTCATCATTTTGGCAATATCCTCCTCAGTAATATCGATGTTAACAATTTCGCCACCACGATTTACTTCAACTGTTTTTGCCTTCTCTAAAATTATCGTTGGAAGAATTTCATGAAAACTTTCCACTTCATGTCCGTCGATTGTCAAAATTTTATCGCCATCTCGAAAACCAATTTCTTCGCCAACAGCACTTGCTTCGATACCATAAGTTACATTTTCGTTGGGCAAATATTGTTCTCCCCATGCATACAATACACCAATATAAATAATAAGCGCTGCTAAAAAATTCATTAAAACTCCACCAACCATAATCAACAATCGCTGATAAGCTGGCTTTGATCGAAACTCATAAGGCTGTGGCGGCTGTTTTAATTGCTCTTTGTCCATCGACTCATCAATCATTCCGGCAATTTTTACATATCCACCTAAAGGAAGCCATCCTAATCCATATTCGGTTTCACCTCTTTTTGTTTTAAACAATGAAAAACCCAAATTGAAAAAGAGATAGAATTTCTCAACACGACATTTAAACACTTTCGCAAAAATGAAGTGTCCCATCTCATGGATAATAATCAATAAGGAAAGACTTAAAACAAATTGCGCAATTTTCACTAAAACATCCATATATATTCTTAATTTATTTTACAAAAGTTTGTGCTACTTTTCTGGCTTCAAAATCACTATTCACATAATCCTCTAACTCAGGATGCTTAATAAAAGGAATTTTCTCCAGTGTTTGTTCAATCACATTTGGCATTTCTAAGAAACCTATTTTATCTTCAAGAAATCTTTGCACCACTACTTCGTTGGCAGCATTAATTACACAAGCAGCATTGCCGCCACGTTGCATTGCGTCGTAGGCAATCGCAAGGTTACGAAATTTTTTCGTATCGGGAGCACTAAATGTCAACTCTGGATAATCTAAAAAACTAAATCGTTTAAAGTTATTTTTAACACGATCGGGATAACTTAATGCATACTGAATTGGTAAACGCATATCTGGCAAACCCATTTGTGCTTTTATTGAGCCATCGTTGAACTGAACTAAGGAATGAATTATACTTTGTGGATGCACGATTACTTCAATTTCATCGGCAGTTAAATCAAAAAGCCATTTTGCTTCGATTACTTCAAATCCTTTATTCATTAAAGTAGCTGAGTCGATGGTTATTTTTGCTCCCATGTCCCAGTTTGGATGCGCCAAGGCCTCTTTTCGGGTAACAAATTCTAACTGTTCGTAGGTGTAATTTCGAAAAGGACCACCGCTGCAGGTAAGCAGAATTTTCTCCAAGTTTTCGCGGCGCTCTCCTGCCATACTTTGAAAAATTGCAGAATGTTCTGAATCAATTGGTAGCAATGGCACCTTATACTCTTTGGCCAAACGAGTGATTAAATCACCGGCAACAACTAAGGTTTCTTTGTTGGCCAATGCTATTGGTTTCTTTGCCTTGATAGCACTTATAACAGGTTGCAACCCTGCATAACCAACCATTGCAGCTACTACAACATCAACAGCTTCGTCTTTAACTACTTGTTGCAAAGCCAATTCCCCAGTAAATACCTCAATGCCTTTCAGTCCAAGAATTTCACTTACTTCATCGTAATATTCTTCGTCGGCAATTACCACGTAATTGGGTTTGTACTTTAATGCTTGTTGAATCAGTAAATCGGCACTTTTATTGGCTGTTAGAACTTCAATGTTGAATAAATTTGGATTAGAATCAACAACCTCCAATACTTGAGTTCCGATTGATCCTGTTGATCCAAGAAGTGCAAGGTTTCGCATCATGAATAATAAGGTTAGAATGAAATAAAATTTTCTGGATTTAAAGGTTTTCCATTTTGCCACATTTCAAAATGTAAATGTGGGCCGGTAGATAATTCACCTTCATTGCCCATGATTGCAATAATATCGCCGGTTTTCACTTTTTGACCTTGTTTCACCAGCATCGATGAATTGTGTTTATATATTGATACTAAATTATATGTATGTTGAATTTGTACAACGTAACCTGTTTGAATCGACCATTCGGCAAAAATCACAGTTCCATCATAAATTGAAGAAACAGGAGCATTTGTTTTCCCAACAATATCAACGCCCCAATGCCCAGGAGTTTCAACGAATTTATTGATCACGATTCCGTTCAAAGGAGCAAAGAAATTAATCGTAGATAAATCATCTGGATCTTTTTCGTTGGCTGAAAAGGAAAACTTATAGGCATCGATATTAATTAAATTATCGAAAATTGAATCATTCGAAGCTACTGCTTCAAATTCATTATCTCGAAACAAGTTATTTTCGTTGTAGGTTTCCTCTTGAACTATTTCTCCTTTAATAACAGATTGAATTTTTTCTAAATAATTATCCCGAAAAGTAATTTGAGCTTCTAAGGAATCAATCTTTAATGCATTATTGATAATCGTTTGTCGAAAAGTATTGGCCGGATACCCCGGAACCAAATATTTTGCGGGAGTATAGAAAAACATTAAAGTGCTTAACCCTGCAACAACAATTATGATTGCAAAAACAATTGCTGCAACCTTAAATCGCGAGATAGATGAATCGACCACCTTAACATAAGTACCTCTTTGGTAGATACTTATTTTATAGCTCTTAAAAAGTTTTTTAAAGAAGTTAAATTTTCGCTGGCCCATCACATATTAATATGAAGCACAAATTTAAAAATTATTAACAATAATAGGGTTTCGGCCCCAAAACATAAAGCATAAAAAAACTTAAGAAATTATTGAAGATAATTTTGGTGGAATAAAATGCTTGACTATATTTGCATCCGCGTTACAGAAATAAAGACGCTTGGTTATTGCGGGGTGGAGCAGTTGGTAGCTCGTCGGGCTCATAACCCGAAGGCCACAGGTTCGAGTCCTGTCCCCGCTACAAAAGAAAAAGTCGGTATTATTACCGGCTTTTTTTATGTTCAATTTTTTAGCTTTCACCCCATCTTTTCGATAAAATCGTTACATTTTATAAATTATCTTTGAGCCAAAATCAATAACATGCAAGCGAAACACCTTTATCTTTTTAATTATAACACCAACGAAAATGACTTATGCAAATTCGAATCAAAGTTTGTTTTCGAACAAGAGGAAAAAAATAAGTTATTATTCTCCAATAAAAAGATAGAACCATCTTGTAGCGCCTTCATCAAAAAAAGAGTTGATATTTTAGCTTTTTCAGAAGACTATTCTGTGCTCATTGATGATATAAAAAAGAAAAACATCACCATTGAAGCATTCAAAGTTGAATACTTGGTATTGGATGGTGACCAAACCGAATACAACAACAGGCTGAAAATATTAAAAGACATTGGTTTTTCAATTGAAGGCGATCCCGATTACTACCATCCGATCAAAACATTTGCAATTTGTAAATACAACAACACTTGGTATTTTGGGGAGCTAATCAAGAATAGCTTCAACTGGCATAAGCACAAATCAAAACCGTGTTCATATAGTAACTCTATAAGTGTTAGCATTGCCAAAGTTTTGGCAAACGTTGCATCAAAGGCTGACAAAACAGTAAAGCTATTAGACGCCTGTTGTGGTGTTGGTACCATTTTATTAGAAGCTTGTTTTGCAGGATACAATATCGAAGGTTGCGATATCAACCCCAAAGTTTGTGCACATGCCAGAAAAAATCTAGCCCACTTTAATTATTCTACTTCGGTCTATTATTCCGATGTAGCAAACATTCAAAACTATTACGATGCTGCTATCATCGACCTTCCGTATAATTTATTTAGTCACACCAACGATCAATTGCTTGAGCATATTATTATATCGGCAGCAAAAATTGCCGAACGTATAATAATAGTTTCGACAAGCGACATTTCTAAATTAATAACTAAGGCCCAATTGCAAATTTTGGATTATTGCAGTGTGAACAAAATTGGGAAAGGAAATTTCAATCGAAAAATCTGGGTTTGTAAAAAATAATATTAAATTTAATATTCACTTTAACTCGATTTTCAAAACGCTAAAGTTCAATCTAATATATCATTACACTTCCACATTCTTCGCAAAAACGAAATAAGTAATTGAAGATAATATTCTTCAACAGGAATATAAAATTCGGATTTCGTAAAGATTTATTCCTACATTTGCAGCCGATTTTGGTTCTAGTCTGAAACTTCTCAGATTGGATTAAAACGGGAATCCGGTGTAATTCCGGAGCTGTACCCGCAGCTGTAAGCCTTATCCCAATTATTATTGGGAAGCTTTTTTGAATCACGCTGCCACTTTTGGAAACTCCAAAGGGAAGGCCTCAAAAAAGAAGGTGAGCCAGAAGACCTGCCAGATGATATTTAATATTAACACGCTTCGGGATTAAAGCTAGTGAAATTGTACAACCATTTTCACCACTGAATTTTGCCGAATGCTCATTTTAAATTGAAATGAGATTTATTGTAAGCATTTTATTCGTTCTGATAGTTTTTCATCAAGCTAGTTGGGCTCAAAGCCTACAGGACACAATACAAATTGAAGAAGTTGTTGCGCATGCTGACTATAAAAAGTATCAAGCTGGAGTTAAGGTTGAGACTATTTCTGGTACAAAGTTAGAAAGTGCTCAAGTTGGAGGTTTAGAACATTTGTTAATGCGCTATACTCCTATTTACGTAAAAACAAATGCGGGAGGTTTATCTACCATTCACATTCGAGGAACAGCCGCCGATCACACCAGCATCATGTTTGGTGGTATTAATATAAACTCCTTAACACTAGGTCATTCAAACCTTTCTAATATTACATCATTCTTATTCGATAGAATCGATATTCAATATGGAAGTTCTTCAGCCATTAACGGATCTGGTGCAATTGGAGGCGCAATATATTTGGGCGAACATATCAATTGGGTTGATGGAGCTAAAGCAAAACTCGGTTATACTATAGGCTCATTTGGTGCTAGAATGTATGGTGCAAGAGTTGCTGTAGGCAATGGCAAATGGGAGCTTGAATCTAAAATTGTAAACAACCAAAGCAAAAACAATTTCCCATTTTTAAATACCATTGGTTTTGACAATAGAGAAGGCACCTGGGAAACTCAGAATGGTGCTGCCATTAACAACACAAACTTTATTCAACATTTTAATTATCAATTTAGTCCGAGGAAATATTTTAAGTCAGCATTATGGATTGAAAATAGCTGGCATGAAGTACAGCCAAGCATGCTTGAAAACAGTGGTTCAAACGACGTGGTTACTGAGTTACAAAACAATAATCTACGATTTTGGAGCGAATACGTGAATCATGAAAACATTATAAACTGGAACATTGGTGCAGGCTATGTACAGGATAAACAGATTTACAATAATATTCCAAGCCAATTAATACAAACCAATCGATTTATTGCAAGTATAATAGCAACACAAAAAGTAAATACTAAAATTGGTTATAAAATTGGAACACAATATCGTATGCTCACTCCCAATGTTTATTCGTATTCCGATACAGTTAACTTAAACGAGCAGAACCTTGCACTATTTGCGGTAGGTTTTTATCAGATTAATAAGAAGCTTCGATCAACCATTAATTTGCGTCAGCAATTGGTCACAAACTTTCATATCCCTTTTGCACCAGCACTAGGGTTGGAGTATAAAATATGGAACAACGAAACCGATATACTTAAAAGCACCTTTAACTTTTCAAAAAGTTATCGCATACCAACTTTCAACGATCGTTTTTGGCCAACATCACTGAATCCACTAGGCACTCCCGACTTAAAGGCTGAAGATGGATTTAGTACAGAAATTGGTGTACAACATAAACATATTACTGAAAGCTTTTCGTCAAATGTTAAGTTAACCATGTTCTATATGGACATAAACGACTGGATAGAATGGAGAAATTTAAATGGTCCAATTCCTGTCAACCTAGAGAAAGTTAATAGCAAGGGAGTTGAGTTGCATGCGGATTTTGAACTTCACACTGGTGAATTCATTTCTAAATTCAATACCAATTATACTTTCAACCCTTCTTTAAAAATAGAAGCAGGTAAACCAACACAGCAAGTAATTTACGCTCCAAAGCACATGGTTAATGCCTTTTATGAACTTCGATGGAACAGCTACTCATGTATAATCGATGGCTCTTTTATTGGAAATCGCTATTACGAATATATCAATAAAATATCGCAATTACGCAGAGCACTTGATCCATACTTCATTTCTAATATTAGTTTCCATTATGATGGCTTAAAGTTCAGGCAACATAATTTACAACTGATGCTTGCTGTAAACAACAGATACAATACAAGCTATCAAAATGAACTATACTACGCTATGCCCGGAAGAAATTTTAGTGCAAGCATTCGAATGAATTTATACACAAACAACAAATAATATTTTAATCATGAAAAAATTTAAATTCGCTTATTTATTGCTGGCTATTATTGCATTAGCATTTACCTCTTGTGATGAAACTGATCCAATTCTTGACAACCCAAAAAGTGATGTAACCGGATTGTATTTCTTGAATTATGGTAGTTCTAATTCTAGTTCTACCATAACAAAGTACAACAACGTAGATTCAACAACTATCAACAACTATTATGAAGGTCAAAATAGTACAATTTTAACTTCGAAGGGCCAATATTTTTACGAATACAATAATAAAATTTACATCATGGGTAATGGTGCAGATCAGGTTATTGTTTTAGATTCAACTTTTGTACAATCTGAAAATGGTATTTCTGAAGGAATAATAAAACCTAGATATTGCATTGGAAATGAAAATTACCTTTATATTTCTTGTTGGGGTGGTGAGGTTTGGAGTGATAACTCATTATCATACATTGCAAAATTAAATATCAATAGCAACACTGTGGAAGAGAAAATAGCACTACCCGGTGGAACAGAAGGCTTAGAAATTGCCAATGGTAAATTATTTGTTGCATTGAATTATTCAGATAGCATTGCTGCAATTGATTTAGTAACAGAAGCCATTTCTTACATCGAAACTCCTGCAGTTTCTTCATACTTTGTAAAAGATGCTGACGAAAATTTATATGTAAGCATGATAAGCACTTATTATGATTACTCTGAAACTACCGGTTTAGGATTAGTAAATACAACAACCAATGCAATCGATACAGTTTATGCTTTAGGTGGTATTAGCTCAGAATATAGCTCTATTTTAACTGCGAATACCGATGCCTCTAAATTTTACATTTTAGCATCTTCTTGGGTTAAAATAGATGATAAATCGATTCAACAAGGAGCAATTTATAGTTTCGATACAAAAACGAAGGAATATACTCCTTTCCTTGAAAATTTAACAGGAATCAACGGAATGACTGTTAACCCTGCCGACAACAATATTTACGTATTTGGAGCTGACAGCTATACTGAACCAGGATTTGTAAAAATCTACGATGCTGAAGCAAATTACATCAGCGAATTCGGTTGTGGAGTTTCTCCATACTGGGGATTATATTTGAATTACGACAATGAATAAATCAATCAAAGCAATAATTTCAGGCATGGTATTCTTTTTACTATGCCTGAATATTCAAGCTAAAGAGCCGGCAAAAATCATCGTTCAAATTGAGTTTAATGGTGCTAACTTTAATATTGATAAAGCCTTAAATTTCCAAAACGACCTAAGCGCATTAGAAGCTTTACAAATGGTTGCATTGGTTGCAACACACCCGGTTGGCGAATATGTTTTCGTTGACGAAATTAACGGTGTAAAAAACATTAAAGAGTTAAATGCATGGTATTTCACCGTGAACGATGTTCCTTCAAAAACCTTAGCCATCAACCGTCAACTTGAAAAAGGCGACGTTGTAAAATGGATTTACAAAACCGATGTTTGTTCCAAAACCGTGAAAAGTAAAAACTGCGATAATATTAATTGCACAAAAGAATAAAGATGAGAGTTTACACACGAACCGGAGACCGCGGGAAAACAGGTATTTATGGTGGAATGCGTTGCGACAAAGACGACATTCGTATTGAATGTAATGGAATTATTGATGAAGCATTAAGCGACATTGGCATGTTACGTACTATGATCACCCCTGACCACGAATGGCAGCAACGCTTGTATAAAATCCAAGTCGATATGATGAACTTCATGTCGCATGTTGCAACCCACTCATCAATGCGCGATCAAAACCCAATTGACAAACCAACCGAAGGACCAAAGGAGTGTGAACAATGGATTGATGCCATGCACGATGAAATGGAAGGTTCACACGACTATTTCATTTTGCCGGGCGGAACACAAGTCTCAGCACAATGCCATGTTATTCGAACTAAAATTCGTACTGCCGAACGTCGTTTAATCAGTTTAAACAAGGAAGATGAAGTAGAACCATTCATTATGAAATACATCAACCGCTTATCCGATTTATTTTTCACTTTGTCGCGCTACGAAATTTACAAAGCAGGTTTGAATGAAGAAAAACTTCGTCCGTTCATCATGAAATTCAACCACAAATAATGGCAACCATTAACTTCATAACCGGTGGTGCGCGCTCTGGAAAAAGTAGTTACGCTCAGCAATTGGCCGAACAATGCAGCACTGCTCCTATTTACTTGGCCACTGCACGAGTTTGGGACGATGATTTTGCAGCAAGAATTAAGCGTCATCAAAACGATAGAGGTGAAATGTGGACCACCATTGAAGAAGAAAAACAATTATCAAAACTCAATTTACAAGGAAAAACAGTCCTTTTAGATTGCATCACTTTATGGTTGAATAATTTGTTTTTCGACAATAAAAATAACCTTGACCAAACTTTAACAGAAGCCAAACACGAATGGAATAAATTCATTCAGCAAGACATGACGTTGATTGTAGTAAGCAACGAAATTGGCATGGGCATTCATCCAGAAAATGAATTGGCACGAAAATTTGCCGATCTACAAGGCTGGATGAACCAACATATTGCAGCGTCAGCAAACGACGTTTTCTTAACCGTATCGGGCATTCCTGTAAAAATTAAGTAAAACAACAAAACAGCCCGAAATAATATAATACGCTTAATATGAAATTTTTAAAATTCCTTTTTCTTTCAGTTTTTACTGCGATACTCTTTAGTTCGCACGTGCCATTTCTGAAACCAAATCAATTCGTTATACTTCACAATCGTTTTCATGTGGAATCTTCATTCACAGAAGAACCATTTCAGGCTGATTTTGCAATGAAAGCTCCTCACTATTATTTAATTGATCCAAATGGAAATCAATTAGATGTTGCACCAAGTGCAAGCACTAAAGCAGCGGTGTACATCGAGCCTAAAATAATCAAAGAAGGTACTTATCGCATTAATGCATCACAGCGAAAAGGCCCCAATTATCGCGGAGTAGAAACTTCAGAAGAGAAAATATACTTCTCGGATGATACCCTAAAAGTTCAAGGAAAGAAGATTACACTTCAGTATTTCAGCAGTGCCGACACCTATGTATGCAAAGGCGCTGCCAATTATAAACCAATGCTATTGAACAGTGGCCTTGAAATTATTCCTTCAAGTTCTCCAAATAAAATAAAAGTAAATAAGGCCATTAAATTTAAAGTGTATCAAGACGGAATACCTGTCCCCAATGCTAGAATTGTTGTTGGCTACAACAACGACCACTATTACCAAAAAGAGAGTATTGATTTTTACCATGTTGAAGACCAACGAAAAAACAATATTTATGCCGACAAAAATGGAACTTTTTTATTTACACCTGAAAAGCCGGGATTAATACTCTTATTCGTAACCATCCACAAAAGAATTACCGACACACATTGGGAAAGTTATAATAATTCACTTACCCTCGAAGCCAAATTAAATTAGCATTTAATCAAATTTAAATTCAGATATAATAAAACCACAATACAAATTCGTATGAGTTTACAAGAACAGCTCCAGCATAAAATTGACTTTAAAACTAAACCTACCGGATCATTGGGTCAGTTAGAAGAAATTGCCCTTCAAATTGGTTTAATACAACAAACGCTATCTCCAAGTATTGAAAAACCGGTAATGTTAGTTTTTGCTGCCGATCATGGCTTAGCCGACGAAAAAATCAGTCCTTATCCGAAAGATGTTACCTGGCAAATGGTAATGAACATGGTTGCCGGAGGTGCAGCTATTAGCGTTTTCTGTAAACACAGTGGCTTAGATATGAAAGTAATCGATGCTGGTGTTGATTATGATTTTCCCGAAGAGCTCCCCATTCTAAGATCGAAAATTGCACGCGGAACAAAGAACATGAAACACGAACCTGCCATGACTTTGGTAGAATGCGAGCAAGCGATGCAAAAAGGTGCAGAATATGTACAAAAGGTTGTTGCAGAAGGCACAAACACCCTTGCATTTGGAGAAGTAGGCATTGGCAATACTTCACCTTCAGCACTTTTAATGCATCGTTTCCTTGCCTTACCAATTGAAACATGCGTGGGTGCAGGAGCTGGTATGGTTGGCGAACAATATGAGCATAAACTAAAGGTATTAACTGAAGTTTCGCGCAAACACAATCCAAGTACTGCCATTGATACCTTGGCTACTTTTGGCGGACTAGAAATTGCCATGATGGTAGGTGCCTTTATCGAAGCTAAAAAACAAAACATGCTTATTTTGGTCGATGGCTTCATTGCTTCGGCAGCTATGCTTACCGCTTCGCAATTTGAACCGCAATTAAAAGACAACTGTGTGTTCTGTCATAAATCGAAAGAGAAAGCACACATCACTTTATTAGAAACCTTAAATGTAAAGCCTGTGCTTGATTTAGGTTTGCGTTTAGGTGAAGGTACCGGCGCTGCTGTTGCATTGCCCGTTGTGCAAGCTGCTGTAAATTTCATCAACGAAATGAGTAGCTTTGATGAAGCCGGAGTAAGCAACAAATAAAGTTTTAATTCTATGAAAAACCAGCTTAACATATTCCTCATTGCGCTCACATTTTACACACGAATTCCAGTAAAAAAGCAATTACCCTATTCCGATGAAAATTTGAATAAGGCTACACGCTATTTTCCTCTTATTGGATTTTTGGTTGGAGGAATTGGAGCACTGGTTTTCTGGGCAGCTTCTTTCATTTTGCCGGCGCTGGTTGCTATTATTTTAGCAACTGCAGCTACAATTTACGCTACCGGCGCATTCCACGAAGATGGATTTGCCGATTATTGCGATGGTTTTGGCGGTGGATACACCAAAGAAAAAATCATTACCATAATGAAAGACAGCAGAATTGGCACTTACGGAAGTGTGGGCCTACTGCTAATGCTGATGACTAAAATATTCACACTTAATGAAATTGAAATAACACAAATTCCACTGGTCATTATTGCGGCACATGGTTTTAGCAGAGTGATGCCTGTTATAATCATTTTCTCAACAAGCTATGTTCGCGATGATGTTAGCAGTAAAATTAAACCTATTGGAAAAAAAGGGAGTATTGCCGACCTAATCTCTGCCATAATTTTCGGAAGTGCTTTACTCTTCCTTTTTCCGATAGAATTTATTATAACAATACTTCTGGCAACCGCCATCACTACCTTCACTTTCAGAAAATATATTGTAAAAAAAATTGGCGGTTACACAGGAGATTGTTTGGGTGCTTTGCAGCAAATTTGTGAGCTGTTATTCTATCTTTTTATTTTAATTTACCCCATTAGTACATGGATTCAATAAAAAAATTAACAATCATTAGACACACCAGCGTTGCAATTGAAAAAGGACTGATTTATGGTAGAACAGATGTTCCTTTGAGTGATACTTTTCAATTCGAAGCAAAAATTATTCGAAATAAACTGAATAGCGATTTCGATAAAATATATACAAGCCCATCGAAAAGGTGTGTCGAATTAAGTAATCTGCTTTGGCCAAAATTTCCAAAAACAGAAGATGAGCGCATCATGGAATTGAATTTCGGAACTTGGGAAGGTAAAAATTGGAACGATATAGATCAAACTTCTGAAGCCAACTATTGGTTTAATGATTTCATTAACCAACCTTGCCCAAAAGGAGAATCGTATGCCGATTTACTCAATCGTGTTGAATCTTTTATCCATTCAATTCAACAAAGCCCTTATAAAAACATAGCGATTGTATGCCATGGTGGTTCAATTCGTGCATTTCTTTCCATTATAAATCAGCGAAGTCCGAAAGAGGTATTCGATCAAAAAATTAATTTTGGCGAAGTAATTTCCCTAGAAATAAGTAAAAGCAAAACTTATGAGCAATTTGCAGCAAAGTAGAGTAAAACCGATCATGTTTGTTGGAACAGGTTCCGATGTTGGTAAATCGGTGATCAACGCAGCCTATTGTCGCATTTTAAAACAAGATGGCTACGCTCCTGCTCCATTTAAAGCACAAAACATGTCGCTCAATAGTTATGCCTCAAAAGATGGCCTAGAACTTGGACGTGCACAGGTAGTACAAGCAGAAGCCTGTCAGATTCCTTGCGATGTTGATATGAACCCAATTTTACTGAAACCCACCAGTAATAGTTCCTCGCAAGTTGTATTGAACGGAAAACCAATTGGCAATAAATCGGCTTTTTCATATTTCAACGAAACCGATCGAGATCAACTTTTTGATGAAGCTATTGCTGCTTTCAATCGTCTTAATAAAAAATACAATCCAATTGTAATTGAAGGGGCAGGAAGTATTTCAGAAATTAATTTACGCGATCGAGATATTGTAAATATGCGCATTGCCCTAGAAGTGGGTGCCGATGTTTACTTGATTGCCGATATCGATCGTGGTGGCGTCTTCGGAAGTGTTTACGGAACGCTTGAGTTATTGCCACCCGAGGAACGAAAACACATCAAAGGCATCATTATCAATAAATTCAGAGGTGATATAAAACTTTTTGAAGATGGAAAGAAAATTCTGGAAGATTTAACAGGTATTCCGGTGGTAGCAATTATTCCTTACTTCCGCGATATTTTCATTGAAGACGAAGATTCGGTAATTATCGATATCAAAGAAAAGCACCGAAATTCGGGAAAAGTAAACATTGCCGTAGCGCTTTTACCACACATGAGTAACTTTACCGACTTCAATAACCTCGAACACCAAAACGACATTCACCTTTTCTACTCGGCAAATACTTCAGAAATTGAAGCCGCGGATATTGTCATTATTCCCGGTTCAAAAAATACAATTGCCGACTTACAATACCTGCGTAACAACGGAATTGCCAAAGCCATCATTAATGCCCATAAAAAAGGGAAATCGGTTTATGGTATTTGCGGCGGTTACCAAATGATGGGGTTATCGATTAGCGATCCACACGGAATTGAAGGCGATATTGCATCGATACCGGGCTTGGGTTTATTGCCTATTCACACCACCCTAACCGAAGAAAAAGTAACCGAGCAATGCACTTTCAAGTTTCGATCGAATATTCAAACTTGTACGGGTTACGAAATTCATATGGGAACAACCACCTTCGAAAAAGCATCACCACTGTGCAAAATCAAGAACAAAGGCGATGATGGTTACTTTGTGAATCCACAAACGTGGGGTACTTATATTCATGGAATTTTCGACAATCAAAGCATTGTAAATGAACTATTGCTTCAACATAAAAAAGAGGCAAAAGAATTCGATTATACAAGCTTCAAAGAAGAACAATATAACAAATTGGCCGATTGGGTTCGAGACAATAGCAAAATGCACGTCTTCTACGAAAATATAAAAAGTTAATCGAGTTTTATTCCAAAGCTCTAACCTGAACCTCAATCCTTCGAACTTCGTCATAATCGTAAAAACCTTGCTGATTTTGATTATTGGCTGCCGGGAAAGGATGGTTCGGTTCAATCACTTCAACATTTTTACTATTGGTGATGAATATTAGCTTCGCCTCATCATAAGGAACATCATTATCGGGCAATGCAACCAAACCCCTGCTGACTAGGTCTTTAAATGCACTATTATTTTCTAATCTTTTAATCAGCTCCTTATATCCAAAATAAGCCCTAAGGCGAGATAAATTGGTATTGTTCTGATTCGATTCCAAACTACTTCCAAGCATCGAACCATTATTGCCTTGCTCATTTAATTCATTACTAAATGACGTAATTGTTAATTGCTTTCGCAGTTCATTTACCAAAGGTGGTATTATTCGAACTTTATGAGTTGTAAATACATCCTGCATAATGTAATCAGATTCACGATACTCAATGGTATCGCCAATATACCAGCCTTCGGTAAGCCTGCGTTGATCTGAAACTGCAAAAACTTCAATTAAAACCTGCTTTAAATCATTGGCAATTAGATGCTCAATAAAGTTATTGATAATGGTATCTGCAATATCATTTAGGTTTTGTTCCACCTTTTCAGCATAATCATAATATTGCTCTATACGTTTTATTCTTCCTTCCATTCGATCGGCATTAACCCAGCTAAAATAAGGGTGATCGCCCCAATAATAGTTGTTTGGGTGTAACTCAATCCAAGATGCATTTGCAATGGAATATTGATATCCATCGGCGGGACGAATTGGAAATAAGGTGCGTTCTAAATCATTAACCATATAATCTGAACGATAGCGAATAATCCCATTTACCGGATTGCTAATAGGCAAATCTCCGGTAATCTGAAAACCATTATGCAATTCTTCCAAGGCCGTATTAAGATTTTCAGTTGTATTTACCTTCCAATAACCCGCCTGAAAATAAGGAATTGAACTATAGGTAGGTTCAATGACAAATGGGTTAGGACATGGAGAGGTTCGTTCCCATGCTTTGGCAATTAGAATTGTATCGTATACTGCCGACTCATCTAGTGGCAAACGACCAAACCTCTTCGTTTTCTCTGATTCTAAAAATGGACCTTGTATTGGATTAAGATGCAATCCTTCACAAACCTCTTCATCATCAGGATCAGCATAGCCTATCCAATTGTAAACGCTATAAATTGTTGAATCGTAAATATCTTCGTAAGGCTTAACAAGCGACCCACCTTTAATTTGATACTCATCTCCTTTAAAAAGTTCAAAATGTGCTGTTTCCCCTTCAACTGTTGCTGTTTTGTCGCCCGATAAAACAATGGAAGGCATTACAAAATCTTTACCAGGAATTTCATTTTCATCGATGATGGTCACATAATAATCAATAATTTCAGGCATTGCTGCACCGTAAACATTTGAACTCCCCATCGATGAGGGATGGTCCGAAATCCAATAGAAAGCTCTTTCATGATCTACATTATCCGGATTGTAATATTGAAACGGATACTTTTGATTAAAATCGTCATTTAGCATTACTGCCTCAGCGGATGATTCACAATCGTTAAACATATAAGGTTCAAACAAATTCACTTCGCTTAGAAACTGATACCCTCCTTTTTCATCATCCAAAATTATTTTAACAGAATAGATATCAAAATCGCCATTCTTATTGGATGAAAAGTACAGTACGTCGCCTTGACTATTTAATTGTGGGGTAATTTCGTTGTTCTTAGAATAGATTTCTTTAAGCAATTTTGGTGTCGTCCAGCCATAGAAATTTTTAAATGAATAGTAGATATTTAAATCAGCTCCAGCCTCACTTGCAACAATAAAAGAATCGGCATCCACACGGCGATTAGAAACAAAAAATAAATGTTTACCATTGGCCGATAATGTTGGTTGCGATTCCCAAGTAAACTCACCAGATAGCTTGTTCATTCTGAAAGGATTTAAAAATCGATCTCCTTCAATTGTTAAAGTCCACAAATCTTTAAACTCGCTTTCATTTTCAACCCCAAACTGATCACAAGCTAAAATTAGCGTATTCCCAGCCACTGCTGGCGTTCCTTTGGAAGCTTTGTTAAACGCAGCTACTTTACTTTGATTTGCAATGGTAGTAGAAATCGCTTCTAAACGAGTGACTGTTTCCCAGCCTTCCATGGCACATACTCCGTTATAAATCGATCGTTGTGCATAATAAATTTGTTGGTAATTATTGGTTTTTACATTCGCTACATAATTAGAGTCGATATTTGAGGAAGTAAACCATAAACGCTCTTCATAATCCCCCATGATTTCAATAAACGGAGAACTTGTTTTAAACTGCGACTGCTTCGATTGCATTTTAAGATATAAGCTATTCTTTTCGTTGGGCAATGAATTGATAGATGAACTAAGTATGGTGCCTTGAATAGATTCATTGATTTGCTTTTCGGGCAATTTATTACCTTGCTGGCATGCAGAAATGACTCCCACCAAAAAAATTGCAATATATGCTTTAAACTGCTTCATTACCACTTGTTAATTTTTTACCAAACCTAAAGGAAATGCTACGTAGAAACCAACATATCCAGTATGTGTTGTTGTACCTGAGCCATCGCTTACTCCATCGATATACAATAAGGCAACATCACAAAAATTATCGTAGTTTTCACCATTGATATCTAAATCTTCACTTTTATCTGCAAACGGGTTCCAGATAATGTAAACACCGCCAAGAACCAACTCTACTCCATTTCCTAATGTCATTTGATCGGCAGCCAGCGATGGATACCAATTGAATGACGATTCGTTCGAAATAAATTGGAAAGTTGTTGATGGCGTTGCATCAGAAGTAAATGTCGAATTAGAATATATTTTTGCAATCAAATTATTCAAGTCATCCGTAAAGGCATTGCTACTTGTATATTGTGCAACCGGCAACGAAGTAACTTTCGTAAATTTATTTGATTCATTTTGCACCAAATATAATTTTGGCGTTTGTAGTATATTTTTATTTGTTGGTTCATCTACCTCAAAAATAAACGAATGATTGGTTGAAGGTAATACAGGATCTGAAGCAAAATCAACATTCCCTTGCTGAGGACTTAAGTTATCGACTTTACCATAATAATTATAGTAAGGATTAAGTTCATCAATTTTAAATGCCTGATATGAAGGGTTCGATTGCAAATCAGAAATCTGACGGAATGAACGCATTAACTGTGGCTCCGAAACTTCGGCAATGGTGTTAAATACCGATGCTTTTAACTCAATTTTTTGAACAGCAATTGTATCTTTTGTTGTGCTTAAGGCCACGATCTCATATTCAATTCGATATTCATCAGAATGACCACTTCGTAAATGACTTACAATATCGGGAGCATTGAAAGTTACATCAAAAGACAAAGCTGTATTTTGCGAAAGTACAATATCACTGCTTAAATCATGATTGATCTCAAAAAACGCAGCATCATCTTCATCGCCAATTATGTTTTCATTAAATACTAAAATTAAATTCGAGCAATAATCGTCATCGTCGCTATTCGGAAATTGTATTTGGTAGCTTATCTCTTCTTGGTTAAAATCAATAGCTGGACAAATATTTTCAAGCTTCGAATCAAGCTCTTGATAAACAAAATCAGACTGGCTAAAAGGCAGTGTTGACCCGAACTGTAGCGTATCGGTTATAACACCTGAATTAACCACACGTGCATCATAAAAATTACTTACCACAATTTCAGGAACAGGGGCAAAACAGGTTTGTCCTCTTGCCTCAATTAAAAATGAACATTGATTATCCAGAATATTACCTTCATCGTCAATCACATTTAAAAGCACTTCAAACGTATCGATTAACACCCCTTGATTGCTTGGACTAAAAACTAAATCAACCTCAAATTCATCTCCAATCTCAAATTCATCTCCGATAAGAAATTCAGTATTTATGCTCCAATCAAATTCAGCGGCATCTGCATCTTCTATTTCATCAGCACTTTTCCCTGAAGGATATCGTTGAATTCCTGTAACTTTTAAAAGACAATTGTTTGACAGTAAATTATCAACTACAACAAAAAGTGAGTTGTTATCAAAATTTTGTGATTCCCCTGGAAGAATTTCACTCGAGGTATGATCTATTGTAAAAATTGAATTCTCAATTGCAAATGGGCAATTGCACCCATCGATACAAATATCGGAAGACAAATTGATTGACACCACGCCGCTATTTCCAGATCCATCTAAGCACTCAAAAGGAAAATCAATTGAAGTGTTAAACACTCCTTCGGTTTCGGTATCAGCTAAAAATCCGATATATAATTCATCTCGTCCTTCTCCACCAATGGTTACCCAACCATCGATATCAGAAGCTTCGCTAATATTTGCATAAAATGGTGAATCGATAATAAAAGCCTGTGAGACATTTACTCGCATCGAATCTTCAGAATTAAAGTAAATAAAACGATTATTATTAAATGCTGCTTCTGTTGATCCAAGCGTGACGCAACCACCAAATTTATTTGCCAAAGTAATATTCAACACTGTATCACTTGCTTCACAAGCTAGTATTATTTCATTCTCAGGTATTGAATCTGTCTCAAATACAAACGAGAATGTAGTATCACAACAAAGAAAGTCGTAATTCTGTTCCAAGAAAAATAAGTCGTAATTTGCTTTTACTTTAACTCCACTTATTCCGCAGCCACTATTGGCAACAGGGTAAAGTGCTTCTCCATTTATATCTGAAGGAATACTCACCAATTCGCTATAAATTCCGGTTTGATAGTTTCGGTGAAGTATTGTAAAGTTTGTAGTTTCTGCAGCATTTAAAACAATGCTATCACCACTAACCTCCTCTGTAATTGCTTTAAGCATAAATTCAATATCAGATTCGTCTAAGCATGTTTGAAGAATTTTTTCAGAACACCCAAGCGTAAGCAATACCAGAATTAAGATTATATATTTAGTAAAACCTTTCATAATTTATCTTTAAAAAGTATACCCCACACGAACAAACATTTGTCCGGCAATTCGCACAGGATACGAATCAATCACTGGAAGCCCTGCTTCTATTAAACATTGAATTAGATCTTCATTTTTCGGTAACGACAAGCTTGTATGACGATAGCCTGCATCTATTGAAAAATCGTGATTTTTTGATTGAAAAAAGTCGACACCAACTCCGATGTCCCAAAAAGTTGAACGCAATGGAAATTCTAATGGTATTTCTCCTTTCAAGTCGAATGTGGTTCCCAAATCGCCAAAAATATAAACTGCATTACATTTCCCGCTAAAAGGACTACTTTGATCATTAAATGTAAAACGCGGATGTATTGCCAAAGGAATGTGAAATCCTCCATCTACAGGCCAAAAACCCGACATCAATCCAAAACTGAAAGAATGCTTATCGCTAACAGTAAATAGCTTTTGTACAGCTCCAAGTTCAATACCAGTTGTTAGCACTGAGCCTCCTTCACTGATAGAAAACCATTGCTTTTCATATATATTGCCGCCTTCGTATCCGGGTAAATAAAATGAGTTCAATTCTGGATTTCTCATGCCGATCATCAACCTTGTTTCTATCTTTAGATTACTTCTCTCACGAACACACATTAGCTGTTTAGGAGAATATTCAATATGCTCTTTTGTCGCAGGAAAATCAACGTCTGAAGAACTTGAGAAATAATCAACAAAAGAAGTGTCAACTGAAACTAAATTGTTTTCGAAGAAATCTGTTAAAGAATCGGATTGCAGTAACTCTGGATTAAAACCACCACAATTAATTATATGTATTTTAACTCCATCTTTGTCTTTTGAAAACAAAGGATCAAATAATGTTACAAAAGTTGTTTCTTCCAGACCAGACTCCTCTAAAAGATGAACGTTTCGGACTTTTTGTTGTTCATTATCGCATACCAAACATTGTGTGCTTACACAAGATATTTGCATCACTAATAATGCAAATAATATAAGTTTCAAAAACGAATGAACAATATAATTAATATTATTCCTCAAAGCTATAAAGTTAAAATTTTACCCCTTTTCATTTCAAAAAAGAGAACTAAATATATCAAAAAATGTTAGTTCTTTTAATAATAAAATGAAAGCTTACTTTATGTCCTTACACATAAATAAGCCTTTATAAATATAGGAATTAATATGTACATCTCATCACTTAATCCAAAAATTAATTCTGAAGAATTATCATTGCAGTATAAAGGAAATATTTTCTATAAATATAATATGTACTATATTACGACACTAAACTAAAAGTAAGTGAAGCAATTCTTTTTACATTTTTTCATTCTTGTTTGTGTTCTTCTATATAGCTTAGAGGCAAGTTCAAATAACTCATTATTAGAAGACAAACAATTTAAATCGACAAAAGATAAACTAATCTATCTTTTGGATACTTGTTGGCAATCGCGTGTGAGTTATCCGCAAAAAGCCTTAGAATTTTCCTTCGAAGCTATTGAATTGTGTAAAAACAATCCTCAATATTCACATTATGAGGCAAAAGCAAACAATTTTATAGGAGTGATCTATTTAAATTATCTATTTGATTACAAAACTTCAATTCCATATTATTATAAAGCTTTAAGCATTAGCGAACAAATTAATGATTCGATTCAAATAGCATACTCTTATAATAATTTGGGGGATGTATACTATTTTATAAAAAACAACCATAGTGCTCTTGAATATGGTAGAAAGTCATTAAAGATTTTTACCGAATTAAAAGATTCGGTGGGTATACTTTATAGTTTAACGAATGTTGGACAAGCACTATTAGAAACCGAACAGTATGACGAAGCATTAAATATTTTCAAGCAACAAATAAAATTAGCAAATTCATACAATTACCCAAGCCGAAAAGCATATGCTCAATATCAAATTGCAAATATTTATCAACAAGTTGATAGCTTTAACATTGCAATTGATTATTACGAATCAGCGCTTCAAATATCAGAAGCAATTGGCGATATAAAATTGAAGTCGGAGTGTTTGAATGAATTGGCCAGACTTGAATATAAGAAAGACGATTATCAAGCTGCAATTGAATTATACAATCGATCCCTCGAAATATCTAAAGGATACAATTATATATATAGTCAAATAATAAACAACCTTGGCTTGGCTCTAGTTTATTCGAAATTAAATGATGCTGAAAAAGGTTTAAGTTATTTAAAGGAAGCAAAAAGGCTAACCAATAAAATAGATTATCCGCTATACATCTTTGAGCTATTTGAAACTGAAATTAGCTTTTATAAAAATATTGATGATACTGAAAATTTAATAAAAGCCTACAGAGAATTTGTGAATTCATTTGAAAAAAGGCTCTCAGATTACGATAACAACACAATCGAAATCATTCAAAACTCAATTGAAGATCAGAAAACAATGCTGAGATATGAATATGATTTAAAAGAAAGCAATAAAGATAAAATATACCTGATCATCATTATGTCCTTAATGATTATTATTATTGGAATTACAGTTTATAGAAACAAAACAATTTTGAAACTTAACAAAAAACTTCAAGAATCGAACAATACAAAAAACCGCCTATTTTCAATTGTCTCACACGATTTACGTTCGCCTTTTAATTCAGCAATTGGTTTTAGCGATTTACTTTTATTAGAGCTTGAGAGTCAAAAGGATTCCAATAGTTATAAATATGCCAAAACCCTAAATAGAACACTTGAAAATACGCTCAACCTCATTAATAATCTATTAAGTTGGGCAAAAGCAAATCGAGATAAATTTGAAATTAAACTTGAAAGAATAAAACTCGTTGATATTATTGAAGAGGTAATTGAGATTAAATCAACCGAAATAGAGGCAAAAAGATTAAATATTAGTATCGATGACAATTTTAGTGCAGAAGCAATGGTTGATAGAGGTTCGATCTTTACCATACTAATCAACTTGATTTCGAATGCAATAAAATTCACTCCAACTCAAGGAAAAATTAGTGTACTCTTTAAAAATGAGAAAGAACGATTAATAATTAATATCAAAGATACTGGAGTTGGCATGTCGGAAAATCAACTTTCAAAATTGTTCGACATTCAAAATAGTCGCAGTACACTGGGAACCAACGATGAATCGGGTACTGGATTAGGTTTAATAATTACCAAAGAATTAATTGAGCAAAATAAAGGTACAATTGAAATAAAAAGTAAATTAAATGAAGGCACAACCTTTGAGATAAGCTTTCCGAAATATATTAATTAGCTATTCCATAAACTTTTTAAATACAATTATTTGTCCTTGATTAAAACTGAGTGAGAATGAAGTTCCTAGTGCTTCATTTAAAGTTCCCATCCACCACGAATTAAGTTTCTTATTATTCAGCGGATATCTCAAATTTTCAGATGTAATAGAAGTTGGAATTCCAAGCGAAAAAATAGAAACCTGTTGACTATTAAAAGAGTCAATTTTACATGATGACAAAACAGGAATAAACACCCCATTATTAGTTACAGAAATTACTTCAATCTCTTTTCTATAATCCAACAACAAAGAAATATTTCCGATCGTATGATCTTCTCGCTTCCCAGTTGAACCAAGAATAACAAGTTTGGTAGCACCTTTCTTTATTGCAAAGTTTACTGCTTTGGTTTGATCATTAATTTCTTGATTTAAATCCTCATATAATCGATCGTCATATTGCATTTTCACACTTTCCGAAACAGAATCTAAATCTCCAACAATATAACTTGGTTCCAGACCAAAAGCAATTAGTTTATCGGCGGCCCCATCGCAACAAATAATTTCACTGGCATTTTCTAGACAGCTCAATGCAATAGGATGATTCGGAAAATCACCGTCGCACAATACCACAATTCTTGATAATATTTTCTCCATAATTCTGAAAGTTCAAAAATATGAGAAAACTTTATAAATCTAACTTTTCAAGCACAATTAATTGAAGTGGCCTTTCTAAACAAGATTTGCTTCTAATTCTGCTGTTATTTTTTCTTTTAGTTGTTGGGCAATTCCATAAACTTCTTCCAATTCTGCATCGTTCGGTGCTTTGCTTGAGTCGGGATCTAAAGAGCATAAAAACATGTACTTATTTAATTTTTTTACTTCTTTTACAAACTCATCGGACCAATTCACAAAAGGCATTGCCTCTCGCACAAGGCCATTCACGGTTTCACTATAAGGCATTTCATCATTAAAAAGCAATAACCCAACAAGCATACGCTCCATACTTATCGATAACATATTAAATTTCAACTCATTGTTAAACTTCTTTCCTTTTGCATGCCATCCGTTAGCTGTTTTTAAATACTGTACTCCCTCGTTGTAATAAAACTTCCAGTCCTTTTCCATATTAACTCTGTTCTAATTTTCAATAGCAATTGATAACCAAATTTGTGCCATATTCGTTCAATACAAACATTCACCACTTAGTCAATCACTTATACTCCGCAAAAAAATAAGCAATTTCAAAATCCTACATAATTGTCGCTTCCTTCTTTAAGTTACTACATGATTGTATTGAATTGAAATATAGAGGCAACAACCAATACTTGTAATCGATTACAATAATAAATATGTTAATAATTAATATTTTATATGTTTTACGCAACTAATAGCTATTTTTATTTGAAATTCACAGTGTAATCGTTTACATTTGAAATTAATATAAAACACAACTATTATAAATAATGATAATCAACACTAAATTAATATACTCTCTAATTGATTGATTTATCGAATAACACAATACTAATTCAATGATTTAAAAGCTGTTTTTCTATTAATTATCATCAATTATGAACTTTCTAATTTCTATCTAAATTACTTATTATGAAAAAAAATTACATTTATTTTTTACTCACTGCTTGTTTCCTAATGGTTACGAGCATAAGTTTTGGGCAGTTAAAATTTGGAGACAAATCTTCAGTTGGACAAACCTTAACTTTAGACAATGAGTTAGGAGTAGCAACGGTGAATTTATCTTTCAATACTGACAAATCGGCCAGTTCTGCTACATTAAATGCAGATAGTGTTGCAGCTGGTGTAGACTACTACAACATTAGTATTAAAAAATGTAGTACAAACAAAGGATTTCAAGCAAATGTATTAGATGAATCCGATGCTGCAATTGTTAATGATGATTTCAAATGTCGTCGTTACAACAGTTATGAAAATCCTGTTCGTGTTTCCAGCGTTGAATCACTTAAGAAAATTTTATCGGCATATGCTGTAAATGACGCATCAACTACCAGTTCTTTGCAAAAACCTGCGCACTGTTTGTTCGACATTGTTGATCCTGTTACTTACGACTTTAAAGATAAAGTTATTTATGATGCAGGAAAAAGTGATGATGGTGTGATCACCCTAGTAAATGGTGTTCAATATCATGGAGATAGCTATGGATTAGACATGAAAACCGGATCTCAATTGGAAATTATTGTTTCTGGTAATGCAGAAATTGCGTTTTTAGGTTCTGTCTATTCTTCGTTATCAATGAAAGCTACTGCTAAAAACAGTAATGGATCATTCGAACTTGATTCAATTTCATCAATCGTTGAAAATGACAAAGTTGATTATTTCACTTTTAACTACACCGGTACAGCAGATACATTAGTATTCACTGCAGTAGCTGATGGAGGTGGTCAAGACAGCGACATCTATCTTCCTCAAGTAATAATTACACCTGAAAGCACTGATCAAGCTTTCGGTGCATGGCCAGGTAAATACAAAAAAGTTGAATATGGATTCAATGTTAAATTTGATGGAAGTGCTGTTGAAAATGATATCACATTTACAATCGACACTTACGACGAAGGAAATACAGGATCAACAGCTAGCTATGAACTAACTGTTTATATTGGTGGTACTGATGTTTCTAATTTAGTTGCTACTGTTCCTGATTTTTATGTTACTGGTTCAGGGTTAAAAGAAGTTTCATTAGCATCTGCAGCAGGACTATCACCTTCTGATTTTTCATCAAAAAACGTTTACTGGTTCTTAAAAACCACTGGAACAGGCACTACTATTGCCGACGATTCGTTCGATCCTATTATTATTATCGACAATATGATAGTGAAATACAACCCACCTGCATGGGCAATTCCTGCTGCTGGCATCACCGCGAATCAAACCTTAGCAACTACTGTTGAAGGTGTTGTTGGTGACACGTTGTTTTCAGTTCCACTAAAAACTGCTGCACGCTTAGGTTCATTAAATATAATTAATGATCTTCAAGATAAAACAACTAAACCATTTGCTACTTTCTTAGCTGAAGGAGCTTTAATGGCAAACGATGGTAATGGTAACTATACAGTACCCGTTGATTACACGCTTACACCATCTACTTTCAATGAAAGTGTAAACGAATGGTCAAAAGCAAGCATATCAATTGCAGCACCAAACGATGGAGCGGTAAGTGATGACATGATGTTTTTCTTTAAAGCTAGAGTTGTAGCGGGAAGAACAATGACTTTCCGACTAGAATTAGATCATGGAACACGAATTTGGTACGATATAAACATTAAAGACACACCTCCAATTGTTGAAGAAGGTACATTCTATAACATTATTCAGAAAAACACTGGTTTAGCTTTTGGTGGTGACATTGATGGTGATGGTGCTACTCAGCCAGCAATTATGACTGCTACTGGTGGCAACGATCAAGCATTTGAATTTATTGCTGTTCCTGATAAAAACAAAACTTACTATATCAGAAATAAGGATGGCATGTACTTCAATAAATCTACATCCAATAATTGGACTACTATCTTTGAAGCTGAAACTAATGGTTCTCTTTCAGAATGGATAGTTAATGGAGAAGATATGAGCAGCGTAACCTTCCAAATTGTTGCAAACATTGAAAACATTAGTGAATCGAGAAGTTATATTAGTACTGACGAAGAAACTCATGGTGCTAACTTATATTGTGACAAAGGTGCTCAAGCTGTTGGTAGCAGTGGTGAATTTATGCTACAAAAAGTAGTTATTATTAAAGATGAATGTTTCGAACCTTATTATGCTGAATTAGAAAACTTAGTTCCAGATCCAACTGGTGATGATATTTCTCTTTGGAATGGATGGGGACTTAAAAGTATTGTTACAGCTGATTCAACCTACTGTGGTGCTGGTGCAATTTTATTATCTGACCCAACTGGTGACGATTGCAATTACCCTGATGGTGATGCTGCTTTAGACGTATCTAATTTCGCTTGGGCTCCTAATACAACTTATCATTTACGAGCAATGGTGAAAACTATAGATGGTCCTATTGGATTCTTAGCTAGAGGATCAATTGACAATGGTGACGGCGATGTTGGATTTGCAATCGACACGGAAGGAGAATGGATGCAATTAGACACTATGTTTACTACTAGTGAAAATCCTTCTTCAGGATTCTTTAGTTTCAATACTTGTGACTTTAGCTCTACTGCTACTTCAACTTATATTGACAACTATGAGCTATATGCATTACCGGCTGACACTATTATTAACGTTGCCTATGCTACAGATAGAGCAGCTGCTGACCCAATTAGCGCAATGTTACACAGTGATGATCACATTCAGGTGGATCTTGTTGATGGTACTGGTGACTATTCAGATTACGATGTTGTTATTGGTCAAGAATCATTTGCTTCGGGTGATGCTGTTTGGGCTCCAAACGGATCATTGAACTTACGTAACTCTGTTCCAATGATCATGAACAAAAATTGGGCTTGGAAATCAGGTAAACCTGCTATTACTTCTGATGCTTCTGTAGACAGAATTGCTGATGTTTCGGTAATGGTTGAAACTGCAAACCAAAGCAATGAACTATTCAGTGGTATTACATTTACCGATGGTTCTATTGAACTTTTAGGTAGACCTACTGAGGATCCAGAAGGTGATATTGGTTTAGATGTATTGAATGGTTTAGCAATTTCTGGTAGTTCTACACTATTGGCAAGTGCTTCAAATGTTGCTGATGCAGCAAAAGCAATTGTTATCAATGACATCCCTGCTGGAACTCAAATAGGTAACAACACTGAAGATGTTACAGGTGCTAGAATTATTGCATTCTGTATGAACTATGCTAACCTTACTGATAGTACAAATATTTCTCCTGAGAATATGACTATCTGGAGAAATGCAGTTTATATCTTAGGTGGTATGACTCCTCCAACTAATTTAGTTGCGAACGAGGATTACATCCCAAATAGCACTAAAGAGCTAGTATTAGAAGGTGTAAACATTTATCCAAACCCAGTTGAGAACAACCTAACAATAACTGGACTTGAGCAAAATGCCCAAATCTCGATTATTTCAACTGTTGGTCAAGTCATCAGCAGAGAAGTTGCTAACAGTTCTAAAATAAGCATTAATACTACCAACTTAAAAGAAGGTATTTATATGTTGAAAGTAGAATTGAATGGCAAACATTCAATCTCTAGATTCGTTAAGAAATAATAAAAGCAAATAGATATAATTAAAAGCCTCGGGAAATCCCGAGGCTTTTTTATTTCTAAAAAATTCGATTTG
The DNA here is from genome assembly GCA_963678565.1 of Prolixibacteraceae bacterium. Lineage (GTDB taxonomy): Bacteria > Bacteroidota > Bacteroidia > Bacteroidales > Prolixibacteraceae > SKHV01. Next base: position 2,716,893 of record OY782875.1, read on the forward strand.
ATCGCTATCTTTCTGTAAACCAGATCAATATTTATTTCTAAAATTGATCATCATCCATTTTGAATGAAAAAGGGTAATATTATTTTTATAAGAAAAGACTCTATATTAACATAGAAATTACTAAATTAACGCAGATTTTAACCTATAATAAATCTATTAAACACTAATTTTAATTACTAAAGACACTAAGAATTATGAAGCAAATCTACTTTTACAAATATTATACCAAGAACATTTTTCTTACAACAATAGTCTAGCTATTATTATATTAAAACGACAGAATCAAATTAAGATTCTGAATTAAAACATATTACTTTTATTTCTAACTAACTTAAATTATTTTTTATGAAGAAACTCTATTTAAAAGCAACATTTTTAACGATAATTTTCATGTCGTTATTTGTTGTTAGTTCTTTCTCTCAGGCAACCTGGAAGGGAGAAACAAGTTCAGATTTCCTTGATGCCAATAACTGGGATGGTGATCCTGCATTAAATGCAAATGGTGATGATTACGCTGAGAATGATCTAATCTTTGATAAGGCAGCCGGTGGTAATGATCCTATTTTTGAAGGTAGCTCTTTGAAGTATCCTGCAATTGAAATCAAGTCGGGGAACACACTTTATCTTAATGGAGGTACCATTTATCCTAACGATCCAATTGTAATGGAAAATAATTCTGCAATTATAATTGATGGTGGGGTATTTAACCTTCGTGAAAGTGGTGCCAGTAGCATTAACAATGGTACGATTACTCTATTGTCACACCAACCTGATTATCAATGGACTGAATTTGATCATAAAGGCCCCTTGACTTTTGCTCCAAATGCAGAAGATAATTTCACTTTTAACTGCTGGGGTGGTCAAGCAAAACTTGAAAATGTTACATTAGGTGCAGGTACTGTATCTATTAATTTTAAAGTTGGTGGTTCTGCAACATTTAATGACGCAACAATGGTACAAGAAGCCATTGCTAACGGTGTAATAAATGCTGCAGAAGGTGCTATGCTAAGTGTATCAAATGATTATACACTTATTGAAGGTGTACCATTTGTTGAAAAAGAACCAGAGTTAAAACACTCTTTTACATTTGAAACTGCCGATACAGTAATCGATGTAGTTGGTGATTTAGAAGCTGAACTCATTGGTGATATGATTACTGTTGCAGATGGAAAAGCAACTGTTTCTGGTGCTACAAGTCCTACTTCTGGTTATATTTCTCTTGATGCATCAACACTTGCGTTAGCTACTTATGAAGCTATTTCTGTTGAAATTTTGTTGAAAGCTGGTAACGGTGAAAACGGAAGTTATACTATGTTGGCATACTTCGGCAACAACACAGGAGGCAAAAATTGTTTTTGGTATCAACCAACAAGAAGTGCAAACGAATCACGAGTTGAAGCCAATAATGGATCGACAACTATTAATGCCCTTAAAGATGGAGTTGAACTGGATGATGGTAAATTACACCACGTTGTTGCTTCATTAACATCTGATACAATAAGTTATTATTTAGATGGAGCACTACTTGCTAAAGGTTCAACTGAAAGTTCAGATTATATTTCTACATTAGACAACGTAGTTGCAAATATCTTCAAAGGTCCTGATAGTTGGGGCGATGCCAACTATAATGGTTCTATTTATGAATTTAATATTTATGATGGTAAATTAAGCGATGAGACAATTGCTGAGAATTCCTTAAATTTCTTAGGAGCATCAGACTCTAAACTTGCTTCTTTAAATACAGGTGGGATACCATTATACCCAGAATTTGATCCAACAATAACAAAGTATACTGTTTTTGATACTATTACTACTTTAACAGCTGAACCATTTATGAGTGAAGCAGATGTAACAATATCGGAAGGAAATGATACTGTAACTGTTGTTTCAATTGATGGAACTACAACAACAGAGTATACGATTAATACAAGAGTGATTCCTGATGAAATTTACATGCCTACATTAGCGAACAGATTCAATTTATCGCCTGATCCTGAATGTACCGATGTTAGCCTATGGGGTGGTTGGGGAACTAAATCTGTAACTTATGAAGAATCATATAGCGGAGTGTCTTCAATTGGATTATATGCTCCAGGTGCTGCTTGTGAAGCGGCGATGGATATTTCAGGATTTACATTCAGACCAAACACAACTTACCGTGTTTTGGCAATGGTTAAAACAGTTGGTGGTTCGATAGGATTTTTGGCAAACGGTTCAGATCCTAACTTTGGATTCGCTGTTGATACAGAAGGTGAATGGGAATCACTTGACACCACTTTTGTAACAGGTCCAAATGCCGGAACCAACTTCATTAGTTTCAACACTTGTGATAACGGTTCAAATTGTACTGCTGCCTATATCGACAACTACGAAATTTACATTGCCGATACAGTAAAAGTTGCTTATGTAAATGATTCTGAAAAATCAATGGACATTTCAGCAGCACAAACCGATAGCGATCCAATCATTCAGATGCTTGATGCTGACGGAATGATTGATTTAGATGTGATCTTAATTGCTGATACCGATACAGTAGATCTTGCAGATTATGATGTTGTGATTGGTCAAGAAGGTTTTAATTCTAAATCTCACATTTTCACTCCTGATGGAGCGTTGGGAATGGGTAATATTCCAGTTCCATTCATCTTGAACAAAGCTTACTCAATGAAAGCTGGTCGTGGATTTACTGATGGAACAGCTGGTTCTGGAGGAGAAAATCCAAACACGCTTTATATTAACAAAATTGCAGATAGCGATCTATTTACAGGAATTGATTTCGTCGGAGATTCAGTAAAATTGTTTTATGGAACTGCTGATGATTCAGGTGAATTAGGCAATGGAACTAAAGCAATGCAATTTGCAAAAGATGTTAACATCACAGCTGAAAACACATTATTAGCGTCGGGAGTAAACGATCCTGATAATGCTACAGTTTGTATCAATGATATCCCTGCTGGCGATACAATTGGATCAGCTAAACTTCAAGCTCGTATGATTGCATTTAGTATGAACTTTGGAGCACTTACAGCTAACCACGGTTACAACGTGACCGATGAAAATTTAACTCTTTGGAGAAACGCAGTTTACAGTCTTGCTAACCTTCCAATACCTACAGAAGCTGTTAAATCAGAACGAAACAGTGTATTATTTGTAAAAACTGCTTCAAATAATCGTGATTCAGTGGTAATTGCTGAAATTAACAACAATGGTGCTTATACTGTAACTGAAGTTGCTCAAGATCTAATCACTGATGATCTTCTTCCTCAATTAAACGAAGCAGATGTCGTAATTATGGGTCGAAGCCTTGGAAGTGGTGACGTACGCGATAGTAAAGATACATGGGATAAAATTACTGCTCCTGTATTAAGTATGAATCTATGGGGATTAAGAAATAATCGCGCATTATGGTTCAATACAGGAACATGTACAAATGTAGTTTCAAATCCCGATTCGGTACTACAAGGTGTTGTTGTAGCTGACGATCCTGTTTTAAGTGGTACAACAGGAACATTTGATTTCTGGAACGGTTCTTTTAGTATTTTAGCTCCTGTTGATGCAGGTAACGGTATTACTTATATTGAATCAACAGACGGAAGTCCATTATTTACAAGATGGATGAAAGGTTATGAATTTTATGAAGGATCTGGACAAGTACCAATGGGTGATCGTACTTATATGGGTATTGGCCAGGATAATACTGGAGAAAACTATTTCACATTCACCGATGAAGCTAAAAAGATATTCTTCAACGAATTGTCAAGAATGACTTCAGGTGAAGACTTAGTTTTAGTTAAAGAAGAATGTTTCGAACCTTATTATGCTGAATTAGAAAACTTAGTTCCAGATCCAACTGGTGATGATATTTCTCTTTGGAATGGATGGGGACTTAAGAGTATTGTTAATGGTATTGAACCTTACTGTGGTGCTGGTGCAATTTTATTATCTGACCCAACTGGTGACGATTGCAATTACCCTGATGGTGATGCTGCTTTAGACGTATCTAATTTCGCTTGGGCTCCTAATACGACTTATCATTTACGAGCAATGGTGAAAACTATAGATGGTCCTATTGGATTCTTAGCTAGAGGATCAATTGACAATGGTGACGGCGATGTTGGATTTGCAATCGACACGGAAGGAGAATGGATGCAATTAGACACTATGTTTACTACTAGTGAAAATCCTTCTTCAGGATTCTTTAGTTTCAATACTTGTGACTTTAGCTCTACTGCTACTTCAACTTATATTGACAACTATGAGCTATATGCATTACCGGCTGACACTATTATTAACGTTGCCTATGCTACAGATAGAGCAGCTGCTGACCCAATTAGCGCAATGTTACACAGTGATGATCACATTCAGGTGGATCTTGTTGATGGTACTGGTGACTATTCAGATTACGATGTTGTTATTGGTCAAGAATCATTTGCTTCGGGTGATGCTGTTTGGGCTCCAAACGGATCATTGAACTTACGTAACTCTGTTCCAATGATCATGAACAAAAATTGGGCTTGGAAATCAGGTAAACCTGCTATTACTTCTGATGCTTCTGTAGACAGAATTGCTGATGTTTCGGTAATGGTTGAAACTGCAAACCAAAGCAATGAACTATTCAGTGGTATTACATTTACCGATGGTTCTATTGAACTTTTAGGTAGACCTACTGAGGATCCAGAAGGTGATATTGGTTTAGATGTATTGAATGGTTTAGCAATTTCTGGTAGTTCTACACTATTGGCAAGTGCTTCAAATGTTGCTGATGCAGCAAAAGCAATTGTTATCAATGACATCCCTGCTGGAACTCAAATAGGTAACAACACTGAAGATGTTACAGGTGCTAGAATTATTGCATTCTGTATGAACTATGCTAACCTTACTGATAGTACAAATATTTCTCCTGAGAATATGACTATCTGGAGAAATGCAGTTTATATCTTAGGTGGTATGACTCCTCCAACTAATTTAGTTGCGAACGAGGATTACATCCCAAATAGCACTAAAGAGCTAGTATTAGAAGGTGTAAACATTTATCCAAACCCAGTTGAGAACAACCTAACAATAACTGGACTTGAGCAAAATGCCCAAATCTCGATTATTTCAACTGTTGGTCAAGTCATCAGCAGAGAAGTTGCTAACAGTTCTAAAATAAGCATTAATACTACCAACTTAAAAGAAGGTATTTATATGTTGAAAGTAGAATTGAATGGCAAACATTCAATCTCTAGATTCGTTAAGAAATAATAAAAGCAAATAGATATAATTAAAAGCCTCGGGAAATCCCGAGGCTTTTTTTATGCTGCAAACTGAGCATTCAAAAATCATCCTTAAAAACATAGCAGGTGATTTGCCCTAGAATTGACTCCCTATTTTGACCATTGAAAAAAAAAAGACCAGCAAGTGCCGAAAAGCAGAACTCCTATTCAGGCAAGCTTTCGGCAGCTGCCGAAAGGCTCAACGGATGCTCGCGCAGGGATTCGGCTACTGCCGAAAGTTTCTAGGCCAATATCTATAAGCTTTTCACAATTAACTCAGCTCGATTAGATGCCCTACTCAGTCAATGGTTGTTTTAATTTCATTCAATTGCGAGATGATTTTATTATTTCATCTATATCGAGAATATAATTAGGTACACGAATAAAATTTTGTTGCACTACAAACGATTTGCGAGGCTATCAACGAATTGTTCCTCGTTTTTTGAAAAACAAAAAGAGGCAAAGATTAAATCTTCTATGCCTCTTTTTTATATGAAATTGTTTTACTTATTAAAAACCGAAAGGTCCCATTCATCATGATATTTTATAACAGGTAGTTCATTCTCAAACTCAATAGGAAGCCAAACATATCTTCCGTCAATTGGGTTACGTGGACGCCAACGATCCCCCATAAAGATATAGGCATCTTCATATCCATCTACTTTAATAACATAGGTACTTTGAGAATCAAATGTAATATCAGCATTTTCTCCGACAGCTGGATTTCCATGATAAGTCCACTCTCCCATTATCGAATCAGCTGACATTAGTCGAGCAGCATTAGGATCCCAACCAGTACAACCGGACGTTATCATAAAATACCTCCCATTTCTTTTAAATAAAGCTGGAGCTTCGTTGTGTCCCATTGGAAAAATTCTCAGCCATTTCCCTGTAAAACCAGTATAATCTTCATTTAATTCAGAAATATTCAGTGTAAGATTTTCTTCCGCTGAATGAATATGATAGGCTGTTCCATCATCATCGACAAACAAAGTCATATCACGAGACATTTGCCCTCCTTTAAAATCTCTTTTAACAAACATTCCTTCATCAACAGCTTTACGCCACTCAGGTGTCCAACCTTCAAGATTATTTTCAAAGCTTTTGTTTACAATCTCAGGTTGATTTATCGGCCATGTTTCAGCATTTGGACGAACCGAATACAAAAACTCATAAGGGCCTGTTATGGTATTACTAACAGCCACTGCTGTTCTTGCAGCATCATAACCTTGATCTTTTAATTCAAGATGAAACCACATTACAAACTGATTATTCTTCTTATTAAAAATTACTTTTGGGCGCTCAATCACTGATCCACGTACAATATCGGATTCCGGATCTTCAGATACAGCTAAAGCAACCCCTTCGTTTTTCCAATTATACAAATCTTTCGACGAGTAGCAACTTACGCCTACTTGTGCACTATTTCCTCTTCTCCCACTTATTTTATGTTCACCAAACCAATAATAAGTATCATTATAAAAAAGGATTCCACCACCATGTGCATTAATATGCATACTATCGGAATCATGCCATAATGCACCTGGTTTAAAAGAATTATTATCAACTAAACTTGCATTTTTTTGTGATTTACAAGCTGAAAAGCTAAGAATAAGTAATAATAAGTAAAGTACTTTACGCATAATCTATTTTTAAGTTCATCATTCAAAATTAATTCATAAATGAATGATCACATATAACAGAAATATCAAAGAATGGTAAAAATTACATATATCCTTTAATATGAATTTTTCAGTGATGAATTATCAATTTAAAACAATGAATTTTCTGGCTAACTATAATTTTGTAATTTGCCATAGGTTTACAAATAAAAAACTAAAGACTCAAGTACTAGGTTTACTACAATGAAATCTCTCCAAATAATTACACTATTTATCATTGTAAATATGACAATGATAAGCTGTATTCCACAAGAGGACAATAATGAATTCCTTGTTGGTGGTGATTTTTCAATAATGAAGAGTTTAGTAGACCATGGCGGAAGCTATCATTGGGATGAAAGCACATTAGCTCCCTTAGATATTTTTGCATCGAACGGTTATAGTGCAGGCCGTTTGCGAATATTCCACACACCAAATAAAAAAGGTCCAATCGTTAATTCATTAGATTATACAATCGAGTCGGCAAAGGCAATAAAGGACGCCGACATGAAATTAATGCTGGATATTCACTATTCAGATACTTGGGCAGATCCTCAAAACCAAGAAAAGCCAAAGGCTTGGGAAAATTTATCGTTTGAGACTTTACTAGATAGTATATATAACTACTCCAAATTTGTTATTGAAGAAATGAATCAGGCAGATGTTTCACCTGATATTGTACAAATTGGCAATGAAATAACCGGTGGCTTTTTATGGCCAGAAGGAAAAATTTATAAGGACTCTATTGAAGATTGGTCATTATTTTGCTCATTATTGAAAGCAGGAATAGCAGGAGTTAAAGCTGCCAACCCAAGTATAAAAATCATGCTGCACGTAGACCAAGGAGCAAACAAAGAAGTTTGTAAATATTTTTTCGATAAAATCATTGCGAATGAAATTAATTTCGATTTGATAGGCTTAAGTTACTATCCATGGTGGCATGGGACTTTTGAAGAGCTTTCAGAAAATTTACAGTTTTTATCAAATAATTACACACAAAATATAATTATTGCAGAAACCGCTTATTACGCAAACGAACAATATCCAGTAATAGGTGAATGGATAAAAGACTACCAACCTTTTCCGTCCACTGAAGAAGGACAGTTTCAGTTTCTGGTTACTTTAAAAAATATCGTCAATCAATACTCCAAAGTGAAAGGTATATTCTACTGGAAGCCCGATGGAATTTTAGTCCCAAATTCAAATATTTGGTTTTTAGGACGAAGTTTGTTCGATCAAGAAGGTAATGCACTGAAAGGAATCTCAGCGTTCAATCAATAAATTCAATATACATAAAAATGAACTACAAAATTTTAGTTTTTATTATGGCAATTGCCTTTGCCGCTTGTTCTAAAGTTCAAACAAGCACAAAACAAAACTTCAACCAAAACTGGCAGTTTAAGATCTCAAATGCAACATTTGAAAAAGTACAAGAAGAAGAAAATTGGGAAGCGGTTTCACTACCTCACACTGCATTTATAGAGCATAAGGTTATTGAAGACCAATGGCAAGGACTGTGCTGGTACAAAAAAGAATTCAACCTGCCTTCTTCTCTGGGCGAACAGCGCTATATTTTACGTTTCGAAGCAGCCATGAATATTAGTAAATTCTGGATCAATGGAACAAAAGTTTCAGAGCATGTAGGTGGATACCTTCCAGCGGTATTTGACTTTACCGAATATGCTCAAGCAGGAAAAAATACAATCTACGTTCAGCTCGACAACCGCGATAGTAAAATTACAGGGCCAAAACCATTGAACCGTTTAGATTTTAACATGTATGGTGGCTTGTATCGCGATGCTTTTCTTATCATTGAAAATCCCTTACATATTACCGATCCAATTTTAGCAAACAAAACTGCAAGTGGTGGTATTTTTGTAACCTATCCAAAAGTATCAAAAGCCTCGGCTTCAGTAAAAATTCAAACACACGTTGCCAATAGTTCAAATTATAAAAAGTCGTTTCAAATTGTAAATGAACTATATTCCGATGATCAATTAATTGTTACTTCGAAAGTAGAGCAATTGGAATTGCAACAACAATCAGAAAATGAATTCACAACCACTATTCAAGTTAACAACCCCAATTTATGGTCGCCTCAAGCACCAAATTTGTACAAACTAATTACAAAGGTGATTGAAAACGAAACAATAGTTGACCAAGAAGAAACAACTATTGGTATTAGAAGTATCGCTTTCGAAGGCCATAAATTCGTCATCAATGGTGAAGAGTTGTTTTTAAGAGGCGTAAATCGTCATCAAGATTATCCATACCAAGGCTATGCATTGAGCAACGAAGCACAGTATCGCGATGCATATAAAATAAAATCGGCGGGGTTCGATTATGTTCGTTTATCGCATTACCCACATTCTCCTGCATTTATGGATGCCTGTAACGAATTGGGGTTAATTGTCCTCGATGCTATTTTAGGATGGCAATACTACAGCCGCGATTCGCTTTTTCAAGATCATATTTATAAAACGGCACACAATTTAGTTCGTCGCGATCGCAATCATCCTTGTGTTTATGGTTGGGAAGTTTCGCTAAACGAATCGAGAATGGACAACTATTTTATTGATAGCCTCACTGCAATTGCACATGCCGAATATCCGGGCGATCAATGTTTTACAGCCGGATGGCAGTCATATGGATACGATATTTATTTGCAAGCGCGTCAACACCGATTAGATCATTTCAGAAATCCTTCGAAACCATACAATGTTTCGGAATACGGCGATTGGGAATATTACGCAATGAATGCAGGTTTAAATCAAGACAGCTGGAACGGATTAAAACAAGCAGATCGCTCAAGCCGACAATTATTAAGCGACGGTGAAGTACGTTTGTTACAACAAGCAAAAAACATTCAAGAAGCGCACAACGACAATTTTAATGTTCCGGCACATGGCGATGGCTACTGGGTAATGTTCGACTACAACCGTGGTTATTCTCCCGATTTGGAAGCTTCAGGAATTGCAAGCATCGACCGACTTCCAAAATTCAGCTACTATTTTTATCAAAGTCAGCGTGATGCTGATGAAAAATCACACCTTTTTAAAAGTGGTGCAATGGTAAAAATCGCTTCTTATTGGACAGAAGAATCTCCTTTAGCAGTTCGAGTATTTAGTAACGCAGATGTAGTTGAACTTCTCCTAAATGGAAAAAGCATAGGAAAACAAAGTCCTGATCAGAATAATATTTCGAATAACTTAAATCATCCTCCATATACATTCCAGCTCAAAAAATTTGAAGCAGGTAAACTTGAGGCAAAAGCATACATCAAAGGCTCGGTGGTAGCAAACGATATAGTAATCACTCCTGAGTCACCCACAAGCATTCAATTAGTGTTGGATGAAAGCGGTAAAAAAGCCAAAAAAGGAGTAAACGATTTGGTATTTGTATATGCACACATGAAAGACAAGAACGGAACCACAGTACGTATAAATGAAGAAGAATTAGAATTTGAAATAGAAGGTGACGCTTCTTTTGTCAGTCCTAAGGTTTTAAAAACCGAAGCCGGAATTGCATCTGCATTAATTAAAATTGGCAACTCACAAGAACCAATAAAAATCAAAGCAAAAAACCAACAGTTAGAATCTAAAGAAATCGAAATTACTTTTGAATAAGCAACATTGCTTTTTAGTGATTGAATTGTATATTTGTTGAAATGAAGCTAACAAAAAAACATAGCATACTTTTAAAGATCATAGGATTTGTCTTTCTGGTTGCACTTATGTTTGTTTTAAACAACAACGATAAGTCAGATCAGGAAACCATTGATCAGAATACTGCAATTGAATTGGTTAACGGATCAGAAGGAACAGTTTCGGCTAGTGCAGCCATTCCAAGCACTACCGAGCATTCTTTACCAATTAAGTTACTTTCAAACACCAAAGCAAATTTCTTGTTTTTTGTTAATGAAAGTAAAAACAAATTGAGAACAGTGAAGTATAATCAACAAAAGTTGCTGTTCCTCGAATTTCAAATACATTTAAGCAATTACTATTTTATTAAAAAATACATCACTGCGAAGAATAAAGAAATACAGTAATTCACTGATTACAAACCACAAAGAGAGAAATTACAAAATATAAATTCTTTCTTTATCAATTTTTACTGAATAAGATGAGATTGCCATTGGATTGACAATCTCATTTTTTTATAATAAAAACATATCTTTGGCGTTAATGAATTAAGCTATTAACGAGTTGAATAAATTAGTTGATAGGCAATTTTTGCAGTCTTTCAGAATAATAGAATTATAACGGATGAATAAGTTTTTAATATCTCTTTTTATAGTCTTCATCGCTTCGCAATCGAAAGCACAAATGGGTGGTGAGAACACATACGATTTTCTAAACTTATCCTCATCGGCCAGAATTAATTCTATGGGAGCAAACAATGTAAGTTTAATAGATACTTTAGAGTTAAGTATGGCTTACTACAACCCTGCAACCTTATATCCAGGCATGGACAAATCGCTTAATTTTAACTTCATTAGTTATGTAGCCCAAATCAAGCAAGGTTATGCAGCCTATGCCTTCGATAAAAAAGAGATAGGGACTTTTGCTATTGGAATGCATTACATAAATTATGGCGAATTTATTGGTGCTGATAAAGATGGAAGAATTACCGGAAATTTCACAGCAGGTGATTATTTCTTGAATCTTATTTACGCTCGAACATTGAATGATAATTTTCGTATCGGAGCCAATATAAAGCCCATATACTCTGCTTATGAAGATTATTCGTCAATAGGAATCTCCTCCGATTGGGGGATTACTTACCGTGATAGTACTGGTTTATTTTCTGCTGGTTTAGTACTAAAAAACTTAGGAAGCCAAATAACAACTTATCAAATATTAACCGATGGCGAGCGAGAACCACTCCCCTTCGATTTGCAACTCGGATTCACACAAAAATTTGCATATGCCCCATTTAGGCTACATTTTACTTTCCAAAACCTATTGCATTGGCAACTAACCGATTTTTCAACATGGGAATCGGATAATGCCGAGCAAGACGAATATACCATTGGCGATTCCGACACCGCCATCCGACAATTCATGAGGCATTTGATATTAGGTGCTGAGTTTTTGCCGTCTGAAAATGTTGTATTAAGTTTTGGATACAACTTTCAACGCCGACGAGAACTAGGCCTCTACGGTAACCCTGGAGGATCAGGTTTATCTGCAGGTTTTACAATAAACATTAATCGTTTCCGACTTTCTTATGCATTAGGTGGCTATCATCTTTCAGGAGCGACCAACTCATTTTCAATAAGTACCAACCTAAATCAGTTTATAAATTAGCACAAAAAGCTAAAGTATAAATTGAACAATATTCTCTTTCAGAATCTTCCGATTCGCTTATCTTTGCTAATCAATTTAAGTTAAGCTTTAAATAAATGAAGAAGATCGTCATAGCAGTTGATGGTTATTCGTCGTGCGGGAAAAGTACCTTATCGAAAGAATTAGCCAAACAATTTCATTACAATTATATCGATACCGGGGCGATGTATCGCTCTGTAACTCTATTCGCACTTGAAAATGGTTTGATTGAAAATGAAAAGGTAAAAAGAGAAGCCTTAATCAAAGCGCTTCCTGAAATCCATATATCATTTCAATACAACACGAAGGAACAAAAAAGTGATACCTACTTAAATGGTCAATGTGTTGAAGATGAAATTCGGGGTATGCGAGTATCAGGGATGGTGAGTCCGGTTGCAACCATAAAAGAAGTTCGTGAGGCAATGGTAAAACAACAACAAGCAATGGGGAAAGAAAAAGGAATCGTGATGGATGGACGCGATATAGGGACAGTTGTTTTTCCTAATGCAGAATTGAAGATATTCATGACAGCCAGTGCCGAAACAAGAGCAACTCGTCGCTATAAAGAATTGCAAGAAAAAGGAGTAGAAGCCTCTTACGATGAAATCTTGAGTAATGTAAAAGAACGCGACTTCATTGATGAAAACAGAGATGAAAGCCCCCTTAGAAAAGCTAACGACGCGATCGTTTTAGATAATGGAAACCTGTCCCGTGCAGAGCAACTAAAACTAGCCATCGAAATGGTGCACAAGCAATTATAATGATTGTAGAAATTGACAAAAAAGCAGGTTTTTGTTTTGGCGTAAACAATGCCATCAAAAAAGTTGAAGAATTACTTTTAGCTGGTGAAGAGGTTCATTGTTTGGGAGATATTGTACATAATAAAACAGAAGTTGAACGCTTGGAAGCCCTCGGGATGAAAACGATTCAACAACATGAATTAAATTCGATAAAAAATGCCACAATCCTCATACGTTCTCATGGCGAACCACCATCGACCTATGAAACAATTGAAAGGAACGCCAATAGATTAATTGAAGCAACTTGCCCGGTAGTTTTAAAACTACAAGAACGCATTCAAAGTTCATATTCGAACTGGCAGAATAAAAATGGTCAAGTAATGGTTTATGGAAAGCAAAACCATCCTGAAGTGATCGGGCTTGCAGGACAAACAAAGTTTACTGCAATTATCGTTTCATCAATCAACGACCTCAATAAAATAAATTTTGCCAACCCAATAGAAATCTATTCGCAAACAACGATGCCCATAAATGGGTTCAATCAAATTGTTTCTGAAATTAAAAAGCAAGCTAAAAATGATGTGATTGTTCACAATACCATTTGTCGACAAGTTTCAGGGCGCGTTGATGGAATTGCAGCATTTGCAGAACACTTTGATTTGATATTGTTTGTAAGCGGAAAAGCAAGTTCTAATGGGAAGTTTTTGTTTCAAATTGCAAAAACAGCTAATTCAAATACATATTTCATAAGTAAGAAAAATGAAATTGATCTTAATTGGTTTCAAAATATTAATTCAATTGGTATAACTGGCGCAACTTCTACCCCAAGATGGTTAATGGAAGAAATTAGTACTTTCATTACTAATAATTTAAAAGGTAAAAAATAAACCAATCACACAATTGCTTGTTTTAACGATTCAAAACCGAACAAATAGACAATGAAATATTTTTTCATTTTTTTTATCAATTTGTTTGGTGAGTAAAAATTAACTTGTATTTTTGCACCGCCTTTGAAGGAAAAACAGACACGCTGTAAGTACCGAAATCAAAGGAAACATCATGACTCAGTAGCTCAGCTGGTAGAGCACATCCCTTTTAAGGATGGGGTCCTGGGTTCGAACCCCAGCTGAGTCACAGAAAGAGAAATCATACGATTTCTCTTTTTTGTTTTCATACACTCCTGATTATCAATTAGTTTACTCAAAACATCAATATCAACCACCCAAAAACAATTAAATACTCTTCGATGATAGAACAACGAAACATTTACCTGTTATTTATTCAGCAAAAACATTGAGATTGAGGTTGTTTGTCCAGCGCTGTTGATGATTCAATATTTTACAGATCTACCTCTTCATTCAAACTAATAAATTAAAAATTTGGATGTATACTTAATCCTATTCCCGTAGATATTTACTAAATAAATTCCACTCTTTAAATCAGAAATATGAAGGAGATCGCTATTGATATTTTCGCGGGTAAAAACAACTCCACCTGAAGCATCGAAGATCTTTATGCTCGCATTTGAATTTAATTCATTCAGTTTAACAGATAATTCTCCCGAGTTGGGCTTTTGATAGACAGTTACCTGAGCATATTCTTTTGAAAACTGTGTTACAGCATTTGGGTCATTAGTTGCGAACAAATCTAATTCTGTAAATTCAAAGCTGCCATTACTTTGATATCCCTCAACAACAAAAGAAACCTCATACATTTTCCCCATTTCCATTCCCAGTGACTCCCACTTATCAAAATGCTCTGAGATATTTATTGTTCCGTTATTTCGGACATCCCTACGGATACTAAAATACTGTTGAAAAGTAGTATTTCCAACAATGGAAGGCTGGTTATATCTTGTATTCTCATATATATCGTAGATGCCTCCATTTACATTAATAGTCCCTTTCAGTACCGCATTGTCATCCATTGATGGTATCCAGTTTTGCCAATCTTCAATAATGTAATATTCAGCCAAGGGCTCAACTGTCCATCCATATATTGAGAAATACGAATTTCCGGATGCTGGAGATGGATTGTAGTTGCAATTGTATATCGCATAAAACGTGCCTATTTCCTGGTGTTCCTGTGTTTGATCATAACCTAAACCACGACGGGCCAAGTAATTCTGAATACCCTCCCATTCACCACTAAAAAGAGCACCGTTACCAAGAGTCATGCATGCTGTTCCCTGTGAGTCCTGATTCCATAGTTCATAACGAAAGCCATCTTGCTCTCCTGCATACCGACCATTTCCGACTTCGGTACAAAATGTTTGTGAACTTGAAGTTAGAGTGCTAAGACTAAAAAAAATAATTGTCAAACATAATACTAGTTCTGCTTTGTAATAGTTAGTTGTTTTCATAATAATGCTAATTTTCTATTTATTGTTTCAATTCATTTTCATGATTTATTTAAATTATGACTAAAGGATAAGATTAGTTACAAACAAGATTAAAATATCCAATTTTAGGTGTTTTAAACCCTAAAGATATACGTAATCTTTTATTGAATTAATTTTATTTACTTTCCAAACAGCCTTTTCTATGGAAAGCCTACTTATTCGAGAAAACACAAATCATTCAAGAATTCATTAACTCTCTCTTTAATAAGACACTCACAACACTTTCTTCTCTTACATTTTGCTTATTTTGATCGTATATTAATTACTGCAATTTGGATATCTCGATCTGAAAGATATACTAATCGGACCGTTAGTCAAACTCACCAAAAGGATTGTATCAACCACTAATTAGAGGATATCGCATTTATATTTAAATTGAGGTATTTTGCGTTTAAATTACCGTTTGAGTAAAATTTGTAACTAACGGTTAGAAACATGATGTTGTACTTGAAAAAATACAACTTGTCCACTCGCTTCGATATCTTTTAAGCGGTATTTAATTCAACAAAGCACAATCCGCAGTGGTATATGACAGCGTGACAACATTTTTTGGCTCTTACTACAAGAAATTTAAAGTCGAGCAACAAAACCACCTCCCGGGACTAATTTAATAGTTAATACATCGTTTGGCATTAATGATTGTTCTCTACGATCGATGCGGGTATTAACAAGTTTATCATCGTAAATTAATGTTGCTCGAGTCTGTTTTTTGAGGAAATCCAAAGGTATTTTGATTTCTCTTTCGGTAGCACCATTCATTACACCAATCCACCAAGTATCTTCCTTGCGACGGGCATAAGCAACTACCTCGCCAATCTCAGTACACGACAATACTCTGGTTTCGTCCCAAATTGTTGGTATCTCCTGAAACAAATCTAACATTGGGCTTTCAAGATAGAATTTATATTGGTCGGTAAAATGAGTAACAGGCGAAAGGTAAACGATTGCCTGTGCAAACTCATGTGCCCAGGTAAATTTTGTAGTGGCCAATTCTTTAGGGTTTAAAATAACCGGGGTAAAATCAGCAGCCCCAGCCATTAAACGAGTAAAGGGTAAGCATACATCCTGTTCAAAGGGAGCAATCCTGTTATACCTTGTCATGTGATATTCATTACCGCGAACAGCCTCCCGCGTAATATCATTTGGATAAGTACGCCTTAATCCTGTAGGTTTTACGCTTCCATGAAAGTTCAATAGCAATTTCAACTCGGCGCAGTCTTGCATGGCACCCATGTACCATTGCATGATATCCGAAGTAGCATCAGGTATAAAGTCGATTTTGATTCCAACTGCTCCAAGGGCTTTAATCTTTTCTAAATACGTACGGCGTTTATCTGCTTCACGCATTTCTTTGGAATCGACCCATACAATTGATTTAACGCCAACGCTTTTCCCATAGGTAATAACATCAGCCAGCAATGCCCATTTATCTTTACCCGGTTTGTTCCAAAAGCGCCAACCATCATCAACCAGATAGTATTCCCATTTCAATTTTGCTGCGGCATCATACCAGTTTCTCTGATCGTCGTACACTGGGCTTCCGACACTCCACCATTGCCACAAGCAACGCCCGGGTTGCACCCATGAAAAGTCCATTCCTTCGGCAGGTGCCGGACAAAGATTCAATAGTAAATCGGAGTTAATCAAATCGGTTAAGTTATTTGCAATAATTGTAGTCCTCCACGGAGATACTTTATATCCTAAATAAGTGCCCGCTAAAACAGAAGTTCTTTCATCATCTCTTTTTCTTATGTTCCACCCGTCTTTGGCAAAAGGAAAGGTTGCTTTCAGCAGATTGCCATTTCGAATAAATGCCATATCGGAAAAGGTTTCGCAATCAGCTTCAGAAATAGAAAGGAAATGCCCTCCAACTTCAAATGTAATAGGCCCCATAATAGTTCTATCATGCGGAATTTCATCCAATGCTGTTGCATAACTCAAGGCTTCATAAGATTGATTAAAGCCCGACCATGCAACTTTATTTGTGCTTTTCGGAAGATTCCAAGAAGTATTTTCGCCGTCGATGTGTTTGGATCCTTCTGGTAAAGCATAACGGATAGCAACCCCATCGTTATAGACACGCACAAAAAGCTTAAAAGTCTTCCCTTTTGTCTCAACAGGTATAGCCACTTCGTTACAACGATTATATGCCATGGAATGATTTCCCATAATCGCATAGTTTTCATCTATTTTTGAACGAATAGGTTTTGATACAATTTTAGCATTATAGCCTAAATCAATATTATCAACTATAATCCCTAATGGTGATGTTTCCAACACTTGAGTATTATTAGATTTAACAGCGTATGATAGTCTCCCTTCGCTAGTGACTGAAACCGAAACAGAAACCTGCTTATCAGGACTAATAATCTTAATCCTCTTTCCGGCCATTGCCCCACTAATTCCGGCCACGAACAATATTAAAGCAATAATTGCCTTTGTTATTTTCTCCATATTCAAACTCTGTATTTGCATGATCGTAATAAAGAAACTTTCCTGTCTAAGCCATTTTTAATTATATATTGTCTAAATATTTAATCATAGATTCTTTTTATCTCCGACTAAATTCATATTTCTCTTGTCCTCAGTAAAAATAATTCTCAGCTTTAAACTCTTTTAATTTGCCTTCGCAATTTACTAAATTCTCGATTACAGAGACTAAAAGCAACAATACTCATGCTTGGTGGATTCTTCTTTAAAGCCACATATTGTAATAAAGCACTAAATATAATCTGCAACTAACAAGTATTCTTCAAAAAGTGTAAAGCAGTTAGAAAAGAACTCATCAACATGCTAACAAATTGCATCTAAAGTTATTAATTCAATAAAGTTTAATACATAATGTAAGGTACTCCAGCTCTATTACCTTTATAATTATCTAATAACAAAATTATTTCAATAATAAAAAGGAGGAAAATTCCTCCTTTTTATTATTGTTTATCAATTTACTATTTGTTTCTTTCTTTACTAAAACTAGATTATTGGCAATTAATAACAATTCACTTTATAACCATTTTTATCAACAGTAACAATATAAATTCCTTTTTCTACAGGTATTTGAACTTTGGAGCTTTTAGCTTTGCTATTGAAGAGTATTTTGCCATCTGCTGAATACATGGATACGGTTTCATTATTCAATCCAGTTATAACTATATTGTTATCGGAGTAGGAACAATGATAGGATTTTGTTCCGGCTTCGTTATCGAACAATTCTACCACATGATCAGGCGTTGCTGTATACATGCCAATTGAATACAGGTTTGATGAATGTCCATTATACTTTACCTTTAGTTTATGTATGCCTTCAATGCTAACCTCTTCCGACTCTGAAAGCTCAAAGGCGAAACCACTGGGAGCACTTAGAGTTGGCACAGAAACAATAGGTTCAGCTTCATCATCTAAATAAAAGTCGTAGGTGGAACTTTGAGGAACATAACCGTCAAAGGCTGTATAAACGAAGAACGTGAATGAGATATTTTTTCCAAAATCAATATCGCCTACAGCTATACTGCCGTTCTCATTACCTTCAATGTATCTATCGTTATCCATTGAAGCCTTCCACAACAAATTGCTCAATGCCTCAAATTGAGTGGAAAAAAGCTCATAATCTGTATCGGTGGATGAAGCATCAATCGCCAACTCTTCAAGATATGGACTTTTATCTGACAAAATTCGTGAGAGATTCACTTCAATAGCCCTGAACTCACATTGTGGGGCAAGAGTTAGGTCTCCTATCCAACCTAAATACACGGTTGATTCTTCTTCAAGGGTAAATCTAATACCATAATGTTCGCCGTTTTTGGGTGCTCCTGATATTGGATAGGATGATAATGCTGTTTCTCCTAATGTTGTTAATTCTGGGAGTTTTTTCGAAGCAAATAAATACATTTTCGATAAATTATAATTTGCATCGTATCCGGCAGTAAAAGCATAATCTCCGGCCGGAAGAGTCACTTCCTTATACAATTTTGCGTTGGATGGGTCGCCTTTAGCATTTGCGACATCTCCCCAAAAACCCATGGATAAAGAATTATATCCTGACCAACGATCAATTCCATTTCTAACTCCTTCGGAAGACGTTTCACACTCGAAATTTTCGACTTCCCAGTTTTGAGGTGTGCCAAATCTGTTAACAGAAACATCCTTTCGTTGAATGTTAGTATAGTTGCCCAGATAGTTTGCCGAAATGTCATTATCACCGTCGTCTAAAAGTAATATTTCGTTTACTCTCATGCTTCGTTGTGTCGCTGATGATGGCACTGTCGCCGTAAAACCAATACTTACCTCGGTAGACGCAGTTAAGGTAAAATTACAAACGACTTCCTGTTTCCCGGTTGAAGTGTTTGACATATCGTAATAGGCTAAGGCATTTGCCGGTACATCTAATGTTTTAGGAAGCATTTTCCCCGCTGCTACGTTAAGGTAAACTTCGCCAGACTTAAAGCCATATTGTTCATTTACTTTTATTTTTATCTTATAACTTCCTGTGGGAAGTGTGGTCGTTTGGTAAATCATTCCATTATCGATACCCGGCAGTGAGGATTCCCACTTTTGTATGCCAATCGATTGGCTGTCTCCATAGTTATCGTAGCCTCCGCGTGAGTTTCCCTCCTGATTCAAGATGCTTGGAGTATACTTCCAAGGTTCAGCCAATAATCCCCAACGTCCGGTGCCAAATACACTTTCATCAGCACGGGCAAAATTACGGACTTCACCAAGTATTTTATGCGTTATGTTTTGGACAGAATCTAATGAAAAGATCCCGCCGGCAACATACCCGTTTTCGTTAAAGGCATCAATTGCTTTTTGTAACTCAAATATGCCCGCCTTGATGGCTTCGTAGTCATCATTTTGATTGATAGCTTGAGCTGTTGTGATTGCCTCTTTCACTTTATTAACTTCTGTCTGAATATACTGTCCCGTGTTTGAACCAATATTTTTTTCAGCAGCAGATAGCATTGTCTGAGCTTCATTTATTAATTCAGTTAATCGGGTGTGATTGTAAATCTTTGGACCAATTTTGAAGCCAACAGCAGTTGCAAAATTCATAGTAGAAGGACAGGTAATGTGTAAACCACTAGCATCTTGACTCCAAGTAAGTGTTCCATCGTAGCCTAAAAGTTCTACAGAGCTTATTGGTGCTGACAACAAACCATTTGATGTGCCTAAAGAACTTATTGTGAGTTTCTCATTTGCTTGAGGCACTGTCATACACCAGGCATACAAGCTATCGTTTTTACCCACTGTAAAGCGGAAATCAGTTGAATAAAAAGAGTGATTTGCCTGATTCCAACCTATTTTTCCACCAGGAAGGACATTAAGATTGCCACCTGCGCCTTCTCCTAATACTTCCCAGGCATGACTTCCATATATTCCTTCTCCGTTAATTGTTAACCACTCACCAATCTGCTTAAGCATGGTTGAGCTACCTGCATCTAGCGAACCATCAGGTAGAGGCGAAACGCATAGACCAACATTACCATCGCGAGCAACTTGTTCCAGTAAGTAGCGGATCACAGCAGCAGAACTATATGTAAAGTTTGGAGCATAAAACCAATCACCTACAGGAGTTTCTGCAATCCATGCTTGGTCGGTTTTTATATGTCCTGGGATACTACCTTCTTCAGTATTAACCGTACCATTGGTTTTGTTTCGGAATTTGACAATACTAAACACATCCACTTCGCCACGACGATCCAATGTCTTATTATAAAAGTCAGCTATGACACGTTGCATGGCATCACACTTATAACCTGTACCTGTACCATATCCACTAAAAGGTTGTTGGTCGGTTCCATCGGTATATATAAAGTCTGGATTGTATTTATCAACGGCATCCATCATGCGTAGTGCCCACCATTTGGCATACCAATTTGCATAATTTAAGTGATTTGAAAAAATTCCTGCTGATGGCGGAGACCAATTAGTGTTCGCTGCACTTGCTACACCTTCGTATTCACGCAGGTTAACACCATAAAGGTAGCGAGGATCATATCCTTCCCACCATTTCCCAACACCGTCGGCAAGCGTTAAATTACCATCGTATGGTACGCCCGCTTTATCGCCACTTGCATCGCTTTGGAAAGCAGTTTGCCACCACCACCAAGAATATTCGTGATGAAAAGTAATCCCGAAACGCATATTTGCATTTTTAGCAGCAGCTACCCATTCACCAACTAAATCGCGTTTGGGGCCCATATTGGTTGAGTTCCATGGTTGATATTTCGAGTCCCACATATCAAACTGATCGTGGTGAACTCCTTGGATTATTAGGTATTTTACCCCTGCTTTTTTATATATTTCAACCAATCCCGCAGGGTCCAGTTTGTCAGGATTCCAGTCGCGAAGCACTTCTTTATAACCAACTTCTGAAGGGTGTCCATAGTTCTTCAGATGGTTATTATAAGCAGTCGTACCTTGTGAATAAAGTCTTCGGGCATACCAGTCGCCACTTTCACCAGCTGCTTGTGGTCCAAAATGAACCCAGATACCAAACTTAGCTTCTCTCAACCAATCGGGTGTTCCTGGATAATTGGCTTCAATCGACTCCCATGTTGGTTGAAAAGGACCAGTAGAAATAGGAAGATCCAGCTTCACCTCTTCAAAGGTTTTGGATTCGCCTTTAGGGACCGAATTTTCAGGTAATGGATCTTGCACATCAGGTATAGGTTCAAGTTCATAATCCAATGATTGTGCTGATACCGTATTTGATAATGTGAAATTTGCCAACGCAAAAACAATGATCAAAAGGTAATTTTGTAGTTGTTTCATTGTAGTGAAAATTTTTAGATTCGTTAAAAAATAATATAGGTAATGTTATTAATAAAGAATAAGTTGGAGGGTGATAAATATGTAATAAAAGGTGAAGAATTTGGAATAATAAAGGAGAACGACTGCTTACTAACTTGAGTTTAATTTTAGTTCCGCTTAGATTTATGCCAAATAAAAAAACAAAAGTTATATGAATAGTAGGGCACTTAAATTTTCAGTGTCTAAGATTTAAAGTCAAACACAGCTTATTTAATTCGCATTAAATGCTAAGGGTTTTTACCTTGTATTAGTTCTTTATGTATTTTGACGGGAGTACTCCAAAATATCTTTTAAATTTCTGACTAAAATATTTTGGATCATTGAAACCTACATCATAAGCTACTTCGGTAACGTTTTTAGCTGACTTTTTTAGAAGATCAGCGGATTTTTTTAAGCGGATTGTGGTAATAAAGTCACCAGTTGACTGGTTTACGATTGCCTTCAGTTTTTTGTGAAGCAAACTATGGCTTACATTCATTTTATCAACCAATTCTTTGACCCCAAACTCAGAATTTGCATAGTTCTCTTCTACTATCTCGAAGGCTTTATTAATAAAATCGCTATCTGCCTTGGTTGTGGTAATTTCAGAAGAAGATGTGCTCAAATTACCACTGAAATGTTGCCTTAACTTTTCACGAGAGTCAAGTAGATTTTTTATTTTGGCCTTAAGTAGATCAATGTCGAATGGTTTTGGCATATAATCGTCGGCCCCGGATTCCAGGCCTTCTATCCAATTTTCGACCAAAGAACGTGCAGTCAGGAGAATGACAGGAATATGGCTTGTAAGCAGGTTGTTTTTAACACGGGTGCATAATTCCAAACCATCCATAATCGGCATCATTATGTCACTAATGATAAGTGCCGGATTTTGGGCTTTTGCAATTTCATATGCTGCTTTCCCATTTTCTGCCTCAAGAATATTATAGTTGTCGACAAGGCTGTTGATTACAAACTCTCTGAGGTCCAAATTATCTTCAACGATTAGAATTGTAGGTTTATCGGTTTTCTTTAGAGATTTTTTCGTGGAGGTGCTTTTTTTGTTGTAAGTTTCAACTGACAACTCACCAAAATTCTCTCTATGTTTCAAATCCGTTTTATTCCAAGTCTTGGTCTCTGCCGAAATTTCATTGGGACTAAATGACTCTTTTTGGTATGGAATATTTACGGTAAAAACAGCACCCTTTCCAACCTCACTTTTAACGTGTATCTCACCATGATGCGCTGTTACTAACTCTTTAGAAAGTGATAAGCCAATGCCAGAGCCCCTGTTCTTTATATTCTCAGGTGTGTCGATTTGATAAAAACGTTTAAATATATTATCGATATGTTCAGCAGGTATTCCGATCCCAGTATCAGTAACTTTTATGATTGCTGTTGAAGTTTGAACATTTGAATTTATCTTCAGAGAGATGCTTATTTTCCCATTTTCAGGAGTATGCTTGAACGCATTTGAAAGCAGGTTGAAAAGTATATTTTCTAATTTTTCATGATCGAACCATTGTTCATCATTGATTTCTTCGTGGGTAAAGATGAAGTTAATTTGTTTTTCTTGTGCCAATTGTTCAAATGAAGTGCATATCTCATTTATAAATGATACGAGGTCTCCTCTTGAAACTCTTAGATCAAGATTGTTGGTTTCCACTTTTCTGAAGTCGAGCAATTGGTTAATAAGATGAATTAGTCGCTGTACATTACGATCTATGATTTGAAGCGATTTCTTTGTTTCATCAGGTTCCGGGTTGGTGGTGAGTAATTTTTTTACCGGACCGGCAATAAGTGTTAGAGGAGTCCGAAATTCGTGCGAAATATTGGTGAAAAAACGAAGTTTTAATTGATTGACATGTTGAACTTTTTTGTTGAGGTCGATTAATTCATTACGTTGTGCTGTAATCTCTTTGTTTTGAATGGTAAGTTGTTCTTTTTGCTGTGCAATTTCATTGGTCCTGTTTTTTACTATTTCCTCCAGGCTTTGTTTTTGAATTATCAATATCCGTGTTCGATATCTGAAATAGAAAGCTATAAGAAATACCAGTAACGAAACACCAAATATTTTAAATAATAGTGTATCCCAGAATGGTGGGGTAATAATGATCTCAAGTTTTGTCGGGTGCTGACTCCATTCTCCATTACTGTTCGATGCTTTTACAAGAAAGGTGTATCTTCCGCCATCAAGGTTTCTGTAGTTTGCAAATCGCTGTGTCGAAGATGTGTGTATCCATTCATCATCAACTCCTTCCAGTTTGTAGGCATAGTTGATTTTTTGTGGTTGAAAATATGTAAGCGAAGAAAATTCAATTGAAAAGGCGTCTTCTTTGTAAGTTAGATGGACCTCGGAAGCCTTGGAAATATCTGTACTAAGGATGCTTGCTTTGTAGTCTTCCTCACCAACATTAACCGATTTATTGAATAGTTTAAAGTCGGTAATGGTGACTTTCGTCAAAGGTTCAATGTCATTTATTTCATTTGGCATAAAATAACAGACCCCATTTGTTCCACCAAAATAGAGTGCTCCATCTTCTCCTTTGGTACTTGCTCCCCAAAAAAATTGATTGCTTTGTAATCCATCGGAAATATAATAATTGCTAAATTTTTCCGTAGTAATATCTAATCTTGACAAACCGTAATCGGTGCTTATCCATAAGTTACCTTTCTCATCTGTTTGTATGCTGTAAATCACATTGTTCGATAGCCCATCTTTTTCGTTGAAGCTTTTGAATATAACTTCGTTATTGTTTTTTCGTTGTATCTGGCAAATGCCATGACCAAAAGTTCCTGCCCAAATGTTCCCGTTATGATCTTCACAAAGTGTTTCTACAAAGTTGTATGGCAACGTGTTACGTTCATCTGTATTTGAGCGATAACAGCTTATATCAGAATCAGACAGACCGCTTGTTAATTTTGACTCATGAAAGCAATACAGCCCGATTCTTGTGCCAATCCAGAAAAAGCCTCGCTTATCTTTAAGAATACAGCGTACCTGACTAATGCTATTCGTCCAGTTTTGATTGTTGGCAACCGGGCTTATATTTTTGCGTTTTGCAATCAGTTTGTCCAATCCATATTCGCCTCCAATTAGTATAAAACTGCTGTCAATATGAATACTGGTAATGGAACTGTTTAGCATACTACTCCATCCGTTTTTTCCCGATATTCTTTCAAAACGATAAGGTTCCGATTGTAGATGCACCAGATTTAATCCGCTCTCCCAGGTGCCAACCCATAAATTCCCATCATTGTCTTTTTTAATTGCAGAAACATAATCTCCGTTTATGCTTTGCAAATCCCCGGGTATATTTCTGAAATGAGTATGTTTTCCTGTTGCCTTATCGAAACAATAGAGTCCACCGCCTGCCGTGCCAATCCATAACGTTTTTGGATCGGTGCAAATAGAGTTAATCACATTGTTATTGTTTGTCTCTTTGGGCAATGGTTCAATAACGATGTGCTTAAATTTCTTTTGATATACGTTATAGTGATTTACTCCTCCCATGTGTGTTCCAACCCAAACGTTGCCCAGACGATCGGTCTCGATGCACGATACTAATTCGTTACTCAAAGCATCGTTGCTATTGCTGTTAACATGGAATTGGCGGAAGCGGTTCTCCTTCCTGATGTACATATTTAAACCATCTATAGTGCCGATTAGCAGATTGCCTTCTATATCTTCCCCAATTGTATTTATTGCAGAATTGGAGATATCTGACTGGCTGCCACTATCGAATAAGAAGTATTTAATTTCACCTGTAGTCTTATTCATCCGGTTTAGTCCGTTCCAAGTGCCAATCCAGATATATCCATATGAATCTTCCCAAATGGATGAAATAGAATTGTGGCTTAAAGGATTTGTTGCATTTTTAATTTTTCGATAGGATTCAAAAGAATTGGTGCTAATACACAATTTATTAATACCGTTGTTTGTTCCTATCCAGAGGTTGTTTTCTTTGTCGATAAATAATGTATGAACCGTATTGCTTAATATACCTGCTGATTTATTTGGTGAGTATTGATAACGATTGAAAATATATTTTCCAGTTGCTGTTTTTTGGATACGAATCAGCCCATGAGTGTAAGTACCGACCCAAATAATCCCGTTCTTATCACATACAACATCAGAAATGTTGTTGTCAGAAATGCTGTTGGTATCTTGAGGATTATGAAATAAGGCTGAAAATGTGTTGGTTTTGGTATCGAATATATTCAGTCCATCTTCTGTTCCAATCCATAAATTACCTTCTAAATCCTCACAAATAGAGTGAACAAAATTACACGATAAACTATGTTCGGAATTTTCCGCTTTATAAATTTTAAAAGAATATCCATCATATCTGTTTAGTCCATTTCGGGTAGCAAACCAAACAAAGCCTCTGCTGTCTTTAAAAATGTCTTCGATTGTATTTTGGGATAGGCCATTGTCACTGGTTATATGGTTAAATCGTACACTAAAATTTTGAGAATATACAGAAAATACACAAATTACCAGAGCGGTAAATAGGAAAGATGCTTTTTTTAATAAGCAATATGATTGTTGTATATGGTATTTACAATAAAGCAATTGTTGTTTTGTACAATAGTTAAAAAAACAGTTAAACGTTTTATTTTACCCAAATATATTTGAAAAATATTGTTTCGATGTACTAACCTCCATAAATATGCAACAATAAGCGTGCTGTTTGAGTGGGGGCGGATAATTCACTTTTGCTCTTCATTTTCAATCCTATAGAAGTTTGTTGCTATATAAAATCAAATAAATTGCCACACACTCCACCCTACCTATTAACAGTGAACTAACGTAACAATCTGATTTTCTATTTATTCTATTCATTTTAGTTCGTAGCATTGTATTCAGATATAATCTACCAACTTCTTTTAAGTACTTCGCAAACACTGCTCTATCGTATACTCAAAGTTGATAGCAAATTTTTGGTATTAATCAATGCTAGAAAAACTCTTAACAGAACTATAGAAATAATATCTACCACCTACTCCATCAATCTGTTTCGGTGGTAAATATTAAATTAAAGCTTCACTTCAACCTTGCTACCAGTGTAATTGATTATTTTACTAACCGTTTGACCAAACGGCAAACCTGTTCCTTCATTTTCACCCACTTTAACAATGGAAATTTCCCTGTTCTTTGGTATTCCTTTGTATTGACCTTCTTGGGCATCTAATGTTAATGTTTGTGTTGCATCATTCCATTTCATTTCAATGGTGGCATATGCTCCATCTTCATAATTGTAATTGTCTCGTTCATCATCATAGAAAGTGAATGATGCATCGGCACCAGGATAAACACGTATTGTTAATGGACCTATTTCTTCGTTGGCATATTGTACTTTGGGGCCAAATGGGATAATTGAACCAGCTTTTACATAAAGAGGTAAAATATCGATTGGAGATTCCCGATCAATAGTTTGACCACCCTCTTTCAATTCTCCCGACCAGAAATCAAACCATTTTACACCTGAGGGCAAATAGACTTTTGTTGTTTTAACTTCCTTGAAATCTTCTTTAGTGGCAGTATATCTATTATTTTCTTTTTTGAATTCAACATACATTGGCTTTGTAACAGGACATACTAGGATATTCTTTCCAAACATATACTGGTTGTTGATATCCAGAGCATTTTTATCTTCAGGAAAATCCATCACTAATGCCCGCATCATCGTCGAACTATTATTTGTTACTTCCCATGAGGTAGAATAAATGTATGGCAACAGGCTGTATCGTAAATCAATTGACTTTTTTAATGCATCATATGCCCAATCGCCTTCTTTTCCATAATACCATAATTCTCTTGGAGAATCTGTACCGTGCGAGCGCATCATAGGACAAAAAGCTCCAAACTGCATCCACCTAACATACAATTCATGATAGGCTTTGTTTTTATAACCACCCGGAAAACGGCCAAGAAAGAAACCACCAATGTCGCTGTTCCAATAAGGAATTCCTGCTAGAGAAAGATTTAATCCAGCTGAAATTTGCCTGCGCAACATATACCAATCTGCTGTTACATCACCTGACCATGAGTTTGCGGAATAACGCTGTTGACCAGCAAATGCGGAACGTGTTAAAATAAAAACACGTTTATCCTTCGTTGTTTCTTTTTGGTGTGAGGCAACGCCTCCAACATGTGCGAGAGGGAATGCATTTCGCACCCTTCGAAATGATCCTAAATAGGTATTGTTATCGAAGTCCTCCTCTTTGGGATTCATATGATCTGGCTCAGATGAATCGAGCCACCAACCGTCCATGCCGAGAGAAAAAATGCCTTTATTAAGATAATTCCAGTATATATCACGTGCTTCAGGATTGTACGCATCGTAAACCTTCACACCTGACGGGTCATCGTAATTTGGAGGCCATCCCCCCTGAACATCAATAGGCCAGGTAGTAAAATCCATTAACATATTTTTGTTGGCAAGTGTTTCATACGGCTTTGTTTCCTTTCCAAATGAAGCCCAACAAGAAATAATCATATGCGCATTTAATTTATGAACATCCTCTATCATTTTTTTAGGCTCAGCGAAATTAGGATTTAAAAATTCCATGGCGTTCCAATGAAGATTATCACCCCAATATTGCCAATCCTGAATAATCCCATCAATAGGAACGCCTAATTTTCGGTATTTTTTAACTACACCAACAGTTTCATCTTGACTTTTATAACGCTCTTTACTTTGCCAGTAACCAAATGTCCAATAAGGCATCATAGGTGCTTGTCCGGTTAAATCTCTCATTTGAGCAATTACGTCATCGGCGTTATTGCCTGACATAAAATAGTAGTCGATACAATCGCCCACTTCTGAATCGAAACAAGTAGCTTCGGTGCTATCAGCAAAAGTGGTCGGAGAATAATTATCCCAGAAAACTCCATAGCTTTTGTTTGAAAGCATAAAAGGAACAACCGTTTCTTTGTTCCCCTGAATCATTTTTAAGGTTTGGTTTCTTTGCGACATCCTACCGCCCATATATTGCCCTAATCCGTAGATATACTCATCTTTATCGAGTGTAAATGTTTGTTTTACACTGAAAGTTGCTTCACCAATATCCTCTTTTGACTCAAATAAGGCGCCATTAGCCTGTTCCATCAGTAAATTTTCCTTATTGGGAGTTAAATAGCTAATCTTACCATTTGTAATATCAAGCTTGACTGTAAGTTCACTTGTTTTAGCTTCAATAACATTATCTTGCTCAGTTATGGTAAACGGAACTTTTTCAGGTTTCTTAATTACCGAAAGGCTTTCCTTCTCATAATCAAATCCTTGTTTTGATTTAACAACTCTAACAATTTTTGGAGAATAAAACTGTATTTCAACAGTGGTTGAATCTAATTGTGCACTAAAACCATTTTCGGTTTTTGTATATTCACCAGTACAGGAATTAAGGAAAATAAATCCTATGAATAGTGAAATACCTGTAATAATTTTTCTCATATGTTCTTTTTTACAATTACTTAATTAGCAGATTTATCAATTTAATTCGGCTTATGTGTTTTATTGTACCATATGGTTTTCTAAAGCTTAGAAGAATCATAAGAAGTAAAACGGGGTACAATATTTCCGAATATTCTTTTAAAGTAAATAGTTATTTAATCTATTTGTAAATACCGTTAACTCCCGCTTTTGTCATTATCACTCGTTTTAGTGTTTTATCCCGATTGTAATATAGCCTGTCGATACAAGTTGACCGTGTGCTTGAAGAACCATCTGGTTGATGCCCTCCATTATGGTAAATGAAATACCACTGGCCTTTGAATTCAATAATAGACTGGTGGTTTGTATCTGAATTTCCAGCTATCTCATTCAAAATACCTTTGTATTCATAAGGTCCTTCAATATTATCGGCCATTGCATATGCGATTCTTTCCGGATAACCTGTGGCATACGACAAGTAGTATTTCCCCTTGTATTTATGTATCCAAGGCGCTTCGGTAAATTCAAAACCATCGAATTTAACCTGTTTAACTTCCCCGTCTATTTCAATCATATTTTCTTTAAGTTTGGCATAATAACACTGTTTATTTCCCCAGAATATCCAAGCCTGACCATCATCATCAATAATAACGGTTGGATCAATGCAAACCCAATTGTGTGTTGAGGCAAAACAATGTTCGTTGGTTAATAATGGTTTACCAATTGCATCTTTATATGGCCCCTGTGGCCTATCGGCAACAGCCACACCAATACCGGAACCATCGGTGCTGATATACCAGTAATATTTTCCGTTTCGTTCGATGGCCTGAGATGCATATGCCCTACCTGTTTTATCCCAAGCAAAATCAGCTACTTTTAAAGGGGTTGGGTATTCTGTCCAATTTTTAAGGTCTGTTGTTGAGAATACGCACCAATCTTTAAGCCTCATCCTTTCGTTCTTTTTTGCTACATCATGCCCTGTAAAAAGCCATAGTGTATCACCCAAAACCAAAGCCGCCGGATCAGGTGTAAATTTGTGGGTTATTATCGGGTTTCCATTTGACTGAAACTTGTATTCTCGTTTTTCTCCCCACTTATTATTCAGGCGGTCAACTTCCTCTTGGGTAATACTTATCACAGAACCATGCCGTGGATGAAAATTTTTGGTAAAAGCTTCGGGCTTTTCTGTAAAATTATATAAATCGGTACTTCGTTGGAATTCATAACGACCACTTGAAAAAAGATCATACATCAAAATGTATGTTTCCGAATTATTTAACTTAAAAATACTGGAACCCTCAACTCCTGTCTTTGAGTTTTTATACGCATCTAAAAACTCGAAATGCTCTTCCCATGGTCCTTGAAGACTTTTTGATACTGCCTGTTTAATGCCGTTTTCAAATTCAACTCCGTTTTCATCCTTGGTATTACCTTTGAAGAATAGGTGGTACATTCCATCCTTGTAAATTATATCGCCATCAATTGCGCCGTATTTGGCTCTGAACATAAACTGCGGTTCGTTTTCAAAACCATTGAAATCGTTGTTGGCATAGGCATAGTAAAAATCAAGATGATCATCATCGCGGAACTTAACGGTAAAATAAACCATGTATTTTTTTGCAGCTTTATCATATATTGTTTGAGGTGCCCATATCCAATAGGCATCAGCAAATTTCTCGGGATAATCCTTTGCTAAGTTCACAGTTCCATGTTTCCAATTAATTAAGTCAGTTGATTTGAGCAAGACAATTCCCGGATTTTCTTTCCAACCATTGGATGCAGTAGACATATCTGTTGCAACAATCATAAAAGTTTTCTCATCATTGCTACGTAAAATGTGAGGATCTCTAATCCCGCCACTTTGGGATATAGCATCAGAATTTAGTATCGGTTCATTATTATTAAGTGCTTTCCAGTTCAACGCATCATTACTAATAGCAAATCGCAATTGTTCCTGATGTTTACGATTTCCTGATGAACCTTCGAAATAAGCGAATAAATAGCCTTCGTATTTGGGTGCGAGGTTTAAAATATTTGAATCTTCTGCTGTTTTTTGAACTTGTTGTCCATAGGCAAGGTTTACCTGTATTACAAAAAGTAATAATGCAACAATTGTTGGTTTCGTCATAGATACTAAATTATAATTTCTACAAAGTTTTAAAATTCAGCATTAAGATAACAATAACCATGTTGAAACGGACAACAGCTATGTTGATTCCTTCACTTTTTGCGGATACTCTGAAGGGCGACATCCATAAGATTCCTGAAAGCATTTGCTCAAATAACTGGGACTACTAAACCCTACTTTTTCTGAAATCTCAGTAATACTTAAATGACCTTCAAGTATTAATTGTGCGGCCTTTTGCAAGCGAATATGACGGATAAAAAGCGAAGGCGATTTATCCATAAGTGTAATTAGTTTTCGATATAAACCTGTTCGTTCCATGCATAAGTCGCGACTAAGTTGCTCAACGGTATAATTTGGTGAATCGAGATTTTTCTCAACTTGTTCAATCGCTTTTGAGAGAAAGATACTATCATCCGAATCAGTTACAGCTTGTTCCTTGACAGAATTATTATCGGGAAATGATTTTGATATATACGATTCTTTTTCGGCTTCTAATTCATTAATTTGCTTAATTAAATTTTTAACTCGTATAAAAAGTATTTCTTCCTTATGCGCACGTTTTAATTTATTTTGGGATATACGATTGTAAGATATGAAACTTAAAAAGAGAGCAATTACTAAAAAAGCAATGTAAATAATATATGCAGTTGTTGTTCGCCACCATGGCGCATGTATAACTATATTTAATTTAGTTATAGCGCCATTCCAATTCTTTTTATTATTGGTTGCCATCACATTCAGTGTATAATCTCCTGGGGGGAGATTGGTATATGAAGCTAAGAGTATCCCATTTTCACCCAATTTCCTATTTTGTTGATTTACCGAAATTTCATTCCATTCATTATCGACTCCTACTAATTGATACTTATAAATAGTTTGATGTGGATTTTGATAATTGATTGCCGAAAATTCAAACGTCAAGAAATTCTGATTGTATGAAAGATCAATTTGTTTAGTATAAGGAGTTGCCTTTTTTAAGATAATACGACCATCATATAATTTTCCAACTTGAACTTTCTCCCCTTTTAAAAACAGATTTGTACATACTGGTTTAAAAGGTAATTGTTCGGTGACTATATTTTCAGGTTTGAGGACGTTAAAACCGTTTATTCCTCCAAAATACAAGGTTCCATCCTTAGCTTCAAATATTGCGCCATCGGTATATTCTCCCTGTAAAGTGCCATCAAATGTATTGTAATTGATAAAGTTAATGGCCTTACTTATCGAGTCGACTTTGATTTGCGATATTCCATAACTGGTGCTTACCCAAAGATCTTGATTTCGGTCTTCAAGAATTGCATGTACAAAATTATTGCACAAGCCATCCTCTGTATAAAATATTCTTTCTTCTTGTTGCTCAGGTTGAAAAAGTCTTAGTCCATCAGATGTTCCCGCCCATGTCCATCCTCGTTTATCGGTAATTAAGGCTGTATACTGATTGTCTCCTAACATACTTTTAGAATTTCGGAAGAGTATTTTTAGAACATCATCAGATAATGAAGATGAATGAACTGGAGATAAAACCTGTTTGCGTTCAGCGTCGGCATTAAAACTGAATATATCAGACTGACTTCTGACATAAATCACTCCTTCTTTACTTTCTGCAAACGCCTCAACGATAATATCCGTTGCAGGCTTTTCTGGAAAATACGATGGTCCGATATATGCAAATTTGAATCGAGACGGATGATAATACAGCAACCCCCGATTTAGCGTCCCCAACCACAAACCTCCTTGTTTGTCGTGAAAAAGTGTGCTTATTTCGGTGTCGATGATGTTTCCTTCAACTGTTTTCAGGATCGGCAAATACCTTTTTTCTTTATTTTGAGGATTAATGATCCAGAAACCATGAGGACAACTAATATATGCTTTTTCGTCGGATGCTAGAATTAAAGTATTGAGCGTATAATCAGTCTCAAGAATTTTTTCCCATTCTCTTTTTTCAGGGTCAAAAAAGAAGAATCCTCCTTTGCTGCCATTACGTAGTTGATAAAAGCCGTTCCTTCCTTTCACAACCAGTGATGTTCTCTTATATAAACTCATTTCAGCTACAGGGTATGCTGCACATTTATATAGCTCTTTGTGAGTTCTCAAACTATAACATATAACTTCACCAGTATTGTAAAACAAGTATATGTTTTCATCATTTGATTTTATATCCTGTAAACTCCCCTTATAATTGCGAATATCAACAATATCTGAGCTTTTATAATTAATCAAGCTACCACCGACAAGTAACCATGTTTGGCGGTTATCGTCAATAAAAAGGTCTTCTATCGGTTCAGAAACCCCATGGTTACTGAAAAGTTCTGCTATATTCGATATATATTGTTCTTTGCGAAGGTTTAAACACGATAATTTATGATAATCTTTAATCCAAAGAAGAGAATCTCCGCTTTGATAAATCCGGTAATGTCCATTGTATTTGCTCAGTGGGTAGCTATGTTGTGTGTTTCGGTGAATGTACTTAAAACTATTGCCATCATACAGGTTTAAATTTCCACTGGTTGTAAATATCATTCTGCCATCTGACAATTGTAATATATAACGAATTTGATTATCACTTAGTCCTTGTTTAACATCAACTGTTGTAAAAACAAAATCATTTGCCATTGTTGAGATTAATCCAGCAATTACTAATGAAATTGATATAAATAATTGTTTCATCCTGTAATGATAAGTTTTTATTAAGACTTTACATTTTTGTATTAGCTAAATTATTGAAATACTAATTCATTTAAAACTAGTGATTAGGTTAATTGATATCAACTTCGAAAACAAACAATAAATAAAGATATTATAGGAATCAATCATCATATGAATGTTGGATTACTCTGCCTTTATGATAGCTCTCTTAACCACCTTTTCTTATTTAAATATATATTTTAAATGCACATAATTCTGCTTTAACAATCTCATTATTCATTTATAGTTTAAATGAATGTGCCGTTTTATTTACATAGTATATTAAAAAATTATCCAATTTTGAAAATCAAAGATTGAATTTAATAAATGCGATAGACAACTTCTGTTTAACTTGTTGCGAAAATTAAATTCATATTAAAGAAATAGTTACTAAGAATCTTAATTTTTTTTGTGGGTAATAAGAAAGTAATTCTTGTAAAGACTTTTAGTATTATTTAAGCAAATTCCTTTATGTAAAACATTATTAAATAAATTATTTTCCAGAAAAAGCGTTAAAAATGGTAAAGAATAAATTGAGAGTTTCAATAACCTTTTGCTCCTTGATCATTGCTCTTGGGGCATTAGCAGACTATCCAATTGTTTCGCATCGGTTTCTTGCCGATCCTGGAGCTTTAGTATACAAAGATCGGGTATACCTTTATTGTTCGAATGACGACGAAAACCCAACAACTGGTAGAGGGGATTACCGAATGAAATCGATTGTTTGTATTTCAAGTAATGATCTTAAAAACTGGACGGACCATGGAATAGTTTTCCAAGTACCAGAAGGTGCCTCTTGGGCTTCAAGAAGTTGGGCTCCATCAGCAGTCGAGCGAAATGGACATTTTTACTTGTATTTTGGAAATGGGGGCAATGGGATTGGTGTCGCCATGTCTGATAGTCCTACTGGACCGTTTACGGATCCTATTGGAAAACCGCTGATTGAGACTAAAACCCCAGGTGTTATGCCTGCTGAACATATGTGGCTTTTTGACCCAATGGTTTTTATTGATGATGATGGGCAAGCCTACTTGTACTTTGGAGGAAATGGTGACAATAATGTTCGCGTGATTAAATTGAATCCTGATATGATTAGTGTAAACGGATCAGCTATCCATATGACGGCTCCTAATTTTTTCGAAGCAGCCTGGATGCATAAAAATAATGGTATATACTATTTTTCATATTCATCAAATCCAAGTGCAGGAATGCGAATTGATTATATGAAGAGTTCACACCCTACATCCGGTTTCAAATATGGAGGAGTAGTTTCATTACAACCTCCGAATAATCACAACAACAATCACCAAGCTATATTTAAATTAAAGGGCAATTGGTACCAAGCATATCATAATCGCATCGTAGCCGAGAAAGCAGGGATCCCAATGGTTTACAAACGCAATATTTGTATTGACAAGATACAGCATAATATTGATGGAAATATTGATACAATGATAAACACCATAGATGGGTTGCAGCAATTGTTAAATATTAATCCATTTGAGCGAATTGAAGCTGAAACATTTTGCAAGAACAATGGAATTAAAACTCAAACAAAGGAAATGGGTGGTATGGAAGTTTGCAACATTGATAATGATGATTATATAATGGTGAAAGGTGTAGATTTTAAAAAGGGTGCTCGTGCTTTCGAAGCGAAGCTTTCCAATATACAGAACAACGGCACAATAGAAATTAGACTTGATAGCATTTCCGGAATAAAAGTGGGAGTCTTAAAAGTTGAGAAATCTGAAATAGAAAAGAAAACTTATTTACTAAACTGCAAGACCCTAAAAATAAAAAAAATACATGATGTGTATTTCATTTTTAAGTCTAGTACGAATGATCCATATCATTTTGATTGGTGGAAATTCACAAAAAAATAGATCTTTATTCATATCGATTGAATTGTGACTTTTAAAACGGATAATAATTTTATTAATTCGATTTAGGCTACTGTGATGAAAAGTAAATTGTTGAATGGGTTAAATTCTCTTTCATTTTCTTAAGGCATTAGAAATTATTATTTGTCACGAAAAAGCAACAAATAGCAATAAAAAATTGAA
Organism: Prolixibacteraceae bacterium; assembly: GCA_963678565.1. Taxonomy (GTDB): domain Bacteria; phylum Bacteroidota; class Bacteroidia; order Bacteroidales; family Prolixibacteraceae; genus SKHV01. The sequence continues at coordinate 2,753,381 of OY782875.1, forward strand.
CGCCTTGAAATACTTAATTACTGAATTTGTCTCTTTATATAACAATATATTGTATAATTGACCAAACAAAAATTTAAATCTCTTCATTACCATAGTTATAAAAGTATTTATGCAGCATAACTTCGAATGGGTTTATGGAAATTCAGATCTTACTATTTATTGTAATGGCAAAAAAATTGAAAAAATTGAAATTCTACTATTTGTTCATTTTAGGATTAAGTCTACAAAGTTTATCCCCCGCAGTTGCTAGTATAGAAAATATAGAATTTTACAACCTAAACGAAGAATATAATATATCTATTAGAGGAACAAATCAAATTTGCCCTGATGTTAACGGTTTCATTTGGTTTTCTTCAAAAATGGGTTTAGTCCGTTATACTCACGGAGACGTTAGGACATACAGTTTACCTAGCGAAACGAGTGACATTATTACCGTTGGAATGGTCAGCCGAAAAGAAAACTTTTTTGCATATAGTAATAATGGTCAGATTTTTAGATACAATGCCGTTTTAGATCACTTTAAATTGGTTTTTAATCTGAGAAAAAGCATTAACAATCCCTATGTTTCAATCAACAAAATTTTATTAGACCAATCCAATAAGCTATGGATAGCATCTTCCTCGGGTTTATTTAGTTACAGTGATAGCATCGGATTAAAAAGTCATTCATCCAACAAACAAATAGAATATTTACAATGGAAAGATAAATCTAGCTTCTTCTATTTTATAGGAGGCAAAATCTTAACTTATAATATCAAGAGCGGCGAAATTCAAGAATACTTTAATTATCCCAAAGATTTCAATATTTCCGTATCAAGCATGTTATACAATGATAACACCAAGGAATTATGGTTAGGCTCATTAGGTCGCGGTCTTTATAAAATTTCCAAAGATTTGGATCTATTGCAAATGAAACGCATTAAAGACATTCCGAATCAGCCCATTTTGGCGATAGAGCAGTTACCTGACAATTCTTTACTTCTGGGCATTGATGGACAGGGCTTATGGAATATGAATCAGGAGGGAAAAATCAAAGCGGTTTTCAAGGAAAATTCAGATGACCAGTACTCCTTAAAAGGAAATGGAGTATATGATATTTATTGTGCTCCCGATGGGCGAGTTTGGGTTTGCACATTCAGCGGAGGGGGGTCATATTTTAAGCTTATAGGTTCAGACATTTTGAACATATCACATATTATTAATAATGACAATTCGCTTATTAACAATGATGTAAACGCGGTTCTAGAAGATAGAAACGGGAAAATATGGTTTGCAACCAATAATGGCATTAGTTGCTGGGATCCGAACAACAATAAATGGAAAGCATATTTTCATAATAATCAGGACCATGCACAAGTATTTTTATCACTTTGCGAAGATAATAATGGAAACATTTGGGCAGGCACTTATTCGTCCGGAGTATATTTAATCAGTAAAAAAGATGAAAAAGAAATAGCACATTATAGTCAGGATAAATTTGGTGACAAGTTTAAAAATAATTTTGTTTTCGATATAATAAAGGATAGTTCTGGAGATTTGTGGATTGGCGGAGTCAGAGGGGATCTCATCCACTTCAATTCAAAATCACAACAATTTAAATCGTACAGTAATATTACAGTAAACGTATTGTGGAATTATTCAAAAGAAAAATTACTAATTGGCTCAACATACGGACTATTATTATTTGACAAAATTGCTGGTACTTCTGAAATATTAGTGGATGGCTATTTAATCAATGATATTGAGGTATATGAAAACACTATTTGGATGTCAACCGGCGGGAATGGTATTGTAGTGTATGATCTGTCAAGCAAAAATACTAAGCACATTAATATTGATTCTGGTCTTCCCAGCAACTTTGTAAATTCTCTTGCGTATTCTTCTGATTTTATGTGGGTTGGAACAGAACAGGGATTGTGCAAGATTAATATAAATAACTTGACCATAACCACCTTTCAATCGTCTGAAATCTTAAGTAAAACTTCCTTTAATCAAGCCGCACAATATTCATTAAAGAATGGCAAATTGTTATTCGGCACAAACAAAGGGGGAATAATTATTGATCCGCAGCATCTTGAGTCTACAATTGAAAAAGGTAATATCTTCATTCAGGACTTCCGTGTGTCTGGTCGTTCCATACGAGAAATTAAGTCACTTGTCCCGCAAATCCCCTTGGATCGTATCCAACAATTATCTTTAACCTATCTCCAAAACAATATAAGCTTAGAACTATTACCCAAAGGTGCATCATCTACCGGGTACAAATTTTCATGGAAACTAGAAGGATTAGATAAACAATGGAGTAAACCTAATAATATTGGCGTTATATCATACTCAAATATTCCAAGTGGAGAATATTTATTACAGATTAGAATGTATGACAACTCGCTTACAGAGGTTATTGCAGAGCGATCGATAGCATTACTTTTTGTTCCTCCAATTTGGGAAAGATGGTGGTTCAGAATGTCCTTAGTCCTTTTCATACTTGCATTGTTTATGTTCTTATTTACCTATTATATAAACAGACTAAAAAAGCAACATTCCGATGAAAAAATTCGTTTTTTTGTAAATATAGCACACGATATTAGGACCTCATTAACCTTAATAAATGGCCCTATTGAAGAACTAAATAAAGAGCAAAGACTATCTGATAAAGGCCTACATTATTTACAACTTGCGACCAATCAAGCCAAACAAATTTCAAATATAGTATCACAGTTAATGGATTTTCAAAAAGTTGATATTGGTAAACACAAATCTACTTTAACAAAAGTGAATATTACCAATTTCATAGAAAATAGAATTGCAATGTTCGAAGCGTATGCAAGTAATAAAAACATAAAAATCATCTTTAAGGCCAACGAGGAAATCTGTGAGGTAGTTATTGATGAAATTACTATCGAAAAAATTATAGATAATTTATTATCCAACGCAATAAAATACTCTACTGATGACTCTAGCATTAATGTTAACCTCAAATGCTTAAGCAACAAATGGATTTTAGAAGTTCAGGATTTTGGAATTGGAATACCCAAAAAGGCTCAAAAGCAATTATTTAAAGAATACTATAGAGGAGAAAATGCCATCAATTCTAAAATTGTAGGTTCTGGTATTGGTTTGCTGCTTGTAAAAAATCATGTGACTTTATTGGGTGGAAAAATCACCTGTTTTAGCGAGGAAAATAAAGGATCAATATTTCAAGTTATGATACCCATGATGCATAAAAAAATAAAACCTAATCCTATTATTTCTGATTCCAATGCAAACAAACCATATCTAGATACATATAAGCCTGCTATCAATAGTAACAGAGAAGAGAAAAGTACCAATCATGATATGAAGGTGCTAATCGTTGAGAATAACGATTATTTGCGTGAATTCCTAAGAACTGTATTAGATAAAGATTATCAAATAATTACCGCGGAAAATGGTAAAATAGCTTGGGCATTAGTAGAGAAATATTCACCTGATTTAGTAGTTTCTGATATTATGATGCCTGAAATGGATGGTTTCGAATTGTGCCAGCTTATAAAGGAGAACTATGAAACTTCACATATAGCTATAATATTGCTGACAAGCTTAACAGGTAAAGCCAATGAATTAAGAGGTCTTGGTTTAGGAGCAGATGATTATCTTACAAAACCATTTGATGTAACATTATTACTACAGCGGATAAAATCAATTATTCAAAATCGTGAAATTATAAGAAAGAAGGCACTAAAAATTATAAAGCATGACAAAGATCAAGAGTCAATTTTTGAAAATAAATTAAATGACGAATTCTTAAAAAAGGTGATTAATGTGATCCGAACAAACATTGATAACCCACTCTTCACAAAAGAAGATTTCGCTTCAGCCTTAAATATAAGCACATCGTTACTCTATAAGAAAGTTAAAGTTTTAACAGATCAGTCACCTACAGATTTAATAAAAATAATCCGCTTAGAACATGCAGTAGAGTTGTTGTCCACTAAAAAATACTCGGTTACAGAAGTAAGTGAAATGTGTGGATTTTCAAGTATCGGATATTTCAGTACAGTATTTAAAAAGCACTATGGTAAATCCCCCAGTCAGATTAATTAAAATTGTATTTTACTTTCAGTTATAATTAATACTACCTATAAAGCCAACGAATTTAACTATCGCAAATAATTGTTTAATGATAGAGCCTGACAACAATTATTAGAGTGGATATTTATTTTCGTAAAGATACATTTCTGATATAAAAAACTTGAACTTTATTATATTTATGTGCAGTTTATAATAAAACACAATCAATATTAAGCTAGGAAGTATCTGGAATAAAAAATCAAATATCTAAAATCTAAAATCGTGTTAAGATCGATTCGATAATTTAGAGAGCTGAAATCTAATAAAAACCATTCTAAACATAAATAATAAATGTATAAAGAATTCAAAATCCCAAGTGCATTAAAGAAGATGATTTTTATCTCGATCAAAAATGCAATAATCCTTTTTACTTTAGGCTTAATTGTCATAACATCTTCATGCAATAAAAAACCTGAAAACAAAGAGTTTACAAATAATAGTTTAGTTGCTCATTTCGATTATTTTCAATACGAGGGTAAAGACGATTATTACAAGCAAAATCCACTTCCTGACATTGATTATTTTTACAATCCATTACTACAGGGATGGTATTCTGATCCAAGTATAGGTTCTGATGGTGAAAACTTTTTCATGGTTACTTCTACCTTTTCTTACTACCCAGGTGTGCCTTTGTTTCACAGTAAAGATTTAATGAATTGGAAACAGGTAGGCCACGTTTTAAATCGACCAGAACAATTACCACTTAAAGGACAAAAAACCAGTGAAGGAATTTTTGCACCAGCAATTAGTTATAATCCACACAACAAAACGTGGTACATGATTACCACAAATATTAGAAAAGGCAATTTCTTCGTAAAATCTAAAAATCCCCTTGAGGAATGGTCTGACCCGGTCTGGTTAACTGATGTTCACGGAATCGACCCATCATTCTTCTTTGATGAAGATGGAAAAGCTTACATCGTATATAATGATGTACCCGATGGAGGCTCAACCTATGAAGGACACAGAGCGATAAGAATAATTCAATTTGATTACGAAGAAGAAAATACCATTGGTAAAAGTATTATGCTTGTAAACGGAGGTGTAAACCTACAAGAAAAACCAATATGGATAGAAGGGCCTCATCTTTATAAAATTAACGATCATTATTTATTAATGTGTGCTGAAGGAGGTACTTCAGAAAATCACAGTGAAGTAATCTTTAAGGCTGCCTCACCGTTTGGTTCATTTAAACCTTGGAAAAACAATCCAATATTAACCCAAAAACATTTAAATAAAAATAGACCTTTTCCAATAACATGCGCAGGACATGCTGATCTGGTTAGAAAAAATGATGGTTCATGGTGGGGCGTATTTTTAGCTTGTCGCCCAATAAATAATAAGTTTGAAAACTTGGGAAGAGAAACCTTCTTAATGCCTGTAAGATGGACAGAAGATGGGTACCCAATCTTAACCGACGATGATCAAACTATTCCGAGAATTGTGCAAATGAAAGGAATACAACGCGACACAACAATACCATCAGGAAATTTCAAAAAAACCGATAATTTTAATTCACCTGATTTAGGATTAGAATGGATGTCATTAAGAGGTTCTGCTGAAGCTTATTATTCATTGACTGAAGATAAAGGATATTTAAATTTAAAGTGTGCTAATGTAGATTCACGTGAACTAGAAACCCCAGCTTATTTAGGTCGCAGGCTTCAACATCACAAATTCGAGTGTTCAACTCAACTTTACTTTTCTCCGCAAAATGACAGTACATCAGCAGGCATACTTATTTATAAAGATGAAGCACATCAATACTATTTTTCTATTGGATTTAAAGAAGGTGAAAAAGTAGTACAATTAACAAAAATAAAAACAGAAGAAAAAGAAGTACTAGCCTCTCGCCCACTCTTGAAAGGCAATAAACCCATACAACTTAAAGTTTTGTCCGATGGTCTAACCTACAATTTCATGTATGCAACGGATAAAAATAATTGGGAAGAACTGGCTGGCAATATTGATGCATTTTATTTATCAACAGCATCTTCGTTTGGATTTACTGGAACCAGCATTGGTATGTATGCAACTAGTACAAGATAATTATTACAGGTGCTTATTATACATAATAAAGGTTCAAAATGTAAATGATAACCAATTTTGGGGCGAATCGAAATAAATGTTAGAAATCAAATATTTAATTTCATAACTCTTATTGGTTCTCCAGGATTATTTTTAATGATCGTTCTTTCGTAATCTAAAATCCGAACAGTTAGAAAAAAAGAAAGGAACGGCTAATTGACTGACTGTAAATAATCAACAACTAAGATTTATGAATAAAACAAGTCGTTTTTTTGTAAGTAGAAAGACCATTTTTCATATGATATGTATGTGTCTTGTGTTCTTGACTTTAAAATTGAGTGCAACAGAAAAAAAAGTTAGTTTTTCGAACGATAAAGGAAGCTTTGCTATCTCAAAAGTTGGATATACCGCTCCTGTTTTAGTGAGCTCAGATGAGTTCTCAGGAGTATTCGTAGTCCTCGATTGGTTTTGCAAAGATATTACACAAGTGTCGGGTAAAGGTCCAAAAATTTATAAATCGGTGCTGCCCAAAGAAAAACAAATAATTTTGGTTGGTACTATTGGTAAAAATCAGTGGATTGACCAATTGATTAAAGATGGAAAACTAGATGTTTCAGATATAAAAGAAAGATGGGAATGTAACCTCACACAAGTGGTTGAAAATCCCTTTCCTGGGGTAGAAAAAGCCTTGGTGTTAGCCGGAAGTGATAAACGGGGGACAATTTATGCTATGTTAAACCTTTCACGTGAGATGGGTGTATCTCCTTGGTATTGGTGGGCAGATGTTCCAGTTAAAAAGCACGAAACCATTTATATAAAAGATGGTCGATTTGTAACTAACAGCCCGAAAGTGAAATATCGCGGAATTTTTCTCAACGATGAAGAACCTGCTTTAGGTGGTTGGGTACGAGAAAAATTTGGAGGCTTCAACCATCTATTTTATGAAAAAGTATTCGAATTAATATTGAGACAAAAAGGTAACTTTTTATGGCCGGCAATGTGGGGGAAAGCCTTTTTCGACGATGATCCGGAAAACGGCCGTTTGGCTAATGAATTAGGAATTGTCATGAGTACCTCGCACCACGAACCAATGGGCAGAGCACAAGCTGAGTGGCACAAATATGGTTCCGGACCATGGGATTATAACAAAAACAAAGAGGTACTTTCAAGTTTTTGGCAAAAAGGTATAGAGCGAAATAAAGACTGGGAGACCATTGTAACCATTGCAATGCGGGGAGATGGAGACGAAGCAATGGAAGAAGGAACCAACATCTCGCTACTCGAAAACATCGTAAAAGATCAACGCAAAATCATCCGAAAAGTCACAGGAAAGGCTGCTTCAGAAACACCTCAAGTGTGGGCATTGTACAAAGAAGTTCAAGATTATTATGATGCAGGAATGCGAGTACCCGATGATGTTACCTTACTGCTTTGTGATGACAATTGGGGCAACGTACGAAAGTTACCGGACATAAATGCCCCCGTACATCAAGGAGGATACGGCATGTATTACCACGTTGATTATGTAGGGGGTCCACGCTCATACAGGTGGATAAATGTAAGCCAGATTCAGAGGATTTGGGAACAGATGAACCTCACTTATAGTCATGGTGTAGACCGCATTTGGGTGCTGAATGTGGGAGATTTAAAACCGATGGAATTTCCAATGAGCTTTTTTCTGGATATGGCTTGGGATCCTGAACAAATGAATGCTGAAAATCTACTCCAATATACCGAAAACTGGTGTGCAGAACAGTTTGGTGAAAAAGATGCAGCCGATGCGGCACGAATCCTGAATTTATACACAAAATACAATCACAGAGTTACACCAGAATTGTTGGATGAAAACACTTTTAGTCTGGATAATTACGATGAGTTTGAACAAGTTTATAACGACTATCGAAATTTAACATTGGACGCGCTTCGCATTTATAATTTCATTCCAAACGAATATAAAGATGCATTTGATCAGTTAGTGCTTTTTCCAACAAATGCAAGTTCTAACCTTTATGAAATGTATTATGCGGTAGCAAAAAACCACCGGTTAGCTGCTGAAAAGAATATAGAAGCCAACCATTGGGCCGATGTGGCAAAGCAATGTTTCGATCGCGACTCATTATTTACGATTCATTATAACCAACAAATAGCTGGTGGAAAGTGGAATCATCAAATGGATCAAATTCGTATTGGATACAGTTCATGGGCAGAGCCGCGACGCCGGATTATGCCTAAAGTTACTCGTATTGAAGCGGCGAACATTCCAAATTCGGACTTAGCTTTTGAAGAATCTGATGGTTATGTTTCTATCGAAGCTGAATATTTTCGAAAAGCCAAGGGAACAGATCAAATAAAATGGCAAGTTATTCCATTTTTAGGTAAAACCTTATCAGGGGTAAGCACCTTTCCTCAAAATGCATATCCATCAGAAAAAGACTCAGTTTATTTGGAATATGCCATAAACTTCAAATCTACAGGCACATTCGAAATGCAAATGTATTTTTCTCCAACATTAAATTTTAATGCGAATAAGGGATTGCGCTATGCTATTTCGTGCAACGGTGGGGAAGAAAAAGTTATTAATATTAACGGTGAATATCGGGGAGAGTTGGGCAAATTGCAAGCAAACCGGATAAATATTACCAAATCAAAACTTGAGATTAGTAAACCAGGTGTTTATAATATAAGATTCAGAGTGTTAGAACCGGGCATTGTATTGCAGAAAATACTAATTGACACAGGAGGTTTGAAACCAAGTTACCTCGGAGCACCTCAGAGTAAACAAATACCATTATAGTATGAAGAGACAATACAATTTTATACCAGTTTTAGTACTGTTCACACTTTTTGCAATATTGCTTCAGCCGGCATATGCAAAGGTTAAATTGCCTCGTTTAGTGAGTAATGGTATGATTTTGCAACGCGACATACCAGTACAAATTTGGGGTTGGGCAAATCCTTCAGAGAAAGTAAAAATTGAATTTCACGGAGAGTCGTATAAAACAAAAGCAGATACAAAAGGGAATTGGAGTATAGAACTTCCTGCAATACCGGCTGGAGGCCCTTACACAATGAATGTTAATGACATTGAATTGAAAAACATCATGTTTGGGGAAGTTTGGTTGTCGTCGGGGCAATCGAATATGGAATTACCAATTCGTCGGGTGATGGATTTATACGCCGATGAAATTAACAAGGTAAATAATCCTAATATCCGTTTGTTCCGATCTTCAACCCGAAAAGAACCAGAAACCGCACAATTAGACTATCCTGACGGAGTTTGGCTTCCGGCGACACAAGAGAATATTGGTGAATTTTCGGCTATTTCGTGGTTTTTCGCCAACAATTTATATCAGAAATATCAGGTTCCAATAGGTATCATCAGTACAGCCATTGGAGGGTCACCAGCAGAAGCATGGTTAAGTAAGGATAAAGTAAGCCCATATTTAAAACAGTGGAAAGCACAAAAAGCGCACAGCGATTCTGTGCGTACATTAATAAAGCAAGAGACTCCTGAAAAATTGAAATATAATTGGCACAAAGAGGTCAATAAAAATGATACAGGAGTAGCTCGCTGGTCGAAAGCCGATGTAGATGTTTCCAGTTGGTCTCTCATTTCGATCCCCGGATATTGGACAGATAAAGGTGTCGAATTACACAATGGCTCTATCTGGTTTTATAAAGCGTTTGAATTACCGGATTCATTAGTAGATCAAGATGCGATTTTACGAATGGGCCGAATCATCGACAGCGATTCAGCTTTTATTAACGGCGTATTTGTGGGATCAACTTCATACCAATATCCTCCACGCATTTACACAGTTCCGAAAAGTGTTTTAAAACCAAGTAAAAACATTGTAATGATGCGAGTTTTTAGTCAGGGCTGGCGTGGTGGTTTTGTAGAAGAAAAACCTTACGAACTACGCGTTGGGAAGCAGAAAATTGATTTAACAGGAGAATGGAATTATCATATTGGTGCAACTTTAAATCCACCTTGGATCCCTGGAAACCCAGGTTTTATGCCTGGCGGTTTATTCAACAGTTTAATTAGCCCAGCGCTCAATTATACAGTAAACGGTGTCATTTGGTACCAAGGCGAAACAAATGGAGGACAAGGGAAAGCCTACTTACCACTTTTCAAAGGTTTAATTCTGGATTGGCGCAAGAATTTTGCACAACCAAATATGCCTTTCCTTTTTGTTCAACTCGCTAATCTGGGACGTCCTTCTAAGCAACCAGTTGAAAATGGCTGGGCCGATTTACGCGACTCTCAACGAAGAACATTGGTACTCCCCCACACAGGAATGGCGGTTGCTGTAGATTTGGGCGAATGGAATGATATTCACCCCTTAAATAAAAAAGAAGTTGCTCGTCGCTTATTCCTAGAAGCCAAGCGGGTTGCATATGGCGATACTACAATAGTTAGTTCAGGGCCATTGTATGAGTCAATGAAATTAGAGAATGAATGTATCATAATAAAGTTTAAATCGGTTGGAAAGGGCTTATATGCCAATAGTCTGCTCGAAGGTTTCCAGATTGCCGGCGATGATGGCCAATTTGTATGGGCCAATGCAGTTGTTTTAAGTAAAAATAAAGTAAAAGTTTGGAGTAGAAATATCAAGAACCCAACTGCCGTTCGTTATGCATGGGAAATGAATCCTGTAGGAGCAAATCTGAAAAATAAAGAAGGGCTTCCGGCCTCGCCATTTACAACCGAAAAACGATTTAACTGAACTTATTATGAACGCAAATTTGCAGAAAATATCTTTAATTGAGAAAATAGGCTACAGCCTTGGCGATTTGGCAGCTAATCTCGTTTTTCAAACACTAATCACCTACTTGGCTTATTTTTATACTGATATTTATGGGCTTAAAAATAACGATGCCTCATTAATCATGCTTGTTGTAGGTTTAGTCGCTGCATTTTTATTTAACCCGCTAATCGGAGTTCTTGCAGATCGAACTAAATCAAGATGGGGAAAATTTCGCCCATGGATTTTGTTTACCTCAGTTCCAATGGGAGTAGTGGCGCTTTTGGCTTTTACTACGCCTCAATTTGCCTATAAGGGTAAACTCATTTATGCCGCCGTAACCTATACTCTGCTATTGCTTTTATATGCCTCAAGTAATTTACCTTATTCGGCATTGAGTGGAGTAATAACAGGCGATATGGGAGAACGCAATAGTATTTCGGCATATCGTTTTGTAGCGGTTATGTTTGCGCAATTTTTTGTGCAAGTATTTATGCTACCTATTATTGAATATGCTGGAGGAGGCAATAAAGCTGCAGGCATGGAGACCGTGATGACATGGTTGGCTATTTCTGGAACCGTGATGTTGGTAATTACCTTTTTAACAACAAAAGAACGCATCATCCCCAAACCTAGCCAAAAATCGAGTCTGAAGGAAGATTTGGGCGATTTGGTTCATAACAGACCTTGGCTAATCATGCTTCTTGTAACCATTTTGGTATTTGTTACATTGGCTATAAAAGGAGGATCTTATGTTTATTACTTCAACAACTATGTGGATTCAGTGGCACTAACAAATTTCATAAGCCCAATTCTTTCTGCTTTATCGTCTATTGGGCTTAATTTTTTTGGTAACAATCCAACTTCTGCAGGTTTCGGTTTATTTAATGCGGGTGGCATCCTGTTTATGATTGTCGGAATCTCAATATCTAAAAAATTGGCTGATAAATATGGTAAACGAGATGTTTTTATGAGCATGCTTTTGGTTTCAACTCTATTTGTTTTTATATTTTATTTCTTCTCAGCAAAGAGTATTGGACTCATGTTTATTTCTCAGATTTTGCATGGTTTCTTTTACGGGATTACGATTCCCCTACTTTGGGCAATGATTGCCGATGTTGCTGATTTTTCAGAATGGAACAATAACCGTAGGGCAACTGCGATCATTTTTTCAGCCATGATGGTTGGGTTAAAGTCAGGCTTAGCCATTGGCAGTGCTTTGGTTACATGGATTCTTGGCCAATATGGTTATGTACATTATGATGCAACAAATGCTGTCAAGGTATTAGCCCAGCCAGAATCAGTAACTTTTGGAACAAAAATGTTAGTCAGCGTATATCCCTCTATTCCGTTTCTGTTGGCTGTTGGCTTGCTATTCTTTTATGTCATCGATAAAAAAATGGAAGTACAGCTACAAAATGACTTAATGACAAGAAGAAATGAAAATAAAAAGCAAATATAAATTACAAATATATCAAATACTAAACCTTAATAATATGAAATATAAATCCCTATTATTTGCAACATTGGTTTTATTGCTTTCTGTAATCGAAGGTGAAGCACAGGAGAAAATGCAAGAAAGTTTAAAGGATGCATTTGCTGGTAAATTTTACATAGGTACGGCTCTGAACCAAAGGCAAATCAATGGTAGTGATTTAACCTCGCTAAAAGTAATCAAGCATCAATTTAACGCAATTGTACCTGAAAATTGTATGAAAAGTGCTGAGATACAGCCAAAGGAAGGAGAATTTAATTTCTCTGTTTCTGATAAGTTTGTAGCATTAGGAGAACAAAATAACATGTTTGTTACCGGTCACTGTTTGATATGGCATTCGCAAGCGCCACAATGGTTTTTTACCGACAGTTTGGGAAATAATGTCTCAAGAGAAGTAATGATAGAGCGGATGAAGAATCACATAGAAACTGTAGTTGGAAGATACAAAGGTCGAATAAAAGGTTGGGATGTAGTGAATGAGGCTATTCTAGAAGATGGAAGCTTGCGCAAAAGTAAATTTCAACAAATTATTGGAGACGATTTCATTAAGCTTGCCTTTCAATTTGCACACGAAGCCGACCCAGAAGCTGAATTATACTATAACGACTACAATGAGTGGTATCCGGGGAAACGTGATGCGATTGTAAAAATGATTCGAGATCTAAAGGCAGCAGGAATTAGAATTGACGGAATTGGTATGCAAGGTCATATTGGCATGAATAGCCCAACACTCGAAGAATACGAAAAAGCAATTCTTGCTTATGGTAATGAAGGAGTAAAAGTAATGGTTACAGAATTAGATATGTCAATCTTGCCTAGTCCGGGGCAAGGAAATATTGGTGCAGATATTTCAACAAACTACGAGTATAACAAGAAAATAAATCCATATACCGATGGAGTAATACCAAAGGAAATACAAGAAGCGTGGAATTCGAAAATGGCTGATTTCTTTGCGTTGTTTTTAAAACATTCTAACATTATTACTCGTGTAACACTTTGGGGCGTGTCAGATGGTAGTTCGTGGAAAAACAATTTTCCTGTTCACGGACGCACAGATTACCCATTACTTTTCGATAGAAATCTCCATCCAAAATCAATTGTTCCAAAATTGATAGAGTTGGCTAAGAATGATAAATAAACCTTGATAAACACAAAGTATTAAAAAGATGAAACAACCAAGATACTTGGTACCACAACTCTATACAGCCGACCCGTCAGCACATGTATTTAATGGAAAATTGTACATTTATCCATCACATGATGTGGAGTCTGGCATTCCAGAAAATGACAATGGTGATCATTTCAATATGCGCGATTATCATGTATTTTCAATGAATGATATAGATGGTGAAGTAACACACCATGGTGTAGCGTTAGATGTAAATGACATCCCATGGGCAGGTCGCCAGTTATGGGACTGTGATGCTGCATATAAAGATGGAAAGTATTACCTGTACTTTTCACTAAAAGATCAAAACGACATTTTTAGGATTGGGGTCGCAGTAAGCGACAAACCCGAAGGTCCTTTTATTCCACAGGAGAATCCCATAAAAGGAAGTTACTCAATAGATCCTTGTATCTTTGAAGAAGAGGATGGTTCGCATTACATGTATTTTGGCGGATTATGGGGTGGGCAATTACAACGCTATAGAAACAATAAAGCCATTGAACGTGGTCAAGAACCACAGGATAAGCAACCAGCATTACCGTCGCGTGTAGCAAGATTAAATGCGAATATGATGGAATTCGACGAAGAGCCAAAAGCCATAATTATTTTGGATGAAAAAGGGAATGTAATAACAGCTGGTGATCATAAACGTCGTTTCTTTGAAGCCTCATGGATGCACAAATACAAAGGCAAGTACTACTTCTCATATTCAACAGGAGATACCCACAAACTGTGCTATGCAATCGGTGATAATCCATACGGCCCCTTTACCTATAAGGGGGTTATTCTTACACCTGTCGTAGGCTGGACAACGCACCATTGTATTACCGAGTTTAAAGGTAAATGGTATTTATTTCATCACGACTGTGTTCCTTCAGGTGGGAAAACTTGGCTTCGAAGTTTAAAAGTGGTAGAAATGAACTATGATGATGAAGGTAACATTATAACTATTAATGGCATGATCGAATAAGTATTGAAAGGTCCCTATTATTTCTATTCAAATTTGATGAGTAAGCTGCCAATAGAAAACATTCAACATTATGATAGTATCTAATGAAAAAGGCAAACAATTTTTCCACTTTAATATTTTGACAAAACAATCGTAAAATGATGATAACTTTTATTTAAGTAATACAAAATGAAAAAGACGTCGAATTTAATTGTAGTAGAATTAGGGTTATTAATATTGAGTTTTACCGGATTAGCTCAAAATCCAATAATTCAAACTAATTACACTGCTGATCCAGCACCGATGGTGCATAATGGAAAAGTTTACCTTTATACAACACATGATGAAGATGAGACCATAAAAAATTTCTTTACCATGAATGATTGGTATTGCTTTTCATCTAACGATATGGTGAATTGGACTGACCATGGGGCAGTATTATCTTACAAAGATTTTAAATGGTCGCGTGGAGACGCATGGGCTGGCCAATGTATTTTCCGGAATGGGAAATATTATTTCTATGTGCCCGTGAATCAAAAAAATGGAGGTAATGCAATTGGTGTTGCAGTATCTGATAGTCCGACAGGTCCATTTAAAGATGCTATTGGCAAACCTTTACTTTCGGGTTTTGGCTATATAGACCCAACCGTGTTTATCGATGACGATGGACAAGCTTATTTGTATTGGGGAAACCCCAATCTCTGGCATGTAAAGTTAAATGAGGATATGGTTTCATACGATCTAGAATACGGCGTTGTTAAGGAAGAATTAAACAATGAAAACTTCGGGTACCGCGCAAATAAAATAAAGAACCGGACATCTGCTTACGAAGAGGGTCCTTGGTTGTACAAGCGTAACAACTTATATTATTTATTATATCCGGCAGGTGGAGTTCCAGAGCATTTAGCATATTCAACCAGTAGAAATATTACAGGACCGTGGACTTATAGAGATACCATTATGCACGTAATTCAAAAAGGGGGAGCATTTACAAACCATCCCGGCTTGATTGATTATAAGGGAAAATCATATTTTTTCTATCATAACGCTGCATTGGTCGGAGGTGGAGGTTTTAAGCGTTCGGTTTGTATTGAACCCTTTGAATTTAATGTGGATGGTACCATCCCGCTAATAAGACCGACTAAAGAAGGCGTTATAAAGAGTGCATCGAATTTGAACCCTTATAAAAGAGTCGAAGCTGAAACTATTGCTTGGTCAGAAGGTTTAAAAACGGCAAACAACAGTAAAACAGGTGTATACGTAACCCAAATAGATAACAATGATTATATTAAAGTTCGAAATGTAGATTTTGACAAAGGTGCTAAAAAGTTTAAAGCAAACGTAGCTTCTGCATCTTCAGATGGAAGAATAGAAATTCGGATCGATAGTGTTAGGGGTAAACTATTGGGAGTTTTCGAAGTGGAGAATACCGGTGGTTGGCAAAATTGGGAGGTACAAACTTGCAATGTGAAAAACAATAGTGGCGTTCATGATCTTTACTTCGTATTCAAAGGTAGCGATGGGCCATTGTTCAATTTTGATTGGTGGAGATTTTAAGATATGTATCGATAGTAATTTAAAAACCTTAAAAGCAAAATCAACATGAATGATTCTATTAAACAGAATTTTTTAAATGAGATGTGTTTAAAGGCTACCTATTTCTCTTATAAAAAAAATAAATTTATCCTTAGGAAATGATATAATAAAATGAGAAAAATAACCATAAGTATATTAGTGCTATTCTCTATAGTAAACATTGCTTTCAGCCAGAAGAAGGCAACCAATCCAATAATTTTTGCCGATGTTCCTGATATGTCAATAATCAGGATGGGCGATACCTATTACATGAGTAGCACAACCATGCACATGAACCCTGGTGTACCAATTATGAAATCAAAGGATTTGGTAAATTGGAGGTTGGTAAGCTACGCATATGATACACTTGCCAATATTGATGCCACCAAACTGGATAATGGAAAGTTCGATTATGGGCGGGGGTCTTGGGCTAGTAGCCTACGTTACAATAATGGTACTTTCTATGTCTCAACTTTCTCGGGAACAACGCATAAATCCTACATTTATTCTACAAAGGATATCGAAAAAGGCCCATGGAATTGCTCCATTATTGAAGGTTCGTTTCATGATCATACCCTTTTTTTTGATGATGATGGAAAGAAATATTTTATATGGGGAGCTGGAAACCTTCAGATAATTGAGCTGAAAGATGACCTTTCAGGAGTTAAAGAAGAGACAAAAAGGGTTTTAATAGAAAATGCTTCGGCACCAGCCGAAAGTGCCATCATGCTTCAGGCAGAAGGTTCACAACTTTTTAAGATAAATGGAAAGTATTACTTGTTTAACATTTGTTGGCCCAGAGGTGGGATGCGTACTGTGATTATTCACCGAGCTGATAAAATTATCGGTCCTTACGAAGGTCGATTGGCCTTTCAGGACAAAGGTGTAGCACAAGGCGGCTTGATTGATACACCCGATGGTCGTTGGTTTTCGTATTTGTTCCGAGACTACGGCGCTGTTGGACGCATTCCATACATAGTTCCAGTAAAATGGGAAGAGGGTTGGCCGATTTTAGGAGTTGAAGGAAAAGTGCCTGAAATACTTAATTTACCAGTTAGCGAGGGTCTAATTCCCGGTATTGTAAATTCCGATGAATTCACACGCAAGAAAAAGGATGGAGAACTCCCGCTTGTTTGGCAGTGGAACCATAATCCAGTGGACAGTCTTTGGTCCGTTCGGGATCGAAAAGGATTTCTTCGATTAAAAACCGATCGAGTTGATAATGATTTTCTTTCAGCGCGTAATACCTTAACTCAACGCACCATTGGTCCAACCTGTTCGGGATCCATATGCATGGATGTTTCTAATATGAAAGATGGCGATATTGCTGGTTTGGCCTTGTTGCAGAAAAAATATGGATTGATCGGTGTAAAAGCTGAAAATGGAAAAAAAAGAATAGTAATGGTGAGTGCTCAAAACGAAACCCCTGAAGAAATAGGAAGCTTGCCTCTTGATCAATCAACGATTTACCTGAAAGCTGATTGCAATTTTACTGATCGAAAAGATGAGGCAAACTTCTTTTATAGCCTTGATGGGAAAAATTGGGAAAAACTGGGCTCTCAACTAAAAATGGTTTACACCCTACCCCATTTTATGGGCTATCGTTTTGGTTTATTCAATTATGCTACCAAGCAACCGGGTGGATTTACCGATTTTGATTATTTCAGAATAGAAAATGATATTTAGAGGTGATAAGTAAAAGATTGGGGAAAACTGGCAAATTGATACAATACAATTTAGAAAAACAATATTAACTAGCAAAAAGAATAGTGTTACCCTATTTCTTTCAGTGCTTTTAAAATATGCCTAATTTCATAATTGAATTGTAGCAAAGCAACAAAACACAACAACCCTATCACATTGGTAATCAAAATAAAACCTAAAGACCCGGTTGTAAAAAAGGCGATAAATACTAGAATCAAAGCTATAAGATTAAGAACAACTGCAAACAATGTAAAAGCTAGTTGTTTATTTTGCTTTTCAATGATATCCTCGATATCGTTTGTTTCGAGTTTCGTTCTTGCTTTTTTAACAGGCGTCAAGCTTAAATAAGCATATCGTTCAATTAATAATTCTCTTGTTCTTTCCAAATTACTCATAGCATCTGATTTTAAAGATTTACTTTTATCTTGGTCCTGATTTGAATCATTCTGAGCTAGACTAAAAAAATCAAAATTGAGTACCTTGGAAATTAACCTCAAGGTATATCCTCGCGGTACAACATCTCCAGATTCGATACGTTGTAATGTTCGTACACTCAAATTACATTGTTTCACCAACTCTTCTTGTGTTAAACCTTTACTTTGACGTAGTTCGACAATTTTCAATCCTAATTCAGGTTGTTTCATAATCATGATTCTGGCAGGCAATATGGCAATTTACTTAAAGAACAAAAGTCATTTTCAGGTGAAATTCACCTGTCGTTTTAGCGACAAAAGGCGGCATTCACCTGAAAACAACATCTGTAAAATATATTTATTCAAATAATTGTGCAACTAAACAAAATTTAAATATTTCGGATAGCATTTCATTATTTCCACTGCATTGCAACCTTCCCTCTGGTTCTCATTGATTCGATATAACCAATGGCTTCAGGGATTTCAGAATAAGGATAGATCTTTTCGATATGGGTTTTGACCTTATTTTCTTTAATCAGTCCAGACAAAGTATTTAAATCTTCGGTATTGGCTTTGGCCGTAAATTGAATCAATGGAAACTTGCTGAAAGCTTGTTTAAGCATAACCGACATCATATGCCCAATGGTTGTAAATCCAATAACTACCCCACGCTTTCCTAATCTTGTAAAATCATCATGATTTAAATTGCCATTGGTATCTAGTACTAAATCGTGTTGCCCATTGTATTCATGTATGTTTTGTTGATCGTAGGCGATTACCTGATCAGCACCAAGCGATTTTACAAAATCAACATTTCGACTGGAACAAACAGCAGTAACTCGAGCGCCATAAGCCTTTGCAACTTGAACAGCATAATGGCCAACTCCTCCTGAAGAACCATTGATCAAAACAGATTCTCCTTCTTTGATTTTCCCATGTTTTATTAATGATTGTAAGGCTGTTAACCCAGCAATAGGAGCACAAGCCATTTCGATAAAATCGGCTTCATCAGGCATTAATCCACATACCGAATCGGGTAAACAAACGTATTCAGCAAACGCTCCTCCATTAAACATTTCCCCATAAACCCGATCGCCCACTTTAAAATCGCTTACTCCTGTTCCAACACCTTCAACAATACCTGAGAAATCAGCTCCTAAAATTGGAAACTTGGGTTTAAACAAGCCAAATACAAATCTTGATAAGACAGGTTTTCCTCGCATGATATGCCAATCTGCAGGATTTGCTGAGTTTGCTTTCACTTTGATTAACAAATGATTCTCTTTCACTGTTGGTTTTTCAACTTCTGCTAATTGAAGAACCTCAGGACCTCCATATTTAAATTTTACAATAGCTTTCATATTGTTTAGTTTAATGTTTATTAGTACTGTGCGTACGAGTTATTTAGTATGCTACTTAAATATGTTGATCAATTAAAATTGCATTCCCATCGGGATCGATCAAAGTAATACTTGCAGGACCTGTTGAGTTTTCATCTGCTTCATCCATTAAACTCACATCATTTTCTTTTAAATTCTTTTGAATAGCTCTAACATCATCAAATTTTTCAAGCTCATTGGCTTCCGAATCCCAGCCTGGGTTAAACGTTAGAATATTGTTTTCAAACATTCCTTGAAACAATCCGATTATGGTCGATTCATTTTTCATTATGAGATAGTTTTGTGCTAAATCACCGCCAAATACTTTAAAACCTAAATTCTCGTAGAACTGCTTTGAAGCTTTAATGTCCTTTACACTCAGACTTACCGAAAATGCACCTAATTTCATCTTTTTCTTCGTTTTAGTTTATAACTTATTTCGTTAATAGTTTTATTATATGTACAAAAAAACAAAATATTACATCCTTGTTCTTATTTAGAATAACTTACGATGTAAAATATAAGGTTAAGCTGAACACTAAAAAAGTTATTTATAGAACATTAACAAACTACATTTAGTTTTTTGTAGCAAAAGAAGATAATTAAGAAGCTTAATTTCTTTGACGAAGAATTTTCAAAATTCGGCGATACATGATTTCAGATAAACTCCAATTATAACCGTCAAAATTAACGGTATTTGTGAATTGAATTATCACTGCATCCATATCTTCATGGTATTTGGCAATACTTTGATAACCGGGAATTAATCCTGTGTGTTCAAACTTATAAAGAGAGGAATACAAAGTTTGTTCTTCGTCATTTTTAAACACTGAACCATCGTTTAAAGCTCTTATAAACTTCCCTAAATCCTCAGCAGTAGCCAACATTAAACCATTATCATCGGTTTTCAAATCGTTCTCATACCCAACATAATAACCACTCATCACCAAATCTAAATCAACATCGTTTATGGAGCCATAGGTATTTTTAAGGTGCAAAGGATCTAAAATTTCTTGTTTGATATACTCAAATTTTGTTTGGCCAGTTACTTGCTCAATTAACATTGAAAGCAATAGGTAATTTGTATTACTATACTGAAATTTCTTATTGGGTTTAAACTTCGCAGGCAAGTCAAGTACTAGTTTTAATCGGTCAGGATCATTTTGTTTCGGATGTGCCCAATAATTATTGATGCGTGTAAAGTCGGGAATGCCGCTACGATGTTGCACCATCATTCGAATGGTGATGCTGTTAGCATTTTCTATGCGATTTTCAAGTTCGGGGAAGTAATCTGCAAGCGTTTTGTCTAACGATAATCGTTCATCAGAAACCAATCTTGTAATGGCAAGCGCGGTGTACAATTTACTAATGCTTGCAATTTTAAATAATGAATTCGGGTCTGTAGGAGTTTTATTGGCTCTGTTTTTATATCCTGCAGTATAAAACGCTGGACCTTCATCTTTGTTATCAACATAAACGATAATACCATCGAAACCATAATCGGTTGCTTTGTTAACCTGCTCCTGAACCGTTTTTGGAAGTGGTGAAATTAATGCACGTACAATTGGCCAAGGAATAAAGCTAAATGAAACAATTCCTGCAACTAACAACAGTATTCTAATAATTTGAATTGGTTTCTTTTTAGACATTTGGTAAAGCTCCATTTATTGTAAATAATCAAACCAGAAAACATTTAAACCATTGGAAAGTTTAAAAACAGACAATCGTTTAGACTAAAAAATAAGGTCAAATAAAAACGAAAAATGCCAGAGGAGTATGAAAACCTCTGGCATTTTTTATAATTATTTTGAAGTAAATTCAATTAAAAAAACTGAATGCTACCCTATTTCTAAAGCTTAATTACTTTTGCTTTTTCACCAATTTATCGCCAACATAAATTTGATAATCTCCAATTCGGCCTGGGTTATTTCCGGCACGAGGAACATAATTAAATCCTGCTATCGTTTCTTCTTGTCCTAAGTCGATCACCAAATAGTGAGGATATTTAGGCTGCTCATTTTTCCATGAAGTATGCCAGTAATTAAAAATCTGACCATCGATGGCATTGTCTGCATTACCATCTTCACCAATCAACTCTTCGCTACTAACATATGCAATGGTCCATTTCTCATGACTAATGGACTGATTGTTTTCATCCAAAATATCCAATTCAGCAATGGCAGCATACTGGTCATTATCGTTAGAGCTCAAGGCTTCAATACAAAAATAACGGCCTTTCACTGTTTTATTAAAACTGATTGTTTGCATTTGGTCGCCATTATTAAACGTCCCTTTAAAATCAGGCTTTTTATTTTCAATATTTAAGGCTAAGGCTGGGCGTTTCGAATAACGAAAATCTTTTTCAGGATGTAAGTCATTTAAAATTGGTTTATCTAATCCGCTCAACACAGTTGCTTCTGGGCCAATTAAGTCTAAAACAATTACTTCATTTTCTCCTTTTTTCAACCAGCTTGCTGGTATGTACATAGTTTGTGTTGGGCCAATATTCCAATATCTGCCTAAACAATGATCGTTTACCCAAACAACTCCTTTTCCCCATTTGCTAACATCGAGGTAAACGTCGCCAAGCTTTTCAACAGTAAATTCTCCATTCCAAATTCCGGGCGTGTTACTTGCGGTTAGTTCTTGGTCAAATTTCAGTTTACTAAGATATTTATCCTGATAATCGAGGTTGTATATCTTCCATTGATTGGCTGCAATTTCTGTTCCTTTTTTATCTACAAAAAGAATTGGAGCATTCAGGCCTTTGCGGTCATGCACCTCTTTTCCGAAATTAATTCGTCCCATTGCGTGCACCAAAATATCAATAGTAGTTTCTTTGTCGCGCGAAGGAATATTTACTTTAAAATTACGCGATCGACGATCCATTACTCCAACTTTTTCACCATCACAAAATACCCATGCAAAATCGTGAACCGCTTCCACTTTCAACTCACATGCTTCTCCAGCCGGCAATGTAGTTTGGTAGATAATGCTTCCTCGCGACTGATCGTAATATTCCATCGTTTTTGGGTCATCAGTAACAATCGGTTTAGGAAGATTATCAAACAAAGGTGCAAATTGTGTTAACTCAACTTCGGCGAAGGTAGTCATTGGATTTGCTGCCGGAGGCTCAGGCAGTGCTTCTTCGCCCGGCATTAAATATCTTGAAACAAGTTCTCTGGTTTTCCAAAACTTATCGGTAACCCAACCGGCTTCGCTTACAGGCGCACCATAATCGTAGCTTGATGCGTCGGGTTTAAATGGTCGATCGGCTCCCGACCAGAACCCAAAACTAGTTCCGCCGTGTGCCATATAAATACTAAAAGAGGCACCTTCTTTTAACATGTACTCAAGATCTTTCAAATATTGATCAATTTTTCCGTAGTTATGAGGATTCCCCCAAGTGTCGAACCAGCCTGAATAGAATTCGCCACACATTAAAGGCCCTTCAGGTAAAACTTCTCTTAACGCTCGAAATCCTGCCTGAGGGTTCGTACCAAAGTTAACTACTGGAAAAAGATCTTCGCGAAAACCTCTTTTAAGGCGAGAAGTTGGATTACATGCAAACAAAGGAACATTAAAACCGGCATTCTCAACGGCATCCTTCATTAAGCCCATGTATTCTGCATCGTCGGCATAAAAACCATATTCGTTTTCAACCTGCACCATGATGATTGGTCCACCTTCGGTAATTTGCAATGGAGCCAATATTCGACCTACTTCTTTCAAATAATCAGAAGAAGCTTTGATATAAAGTGGATCTTTTGATCTCAATTGAATTGAATCGTTTTTAAGCAACCACCATGGTAGTCCACCCATTTCCCATTCGGCACAGGTATATGGGCCAGGACGTAAAATCACCCACAATCCCTCTTCTTGTGCAATTTTACAAAACTCAGCAATGTCGGCTTCTTCGTCCCATTTAAAATTCCCGGGTGTTCGTTCGTGGAAGTTCCAGAACAAATAAGCACATACGGTATTCATCCCCATTGATTTCACCATTTGAAGGCGATGACGCCAATATTCTTTGGGGACGCGTGCAAAATGAATTTCACCACATCGAATTTGGAAGGGTTGTTCGTCTAATAGGAAATCGTTTTTACCTATTTTAAAGGTATGTTCCGGATCATTGTTTGCTGCCTGATTGGCACCAAAGATGGTAAATACAGTAAGCAGTGTAAGGATTATCTTTTTCATTAGTTCTAAATTTTATCAAAAGCTGCAATAATATGCTTTATTTTTCAATAAAAACAAAAAATTGCGCATCGCAGATAAAATTAACAACAAATTCACTTTTTCAATTTGTTGTTATCAGGAACCAAAGCATTCACGAACGAATAAAGAACCCACTGCATCAAAACTAAAAATCCAGAGTACTTATGAAATACTCTGGATTTTTATATGTGCCCAGAACAAGACTCGAACTTGCACGGGAATAATCTCCCACCAGCCCCTCAAGCTGGCGTGTCTACCGATTTCACCATCTGGGCAATACACACAAAAGTGCTGCAAAAGTATAAAAATTCGGATGCTACACAAACACAAAAATACAATTCATAAAGAAATTGTAAGTTTTATGGATCACCACCTACTTTTTCAATACACTTTCTATACGTCCAGTAAATATAATAAAACGATAGAGGTATTTAAAAATAAACTTCGGTATGAATTTGCTCGGCAGTATAACCTTGATTACTCAAAATAACAAGTGCCTCCTGAATCATTTGATTGTTTCCACAAAGATAAACATGATCAAACTTTCCTTCGATCGGATATTTTTGGATATACTCAGTTACACGGCCGTTGAAATCACCGTCCTTATCTTTTGAAGTACAAACCACCAATCGATCGGGATCGTAATGATCACGATCATAAGCTTCATTGATCGATCTTATTCCATGCAAAAGTTGGTAATTCAAATTTCGATAGGTCCGAACAAAGCTATGAAAGGGTGCAATCCCTGTTCCGGTCGAAATAAACAAATGTCGTTTGCTTAAATCTTCTTCTTTAATTCCAAAGTGGCCATTGGGCCCGATAACCTCCAACTCGTCGTTCACCTGCAATGGCTTTAACTTAGGCGTTAAATAACCTTCTTCCACTTCGCGAATTAAAAATTGCAAAGTATCATCCTTTTCGCCACTATAAATCGAATATTTACGATTAATAGTATCGCCTTTCATATTGATACGAATTCGTTGCCCGGTTTTGAATTTGAATTGATTCCGATTCATATCAATTACAAATGTTTTATCGGTCAAATGACGGATACTTTTAACTTTATATTGAGCCAGTTTTATATCGAATGAAACTGGTTTACTTTTATTTATTAGAAATGAATTCAAGTTCGTTTATTTTAATTGTTTAATCCTGTCTAACAGGAATATAATTGTTTTTTTTCAATATAGAGGTGGATACTTTTTCACATTTGTTTCGCGCATCATGGCATAAATTTGCTCAAAAATACTTTCAACATGCGGTTTCGAGAAAAACTCTCCATCGATACCATAAGCCGGACGATGTTCCATGCCGGAAATTGTTTTTGGCGGTGCATCTAAATAATCAAAGGCTTTTTGCTCTTCCATTACTTTTTGCATCATGTATGCCGAAGCTCCACCAGGTACATCTTCATCTAGAAAAATCACCTTATTGGTTTTCTTGATTGATTCCAAAATAATATGTGTTCGATCAAATGGCAATAATGTTTGCACATCAATTACCTCAACCGAAATTCCGTATTCGGCTGCAAAGTTTGCTGTTTTTTCGGCATGATGGACATTCCATCCGTAAGTAACAATCGTAATATCGTTTCCTTCGGTTATAATTTCAGGAAGTCCCAATTCTATTTTGTATTCTCCAATATTTTTAGCCAATGGCTCTTTTACATTGTATCCTTTTAAAGGTTCAATGACCAAAGCCGGATCGTTTAATTCGAGCAAGGTATTATACATTCCCGAAGCTTGAGTCATGTTACGAGGTACACACAAAAACATACCACGCAATGAGCCTAATAAAGCCGACATTGGTGAACCTGCATGCCAAATTCCTTGTAATTGATGACCACGTGTTCGAACAATTACTGGTGCCGCTTGCTTTCCTTTGGTTCTATATTGCATTGTTGCA
The DNA here is from genome assembly GCA_963678565.1 of Prolixibacteraceae bacterium. Classification (GTDB taxonomy): domain Bacteria; phylum Bacteroidota; class Bacteroidia; order Bacteroidales; family Prolixibacteraceae; genus SKHV01. The sequence goes on from OY782875.1 coordinate 2,779,072, forward strand.
ATATCATCAGTCATGTTGGCCAAACCATAATAAATATAATCGAGGTACTGAATTTCAGCAATCGGACGGAATCCACGTAATGCTAAACCAACTCCCTGCCCGATTATTGTAGACTCTCGAATTCCGGTATCGGAAACACGATCGATGCCATATTTTTCTTGCATGCCACGCATTCCTTGGTTTACGCCCCCTAATTTTCCGGTATCTTCACCAAAGGTGACCAAGGTTGGATATTTTTCGAAAAGCTTATCGAAATTTTTATTAATAATTTCCGATCCATTCACCCATTCAGCATCTTCCTCAATAATTGGAGCAATTGCTTTAACTTTTGTAAAATCATCGTCATTTTCGCGATACAATTGTCGGTTGTATGAATTAAAACTACGGTGCTCAAATGCATCGATCCAAGTTTTTAATTCCGACCGAATTAATTTATAATCATGCTTCAGCGTAATTTCGAAATAAATTCGTTTTGCTAAACTTAGATACGCTCTACGAGTTGGGAAAATGCGACTTAAAACTTGATCTAGTTCTTCGGAGTAATCAAGTGCTCCATTAGATTGAGATTTTAAATCGTTAATGATTTTTACGACAGCATCGCGTTCTTCATTGTAACCATTTAGATAGTTTTTCCAAGCTTTTGATTTTGCATCTTTTGCATCTTTTTTGGCTTTTTGCTCTAACTCATCTAAAGTTTCACTATCGGCAAGATCGTTCTCTAAAATATAATCCCTGAATTTCTTAATCGGGTCAAATTCTTGCTCCCACTCCAAACGCTCTTTTGATTTGTAGCGCTCGTGCGATCCTGAAGTTGAGTGACCTTGAGGCTGTGTAACTTCATCAATATGAAATAAAACTGGAATCTGCTCATTTCTACTTATTTCAATTCCTTTCTTATAAGTTTCCATTAAAGCAGGATAATCCCAACCCTTACATTTGAATATTTTAATTCCGTTGGAATTTTTTGTTTTTTCAAAGCCTTTAAGAGCAGCAGAAATACTGCCCTTTGTAGTTTGTAATTCATTAGGAACACTGATTCCAAAACCATCATCGTAAACCGAAACAGCAATTGGAATTTGCATCACTCCGGCTGCATTAATGGTTTCAAAAAAGTTTCCTTCAGATGTACTTGCATCACCAATGGTTCCAAAAACTACTTCATCGCCACTTAAATTGTTATTTAAATAAGGAAGCAAATCCTTACGATTTCGTGCGATTTTGGATGCTTGACCTAAGCCCAACAAACGCGGCATTTGCCCCGATGTAGAAGAAACATCAGCAGCAGAATTATATTGATTCGATAAATTTTCGATTTTCCCTTCGGCAGTAATATTTTGCGTACAAAAATGATTGTTGAAATTTCGTCCTCCGGTTGAAGGATTGATCGTGTCGTCGGTATCGCCATAAATCATTGCGAAAAATTCATCGGGCTTTAAAATGCCCAAAGCCATCATCAAAGTCTGATCGCGATAATAACCTGAACGCCAATCTCCCTTACGGAAAAATTTAGCCATCACAACTTGGACCAACTCTTTACCATCGCCAAAAATACCAAAGTGCGCACGACCGTTATGTACTTCCTTTCGCCCTAAGGTACTCAGGGTTCTACTTAAATAAACTAAATAGTAGTCATTTAAAACTTCAGCAATCTTTTCCAATTGCAAATCAGAAGCAGATTCTATTTTTTCTAAATACATTTAATTAATTTAATGGTTAGCTCCATAACCAATCCAAAAAGACTCCAGTATCTTCATTAATCAAACATAAAACACACAAATCGGATATTTGTTTTCAACATATTTTCAACAAAAATGCCCCGAAATAATTCGAGGCATTGCTGTTATTTTGATTCGCTGTTATTTACTTGATAAATAAGAAGCTACACCTTCGGCAGTTGCATTCATTGCTTTTTCTCCCGGTTTCCAATTTGCAGGACAAACTTCGCCATTTTCTTCGAAATGTTGCAATGCATCAACCATACGTATTGCTTCGTCAACACTACGGCCTAGCGGCATGTCGTTAATCAACTGATGACGAACAACGCCTGCTTTATCGATTAAATACAATCCACGATAAGCAGCACCTGATCCTTTAAGTATCGCTTCACCTGCTTCGTTGTAGTCGTACTCTCCATCAAGAACATCGTAGTTCATTGCAATCGTTTTTGAGAAGTCAGCAACCAATGGGAATTTAACACCTTTGATACCACCATCTTTAGGCTCGGTATTTAACCATGCCCAGTGTGAAAACTCTGAATCAACAGAACATCCCACAACTTGCACACCACGTTTTTCAAACTCTTCAGCTTTTTCTTGGAATGCAATAATTTCTGTTGGACACACAAAAGTAAAATCTTTTGGGTAGAAGAAGAACACAACGTACTTTTCACCGACATACTGTTCTAATGAGAAATTTTCTACGATTTCAAATCCATTAACAACTGCTTCAGTTGAAAACGCTGGTGCTTTTTTTCCTACTAAACTCATAATCTTATAAATTTTAAAATTCTTATTTTTATTTTTTTATTTTTTGTAATGATTACAAATTAAGCAAACATTCGCACAACTACCAAATATTTTATAACTTATTTATCAACCTCCCCTTATAACTACTATACTTAAAAGACTACAATAAATATATAAAATTGAAATTTAAAAATATACAATAGCTTAATTTTAAATAATTTTTATACTTTTGTAATGATTACAATATATAATTATGGAACAATTTGCAAGTTTTTTAAAGGGGAAAGGGGTAAATCCTTCAACGCAACGATTAAAAATTTATGCATATTTATATTCAAATCACAATCATCCGACTGTTGATAATATATATACAGCACTTGCCCCCGAGATGCCAAAACTTTCGAAAACGACTGTTTACAATACCATCAAATTATTTTTAGACAAAGGAATCGCATTGGTCGTTGATACTGAAAACAACGAAGCGCGATATGATGCAGATACTTCTTCGCATGCGCATTTTAAATGTCTTAGTTGTGGAGGTTTATTTGATGTTTCAATAAACAGTTCAGATCTGAATTTTAATAATATTGATGGGTTCCAAATACAACATACGCAAATTCAAATTAAGGGATACTGTAAGATTTGTGCAAGTTATTAAATGGATGTTCTTCCTTCATAAAATCCGCACGAAACACATCATTTAAAGTTGAGTTTAAAAGCTCGAATAGGTGATAATTAACGTCATTATAGACTACAAATTATTCAAAACCTGCTTCCCCAATAATTAAACTTTGTAATTTAACAGAAATACCCTAAGTTAGGGTTAGAATTAACTAATGTAATATACAATCAACAATTTCTAATATGAAAATTGCTCTTAAAGACAACTGCAAATACTCGTTGGTAGTTCCAACCAGTATGGGTTTAAGAATATCTCCTGCAAACGGACAACCCGTTCATAGCAGCGATACTTTCAAAATGCAGGCAACAAGTGCCGAAACAAATGTAGCCAGTATAGCATCTTATTTGGGCTTACCCGTAAAAGTGTTAACCACTTTTGTAAAAGGGAGCCCGGTAGCACATTTTATAAAAGATAATTTAAAAGGTCGTAGAATGGACTTTGAAGGTCCCGAGGTTGAACAAGAAGATCCTTGGGGATATCGCCACCAAATTAACATTGCCGATAGTGGTTATGGATCACGCGGACCTCGTGTTTGGAACGATCGCGCAGGTGAGGTAGGACGCACGTTAAATGTAAAAGATTTCGATTTAGATCGAATTTTTGGTGAAGAAGGTGTACAAATTGTTCACTTGTCGGGTTTAGTAGGTGCATTGTCTCCCGAATCAAGTCAATTCACTTTAGAACTAGCTCGTGCAGCTAAAAAATACGGCACAAGAATTTCATTCGACTTAAATCATCGTGCTTCTTTCTGGAAAGGTCGTGAAGAAGAATTACGTGAAATCTTCACCGAAATTGCGAGTGTTTCTGATATCCTTGTTGGTAACGAAGAAGACTTCCAGCTTTGCTTAGGAATTGAAGGTCCCGAAGCAGGAGGAAAAGGAATTGGTTCAAAAATAGACAGTTTTAAAGAAATGATCGGACGTGTGAAAGCAGCATTTCCCAATGCTTCAGTATTTGCAACAACGCTTCGTGAAGTTATACATACCAACCAACACTTATGGGGTGGCATCATGCTCGAAGGTGACAACTGGCATGTAGCAGAACCTCGCGAAATTCATGTTCTTGATCGAATTGGCGGAGGAGATGGTTTTGTTGGCGGTATGCTTTATGCAATCTTAAAAGGATGGGAAGCTGAAAAATGGTTACAGTTTGGATGGGCCAGCGGTGCTCTAGCAACCACTTTCTTAACCGATTATGCGCAACCTGCTGATGAAGATCAGGTTTGGAGCGTATGGAGTGGCAACGCTCGAGTAAAACGATAGAAAATACTTAGAAGAAAATAATAAAAAAGGTCACGTATAGTGACCTTTTATTTTATAAAGAAAAATTATATTTGCCGCAAATATCCTCAAAAAATGACCTTAGAAAAACAATGGCATGTTTGCTATACGAAATCTAGAGCGGAGAAAGCAGTTGCTAAAGAATTAGAATTCATGGGAATTGACCATTTCCTGCCAATTCAAAAGAAATTGCGAAAATGGAGCGATCGTAAAAAATGGGTTGAAATGCCACTAATCAGTGGATACATCTTCGTCAATATCGACCGCAAAGAATACGACCGCGTTTTAAGTGTAAATGGCATTGTTACTTATGTTCGATTTGAGAGACAAGCAGCCATTATCCCCGACCAACAAATTCAGCAATTAAAAGATCTGCTGGCAAAACAAGAAGCAGACATTAAAATTGGAAGCGGCTACAAACCGGGCGACAGAGTTGAAGTGATTGCCGGACCATTAATCGGCACCAAAGGCAACCTAATTGATGTTAAAGGCAAAAAACAAGTGGTAATTAATTTCGAACAAATCGACATGAATTTTGCAGTTACAGTAAAAGTTGAAGATGTTACGAAGATTAAAGAATAACAACATTCTCCAATTTACACATCAATTGTAAAGCCATTAAAAGTCTCAAATTTCCAAATTTCAGCCACCGAGTTGATATCAATTTCGTAGGGTTTATATATTCGATTTGACGATACCAATTGTAGCGTTCGCTCTTGCTCTATTTTATTGTATACAATTTTAAAAACAAGTCCTTCGTCGCGCATTACCACAATGCAAGGAGTTCCATTTTTTAGCTGCGTCCAGTCATCAATATACGAACAAGTCACCCACGAACCTTCAGGAATTGGCAACATCGAATCCCCTTCGATTTGAAAACAACGATACGTTTGCTCTTTGGGCAAAAATGGCAAACTAAACTTCGGTAAGGATGCAATAAAATCTAGATCGCCAAAACTGCTGGTATATCCCGCCTGCGCTTTCACCGGAACCAATTCGATATTCTCATCGCCACTTTCGTTCACCGAAACAGCTAACAAACGCATTTGACTTCCGGTAATATCTACCTCATAACCTTTATCGATTTGTGAAAGCTGAAACTTATTCAACTGACTCAAGTTGTACCTTACCAAGGCATCAATCGAAATATGAAAATATTCTGCCATCCGAATTAACACCTTGAACGGTGGTTGCACTTTCTTTTCATAACCAGCTAAGGTTGTTCTTGTTATTCCCAAATCAGAAGCCAATTCCGACTGCGAAATTCGTTTTCGGGTACGAAGATATTTCAAGTTTTCAGCAAAAAACATACGCAACTTTTATTTCAAAGATACATTTTTTGACTATATTATCAACAAAATAATGTCGACATTATCGACAAAACTAAAAAACAATGCAAAAAACAATATTACATCTCGACTTGGATACCTTTTTTGTATCGTGTGAACGATTGATTGATAACCGACTCAATAATCGTCCGGTACTAATTGGCGGCACCTCCGACCGTGGTGTAGTGGCAGCATGTAGCTACGAAGCCCGAAAGTTTGGGATACATTCGGCCATGCCCATGAAAATGGCTCGCAACCTTTGCCCACAAGCCATTGTTGTAAAAGGCGACCATTCGAGCTACAGCAAGTTTTCGAACATGGTTACCGAAATCATTCACGAAAAGGCACCAGTATTCGAAAAATCATCGATCGACGAATTTTACCTCGATATTAGTGGAATGGATCAGTATGTGGCAACCAGCTATGTTTGGGCTCAAGAGCTGCGCGACAAAATTATCAAGGAAACACATTTGCCTATTTCGTTTGGTTTATCGACCAGCAAAACAGTATCAAAAATCGGAACAGGAGAAGCAAAACCCAACAACCACCTATTTATAAAAAACGGAACAGAAAAGCCATTTCTTTCGCCCTTATCGATCCGAAAGATTCCAATGATTGGCAATCAAACTTATCGAAAACTTCGAAGTTTGGGCATCGAAAAAATACACACCATTCAGGAAACGCCACAAGAATTAATGTCGAGTGTATTGGGGCAAAATGGCAATTTAATATGGAAAAAAGCACAAGGAATAGACAATACCCCAGTCATTCCTTTTCAGGAACGAAAATCGATTTCAACCGAGCGAACCTTCGAGAAAGATACCACCGATGTTACCCTACTTCGAAGCATTGTAATTGCCATGGCTGAGCGCCTAGCCTACGAGCTTCGAAGCAAAGAAAAAGTATGCGCTTGCGTGTCGGTAAAAATTCGCTATTCCGACTTTCAAACACACAGCAAGCAACGGCGCATCCCTTACACATCGCTCGACCATACGCTTATTGAAACCGTGCTCGATTTATTTAGCTCGATTTACGAACGAAGAGTACTGATTCGACTCATTGGTGTAAAATTCAGCAACTTGGTAGGTGGTACTTATCAAATGCGACTGTTTGAAGATTCGGAAAAACTAATCAAACTCTACCAAGCCATGGACAACATGCGCAAGCGCTTTGGAAAAGATAAAATACAACGCGCCGTGGGGCTGAACAATAAATTCAAAATGGAAGAAGAGAAATAAACATTCAACTATTTAAAGGACTAAAAATTCAGAAACAAGAAATGACTAATTGCGAAAATACAGAGCAATATCCAAAGTCTCCTTCAGGAGATTTAGGGGCAATAAATTGTCACTCCTATTATAGTTTTAAATATGGCACTATGTCGCCCGACGAACTACTACAAGAGATTTCAAAAAGTGGCTTTAAAAGTTTCGCACTCACTGACATCAATAGCACATCGGCGGTGATCGATATTATCCGACGTGCGCGTGAATTTGAGATTCATACAGCAGTGGGAATCGATTTTAGAAATAGTGCACAACAACAATTTATTGCCATTGCAAAAAACAACCAAGGCTACCGCGAAATGAATGAATTTTTGTCGACGTATCTGCACGAAAAAACAAAAATCCCCAGCAATGCTCCAAATTTCGAACACTGCTTTGTCATCTATCCCTTTCAATCGAAATTACGCCCATTGAACTCCAATGAATTCATCGGTATAAAAAGTGCTGACTTGTCACATCTCCCCTTTTCCGACTGGAAAAACAAAAACGAAAAGCTGGTAATAATGCAAAGCATTACCTTCCGAAACAAGCGCGACTATAACCTTCATCGCATCCTGCGTGCCATCGACAACAATACCCTACTAAGTAAGCTCCCCAAAGAAGAACAAGCAGTTTTTGAACAGGAATTAAACATCACAGCAAATGAGCTTCAACAACAATTTATAGACTATCCTCAACTTATCGAAAACACCAATCAACTATTACAAAATAGCCAAGTCTCCTTCGACTTCAGCAACAACAAAAACAAAAAGCTGTTTTCGAATTCTGCCGAAGAAGATTTTCAGCTACTAAAGAAAGCCTGCTACAAAGGAATGGCCTATCGATTTCCGGAGCCAGATAATGAAGTTTTTGATCGGCTCGACAAAGAACTCAAAGTAATTAAAGAACTGGGCTACTGCACTTATTTTCTGATTAACTGGGATCTGGTTGAATATGCCCAACGCCAAAACTATTTTTATGTAGGACGAGGAAGTGGCGCCAATAGCTTGGTTGCTTATTTACTGCGCATTACCAACGTCGACCCCGTTGAATTAGACCTTTATTTCGAGCGCTTTATTAATCCTTATCGAAATTCACCACCCGATTTCGATATCGATTTTTCGTGGACCGATCGCGAAGACATCACCCGCTATTTGTTTGAAAAATATAACAACGAACACACTGCGCTTTTGGGTACCTACATCACTTTCAACCATAAATCAGCCTTTCGAGAAGTCGGTAAAGTTTTCGGATTACCCGATGAAGAAATCACCAAATTGCAGAAAACCCCCGATCCGAATGCCGCCGATGAATATGGGAAATGGGTAATCTGCTACAGCAAATACATCGACGGGCTCCCGAGTCATTGCAGCATACACAGCAGTGGAATTATCATCACAGAACAGCCAATTAGCGACTATTCGGCAACAGAACTCCTGCCCAAAGGATTTCCCTCTACGCAGTTCGACATGCAAGTAGCCGAAGATGTTTGTATTTACAAGTTTGATATTCTTAGTCAGCGAGGATTGGGAAAAATAAAGGACACGGTCGACCTTATTGAGCAAAACCACAACATCAAAATCGACATCCATAATACGCGTCGGTTTATGTACGACGAAAGCGTTGTTCATTTACTAAAACGCGGACAAGCCATTGGCTGCTTCTATATAGAATCGCCAGCCATGCGGATGCTGCTCACCAAACTTAAGGCCGGCGACTACAAAAGTTTAGTGGCAGCTAGTTCTATCATTCGCCCCGGCGTAGCTAAAAGCGGAATGATGCGAGAATATATCATTCGTTTTCAGAACAAACAGCTACGTGAGATTGCCCGCCAATCACTTCCTGAATTGTATGAAATTCTGGAAGAAACCTATGGCGTAATGGTTTACCAGGAAGATGTAATTAAAGTGGCTCACTATTTTGCTGATTTGTCGCTTGACGAAGCCGATGTGCTACGCCGTGGCATGTCGTGGAAATTCAGACAGCGCAATGAATTTTGGAAAATACGCGACAAGTTTTTCTCAAACTGCTATAGAAAAGGATACGAAGAAGAAACCATTGCCAATATTTGGAAACAAGTAGAAAGCTTTGCCAATTATGCTTTTGCCAAAGGGCATTCGGCCAGCTATGCAGTAGAAAGCTTTCAAGCGCTCTACTTAAAAGCCTACTACCCAATTGAATATATGACGGCCACGCTCAATAATGGAGGTGGTTTTTATTCGCCCCACTTATACATTCACGAAGCACGCTTGCATGGTGCAATTATCGAAGCACCTTGCATCAACAAAAGCGATTATATGAATCGCGTGGAAGGAGATCAGATCTATTTGGGATTTTATCTTCTGGGGGAATTTGAACGAGAAATTGCACTTGCAATTATTGAAGAACGAAATAAAAATGGAGTCTACCTTGATTTACCTGATTTCTTAAAACGCATTACCATTTCGGTAGAACAACTTTCTATTTTAATTCGAATCAACGCCTTCCGATTTACCGGAAAACACAAAAAAGAATTGCTCTGGGACATCCATTACCGATTGAATAAAAAGAAAGTCAACCACAACAAACAAACACTTTTTGAACCGGAGGTAAAAACCTTTGAACTGCCCGAACTGTACGAACACAAATTAGACGATGCTTACGACCAATTAGAAATACTCGGATTCACACTCCAGTCACCATTCGACTTGATTGCTTCTGAAAGCATCACTTCGATATTGGCAAGCGATCTCCGCAATAAACTCAATGAATATGTAAGCATCACCAGTTTTTTGATTACCAGAAAACCCACCAGAAGCAGCAATGGCAAGCTCATGTTTTTTGGAACTTGGATCGATCAGAAAGGCCAGTGGATCGACACTGTTCATTTTCCACCTTCGGCCGCAAAATATCCATTTCGAGGACCGGGATGCTACCAAATTGGAGGAAAAGTTGTTGAAGAATACGGATTCATTACTATCGAGGTAGCGCGCATGTTCCGAATTGATACACTCAAACCTGAATAAGAGCAACCAATTGAAACAGAACAAAAAAGGCAAGCATTCAGAATGCTTGCCTTTATATTATAATTAGATGATTTTTTCAGATCTGAAATCGACAAAAAATTAATCTTCGCTTTCTTCGGTAATATCTTCCAAATCAGCATCATCAACAGAACTCTCCTCTTCAAGCTCAGCAATAGGCTCAACTTCGGCAACAGGCTCCTTAGTTACAATCTTATCCTTTAATTCTTCGTCTTCAAAATAAGGAAAGACTTCAACAATTGGGCTCAATGCAATAGAAGTAACTGCGTAAGGCACCAACATATATTCCAATCCTTTTTCGAGTTTCTTCAAACCGTCGTTAATATCGTCGGCCATTACCAATACATAATTGTTAACCTTCTTCTCACGACCGGCTTCTTCATCAATGGTAATTAAGCTAATTTTTGCTTTGTACCACCATTCGCCATTGTCGTCGGAGATAACTTCTGTTATATTTGATTTCTTAATATTTACAACCTGAAACTCACCATTCGTAAGGGTTTGCATTTGATGAAAAATTCGGGTTTCTGCATCGGTAAAAGATACAGCATCTAACAAGTACGAATCGTTCACTTTACGTTCATGACCACCTTGGTCAATCTTCATATATTTCACTTTGCATTCAAACCACGTTTGCATAATTTATTTTTTAAATGAGCAACAAAGATAAATCTTTCTTGAAGTAGAAGTTTTATTCGATAAACGATTTATTAACAAAATATTCAGAAAATAAAAATGGCTACTTGAAATGCAGCCATTTAATATATTGTATTGCTTTTAAAATTCGATATCGTATAGTCCTTTTGCATCTTGTTCAAAAGTTTTCACACTAATATCTGTCATCGGATGTGAAATCAATTGGAATAACAATTCGGGATTAATGGTTGCCGAATGTGCTTGCTTCATACTCACACGATAAATTTGATCGACAGTTTTAAAACTAGCAGCCAACACTTTTGTATTTAAACCATAGTCGATAATATTTTTTGCAATATCGCCCACTACATCAATACCGTGCGACGAGATATTATCTAAACGACTCACATAGGGCGCCACATAATCGGCTCCGGCTTTAGCTGCCACCAAAGCTTGCTGTTGCGTAAAAATTGCTGTAGCCGTTATATTTAAGCCCGCATCTTTTAAAATCCGCATCGCCTTATAACCTTCGGGAGTTACTGGTATTTTTACAAAATAATTATCTCCTAAATCGAAGTAATTTTTATAAACTTTTGCTTCGTGCACAATATCGTCGGCTTTATCACTTTTCATTTGAACATGCAACATTCCGGCACCAACAATTTTCTGAATTCTTTCAATTGTTTCCGAAAGTGGATTACCCGATTGTTTAAGAATAGTTGGATTGGTAGTTACTCCCTCTAATGGGAAAAAATCATAGAGCTTTTCTAATGCTGAAATATCAGCCGTATCTGCCATGTAAATCATAGAGCAATATTTATTGATAATTTGCAACAAAGTTGTTCATAATAAATTAAAACAAGAGCATATCCGGACTCATTTATTTGTAGTTCATTATTATTTAATCTCAAGTAAGCCATAAAAACCATTAAACAATTTCTTAACATTACATTTATTAATGCTTATTAAAATCCAGTCCAAATTAAGTTAAAGCATCGAAGTATCCATCAGCTTATAACACCTTGATTTACTGACACTAACCGACACAAAAAGGTAAAAACAAGAAAATCTCAAACCGCTTGTACCACAACACTTTATCACATCGACTTTCTTTGATTTGTTAACTTTTTTTCAAAGTTCGATTTTTAGTTAAAATAATTTAAAAGCTTTTTTTGCCCAGCCGCAGGAATGGTTATCTTTGGGCTGATTTAAATTAGCAAAATTTAAAAAACCAATTTTATGAGCAATATTAATTTTATTACGCCTGAAGAGGCAGTTAAAGTAATAAAATCAGGTGACCGTGTACATTTAAGTGGAGTTGCTGTAACACCACACATTTTAATTAGACCAATGGTTGAAAGAGGGCGTAATGGAGAACTTTCCGACGTTAAAATTCAACATATTCATATCGAAGGTCAAGTTGATTTTGCAAATCCTGAATTTGAAGGCATTTTTTGTTCCGAGCAATTCTTTGTTGGCGGAAACCTTCGTAAACAAACTCAAGCAGGTTATGCAGATTACATTCCTGTTTTCTTAAGCGAAACTCAAAAATTAATTCGCCAAGGATATTTAAAGGTAAATGTTGCGATGATCATGTGTTCTACACCAGACAAACATGGGTTCGTAAGTTTAGGTACTTCGGTAGATTCAACATTGGCAGCTATTGAAAATGCTGATATTGTAATTGCAGCAGTTAACCCTAATGTACCAAGAGCATGGGGTGATGCAATGATACCTCTTAGCTATATTGATTATTGTGTTGAAGACGATAGTCCATTATATGCTCATGATATGGGGGAACTTTGTGAAACAGATATCCAAATTGGTAAAAATGTTGCCGAACTAGTTGAAGATGGAGCTTGTCTTCAAATGGGAATTGGTGGTATTCCGAATGCTGTTTTAGCTCAGTTAGGAAACCATAAAGATTTAGGTGTTCACACCGAAATGTTTGCTGATGGAATTCTTCCTTTGGTTGAAAAAGGAGTGGTTAACGGACGCAATAAAGCAATTGATAAAGGTAAAATGGTTGCATCATTCTTGATGGGATCAAAAAAATTATATGATTTTGTCGACGACAACCCAATGGTTGCCATGATGGACGTTGGTCACACCAATAACGTTCACATGATTCGTAAAAATCCAAAAGTAACAGCAATTAATTCTGCATTGGCTATTGATTTAACTGGTCAGGTTTGTGCCGATTCAATTGGTATCAAACACTATTCTGGCGTTGGTGGTCAAATCGATTTTATTCGTGGTGCTGGTCATTCAGAAGGCGGTAAGCCAATTATTGCATTGCCTTCGGTAACCGGAAAAGGTGTTTCAAAAATATCGCCCACTCTGATAGAAGGTTCTGGGGTTGTTAGTACCAGATCGAACATGCACTGGGTAGTAACAGAGTTTGGAGCCGTTAACCTTTACGGACGCACATTGCAAGACAGAGCAAAACTATTAATCTCGATTGCTCATCCAGATCATCGAGAGTCGCTGGATAAGGCGGCATTCGAACGGTTTGGCTCTCACTATCGATTTGTAAAAAAGTAAACATATAGAAAAGCAGGAGTCATCCTGCTTTTTTTTAATTTTAAGAGATACACAAGTCTTATATTTAATCTAATTTTTTAACAATGAATATCTCACATATTGAACACATCGGCATTGCCGTAGAAAATTTAGAAGAAGCAACAGCTTATTATGAGAATGTTTTAGGTTTAAAATGTTACGCAGTTGAAGAAGTTGTTGATCAAAAAGTAAAAACTGCTTTTTTTAAAGTAGGAGATACCAAAATTGAACTCTTAGAATCAACCGATCCAGAAGGACCAATTGGTAAATTCATTTCAAAAAAAGGACCAGGGATTCATCACCTTGCATTTGCAACAGACGATGTAAATGCTTCTTTAAAAGAAATAGAAGAAAAAGGAGTGAAAACTATCGACAAAGTAGCTCGTAAAGGAGCCGAAGGATTAAATATTGGTTTCCTTCATCCTAAATCTACTTTAGGAGTTCTTACTGAAATTTGTGGCGAAAAGTAATTATTACCATTAATCTATACCAAATATCTTTCAACTGATGAGTAATCAAGATAAAATAAAAAAATTAATTGACCTTCGCACTGAGGCTAAATTAGGCGGAGGACAAGCAAGAATCGACAAGCAACACGCTCAGGGTAAAATGACTGCCCGTGAAAGAATTGACATGTTACTTGACGATGGAAGTTTTGAAGAATTGGACATGTTTGTGACCCACAGATGTACCAACTTCGGAATGGAAAAGAAAAAGTTTATCGGTGATGGAATTGTTACCGGACACGGAACAATCGATGGTCGTATCGTTTACGTTTTTGCACAAGATTTCACCGTACTTGGTGGATCTCTTTCACAAACCATGTCTGAAAAGATTTGTAAAGTGATGGATCTTGCAATGAAAGTTGGAGCACCTTGTATTGGATTAAACGATTCAGGTGGTGCGCGTATTCAAGAAGGTGTTACCGCTTTGGCTGGTTATGCCGAAATTTTCCAACGCAACATTATGGCATCGGGGGTGATTCCTCAAATTTCTGCAATTTTCGGTCCTTGTGCCGGAGGTGCTGTTTACTCTCCTGCCCTTACCGACTTTGTGATGATGACCGAAGGAACTTCAAACATGTTCTTAACTGGTCCTAAAGTTGTTAAAACAGTAACAGGTGAAGATATTACCGTTGAAGATTTAGGTGGAGCCGATGTTCACGCATCTAAATCGGGGGTATCGCACTTCAAAGTTGAAAACGAAGAAGAAGGTTTGTTATTAATTAGAAAACTAATTAGTTACTTACCACAAAATAATTTAGAAGAAGCTCCGGTTGTTGAGTGTAACGATCCAATCGATCGTTTGGAGAATTCATTAAATGATTTAGTTCCAGAAGCACCCAACTTACCTTACGACGTTAAAGACGTAATTGAGCTAATTGTTGACGAAGGCGAATTTTTAGAAATCCACAGAAACTATGCTAAAAACTTAGTAGTTGGTTTCGCACGGATGGATGGAATGAGCATTGGGATTGTTGCCAATCAACCAAGTTACTTAGCCGGTGTACTTGATGTTTCAGCATCGAAAAAAGGAGCACGCTTTGTACGTTTCTGCGATGCTTTCAATATTCCAATCTTAACCTTAGTTGATGTTCCAGGATTCTTACCAGGATCGGGTCAGGAATATGCAGGTGTAATTAACGAAGGTGCTAAATTACTGTTTGCCTATGGTGAAGCTACTGTGCCAAAAGTTACTGTTACTTTACGTAAATCATACGGTGGTGCACACATTGTAATGAGCTGCAAGCAATTACGTGGCGATTTAAACTACTCATGGCCAAATGCAGAGATTGCGGTAATGGGTGCTCAAGGTGCTTTAGAAGTGCTAGAAGGAAGAAATATTGCTAAGATCGAAGACGAAGCAGAAAAGCAAAAGTATATTGATAAAGTGAATTCTGAATATGAAGAGAAATTCTCTAATCCTTATATGGCTGCATCTTACGGATTCATTGATGATGTAATTGA
Organism: Prolixibacteraceae bacterium; assembly: GCA_963678565.1. Lineage (GTDB taxonomy): Bacteria > Bacteroidota > Bacteroidia > Bacteroidales > Prolixibacteraceae > SKHV01. Next base: position 2,794,280 of record OY782875.1, read on the forward strand.
ACCTAGAAATACTCGTTTTAGAGTAATACGTGCTTTCCAAAGTTTACAAACCAAGCGTTTGTCGAACCCAATGAAAAAACACAGTAACATTCCATTATAATCCAGAAAATTATGACACTATTATTTGTTGATCAAAGTACTTGGATAATCACAGTTGTAGGCTGGGGAATTGTTTTTATTGCTTTGGTACTCCTTATTTTCATTTTCAATATGGTTCCAAAAATCCTGAAAATAAATTTCAAGAGTACTAACAAAAAGGATAAAAAAATAAGCGTTGAAAATGCAGATTCTGAAAAATACCTTTCGGGGGATGAAACTGCAGCAATTGCAATGGCTTTGCACATGTTCTTCAACGAACAACATGATGAAGAAAGTAACGTGATTACAATCAAAAGAATTCAGAAGCGTTATTCTCCGTGGAGTTCAAAAATTTATGGATTAAGAAACGTTGGAAAAGGTTATTAAACATTAGAAACAATGAAAAAATATAAATTTACCATAAAAGGCACCGACTACAATGTACACATTAAAAACATTGAAGGACAGGATGCTACCATTGAGGTAAACGGAACAGAATATAATGTTCAATTACATCAAGAAGTTAAACAAAGCAAAACACCGAAATTAGTGCGTAAACCGGTTGTTAAAAAACCAGGAGAAGGTACTATTCAAAAAGTTGCAGCTTCGGGCATTAAAGTAACTGCCCCACTACCGGGTAACGTTTTTAAAATATTAGTAAGCGTTGGCGATGAAGTAAAAAAAGGTGACAACCTAATGATTCTTGAAGCCATGAAAATGGAAAATAATGTATTAGCAGAAAAAGATGGCGTAATAAAAACCATCAAGCCAAGTGAAGGCGATGCTGTTTTACAAGGTGACGTATTAATTGAAATGTAATTATGATTAATAAAGACAAATACAGAAAAAGTCTCATCGCATTTGTAGCTATCGCTATTTTGCTAACACTTCAATCTGTTTTCGGATGGATGGATGCTTGGGCGCAAACTGGTGACATTGCTCTAGGCAGTGCAGCAGGCGATGCAGGATTTATGGCGAAAGCATTCGAAGGTTTGCAATCATTTTGGCAATTTACAGGATTTGCCAATTTTGATATTCGCAACCTTGTAATGATTGCAGTAGGTGGATTCTTCATCTTTCTTGCAATTAAATACGACTACGAACCGTTACTTCTAGTTCCGATTGGAACAGGTATTTTATTAGGAAATATTCCATTCCTTGCAGGCTATAAAATTGGTATTTACGAAGAAGGATCAGTTTTAAGTTATTTATACTTTGGAGTAAAACAAGGGATCTACCCTCCATTAATTTTCTTGGGGATTGGTGCCATGACTGACTTCTCTTCATTAATTTCTAATCCGAAGTTAATGATTCTAGGAGCTGCTGCACAAATTGGTATTTTTGCAACTTTCTTTGGTGCTTCGGCTCTAGGATTCTCAGCTGCTGAAGCTGGTGCAATTGGTATCATTGGTGGAGCAGATGGCCCTACTGCGATCTTCTTATCTTCTAAATTAGCGCCACATTTAATGGGAGCAATTGCAATTGCAGCCTACTCCTATATGGCATTGGTTCCGGTAATTCAACCGCCTATTATGCGATTAATTATCCCGAAAAAAGAACGCACCATTAAAATGAAACCACCTCGTGCGGTTTCTAAAACGGAGAAAATCTTATTCCCAATTATTGGTTTATTGTTAACAACTTTCATTTCGCCTTCGGCGCTTCCACTATTGGGTATGTTGTTCTTTGGTAACTTGTTGAAAGAGTCCACTGTAACCGAAAGATTGGCCGATACTGCAAGAAATTCATTGATTAATATTATTACAATATTATTAGGTGTAACAGTTGGTGCATCTACTCAAGCCGACTATTTCTTGACCGTTGATTCCTTGAAAATATTTGGTTTAGGTGCCCTATCATTTATGGTTGCCACCGCTGGTGGATTGTTATTTGCTCGATTGATGAATGTATTCTTGAAAGGCGATAATAAAATTAATCCTTTAATCGGAGCTGCTGGTGTTTCTGCAGTGCCCGATAGTGCTCGTGTTGTACAAACCGAAGGTTTAAAATCCGATCCGAACAACCACTTGCTGATGCATGCCATGGCACCAAATGTTTCTGGTGTAATTGGTTCAGCTGTTGGAGCAGGTATCTTATTGAGTTTCTTAATGTAAGAAATACAACCCTTCATAAAAAAAAGCGAATATTTTGTAAAGAATATTCGCTTTTTTTATTCATTTAAATGAACTTAGATACCTTGAAAAGGTAATTCAATTAAAAATGATCTTAATTGAAATTTTGTATATTTAAATCATAATAGAAACTGAAAATCATGAAAAAGAAAATAAACCTATTTCTAATTTGTTCAATACTTTCTTTGGCTGGTTTTAGTCAGGTAAATACCTCGTTTACTGGTGGAATGAACCTTTGGAGCATTAACCATGATTATGAATATGTTTCTCACCCGATGACTCCGGGTTACCAATTGGGATTTCTTGTTGATTTTCCGATACAAAATCAAAGTTTCTCGTCAGGATTGGAATTTCGTTTGGCTTCTAAAACCGAAAGATATACAGATAAAACTGCTGGGACCAATGCAATCGCATCGATTTATGAAAATGTCATTTATAATTCCTACACAAGCAAGCCGCATGTTCAAGTTGGAATTCCATTGCTATACAACTTTTCTCTTTTTCAGCTTTCAAATAGCTTAGGCGTAGAATACAATTTGTTTCAATACAATACCGGATTAAGCAATTTGAGTAAAACACATCATACTTTGGGATTTCGATTAGAAACTGGAATTCAGATATCTAAACACCTTGCATTAAAAGCCGGGTTCTATCAAAGTGTGTTTTCAACCATGGAATTAGATGTAATTGTTCCGGAACTCAATTTAAATTCAAGCTTAAAATCGAGCGCACAGCGTTTGTATTTGACTTTGGTCTATTCAATAAAACCAAAGAAAACACCTGAACTGTTCAAAGTAAAGTACAGAAGTAAAACCGATTAATTTCGGCGATCCGCTGCCCACATTAGTTTGTTCCGCAAAGTAGCATAAAAGTTCTGATCATTCAATTTTACGACTTTTACTTTTTTGGTATCAACTCTCACGCGAAGCGGTACGTTAAAGTCAAGCGGAATTGAACGGTGATCAATAGATACTAAATACTGACTTCCACGCCCTTCTACATTTAATTCAATTTCAACCGAATCGGGAAATATTACAGGACGAACCGTTAAATTGTGTGGCGCAATTGGCGTAATTAAAACGCCTTGCAATTCAGGAGAAATAATCGGGCCACCCACGCTCAAGGAATACGCTGTTGAACCTGTTGGTGTACTAACAATTAATCCATCGGCCCAATAATTTGCAAGAAACACTCCATCGATCGAAGTCGAGATTTTGATCATCGACGAATTGTCTAGTTTATGTACAGTTAACTCGTTTACTGCATAATTAAAATGCGTAAACAAATCGTCGGGACTGATCATTTTTAAAAGCGATCGCTCTTGAATATGATACTTTCCTTGAATGAAAGCACTAAGCGCATCTTCAATACTTTCACTGTTGATATCGGCCAAAAACCCTAATCGACCAGTATTTATTCCTGCCAATGGAATATTGTGTTTGTAAACGCACGAAACAGCATCCAGAAAAGTTCCATCGCCACCAATCGAGAGCATTAAATCAGTATCGCTATCAATTGTATCGACACTAAATACGCAGCAGTTCTTAGGTTTATAATTGAAGTTATCCTCAATTTCATGTAACAACTCCTTTTTCAACAACAATTGAATTTGATGCTGCGCAAAGAATTTTTCTAATCGTTTATAGATTTCTAAATGAGATTGGTCGATATAATTACTAAAAACTGCGATTTTCATATAACGAAACTAAGATTTAAATTGCAGACTTCAATTATAAGCTTTAAAATATTATTGAACTGCGATTTTGTGTTAAATACTTAGGTACTTCATAAACTGCTCATAACGACTATGGTAAACATCGTTTAGTTTCGAATCGTCCATAAATACTCCAACAATACTATATTCATATCGTACAAAAGTTTCAATTACCGACGAAATATCGCTTGCATTCAGCTTAAGTGTCACTTCCAGCTTATTGGAATCCACGTTATGGAATGTATAAAGACTCATAATTTTAATATCGTTCGACTCCACCAATTGCGAAATTTGCGAAAGCGAATAATCGTTAATGGCAACCTCTAAAACCAATACTGCTCCTAAATCATTAACTGAAAAATAATCGCATAACTTTTCTTGTAAATGTGAAATTTTAATGGCTCCAAGATAATTTCGATCAGCTTTTAAAACAGGAACAACTGATAGGTCAAATTGTCGAGCCATTTGAATTACTTCAAAAACATGTCGGTTTTCAAAAACAAATTTATCGGCCAATGCAACTTCTCGATCATCTAGGCAACAACTATCTAAATTAAGGTCGTAAATCACTGTATCTGAAATCAAACCAATATAATCACCTTCTTCCACTATAGGCAAATGAGCCACTTTAAAGTTCTCCATAATATCAAGAACTTTGTTTCCAGCATCATTACAATTAATGGTTGGCAAATTAGTATCGATGTAATTTCGTGCAATCATTCTTTTTCTAAGTTAACTTATAACACCCTGAATTTAAACTCTTAAACCAATTACTTTTCGAATTAATACTACAAAAACAAAAAAAGCTCTTTAGAACTGTTCTTTATAAACAGACATTTAATCGGTAGAAAAGTTGTAAATTGCGCCAAAATATTTTTTAAATGACTCGTTTAAGTGTAAATATAAATAAAATTGCCACGCTTCGAAATTCGCGCGGAGGAAATGTCCCCAACGTTTTAAAAGTGGCTTTGGATTGCGAAAAATTTGGTGGAGAAGGAATCACTGTGCACCCACGTCCCGACGAACGACACATTCGTTACAACGATGTTCGTGAGCTACGTCCAACTGTTTCTACAGAGTTCAATATAGAAGGTTACCCAATACAATCATTTATCGATTTGGTATTGGAAGTTGTTCCAGATCAGGTTACTTTAGTACCAGACGGACCAGATGCAATTACCTCTAATGCCGGCTGGGATACCATTAAAAATGAAAAATTCTTAACCGAAGTGATAGCTAAATTCCATGAAAAAGGAATTCGTACTTCCATATTTGTAGGAACCGAACTAGAATTTATCGAAGGTGCGAAAAAGTGTGGTACTGATCGTATTGAACTATACACCGAACCTTATGCTACCAATTTCCCAATAGATAAGGTAAAGGCCATAAAACCATTTGTTGCAGCGGCGAATAAGGCCCACGAATTAGGTTTAAAAGTAAATGCCGGACACGATTTAGATCTAAATAATTTAAAATATTTTAAAGATCATATTCCGTTTTTGGCAGAAGTTTCGATTGGCCATGCGCTCATTGCCGATGCACTTTATTTAGGATTAGATACCACCATTCAAAAATATTTAGACTGCTTAAACTAGCAGTCTTTTTTTTATATTTATTGCTCATAACCAAATTACAGAGTTCATGAAAAAGAAAATAGCCTTAGTTCTTTCGGGTGGCGGAGCTCGTGGAATTGCACATATTGGCGTACTTAAGGAATTACTGAAACGCAATTACGAGGTCACTGCAATTGCAGGTACTTCAATGGGGTCATTAGTTGGTGCCGTATTTGCAATGGACAAGATCAATGAATTTGAAGAATGGATTACTTCGCTTGATAAAATTCAAATATTTAGATTAATTGACTTTACCATTAGTTCAAATGGCTTTATCAAAGGAGATCGAATTTTAAACAAAATAAAAGAATTGGTAGGTGAATCAACCATTGAAGAACTTTCAATTCCATATGTTGCTGTTGCTACCAATATCGAAAATCGGTCGGAAGTAGTTTTTAAAAGTGGTAGTATTTACGATGCTATTCGCGCATCGATCTCAATTCCTACTGTTTTTACACCTTTCAAATACAACGATCAATTGCTAGTTGATGGTGGCCTTCTGAACAACTTACCGAACAATCATGTCGACCAAAGAAAAAGTAAATATCTGGTTAGTGTTAATGTAAATGCACAAGTTCCTTTACTTGAACTTGAAGACACAAATAAGGTAGTTGAAAAAGAGAAAGAATCGAAAGGTTTGTTGCATGATATTGCAAGTCATTTCAACTTTTTCAGTAAAGATGAGCATGAAGAAAAAATGGGTTACTTCGATTTGATTAGTAAAACCATCACTACCATGATCGACAACAATGCACAATATTCTGTTAAAGAATTTCCACCAGATTTGTTGATTGAAATTTCAAGAGATTGTGCAGACACCTACGATTTCTTCAAAGCCGAATACCTCATCAAATTAGGGCAAAAAGCAGCAGCTATTGAATTAGATAAATTTGAGTCTAAAAAGAAAAAATGGCTGTCCTGGTAAGAACAGCCATTAAATATTTTAATCAAATTCTCCTTACAAGAATATCAATTGTGTGATTATATAAATAGGTAAAAGGATAACAACCGAGAATTTAAAGATATAACCGAAGAAACTTGGCATATCAATTTTATTCTCCTCTGCAATTGCTTTTACCATAAAGTTAGGACCATTACCAATGTAAGTCATTGCTCCAAAAAATACAGCAGATAAACTAATTGCCGTTAAAATCATTTCAGGAATTCCAGCGATCAAACCAGTAGCACCTTCAGGTACCATTCCTAAAGCAAGATTATGAAAGGAAACTGCAGTTGGAGCATTATCCAAAAATGCACTCAACAATCCTGTAGAATAATAATAATGAAAAGGTTCAGTTAAACCAAACGATGCGGCATTTTCACGCAAATAAAGCAAGGCCGGCACCATAGTTGTAAATATTCCTAAGAATAAGAAAGCAACTTCGATAATCGGATGCCAAGTAAATTTATTATCCTGATAGCGCATTTTCTTATTGGTAAACACCAAGGACAGAATGGCCATCAATAAAATTACCCCTTCACGTATAAAGGCATAATAATGATTTTCGTGAATGATATGAATATACTGCTCGTTTAAAAAAGCAACCGATAGTACAACTCCAATTAACCATAGAAAATTCAAATTCCCTTGTAACTTAATCGGTTCAATATGTTCGTGATCAAGTTTAATTGCTTTTGCATCTTCTTTTTTATGATAGTACTTATCGGTAAAGTAATATATAACCAGTAACACTGCTAAAACAAAAAACCACTCAGGTGCCAAATGGAAAAACCACTCGAAAGGTGCACCACGCAGGTAAAGTAGAAACAATGGTGGATCGCCCAATGGAGTTAGCATCCCTCCGGCATTTGCTACAATAGCAATAAAAAATAGTATGGTGTGTACTTTAAATTTTCGTTCTGCATTGGTTTTAATTACCGGACGAATTAACAACATTGCGGCACCGGTTGTTCCCATAAATGAAGCAAGGATACCACCAATGGCAAGGAAAAGTGTATTCACCGCTGGCTTTGCTTCAATATCACCTTTTAAATGAATTCCTCCTGTAATAACAAACAATCCTCCCAGTAAAATAATGAAAGGTATATAATCAAATAAGATTTGATGTACCAAATCGTGGGAAAGACCGCGCGCTATTAAAATTATAGCTACGGGAATACCTAAGACTAATGATACGATTAGTTTATTCTTATTCTGTTCCCACCAATGTTCAAAAAACAGGGGCCCAATCGCAATAAATAATAACATAACCATAAATGGTATCGATAACCATAAAGGCATGCTTTCAATAATTCCATGCTCCATTTTAATTGATTTTATTAAGTTTAATTTATTGATTGCAAATTAAAAAATATAATGAGATTTAGAGTCATAAATAGTGTTAAAACAAATGCAATATTCTACATATGTATACCATCAAAGAAAATCTCATTCGAAAATTATGAAACCATCAAAATGAAGCAATAAAAAAGGCCACAACTTTAAAAGTTGTGACCTTTGAATTTAGTCTAAAGTCCCAAATTTATTTTTTGATCACCTTTGCGTATCCGTAAATAGCGTTTTCACCTAATTCTTCTTCAATACGAAGTAATTGGTTATATTTTGCCATACGGTCTGAGCGGCTTAATGAACCTGTTTTGATTTGACCAGAGTTGGTTGCAACTGCAATGTCAGCAATTGTTGCATCTTCAGTTTCACCTGAACGGTGAGAAGTTACTGAGGTGTAACCTGCACGGTGTGCCATTTCAATTGCGTCTAAAGTTTCGGTTAAAGTACCAATTTGGTTTACTTTAATAAGAATAGAGTTTGCAGCACCTAATTCGATACCTTTTTTCAAATATTCTACGTTGGTTACAAATAAGTCATCACCTACTAACTGACACTTGTCGCCAATTGCAGCGTTCAATTTAACCCATCCGTCCCAGTCGCCTTCGTCCATTCCATCCTCGATAGAATCGATAGGGTATTTAGAGATCAATTCAGCTAAATAAGCAGCTTGCTCTTCAGAATTACGCTTAACACCGTTTGGCTCGAAAATACTATAATCGTAAACACCATCTTTATAGAATTCAGATGAAGCACAGTCCATAGCGATAGAAACATCACCACCTTCTTCAACACGACCTGGTTTGTAACCTGCATTTTTAATTGCAGTAATGATTGAATCAAGTGCTTCTTCAGTACCACCTAACATTGGAGCGAAACCACCTTCGTCACCAACTGCAGTTGAAAGATTTTTAGCAGATAATACTTTTTTCAATGCGTGGAAAACCTCAGCACCCATACGAAGACCTTCGCGGAATGAAGGTGCTCCAACAGGACGAATCATGAATTCTTGGAATGCAATAGTAGCATCTGAGTGAGAACCACCATTGATGATGTTCATCATTGGAACTGGTAACGTTTTAGCGTTTGTTCCACCAATGTAACGATATAGAGGCATTTCTAAGTAGTTAGCAGCAGCTTTTGCAGTTGCTAAGGATACACCTAAAATTGCGTTAGCACCCAAGTTACTTTTAGTTTTTGTTCCGTCTAAAGCCAACATGGTTTTGTCAACAGAAACTTGGTCTAATGCACTCATACCTTCGATAGCAGGAGCAATTTTAGTATTCACATTATCAACAGCTTTTAAAACACCTTTACCTAAGTAACGGCCTTTGTCGCCATCGCGTAATTCTAATGCTTCGTTTTCACCTGTTGATGCTCCAGATGGAACAGCAGCGATACCTTTTATACCACTTTCAAGTGTGATTTCAACTTCGACAGTAGGATTACCGCGTGAATCAAGAATCTCTCTAGCTACAACTTTTTCAATGTACATTGTTAATTCTTTTTGTGTTATTAAACTTATATTTTTTACTGACTATCTGAATGTTAACATTAAATCAAGGCACTACAAATATACAATTTTAAGCAACTAATCTAGCGACTATGAATACCTATTTTTAATGCGCCTTAAAAGTACAAAATTTGCTCTCCTTTTTGCACAAATATTGCTTCATTTTTTCCTTCGTGAGGCAAATTAACGTTTTATTAACTGCTTAAACCTCTGATTTTTAAAAGACTAAATTGTCTTTAATCAATGATTTTGATTTTCAAGAATTTTATTGGCTTTACAGGTATTAATTTCTATTCGTTTTGTCTGTGGCGAATCATCAAATTATTTTCCAACTCGAACTGTTTCGGTACAATTTCGTTAAAATGTGGTTTAACCAATGCCCGTTGGATAGATGTTAAATTTAAAATATGATCAATTGCAGCAGACAAGATTTCATCGGAAGTATCGCCAAACGCCGGTGCATCGATCAAATCATCATACAATAAAATATCGGGGATCAATCCATCGTAAAAATCGGTGAAACCTAATGAGTTTTCATATTTCATTACCACAGGCAAAATACCATAATTATGTGCCGGCTTTGCGTCAATATCTCCCATTACGTACATACCGGTAAATTTTCCATAAGTGGTATCGCCCACTAAAACGGTTTCCATATATGGGGCCAATGCAATCATTAACAATTCACTTGCCGATGCTGAACCTCTGGTAGTTAAGAAATGAATGCGATTTAAATCTAAATTGTGCTTATTTTCTGCGAAATGATAAAGGAATGCATCTGAATTTAATCCATATTGCTGGGCATAATAACTCGTTAGACCTTCATTGTAGGTAAGATGAATTAAAACATCTTTGTTTTCTACATTAGCAACCGGAGCAATTGCCGAAGCTAAATAGGCTGCTGCTTCAGGGCTACCACCACCATTGTATCTTAAATCTAAAATCAATTCATCCACCCCTGCTGCATTAAACTCATCAACTACTTCATCAATTGTTTCTAAAAAAGCATTGTCAATTCCAGTAACAAAATCGGTGTAAACCATATAGCCAATTTGAATTCCCATGGTATCATAAACAGTACTATAAATGGTTGGATCGGTAGTGATTACCGTAGCATTCAAACTAATTTTAGTGTCGGTAAGCTCTAATTTATTTTGTTGTCGGTTTAAATTACCTAGCGTAACAATGTAAGATTCTTGCGAATACTTGTTGTAATAATTTTTTGTAGTAAGATAAGCATCATCGATTTGAAGAATTATATCTCCTCGTTTTAATCCAGCTAAATCAGCAGGCGATCCCGGAAAAACAAATTCCACTACGATCATTACATTATTTACTTTACCATTTTGAAAAAGATAGAATTTAGGTTGATATCCCATACTTTTAGGAACACCATCGAGTTCGGCATTTAAAGCCGCATAATCATCAACCATATACGACCAATGATCCTCTACATTCAACAAACTTTCAAAAAAATCTAACGGATCAGCACTTCCAACCGAATTTAAATTGGGTAATTCATCTTCCCAATAATAGTATAAGGACATGAGGTCGTAAGTCCAATTATTGACCAATTTATTCTGAGCCGCAATAGAATCGTCGACTTCATTTATTTCTGTTTCTTTTTTATCATCGATAATTTCATCCTGATCACAAGCCGATAAGAAAATTAGAATTAAACTTGTAAGAAAAAATAGTTGCTTCATGGGAAATATTTTTCGTCAAAAATAAAGAACATTTTTGAACAAAAACAGAACATTCAAAAATTAATTCATCGGTTCAAATCCTAAAATTTTATAAACTCGCTGCATTTCTTCTTGCATGCTTGCTTCAATTTTAATTATGTTACCAGATTTTGGATGTTCAAATTCGATTTCAGAAGCATGCAATTGCATCGTATATACACTCCATCGTTCTTTAAACAGCTTATTCTGTTTGTTGCAACCATGCGGACGATCTCCAATAATAGGATGCCGCAAATGATCCATGTGTTTTCGAATTTGATGTAAGCGCCCAGTTTTTGGAGCCACCTCTATTAAAGAATAGCGTTGAGTTGGATGATTTCCCAACGCAATTGGTAACTCAACTCGTTGCAAAGTGCGATAATGTGTCAAAGCCTCCTGCATGGAGCCGTTTTCTTTCTTCAGTGGATAATCAATCAATTCTTCATTGGCTGTATATCCACGAACGATGGCCAAATATTTCTTCTGAACCGTTCCGTCCATGAATTGCATATTTAAATGCTTATTGGCTTCGTCTGTTAAAGCAAAAACCAAAATACCCGAAGTTTTTCGATCTAAACGATGTACAGGAGTAACACGCTGACCAATTTGATCGCGTAAAATTTGTATTGCAAACTCGGTAGCATCAGCAGCAATCGGACTACGATGCACTAATAAACCGTGAGGTTTATTGATAACTACTAAATCCTCATCCTGATAGATTATCTCTAAAGTCATGCCGCAAAATAAGTCTGTTTTTTAATATTTTCTATGGTAAATTAATTTTAATCCTTCGATCGGAAAAAACATGATTTAACTCAAATCAATTCAATATGAATTTTATTTTATTTGTTCTTTAAAATAAACTACTTACATAAAATGAATCGTACATTTATCTATTTAATTCTAATTACATTCGTAATGAGTACAGCTTGTAATAGCACAAAACAAAACAATGAGAATCCCTTATTAAGTGAGTTCAATACTCCTTTTGGTGTTCCTCCGTTTCAAGATATCAAAGTTCAGCATTTTCTTCCTGCTTACAAACAAGCAATAGCGGAACAAAACAAAGCAATTGAAGCAATAGTAAATAACAACGAAACTCCAACTTTCGAAAATACAATCATCGCATTAGAGTATAGCGATGAAAGCCTTTCCAAAATAAGTCAGATTTTCAGCAATCAATCGAGTGCCGATACCAATGAAGAACTGCAAGAAGCAGCGAAAGAAATTATTCCAATGGTATCAAAACACGAAGATCAAATATTTTTGAATGCTCAATTGTTCGAAAAGGTAAAGTCTGTTTATGATCAAGCTGCAGAATTAACTCTTGATGAAGAAGCAGCTAAATTACTCCAAGAAACTTATAAAGATTTTGTACGTAGAGGTGCCAATTTAGAGGATGCACAAAAAGAAAAATTGCAAAAAATTAATGAGCGCTTATCGGTTTTGTCTCTTGAATTTGGAGAAAACCTTTTGGCTGAAACAAATAATTACCAATTAACCATTACCAATGAAGCAGATTTAGCTGGCTTGCCTGAATCGGCAATAGAAAGTGCTGCCGAAGCTGCCGGAGAAGAAGGGAAATGGGTAATTACTTTGCACAAACCAAGCTGGATTCCGTTTTTACAATACAGCGAAAAACGAAACTTACGAGAGCATGTTTATAAAGCCATGTACAACCGTGGCAACAACAATAATGAATTCGACAACAAAGCAATCATTGCCGAAATGGCCAAGCTTCGTGTTGAAAAAGCCCACATCATGGGTTTTGATTCGTATGCCGATTATTCGCTAGATAACCGTATGGCTAAAACCCCACAGAATGTATACGATCTGTTGGACAAACTTTGGGTGCCGGCTCTAGAAATGGCAAAAAACGAAGCTGCCGACATGCAAAAAATGATCGACAAAGAAGGTGGAAACTTCAAATTAGAAAGCTGGGATTGGTGGTATTATTCAGAAAAAGTTAGAAAGGAAAAATTCGACCTCGACGAAGCAGAATTGCGTCCGTACTTCGAATTAAACAATGTAAGAGACGGTGCTTTCACCTTAGCGAATAAACTATTTGGCTTACAATTTGCCGAAATAAATGACATTCCTGTTCCTCATAACGAAGCGCGTGCCTTTGAAGTAAAAGATGCCGATGGATCGCATATTGGTATCTTGTATACCGACTATTTTCCAAGAGCCAGCAAACGAGGCGGTGCATGGATGAACAGCTACCGCAAGCAACAAAAAACAATCGATGGCAAATGGGTTGCTCCGGTAATTACCAACGTTTGTAATTTCTCGAAACCAATTGGCAATAAACCTGCTTTACTAAGTTTTGATGAGGTAACCACTTTATTTCACGAGTTTGGTCATGCTTTACACGGATTGCTTTCGGAATGCAATTATTACAGTTTATCAGGAACATCAGTTCCGCGCGATTTTGTAGAATTACCTTCGCAGGTAATGGAAAACTGGTGTGCCGAGCCTGAAATGTTGAAGCTATTTGCAAAACATTATGAAACAGGAGAAGTGATTCCGCAGCAATTAATCGATAAATTATTGGCTGCAAGTCAGTTTAACCAAGGATTCGCAACAGTTGAATATTTAGCAGCTTCTATCCTCGATATGGATTATCATACTGTAAGTGAAGTAAAAGATTTTGATATCGAAGCCTTTGAAAAACAAAGTATGAACAAAATCGGATTGATCGATGAAATCATTCCACGTTACAAATCAACCTATTTCAATCATATTTGGGCAAGTGGATATTCTGCCGGATACTACAGTTACATTTGGGCAGAAGTATTGGATGCCGATGCTTTTGAAGCATTTAAAGAATCCGGAGATATTTTTAATCCTACAATTGGAGCATCTTTCCGCAACAATATTCTGAAAAATGGTGGCACCAAAGATGCCATGGGCATGTATTTCTCCTTCAGAGGAAAACAACCAGCCATTGAGCCTTTACTTAACAAAAGAGGTTTAAACTAAGAACTAAGTTATTTCAAAACAAAGTGACTAAGACACAAATCATTATTTTTGATGTTCCTTAGTCACTTTGTTTCTTTTACGCAAAAACCAAAATGAAAGAACAAGCCAACTTTAAAGTTTATGCTGCCGTAGTGTTGGCAATGATCTTTTTTTCATTATCCTTTATTTGGTTTAAGGTGGCCAATATAAGCTATGGCCCTACCACCATTGTTTTATTTCGACTTTGTATTTCTTCCACCATCCTATTTCTGTTTGTAAAAATTCGACGTAAATTAATTTTACCCAACAAACAAGAATTAAAATACCTTTTGCTATTGGCTTTCTTTGAGCCATTTCTATATTTCATGGGCGAAAGCTATGGTTTGCAATACATCTCCTCAACCGTGGGATCAGTCATCATTTCAACGATTCCACTCTTCACCCCAATTGCAGCTTACTTTGTTTTAAAAGAAAAATTCAGCTTAAAAAATTTAATCGGAATTGTGATCTCGTTTACCGGAGTGCTATTGGTCGTTTATGAATTTGGCATTGGTTTAAGCGCTTCCCCTTTAGGAGTATTTCTACAATTTTGTGCTGTGTTTGCAGGAATTGGTTATTCAATTGTATTAACTTTGATTCCGACCCGTATGAATAATATTTCGATAATTCTTTTTCAGAATGTTTTTGGATTAATCTACCTTTTACCATTTTGGACAGTGCTGGAATTGCAAAATGTAATCAACACGCCTGTTAACTGGGAAAGCTTGGGAGCAATACTAAAACTAGCAATTTTTGCCTCTACGCTGGCGTATATTTTCTTCACTTATAGCTTGCGAAACATCGGCGCCACCAAATCAAACATGTTTGCCAATTCAATTCCCGTTTTTACTGCTATTTTTGCATGGATCATTTTAGGCGAGCTATTGAACTTTCAGAAAATTGCAGGAATTGTAATTGTGATTTCAGGACTTTTCATCGCTCAAATTAAAAGAAGGAGAAGACAAAATGAACCCAATCCGATACCGCGCACCTAAAGAGTTAAGAGCGCTTGTAAAGAACGATGCAAAGGCAAACAAAGCTTTTTTCGAAAAGATTAAGAAGAATAAACCTAAAGATCTCGACGAAAAGTTTCATGTGCTACATCGCAAAGCTTTTGAGCAATTTAATTGTCTCGATTGTGCAAATTGCTGTTCTGGTATCAGTCCAATTATACTGCAAGAGGACATTGATCGAATTGCAAAATACCTCAAAATAAAGTCGGGAGAATTTATTCAAAAGTATTTGTACATGGATGAAGATGGGGATTTTGTATTTCAACAAACTCCCTGCCCTTTTCTGGGAAAAGACAATTATTGCAGCATTTACGAAAGTCGACCAAAAGCATGCAGTGAATACCCTCATACCGACCGCCGCAAAATGATTCAGATACTAGACCTCACTCATAAAAACTGTGAGGTTTGTCCGGTGGTTTATGAAATTGTGGAAGAGCTAAAGAAAAAAGATTTTTAGGCGTTCAAAGCGTCTTATCTTTTCATCCAAAGCAAAGCGAAACCTAACGTAGTGGAGCTCTGAAAGAAATCTCAATAGATCTGAACCTACAACTCAACGGCAACCGGACAATGGTCGCTACCCATAACTTCATTCAAAATAGAAGCTCCTTTTACTTTTGGGATAAAGCTTTCACTAACTAAAAAGTAATCGATTCTCCAGCCTACATTCTTGCCTCGGGCGCCTGCACGGTAACTCCACCACGAATAGCTATCTGTTTTTTCAGGATAAAAATGACGGAAACTATCTACCAATCCTCCCTGTGTAAACCGATCCATACCATCAATTTCGGCTTGCATGTATCCGGCCGATTTATTGTAGTTGGGTTTTGGACGTGCTAAGTCAATGTCCTTGTGCGCCACATTAAAATCTCCACAAACCAACACTGGTTTTGTTGCTTCTAACTTCTTCAGATAATTAAAGAAAGCCAAATCCCACTCTTGCCGATAGTCTAAACGTTTTAATTCACTTCCCGAATTTGGCACATAAACAGTCACCAAATAAAACGCTTCGTACTCGGCACACAACACACGGCCTTCATTGTCGTGTGCTTCTAAACCAATTCCTTTTGAAATGCTTATGGGTGCTTGCTTCGATATAATTGCTGTTCCTGAATAGCCTTTCTTTTCAGCTGAATTTGAATAAATGTGATAGCCTTCAAGCTTGTTTAAGGTGTCAGCTACCTGATCGTCTTGCGCTTTTGTTTCCTGTAAGCACAATACATCAGGATCGAGGGCTTTAAAATCTTCAAAAAAGTTCTTTTTGGCAACAGCTCTGATTCCATTCACATTCCAGGAAATTATCTTCATTGTATCTTTGTTTTAGTATTATCAATTCGTCTATTTCAACAAAAATAAACAGAAAATAGTTTTTCAAATCATTGAAATCACAAGAAATCATCACCTCTTGAACTTTTCCGTCTACCTGCCACGAATATATAAAGTACTTAAGCAGTTAGCGATACTCTATTCTCAAGTACTTTTTAAAATTCTCTTTTTTGAAAATGGCATTTGGAAAGATCTCCGCAGCATCAATAATTGCACAGCGGCGAGGAGAAAACTCTAATCCATAATCTTTACTAAATTTATGAATCAAATCATTAATGTCTTCATACTTTGCTTTTTTTGTGTCTTTGCCCTTCCCTATGGAACCAAACTGATTTTTCTGATTCTTGTAGATAAAAACAATATGCGCTCTGGTAGGTATTTCGGTTTTTAAGAGCAAAAAGTAAGGGTGAAAATCATTGTCGTATAAAAGCGAAGCTACAGCAATTGCAATATCGTCGCAATCTTGTTTACGCGAACTAAAACTTTCATTAAATGAAGCCCAATAATCATTTTTGCCAAAAACGACATAATCTGAATTATTCCCTGCATGCTTGGCTATACTATTGCAATAAATAGCGGCATCCTGAATATCACGCACCTCTTTCAACATATGCGAATAGTGAGCATAGCGCAAACGATTAATGGCTTTTGCACGATAAGTACGATCATTGGTTTGTTTTGGGATTTCAATTGCTTCTACTTCCTCTGATTGAACTTCCAACATCCACTGAGCAGTCACGTTGGTTGTGATAAACAGTAAACTAGTACCAAAGGCTAATTTCATTAAATATTTTATCATGGGTTTAGATAGAATTTTCGGTTTAAGAAGCTTAAATATAATAAATCTTGTTGTACATAAATACCTCCGACATCTCTTTCTTGTCACCCAAAGGGATATAGCAATGAAGAAACTAAAACGCAACTAGCTATTGATGTATTTGGAATATAAAAAGAGTTTTGTATCTTTTCTAAGCATTTGTCAAAACAAATAAGATGAGAGAACCTTTGAGTCTGCATATACTTACAAAAACTGTTGACGACTTAACCGTTGGTATTGGAATTTTTTATATCCCGGACTTAAATGATATAAAAAGCATTCAATATGTTTTTGTGAATAAAGTTCTTCTTTACGAAATGAGAAAGACACGTGAAGAGGTTTTCGGAAAAAAGATTATTGAAGTGGCTCCCGAAGCTTATGAACACGAAGGAGGACTCTTAGTGATAGAAACTTATAGAAAGGTTGCCGCAGAAGGTGGAAGTATTAATTTAGGACTTGTTGAATATTCTAATCACATGGTTTCAGGCACCTACGAATGCTCCGTACATTATATTCAAGATCATTATGTGTATGTTCAACTTAGAAACGTAACTGAGTTAGAGCAATTAAAAAACGAATTGCTAGAGAAAAACCAAGAACTAGAACAGTTCGCTTACATCACCTCACACGATTTACAAGAACCCCTAAATTCTATTATCTCATTTTCTGACCTATTAGAAGATGAAAAAAGTAAGTTAGGAGAAATGGGTCAACAGAGTATTGATATAATAAAAGGGTCGGCTTACAGAATGAAGGGTTTTATAGCTTCATTGCTAGAATATTCGCGAATTGGCAGTGAACGAAAAAAAACACAGGTAGACCTCCCCCAACTCATTGAAAATCTCAAAATTGACTTACACTACTTAATTACTAAAAAGCAAGCTACTATTACTTATTTAGGAAAGCCCCTTAAAATGTTAGCCTATGAAACTGAGCTCACAAAACTCTTGCAGAATTTGATCATAAATGGAATTAAATATACCGATGATCAAACAACGCCGCAGGTAACTATAAACGCTGAAGAAGAAAACGATCAGTACAAATTTTCAATTACGGATAATGGGATTGGAATCGATAAAAAACAATTCGAAAATATCTTTAAAGTATTTAAAAGACTTCACTCACGAGATAAATATACCGGTAATGGTATTGGCTTATCGTATTGCAGAAAGGTGGTAGAATTACATAAAGGAAAAATTTGGCTTACCTCGGAAGTAAATAAAGGAACAACATTTTATTTCACAATTTCGAAATAGATATTTAGAACCGCGAAGGAGCTCAACATTGCCCACGCCCCTAGTCTTGCCATTGGGTGCATCGCAAAGCATAACGCAGTGGAGCTCTGAAAGAAACCTCAACATCAATAGATCGTACTTTTACTGTTAAATTGTTTTTATTGATTGAATTGGAGTGCAACGTAAATTGTTGTAACCATCCTCTGTGCCTGCTTAGTAAAGGTAATGATCATTTAAGAATTACGGAACGGCTCGAATATGCGTAGTGCGGGATTTCAAGGCTCTTCAGTATCAAACTGCGAAGTCGTTTATTAAATGCTTTAAAGCTTAAATTTACACATCGCCCCGCATTACCTATATTTATTGTTATGGGGCGTAATTTATTCATCTCGAAATATTATTGGAACTGTATAAGGCATTCCTACATTTTCACCTTGTAACCTTGCTGGTGTCCATTGAGGCATTTCTCTTACAATTCTTAAAGCTTCAGCATCTTGTCTTTTATTTATACCTCGAATTACCAATGGTTTATCCACAAAACCGTTTTTGTCAATATTAAATTGCACATATACTTTTCCTGATTCAATCGAATCTTTAGGAATCTTTATACTGCTTTGAAGATATAACTTTAATGAATCCATCCCACCAGGAAATTCTGCCAATTGCTCTGGTGAAATAAAAATACTATCATTAAAAAATGAAAGGTCTGGTTGGTCATGAGTTATCGTGTGATAATCCTCCATCTGTCCTGTTTTATAGTCAATTACTTTACCAATTGTCTCAAACCAATAATCACCGTCAAAATTCTCGTACCCCACAAACCAATGTCTGTTGTAATCCGAGGGGTGTTTTTTATCAAATATTGAAATGTAAAAATTCTCATGTTCAATCAAACCTGATTCTTGAGCAACTTTAATTGCGTAACATAAATCAAATTTATTTTTAAGCGGATTCTCTATTTTTTTAATCTCACCATTTGATTTATAAAACCTCGTTTCATAAATAGGAATTGCTTC
This sequence comes from Prolixibacteraceae bacterium, assembly GCA_963678565.1. GTDB lineage: Bacteria > Bacteroidota > Bacteroidia > Bacteroidales > Prolixibacteraceae > SKHV01. Next base: position 2,813,745 of record OY782875.1, read on the forward strand.
AATTAGCCAAAAACTTTCTTTTTCAATCTTTCCGTTTTTATCATACTCGCGGATTATTTTAATATTATAATCCAGTTCCAATTCCTCTGTATCATCAATGCTTAATCGTTCAATAACTGCAATTTTCATATCACAAAGCTCAATGCTATCAATACTCTGTCCGAAAACACTAGCATTAATCAGTATTGCAATTAATAATGTAACTCGTTGTCTTATCATAATTTCCTTGACTTTATATCAAGATGCATTTTTCATTAAAATTCCATAAACTTCGGGTATATGTAACGCTGTTTTTTATGCCACACAACGGTCACTTGTATGTTGTCGGTGCGGATTTCGAAGAGCGTCAGCGTCTGAAAGGACCTGATGGTCAAGAAAGGTTCAACGACGACGGCGTATTACAAACACCACACTGCAATTTACAAAATGTTGTAGCCAGTATTATTCGTTAGGGTTAATACGAGCAATTTCAATCGTTTTAGTAATGTCCAGAAGTACTATCGGGATTTTATTTAGATTGATTGAATAAGTCGTCAAATCATCATAATTTGTATTTTGTTTAATATAGTCTAAATTGAGTTTAACTTTTAATAAAAGTTTGTCCTTAGTGTCAAATAAATCTACTTGATAAAATTCTTTATCTGACACTGGGTTTATCTTCGTTACTATTTTTATCTTTGAATAAGAAACAAATTCCAGATAGATAACTTGTAAGCCATATCCATACCCGTACCCATATGAGCCTGTACCTCTACTCTCATTCTGATAATCACTAAATCCATAATCAGATTTATACTTTCCTCTTTTTATTATGCATTGTTTTAGCACATCAAGTTTCGTGCTGTCAGATTGGATTACAAAGTTTGTATCTATTCCGCCTAATGCACTGATAATTTTTTGAGAATGGGCTTTGTTTGTTGATATCGCTACTGATAATAGAGTTATAGTCGATAAACATAAAATATGTATCAAACTTTTAAATTTAGAAATTAAATTCATAATGGAGTATTTATGGTTAAACGCTTTTAAATAGAATTAATGATCAATTGGCATCTAAAAGAAAATTTAGTTTGCCAATCGAACATTGTAAAAAACATTTTCTTACTGTTCTTATAGAATGCTGAAAATGTCTAGTCCTAGAATACGGCTACAGGTTAAACATTGTTTTTATGCTACATTTTTAAACACCGAGTTAGGTGTTTTGTACCCTAAAGATAAATGAAGCCTTTTATTATTATATAGTTTAATAGCATTTTTTGTAGCACGTTTTGCATGAGCAGTTGAAAAGAAGCATTGGTCGAGGTAAAACTCGTCTTTCAAAATACCGTTAACTCTTTCAGCAACTGCGTTTTCATAACAATGATTTTCTTCTGTCATACTTATATTTATTCTTTCCTTTTTAACTCATTTACATACATATGGCTGCAATACTGCACCCCTCTGTCGGAGTGATGTATAAGTCCGACCGCTGGTCTTGTATGCCACAGGGCCTTTTTGAGGGCCCGTAGGCATCCCGACAGCTCCAGGCTATCGCTGATGTCGTGTCCGATTATTTTCCGTGAATACAAATCGGTTATCAGCGCTAAATAACAAAAGCCTTTTACGGTTCTGATGTATGTAATATCAGAAACCCATACCTGGTTTGGTTTTGTGATCTCCAACTCCTTGATAAGGTTGTTGTATTTATGGAAATGGTGATATGAATTGGTTGTTTTAGCATACGCCCTTTTCCGTTTCACCAACATATTATTCGCTCTGAGTATATTAAATAGAGAGTCCCTTCCAAGTTTAATCTGTTTGGCCTCAAAAGAGGGTTGTAGTGTTTCGTGTAGCTTACGTACGCCCACTCTGGGGTGCTCTTTCCGTTCTTTCTTTACAAGCTGTATTACTTGCGATTCAACTGATTTGTAGCGTTCCCAACGCTTAATGTATTTATAGAATGCATCGCGTTTTAGGTGGAATAGGGCACATACCTCCGACATGCTTGCTATACCCGTTTGTTTTGTTGTTGAGGTCGCTTTCATCAGGGCTTGATGTTTAAGTTTTTTTTAGTTCCTCAACACTATTGTAGCCTAAGTTTTCGGCAGCCACTTCCAAATAAGAATCTTGTACGAGCTTGTCTAAATCCTTTTTAATCAAGAGTTTTTTTAGCTGCTCGATTTCTTTTTGAAGTTCTTTTAAGCGGCTGATCTCATCTTTTGTTTGTACCATAATACGCGTATTCATTAAATCTTTGCGGTCGTACTTTCGCACCCACTCATTGATTGTACTTGACTGAATCCCGTAAATCCGGGATAGTTGTCGTTTTGAGTATTTACCCGTACTAAGTTCAGCTAAAATTTTGAGTTTGAAACTCTCGCTGTAATGCCGTGTTACTCCATCGTTTTTATACATATCTACTTTTTTAGTGTAGACATATTTTAGGACGACACAAAATTGCGTACAACGGTAAATTGTATGAGTAGTGGCAGATTGCGGAGTAATTACCTGTCAAACCGCTACGCAGTTTGAGCGGGCTACTAACCTTGATATTTACTACACCACCTGCCACTACTTATACAAAATATTGTGCTTAGTTCTTTTCTTGTAAGCAATCATTACTATAAAAAATAGTGGCACAATAAAAGAAACAAAAAATACAATTTTATAAAATCTTGTTGTTTCATTTATGCTCAGAATATTTCGATTATTAATATTCACCTCATATACATGATAAGTTAGATTCTCATCGGAATTGAAGTCATTTCTGTCATATAGTAGTTTTACTTTTTTTCCTTTCACTTCGTTCAATTCAATAAAACTATACGCCTTGAAATCATTGTCCTGAATTGCAAAACGAATCGTAATATCATTTACAGTGAGTGCATAAGCATAGTCGTATCTAAAGTTTCTTCTTGAGATTTTTATTTTTTGGACATTCGTAATTACACCTCCCACTTGGGTCAATTTGTCTCGTCGAATAAAGGCTCTCTTATATGTAGTATATTGGAAATGAATTAAAAAAGTCAGTATTATTCCCAAAATAATTATTCCAAATATTGGATTCTTTGCTTTCGTATTTCTATTCATATTAATTTGTTGCTATTGAAAAGCCTAAAACATTCATTTCTTGTAGTCTATACTTTAGTATTATAAATTGCTATACGAGAGGCTCAGAATTAAGCACAACGGTTAGTGTATGATTTCGTAAGGGATTCCGGGCTTCATACCTATCAAGTTGCCTCTCAAAATTGATGCGGGAGATACAGCTCGAAGACCTCTAAAACCCTTATGCACTACACACATTGTTAGCCACCGTAATTGGTTAGTTATCTGCAACTTCTGTTATAAAATCTAACTATAGATTCCAAATCACTTTTACGAAATTCTTTACTCTCAATTTTTTTTGATAATTCAGGGCAATCACTAAAATATTCAATCATATCCTTTCTAAAGGTTAATCCTTTGGGTCTTTTTAGTTCTCCATTGCCTTTTTGAAGTATAAATTTCTCATCGCTATATGAATATCCTCCTGTAGCCATGCCTGTCGAAGCATTATACATTTCAGGTGAACGTTGAGTATAATAGTAATTAAATAACTTCAGGTCTCCATCAATTTCAATCCTTAGAAAGATATTTGAACTCATTGAGAAAATATTGCCCAATCCAAGTGTGTTTTTCCGAGATAGCATCCTTACTTTCTCATATTCATAGGTAAATCTAATCTCATTTGCATCATCTGGTCGTAGAACATTTTTTACTCCTAATGAATCAAAATATTTAATCTTGTACTGTAATTTCTCATAGTTTGGCTCTAGTGTGAAAAATTTCACAGGAATCTTCATTGTCACATTTACAGTATCGTTCTTATAAAATATTTGACCTTCAATCTTTTTTGCCTCTAATTTGAATGTAAAGATCAGTCCAATTACTGTAATAAAAATTAGTTTTCTCATTTCTTATATTTTGTTTTAATCATTATTTCATTGAAATCAATCTCCGAGATTTTGCGCTTATGGTGACTAACGGTGAGTATAAGAATAGTAGCCGACTGCGTGGCACTTTACTGTCAAGTAACAGAAAAGTTGAAGCGGGATACAACCCTTGATTTTACTACTATTTCGGCTATTATTTTTATACATTGTTGACAAAAGTTAATGCTGTACTATTTTTTTTGTGAAATGTTGTTTTTTGATTATAAGCTCTAAATAATAGACTCCAGCATTAAAGTTTTCTAAATTAATACTGCCTTTATGGGCTTTTAAAGAAAATGACTTTAGCTCTTGACCAACATTATTATATATTATAGCTTTTGTAACTTCTTCATTGCTACTAAAGTTTAAAACATCTGTTGTTGGATTTGGGAAAAGGCTCAGCTGAATGTTCTTTTTATAAGAATTAAGATCAACACTTAAATGGTTATTTGTGAGATAATATAATCCTTTTTTCTTAGTCATAAAGATGATATTGCCATTATAAACCTCGAAGTCTAAAATAGCTCCTACATCTTCACCGGTTATATTTTCTTGATATACAATGTTCCAGCTGTCACCTGCATTTGTAGATTTTAAAAAATAGATGGTATCATTGATTCCGTTTATACCGCCAGAAGCGTATACAATGTTAGTGTCGTTAGCATCGTACTTTATTTGGTATATGTATAAGTAGGGTGATAAATTTTGAGTAGTCCAATTCGCTCCACTATCAGCAGATTTTGCAATTCGTCCTTCACCGCCAATAATATAGATGTCTTCGTTTGTTGGATGAAAAGCTAAAACATGCGTGCAATTATTAAACTCGGAGTTTATGTCGATCCAAGAATTGCCTCCATCAAACGAAGAATAAACATAGGATGTATAGAAGCCATTTTCGCCCGTACTGAATAATTTTTGATTGTTGGATGGATGAAAATCTACAAATCTGTATTGATATTCTGGGGAGTAATTGCTTAAAAGTGTCCACGTAAGTCCTGTATCTAATGACATAGAAATACCATAACTATGAGATACAAGTATTTTGTTAAAACTCGTGGAGTTATGCGCTATTTGATGTATGGAGTTGTTTAAGCCTGGGTAGATGAAATGTGAGTTATTTCTAAAAGCATGCGATAGACCATTATCGTTGGAGTACACCATGAGACTGTCGTTTATTTTATTCGTAATTCCAATAACTTCATCATTTTTTTAATAAAATCACTTATAGGTATGCCTTTAAATGCATAGCTACTCCATAGGGTATCGGATATGGTACTAAGGTGTTTTCTATAAATTCCATCTTTTGTGGGAACATAAATTATACTATCTATGATTTGAAATTTTGGCCAATAATTGCCATTTATCGCAGCTTGTTGAGGAGCATCAATCTTCGCAATTTCTTGCAAACCAAGATAGTTTGATTGTCCTTGTAGATTGAATGCAATAAAATATAAGATAATAGATGTGAATTTCATTTTTTTCTAATTTTTGTCAACGTTGAGTGTATGGTGTCGTAAGGGATTTCGGGCTTCCAACCTATCAAGTTACTACCCAAAATTGATGCGGGTGATACCGCTCGAAAACCTCTGAACCCCTTATGCACTATACACATTGTTGTGTGCTTTTATTTTTCTGTTAGCAATGTTTCAATATCTTCAATCTTTCCGTCAATTATTGTATAGTTCTCTGGATTAGGATAATTTGAATTACTTATCAAATCCCATTTTTTTTGTCCAGTTACTTTTCTAATTGGCTGAATTTTGCTTCCATTCACATACTTTTCAAACAATACTAATTCGCCATACTTACCATACGACAAAGCAATCTCAAAATCATTACTTGGGAATTTTTTCGATGGATAAAGCTCTTGACCACCTAAAGAAATAATCTTATTGTCGCTAATTTGAAATAAATAGTATACACCTTCATCTTCGACCTCTGACAATTCAATATATTTCTCGGAAACAATATTTATGGATTTGACTTTATTTTCAGTCAAAACAAAGTCTATGCTTTTTCGTTGTTTGTTTGCTTTTGAAAAGTTTTCAAGAAATACCCAAACCCCAATTAGAATATATACCAAGACAGTTCCGAATAATATATAATATTCTGTTTTTGAATCAAGTCTATAGTATACAATTGTGCCAACAATCAATGCTAAAGTTGACCAACCAATCAAAAATCGCTTTTGAAAAACACTTCTTTTGTCAAGATTCTTTAAATCCTTTTTCAGGATTCTTGTTTCTTTATCGTTTAGTTGTCTTTCTTTAATCACAGGTTATTCCATTTTAAATCTTTTCTTGGCAACGTTAATGCATTCTGTTAAAATCTCGTTATCTGATTTAACAACAGAAATTAGTCTCCCTACTTTTTCTAAACTTGATTTATCTGCACTCCATATTGCTAATCCCTCAGCTTCTGGGTCAAAACGTATGGAATTAAGAATACTCGGTTCTGATAATTTTATTGCTCCGTAAACAATTCCTTCCCAACTATAACCACCACCCTGAAATCCATTGTTTTGTAAATAATCAAGATGGGTGTCACTTTCGTGAACATCATAGTAATCAAATCTAAAGTCGTTCTCGGCAATCGTAATTAAATTTCCTCGAATAGTAATAGTCGAATCTTGAACGGCTCGAACAAGTTTCTCATTCTTTTCAATCGAGGTATTACAACCAAGAAATACTATAAATCCTATTATTATAATAATGTTCTTCATTTGCAGTCTATTATAATTGCACATAACGGTAAATTATATGTTGTCGTAGCGGATTGCGGGTGATTGTCTGTCCGTGAGGACTAAGACAATCATGCGGGAATCCGAGCTACGCATACACACAGAAACCGCTATGCAATATATAAAATGTTACAGGGCGTTTTTAATATTTTAATCGGTCAAAATCCTCATTGATTTCTACTCCAATTGAAGTAAACCCTTTTATATAAATTCTGAGTTCTCGTTCAACTTGTGTAATACTATGTCCAGTTAATGCTGAAGGTCTATAAGCACTACTCGCTAATTCACTCGGCTTACAATAATGGCTTAGCTTTCCATAAATAAGCTTATTTGTTCGTGATTTTGATTTTAATATCCTCGCTCTAATTTTATATGGATATCCTTCAATTGATTCCTCAAACTCTTTTAAAATTTGTAATTCTTCTCTTGCCATGATTAGTTTATCTTTCGGTTTTTGTCAGTTAAAAAACTTCTATCGTTTTTATTTTTTCTTCCACTCTTTAACTTTGGTATCGATTACAATTGAATCTTTGTCTAATATAAGAACCAAGTATTTTGTATAAATAGGGTCAATATCCCAACCGTAATCGTCATATATCAAATAATAAAGTTCGTTAGTATCTCTTGGTTGTACGTTTTCTGGAATTCCTAAAGAGTCAACAAGTCGTAGATAATTGAATCCCAAAAACAATTCATTCTCAGAAATATCTTTAATCATTTGTTCTCTATAAGGATGAATATCCACACTTTTGGCTGTCTTCCATTTCTCACTATCGAATCTTATATTTTTCTCTTTTTGACAGGAACTTATCAAGATTAAATATGTAAGCAATAATATGAATATCTTAATTCTCATCGAGTTGCGTTAAATGCCCTGTAACGGTAAATTGTAAGTTGTCGGTGCGGAATTTGAGGAGCGGTAGTGTCGACCGATGATGACGTTAGTGAAATACACCGAGACAACTAGCATTGCTGAACCCGCACTGCAATATACAACATGTTAGCAACTGGGTTATGTTTTTTTCTTTTGGCGTTTATTAGTTGCGCTAAAATTTATGTGCGATTGGCTTATTATTGCTACGCTAGTAGCAAGAGTGGGAGAGCGGTGTAAGCTTATTGACAAGCTTGGGTTTTGTGCGCTGATTTTGCGGGGCTTGGCAATGTGCTTGCACTTGGTGTCGGCTTTTGTAAGGTGTTGTAAATTAATGTTTCCGCCTCCTCTAAATTGCCTTCCGCCTTGTTGAAATGTTCTTCCGCTTTCTATTAATTAGTTTCCGCTTTGTAGAAATATCCTTCGGTGTGTTATAAATTTGTTTCGGATTTGTCGATATTTGTTTCCCTGATCTGAAAACATGTTTCCGTTTTATTGATGTTTCTTTCCCGATGCTTGAAATGACTTTCCGCTTTGCTGATCTTTGTTTCGGTGTGTACTAAATGACCTTCCGCTTTGTAAAGACAGGTTTCCGCCTTCTTTAGTGTTTTTTCGACTTTATGAATTTAACAAGCGGAGTTCTATTGCTAAAATTCCGCTTGAATTTGTTGTTCTTCGGCTTCGTTTACTTCTTTTCAAATGATTAATTATTAAGCTTCGGCTGTTGTTTTGCTTGCTGCATTCATGGTCGCTACGACATTGGAGAAGGTGAACATTGATTTCTTCAATGGATCGTTGAGATAATAGTTGGATGCAATTTTGCAAATTCCAATGATTTCGTTGTATATCTGGTTGAATGCTGTGATCGCTTCATCGGATATGGCAATTGTTGACTTTTTTAAGTTTTCTTGTGTTGTATCTGCTTCTTTTAATTGATGGGCATAGGCAACGATCTTCTCAATTAATGCGGGATTTGTTCCTTTTGCAACGATTTCGGCTTTTAGCTCGTCGGTCATTCCTTTTTTGAATGCATACAGTAATTGAATAAGCGCTTCCTGATCGTTGTTTTGAACTTGTTTGTAGTAATCGGTATATCCCAATAGTTTTAGCATTTCTGTTTTTGTATCGGAGAAATCGACTTCGATTTGCGTTTTCAGGAAGGATACTTCGCGTTTAGCAGTGCTTTGAATTGAAACAACAAGTGCAGTTGCATTGCGAAGCGCTTTCTTTTTATCGAGGCCTAGATAGGATTCTATTGCTGTGCTGATTTTAGTTTGCAATGTGGTAACGAACTCTGGTGTCCAAGTTGAGCGGACTAGGGACTAGTCGTCGAGATTGTCATTAAGACTAGTTGCGATGGTTGATGCTGCCATGAGCATATCCACATCTTTTGTTTTGTAATTACGATTAGTCATGATTTTTCTGTTTGTTTATTTAGATTGAAAAGAAGTATTCTAATTTTTTTTTGTAACGATTGGGTGAGCACGTATGTGCTTGGGGTTTTGTTTATTAGAATACAATTTAAGGGATATGGTTTTTAGAGTCAATATAAATAGGGGTGCACAAAGTTTTCCTCAGTCACAGATGAGGGATTGGTTTAGTGTTTTACAATATACTTGAAAAGGGGTTTAAAATTATATTAAATTAAGTGGTAATTCTTAGTACAAGGGAGCTTTGCTCTATTCATTTTTAATAAATTCAATTAATGAATATGTGTTACCGCTATCTGTGCTATCTATATAAACGATACCTTGTTCTTTAGTGAAATATAATATTGGATTTTTGCCTATTTCTTTGGCAAAAACGTATAGTTCTGTGTATTCTTTATTGTTAATGAGATAATTATTTAAAGTATCGCATAAAAAACCATCAAATATTTTTGAATTTAATTTAAATAAGCAAATGTTTACTTTTTCATTGTCGTGACCTTCAGAGTACATGTAGCCACTATAATCATTTTCTGATTCAAACTCGACATTGATATATTGATGATATTGATTTGGGTTAAGTGCATTATAACTTTCCTTATCATATTTATTTATATAACTTATAACTTTAAAGACAAGTGAATCATTGGTTTCATTTTCAAGAAGTATGAATTTATCACTTTCCTCATAACAAAAAAGCTCCTGTACCCCTTCTGATAAAGATAGATACACATCATCAACACATGCATATGTAAAAATCAATATTAAGGCTACAAACATTTGTTTGGTAATTTTCATCATATCGCTTTTAAAAGAAAGAGGCTACCCAAAAGTAATTTCGTTGTCATTCTGAATTTATTTGACTATGTAACTCTTTGATTCAGTAAATTTAACTTATTGGTAACTAAATCCTGAAACAAGTTTGGAACGACATTCAAGAATTATTCGATTACTCTTGAGACACTCTCTTTCATATATTAAAGATTACTGTTTAATTAATTTTTGCCTAGCTACAATATTTCCATTACTCGCAAAATCGACCAAATAAATTCCTTTTTGTAAACTCGAAAGGTCAATTGCCGGATTTGAAACAGAAATATCATTATATGTTGCAATAATTTTACCTTCTAGATTCTTTACTATGCAACTTATCTCATCTTCTATTCCATTCAGCTTTACAGATACAATTCCTGTTGTTGGATTGGGATAAAGCATTAAGTAACTATCGTTTCTATGTAAATCATGCTTTAATTGGGTAGCAACAGCATTCCCAACAACAATAATTCTAGAAGAAGCTGCTTCCTGCCCATTCTTTTTTACCTTACAAGTTAAGGTATATTGCCCATATTCTAATTCGGCTGGCAAACAGAGTTCACTGACATCGGTATTATAACTGGTATTGTTACCAAGAAGTGTCCATGATATATTATTGTATTCACTTTCGGTTGTAGAATATGTCCCACCATTTGAAACATATTTACTTCCCTTAATTAATGGTGCATTTAACTTTTCAATTAAAAGACTTTTCAATGTGGGATCATCAGCATCAATACTGGCGCTAAATGTTGCACCACTACATACTTTAAATCCGGGTTCTAATTTTATTGATTGACCTGCTACCATATTTACCTCTATACCAGAATTAATAATAAAGTCTCCTGTCTCTTGATGTTTTATGTGAAAAGAATAGATTAAAGCATTATTTTTAATAATATTCGATAATAAGGAATGAGTGGTATTTCTCGTGTAGATGATGAATTTGTTGTTGTATTTACTCTGATGTTAGTATTAATTTTATCTTATTTCCAGTTGTATTTTGCAGAAAAATATTTACAAAATTTTATGATTAATTAATATGTATTCCTAATTTTCTTTTATTTTAGAGAATAGCCGTACAAAACTACCATCAGTTTTTCTTATTTTAATAAGTGCTCTATTCCCTATTACAAACCAATTATTTGGAATATCTAACGCATCACAGATACTTAATCCTTTTATGTCTTTCCCCCAAACAGATACTATCTCGTCCCCACTATTTATTATTTTTTGTAGTTTCTTATCCCATACATAGCCTATAATAACTTTGTTTTCTTTATAAGCAAGGTCTACTTGTGCATGTTTCTTTTGATGAATATTAATGACAGCTTTGTTTGCTTTTGAGGTTTTCTTATATGGCTTGAAATAAAATTTATTACTCTGATAATCTATTGTTATGATGCCATAATCTAATATTTTTGCTCCGACTTTTGATGAACCATTTGTTGTTTTAATAATTATATTTTTAAACATTGTAGATTTGAATCTCAAAAATGGTAGGTTTAAAAGATAGGAAGTATCTGCTTTTTCTATTCCAAATAAACCTATTGAATTTTGTCCTTTTGAAATCGAAATTGGTTCAAAAATCTTGTAGTTATTTGTTTGTGTGTATTTGTAAAAGTCGTTTGAAATATCAAAAAAAATATTAGCACCTGTATCAAGTGTCATTAGCAAAGGAATAGAATCTTGCCCAACAACTTGCATCCACAACTGTGGAATATTATTGTCTGAAAATTCGATGTTTGTTGCATAATATTTTTTACAATATGTTTTAGTGATTCTTTTTATAAATTGGATTTGATTATTTTTTTTGTCAATCTGTACCGTGTTATCTTTAAATAAATTACTGCCAATTATTCCATCTAGTTGCAAACATTCAAAAATAAAGTCAGATGAATCTAACAGAATTGTTTTAACAGAATCCGTATGAAAATCACCAATTGAGATTTTATTAACTGATATAATAGTTCTTTTTTCAAGTATTCCGCTTGCATCTTCAATTGTAATATGATTTATTGTATTTATTGTATCGAGAAAATTGGAGCGCAATGCACATAGGCTTGCTCCTGTATCTAATAAGAATCTACCATATTTATTATTAATCTTTGCATTTACAACAACATAGTCATAACGTGTTTGACATTTTACAATAATTTTTTCATCATTTGTATTATTTCCAATTAAAGGAATAGCGATACATAAATAGATTATGAACAAGATCAGTTTATGGTGCATTATTGTTATGATAAAATTGAGATAATAATGGAAGAGGGTGTCCAATATATAATCACTAAGCTAACTATGAGTGCATAAAACCCAATAAACTTATAATTGATTAATATTTCGAGTTTTAAGTTCTTTATTGCGAAAGTAATTTGTCTTTTAAGGGATATGGTTTTTAGAGTCGATATAAATAGGGGTGCACAAAGTTTTCCTCAGTCACAACTGAAGGTTTGGTTTAGTGTTTTACAATATACTTGAAAAGGGGTTTAAATTCAATTTAAATTAATTGGAGGATCTTGGTGTTTTGTAAGGGGTGCTTGAGTATTAAAGTGCAAGCGTGTCGACGATGTCCTGTGAAGGATATTGCGAATTTGCAGAGATCAGAAAGCTCCACCAAAACCGCTTGCACTAGTTGAAATTATTCTGGGATTCGGTATAATGTCGAATCTAATTTCATAAGTTGAAATACTCCTATTCCTTTAATTAGTGTAATCTCCTGAAATCTATTTTTTTCCATACTCTCAATAATAAAAATATTTGCATAATTGTTACCATCAATTATTGATGAATTAAAATAGTTTGATGTTTTATACTTGGCATCACCATAAAAGCTGTCAGAAAGCGGTCCAACATTGATAACTAACTCAAGTAATGAGTCTGGTGTATTTTCTGTTGCAAAAATATCTACATTCAAATTCATCATGCATGATGAATCAGTCGCTGTTTTTAGAGACATATATGATTCGCAATATGAATAATCATGAGACCAGCTAGTAGAATAGCTTTCTGAAACAGATATTTTTGATATTGGAAGAATAATTGAATCTATGTTTGAAACAAGTATAATTGTGTCTGTTTTATTATATGGAAGCCATTCCTTTTTATCTTCTGGAAATGCAGGACAATCTATTTTTCTGCACCCCAAAATTAATATTGAAACAATGATAATATTGAAAATATTAATTAGCCTTAATAAATTTTCCCGTTTCATTATGATAGTTTGTATAAGTGTGTAGGCAGATAACAACTCTTTTAAAAACTGTCGGGATGTATTGTGCTGGGAGTTTTTAAATGTGTTGTTTTGTGTGTTGGGTTTTGGTTTGAAATGCTTTGCCCAAACTTCAGCTGCCCGAAACGGCAGAAGCGCGGGGGGAAATAAATTTTACTTTCTGTTTGTGCTGACGCCGATTAATTGTGGTTTTAATTGAAAAAGTTGGATGATTAAATGTTACTATAAGTTTTTAAATGACCTTGTTGCTAACTCTTGTATATATACAGTCACTGAATAATACATCTAAAATTAGTTTGTATTGTGCATTGCAATAAAGATACAAATAATAATAGTGCTCACCTATATTACTTTTCAACAACATATTGATTCTTGTGCCTGACAATCGACTGGGCTTCAGCCTGTTTATTGCTTTGCTTATTGGTGGGTATATGCTGGTCGAACAGTTTTTTTCAGTCTGCTTCGCTTCTGTTCACAAACTCAAACCCTACTTTCAACCCTCAAATCGCACTGTTCGTGAATTACTTTGCAAAAACAAGGTGTTGGCTATTGACATTTTATTTAGATCTTCGTAATATTGATTATAATATTATAATAATTGGCAAAAAGCTTCAAGTTTTCAACTCCTTGATCGATCCCCTAAGTCGAATAAGGACACTAAGATCGCCGATGATTTATTCGAACCCGACTTGAATGTTTTTCGCTGTGAAAAAAACGAAGTCCAAATGTCGAGCCATGTAAAAATTGATTTGTTACAGTTCTACCAAAACTGTGCATCGAGCCCCAATTTGCCACAAAACTATGTAACAGCCATTTATAGTAAACTCATCGAATGCCTGCAAGCGCTCCATCAACCTGTGTTGAACGAACTATCGGAACTCTTTAGTTTTCATCGGCTACGTAGGAATGCTTTGCTGCAAAAGCCTCATGCAAAAATTACGCGCTTGTGGTTGATTGAGAGCGGGGTTGCTCATACCTTTTTAAGTAAGCCGGAAAAGCAATGTACTTGCTGCTTTCATTTTCCGGGCGAGTTAGTTGGGCATTATGTGTTCTCACAACTCAATCAGCGTTCGAATTTGAGTATTAAAACCTTGAGCAAAATGAAATGTTGGTCGATAGAAGTTACCGACCTCAACGAGCTTTGTCAACGCCATCCACATATCCATCCTATTATTCAATGGTTGCAAGTCGGAAAAATTGCCTGGTTATACCAAACAGAATATTGCTTGGGGCGTTTGAGTACTTTCGAACATTATCAGTTGCTATTGGATCAATTTCCCGATTACTTTCAGAATATTCCGCAGAAATACATCGCTTCGTATTTAAAAATTAATGCCGGATCACTCAGCAGAATGCGATCGAACCATCTCAGAAACAAATAATTGACTGTTTTTCTTCACAATTGTGAAGCTTTTGACAATCATTTCTCACGTAACTTACCGTCAGGTTTTTCAAACAGAACTAAGTTCTTTGAAATAGACTTGAATGCGAAGTACCAACTTGCACTTTGCTTGCAAGCGAAAATGAATAATGATGAACCATGCAGTAACTTACTTTTGTGCTTTTCGGAATACAATTGCTACGATACAGACGAGCACTTAGCGAATCGTCTCAACAATCAATTAATTTCGACGTAAACTTGGGTAGTTTAATGATATTCATGACTAATTTCATGATCAATCCTCTAAACAATCAAACAAAATTGATCAACAATACGACATTGTTTATGAATAATGCGCCATTATTTATAATTAATGCCACATCATTTGCAAATCTTGCTCCATTGTTGATTAATAAAAACACATTACTTATTAATACTGCGCCATTATAGCACAGTAAAACAGTTAAATCAATTAAGCACACCACCTAGCAAAATCGCACGCACACCCTATCAACAAAGGGTTTTAAAAAATAAAAGTGCCAAAATTCAATCAATAACCATTAAATTTTATAATTATGGAAAATAATAAAGTATCTAAAAATTTCTCATCGAATAAGTATACACAGGCACAACTTAAAGTTAAAGCCGATCACATCATCGATGAAATGACCGACAATCCGCATTTTCCAACGCCCAGTCCAACTTTGGAAGTGCTTGCAAGCGCAAGTACCAACTACGGAAATGCCTTGGAAAAAGCACAGAATGGCAACAAAGAAGACACGGTACTAAAAAACAATGCAAAAGAAGCACTAATTGCACTGTTGAAACAAATGGCCAATTATGTTCAAATGGCCAGCGAAGGCAACGAAGCCATTATTCTAAGCAGTGGTTTCGATGTCAATAAAAAGCCCTCTCTCATTGGTCCACTACCGAAAGCTACCAACTTAAAAGTAAGCATGGCACCCAATAGTGGCAGTGTTTTGTTAAGTTGCAAGGTGATTAAGAAAGCCCGTGTATATGTGTTTGAATATACCCATGCGCCGGTAAACAACGATAGTGTTTGGACTAAAGCCGTATCGACGAAGCACAACACACAAATTGATGGCCTTAATAGTGGTCAGCAGTATGTATTTAGAGTGGCTGGTGCCGCCTCTGATCCTACACGCAATTGGAGCGATCAGATTAGTAGCTACGTTTTATAAACAATAGGGCACTTTTATTTTTTGCTTTTATTTTTTTGTGTATAATTTTGAGCATTAATCATAGAGGTTTTCGTTAGTTTCTTTTTGTTTTTGATTAGCTTCCTATTCCTTCTAAAAAAGTACCACCAAGGCCTCTCCTCTTGTCGAAGCTATTTCTTTCCGGTGGCTGAGCACTTCGACCAACTCAGTGACCACCTGTCGAAGCCTTTTACAATATGAAATACAACCTGAGCAACCCGATTGTTGGATTTTTTTTAGTTTCAAATATTATCATTTAATCCATACGGTTTGTTTTAATTGGCTACAACGCTGATTATAAGCGCAGTACGGAATCAGAAGCACTTCACTTTCGATTTACCAATATCTTTGTTAATATTCAATACGTTTAATTTTATCACTTTCGCCCGCATTACGTTTATACAATGTTTTAGGCAGTTATTATTTCTTTTTCCATACAATGAAACGGGTATTCTCGTTCAGGAAAATTCACATTTCCACGTATGAAATATTTTCTTTTCTTATAAAAATCAAGCACTCTTTTGTTTTGGGTGTAAGCATCTAATCTTATCGAAGAGTAGTTGTTTTCCTTTGCAAATTTCTCAGCAAAATCCATTAATTTTCTTGCATAGCCTTTCCCTTGATATTTTGGGTCAATTACTAATCTGTGAATGACTAATACTTTTGAGTTATCAAATTCCCAATTTATGGTTTCATATTCGGTTTCCTGTTCTTCGCTTATGTTAATTGCACCAATAATTTCTTTGTCGTTTTTTAAAACGAATAGAACATCTTTTTTCAAATCATTTTCAATTATTGAGCGAGTTGGATAATGGTTAGTCCATTGGTAAATTCCCTTATTCTCTAAATCATTTTTTCCGTTCAAGTAGATTTCAAAAAGTTGGTTTATCTCTGATAATTTGCCTTTTTCAATTGTTAGCTGTTCTTTCTCAGTTTTCTCTGTTAAGGTGTCGTAAATCAGTAATCCTTGATTATTGTCATCAAATTGTTCAATTAACTCACCTTTATTGTTCCAAACAGCACTTTGTCCTACGCTCATAAAATTGTCACAATGCCCAACGCAATTTGACATCAATATTGGCGTGTTGAACTCGTTTGCAATTTGAGGAAAGTGTTTGTATGCTTTTTCAATTCCACCCTTTGGTTTGGCTACACTTGCTATGTATATATCAGCTCCTTGATTTTTTGCATTAAAAAAATGTTCTCGTTGCAATGTCTCATAGCAAATTCCTATTGCCATTTTTACTCCATTAATGGTTAAAAAAGGTTGGTTTTTGGCGCAAACGAAATAAGGTAACTCGTCCGAATGTAACATTTGTTTGGAATAAACTGTCTTTTCTTTATTTGGCTGAAAAATCAACATGCTGATATTTATTCCGTCCGTTGCTTTTGTCGGCATTCCAATTCCAATAGTTATTTCATTTGTATTGGATATTTCCTGAAATGGACTAAAAATATTGCTTTCAATGTCTGTCGCTAGTTCTTTCGCTAAATCAGGTTCGTAGTTTGTAATTGACAGTTCAGGAAACATTATCAAGTCAGCGTTTAATTTTATAGCACGCTCAATAAACTCCAAATGGTTTTCAATGTTCCTTTGGATATTCCCTTTTTCGGATTTCGTTTGTGCAATGCAAATTTTCATTTCTTGGGTCTTTTTTAATAATGCCTAACGGAAAATTTTATGAGTAGTGGCAGATTGCGTGGTAGTTTCCTGTCAAACCGCTACGCAGTTTGAGCGGGCTACAAACCTTGATATTTAGCACTTTCCCTGCCATTACTTATACAAAACATAAGTTTGTAATATATTATATTTATATATTATAATCAATGTTAGACTTTCGTACTTTATTTTTTCATTTCTTTTTCAATTATTTTATCAAACCTACTGTCCATACACACACTAATATCTGTTGTGATAAATTTGCCGTTGTAGAATAAACTGAAAATAGTTGCGGGTGTTGGCGATTTTTGAGCTTCTTCCATATTCTCAAATTTTACAACTTCAAGATTTAGGTTTCGTTTCTTAACGACTTCAACTAATGAATTGGTAACGTGATATTCTGAAAAAGGACAGCGATTTGTAAAATAAACAGTCAAGCCATCCTTGTTGTCACATTCTCCACTAGCAACAGATGCCTTAAACGTTGGCTGTTTTACATTTTTATTGAAACTTTTTACTAATAAGCTAAAACCATAAGGTAATTTTTCAACATCTTCAAAACCTTGCCTTAATAACCATTTCGTATCATTCATAAAATGGAATTTCTTTGTTCCGACAATGGTTACAAGTCCATCTTTGCCTTGAGCTTTGGCTTCATCTTCCGCTTTTTTTAGCAAAGCCTTTGCATATCCATTACCTTTATATTTTCCTGCAACCCACATACAGCCTATAAACAAATGGTTTGGGGCGTCAATTGGCACCCACGCTTTTTCGGCATCGCAGTATTCTATAAATACTTTCGCTCTTGCATCTAATCGGTAGAATTTGTATCCGTGCTCAAACTCATTGGCAAGCCATTGTTTCTTAAGTTCGTAGCTTTCTTTGCATTTTTTGTCCGAAATGGCACAACAAATATGCTCTTGTTTAATATTATCTTTATTGAGTTGTATAATTGTTTCCATAATCGTTTATTTTATCGGAATCCATAATTCTGTGATTGATTCAGGATTTTCAGGTCCATAATATTGCTTTCCATAGACTTCAAAATCTGCTCTTTTATCGAGTTTATATTTTGAGTTTGGCAACCAGGTACCATAAGCATAGTCAAACGAGAACTGAATGTTGTTCATTGTTCCTTTATGCTCAAATACGGCATATTTTCCACCTTTTATGGTTATCGCTTTTAAACCATCGGGAATAGTATTAAAATTATCAACTTCAACTGCTGCCCATTTTTCAAATTCCATATCTTCGGTGAAGTTCTCCATTTTAAATTCTGAATCGAATGGATGAATCTCATAACATCCAGCATCTATTTTGTTAGCGATTTCTTCCATTCTTGGCATAAAAGTACTCCATAACTGAGGAATATTATTATTGGCTAATGATGTTTTTACACTTATTCCAATTAATTTTTTCTTTTCTAAATCAATAATTTTTGGCTTCATAGTCACATTACTTTTTAAATGATTTAACCTTTCAATTGTTAATCTTGCACGACCATAAGCAATTTGATTATTATTTAATTTACGATACTTCCCCGGGCTTGTATTGTAATTTTTTTTGAATGAACGCGTGTAGGCTTCTTGTGATTCAAATTGAAAATCTAAAGCAATGTCAAATATGGAGGAATTGGAATTTATTAATTGTTTTGACGACCTTGATATTCGTCGTTTGCGTAAATAATTTCCAACAGTTTCTCCTGTCATTGCTGTAAAAACCCTGATAAAATGATATTTTGAAAAATATGCTTTTTCTGCAATCATTTCAATCGTTAATTTTTCTTTCAAATTTTTCTCAATGAAATCGACAGCCTTTTCAATTCGTTCATAATAATCATTTTTAACTTTCTCGTGCATTGCAAAAGTATATGTAACTCTGTTTGTTTTTTTGATATTTATTGCGAAGTTATATCGTCGTTTAGTATGAAGCCTAACGGATGGCAATATGCGGAGGCCGGGATTTCGAAGCTCCAACTTGTCAAACCGTTACAATTTTGATTAAATGTACAAAAGTTTAAATTACCCACAATCCACGGCTTACGTATATGCGTGTTGTGCGCTGGCCATGCTCTATCGTATTATCAATCTGTCTCTGTGCATAAGCAGGACGGACTTGAAGGCTCTTTTGGCATTTTGGGGTTGAGGGTAAGCTTTGCGGGAATGCCAAATTTGCCTGAGAGTGAAGGGATGGTTTCTGTTTTACCTCTATCCAATTGGAATATAAATTTCACTCTCAGAATTTTCATTATATGGGCCTAAGCATTTCTCTCCGTAGTATTCAAAGTTAAATGGCTTATTTAAAATGTAATCAGTATTTGGCAGAAACTGATTATAAATGTATTTGTAGGTATAACCAACTTTATTTGCCAGTCCCTTATGGATAAATCGTAAATATTTACCTGCAGGTATTGTTTTTATAACGAACAATGGATTTATATCCTCCAATTTCGACACTTCAATTCCTATAAAAAAGTACATGCCATCTAAATCCTGATTATCTGACCAATATTGAACTTGATAGTATCTTTCTGGTTTTAGCACATTTTTTATTGTGCCAACTTCATTCATAAACAATCCCCATTCTTTGGACAAATCATTTATTTCATTGCCATTATGAACGAAAAATGAAGTTCCTACAAGTAGTTTTTCTGTATTCTCAATTAGTTCCGGAGGTTCATTACGAAGTTTGTCTGATTGGTAAATGTAATCGGAAGTAATTGGTTTTAATAAAGGTAAGGTTGTCAATGAAAAACCTTTTCGTACTTCTGTTGGATTTATTTTAAATTGTTTTCGGAATGCTCGTGAAAATGATTCAGGGCTTCCAAATAGGTAATCATACGCAATATCAGTGATTTTTTTATTTGTATCTCGTAATTCTAATGCTGCTTCACTTAATCTTCTCTATTGAATATAGTTTTTGGGTGAAAACCCTGTTATACTTTGAAAAAGTCTGATAAAATGATATAAGGAATAACAAACCTCTCTCGAAACCTCAAATACATTTATGTCATTTTTCAAGTTCGATTCAATAAATCGTGTTGATTTTAATATTACTTCCTTATTGGTCATACTCTTATTTTATATGAATAGATAAGCCAATTAAGTAATTGATTATCGATTTGGTCAATTGAATTTATATTTATCCTATACGCTTTTAAATCCTCTGATGCCTTTGGAGGAAGATGAGCATGAAGCAACTTTTCATCGGTTAGTGAATGGTTGGAGCAAAAGCAAATAGCAATATTATCACCCCAACTCTTTCTAAATAAATTTCTATAAAAAGCATTTTGGATTCTTGTGTATAAAGCTTTATCATAGTTTTCCCAAACCGTAAAGAAAATTTTATTTCAGTTGCAAGTTTTTCCAATATAAATAGAACTGCATTTTTGAAAAAAAGACTATCGCCACTGAACTTTTCTCCCATTTCTGCTATTTGCTGATCTTGTTTGTTAGTCATAATTTAGAAATTAAATTCATTTTGCCAATCAAACGCTCCAGCCTCTTCAGACCACTTTGGCCAATGCTTACACCAATCAGGAACGTCGCAATCTTTAATTCTCTCAAGCATGTGATAAGGTTTAATATCCAAAATATCAGTACCTGTTTCAGCATCTATATAAGGCGTATATATTTTCCCTGCCTCCATATCAATTTGCAATACTTGTATAGTTGTAATCAGAATAGGATTAGGTCGTATTTCTGAACGTGTTCCAAAAACGCCCAATTTGTCTGAGCATTTTTTATATGGTTTATCAATTATCAACGATGCCCTATTTTGAGGAGTGTCGTATAGGTGCCCCCACCACACAACTTGTAAATATTTAAATCCACTAATGTTTGTAAGTCCAGGAATAAACTGTTTATCGAGTTGAATCGAACAAATACCATTCTCTGCATTTACTTTTCCAATTTTTTGAATCTTATATGTATTTCCCATTTTTTAAGTCTTTAAATTTAATTTCTTTTTTTTTACCGGTAATATGAGCAAAAATAGAAACCATGTAAGAATCAATCTTGACTGATATTGCGAATCTGAATATGATATTTGATTTAAATTGCTATAAATCATCATCTATCTCGAAATGTGTGTGTGTAGGCAATAAAAACAAGTGTATGGAAGCGAAGGAACGGGCGTAGGACGGGCTGGAACACTCTTGTTTTTGTGCGTAGGCATATTCTTTTTTAATCAGTTGTTAATTGTGAGTTGAGTCGTTTTTTTGGCTTGCGTACAACGTTGAGTGTATTATTTCGTAAGGGATTGCGGGCTTCAAACCTATCAAACCGAGATTAAGTTTAAGCGGGCTACAAACCCTTGAATTCACAACTAATTCGGCTAATATTTTTATACATTGTTGTGCTTTCGTTTTTTATAGATTGAATGATAATTTAATTCCTTCTGTAATCATTCCTGTTCCAAGTATAGCAAGGATTAGCCCCATTAATTTTCCTACTACTGAAATCAAGTTTTGCCCAACTTTTTCTACTATTTTTTCACTGAAAATAAAGGCTACATAAGTTAGAAAAATAAGTATCGCGAAGATTGTGATGACAACTCCAATGTGTAAAAAATCTGCATTAGTAACACTATTCATAGCAGCAACTATAGTTCCAGGTCCTGCCAATATGGGAATTGCTAATGGTGAAATCGCAAGATTATTATTACTTTCTGCATTATTCTGGTGCATTTTGGGCTTTTGAGACATAAGCATTTCAAAACCCACAAAAAATATCAGAATGCCACCTGTTATTTTGAATGCAGGAATCGTAATTCCAAACATTTCAAAAATATATTTTCCCGCAACAACAAAAGAGACAACAATAATAAAAGCTGTAATTGTTCCTGTTCGGGCAATTTTCTTTTTATTTTCTTCTGTTTCGCCTTCTACAAGTCCCAAAAAAATTGGAGTGTTTGCAATTGGATTCATAATAGCAAAGAAACTCATAAATACTGTCAGAGCATAGGTAAATAAGTTTTCCATATTGGTTATTTTATAATAATCTGTTTCTAATTTAGTTAAAATTGTACGGTCTTTGGAATTCCACAAATGAAGCACAACGGATAGAGCTATGGAGCATTGCGATTTTCGGGATATTATCTATCAATCCAAAGAAAAGTTGAAGTGAGGCAGATACTTTCAAATATGCACCTCACTCGCAATGCTTTATGAGCCCATGTTAGTGGCAGTTTTATTTTTTAAATACTGTTTTTCCGTCTTTGGTTAATTCAACATCGTTTCCCTTTCCCCTCAATTCGTAATTCGCATTTTTGTACCAAATACCCGATGCAGCCTTTTGTGCAACCAATTTAATGGTTTCTCCGTTAAAATTTATGGTTGCCGTTCCTTTTGTATTATTGAATGTCATCTCCAATTTTTTTCCATCTTTGTCGGTTGACGAACTTTTTACAATGTCGTCATCAACTTCTTTAACTGATTCTATTAAAGTCGTTTCTGCTGTTTCTTGTTTTTGAGTTTTCTTACAAGCATTTATAAATAATACTGTCAGGATTGCAATTGTCAAAATTTTTCTTGTCATTTTCGTTGTTTAATTATTGTTGAAATTTGCTTAGTTTCTAGTTTTTCCACGTTCGCTCGAGAAATGTCTAGTCCTAGAATACGGCTACAGGTTAAACATTGTGTTAAGTTACAATTTGAGACACCGAGTTTGGTGTTTTATACCCTAAAATACTGACCCTCTTATTAACTATACCGCGTGTTAGCGGTTTGTGCTTTTTATTCTATACTAAATTCCATATTATTAAAATCAAAAACAGCTTTCTTACAATATTTAAAGATCTCATTACCTAAGTTGCCACCTTCAGCAGTACCTAATTTATCATCGTTTTCCTTGTCTATAGCGACAGCACAGTCGTTTATCATCATAACTTTCTTGTCCTGTACTTGAATCTCAATTTTGGGGCATTTATATTCGTAACGACTGTAATGGCATTCTTCATTTGCTCCACCCACAGCACCTTCGTGTAACGTAGCTTGTGGTTCTCGCCAAATATACTGTTTATGTTTTTCATAAAAATCCGTATTTATGAATAATCCAGCTTTTCCTCCTGTGTCGAAAAAGGTTAAAAAATCGCCATTATCAATTTTTATATTCATATAAAGATTGCCACCACTTATTGGCGAGCTGCCACTTAGATAGAGATTTCGTTTATTAAAACTTAAGTTACTTTTGGGAAATGACATTGTATTCTTCTCAAAATTAAACTCAATAACACCTAACTTTTTAATAACGGGCATTCCGAGTACAATGTCAAAATTCGAAGTTAAAATTGAATCGTACATTACCTGATGATGATCATTAGGGTCAATATCTTTGATATTAACGAAAACGGGTACATTTTTTATACAAAATTTCCCAAAAGTTAAACTATCTACTATTCCTTTTAGCACTTTAATGCTTCCGTTGTTTAATAAGATAGTATCGGCAATGTTAAGTTTTACACCTATTTTTTCTGCTATAGCTTTTTTTGAAATATAGTTAACATTAGCACCTGTATCAAAATGAGTACGTAAATTAACACTATTCCACTTGGTATTAAAATAAATTCCGTTGTCGGGTTTGTTAGGTATTAATTGCACTTCTCCCGTGCAACGTGGATTGTGATCAATGATTTCCAAAGTTGTAGTTTCATTCTCCCAACCTTTGAATTGTTCAACAAGTGTTCCTAAGTCTTGTACTAGAGAAGTAACCTCATTTGTCGTATCGTTTTGTAAAATGGTTATCATTTTTTTGCATAGCACCTCTCCTCTTGCAAATTCTTGTTCATTTATGCAAATGTCAACCAACGCCTGTCCAAACCTACCAATCAAGGCAGGGGAATTCATATTCGATAAATTTTTATCCAACAGTTGCTCGTAGGCATCAATACTTTGGGCTGGATGATTGAACGCTATGCCCGTTTCCGCAATGTATAATAGTTTAACAAATTCATCATCAATACTGTCTTTATGTTCATTGTAATAACGGTCAATCTCAAACCATCTCTTTGTTGAGATTAGATCAAGTAACTCTTGATTGTAATTATTAGATTGAGCTGAAGTCAAAATATATATTGACATTAAAAATAAGAGAGTAATATTTTTTTTCATCCTGATAATTGAAGAATGTGTTTATATAATGATTAGCTAATTTGTCGTTGTTTTGGCATAACCGCTAACGGTTGGTACATGTTGTCGGTGCCGATTTCGAAGAGCGTTCCTGTCCGGTAGGACAGACGCTCAAGAAAGTAGCAAAGGCAACAAGTATTGCTGAACCCTCAGTGCGACATGCAAATTGCTATAAGCTGTTTCGTTACATTTCAATATCATTTAATTCCATAAACTTACTTAAATTGTTATCTAACATAAGCCAGTTATTGTATGTGTCAATGTTTTTCATCATCTCAATAAGAGATTCACCTGTTGAGTTATTTTTAATTCCTCTATAAACTGGATATGGCATAATTTCGATATTTGGAATTTTTCCGAGAAACAAACCATTGGGGGAAATCAATAAATGTGATGGTGTCCCCAGATTATTGACACAATCAATGTAGAAGCTATTTTCTTCGTTTTGTTGCATATTTCTTGGAAGAAATAATTGAATTCCTTGTGGTTTGTGTTTATCTATAAGTTCTTTCCATAACTTCATCTTCCCAAGGTTGTCAACGCAAATACTAATAAAAACCACATTTGATGTATCATTAAAAAAAGATTGTACTTTATTATACTTCGGAATATCTGCTATGCACGGGATACAATATGTTCCCCAAAAATTAAGAAGTACAACATTGTTTCTGAAGTCACTCAGTCTGACAATTTGATTGGATGTGTCTTTAAGTGTGAATATTGGAGCTTGTTCTCCATTATGAAATAATGATTCTTGTTTAGATTTTTCAATTAGGGAAGAAGAAAGTTCATCTTGACTGTATGAGTAAGTAAACAAGATAGAGAACCAGATTGTCAATATAAATGATAGATTTCTCATAAGTATTTTGTTTTATTGTGTATGTATAGTTTCAAATCGTGCTGTGTTGAATGACTTATAACGGTCTCATATAAGAATAGTAGCAAATTTTGAAACGCTTACTTTTCGATTAAACACAGACCTTTCTTATATTTACTTTCTTTGATTTTAGCGATTAAACCGCTATTATTTTTATACATTGTTGGGTACAGTTTTCTTTTTTTCCGTCTTTTTATAAATCCACTCCATTAAAAAACAAAATCCAATAATTGCTATTGAAATTATGACACCAATAGTGTTTGAAGCGTATTGTTGATTAATTAAAATGATTGTAGCAATAATACATAAAACAAAACCTATCAACGGGATTATTTTACTACTACCTGTTTCTTTAGATAATCGATATCCAACAAGATTAACAATGCCGAAAATTAGTAAAAAGCCAACACTACCTGCTGTTGATATACTTTCTAGTTTTAGTACGTTCACTAAAATTAATGTAGCAACAGCAGTAATTAATAAACCAATTGGTTGATTCCAAAGTTTTGCTAAAAAGTGATGCGGTAGTTCATCGTCCTCAGCGATTTCGTAATTGACTTTACTTCCTCCATAAAGAGATGCGTTAATTGCAGAAAACGTTGAAATTAACGCAGCAACTGTAATAATAGAAAAACCAATTTTTCCTAACATCGGTTTAGCCGCTTCTGCTAAAACATAATCTTGTGCTGTTGCAATTTTCGCGAATGGAAGCGAGCCTACAGTGACTAAAGCAATAATTATATAAAGCACAATCACGAAAACCACAGAATAGTAATAGGCCCTTGGTATATTTTTTTCAGGATTTATTATATCAGGTGCAGCGTTTGCAATAAGTTCAAACCCTTCATAAGCAACAAAAATAACCATTCCGCCAGCAAATAATTTAATAGGTGCTTCCCATTGTGAAACTGCTAATTGCGCTACATTTGGATTGCCAATCAAGCCATATGCACCTATAAAAATAAAGGAAATCAGAATTACCAATTTGATAATTACTGCGTAAGATTCTATTTTACCAACTACAGCAATGCTATAATAGTTAATAGCAGAAGCTAAAATAATAATTGCACTTGCATAAATGTGGAAATCAATCGTTTTGTTATGAGTTAATTCTAAAAGGTTTGGTGCGTATGACCCAAATGCTGAAGCATAAAGTGAAAGCATAATTATATAGCTTATCCATAACAGATTATTAATTCCGCCACTAAAGATTGTTCTTCCGAAGCCTTGGTTAATAAATTTAACTGTTCCACCTCTGTCAGGATATTTTTGTGATAATTTAACGTAACTGTACGAAGTGATTAATGCTAAAATACCGGCGAATAAAAAGGCAATTGGTGTTCCGCCTTTTGCGAGAGATACCGCAAGTCCTAGGACTGCAAATATTCCACCACCAACCATTCCACCAATTCCGATAGAAATAGCTTCTTTTAAACCTATTTTTTTACTCATATAGTTTGGTTTTCAAATTCAATCAATTCAATTGGTGCTCCATTATGTTCAATCATTGCAACTCGAACTCCGTCTGATGGAGGATTTGGTTCTGTTATTATTTTAAAATCACGATTTTTTAATTCAAAATTCAAGTTTTCAACTTCAAATGCGATATGAGGAATTGTCTGTATTAAATTATCAATCGGACTATCTTGTTCAAATCTCATCCACTCAATTCCGAAAGGGCTGGTGCTAAAGCCTGAAACATAAAATTTAAATTGTGGTAAATATTTTTCATTTGGCATCATATTATTTGTTGGGATTCCTAAATGATGGAATTTCCACCCCCACTTTTCGACACAAAGAGGTAATTCAAAATCTTGACGTATTGATTTTATATTTTTCATTTTACTCAACTTACTTTATCTATTAGTTGTGTTTTTATTTTTTCGATTCAATTCTTTGTAATACAATGTTTACTGGGTAAAAATCAAAGTGTTTATAAAATTCAATAACTTGTTCATTCCCTGCGCCAACATCCAATTTTTGTGTTTTTGTTTCTTTTAAAATTAACCAGTCAATTGCTCTATTCATTAATTGTTCTCCGATTCCTGTTTTTCGATAAATCTTGTCAATATATATTGAATCAATTTCTCCTATTTTTTCATTTTCTCTGTCAATTGTACTGATACAATATCCAATTATGTAATTTTTATCATCTGTCACATAATCAATTATTATTTCTTTTGATTTTTTTATTAAATAAGATTTTCTTGATTCCCATGTTTTGTTTTGAAATCGTGATTTGAAATTTTGGGATAAGTCAAGGTGTAATTGATTCAATTTTTCCCATAATGGTTTTATCAAATCTAAATCGTCTATATTTCCTCTTTTAATAGTAAAATCGTTCATTTCATGTAGCTCATTTTGCTTGCCGCTAACTACTGTGTATTATCATTGTTGTTATATCGCGACTAGCATTACAACTTAATATCGCTATAAGGTTTTTATTCATAGATCCCCATTCGGTTGCAAGCGTTTGTAGTCGTTTTTCAAACAGATAATACGCTTATCGTTCAATCCCTGAGGTGGCAAAAATCTCTCGCTGCTAATCGTTCTGAGTGTCACCGGATTTTGGGCATTGAAATTAACTATAATTATTTTATAATAGAAATTTGTGGTTTACCCTCTCTCCTGTCTCTCCCTTCGGGAATGGAGAGACGATTAGCCGGCGTTTCAAACAACTGCTTTGTTTACTTTTCGGATAGCTGCATTGAGGTAAGTTTCCTCTTTTTGGAAAAGAGCGAAACCTCTGGCTGGAGTTTTAATTTGCTTCGCTCTACCGGAAGTTGGGGTTAAAGAGTGATTGTTTGCAAATGGGCGTTAGCGGAAATTTTCTGGCTCATCTCAATATTTACAGGTATTAAAAAAATTTAGTTTCAAGTCTCAAACAAGGAAGACGGAGTCAACCTTCGTAATCGAGCCAACAATAGAACAATTAAACCGAAGAATATTGATGAAAGTAAGAACGTGATAACAATAGAAGAAATTTGGGCAACACCATTACTTGGTTCAAGTACAGAATATGGAACCCAACTATCGATTGTGAATCTCACTCCTGTTATTATGAGCCATATAACAGGATAAATAATAGCGATCCAAATATGCGAGAAGGATATTGTTTTTTTCGGTCCTTCTATAATCCAGTCAATTATTACTAATACTCCCGTAACCAAATGAACCATGTAGTTTGCCCAAACAAATCGTCCCCCCACATCATCGCCTTGCACAAAACACCAATAAAGTACGGTGACCATAATCAAATCTACTGTAGCAACAAAGCGAACAATTTCAATCCATATATTCCGGTTTTTTCCTGTATATTTTGAAGCTATGAGAAGAGCAATAGCTCCTAAAATATTGCCTTGATTCGTCCAATAACCAAAGAAATTAATTGGTTCAAAAGAACTTACCGACCAAGAATCGCCCCACAGAATTATTTGTGTTGTTAATATTGCCAAAGCAGATATTATTCTATAATATGACCATATTAATTTAAATTTTTTCATACGACTAGTGCTTTTTTTACAAAAATAATAGTCTAATCTCTACATATTCTTGACTATCGTCAAGAACTTCTTTTGTTATTTTGCACTTAGCTTTTTTGCATGTTCGTTAAGGCACATTACCACCAACGGTTAGTACATGTTGTCGGTGTGGATTTCGCAGAGTGTTAATGTCCGAGACAGGACATGACGATCTAGAAAGGAACAGAGACAACTAGGAAAGCTGATGCCACACTGCAATTTATAAAGTGTTACAGGGCGGTTTTTATGCATTCAAAATTCCTCCGTCAATTACTAATGTTGTTCCTGTTGCATAGCTATTATTCATTAAATACAAATATCCTTCAATAATCTCATTTTTTGAAGCCAATCGATTCATCGGTATTTTAGGTTCAATCTTTTTTACATTTTCAAAGTGTTCGTTGTCATTTGTCTTATTTTCAACAAATCCAGGGCTTACAACATTTATTCTTACAGGTAATATTTCAGTACATAAAGACTTTGCTAATGTTTCAACGGCTCCATTAGCACAAGCCTGCCAATAAAACCCCTGATAACTACGTTGCGACGCAATTCCTGAAGTCATAATTATCGAGCCTGTTTGTTTTATCTTATTTAAACAATGTCGAACTATTTTGTATTGCGTCCAAAATTTTTCATCAAATGCTTTTTTCACTTCTTTAGTTTTACTTTCTGCAAACAAATCTGATATGTTGGAGCCTCGAATTGTTACTATTAAATGGTCTATCTGACTTATGCTATTTGCGAATTCAATAATTTCTGATTCATTATTAGCATCTGCTTTATAGAAAATCACGTTGTTTCCCAATTTATTTTTGGCAATTTCTAATTTTTCTTGATTTCTTGATACAATTACAACTTCATTACCTTTTTCTAGTAGATATTTTGCGAGTTGAAATCCAATTCCTGAACTACCTCCAAAGATGACAATCTTTTGTTTCATTTA
Organism: Prolixibacteraceae bacterium; assembly: GCA_963678565.1. GTDB lineage: Bacteria > Bacteroidota > Bacteroidia > Bacteroidales > Prolixibacteraceae > SKHV01. The sequence continues at coordinate 2,843,515 of OY782875.1, forward strand.
TATTTTGTTTGTTATTTGGAAATTTTAGTTTAAATGCCTTGTAACGGCTACGTATATGAAATGTTTGGCATTTCGAAGCACTTTCCTGTCAAGTCGCTACAATGTTTATCAACATGTAACACCCTTGAAATTAGAACTATCCGCCCAATGATTTATACAAATTGTTAGCAACTGGCTATTCTGTTTTTCAGTCGACTATCAACAAAATTAATAAAACATTTCATCTTGAGAACGACCATGTCAATGGTAAGATTGGCGAATCGATACTTTTGTAGAAACCGGCAAATATGAATAGCAGCTTAGAGACGAAAGGTTTAAATATTCCAATACACAAATAACTATAATAAGACAGAAAGATGGAAATATAGTCGTACCTTCAAAAAAATATAAAGCTATGTCAAAAGGAAAAGATGCAAAAGTAAAAAGCGACAAAAAAGTACCTGAAAAAACGCTAAAAGAAAAAAGAGCTGTCAAAATTGCAAAACGCAAAGAAAAGAAATCGGAATAACAACGATGTGTTAATATTGTAAATGTCCGTGATATTGATAATTAAAAACAAGCAATATCACGGACATTTTTTTCATCATCCATTTTAAGACTAATCCTCAACTATGAAATATACTTTAATTGCTTCTTACCCGCCCAGAGAGTGCGGTATTGGTATCTTTACCAACAATTTATTCAAATCAATTCTGAATAGTAATCCTAAAGAGAATGAGGGAGTCATTGTGGCTCTAAGTGACCATGATGTTTTATATAAATACCCTGAAGAAGTAAAATTAGTTATTCGGCAAGATCATCAAATAGATTATTTAGAGGCGGTAGAATATATAAACTTGAGTGGTTCTGATATTTGCATCCTGGAACATGAGTTTGGTATTTTTGGCGGACGAGATGGCGATTACATACTTCCGTTATTGCACAAATTACAAATACCTCTTATCGTCACATTGCACACCATACTTAAAACGCCATCGTATAGCCAAAAAGCGACACTGTCTAAAATCTGCCAAATAGCAGACAAAGTCGTGGTCATGAGCCACAAGGCAATAGAGTTTTTAGTAGATGTATACCATGTACCACAAGAAAAAATTGCATTGATTGAACATGGTGTTCCCGACATTCATTTTAATCCTGAGCATTGCCGAAAGGAATTTAACCTCATGAAAAAGAAGGTGCTATTCACTTTTGGCTTTTTAGGACGAAACAAGGGCGTTGAAACAGTTATTAAAGCATTGCCTAGAATTGTTGAAAAACATCCTAATCTACTTTATATTGTATTGGGCAAAACTCATCCTAATGTATTGCGTGAATCCGGTGAGGAATACCGTATTTCTCTAATGCGTATGGCCAAAAGCCTCAATGTAGAAAAGAATGTGGTGTTTCTCAACAAATTTCTTGATGAGCAAGAATTGTTTAAATATCTGTATGCCTGTGATGTATATATAACCCCCTACCCGCACGAAGCACAAATAACCAGTGGAACTCTTTCGTATGCAGTAGGCATAGGTGCCGGAGTTGTTTCAACACCATATTGGCACGCAGAGGAATTATTAGCCGATGGACGAGGAAAATTATTTAATTTCAACGATCCTTCTGATCTTTCATCTACATTATTAGATCTTTTCGATCATCCAGAAAAGTTGCAGGCAATAAAGCAGAGAGCGTATAATTATGGATTAGGTATTACCTGGCCCAAAACAGGAGATAAATACTGCAAAGTGGCACAAGAAATTGTGAAAGTTGCAGCCAAAGAGACAGAAGCAGTTCATAAAGAAATGGATCTTTTAGTTTTGCCTTCCTTCTCGCTCAAGCATATCAATAGAATGACTGATGATACAGGTATAATTCAACATGCAAAATTTGGAATTCCTAATCTAAAAGAAGGGTATTGTATGGATGATAATGCCAGAGCCTTACTTATGGCAACGATGAATTACAGACAATTGAAAGACCCGCGTTCACTCGAATTGTCTACTATTTATTTGAGTTACATTCATTACATGCAAAATCCCGATGGAACGTTTAGAAATTTCCTGAGTTTTAATAGAAGATTTCTTGATGAACTAGGCTCCGAAGATTCGTTTGGTCGTACGATTTGGGCGCTTGGTTTTTTATTGGGCAATTCCCCCAATGATAACTTTTACCAATCTGCAAAACAAATATTTTTTAATGCAACACCCAATTTTGAAAAACTACAATCAATAAGAAGTATAGCTAATACGATAATTGGTATAAGTTATTATCTTAAAAGTGCGCCTTCTGATGAGAACATGATTGATAAGTTGAAGTTACTTGTAAACACACTAATCAAGCATTATGATGAAAATAACACGCCCAATTGGCAATGGTTTGAACAAATAATTGCGTACGATAATGGTCTTTTGCCATTGGCTCTTTTACATGCCTCAGAAATACTGAAGGACGATAAAGTGAGTAATGCAGCATTCGAATCGATGAATTTTCTGTCCTCGATAACCTTAAAAGATAATTGCTTATCTGTTATAGGAAATGAAAATTGGTATAAAAAAGGAGATATTCGCTCAATATATTCGCAACAACCTGTCGATGCTATGGCAATGGTTCTAATGTTTCATCAAGCTTTTCACCTTACAAAGGACAAAGAATACATAAGCAAGATTTACACCTGTTTCTTGTGGTTTATTGGCGAGAATGATTTGCAATTAAACTTATACGATTTTGAAACTCATGGTTGTAATGATGGTTTTGATAAAAATGGTGTTAACCAAAACCAAGGAGCAGAAAGTACATTGGCTTATATGATATCATATTTAACGGTTTTACAGGCGTATGAAGAATATAACAAAGTTGACTAAGTCTTAGACTTTTGTAATTCATCCAAGAGTTCATTTAAGTTAATGGTGGCATAGGTTGATGCATAATCTGACATAGCATACGGTAAAATAAGATTTTCATTATGAATCATTGAACCACAAGAATATACAACATTGGGAACATAGCCTTCTCTTTCTTTTTCATTGGGAGTTAAGAGGGGGCTCTTCAATCTGCCAATTTCAATTTCAGGATTATCAAGATCGAACAACGATGCCCCTATAGCATATTCGCGCATAGGGCCAACACCGTGTGTTAACAGTAGCCAACCTCTGTCGGTTTCTATAGGAGAACCGCAATTCCCAATCTGAATTATTTCCCATGGAAACTTAGGCTTCTGTATTAATTTAGCTTCTCGCCAGATGTTTATTGTATCTGAAAAGGCGATGTAATTATTAAATCCATCCAAACGGCAAAGCATCGCATATTTTCCATTTATTTTTCTGGGAAACAATGCCATTCCCTTATTTTGAGCAATTTCCCCATGAACCGGCAAACTATTAAAATGATAAAAATCTTTGGTGTAAAGTAATTTAGGTAAAATAGTATTGCCATTATATGCTGTGTAAGTTGCATAATACATTACTTCACCATTATCATCTGTGAATTTGACGAAGCGGGCATCTTCGATACCATTCTTTTCATTAATTGAAACCGGGAAAATAACTCTTTCAGAAATATTGGTATCTAGTGAAAATTGCAGTTCATAATGTGAAGATGCCAGCCATACTATCTGACTAATCAATGACTTTTTCTCGGCAGTCAGATCCAGACTACCTCTGATTTCTTCAACACTTTTATTGAGCTCTCCATAAGTAAATGTATCACCGAGTTTATCAAGTATCAATTCGGGAGGCACAATGGAATGGAAATCCATTTCTTGCAGCTTCTTGATAAATGATTGTTTATCGTAGATATACCGTTTTATATGTTGAGCTTCCTCCAACATATCCCCCACTGGCTCTAAGGTGAAATTACCATTTTTGTTCAGAATTCCAGTTCTAAAAACAATAGACGAAATGTGTCCTTCACCGGTAGCTCTTAAACTTATTATGACCCTTTTTTCACCAGGACCGAGCTCAGATTGATAAGGATGTTCAACAATGGACGGATTGAAAAGGGCTGCAGAGTCAACCGAATACTCCATGGTAAAATAAGCCCCTATTAACATCCTCCGGTTATAATCGAGCGAATCAGCATTTAAGTTTATTTGGACAAGCAAATGAGCGATTTTGTTAAAATGTCGTTCAAAGATTGTACTGATATTCCGATGTCGCAGAGAATAATCTCTTAATACCGAGCTTAAGCTTAAACGCGCCTCAATCTCTGTCATATCCAATACCAATTTTATGGTATCGATAGCTCTAGCATCGGTTGTAAATAAAAAACGTGCGATAACTCTGGAAGAATCTGGAAGAAACTTTGTATTTTTTCTATTTACAACAACTTGCATCGTTTTGATTTGTTTTTTCTAAAGGTAGTTGCTTATAAATGAAAATCTGCTTTTTTTAAAATTATCTCACGAAACTTACTATTTTATATTTAGAAAGATTTTTAATGTTGCATTTTGAGGTGATGCATGAGTATTGGCATTTCTGTCTATTTATTTTCAATTCATGCAGTGAGTTGTAATTGGAGCTGATGACTGCTGCTAACGTTCGACCGGTATGACCTTAAAGGAATGCGTGCGAGGTACGAACAAGAGGAAATACCTTTATTGGTTATAAAGATTGTTATGAAATGTAGCGTTCGCTCAGCCACGATCCTACATCTGAGAAAGGTCGAAACGTTATGGAACAATAGTTTTGACGAGAATTTAAAAATTACGACTATGAAAATAGAAATTTATTTAAGAATTGCATAGTTGCTTGCAATAAGCATTGTAGGCTTTAATTTAGCAATTGAATCTTATGGTAACACATGGATTAATAACATCTGTTCTCATATTCATTGCGAGCTTATTCTTTAGTCTATGGATTATACAAAAATTAAATGAAGACAAAAATAGAGAGTGAGGAACGAGCCAACACTATTGTTCCATAACGGCTCGAATATGCGTAGTGCGGGATTTCAAGACACTTCACTATCCAAACCACTATGTTGTTTATCAAATGCTCTAATGTTCAAATTTACCAAATCGCCCCGCATTACGTATATTTATTGTTATGGTGCGTAATTTATTTTATAAATCTAATTTTGGGATAGTATTTTGCATCTTTTTCTTCTTTGATTCTAATTGAATTTATAATTATCAAGATAAAATTGTAAAAATATAGAAATCCAAATGCTAAATATTTAATTGTTGGATTTATCATTATTGAGGGATAAATGTCTCCAGCCGCCATAATTCGATAGTTAGTAATCCCAACAAATGTTATGTAAGTCAATAGAACTAAAATAGTCCATGAAATCTGGAAGTTAATTATTTCTCTAATTAAGTTTCTTAAACCTACGATATTATCTTTTTTGAAAATCCACATTATTAAAGGAATTAAAATTCCTAATAATGGAAAAAGAATAAAACTAAGTGAAGACGTGTTTAAGGCTGACAGAAAGCTTTTATCTTTTTGTTGCTCCCAATCTATTATTTCATCTGGAGTAACTTTTAATGTATTAGCAATCTTTTTTAAAGTGTCTCCTCTCGGTTCTGTTTGTCCGTTTTCAATTCTTTGAATTGTTCTTAAACTTAATCCTGTCTCATCTGCAAGTAATTCTTGAGACAATCCGTTCTTAATTCTAATTTCCTTAACTCTTTCTGATAAACTAATACTTTTCATTTTTTATTTATTTGGTTCAATGCAAATGTATACTTGAACCTAAAAACTTGTTGCGTCTATAATGTGACATGTTTGCGACAAGTGTGTCGTTTATGCACCATAACGGTAAATTGTAAGTTGTCGTTGCGGATTGTGGGTGATTGTCCGTCCGCGAGGACGAAGACGCTCAAGAAAGGAGCTGAGCCAACTAGTTTTGCTGAACCCGCACTGCAATTTATAAAATGTTAGGCATTGTTGTTTAGTTTTTTATTAATTGTCCACTTTTTTTTATTCCGTTAATGGAGATGTTATAAATATAAATCCCTCGTTTAAGTCCAGTTAAATCGATATTGTCATTCTTGTTAATTCTTGTTGCCTTTACTTTACAACCATTGAAATTAAACAACTCAAAAATAATTGGTTCGCTTGTGTAATTAACATAAACATTCAAATTGTTTGATACAGGATTGGGGAAAACGTAAAAGTCAATGGCGTTTTTTACAAGTTGATTTTTGCCCGTTTTTGAAGAATAGTAATAATTACCTTCCGAAAAATGTATCCAATCGGTATTATTGTTATCCCAATCAAATTTTGAATAAAGAATCATATTGCCGTAACTATCATACATGTATTGATATTTGTAATCATTTATCCAACTGGCAGTTGTTTGATCCCATACACTATAGCACTCCAATGTTTGATTTCCATTATTATATTCAGAAGCGTATTTTTTAAATGCTGTCCATTGACTAATATCTGAATCCCAATAGTAGTAACTATTTAAAATCAGATGATTATCTCCATCAAATTCATATATGTACTTATCCACAGCAGCCCAATTCTGTCCAGTATGCTTTCTGTAAAAGGTTTGTCCATTCCTATTTCCATTTAAGTCGTATGTATATTCATATCTCTTTTTCCCATCAAATTGTTCATCCAAAGCGTTCCATAAAGAGATAACATATTGTATCTGATACTCATTATTATCATAACCGTATTCATATTGATAATCTGGAATCCATTGGTTGGTTTTATCATCCCAATCAGAATTAATTTCGAGAGATAAATATTTATTATTGAAATAGGTATATTCATATTTCGTATAAGCTTTCCATTCTTCAGAAGATATGTTCCATGAATATTGAGTATCGAGTATTTTGTTTTGATTATCATCGTATTTATATTCGGTTTTTCCTGAACTTATCCATTGGTTTGTTGACTGATCCCAGTTATATTTAATCTCAAGTAATATTTTATTTGCGTCGTTATATATATACACTTCTTTTTCATCGGCAATGTATTGATCCGTTGTCTTACTCCACTTGTATTCAATTATACTAATTGTGTTTTCGTGATTGTCATATTCATAATCGGTCTTATCTTTTGCAATAATTTTCCAATCGTTATTTACATTTTCCCATTCATATTCTAGTGTGCTGGTTTTATTACCTTTTGAATCAAATTCATATTCGTATTTATATCTCACACCAATCCATTGTTTTGTTGATGAATCCCAAGTATATGAAGATTCAAGCGTTTGATTTCCATAATCATCAAAATCATAATTGTTTCGGGATGTACGAATCCAATTATTCAGTGTTTGATCCCAGAGGTAATTGATTCTATTAATTTTATCACCGTTGGTATCATAGCTATATTGAATTTTTATTGCTTTAACCCATTCATCAATGCTTTCTCCAGGTTCACTCCAAATTATACTGTCTAGTTTTAAATCAGAATTTTGTCCGAAGGATGCAGATAAATTAAATATCATTAGAGTAGTTAAAAACGTTCTTGTGTTCATAAATATTGGTAGCTTAAAGGTTTGTTTCTCAGATTTTGTTCAAAGCAAAAGTTCAATAATGACTAACTATTGTATATATACACTTACCAAACAATACTTCTCTAATACCATGCTGTTAAGTGCGAACCTTACGCGCGGGTTTAGGGGTATATTATTTAGATCTCTGAAATTTATTACTATTTATACGGTATTTAAAGTATAGAGAAGAAAAATATTGAACTAGGCAGTAATTTAAAATCGGTCTAATTGCCTAGGCATGGGTACATTAACAATCGCACTTTGTTTGTAAAGATAGCTTTGGGGTGGTTATTTTTAACGGAAAATTGTTTGTTACGGAGGGGATTTTAGAGAGCATCACTGTCGACCGTTACTCCATAATTTGAAAAAAGCTGCGATGCTCGAAAACCGATGAAACCCCTATGAAATATACAAGGTGTTAGGCGCAGACTTTATTTTAATCTGTCATGAATATCTTTGCTGAATTGTGGCAACCATTTGTTTTACAAGTATAAATCTCACTATAGTTTAAGCTATTAATTATTATTGTTTCTGAATGTCCACAAACATTACATTTTATTGTAAGGTAAATTGGGAGATTAGATAGTTTAGACTGTATGGCGTAAACAATTATGTCTTCAAGCACTGCAGTTCCAATCGTCAAAGCAATATTAGTAGAACGTGCAATCGAATATATCGCATTAATTGTAGAAACATTTGAGTATATATCTATGGCTTTAATAAGATTATCTGCGCGGTATACTGCATTTACTTGAAAGGGAAAATTTGGGTCTACATTACAATATCTTAAATCCATTTCTGGATTAGTTGAAAAGATTGTTAAGCTTAGTATATTTTGATTTTTCGATTCTAGTTCAAATAAGAACTTATACGAAATATCTCGATTACCAATAAACGGACCTTGCCATTGTTTTGAATATTTTTTCTCAATATCGTTTATGAGGTGTCCATCGTATAATTCAACGCATTCAAATGTCTCCGGTGTGCCAAATTCCTTATATTCTACAGAGTAATAAACATCTGTTAAATATGGCCTTGAATAATAGTAGTATTCTGGTTGTGTTTTAATTTTAAAATGTAAAAATTTTATTTCATTATTTACTGTATCGATCTCAAGTAGATTTGAATATGCTTTATTCCAAGTGTTCTGAGCGGAAATAATTACACTACCAAAAGTAAATATTATAAAAAAATATAGTTTCATTGGTTTATTAGTTCTTCAAGTAATTGAATCTCTTTAATATATTTGTTTTTTAAATCATACCTTTTTTTGATCCTATCAAGTTCGTGAGTCGCACGTTTTTTATCACCTATATAATATGCTAACTCTGCCATTCTAATTAATGAAGAACCTGCATGAGTTCCCTCTGGTTGTAATGAATAATATTTATCATATTTTTCGATTGCAATCCTTGCATAATCTTTATTTTTTGTATTAAAATATTGTTTTTGATGTACGAGGCCTGAATTCCAATATGACAATGCCTCAATTTGAATTTTTTGTGGGGATTTTATTACAGGCTGGCTATTGTCTTTTGGGGGAGCAATTTTATGCGTTGTAGATACTTTGCGTCTTGTTGCACAAGAACCTAACAATAAAAAAACTAATAATATAAAAAAAAATACTTTAATAGATTTCATATTTTTCCAGAATCTTTTTGACATCATACATTGATTTATAATAAGTTGTTCTTGTATTATTCTCGAGAATTGAACCTAAAATTAGACCAATTGGATTGAACAAAGTATCAGTAATAATTCCTCCACTACAACCTGATAGAACAGTCGTATTGGCAAGTGACACATTTCTCCTATCAAGCAGTTTCTTATATCCTTGTAGGTTTTTATTGGTCGACAATACCTTTCCAATAGAAAAGGAAGCTATTCTATTATATGCCTGAAGCCCATTTGGGAATCCAAATGAATAAACCCCAAGATTTGTTTTGTTTAACTCTTTATTAATATCATCAATATTTATGAAATATTGATTGCTTTTTCCATAACGAGTGTAATCAATGTTTTGTAAAAGTGCAATATCTGTTTCTATATCTTCAAATATAACTATTGGCACAAAATTGCTATTAGGAGCAATTTCGTAACATGATATACTTCCAGATTTTTCCTTTTTTCTATCTTTTATTACATGTGCTGCTGTTAGAAAAAGACCATCTCCTGAGATATAAAAGCCTGTGCCAAGAGAATAGTCTTCTTCTATTATTCCTGTAGAGTCAATTGTAAATTCGCCTGTATTATTTACCTGTATTTTTATTAGACATCTAGATAAATCTGAAAGTGAATTTATTTGCGAAAATAATTGACAGCTAAGAAATACTAGTGTTAGAAAAGAAAATATTTTATTCATATTTTTTGATTTTATCTTCAGCAAATTTTTTATAGCCTAATATCTGATCTTTACCTCCAGAAACACTTGTAATTACCTTCTCATTTTTTAGAGCTGAATTAGCCAAATCCAATAGCTTTTTGGATCCCGTAACAATCTCGTTAGCAGCATCCTGACTGTCACGTTTATCCATAATGCTTCCTGTTGAATTGTTAACAGTTTCATTATATGTGTTTTCGTGTTTAATCACAATTGCCTGCTGGTTTTTTAGTTCAGTCGAAATTGTTTGATAAGTAATCTCAGTCGCAGTATTCTGCTCAACTACTCTTGTCGAATTTCCATTTTTTGTTTGTTGAGTACAGCTCATTAAGTTAATTAAAACTATAATAAGAGTCATTTTGATAATTATTGTTTTCATTTTTTTTCAAGTTTTAAATGTTAGTCTTTATTTAATCATTTATGAATTTTGGTGCAGGTTGTTAGTTTGCACCTAACGATTGTATATATACACATACCAAACAATACTTCTCTAATACCATGCAATTAAGTGCAAACCTATACACTCGGTTTAGGGGTATACTGTTTAGATCTCTGAAATTTATTACTATTTATACGGTATTTAAAGTATATAGAAGAGAAATATTGAACTGGGGAGTAATTTAAAACCAATCTAATTACCTAATAACGAGTACAATTTACCATTATAGGGTGTGAGTGCTCGTAGTTGCTTAAGTACTTTTGGGGCTTGGGCAACTGTGCATCGCAATAAATCGCAAAGCGAGCATTAAATACCACAATCGCTCCCCTGCCCCCTTAATCAAATCGAATCATAAAAAAAAGGTAAGGCCTAGCTTCTAGTCGTGGAATATTCCCATTGTTTCATCAATTCAGAAAAAACTTAGAGGGATCACTTGCTTTTTACCCACAATGTTTCGTAAATTATAGATCCTAAAATCTCTCAAGTAATGAACATCGCCAGGTGCTTCTTTGCTGCTAAAACTATTTAATACCCAAAACCATGAAAAAGGACAGCCCCCTTAATCTGATTACTTTCTATCAACAGTGTTTACACAATGCTATGCTACCAAAGAGTTATATGACTTCGATTTACAAAGAAGTGATCGATCAATTACAGCAGCTCGATCCTTCTACGCTGGAAGCCTTGCATGGTCTTTTTCGTTTTGAATGTCATCCTGCGGCAACCGTGCTTCAATGTGCCAACGATACCATTACAAAGTTATGGCTTATACGGAAGGGAATTTTGAGTTGCCAAATTGATCATCCCACTCGAAATCTTATTTATTGTTTCCATTTCGAAGGGGAGTTGGTTGGACACTACATTAACCATATCCGCAGTACACTCAATTCAATGAGCATCGAATCGATTACCGAAATAGAATGTTGGTCGGTTAATATGGACGCACTGATCGCCCTCCGACAAAAAGATTCAAAACTTGATGCTTTGGTCGAATGTTTTGTGGCTGCAAAATACGAGTGGGCTGAAACCTTTAATAATAAGAAAATAAAATCGAGCGCTGAAGAACTTTACCGATGGTTGCAATTGGAATATCCGCTCTATTTTAATTTAATTCCCTTACAGCATATTGCTTCCTATATGGGCATTACCGCAAGTACGCTGAGTCATATACGTGCACGTTTTATCTAAAATAGCTTCACAATCGTACTAAAAAAACACCTCACTTGTCATATGACAATTAATATATGCAATCGCTGTTTTATATTAGCATCCTCTAAGTACATTTAGAGATGCGTTCATTGACAAACAACTCGAATTAGCAATTAGTGGGAAGCATCGCACGATCGTTGTTTGACCTCCAAGGCACCGTCGTATTCCCTACGTTTTGAGTCTTGTATGGATTGTTTGAAAAATAAATCGTCGGACCTTAAATTCCAATGCAAAATGGTGCTTACAATATAGGTAGTTTACAAACTGAAAAAAGCTCTTTTTAAGGCTTGAAAAGGAGTTATTCAATATTAAACAGCTTGAGTTATAGGTTGAACTCCTCCTGTTTTTGTTTGAACAGCGTTGGTTTTCTATTGAATAGCGCCTGTTTTTGTTTGAACAAGGCCGGTACTCTATTAAACAGCGTTGGTTTTTGTTTGAACAGAGGCCTTGCCAGTGCCTCCGAAAAATCAGCAAAACACTGTATATATGCATCTTACAAAATACCAACAAGCTATAATTCGAGCAAATAATAATATAAAAGTGCCGGAATAGCCTCTTAACTTTAAAATTCTACAACGATGAGTAAGAATAAAGTAAGTAAAAATTTCAGTCGTAGTAAATACACTAATCTGAAATTAAGTGAGTTTACAAAAAAGGTAATTGAAGCAATGACCGAGAATGTAAACTTCCCGAGTCCTTCACCAACGCTTGAAGCGATAGCAACAGCCGATGCGGCTTTTGATAGTGCTATTGAGAAAGCCGATGGTGGTCTAAAAATCGACACGATGAATAGAAATAAGTGTCGTACTGAACTAACCACGCTATTATCGGATTTGGCCGATTATGTTCAATTTGTAGCCAAAGGCGATGAAATAATGATAGAAAGTAGTGGTTTCAATCTTAATAGAACAAAGAAAGAGCCTATCGGAGAACTTCCGAATGCAAGTAACCTAAAAGTGAAAGCGGGTCCTAATTCAGGAAGTATGATTGTGAGTTGCAAGGCAATTTCAGGAGCTATGTTTTATGTATTTGAATATACCGATGCACCTGCTACCGCTGAAAGTAGTTGGAAAGAGGTGACTTCGACAAAACATCAAGTACAAATCGACGGACTGACCAGTGGGCATCAATATGTATTCCGTGCCGCTGGTGGTGGTGCTGATCCTTCGCGAAATTGGAGCGCCGGTATCAGTAGTTATGTAATGTAAATGGGATCTTTGGCACTTTTATTTTGCTTTCTTATTTCTAAAATTCGGCTGATTATCAATAGAGCTTTACGTTAGGTTGTTCTGGTTTCGTTGCATGATTTGAACTTGCAACACCAATACTTTTCCCTTCTCCTAAAGCCGGAGGGGCTATTCCTTTTTCATTGAGTTAAAGGAATCAAAAATCTAGAAAAAAAGTTGCTGCGAACTACTTTCCGGTGGCTGAGCACTTCGAAACCTTTTACCGTATAAAATAAAACCTGATCAACCCGATTGTTGGATTGCTTTCAGTCTCAAACATTATCATTTAACCGATATGGTTTGTTTTAAGTGGCTACAACGGTAAATTGTATGTTGTAGCTCGTTCCTGTCCGCGAGGACGGAACGATGATGAAAGAGCCGCAGTTACAAAACTGCACCAACCCCGCTCTGAAATATGTACTTTGTTACCAATAGTGTTTTATAAATTTTAATGTTATAACAATTTGGTTATTTACGATATTATGATTTTTGAACAGTAAATTTAAAAGTGCTACCTATATTTTCTTCGCTTTCGATAATTAGCTTACCACCCTGTTTCTCAATAAGTTCTTTTGTAATAACTAATCCAAGTCCAACACTTGATTCTCCATTTACACCATTTCTATTTGTATTAATTTCAAAATTAAACAGATTCTCCATCATTTCTTTATTCATTCCTATACCCTTATCCTTAATAATAATTGCAATATGCTTTGTGTTGAATTTTTCTACAGATATTTTAATTTCTTCTTTGGCAGGTGTAAATTTTAAAGCATTTGATATAAGATTTCTAAAAATTGTTTTTAGTATAACCATATCTGCAATAACAAAAATGTTGCTTGGTACTTCTACTTTTATTTCATGTTCATTTATAGTATGATTTTCATTAAAATAATCAATTATTTCATTGACAACTTGATATAAATTAATTGATTGAGGATTTAGTTTAATTTTGTTCGTTTGGATTCTTCCCCATTCCAAAAGCGACTCTAGAAGTTCAAAGGTTTTCTGTGATTGTATATTTATAAGCTCAGCATATTCTTGAAGTTCGTCTTTTCTGAGATTTTCTGATTTATCTGACATTAGACCAGCGAATCCTAAAATACCATTAAATGGTGCTCTCAAGTCATGTGCAATAATGTTAAATAACAAATCCTTAGATTTATTTAGACTCTGTAATTGAATGTTTTTAGAAATAATTGATTTTTTAAAATAATTTATAATAATAAAACATAAAATTAATGCTGCTATGTATCCAAAAGCTAAATCCATTTCCCTTGTGTCATTATTGATGTAAGGACTAATCAAATCTTTAAGAAAGAAGCGTTCTACTACAAATAAACCCAAAAGATTTGCTGTTGTAATAATTAAAATGAATAATTGATTTTTTTTATTGGAGATTGTAATGAATACTAAAATAAAAACAATAAAGAGCGAAGGTATTGAACCATTTAGACCACCGTTGAATATATACAACAAGTTCAAAAACAGTAAGGATATAATAAAATATGCCAAGGGGCTGTATTTATTTTTAAACCGGGCGTTGAAATAAAGCAGAAAATATAACAAAATAAAAATCCCTACGATTAAGGTTAACATTCTTGGCATACCTAAAAATAAATCCCAAATTATACCCAAAGCAGCTCCCAATAAAGTAATTAAAGATGCAGTTAAAAATATTCTTCTTTCCAAACTATTTTCATTTGATTCTCCAAAGAATATCCTAGAAAAGTATTTAATAGTTGATTTCATGTTTTCTTTTGTAAATTTTCACTTTTCAAACTTAAGAAAGTTTTTGGTTTAACATTATTGGTAACGGTAAATTGTATGTTGTCGGTGCGGACTTCGAAGAGCGTCTGTGTCCAATAGGACATGACGGTCAAGAAAGGAGCAGAGGCAACGCATACCACTGTACCCGCAATGCAATTTGCAACTTGTTAGGCATTGGCTTTTCATTTATTTCTTTTTACAATATCATCGGATGTTCCAAACTCACCGTCTTGTCCTGCCGACGTTAAAGTATAGTTTAAAGAATCTGTTTGAGAGTAATTATATTTATTCTCCCAACTGTCTGTGAGCCAGCCAGCCCAAATTGGTTTGGTTCGAACAAATGATTCGTAGTCAGATGGATATTTTTTGAAGCTGTAAAAATATGAATCCAACTGTTTGGCAATCTCAGTCATTTCCGATTGTGTATTCTTTTCATTAAAGTAGTGGTCAGATGCATATTCTCCACCTTTTGTGAAAGAAACCAAGGACAAATAGAAAATACCAGGGATAATAAAAATAACTACAACGAAGCTGAATATTAGATTTTTCACAGCTTTGCTTTTTCCTTCCTTTTTTTCTGTTTTCAGATAAATGTCAATTAGAGACCAAATCATTGTTCCTGTGAACAGATACGCCAAGGGAATAAAGGGAACTAAGAGCCATAAAAATACCGATAAGAAAATCATAAGAATTCCTTTCCAATAGTCTCGAAGGTAGAGTTGTCCTGTTCCCGGAATAATAATTGAAAATAAAAAAGGTAAAAGTGTTCTCATAGTTTAGTCTATTTCTTCGTCTTTCAAGCTGATGCCTAGCGGTCATTTGCAAGTTGTCGTTGCGGATTTCGAAGAGCGTTTTTGTCTGCCGACAAAAATGCTAGAGAAAGGAACAGAGGCAACAAGTTTACAGAAACCCGCACTGCAATATACAAATTGTTAGGGGTTGGGTTTATGGATATGTAAATCCAAAGCCAAACTCTATTAATCTTTCATTTTTAAATTTGTATTTGGAATAATACTCAGGCATATTATAAGTTTGTAAGAAGTCTGAGTTTTTAAAATCATTCAATAAGTATATTATAGTTTCTGTTTCTGAGCTAGTATCTGTTTTCATTTTATAATTGTTACCTAAGATACTAATTAGAGTTTCTTTGTCGATATATAATTCAACACCATTTTCTGTTTTGAATTTATCAATTGTTTGAATCTTATGGATGCAATTAATCGTATCCGTTAAGGTTGAAACTTTTATTTCCGCTGTCTGATATCTATAACCTCCAGCATGGAAGAATAGTGTAATTTGTTCGTCTCCTAATTTGTTTAATAGTTGTGCTTTGTGACCCGGACCTCTGTAATCTATATATTTTGAGATGTCAGGAATTGTAGTTTTTAAAGAAGTAGTATCAAATAACTCAATACCGTTTATCGAAATATCAGGATTAAAACTTTTATTTTGACTAGAAATATTAGATGAAATTAGAATTAATAATATCAATAAACTTAATCTCATAATTGCTATTTTTTGCAGTATTGTCGTAACCTTACCCATAACTCTTGTATATATACAGTTACTGAATAATACATCTAAAATTAGTTTGTATGGTGTATTGCACTAAGATATAAAATAATAGCCTTTACCTCTATTACTTTAAATATTTAGTTGATTCTTATTTTCTTGCAGTAGTTCCCCCTTTAAAGGGAGTGAAGAGGATCGGCCTACAAGAAAATAGAATCAGAAACAAATGTAAGCTTAGTAAGACCGGAAAGCTGAGCACCTCACTCGAAGATCATTCGGCCGCACTTAGCTTATAGGTAGTTGAGGATGACATTTGATTGGGTGCCTTGATCTTTGACCTACTTTATATCAAGATAAAGTAGGAAGAGCCCGCCCGGCAAGGGCAAAACAACAAATACTAAAAAAACGATCTGTATTTAACGGCCTTAGCTAATAACATGTATTGTAAGTGGAAAGTCAACTAACTGCTTTCTTATTGTCGTACTTAACTTATCGAAAGCGTTTGATTACCGCGAAATACAAATTGCTGTAGAAGGCATCGTCTAAAGTAGCTTCATAATCACACGAAACTTGAATATTGTGTTTCAACTTCCAGTTCAACGACAGATTGGCTATTTTTTGAAACATCCTTGTGTTATTGTAACTAAAACGATAATCTACCAATCGTATATTCAGAGTGGTATACAGATTTAATTTGTCGATATCGCGCGAAAAGTTAATTGCATACTGATTTCCTTTTAAATAGCTAGAAGAAAGCCAAGTATGATTCAACGACATGTTATCAACAATCCATACTTTCTTGTAATATGAAAAGTAACTATTTAGATTTTTCGAAGGAGCTAAATCGCCTGGTTTATATCTATACCCTGCTGTTGATGATAGAATTGAATTTTTAATTGGCTTGTACAAAATTTGTGTTCTGAATCCCTGACGTGTCTCATTTTCGATAATTAAATCAGCCAAATTCTTAAAGGTCTCATAGTAGATCACATTCTTACGTGCATCGTAGGAGGTGTGTAACGATAATTTCTTAAACGGTTTGTATCGCAAGGATAAATAAAGTCCGGTAAGTTGTAAGGTAGAGGTGGGTACTTCATTTTCGAGTTTATACAAATCAATTTCGCATGAAGTAAATAGATTGAGCTTATCAACTAAATTATTAGAGTGTTGGAGGTATATAAATCGCCGATCGGTTTTCCCACCATTGTTTTGATTAAAAAATGCAAATGATGAAGAGGCAAAGCCATGATCGTTTTGAATCTTGTGCGAAACATAAGCTCCAACTTGACCTAAGGATGTATTGATACTATAATCGCTATAATCGGGCCTTGTTCCCAATGCTAGCCCCCATTTTAAATTATTGTAGCTTCCTTCGTATTGTAAACCATCAATGGCTCCAATATTCGCTAAGTTGGTATTAATTTTCCGTCCTACCCATAGTGATTGGTTCTCATTAAAATGATACTTAAATGCCAAGCTATAAATTTTCAATGCATTAAATAAATTGTCTTGTACTTTGTTCCACGCCCCTAATTTATGTGTAAAAACCAAGTAAGTATCACTCGACCATTTTGACTGTTGAAGGTGTTCACCATTGAAAGAGAATGTATATCTAAACCTCGTATTGTTATTAAAACTATTCGATAAATTACTATAGGTTTTTAATGACAAGCGACCATAAATTTTTTCTTCTCTGTTTTCTTTCTCTATTGCTTTGCTGCGCTCTAATCGCTCCTCTTTTACCAATAATATACTATCGGTTTTTTCTTCATTACGATCATTAATTTGTTGCACTTTTACTTTGCGCGGTATTTTAGCAAATACTTTACTATCGCGTTCTATCGCATAGTTCGATATTGTTTCGGTAATACATGAAATGGAAGAAAGATTTTTAATTATCAAAGCTGGTTTTAATGAACCATCTTGAATAAAGAGGGTATCTCCTGCATTGATTCCAGCAGTTGAGAGAAAACTAACATAAATATTTTGAGAGCTCACAAAAGACACATTCCCTTCGCGCAATTCAGTTTCACTCTGTCCGAAACTGGAAATATCCAATACGAGCAAAAAACAAAAAAATAAATAGATCCGTAGGTTCCTCATTTTGTATCTGTTTTAATCATCCTCAGTACCTCGGGGATGACATCTATAGCAAGCTGAACTTTCGTATACATAACCCTTTTCATCATGGTGTTCACGATCCATCGATGATTTATTATGCTCATGACATTCAATACAGGAGAATTGTTGATAATTGGCCGAATTTGTATGACACTCGATACAACTGTTCCACTCTCCTCTGTGCTCTCCTGAATAAATCGGAAAATACAAAGCATCGTGATTGGTAAACCTTGCAGGCTTCCAATCGAGATCGGTAGTATGACATTGTTCGCAATTAGTAGAGAAGCCTAAACTACGATGATTCGGATTTAATGCTGAAGAATAATCTTCGTCATGACAACTAACACAACGATTATCAATGGCAGTAAATGCTCCACCCCCATGACAGTCGATACAGTTAATGCCATCGTGCCCTTTTGTGAGCGGGAAGAAACTATGATCAACTCCATCTGAACTCCAGTCGAATGAAGCAACACTATGGCAAGCTTCACAATCGGTTCCATATCCGGCTTCCATATGATTTGGAGCAGTTGTTCCATAATAATCTACTGAATGACAACTAACGCACTCTACACTCATTACTTTGAAATCAAAAACATTCCCGGCAGTATGACAATCGTAACAACTAGCCTGTTGATGTGCACCGACCAAAGGGAAACGACTTTGTTGATGAATTTCGTTGATATTGAACACCATCCAATTGTTGTTGGTATGGCAGCGTTCACAATCTTGTATATCGCTTGATTGATGAATATTGGTATGGCAGCTAACACATTCCGTAGGAGTATTTTTAAAAACAAGCGTTTCATGACACATTACACAATCTACTTTTTGATGTTGACCAATTAATTTAAAATCAGTAGAATCATGATTAAAGCTTTCCTGGCCTTGAAAATCCCAACTCATTGAATTATGACAAACAGAGCACTTTCTATCAAAATCTTTTCCATGTGGTGATTGTGACCATGCGATCATACTCGATAATATCAATACTATATTTAGAATCCACTTAATCATTTTCTTTTCTTTTTAATCATCACCGCGAGGGTGACAAGCATAACAATTGGTGCTGTTGTAGCTATAATCTCTCACTTCATCATGCTCATCGTCCATTTCATTTTTATTATGTTCATGACAATCGGTGCAACTGAAAACGGAGAAATTACCTGCTACTGTATGACATTCGGTACAGCTATTCCATTCCCCTCTGTGTTCTCCACTATAAATTGGAAAATACTGACTATCATGATTGAAAGAGGCATTCTGCCAATTTGAGGTCGTATGGCACTCTTCACACGCTTTGGGGAATCCGTCCGACAAATGATTATCAGCACGATTGTAATCACTTTGATGACAGCTATAGCACTCTGAAGAGGTATTTGTATATCCAGATGAATGACACTGGATACAATCATTTTTAATGTTAGCATGTTGACCTGTGAGTACCCAATATTCATCGTGATTAAAATCAGAAGGCGACCAAGCATTTACAGTATGACAAGTTTCGCAATCGGTACTAAAGCCTAACTCGCTATGCGATGGACTGGTAGTGGATAGGTAATCGGTATTATGGCATGCATAACAATCGGTAGGCGTATTTTCATAGCCATTGGTATGACAAAGCTTACAATCATTTTTAATCGTTGTATGTCCGCCAACTAATGGATAATAACTATCGTGTATTGCAAATGTAGCAGGTTGCCAAGCAGGTGAAGGCGTATGACATTCTTCACAGCTAGTAGACAATCCTAATGAAACATGCGAAGGATTACTTGCTGCTAAATAATCAGTTGCATGACAACTATAACATTCGGTGGAAGTTCCCTGATACCCTTGGGTATGACACTGATCACAATCGACCAATTGATGTTCCCCTACTAATGGAAAATTCGTTAAACTATGATTGAATACTTCGTCGGCAGAACCATTGGGGTGGCAAACCAAACAAGATGCAGAATTATAAGTGTATCCTCCAACTGAACCATGCTCTTTATCTGTTTCCGCTTTGTTGTGCTCATGACAAGCAATACAACTATTCTGAGTATAATTTCCAATTGTAATATGACACTCATTACAATTGTCCCAAGTATTATTATGTACCCCTGAATAAACAGGAAAGTAGCTCAAATCATGATCTTTAAATTCGACTGGTTGCCACCCTGGCGCAGTTGTGTGGCAAATTTGGCATTCTGTGGAGAAACTACTTTGAACATGCGAAGGGTTGCTAGTAGCCAAGTAATCGGTATTATGGCAAGCATAACAATCGCTATTGGTTCCTACATAATTATTGTTGGAATGACAGGCATTACAATCATTAATGGCATGGCCTTGTATTAATTCAAAGAAACTATGATCAAACTGATAGGTTTTCCAATCTTGATTGCTTGCATTATGACATTCGGTACACTCGTTTAAAAAACCCGAAGCAACATGATTAGGGTTGTTGGAAGTCAAATAATCATTCTGATGACAATCGATACAGTTGGTTCCTAGAATATCGAACCTTAAGGAGGCCAATGAATGATGACAATCAAAGCAATCAACTCCTTTATGCACACCTTCTAATGGGAAACGTGTTTCCAAATGTTTTTGCCTCATATCTAAAACCATCCAATTGCGTTCATTATGGCATCGTTCACAATCCTGCCCAACAGTACTTGCGTGCATATCGGTATGACAACTATTGCAATTGGGTTGTGCCATAGAAAACTCAAGATTAGCATGACACATTTTACAATCGGTATTTTTATGTTCACCATTTAATGCAAACCCGGTTGATTGATGATCGAATTGAGGATTTGCTTTTAAGTCCCAACTTTCGGTAGCATGACAGTTTTCACACGATAAGTCAAAATCTCCTCCGTGAGGAGAAGTTTGTGCCCATCCTGTAAAAACAAAAAATAGCAATACTACTATTTGTGACAAACTGCGCATTGAAAATCCTCGTAAGTATAGTTTGTATATATCTTTTGATTCTTTTTCACTTCGGCATGGCATTTATAGCACTCTAATGATTCATGTGCGCCATCTAATTTAAAACCTGTTTGCTGATGGCTAAATTTTGATGCTTCCCAATTATTAAATCCATGACACTTTAAACAACTGTCGTTACCATATTTTTCAAACTGCCCTTGATGCTCATCTTCATGACAAGCCAAACAGTTTTGCGAAGTTGTATGAAACCTTTGTTCTACCACTTGATTGGTATTTTCACGATAATGACACGCTTTGCAATTTACATTGGCATGTGCTCCTTCCAACTTAAAATTCGTTTGTTGATGATCAAATTCAACACCATGCCATGTATCAACGTTGTGACAGTTGGCACATCCATTTTGATCCGTAAACTTTACCGACATTTTGTTTTCATGTTCATTTTCATGACAAGCGACACATGTAGTTTCTTTATTGGTGAAAAGCCATTCACCCTGTTCTTGATGACAAGAAAAACAAGGGGTGGCTAAGTGAGCTCCTTCCAGTTTAAAATTGGTTTGATTGTGTTTTTCAATTGAAAACAAGGTATAATCAAAACCCTTGAGGTTATGGCATTCGGCACAATCTGAATTGGGGTCTTTACTGGTAAATTGTCCATTGTGTTCATCGTTGTGGCATGTACTACATTTGTCATGTTTTATAGGTTCGGTATAACTGTTCTTATGACACTCCATGCATTCTACCTTTTGATGCATTCCTTCTAAAGGATAAGCTGTAAGATCATGATTAAAGGTTTCGATCTTACGAATTTCGTGGAAAGAATTATGATCGTGGCATTCGGTACAATTTTGCCCCAAACGTCCTTGATGCTCATCCTTGTGACAACTGGTGCAATTAGAATGTTCCACATTTGCAAAATGCTGAAACTCGTTTCCGTTTAAGTGATCCATCTGATGGCACTCCAAACATTCAACGCTATTATGCTTTCCCAATAACGGAAAGTTGGTTTCGTCGTGATTAAACTTTGGTGCAGGTCTGAAAGTATTGTAATCGTGACAGCTCAAACAGTTATTAGATAAAGTCCCTTGGTGAAAATCATTATGACAGCTAACACAATCGTTGCTTAAACCTAAAAAAGTACGATTCAGCGCCTTGATCTCCTTATTTTGAATATGTTCCGTTTTATGACATTCTGCACAATCGAGATTTTGATGTTCTCCTTCTAGGAGGTAGCCAGTTAGGTCATGATTGAATTCGTCTTCATTAAGTTTTGTCAAATCATACTTCCGCCCATGGTGCTCATTATGGCACGCTACGCAATTTTTTCCTTTGACTTCTACTGATGCATGAAATCCTTTATCCGCTTCAATTCGTTTATTAAGTTCTTGATGGCAATCCAAACACTTTTGATTGGTAACACGCTCGCCCAACACATGACATTGGGTACAATTTTTAATGCCCTCGAGCTGACGATGCGCTTCAGAAAGATCACCCGGGGAAATCTGAGACCATCCCAAGCTATTCAGAAAAACAAATAAGATTATGAATATAGTGCGTATCATTTACTCTAATGTTTTAAGATTGCTTCACCGTATTTACGGGTAATTTTAATGCCCACTTTCTCAAGAAACTGTGTAGGCAACTCTCCTCCTGCAAAAATGTAAACTAGGTCGTTTTCAATACTTAAATTTTCATTATTCTGAACCAATTCTACTGTTTCGGTTTTAATTTCAGTAACATTTGACTGATAAAGAACCTTAATTTTCTCAGCTTCGATATATTCATTTAGTTTAGTGAGGTTAGTGGCTTTGATTCGACTAAAAGATGCACTGCGATAGGATAAAGTAACCGTATTCTGTTCGGCAAGCAACATGGCTGATTCAACAGCTGAATCGCCCCCACCAACAACCAAAACATGTTTTCCATTAATGTCTTCTGGTTCAATTAAACGATAAGCAACTTTCTCCTGAATTTCCCCTTTTACACCAAGTTTACGTGGAGTTCCTCGACGGCCAATGGCTAGTAAAACATTCATCGTATGGTAGGTTTTACCATCAGAGGTTTCTACTTCAAAACCTTCCCCTTTAAAAGCAATTCGAGTTACTTTAAGATTACATGAAATTTCAATTTGATGTTTTTCAATAACCGACTCCCATAATTCTAACAACTTCGTTTTTGAAGTTTCGTAAAGTTTGATTTTACCAAATAGAGGTAAATCCATTGGAGCTGTCATCACTATTTTTGAACGTGGAAAAGTATAAACCGTTCCCCCCAGCGAGTCTTGTTCAAAAGTTTTTACACGCAAATTATTCTTTTTGGCTTCGAGGGTAGCTGATATTCCTGCAGGGCCTGCGCCAACAACAATTAAATCTAAAAACTTCTCTTTTCCTCTACGTTTGTGTTCAATTATGTTTCGTACTGCCTGACTACCTTGTTCAACTGCATTACGGATCAACCCCATTCCTCCTAATTCTCCGGCAATATAGATTCCTTGTACATTGGATTCAAAATTCTGACTTACATGAGGCAAATCAACCCCACGCTTTTCAGTACCAATAAACAAGCTAATTGCTTCAACCGGACAAGCATGAAAACAGGCACCATGACCAATACAGCGGGAACCATTGATTACCGTTCCTCTTCCATCGCGAATGCCTAAAACATCGTGCTCAGGACAAGCTTTAACACAAGCACTGCTCTTAATACACGAATTAGGATCAATTACCGGATACAAGCTCACAGGTTCATGTAAACCATGTTCGATCGCATATTCAATTTTCTCTTCTGTATGCTTTGTTTCTTGTCGAAGTTTAAAGAAGTAAATCAAAAGAATTACAAAAACAATGATTGCAACCCCTCCATAGATAAGGATCTTCTCAACTAACAAATCGTTGATTAGCAGCATATATTGAATGCTTAAAATATCCATAAATACCCAAATAAAAGTGCAATAACAACATGTATAACCATAATAATCAGCATAATTAGTGCAACAGGAAGGTGAACAACGTGCCAATACCTAAAAAGTCTTTGCATCATTTCGAGTCGCTTAATTCTGTGCTCTAAATGATTTACCGATTTCAGCATTCTTATAGCTTGTCGATAATCTCTTTTATTTAATGTA
The DNA here is from genome assembly GCA_963678565.1 of Prolixibacteraceae bacterium. Classification (GTDB taxonomy): domain Bacteria; phylum Bacteroidota; class Bacteroidia; order Bacteroidales; family Prolixibacteraceae; genus SKHV01. The sequence continues at coordinate 2,867,661 of OY782875.1, forward strand.
TGGGAATTAAAGTGTGTTTTAAGATCTTTTATTTGATCTTTTTGGTTTTGTTTAAAGTTTAAATCAATATTGTACTCTTGATAGAGTTCATTTTCAAATTCAACCTTCAGCTTATTTATTTCATTCAAACTAAGCTCTCGTCCTTCAATTGAGCGTGGAATCTGCAAATAAATATAACGACCAATAATTCCACTTAGCACTACAGCCACCATGCTCCAAAAGCTAACGGCAACAATACCTCCAAATTTAAAGCTCGTATGAAAAAGGATTAAAAGAGCCCCAACAGAACAAAGCCATATATGAAATTCGAGCCAGTATTTCAAGACCCCAAACCGAGCCATAAAACGAACTCGTTTACGCAGCATATATAAACCAATACCGGAAAGAATAAACAGAGTACCAACAATACCATATAAATGCCCAAATAGCCCGGTAGGTTTTAGTTGATCATATTTAGGATGATCGAAACGTACTTCCACTGGTGTGAGATAAAAATCAAATCCGTAATAAATTAGCCAAATCAAAATTGATATGGCAGAAAGGATATAAAAACTTAAATAAACTTTATGCTTGAGTGCTCTCAAAATAAAAAAGTTAGATTAGGTAGTTCTAATGTAACTATAAATGATGAGAGAAAGTATTTATAATTAGTATTTAAAAGCAATCTAAATCTAGATTAACGACTAATTTAATAGGGTAAAATAGACCGTTTCAATTACTTACAAATAATATTAAGCAATTGAATCAAACCTGATTGATATTATTAGCTTTGAAACTGAAAAAGAAAAGAACGATGGCAACAACAATTGAAGCAACAAGAGCGATATCATAAGCGCCACCGTAGCGTAAGGACAAGCTAAACAAATAAGGTCCTAAGGCACTCCCAACCACTGTCCAGCTCATCGAATATCCCGAAATAGCTCCTAAGTGCTTGGTTCCAAAAAAGCGTGGCCACACTACCGTGTTAATAATGCTCATTACGCCTTGGGTGATACCATTTCCAATAATGATGGCCATCAAGCCCCAACTGGCACCGCCTAAAAAAATCACCCCAATACTTGCAACGATAATTCCCAATAAATTAAACATCACCAAGTATTTCAGCTTAATATGGTCGCTTAAATAACCGCCAAAGAAATTCACAGACATGGCAATAATCGAGGAAGGAATAAAAATAGAAACCGCCACATCGCGGGTTAAATTTACTTCTTCAAAAATAGAAACCACATGAAAACTTATTGCGGTGATAAAGAGTGCATTCAGTGCGATAGTTAAATTAAAAATCCAAAATACATAGGTACTTCTCGCCTCTTTCAAAGTATAATCGCGAGCTGCTTTTCGTAGTACTTTTTTCTTCCTTTTCGGCTTTAGCGAAGGATTACCATCCATGGGCAGTCCACAGTCTTGTGCATTGTCACGAAACAAGAAAAGCACAATGGTGGTAAATACAAGAATCAAAAAAATGGCAATATACATCCAGGTAGAACGCCAGTCGGAATATTCAATCATCGAATTAAATATTTTCGGAGCAGCTGCAAAACCAAAGGAGATAAACACCCCCATAATTCCATTCGCCAATCCTCGGTAACGTTCAAACCATTTCATCACCATATTACGACTCACCATGGTTAAAATTCCTTGTCCGAAAAATCGAATCCCAAAAAACGAGATTCCCAACATCACATAAGCAACGATCATTTTTGAATTGTCACCCAACATTGCCGAAATATTGAAAATGATCAAATCAATCTTTGTTAAAAGCAATAGAAAAACCCCCAGCAATACACCTGCCACCATTGCCATTATACGTGCACCATATAGATCGTAATATTTTCCGGCTTTGGTAATTAAAAAGCCACTCGTAACAGTTCCAATTAAATAGGTTAAGCTAAAATCGGTTCTTTTAATTCCAATGGCATCGATTAAGTAGTCGGTAAAAACCGACACACCAATCGTTTGACCTGGAATACTAGCCAATACACCTATGGTTCCGGCAATCAGAATGATCCATCCATAGAAAAATGGAAACTTCTTTACCTTAAAAGGAAACTGTGTTGTTTTTAAATTCATGCCACAAAGGAACGAAACATATTTCGATTAAAGCATCAACTTATAAATGTGATTCTACAATTAAGATTCGCTTAATCCTTCTGCATTTTTCATGAAAATGCCTAGATTTAGGATCTTGAATAAAACAGCATGCAATGAGTAAAAAAACCAAACCGAAAATTCAAAGATTATTTTTTGTCAGCATTTGCACCACCGCTATTGGAACTTCAGTGATAACTTTAAATTCTGAACGTTTGGGTAGTTTAGGGCTTGTACTCATTGCTGTTGGAGGAATACTTCTGATGATGGCATTCAAAACCAAAAGCAAAAAACAAAACAAAACAGAATAGTTGATCGTTTATGGCAAAGAATAGAAACCCCTGGAGTTGGGTTCCCTCACTATATTTCGCACAAGGATTACCATACATGTTAACCATTGTAGTATCGACTATCATGTATAAGAATTTAGGCTTGTCGAACAGCGAAATTACTTTATATACCGGTTGGCTTTATCTTCCTTGGGTAATCAAGCCCATTTGGAGCCCTTTTATCGACAACCTTAAAACCAAACGTTTTTGGATTGTTGCATCGCAACTGTTTATAGGAGCAGGATTTGCAGCCATTGGCTTAACCATCCCCTTGGGAAAAAATATACAATGGACCTTGATTGCATTTTGGCTAATTGCTTTTAGCTCGGCCACCCACGATATTGCAGCCGATGGCTTTTATATGTTGGGTTTAAAAGAATATCAACAATCGTATTTTGTAGGAATTAGAAATACATTTTGGCGTGTTGCATCAATTGCAGCACAAGGTGGATTGGTATATTTATCGGGGATTTTTGCAGGCTCAGACTTGAATTACGAACGGGGTTGGAGTTTGGTTTTTATTTTAACTGCAGTGGTTTTCACCCTCATTATGTTGTATCATAAGCTCATGCTTCCAAAACCAAAGAATGACCCTGAAAAGCATTTAAAAAATGGAAAGGAAGCCATTGTTTCTTATTTCGCCACTTTTACCGACTTTTTTAAAAGAAAACAGATTGTAATTTTCATCTTGTTTGTGCTTTTTTATCGTTTGGGCGAAGCACAACTCACCAAATTAGCTGCACCTTTCCTAATCGATGCTAAAGAAGCCGGTGGACTTGCCTTAAGCAACGAACAGGTAGGATGGGCTTACGGAACCATTGGTGTAATTGGTTTAATCGTTGGTGGTATTTTGGGGGGAATATTGATTTCGAAACAAGGATTGAAGTTTTGGATTTGGCCCATGGCCTTATCGATGAAGCTGCCCGATTTAGTTTACATTTTAATGGCACACTATCAGCCCGAAAATTTTATCCTTGTTCAGTTCTACATTGCCATTGAACAATTGGGTTATGGCTTTGGCTTTACTGCCTTTACTTTGTATTTAATTTATTTTGTACGAGGCGAAAATAAAACTTCGCATTATGCAATTGCGACAGGCATTATGGCTTTAGCAATGATGGTACCTGGGATGCTTAGTGGTTGGATTCAAGAGCACCTCAACTACGAGAATTTCTTTATTTGGGTAATGCTTTGCACCATCCCCGGTTTGGTATTGATTCCATCTCTGAAAATAGACAAAGACTTTGGCCGGAAGAAAAAAGTAGAGAAATAGGGAGCAATTAAAGAAATTTAAAAATGGAAAAAATCGTGAATTTGTTTCATAAGAACATCTCCCTCCTATTTGACATCTATTTTTCATTTTCGTATCTTACCTGAAATTAAAAACCCAAAACAAACATCATGAAACTTCGTATCAAGCTCAGAGACATTATATTTTTTATCTTAGGAATTTTAGCACTTACCATTGCTGAAGTTGCATTCGATTTCGACGCACACAAAAAAGCATTTCAAGATGGACGCGACAAAGCCATGCATAAAATTGAAAAGAGTAAAAGCATTGAAGCGGTAAAAGAAAAAGTAGAAGAGGCTATCGACTAATAAAATACGGCAATCGCTAGATATCGTTTTAGGGAACTCGGCCCCAATATTTAAATCAAATTCAAACCATAAAAAAACCGAAAGCAATTCACTTTCGGTTTTCATTAATCATTTAAATAATTGCGAATTATTTTTTATTCCCCTTTTTCTTAGGAGCCTTACGAATGATTGTTATTTTCTCGCTACCGTCTTTCAATGTTTCGCGCTCAAAACTAGTGATACGTGGATCGTTTAAATCAATTAACCTTTTGTTGTGAATATCCAACATAGGTCTACCGCTTGATCTAAAATCACCACGCAAATCTCTTACATGTACATTGTGTTTTTTTCCGAAGCCTGTTGCTCCTGTGAAACGATACTCTTCAAAGCCTCCAAGATGTTTGATTACAAACACATTCGATGAATCGCCATCTATTTCAAGATCAAAATCCATTTTTTGAGCTTCACCCCAACTTATCGGAAAATCATCATTGATCATTTCCATTCTCACTTTGCGTGGCCCTCTGCGTCCTGTAATCGCCAAAGTATCTACAGTGGTTTCGCCATCAATGGTTGTTTCAATAATGCGTTTTCCATCGTCGGTAATGGTGATCTTTTTCTCAATGGTTTTAATTTCCTCATTAGCTTCTTGGGCCATCACATTTGCTGATAGGATTGTTGCTAAGGCTACTCCGGCTATTACTATTAATGCTTTCATTTGATTTATTTTAAAGTGTTTTATATCTACCAAATTCGTTCATTGAATTATCTTGTTAAACGAATCCGATGTTGAACTTAATTCATGACTATTTTTTAAACTATTTCCGAAATAATTACCTTACAAATATCTTTCAATTCGAATTTGATTTGAGTTAAGGGCTTCATAAAAACTGTTAAGGATACGTTAAAGTTGTTTTTCAAGCTTTTATAAATACCTATTTTTGAATCAGATAAGACATAAAAAAAGCAGTTCAACACAAATAAATGAATAAACAAAAGGTAAATTGGCTCATTACAATTATGATTATTTCGATGATCGGGATAACCATTATGCAAGTGGTTTGGATGCAACGCAGCATTCAGGTTCGAAACGAACTATTCGACCAAAGTGTAAAAGAAGCCTTAATCCGTTCTTCGGAAAGATTAGAAATTATTTCAGATGTTTTTTTGCTGGATGAAATTGTTGATATAGATCAGTTTGACAAACGCAGATTGAATGCATTACCACGTGTTCAAAGAAGAACAATACCTCCTCGTTTTAAACCAATGGATTCTTTAAGAAATAGTAACCGTCAACGCCGAACACAAGTAATTGTTAATTCTAACCATCCACAATACACTAATATTGAAACGCTTCAAATAGACTCAATTATCGACTCCATACATTACAATATTGACCAATCGTTTACGATAATGGTTGATGATTCGGTTTCGTGGTTCGAGAACGATTCAATTCATAAAATTAAAGTAATTGCCAATCAAAAATCGAATCGATTAAAAAACATAGCTTCCAGAATGGTATTTGAACAATTCCGCAACCACCAGCCCGATCATTTTGATGACAAAAGAGTAAAGCTGATTATTGAAGAAGAACTACAAAAAAGAGAAATACCTATCGCCTTTGAATTTGGGATTCAGCGAGATTCAACTTTCAAAATAAAATCTGAAAATGCAGATTCATTATTGCTAGCAGCTTCCCCCTATGCTGTAAATTTAAATCCCAATGAAATATTTAGTAGTAATCATGTTTTAATGGTCGATTTCCCTAATCGGAAAAAGTATATTTTGGGTGCCTTAGTGCTTCCTATATCCTTGTCCTTGCTATTTAGCTCATTTATTATTTGGGCTTTTGTTTTAAGTATTCATTTCATCTTCAAACAAAAGAAAATTTCAGAAATGAAATCGGATTTTATTAATAACATGACACACGAGTTTAAAACTCCTTTGGCAACTATTTCGGTTGCAACCGATACCATGGTGAATCAGAAAATCATTAATCAACCCGATCAAATCAAACATTTTGCTTCTATCATAAAAGAGCAAAATCTGAAAATGAACGACCAAGTGGAGAACATTCTACAAATTGCTCAGTTAGAGCAAAAAAACCTTCAACTAAAAATCGAATTGAACAACATTCATGAATTACTCCATCGAGCTGTTGATGATATTCAACTTCAAATTGAAAACAGAGGCGGAATTATAGAAATGAATTTGCATGCTCAAAACCCAATGATTAGTACCGATCAGCAGCATATCATGATTGTTTTTGGTAATTTATTAGACAATGCCAACAAATATTCAGACGAAAAACCAGAAATTACAGTTGCAACGAAGAATTCTGAAAATGGAATTTGGATTCGCATTGAAGACAAAGGTATTGGAATTACCAAGCAAGAGCAGGAAAAAGTATTTGAGAAATTTTTTAGAGCAAGCAGTGGAAATATTCATAATGTTAAAGGATTTGGTTTAGGTTTAAGTTTTGCGAAAGCAATTATTGAAGCCAATAAAGGTGCTATAAAGGTGAGCAGCATACCGGGAAAAGGAAGTAAGTTTGAAGTATTTTTACCTTTCACAATTTAAGTAGATGAGTATAAAAAAATATAAGTTATTTTTTGTTGAAGACGATATGAGTTTTGGCTCGGTGATGAAATCGTATTTAGAAATTAACGATTTTGAAGTTACTTGGATCAACGATGGAAATCTGGCACTCAACAAATACAAACCAGAAATTTACGATTTGGCAATTCTAGATGTGATGCTTCCGCATGTGGATGGTTTCACTATTGGAAAACACATTCGAAAGATTTCCCCGGCTTTACCGATGATCTATTTAACAGCAAAAAATTTAAAAGAAGACATTCTGAAAGGCTACGGAATTGGAGCCGACGATTATGTAAGCAAACCTTTTGATACCGAAGTTTTGCTCTGTAAAATACAAGCAATAATCAAAAGAAAAGTAGCGGCCAAAACGGAAGAAAAAACTGAATTTATAATTGGGAAGTACGTATTTAACTTCCCCCATCGAAGCATTTCTATTGATGGAAAAAGTCAGCACCTCTCGCCTAAGGAAGCTAGCTTATTAAAAATGCTATGCGAAAATCAAAATGAATTACTTTCTCGTGAAATTGCCTTACAAACCATTTGGGGAAACGATGATTATTTTAACGCCCGAAGCATGGATGTATATGTTACCAAGCTTCGGAAATACCTAAAAGAAGATACAAGTATTGAAATCAAGAACCTACACGGTAGTGGGTTTATTTTGTCGGTCGAATAGATCAACAAAAAATAAAGGAGGCCTTTGAATTAAATCAAAAACCTCCTTACCCTTTTGCAATTCAATGCTGGTGTACTTTAAAACGCCACCATAATTTTTAATATTTCCCCGGTATTTTCGGTCCAATCATTCATTGCCTCTGCAGCCTCATCAATCGAAACAACTTTCGAAATTAATTTAGAAGTGTCGGGTGATTTCTCTTTCAAATACTTAATCACAGCTTCAAAATCTGCGGGGTTTGCATTTCGAGAACCCATAATTGTAAGTTCTTTTTGCACCCAAAGCTTTGTAGCAAATTCAATGTCTTTCCCTGCATAGCCAATGCATACCACACGACCGGCAAAAGCAACTTCTTCGATGGCCGATTTATAGGTAATTGGATTTCCGGCTGCTTCAATAACCACTGAAGGTCCATCGCCAGTGGTAATTTCCATCAATTTTTCGTGCAAATCCTCTTTCTTTGAATTGATCATGAAATTCGCGCCTAATTGTTGTGCTATTGCTAATTTCGAATCGTCGATATCAACTGCGATTACAGTTGCACCTCGCAGTGCGGCTCGTACAATTGCACCACTACCAATCATACCACAACCAAAAACCATTACAAAATCGCTATCGGTTACTTTTGCATTATCGATGGCATGAAAACCGACTGTTAATGGCTCTACCAAAGCCAACTGTTTGGCACTTAAGGCTTCATCAGCAATAATTTTCTGCCACGGAATTGCCAAATACTCGGCCATTGCACCATCTCGCTGAACTCCTAAAGTTTCGTTGTACTTACAAGCATTGTATCTTTTTTGCTTACAAGAGCTACATTGACCGCAATTGGTGTAAGGAACTACGGTTACAGCCTGCCCAACTTTGAAATTATTGGGAACCTCTGCTCCAATTTGCGCTACCACCGCACTAAGTTCGTGCCCAGGAATACGAGGATAACTCACCATGGGATTTTTCCCTAAATAGGTACTTAAATCGGAGCCACAAAATCCTACATACTTTGTTTTTAAAAGAATCTCTCCTTTTTTCAATTCCGGAAGTTCGGTATCGACCACTTGTATTGTTCCCGGATTATTTATTTTTATCGCCTTCATGCTACTTTATTCTTATATTTTATATACTAATTCTGCATTCTTACTTTTGATTAATTCCTGTTCGTCGGAACTAAAACTAGAGATTTGCCTTAAAACCAGATCAATCCAATTTTTATAATCAACAGCAACCAAACAAACCGGCCAATCAGAACCGATCATCAATCGCTTAGGACCAAAAGCCGCAATCACCGTATCGAAATAAGGTTGCAACTGTTCATGTGTCCAGCCGTTAAAATCAGCTTCGGTTACCATGCCACTAATTTTACAATAAACATTCGGACGTTTTGCCAATTCACGAATGTTTGAAGCCCAAGGCTCTAGTTCATTTGCTTTTATTCGAGGTTTCGCAATATGATCAACTACAAAAATTTGATTGGGATGTTGATCGACAAATTTAATGGTATTGGGCAACTGATGTTCGAAGATTAGAATATCATAAACCAGATTGTAATTGAATAGTTTTGAGATTCCATTATTAAAAGCTTTTCCTAAAATGAACTCCGGATTTGGCTCTCCTTGCACCACATGCCTGACACCTTTCAAGGATTGATTATTGGAATAATTATCAAGCAGACTTTCGATGTTAGGATCGGACAATGGTAACCAGCCCACAACGCCTTTCATAAAATCATTTTCAGCAGCTAAGGATAAAAGCCAATCTGTTTCTTCCATAATTTGTCGGGCCTGTACCGTTACCACACCGCTTACATCGCTAGCATCAAGTGCTTGCTCTAGCTCATTCGGAAGAAAGCTTTTTTGAATTGCAGCCATTTCCTCATCAATCCAATCAAACTCAATTGGGTTGTAATTCCATAAATGATGATGTGTATCAATTATCATTTAATCTATTTTATACAAAATTATACTCAGTATCAATTAAATCATTCGACTTCATAGCCTGCCAAAACGCTTTAGGTAATTCCATTTTCAACACCTCATTATTGTGTTTCATGCGTTTGGGCTTGCTTGGATTTAAAGCAACGGCTTTGATAAAATCGGGCGATAAGGCAAATTTTAAACAAACATCGCCGGGCGCCAAATTAAATTGCTCACAAAGCGCAAAAAATTTTCTTCTCCATTCAAACATTGGTTGATCTTCGGGATTGCTCTCCTCTAGAATTCGATAATCAAAATAGGCTCCTCCGGTTAAAAAGCCTGCATTAAAAATTGCTGAATTAATAACAGAAACCCCCTCAGCATTTAATTGTTGCATGAAGCTGATAATCTCTTTTGGATGTCGATAAACAGTAAATGCATTGGCAAACATTACCCAATCGAATGGAATTTCATTATATAATAACTGAATGGTTTTCCAATCTTTTGATCCAATCCCAATTGCTTTTACCTCGCCTTTTTCCTTTAATTCAAAAAGAGCTTTGTAGGCTTCCTTTATATCTGTTAATCGTTTTTGGTAATCGTTTTTATCCACCGAAGCAAAAAGATACTCATCGGGATCGTGAACAGAAACTAATTGAGGCTTATAATCTCCTAACAATTCGCATCCTTGTTGCCAACAATCTAAAATTCCTTGATAATTAATTCGCTGAACAGCATCGTATTCTAAATTCACCCAAGCCCCCGGCTCAAATGTTGGTTCTTTGCTTTTAAGTGGAACCCGATACCAGCCTAATTTATTGCTAATGATTATATCTTTAGGATTAATTTCTAATTCTTTCAATCCGGCACCGATGGTTTCTAAAGCCAAGCCTGCGCCATATTTACCAGCAGAATCAATCAGAACTGTTCCATTGGCCACCCGAAACCACTCTTGAATAAGATTTAGCTTTTCGCTCTTGCTCAATTCTTTATACAAATTGCCTAAAAAGCTGGTTCCGTAAATTATAGGAGGTAGTTCAAGTTGGTGATCGTTGGTTTTAGTTGTCATTCTTTTCATTGTAAAAGTTCATTCCAAAGTTAAAAATATTATTTCCTCTGTATTTGAAAATCAACTAGAAGAAATAAAATTTGTGTTAATCTTGGTTTCAATCAATCTTTATCTTTACAAACTTGTTAATTGTCAAACAAGAAAAAAGCAAGCCTAAAACTAATTTATTAAAAGAGAAAATTGAAATGACAATTACAAAAGAGGCCGAATTAATCGGAATGAAAAGAATTAGTCAAATTGTTGGTACTACTCTAAAACAAATGAGAGAGTACGCAAAAGTTGGCATGTCCACCAAAGAATTGGATGAATTTGGTGGAAGTATTCTTAAAAGTTATGGTGCCAAATCAGCACCTTTTGAAAGCTATAACTTTCCTGGTTATACATGCATTAGTATAAATGAAGAAATAGCGCACGGAATTCCATCAAAGAATAAAATATTAAAAGAAGGAGATTTAATTAACATTGATGTTTCGGCTGAACTCGATGGTTTTTGGTCCGACAATGGAGGTTCCTTCGTTCTAGGTAAAGATATACACAATCACCAACCGCTTGTGGATGCTTCAAAACAAATTTTATTTAAGGCAATTCAGAACATTAAAGGCGGTGCAAAGATTGCTGAGATTGGACATATTATTGAAACCGAAGCAAAAAAACACAAATTCAAAGTAATCAAAAACTTAGCGGGTCATGGCGTTGGCAGAAGCTTACATGAAGCACCCGAAGATATTTTAAATTACAGAGTAAAGACAAACCGAGAGAGATTTAAGAAAAATACGACGGTTGCGATTGAAACATTTATATCCACTAAATCAACCATCGCTGTTGAGTTAAGAGATGGTTGGACTTTGGTTGGCAATAAAGGCGGCTTTGTAACCCAACATGAGCAAACTATTCTTGTAAGCGATAAGAATCCAATTATTTTAACCGATTCGAATGAAATTTGGAATTAGAGATTAAAAGATCATTATTGTTATAAACCCCATTCACAAACAAACTTTCAATCAAAAATTGAAAAATTATGAAAATGCAATGTCTCAAATTAATCACACTTTTTCTGTTACTCAACTCCGCACAGTTGCTGGCGCAACCCTTCAAAAAAATTACTGTTCAGGATAAAGCATACGGGCTAGTATGGAACGATGAATTTAACAAAGATGGGACTCCAAATTCAGAGAACTGGAACTACGAAGAAGGTTTTGTTAGAAACAATGAACTTCAATGGTATCAAGCAAACAATGCAAAATGCCTTGAAGGGAAATTAGTAATTACTGCAAAAAAGGTATCTATTCCGAATCCAAATTACAATGCCAGTAGTAATAGTTGGCGAAGAAATCGAAAAAATATAGAATATACTTCAGCTTGTTTAATCACTCGCGACAAACAAGAATGGCCAGCTTTTGGCTATTACGAAATCAGAGCAAAAATAGACACATCTAAAGGATCGTGGCCGGCAATTTGGCTTTTAGGAGATCAAGGTGAATGGCCCGATAATGGCGAAATTGATATTATGGAGTTTTACCGCGTAAATAACGAACCTCATATCTTGGCCAATGCAGCATGGGGAACCAGTAGAAGATATACACCCAAATGGGATTCAGAAAAAATTAGCTTGGAGCATTTCATTGAAAAGAATAAAAATTGGCCCAATGAATTTCATACTTGGAGTATGCAATGGGATCAGGAGCAGATGTCGATTTATCTCGATGATGAATTGCTAAATAAAATAGAGCTTGATAAAACCTTGAATGCAGATGGCAGCAATCCGTTTACAAAATCGCAGGATTTCTATTTACTACTAAATCTAGCAATTGGTTCGAATGGCGGTGATCCTAGCAATACGAAGTTTCCAATCACATACGAAATTGATTACGTTCGAGTTTACAAAGCGCTTAATTAATCTTTATATTCTGATAAAATTCCTCCAGTAATTCTAATTAGCGAAGTATTTGCATCAATCAAATTATAAATTGCATTTAACTGAGTAATTGCAGCATTCTGAAAAGAAAGTTGAACAGCCCGATAATCGAAAGAATTGATTACACCTGATTTTAACTTTTCGGCCGAAATTTCCATGTTGATTTTTGCCATTTCAAGCTGCTCGTTGCTCAATTTGTAAATAGCTTTTCGTGCATTGTAATAATCAAGCAAATCGGCCAATTGATTTTCCAAGCTAACTTTTATATTTTCTAATTCAATTCCGCCGGCATCCTTTTCCAGTTTTGCAATTTGAAGGGCTCGCTTGCGCATTCCACCATTAAACAAGTTATAATTAAGGGTGATATTACCAAACATACTCGAACCTACATTGGTTGCTTGTCCGGTTAACGACAAATTAACGCTTGGTAAGTAATTAGACTCGGCCAACTCAATCTCTTTTTGAAGCAATACAAGGTTGATGTATTGGTTTTTCATGGTACTATTACTAAGCTCCATTTTCTCTTTTAAGTGCTCATAAGCAAATTCTGAAGTTAATGCAGTTAGAGAATCTATTAAAGTGATCTCATCGATGGTATTCCCCAATAGGTATTTCAAATTTCTTAGGGCCGATTTCACTGCGGCTTCTTGCAATAATACATTCGATTGATCAGACAAATAAGCATTTTTAAACTGAAGCAATTCATAACTCATTGAAGTTCCCAATTCATTTTTCATTGCTTCGTAATCCAATCGATCTTTCGATAGCCGAGCTAAATCGTTGAATACTTCCAGCTTCTCCTGTTCCAATAAAACAGAATTATAAGCCAGCACAATCGATTGAATTGTATTTTCAACCAGCACGATCCCGTTACCTTCCGATAAATTTTGTAACTCGTTCAAACGCTGCTTTGTAATATTAACGGCAAAACCATCAAATAAGGTCCAGTTTAAATTTACTCCAGCTCCATAATTAAAATTATCATCGATGGTAGAAGAAAAATTAATTGTTGGATACCTTCCGGCAGTTCCCCAATCATTATTAATTGAAGCTTTTTGTTCTGAAATAGACTGAATTCGAATGTCGAAGTTATTTTCCAGACCAATTTCGATCGCCTGTATTAAACTCAACGACTTTTGTGCATTCAGCTGAATGCTAAAAAAGATAATTAGAATTGTGACTATGTTTCTCATTGCAACGCGTTTAAATGCCAAGCGAATTATTTATTCTTCGTTCTCTTTTTCCAAATTAAGGTCAGAAACCATTCTCGATGGCTCAACATCTAACCCTTCAATTCTCTTTTTACTATGAATCACAGCTATTTCAACCGCTTCGGCTTCTGGCATTTCACCATGCCAAATTCGGTGTCCAAGTCTTCGGATATCGTTTAAAATATGAATTAAAATTGGAAAGAATAGTAATATAAATAGGGTTCCAAAAGCAACTCCATAAGCCAATGAAATTGCCATTGGAATTAGAAATTGTGCTTGAATACTTTTCTCTAAAATGATTGGGAATACCCCAGCAGAAGTAGTGATTGTTGTAAGCAGAATAGGTCGTAATCTCGATTTTCCGGCGGTAACAATTGCCTCGTGTACTTTATGCCCTTGCAACAGTAATCCATTGTATTTCGATAAAAATACGATTGCATCGTTAATGATCACTCCTGTTAGTGCAACCATTCCAAAAATACTCATAATACTAACCGCTTTGTCATGTATTCCGTGCCCCCAGAAAACACCAAATATTCCCAGTGGAATCATCATTAGAATAATAATTGGCTGTTGAACCGACTTAAAGTGCATCATAATAATAATCAGGATGAATGCAAAAGCAATGATAAAATTGCGAACTATTTTCTGCATTGCTTCATTACTGGATTTTTGTTGTCCTTGATATACATAGCGAATACTTGGATATTTCGCTTCCAGTTTTGGCATTACTTCATTCGAAATTTTAGCTAATAAATCAGGAACCGGTTCATACGGATTCACCGTTTCGGCTTCCACACGAATCTCACGAGAACCATTGTATCGCTTAATTGCAACTGGGCCACGTTCCATGGTATACGAAGCCAATTCGATTAAAGGATAAACCCCTTGTGAAGTTTTTATTTTCATTTGCTCCAACTGCCCAATAAACTTTCGGTCGGAAGATGGATAACGTACCCAAACCCTTAATTCATCTCGTCCATCCTGCAAACGTTGTGCTTGGCCTCCGTAAAATCCTTGTCGCACTTGATTCGCAATCGACGATTCATTTAATCCAAGAATATAGGCTTTATCTTTTAAGTTCAGTTTTATTTCTTGTTTACCTAATGCAATATTTTCAGTCACATCTTTCAAGGCAGGAATTGCTTCTAATTCACTCATTAAGTATACCTTAGCTGCTTCTAACTCATGTAAATTATTCCCTAGTAAGCTAATCGAAACCGGAGATCCCCAACGATTACTACCACCAATGGTAAATTTTCGGGCTTCTGGTACTGGTCCAATTTTCTGTTTCACTCTATTTGCCAACGAAAAACCACTTATCTCAAAATCAGTTTCGGGCAACTCTTCCGTATCTTTAAAGAAGATCGAAACACTGCCGGCATGTGAACCACTTTCTAAGCCACTAAATGAACTTCCTAAATTACGCGAAACACGCTCAATAACATCTCCATCGTAGTTCATTTGCTTTTTCAAATCTTCATTAACCTCCCAAACCGCTTCTTCAAAACGTTCTAAAGCTTCCAAAGTTTGTATTTCGCCATCGCCTGGTGTATATGCAATATTTATTTCAAATCGAGGAAAATCAACACGAGGAAAGAAGGTACGATTAATCAGTCCGCCATGCAATAAGCCAAAGGTTATAAATGCAAATAAAATCGGGATTGCAATAACGATGTAGCGCCATTTTAAAGTCCATTCAATGGTTGGTCCATATACATCCTCTTTTAACCAATTAATAAATCTATCTAGATGCTTACGGATCCCTTTTTCACCACGTTTATCCAAACTTTTTCGCGAAAGAATATTGGAAGAACCAATGTGTGCCGGTAAAATAAAGAATGCTTCCAATAAAGAAAACAACAGACTAAATACAACGACAAATGCCATTTGAAAAAGCATTTCCATATTTGTTCCCTGCAAAAACATTAAAGGAAGAAAAGCTATAATAGTGGTTAACACCGAAGTTAATACAGCTGGAAGCACTTCTAGGGTACCATCAACGGCAGCTTTACGTGGAGTTTTTCCCATCTCAAAATGGGAATAAATATTTTCTGCAATAACAATTCCATCATCCACCAAAATACCTACGACCAATATCATTCCGAACAGAGAAATCATGTTTAAGGTAATACCGTACAAATTGGCTACAATAAACATCGCCAAAAATGAAAACGGAATTCCCCATGCCACCCAAAGCGAAAGACGAAAACTTAAAAAGAAAGCCAGCGCGATAACAACCAGTATCAATCCTGTCCGACCGTTATTCAAAAGAAGTTTTAGTCGACTCTGTAGAACATCATAAAATACATGTGTTTCTTGAATTAAAACGCCAGAATTTTTCTCATTAAATTCTTTGATATAATTTCTTACCCAAACGGTAATGGCATGCAAATCTTCCTCTGGTAGTTTATTAACCATCAGTGTAACAGTAGGCTTCCCGTTTAAAAATGACTTTTGTGGAGAAAATTCTGAAAATTTCTTTTTAACACTTGCCACATCACCAATTCGTACAATACTACCTTCGGGACTAGTTGCTAATATAATGCTGGCAATTTTATTCGGATCAGAACTTCTCGAACGAAGTCGTATCAACAATTCTTCATCATCCGATTTTAGCGTTCCTCCTGAAACATCTTGGTTATTACTCGATATTGCACTAATTATATTGTTAAAAGTAAGATTGTGTCGTAATAAAGCTTCCTCATTAATTTCAACCGAAATTTCATAGCTTGGAAACCCAAAAACAGAGACTTGACTAATCACTCCAGAATTCAAGAAGTCTTCCTCGATATGCTGTGCTTGTTGCTTCAAGGTTACCATATCGGCATTTACATCATCATTGGAAACAATGTTCAAGAACATGGCTGCAGAACGCGAACGAACCTTTGAAACTATTGGTCGCTCAGCTGCTGAAGGAAGGGAAGAAATCCCATCGACTGCATTCTTAACTTCCTGTAATATTTCGTTTATATTGTATTCACCCGTCGTTTCAATTTGCACATTTGCGCTATTTTCTACCGATGTTGAATTAATTTCTTTAATTCCGATAATTCCTCGTAAAGCCTCTTCAATTCGAGAAGTAACCCCCTCCTCCATCTCAACAGGCGATGCTCCGGGATAAAATACACTTACTCTTAAAATACGACTTTCTGTTTCAGGGAAAAAAGCCTTGTTCATGTTCAGCATACTCAACACCCCTGCAATTACAACTGCAAGGATAATTAGATTGGCATAAAAAGGAAATTTTACAAATTCAGATACAATTCTTTTCACTTTTGTCTCTTTTAATTAATAGCAATTTCACGATGTTTTGTAGTTAATTAGTTAAGAAATGGTTTCACCTTTGAGCCATTACTCACCCCAATTAACGGCTGAACAACAATTGTATCACCTTCTGACAATCCATTAAAATACAAAGTTTTATCGTTCTGCTTCACAATTTCAATTTCGTGTTTTGCCAATCGGCCATTATTAATAGTAAACACTTCGTTAAAGTTGAAAACTGCATTTCGAGGGATTTCCATTACGTTTTCAATTTCTTGCCCAAAGAACTCAGCTGAAACATATTCTCCCGGGATTAATTCAAGCGACTTTGGATTATTATAAAGCACATAAATTAACTGTGATTGAGTGGCTTCATCAACATAAGATGCTTTACTAAGCACTTTTCCATCGAATTTTTCGGCCAAAAGTACTTTGTCATTTTCAGAAATAAATTTAGCACTGCTGACATCCACAGGAACTTCAACTTCAACCTTATCAGTTTGAATCAATTGTGCAATTTTACTTCCAATGTTTGCATACGTACCAGGGTCCATATATACTTTTGAAACTGAACCATCAAAAGGGGCATAAACAGTGTAGCGAGATACCGCTTTTTCATCTTTTAAAACGCTATAATATTCAGACAACAATCCTTTGCTGGCTAAAAACAATTTGAATTTATTTGAATTTAATTCTGGAAATTCAGGAAGATTTTCATTTACATCAATTGCATTAAAAAAACTTTCAAATGCCTGAAATTGATCTTTGTAATCTAAACGAATATCAGGCAATAAATTGGCTACTAACTTTTGTAAGTTGCTTTTTCTAGCCTTTAAACTAAGCTCCACTTCATCTTTGTAAATCGAGATTAGTTGATCACCTTTTTTAAACTTAAATCCAACTTGTAAGCACCCGATTTTATCCTCCAACTTACCAGAACCTTCAGCAATTAACTCAACGGTATTAGATGCAACAACTCTACCTTTTGCTTTGATATTAGCCTGAATTGTATCGTATTTTACAACATTGAATTTAACATAGCGAGCAGTTTCAGGAACTTCTTTAGATTTTGGTAATTGTTTTTGATTGGCTAAAAACTTATAAATTCCAAATCCAACAATAATAATTGCAGAAGCAACAATTATACTAACAGTTAATTTTCTATTCATTTTTCAGAACAATTTGTAAATTTTCGTTTGCGAAATTAGTTTAAATAAAAAGACAATAATTATAAAAGATGAATAAATCGTGTTTTTATAATGATAAGCTAATTTAAAATCACATCCTTTTTAAAATTTAAATAACTATTGAACGATTTTTTTAATTTTGCACACTTAAGCTTTTTATAAAATGACAATTCAGGAACACGACTTTGTGATTATAGGGAGTGGTTTAGCCGGTTTGGCAGCTGCTTACTACGCATCATCGTATGGAAACGTAGCTATCATCACAAAAGCAGAAGTTGACGTAAGCAACTCTTATTATGCACAAGGTGGTATTGCTGCTGTCTTATCGGAGGAAGATTCCATTGAAGACCATATACAAGATACATTAACTGCAGGAAGGGGATTGTGCGATTACGAACCAGTAAAAACACTTGTGAGCGAAGGCAGGGAACGAGTGCTCGAACTGATTGAAATGGGAATGCAATTCGACAAAGAGGACGATAAGATTGTTCTTGGATTAGAAGGTGGACATTCGAAAAGAAGAATATTACATTCGGGTGGTGCATCAACCGGTCGTGATTTAACAAAGTTCATGGTTGAAAAAGTGCAAGAGAAATCGAACATTACAGCTTATGAACATACCAAGGCAGTCGATCTTATTATTGAAAATGGAAAATGCAGTGGTTTGCGTGCCATTTTTTTTGACGATATGTCAACCATCACCTTCAAAACCAATGTGATTATTATTGCTACCGGAGGCTTGTCGCGATTATATCAACGAAGCACCAATCCTTATACTGCAACCGGAGATGGAATTGCGCTTGCGTGGAAAAGTGGTGTTGAATTGGTTGATATGGAATTTATTCAGTTTCATCCGTCAGCATTAATGATCCCGGGTAAAGATGCTTTTCTATTAAGCGAAGCCATTCGAGGAGAAGGTGCCTATTTGTTCGACATCAACCATAATCGATTTATGATTGATCAACACCCGTTGGCTGAACTCGCTCCGCGTGATACCGTGGCAAAAGCGATATATAACCAAATGAAAATTGATAATTCGCCGAATGTTTTTCTATCACTTCAACATTTAGATGCTGAATATATTAAGAAACGGTTTTCTGCCATTTATGAAAAGGTACTCGGACTAGGATTAGATATTACAAAAGACTTGATTCCGATTGCTCCAGCAGCACATTATATGGTTGGCGGAATCAAAACAGGAATTGATGCTGAAACCAATATTCCAGGACTTTGGGCAATTGGAGAAGTCGCATCAACTGGAGTAATGGGAGCCAATCGACTTGCCAGTAACTCCTTACTTGAATGCCTCGTTTTTGCAAAAAGATCGATTGAAAGTGCAAAAAATGAGATTAAAAATCCAAAACAAGAAATTCCTGTCACAAAGATCAACTACAATTACGACAATGCTGAAATATTCTTAAAATATAAAAATGAAATTTCAGATATCATGTCAAATTCGGTGTGTTTAGTCCGCGATAAAGAAGGCTTGAACAATGCTGTTACTCGATTGAAGGAAATTCATGAAGAATTTAGAAATAGTAAAGACGAATACAATCTTGCTAAAATTAATAACCTGGCAAATATTGGATTTCTCATTGCCCGATCGGCACTCATCAGAGAAGAAAGTCGTGGAGGACATAATCGCCAAGACTTTCCGGAGATGAATCCAAAGCACGCTGTTCACATTGTACAGCAACGTAATAAAGAACCCAAATTTGAACCTGTAAGAAACTAAACTTATGGACGAGGCATTTTTTAAACTCATTGATCCTATTATCGATTTAGGATTCAAAGAAGATATCAACACTGGTGATTTAACTACCGATTTGCTAATTGCAAAAGAAGAACGAACAACCGCAGTTTTAATAGCAAAAGCCGACGGAATTATTGCCGGATTACCCTTAGTAGAATACATTTTCAAAAAGCTCGACAAAGAGTTCCATTTCAACCCGAATTGCGCCGATGGTGATAAAATAATGAAAGGGGAAATAATTGCCACATTTAGTGGTGCTCATCGTGCAATTTTAACTGGAGAAAGACTCGCATTAAACTTTTTGCAACGACTTTCGGGGATTGCTACCGAAACAGCCAAATACGTAGAAGCCACAAAAGGCACAAAAACTGTAATTCTCGACACACGCAAAACAATACCAGGTCATCGATTGCTCGATAAATATGCCGTAAAAAAAGGTGGTGGAACTAATCATCGTATGGGGCTTTTCGACATGGTGATGATTAAAGACAATCACATTGAAGTTGCCGGAGGGATTAAAAAAGCGGTAGAAGCCATTCGCCCTAAAATTAACAAAAGCATTAAAATCGAGGTTGAAACTACGAACTTGCAAGAAGTTCAGGAAGCAATCGATGCAGGCGCCGATATTATTATGCTCGACAATATGGATAATAAAAGTATGACCAAAGCAGTACAACTAATTGGAAACAAAGCAAAAACCGAAGCCTCTGGCAATATGACCCTTGAAAGAATCCAGGACGTAGCAAAAACTGGCGTAGATTTTATTTCAATTGGAGCCTTAACCCACTCTGTTTTAGCATTAGATATTAGTCAAAAAATTGTAAAATAACTTGGACTCCTTAATCATCGACATAGGCAATAGCCGCACAAAACTAGCTGTATTTAACAACGATAAGCTTATTCGAATTTTTAATATTGAACAGGTAACTGACGCAAGCATTGAAAATATTCTTGTGCAGTATCCAGCTATTACACAGTGTATTGTTTCAAATGTTGGAGATCAAAACGATTCAATATATAAAATTGGAAAGAATAAAATTAAACACACCATAAATTTCGATTCAGATTTAAAAATCCCAATTGAAAATTTATACGAAACTCCTGAAACTTTAGGGAAAGATAGATTGGCTGCTGCGATTGGTGCAAATTTCATGTTTCCAAATCAAAATCTGATTGTTATAGATGCAGGCACCGCCATCACTTATGAATTTGTAAATAGTAAAAACCAATACCTTGGTGGATACATAACTCCAGGAATACAAACCCGTTTAAATAGTTTGAATCACTACACCTCAAAGCTACCGCTATTAAATCCCGAAATTATTAAAAATAAAATTGGAAAATCAACCAAAAGCTCAATTTTGGGTGGCTTGCAAAAAAGTATTAGCGGAGAATTCAAGGAGGTCATTTCAATGTTTAATGTTGAAACAGAGAAAATCAAACTAATACTCACTGGTGGAAATTCAGACTATTTTGATAAAATATTAAAAAATTACAAATTTGTACCACTCGAAATTACATTAATTGGTTTAAATAGATTACTAAATTATAACTTAGCCGACCGATCCTTGTGAAGGATTCAATTAAATACTGGCACTATATTTGAAACTTGAATAAAAAACAATATTGAACGATTATGAAATTTACAAAGCACGTTTTAAGCATCATCCTATTCATCTTTGCGGTGAGTACTACTTTTGCGCAAAGGAAAATAACTGGGACAATTTACAAGGATGGCGAACCTGCCGCTGGGATCGTTGTTGAAGGCCATAAAACAAATGATTCATATTATACCAGTTTCGATGGTAAATACGAATTATCTATTTCTGAAAAATCAAAATGGTTAAGATTCTCCTACGGAGAGGAAACCAAAAAGTTAGACATTGTTGGAAACAGCGACGATGTAATTAACTTCAGTTGGGATGGAACTGAAATTCCCAAAAAAGGTGAAAACCTAATTGATAAAAGAAATATAAAAGAGTTACAGCAAGATCAAGTATCTGATTTCTTAGATAACTTTTCTTTATATTCTGAATATTTCAAGCAAAAAGAGTTTGAATTAGGTTTTGAAAATTGGAAAGCGATTTATGAAAAATATCCATATTCAACTGCTCAAATATATATCGATGGTATAAAGATGTATGAAGATAAAATTGAGAATGTTTTAGATCGTTCAAAAAAACTAGTTTATCTCGATTCAATCATGAGCATTTATGATAAACGAATTGAGTATTTAGGTAACAAAGGAGATTTATTAGGAAGAAAAGCTGCAAAATATCTAGAAGTTGTTTTAACTGCTGATGTTGAAGAAGACGAATTGATTAAAGGGATTAAAAAAGGTTATGGTTACGCTCAAACCTCAATGGAGGAAATGAAAGATGAAACACAACCTGCCGTTTTAGTGCTTTTCTTACAATCAGCAAAAAAACTTTACACGCTGGATGAAATCAACAAAGAAGTAGTACTTGATAACTACGAAAAGGTTATGTCGATTTTGGAAAAACAAGTGAACAACGAAGAATTAGCTGAAAAAGCAAATCAGGCAATACCGCTTGTCGTTTCAATTATTGAGAGCGCTGATGTTTTTGATTGCGAATCGATTGAATCTATTTACGGAGCAAAAATTAAAGAAAGTCCAGAAGATGTAGCGTTAATTAAGAAAGTAATTAACATGTTGCAAGATGAAAATTGCAACGGTCCTTTGTTAACCGAATTATCAGAAAAACTATATGAACTAGAACCAAGCGCTGAATCTGCATTTAACATGGCACGCTTGTTCTTAAAAGCAGATGATAATGATAAAGCATTTGAATATTACGCTAAAGCGTACAACAGCGCAGACGATAGTGAAGCAAAAGCAAAATATTATTTCGAAGCCGCACAACTTTCATTTGATTTATCAAAATACAGAGATGCAAGAGATTTTGCGAAGAAAGCAATTCAAGCAGATCCCTCTTATTGTAAAGCTTACATGATGATAGGAGAAGCTTATGCACAAGCAAGTAAAAGCTTTGAAGGAACTAAATTTGAAAAAGATGCAGTATTCTGGGTAGTTGTCGACTATTTCAAGAAAGCAGCTCAAGGAAATTGCACCTCAGACGCAAAACAAAAAGTGGATTATTATAGTAATTACTTCCCTAAAAAAGATGAAATTTTCTATAACACTTTAACCGAAGGTGATAAATACAAAGTTGGTGGTTGGATAAACGAAACAACAACAATCCGTGCAAAAAAGTAAATTTCAGATATTAGAAATAAATAAAATTATAAAAAGCATTGCAGCCATTTTTGGTGCTGCAATGCTTTTTTCAGCTTGTCAAAAAAATAATGTCGAGCAAATTAAATCATTTTCACATCCTGAAGGGGCTCCTGAAATGGTTGCCGATAGTTTTACACTAATTTATTCCGACTCCTCGATTGTTCGTTTTAAATTAACAACCCCCAAAATGTTAATCTACGAAGATGAAAAAGAGCCCTATAAAGAATTCCCCAATGGAATGTTGGTTGAAAAGTTTAATACCGACCTTCAAATAATCTCCTACTTAAGGGCTGATTATGGTAAGCATTATGAAAAGAAAGACTTGTATGAGTGTAAACATAATGTTGTAGCGATTAACGAAAAAGGAGACACTTTAAAGACCAACCATTTGTTTTGGGATGAGAAAAATGAAAGAATATATTCCGATGAATATGTTCAGATAATCGGAAAGGATCAAATTCTTCATGGTACGGGCTTCGAATCCGACCCACAATTCTTTGACGTAGAACTTACCAACCCTCAAGGTCCAATTTATTTCGATGTTGAGGAAGAATAGTTTCGGTTTTGTATATTTATCGCAAATAACAGAAGGGTTGATAGAAGAATGAACGATATCATCATCATTATTATTACAATATTATTTTCTGCATTCTTTTCGGGGATGGAAATTGCTTTCGTTTCTGCTAATAAAATGAGTTTGGAACTCGACAAAAAGCAGAATACACTTGCCTCTGGATTAATGAATATCTACACATCGAACCCAGAGAAATACATCACAACCATGTTGGTTGGAAATAATATTTCTTTAGTTATCTATGGTTTAGCAATTGCCAATTTGCTTGAACCTGTAATTATGATTTATATAAGTTCCGATGTTTTAATCCTTTTAATTCAAACCATCATTTCTACTTTCATCATTCTGTTTACCGCAGAATTTTTGCCTAAAACCTTAATTCGTTTAAATCCGAATGGAGCACTAAAATACATGGCACTTCCGGTATTCCTATTTTATATTGTGCTTTGGCCAATTTCAAGTTTCTCAATATTTTTATCTCGCGGAATAATAAAATACTTGTTTAGAAAAAAGATCGACAGCAATTCAAATGGAAATATCTTTACAAAAGTAGATCTCAATCATTACATCAACCAACCAGAAATACAACCAACCAGTGTAGAAAAAGAAGATGAGAATGAAGTACGACTCTTCAAAAACGCATTAGACTTTTCGAAAGTAAAAGTACGTGATTGCATGATACCGCGCACTGAAATTGATGCATTCGATATCGACTCAAATATTGATTTACTAAAATCAAAATTTACCGAAACAGGACACTCTAAAATTCTAATCTTTCAAGAAACTCAAGACAATATCGTAGGATACATTCATACTTCGCAACTATTTAGCAATCCCACTTCAATTAAAACAATATTGAACAATATCATTATTGTTCCCGAAACCATGTCGGCAAGTAAACTGCTTGGAACTTTTACACAAAAACACCGAAGCATAGCATTGGTAGTCGACGAGTTTGGAGGAACTTCAGGATTGGTTACCACCGAAGATATTCTGGAAGAAATATTTGGTGAAATAGAAGATGAACACGACACCGACGATCTGGTATTCAAAAAGGTAAAAGAAAATGAATGGATCATCTCTGGTAGATCGGAGATAAATTATCTCAACGAAGAATGCAACATGCTGCTTCCCGAAGCAGAAGAGTTTGACACTTTAGCCGGATACATCCTAAATATTCACGAAAATATTCCTAAAACCAATACAATTATTACCTCCGAAACCTACGAGTTTAGGATTTTAAAAGCTTCAAACACAAAAATAGAATTAGTTCAAGTAAAATTGATTGAGGAAAATTAAACATCATTTAGGTTAGAAAGCTAAAATTATTATCTTCGTAGCTCTAAAAATTTAACCATTTATTAGCAATAATAAGTTCAACGCAAATGGCAACTTTACAGAAATTAAGAAACAACGCTAGTATATTACTTGCAACAGTAATCTTTATTGCATTAGCAGCATTTATACTTGGAGACCTGTTAAAATCAGGTAGTTCATTATTGAGAGGAAAACAAATGGAAATTGCAGAAATCAATGATCATTCAATTGATTATAGAGATTTCCAAGAGAATTTTGAAAACTTCTCAAACATTTATAAATCAAACAACAACGTTAGTTCATTAGACGACAACGCTTACAAACAAGTATTGGATCAAACATGGGAATTCATTTTAACTGAAACCATCATGGGAGATGTATACGAAGAGGTTGGAATTGATGTTACTGCTGAAGAAATGTTTGATTTGGTTCAAGGTAGCAATTTGCACCCTTTCATGATTCAATTGTTTGGAAATCCTCAAACAGGTGAAGCCGATAAAGGTCAAATCATCCGTTTTCTAAAATACGTTCAAGAAAATCCTGATTCAGAACAAGCTGCTTATTGGTTAAACATTGAAAAGCAAATGCTTGCAGCGCAAAAAAACACAAAATATACAACATTGGTTGGTAAAGGCTTGTACGTAAATAATCTTCAGGCTCAAAAAAGCATTGAAGAAAAAGCGAAGAAAGTAGATGTAAAATGGGTCGGAACAAAATTAACTGAGGTTGCAGATAGTTTGGTAACAGTTACCGACGCTCAACTTCAAGCATATTACGATGCCAACATTGAAAAATACAAGCAAGACGAGAGCCGTACAATTAAATATGTCGCTTTTGATATCAAACCATCGCAAGAGGATGTTGTAGAAACTGAAAAGCAAATCAAAAACTTGAAAAAAGATTTTGAACGCGCTGAAGACAATGTTCAATTTGTGAACATCAATGCTGATTCTCGTTTTGAAGATGTATACAATACCAAAGAACAATTAACTGCTGCGGTAGCTGACTGGGCTTTCGATGCAAAAGTTGGCGATGTTTATGGACCTTACCGCGAAGGAATGGTTTTTAAAATGTTGAAATTAAACGAAACAAAAATGCTTCCTGATTCAGTTAAAGCAAGTCATATTTTATTAAGAGCTCAAACTGCGGAAGAAGCTCAATATGCAGCGCTTACTATTGATAGCTTAAAAAATGCAATCGAAGCAAAAGAAATTACATTTGAGCAAGCAGCGATTGACAACTCGCAAGATGGTTCCGCTACAAACGGTGGCGATTTAGGTTGGTTTTCTCGCGGAGCAATGGTAGCACCATTTGAAAAAGCAGCTTTTAGAGCTGATAAAAATGAATTGGTAATTGTTCAAACTCAGTTCGGAATCCATTTGATTAAAGTTACTGCGCAAGGTGGAAAATCGAAAAACGTGCAGTTGGCAGTTGTCGATCGCGAAATCATTCCTAGCAATACAACTTATCAGAATATTTATTCAGAAGCTAGTCGTTTTGCTGCAAACTCACAGGATGCAGAAGGTTTAGCTGGAGTAGCAAGTGATGAAAAACTTCCGGTTCGCACAGCAGTTATTGGTAAAAATGATCGTACCCTTGCTGGATTAGGAAATGCGAGAGCAATTGCCAGGGCAGCTTACTTAAACTCTGAGGTAGGAGAACTAGCCGTTGGAAACGATGAATCTGCTATTTTCGAATTAGATGATAAATTTGTTGTTGCAGCGGTAACCAACAAAACAGAAGAAGGCTACAAGCCGTTCGAAAGCATTAAAAATACAATCCGTTTCGAAGTTATTAAAGAAGAAAAAAGAGCATATTTAGCTGAAAAATTTGCGTCAGCAAAAGGTGCATCAATTGAAGAAACGGCTAAAAATTTAGACTTAACCGTTGGAACGGCTACCGATTTTAACTTGAACTATGGTTCAATCACTAAAATAGGTTTCGACAATGCAGTAAATGGTGCAGCTTCGGTATTAGAGGTGGGTAAACAATCAGAACCAATTAAAGGAAAAACAGGGGTTTACATTCTTACTTTAACCGACATTAAATCAAATGATGTTCCAAGCATTGAAGAAGAAAAACAAAACTTAATTGCAAATTCAAGTTACCGTGCATCTTATCAGGCCTATCAAACACTGAAAGATGAAGCTGACATTGACGATATGAGACTTAAATTCTACTAGTAGAATCTATAAAACAAAGAGAAAGCCGTTTTTTAACGGCTTTTTTTATGCCCTAGCGCAACCTTCCTTGTACTTATTTCATCTAAGTATTTTTGTATTTCATATAATAATTGAAATTTAATGTCGTTTTTGAAAACAACAATCATATTTTTAACCAATAAAATGTAACATTTTTCCCCTATTGAAAACTACATTACCAAACATTTGTACATGAAAAAATTATTTACAAGTTTATCCCTACTTCTTATGGTCTCGGCTTTATTCGCTCAAAACTATACCATTAGCGGTTATGTGCGTGAAAAAAAGAGTAATGAGCGTTTAATAAACGCCAACATTTACGACGAGATCAGTCTAAAAGTAGCAACCGCTAACAAATATGGTTTCTACAGTATCACACTCCCCAAAGGAAAAGTAACTCTAACCGCTTCGTATGTTGGTTATGGGAGTCAGTCTGTTGAACTAAATGTTCAAAAGGATACTATTATCAATTTTGAGTTAGAGTTCAACAGCGAAGATATTGAGTCGGTAACGGTTTATGGTAGTGTGAATCAAAACAAAGTAGAAAGTAGCGAAATGAGCGTTACGGAACTCACTGGAGCCAAAATCGATAAAATCCCGGTAATGATGGGAGAAGCAGACGTACTCAAAGTGGTTCAACTTCTTCCTGGTGTGCAATCCGGAATGGAAGGTACCAGCGGAATTTATGTTCGAGGTGGCGGCCCCGATCAAAACTTATTTCTACTCGATGGCGTTCCGGTTTACAATGCATCTCACTTAATGGGTTTCTTTTCTGTATTTAATCCCGATGCGATCAAAACTGTAAAACTTTATAAAGGTGGATTCCCAGCTCGTTATGGAGGACGACTGTCTTCGGTAGTTGATATTTCGATGAAAGATGGAAATATGAATGAATTTCACGGAGACCTTTCTGTTGGCTTATTGACTTCTAAAATAATGTTAGAAGGACCATTAGTAAAAGAAAAAACGTCCTTCATGTTGTCAGCACGAAGAACCTATTTCGATGTATTTCTGAAACCAGTAATTGCCTACCAAAATATGAAGTGGGACGAAAATATTGATGCCGGCGCTTACATAAACGATTATAACCTGAAAATAAATCATGTATTTTCTGATCGTAGCAGACTCTATTTTAGTGGCTATTTAGGAGAAGATCATTTGCATGAATCGTATGATGATGAATACACCTATCATCGTGATAATAAAACATATACTGATCAGTATGAAGATGAGTTCGGGTTAAGCTGGGGCAATAAAATTGCATCCCTACGTTGGAATTATCTTATTTCCCCAAAGTTGTTCAGCAATACAACCGTAACCTACAGTAAATATAAATTCAATACTTATTATGACTATTATTATAATGACGGCTACGAGAATACAGAATCGAACGATATTTTCGACTATTTTTCAGGAATTGAAGACATTACCTTAAAAGCCGATTTTGACTATTACCCAAATAGTAATCACTCAATAAAATTCGGAACAAGTTACATTAACCATTACTTTACACCTGGGGCAGTAACTATCGATTCCGATTATATTGAAGATGATATCCAAGCCTATATCGATTCTGCTTTCCAAAATCAGGATGTGTATGCGCACGATGTTTCTGCATATTTTGAGGATGATATTAAGCTCAGTCCACTATTCAAACTAAACGCAGGCCTACACCTGTCATGGTTCAATGTAGATGGTGAAAATTATTTAAATCTGCAACCAAGACTATCAATGCGTTATAAAGCGCGTGAAAACTTATCGTTTAAAGCCGCTTATTCAAGAATGGTGCAACATGTTCATTTGCTTAATTACTCAGGAATTAGCTTACCAACCGACCTTTGGTTACCTGTAACTAAAAGGTTTGAGCCACCAGTATCAGATCAAATTGCAGCAGGACTGGCACTTAATTTACCAAATAATTTAGTTTTCACCACCGAAGGTTTTTATAAAACCATGCACAACTTAATTGAATACAAAGAAGGAGCTTCGTTTAATGGAACTGCATCTAATTGGGAAGATAAAGTTGAAAAAGGAGATGGATGGTCTTATGGTGCCGAGTTTATGCTCGAAAAAACCATTGGCAAAACAACGGGATGGATAGGTTATACACTTGCTTGGAACTGGCGCCAATTTGACGAATTAAACTTTGGCAACAAATTCCCGGCAAAATACGACCGCCGAAACGATATCAGTGTTGTTATAATGCATGAGTTTAGCAAAAAATTCGATATTGGTTTGATTTGGGTATACGGAACCGGTAATGCTGTAACTCTTGCTTCGTCGGAATATGAATTAGCACAATTAAATCCGACACATAGAAATAATTATAATTACTGGGAATCAAGAGACATTAAGCTTTATAAAGGTCGCAACAATTATCGTATGCCTGCTTATCAGCGTATGGATTTAGGTTTTAATTGGCACAAAAAGAAAAAGCATGGAATACGTACATGGAGCTTGTCAATTTACAATGCCTACAATCGACAAAACCCATTCTTTATGATGTGGGATACCGAATATTCTGAGAAGATAATTGAAACGCAAGAAGGAACAACTTGGGAAACAGTTCGTGAAACAAAACTAAAACAAGTAAGCATCTTCCCTATTCTTCCAACCTTTACCTATTCATTCAAATTTTAAGGCTATGAAAAAGATAATTATTTATACCAACATATTTTTATTAATACTTAGCAGTTGTATCACTGAAGTTGAATTTGATGATGAATTTATTGCCCCCAAATTGGTTGTTAATGGATTTATTAGTCCTGATTCTCTCATTAAAATTAATGTTTCTACAACTCGATCCATTATTGGATTTGAACGTAACTATCCAACAGTACAAAATGCTAAAGTAGATGTATATGAAGATGGATCGTTTATTGAAGAACTGAACTATATTGAAACTATTGACACTATTTGGGGACAAAGATATGTATATAATGATGATCTATCTAAAGATAGTGATTCCTATAACCCATACACCACTGAATATTATATTGAATCATTTGACACAATTGCATACTATTTAGGATCATTCTATCCGAATATTGGGAAAGAGTATCAAATTGTAGTTAAAAAAGAGGGGTTTGAAACAGTTCGTGCGAATGCAACCATTCCTGATATCGTTCCCATATTAGGTATAGATACTACCATCTCAAAAGAAGTTGAACCAAATCACTCAAGTATAAAAATGAAAGTTGCCATAAAATTTCAAGATCCGGGGGAAACTGAAAACTTTTACCGTTTAAAAGTGAACTATAAACATGGCTATTTAAGTTACTTTGAAGATCAAGATGGAGATCCCAATACTCCCGACTCGATACCTGTTGTTGTTCTTAGTGAATGGTATGAAAATTATAGTTTGGAAAGCGACGATATCATCCTAGTTGGAGAAGAAGGTGCAGATGACATATTATTTGGCACCCCTTCGAATCGTTATAATATTTTTGAAGACAAATTAATTAGTGGCATTGAACATGACCTAACTTTTTATAACTATGATGAAATATGGGAGAATAACAACGGATATATCCAAACTGAATATGGTGAATTTAATCAGATGTCGATCCATCTGGAAAGCATTTCAAAAGAGAGTTTCCTGTACATGCAATCGTATACTAATTTTGAGTGGATCGATGGTGATTTAGATATGTTTATTGAACCAGTTCAGGTATACAATAACATTGAAAATGGTGTCGGTATTTTTGGAGCAGCAAGTAGCGACAGTTATACATTAAGTAAAGGTGTTTACCCAATGGATGGTGTAAAATACGTTCTTTATTATTAAATAAAAAAGGGTTTACATAAATTTGTAAACCCTTTTTTTAAGTATTTCAGTGCTTTTATTTATTCAAGGTTAATAGTACCACGCTATGTTTTGGAAGTTTCACTTTCATACTTCCATTTTTAGGTGATTTTACCTTAAAATCTTCAATATTTACCTTCTCTTCTTTTCCAAAATCGTTGTAATCGGTAAACTTATCCGAAGTAATTACTTCTCCTTTTACAGTTCCATATTCCACTCCTAATTCAATTTCAATTTCCTGCTCATTATTAGGATCGATGTTACAAAGGGTAATGCTTAAGGTCTCGTCTTTGATAGAAGCAGATGCATTTACAGCCTTTAGCGATTCACCTCCATAGGTATAATCATTCGAATTAAGTTCAATAGGTACAAGCGTTGCATCCTGATGTACATTGTACATTTTAAATACATAATAAGTTGGTGTTTTTACCATTTTAGCGCCGTCGGTTAAAATTACAGACTGAAGCACATTAACAATTTGTGCAATGTTAGCCATACTTATACGATCGGCATTATTGTTGAAAATATTCAAGTTAACACCTGCCACCAATGCATCGCGAACCGTATTTTGTTGCTGCAAAAATCCATCTTTAGTACCTGGTAATTTATCATACCATGTTCCCCACTCATCAACTACCAATTTAATTCTTCCGCGCGGATCATACTTTTTCATCACCTCCCAATGCTGTTCAATGATGGTTTCAATTTGCAGCGAATTTCTTAAAGTTGCAAACCACATATCTTCTTCAAAATCTATCGAAGAACCTTTACTTCCACGCCAGCTGCCTGTAGGTAAAGTATAATGATGAAGTGAAACTCCTTGCGTTAAATATTGCTTGCCCGCTAAGCCAGCCATAATCTTGTCAGTCCAATTGGTATCTCCAGAAGAAGGACCACAAATGATTTTTTGAAAACCTTGTCCGCGCACAAAGCTCGCATAATGACGATAGATATCAGCATAATATTCAGGGCGCATATCACCTCCACATCCCCACGTTTCATTACCAATACCCCAAAATTTTACATCCCATGGATCTTCACGACCATTTTTCTTGCGAAGCTCTGTCATTGGACTTTCGTTTGAAGAAGTTACATATTCAACCCATTCGGTTGCTTCTTGTACAGTTCCTGAGCCAACATTAATGCTCAAATAAGGCTGAGTACCAATCAACTCACAAAAATCTAAAAATTCGTGCGTTCCAAAGCTGTTGTCTTCGGTAACTCCTCCCCAATGAACATTAACAATTGAAGGACGATTTTCTTTGGGACCTATTCCATCTTTCCAATGATAAGTATCTGCAAAACAACCTCCTGGCCAACGTAAAACAGGCACTTTCATTTCTTTAAAAGCTTCCACAACATCAGTTCGATATCCGTTAATATTTGGAATATCAGAATCCTCTCCTACATAAATACCTTCGTAAATACAGGTACCAAGATGCTCCGAGAAGTGGCCATAAATTTCTTTGTTAATCTTAACTTTTGCACTTTCAATATCAAGCTTCAACGAATTTTGAGCAATCAAAACCACTGTTGAAACCATCAAAACAAAAACAATCGATAATTTTTTCATGATAGATTATAATAGTTGAATTAAAATTTCAGAATAATCAAATATAAGAAAATGGATTCTAGCAAAAGTGGATTAATTAAGATTTAGGATAAATTTATTCTCTGAAAAACCTGCATCTATTAGTAAAAAATTATCAGTTTTAATTCATCAGAATATTGTTTAATGATATCTTTGAATGACACATGAATCATTATTTTTCAAAATACTATTTTAATTTTATTGCAATTGTATTGTACATAGGATTTCTACTTTCAAATACTGCTCATGCACAAATTTCAGCAGGAGGAATACCCATAAAAGTTGACCATGCCGTTTTGATGAAGTCTGGCTTCAAGCAACAAATATCGATGCCAAAGCTCGATTTTAATACAATGGCCATAAAAGCTTCAAAAAATACCTTCGGCAAAAACTTAAAATTTGGACATGCTTTCAAAGTACACTTTACCCCTGAAAATGCTGGTCAGATATTCTATACGGAATATTTTAAAATTTGGCAACTCGAAATTGAATCGATCGATGCTTTTGCGATTAATTTAGTTTTCGATAAATACCACCTACCATCTGGTGCCCGACTGTTTATTTGTAACCACGATGGGAGCAAAATACTTGGAGCTTTCACTTCGAGAAATAACAAAGAATCAAATATTTTAGCCATTCACCCTTTGCCTGGTGATAAAATACGAATTCAATATGAAGAACCTTTAAGCGCAGCATTCAAAGGGGAACTATCAATTGGGACTATTGTTCATGCCTATTTAGATATTTTCGATGAGAAAAATCTTTTTTACCCTAGAAGAACTTCAGGGACTTGCAATGTGGATGTGCAATGTGAAAATGAATCGGATTTGGAACTGCAAAAAAGAGCTGTTTGCAGGGTCTTTGCAGTTGATAAGCTTGGCACTGCGACACTTGTAAACAACACAAGACAAGATGGAACTCCCTACTTACTTAGTGCTTATCATGTTTTCGACAACACTAGCACAAGTGATTCGTCCATATTTAGTTTTAATTATGAAAGTCCTTTTTGTACTAGCTTAGAAGGCTCAGATTACATGTCGATCAGTGGTGCAAAAACCATTGCAGGAAGAATGGAAACCGATATGATCTTACTTGAACTTAGCGAATCTCCTCCTCCCTCATTTCGCCCTTATTTTTCAGGATGGGATAAAACAAATACGCCACCCGAAAATAGCTATTGCATTCATCACCCCAATGGTGATACAAAAAAGATCTCGCACGATACCGGAATTTGTGCAATTGGAAGGTATCACAACGGAACACTCCTCAATGGACACTGGAAAGTTATGAATTGGGAAACAGGCACTACCGAAAATGGATCATCAGGTGCCGGACTGTTTAACAACAAAGGGCATTTAGTAGGCACACTAAGTGGAGGAAAAGCCTCATGCACCAATTTAGATTACGATGTTTTTGCTCGTTTCGATGTAATGTATAATCATTATTCGTCGAACAACAGCCAATTAAAACATTGGCTAAATCCGGATGATCAAAATATTGAAATTCTAAATAGTTATGATCCTTATGCTGAAGATCAAACTAATTGCACAAGCATTTCGAATTTCTCAGTCGACGATAATTTACCAAGTAATAAAACTTCCGAGTTATTTATATCAAAGAATAATTTAGATGGATTTTCAGAAGTTGCCTCTTTTTTTAATCAAGTAAACGAAGGGAATTTAGAAGGAGTATCCATCGGAATTGAAAGAAAAATAGCTAAAAATCTGAATCCTAAAATTAATTTAAAAATTTATTCGAATAGTTTAAGCGCTGAACAAGTTATCTATGCGCAAGCAATAAAATTCGAAAACTTAATTGAAGGAGCAATTAATTACATTCCTTTGGAAGAAGATATAAGGATTGATGGAAAGTTCTATGTTGGTTTCGAAATTCCAAATTCAGAAGATACGCTTAATTTTTACTATTCTGAATTAAAATCAGAAACTAAAAATACCCTATTTTTTAAAACTAATGATGAGTGGAAAGCTTTTAATTCTGTCAATGATCAAAATAAAACAGCTCATTTATTGATAGAGGCAAATATTTGTGCTTACATCTTAAGTAATGATACAAGCCAATTAAACAAACGAGATTTGATAAGCATTGCACCCAATCCAGCTTATAATATTATAAATATTTCATTTATTATTGGAAGTCAATACAGAATAAAAATTTACAACGCAGCAGGCAGTCGTGTCTATATGCAAAACGAAATCAAGGATTCTGAAATAACAATTAATATTGAAAACTATAAGCGAGGAGTTTACTTTATTCAGGCGGAAAATGAAATTGGATTTCAAACATTGAAACTTATAAAAAAGTAATTATCAGAATTTAATTCATGAACTTACGAATTGCAGCAATTAAATCATCGCTTATAATAGGTTTTACCAATACATGATTACAACCGGCCTCAATACAGCTCAACTTATCCTCATCCATAGAAAGTGCAGTCTGCGCAATCACGGGAATATTAGTATTCATCTTCCGGATCATTCTAGTAGCATCTATACCATCCATTTCTGGCATTAAAATATCCATTAAAATCAAATCTACTTTATCTTCATTCTTATGATAAAGTTCAACCGCCTCTTCTCCATTTTTTGCCCAAAGAATGCTAATTTTTGTTTTCACTAACAACTCCTTTAAATAGCGATAATTAAGTTCAGTATCCTCTGCAATAATTATTGTTTTTGTACTCCAATTATTGGTTCCATTCGAAGGTTGAATTGGATTATCAGTTGATTTAATGATGGGAAAAGTTAAAGTAAAAACGCTTCCTTTTCCATGTTCCGATTCTACATGAATATTTCCTTTTAACAAATCAGTTACTTTTTTTACAATTGCTAAACCAAGTCCACCACCACGATTTCTATCGGTATTCAGGTTCTCAGTTTTCCCAAAATTCTTGAAAATTAGTTCAAGCTGCTCTTTATCAATTCCAATTCCTGTATCTCTTACGTAAAATTGAATTTCAGCATCAGACTTAGTCTGATATCCAATCTCAATTTCACCTTCATCGGTATATTTTAAAGCATTATCAATTATTAGATTTAAAACTCGCTTTAACCACTTACAGTCGATGTTAATCGACAAGTTGTCTTTTTCTTTGTTCGTGGAAATTATACGAATTTTCTTATCTATTTTTTCAACCCCAATTTTTGCTTGTTCATGAAGCTCTTTGAGTATTGTATTTACCTTACAATAACTATAATCTAATCGAACTTGATTAGCTTCTAATCTCGAAAGTTCTATTGCATTTTCAACAATATTTAAGATTTCATTTCCACTATTTTGGATATAACTGACATATTCTTTTCGATCAGCATTGATTAAAGCATCGTCATTTAGTAAGCTTGAAAATCCAATAATTGCATGTAGAGGAGTACGGATTTCGTGCTGAATATTATCAATAATTGCCTTTTTCAAATTTTCAGCTTCCTCAAGCATCACTTTCGCTCTTTGTAATTCGGTTTCGTTCTCAATTTCATTTGAAACATCGAGCACAAACTGAACCTTAATTACATCATTTCCGAGGTAATAATGCTTTACAGTTTCTTTCAACCAAACTATTTTACCACCTTTTGTTTTTACCCGCTTTTTATGAGAGTAGATTGAAGATGAGCCATACTTTTTGATTATTTCATCCTCTTTTTCAGAATCTTCCTCGAAAGTTATGGAACGCCAATTCATATTAACAATCTCGCTTCGAGAATAGCCTAAACGTTTTGTCAAATAAGGCGAAACCCACGTAACTTTATTCGTGCTTAAATTGTTGATAATAATCCCTTGCGGAAGGTCAACTAAGAATTCGCTAATAAAACGATCGTTTAGAATTTGATCGTAATTAATTGAAACCTCAGTCGCAACCAAGAAGTACTCGAACTCGTTGATTGGTGAAAAATTTAAGCGTATATTTTTATTTACACCATTGCTATTCAAGTAAATTCCTTCTATTTCATTCTCTTCATCAGGAACAACTGCCAAGGTTCCACCAAAAATAATGTATTGTTCTAACTGAATAATTTTATAAAAGGTTTTTCCGAATAAGCATTTGGCATACTTATTCATTTCTACCTCGCCAGACTTTACGTTGACAAGAATAGTGGCTGAAGGAATTTTATTGAAATAGTCTAATCTCATAACCGTCAAATAAATAAAACTACATCAATTTAGAAGAAAATAAACTTTTTTTTGACTGAATGGTT
Source organism: Prolixibacteraceae bacterium (assembly GCA_963678565.1). Lineage (GTDB taxonomy): Bacteria > Bacteroidota > Bacteroidia > Bacteroidales > Prolixibacteraceae > SKHV01. The sequence goes on from OY782875.1 coordinate 2,904,200, forward strand.
TAATATTTTGACGAATGATCAATAAAGTGCATAGTTTGATCAACATTTAGATTCTTTGCAACGATCTTTTTTTGTCCATCAAGTACATAAATCATTGGTGTTTGAATCACATTATAATCAATTTTAAAGTTGGTTTCGTTTTGTTTATTATAAACATTAATCCAATCTTCTAAACTATTTTCTGCGATATAATCGACCCATTGATCATACTTATTATCGGTATGAACTGCATATACTTTAACTTTATTTGCAAATGAACTTTCTAAAATTTGTGTGTGCAATTTTGGAATTTCTTCTTGACAATGGCCACAATCAATTTCCCAAAAAACAAGCAATGTAAATATAGCATCCGTACTTTTCAACGCGACTTCATTATTTTCAACATTAGGCAATCTTATTTCAGGAGCAGTATTGCCAATTAAATTTGCTCGAAGCATGCGCACTTTAATTTGCAATTCTCGCAAAAAAGAATTGGAAGCCCAATAAGCTCTTCCAGATAAATAGGAAAAATCGGCCACTTTTACCAACAATTTATCCATCCCCATCAATTTCGAATCTTGACTCAAATTAAGAAAGTAACTCGACAAAAATTGAAACATAATTGAGTCGATATTGGATTGCGACAAAACTTTTAGAGCTTGTGGGATTATCGTATCGGGGTGCTGAATTAAAACTTTATTGAAGTAGTGATCTAACTTTGATTTTAAAACAGGAGTATTTAACAAAGCTGAATTTTGAAAATTAATTGCTTCTAAAAAATGATCGCGCTGATAAAAATACCGTTTGGTAATCATTTCATGATCAAGGTTTTCTGTGCTTAAGTTTTTGGGGTACTTAAATGGTTTTGAGGCATTTAAAAAGTCGGCATATAGGCTTCCTTTAAACTGCTCGATGTCTTTATAAATAAACGATTCAATTACTTTATCAAGAGAATCGAGTTGATTGGAAATTGCTATCTTTTCTATTTCACTGGCTTTTGGGACTTGTTTGAGCAATTTGTTTTTATAACGACCGGCACTTCGCAATAAAGTCTGATACTCCATAAATTGGCTACTTTCAGAGCTTCCTTCGATGTTAATACCTGTGTTGGATTGAAGAAATCTTAGATTTTGTTCTTCCCCAAGCAAGAATTCAACAACTGGTGCATTCTGATGCACAATAATGTAAAGTCCCCCTATTAAGTTATGTGCTCCAGCAAAAATTCCTTCACCACTTGAATTTAATTGAATGGTATCGACCGGAAATATATTTGAAGCTTTATACTTTGCTAGGATTATCTGTTCGTTAGGAAGTGACGCAAACCCAACAAAAAACGAATAACCTTGGGCATAAATGCCAAAGGTTATCATCAAATTAAATATGATTAGAAATATTCTTTTCAATCGAGTGATGTTATTTTGTCAAATCAACATTTCCGTATTTGCTCTTAATGTTTACTTCCGCTTCGGTATTTTCACTTTCAATATAAACCTCAAGATAGGTATAATTATCTTCTTTTATCTTTTTAATCGGTTCAGATTTTGGATAGTAGATTTTACAATACTTAGTTTCAGCTTTTAAGAAGTAGGCCACGTCTTCATCAATACCAACTCGCAATTTACCGTATTCATTATCTACAATAATTTTACTAAAACTAACCAATACAGATTCAATTTCAATATCACCGTATTCATTTTCTAATAAAAATTGACCAGACAGTTCTTCGACACTCCAATTTGTAAATTTCGATTCCCCCGCGATGGATTTAACTGCATCAATCTTGTAACTATCGTACTTCGATTCAACTTTTAAGTTGCTTAATTCATCGATGGTAATGCCAGAGTACTTGGTATCCAAAACTGCATTTTCAACATAACCTAAAGCTAACTTAGAATAAGCAATATCTGCTTCTAAATTATTAATTGAATCAAAAACTGCTTTTCCGTAACCTAATTCAATTTCAATTGGTAAGGTTTCAGAAATTAAACTTTCCCCCATTATACTTCCGTACTTCACGTCAAATTTTCCTTCAGCATTCAAATCTCCCAGTTTTACATTTCCAAATTTATTCGTCACTTCAAGGTTACGATCCGTTGGGATGTTGATGGTATATTCGATTGAGAACTCTTCTACATTACTAAATTTATTACCAAAAATTGTTTTTGCCTCTAAATGATCACCAATTAAATCGATATCAAACTCAAGCTGTTCGCTCAGGTATTCTGCCTTTTTTTCATTCACATTATCTATTTGAATAAGCACATCAACAATCACTGAATCCTCACGCGTATTTACAAAATTCACACTACCGAATTTATGCACAACAGTTATTGAAGCCACCTCATCAATTGGATAGGCAAAATGAATTTCCTTTTCGAATTGCCCAAATACAACTTGCGATAAAAGTAATATGGGTAGGGCAAGTAATTTATAGCTCCGTATTTTCATCGTTTTCATGGTTATCCGTTGTTTGTTTATTAGCTTCCAATTTTAATAATATTTGTGTAATTACACCTAATTTTGCTTGATAATGATCAATCATTGCATTTACAATTCGCTCGTCGCCGGGGTTTAATTTCATTTCGTCACACAACTGTTGATACTGATTATCAAAGGCTTTCAATTCCTCGCTCAACATTTCCTGCATGCTTTCATCGATATTGTTTTGCTGAAAATAATTTTCGAGTTTTGTTTCTTTATAAGAAATAGACTGAACATAGTAATTTTCAACTTCTTCGTATTCAGGTGAAACTTCACGCAAACTGATTGATTCAGGCTGCTGCGCATTATTATAATTATACGCCAACAAAGCAAGTACAAAAATTGCAGCTATTCCACTAAAAAGTTGAAGTACTCGTACTTTATTTTTAGATTTTGAACTGGAATTCAATTTCATCTCAAATCGTTCAAAATGCCCCTCATGTGGTTCATCATTTTGAATTTCATTTCGATTTTCCTGTAATATTTTTTCTAATTCATCCATAATTACTGTACGTTACGCCACTATCAATAATCATACTTTTAAGTTTTGCCTTGGCTCGGTGATAAATTGTTCGAGAAGCTCCATTTGATATTTTTAAAACTTCAGCAATTTCTTCATGATCAAACCCTTCAAGTAAAAACAATGTCAATACAATTCTATAATTATCGGGCAACTTACTAATCGTTTTCTTAATTTCTTCTGCTCGAATTTCTGAATAACTAACATCAATTTTTTCTTCTGCTTCTTCGGGCATTTGAATTTGATCTTTGATCAACTCTTTCCGTTTGCGAAGCGCATCAATTGATCGATTCACCACAATACGTTTTAACCAGCCACCAAAACTCACCTCTCCTCTAAATTGATTTAATTGTTTAAATGCCGCAATAAAAGCCTCCTGCATCACGTCCTCGGCCTCGGCGGAATGATTTAAAATTCGCAAACTCACATTGTACATAGCTTTATAATATCGCCGATACAATTCTGTTTGTGCCTGCCGATTTCCTTTCCGACATTTATCAATTATATGATCGAGGTTCAAGTCTTGCATTATTCTCAATTCATACCAAAGACGTAGTTAAAATATTCTTGTTACAGATTTCTGAAAAAAATTAAAAATATTAAGCTAGAATTTTAATCATTTCATCTAGTTGGTGCTTTAGTTTCACCATTTCGTCAATCGAAATTTCCATTCCTTCGGTTAGTTTAAAAGGAATATCTGAAGCCTTGTTTTTCATTGCTTTCCCCTTGCTACTTAAAGAAATAATAACTTTCCGTTCGTCGGCATCAGATTTTGCTCGGGTAACGATCTCTAAATGTTCCAATCGTTTAATCAAAGGTGTAATCGTATTGGTTTGCAAATAAAGACGTTTGGCGATATCATTCACCGGTTGTTCGTCGGTCTCCCACAACGAAAGTAAAACAAGATATTGTGGATAGGTAATCCCTAGCTCGTCGAGCATGGGCTTATATCTTCTAATAATCAAACGCGAAACCGTATAAAAAGGAAAACACATTTGATTTTCAAGCTTTAAATGCTCCATGATTGTTGTAATAAGTTTCAAAGATTGAAATTACAAAAATACTTTCAAGCATTCTCATAAATCCAATCTTTGCAAACTATAAACACTAGTTTAATAAAGAAGCAATAACTGCCTCCATTTTTTCAGGTTTTGTAGTAGGTGAAAAACGTTTTACGGGTTTTCCATCTTTATCAATCACAAACTTGGTAAAATTCCATTTTATGTTTTTGGTTAAAGTTCCGGGCAATTCCTTTTTCAAGTATTTAAAAAGAGGATGTGCTTGATCGCCATTCACATTAATTTTACTAAACATAGGGAAAGTTACTCCGTAATTGATAAGACATCCTTCCTGAATTTCTTTTTCACCGCCTGGTTCTTGATTGCCAAATTGGTTACAAGGAAATCCGAGAATTACCAATCCTTTGTCCTTATATTTTTTGTAAAGTGTTTCCAATCCTTCGTACTGAGGAGTTAATCCACACTTGCTTGCTGTATTCACAACCACTACTACTTTTCCTCCAAAACTACTCATTTCAGTTTCCTTACCTTGTAACGAAACCGCATTGTAATCATAAAAACTCATATCTATTGATTTATATCGTTCACGATACAAATATAGCAATTTTATATCGCGTGCGACATATTTGGCTAATTTTTTTTATTTTTTTTCTAAAAGAGCTTTTAATTTGAACATCTCATCGCGGTATTGGGCCGCTTGAATAAAGTCTAATTCCTTTGCAGCCTTTTCCATTTCTCTCTTCGTTTTCTGAATTGCTTTTTCCAAGGCCTCTTTACTCATATATTGAACTATTGGATCGGCTGCCACATTTGCATCACCTGCTCCAGAATAAGCTTTTTTGCCACCGCTTGTCAACTGTTCTTTTGCCTTGCGTCTACTTTCAACACCTACAATTTCACGACTCGCTTTCACAATCGGTTGCGGAGTTAAACCATGTTCGATATTGTATCTCATCTGCTTTTCGCGACGATAATCGGTTGCTTCAATTGTTTTACGCATTGAGTCCGTTATCTTGTCGGCATACATAATTACAGTACCGTTTACATTACGTGCTGCGCGACCTGAGGTTTGAACCAAAGCACGTTCTGAACGCAAAAATCCTTCTTTATCGGCATCCAAAATTGCCACCAGTGAAACTTCAGGTAAATCCAATCCTTCACGCAAAAGGTTAATACCAACCAGAACATCAAATTCGCCGTTACGCAATCCTTCCAAGATTTCAATACGTTCAAGCGTGTCTACGTCAGAATGAATATATTTTGTTTCAATTCCCATTCGCATCAGATACTTGGTTAGTTCTTCGGCCATACGTTTGGTTAGTGTGGTCACCAAAACCCTTTCCTGCTTTTCTTTTCGCAACTGGATTTCATGCATCAAGTCATCGATTTGATTTTCACTTGGACGAACTTCAATAATTGGATCTAACAAGCCAGTTGGACGAATAATCTGCTCAACATAAACCCCTTCTGACTTTTCTAACTCATAATTTGCTGGCGTTGCACTGATGTATAATATTTGATTGATCATCCCTTCCCACTCTTCAAATTTCAATGGACGGTTATCCATTGCAGCAGGTAAACGAAATCCATATTCAACCAAGTTCTGCTTACGAGAACGGTCGCCACCATACATGGCCTTAATTTGAGAAACGGTAACGTGGCTTTCGTCTACGACCATCAAATAATCGTCGGGAAAATAATCTAGCAAACAGAAAGGACGTGTTCCAGCCATTCGACCATCAAAATAGCGCGAATAGTTTTCGATCCCGGGACAATACCCCAGTTCCTTCATCATTTCCATGTCGTATTCTACGCGCTCTTCAATTCTTTTCGCCTCTAATGGTTTTCCAATTTCTTTGAAATAATCTACTTGCTTTACTAAGTCATCTTGTATCAAACGAATAGCCTGATTCATTCTTTCCTGCGTTGTAACAAAAATCGTTGCAGGATAAATATGAATGCCATCCAGCTCTTCTAAAGTTCGCGAACTTTCCGGATCGAAAGTTGAAACCTCCTCAATTTCGTCGCCCCAAAAAACAATACGTACCGCAGTATCGGCATAGGCAGGAAAAACATCCACCGTATCGCCATTTACACGAAAATTCCCTCGTTTAAACTCTACTTCATTTCTCGAGTAAAGTGCTTCTACTAACTTCCGAAGAAATGCATTTCGAGCAACCGTATCGCCTACTTTTAATTTAACAACATTCTCATTAAAATCTTCAGGATTTCCAATTCCATACAAACAGGATACCGACGAAACTACAATTACATCGCGACGACCAGAAAGCAAAGCAGAAGTGGCACTTAAGCGAAGTTTTTCAATTTCTTCATTGATGGATAAGTCTTTCTCGATATAAGTATCAGAAACCGGAAGATAAGCTTCGGGCTGATAATAATCGTAATATGAAACAAAATACTCTACCGCATTATTGGGAAAGAATTGTTTCATTTCGCTGTACAACTGAGCAGCAAGCGTTTTATTATGACTTAAAACCAAAGTAGGACGATCAACGCGTTCAATCACATTGGCTACGGTAAAAGTTTTTCCCGATCCGGTAACACCCAACAAAGTTTGCGCAGGCGTATTCGCATTTAGTCCTTCAACTAATTCCTTAATAGCTTGCGGCTGATCACCGGTTGGTTCGTACTCCGAAACGATTTTAAACTTCATAACAACAATCTTCTACTTTATAATATTTACTTCAGATTCTAACTCAATACCAAACTTATCAAATACGATTTTCTTTACGTAATTCGATAACTCAAAAATATCCTTTCCAGTTGCATTTCCATAATTCACGAGTACTAAGGCTTGCTTGTCGTGAACTCCGGCATCTCCCATTTTATAACCTTTTAACCCACATTGATCAATTAACCATCCTGCAGCCAATTTCTCTTTGTTTTCATCTGCCGAATAGGAAGGCATTTCAGGATACTGAATTTTCAATTTTTCAGCAAATACTCTATCCACCACCGGATTCTTAAAAAAACTTCCGCCATTACCCAATACTTTATGATCGGGCAATTTCGATTCACGAATATTAATTATTGCCTGACGTACATTCCTTAAATTGATATCCCCAAGCTTTTTTGCTTCTTCTTCAACTTTTGCATATTTCAAATTAAATTCAGGAAATTTATCTAACTTAAAAACAACTGAAGTAATAACAACCCGATTCTTCAACTGGTTTTTAAAAATTGAATTTCTATAAGCATATTCACACTCTTGATTGGTAAAACTAATTCGTTCTCCGGTTTTTAAATCGATTGCATTTACTTTTTCAATTCGATTACAAATTTCTTCGCCATAGGCACCAATGTTCTGCACGGCCGCGGCTCCAACATTTCCGGGTATCAAGGATAGGTTTTCAAATCCGCTCAATTCATGTGCAACCGTGTAAGCAACAATTTGATCCCATTCAACGCCGGCACCCACTTCCAGATAAACAAAATTCCGATCTTCATTAACTTCGTAGTAACCGGGAATATTAGGATAAAGAATTAATCCATCAAAATCATTTACAAAAAGCAAATTACTACCGCCGCCAATAATCATCACTTGTTCAGGTAGCACATTGTTTTGCAAAAACAACAACAATTCTTCCGATTCAGTAAATTCGAAAAAATACTTGCACTTTGCTTTTATATTAAAGGTATTGTATTGTTGTAAATCGAAATTTTCTAAGAAACGTATCATAAATTAGGCTATCATTCAATTGAAAGATCAAAGATTAAAAAAATCCCTTAGATTTGTTGCTGATTAAAGTACTTTATCATGGCTGTTGCACTTTCGGTATTGAATAAAAAAAAGAAACTCGCATTAACTGTAACCAACGATTTGGTGGCAGACAACCGAGTACACAAAGTTGCGACCACACTTACAAATTTGGGATTTGAGGTAACTTTAATTGGTCGAAAATTTGGCGATAGCCCTCTGCTAAAGCCGCGCAATTATAAAACCTTCCGAATGAATTTGCCATTCAACAATGGCCCATTATTTTATGCATCGTATAATATTTATTTATTCTTTCATTTAATTGTAAAACAATACGATTTGGTTGTTTCGAACGACCTAGATAGCCTGACAGCTGGTTTTTCATACACCAACCTTGCCAACAAGAAACTGGTTTACGATAGCCATGAATATTATACCGAGGTTCCAGAATTAGTTAGCAGACCAGCGATAAAAAAGATTTGGGAAGTATTAGAAGCTGCAATGCTACCAAAAATAAAACATTGCTACACTGTTTGTCAGTCGATTGCCGATGTTTACAATCAAAAATACCAAAGCAATTTCAAAGTTGTTCGGAATGTTCCTTTTAAAGCAAAAAATCAGCAAATAAAACCAAACATAAACGTTAATATACCAAGCGACTTACCTATAATTCTTTACCAGGGAGCAGTTAATTTAGGACGAGGAATTGAAGAAGCAATTCTTGCAATGAAGAACATTGAGAATGCACGTTTAGTAATTGTTGGAAATGGCGATTTATCTGAAGATTGTCGGCAGCTTGCTAGAAAAGAAGGTGTTTCAGAAAAGGTAATATTTACTGGAAGAATTCCGTATGATGAAGTAAAATTTATTACCCAGTTAGCAACAATTGGGCTTTCAATTGAGAAAGATATGGGACTGAATTACCGCTTTGCTCTTCCCAATAAACTTTTTGATTACATCCAATCGGGGATTCCAATCTTGGCATCTTCACTACCCGAAATCAAAAGGATAGTAGAAGATTACAAAGTTGGAACTTGTATTTCGCACACTAGTGTTGACGAGTTAGTAATTGGGATTAAGCAAATGCTAAAAGAAGAAAAGCAATTGGCAATTTGGAAAGAAAATTGCAATATAGCAGCAGAAGCACTTTGCTGGGAAAACGAAGAAAAAATACTAATTAATCTTTTTGACCAAGCTGTAAAAGAATGATTTAAGGACCAGAGGAACCAATAAAATAAATCATTGGCTCCCAATTAATTTTATATTTCAATTACAATTTCATTTAAACTTTTACGCTTTTTAACAGGTACATCATCGTAAAGTGGATATCCCAATGGAATAATTGCGATTGGTTCCTCCCCCATTTCAAGCTTCAAAACATCACGAACTTTTGCAACATCGAAATTACATACCCAGCAAGTACCCAAACCTAAATCCGCTGCTTGCAAACTTAAATGGTCTACTGCAATTGCAACATCAATATCGGTATGATCTTTAGCATCTTGGGCTCTTTTCCAGGCCATTTCATGAACGCCTGTAAATACTAAAACAACAGGAGCTTTATTGATCCATTCGCGATGATAACATTCTTTAATTTGCTCCAGCATCTCGCTATCCTTAAATACATACACTTTATAAGGTTGGAAATTAACCGCCGATGGAGCATATTTAACTGCTTCTAAAATAGTTTGCAACTTATCAGCCTCAACTGCTTGATCTTTAAATTTACGAACAGAATATCGTGTTAGTATTAATTCTTTAAAATCCATATCGTTGTTTTTTCGTCCTTCTCAACATAAAATTAATATAATATCAATAAAATTGACACAATTAAATTAAAATCAAATAGATGTTTTCATTTATACCTAAAATATTAATTTAGTTTTGTAAGTATAATGAACTATATTCATGAAGAAACTCTTTTTAATATCAATTCTTTTTTGCTTGTTCGCTTTTCAAACCGAAGCAGAAATCCCCGATTCTATTAAATCGAGTATTGAAGATAATTTGGATTATTCTAATTCAATAGAATTATTTAATTACACCGAATATCTCATTGGAAATTATGAATTAAATGCAGGATTTGCATGTCTTAAAGAGTTAAAAAAGAGATTTACCAAAGATAATAATCAGTATTACTTAGCAAAAGTAATGTACAATTTTGGAGATTATTACTATTTAAAAAACGAATACGACTCGGCCTCAATTGCTTATAGCCAAACATTGCCAATGGCTATTGTTCAGCAGGACACATTCTTGATTGCAAAAACCTATAATTCGATTGGGTTAATTCACGCGTACAAAGGTGAAAAGCAACTCGCGCTTCAAAACTATTTAAATGAAATAAATTTAATTGAAGAAGTTAAAAATCCAAGTTCCGATTTAAAAAACGAAAAGCTGGTAGTTTTAATAAATATTATTGGATTATATGTAGCTCATGATGAAGCAAAGAATATTATCAAATATGCAAAAACAGCCATAGAATTAGGGAAAGAACTAAAAGACTCTATTCGACTTGGTTCTGCCTACAATTTGCTGGGTGTTGGCTATCGTTATAATAAGGAATACGATCTTGCCAAGGAAGCATTTGATAAATCAATTACCATATTTCAAGCGCTTAACGACAACTACTACCTTAGTTTCCTTTATCTCAATTATGGAACCTTATACGAATATTTAAGCGAATTGGATACAGCGATTGACTACTATCAAAAGGGTTTAAATGGTTTTCTACGAGATGAATATTATTATGGGGTAATGAGCGCATTAAACAACCTTGGGCATATCTATTACTTAAAAAATGATTACGAGCAATCGAGGAAGTATTTGCTACAAATATTCGACTTAAACATCGAAAACAGTTTTCCTCAAAAAATGATTCATTCCTACCAATATCTTTCGGAAACTGAATTTGCACTGGGCAACTACAAAGAAGCATTTGAATATCAAAAACAATACATCACTTTATTAGATAGTTTGAAGAATAAGGAAAAAATGGAAAAATACACAGAACTACAAACCAAGTTCGAAACCATCCAGAAAGACTATAAAATAAACATTCTTGAAACTGAAAAAATTGAAAACGAACTAGAACTTCGAAAAAGCCGCTTGCAAAAATACATTGGTTTATCAACTATTTTTATTCTAATTATTTCGGGGATATTTGTTTTAATCAACCTACAGAATAAAAGAATTGCAAATCAGGAATTACTTTCTAAAAACATAAAAATTGAATCACAGAACGATAAGCTCTACACTTTTAATCAACGATTAAACAAATTGAATCAAGAATTGAAAGAATCGCAAAAAGACTTATCTTATTCGAATAAAACCAAAGATCGATTTATTTCAATTTTAGCACACGATTTAAGGAATCCCTTGCATAATATTATGGGCCAAAGTTTTCTACTTTCAAACTCCTACTCAAAGTTAGACCCACAAAATCGGATTAAGTTTGCCAAAGACATCAATGTTTCAACCAATCATGTAAACCGCTTACTCGATAACCTTCTGGAATGGGCACGCACGCAAGCAAAAAAAATAGAGTTTTCGCCTAAAATTTTTGATTTAAACAATGTTGTCCAAAACGTTGAAACAGTTCTGAATGGATTGGCAAGCGAAAAAAACATTCGCATCGTAAACAATGTTCCGCATGCTTTAACAGTTTATGCCGATCAAGCGATGATTGAAACCATTATTAGAAATATCGTAAGCAACAGTATAAAATTTACGAACCAAAACGGCAAAATTACAATTGACGCAGCTTGTATTGGAAACGAAATCATTACCTCTGTTACTGATAATGGAATTGGTATTTCCGATGATGATTCTCAAAAAATATTTCATTTAGATCACAATCTTAAAACCAAAGGTACCAACAATGAAAGTGGTACCGGATTGGGGCTAATAATTTGCAAAGAATTTATCGATATTCATCAAGGTAAAATTTGGGTTGAAAGCAAACTTGGAGAAGGCACAAAGTTTTCATTTACTATTCCAATTCCCGAAGCTTAAAACATCTTCTTAATTGGCACCACTTCAATGAGTGCCCCACAATTCGAACAAACATAAATTCGGCAGCTAGTGCATGCAAAGCAGTTAGAACAAGCTCTGTCTAATTCTTTTTCATCAAAACCCGGTTTACAGCTTTCACAAAATATTTTTTCCTCTTCATGCATTGATCCTCAAATAAATAGTAATTCTTTTCGTTCTCCTATTAATTATTAGTCAATCCAATTTATTAAAACTCTTGTAATTCTTTTCAACTAATTAGCACAAATTGATTAAACCTTTTACTAACCTTAAGGTCAATAAACCAAATTTAAAGCCATAATTGTGGAAATTAAGATTGAAGACTTATCCAAAATTTATCCAAATGGGTATAAAGCCCTAAATAAAGTCAACTTGGAAATTCAAAATGGGATGTTCGGGTTACTCGGTCCCAATGGAGCCGGAAAATCTAGTTTGATGCGAATTTTAGTTTCGTTAATGAAACCTTCTTCTGGTACAATTACCATCAACGGAATGGATTTAAAGAAACACCGAAAAGAAATTCGTTCATATACCGGCTACTTACCACAAGATTTTAGATTTTTTCCAAAATTGAAAGCATGGGAATTTTTAGATTACTCCGCTAAGCTTTCGGGCATGAAAAACAAACAAAACCGAATGGCAGCTATTGATGAAATGCTTGAAGAGGTTGGTTTGTATGAAGCCCGCGACCGCTATGCCAACAAATTATCGGGAGGTATGAAACGTCGATTGGGAATTGCGCAGGCCTTAATTGGAGAACCCAAGATTATTATTGTTGATGAGCCTACCACAGGTCTCGATCCTGACGAGCGTATTCGATTCCGAAATCTGCTCACTAAAATTAGTAATCGCGATGTCATAATTGTTTTATCAACTCATATTGTTGGCGATATATCAAGTACTTGCAACGACATGGCTCTGCTCCGCAAGGGAGAAGTCGTTTTTAGAGGAGATCCGGACAATTTAATCCAAGAGGCAAAAAACCATGTTTGGAAAATTAATGCTACCCAAGCAGAATTCGACAAAATAAATAGCGAATTTAATGTGATTTCAACCATTCCATCTTTCGATGGTTGGGAAATTGAGGTAGTAGCCGAAAACACGAAAAACTATACTAGCACCCCAGTTGATCCAAACTTGGAACATGCCTACGTTTATTACATGGAACACAAATTAAAAGCTAATATCTTTTAAAATAGAACCAGATGCTATCAATCAAAAATATTAGAACGGTTGCCCGCTACGAAAGAAAAATTCTTTTCAGAAGTTGGTTTTTTAGAATATTTTCCATTTTATCCTTGGGGATAATTGGTATTTTCATTGGAACAGCAACTTTTCAAAATGGAGCATTTACCTGGGGAATAAGAAGTTTATCATCATCGATTGTATATAACTCGGTATTTTTATTAAACATTGTTCAGAGTATCATTGCAATGTTTCTTGCTTCGGACTTTATGAAGCGGGATAAAAAGTTAGACACTGCCGAAGTGCTTTTTATTCGACCAATGTCGAATACCGATTATGTTTTAGGCAAAACATGGGGAATTGTTACCTTATTCTTCTATTTAAACTTATTGATTCTTATTGAGGCATTTATTTTTATGCTTGCCTCACCCGAAATACAAGTAAATTTAATTCCCTTTGCGGTTTATTTCTTATTACTAAGTATACCTAGTTTAATATTCATTTTGGGGCTTTCGTTTATATTAATGAGCATTCTTAAAAATCAATCGCTCACCTTTTTAATATTACTTGCATACATAGCAGCAATTCTATTTTATTTAGGAGAAAAAGCCAATTTTATTTTTGACTATCTGGCTTTCAGACTTCCAATGGTTTATTCAGACATTGTTGGTTTTGGAAACTTTCAGGAAGTGCTTTCTCAACGAATGTTTTACTTATTTCTGGGCCTAGGATTTATCTTTTTGTCTATTTTACTTTTAAAACGCTTAACTCAGTCGTCGGCCACAAAAGTAGTATCTTTAATACTATTCACCATCAGCATAGGTATTGCTGTTTTTTTCGGATACACAAATCTACATACTTATTATAACAATATTCATAAACGCGCCGAAATGATTGAATTAAGCGCAAAGTATTTCGATGTACCAACAGCTACTGTTCACTTTTACAATATCAAAGTAATTCATAAAGACCAGTTAGGCTTTATGGTAGATATGCAATTATTAAATAATACGAAGCAAGACTTGAATCAACTAATTTTCACATTAAACCCGGGATTCACAATTGAATCAATGATGCTAAACGGAAAAGAAGTGAGCTTCGAAAGCGAACTACACATTTTAAAGGTTAATTTACCAACAGCGATGAAACCAAATAGCAATGCAAGTTTGAGCATGCGTTATTATGGTAAAATTGATCCATCAGTAAACTATCTCGATATCGAACAAGAAACCATCGATGCAACATCCTCATCAATCACTTCTCGAATTGACCAACAATTTAGTTTTGTAAAAGATGATTATACATTACTAACTGTTGAAAACCTTTGGTATCCATATACAGGAGTACGTTACGACCCAACAAGACCAGCAGTTTTCAAGCAAAACTTTTCAAAATTCAAAATTGAGGTGCAAACAAAACCGGAATTAACTGCAATAACACAAGGTCAAGCAAAAACTGATTCATTAGGAAATTTCGAATTCATGATTCGCGATCCACTTCCACAAGTTTCGTTGGCAATTGGAGAATATGAAATTCGTCAAACTGAATTATCAGGAGTAAAGGTGGGTTTAGCTTATTTAAAAGGGCATAATTATTTCGATGAATATTTTGATGAAGTTGGAGATACCGTAGATGCAGTTATCGAGAATTTTTTGGATAACTACGAACGCCCAATGCAATTGTTTTATTCTTACCCACAATTTACATTGGTTGAAGTACCTTTGCAATATAAAGCATTACAACATGCCTGGACTGCTACACTAGAAACTAGTCAACCACAAATGGTTTTCTTCCCCGAAAAAGGGTTTAATGTGAGAAGTGCCGATTTTAAATCAACTTTTAAGTGGAGAGAACGTAGAGAACAACGAGAAAACTCGGGTGAAACGTCTAAACAAATACAAGCAAGTGTTTTAAGAGACTTTATAACTCAAGTTTTTGGGGCAACCAATGCCCAAGTTAATTTTAGAGCAATAGGAGAAGGAACAATGCCATTAAATCCTTATTCTATATACCCGAATTATTATTATTACCTCAATTTTATTTCAAGTGAAGATGTACCTGTATTGAACTACGCTTTCGAAACTTATTTAAGAAAATCCTCGAGCAATCCAAGGCAAAATTTTATGTTTCAAGCTACGGGATTAGGGGATGAAGAAAAAGCGAATCGGCTATTAGATGGCACCAGCTTAAAAGAATTAATTGCAAACAATGAAGAACCGGCAGCACTTAACAATGTACTCCAATCAAAAGGATCATATTTATTAACTTACATCCAGAAACATTTCGGAGATGAAGATTTTGATATTTTCTTGACTAACTTTTTCTATTACGAAAGTTTTAAAAACATAAAATTCCAAGATTTTGCCAACCAGATTAAAGAAAAATATGACTTAAATCTTGATCAGTTTATTAATAATTGGTACACCTCAAAAGAAGTACCAACTTTTATCACTTCTGATCTTGACGTGATTCAAACAGTAAATGACAATCAGGTTGTCTTCCTCTCAAAAATAAGAATTGAAAACACATCCAATGTGAATGGATTAGTAAAATTCACCATTGAAGCTGGTGGTGGAGGTGGATTCCGAAGAGGAAACAGCGGTGGCAATGAAGAGGCTGATGTACGTATTTATATGATTGAAGCAAATACAACCAAGGAAATCCAAATGCTGTCATATAACCAACCACGTGGGATCAATTTCAGTACAATGATTTCCAGAAACATTCCTTCGTCAAGAAGATTTGTTAACCGAGGAAGTGAGGAAATTAGTAATTATGATGCGGTTGAATATGAGAAGGTTATCAACAAGCCAATTATAAAAACACAACCAGGTGAAATTGTTGTCGACAATACCGATGAAGGGTTTGAAATTCACGATCCTTCAGGCGAAAACCCTATCAAACGAATGTTTATCAAAGAAGATGAAGTTGATAAATATGTTGGCATGGGTTGGGGGCGAGCTCCTGCAACCTGGAGCTTGGCAGCTCAAAATGATTTCTATGGGGATTACATACACTCAGCTCGATTCATTCGAAATGGAGATGGAACTAAATACGTTTCATGGACCACTCCTCTTCCAAGTGCAGGATATTACGACATTTATGTACACTTAATACGCAATCGCCGAAGAGGATGGGGAAACAGAGGTGGTGGAAATAAGGAGCAATACTATAATTATACGGTATACCACGAAGATGGAGTTGAAGAAGTTGCCCTTAATTTAGCAGACACAGACCAAGGTTGGAATCTGCTAGGGAATTTCTATATCAGCAGCGATTCAGCAAAAATTACGTTAAGTGATAAATCAGAAGCAGACCGTATTATTGCCGATGCAGTAAAATGGGTAAAAGAAAAGAAATAAAACTAAACCGCATATGTTAAGCACAAAAAAAATATCAATTGCATTCCTCTTTATCGGACTGGGATTCAGCTCAATGAGTCAGAAGCTTTTAACGCTAGAACAAACACTTGAAATTGCTTATGTAAATAGTCCTGATATTATCATGCAGAAACTCTCGTTAGAACAAAGTCAGGAAAATTTAAAGGCACAACGAGCAGCAATGAAATCACGATTCGCATTCGACGTAGAGCCTCTTTCATATAGTAACAACCGATCTTATTCTGCCGACTTTCAAGAGTGGAGAAATTATTCTGATTTTCAAAGTTCTGGCACATTTAGCGTAAGACAGCCAATTGTTGCAACCGATGGTACAGTTACTTTATCCAACCGATTTGGATATCAAAGTAGCGCTTTAAACGATGGCGACGCAGCAAACACATTTAGTAATAATCTACAATTGCGTATCGATCAACCCATTTTAAGTTACAATTCAATAAAAATGACTTTAGAAACGCTCGAATTAAACCTTGAGAACACGATGATGTCATTCGCAATGCAAAAACTGAACATCGAACGTTCTGTTACGCAATTGTTTTACAATGTTTATTCTCAACAACAAAGTTTAAACATTGCAAAAGAGGAATTTAAGAACCAACAAAAGTCCTACGAAATAATAAAAAACAAGGTAGATGCAGGTTTAGTCGCCAAAGAAGAATTATGGCAAGCCGAACTAAACCTTGCCAATGCCAAATCATCGGTTTATAACTCTGAAGTTTCTTTAGAAAACTCAAAAGATAACCTAAAGAAAACAGTTGGAATGCCATTAGATGAAGATTTCAATGTTCTTTCAAATGTTGAAGTACAAACAGTCAATGTTGCCTTACCAGATGCAATCGATTATGCATTGAAGCAAAGAATGGAATTGCGTCAACGTCAAATTAATATTCAAACCGCTCAGTTCGAATTAATTCGCACAAAAGACAATAACAAATTTAAAGGAAATGTTGGCCTGTCAGTAGGTTTACAAGGAATTGGAGATGGATTGGGAAGCATGTATAACACACCTCGCGACAACGAAAATATTAGCTTATCATTTGAAATTCCAATTTGGGATTGGGGCCAAAGAAAAGCACAAATTCGCTCTTCTGAAATTTCAATCGAACAAGCTGAAATCAATTTAGAACAAGAAAAAATCAACATCGAAATCAATATTCGTCAGGTTTATCGCAACTTAATCAACCTTGCCAATCAAATAGAAATTGCTAAGAAAAGTGCGGTGAATGCAGAACGTACTTACGAATTAAAAGTAGAAGAATACGAAAATGGAGATTTAACAAGTATGGATTTAAGCTTATATCAAAACCAGCTTTCATCATCAAAAAATGATCTAACCGGAGCATTAATCAACTATAAAATAGAACTACTAAACCTTAAAATACAAACACTTTGGGACTTCGAGAAAAGAATTTCAATCCTTCCAAAAAATATCTATTCAGCAAACTAAATATATCATTCAAAAACAAGAAATAATACTAAGAATATGAAGGCGCTATTAAATTTATCAATAATAATAACCATGGCTTTTTTTGTTGCTTCGTGTAATCAACAAAATCAAAGTTCAAGTTCAACTGTAACCATTAATGTAGATACAAAAGAAGTTGTAAAAACCTCGATGATAAAAACCATTAATACTACTGGAACAGTAAAGCCTTCTGGCGAAGTTGAATTAACAACCAATGCCGAAGGAAAATACAAGATTAAAACAAATCCTCGTACCGGAAAACCATTCAAATTAAGCGATATTGTAAAAGAAGGAGAAGTAATCATTGAATTGGAAAATAAGGAATATGAATTGAGTGTTCGTTTAGAAACCAGTAAATTAAACCTAGAAATTTCAGAAAATGAATATAAGAAACAGCAATCGCTTTATGAAAAAGGTGGTGTAACTGAAAGCGAAATGCGAAATGCAGAAGTTTCTTACATCGGTTCAAAATACGATTATGAAAACTCATTAATTCAGGCAAATAAACTAAAAGTTATTGCGCCTTTCGATGGTGTAATTGTAACGCTTCCTTATTACACTCCAAGGGTAAAAGTTGCTTCAGGAACCAGCGTAGTTAAATTAATGGATTATTCAGAATTGATTTTGAATATTAGCTTACCCGAAAAATATTTATCAAGTATTGGTGTAGGTTTAGAAGCTTTCGTTACCAACTACAACTTGAAAGAAGATACACTTATTGGAACAATCAGTCAGTTATCTCCTGCAATTAATGAAGAAACAAGAACATTCGATGGTTTGATGACCGTAAGTAATCCTGATCTAATTTTCCGTCCTGGAATGTTTGTGAAGGCCGATATTATCACCATGAGAAAAGACAGCACCATCGTTGTCCCACGCGAAATTATCAAACGTCGTCGTCGAGGTGAAGTGGTTTATGTCGTTGAGCGCGGATCAACAGCTGCTGAGCGTAAAATTGAACGTGGCGTGGAAACAGATGATAAAGTTGAAATCATTAGCGGACTTGAACCTGGCGATCAGCTGGTAGTCGATGGTTACGAAATGCTTTCAAATCGTTCAAAAGTTAAAGTGAACCGATAGTTTATAGGATGATTCAAACAGCTATTGAAAATACTCCTAGAGTAAAACAATTATTAATTAGCGCCTTAATAAAAGCATAAAGCATGAAGCAGTTAACGCGATTTTCAGTTAATTATCCGGTTACCATCCTTATGTTGGTTCTGGCTATCGGACTGTTAGGCTACATATCATTCACAAAAATAGGGATTGACCTTTTCCCCAATTTGAACAATCCAAAATTATATGTTGAAGTTTCAGCAGGTGAAAGACCACCTGAAGAAATGGAGAATCTATTTGTAGAAGCCATCGAATCACAAGCAATCCGTCAAAGCGACGTATCCGAAGTTTCTTCAGTTACCACCGTTGGATATGCTTTGCTAACCATAGAATATTCATGGAATAAAGATATGGACGAAGCCTTCCTCGACTTACAGAAAGCAATTAATTCTTTTGCTCAAAGCAACAATATCGATGAAATAAACATCAGTCAATACGATCCAAATGCAACACCGGTCATGGTTATAGCTTTAGAAAACGATAGTATTTCTGATTTAAATGAAATTCGAAAGGTCGCAGAGAACTATATCAAAAACGAACTAATTCGATTAGAAGGAGTTGCCGATGTTAAACTAACAGGAGAACAAGAAAGCGAAGTGGTGATCGAAACCGATCCCTATATGCTTGAAGCCTTCAATTTAACCGCCAACACCATTGCCAACCAAATTAACACCTACAACACCAATGTTTCGGGAGGATCAATCGAAGAGCAAGGAACTCGATACAGTATCAAAGGGGTAAGTATGGTTCGCAACACCGAAGATTTAAAAAGAATTATTGTTGGAACCCATGTCGCAGAAACAGATGATGGAACTACTGGGGAAACTACTCCAATTTATTTAAGCGATGTTGCTACCATTAAATCAATTAATAAAGATCCCGATTCATACGTTCGTTACAACGGTAAATATTGTATTGGTTTATCGGTTTACAAAGAACCTAAATTTAATACAGTAAAAGCGGTTGAAGAATTAAAAAAGAAACTTGTAAGCATCGAGAAATCCTTACCCGGTTACAAATTAGATACAGTTAAGGATCAGGGTAGTTTCATCGACGAATCAATTATGGAAGTACGCGACTCAGCCTTGTACGGAATTATTCTGGCTGTAATCGTCATCTTCATCTTCTTGCGTCAAATTCGCCCTACCCTGGTAATTAGTATTGCCATTCCTATTTCAATTGTAGCCACTTTTGTTTTGATGTATTTCCTAGGATTAAGTTTCAACATTATGACCCTAGGAGGATTAGCATTGGGGGCTGGTATGCTCGTGGATAACGCCATTATTGTAATGGAAAATATTTACAGGCACATGGAGAAGGGAAAATCCGTTTTCAAAGCTGCCATTAAAGGGACCGCCGAAGTTGGGGGTGCAATTACAGCCTCAACCTTGACCACCATTGTGGTATTCTTACCAATTGTTTACATGCATGGAGCATCAAGTGAATTATTTAAAGACCAAGCCTGGACAGTTGCATTCTCGTTAATCTCTTCCTTATTTGTTGCCATTTTGGTAATGCCGGTTTTAGTGACCAAAATTTTCAAGAAGAATGCAAAAATAAAACATAAAACAGTTCAGGTAAAAAGTTACCGAAGATTATTAGAAACTGTATTGAAATACCGTTTTGCTGTTGTTGGAATTGCAGTTGCCTTAGTGGTTTCATCCTATTTATTGTTGCCAAAAATTGGAAGTGAATTTATGCCAACGTCTTCTTCCGACAATTTTACTGTTAACGTAAAATTACCACAAGGTACTGCGCTTGACAATACATCGGCTACAACCAAACAAATCGAATCGATAATTTGGCAAGCTTTGCCCGAACAAATCGAATCAATTTATACCGAAAACGGAATTGCATCGAACAGTCAAACACAGACTTCGAATGCCTCGGAAAACGAAGCTTCTATTTTCATCAGACTTACTGAATGTGGTCAACATCAATACGAATCGGTACTAAAACAAATCGATCATTTATTAGCGCAAAACGACCAATTGGAATTCACCTTTCAAAAAGATGAAACCAGTTTACAATCCATATTAGGAAACAGTGATGCTCCGGTAGTGGTTGAAGTTATTGGAGAAGAACTCGATGTAATTTCAACTGTCACTGAGCAAACAAAAGAAATTATAGCCACCATTCCGGGCTTATACAACATTGAAACTTCGATCGAAGATGGTGCTCCTGAAATTGACATCGAAATTGATCGTGTACGTGCTGGAATTTATGGCATTGATATTAACACAATTATCACCCAGGTTCAGAATCGCCTAGAAGGAACCAATGCCGGAGAATTTGAAGAGAGCGGTGAAATGATGGACATCACCATCAAACAGCCAAAAGTTTCAATTAGTGAATTGGCAAACCTTGAAATCAGAAGTGGTGAAGCAGTTTATCGATTAACCGATTTAGCAATCATTAAATACAATAATTTACCACGCGAAATTCATCGTCGAAACCAAAATAGAATTGGAAAAATTACCGCTTCTACCGACAACTCTAAACCTTTAGATCAATTGGTTGCGAGTATCAACGAAAAATTGGAAACAATCCCGTTACCAACCAACTATCGTTACGAAATTGCTGGCGAAGAAGTGAAACGTACCGAATCGATGGGCGACTTAACTTTCGCCTTGATTCTTGCAATCATTTTGGTTTACATGGTTATGGCTGCTCAATTTGAATCGTTGATCAATCCATTTGTTATCCTGTTAACCATTCCTTTGGCATTAGTTGGTGTTGTTTTTACCTTCATGATAATTGGAAAACCATTTAACATCATGGCCTTTATCGGTATGATTATGCTGATAGGTATTGCTGTAAATGATTCCATCATCTTTATCGATGCGATTAACAAACTTCGAGCAAAAGGAATGGCTAAAAAAGAGGCAATTATTCAAGCCGGACAACAACGTATTCGTCCAATAATCATGACCAGTTTAACAACCATTCTAGCATTGATTCCATTAACACTTGGATTTGGAAGTGGTGCAAGTTTGCGCTCTCCAATGGCTTGGGCTGTTATTGGTGGTTTAGTTACCTCTACTTTCTTAACCTTGATTGTAATTCCATCGGTATACTGGATATTGGATTTCAGAAAAGATCCAGCATTGGAAGAAAAGAGTAAGTAATATTTAGTAAAAACAACGGAATTTCCGGATATAACAATATATTAATATGGATTTTATCATCCGAAGGAAGACATTAATTAGCATGCTGTTTGTGGCAATGACCATGATGGGAATTCTCTCCTACGATCGTTTGGAGATGGAGTTATATCCCACTCCGGAAATGCCCTACCTCGTTGTAATGGTGAGCAGCCAAACTGAAATGAATCCTTCCTACATGGAGAAACAAGCCATTATTCCAATCGAAGGTGCAATTGGTCAACTTGAAGGTATTGAAGAAATCACTTCAAACGTGTCTTCAAGAAACAGTAACATTCAAATTACCTACAACGATAAAACAAATTTGAAATTTGCCTACCTCCGACTTCAAGAGAAGATGCAGGAAACACAACAAGAACTCGATAACGAATTTCAAATTACTGTAAACAGGGTTAATACAGAATCTATTTCGAACGAGTTTATGACCCTGCAAATGTTGGGCGAAGGTGGTGTTGATCGCCTTCGGAACTTTGCGGATGAAGAAATCGTTGATAAAATTGAAAACATCGATGGAATTGCCAGTGTAAGGCTATACGGTGGTCGTTCAAAATCGGTTGAAATATATATGGACCCGGATGTTGCTGAAGCCTATAATTTAACACCTGCTCGTTTACGTCAATTACTTTCATCAGGTCAAAACGATCGCACCTACTTAGGAGAAGTATATCAGGCGAAAGAACGTTTCTTTGTAAATCTTACTGCTGAATTTTCGAATGTATCAGATCTAGAGCAAGTAATTATCGATCAAAACGGTCCCATCTTACTGAAAGACATTGCTGAAATTACCTTCAGTACAAAAGAAGAAACTTCGTACAGTCGTTTAAACGGTAAGGATGTAATTACCATGATGTTGGTCAGCGATGATTCAAAAAACTTAATTGAATTATCGCACAAAACACGCGATGCCATTGACGAGATCAATGAAAAATATAAATCATCGAATATTGAACTATTAGTGCAAAATGATAGTGCCGAGGTGATGGAAAGCAACATCGACCAAATTATTCATTTGGCTTTGGTCGGTGGAATTTTAGCAATCATCGTATTGTGGTACTTCTTGCGCAACTTCCGATTGGTTTTTGCAGTTGCCTTGGCCATTCCAATTTCGGTTTATACGGCCTTCAACTTTTTCTATGCCTACGATATTAGCATCAACACCTTAACCTTGGTTGGAGTTGCTCTGGCCATAGGAATGCTCATCGATAACAGTGTGGTGGTGCTCGAAAATATTTATCGACTGGCGGCCACCGGAATGAAAAACAAACAAGCAGTACTGCAAGGTACCAAAGAGGTAATTCGATCAATTGTTGCAGCAACCTTAACGACCATTTGTGTTTTCCTTCCATTTCTATTCTCAAGCGATGTGGTTACCAAATTACTTGGAAAACAAATTGGAGTATCCATTGTAGCGACCTTGCTCGTTTCCTTATTCGCAGCGCTACTATTTATCCCAATGATCACCCACTTCTTTATTAGCAGAAAGAAGAAACGAAGTGAAAGCTTAAATTTCGAAAATATATCAACCCGTAACCGTTTGGTTCAAGTATATCTGCTGCTTTTAAAAGCCAGTATGCGTAACCCGGTTGTTACGGTGGTAATGGCGCTTACCGTATTCTTTGTAACATTGGCTATAAGTGTAGGCCAAAACACCAATAATCTAAGCGAAGTTGAAACCAATACATTAACGATTTATGTAACCATGCCCACCGGTGCTTCGCTGGAAGCTACAGATGACCTGGTACGTAATCTTGAACAAGAATTACTAAAAGTTGAAGAACTCGATCAGTTAACCACTCAAGTTCAAGAAGAAACCGGAATTTTAACAATGTTATTGGTTGAAAATTACGAAAAAGTAAATGACCGCGAACTCAGCGAAATAAAAGGTCAGGTTAAAAATTCAATGAATCGTTACGAACACCAAGCAGATCTTGATTTCCAACTAAGTAGTTCAAATAGCCGTTTTTCAGGCGCTGGTGGAGGCGCTGGAAATGCTGCAGGCCGAATGGAACGTATGCTTGGCATGGGTACAAAACAAGAGCGAATTATAGTTCGTGGGGAGGATTTTGAATTAATGAAGCAAGTGGCTGACGATCTTGAAGGTTATTTGACAGAAGAATTAGACGAAGTAAGTCGTGCTCGCGCCAATAGCTCAGGGAACACCCCAGAAGTACATCTTGATTTCAACGCTGAATTAATGGGCCGGAAAAATATTCCACTAAGCAATGTAACTTCAGAATTGGGCTCCTTTAGTAACGAGGTTCAGTCGGGATTTACCTTTAAACAAGGAAACGAAGAATATGAAATTGTCATAAAAATGGATACTTCGGAACAGGTAGAAGCCAACAACATGTACGACTTGGAAAAACTTCAAATTCAAAGTTCCGACAATTCATCGTACGATTTACAGCATATTTCTACAATTTATAAAAGCTGGGGTTTAACGCGAATCAATCGTGTCAATCAATCGAAAGAAATTGAAATCACCTATAGCTTTGAAAGTGAATACAACGAATCGAAGGACTTGCAAAAACAAGCGCGCGAAGCGGTTGACGAACTGGTAACAAATCTGAATATCCCTTCTGGAATTGCAATTGAAGTTATTCATGAAGAAGACGATTATGCAGAAATGAAAAAGCTGATCGGGATTGCCTTTATCTTAATATTCATGATTCTGGCTTCCGTTTTCGAATCCTTCTCTACCCCATTTGTATTAATGTTCTCAATTCCAATGGCCGGAATTGGATCTTTATTGGGATTAATTCTTACCGGAAATCCTTTGTTAAATGCCAATACATTAATTGGTTTCTTGATACTGCTTGGAGTCGTCGTCAACAACGGAATTATTCTCATCGATTATAGCAACATACTAAAAAAACGAGGCTACCGTCAATCGAGAGCCTTAATGATGGCCGGACTGGCACGTTTACGCCCGATTATGATTACTGCGATTACAACCATCGCAGCTATGTTGCCATTGGCTCTAGGAAACTCAGAATATGTAGGCGTTATTGGTGCTCCATTTGCCATTACAGTAATTGGTGGTTTGGCCGTTAGTACCTTATTAACCTTGGTATTCTTACCAACAGTTTATTCGGGTTTAAACAATGCATTAGATTGGTTCCGTACACTTCGAATTGAAATCAAAGCTTTGCAATTGATTATTTATGCAGTTGCCGGTTATTTTATTCTTACCGAAGTAGAAGAACTTGTATGGCAATTGATTGATGTTATTGGCGTGGTAATGTTAGTTCCAGCGGTAATTTGGTTTATTCTTAACAGTTTACGCAAAGCAAGCGAAACCACCATACCGCAAGACGATACCATTAAAATTAAAATCCAAAATCTGGTTAAAATTTACGAGCGGGAAAGCAGATTTGCTCGCGAATGGAATGCCGGAACAAAAATACGCGAACGTTTTGGAGAAGCAAAAATATACAAAACGTGGAAGGATTTAGATGAATTTACCTGGTTGATTCCCGTAATTTCAGGTTTAAGCTGGTTTACACTCTTGTATTTAAAACAAGCAGTTTGGCAGTTCCTATTCTTGGTAATTCTGTATTTCTTGGTGAAAAAAGTTTTTACGGTATTGCTAAAACTGGAAACATCAAAATCAAAAGGAACAGCTACTTTCAGCTTAAAAATAGTAAAAACGGCCACTTGGTTTGCGCATTGGATTTTACCAATTGCAGCCATCGCCTTTCTGTATTCCGAGCACAAAAACATTGGTGGTAGCATCGTTGTACTAGTGCTTTGGTATTTAGCTTTAGCGATTGATCGAATATCACGAAAAATTTACGACCAAGATATTAACATACAACGCTTAACTGGGAAACGAAAAAAACTACGCAAAGCCATTTATTCCTTTGTGCTTTCAATTCCAATTATTGGGAAGAAGAAAAAACCATTTAAAGCACTTAAAGGTGTTTCCTTGGAAATCGAAAACGGAATGTATGGTTTGTTAGGCCCCAATGGTGCCGGAAAATCAACTTTGATGCGTGCCATTTGTGGAATTAACCAACAGAGTTATGGTAAGATTTGGTTCAACGATATCGATACTGAATTAAAACGTGAAGAACTACAAGGATTAATTGGATACTTGCCGCAAGAATTTGGAATGTACGAGAACATGTCGTCGTGGGATTATCTGAATTACCAGGCAATTCTGAAAAAGATTACCAACAAACGAGTCCGCGAAGAGCGTGTACAGCACGTGTTAGAATCGGTTCACATGTGGGAAAACCGCAATAAGAAGATTGGATCGTTCTCCGGAGGTATGAAACAACGAATTGGTATTGCGCAAGTGCTGCTCCACTTACCACGCGTATTAGTGGTGGATGAACCAACTGCAGGACTTGATCCGCGCGAGCGAATTCGTTTCAGAAACTTATTGGTAGAATTAAGCCGTAAGCGAATTGTAATTTTCTCGACACACATTATCGAAGACATTGCGAGCTCGTGTGACCAGTTGGCTGTATTGAAAAAAGGTGCAGTGCAATATGTTGGTTCTCCTAGAAAAATGACACAAACAGCTGTGGGGCATATTTGGATGATTACGATCCCAGCCAATCAGTTTGAGGAATATGCCAACAAATTGCATGTGATTCATCACTTGCGCGAAGGCGACAACATTCGTATGCGTATTATTTCTGACGATCAACCTACAGAAGATGCAATTGAGGTGAAACCAAATCTTGAAGACGCTTATTTGTGGTTGCAAAAAACAAACAAAAGTGGCTTTACCGACGCTAATTTTTAATTGCGTAAAGCAAGCTTTTGAAATAAAAGACTAAGGAACAAAGTTCTCAATCATAACAAACGAAAAAATGAACTTAAATATATTAAATACTACTTGGTTGATGATTCGGTACAATTTAAAGATCATCTTTGGCAATAAATTTTTCTATTTCTTGCTTGCAGCTGTATTGATATTTCTAATAATTGTTGTCATCAACCTGAGCACTGGAGGATCATTTGAAATAGAAGATGCATACAGCGTACTCACCTTGTCGGGAGCGCTGGTTCTATTCTACCCGCTAACCTTCGGGATTCAAAGTGACAAGGATGCTCGAACACTGGAAATTATTTTTGGAATTCCAGATTATCGGTATCGGGTTTGGTTTATGCGAAACTTGCTGATCTATGGAATTGTATTTTTGGTGATTACCGGATTGGCATTACTATTAAAAGCATCGTTGCTAAATTTTGAAATTCTACCCTTGGCATTTCAAGTATTGTTTCCACTATTATTTTTAGGAATGTTGGCCTTTTTTATCTCTACCTTAACCAAATCGGGAAATGCAACCGCCGTTATTATCATTTTAATCGGATTAGTATTTCTTATGTTTGGCGATGCAATTAATTTAGGCTATTGGAATATTTTCTTGAACCCTTTTGATGTACCTTCAAGAGGAAGCATTACAGCATTTAACAGCTTAGTATTTAAAAATAGAATTTTTCTTACTGCAGGAGCAGTCATATTCTTGCTAGGAGGATTAATGCAATTACAACAACGCGAAAAGTTTTTGGGCTAATACCATCAAGTATTTTTCTGAATAATAATAAAACAAGCATGAATCTTTTGGGGTTCATGCTTTCTTTTTTCCGGTCGGCCAATAAACTTGGTATAGCCGAAGTCAATGGCATAAAGTAAAGCATTTGTGGTACTAGTGGCTTTCACAGCTTCTAAAACTAAATAAAACATAACCGTGAAACATATTTGTTGCGCCACACTCCCTCATTCAATAAGTATTTTATGAATTCTACTCTCCATCAAAAATTTAATCGATTATACTTTTAGATAGCGGTAATTTCAGTTTAAAAATACTTCCCTTGCCAAGTTCTGATTCAACACTAATTTCGCCATTCATTAACTGCATTAGATGTTTACTGATTGCAAGACCTAAGCCGGTTCCTCTGTATAAATTTTTAATATTGCCTTCGACTTTGAAAAACCGTTGAAAGATATTATCCAACGCAGCTTCATCTATCCCAATTCCGGTATCCTTTACATACAGCATTACGTACTCGTTCTCAACAATTTCAAAGATCCCATACTCGATACTTCCCTCTTCGGTAAATTTTAGGGCATTGCTAATTAGGTTGTTTATTACTTGCATCAATCGGGTGCGATCAGCTAAAACATTAACATTCTGATTGGTATAATTTTGTAGCTTTAACTCAACAGAATTCTTTTTATTGAATTGATCTTTCAGCTGTTCATTAAAGTTTAAGTAGCAAGTATCTAATAGCTCCTGAAGATTGACCGACTCATTTTGAATTTTAATTTGATTGGCTTCGATTTTTGAGAAATCAATAATATCGTTTATTAATTGTAAAAGTGTGTAAGCATTATCCTGTATAATCTTATGAAAGTTATGCTTTAGCTCCAGCTCTATGTCATCATCATCCAGCACATCGAGAAATCCAATAATGGCATTTAATGGCGTACGAATTTCGTGCGACATATTTGCTAAGAATGCTGATTTTAAACGATCACTTTCTTCTGCTTTATTCTTTTCAATTTCAAGTGTTTTGGTACGCTCTTCAACTAAATCCTCCAAGTAATACTTGTGCTGAATAAGCTCATCGGCATTGCGTTTCAACAAATTGTAAGCATTGGCATTATCGATACTAATATTAATATAGGTTAACAAAGATTGGACATAATTGACTACCTCGTTGTTAAATTCATTCTTCTTGTAACTTTGAATGGTTAATACACCAAAAAGATTTTTCCTAAGTTTTAGCGGAACAAAAATAAGTGATCTAGGAAATTGCTCTGAGCGAATTTGAAGACTTGAAATATACTTCTTATACTCGCGTTCCATATCATTAATCACCACAATTTGATTATTTCGTACCGCATATGCTGTAATACTTGTGCTATCATCGAACTCGATTGTAAAAGGAGGTAAATCTTTACCATTTTCACGAAAATTAATGAAATCAATTTTATTTGTTTCATCATTGATCATCGCCAAACCAATTATATTAATGTTGGTGATTGGTTTCAAGTATTTTTCAACCACCGATAAAATTTCTCTTTCATCGAGTTTGGCTGTTACCTCTTCTCCAAACTGCTTTAATTTTGTTAAATTAACATTGGCGTTATTCAGTTCTAAAGTTCTCTGATCAACAGCTTTTTGCAATTCTTTTTGAGTAGCAAGAAATCTTCTAGTACGATACTCTATCGTATAAAGAACAGTAAGCCCAAGTAATACAGTAATCGCAATATAAAACCACCAAGTTTCCCAAAATGGTTTAGCAATATTAATTTCTATTTCTCGTAGCGTATCAACGATTTTTTGTTGATTATAGCTAGCGTATATCTTAAAAGTATAATGACCTGAAGGTAAATTTGTGTAGATCGCTTTATTGTTATAAATGTCGGCAGTTTTCCATTGTTTGTCAAAACCTTCTAATTTATAAATAAAGCCACTCTTTTGAGGATTTGCATATTGAAGCGCATCGAAATAAATAGAGAACAACTGACTTGCATAACTTATATTAATTGACTTGGTATTATTTAACGATTCGGTTAATACAACATTCCCTTCAACTTCGTCACCGGCATAAACAGGGGAGCCATCAATTTCCAATCGGGTAAATACTAGGTTTGTGTGATAGTTAATAGCAGGAAATAAACTAGGATTAAATCGTAATAAACCATTCTTGGTTCCAAAATATAAATCTCCACTTGCGCTTTTGAAACCACTATTAATATTAAATTCGTTGCTTGGAAGTTTTTCCTCAATGGTATATAAATCAACAGTGATTGAATCGCGATCATAGCTTTTATATCCATTAATTTGCATCAACCCATGATTCGAACTTACCCACAAATTATCAAGATCGTCTGCAACAATAGAATAGATACTATAGGCAGGTTTAAATAACAGAAAACTATAATCGATAAACTGATCTGAGACAAAATTATACAATGCTAATCCTTTGCTGCTGCCAATCCACAAATTATTATTTTCATCGATGTACAAGCTGTACACATAATCACCAAGAATTGAATCATTTTTATATAACTGCATTTCTCCACTCGTTTGGCTAAATTTCCAGAAGGATTTCTTGGCTCCAATATATACTTGATCATTTCCACTTGTTATTCCATACGAAAAATCATTACCAATATACCGAAACTTGTTACTTCCCTTTTCAAGATAACTTAGTACTCCCGCAACATTTCGTTCTTTACTGAAACTGATGGTCCATAAATTTTCACGTTCATCAATATAGGTGGTATATATTTTCGAAAAATCAATTGCCTCATCTCCATTTTGTATTTCAGTGATTACTTTGAATTTATCTTTACTTTTTGAATAATAATTCAATCCACCATTATTGGTTCCTGCCCAAAAATCACCATTTTTTAATACGGATAATGCTTTCACATCGGAATAACTTAACGAACCTGCTACGTTTGGCTCGCTAACGATGTAGTCAAATTTCATCGAATTAACATTCAGAATATTGATTCCTTTTTCAGTTCCGACGTAGATATTCCCTTCTTCATCTTCATCCACAACAAAGCAATTACCATTATTTAACGAATTAACATCGTTTTCCTCTGCCTCATAAGAAATAAATTTTTTTGCTTTCAAATTGGCATAATTCACCCCTCCTGCATATGTTCCCAACCAAAGTCCGTTGGCATCATCAATAAAACTAGTAATCACAGAATTGTGTGACAATTTAGAAACTAAATGTGATGAATTTGCATAAGATTCAAAATGATCTGCTTCCTTATCTAAGATATAAATCCCGGCTCTAGTTCCTGCATAAAAATCACCATTGGAATCTTCGAAAAATGTTCTAACTCGTGTTGAATATGGAGTGATTGGATCCATAGTATAATGGACAAAAACTGAATCTGAACTTCTAAAACGATATGCTCCATCGTTCAAGGTCCCAAACCATTGGTTGCCATCTTTATCAATATACGCACCTTCAAATCGCAAATCCTCTATGGAATTCCCAATATCAGTTTTTATATCAAATGGTACAATGTCATTAATCGTTTTATCAAAAAGTTTAATTCCTGAAGTAAGAAGGGATATCCAAATATAATTGTTGGGTAAGCACAATAGATTGTTGATTCCATCTACTTCTAAACTAGTATTTGATTTATTGAATTTATAGAATTGTCTTTGCTTAACATCGTATTTTAATAATCCATGCTCCGAAGCTAACCACAAATTATTATCTAAATCTTCCTTAATATTATAGATTGCATCATTATCATTCAGTACCTCATTAACGACCCGATCGAAGTCATCTGTTCGTGCATTATATTTACAAAGTCCTTTATCGGTTGCCACCCACAAAACTCCATTTTTATCTAAAATTACTTCATAAACTAAATTTGATGGAAGACTATTAACATTATCTTTTTCACTGTAATAGCTCGACACACTTGTCGAATTCAATCTATTTAATCCATATTCGGTACCAACCCAAATATAACCAGTAGCATCTTCACAAATTGAGTATACATGGCTATTAGATAAACCAGAATTAACGTTAATTGGCCGAAAAGAATGCTGGTAATTTAACTTATTGGTGTTAGCTTTAACCTGCAAACTAAAAATGAGTAAAAGACTAGCTAAAATATTGATAATATGATTTTTCATAGTTCAAGTTAGTAGTTTAAAGTTATAAGATTTTTTGAAAACACAAATTATAGTATGAATTATGTTAATAAGCGCACAAAGAAGAATTAGATGGAAAAAATAAAAATAAAGAAAGGCTTTGCCAGCGACAATAATTCGGGAGTGCATCCTGAAGTTTTAAAAGCAATGAGTGTAGTAAACCAAGGACATGCGATTGGATATGGAGATGATGATTATACGCAACAAGCAATTGAACTTTTCAAGCAGCAATTTGGCAAATCGATTGATGTTTATTTTGTATTTAACGGCACCGGAGCCAACGTACTTGCCTTAAACACCTTAACTCACTCATTCAATTCAATTCTTTGTGCCTCAACGGCGCATATTATGGTCGATGAATGTGGAGCGCCAGAAAAATCGACGGGCTGTAAATTAATCCCCATTGAAACAACCAATGGGAAATTGACGCCTGAATTGATAAAACCACATTTGCATGGATTTGGTTTTGAACACCATTCACAGGCAAAAGTAATCTCCATCTCGCAGGTTACCGAATTGGGCACAATTTATACAATTGACGAAATTAAAGCCATTGCCGATTTGGCACATCAGTACAATATGTACTTGCATTTAGACGGTGCACGAATAGCCAATGCTGCTGTTGAACTGAATAAAACATTTAAAGAAATAACAGTTGATGCAGGTGTTGATGTACTTTCGTTTGGGGGTACAAAAAATGGATTAATGTTTGGCGAGGCCGTTGTGTTTTTTGATAAAAGATGCTCAATTAACTCGAAATACTTGCGTAAACAAGAAACCCAATTGTATTCGAAAATGCGTTACATCGCTGCACAATTTATTGCCTATTTTAACAACGACTTGTGGAAAACCAATGCAACACATTCAAATGAATTGGCCAAAATTCTGCATCAAGAAGTGACTAAATTGGGCATTGAAATAACCCAAAAGGTTGAAGCCAATGGAATCTTTGCCATTTTACCCGATGATATTCGCGATGAACTAACAAAATCGTATTTCTTTTATCCTTGGGATGAAGAAAAGCATGAAGTGCGTTGGATGACCTCCTTCGACTCCACCAAAGAAGATGTACAAAGTTTTGTGAACAAATTAAAAACGCTGCTGAATAAATGAGCAGAATGATTTTCAAATATTATCCCGAACCATTTGATGAAGAAAACAAAGAGCTGGAAAAAAAGATTTTTAAGTTAAGCCTGATCATCCCATCATTATTTGTATTTGCCTTATTGTTTATCAGGTTTGCCGAAGACTTTTTAGGAGTGGAATTAACACATTTAGGAGTATACCCACGAGCAATAAAAGGATTGATCGGAATTTTAACAGGGCCATTTATTCATGCCGATTGGAAACATGCCATTGGAAACGCTGGCTCATTTTTCGTTTTGGCAAGCAGCCTCTTCTACTTTTACCGAAAACAGGCACTAAAAATATTTACAATTAATTATTTTGTTACCGGCATTTTGCTTTGGGCCATTGGCCGCGATGCTTGGCATATTGGAGCCAGCGGTGTAATTTATGGTTTGGCTGCCTTTCTATTTCTCTCGGGTATTTTGCGTAAC
The DNA here is from genome assembly GCA_963678565.1 of Prolixibacteraceae bacterium. GTDB lineage: Bacteria > Bacteroidota > Bacteroidia > Bacteroidales > Prolixibacteraceae > SKHV01. The sequence continues at coordinate 2,937,495 of OY782875.1, forward strand.
GACTTACGACTTTTGGTGATTGCCCTCATTGTAACCTTTTTATATGGAAGCATGTTTTGGGGATTGTTTCCTATCGAAGAAAAAATTTCGTGGGAAGGACATCTAAGTGGCACCATATCGGGCATATTGTTAGCACTCATCTTTATTAAGCATGGGCCACCACGTCGAAAATTTGAATGGGAAGAGGAAGAAGAGGAAGAAGAAACGGAAGAGAAGGAAAATGAAAAAGAATTAACAGAACTAGATATAAAGAAGGAGTAGCTGTAGTTTTGGGCCAGATTAAACTTAAATCTGATGATCGTTTTTGGAAATATTCAATTAACACAAACAAACATCATGTTTGAATTGGATGCAAGATCAAAAAAAAAACTACTTTTGCAGCGAATTGAAAATTTAAAGTTCTAAGAAAAGATGATTAGCCGTCGAATTATCAGAGTTAAGGTGATGCAAACGCTTTATGCGTTCAGAAACTCTTCAGGTCAAAGCCTGAATTTAGCAGAAAAAGAGTTAAACTTTAGTATTGGCAAAACCTACGACCTGTACCATTGGTTGTTACTTTTAATAAATGAAGTACACACTTTTGCTGAAAATAGATTGGAGCAAAATAAGTTAAAACAACTTCCTACCCAAGAAGACCTTAATCCGAATACAAAATTTATCAACAACCAAATCATTCTAAAATTACAAGAGAATGAAGCCTTGGCAAAGTACACCGAAAATAACAAATTAGGCTGGGTACTTTTTCCTAAATTCATCAAAGAACTTTACACAAAGCTTGTCGAGTCGGAGTACTATCAGGAGTACATGAAAGATGAAAACACCTCTTTAAAACAAGATCGAAAATTGGTTGAGTTTTTCTATACCGATATTGTTGCGCCTAACGAAGAACTATATTCTTTACTCGAAGAACAAAGTATTTATTGGAACGATGATGTAGAATTTGTTTTAGGAATGATCATCAAAACCGTAAGCAAATTCAAATTAAGTACGCTTCCTTCTAAGTCCTTACTTCCGTTATACAAAGACGAAGAAGACCGTGAGTACACAAAAAAACTATTTCGAAAATCAATTTTAGAATACGATACGCACAAAGAAATTATCGAAAAACACTTACATAATTGGGATTTAGATCGTGTTGCATTTATCGATATTTTATTAATTGAATTGGCAATTTGTGAGTTCCTTTATTTCCCTTCGATTCCAACAAAAGTTACTTTGAACGAATACATCGATTTAGCGAAATTCTACAGCTCGAAAAAGAGCAGAACTTTCATCAATGGTATTTTAGATAAAATTTTAAAAAGCCTCGAACAGGAAGAAAAGATTGTAAAAGTTGGACGAGGATTGATTAACAAATAGATTGATCCATCTGCCATTATACTTAACGAATTAGTTAAAAATCTGTAAAAGAGAACTAATATTTGGTGATATGGCTTAAATAAATAACTTTGAATTCCGTTTTTAGAACGAATAGTCTCAAAAAAAATATTAAATAATAAAAATATGACATTGTTAAATTACATTTTAATGGCAGCACCTGCCGGGGGAGAAGAAAGCAATCCATTGCAAATGTTTCTTCCTTTGATCGCAATCATGGTTATTTTCTGGTTATTCATGATTCGTCCACAAGCTAAAAAGCAAAAAGAACTTAGAAAATTCCGTGAATCAATTCAAAAAGGCGACAAAGTAATTACTGCCGGAGGAATTTATGGAAAAGTTGTTAGCGTTAAGGACAATCAAGTGGTGATGCAAGTTGACGAAAACACTAAAATCACTGTTGACAAAACAAGTGTACTAAAAGATTCAACTGATTTACAACAAAAATAAATTTCAATTGTAAATTGATGAATGGTGAATTGTTAAAAAACGGTTCACCATTTATTTTACCCTAAATTTGATACCCGTGGCTTATACTTATCAATATCCTCGTCCGGCCGTTACAACCGATGCAATTGTTTTAACGCAAAAAGAAAACCAACTACACTTACTTTTGATTCAACGTGGAATTGAACCATTTAAAGGAATGTGGGGATTTCCGGGCGGATTTGTAAATATGGACGAACCATTAGAAATTGCTTGCGCCCGCGAGTTGGAAGAAGAAACTGGATTAAAAAATATTGATTTAGAGCAATTTATTACGGCAGGTGCTGTCAACCGCGATCCACGTCACCGTACAATTTCAATCGTGTATTGGGGAATCGCCTTGCCAAATCAAAAAGTACAAGCAGGCGATGATGCTGCAAAAGCACAATGGTTTCCAATTCATGCGCTTCCTGAGTTAGCATTCGATCATCAAAAAATCATTGATCAATTTAAAGAAAAAATCGTTCCTAGCCTTTTCTAAAAATCGGCACGAACTTTTAAGTTGAATAATCTTCCGGTTAAGTAATTCGGAACAGGATAATATTGATTCGTGTAATCAGCAATCCAAAAATAAGAAGATGGGTTTTTGATATCGATCATATTAAAAATTTCAACACTTACTTTAAAGTTATTGAAACGATCAAAGAAATCGGCATTGGTTAAATTCTTCCCATTGCTTACAATTGCACGGGTAAATCCGATATCAAAACGTCGATAAGTGTCAAAACGCCCAGTATGTCTCCAGCGTTCAGATTTGGGAGGACCAAACGGCATTCCCGTAATTAAGTGTCCGGTCATGTGCATTTGATAAGCAGGATTACCGGGCATGTAGTCTTCAAAGTAAATACTAAATTTAAACCGCTGATCATTAGGTCGTGGGATGTAACCAACCAGTTTTCCTTCTGCATTTCTGTCGCCCACTAAATTCTCCATGGTTTTCATCACCGACAAACTTGCCCACGATTGGGTTCCGCTCACAAATTCTCCATTGATTTTCAGATCAATTCCGGTTGAAAATCCATTGGATATTTCATCCGACAAATATCGAATTCGAACATTCTCGTATTGGTAGGGAATTAAATTTCGTAACATTTTATAATATAACTCTCCGGTGAATTTAAAAGGTCGATCCCACGCAATGAAAGAATAATCAACACCGGCAACCGAATGAATTGAATAAGGCGTTTGAATTTCTTTATTGATCTTCCCCGCCACATTTTTCAACTCTCGATAAAAAGGTGGTTGATGGTACCACCCAAATGATAAACGCGCTATTATATCGCGTTGTCGCCCCGTTTTTAAAGAGGCAGAAAATCGTGGACTAAAGGTAAAACGATCGGTATACGTCCAATAATGAGTTCGCAAACCACCTGTTAACAAAAGTTTTCCAATCCCAATCGGGAATAAATGAGAATCCTGCACATATCCTGTAAATCGAAATTGTTGATGTGAATAATTGGTCCGAGTCGTTTTATACAAATTAACACTGCTTATTGAATAAGGTAAAGAATATCCTGCCGAATCGCGATATTCCCACTCATTCATTGCATCGTAAATATCTTCTATTTTACCGGTTATACCCCATCGCAGATAATTATCACCAGCAACTCGACCACCTTTATGTGAAAAACTATAAACGCGTGCCTTTATCAAGTTACGCCCATGCTCAAGATATTTTCCAATCCCCAAGTTTAAACTGCTATCGCCATAATTTTCCGAGCCATAATCATTATCCAATTCATTAAAATAATAAGTTCCGGCGATATCGTAACTTTCTGCTTCGTTGGTATCATAAGCCGAGGCAATTAATTTCAAAATTGTATTTCTATTCGGTCTGAAATTAATTGAAAAGGCACCAGTGTAAGTTTCGTAACTATCTACTTCTTGCCCATCGAAATATACACTTAAGCTATATGGAATATTAAAGGTTCCAAACTCTGTACGGCGATCCTGCGGAATAAATTGATATTTGTTTTTAGAGGCAGTACCCAAAAAACTAAGCTTCAGTTTATCTGTAAGCTGATAGGTAAAATAGCCTTGGTAATCGAAATACGATGGAAAATACTCTCCCTTTTCTTCCAAGGTTGAAAGTAAGAACTTATAGTTTTTGTAACGAGTTCCCATATTATAGGTAAACTTGCCATTTTTGCTTACATCTTCGGCATGCACGGTTCCGCCAATTAAGCTAGCCATAGCGGATGCTTTAAATTCAGTTGGTATATTGTATTGAATATTCAAAACCGACGACATTTTATCGCCATAACGAGCATCAAAACCACCTGCTGAAAATTCGATCGAAGAAACCATATTCGAGTTGATAAAACTCAAGCCTTCTTGCTGCCCCGAGCGAATTAAAAATGGTCGATACACCTCAATGTCATTTACATAAACCAAGTTTTCATCGAAACTACCGCCACGTACCGAATAATTGTTACTTAATTCGTTGGTAGAAGTTACTCCAGCCAGTGTTTTTAAAACCCCTTCAACGCTCCCCATTCCAACATCGGGCAAACCACCAACCGATCGTGGATCTATACGGCTCATATTTCCACTGGTTTGTCGCTGACCACCAACAACAACTTCACCTAATTCTTCTTGCTTTGATTGAAGTTGCACACTCAACTGCATCATCTCTTCAGCTTCGGCTTCAACAACCTCTTCGTGCATTTCAAAACCAATACTTGAAAAAACAACGGTTACAGGCCTTCCAGAAGGAATACGCAGGAGATATTCTCCATTTTTAAGAGTAGTAGTACCAATTGGATAATCTTTCAAAGAAACATTTACCAACTCGAGTACCTCGCCCTTTTCGTCAGTAACTTCTCCAATTAATGTAGCATTGGAGTTTTGCGACCAAGTGAATAGCGATTGCAGTAAAATTAGGATTACGATTAGTAGCTTTTTCATCATTGAATGCAAAAATAGCATTTCAAACGTTTTAACCTTTTTACAAGTTGATATTTATAAACGATTTTGAGAATTATTCTGAAATAAAACGCTTTGAGAAATAACGAACTAATTAAGATTTAATTATAATTCCCGCTTTAATATTTAATTATATTAAACAATTACCCTATTCGTACTTATTTTAACACTATAAAATTTGTAGTTTAATTCTGAATTCTATTTTTGTATCAAAGGAATTAAAGAATGCTAGCAATATTATTAAAAGGTTTAATTATCGGTGCCATGGTTTCTATGCCATTGGGGCCCAATGCTATTCTCATAATTCAACGCACTGCCAGTAAAAATTTCAAAGTTGGTTATTCCTCAGCGATGGGCGTTTTGCTCACCGATTCGATTTTTATTTTAATTGCAGGCTATAGTCTTGGATATTTATTTCAATTTCTAACAAAGTACGAATCGATCCTTCAAATAATTGGAGCGGTTGTATTATTGATTTTAGGGTATTCAATATTCCGAACCAAGCCACATAAGCTTCGTAGGAAGCGTGAACAAAATGAAAGCTATTTGCAGCACTTTGCTTCTACCTTATTAATTTCATCTTCCAATCCTGCACTAATTTTGGCTTATATTGCCATTTTAGCAAGTTTTGGAATCAGCTTCCAAGCACACGGAATGCCTTATTTGTTTACTTTTATTGCCGGATTTGTATTTGGTGCTGCAAGCTGGTGGTTAATCATTACCTCAGTAATCAATTACTTTCGCGATAAATTCAGTTCGAGAAAACTATTTTGGTTCAACAAAATATCGGGAGCATCGATCATTACCATTGTTGTGATCGGTGCCATTTTAATTGCAATTAAAAACTTTTAAATAAAAACAAAAAAAAGGAATGGCTAGTAAACCATTCCTTTTTTATTTTATATCCCTGCTCCATCCAGAAATGAAGCACTTCGAACTTTAGATTGTACAATTTTGGAATGCGGAGGTAAGGAATTGGTTACCCAAACATTACCACCAATTACCGAGTGACTACCAATGGTAATACGCCCGAGAATAGTAGCCTGTGCATAAATTACCACATCGTCTTCAATAATTGGATGACGCGGAACTCCTTTGATCGGATTTCCATTCTCATCTAATGGGAAGCTTTTTGCCCCTAAGGTAACTCCTTGATACAATTTCACATTCTCTCCGATTATACAAGTTGCACCAATTACTACACCAGTACCGTGGTCAATGGTAAAGTAGCCACCAATTTGGGCTTCGGGGTGAATATCAATTCCGGTTTCGGAATGAGCCATTTCAGCAATCATTCTAGGAATTAACGGAACCCCCAACTTCATTAAAGTATGTGCCACGCGATAGCTTGAAATTGCTCGAATTGCCGGATAACAGAAGATCACTTCTCCTCGACCATGAGCTGCCGGATCGCCATTAAATGCCGCCTCGACATCGGTAGAAAGCGTATAACGCAATTTTGGAAGTTCTGCAATAAAATCGGCTGCAATGTTTCGCGCATTCATTTGATGCTCTTCCAAAGGAATTTCTGAACCTTCTCCTTCTTTGCACGCAAAGCATAAGCCTGCTAAAACCTGTTCAACCAATATTTCGTATACCTCATCGACATAAACCCCCATATAATATTGAATGGCATTCGGATCGAGTGTGGTGTTTCCAAAATATCCGGGAAATAGAATTTCACGCACTTTATTTACTAAAACACCCAGTTTTTCTCCAGATGGCATGGGCTCGCCCATATGGTGCTCGTGACAAACGGCACCATACGAATCTCTCGCCGATAATTCATTGGTTGCCTTTGTCAATCTTTCTGCTATTTCTTTTGCTTTAATTATTGTCATCGCTTTGGAATAATGGTGTACTTAAATACCGTTCTCCGGTATCGCAAATTATTGTAACAATTGTCTTTCCTTTATTTTCAGGACGCTTTGCAATTTCAAGGGCTGCGTGAACATTGGCACCCGATGAAATACCAGCAAAGATTCCTTCAAATTTGGCTAATGAACGTGCCATAACCATCGCATCGTCGCTGTCAACTGTAAATATTTCATCTAGAACTTCCGTGTTTAATACCTTTGGAATAAAACCCGCACCGATACCTTGAATTTTATGCGCTCCTGGTGCACCACCCGAAATAACCGGTGAATCGATCGGCTCAACGACAATGGCTTTTACTGAAGATTTAAGTTCTTTCAAGCGCTCGCCAACTCCGGTAATTGTTCCGCCTGTTCCGGCACCAGCCACAAAAATATCGACTTCACCTTCGGTATCGTTCCAAATTTCGGGAGCCGTAGTTTTCCGATGAAAATCAACATTCGCCTGATTTTCGAATTGCATTGGTACAAATGATTTATCAGTTGCTGCAGCAATACTTTTAACTTCAGCAATGGCAGCTTTCATCCCTCCGGCAGCAGGTGTTAAAATTAACTCAGCACCATATGCTAAAAGAATACTTCTGCGTTCAACTGAAACACTTTCGGGCATAACAATAATTAGTTTGTAGCCTTTTACAGCACACATCATTGCCAATCCAATTCCGGTATTCCCACTTGTTGGTTCAATAATTACACTGCCCTCAGTTAGAATCCCTTCTTTTTCTGCGGCGTCAATCATCGCAAATGCCAAACGATCCTTCACCGATCCTCCTGGATTTGCAGACTCTAATTTTACGTACAGTTCTGCATCAATACCTTCGGTAAGTTTATTTAACTTTACTAAAGGAGTATTAGCTATGAGTTCTGAGACATTATTTACTTTGCTCATGGATATCTTTCTATATAATTGAATTTGAATTTATGAAAATGAACACAAGCTGTAATAGAAAATTACAGTAAAAAAGAGATACTAACAACAACACTTGTCAGTAAAGAAGAATATGATATTTTTAATTGTCCTGTTCATCTTGATTACGCAAACTTTCAAAAATATTTTTTCAAATACAAGTCATCTATCAAAATAAGTTTGTAGACAACAAATTGTTCACAATGGTGTAATCAAAACAAAAAATCCCGAAACTTTGTCCGGGATTTTTCTAGATCGACTATTCATTGTCGATTTTATCTTCAAATTTTTTCACAGTAAAAGTCACTATAAAATACGATAGCAGAATTACTGCCGGCCAGGTTAAAAAACCTAATATTCCATTTATAATCATATCTTTTTCTTTTAATTCTTAATACAAATGTGTTTCGTTTTCCATCTCCTCAGCATCAATCTTTTTATTGTTGATTGATCGCCATGCGTACCAAATATACCCCAAAACAAACGGAACCATTATCGAAACATACGACATTACTTTCAAAGTAAATTCGCTCGATGAACTGTTTTGAATGTGTAAGGACGATTGTAGATCGAATGCCGAAGGATAGAAGCAGGTATTATTATAACCTGCCAATAAGAACAGCGCAAATACAGTTAAAACAGTTCCAGCACCCGAAAACCAAATACCTTTTCCTGGCTTAGCAAATAAATCTTTTCCAATTCCGAAAAGAACACCTACCACTCCAATTAGAAATATTATTAACACCAATGGCATTGCTAACAAGTTGTGTAAGTATTTATATTCTTCCAGCGTAACTTCCAAAGAAATCGGGTCGTAAGAGTAACCTTTCATCAAAAGTAAACGAACTACAAAACCTAAGAAAAATACTAAAAAAGCAATGGTGTTAATCATCAATTGCTTTTTAGCATTGGTATTGATTTCTTCATCATCAATGGTATTTAAAAAGTACTGACTCGCTAAAACTCTGGCTAAAAAGAACACTGCCAAACCTAATGCTAGATTGTGTACATTCAAAGCTGCCTCTAAACCACGTGCTCTAGTTTGCCATGTAACTTGATAATAATCATTCAACGAAAATTCAGCTCCATTGAAAAACGTTCCTACAGCTGTTCCAATCAGAATAGTTCCCAATAATCCATTTACAAATAAGAAACCCTCATAAGTCTTTTGCCCCAAAAAGTTCGCAGGTTTTGTACGATATTCATACGAAACCGCTTGAATTACGAACGAAAATAGAATCAAAATCCAAACCCAATATGCACCGCCAAAACTCGATGCATAAAACAAAGGAAACGAAGCAAAAAAAGCTCCTCCAAAAGTTACCAAGGTAGTGAAAGTAAATTCCCATTTTCGCCCTAAAGCATTTACTAACATTGTACGTTGAAGTTCATTTTTTCCTAATGTATAAAACAGTGTTTGGCCACCTTGAACAAACATTAAGAAAACTAATAATGCGCCCAGCAGTGAGACAATTGCCCACCAATATTGCTGAAATCCTAAATATGTTATAGCTGTAATCATAGTTTATTCCTCCTGTTATTCGTGTGGTCCAATTTTAATTTGTTTAAGCATTATTTTAATCTCGGCAATAAGTAATCCTGTAAAGATCACTGCAAACATCCAAAAGGTAACCTGAACTGAACTTGAACTAATTTGCGAAACTGCAGTTCCGGTAGTCATCAAATCTTGAATTACCCAAGGCTGACGGCCAAATTCAGCAACCATCCATCCAAACTGACTGGCAGCGTATGCCAATGGAATAGAGAATAATGCCAACCATAAAAACCATTTGAAGTTTTGGATTTTTCCTTTGATCACCCAATAAATCGACAAAATGAATACCATCAACAACAAGAATCCAATGGCAACCATAAGGTGGAAAGTATAAAACAACAATTGAATGTTTGGAATTAAATCTTTTTTGTTTTTTACATGCCCGTAACCTAAATATTTAAAATAATTATCTTGGAATTCAGTACTCATTAGCTCCGCTCGCAATGTTGCAACTTCAGACTCTGTTCCACTCTTTTTAGCCTCTTTATAATTTTTCAATTTTTCGATAGCAACTTTTCCGCGTTTCATCTTTTCAGGAACCGACATAATTCCACGCTCCTCATTTCCATCAACCAAATCTTTAATACCTGCCACATATGCATTTTCATCACCAAAAGATAACAATGACAAAAATTTTGGAATCTCTATTTTGAACATGAACTCTTTGAACATTTCGTAATCTGCATCTACTGAAGTATTTTTAAATGCTCCTATTGCAATCAGTCCCGCTCCTTCTTGACCTTCGTACAAACCTTCCATCGCAGCTAATTTCATGGGCTGAAATTTGGCTACTTGTTTTGCCGAACCATCGCCAGTTCCAATAGTAGCAACTGAAGCAATAATTCCGAAGATCGAAGCAACCAGAATACTCTTCTTGGCTAGTTTAACATGCTTATTTTTCAACAAGAACCATGAAGAAACACCAATTACAAAAGCCGCCGACAACATGTAACTTGAAGTAATTGTATGTAGAAACTTATTTACAGCAACAGGAGAAAATAGTACTGCCCAAAAATCGACCATCTCATTGCGAGCAGTGTCGGGGTTGAACTCCATCCCTACCGGATTTTGCATCCAGGCATTGGCTACCAAGATCCACAAAGCCGACAAGTTGGCACCAATGGCTACCAGCCAACTCGAAACTAGGTGAAATTTCTTACTCACCTTATTCCAACCGAAGAACATAATGGCTATAAAAGTCGACTCCATAAAGAAGGCCATAATTCCTTCGATGGCGAGTGGTGCCCCAAAAATATCTCCAACAAAATAGGAATAATTAGACCAGTTGGTACCAAATTCAAACTCAAGGATAATCCCTGTGGCAACTCCAATGGCAAAATTAATTCCGAATAAGGTCATCCAGAACTTGGTCATTTTTTTCCATTCTTCCTTACCGGTTTTTACATAAATCGACTCCATTATTGCAATGATGAATGTAGTTCCCAGAGTCAGCGGAACAAACAACCAGTGGTACATTGCTGTTAATGCAAACTGAGCTCTCGACCAGTTCACCAATCCTACATCAATTGATTCTAGCATAATTGTATTGGTTTTATTTTGAATTTGTTATATTATCGAAAACATACTCCGATCTTTCTTCATCACTCTCAAACTTCTTTTGCAACATATCGGGAAAGAAGAAAACTTTCATAATGAAAAAGAAAATAAATAGTTTAAAAAGAACAATCAGCCAAAGCGATTTTCCCCAAGTCATGTTCTTAAATCCTTCGATATAAAAATTATAAATTCGCTTAATTATTCTCATAATTCAAACTTGAATTTCAAGATTTTAATTTACTAAATAAACGTCTATTTCAAATGTTAACATCTAAGTTTTTGATATGTTTTGAAAATAAACCAAAACTTTGTTAACCTACATAAACAGTAGCACAAACCGGATTTATTGACGAATTAAATACCTTTTTTTCTCTTTTGAATTTAAAGATAATCATGATTTTTATTTTAAAGTATTTTTTAGAACATACTATTATTTTAGCCATGACACCTATTAAAAAACAAACACATAAAACCAATTTGGAATTCACTATATTTCAAACACTTCCACTACTTAACACATTACTATTTTGAAAAATTATAAATTAAACAAATTTTATAAATCCTGAATAAAAAAAGGCCACCGGGATCTCCGATAGCCTTTCTATTATATTAGTTAACAATTTTATTTTTTCAATTCAGCTTGCGCTGCAGCCAATCGTGCAATCGGAACACGGAATGGAGAACAAGAAACATAGTTCATACCTGAACGCACACAAAATTCGACAGAACTTGGCTCGCCACCATGCTCGCCACAAATACCAACTTTAAGAATTGGATTTGTTTTACGCCCTTTAGCGATACCTGTTTGAACTAATTGCCCAACTCCTTCCTGATCGAGAACTTGGAAAGGATCATTCTTTAAGATACCCTTTTTCAAATAAACAGGTAAGAATTTACCGGCATCATCACGAGAGTAGCCAAAAGTCATTTGCGTTAAATCATTGGTACCAAAAGAGAAAAACTCTGCTACTTCAGCAATGTCATCAGCAGTTAAAGCGGCACGAGGAACTTCAATCATGGTTCCTACCATAAACTCTATTTTAGAGCCTTTTTCTTTAAATACTTTTTCTGCTGTTTCGCGAACGATTTTTTCCTGCATTTTTAATTCCTTAACGGTTCCAACCAAAGGAATCATAATTTCAGGGAAGGTCGGTTTTCCTTCTGCTTTCAATTCCAAAGCCGCTTCAAGAATTGCACGTGCTTGCATTTCTGTAATTTCAGGATAAGTGTTTCCTAAACGACATCCACGATGCCCCAACATTGGATTAAACTCATGCAAATCCTCCACTTTACTTCGAACCAAATCAATCGAAATACCCATTTCTTTGGCCATTGCTTCCTGATTATCGGGTTCATGAGGAACAAATTCATGCAATGGTGGATCGAGTAAACGAATCGTTACAGGGAAACCGATCATGGTTGAAAGTACATCTTTGAAATCCTGACGCTGAATAGGCAATAGTTTGTCTAATGCACTACGACGACCAGTTTCATCATCAGCTAAAATCATTTCACGCATACGAATCAATCGCTCTCCTTCAAAGAACATATGCTCGGTACGACACAAACCAATTCCCTGAGCACCAAATTCGCGAGCAACCGATGCATCGCGTTGAGTTTCAGCATTGGTACGTACATCTATTTTTCTGAACTTATCAGCTAAATCCATTATTGCTGCAAAATCTCCACTTAATTCAGGATCTTTGGTTGCAATTTTACCTTCATAAACTTCTCCGGTTGAACCATTCAACGAAATCCAGTCGCCTTCTTTTAAAACTTTTCCTCCAGCATTTAATGTTCTGGCACGGGCATCAATTTTACAATCGCCTGCCCCCGAAACACAACATTTACCCATTCCACGGGCAACTACAGCAGCATGCGAAGTCATACCACCACGTGCTGTAAGAATTCCTTGAGCAATATCCATTCCTTCCAAATCTTCAGGAGAGGTTTCGATACGTGCTAAAATGGTAATCGGGAATTTATTTGCTTCATCGGCATGAAATACCAGCTGACCAGTTGCTGCTCCGGGTGAAGCAGGTAAGCCATTGGCGAGTACATTGGCATTCATCATTGCATCGGTATCGAATACAGGATGCAATAACTCATCTAATTTATTTGGATCCTGACGTAATACGGCAGTTTGCTCATCAATCATTCCCTCGCGTAACATATCCATACCAATTTTCACCATGGCGGCTGCGGTACGTTTTCCGTTTCGGGTTTGCAACATCCATAGTTTACCATCTTGAATAGTAAACTCTAAATCCTGCATATCTTTAAAGTAACTCTCTAATTTTTCTTGCACCTCGAAAAGTTCGGCATAAGCTTTTGGCATGGCTTCTTCTAATGAAGGAAACTTGTTCGCTCTCACTTCTTCAGATACATTAGCTAATTTTGCCCAACGGTAAGAACCTTCTTTCGTAATTTGTTGTGGAGTTCTTACTCCTGCAACTACGTCCTCACCTTGTGCATCAATCAAATATTCGCCATTGAACATGTTCTCACCAGTAGCTGCATCACGCGTAAAAGCAACGCCTGTACCAGAGTTTAAACCCATGTTACCAAATACCATTGCCTGAACATTTACTGCTGTACCCCATTCAGCTGGAATTTGGTTCATTTGACGATAATAAATTGCACGTGGATTCATCCAGCTATCGAAAACGGCAGCAATTGCTCCCCAAAGTTGTTCCCATGGATCAACCGGAAAATCTTTACCGGTTACTTTTTTAACTGCTGTTTTAAACTTTGCAACTAAATCTTTTAAATCATCAACATCTAAATCGGTATCGCTATCCGTTCCTTTCGATTCTTTCTTTTCTTCCATAATTTCTTCGAAAGGATTGATATCTTCTTTAGACTCGGGTTTCATTCCTAAAACAACATCGCCGTACATTTGAACAAATCGTCGGTACGAGTCCCATGCAAAACGTTCATTTCCTGATTTCTTTCCAATGGCTACAACTGCATCATCATTCATACCCAAGTTAAGAACAGTATCCATCATACCCGGCATCGAAACACGAGCTCCCGAGCGAACAGAAACCAGCAAAGGGTTATCTTTTGAACCAAAGCCCATTTGCATTGTTTCTTCCACCTTCTTAATGGCTTCTCTTACTTCACTTCGAAGTAATCCTTCCATTCTTTCTCGTCCTAATTCGTTATATCTGATACAGGCATCAGTAGTAATTGTAAAACCCGGAGGTACAGGAACTCCTATTAAATTCATCTCTGCAAGGTTGGCACCTTTTCCTCCTAACAAGTTTCGCATGTTAGCCTTCCCTTCGGCTTGACCATTTCCGAACGTGTAAACGTACTTGGTTGTCATAAGTTAAATTATTTTAGTTATAGTTAATTAGTGTCTCTCACAAATATGGCTTTTATTTCAATTATATAAAAGAAAAGTAAAGTGAATAATTCGCTCTAACATATGGAAGCATCTATATAACTGACTTTGTAAAATATGTTATTCAACAATTCAAACATTAACAATTATTAACGTTGATTCTCAAGCGTTAACATAAGCACTTCGTATATTTGTAGTGTTAGTAAAGCGATATATTTTTTTCATAGAATTAGGTTTGGTTAGGTTAGAAGGATGGCAAAGGTCATCCTTTCCTTTTTTTACAACCTGAAGCTTTTCCGCTACCTCCAGCAATTCCAACAGCACCTATTAGAAATCCGAAATTGTACAAAGCACCATTGTTATTAACGGCATACATGGCCACCTCTTCTTTAAACAAACTTATTACAAAAGTTATTGGTGCGATCATGCCATGCCACAGTCCATTCCAAAATCCATATACCTCTCCTTCTACACATTCACTTACTGCTTGACTTTCGGCACAAGACAGAAATAAAAAAGCCATCACTGCTAATAATAAAATTGAACTTGCTTTCATCGTATTTAGTTTAGTAAAACAATAATCCCCTCTAAAATACACACTTATCTTAAAAAACTATCAATTTAAGTTTAAACCTTCTGTTAAAACATTGTCTATTACAATTTAAGACAAAACACGGAAAGTTTTTTTACTACCTTCTGCATTTAGGACAATGAATGAAACAACTATTTATAACTACTACATCTAACTTATTATGATTAAGCAAAGAATTATTGCAATACTAATTCTGTTGATAGCAATCCAATCAAACGCACAAAACCTTGCTCAACCAGAGCAGATTTTAGAGGACATGACCATGGCAAACAATTATTTTTTACAGAAATGGCCTGATCCTGGAGCTGCGATTGTTACCGACAAAGTTCGACCAAGCAACCTTTGGACACGAGCAACTTATTTTGAAGGACTAATGCAACTTTATTTTATAAATAAGGACACCAGTTTGTATCAATATGCTTACGACTGGGCTCAAAGTCATAACTGGGAACCAACTTATGGAAATTTAAACACTCGAGATGGCGATCATCAATGCTGTGGACAAACCTATATAGAATTGTACGAATTAGATCCTCAACCTTTCAAAATTCAAGCAATAACGACCAATATCGACAACATGATTAATTCTCCTAAAATTGACGATTGGTCGTGGATTGATGCCATTCAAATGTCAATGCCCGTTTTTGCAAAATTAGGAGTTGTTTACAACGACACTAAGTACTTCGACCGGATGTACGAGATGTTTAACTTCACAAAAATGCAACATGGAACCAATGGATTATACAACCAAGAAGATGGATTGTGGTATCGTGATAAAAATTTTGATCCACCATACACCACTCCTAATGGTTTAGATTGCTATTGGTCGCGAGGAAATGGTTGGGTATATGCCGCATTGGTTAGAGTTTTAGACATATTGCCAGAAACAAATCCTCATCGAGACGAATACATGCAAATCTTTAAAGAGATGTCTGCTGCTTTGATTAAAATTCAGCGCGAGGATGGTTTTTGGAACACTAGCATGGTAGATCCTAATGATTTTGGGGGAAAAGAATCTTCAGGAACGGCATTCTTCGTATTCGGTTTATCATGGGGAATTAACCAGAATATTTTAGATAAAGAAACCTACCTTCAAGCAACAATTGATGGCTGGAATGGATTAACAAATGAAGCACTTCACGACAATGGGTTTTTAGGATGGATGCAAAGCACAGGAAAGCAACCATCAGATGGTCAACCACTTTCCTACACAAAAGAACCCAACTTTGAAGATTATGGTTTAGGTGCCTTTTTACTTGCAGGGGCCGAAACCTATAAATTATCTTCAAATTTAGTTAGCTCTAATGATATTTATACAAATGAAAATCGCACAGTAACAATCACCAAACAAAGAAATGGTCAACAAGCTATAAATGTTACACTTGACAACAAAGCCAATATAGATATAGAATTGATTGACTTAAATGGTAAAGTGCTTAGCAAAATAAGCAACACTCAAAAACTCAATAAGGGCAATTATTCATTTGACCTTCCAAATTCGAATTCATTAAAAGGCATCTTTTTGATCAAAACCAACATAAACAATTATTCCATCATCAAAAAAATTGTTTTATAATTCAAACGAATGACAATTTAACATAACGAAATGGCTCTAACACAGTCATTTCGTCATATTTCATCCACAAGCATACGACAAATTTTCTGCAATTAAGCTTTGGTCATAAAATTGAAAAGGGAGAGGCAAATATTAAAAGCCATGAACTTAGACAATTTTACCATAAAAGGACAAGAGACCATTAATCAGGCTGCTCAATTAGCGACCTCATATGGTCAACAAGTAATTGAAACCGGTCATTTACTAAAAGCAATTCAACAAAAGGCAGAAAATATAAGCACCTACCTTTTCAAAAAACTGGGAGTAAATGCTGTGGCCATTTCAAATGCATTGGATAAAATAATAGAAGGATATCCAAAAGTAAGCGGAGGACAGGTTTATCTTTCACAAAATTCCAATCAGGTAATTCAAAAGGCCATAAAATCGGCATCCGATATGGGCGATCAGTATGTTTCGATTGAACATTTATTGATCGGTTTAATCGAAATCAAAGATCAGGTATCCTCAATGCTAAAAGATAGCGGAATTACAAAAAAAGAACTACTCAGTGCAATTGAATCCTTGCGCAAAGGATCAAAAGTAAATAGTCAAACCGCTGAAGACACCTTTAATTCCTTGGAAAGATTTGCCATCAATTTGGTCGAGCGTGCTCAAAAAGGAAAGCTTGATCCTGTTATTGGCCGCGATGAGGAAATTCGTCGTATTCTTCAAATTTTATCGAGAAGAACAAAAAACAACCCAATTCTAATTGGAGAACCGGGTACCGGGAAAACAGCAATCGCAGAGGGATTAGCCCAACGTATTTTCAAAGGTGATGTGCCTGAAAATTTAAAGTCGAAACTGATTTACTCATTAGACATGGGCGCTTTGGTTGCCGGAGCCAAATACAAAGGCGAATTTGAAGAACGATTAAAGTCGGTAGTGAACGAAGTAGTGCAGGCCAATGGAGAAATAATATTGTTTATCGACGAAATACACACCTTGGTTGGTGCTGGAAAAGGCGAAGGAGCAATGGATGCCGCCAATATTTTAAAACCAGCTTTGGCTCGTGGCGATTTGCGCGCTATCGGAGCTACAACTCTCGATGAATATCAAAAATACTTTGAGAAAGACAAAGCCTTGGAGCGTCGTTTTCAACAAGTGATGGTTTCAGAACCCGATGGTCCAAGTTCCATCTCAATTTTACGTGGACTAAAAGAGCGTTATGAGAATCACCATAAAGTTCGAATTAAAGACGAGGCAATTATCGCTTCCGTAGAATTATCCGATCGCTACATTACAGAAAGATTCTTGCCCGACAAAGCCATCGACTTAATGGATGAAGCCGCATCGAAACTGCGCTTAGAGATCGATTCAGTTCCCGAGGTGTTGGATGAAATTGAACGAAAAATCACACAGCTAGAAATTGAAAGAGAAGCAATTAAAAGAGAGAATGACAAGGTAAAGCTGAAAGATCTAAACGAACAATTGGCCAACTTGCAACAAGATCGTTCAAAATATCGGGCTGAATGGGAAAATGAAAAACAATTGATCGACGGCATTCAGCAGAACAAACAAAATATAGAAGATTTTAAGCACGAAGCAGAAGAGGCTGAACGTAATGGTGATTTTGGTCGTGTTGCAGAGATACGTTACAGCTTGATTAAAAATGCAGAAGAAGAAATCAATCGCTTACAAAATGAGCTCGACGAAAGACAAACGAAGAACTCTCTGATAAAACAAGAAGTTGATGCCGACGACATCGCAGAGATCGTAAGCAGATGGACAGGAATTCCTGTTTCTAAAATGCTAGAAAGTGAGCGTATAAAACTGCTTCAACTTGAAGAAGAACTACAAAAAAGAGTGGTTGGACAAAAAGAAGCAATTAACGCCATTGCCGATGCTGTTCGTCGAAGTCGGGTAGGCTTGCAAGACGAGAAAAGACCAATTGGCTCTTTCATCTTTTTAGGATCAACCGGAATCGGAAAAACAGAGTTGGCAAAAGCTTTGGCCGATTACCTTTTCGATGATGAAAACATGATGACTCGAATTGACATGAGTGAATACCAGGAGAAATTTTCGGTAACCCGCCTTATTGGATCTCCTCCGGGATATGTTGGTTACGACGAAGGAGGACAATTAACTGAAGCGGTGCGACGGAAACCTTATTCGGTTGTGCTATTCGACGAAATTGAGAAAGCACATCCCGATGTTTTCAACATTTTATTGCAAGTGCTGGATGATGGTAGATTAACCGACAATAAAGGAAGAGTGGTAAATTTCAAAAACACCATCATCATTATGACTTCTAATTTGGGATCGCAATTAATCACTCAAAACTTTAGCGATCAAAAATCAGAAGCCGAACAAATGGAGATGTACGAGCAATCAAAAAATCAAGTTTTTGAGTTACTCAAAAAAACAATTCGTCCTGAGTTTTTAAATAGAATTGATGACATCATTATGTTCTTGCCATTAGGTAGAAATGAAATTGCTGGTATCGTTCATCTTCAATTTAAATTGATCGCAAAACGATTGAAAAAACAAGGTGTAACAATTGAAATTACAGACCAAGCAATTAAATGGTTAGCCAATATTGGTTACGACCCACAATTTGGTGCAAGACCAATAAAACGTGCACTTCAAAACTATGTTTTAAACGATTTATCAAAGAAAATTTTGAGCGGCAACATCGATAAGTCGAAGCCGATTAAAATCAATGAAGCAAACAGCGAATTAGAATTTATTCAATAAATATCAATATATATTCAAGGTTGTCCGTGGTTTTAAGAAGTGAACTTGCGGACAACCTTTCATTTATATCATTTTCTGATAGCAAATAGAATTACAAATTTTCAATCTCTTTGATCTTTTTCTTAATTCGAAGAGAAAGCAAAACTCCAGCAGCAAACAATCCTGCAACAAAGCCCATCCAAATACCCTCAGGACCAAAGTCAAAAACAAAGGCCGAGAAATAGCTTATTGGCAAACCAATTAAAATATATGAAAATGCTGCAATTAACATCGGCTTTTTCACATCTGAAAAACCACGCAGAATACCTAAACCAACCACCTGTAATCCATCAAATAACTGAAAGATTGCTGCAATAATCAATAACGAAGCTGCTTGATTAATCACCGCTGGATCAACACTAAATATTTTAGGTAAACTTCCTCTGAAAAAATAAAATATAACGCCGCACAGCAACATGTAAACAATCACCAAATGAACAGCCGAGGAAGTAACCCGTTCCATGCTTTTATAGGCCTTGTTCCCCAACTGAAAACTAACTCTGATTGTGGTTGCCATTGCAATTCCGTTAGCCGTCATAAAAGTAAAACTTGCCAATCCAAGTGCCACCTGATGGGCTGCCAATGGAACATCCCCTAACCATCCCATCATTACAGCGCCAATGGCAAACAGAGACACTTCCATTAACATTTGAATCGAAATAGGTAATCCAACTTTTAGGATATCAACAAACTTACTAAAACGAACTTCAACCTGTTGCCATAATTCAAAATACTGACGAATTTCTTTATGATAAAAGAAAGCTATAATTAATAGAACCGGCAATATAACCCGTGATATTAAGGTTGCCCAACCAGCGCCATCAAGCCCCATGGCAGGAAATCCCAGCTTTCCAAAAATGAGCAAGTAGTTAAACACAATGTTTACAATATTCGAGCTAATTGTTGCAACCATTGCCCAAAAAGTATTCCCTAATCCTTCGCCAACCTGTTTTAAAAACATAAAAAGCAAAAATGGAATTAAAGAATAAGTTAAGATCCGATAATATGATACAGCCAATTGCCAAACTTCTTCCGGTTGATTCATGAATGGCATTAAAAACGAAACAGAATAGGCAATTAAGAAAAGACCAACCACGATAGCGATTGACAAAAACGAGCCATTCTTAATCATTTCTGCAACCTTAATTCGATTATTCGAACCGATGGCATTCCCAATTAAAGGTGTAATTCCATAAAAAACACCAATTCCAAATACCATTACTATTACAAATACACTACCTGCAAAAGAAGAAGCTGCCAACTCAGCGGTCCCTACACGCCCCACCATCGCATTATCAACCAACTGAACAATCATTTGTCCAGCTTGCGTAAATAATAACGGTAAAGCCAGTTTTAGTAGGCGCTTGTAATATGGAAAATAAACCTTGATCCCCATTGAAATATTTTTAAGGATACAAAAGTATGTTTTTATTTACTTAGAAATATGACTTTAATTACATGAAAGTTATTTCAAAAGAATTTTATTCAAATGAACAAAGCAAAGTACTAATAAACGATAGATAACGAATTAAAATAAGAACTTTTAGAAGGTACCATAAAGCGTATAGCTTTCGGTATTACAAAAAACCTGACTGTAAAAATAGAATCCCATTCTATTGGTTTCAATTTTACGATTTAATTGTAAAACCGGATGTCCGGGGGCAACTTTAAAATGGCGCTGAAGTCGCTCATCAGCCCCAATAGCTAAAAGCTTTTGCTCTCCGCCTTTAACCTCAATCTGATAGTTGGTTCTCAGTATCTCAAAAAGCGAACGGTTTTCAAAATTTCGTTGATTAAAACGTGGCAGGTTGATATTCGGAATCATAGTAACATCATAAAAAACTGGCACTTCATTCACCAAACGCAACCTTTCTAAATGATAGCATCCAACTTCCTTTTCACGCTCGCTTAATTTAAACGAAATGGCATGATCCCACTGTCTAATTTCAGGTCCAAGAATAATTTTTGTTTTCAAATTTTCAGAACCTATCGCCGAAGTAGTTCCTGTAAATGATAAAATGCCAATTCCATTTGGTACACCCTTTACAATACTTCCTTTCCCTTGTTGTTTTCTGATATACCCTTCATTCGCCAAGCGATCCAGCGCTTTTCTAACTGTTGGCCTAGTAGCACCATGTAAACTACAAAGTTCGTGCTCCGAAGGTAAAACATCTCCTTCAACATAGGTGCCATCAGATATCAACTTTCGTAATTGCTCGTAAATAATTTTATGAATTGGAAGTTTCAAAAGAATCTGTTTTCGTTTATAAATCAAAAGTAATTTTAAAAAAACAATTAAGCAACAAGTAAATACATTTCACCTTATATGTGTTTACAAGTTGAAAACAAAAACAAAGACGAACAGCCATAAAAACCTATTATCGTGACACTTAAATCATTTAATATAATTTTTACATTTTTTTAAACAAAACAACTTGTAAATACAAGTTATACTTTATAGATTTAACAAAAAATTTAATCAAAATCTATGGCTACTGTTGTAATTATGCCCAAACAAGGGCAATCGGTTGAAAGTTGTATTATAACCGAATTCAGTAAGAAAAAAGGCGATCAGGTATCAATTGGCGATATCCTGTTTGCATACGAAACAGATAAGGCTTCTTTTGAGGAGGAGTCGCAAGTAGAAGGAACAATCTTAGAAATTTTCTATGAAGAAGGTGATGAAGTTCCGGTATTAACCAATGTATTGGTTGTTGGAGAAGAAGGCGAAAGCGTTGACGAATTCAGACCAGACGGTGAAGTAGCAGACGAACCCGCTGAAGAAGAAGTTGCCGAAACTCCAACAAAAGAAGCTGCTCAACCAGCAGCAAAAGTTGAAACTGTTATACCTGCTTCGACTTCTGGAGAAAAAGCAATTGGTGTTTCTCCACGAGCTAAAAAATTAGCTAGCGACAAAGGTGTTGCCGCTGAAACACTCGCAGGAAGTGGCCCCAAAGGACGCGTAATTGAACGCGATGTTCAAGCTGCTGCCGAAAATACCCCTAAAGTAACTCCATTAGCGAAAAAGATGATGGCAGAAGACGAAACACTTTCTGCTGATAAAGGATCAGGTTTAGCACAAACAGTAAAAGGCGGCGACTTAAGCTCAACCAACCCTGTTTATGGCGAAGACTTCGAGGTGAAACCAATTTCAAATATGCGTAAGTTAATTGCCAAAGCAATGCACGCATCACTTCAAAATTCAGCACAGTTAACACACCACCTAGGTGCCGATGCTCGCAATATTTTAGCAATTCGCAAAAAAGTAAAAGCGGCCATGGCCGAAGGTTACCCAACCAACATTACTTTGAACGACATGATTTGCTTTGCCACAATAAAAGCATTGAAAAAATTTCCACAAGTGAATGCTCACTTCATGGGCGATAGCATGAAATACTTCAACAAAGTTCATTTTGGTTTAGCGGTTGATACCGATCGTGGATTAATGGTACCTGTTGTTAAAAATGCCGATGACCTATCCATATCTGGATTAGCAAACCAATTCAAAGAAGTAGCAACTTCTTGTCGCAAAGGAAGCATTAACCCTGAATTATTAGCTTCAGAAGCAGCTTCGTTTACAGTTTCAAACTTGGGTAACTACGGTGTTGAAATCTTTACACCCGTAATTAATTTACCTCAAGCTGCTATTCTAGGAGTAAATACAATTGTACCACGTCCTAAAGATCTTGGCGATGGCGTTTATGGATTTGTTCCTTACCTAGGTTTAAGTTTAACTTACGACCATAGAGCTCTAGACGGTGGCGAAGCAACGCGTTTTGTAAAACAAATTGCAATCGAAATTGAAACTTTAGAAATTGACCTGTAACCTACTAATATTATTATAATGTCGAAATACGATTTAGCAATTATTGGAGCTGGTCCTGCAGGATATGTTGCAGCAGAACGAGCCGGTGCCAAAGGCTTAAAAGTAATTTTATTTGAAAAAAAGGACTTAGGCGGTGTTTGCCTAAACGAAGGTTGCATTCCAACCAAAACCTTATTATACAGTGCTAAAATTTACGACAGCGCAAAAACAGGGGATAAATATGGTGTTAATGCCGGCGATTTATCTTATGATTTTGCAAAAATGATGGCTCGTAAAAATAAGATCGTTAAAAAATTAGTTGGCGGCGTTGGTGCTAAAATGAAAGCTCATAAAGTTGAAACTGTAAAAGGCGATGCTTATATCCAAAGTCGATCGACTGATGGAGTAAAAATTGCTTCTGACGGAAAGCTTTTCGAAGCCAAAAACTTATTGATCTGCACCGGTTCTGAAGCATTTGTTCCACCAATTCCTGGTTTGAAGAAAGATGCTGATTTCATTCTTACTAATCGCGAAATTCTCGCTTTAAAAGAACAACCAAAATCATTGATAATCATTGGTGGTGGTGTAATTGGTATGGAGTTCGCAAGTTTCTTTAATTCATTAGGTACCGAAGTAACTATCATCGAGATGCTACCGGAAATTCTTACCGGGATGGATAAAGAGATGAGTAAGATGTTGCGTGAAATGTATGCGAAAAAAGGCATCAATTTCAATTTGAATGCTCGCGTAACCGAATTGCAAGACAATGTTGTTTTCTATGAGAAAGATGGCAAAGTTGAATCAATCGAAGGTGAAAAGATATTGGTAAGTGTCGGTCGTCGTCCGGTAACACAAGGTTTCGGATTAGAAAACTTAAATGTTGAGCTTTTCAAAGGTGGCATTAAAGTGAACGACAAAATGCAAACCAACATTCCAAACGTATTTGCTGCCGGTGACGTAACTGGTTTCTCATTGTTGGCGCATACTGCTAGTCGCGAAGGCGAAGTAGTTGTGAATAATCTTGCTGGTCGCGAAGACCGCATGCGCTACAATGCAATTCCAGGCGTTGTTTATACCAATCCTGAAATATCGGGTGTAGGTTTAACCGAAGAAACTGCAAAAGCTAAAGGAATCGACTATAAAATTTCACAATTACCAATGGCTTATGCCGGACGTTTCATTGCTGAAAACGAAGGTGGAAGCGGTTTATGTAAAGTTCTAGTTGGCGCTAAATATGGCGAAGTTTTGGGAGTTCACATGTTGGGAAATCCTTCAAGTGAAATGATTTACGGAGCTTGTATGGCCATCGAAGCCGAAATGACTTTAAAGGAGCTCGAAGAAGTAGTCTTCCCTCACCCAACGGTAAGTGAAATATTCAAAGAAACCATATTCTCATTTTAAGCTCCAAGCCCCTGAAGAGGAATTAGGAATTTATATGAAAACGAATAAAAAAGCTTTGAATTAAATAAATAAAAAAAAATAACTAAAAACCACTTAATTCTCTTTCAGAGATATAGAGGTTAAAAATCAAAAAGATATGCCTAAGGTACAGTTTATTGATCCTTCAGAAGTAAGAAAAGCTTCGGAGATTAAATTCAAAAACATTCCGGTTAACCAATATCAGAAAACAGTTGCCGACGAAAAAAAGAATTTCACAACCGATGAGTTGATGAAAATCTATCACGACATGGTAGTGATTCGCGAATTCGAAACCATGTTGAACCTAATTAAAACAACAGGTGAATACTCAGGTGTTGCATACAATCACCCTGGTCCTGCTCACCTTTCAATTGGTCAAGAATCGGCAGCAGTTGGTATGGCTTACACTTTAACTGTAGAAGATTTCATTTTTGGTTCTCACCGCAGTCATGGCGAAATTCTTGCTAAAGGATTAAGTGCTATCGATAAACTGAGCGAAGAGGAATTAAGCAAAATCATGGATGAATTCTTCGATGGTGATGTTCTTAATGTTGTTAAAAAAGACTTTAAAGGTTCTGCAAAAGAATTAGGTCGTCGTTTCCTAATTTACGGAACACTTGCTGAAATTTTTGCGCGCAAAACCGGATTCAATAAAGGTCTAGGTGGAAGTATGCACGCATTCTTCACTCCATTTGGTGTATATCCAAACAACGCAATTGTTGGGGGTAGTGGCGATATTGCAGTGGGTGCAGCCTTATTCAAAAAAGTAAATAAAAAACCAGGTTTAGTAGTTGCCAACATTGGCGATGCTTCAATGGCTTGTGGTCCGGTTTGGGAAGGTTTATCTTTCGCTTCAATGGATCAATTCAATGAGCTTTGGGAAGGTGCAATGAAAGGTGGGCTTCCGGTGATTTTCAACATCATGAACAACCAATATGGTATGGGTGGTCAAACTTGTGGTGAAACCATGGGTTATAAAATTGCCGCTCGAATTGGTGCTGGTGTAAACGAAGATCAAATGCATGCCGAACGTGTTGATGGGTACAATCCATTAGCCGTAATCGATGCATACAAACGCAAACGTAAAATATTAGAAGATAAAAAAGGTCCTGTTTTACTAGATGTTTTGACCTATCGTTTTTCTGGTCACTCTCCATCTGATGCTTCTTCTTACCGTTCAAAAGAAGAAATTGAAGCATGGCAAGCTCAAGACTGTATTGCAGGATACGGAAAACAGTTGATTGATGCAGGTGTTGCTAAACAAGAAGATCTAGACGCAGTTTGGACGGATGTTAAATCGGTAATTTTAGACATGTTCAAATTATCGATCGATGAAGAAGTTTCACCACGTATGGATAATCCTGAAGAAATTGGAGACATGATGTTCTCTAACGATTCGGTTGATGCAATGCTGCCGGGAACTCCTGATGTAAATCACCCAATGGCCGACAATCCTCGCGTTCAGAAAATTGCGCGCAAAGAACGTTTTGCTACCGATAAAAATGGTAAGCCATTTTCTAAAATGAAGCAATACCAATTGCGCGATGGATTATTCGAAGCAATTGTTGATCGTTTCTACAAAGATCCAACATTAGTTGCTTATGGTGAAGAAAACCGTGATTGGGGTGGTGCCTTTGCAGTGTATAGTGGTTTAACCGAAGCACTTCCATATCATCGCTTATTCAACTCACCAATTTCTGAAGCATCGATTATTGGTACTGCAATTGGTTATGCAATGTGTGGTGGCCGCGTGATTCCTGAAATCATGTACACCGACTTCTTAGGTCGTTGTGGTGATGAGGTTTTCAACCAGCTTCCAAAATGGCAAGCCATGAGTGGAAATGTAATTAAAATGCCAGTTGTAATTCGAATGTCTGTCGGATCGAAATACGGTGCTCAGCACTCACAAGACTGGACTTCATTAGTTGCTCACGTTCCTGGATTGAAAGTTGTTTTCCCAGCATCTCCATACGATGCAAAAGGATTAATGAATACTGCATTACAAGGAACTGATCCTGTAATCTTCTTCGAGAGTCAACGAATTTACGATATTGGCGAGCAATTCCACGAAGGTGGTGTTCCAGAAGGTTATTACGAAATTCCATTTGGGGAGCCAGATGTGAAGAAAGAAGGTAAAGATGTTACCATTTTAACAATTGGTGCAACGCTATATCGTGCATTAGAGGCGGCAAAAGAGTTGGAAGAAAAGCATGGTATGACTGCCGAGGTAATCGACGCTCGTTCATTGGTTCCTTTCAATTACGAACCGGTAATCGAATCGATTAAGAAAACAGGTCGTATCATTATTTCAGGTGATGCAAACAGCCGCGGTTCTTTCTTAAACGAATTGGCACGGAATATCTCTGAATTAGCATTCGATTATTTAGATGCTCCTGCAGTAGTGGTTGGATCTCGTAACTGGATTACTCCTGCTTATGAGTTAGAAGATGCATTCTTCCCACAACCTAGCTGGTACTTAGATGCAATTCACGAAAAAATGGTTCCATTAAAAGATTATACTCCAGGCGAAAACTTTACTGATTTAGAGCAAATCAGAAGAGCGAAAGCTGGTATATAAGAAGCACTATATAAATGTGTCATTCTGTGGATCGCAGAAGAACTAAAAGCAATTAGTTTCTTCTCTTTTTACAGAATGACACTTTTCTGAATAATAGAATCTAGTTAAGCAACTATTCTTAATTTACCGACTATGTCAACAGAACAATTAGAAATTTTAAAAGTGAATGCGCACATGCATTCGCCCTATTCATTTAGTGCTTTCGATAGCATTGACCAAGCCTTAAATATGGCTGCAAACGAAAAAGTAAAAGTGGTTGGAATCAACGACTTCTATGCAACCAACGGTTATAGCGAATGGGCAGAAAAATGTGCCGATCGAAAATTGTATCCGCTTTTTAATATCGAATTCATAAGCTTAAATAAAGAAGACCAATCCAATGGAGTTAGGGTAAACGATCCTAATAATCCAGGCCGCACTTACCTTAGCGGCAAGGGACTTACCTCTCCTCTTGACCTAAAAGAACCATATCTATCGCAACTAAATAATGTAAAAGCAGCTTCGAACAAACACGTTGAAAAAATGTGTGAGAAGCTCAACGAAATTCTTACCTCTATTGAAGCTCCTTTCGCTATTTCTTTTGAAGAAGTTGAAAAAGAGTTAACCAAAGGAAGTATCCGCGAAAGACATTTGGCCAAAGCATTACGATTAAAAGTTGATGAGCACTTCACTGTAAATGAAGACAAGTTAACTTTTTATGAAAAAGTATTCGGCGGAAAAATATTGAAAAGCAATCTTTCTAAAATTGCTGCTGTTGAAAACGAAATTAGAGGAAATCTGTTAAAAGCAGGCGGTGGTGCATTTGTACCTGAAAGCCCCGAAGCATTTTTAGATGCCGAAACTGTTCGTCAGATAATTATCAACGCAGGTGGAATTCCGACCTATCCTTTTCTAGCTGATTTTGGCGACAAACAGTTTACCGACTTTGAAGGCGATAAAGAAAAAGCATTGAAATTGTTGAAGCAACGCGGATTTGCATCAATCGAATTAATTCCATCGCGCAATACTGCTGAAGTTTTAGAAGAGTATTCAAACTTCTTCTGGGAAAATGGCTTTGTTGTTAGTTTCGGAACAGAACACAATACACCTGCACTAGAACCAATTGAGGTGCATGTAAACAGAGACCAAAAGCTTTCTCCAGCAATGGAAGCAATGAATTATAAAGCAGCTTGCATTATTGCAGCACATCAAGAATTAATTGCTAAAGGAGAAAAAGGATATATCGATGCAAACGGAGTTGCCGATCCTGCAAAACGAGAAGAATTTATTGCTTTAGGTGATTCAATCATTAAAGCAGCAGTTCAATAAATTGCACCAATTTTCACTCTGAGAAAAAACGACAAAGAATCTTACAATTGACAGATTCTTCACTTTGTTCAGAATGACAATTAACAACTCTAAATAAAAAAACAATGAGTTCAAAAGACATACAATCTCTAGTAGAAATTTCACAATTCTACGGACAAAATAAGGAAATGGTGATTGCCGGAGGCGGTAACACTTCCTACAAAACCGATGACAAGCTTTGGGTAAAAGCTAGCGGATTCGCATTATCAACAATTACAGAAGAAGGTTTTGCGGTTATGAATCGAAGTAAATTGGCTAAAATTTCAGAAAACGAATATAGTCAGGATTCATTTGAGCGCGAAAGTCAAATCAAAGATGATTTAGCAGATGCAACGTTCACTAAAGACAAGCGTCCATCGGTTGAAACTTCTTTTCACAACGCGATCGACTACAAGTTCGTAATTCATTTGCATCCTACATTGGTAAACGGAATTATGTGTAGTAACAATGTGGAATCGCTTGTAAAGCCAGTTTTCGGCGACGAAGCAATTTACATTCCTTACATCGATCCGGGCTACATTCTGTTTAAAGCAGTTGAAACCAAAATATTGGAATTCCGCGCAGCAAAAGGTTACGATCCTAAAGTAATTTTGCTACAAAACCATGGAATCTTTGTAAGTGCCGATACCACACAAGAGGTTATTGATATTTACGACGAAATTATTGAAAAAATTGAAGCTGAAATCAAAACTCCGGTTGATGAAACCGCCTTGCCAGTTGCAGAAACAGTAACAGAAGTTGTTCCGGCAATTAGAGCTTTAGTTTCTACCGAAGGATTAAAAACGATCAAAGTAACCAATTCGGCTTTGGTTGAAAAATTCAACTGCTGCGCCGAATCATTTGAAAAAGTAAACTACCCTTTCACTCCCGATTTGATCGTTTACTGTAAATCAAAATACATTTACATTGATGAGGTATCAACCTCCGAAACTACCATCGAAGCTTTTAAAACAAAATACGAAGCATTTGTTGCCGATTACGGATTTGCACCTAAAGTGGTTTTCATTAAAGGAATTGGAATGCTTTCGATTGGAGACAATGCTGCACAAAGCAATATCATCAAAGAAGTTTTTGAAGATGCGATGAAAATATCTTGGTTGTCTGAATCATTTGGTGGACAACATTTCATGACTGCAGAGCAAATTAATTTTATTGATACTTGGGAAGTAGAAAATTACCGTCGTAAAGTATCGGCAGGTGGAGCCACAGGTCGCGTTGAAAATAAAATTTCAATCGTTACCGGAGCTGCTCAAGGTTTTGGTGAAGGAATTGCGCGAGTGATGAAAGAAAACGGTTCGAATATTATTGTGGCTGATTTAAATGAAGAAGTTGGTGCAAAAACAGTTGCCTCATTCAATGAAATAAAGAATAGCAGTCGTTGCTTATTTGTAAAAACAAATGTTGCCGATCAGGATTCATTAAAGAATTTAATTCATCAAACAGTTTGCGAATTTGGTGGCTTAGATGTTTTTGTAAGTAACGCTGGAATTTTGCGTGCTGGCGGACTGGATGAAATGACTCCGGAAAACTTCGATTTAGTTACAAAAATCAACTACAATGCTTATTTCTATTGTACCAAAGCAGCAACGCCTGTAATGAAATTACAAACGAAATACAATTCTTTGTTATATGCCGACGTAATCCAAATTAATTCAAAATCGGGCTTAGCAGGAAGCAAAAAGAACTTTGCTTATGCTGGTGGTAAATTCGGTGGAATTGGTTTAACTCAATCATTTGCCTTAGAATTAGCGCCCGATCGTATTAAGGTGAACTCAATTTGTCCAGGTAACTTTTACGAAGGACCACTTTGGAGCGATCCAGAAAATGGATTATTTGTTCAGTATTTAAATGCGGGGAAAGTTCCGGGTGCAAAAACAATCGACGATGTGAAAGCATTTTACTTAGCTCAAGTACCGCTTGGTAAAGGTTGTTCACCGGTTGATGTTGCAAAAGCAGTTTTCTATGCAATTGACCAGGAAAACGAAACAGGACAAGCAATTCCGGTTAGTGGTGGACAAATAATGCTAAATTAGCATGTTACCTTCAATAGAAATTTAAAATAATTGGAAAGAATTAGATGAAAAGGAATACCAAAATATACTCAAACGCACTGCCCCTTTTGGGGGCCAAGCGTTTGAAATTTATTTTCATACTATTTTTACTTTTCCAAGTTTCTCTTGGTTTTGGTAAGGTAATATATGTTGCAGTTGATGGAAGTGATTTTAATGCTGGTGATATTGACGATCCAGTTGAAACAATAAAACAAGCACAGCGATTAATAAGCGCCGGAGATACAGTATATATCAGAGGTGGCCATTATCAAATGCGCACTACCCAAATTGCCGAATACAAAGATATTTGGGCCTATGTTACAGTACTTGATAAAAGTGGAACAGCAGGTAAAAGAATCAATTATTGGGCTTACCCTGGAGAAACTCCGGTGTTCGACTATACCAATATCAAGCCTGCCAACAAACGTATTTTTGCCTTTTACGTAACAGGTTCTTATATACATGTTAAAGGAATAGAAGTTACCGGTGTTCAAGTAACAATCACCGGCCACACGCAATCGGAATGCTTCGAAATAAAAGGTAGCAATAATATCATCGAGCAAGTAAGTATGCACGATGGCATGGCTATCGGAGTTTACATATTACGAGGTTCAAATAATTTGATTCTGAATTGCGATGCTTACAACAATTACGATTCGGTATCTGAAAATGGCTCAGGTGGCAATACCGACGGTTTTGGTTGTCATGCTCCTAAAGGACATAAAAACAACGTTTTTAGAGGCTGTAGAGCTTGGTTTAACAGCGACGATGGTTATGATTGTATAAGTTCTGGCGAACCAGTATTATTTGATAATTGCTGGGCATTTTATAATGGTTATTCAAAAGGCTTTGTGAGTCGTGGAGATGGTAATGGAATAAAAGCAGGAGGCTATGGCAGTACCGCTTTTGATCGTTTACCCAATCCAATTCCCTCAAATACGATTCAGTTTTGTTTGGCTGTTCGAAATAAGCAAAGTGGCTTTTATTCTAATCACCATTTGGCCGGAAGTAGTTGGTACAACAATACAGCTTATAAAAACAAGCGAAACTTCAATATGCTTAATCGCGAAGCACCAACACAAAGCGGTTATTTGAACGATGTTCCAGGTTGGGGACATGTACTAAAGAATAATTTGGGCTATAAAGCATCTTATAAAGAGTTATCTGACATTGA
Source organism: Prolixibacteraceae bacterium (assembly GCA_963678565.1). Classification (GTDB taxonomy): domain Bacteria; phylum Bacteroidota; class Bacteroidia; order Bacteroidales; family Prolixibacteraceae; genus SKHV01. The sequence goes on from OY782875.1 coordinate 2,968,839, forward strand.
TAAAAACGCTTGCGTATTATCTAACAACTACTTCGATATGGATGTAATTGTCAACGACAATGACTTTTTAAGCCTTGATGAAAGCTTGCTAACAGCTCCCCGCCAAGCCGATGGAAGTTTGCCTGATATTGATTTCCTAAAATTAGCACCCGGAAGTGATTTAATTAATGCGGGTTTAGATATCGGCTTTGGATTTAATGGTTCAGCACCTGATTTAGGCTGTTTTGAAACTGATAACAGTACAGTTGGTAAAATCGAGAACAAACCACAATCCTTGCAAGTTTATCCGAATCCATTTATTAATTCAACTGAAATTCAATTTGAATTAGAACGGGAACAATTAGTAGATTTTAGCATCTATTCAATGCTTGGAGAAAAATTAAAAGTAATTACTCATCAAAATTATAGCGCTGGAAATCATAAGGTTTTGCTTCAAAAAAGTGGAATGAATGCTGGTGCTTATCTTTTAGTTGCAATGCTTGGAGATAAAAATCAAACCATAAAATTAAATATCCGCTGACCGTAATAACCCAATGACTGAGAAACATCAAATAGAAAACACTCCAAGTGCTCAAAAAGCAGGAATCAAAGCCATTATCTTCGATTTAGACGGAACACTACTCAATTCAATAGTTGATATTGCCGATGCCTGTAATCATGTATTAGAAAAAAGTAATTTGCCAACACACAGCATTGAGTCGTACATTCCGAGAATAGGAAATGGCGCTGCAAAATTAGTAGAAAGAGCTCTTCCTGAAGAAATTAAATCCGATCCTGAGAAAACGAGTTTTTTCGTTCAAGAATACAAGCAGTATTATTTAAGTCATTTAATGGTTAAAAGCCATTTATACGATGGAATCGAAGAGGTAATCAAGTTGCTAAAGAAATATCAAATTCCATTTGCCGTCAACACGAATAAACCACACGATCAAACGATGCCGATCGTAGAAAAATACATGCAATATTTTCTTCCTAATTTAGTCTATGGTCAGCGAGACTGCATTCCCAAAAAGCCCGATCCATTTGCAGCTAAAATGATCGCGAAAAAATTAAAAATTGATTGCGAAAATATTTTGTTCGTAGGCGATTCGTATGTAGATATAGAAACAGGACTTGCGGCCGGAATGCAAACATTAGGGGTAACCTGGGGCTATGGGAAAATAGAAGAAATGGTAGACGTGGGATGTAAACATTTTGTAAAAACAACCGCTGAACTTTATGAATTTATAAAATTGAATATTGAAGCTTAATCAACATAGAATAAAACAGATCGGCAAAGAACAAATTCAACAATTATTTGTCTGATTGTTAAACAAATCGATTAAATAAAAACAAAAATAATATGAAAACAAAAGCAGTTAGATTATATGGACAAAAAGATCTTCGTTTAGAAGAATTTGAGCTTCCTGCAATCAAAGAAGACGAAATATTAGCCAAGGTTGTGAGCGACAGCATCTGTATGTCGAGTTTTAAAGCAGCCACTCAAGGAACCGATCACAAACGTGTACCGAATAATATTGCGGAAGAACCAATTATGATTGGTCATGAGTTTGCAGGCGAAATTGTAGAAGTTGGTACTAAATACCAAAATAAATTTAAAGCCGGACAAAAATTTTCAATTCAACCAGCCATTTATTACGAAGATGGTCCTGTTGGTGTTTTGAGCGCTCCGGGCTACTCGTACAAATACATTGGTGGCGATGCAACTTATGTAATCATCCCCAAAGATGTTCTAGAACAAGATTGTTTGTTAGCTTACGATGGTCCTGGTTTTTATCCGGCCTCATTAGCTGAGCCATTATCATGTGTAATTGGTGCAATGCATGCGAATTACCACACGACTCCAGGCTCGTATGTGCATAACATGGAAATTGTTGAAGGTGGAAAAATGGCGATCCTTGCAGGAGTAGGTCCAATGGGTTTAGCAGCCATCAATTACGTTATTAATCGCGCCGATCGCAAACCGAAAATATGCGTGGTTACAGATATAGATCAATCACGTTTAGACAGAGCTGCCGAAATTTATACAGTAGAAGCAGCTAAAGCCAACAGTATTGAATTGGTTTATTTAAATACCGGAAACGTTGAAGATCCAACTGCTGCACTTCAAAACTTAGTAGATGGCAAAGGTTACGACGATGTATTTGTTTTCGCACCGGTGAAACCAGTGATTGAACAGGCCGATTCTATTTTAGGATTTGATGGTTGCTTGAATTTCTTTGCAGGTCCATCAAACACCAACTTAAAAGCTGAGTTGAATTTCTACAACGTTCATTATGCTTACACACATTTAGTTGGTACTTCTGGTGGAAACATGGACGATATGGTAGAAGCTTTAGACATTATGAGCAAAGGTTTAGATCCTGCAGGATTAATTACTCATATTGGAGGTTTAAATGCAGTAGCTGAAACTACGCTTGATTTACCCAATATACCGGGTGGTAAAAAATTAATTTATACGCATATCGAAATGCCTTTAACTCCTCTTACAGAATTAGCTGAGAAAGGAAAAGACAATACTGTTTATGCAAAACTTGCTGAAATGGTAAATTCAAATAAAGGATTATGGAGTGTTGAAGCTGAAGAATTTCTTTTAGCGAACGCCGACAAACTTTAAAAGTAGATTTTACTCAATATAAAAAAGACTATACTCCTTTGGGCAGTATAGTCTTTTTATTTTAAAATTTAAGCTTTCTAGTATTTCATAATTTATTCGCAGCTCGCTTTCTTCCGTTTTTGAGGACAATACACTAAGTTCTCATTCAATAAAACCGAAAAGCGATCACTCCTGATCATTTTTAACCTATTTCGTTACGCAATTCTATTAACTTCTCTACAATTGAAGGATCAGCAAGTGTAGAAATATCACCTAAATTACCGATATCCTTTGCAGCAATTTTCCGTAGGATTCTTCTCATGATTTTTCCAGAACGAGTTTTAGGTAATCCTGGAGCAATTAGAATATGTTCTGGAGACGCAATTGGACCAATATGATGGCGAACTTCATTCTTTAATTCACCAAGTAATTCACTATCCCATTTCATATTGTCTTTCAATAAAACATAAGCAAAAATACCTTCGCCCTTAATATCGTGTGGGAATCCAACCACTGCAGCTTCAGAGCAAAATGGATGAGAAACCAATGCACTTTCGATTTCGGCAGAACCAATTCGGTGACCAGAAACGTTCATCACGTCATCAACCCTTCCGGTAATCCAATAATAACCATCTTCGTCGCGTCGAGCACCATCGCCTGTAAAATAATATCCTTTGAACATGCTCAGATAGGTTTCGCAAAATCGTTGATGGTCTCCTTGTATTGTTCGGGCCATTCCAGGCCAAGGCTTTTTAATGGCAAGCAATCCAGAAACATCATTCCCTTGAATTTCTTCTCCTTGTTCAGTCAATAAAACCGGCTCTATTCCAAAAAATGGCAAAGTTGCTGAACCAGGTTTGGTAGCAATTGCCCCAGGCAAAGGTGAAATCATAATTCCTCCGGTCTCTGTTTGCCACCAAGTATCAACAATTGGGCATCGCCCCTCTCCAACCGTGTTGAAATACCATTTCCAAGTTTCCGGATTAATAGGTTCTCCTACGGTTCCCAAAACTTTTAAAGAACTTCGATCGTATTTTTTTACAAATTCGTCCCCATCGCGCTGAATCGCTCTAATGGCCGTAGGTGCGGTATAAAAGTGAGTAATTTTTAAGCGTTCTACCATTTCCCAATATCGACCGGAATCTGGATAATTGGGTGTACTTTCAAAAATTACTGTAGTTGCACCGTTCAACAAAGGACCGTAAACCACGTATGAATGTCCAGTAATCCAACCAATATCGGCAACACATGCGTAAATATCACCTTCGTTATAGTTAAATACATATTTATGAGTCATTGCGGCATAAAGCAAATACCCACCGGTTGTATGCGACAATCCTTTTGGCTTCCCGGTACTTCCCGAAGTATATAACAAGAACAAGGTATCTTCAGAATCAACATGTTCAATCGGACAATATGGACGTTCATTGGCCATCGCTTCGTGTAACCAAATATCTCGATTGGGATAGAAAGGGATTTTATTACCGGTACGCTCGGCAACAAACACATACTCTACCGTTGGACAGGCTAAAACAGCCTCGTCAACAGTGCGCTTCAAAGGAATGTATTTTCCACCTCTGATACCTTCATCGGCAGTAATCACCACTTTACATTTAGCATCATTAATTCGATCGCGCAACGACTCTGCACTAAATCCTGCAAATACCACTGAATGTACTGCCCCAATTCGGGCACATGCAAGCATCGCATACACCGCTTCTGGAATCATGGGCATGTAAAGCGCAACTCGATCTCCTTTACGAACGCCTTTATGTCGCAGGGCATTTGCCAGACGCGAAACTTCACGCTGTAACTCTTTATAAGTAATTTCTTTGTTGACTCCGGGTTCATCACTTTCCCAAATCAATGCCACCTTATCAGGTTGAGTTAAAACATGCCTGTCGACACAGTTTTCGCAAGCATTCAATTTTCCACCGATAAACCACGAAACCAATCCTTCCGATAATTCGCAATTTGAAGCGAGTTGAAAATCGTGCTGCCATTTCAAATACTTTCTGGCATTGTCGCTCCAGAATGCCTGTCTGTTTTCTATGCTTTCTTTGTAAAGCGATTGATATTCATCGATTGATTGAACATAAGCTTGCGCAAAGTTTTGTTTCTGGGGAGGATAAATTAACTTTTCGGATTCCATAATTTGTATTTAAGTTTTTTAACTCGCTAGGTTTTAGAAAATTATTGATTTCAATATCGCATTTCCGATTTTACGATATTTTTATCCTTAATTAAGTAGATAAAAATTACTTTTCACAACAATTCCTTATTTCATATCACAAAAGAGAGCTCTAAAAATTCACAAACAACTGTATTTCTGCACATTACACAAACACTGTTATTGAACACACAAACAGTTGATTTTAATTTTAGAATATTTTCTTAAATATTTCATACGAGAATTGGGTGTCAATCAGTCTACTTCTAAGAAAAATTGAAAAATGAATTATATCTTTCGAATAAATACTATTCAGAAATGGAATCAAAAATAGAGAATCAGGTTATCGATAATATTGAGCTCGTCTTTTTAAGCATTGAAGATTATCAAGCGATAAAAGATGCAATGATTGAGGTTTATACCAAAATGCCAGAAAGCTACTGGACCAAAAGTCAAATTCAAAAATTGATTAAATTTTTCCCGGAAGGGCAAGTTGGTATCAAAGTTGATAATGAATTGGCAGGTTGCGCATTTTCCATCATTGTTGATTATTCAAAGTTTGACGACAAACATACTTATGAGGAGATCACAGGATCACAAACCTTTAGCACGCATACCAATGAAGGTGATACGCTATATGGAATAGATGTTTTTATCCGACCAAAATTCAGAGGAATGAGATTGGGGCGTAGGCTCTATGATTATCGTAAAGAACTTTGTGAAAAGCTAAATTTAAGAGGTATTTTATTCGGCGGTAGAATTCCTAATTATCATCAATATTCCAATAAAATAACCCCACGAGCATATATAGAAAAAGTTAAGAAAAAAGAAATTAACGATCCGGTATTAAACTTTCAAGTTTCGAATGATTTTCACCCAGTAAGAATTCTTCGTGGATATTTAGAGGGAGATAAAGAATCGAAAGAATACGCAGTATTACTAAAGTGGGATAACGTTTACTACGAAAAAGAATCGAATACGGCCTCAAGCTCTAAAACAATTGTTCGTTTGGGATTGGTACAATGGCAAATGCGCCTGTATCGCGATTTAGACGAACTGATGCAGCAAGCCGAATATTTCATTGATGCTGTTTCGGGCTATCGATCCGATTTTGCCTTATTTCCGGAGTTTTTCAATGCTCCACTAATGTCGAAATACAATCACCTTTCGGAGCCGGAGGCAATCCGAAAACTCGCTGAATACACCGAAGAAATCACCAAACGATTTTCAGAATTGGCAATTTCCTACAACATTAATATCATTACAGGTAGTATGCCTGAGATTGTAAACAACGACTTATACAATGTTGGTTATTTATGTAAACGAGATGGTGGCGTGGAACGCTTCGAAAAATTACATATTACGCCCGACGAAGAAAAAGTTTGGGGATTACAAGGTGGAGACCACATTCAAACTTTCGACACCGACGCTGGAAGAATTGGAATATTAATTTGTTACGACATTGAGTTTCCAGAGTTAAGTAGAATATTAGCAGAAGAAGGAATCGATATCATTTTTGTTCCCTTCTTAACCGACACACAAAATGGCTATTCTCGTGTAAGATATTGTGCGCAAGCACGAGCAATTGAAAACGAATGTTATGTGGCAATTGCAGGTAGTGTTGGAAACCTGCCCAAAGTGCACAACATGGATATTCAATATGCACAATCGATGGTATTCACCCCTTGCGATTTTTCATTTCCGACCAATGGAATAAAAGCAGAAGCCACACCGAATACCGAAATGATTTTAATTGCCGATGTAGATTTGTCAATGTTACGAGAACTAAACCAGCTAGGCAGTGTACGTAATTTAAAAGATCGCCGAACCGACATGTATACTGTCGAAAGAATTAAACAACATACTAAATAGTAGCTCAAAATTGCAATATTATCATTATGTTTCTTAGGCTAAAATAGCATGTGTTATAAAACACATTTAAAGGATCTATTATACTTTTGCTGTCGAAATAAACTTGTATATACAAGCTTGCTTGATGAACAAGAATTTTAAAGCAAACAAAACAATTTAAAATGAGCGAATTAGACGTAAATTTAATGCATCCACGCGATCAAATTATTACTATTATTAGTCGTATTTATAATCGCGGATTGACCACTACTTCAGGAGGAAACATTTCTATAATGGATGAAAATGGTGACATGTGGGTTACCCCTTCAGCTGTTGATAAAGGAACATTACGAGCGAGCGATATCATGTGTGTGAAGAAAGATGGTACAATTATAGGAAAACACAAACCATCATCAGAATATCCATTTCACAAAGCAATTTTAGAAGCACGCCCCGATTTAAAAGCAGTCTTGCATGCACACCCGCCAGCATTGGTATCGTTTAGTATTGTACGTCAAGTTCCCGACACCAATGTTATTCCACAGGCAAAAACCACCTGTGGACCAATTGGATATGCAAAATACGCGCTTCCCGGAAGTCAGGAATTAGGCGATGTAATTGCGGCCGAATTTGATAAAGGGTTCATGGGGGTAATTATGGAAAACCATGGTACCGTTGTTGGAGGAACCGACCTTGGAGATGCTTTTCAACGTTTTGAAACATTAGAGTTGAATGCACGCACGGTAATTAACGCAAGCACCGTTGGAAACGTAAATTCACTTACCGACGCTCAAATCATTGAATTCGAAGAGCAAATTCCAAATATTATTCCCGAAATGGACAAAGAAGATGTTGTTTATTCATCGGAAGAAAGAGGAAAAAGAGAAGAATTAGTACGTATCGTTCACCGCGCTTGCCAGCAAGGAATGATGATCAGCTCTTATGGAACTGTTTCAATGCGCTTGGAAAACGATGATTTCATCATTACGCCCCGCAACGTTTCTCGTTGGGACATAAATCGTGGTGACATCGTTCAAATCAAAAATGGAAAACGTGAGCCAGGAAAAATCCCAAGCAGATCAACATGGTTGCATCAAGAGATTTACAAGAGAAATCCAAAAATCAATTCAATTATCTTAACGCAAAGTCCTTATTTGATGGCCTTTGGTGTTAGTGGTAAAAAATTCGATGTACGTACGATTCCTGAAAGTTGGATTTTCTTGCAAGACGTTCCGAATGTACCATTTGGTTCCCATTTTGCAGGCAACGAAACCATCTTGAATTTAATTTCGGAGGGGGTTTCTACCGTTATTGTTGAAAACGATTCGGTAATTGTTACCGGTGATAAATTGTTAGAAACATTCGACCATTTAGAAGTAGCTGAGTTTAGTGCAAAATCGTTAACAATGGCTGCTCCAATTGGTAAATTGGTGCCAATCGGGGATGAAGAAATTGAAGACTTACGTAAAGCTTTCTTAGAGTAAAATCTCATTAATAATACGATATAGAAAGGGTTGATTATTTAGTCAACCCTTTTTTGTTGCTTCATTGTTTATATCAAGTACTGAAATAAATATAAATAGTATCTTCGCGGCATTATAGAAAATAGGCGCTACAAGCACAAACGTTTATTATTCAATAATTTATTAGAAAGATTTTTTCAAAGAGAATAGATATGAAATTTCAGGATTACAGAATTGCACCACAAATCAAAACCAATCTGGAAAAGGAAGGTTTCAAAAGACCAACCGATATTCAGTATAAAACAATTCCACATGTTTTATCTGGCGAAGATGTATTAGCCATTGCGCAAACAGGTACTGGTAAAACTGCTGCATTCGTAATTCCAATTCTTCATAAATTAATCTCTTGTAAGTCAGATAATAACGGCATTAAATGTATTGTAATGGCGCCAACCCACGAATTGGCAAAACAAACTCACGGAGTTTTTCAAAACTTGTCAAAAGGAAGTGGGATCAAATCGATGGTAATTATCGGAGGTGTTGATCAAGATCCGCAAATTGAACAACTTCAAAAAGGAGTAAGCATTTTAATTGCAACGCCAGGACGTGTTTTCGATTTGGTAAGCCAGGGCCATTTAAAACTATCAAGTGTTTCCACTTTGGTTGTAGATGAAGCTGATCAAATGTTAGATCGTGGATTTTATAAAGATATTAGTGATTTAATCCGCTTTTTACCTAAAAACAGACAAACACTTTATTTTTCAGCAACTATCGATAACAAGATTAAAAAACTAGCTTATTCTTTGGTTCGAAATCCAATTCGCATACAAATTTCGCCTAAAAATCCGGTAGCCAAGAATATAATTCATCATGTAATGCATATCGAGATGGACGATAAAAGATTCTTTTTAGAACGCATGGTAAACGAAAATCCCGAAAGCAAAATTCTGGTTTTTGTTCGAACCAAAGTGCGTGCAGAAAGAGTTTTTAAAGCAATGGAAAGAGTAAAAATTAGCAGTCTGACCATTCATAGCGGTAAAAACCAAGAGGAAAGAGATGAAACAATGGAACAGTTTCGAAGTGGTACAATTAAGATGCTAATTGCCACTGATGTTTCCGCTCGAGGAATCGACATCCCCAATGTGGACTTTGTTGTTAATTACGACATGCCCGAGCAAAGCGAAAATTATGTACACCGAATTGGTCGTACAGGGCGAGGCAAGAACAAAGGAAATGCAGTTTCGTTTTGTAGCGAAAGCGAAGCCGAATTTCTAGAAAATATTGAAGAATATATTGGTAGCGAAATTGAAGAGCTTAAAATAAGCAAAAATGAATACCAAGAAACGCTAGATTTCACCGATGACACGAACGACAATTGGAAAAAACTGATCATCGATAACGAAAAGCCGAAGAAGAAAAGAAAGAAAAAGTAACATTTTGTGTTGCTAAAAAGCGTTTTGTTGTGCTAATTTTTAAATATCTAAGAATTCAATATTATATTGCGAGTACAACTAACAATTTTTTTCAAATGAAACGCTACAACTACTTATTTGCAATTCTAATTTTATTTACTGCAAGTTGCGCTAAGCAACCAATTGAAACAATCACAGAAAATACTCCTTGGGGAGATCAAGTTTTTAAACTTCCGGCATTTAAAGAGCAAGATTTCAACATTGTCGATTTCGGTGCTAAAAAAAATATTGAAACTAATAATCAAACAGCCATTCAAGCAACCATCGATGCTTGTAACAAGCAAGGTGGAGGAACCGTTATCGTGTCCGAAGGTACATGGAGAACTTCTTATATCAATTTGAAATCGAATGTAAATTTCCATTTATCTGAAGGTGCCGTGATATCATTTATTGATAGCATTCCACTTTATGCGGTTCCAACTTTTACCCGCTGGGAAGGCTTAGAGTGTATGAATTATCATCCTTTTATTTACGCCAGAAATCAGGAGAATATTTCAATTACTGGAAAAGGAATTATCGAAGGAAATGCTCAAGTTTGGTGGGATTTAGCCAAAGGAACACAAAAAAGTTCGCTGAAAAAATTATACGATCTGGTAGAAGCAGGTGTTGCTCCCGAAGATAGAAACTGTTTGGCATTTGAACCTACTTCTTATTTACGTCCATCGATGGTGCAATTCATCGATTGTGAAAGAATTTTAGTAGAAGGAATTGAATTACATTCTGGACCAATGTGGACCACCCATTTTGTTTATTGCGAAAATGTGGTTGCACGTAATCTTCGTGTAATCACCGATGGAACCAACAATGATGGAATTATTCCGGATGCTTGTAATGGTTTTTTAGTCGACAACTGTTATTTCTCAACAGGAGACGATTGTATTGTAATCAAATCGGGACTGAACGAAGATGGTTGGCGTGTTGGAAAAGCCAGTGAGAACATCATAATCAAAAATGTGAAAACCAAGCATGGCCATGGCGGCGTTGTAATTGGTAGCGAAATGTCGGGAGGTGTACGAAATGTTTATGCACACCATTGCGATTTTAGTCAAACCGATCGAGGATTGCGTATCAAATCGATGAAAGGCCGTGGTGGGGTAATTGAAAACATTTGGTTTGAGGACATCAAAATGGATAACATCAAACGCGAAGCCATAAAAATAAATATGCATTACGGAAGTAGCTCAATTCAACCGCGCACAGACAGTTTGCCAACCTTCCGTAACTTACATTACAAAAACATTACTTCGAACCAATCTCAATATGGAATCCGCATTCAGGGAATCGACTCTCAATATGTCGATCAAATTTTCTTTGAAAATGTTGAGTTGGTTAGCGAGCGTGGTATTTATATTGAAAATACTCAAAATGCAACTTTTAAAAATATCAATTCAAAAAACGAAAATTATTTTCCACTTTCTTTAATCAATGTTTCAGATATTAGCTTCGATGAAATTCAAATTGAATCAGAGTTTATGAACGTAATTCATTATGATAAAGCAATTAAAAACATTAAGATCAATGGTTTAAAAACAAGTAATGTCGATGCAATTTATAAGAATGGAAAACCGAGTTCTGAAATTTCAATTAATTAATAATTAGACCTTTATTCTGTAAGTATTAAAAAAGCTTAATTGCAATTTCTTGATGAAACATAAGCAACTTTATTCTGTTTCATTAGAAAGAATAATAAATATGGTTACAATAGATAAATCAAAACCAGTTTTGGTTACCGGAGCAACCGGATTTGTAGCAAGCTGGTTGGTTAAAAAATTACTAGACCAAGGCCTTACAGTTCATGCAACAGTTCGTAACCCCGACAATCAGAAAAAGGTAGCCTTTTTATATCAGTTGGCTGAGAAAAGTTCAGGAACAATAAAATTATTCAAAGCCGATTTACTTGAAGAAGGTTCTTTTGCTGATGCAATGAAGGGATGCGAATTAGTTTTCCATACAGCCTCTCCTTTTACCAACGACGTCGCAGATCCTCAAAAAGAATTAATCGATCCGGCGGTAAAAGGCACAAGCAATGTGCTCGAAGAAGCAAAAAAAGTAAATACAGTTAAGCGAATTGTTATTACAAGTAGTGTTGCTGCAATTTATACCGATGCCAGCGAATGTGCAATGGCTCCAACCGGTGCAATTACAGAAGATATGTGGAATTCAACCGCTTCAATCGACTACCAGCCTTACTACTACTCAAAAACACTAGCAGAACAAAAAGCGTGGGAAATTCAAAAGCAACAAAAACAATGGGATTTAATAACAATCAACCCAAGTTTAGTAATTGGTCCTGCCCTTAACACAACTTCAGTTACTTCTGAAAGTTATACGATTTTAAAACAAATGGGGAATGGTACTTTCAAAACGGGCGTTCCCAAATTAGGCATTGGAGTTGTTGATGTGAGAGATGTGGCCGAAGCTCATTTTCAAGCAGGTTTTAACCCAAAGGCAAAAGGAAGATACATAACACATGCGCACAATACCAATTTTCATTCTTTAGCACAAGTTTTAGTTCCAAAGTATGGTAGTTCCTATCCAATTCCAAAACGTTTAATTCCGAAATGGTTGTTGGTAGCTATTGGGCCTATGGTAGATAAAAGATTTAGCCGGAAATTTATTCGAAACAATGTAGATGTTGAATTTACTGCCGACAATTCAAAAATTAAAAGTGAATTAGGAGTTCAGTTTCGCCCTTTAAAAGTATCGATGGAAGAGTCGTTTGAGTTTTTAATAAAAAATAAATTCATTTAGGAAGAAACCTAAATGAATTTATTTCAACAAACTATTTTAAAATTCAATTTTATCGGGATCTTGTCCTGAGCCTGCAAAATATTCTAATTCATTAATTTTCTGCATATCAGAAGTGCTAATATCAAAGTCGAAAACATCTAGGTTAGATCTCATTCTCTCTGAATTTTCAGACTTCACTAAAGGAAGAATATCGTGTTGTAAAACCCAACGAATGCACAATTGAGCAACCGACTTATTATATTTCGATGCAATTTCGTTTAAAACTGGATTTTCTAACATGGCGCCTGCACCAAGTGGTGCCCACGCTTCCAAAACAATTCCGTTTTGTTTGCTAAAATCAACGCATTCTTGCTGCATAAAACCGGGGTGAAATTCAATTTGATTTACAGCAGGTTCTATCTCAACAGATTCAAGCAAAGCTTCCAAATGGTGCTTCATAAAATTGCTGATGCCAATTGATTTTATCTTTCCTGCTTTCTTCAGTTCTTCCAATGCATTCCACGTTTCAGCATTAATTTCTTTCCAATTATTATAACGGTTCGGACTAGCAGGCCAATGAATTAAACAAAGATCTAAATAATCTAACTGAAGATTCGATAAGATTTTATCAAATGCGTTCAAAGCTTTATCATATCCTCGATCATCGTTCCAAATTTTGCTGGTTATAAAGAATTCTTCTCTACTAATTCCGCTATTTCTAATTGCTTCCCCTACACTCTTCTCGTTTCCATAAAAAGCCGCAGTGTCAAAATGCCTGTAGCCATTCTCAATTGCAGTTGAAATGATTTCTACGGCTTTCTCCCCGCCTTTAATCCTCCAGGTTCCAAAACCAATTTTAGGTATTTCTAAACCATTGTTTAATTTATATGCTTGCATAAGTTTCATTTAAGTTGCAAATCTAAAATATACCAATTTTAGATTGTGAAAAACAAAAATAGAAATTAAAAATATTTGGAAAAAGTGGAGCTGCCGGGAACCTCACTTTAGAACTAATAAGTTCATTTTAAATAACTTACACTTTCAAAAAATCAACAAACTCCCGAATTGCCACCTCGAAACCGTATTGTTTTGAGTATCAGAATACTTCCGTTTGCAGAAGTAAAAGTAGAAAAAATTCGAATATTAAACTTAATATCAGCTCATTTTTTCAATCATCACGATTAATTTATTATATCCATACGCATATAATATGCGTTTAAAACATTTTATTATATCTATTTACATATATTTTTTATAATTTCACCAAATATTATATTTAAACACATATAATGAAACCATTAGCACAATTTGTTAAAGAGAGAAGAAAAGAAGTAAAACTTTCTCAAGAAGAATTTGCAGAACGAGCTGGTGTTGCACTTACAGTTGTTCGCAAAATAGAACAAGGTAAAACAAATCTTAATCTGGAAAGTGTAAATCAAGTCCTTAAAATGTTTGGTCATGAATTAGCTCCAGTAGAAACTAAAAGCTTAAATGAATGAGACAAGGCAAGGTATATTACAAGAACAATTTGGCTGGTATTATCACTGAAACAAATGATGGTGAATTTACTTTTCAATATCAAGAAAAATATGTGAAAGAACACCCTTCTGAATTTATCACATTTACGATGCCTGTAACCAATGAACTGTACACCGAAAAAAGGCTATTTCCATTTTTTGAGGGTTTAATACCGGAAGGCTGGTTGCTAAATATTGCCTCTGAAAATTGGAAAATCAATAAAAATGACCGGATGGGTTTACTATTAGCATGTTGTCAAAACTGTATTGGTGCAGTTAGTGTTGAACCAATTATAGAATCAAATGAAGAGTAGATGTTTATATTGTTCTAAGCCAACCGAAAACAATGAAGATTTTCATGAAAAATGTTCCTTACATTTCTTTGGCACTTCGCAACCACCTACCATTGATTATACTTTGGATCAAATGGATGAGCTTGCTAAAAAAGTAGTTGAACGTAGTGTAACAATTCCGGGAGTTCAGGCTAAATTATCGATGTCACTGGTGAAAAACACGAAAGAAAAATCTGATCCAAGACTGACGGTAATTGATGCATTAGGCGGATTATTCATATTAAAACCACCTTCAGACAGATTCCCTGAAATGCCTGAAAATGAATTTCTGACTATGAGAATGGCTGAAGAATTTGGAATTAATGTTGTACCGTCATCGCTTATTCGATTGGCTTCAGGAGAACTATCATACATCACTAAGAGAGTCGACAGAACCAATTCAGGTGAGAAAATACACATGATCGATATGTTTCAGATCACTGAAGCATTCGATAAGTACAAGAGCTCAATGGAAAAAGTTGGAAAGGCGTTAAACGAGTTCTCTAGTAATACCTTGTTGGATATAATCAATTATTTTGATTTAACTCTATTTTCGTTTCTCACCGGAAATAATGATATGCATTTAAAAAATTTCTCAATGATCGAAAGTCAGTCTGGCTGGAAATTAGCACCTGCATACGATTTACTAAATGCTTCAATTTTGAATCCTGATGATAAAGAAGAACTTGCTTTAACGTTAGCTGGTAAAAAGAATAAGCTAAAGAAAGAACACTTTATAAAATTAGGCGAAGGTTTAGGATTAAATAAAAAGCAAATTACTGGATCGTTTAAAAGAATGGAACGAAATGCAAAAAAAGCGATAAAGCTGATTGATAATTCATTTCTGTCTGATGAGATGAAACATGATTATAAAAAAATTCTATTAGTTCGATTTGAACAGTTGGCAATTAGGATTTAGTATTATTTTTAACAGTTAAGCATTGATATTAAACGTAATATGTTTTTCGCTTCTAACACAAAACTCATTCAACTTCTCTATTTCAAATGAAAGATATATATAAAATTGTTGGTTTCTATAACTCAATAATAGATAGCAACTTATTTAAAAATGAAGAATTGTCAACAAAAGAAATTAATACGATTGAAAAACAATTGGATAATAAGAATAATGAATTAATTGACTTTATCCGAAAAAATGTTGTCTCTCAAAAACTAAGTTTAGAATTACTACAAGGTCTAATTAATGAATTACTTGAAACTTTCAATCGTACCATACTGGAATTGAAATAAATCAATAACCGCCAAAACAATATATCCCTCTACTTTCAATCGTACCATACTGGAATTGAAATCCATTTTTCACACCAAATCCTGAAAGAGTTTTGTTCTTTCAATCGTACCATACTGGAATTGAAATTAGTGTTCACCCATTTAGACTGGGACTTATTATTGACTTTCAATCGTACCATACTGGAATTGAAATTGGAAAAAGGAGGATAAAACTATTACTGAAATAAGGGCTTTCAATCGTACCATACTGGAATTGAAATTCTTCAACAGATACCTCGCAGTTTCCCATTAAGAAACCTTTCAATCGTACCATACTGGAATTGAAATGCAGTTACAACTTCATGGACGACCGCGAATGCTTCTACTTTCAATCGTACCATACTGGAATTGAAATATTAAAATGAGATAGTCATGAATGAAATTACCGAATATCTTTCAATCGTACCATACTGGAATTGAAATAGTATTGTTAAAGCCATAATTAAATACTTTAAGGACTTTCAATCGTACCATACTGGAATTGAAATAAACTCCTTCTTTCATAGCTTCATTCGCCAACGCTCTTTCAATCGTACAATACTGGAATTGAAATTCGTGATCGATCGCCTCTAATACTTTAAGTTCTGCGCCTTTCAATCGTACCATACTGGAATTGAAATCCGTGAAAGCTTATACTGTTGGCAATTATATCTCCTTTCAATCGTACCATACTGGAATTGAAATTCGTTACGTTCATTAACTTTATCAAGATAACCTTGCTTTCAATCGTACCATACTGGAATTGAAATAAGTATTATATGAATAATATACCTTGTTTATTTTACTTTCAATCGTACCATACTGGAATTGAAATTTATAGAATACATTCAATTAAAAGACCCTGAAAGCTTTCAATCGTACCATACTGGAATTGAAATTCCAAAGTGTATATTCTGGCGCCACTTGTTATGTCTTTCAATCGTACCATACTGGAATTGAAATAACTCCCTATTTGATTGTTTTCTCTTTTCAATTTCTTTCAATCGTACCATACTGGAATTGAAATCTATTATTATACGGCGCGGTGGCGTTGGTTGTGACTTTCAATCGTACCATACTGGAATTGAAATTAACTACTACGGTCGACTTCAATTTACTTGGAATGGACTTTCAATCGTACCATACTGGAATTGAAATCTGGTAACTATGTTTTATAATAAAGTTGTTTCCAAACTTTCAATCGTACCATACTGGAATTGAAATAGCTTACTGCGCTACGTCCTTGTTTGCTAGGGCTTTCTTTCAATCGTACCATACTGGAATTGAAATACACTTGCCAATTTTGATTTAATTGTGTTTCTTGTAATCTTTCAATCGTACCATACTGGAATTGAAATGATATTATTCCCTTTACTTTTCAGGGTGGTGTTGCTTTCAATCGTACCATACTGGAATTGAAATGTAAACAGAGTAATACTATTAGGTAACGTTGGCACTTTCAGTCGTACCATACTGGAATTGAAATGATTGTAAAATATAATGCTGGCATTGATGAGGCTGCTTTCAATCGTACCATACTGGAATTGAAATACTGAAGTAAACAAATGGTCTTAACGAATTAAATTTCCGAGAAGCGAATAGTAATAAGGTATTTTAAAATACAGAATAGAATCTCCAAGACTTATTAGAGTGCTTTGAAGTTTAAGAATGAATAGTATTTCATTGGTAAATGACAAAATTCAATTCTCCTAACACAAAATAAAATGTCAAGTTTATTACTTAAAAAACTGAATATTTTTTTTCAGGGAGAATCAAATTCAAATCAATTATATTGTTTTACAAAGCCTTACAAAAACTTTATACTTTAATTATTTATCACCTATCAGAATTTTATTCTAATAGTGAAAGAATAAAACCTTTCCAAATGCATAGAAAGGTTTTATCTATTTATAATTCTTCAAAATGCTCCAACATTTCTTGCTGGTCATCATCAATATATTCGCAAAGCTTTTTCAATGCTCTTTCTTGAATTGAGATAAATGATTAATCTTTAAGATCACCGGATGCAAAAGAGTCGATATCAAATTTTACAGACAAGTAAAAATCATCTTCACAGTAATAATCAATAAAAACCGTTGTATTTATGAAATTAAAGTGAAGAAAACATTCGCTATCATCATAATACTCCTTTGTCATATACTCAGGGAGTCGCAGCGTAAGCTTGTCCTTCTCAAATTTCAAAATCAAGAAGGTAGGTAAAATCAGTTTCCCAAGATTAATCATTTGACTTCCCTCCTTTCTTCCCTTTTTTATTATTCTTTTTCTTCTTTTTAGGTTTATCAGAATTTAAAAGGTTTGACATTCCATTTTTAATCGCTTGTTCCTGGACTTTAGCATAAATCTGAGTTGTTCGAACACTTGAATGCCCTAACATTTTAGATACTATCTCAATAGGCACACCATTATTTAAGGCTATAGTTGTCGCAAAAGTATGACGAGCAATATGTGATGTTAAATTCTTTTTGATTTTACATCTAATTGCAACTTCTTTTAAATACCCATTATAGTTTTGGTTACTTATTTCTGGAATAACTCTACCCTCTTTTATTCTTTGTGGATGATCAGCATATTTGTCAATAATTTCATCAACGATTGGCAAAATAGGAACAAGAAACTCAGTGTTTGTTTTTAACCGTCTATTTTTCACCCATTTTGTTCCTTCTTTATCAATATAAAAATGCTCCATTCGCAATTCTTCCACATCCCCATAGGCTATTCCTGTATGGATACAAAACACAAACATATCACGAACCTTATCTAATCGTTTTTCTGATATGGCAATTGAAATCATTTTTTCAATTTCTTTCTCAGATAGTACTTTTCGTTCAACTGGTTCATAGTGCATTTTAAATTTAAAAAATGGGTTATGTTCCAAATAACCTTCGGCATAAGCTTCATTGATTATTTTACCTGCATTCTTAATATATTTCATTGTAGAATTGTGATTACACTTCCGAACGGATTTTAAATAATGCTCGTAATCATTTAGGAATTTGTAATTAACACCTTCAAAACAAATGTCACTAAGAGAATAAACATTTTCCAGAAACTCTTTCACATGAGACAAAGAAGTTTTGTGTCGTTTTAATGTAGATGCAGAATGACCTTTTGTACCTATTAATTCTTGAAATTTTTGGTTGTGTAATTCATAAAGCTCTAACAATGTTGGATTCTTCTCTTGATTAGGATCTGGTTGGCCTTTATATACACTTTTTACAAGTTCTGCTGTAACTTCTTTCTCTTGCAAAATAAGCTTCCTTCTAATCTCATTTAATTCACCTTTCACGATGGTAACAAAATCATTAATTCTTTTTGCTTCTGCTGAATTAGAAAAACACTTTTGTGATTTTACATCAAATACTCCTTTGGGAACTTCATAAGATAAACTAAACTCTGTTCTCTTACCATCAACTGTAACTCTTGCATAAAGCCCTTCCTTTTGGATTTTTTTGTGCCTTTTTGTTCTTGTTAGAATGAGCACACTAAAACTTGATAAGTTTGTCATTTTTGATAAAATTTTATTGGTTAAAACTATGACAAACGGAAAAGCATCTAAAACGTAAAACAATGCATTTCAATGCATTAAACACTAAATCGGGAGTTGTTCGGGAGTCGTTGATACTTTTTAAGACCGACTCCCGAATTGCCACCTCAGAATATGCATTTTATTGCTTTTTTCTGCATAAAGCAAAAATCACAAAACATTCATTTTGTGACAATTACGGTTTTTTGCGTTGATTTAAAATTGGAAAAAGTGGAGCTGCCGGGATTCGAACCCGGGTCCAAACAAGGAAACCATTAGCTTTCTACATGCTTAGCCTCGACTTAATTTTCGAGCAGTAACTGGATCAAGGCCACCGATCACTACCTTAGCTTCTTTAATTTCAGAATCGAGCCAAAGCATCAAGATTCCTAGTTTTCAATTACGAGCGTTTCCGATTCGGACCGGCAGAAAACAGAACCATCCGGGAAACGTCTTGTTCCAACATCTAATGCCGGAATTAAGTTAATCTACTATAATTCGATTAAGCTGCAAGAGCAAAATTTTCTTCGCCTATTATAATTGTAATTGCTTAATTAAGGGCAAACAATCAAAACCCTGCATGCTTACTCACAATCTCTACCTGCTGTCAAAACCAGTCAGCCCCAATTATGAAAAGTGGTTGCAAAACTAACAATTCTTTTTGATATTACTAAAGCTAAATTCTAATTCCAAGTGCAATTCGTAACATGCTAATTTCTTTGCTTGAAGTTTGAGATTTATAAAGATCATAGTTTGGCACATATTCAAATGTTGTCGTAAGTCTTTTATAAGCAACTTTTAATCCTACTGTAGTCGTTTTAGACCGAAACTGAAAATGTATTGAATTACGATAATTGTCATGCAAACAAATACCGTATTTGATATAAGGAATAATTATAATATCTTCATTTATCAAATATGCTAAGCCCGGCCCAATAGCATATTCCACGCTTTTATTCGGTAGTGAATTTGGATTCACATAGGTAGTACCTTCTAATTTAAAATTGATTGCTTGAAGGACCAAAGCCCCCATCACGTTTAAACTTACCTTATTAGTTCCAATAATTCGCGAAGTATGAGAATAACTCACAAATATTCCTTTTGTATTAATAGCATCATTTGAACTCGGTTGTACCATTCGAATACCTACAGGTGTGCCAACTTCTATATTCGTGAACGAACTTTTTAATTTATTAGAACTATTGCTAGATGAAAACTGTGCGAAACATACAGAAGTCAAGACTACTAAGAAACAGGTGCAAAATACTTTTATCTTCATAAGATGATACATTTAAAGTTCTAGATTCCATATATTATACTTTCCAAACAAATTTCCGCGCTGTGACAAGAAATAAACCGATTGGTCATCTGATGACCAGCATGGCGACAAATCATTCCCAATATGATCGGTTAATTGAGTTACATCCTCGGTAACTAAATCATAGAGATACAAATCTAAATTCATTTGTTGTTCATCAATTACAGGTGTTGAACCTACAATCAATAACTTTTTTCCATCGTTTGAAATTTGCGGAGTAGAATAACCAACTTCTGAATCGCTTAATAATCGCTTACTTTTTTTCGTGCTTAAATTGTAAGCAAAAATCTCACTACGATGATTTTCTTCATTAATTTTTGCATAATAAACTACACCATTTTTGCTATCAACATTACCTGCCATACCATTAAATAACTCCTTCACTTCTTTATTATTTCGATTAACCGAGAAAGTGCTAAAATTTTCATAAATACCACACGAAAAATAAAAGATAGAATCGTTATCCAAGCTTACACAAAAATCAAGGTCATCAGTGTCAATCACTTTTGACTTTTCATAAGTTCCAATAGTCGATTTGTAAATTCCCAAATTGGGATATTTATGAAATCTTTTAATCCCAGAATAACTAATGTATTCATTTCCATAATCATCATTCACAATCACTTTTTCCACCATTCCTCCTCCTTTGTAGTTCTCAGCTTGATCAGCTACAATAGGCTGAAGTTTCGTTGGCGACTCTGTTCCTGTAAAATAAACAGCCGAATCGTGATTACTAAAATGCATATCAAAAACATTCATCCTTACAACAACAGCACTATCTTTGTTCAACTTCTGATCAATCACAAACAATTCACGAAATACTCCTGCATCTTTAATGTATAGTAGTTTTTGATCGTCGGAACTAACATCTATTGTTGGAGCAGCATACCAATATAGCTGATCATTACGATGTAACATAGGATCAGCAACCTTATGCTCTTTGTTGGTAATTTGCTTAAAGCCTAGTTCACTCTCCTTCTCAGTTTGAATTGGCGTGTAATTAATAATCTGACAACTTGATAAAAAAATGGAGAAGGCAAAAATTAGAAAATACTTTCTCATAGTTAGTATATTGGTTTAGTTATAAAAAGAGTTTCTAAGATAGAAAATTTATAATGTTCAGAATCAAAACAAACAAAATATTGTTGGAACGGTTATACTGTTTTATAATATAAAAACCTATCATGGAATTTGAATCACTAGAAGATAAATTTGGATATGCCATTGGAATTAACTTGGCAATAAACCTTCATCGTTCAGGAATGCGTGTTAAACTCGATTCGTTGTTTAATGCAATTTCCGACATTATGGAAGAAAAGGAACCTCGATTAACCGAGAAAGAAGCAAATGATGTTATCAACAAGTATTTTACCGAATTCAGAAAAAGTAAAGGAGACATTAATAAAGCTGAAAGTGATAAATTCTTGGCCGAAAATGCAAAGAAAGAAGGGGTAATTACTACTAAAAGCGGACTTCAATACAAAATACTCAAAGAAGGAGATGGAAAGAAACCAACCGCAATCGATTCTGTAACTTGTAATTTTCATGGTACGCTAATAAATGGAACTGTTTTCGACAGTACCTACGAAAAAGGAAAACCTGCTACCTTTAAAGTTACCAGCGTTATACAAGGATGGCTTGAAGCCTTGCAAATGATGCCTGTTGGCTCGAAATGGCAATTATTTATTCCTGCAGATTTAGCCTATGGCGAATCGGGAATTGGCGGAACAATCGAGTCAAACATGGCGCTACTATTTGAAATTGAATTACTTGAAATCGTTAAACGATCATAATATTTAAAATCGAACAATAAGCAGCGATCCATCAATGAATCGCTGCTTTTTTATGCCAAAAATTTGATCGAAATTCAAATAATCAAAAAAATAACATTTTTTAAGAATTCAATTGAACAAAAAAAACACTTAATTGTAATATCGGTATGCTATCTTTCTTATAGGGTAGTTGGCTTAATTAAAACCTAACACAAAATTATCTTGCTATGAATAAAATACAATTACTGTTAATATTTGTAATCGTACTTTCGATCTCGTCGTGCTCAAAGAAAACTACCTCTTCAGACGAATCAAGTACTCAAACGCAAACTCAACAAATAGAACAGCTTACCTTTAATGTAAAAGGAATGACTTGCACCGGTTGCGAAGAAACCATTGAAACGAATGTAAAAAAACTAGAAGGCATTCAAAATGTTATTGCATCACACACCGAAAAAACAGCAATAATAGAATACGATCCTCAAAAATCAGACACCACGAAAATAAAAGAAGCTATTTCCGAATCGGGATATGAGGTAACCGGAATTAGTCAATTATAGAAATACAGTTTGAAAAATTATACTTATGAGTGATCAAAATAACAGCTCGAAGAAAATCATCAAAGATGGTAATGAAACCAGAAGAGATTTTCTCAAGAAACTGGGAATTGCAGGAGCTGCTTTTACTGCTGGAGGTGCCGCGATCTATTCTGGTCGTAATTTTGAAAAAGCAAAAGGTAAAGATGAATATGTAAAAGTTTTAACCGACGATAACCAATTGGTTAAAGTACCTAAAAGTCAGATACAAGATTTAAAACCCGATCTAGATATATTACAAGCACGTGGCCGTGAAGGTATCGAAGGAAAAAGCTGGGTAATGGTTATTGATTTAGCTAAATGCCGTAACGCAAGAAAATGCGTAAGTGCATGTCAAAATGCGCATCAGTTAAAACCACATCAATACCATATCAATACCTTGGTGATGCAAGAGGACGATTCTACCGATCCATATTTTATGCCAAAACCTTGTCAACATTGCGACAATCCACCATGTACTTCGGTTTGTCCGGTAAATGCAACTTTTAAACGTCAAGATGGAATTGTTTTAATTGATAACGAGCGTTGTATTGGTTGTCGGTTTTGTATGGCAGCTTGTCCATATTCAGCTCGTGTATTTAACTGGGACGATCCTAGAGATCAAGAAGAATATGCTGATCAGCCATATAATATCGAGTTAAATGTTCCTCAAAAGAAAGGAACCATTTCGAAATGTGTATTTAGTGCCGATCGAGTGCGCGATGGAAAAATGCCCTACTGTGCATCGAATTGTCCGAATGGAGTATTCTGGTTTGGAGATAAAAACGAAGATGCCGTAACCAATGGAACTACAAAACAAACAGTTCGTTTTAGCGAATTAATAGAAGAAAATGCAGGATTTCGTTTAATGCCAGAGTTAGGTACCGATCCTAGAGTATATTATTTACCAGCTAAAAAACGAGTATTCAAATTTCCTGAAGATCGACCTTCTCCTGATAGTTACGTAAACGAAGCCTAATTTATGACCATATGTCGAATTACAGTAAAATATTTTCAAACGATAATCAAAAGCTAAACACCATAGCCGATGATTTATTAGGACATGTTAAAATTACCAAAAGCTTTTTGGCATGGACTACTTTTTTAACCATTCTTTTTGGCATAGGATTGTATTATTATGTGATACAACTAAAAGAAGGTTTAGGAATAACAGGTATGGGAGATTATGTGAGCTGGGGAGCTTACATTTCGCATTTCGTATTTTTTGTTGCAGCTAGTTTAATCGGAATGTTAATTAGTTCGGTTTTAGGATTAATTGGTTACAAATGGATAAAACCTATTGGACGGATTGCTGAGATAATAGCCGTTGCATTTTCATCGGTAGCAGGTTTAGTAATTGTTAACGATATGGGGCGTCCCGACAGAGTTGATCATATATTCCTCTTCGGAAGAATACAATCTCCAATTGTTTGGGACATTACGGTAGTAACAACCTACATGGTTTTAAGTCTGTTACTTTTTGTACTGCCACTAATTCCCGACATGGCAATTTCGAAAACGCGCCTAAAGAATGCACCAAAATTGTTAGTAAAAATCTACGATTTACTTTCGTTCAACTGGCGTCATAAAAGCGAACAATACGATATTCTTTTCCGTATTACTCGTATATTATTGATATTACTTATTCCAACTGCATTTGCAATTCATACAGTGACTTCATGGCTTTTTGCAGCAACACCACGTGCAGGATGGGACAATACAATTTTTGGTCCATATTTCATTACTGGAGCTTTTGTTACAGGTATGGCAGGACTATCAATGCTTACTTATTTCTTCAGGAAAAACTATAAATTAGAAAAATACTTAACCAACGATTTGTTTGATAAAATGGGAAAGCTGTTTGTATTGGTTTCTCTGATTTATCTGTATTTCAATATTAACGAATTCTTGGTTCCTGCCTACAAGATGAAATTGCACGAAGGTCATCATATTCATGCCTTATTTTCGGGCGAATATGCACCCATGTTTTGGTTTTCACAAATTGCAGGTTTAGTGCTACCAATTGTGTTACTATTATTTAAAAAAATGCGAAAACCACTTTCAATGGCGATAATCTCGTTTTTTGTTTTCATCGCCTCGTGGACCAAGCGTTACATTATTGTGGTACCCACCATGGAAGAGCCTTTTTTACCAAAAATGTATGTTCCCGAAAAATTTATGCACTACCATATGACTACTCCTGAAATCATGATTACCCTCATGACTTTTGTAATGGCCTTATTGGTAATAACAGTGCTTTCAAAATTTTTCCCGGTAATTCCAATATGGGAAATGACTGAGGAAGCAGAGCATAAAGAACCAAAGACACTAAACGAATAAAACATTTACAATGAAGATAGTTCTATTCATATTAATAATTTTAGGATTTAGCCTCCATTCAGTTGCTCAAAATCCTGATTGGAAAGTACCTGAAGACAAAGAGAAACAACTGAGCCCGTTTAAGTTTGAAGAAGTAAACATTGAAGAAGGGAAAAAAATATTTGAAGCTAATTGTACCTCTTGTCATGGAACACCAGGACAAGGCAATTTTATAGCTTTAGATCCACCTCCGGGCGATCCTGCAACTGCAAAATTTCAGGATAACTCAGATGGAGCATTACACTACAAAGTCACCAATGGACGTGGAGCAATGCCTTCTTTTAAAAATATCCTTTCTTCAACAGAAATCTGGAATGTAATTGCCTACATTCGATCGTTTAACCCCGATTATGCACAAGAAGTTGCTAAAAAAGTGGTTGAAGGAACGTTCGGTGCGAAAGATCTAAAAATACTTCTGGCTTTTATTAATGAAAACTCTACAATAGAAGCTAGTGTGACAGGCTACAAAGACGGACAAAAAATTCCATTAGAAAATGCTGAGGTCAACCTTTTTGCCAAACGCTATTTTGGAAATTTTTTAGTTGACGAAGCAAAAAGAACCGATGAAAATGGCGTTGCCACTTTTCAAGCTCCAGCTGACCTTCCGGGAGATACTGCTGGTTTGATCAATTTCTATGCAAAACTACCTAACGAAGATTTATACGGAACCGTTGAAACCGATACTGTTATTCAAGCAGGGGTACCAATTCAACCAGTAAGTCTAAGAGCAAAACGTGCGATGTGGAATACAGTTGACATGGCACCACTTTGGATTTTAATAACTTATACAACCATTGTTATTGCAGTATGGAGTATTATATTTTATATCCTATTTCAACTCCGAAAAATATTCATTATTGGAAAAGATGACTAACTTTTAAAACTATAATATTATGAAAAACCTATCATTTTTAGGAAGGTTGCTTTTTGGTATACCTTTTGGATTTATTGGATTAGGTCACTTTATCCAATACGAATTCTTTTCAATGGAATTTACTAGCCACGTTAACATTGGTCCTTATATGATGATGTTAACCGGTGCTCTGCTCATATTGGCAAGCATTAGCATTGTCATTAATAAATACGTTCAGTTATCAACATTTGCACTCGCAATATTAATTGTAATCATTATTGCAACAGTTCATATTCCCAATTATTTCAATGGCGACGAAATGCAAAAAGCATTTGCAATGTTCGGTTTGCTTAAAGATATTTCATTATTGGGTGGCGCAATTATAGCCAATGAATTATGCAACCTAAAAATGGAAAAAGAAGCTAAATGAAAAACATAAAATTTATAGTATTATTAATTGCAGCTGCCATATATTTTCCAATATCAACAGCTGCACAAGTTCCTGGAGATGAAGTAGAAGTTGGAGTAGTTGAACACTTAGGAGAAACAATTCCAATGGATTTAACTTTCATGAACGAAAATGGTGACACCGTTAAACTGGCAGACATCATTGAAAAACCAACAATTTTCAACTTTGTTTATTTCGATTGCCCTGGTTTATGTAGCCCATTGCTCGATGGTGTTTCTGATGCCGTTAGCAAAGTCGACATGGAACTGGGAAATGACTATCAAGTGGTTACCATCAGTTTTAACACCAAAGACACACCAGAAAAAGCCAAACAAAAGAAAAACAACTTTGTACAAAAAATTAGTCAGGAAAATAGGGATGCATGGATGTACCTAACTGGCACACAGGAAAATATCAATACAATCACCAATGCATTAGGATTTAAATACAAGCCAGCAGGTTTAGATTTCAGTCATCCTTCAGTAATTATTGTAGTAAGCCCCGAAGGCGTAATTACACGTTACTTGTATGGATTAACCTTCCTACCATTCGATGTAAAAATGTCGATAATTGAAGCCCAAAAAGGTATTCAGGGAGCAAGTGTCAATAAGATATTGGAAGTTTGTTTTGCATACGATCCCGTAAGCAGAAGCTACACCTTAAAAACAACCACATT
This sequence comes from Prolixibacteraceae bacterium, assembly GCA_963678565.1. GTDB lineage: Bacteria > Bacteroidota > Bacteroidia > Bacteroidales > Prolixibacteraceae > SKHV01. The sequence goes on from OY782875.1 coordinate 2,995,804, forward strand.
TATTGGAAGTGTGAGTTTAGGTTTATTGGCAATGCTGTTGACATTCTTATTAATTAAAGGAAGAAAAAAAACGAAATAAAGGATAAATAAAATGGCAAACTCAGCGACAAAGCAGCAAGAAAGCTACTTAGAATACGAAGGTAAGCACAAAGGAATTTGGGGTTGGTTACTTTCTACCGACCACAAACGAATAGGTTTACTGTATTTGTATTCTATCACAGCATTTTTCTTCGTTGCAGCCGTATTAGGTTTTCTAATGCGTTTAGAAAAAATTGCACCAGGACCAACAATTATGGGACCTGAGACTTACAATGGTATTTTAACATTACACGGAATTATCATGATTTTTATTGTGGTAATTCCCGGATTAACCGCCGTATTTGGTAATTTCTTTTTACCACTCATGATTGGCGCTAAAGATGTAATGTTCCCGAAGTTAAATCTATTTTCATGGTACCTATTTTTAATTGGTGCTGCGTTAGGCTTACTTTCTCAATTTGTAGGTGGAGGTTCTCCCGATACTGGATGGACATTTTATGTCCCCTATAGTACCGAATCGGGCTCCAATGTAATTATGGCGCTTACAGCCGCATTTGTACTTGGATTTTCATCCATATTAACTGGATTAAACTTTATTGTAACAATCCACCGAATGCGTGCTCCCGGAATGGGCTTTTTCAAAATGCCGCTGTTTCCTTGGTCATTATATGCTACAGCATGGATACAAGTTTTAGCAACGCCAATTGTAGGAATCACCTTATTGATGGTAATTGCCGAACGTGTATTACAAATAGGATTTTTTGATCCTGCTTTAGGTGGCGACCCTGTATTATTCCAGCATTTATTCTGGATTTATTCTCATCCTGCGGTTTATATTATGATTTTGCCTGCAATGGGAGTGGTAACCGAAATATTCCCGACATTTAGTCAAAAACCAGTATTTGGTTATGGTGCAATTGCCATTTCGAGTATTGCTATTGCTGTAGTTGGATATTTTGTTTGGGGACACCACATGTTCACTTCTGGAATTAGTTACTGGTCCAGATGGTTTTTCTCCTTCTTAACATTTATAGTTGCAATACCGAGTGCCATCAAAGTTTTCAACTGGATTTCGACACTTTATGGCGGTTCAATTAATATTCAACCACCACTTTTATATGCAATTTCATTTATCTTTTTGTTTATGATAGGTGGTTTTACAGGTTTAACTTTAGGTTCGTTGGCAACCGATGTACATGTGCATGATACAAGTTTTGTGGTTGCACACTTTCACTATATAATATTTGGAGGGATGGGCTTTGCATTTTTTGCGGCTATTCATTATTGGTTCCCTAAAATATATGGAAGGATGTACAACATTAAGAGAGCGAATGTTGCTTGGGTAATTTTATTTGTTGGATTCAATATCCTTTATTTCCCATTATTCATTATTGGACTTCAGGGAATGCCTCGTCGCTATTACGATTACCTTCCTCAATTTGAGTTAGGCCATCAAATTTCAACCGTGGGAGCATTTATTCTGTTTACTGGTTTAATTATGATGTTGGTAAACTTGATTAAGGGAAGAAAAGGACCAATTGCCGAAGCTAATCCGTGGCATGGTGTTACTTTAGAATGGCAAATTCAATCGCCACCACCATTAGAAAATTTTGATGAAATTCCGGTAATTAAGCATCCACCATATTTATTTAAAAAGGAAAACAGTAACGATTAATCAGCGCTTATGTCACAGACAGAACATACAGAACACGTTATTGATAGTGAATCGGGCAAAATGGGAATGTGGTTATTCCTATTTACAGAGCTGTTCTTATTTGGAGGTTTATTTATAGTTTATGCAGTTCAGAGAAGCGTATTTACTAGTGATTTTCATCATGCTGCCATCGAATTAGACACTTTTATAGGAACACTGAATACAGTTGTATTACTTATTAGTAGTATGACCGTTGCAATGTCGATCACAGCAGTACAAAAAGGCAATAACAAACTGGCAGTACGATTATTATTGGTAACCATTGTAATGGCCGCCATTTTTATGATCAATAAATATTTTGAATGGAGTCATAAATTTCATTTGCATTTATGGCCTGGCTCCGATGTTATGAAAAATCTACCTAATGGTGAAATTCAGTTTTTCGGTTTGTATTACATGATGACCGGACTACATGCATTACACGTTATAATTGGTGTGATTTTATTAACCATCACACTTTTAAAAGTACGAAAAGGCACCATTAACACCGAAAACTATTTGCTGCTTGAGAATAGTGGTTTGTACTGGCACTTAGTCGATTTAATTTGGATTTTCCTTTTCCCATTACTTTATTTAATTACCTAAGCTGATATTATGAGCAATTCAAATAACAACAAAGAGCACGTACATATTACAAGCTACAAGCAAAATGCAATCATATTAGTGGTTTTACTCGTTTTAACTTACATAACGGTATTTGTAGCCAACATTAATTTTGGTAAATTGTCTTTAGCAGTTGCTATGATTGTGGCTTCAGTTAAAGCAACTACGGTATCCTTGTATTTCATGCATTTAAAATACGAGAAACCATTTATTAGAAATATGGTACTTGGAGTGTTTGCACTGTTTGCAATCGTACTTATTATAACATTCTTTGATTATTCTTTTAGATAGAAAAAAATATAATATATGTTTTCAGGAGCTTCAAATTTAGCAGATGGTGTTGATAAGGCTTTTGCCGTAATCTTCGGAATTTCAATATTCTTATTAATTCTAATTACTGCTGTCATGGTTTGGTCGTTGTTTAGATTTAATAAGAAACGGCACAAAGAAGCCATGCAATTTTCGGGAAGTGTAAAGCTAGAAATTACTTGGATCGTAATTCCGTTTATTATTGTATTGATTATGTTTTACTACGGCTGGCAAGGGTTTAAACCAATGCGAAATGTCCCCAAGGATGCTATGGAAATTAATGCAATAGGTCGAATGTGGGAATTTGAGTTTAATTATGGCAACGGAAAAATTTCAAAAGACACATTAGTACTACCACTCAATAAAGCAATTAAATTAAACTTGATTTCAGAGGATGTTAACCATTCTTTGTTTATTCCTGCCTTCCGATTGAAAGAAGACATGGTTCCGGGTTACGATAACTACATGTGGTTTATTCCAACCAAAGAAGGTACGTTTGATATTCTTTGTGCCGAATATTGTGGATTATTACACTCTGGTATGCTAGGGAAAGCAGTTGTAAAAGCGGAACCCGATTATGACAATTGGTTAGCGAACTTAACAATTACCGATCGGAACGCAGAACCAGAAGGATTAACAATTTTAAAAGATAACAGCTGTTTAAGTTGTCACTCATTAGATGGTTCTAAATTAATTGGCCCAAGTTTCAAAGGCTTATATGGTTCAGAAAGAACTGTAGTTACTGAAAATGGTGAAACAACTACTATAACTGCAATGGAAGAGTATGTGAAATCTTCAATTTACGAACCAAACAAAGAAGTTGTAAAAGGCTTTAATAAAGGTTTAATGCAATCGTATATCGACGTAGTTTCGGAAGAAGAAGTGGATAAAATTTCAGAATATTTAAAAACTATTGGAGTAGATGAGTAAAACCTCGCAATCATATTTTGGTTTGATATTAATATTGATGAAGCACCGACTATCGATGACTGTTGCATTTTCATCGGTTGTTGGTTGGTTTTTGTTTACCAATGAAATCTCGATTGAAATTCTTGTACTATTTTTGGGTACGTTTTTCTTATCAGGTGGAGCTTCTGCTTTGAACCAATATCAGGAGCGGAAGCTAGATTTCAATATGGGAAGAACACAGAAAAGACCAATTCCTGCAGGATTGATTTCACCTAATGATGCATTTCTAATTTCTTTAATTTTAATTTTAAGCGGATTTACCTTACTTACCTTTTTCACAAATTTACCGACTGCATTTTTGGGATTATTGAATGTGGTATTCTATAATTTTCTGTATACCCCCTTAAAAACAAAAACTCAGTTTGCTGTGCTTCCGGGCGCGGTTGTTGGAGCAATTCCACCGATGATGGGTTGGGCTGCTGCTGGCGGTATATTAACAGAGCAACCGATCATATTCTTTGCCACATTTATGTTTTTATGGCAAATGCCACATTTCTGGTTATTAGCAATCAAATACCGCGAGGATTATGAAAGAGCAGGCTTTTTAATGCTAACAAAGAAGGTGAGCGAGTTAAAGGTTAAACAGTTGGTCTATTTCTGGGGATTTATTACAAGTTTATTTCTAATGGGCTTTCCAATCTTTTTTGAAGGTGCATCCATCTTAACCACCGCTTTAATCATTTTACTCAACTTTGGATTTATCATCGGCTTTTATAAAATCTTATTCAAACCCGAACCTGAAAACAAAAGCATTTTAAAGGCATTTTTCTTTATAAATTACTATGCCTTATCAGTAATGATAGTACTAATCGGAAATAGTTTTCTCTAACAGAAATATTAAAAACTTATAAAATAAAAAGCTGAATCTAAATATTAGATCCAGCTTTTTTACGAATTATTATAAACTGATTGATTATTAAACGATTTCTTGAGTAATGTGCGTGGTAATTTTCTCATGATAATTAGCAAAACGTTGATCAAGCATATGTACCTCTAATTGTTTCTTCCATTCTTCTGCTTGAGCAGAAAGCTCCATTAACCTCTTATTATTATCGGTATTTAAAAAGTCCTCTTTTTGCTTTTTCACAAAACAATGAAAATCACCAAGCCAAGTTTCATATCCTTGTAAAAACTCCTTTTGTTCTTTATTTAAAGCTTCATCGTTATGGTAACCGAAGAATGAAGCAGAAACTGCAGGAGCAACAGCAGCAGCTCCAATTGACAATCCAAGTTTTCTTAAAAAATCTTTCCGACTTTGTTTCAATTTACTCATAATATTAAAATATAGATCGATAATTAAAGAAACGAATGTCGACTAAAATTGTTTAACGAATCATCAATAGAAATGATCATTTTTTAAAAGAATGTAGGAAATAATGAAGCATCATGGCTTTGGAACCTAATTACCACTAAAATTTAAAAGTAAAAATTCAGCAGAATAATAAGATTTAGCATCGATTTTAGATGCAGTCTGAAAAGTGAATACACTCAATTTATGCCAAGCTTATACAAAAAAATAACCTCCGGTATCTGGAAATACAGGAGGTTCTGGAAATTCTGAATTGGTTATGGAAATTCAAACTATAAATTTCTATTCTATCGAGACAAATTTCATCCCATTCGTCTCGAATGCCTTATTTTTAAAGACATTTCAAATGTCTATTATTCTTTCTTAATATAAAAATTTATGTAGTGAATGCCTCTATTGTGGGATGAATCGGAATCATCGTGGGACGAAATTGACCATATAGGGATAAATTTAACGGTGCTTGTGCCAATGAAAATTTATTATCATATTCGTAGTGTAAATTCAAAACAGAAAAACAAGTGAACTATAAGCAAAGTATACCTGATTATTTAACAAATCGGAAAAATACAATTATACAAACTGTATTTACCGCCATATTTGCTTATGTTTTTATAAATATATACCAACCATTTGGTGCCGAAAACTGGTATAAAATAAACGAACTTCAATTTAGGGTCTTTTCTCTACTGGTCGTTGTAACAGGAATGATGGTTATTATTTTAACCCGAACATTACTCCTTTTACTTAAACGAAGTCACGAAATCACTCTTGCCTTATTTATTTGGCTAATTACTGCAGAAGTTGTTCTCATGGCAGGTTTTTATACCTCCTTTGAAATATTTTTGTTAGACGACAATAGGAAAGCGCATTTACTTTTTATTAATGCCATGCAAAATGTGGTACTAATTCTGCTCATTCCTTATCTGTTAAGTTCCTTATTTTTCGCCTGGACCGACATTAAAACGAAATTAGAACAAGTTATTCAGCAATTTAGAGATCCAAAAGAAGTTTTCATCCATTTTAAGGACGAAAAAGATAAAGTTCGAATTTCGTTAAAACTTGCGGATGTATTGTATTTTGAATCGACAGATAATTATGTTAAAATAATTTATCGCGACAACGATAAGGTAAAGCACACCTTAATTAGAATTACCTTAAAAGCTTTAGTCGAAAATCTTTCCAACTATCCAATTTATCGTTGTCATCGGAAATATGCAGTAAACGTTAGTAACGTAAAGCTTCTAAAAAAAGGAAAAAAGAATTACTTTATTGTATTAAATGACAGTTCAGAAACAGAAATTTCAGTTTCGAAAACTTATGAAGAAATCATCTTGAAAAATATTTCCTTAAAATCATAGAATGACCCATAGAAAAATCGAAACAACAGAAGATGGTTCCTCTACCCTATTTGTTCCTGAATTAGAAGAACATTATCATTCAATACACGGAGCCATTCAAGAATCAAACCATGTATTTATCGAAGCAGGATTACAACAATTAACTCAAGCAGATATTGTGATTTTCGAAGTTGGTTTTGGTACTGGTTTAAACGCTTTATTGAGCTATTTACATGCTGCTAAAACCAAACAAAATGTAAAATACATTACCATTGAGAAGTATCCGATAACACAGGAAGAAATAGCAACCTTAAACTATCCAAAGCAATTAAATACCTCTCGAAATATTTTCGAAAAAATTCATTCTTCTAATTGGAATCATTGGGAATCGATCTCAGAAACCTTTCAATTATTCAAAATCCTTGGCGATCTACAAAGTACAGATTTAAAGGATCTTCCACCATTCAACATCATCTTCTTCGATGCCTTTGCACCCAACAAACAGCCAAAACTTTGGAAACAAGAAACCTACTTAAAGATCTATAAAAATTCAGCAAACAATTCAATTTTCACTACCTATTGTGCAAAAGGCATTGTTCGAAGAGATTTGCAAGCGGTTGGGTTTAAAATGGAAAGAATTCCAGGTCCTCCGGGTAAAAAAGAGATGTTAAGGGGAATAAAGTAGTCGATTCCTTTCTACTTGATCAATTTTAATTATTTTCGTGGCTAAAATTTATTAATTATGGCTTTTGAATCACAAGATGAAAAATTTAGCTACGCCATTGGCTTAAGTTTGGCAAGTAATTTATTACAATCAGGTATTAAAAGTGTTGAAATGAACTCAATGTTTGAGGCCATTGCTGACGTACTACAAGGCAAGCAACCTCAACTAACTCCAGAAGACGCAAATAAGGTTATAACTGAATTTTTCGAAGAACAACAAGGCTCACAAGGCGCAGAAAACGAAAAAGAAGGTACTGCATTTTTAGCAGAAAATGCTAAAGTTGATGGAGTAAACATCCTTGAAAGTGGTCTTCAATATACTGTAATTACGGAAGGAACAGGAGAAAAACCCAAAGCATCAGACCAAGTAAAATGTCATTATCACGGTACTTTGGTAAATGGTAATGTATTCGATAGTTCAGTAGAACGCGGCGAACCAGCTGTATTCCCGGTTAATGGTGTAATTGCAGGTTGGGTTGAAGCATTGCAAATGATGAATACAGGTTCAAAATGGAGATTATTTGTACCACCACACTTGGCTTATGGTGATCAAGGAGCAGGTGGCGCTATTGGGCCAAAGGCAACATTGATTTTCGATGTTGAATTATTAGAAATCGTATAGACTAACTCAAAAGAATTAAAAATAAACAGATGAAAACTAAATTATCAATCGTAATCGTAGCAGTAGTTGCTATGTTTAGCGCATGTAGCGAAGGTTCAATCTCTTCGGCTAAAGTTGAAACCGCTAACGACTCGTTAAGCTATGCACTTGGAATGTTAATTGGAAACAATTTAGCCACAGACTTTGACAAAGTTAATTATGCAGTAATGGCTAAAGCAATGGAAGAAGCAAATGCCGACTCCGGAGAAGTTCTTTTTGGCGATTTAAATGAAGCAAACATGTTTGTTCAAAACTACATGCAAGCTATTCAAGAACAAAAAGGTCAAGCAAACATCGAAAAAGGTCAAGCTTTCCTTGAAGAAAATGCAGCAAGAGAGGAAGTAGCTGTTACTGAAAGTGGTCTTCAATACGAAGTAATTACTGAAGGCACTGGCGAAAAACCAACTGCAGAAAGCACAGTAAAAGTACATTACCACGGGACTACAATTGATGGAACTGTTTTCGACAGCTCTGTTGAACGCGGCGAGCCAGTTGAATTCCCATTAAACGGGGTGATTGCTGGATGGACTGAAGGCGTACAATTAATGTCTGTTGGATCGAAATACAAATTATATGTTCCTTCTGACTTAGCCTACGGTGCTCGTGGTGCAGGTGGTCCTATTGGTCCAAATGAGACATTGATTTTCGAAGTTGAACTATTAGAAATTGTAAAATAAGGTATTTAAATGAGTTTAGAAGTAAAAGGAGTTCTTGAGCAAATTTTACCGATTCAATCGGGAACCAGCAAGGCAGGAAAAGAGTGGAGTAAGCAAGAATTTGTTATCGAAACAGAAGATCAGTTTCCGAAGAAAATTTGCTTTACTTTATTTGGTGATAAAAGTTCATTACTCGATGGTTTCCAACAAGGAGATACAGTAAATGTTGCTTTTAATGTCGAATCACGTGAATTTAACGGAAGATGGTTTCACAACATCAATGCATGGAAGATAACCAACGAAGCAGCAGGTCAAACACCTGCTGCTCCTGACTTTGGTGAAATTCCTCCTCCAAATGAGGACCTGAGTAGTTCTGAACCCAACAATGATTTACCATTTTAAATCAACAATAACAATCTAAAAAAGACGCTTTAACGAGCGTCTTTTTTTTTGTCGAAAAATTGCCCCCTCCCTATCGTTCTCTACAAATTTACTTTTCCCTCAAAAGCGGCCTGTAGATAGATACAAACGTCATTTTATTGAAAGGTGAAGCTTTGTAGTTTTCCATGCGCCTTCAAAATTTGAATTTGCCTTGTAGATACCTACACGACCTTTTGAAACTTCAATTTAGAATGCCGCAATCTTACCCGATTCGGGGTAAGTAAGCAACTGCTTGTGCCAAACTTAGCTATTTTGGTGAAGCAAGAAATGGTTTCGGCCATTGCCAAGCACCAATTAAGCTGATCGAAAAAGATTCGCGATGTGTTCGTAAGTAGGAAACAAAAAAATAGGCGTCCAAAAATGAACGCCTATAACTATATCTTGTAAATTCAATTTACTTTTTAAAACCTTCGCTTTGGTCGTGAACACCAGCCATTGCTCTACCCGATGGGTCGGCATTATTTCTGAACGACTCGTCCCAAGCTAAAGCTTCAGCAGTACTACATGCAATCGAAGGAATCGAAGGCACACATTTAGCTGCACTATCAGAAGGGAAATGACTTTCGAAAATGGTGCGGTAACGATATTCCTCTTTCGACATTGGTGTATTGATCGGGAATTTGTATTTAGCGTTCAACATCATTTCATCGCTTACCTCTTTTTCTGCGATATCTTTCAAGCCGTCAATCCAGCCATAGCCCACACCGTCAGAAAATTGTTCTTTTTGTCTCCAAGCCACGCTTTCAGGTAAGATATCTTCGAATGCTTTACGAACAACCCATTTTTCAATACGACCATTTTTGATCATTTTATCTTCAGGGTTCAAACGCATTGCTGTATCGATAAATTCTTTGTCTAAGAAAGGAACACGGCCTTCAACTCCCCACGCCGCTAAAGCTTTGTTTGCACGCAAACAGTCGAACATATTCAACTTATTTAGTTTACGCAAAGTTTCTTCGTGAAATTCTTTTGCATTGGGCGCTTTATGGAAGTATAAATATCCTCCAAATAACTCATCAGCTCCTTCTCCGGTTAATACCATTTTAATGCCCATCGACTTTATTACACGAGCCAATAGGTACATTGGAGTAGCTGCGCGAATTGTAGTTACATCATAAGTTTCCAAATGATAAATTACATCGCTAATCGCATCTAAACCTTCTTGTATTGTATAATGAATTTCGTGATGAATTGTTCCGATATGATCTGCAACTTTTTTGGCAGCAATTAAATCAGGTGATCCCTCTAAACCAACACAAAAAGAGTGTAGTTGTGGCCACCAAGCCATTTTCTCTTCTTTCGATTCGATTCTTTGCGCTGCATATAATTTCGCAACAGCACTTGTTACTGAAGAATCTAAGCCCCCCGATAATAATACCCCATAAGGCACATCAGACATCAACTGACGATGTACTGCAGACTCCATTGCTTCTTTAAGCTCCGGAACACTGGTTGAATTATCTTTAACATTATCGTAGTCTGTCCAATCGCGATTCCACCAACGTTTGATTTCACCGTCTTTGCTATACAAATAGTGTGCAGGAGGGAATTCCTGAATTGTTTTACAATAGCCTTCTAAAGATTTCAATTCAGAAGCCACGTAAAACTGACCTTTTTCGTCCCATCCCATATACAATGGAATAATACCGATATGGTCGCGTGCAATTAAATAAGAATCATTTTCTTCGTCGTACAAACAGAAAGCAAAAATTCCGTTCATATCATCAATAAAGTTGATTCCTTTTTCGCGGTATAATGCAAGAATGACTTCGCAGTCCGATCCGGTTAAGTACTCGTAATTATCTTTAGTTTGTTCGCGAATTTCTTTATGATTATAGATTTCGCCATTAACCCCAAGAATTAATTTCTTATCCTTACTATAAAGTGGTTGTCCTCCCGATTCAGGATCAACAATTGAAAGACGCTCGTGAGCAATGATCGCTTTCTCTCCACAATAAATACCCGACCAGTCTGGTCCACGATGACGAATCTTTTTTGATTGCTCTAAAACTTTTGATCTTAACGACAAGGCGTCTGCTTTTAGATCAAAAACACCTACAATTCCGCACATAATTGCTTTATATTTATAATACCTTTATTTATTTCAATCTTTTATGGTGCAATAATAACATTTTGTCAATGAAAATCAAAAAATACCTAGCATTTAGAAACCATATCAACAAAAAGACAATCTATTTTCCACCACAAAACCTTTTTTCTTCAATTCTCACCCTAAAAAAACACACCATCTCCTGAAAAATAATCTATTTTTATTTCAAGCACCCCCTAAATTTAATAGGGTGGATGAATAATATTTACACATTAAATCTAAAATGCATAATATCACCATCTTGAACAATATATTCTTTTCCTTCGATTGCAATCTTACCTGCCTCTCTACAAGCCGATTCAGACCCTAAAGTTACATAATCGTTGTACTTAATAACTTCAGCTCGGATAAAACCTTTTTCGAAATCGGTATGAATTACACCTGCTGCTCCCGGTGCCTTTGTACCTTTTTTATAGGTCCATGCTCTGGTCTCAACTTCACCAGTGGTAAAATAGGTTTCTAAATTTAATAATTTATAAGCAGCATGAATTAATTTATTCACACCTGGCTCTTCCAAACCAAGGTCTTCTAAAAATAGTTGTTTCTCCTCGTAAGTTTCCAATTCGGCAATATCGGCTTCAGTAGCTGCAGCAATTACGATGGTTTCAGCATCTTCGTCTTTTACGGCTTCTTTTACTGCATTAACGAAATCATTACCTTCTTTAGCCGATGCTTCATCGACGTTACAAACATACATCACCGGCTTTGAAGTAAGTAACATAAACTCTTCAACAATTTCTTTCTCACTATCGGTAAGATCAATCGCACGAACTGAGATTCCTTGTAACAAATGATCTTTTACCTTGTTGGCCGTATCGAAAATCTTTCTTGCTTCTTTATTCGATGCATCTTTGGCTTGACGCTGAACTTTTGTAATTCGGGCCTCGATGGTTTCTAAATCCTTCAACTGTAATTCAGTATCGATTACCTCTTTGTCGCGCACCGGATCAATTGACCCATCCACGTGCGTTATATTTTCATTTTCGTAACAACGCAACACATGAATTACTGCATCTGTTTCGCGGATGTTTGCCAAAAACTGGTTTCCTAATCCTTCTCCTTTACTAGCACCTTTTACCAAACCAGCAATATCAACAATTTCAACAGTTGTTGGTATAATTTTAGTCGGCTTGTCAATTGCTGCCAGTTTTATTAATCGATCGTCGGGAACAGTAATTACGCCAACGTTTGGTTCAATTGTACAAAACGGGAAGTTCGCCGACTGAGCTTTTGAACTTGATAAACAATTGAATAATGTTGATTTACCTACATTGGGTAATCCTACAATACCACACTTTAATGCCATTCTTTCTTAATGTTTTATTATTGCGGCTGCAAAAATAGCCTTTATTATTAAAAATCTGATTGATATAGCCTTAGATATTTGATAGATTTAATAGAAATCAGAGAAAATAATATCAATTTATCAAAATAAGACCAACTTAAGGGAAAATAAAAAGAGGAAAAGTCTTCACTTTTCCTCTTTTTATTAGATCATTAAATCTATTTTTAACGTATTCTGTCAACAGATCGAACTAGTGCTTCGTCTTTTCCAATAGAACGAATTGCCAAATAATTCAAAATAATTGCCACAATTGGAAATGCCATTGGGATTTTGTAAGCTACCAAATTACCCTCCATTTCTTTAAATGGAGAATAAATTTTCCACCAAGAGAATGCAATTAACCCTACCATCAATAAAATGTTGTAAGTGCTTAATCGCAATTGCAACACTCTTTTCTTATATGAAAAGATAATTACAAACTGGAGTATTACAATTATTGCACCTAAAATGGTTAAGTCTATTAAATTGGTATTCAACTCTCCACCAGAAACTTGTGTCATTTTGGTGAGCGTGAATGAATAAATACCGCTGTCGACCACAACGTTTCCAATTTCCGTCCATCCCATTACTGCAATTAATACAGCTGCGACCGTTAAATAAAATGTTTGTATTCTTTGTAACATAAATCTATTTTTTTGCTTATTAATTAAATGCTTTGCGTCAAACAATCCTCACGCAAAACATTTAAGAGCTGCAAAAATAAACCTTTTGCTTTTTTATACAATCAAATTTGTGCTTAGTTATTTCCTAAGATTAGTGGTAAACCATCTTTACCACTGCCAATAACCACAACTTTTGAATTTGGCGATTCTCCTAATTTCAATGTGGCTTCAATTCCTCGCATGCGAAGTAATTCAGGTGTTAAACTCGAATTAATAATTTTATTGGCACGTGCTTCACCTTCTGCTTCAATACGCAATTTCTCCGCTTCACTTTTAGCACTTTGCAATTTAAACTGGTAAGCTAATGCTTCTTGCTCTTGTTTTAATTTATTCTCAATTGCTTCCTTAATTTGTGCTGGCAGACTAATTGAACGGATCAAAAGTGCTGTCATTTCGATGTTATTATTTTCTAAAACAACTCCGGTTTCCTGAATAATAGCAGATTCTACTTCATTACGTTTTGTTGAGTAGATTTCTTCGGCTGTATAACGACCTGTTACACGACGTACCGAAGAGCGCACTTCGGGAATAACCAAATTATTCACAAAATTTCCACGAAACTGTTCATGCAAATAACCAATTTTATCAGGAATTGGGTAAAAACGTACGGTAATATCCATATTCACTGAAAGACCGTTTTTATCTAAAACATCCATTCTTTCTTCGCGCTGCTGTTCAGCTACATCGTATCTAATTATACGATTCCAAGGAGCAATAGCATGAAATCCGGGAGCAAAGACACGATCCTTGTCTAGTCCTTCAGAAAAAGGTTTAAACTGAACTGCACGTTCTGTTTCTCTTAAAACAAAAAATGTTCTTCCTCCAAATATTATTAACAACAATGCAACACCGATAAGTACTGCTAATCCGATTGATTTCTTATTCATAACTTATTTATTAATTAGTTTCTAATTCAAGTCCTTCAAAGCCATCATTTACATGATCGAAATAAAGGGTTCCGTTTATATGATCAATTTCATGCTGAAAAATTACAGCTGTGAAGCCATTTATTTTTTCTGATTGCTGAACACCTAATGAATCAAGGAAATTCAAAACAATATTTTGAGAGCGTTTAACTTTGCCTCGATAACCAGGAACACTTAAACATCCCTCCACTCCTACTTTCATTGAATCGCCAAATTCAACAATTTCGGGGTTAAAATAAATTTCAAATGGCTCTCCTTCCTTGTCGAGACGCTGCACATAAATCATTTGAGCACTAACCCCCACTTGTGGTGCAGCTATTCCCACTCCTAAATTCTCGGGATTTTTAACAGTAGCAAGTATTCTTTTTTTTAAATGCATCACAGATTCACTAGTTATATCTTTTTTGCTAAAAGGTCGTGCTTTCTCTCGCAATAATATTGAGTCGGAAGTATGTCCTATAACAAAAAGTTCCATTAACTCATATGCTCCTTTACTCATAACAAGTTCGCTTTCCTTTCTGTTCAAGCCTGTTTTAGTACAAGCAATTGTTAGAAAAACCAAGCTTACCAGTATAAGATATGAACTGTAATTTTTCATCGATTAAATTATTGTTTTATCTTTAATACTAGATCTATTTTATTAATTTAACATGCGTAAAGCAATTAAGTTACAAGATAGTTGTTAATTGAATATAAATAAAACGAATTAAGATGATTCAACACTCTGAACTTATTATAAATCCAGATGGAACAATTTTCCACTTGCACCTAAAACCCGAAGATATTGCCGACACCATTATTTTAGTAGGCGACCCCGGACGAGTTAAAGTAATTTCGTCTTATTTCGAGAACATTGAAAAGGAAGCTCATAACCGTGAATTCGTAACAACTACAGGAACCTACAAAGGAAAACGATTAACAGTTATTGCAACCGGAATTGGTACCGACAATATCGACATTGTAGTGAATGAACTTGATGCGCTTGCCAATATTGATTTAAAAACCAGAACAATTAAAAAAGAGAAAAAATCTCTGAATTTAATTAGGATTGGTACATCGGGCAGTTTACAAGGAGCCATTCCGGTTAATTCTTTTGTAATTTCTCAAAAATCAATTGGATTTGATGGCTTACTTAATTTTTATGCTAATCGAGTTGACGTTAGCGACTTGGAATTCGAAGCTGCTTTTATGGAGCACACTAATTGGGATGAATTTCATACGGCACCATATGTTATCGATTGCTCAAACGAGCTCTTTTTAAAGTTAGCAAGCGATAAAACTTTTGCAGGAATAAACATATCGGCACCCGGTTTTTATGGTCCACAAGGCAGGGTGTTACGACTACCATTGGCCGATCCTGAATTAAACAATAAAATTGAATCTTTTGAATTCAAGGGACAGCAAATCACTAATTATGAGATGGAAAGCTCAGCAATATATGGATTATCAAAATTGCTCGAACACAATGCCTTAACTGTTTGTTTAATAATAGCGAACAGGGTAACAGGTGATGCATCAAAAGACTATCATCCCTCGATGAAGTCGCTAATTGAGTATGTACTTAAAAAATTAGTGTAACATTATTAATTAAATGAATATTGACAAAAATATAAATGATAGCCAAGCTTCTACATTTCCTTCAAACTTAAAAATATTGATTGTAGAAGATGACAAGCTTAATCAGATGGTAGCAAAATCATTTCTGAAGAGGATACACCTTACGGCAGATTTTGCAAACAATGGATTCGAAGCAATTAATGCCATCAATGAAAATAGCTATGATATCGTATTTATGGATGTTCATATGCCAGAACTGGATGGAATTTCAGCAACCCGAGAGATTCGGAAAACCATTTCCGCAGAAAAGCTACCAATCATTGCGCTATCGGCGACTGCTATGAACGAAGAAATTGACCTATGTTTAGAGGTTGGAATGAACAGTTTTCTGCCCAAACCAATCAATAAAGATGATTTTCAGGAAATAATTATTAAATGGGCAAAATAGATATATTCTATTGAACCTCTTTTTGATAATACTTACACAATTCCTGCAAACCGCCGCATTTTGAACATTTTGGTGTTCTAGCCAAACAAACATAACGTCCGTGTAAGATCAACCAATGATGTGCGGTTGCAATTTTTTCTTCCGGAATATATTTCACTAATTGCTCTTCGGTTTGCAAAGGAGTTTTTGCATTGGTTGATAATCCAATACGGGCAGCTACTCTAAAAACATGCGTATCCACAGCCATGGCAGGTTTATCATAAACCACAGAGGCAATTACATTTGCCGTTTTCCGTCCAACGCCAGGTAATTTTTGCAACTCTTTAATATCATCCGGAACGATTCCTTCAAAATCATCGGTCAGCATTTTTGCCATCCCAACTAGGTGCTTAGCTTTATTGTTTGGATAGGTACAACTTCTAATAAACTGAAAAACATCTTCGATTGCTGCCTCAGCCAAAAGCTCAGCAGTTGGGTATTGCTTAAACAAATCAGGAGTAATTAGATTCACTCGCTTATCGGTGCATTGAGCTGATAGAATTACAGCTACTAATAATTCATAAGGACTCGTATAATCAAGTTCTGTTTCAGCAATTGGCATGTTGGTTTCGAACCACTCAATTACCTTTTCAAATCGTTCTTTTTTATTCATTTCAAGTAAATTCAACAATTACAAGCAGACTATTTAGCTTGACTCTTAGTTTAACAATTCAATTCGTAAAACCAATTTTGTTTGAGAAGTAAGCTTAAACCTATCATCTATTCGTTTTCCAACAATCCACGCAATTTTGCTCCCCGAAGCCAATAACCATGCATCTTCTTTTTCAGGAATAGAATATTTCTGATCGATAAAAAAATCACTTAATTTTTTAAATCCATCTAAACCAAGTGGCTTAAAATACTCCCCCTTTTTCCATTTTCGAATGAGCAAAGGAAAGGCAAGTTCATCGTAATCAAAAACAGCAATATTCGGAGAATGAGGGATTTTATAATCCTCGGAATAACGATGTATTGAAATTTTCATATCAATAGGTTCTGAAACAATTTCCTGATCTTTCTCGATATAAAAAACCTCATTTACGGGTTCACCAATAGGTGTTACAATTAAATTTTCACGATCGACAACCAAACGATGTGATGCGGAAAAAAACTGCGAACCAGATGGATTATCCAAAGCTTTAATTATATCATTTACCACCTCACCCTTAAAACTATACGGGCGCAATATTTCAAATAAATAAGTAGAAATAGGATTCAGTTGTTTTAATTCTGCAATTGAAATTTCAACCCAATCCCCATTTTTATCCAACACCTTGCTTTGAACACTTTCAATCTGATCAAGGAAAACATTTTTTGTTTCGTTTAAATACGAAATTGTTCGATGTAAATTTCTTCTGAAAGATGGATTTATTTCTTCTAAAAGCGGTAAAATTGAATGTCGCACTTTGTTACGGCGAATATTTTGATCGCTGTTACTTATATCATAATTATAGCGAATGCCGTAGGTCCTCGCATAATTGAGCAATTCTTTTCGTTGTGCAAATAATAGCGGACGCACCACTTTCCCAACTTTTGGCTTTATCCCCGACAAACCTCTAATTCCGGTTCCTCTCGATAGGTTAAGAATGAAAGTTTCAAGTACATCGTCTAAATGGTGTGCAACCAAAATAAAATCGTATTCGTTGTGTGCTCTAATTTCTTCAAACCAATCGTAACGTAAATCTCTGGCTGCCATTTCAATCGAAATTCCATGCTCAGTTGCATATTCTTGTGTATTAAAACTGGTCACAAAAAATGGAACTCGATACAAATCGGCTAAATTAGCCACAAACTGCTCATCCGCTTCGGAATCTTCCCCACGAAGTTTAAAATTACAGTGAGCGATTCCAAAGCTATTGTCTAGTTGATCAACCAAATTTGCCAAAACAACAGAATCGAGTCCACCACTTACAGCGAGCAGAAGCTTGTGATTTTCGTTAAACAATTGTTCTCTTTCAACAAATTCTTTAAAATTGTTAAGCACGAGGTATGTTTTAAATTCAAGCTACAAGTTAAAAATTATCTTTCGATGAAATGCAGTACAACAAAACTATTTTGAAAGCCTTGCTGTTTTTTCAACAATATTTAAAATAACTTCCACAGCCTTTTTCATTGAGTTGACAGGAACAAATTCATAACGCCCGTGGAAATTATGACCACCTGCAAATATATTCGGACAAGGCAAGCCCATGTATGATAAACGCGCACCATCGGTACCACCACGAATTGCTTTACGTAAAGGTTTTACACCACAATCGATCATGGCTTGTTCTGCAATATCAACAATGTGCATTACCGGTTTAATCATTTCAAGCATATTATAATACTGATCTTTCAACTCAAGAACAATTGTTCCTTCTCCAAACTCTAAATTCAGCTGATCAGCAATTCCCTTAAATATTTCTTTTCGCTTTTCAAACAAGTCACGATTGTGATCGCGAATGATATAATCAAATGTGGTTTTTTCAACTTCACCTTCAATGGCCATCAAATGAAAAAAACCTTCGAAGCCGGTAGTTTTTTCAGGCACTTCACCACTTGGCAACATCGAAATAAACTTTTGGGCAATCAGCATTGAATTCACCATTTTGTCCTTTGCATATCCTGGATGAACGATTCTTCCGTTCACAGTAACTTTTGCCGAAGCTGCATTAAAATTTTCATATTCTAACTCTCCTACTTCTCCGCCATCCATCGTGAAGGCATAATCAGCTCCAAACTTTTCCACATCAAAAAAGTCAGCACCTTCGCCAATTTCTTCATCGGGAGTAAAACCAACTTTTACTTCACCATGCTTAATTTCAGGATGTTCAATTAAGTATTCCATTGCGGTCACAATTTCAGCAACACCTGCTTTATCATCAGCTCCTAATAGCGTAGTTCCATCAGTCGTAATCAATGTTTGATTTTGATACTTCAAAAGTTCAGGAAACTGTTCCGGATCAAGAACGATATTTTGTGCTTCATTAAGCACAATTTTTTCACCCTGATAATTTTCAACTATCTGCGGTTTAACGTTCTTTGCAGTATAATCGGGACTTGTATCAACATGTGACACAAAACCAATAATTGGAGTTTCCTTATCGATATTCGAAGGCAAAGTTGCCATGATATAAGCTTTCTCATCGACTGAAACATCCTTTAATCCTATAGCTTCTAATTCCTTGGCCAACACCTTTGCAAAATCTAATTGCGTTGCGGTACTGGGGTGTTTTCCACTTTTGGGGTCACTTTGGGTATCAACTTGTATGTATTTTATAAAACGATCTACTACTCTATCCATTTGTTTTAAATTTATTTGTGCAAAATAGCGTTAAATGACTTTATATAAAATAGAATTTATCAGTTTTTGTTTATATAAAAAAAGAGGCTGCTCAAAAGAACAACCTCTTATAACTTCAATAGTAACCTTAAATAACTCGATATTTATCTATGCTTTCCCGGGGAACAAGTTTTAATGATATCTCTATCAATCTAACACTTAAATAATTTATCTTCTCTCTCTTCTCTCAAAACCATCTATCCCCTGATCCATAAAGGCACTAGTATCAAAACCTTTATTTTCGAGTTATAAAAGGAAAACTGACTTTTCTCTAACTTCAAAAGTTATTACAATATCCATACCAAAATTGACAATTAAAATATTATTCGTTCACTTTTTCAATCAATAAAAACATAGCAATTCCAAAACATACTCAAATTCAAGCAGATAAAATAAAAAGCACCTTGAATTAATCAAGATGCTTTCCATATTTAATCTCTTTTACATTCTCTCCGGACATTCAATTCCTAATAAATTCATAGCATTATTAATTACCTGAGCCGTTGTTTCAGCCAATCGTAAACGAAATTGCTTTTGTGCTAAATTGGCTTCCCCTAAAATGGTAAAATCGTGATAAAACTGGTTAAACTCTTTCACTAAATCGTAGGCATAATTAGCAATTATAGCTGGGCTGTATGTTTTCGATGATTCGGCAACCACTTCCGAGAAACTGCTTATTTTCTTAATTAGTTCAATTTCTTTACCAATTGGACTGACTGCTTGTGAAATATCGTTCCATTGAATTCCTTGACTTTTTGCTTTGCGCAATACACTTTGAATCCGCGCATAAGTATATAAAATAAACGGTCCTGTATTTCCGTTAAAATCAATCGATTCTTCAGGGTTGAACAACATTGTTTTCTTCGGATCGACTTTTAAGATAAAGTACTTCAAAGCACCCAATGCAATTTTTCTATAGATTTCTTCTTTTTCTTTGTCAGAATAACCATCTAGCTTTCCGAGTTCTTCAGAAGTTTTACGAGCTACTTCAATCATTCCATCCACCAAATCATCAGCATCAACTACTGTACCTTCACGTGATTTCATTTTACCGTGTGGTAACTCCACCATTCCATACGAGAAATGGTATAAATCTTTTCCCCAATTGTAGCCTAATTTATCCAATAATATAGAAAGCACTTGAAAATGATAGATTTGCTCGTTACCAACCACATAAATCATTTGATCGATTTTGTAGTCTTCGAAACGCAACTTAGCAGTACCAATATCTTGAGTCATGTAAACCGATGTACCATCTGAACGCAATAAGATTTTTTCATCTAAACCGTCTTGCTTCATATTTGCCCAAACTGAGCCATCTTCACGCTTGTAGAATAATCCTTCTTCTAATCCACGAAGCACCTCGTCTCTACCTACTAAATAAGTTTCAGACTCATAATAAATTTTATCAAAATCAACGCCTAAACGTTTGTAAGTAATATCAAATCCATCGTAAACCCAACCATTCATTTTGGCCCACAAACTGCGAACTTCAGGATCATTTGCCTCCCATTTCAGCAACATTTCGCGAGTACCAATCATGCAAGGAGCTTTCTGTTCTGCATCCTCTTTCGACATGCCTCCTTCAATCAATTCAGCAACTTGTGCTTTGTACATTTTATCAAAGCGAACATAATAATCCCCAACCAAATGGTCGCCTTTTTTACCTGTTGTTTCTGGAGTTTCAGTGCCACCATCGGCCTGCCAAGCATACATCGATTTACAAATATGAATTCCACGATCGTTAACAATATTTGTTTTCACGACTTTGCAACCATTGGCTTTTAGAATTTGAGCTACAGAATAGCCTAACAAATTATTTCGAATATGACCTAAATGCAGAGGTTTATTAGTATTTGGCGAAGAATATTCTACCATCGCTAACTTTGAATTTTCAGTTACCTCTTGATAACCAAATGCTTTATTTTCAAAAGCAGCATTTAAAGTTTTTACCCAATATTCAGGAGCAATTACAATATTTAAAAAGCCTTTAAGCACATTGTACCGCACAATATTATCAACTTTTTCAACTAAGTAATCGCCAATTTCAGCAGCAGTTTGTTCCGGTCCTTTTTTCGAAAATCGGGCAAATGGAAAAACAACAACAGTTAGATCACCTTCAAATTCTTTTCGGGTTAACTGCGTTTGAACCTTATCTTCAGAAAACTCGGTTTGATACAAACCTTTTAATGCCGCCGCAACTTCGGCTTTGATCATTGAATCGATATTCATATATGCAATACTTAAAGCGGATATTCCGCAATTGTTATTTTAATGGCGACAAATATAAGGATTTCGTGGAAGTTATTGCCCGACGAGTTTGAGATTCATAAAAATGTTTTCATTGTGTAAACCTTGATTTTCATTAAAACAAAAAAAACTTGAAACCATGAACCTACTTGTTGAGTTTCCGAAAAACTACTTAAGCGAAAAGCTTTTTAGAATTCCTTCTCCAGTAGGTTTGTAGCGCTTTAGTTCGCGATATTTAGAGGAAAAGGTAAGTTGATAAACAATACTATCTTTTAATTGGTATTGACTTTCGATAAACACATGCATATTCTCTTCGCTACCAGTGTAACTCAGTGTCATTTTTGAGGTATCTATTTCAGTTTCGAAAGGGCCCTGAAGTATCTTGAAATTTGGGAACTCCTTTTTTAAACGGCTCATTTCATTCTGAACATATTTTTCAAGCCCAATTGAATTACTTTCCAAAGTATCTTTCACCAATTTCACATTTTCTTGATAGAAATCGCGTATTGATGTTTGTTTAGAAATAAGCAGAAAACTTGTGCCCATATAACCTGTATTGTTAAGCAACCAAGTATGAGGATATTTAATCGTATACTCCTCGGTATCAAGCATTGTCCAATCCTTTTGTATTTCAGCATCGGTTTTTGACTTGCTACAGGCAAGACTGAAAATAAAAAAACCAACAATAATAATAAACTTCGTATAATTCATAAATTAAAACTTATGCAGTAAAAATAGTGATTAAAAATTCAAAAATTTAAGACACATCAAAAGACTTCCTTTATATTTGGCCTCAAGAAATCCAATTCGCTTAGTTTAGCGCAGTAATTGTAGAAGATGATAAAGGAAATACAACAGATTTTTGAAGAAGAAGCAAAGGCAATCAAAAGCATTCCGGTTGATGAAAATTTTGAAATTGCAATACAACTCATCCACGAGCGAGTACATCAACTAGGTGGCAAACTAATTGCAAGCGGAATGGGAAAAGCAGGGCAAATTGCAGCCAACATTGCAACAACTTTTAGCTCAACTGGTACTCCTGCTATTTTTATTCACCCAAGCGAGGCACAACATGGCGACTTAGGTGTTCTTGCTCCTAATGATGTATTGCTACTACTTTCGAATAGTGGAAAAACAAGAGAAATATTGGAATTAATTCACTTATCATCGCACTTGCATAACGATTTAAAATACATTGTAATTACTTCGAACAGTCAAAGCGAAGTAGCTCTACTTGCTGATGTTTGCATTGGAACCGGAAATCCTAAAGAGGTTTGCCCTTTAGGATTAACACCAAGCACTTCAACAACAGTTATGACAGTTATCGGTGATGCATTGGTTGCTCAAATGATGAGAAAAATAAATTTCACAAGTGCCGATTATTCCAAACGTCACCATGGAGGCTACTTAGGAGAAATTTCGCGTAAACAAGCCAAAGGCTGCTAGAAATTTATTCAGGCTCCTCAACTTTTCCATCGGCATATTTTGCAAAACGACCTTTTGTGCCATGATCGGGTTCACTTAAGCCCCAAGGCCAACCACCAAATTGGGTTTGTTGATATTCTTGATAAGTCTCACGTATTTCTTGCTCGGTATTCATTACAAACGGGCCGTATTGAACCACAGGCTCGTTAATTGGTCTCCCTTGTAAAATTAAAATTGCAGATGCATCTGTCGCCTTCAATTTTATAAAAGCCTCTGGATCTAAGTCGGCCATATGCTTTCCAGCCAATGAATATTCATTCAACTGAAGATTGCTCCCTTCATAAAAGTAAAGTACTCTATTGATTCCTTTGCTTGCTTTTGGAAGTTGGAATTCGGCACTTGGCTCCATTTTAATATTCCAAACAGCTACCTCATTTGACAGATTTGAAGCCCATGAATCAGGCGGTGGTGTTGGTGCTTTTGCATTCCCTATTGCTCCGGCTACAACTTCAATTTTCGTAGATTTTCCTTGTTCATCTTTGTGCTGATATTTTGGAATTAATTTGTCCCAAAACATATTGAAATAAGGTGTTACCAATTTACTCTTAGCTGGTAGATTTAACCAAATTTGAAACAATTCTAGATGATTCTTTTCCTCTTGATTTAATAAAGGAAACATTTCGGCGTGCTGCACTCCTTTTCCAGCAGTCATCCATTGTACATCGCCATTACCATATCGTCCGGCCGCATTCATCGAGTCTGTATGATCTACAAATCCTTTTCGGACCATCGTAATGGTCTCAAAACCTCGGTGAGGATGTACGGGAAACCCCGGAACTTTTTGACCATGATACATACTCCAGCCATCTTTTGATGAAAAGTCGCTACCAATTTGTCGCCCTTTTAATAATTCACGATCAGGACCGTAATTCCCATTTCCTTTTGGAAAGTGGTCGTTATGATGTGCACAAAATAAAAATGGATCTTTTGCTTTCCATTGAAATCCGATCGGTTCTACTGATTTTATCTCTTTTGTTTTCATTTTAATCGTTTATATTAAATAACAGAAGAAATTAAATTTAGTTCTGTACTATTATTAATCTAAAAAAGCCCATACAAAAATTGCATAGGCTTTTTAAAATATTTAAATAATTAGTTAATCTACTTTTAACACGCCAGTTTTGGTGCGAGCCACTTGTTTCATTAAGCCATCCTCGGTATAATACAATTCATCGACACAAACACTTCTGCGGTAAGGACTACCATTAGATGTTCCTGCATTATGATAAAAGAAATAATCTTTCCCTTTAAAATGTACAATTGCCTGATGGTTGGTAGGCGAATTTGCTATCGTATCATTTAAAACGCCTTGGTATTCCCATGGTCCATTGATGCTTTTACTGGTAGCATAATCGATACGAGAAGGGTAAGAAGCAGCATAACTCATATAATAAGTATCGTTGCGTTTATGAACCCAAGGAGCTTCAAAAAAGTTGGTTAAGCCTTCAATGTTTTCCACTGGACTAGCTAACTCTGTCATATTACTATTTAATTTTGCCATACGCACAGCGCCCCACGATCCCCAAATAAAATAAACTTGCTCGTCATCATCAACAAAAACTACTGGATCGATATTAAGAACAATCGAATTTTTAGTTGTATCAGCGATGATTGGTTTTCTGGTAGCATCTTTATATGGCCCCAGTGGATGATCGGCTACAGCAACGCCAATAGCAAAACCTTCGTGCTCTCGAACCGTTTTATGAACAAGTGGTACATACCACCAAAATTTTCCATGATTTTCGGTTACATGACCCGCAAATGCATTTGCTGCTGCCCACTCAAAATCGGCCACCTCAAGCTTTACCCCATGGTTGGTCCAATTCACCATATCGGCTGTTGAAAAAACATACCATTTTCTCATCAAGAAACCATTTCGACCAACTGTCTGTTCGTCACTTCCTGTAAATAGGTAAAGGGTATCACTATGCACCAACACTGCAGGATCGGCTGTTAAGGGCTCCTCAAACAATGGATTACCACTATACTTCCTTTTCTCCGTTTTATTGCAAGCCGAAAAAAATATGACAGCAGCAATACTTAAAGTCAAAACGATCTTCATTTTAAACAATTTTCCGTTTTCCGAATTACAAAGCAATTCAAAACCCTGTAAAACCAGTCGTTGTATTTCTTATTTAAAGTGGATAAATGGGGAAAAGCAATGAAAATTAGTATTATCAAATACAAATAAATCAATTTCCATTTTTTTTCTTCTGAAAAGAATATAATAACAAGAGAAATTCATTCACCTGAAATTATTTCGGTATCAAAAAAGGGTGAATAGATTCTGCTATTCACCCTTTTCAATATTTATATAAATCTGGTAATTTATTTTAGTTCGATCGTAACTAATTTTTGATCGGCACTTACGTTTTCATCAATATCAACCAAAATATTGTTAACTACTCCACTGAAATCAGATTTAACACTGTTTTCCATTTTCATGGCTTCCAAAGTAAGAATAACATCGCCTTTTTCAATCACATCACCTTCTTTAATCGAAAAATTAAGAATTCTTCCTGGCATTGGAGAAACAATAGCTTTACCACTAACAGCTTTCTTTTCTTTAACGGGAGCATTGGTACAGCAACTTTCTTCCTTGATTTTTTCTTTGGGTAATTCTGCAACAATATCCATGATAACAGTTCCTGCCGCAATTGTATCGCCTTCGGTAACACAAATATTGTTTACATACCCTTCGAAATCTGAAGAAATTTTATTCTCCATTTTCATGGCTTCCAAAATCGCAACAACCTGTCCTTTTTCAATTTTATCGCCCTCTTTTACCGAGAGGCTTACAATTTTACCTGGCATAGGAAATTCAATTTTCTTGCCAGTTAATTCAGCACTTGAAACCTTTACTTTCTTCTCAGATTTTGCTTCAGGCTTATCGGTTCCTAATGTAACTTGCTCCGCTTTATATTTGTCGATTTTTACTTTCTTAAGATAGTTTCTGGCAACCATTGGAAACAATTCCAATAATAGAACCTCTTGCTCGTTCTCTGCTAATTTAACGCCACCTGCTTCTTCCAAAGCCGGGTTTTCTTGCATTTTATAGCTTGCAACATCGTAAGGTTTTTCTTCAGGCGAACCAGTTATTTTTTCTCTAAACTCAGGAGTAATCGGAATTGGAGTTTGACCATATTCTCCTTTTACTAAGGATACAAACTGTACCGAAGTGTTTGAATACATTGGTTTCCCGTTGCGGATATCCATTGCGCAGTTGACAGCCTGTGCACCTACAATTTGACTAGTTGGTGTTACCAATGGAGGCAAACCTGCATCTAATCGAACGGTTGGAATCAACTGCATTGCATCTTCCAAAATGTCTTCTGCGTTTAAAGCTTTTAATTGAGCAACCATGTTGGTATACATCCCGCCAGGTACCTGTGCAGTTTTAACTAACTCATTAGGTTTTGGGAAGTTGAAATAAGCTTCAATTGCATGGCAAGATTCCAACAATTTTTCTTCTTTATTTCCTTTGGCTTGATAAATTGCTTGGTCAAATAATTGATCAATTTCCGCTGGCAACTCATCGGTTAATGGATTGAAGGCTTTCGGGAACATTTTTGATGCATCAACATCAGATAATTCTTCACGAATTAATTTCAGTTCTTTATTGATTTCTGCAACTGCTTCCATGTTCACATCTAATTCGATACCTAGTTTCTTACAGAAAACATAAATCAATTCAATAGCTGGTGCAGCTGGCCCTCCTGAAAAGTTCCAAATATTAGTATCAACAATATCTACCCCATTTACGATTGCCATTAATACTGATGCCAATCCATAACCCGGCGTACAGTGTGTGTGAAAATCAACAGGAATTGATAAATTGTTTTTGAAAGAAGACACTAATTTTGCAACACGTGTTGGTGGAATTAATCCACTCATATCTTTTATGGTTACCATGTCGGCACCCAATTTTTCTAATTCAATTGCTTTGTTCAAAAAGTATTCATCAGTAAACACAGGTTTTGGAACCGACTTTCCTTTTAATTTTAAAGCAAAACGCTTCTTTTTTGAAGATGCAGGATCGATGGTATAACAAACCGCACAATCAGCAAGTCCACCATACTGCTTTACATATTTAATTGTTGATTTAACATTGTTAAGGTCGTTCAATGCATCAAAAATCCTCATAATTCCTAAGCCGGATTTCATAGCATTTTTTGCAAATCCATCGATAATCTCATTAGTGTATGGACTATAGCCAAACAAGTTACGACCACGGGACAAGGCTGTTAATTTACTTACATCACCAACTTGAGCCTTAATTTTCTCAAGGCGCTCCCAAGGGTTCTCCCCTAGGTATCGCATCACTGAGTCTGGTACAGCACCACCCCATACTTCCATAGCATAGAAATTGGCATCTTTGTACAATGGCAAAACTCGATCAATCTGTTCTTGACGCATACGTGTTGCGAACAACGACTGTTGCCCATCACGTAAAGTCAAGTCCCTAATTAACAATCTCTTATTCATTTTATCAGTTCAATAGTTAATAATTCGTTGCAACAAAAATAGCAAATTACATGTTCTACAACATGATAGAGGTCGCCGATTTTACTATTTGTTAATATACGCCCTCCTTTCAAACTACTTAATTTTCATACTTTTGACCTTGCACAGAAGTTTTCAATGTTGCAAGTACAATCATTTGGTGACTTACAAAGATTCAACTACTTTTGTACCGATAATATAATCAGACAGTTCGTAACCATCCTGTCTATAAATAAAACTAGGAGCATGAATTTCAAAAATTACTTATCGAATATTGACAACAAGTTTATTTGTCAACAATTTAAGCAGATCGTATGAAAAAGGCAGTTGTGCTGCTTTCCGGAGGATTAGATTCTTCGGTAGCAATTCACTTGGCTAAAAGTGAAGGTTTTAAAGTATATGCACTTTCATTCGACTATGGACAAAAACACAACAAGGAATTAGAATGTGCGAAGGCAACTGCAAAAAAAGTTGGCGCCATTGAGCACAACATCGTATCACTTTCTTTAAACCTTTGGGGTGGAAGTTCCTTAACCGACAATAAAATTTCGGTGGAAGATGGAGATGTAACTCGAACCGATATTCCACAAACTTACGTTCCGGCTCGTAACATGGTTTTTTTATCGGTGGCTGCCTCGTATGCAGAAGCCATTGATGCACAAGACCTATTTATTGGCGTATCGGAAGTCGACTATTCTGGTTATGTTGATTGCCGCGAGGAATTTATTCAAAGCATGGAGAATACGATCAATATGGGAACGGTAATGGCTGTTGAAGAGGGCAAGAAAATTAAAATCCACGCCCCATTTATTTACAAAACCAAGTCGGAAGAAATTACACTGGGCGAATCGCTAAAAGTTGACTGGAGCCTTACCTGGAGCTGTTATAGAGGCACTGAAAAACCTTGTGGCAAGTGCGATAGTTGTTTGCTTCGTGCCAAGGCATTTGAAGAAGCCGGGGTAATCGATACTAGCCTTTAATTCATTTGATATTCATGGATAATCAATATATTTTTTTAGCTCCAGAGGCAATTTTTCCAATTACGAAAAATGAAAATGGAAAAGCTTTAGCTCAGCAACCGGCCACCGGATTTTCAATCCCGGGAACCTTTCAAGGCGAAGGAAAAATGGCAGGCATTCCTGTGTTGTTTTTAAGAACTGCGGGCTGTAATTTACGCTGCATGTGGAGCTTGCCCAACGGGGAAGTTAGTTTATGCGACACTCCTTTGGCATCGTTTGATACCCGAGGTGAGAAAAGAGTTTCGATAGATTCTGTAAAAAATGTTTTAATAAATAACCTCGGTCATTTAAACCACCTCATTATTTCGGGTGGCGAACCATTTATTCAACCCGAAGCCTTGGTAAATGTGATTGAAGCAGTGAAACGAGAGCGACCACTGCACATTGCTGTTGAAACGAATGGTAGCATTTTTCATCAAGAATTGGTTGATTCGGTTGATTTCTTCAGCATTTCACCAAAGCTTAGGAATTCGGTTCCAACACTCGAGAAAGTGAATAAAACAAAAGTAGTTTTACCTTTTGAACCGATTCAAGCAGAGCAAACCCGTCGAAATATTACTGCAATTCAGCAAATTATTGATCATTGTAAAGCAAACACCGACAAAGATTTTCAATTAAAATTTGTAGTTCAAAATCATTCGGAGTTGAAAGAAATTGAGGAAGATTTTCTAGCGCAATTAAACAACTGGAAACCCGACGACATTGTATTGATGCCCTTAGGAAGTACTCCGGAACAATTAGAACAAACTCGCATGGTAACACTCGAAGCTGCAATTGAACGCGGCTGGAGATACAGTCCTCGTTTACAGATTACTTATTTCAATGGAAAACCGGGAGTTTAAAATTTCTTTTAATGAAAAACATTGAAGCAACCCATTTAGGGCAAAACAGTCGCTATCCTCAACAATATTCACCCGATGTATTGGTTGCAGTACCGCGCTATTTAAATCGCAAGCAGTACAACATTCAAGAGGATCAACTTCCATTTATTGGTAAAGATATTTGGAATGCTTACGAGTTTAGTTTTTTACTGCAAAATGGTTGTCCTGTAGTTGGTATTTTAAAAATAGTATACGAGTCCCATTCCCCTTCATTAATCGAAAGCAAGTCGCTCAAATTGTACTTAAACTCCTTCAATATGACTCAATTTGGAACAAGTATTGAAGAAGGAATTGCTCAAACAAGCGCAACAATTGAGAAAGATTTAAGCAAATTATTGGCCACCGATGTTTCGGTTTATTTTTATAATAGCGACGAAGCAATTGTAGAGAATGACTTCAACGATTTTCAATTATTGGAGCGCATCATTGATTTGTCGACCTTAGAATGCGGAACCTATTCAGAAAATCCGGAACTACTTCAGATCGAAAAAGAGGAAGCAGAGTTTAAGTTTGGTACGCACTTACTTAGAAGCAACTGCAAAATTACCAATCAACCCGATTGGGGAGCAATTTTTGTGCACATTAAAGGACAATTGGTTCCATCAAAAGAAAGCTTTCTGCGTTACATCATATCATTGCGTAACGAAAATCATTTTCACGAAGAAATTTGCGAACTCGTTTTTCAAAGAATCACCGAAATATTTCAACCCGAAGAATTAATGGTTACCTGCTTGTACACTCGCAGAGGAGGTATTGATATCAACCCGACAAGAGCAAATAAGAAGGAATTACTTCCTGAAAATTTAATTGATCCGACCATTGTTAGCAGTGCAGCTTTCAGACAATAAAAAAAGCTTCCTAAATTTAGGAAGCTTTATCTAATACAATATTTTATTTTGCTAACGATTCCAATTAGCTTTCTTTAGCCAATCGATCATGAATTTTGCTTTCTCGTACGATAATCCAGGCATAAATCCATGCCCAAAGTTGATAATCCAATTCTGGTTTTCGGCACCAAACTTTAAATAGCCTTCTAATATCTTTTCAATTCCGGCTTGATCGGCATACAGAATGCGTGGATCGATATTTCCCTGTAAACCAACCTCAGTATGCACCACTTTTCGGGCTGCATAAATATCGGTTTGCCAATCGATGCTTAAAAAGTCGGCATATTCGGGCGTTACTTTTTCAATCCCCGCACCAATTCCCTTTGGGAAAAATATAAAAGGAATATTCTCTTCGCGAACTGCTTTTGCAATCTTTTTCACCGAAGGCAAGAACAACTCTTCGTACAAAGCAAAAGGAATAATTCCGGCATGTGTATCGAACAGCTGAAAAACCTGAACACCATGTTTGATTTGCGCTTTGGCATAAACAATCGACAATTCGGTGATGCTTTCAATTAAGGCCTTGGTTGTTTCTTTATGCTTGTAAATAAACTCAATTGCCTCAGGAAATTCTCGCTTACTGCTCAAACCTTGCAACATGTATAATAAAACCGTAAGCGGTGCGCCACAAAACCCAATGAGTGGAATGTGCGACTGCTTTTGTTTTACAATTTCGTCGATGGCATTGTAGATGTATTGAAGTTTTGATGGATTGGGATGCAAGGCCGCCAACACGTCTTTTCGGTGCGCCAATGGCTGACTAAAAACAGGGCCATTATCGGTAAAATCTAATCCCATTCCCATCGCATAAGGAATCACTAATATGTCGCTAAACAAGATTGCAGCATCGACCCCCAAATCATTTATAGGCATCAAAGTAACCTCGGCAGCCAACTTGGGATCTTGCATCATTTGCCAGAAAGAGTGCTTTTCTTTCAACTTTAAATAGTTGGGCAACACTCTACCCGCCTGACGCATAAACCACATTGGTGGTCGTTCGGTTTGTTTTCCCTGCAATGTTTGCAGTAATATTGAATCGCTCATAAAATAAAATCAGTTTTTCAATTTTTTCATGGCATTGTAACTACCCTCAATTGTCGCTTGTAAATCTTCGGTACGATGTGCCTGAGAAATAAACCCGGCCTCGTACTGCGATGGTGCCATGTAAATTCCACCTTTTAACGACAAATTGAAGTATTCAGAAAAGTATGGTAAATCACAATTATTCACATCATCTAATGAGTTTACAACCTCAGAATTAGTGAAGAAAAGTGTAAACATAGAACCTACCCTTTGAACAATGCCATTAACATTCAATTCCTTTAAATTGTTTAACAGTCCTTCTTCGAGGAACTTACCTTTCTCTTCCAATTTTTGGTAGAAATCAGGATCGCTATCTATTTTTTTCAAAGTGGTTAAACCAGCCACCATTGCTAATGGATTTCCCGATAATGTTCCAGCCTGATAAACGGGTCCGGCAGGTGCCAAATAATCCATTATTTCAGTTTTTCCGCCATAAGCACCAACTGGCAATCCACCTCCAATAATTTTACCTAAGGTAGTGATATCAGGTTGTATGTTTAAGATTTCTTGTGCACCTCCTTTGGCAACACGAAATCCGGTCATTACTTCATCAAAAATAAGTAAGGCACCACTTGCGGTACACAATTCTCTGATTCCTTGAATAAATTCAGTTTGCGGAACAATTACGCCCATATTGCCTGTAACAGGTTCTAAAATAACCGCCGCAATATCGTTCGAGTACTTATCGAAAAGTTTCTCAACCGATGCAATGTCGTTGTATTTAGCAGTTAATGTATCACTTGCTGTACCCTTCGTAACTCCCGGAGTATTTGGCACACCAAAAGTAAGTGCACCCGACCCCGCTTCGATTAAGAAACTATCGTTGTGACCATGATAACAACCTTCGAACTTAATTACCAAGTTGCGCCTGGTATAGCCACGTGCTAGGCGCAATGCGCTCATGGTTGCTTCGGTTCCTGAGTTTACCATTCGAACTTTTTCAATCGAAGGCATCATTTTTTTCACCTGTTCAGCCATTTCTGTTTCCAAGAGCGTTGGTGCACCAAAACTAGCTCCTAAGGCAACAGTATCTTGCACTGCTTTTACTACCTCGGGATGTGCATGGCCCAAAATCATTGGTCCCCAAGAACCTACATAGTCGATGTATTCGTTACCATCAATATCGGTCACTTTTGCCCCTTGAGCACTTTGAATAAATGGAGGATTTCCTCCTACACTTTTAAAAGATCTTACCGGTGAATTAACCCCACCTGGAATATGTTTTTGTGCTTCCGAAAAAGCATGAATACTTTTGTCTAAACTCATTGCTATTAATTTTACAAATCTTTAATTATGTCTTGCGTGTGGTACGAGATAATAATGTCGGCTCCTGCCCTTTTCAATCCGGTAAGTAATTCAAGCACAATTCGCTTTTCATCAATCCAGCCATTGGCTGCAGCCGCTTTTACCATCGAAAATTCACCACTCACATTGTATGCTGCCACCGGAATATTGAAGTTTTGCTTTACGCGACAAATAATATCCATATAATTTAAGGCCGGTTTTACCATCACAATGTCGGCTCCTTCTTGAATATCTAATTCTACTTCGCGTAAAGCTTCATCGCCATTAGCAGCATCCATTTGGTAGGTTCTGCGATCGCCAAACTGAGGTGCACTATCGGCGGCCTCGCGAAAAGGACCATAAAAAGCTGACGCATATTTTGCTGAATATGCCATGATTGGCATATTTTTGAATCCACTTTCGTCCAATGCTTTGCGAATTGCTTGAACACGACCATCCATCATATCGCTGGGTGCAATCATATCCACACCAGCCTTGGCCAAGGAAACCGATTGCGCTGCTAAAGTTTCTAAAGTTAAATCGTTGTCGACATCGCCATCTACAATCGTTCCACAATGTCCATGGGTAGTGTATTCACAGTTACAAACATCGGCAATCAACATTAACTCGGGCACTTCGGTTTTCAATGCACGAACTGCCCGTTGCACAATTCCCGACGATTGACAAGCAACATGTCCATGCTCATCTTTTTTTTCAGGAATTCCAAATAATAAGATTGACTGTACCCCTTTTACAGAAAGTTCTTTTGCCCTTTTCACCAGCTCATCCACCGAAAATTGAAAATTACCGGGCATGGAAGAGATTGGATTTTTAATTTTTTCGCCTGGACAAACAAATAGCGGCATCACCAATCGTTCTTAGAAAGTATGGTTTCGCGCACCATATTTCGAATGGTCTCGGATCGTCGTAAGCGTCGCATACGTTGTATTGGAAAACTCATGGATTCGTTATTTTCGGTTTTTGTAGTAATTCGTAATTGCATCAACGAGTCCTTGCACAGAACTGTCTTCGGGTATAATTAATGGTTTACTGCCTGTATTTTCAACCATTCGTGCCGTGGTTCCGCCCATACAAGCCACTTTGAGTCTTTGTTCTTTCAGTGCTGGACTTAAAACCATTAAATTATTAATTGCTGAAGGGCTCGCAATAATTAATAGATCGTAATTGTTGGCTTTGATCTGATTTAATATTTCTTGATCAACAGTTTCAGGTAACTCAGAATTGTAAACATGAATTCGAACAACTTCGGCTACTTCATCTAAAATAAAAGGCAATTCGTTTAAGGCCAAATTTCCGGCAGGAAATAAAATCTTTGGGGAAGTAACATGCTGCAATTTTGGTTTCAAATCAATTGCCAATTCTTTTGCGGTATTGCCAAGATTTATAAAAGTTGGCTCAATACCGGCTTCTCGAAGATTTGAGGCAGTTTTCTTTCCAACCACTGCGGTATTTATTCCTTTTAAAACTTCAATTTGATTGGCATTCAAATGCTGAATAAAGTAGCGAACAGAATTAGGACTTGTAAAAACCACCCAATTAAATTGAGTTAAATCTTGTAATTGCTCCAACTCGGAAGCTTGCAATACACTCGGAACCACCTTTAAAGTTGGCAGGTTTAGCACCGTCGCCCCTTCGTGTTCTAACAATTGATTCAATTCGAGCGATCTACCCGCTGGTCGAGTAGATATGATTATTCTATCTTGTAGTTGCTTAGCCATTTTGCTTTCGAATCTGTTCTAAAATTTCTAATGCTCCTTGTGCTTTTAAATCAGCTGCTAAGGCTTCGCCTAATTGAACAGCCTGAGCTTTATTTCCTGTTTTTTTGGCTTTCAAAAATGTTTGACCATCGATAGTCGATACAAAACCGTTCAATTCGATTTCCTCACCAATTACATTCGAGAAACATCCTACTGGAACCTGACAACCACCTTCGATATTTTTTAAAAAGGAGCGTTCAGCTTCCATTACTTTCCAGGTTGCTTTGTCGTTAACACTTGCGATAACTTGCTCAATTTCAGAATCATTATCACGAATTTCTAAGCCAATTATTCCTTGAGCTGTGGCAGGAATTACCTGACTGGGTTCTAGTATCTCACTGATCTGATCATCAAGGCCTAAACGTTGAAATCCAGCTGCCGCCATTAACAATGCATCGCAATGTCCTTCTTCCATCTTTTTCAAACGAGTTTGTACATTTCCGCGCACATCAACGATCGTAAAATTTGGATTGTAGCGCAATAACGCAGCTTTTCGCCGAAGACTGGAAGTTCCAATCACATCTTTTTCGGTTAGTTCACTCAGCTTTTTTCCATCCTTTGAAATTAAGGCATCACGAAACTCTCCGCGAGCCAAAACAGCTCCTAATTTCAAGTCTTTAGGAAAAGTTGTAGGTAAATCTTTTAAACTATGTGCGGCAATATCGATTTCACCTTTGAGCAAGGCCAATTCAATTTCTTTGGTAAATAGTCCTTTATCGCCAATTTTCGAAAGTGCGACATCTAATATTTTATCACCTTTGGTATGAATAATCACAATTTCGATTTTCATATTCGGAAATTGTTCTTGCAAAAGCGATTGCGTTAATTCAGCCTGATAGATCGCTAATTTACTACCTCGGGTTCCAATCCTAATTATTTTTTCAGCCATAACTTTGCTTAGTCGGGATAGGTAAATAACTTCTCTAACACTTGTAACGATTCAGTGTCTTTACCATTATCTGTAATTTCTTTTAGATTTTTAATTAAAATTCGCGTCATCTTTTTTGCTAAGTGTTCGGAATATTCACTCACTTTTTGCATTTCGTCTTCGGTAGATATTTTCTTATAATTCTTGACTTCCATGCTTGCAACATGCTCGATATTACGCGTTATATTTTTAATTGCCGGACGTAAAGAACGACTCGCTTTCCAGTCCATAAACTCATCAACCACGCCGTTAATTATATCATTTGCTGCCTCTACATTGCCCATTCGCTTATCGAGATTCTTATTTACGACTGCTTCTAGTGCGTCGATTGTATGAATTTGAATTGATGGATGATTGAACGCTTCGATGTTTCGTGGAACTGAGATATCAATTAGTATCTGAGGAGCCTGATTGCGTTTATTTACCGATGTTTCTAACATTTGCTTAGTTACCAAAGGAACTTTTGCTCCAGTTGCAATGATCACCAAGTCGTACAAATAAATATGCTGCTCTAACTGTTCAATTGGTAATACTCGGCATTGAAATTTTTCGGCTAACTTGATGGCCTTTTTCTCTGTTCTATTCGTAACGGTAATGTTATCTATCCCTTGTTTATTAAAGTTCTGAAGAATCAATTTACCTGATTCTCCAGCACCAATCATCAAAATATGCGCATTGTGCCTATCTTTCAATAAATCGGAACAAAGATGAACCGCTGCTCCACTAATCGATGAAATTCCATATTTAATCTTGGTTTCAGAACGCACACGTTTACCCGTTTCGAAAGATTTTTGAAACAGACGCATTAAAATAGCATCGGTTAAGGCTGCTTTTGTACAAAATAGATAAGCTTCTTTTATTTGACCAATTATCTGATCTTCGCCAACCACCATCGAATCGATCCCCGAAGCCACTTTAAACAAATGCGTTACTGCTTCATTTTCTTTATATCTATAAAAATGTTCCCAGTAGTTTTCCGAGATTACCTTAAAACAACATAATGTATTAAATAAATCTTTTGCCGCCACCTCAAAATCGTAACGACTTTGCGTGAAGTAAATCTCAGTACGATTACAAGTTGACAAAATCACAATATCAGTAATTCCAATTTCGTCTTGCAAAAGTTCTGAAAATGGTACTATTTCTTCATTGGAAATCGAAAATTTCTCGCGGATATCTAATGAAGCTGTTTTATTGTTTAAGCCTATTACACCTAACATGAAATAATTTCTATTGATTTAAGACACTGATACACTTAACATTGCACGATGCCTCTACAAAAATATTGATTTTAAACCATTTGAAAAAGGCTGGCGGCTGGTGGAGGTCGATTAAAATTGAAAGGAATGTAATTAGAACAATCGTATAATATTAAAATTCTTGAATTGTGCTCAATTTGGGGAAGGTACTTTGGTTGTGGTTCCAAATCGTTCTTCTCGATGATTTGTTTTTCGAACTTAACTTGTAATAATAGCTTGCTGAAATGAACTTCATCAACAATAAATTCTTCAGTTTTTGTTTCATGCAATTCTTCCTGAAACAGTTCACTTATAGTTTTGGAATTTTGACCAAACATCATCACATATAGGTATGCCACAAAAAGCACAAAATATGGTAACCCGCTTGAAAAAATACCAAAACTAAACATCTATTCCCTTTTAAATTCTTACGTTAATTAGACAAATCAATCTTTAAATTGTTTTGGAAATTAGCGTTTTTATTCAAGAATGAAAACAATAAGATCAACTTTTTTAAATCGGAATTGTTTTGCTGCTTTATCGAATAGTTAAAAAGTGTGATTCATCAAGTATTCTTGCTTTTTTACTTACTTTTAACCCCCAATAAAATTGAGAATACCATGTTTAAAATATACTTATTACAAAGTGAAATTATTGAGCCACAAAGTGGACTTATCGTAGTTTTGTTAATTGCAGTATTACTAGCAATAGCCTATGCAATATTTAAGTTCATTGGTTTCAATCCGAAAAGCAAAAGTGAATTTCATGCCGATTTTGAGCTGGATTTAAAAGGTAATATCCCAATGAGTCCAACTGAAATAATATTAACTATTCGAAACACTGGAAATCAATCTGGTTTTATAGAAAATCCGGTGATCCAATTTAGCAACATCGCAACAAAAAAGAGCTATAAAATCAACGCTGTTCAACCTTCAACAACTTTTCCATTACAAGTTAATCCAGACGAGCCACAAATTTTACGTATTGCATTAATGCCTTTCATTAATTTCAATCCACAATTAGATCAAATGCCTTTAATTAAAGTTTCGGCTTCCTATGGAACCAAGAAAGCGGTTAGTAAACGCGTGTTTAGAGTTTCAAAATCAATAATGAATTGGAAAAAATGAATTGGAAATTCGGACATATTGATTTTTCGCAATATCCGCATTACAACGAAAAGCCGCTTGGTGTAAACTACCAACCGGAAGCTACTATAATTAGAGTTTATGCACCTACAGCCCAAAATGTACTCTTGCGATTGTACAAAACCGGAAATGGTAGCGATCATTACCAGATTGAAAACTTTAAACAAAAAGATTCTATTTGGGAAATAGAAATCGAAGGAGATCAACAAGGTGCTTATTACACAATTCAATGTCAGATTAACAATTCTTGGCTCGACGAAATCCCTGATCCTTATGCATATGCAGTTGGAGTAAACGGAAAAAGAGGGATGATATGCAATTTCCAACAAACAAACCCAGCCAATTGGGAAAACGACTCTAGAGTCTTACCCAATCAATATACCGACATGGTGCTTTACGAACTACATGTTCGTGATTTTAGCATCGACAATTTTTCGGGAATCGAGAACAAAGGAAAATTCCTTGCTTTTACAGAAGAAAATACCCGTTCGCCGGAAGGATTAAAAACAGGATTGGATCATTTGATTGAAATGGGAATTACGCACGTTCACTTACTTCCTATTTATGATTTCTTCACTGTTGATGAAGCACACCCAGAGAAAAATGGATACAATTGGGGGTACGATCCATTGAATTTTAATGCACCGGAAGGTTCTTATTCAAGCGATCCTTTCAATGCTGAGGTCAGGATCAAGGAATTCAAACAACTGGTACAAAAGTTACATTCGAATGGAATTGGAGTAATCATGGATGTCGTTTACAATCACACCGGATTAATTAATCATTCTTACTTCAATCAAACAGTTCCTGGATATTACTATCGCCAACGAAGAAATGGTACATTTAGTGATGCCAGTGGTTGTGGAACTGAAATTGCATCGGAGCGATCGATGGTTCGGAAATACATTATCGACTCCCTTAAATTCTGGGTTGAAGAATATCATTTAGATGGATTCCGCTTTGATTTGATGGGCGTTTTCGATATAGAAACGATGAATGCTATTCGGTCAGAAATGGATAAAATTGATCCGAAAATCGTATTGTATGGCGAAGGCTGGACTGCAGCATCGAGTCCTTTAGACGAGAAATTTAGAGCCGTAAAAAGCAATGCTCCAAAATTGAAAAATATTGCAGTATTTAACGACGACTTCAGAGACTCCATCAAAGGCGATGCATTTAATGAACATAGCTGGGGATTTGTGAGTGGTCAAACATTAAACGAAGAGTCGATTAAATATGCGATTGTTGCTGCAACCGGTCATCCGCAAATAAATTACGGTTATGTATCAACCACCAAATGGGCTTGGTCGTTAACTCCGCAACAAAGCATCAATTATGTTTCGTGCCACGACAATTACACACTGTATGATAAATTGAAGAAAGCTAGACCTGATGCTAGCTTGCAAGATTTAGCAAGAATGGTATGTTTAGCCGGATCGTTGTTACTCAGCTCGCAAGGGGTACCTTTTATACATGCTGGAATGGAATTGCTGCGCACAAAAAAAGGACATGGAAACACCTATAAATCAGACGATAGCTACAATTTAATCGATTGGAGCCGAAAAGCAATATTTTCGTATGTTACCGATTATTTCAAGAAACTAATTGATATAAGAAAAAAGCACCCAGCTTTTAGAATGGCAACAACCAAGCAAATTCAAAAACACCTAAGGTTCAACAAAGAATATTTCCCGGGGGTGGTTGCATACGAATTAATTGACAATGCCAATGGAGATTCGTGGAATCATATTCAGATCATCTTTAACAACAATCCAGAACCAATCGTCTATCCTATCGAAATGGGGAATTGGACAGATATTGTAAACGGTTTAGCTATTGATGAAAATGGCTTAACTTGTCATAAATCGCATTCAGCATTCGTATTACCGATGTCGATGTTGATGATGGTAAAAGCTTAATTCCGTACTTATTTCAACATTTCTTCAGGTAGATAAACAATACAAATTCCCATAGTTTTATCGTCCTCGGAAAGCATTGCTGATTGAATTTCAATGCGCGATCCATCGGGACAAAAAGTAGGATGTGTATGATCATCAGCTGTTGCTTTATGGCCTGCTGAAAGCAAAACCATTTCACTGGTCTCTCGATTAATCAGGTAAAGTTCTCGTTTGAAATTATCGCCAATTAAAAACTTTTTATCGGGTGAACCCGAAACATGCCAGAATCCACTGCCATAAGGAATTTGACCTTCAATCAGCATTGCACGAGAGTTGATATTTACCACGCCTAAACCTGTTGGTTTTTCGCGTGTACCACAAGGTCCCCACGATTTTTCTTGGCCAGGATTTACACCTTTCACATCTGTACCTTCTGCAACTTCAACCGTTCCATTTGGGATTTCTCGATGCCCCATAATCGCAAATGCAACTTCATCTTCAGAAATTACTGCTTCGTGTGTTACCCATTCATATTTCGACTCAGGATACAAGGGACGTAAACCTGTTCCGTCGGTATTTACTATCCAAGTTCGTTGTGGAGCTTTTCCTCCTGTTTCCCAGCTAAAAATAATCTGATCATCCACCCAAGGGTTGGTTTGTAAATGACCAATTTGAAAAGGAACAGAAGTAAGATATTTTACTTCGCCAGTTTTAATATTCATTCCGGCAATTCCACCTGGTCCAGCCCCCATATTTCGGGGACCAAAATTGGGTTCTATTTTCATTGAATCGGGCAGATATTTTGAGGCAATTTCTTTTCCGGTCCGAAACCAGATCCAATTTTCGGATGCATCAAGTGCCATGTCGCCATGCGCTCCAAAATCTGCTCCGATGGTACCAATTGTTGATTGATATTTTTTACTGTCCTTAAGTTTCCCCTTTTCACAATCGGCAAATAATTTCTCAAGATCAACCACTCGAATCTCGGCACTTAAATCTCTAAAGTTTTCTTTTCGGTTTGGATGATGCATGTAAAACAATTTCATTTCTTTGCGCGAAACACACAGCATGCCTGAGTAACCACCCTCAGTAACCTGAATTATGCGACCATCAATTTCGTTTACTGCAAATGCTTCTCCACGCACTCGATCCGATCTAAAAATCAACCAATTTAAATCTGAAGTCCACTGATTATGAGTTTGATATATTTTTGAATCTCGATATTTATCAGTTGTAAGAAAAACAAGCTTCACTCCCGTTTCGGGATCAGACAATTCTTTTCGTTCTGAAGGAAACGATCTTCCGATTTGAGCAATTGAATTGAAACTAATTGCGAATAAAAACAGACTGACAAACAAATAGGCAATTGATGATTTAAGCATAATTTAGCTTACTAAGTGTGACTATTAAATACTAATTAATAAAATTGCAATGAACTATCATTAATCTTTAAATCGTATTTCTCAATCAGCTCAATAATTTCAGCTCCAGCCAGTAATACAGGCCCATAACCGTGTGCGGCAAATACATTAACCGGACGATAGTAGTAAAACGCAGGATCAAATCCCATTCCTGTTCCAACACAAGTACCTTCTACTTGGCCTTTCTCATTCACCTTAGTTGCCACAGCATTCCAAGCCAAACAAACCATTGGTCCATATGCTTTTGCATCTAACCAGCCATTGTTAATCGATTTAGCAATGGAGTATGCATAAATTGCGGTTGCCGAAGTTTCGAGGTAGGTATTTTTTTGATCTACTAGCTGATGCCAAAATCCGGTTCCATCTTGCAATCGAGCTAATCCTTCAGCATGTTTCTTTAAAATATTAAGTATGTAAGGTCTTTGAGGATGATCTTCGGGCAACACTTCTAAAGTTTCAACAATTGCCATAATTGCCCAACCATTGGCACGTCCCCAATGAAATTGTGGATGAATTTCCATTTCCTGAACCCAACCGTGCATGAATAAACCTTTTTCAAAATTGAACATTCTCTCAGAAAACAGTTTTATTTGATTGGCTGCATCGTTAAAATATTTCCAGTCGCCCGTATATTTTCCCATTTGAGCAAGTGCCGGAACGCCCATAAACATATCATCTAACCAAATAGTATTGTCTTGCGGACGATTGCGCGCCAAAGTTCCATCGGTTAAACGAAATTGACCTTCTGAAATATAATCGACATAGCGCTGGATAATCCAATCTAGTTCATTGCTATTTTGAAGCTTACTTGTTTTTATCATTGCGGCACAGATTGCACCACAATCGTCTAAAGCGTGTGGATGTAATGAACGACTTAAGCTATGTCGGCTTCGATTATTTTCTTTTTCAAAGGTTTCATAGGCACTTAACACTTCGCTAAGAAAATTCAAACGTTCAACAGTATATTCTTTATACTTTTCATCTCCTGTATTTTTTGCCAATTCGAGCATACCAGCATAAGTAACACCCCATTCATAACTTGTTAATCTGAAAGTACCGGGCTCGAGTTTACTACGCTGATCAACTTTTGAAAAATCTGTAATTTCTTTTCCTTTCCCATCAACTAAAACAGCTGGTGTATTTTCATTCAAATAATTATAAACACGGTCGATTACTTTTATTATATCCTCCTTTTCAGGTTTTCCGTAATTTGTTGGATATTCAGGCTGTAATAAGTGCAATGGAGTGTTTACGTCGTTAATTTGCTGTGCAAGAGCAGTTGAAACAAAGAACAAAGTCACTAAAGTAAGCAATGTTGATTCTTTTAATTTTTTCATTTAATTAGGTTTAATTCGTGCATAAATTTAGTAGACCCTAATTTAAGAATAAATTGCAACAAAAAAGGCAATAGCTCGATGCCATTGCCTTAATATATTTTCATTCGAAAAAGTTCTATTCAGGAAGTTTGTCGTATCCATTGCGTTCAACAGTACGATCAACTTTCATTACTAATCCTTGTAATACTTTACCAGGACCTAGTTCTGTAAATGAGGTTGCACCTTCGGCTAACATATTTTTTACAGTTTGTGTCCAACGAACCGGACCAGTTAATTGCGCAATCAAGTTTTCTTTGATTACAGCTGGATCGGTTTGTGGCTTCGCATCAACATTTTGGAAAACAGGACAAATAGGTTCGTTAATTGCAGTTTCAGCAATTGCAGTAGCCAATTCCTCACGTGCAGGTTCCATTAATGGAGAGTGGAAAGCACCTCCAACAGGAAGTATAAGCGCTCTTTTAGCACCTTTTTCTTTCAAAGTTTCGCAAGCAGCATTCACCGCTTCCACCGACCCAGAAATTACCAACTGCCCCGGACAGTTGTAATTTGCAGCAACAACAACACCTTCGGTTTCGTTACAAACAGTTTCAACCACTTCGTCTTCCAATCCAACAATGGCAGCCATTGTTGACGGTTCAACTTCGCAAGCTTTTTGCATTGCCATGGCTCTTTGAGAAACCAATTTTAAACCATCTTCAAATGATAATGCTCCTGCAGCAACTAAGGCAGAAAATTCGCCTAATGAATGTCCTGCAACCATTTCTGGCTTAAATGCTTCACCTATTACTTTCGACAATAAAACTGAATGAAGAAAAATAGCAGGCTGTGTAACTTTAGTTTGCTTTAATTCTTCAGGAGTTCCTTCAAACATTATTTTGGTGATTTCAAAACCAAGAATTTCGTTGGCTTTGTCAAATAATTCACGTGCAATTTCAGAATTCTCGTAAAGGTCTTTACCCATTCCCGGGTATTGAGCCCCTTGTCCTGGAAATACAAATGCTTTCATTTGCTACAAATTTTAAGTGTTTTGTTAATTGTTTTCTTTCAAAGCTGCAAATGTATAACAAATGCTAAACTGAGCAGATCAAATCATCAAAAAGAAGGAAATTGATTGGTTTTTGATGAAAGTTCGAACATCTGAGTTCGAAATTTTAGTGATCGTGTCTAATAGGATGGTTTACTTTTTTCGATTCACTAAATTTTCAGCAATTCGATGTGCATTTTTCAAGATTTCGTCTTCGCCTTCCACCTTTCGATTTTCCATTAAAATTTTCCCGTCGCAAATAACAGTATCCACCACACTTCCGTTGGCAGAATATACCAAATTTGAAATCAAATTATGATTGGGAACCATTTCGGGTCTATTCAGATCAACCAAAACCAAGTCGGCCAAATACCCTTTTTCAACTTTTCCGGATTTAAAACCGGTAATAGATTCAACAGTCTCAGTTGCACATTTAAATGTTTCCTCTGCATTCCACAATTCAGGATCGCCAAATGCAGCTTTACCATTGAAAGAAGCTAATTTCATGGCTGTAAACATATCTAAATTATTGCTTGACGAAGGTCCATCGGTACCAATAGCAACAGTAACTCCAGCCTTCTTAAAGGCATCGTACCTAAACTTATTTCCAGAAGCAAGTTTCATATTCGAAGCCGGATTGTGAACAACCTGAACTCCTTTATCGGCCAAAATATGAATATCAGTATCATCGAGATGAACACAATGTGCTAAACTCACCTGATCGTTTAATATTCCTAATTGATTAAGATATTGAACCGGACTTGCACCAAAGTCATTGATAGCGTTTTCGCGTTCGCCAATGGTCTCACTTAAATGAGTATGAATTGGTACATTATTCTGCTTTGAAAAATCGGAAAGCCATTTAAAAGTATCGCCGGAAACCGTATAAATTGCATGTGCACCAATTGCATAACGAATTCGATTAGAATATTGACTCATTTCACCAAACTGACGTTCTACCTCTAGTTTATAGCGATTGGCTAGTTCAGGTTTAAAAAAATCAAAACCAGCCTGGGTAATCATTCCACGCATTCCCATTTCGTCAACAGCACGAGCTGTTCCCGGGAAAAAATGGTACATATCAACGAAAGTGGTAGTTCCACTTTTTATCATTTCCAAACAAGCTAATTTTGCGCCCCAATAAACATCATTTTCGTTTAAATATTTTTCGGTGGGCCAAATTACTTCTTCAAGCCAAGGCATTAAAGGCATGTCGTCGCCATACCCACGCAGTAATGTCATTGCAGCATGATTGTGCCCATTAAACAAACCGGCAACTAGAGCTTTCCCTTTTCCATCAATTGTTTTATCGGCACTCAATGAAATGTTCGCTTTAATTTCAGCGATTACATTTCCTTTAATTAAAACATCGGTTTGTTGCCCATTCAGGCTTATATTTTTTATAAGAATT
Source organism: Prolixibacteraceae bacterium (assembly GCA_963678565.1). Lineage (GTDB taxonomy): Bacteria > Bacteroidota > Bacteroidia > Bacteroidales > Prolixibacteraceae > SKHV01. The sequence continues at coordinate 3,040,546 of OY782875.1, forward strand.
GTCATCAATTAAATTTTCATGCAAATTAATAAATAGTAATTAATCCATTTACAGAAATTATCTTCTTTTATGAATCGCTAACTATAATAAAAAAGATTAATGTTGTTTTTGTTTAGTGCTTATCATAATTCTGGTAAATCTAAGATTTAGAATTTACCTTGTATTCATATTTTCTCCAAGAAATTAACAAGAAGAAGAGTAATAACAAGAATAGGCATGAATCATTATCAATAAAATGATTGATATTAGCCTACTAAATAGAGAATTTTAATTTTATAAATTGTCCAACAAAGACAAAGTTCAATCAGGAAAACTGAACAAACTATAATAAGCTGAAATAAATAAATAAATAAATAAATAAATAAATAAATAAATAAATAAATAAATAAATAAATAAAGGGAGTTGAATAATCAACCCCCTTTTTTATTTAATTTTAGTAATCATCTAATTGTAGTTTTCTAAACCTTTTTTCAACCATGTAATAAACTGGTCTGCATCGGATTCATATCCTTTTCCATCAACAACTTCATTTTCGTTATGATCAAGAATAACGTAATAGGGTTGTGTATTCCGATGGTACCGAGTAATCTGAAAATCGGTCCATTTGTTTCCAATATTACGTACTCTTTTTCCGGTTGTTTCCGAGATATATTGTTCTTCTTCAGGCAATTTTGTTCTTAGATCAACAAACAACGAAACCACCACAAAATCTTCCATAAACATTCTTTTCACTTCATCGCGCACCCAAACATTGTCTTCCATTTTACGACAATTGGTACATCCCTTTCCAGTAAAATCAACCAACAAAGGTTTATCAACTTTCTTAGCATACTCCAAAGCAATATCGTAATCTTCAAACACTGGTATTCCATGCGGTCCGGTATGAATTTCTTCAGCTAAATCGAGATTAGTTTGTTGTCCGGCAACAGTTTGTACTACCGACGACTTCCCTACTCCATTTGGCGATTCTGCATAATTTACCGGTGGTGGAAATCCACTAATCAATTTAACGGGTGCTCCCCACATTCCAGGTACCATATATATTACAAAAGCCAAAACCATTGTTCCCATTACAAAACGAGAAACCGGAATGCTTTCCATTTTTGAATCGTGTGGTAAACGAATTTTTCCAAATAAGTAAAGTGCCAATCCACTGAATATTGCAATCCAAATCGCGATGTAAGTTTCGCGTTCTAAAATATGCAAATCCAACACCATGTCGGCAATACTTAAAAACTTGAATGCAAAGGCAAATTCAAGGAAACCCAATACCACTTTTACTGAGTTTAACCATCCACCCGATTTTGGTAATGTGTTTAACCAACCAGGAAAAGCAGCAAACAATGCAAAGGGCAAGGCCAATGCTAATGAAAATCCAGCCATTCCAATTACAGGTGCCATTCCTCCACTTCGGGCTGCTTCAACAATTAAACTACCAACAATGGGGCCTGTGCATGAAAATGAAACCATTGCCAAAGCAAAAGCCATAAAGAAAATTCCAATAATTCCACCTTTATCTGCCTTTTGGTCAACTGCATTTACCCATTTACTTGGCAACACAATTTCGAATGCTCCCATAAATGAGAAAGCAAAAACAAAAAGCAACAATGCAAAGAATATATTAAACCAAGGATTAGTAGATAAACTATTTAATGAGTCAGCTCCAAAAATAGCAGTAACAACAGTTCCTAAAATTACATAGATGATTATAATGCTTAATCCATAAATGATAGCATTTCGAATTCCGGCAGCCTTTGTTTTACTTTGCTTGGTGAAAAAACTCACCGTCATTGGAATCATTGGAAAGACACAAGGAGTTAAGAGTGCTGCAAAGCCTCCTAAAAATGCTATAAAGAAAATACTCCAATAATTACGATCTTCATCCGGTTCTTTTGTCGATGCATCATTGATTGTGGCACCATTGTCCTCACTGAATTTAAAGCTAAATTCTTCGGTTGTTGGCGGAGTACAAGTTTCGTCGTTGCAACTCATGTACTCAACGTACCCTTCTATTTTTACATCAGGTGAGGTAATTCTCACTTGTTGAACGAAAGTTGCTTCTTTTCCGAAATATTCCAGATCCATATTAAAGGTTCTATCGAAAACCTGAATTGGATCAGTAGTCGTTTTCAATTCACCCACCAACTCAAAGCCATCAGCAGATTCCAAATTTATACTGGTTGCAATTGGACCTCCATCGGCCAATTTATGTGAATACAAATGCCAGCCTTCTTGAATGCTTGCATGAAACTGCAACTCATAAATATTATTTGATTTTTCGACTTTTTCAAAAGTCCACGAAACAGGATTTACAATTTGTCCGAACGACAAAGAAATCGAGGCAATTACTAAAATTAAGACTGAAAGTATCTTTTTCATTTTCACTTTTGTTTCTAAACGTATGTCTAAGAAACAAAAATAATTTAAGCTTGTTGATGTGCAACGTGATATATATCACAAAAAACCCTGCCGAAGCAGGGTTTTAACATTTTTTAGAAGATTATCTCTTCTTGATTCTTGTCGAAGTATCGAGCCTCTAACAAATTCATGTTTTCTACTCCAACAACTTTAATTTTTTTCATGTACTTCCAACGCAATTTTCTTAGCAAAGATAAAATGCCTTTTTTCAAGTAGGATTCCACATAAGGATGAACATTAATCAACAATTCTTTGTGGCTTAAGTCTGAAAAGATATAATCGATCCTACTGGCAATCTCATCTGTAAACAATATAGTTGGAGTTACCTTACCTGTCCCTTTACAAGCTGGACACACCTCGGCAGTGTCGATATGTTCTTCGGGACGAACTCTCTGCCTTGTAATTTGCATCAAACAAAATTTACTCAATGGTAAAATGTGATGCTTGGTTCTGTCGGCAGACATAACAGATTTCATTTTATTAAAAACTTGCTGGCGGTTTTCGGCACTGTGCATATCGATAAAGTCGATCACAATGATCCCGCCCATGTCTCTCAAACGTAACTGACGAGCGACTTCGTCGCAAGCAGCCAAGTTGACCTCAAGAGCATTGGTTTCTTGATCATTAGCGGCTTTGGCTCGGTTACCACTATTAACATCAATTACATGGAAAGCTTCCGTATGTTCTACGATGAGGTAAGCCCCACTTTTGAACGTTACGGTATTACCAAATAAGGCCTTAATTTGTTTATCGACCCCTACGTGGTCGAAAATTGGTGCCTTTTTATCAAAGAACTTAACGGTTTTCCTTTTCTCAGGAGCGAAACTACCCATGTAGTCTGAAATTTCTTCATAAACACCATAATCGTTTACGGTGATACCGGTAAAGTCGGGATTGTAAATATCACGAATAAGTGCAGTTATTCTGCTTTCTTCGCTCAACACCATTCCGGGTGCTTTCACTTTTCGTAATTTAGGAACAATTGTTTCCCATTTTGTTACCAGTCGTTTTAACTCCTGATCCAAATCGGCCACCATTTTTGATTCAGCGGCGGTACGTATAATAACGCCATAGTTCTTTGGCTTGATACTTTGAATAAGCTTTTTCAAACGGTTGCGCTCTTCGGCTGATTTAATTTTCTGCGAAACAGAAACTCTATTGCCAAAAGGTACAAGTACCATGAAACGTCCGGCTAATGATACTTCTGAAGTTAAACGTGGACCTTTTGTTGATATTGGTTCTTTTGCTATTTGAACCATCACATTTTGTCCCGAATGTAATAACTTCGTGATTTTACCATTTTTATCGATATCTGGCTCAAGAGCCAATTTCGAAGTGGTTGTTCCACGTGTTTTACGCGCTAACACATTATTTACAAACTTATTTAAAGTGGCAAACTGTGGCCCCATGTCTAAGTACTGCAAAAATGCATCTTTTTCGTAGCCAACGTCTACGAAAGTGGCATTAAGTCCCGGCATGATTTTCTTTACTTTTCCGAGGTAAATATCACCGACTGCAAACTTATTACCACTTTTCTCCCTGGTCAACTCTACTAAACGTTTGTCTTCGACTAGTGCTATCACTATCTCAGATGGACTAACGTCAATAAATAATTCATTATTCATACATCTGAATTAAGGGAGAAACAATAATTATATTATAAAAATTTGTTTCTATAAAAGGATTAAACCTAAGCTGTAAAGACAACTTAGGTTTAATCGGAATGTTGTTTATAAGCTGGCTTGCTTAAAAAAAATTATTTCTTTTTGTGACGATTTTTTCTAAGTCGTTTTTTACGCTTGTGCGTAGCCATCTTATGTCTCTTTCTTTTTTTTCCGCTAGGCATAATAATTTATTTTACTTGATCTTTAACGTGATTTACAAATGTTTTCGCAGGCTTGAAAGCTGGAATGTTGTGCTCTGGAATAATAATAGTAGTATTCTTTGAAATATTACGAGCTGTTTTTTCTGCTCGTTTTTTTACGATAAAGCTACCAAAACCTCTTAGGTATACATTATTACCATCCACTAATGAATCTTTTACAGATTCCATAAAAGCCTCTACAGTTTTTTGAACTGTTATTTTTTCGATACCTGTGTTTTTTGAAATCTCGTTTACAATATCTGCTTTTGTCATCGCTTAATATGTTTAATTATCAACAATTTATTCGATATTCGGTTGGCAAAGATAATTTTTTTCCGAATAAAACAAGTAAACAATTTTATATTTTTTTCGTTTAATTAGCTTAAACAAACAGACCAAATGAACTATCTGTATTTCAACAACATACTTCTCCAATGGTATGCTAAAAACAAGCGTGATTTACCTTGGCGAACCACAACAGAGCCATACAAAGTGTGGTTATCGGAGGTAATTTTGCAACAAACGCGTGTAAATCAAGGTTTGAATTACTACCATCGATTTACTGAAAAATACCCAAGTGTTTTTGATTTGGCAGATGCAAGCGAAGAGGAGGTTTTAAAATTATGGCAAGGCCTTGGTTATTATTCCAGAGCAAGAAATATGCACTTTACAGCTAAATATATAGTTGAAACGCTTGGAGGAAATTTTCCGAAAGAAGCAAAAGAATTAAAGAAACTCAAAGGAATTGGTGAATACACCTCGGCTGCCATAGCTTCATTTTGCTTTAAAGAACCTGTTGCAGTTATTGATGGCAACGTGTATCGTGTACTTTCAAGGATATTTAATATAGCCACTCCCATTGATTCCAACGAAGGGGTAAAACACTTTAAAGAATTGGCAAATTATTATATTAATAAAGAACAACCCGATATTTACAACCAAGCTATTATGGATTTTGGAGCGATTCAATGTACTCCTGTAAATCCGAATTGCAATGATTGTACATTCAGACTATCATGTGAGGCTTACAATTTAAAAACAATAAGCGAACGACCGATAAAGTCGAAGAAAATCAAGAAAAAAACACGCTATCTTTATTACATTGTACCACAAACAAAAAATCATACCTATATTTCGAAAAGGAAAAAAAATGATGTTTGGAAAAATCTTTATGAATTCCCATTGCTTGAATTTAGCGAGGCAAAAACATTGAAAGCATTAATAAATTCAGAAGCGTGGAATGAGCTATTTAATGATGATCAAATCGAAATAGGTTCAATAAGTAAAACGATTAAGCATCAGCTTACTCATCAAACATTACAAATAACATTTATTGAAATTTCATTGCCAATTGAGAATAAAATGGACATTCATTTCAATAAAATAGATAAAATGGATATTTTTGACCTACCTGTTTCAAAAGTTATTGAGAATTTTATTCATAATAATTGGTATTTTAATACTTAATTGACTTTTAAACTTGACAATAATTATTTATTAATGTACATTGTAGATAAAAGTATTTTAAAACCATGTTTAATTATTTAAAAACCTCAAACTATGTCAATTAACAAAGTTATTTTAGTAGGAAATGTAGGTAAAGATCCTGAAGTACGTCATCTAGACAGTGGAACATCAGTAGCAAATTTTCCGTTAGCAACAAGTGAATCGTATACTTCGAAAGCAGGCGAAAAAGTGACCAATACCGAATGGCACAATATTGTTGCCTGGAGAGGTCTGGCTGAAATTGCCGAGAAATATATCCAAAAAGGCCGTCAATTGTATATCGAAGGTAGAATTAGAACCCGCTCATACGAGCAGGATGGTGCAAAAAAATATATTACCGAAATTTTTGCCGATCAAATTCAAATGTTAGGTAGAAAGGATGAAAATACTTCTGATGGTACAAATTCCTATCAGGAAAATCAGGTAAGCAATCAAAGTTCTCCGAGTACGAATAATAATAGCATGAGTGGAGACGATTCGGCAGAAGACGATCTTCCCTTTTAATTAAATCGAATAATGATCCTTATAAATATGGCAGCTATTCAGATTGTTTTTAATCCTATTTCAGTTGAAGTAATTATAGGGATCATTATTTTGATCATCCTTTTAATTTTTTCTGGCTCAGTTTCGGGTTCCGAAGTTGCCTTCTTCTCCTTATCGCCCAACGATAACGAATTGCTAAGATCATCTTCAAAAAAATCTCACAAAAACATTTTAGAACTTTCAAGTATTCCCGATAAATTATTGGCAACAATTCTGGTTGCAAATAACTTTGTGAATATTGCGATTGTAATTTTATCAACTTTTATTTTCCATTCGCTTATTGATTTTTCGCAAGCCCCAATACTAGGATTTTTAATTGAAATTATTCTAATCACATTTATTCTACTGCTTTTTGGTGAAATTCTACCCAAAATATATGCAAGTAATTATTCGATGTGGTTTGCAGGTTTTATGGCACGCCCGCTACAAATTTGTGCTAAAATTTTCAAACCATTAATTGCGATATTAATTAAATCTACCGATGCTGTAAACAAGCGTTTGGCGGTTAAAAATAGAAACATCTCGATCGATGAAATTTCTCAAGCTTTAGAACTTACTAACGAAGAAGAAATTTCAGAAGAGAAAGGAATTTTAGAAGGGATTGTTAAGTTTGGGACTACCGAAGTAGACGAAATTATGACTCCCAGAACGGATGTAACCGGTATTGAAAAAAATTATACGCTCCAGAAGGTCATTAATATTATCAACCAAACGGGCTATTCTCGCATTCCGGTTTACGAAGATAATTTCGATAATGTAGTTGGCATTTTATACATTAAAGATTTATTACCCAATATTAGTACCACTGATTTTCAATGGCAAACAATTATACGTTCCTCTTATTTTGTACCTGAGAATAAAAAAATTGACGACCTCTTGAAAGAGTTTCAAAAGGAAAAAGTACACATGGCCATTGTGGTTGATGAATATGGAGGTTCTTCTGGCATTGTTACATTAGAAGATATTTTGGAAGAAATTGTGGGCGATATCGTTGACGAATTCGACGATGATGATCGCTTATACGCTAAGCTGAATGAAAATACTTTTATTTTCGATGGAAAAACTCAACTAAACGATTTCTACCGTATTTGTAATCTCGATGATCATTATTTCGAAGAAGTAAAAGGCGATGCCGATACTTTGGCTGGATTAATCTTAGAAAACAAAGGAGATTTTCCGAAACTAAATGAACATTTAACCCTGATAAATATCGATTTTATTGTGGAAGCAATTGATAATCGACGAATCAAAAAGATTAAAGTTATCTTCAATCAACAACAATAGCTTGTTTCAAGCGTTTTTTACTACATGTTAAAATATATATTAATAATATTCTCGATCATTGTTTTGTGGGGCTGTAACGAAACTCACACGCCTAAACCTCGAGGATTTTACAGAATCGATTTTCCTGAAAAAAATTATCAAACATTACCGCTTCAAATGCCTTATTCATTTGAAGTTCCAACTTATTCAATATGCAAAATTGATCACACAATTCAAGAAGATCAGTCGAATATCAACATCCTATTTCCTCAAAACAGATCAACCTTTCATATCTCTTATAAAAAGATAAATAACAATTTGCAAAAGCTAACCGAAGACTCCTATGAACTAGCTTACAAACACTCGATAAAAGCCAATAGCATTTCGGAACAAGTTTATTTAAACCCAGCAAATAATGTCTACGGAACCATTTACAGAATTGAAGGAAATGCGGCCTCTCCTTTCCAATTTCATTTAACCGATAGCACTTGTAACTTCTTAAGAGGTTCGTTTTACATTAAGGAAATTCCGAATTATGATTCTCTTCAACCAGTAATTAAATTTCTTGAAAAAGATTTAATAAATTTGATTGAAACACTACACTGGGAAGAACAATGCCAATAGTTTACAAGCAATCAAACAAATCATCGCATCTCTTTTTATGGGAAATAACAGAAGATTTGCCAACCATTGAAAAACTGGCCCAATCGGTTTACTTCGACTCAGAACTGTACAAAAAACTGACCAATAAAAGACGAAAATCTGAATGGTTGATTACCCGATTACTTTTGCATCAATTTGATCCATCATTGAGGATTTCGTATACCCAGAATGGCAAACCATTTTTAAACAATCAACTGGCAATTTCCATTAGTCATTCTCAAAATATGGTTGGGATATACCTCAGCAACCATCCAAACATTGGACTCGATATTGAAAAATCGGATCGACACATTGGTGAAGTTGCAAGAAAATTTATTTCTGAAAAAGAGTTTGAACTCATTAAGAAATACAAAAAAATAGAACTTTTAGTTCCTTTTTGGTGTTCAAAAGAGGTAGTTTTTAAGGCTGCAGGTTTAAACAATATTGATTTTAAAAAGAACATTCAAATAGAGAAAATCAAAATTGAACAGGATAAAATGAATATTGATTGCAAAATGATCAAAGAAGAGTTCAATGAACATTACCAACTAAATGTGATTGATGTTGCTAAAAACGTGATTACATTTACGGTATTTGATTAAACCAATTGGTAAAGTACATTGAAAAAATCGAATCTTATCGTTTTGACAAAGATCAAGCATTAGAATGTAAAAATTGAGATATGAAAAAAACAGATCCACATATAGTTGTCATTTTTGGAGCTTCAGGCGACCTTACAAAAAGAAAATTGATTCCTGCACTATTTAACTTGCATCAACAAGATATGTTGGGACATCCATTTGCGATTTTGGGAGTTTCTCGTACGCAAATGTCTGATGACGATTTCAAAGAACGGATGAAAGAATTTTTGCCCGAGAATGACTCAAGCGAAGATTTTTTAAGTCATTTATATTACGAGGCAATCCAAACATCGGAGGAGCAAGATTATTTTAAACTAAAAGATCGAATTAACAACATACAACAAAACTTAGGAGCAGGTGGCAACATTGTTTTCTACTTGTCGACACCACCTAATTTGTACCCTGTTATTCCAAAGCATCTGGCCACAGTAGGTTTAAACGATCAAAGCGATGGTTTTAAGCGATTAATCGTAGAAAAGCCTTTTGGAACAGATTTAGAAAGCGCCAAAGGCTTGAATAAAGATTTGTTAGAATATTTTAACGAAAGCCAGCTCTACCGAATCGACCACTATTTAGGAAAAGAAACGGTACAAAATTTATTGGTACTTCGATTTTCAAACAGCATTTGGGAACCCCTTTGGAATCATAATTACATCGATCATGTGCAGATTACTTCTGCCGAAAAATTAGGCGTTGAAAAACGTGGTGGATACTACGATAATTCAGGCGCTTTGCGCGATATGCTACAAAACCACTTAATGCAATTGGTTGGATTGGTAGCCATGGAACCTCCTACGGTCATTGAAGCCGATGCAATCCGTAATGAATTATTAAAAGTATTTCAATCGATAAGGCCATTAAAAAGAGAAAATCTGACCGAAAATTTGGTTCGAGGACAATATACCTCTTCAAACATTCGAGGGGAAGAAGTAAAAGGATACCGAGATGAAGAAGGAGTTGACACAAACAGCCGAACCGAAACATTTGTATCCTTAAAATTAAATATCGACAATTGGCGCTGGGCAGGTGTTCCGTTCTATATTCGAACCGGGAAAAAATTACCAACTCGAGCAACCGAAATCGTCATTACTTTTAAACCAACGCCGCATCATTTATTTGCAAATCAGGCTTCGCACCAGGAGCAAATAAATCAATTGATTATTCGCATTCAGCCCGATGAGGGGATTTTAATGAAAACGGGATTAAAAGTTCCAGGAGCAGGATTTAATGTTCAAACGGTCAATTTAGACTTCCACTACTCCGACTTAACAAATTCCTATGTTCCAACGGCATACGAGCGATTATTACTCGATTGTATTCAAGGTGATGCAACTTTATATTCTCGAGGTGATAATGTTGAAAAAGCTTGGGAGATTGTTAAACCAATTATGGACGAATGGGATAAGAATCCAAATTTCCCATTACATGGATACCCAGCTGGTACTTGGGGACCACTTGCTTCGGAAGAACTTATTAACAACAAAGCCAGCGGATGGCGCTACCCTTGTAAAAATCTCTCAAACGATGGCGAATACTGTGAATTGTAATTTAAAAGGATAAAAATTCATCAATAATATGGAAATTAAAGTACTTGAAAATGTTGATCAAATTGCTGAAGAAATTGCGTCTTCACTAATCGACCTTAGCAAAAAATATAAAAACGAACCAATACATATTGCCTTATCTGGAGGGAATACCCCTAAAATTGTTTTCAACTATTTAACAGAGAAATATGGAAAACAATTAGCCAAAACAAACTTTCACTTTTGGTGGGGAGACGATCGTTGTGTTCCTCCAAACAATGACGATAGTAATTACAAGTGGGCTTATCAGTTATGGTTAAACCCTATTGGGATTAAAGACATGAATATCCATCGAGTTTTTGGAGAAAACACCCCGGAAGCGGAAGCCAAACGCTATTCGGCTGAGATTGAAAAGCATATTTCTAAAACAAACGAATTACCTAAATTTCATTATGTGTTGTTAGGTTTAGGAGAAGATGGGCATACAGCCTCAATTTTCCCACACCAAATTGAATTACTAAATGTAGAACCTTATTGTGCCGTTGCGGAGCATCCAAGTTCAGGGCAAAAACGCATCACCTTTACTGGTAAAGTAATTAATAATGCGGAAGAAGTGGTATTCTTATCAACCGGAAGTAAAAAGAGCGAAATTATCCACGAGATAATTGATTTAAAGCAAACTCAATATCCTGCAACTCATATACAACCTAGCAGTAACAATTTAACTTGGTTAATTGATAAAGATGCTGCTAAAGATTTAAAAGCAATTAATTAATAACAATAGCAAAATTTAAAAGCATTAGAAAATGAAAGGAGGTTTCAATTCATTTTGAAACCTCCTTACTTTTGTAATAATATTATCGGTATTGGGTTATATCGTGCATAAATTTAGAGTCTCTGATTAAATAACCTTCAGGTTTAACAATGCCGTATCTAATCCATGGTTCGATTTGATATTCGGCATCTTTTACAATATATTGTTTTGTTTTCAATTCTTGAATTAAATCTTCCAATTTACTGTTTTCAATGTGTTCTGCCGATTTATTTCTCTCAGTATTTAGCGACAAAATTTTATCGAATTGAAGCTTATCTTTCCCGTTCACTAAAACATCTAAAGCTTCCTTTGCCGACATTAAAACTAACTTCCCATCGATGAAAGCATAACTTGCTTCGAAAGTTGAATAAAGAATATTTAGTTTATAATCTAATGGATTTGATTGCAAGTAACGTGTGTAACTTAGATAATTTTTAGTTTTTGGAGCATACTGCCAACGTACATTTCGAATTGCATAGGTCTCCTGATCTATCAATATTGTTCCTTCATCTAAAGGTTGAATTAAATTATCTTTTGGAGTAAAGCTAATGTAGAAACACGTCCTATTATCATATTCAGTTGTTCCAACCAACTCGTACTCATAACTATCAAAATAAGATATATCTAGGAATGTTGGAGCAAAGGTTAATGCGTCTGCTTTTAATGGATAAAATGAGCTTCGATGATTTGGTTTCAACAATAATATACGATGTCCGTTTTTATCCAGCATCTTTTTCACCTTTTCAGTTTCAAAAAGTGTAGATGTTGGTCGAAAGCCTTTTCCATTATTTGTATAGGTAAAGTTCGATTCGCTAATGGAATAATAATCGTCATTCACCCCTACCGTTTCTCTGAAATAACCAGAATAAACTTTCTTATTTCCATAATAAGTCATCGATTCTCGCAATGCTCTTCGGATGATACTTTTTGTACTTTCAGAGGTATTTACCTCATCTATTTCTACAGGTTCTAACTCTATAATTAGTTCTCTATTCTTTTTAAAATGAGACAGTTTAATTGTTTGAGCTTTAAACCCCATTGCAACTACCTGAAGCTCTGCCTTTTTATCTAAACTTTGTAATTCGAGCCAAAATTCTCCATCGTTATTGGTTCGTTGATGGTAATATGGTTCGGACTGATAAATATCAACTGCACTAATTGGCTTCTGATTTTCCTTATCAATAATTTTACCCGCGACTACATTTAACGCTTCATAATCAAAGTAATTAGTTTCCTCAATTTTTGATTTTTCAGCAAGCAGCTTAATTTGATTAAACTCATTCAACGATAATTTTTCATACCCGGTTTGCCCCTTCAGATTTATTCCTTGTACGGTTATATCAATTGGATTCTTTGAATCAGAAGTATAAAATGAAAACTCAGCTTTACCAACACTGTCGGTTAAGACATTGGGTTCCCAGAAAAGCGTTTTACGGCGATCGGCTTTACTTTTCGCATAAATGCTACTTTTTTCATCATAATTTGGTGATTTAAATTCTTTAAAAGAAGAAAAACCACTCAAATATAAATCCTTTAACCCCTTATTCTCTTTGAAGAATATACCTTGTTTTGCCTTGGTGGTAATAAATAAATAAGAAGGTGGTGCTAAAAGCCGTTCAAAACGCCCCATGTCTTCAAACATTTCTTTCAGAACTTCTTCACCACTTGAATTATCCAAGGTATGTTCGATTGTTTCATCATTAAAAGTAGTCGACAAAGAGTTATCGGTTAAGCCATTGTCATCCATTGCTGCCTCGTAATTTTTAGGTTTTGCAATAAAATTTACCGACTCGATATTGGACGGATCCATATAACTCAGGAAATCATATAAATAGTTACTACTTCCACCAAGCGCTTGATCATCGACAATTATATTTAATCGTCCGGATGGATTGTCAGTAACTCTAAAATAAATAGCATCTAAACCACCGGCTTGACTATCATAAATCACTAAACTATAATTATCAACAATAGAAGAATCATATGGCTTTTCGATGATTAACAAACCAGGAATTTGATCTGCTAACAAGTCCCAAATATTACTATACCAACTAATTTCCTCGGTTAGTTTTTTTAACTGAGCCGACTCAATCACAACATCGGGTTCTCCGGCTTGATGGATCATCGAATCGCGACGAGAAAGAAAGTTCGAATTAACTTCGACTTCTTCAATCATAAAAGTATCCGTTCCTGGAAAGTAATAATTATCGATTCGTTGTTTCTTGTTGATAGTAGTTTTTACAAGCTCTTCATCAACCTCAACAAAATCATTTTGAACATCAACAATTGGAGCCAAAGGTAAACTTGCAATCTTATCGAAAGTAAGATGCGAAAGATTCTTTTTTTCCAAACTAGTGGAAATATCTATTATATAATCTTTCTTGCGGTTTAAACGACTTTTTGTTTGTATTACTAACTTTACAGAGTCTGAAAATTCGGGCAACTCAAATTCAAAATTACCATTTTCATCGGTATAGGTATTATCTGAATGGATAGGTAAACCTTGAAACAGCATAATGGTTACTTCGATGTTTTTAGGAACAGCTTTACCGTTTATAGCCTTTTTTAGACTACCTTTTAATTTTAATGTTGTTTCCTTTTTGTATTGCTTTTCTTGTTCCGAATAGGAATAAATATCATCCCATTCGAATCGCTTCCAGCTATTATTCATCATCAATAAATCGATGTATTCATCACGACGATGGCTATTATTTAAAATGTTTGCTTCTAAATTGTCAATTTTCCCTGACAAATCGGAAGTTAATAAAAGGTAGTTCTGTATATTTGACTCTAACTGATTTTTACCAATATAACTTTTATCGTAAGCATTTAAGCAGAAACTCCCTTGAACCGGATCTCCATCCTGATCACGAACTTGAATCTTTACATCCACCCTTTCGCGAGGGCTATAATCAAATTTATCGGTGATAATATCAATATTCAACTGATCGTTTCTATCAACATAGATCATTCGCTCTGCTACAGGATAGTTTTTAACAAACAAGGTAAATACCGTAACACCCGTATGGAATTTATTTTTGGGAACATATAAATATGTTTCACGGTTAGAAATATTGCCACTAACATAATATCTACTTATCCCGCGCGTATGCCCCATTACAGATAAAAACTCTTTTCTTTCGCGTGCTTTTGCGATCACAAAAACCAAAGTATCACTTTTTTCTTCGATAAATTTAATACTATAACCATTGGGTTTTACTTCAGGCAAATCGTACTTAAAAGATTCATTTTTATATTGAATCTCGGCATAGTATTTTGCAGAATCGCCCGGAAATAAATTGAACTTTCCCATCCCATTCAATTTAGTATCGAAAGCACAAACATATTCATCATTTTGGTTGTAAATCTTACCCGAAAGATCTATTGCAGTACCATTATCTGAGCTTGCTTTAACAGCAATTTTATTATTCATATTGGGAATAATATTCCCTCCTTCTGGAGAAAATTCAATTTCGGGCTTCATGGCCGACAATTCGATTTTAATTTTCTCCATTTGACCATTCAGAAATGGAGCATTAATTGTCATGATGGCCTCCGCTGTTTTTAAACTGTCTGGAATAAAACTTTTAAACTGTGCTATATTGTTTACAATTCGAGTCTCGGCTCCCCACACTGTTCCTTGACCTAACTGAAATTTTAAATTTGCATCGGAATTAATTGTGCTGTTTTGAGCAGATTGAACATGAAAAGTAATTTGAACAGAATCCCCCGCTTCTGTTTCGTTCACTTTCGTTGTAAATTCCCAATCAAAAACATCATCTCTAGTTTTAACGATTTCGATATTCTTTTGGAAAAAATACTCTTTAGGAAAGTTTTTCATGAAATTGGTATAAGCAATAAGCTTATACGAGCCGTATGAAAAATCATTTTTTATAGGAAGATATCCTCCTGAAAAACCAGCAAAAATATTGTACACTTGGTGGTAAACAACTTTATTCTCTGGTGAAACCAAGTCGATATAGAACAATTTTTCATCAACAGCCGGAAGATGCTTTATTGCATCGGTAATGGTAGCTTTAAACCAAATGGTATCTCCCATTGTAAATTGTTCCAGATTGGTTTCAACAAAAACTTTCTCTTGAAGATTATTGATTAGGTACTTGTTTAGATTGTTTGTAATAATATCTGAAAAATCATATTGCGCAAAACTTTGCAAATACATAAAACAGATAAAAACGAAAGTTAGGAGTTTCTTATTCATAAAATGAGGTGTAGTAGTTTTTCAAAATATAGACTATAAATATATTTAAAATTTTTATTTCTTTTTATACTAAAACAACAATTTGGTTTAAAAGAAAAGCCTCGATATTTCGAGGCTTTCACTTTTTTATAATTCAAATTTATAAGATCCTGGATCACTAACGGAGGAACCTCTAATGAATTCCCCATGTCCGTGCACTAATTGTCGAGCTATTTTATTGTATGCTTTTGCCGATTTTAAGAAATCGGGCTCTCTATGGGCATCAAGAATTAATAGATAACTCATTATTATAGTTCCTGCCATTTCAACTAAACGACGAGCATGAAAATCGAGATATTCATTATCCTTTACAGCTATGACTTTTTCAGTCGCTTCGGCATATTCTTCGGTTAAACCGATTAAAATTCTACGATACTTCTCAAGCTCTGGTTTGATGGTTTCTTTTTCGTATGCTCTGATTTGGTTCAAATAAGCACCAGTGTTTACTCCTCGGATAGCAGCTACAACCTGTAGTTGTGTAGTACCTTCATAAATTGAAGTAATACGAGCATCGCGATAAATTCGTTCCACAGGATAATCTTTCATAAATCCAGATCCACCATGAACCTGTACTGCATCGTAAGCATTTTGATTACAATACTCAGAGCTTAAACCTTTAACCAATGGTGTATAAACATCGGCTAAACGTTGATATTTCTTCATCTCCATTCGTTCCTCTTTTTCTAAAGAACGATGTTGCGAGATGTGGTAATAAGCTTTGTACATGTCTACAAAACGTGCCGTTTCGTATAACAACGAACGCGATGCATCTAACTTTGCTTTCATTACAGTAATCATTTCGTATACTGCAGGAAATTGAATAATTGGTTTACCGAACTGCTCACGTTCTTTGGCATAAGCTAAGGCTTCTTGATATGCAGCTTCAGAAACTCCTACCGATTGAGCAGCAATTCCTAAGCGAGCTCCATTCATCAATGCCATAACATACTTAATCAGTCCCATTTTACGACTACCAACTAATTCTGCTTCGGCGTCTTTAAAAACCAATTCACAAGTCGGCGAACCGATAATTCCCATTTTGTGCTCAATACGACGAACAGTTACACCGCCACTTGCTTTATCAAAAATATACATTGATAAACCTCGGCCATCGTGAGTGCCTTCCTCCGAACGTGCTAAAACAAGCGAAATATCACCATCACCATTAGTAATGAAGCGCTTCACCCCATTTAAAATCCATTTTCCTTTATTCTCGTCGTAATGTGCTTTTAATTCAACAGCCTGCAAGTCGGAACCAGCATCGGGCTCTGTTAAATCCATTGCCATTGTGTCACCGTTACAAACACGAGTTAAGTATTTATCTTTTTGCTCCTCATCGGCAAATTCATGAATGGTTTCGGCGCAATCTTGCAAGCCCCAAATATTTACAAAACCAGCATCGGCGCGAGATACAACATCGGCAGCCATAATGTAAGGTACAATTGAGAAATTCAATCCGCCATACTTACGGGGCAAGGTAATTCCCATTAATCCAGCTTGAACTAAAGCATCGATATTCTCTTTGGTTCCACGCGCATATTTCACATGACCATCGATCACTTCCGGTCCTTCTGCATCGATACTTTCGGCGTTGGGAGCAATAGTATCTGCACAAATTTCACCTACCACTTCGAGCACTTGATTGTAACTATCCATTGCATCCTCGAAATCAAGTGGAGCATAATCAAACTCCTCTTTCTGTTCGTAATTGTCCTCTTTTAAGGCAACAATTTTCTCCATCAACGGATGCTGAAGATGGAATTTCAATGATTTATTGTCGTTATAATAATTAGCCATAATTTTCAGTTTATATCCGTCCGAATTACTTTGTATTCGCTTTGTAATACTTAATCATTTTAGGAATTACATCCATTACATCACCCGTAATCACATAATCGGCGATTGCGTTGATAGGAGCTCCCGGATCGTTGTTAATTGCAATAATCTGGGCTGAATCTTCCATTCCGGCTCGGTGTTGAATTTGACCAGAAATACCACATGCGATATAAAGCTTTGGTCGAACCGTTACTCCTGTTTGGCCAACTTGACGTTCGTGTTCTGCATATCCGGCATCAACTGCTGCTCTTGAAGCTGCAACTTCGCCACCAAGCACTTCAGCCAATTCATTTAATAGTTTGAAGTTATCTTTGCTGCCAACACCATAACCTCCCGCAACAATTACAGGAGCTGCATTCAAGTTTACTTTGCGTTTTTCGATATGACGCTCAATAACTGAAACAACAAAATCATCGTCGGAAACAATTGAAGCAACATCAATTTTCTTCAATTTTCCTTTGTAATCCTCCGAAACAATCTCCTTCTTCATTACCCCCTCGCGAACAGTTGCCATTTGTGGCCGACATTCGGGATTAATGATGGTTGCAATAATGTTTCCACCAAAAGCAGGGCGAATTTGATACAATAAATTCTCGTAATTCTTTTTGGCTTTCTTGTCTTCATGATTTCCAATTACCAAACTGGTACAATCGGCTGTTAATCCGCTATACAAAGCAGAAGAAACACGAGGTCCCAAATCGCGCCCAATTGGAGTGGCTCCCATTAATGCAATTTGAGGTTTCTCTTTTTCAAAAAGACTTTTTATAATGGTAGTATGCGGTAATGTTGTGTACGGATACAAACGAGCATCGTCGGCAACATGCACCACATCGGCACCATATGGGTATATTTGACTTTCAATATTTTTAAGATCGGCGCCAATAACTACTGCTTCTAATTTGCAGTTTAGTTCATTGGCAAGCGAACGACCTTTTGTTAGAAGCTCGAGACTTACATCTGCAATGATCCCTTCTTCTATTTCACAATAAACAAATATGTTGTTCATTTTTAATCGATTTTAAATTAAAGAAATGATGAATAATTAGCCGATGGCATGACTTTCAATTAATTCCTTCATGAGAAGGTTCATATCGGCATCGTTTGGTTCTAATTTCTTGGCTTCCTTCGCCTGAAGAACCACATTCTCGATTTTCTTCACCTTGGTAGGCGAACCAGTTAAACCAAGCTGTACGGCTTCGCATTCAACTTCATTTACGGTCCATTCTTTAATATTTAAATAAGGTCGATCATTGTAAAGAGTTACATAATCTTCGTTAGCATTTTGCAATTCAGTAACCGTTTTCGCATGCTTATATTTCATCAATAGGCGGGCATTACGAGCACGGCATGGCTTGGCGGAACTTGTAATCGTTATAACCGCTGGCATTGCTGATTTCACCAATTCCACACCATTATCTAAACGGCGCTTTAAGGTAATTGAATCGTCTTTAACCTCAGTTACCGACTCAACATAAGTAATTTGTGGCATATTCAATTTTTCGGCTACCTGTGGTCCTACTTGAGCTGTATCGCCATCAATTGCCTGACGTCCAGCAACTATCAAATCAACTTCGCCGTATTTGGCAATAGCACGAGAAATTGCATACGAGGTTGCCAAAGTATCGGAACCAGCAAAGGCGCGATCGGTTAAAAGAATTCCATCATCGGCACCACGAAACAATCCTTCGCGGATTATATCAGCAGCCCGTCCTGGGCCCATCGTTAAAACAGTAACAGTTGATCCAGGATATTGATCTTTGATTTGTAAAGCTTGCTCCAATGCATTTAAATCCTCGGGGTTGAAAATAGCAGGCAAAGCCGAACGGTTTACTGTACCATCGGCTTTCATTGCATCCTTTCCAACGTTTCGAGTGTCTGGAACTTGCTTTGCCAAGACAATAATCTTAAACGTTTTCATTTGATTAAATTTTGTTAGTTATTTCGTTAAAATTTTGGCGAGTATATGTAGCAAAAGCTTATTTCGCTCCTAACAAATTTATACAAACGGAACTCATTGCCAAATAGACATATAGCATACTTGCAAGTCGTTTTAATCGTATTTTTAAAGAAATATAAAAAAAAGACATGCACCAAGAAGTTTAAATATCTGAATTATAATACTTCAAAACTATTAAACAATTGGTTCAAAAGTTTTCAAGATGGTGCTTTTTGAAGAATAATTTGGAATTGGTATAGATAATTTTCTTAAACTCGATAATATTATTTGAGATAATCTTTAAATTCTTTTTTAAATTTTGAAACTTTAGGTTCTATAACATACTGACAATAACCTTGATTTGGGTTTCGTTCGAAATAATCCTGATGATAATTTTCGGCTTGGTAAAAAGTAGTAGCCTTGGTTATTTCGGTAACAATTAGTTTTGAGTATTTTCCAGAATTGTTGAGATCATTAATATAACTAATTGCTTCTTCCTTTTGTTCTTCGTTTAAGTAAAATACACCAGATCGGTATTGTGTGCCAACATCTGCTCCTTGGCGGTTTAACTGAGTTGGATCATGAGTGGCAAAAAATACTTTCAATAATTCCACATAGCTTACTTTCTCTGGATTATAAATAATTTCAACTGCTTCGGCATGCCCAGTAGTTCCTGAACAAACATCATTGTAACTTGGATTTGGGACATCTCCACCAATGTACCCGGGGTTCACTTCTTTTACGCCATCAATATGCTGATAAATAGCTTCGGTACACCAAAAGCATCCACCTGCAAAAATTGCTTTTTCAGTAGCCGCATTTGCACTTATTCCAGTCAAAATAATCATAAATAGTATTGTTACTTTTCTTGCCATCTTCTAGTAAAACAAGAATATCGCAACATTGTTGACTTGCCAAATTAAAATGAAAACTAAATCTCAAAATATTTCAAAATCACATGCACTTGACATTATGATCTTCTTTTTATAAATTGAAAAGATGAAATCCCCAGTTCACGAAATTCATAAAATGCCCTTGTTAATTGTTACTGCCTGCTTCCTTGCTGGAATAATCATTCATCAATTTTATTTCAACTGGATTTTGTTTACTTCTCTCTGGTTGATATGTATGATTTTAGTTGTGACTTTGACAAGAACAAAACAATACTCAATTGTATTACTAAAAGTTTCCAACATTTTATTCCCACTTTTAATTCTATTAAGTGGAGGTATTACATCAGAATTTCAGAAATCCCCCATATCAGAAATCACTCCAATATCCAAAAACTATTATGGATTTGTTATCGAAGAAATAAAATCGGAAACAACTTATAACGATTACCTAGTTCATTTAAGTTATGAGTTCAGTCAAGATACAGTTACAAAATTGAATGAGACAATCCACTTTAGAGGATTTGATACGATTGAAAACAAAGTGCTAAAACCGGGTTCTACCATCCTATTTACAGGAGTACTAAATCGAATTGAAAACAGAGGAAACCCGGGTGAATTTGATTACCAAGAATACATGGCGAATCAGAATATTTACTACAATACCACTTGCTTTAACAGTTACATTACAACGCCAAAACAAAAAACAAATCTTAAAATTGCAGCGAATTATCTTCGCTCAAAGCTAATTTCAAAGTTTCATGAATATCAAATTTCAGAGAAGTCGGCATCGTTGCTTTCAGCGTTAACTTTAGGTGACAAAAAATTATTATCAAAAGATACTAAGAATAGTTTTGCCGATTCTGGTGCGATGCATGTTTTAGCTGTATCAGGACTTCATGTTGGAATCCTTTTTGTTTTGTTTAGTTACTTGTTAAACTTCCTATTCCCCCAAAAAAGGCTTAAAATAATCAAACTAATTTTGTTGATATTAATACTTTGGTTCTATGCCTTTTTAACCGGATTAGCGCCTTCGGTGATGCGCTCGTGTACCATGTTTACACTAATTGCGATTGGTGAAAACTTAAAAAGAAAAGGCAATATTTACAATTCAATTGGTGCTTCTGCATTAATTTTAATGCTTTTGAATACAAAAGTGATATTTGAGGTGGGTTTTCAACTCTCCTATTTGGCCTTGTTTGCCATCATTTATTTCCAACCTAAAATTGCGAACCTGATTCAAATAAGAAATAAACCACTCCAAAAGATTTGGCAACTAACTTCAGTTTCGCTGGCTGCACAAATCGGAACTGCACCAATAGCGATCTATTATTTTCATCAATTTCCGGTTTATTTTTGGTTAAGTAACCTGATCGTAATTCCTGCAGCGGCAATTATTCTTTATTCTACCTTTGCATTTCTTCTATCCTCGGGAATACCAATTGTAGCGAGTAAAATAGCTTTAATTTTAGATGAATTCGTTTCGATGATTATGGATTCAATTCAAGTAATTAGTAATCTTCCACATTCGACCATTAACAATATTTACATTTCCAATTTTAGCTTAATTGCAAGCTATCTTATTTTTCTTGGTCTAATCCTATTTATTTCATTCCAACATAAAAAGTACATATTTTTTCTATTAAGCTCATTTTGTCTGCTTCTAAGTGCAATATTAATCCAACAAAATAAACTGCAAAACAATCGAAAACTAATTATATACAATACCTACGAGCCATTTTTAATTAGCATTCTCGATGGTAAAAATCATTATTATGTTACAAATAAAGATTCTATAAATAGTTTTGAAAAATCGCTACTCCAACAAACAAGCGGAATTAATCGTTCAAAAAGACCAAAAAACCTACCATCTAATAATCGATTTCAATCTAAACTCAACTCAGAAAATTTGGTTTTAAAAGTAGATACTTTGACATTAAATATTGAACAATTTTCAGAATGTAAAAAAGTCTTATCGAATACATTTAACATACAAATAAAATACACCAACAAACAACTATTTCTCAACGAGATAAAAAATACTGACAACACAAAAGTTCAAAAAAAACCTAATAAGCACATAAAGCCACAAATGCATTTACAATCTGAAAACAAAGCCTTTATAATCGATTTCTAGCAAAAGAATGATAGGTTCGTATGTATTTTTATTTAACTTTGATCAAAAAGCGCACTGTAAAGTTGCTTCATATAAAGCTTATAGTTTACTTTGCCGCCGATTGAATTTTTCAAAGAAACTTTGTTTCGTTGAAATCGATTACTTACATCTAATAACAACATTATAAAAATGAAAGTTGTAATCGCTGGAGCTGGTGAAGTGGGGACACACCTCGCGAAGATGCTTAGTAAAGAGGATCATGAAATTGTTCTACTTGATGAAGATCAGGAAAAATTAGATCGTTTAGCTAACCAAGTTGACTTGTTAACAATCAATGGTGCTGCGAACTCAATGAATGATTTGAATGAAACTGGCATTTCAAAAGCAGACTTGTTTATTGCTGTAACACCATTTGAATCTCGAAATATCTTATCGTGTATTTTAGCGAAAGATTTGGGCGCATCAAAAACGGTTGCCCGAATTAATAACGCTGAATATCTGAAGAAAATAAATAAGCCTCGCTTTGTTGAACTTGGAATTGATGAGCTTATTTATCCAGAAACATTGGCAGCAAATGAAATCATCGCTTCGGTAAAACAACCGGGAGCTCGAGCAATGCACGAATTTGCCAATGGGAAAATCATCCTTTTTGGTATTAAAGTTCGCGAAAATGCACAAATAGCAACTAAAAAATTGGTTGAAATTGCAAAAATGAGCGAAAAGTTTCGTGCAGTTGCAATGACCAGAGGCGACAATACAATTATTCCTCATGGAGGAGATACAATTTTTCCGGGCGACATTGTTTATTTTGTAACTACTCGCGACGGAATGCAAGACTTGTATGAAAAAGCAGGTAAAACGCTATTTGGTGTTAAAAACATCATGTTGTTAGGAGGAAGCCGAATTGCTCAAAAAACTGCAGAAAAATTAAGCGATCAATTCAACATAAAAATAATTGAACAAAATAAAGAACGCTGTCAGCAAATTGCTGATCGATTAAACAATGTGCTTGTTATCAATGGCGATGGCCGAAATTTAGAGTTATTAAGAGAAGAAGGCATTGAGAAAATGGATGCTTTTGTTGGATTAACTGGAAACTCAGAAACCAACATTTTAACTTGCCAATTGGCTAAAAAGAGCGGTGTAAAACGCACCATTGCCGAAATTGAAAACATAGACTTTATCAGTTTGGCAGAACAAATGGGAATAGGAACAGTGATCAATAAAAAGTTTATTGCAGCTAGTTTTATTTACCGGTTCTCAATGCGATCTGAGATATTAAATGTAAAATGTTTAACCTCAACAGAGGCGGAGGCAGTTGAAGTAATTGCAAAACCAGGATCAAGAGTAACCAACAAGATTGTGAATAAACTTAATTTCCCGGATGATGCTAAACTTGGAGCATTAATTCGTGGTGATCAAGGATACCTGATTACCGGTGAAACACAAATTATGGAAAACGATCGTGTAGTTGTTTTTGCTTTACCATCAGCAATTAAAAAAATTGACAAGTTCTTTAAATAGGAATATTAATGCTTAACTTCCGAATAATTGCCCGTACAATTGGCTTATTACTAGTAGGTGAAGGAATTTTCATGTTACTAGGATTATTGGTAGCTAGCATTTACGGTGGTCCAGATATTATTGCGTTTTTATACTCGTCCTCAATTACCATTGGTATTGGGGTTTTATTAACTGTAATTTTCAGAAAAGCTAAAAAATACGTTGGGAAACGCGAAGGTTTTTTAATCGTAAGTAGTTCATGGCTTTTCTTTTCATTATTCGGAACCTTACCTTTTATATTAAGTAGTTCCATCCCCAATTTCACCAATGCGTTTTTCGAATCCATGTCGGGATTCACCACAACAGGCTCTTCAATACTCAACAATATTGAAGAAATGCCTCACGGAATTTTGTTTTGGAGGAGCTTAACACAATGGCTTGGAGGAATGGGAATTGTAGTTTTATCCTTAGCCATTTTGCCAGCATTTGGAATTGGAGGAGTTTCACTATTCTCAGCAGAATCGCCTGGGATAACCCCCGAAAAATTAAACCCGAAGATTAAAGATACTGCCCGAATTCTTTGGAATGTTTATCTTATTTTCACCGTGGTTGAAACAATATTGTTGATGTTTGGTGGCATGACATTTTTCGATGCTATTTGTCATTCATTTACCACAATGGCAACGGGTGGCTACTCAACCAAACAAGCAAGTATTGCATACTGGGATTCTCCATTTATTCAATACGTGATCACAGTTTTCATGATACTTGCAGGTGTTAACTTCTCATTAAGTTACTTTGCCTTCACAGGAAAACCAAAGAAAATGTTCAAGAATGAAGAGTTCAAGTTTTACACAATTCTCATCGGTATTTTTACTACAATTATTACTTTGGGTTTAATACTCACAACCAATAAAACTATTGAACCGGCTTTTAGAGAAGCGATTTTTCAAGTAGCCTCCTTAATTACGACAACAGGATATGCCACAACCGATTATTTACTTTGGCATCCTTTCCTAATTACCTTGGTTTTAATGATTTTCTTTATTGGAGGATCTACAGGGTCAACTGGTGGTGGAATTAAAGTAATGAGGATTGTTCTCTTGTTCAAAAATAGCTACTACGAATTACGACGATTAATACATCCAAATGCGGTTATTCCGGTGCGGTTTAATAAACGAGCGGTGAACGATCAGATTATCCATAATATTCTGGCATTTTTCTTTTTCTACATGACAACATTTTTCTTAAGCACTTTAATAATGATGTTGTTTATGCCCGACCTGCTATCCGCTTTAGGAGCTGTTGCCACTTGTTTGGGGAATATTGGTCCAGGTTTGGGTTCTGTTGGTCCTGCCAATAGTTTTAGTCATATTCCTGATGCAGGAAAATGGTTCCTCTCGTTTTTGATGATGCTTGGTCGTTTAGAGCTTTTTACTGTAATCGTAATTTTCTCTCCTGCATTCTGGAAGAGATAAAACTAAATTTTCATTATATTCGCAAGCACTCTTTACCTTTGGGCTATGCTAATAAAACTCTATGATGAAAATCCTGACGAACGTAAAATCAGGCAAATCGTTGATATTTTAAATAGTGGTGGAGTAATAATTTATCCTACCGATACTGTTTATAGTTTAGGTTGTGCAATAAACCAGCACAAAGCGGTTGAAAGAATTGCACGCATCAAAGGTGTAAAGGTTGAAAAGGCGATGTTCTCTTTCATTTTTTACGATTTAAGTCATATTTCAGACTATACACGCCCAATTTCAAACTACATTTTTAAACTTCTAAAAAGAAATATTCCTGGACCGTTTACGTTTATTTTAAATGCCAACAGCAATATTCCATCCTACTTTAAAGGTAAAAAGAAAACAGTTGGAATTCGAGTTCCAAATACAAATATCATTCGAGAAATAGTAAAAGAACTTGGGAGTCCAATTTTCTCAACGTCGATACACGATCAGGATAAAATTGTGGAATACACAACCGATCCTGAATTAATAGAAGAAGACTACAAGAATTTGGTAGATGCTGTAATTGACGGAGGTTATAGTGGCAATAAAGTTTCAACAATTGTAGATTGCACAACTGATGAAATAGAAATTTTAAGAGAAGGAAAAGGAGAATTAATTTAATCAAACTTAGCGCCATTTTTAAAAATATTTAATGAGTAATTATAAATTAGCAATAATTGGTTTAGGTTATACCGGACTTCCATTAGCGCGACTATTTGCGACAAAATATCCTGTTATTGGTTACGATATAAATGCCCAACGTGTACATGAATTATCGAATGGAATCGACCGTACCTTAGAAGTGGAGGAAGATTTACTGAAAGGCGTACTAAAAACAGAATACAAAAGCGAAGAAAATGGGCTTTTTTTTACCAATAACTTAAATGATTTAAAAGCTTGCAATTGCTTCATTATTTCGGTTCCAACTCCTGTTGACAAAC
This sequence comes from Prolixibacteraceae bacterium, assembly GCA_963678565.1. Lineage (GTDB taxonomy): Bacteria > Bacteroidota > Bacteroidia > Bacteroidales > Prolixibacteraceae > SKHV01. Next base: position 3,066,758 of record OY782875.1, read on the forward strand.
ACAATAAACCCGATCTTTCGATATTACTAAACGCAAGTAGTACAGTAGGTAAAGTAATTTCAAAAAACAATATTATAATATTTGAAAGCACCGTATATCCTGGAGCAACCGAAGAAGAATGTATTCCGGTATTAGAATCAACTTCTGGTTTAAAATTCAACCACGATTTCTTTGTGGGATATTCGCCAGAAAGAATTAATCCGGGAGATAAAACCAGAACTGTTGAGAAAGTTAAAAAAGTTACCTCCGGATCAACGCCAGAAATTGCAGAAGTAATTAATCAACTTTATTGTTCGGTTATTGAAGCAGGTACTCATTTGGCGCCATCGATAAAAGTTGCTGAAGCAGCAAAAGTGATTGAAAATGCCCAGCGAGATATCAACATCGCTTTTGTGAATGAACTGGCAAAGATTTTTAATCTCTTAGAAATAGATACCAATGAGGTACTTGAGGCGGCTGGCACAAAGTGGAATTTCTTAAATTTTAAACCGGGTTTGGTTGGTGGTCATTGTATTGGAGTTGACCCATATTACTTGGCTCAAAAAGCAGAAGAAATGGGATACCATCCTGAAATCATTTTATCTGGTCGTCGGGTGAATGACAGTATGGGTGTTTTTATTGCAAGCGAAATTGTAAAGCTAATGGTCAAGGCCGATATCCCAGTAAAATCGGCAAATGCGCTAATTCTTGGTATCACTTTTAAAGAAAACTGCACCGATATAAGAAACACCAAAGTAGTTGACATTTACCATGAATTGAAATCGTATGGAATTGATGTTTCTATTTACGATCCCTTAGCAAGTAAAGAAGAAGTTAAAACAGAATATGGGATTGAATTGATAGATCAACTGAAAAATAAAAAATTCAATGCAGTAGTTCTAGCAGTCGCACATAACGAGTTTAAAATACTACAAACAGAAGAACTCACACTAGAAAAAGCTTCTGTAATCTACGATATTAAGTCGTTTTACGAGAAGACAAAAGTGAACGGAAGATTATAAGTTACATCCTTAGCTTACTTCATAAATAATTTTATTTCATTAACTTAGTTCCATTATGACAATGGAACACCTTGGATATAATAATGCTTTTGAATCGTATCGAAAAAACAACAAGCTCGATTCTTTTCAGATTGGGCGAGTAATTTCCGAACACAAAGAACGTTATGTTGTACGTACCGAGAATGGGGAATTTCAAGGTGAAATTATAGGGAATTTAAGATTCGCTGCACAAAGTAGAGCTGATTTTCCTGCGGTCGGAGATTGGGTGGCTGTTACTGAGTTAGACGATACAAAAGTGCTGATTTATAGCATTTATCCAAGACAAACTGTGTTAGCGCGACTAGCGATTGGAAAACAATCTGACAACCAAATTATTGCAACGAATATTGATTATGCTTTGATTGTATTCGCTGCCGATCGTGATTTTAATATCAACAGAATTGAACGTTATCTCACCATTTGTAATTCTGCAAAAGTAACGCCTATTTTAATATTGAATAAAATTGATTTAGTATCATCTACCGAGTTAAAGGAACTTACTGACAAAATAAAAACTCGTCTACCTCAATTAGAATTATTATCAATCAGTAATTATACCAAATTAGGGATTGAAGAAATTGAAAGAAAATTGATAAAAACCAAGACCTATTGCTTACTTGGATCATCGGGAGTTGGCAAGTCTACTCTTTTAAACAATTTATTGAAATCTGATAAAATGCAAACTTCGGAATTAAGTGAAAGCAACCAAAAAGGGCGACACACGACCAGTCATCGAGAGCTTTTCATCCTCGATAATGGTGCAATTTTGATCGACAATCCCGGTATGCGCGAGGTTGGAATTTCAGATTCAAATGGAGGCCTTGAAGCTACTTTTGATTCGATTTCGGATTTTGCTAAAAATTGTAAATACAAAAACTGTTCACACACCAACGAATATGGATGCGCAGTGATACAAGCTGTTGAAGACAATGCATTAAATCGAAATTCCTACCAAAATTATCTTAAAATGCTTCGCGAAAAAGAGTTTTATGAATCAAGCGTAGCTGAAAAAAGACAAAAAGACAAAACTTTTGGCAAACACATTAAGCAATTCAAAAAGAATCGATAGCCAGCTCAAATACATAAACACTCAGCCAATACAAGTGTTTCTATATCCAGATATTCTTATTTAGACTAGATTAATTTTATTTATAAGTTATTTTTGGATATTTTTATCCGAAATAACTTAAAATATTATTTATGGGATGTGCAAGTTGCTCAATGAGCATGGAAGGAAATAGACCCGCAACCTTAACTACTCACGATTGGTTAAAAGAATTACCAGACACCAGCCATATATCTAAAATCGTTGAAATTCGATTTAAAGGAAATCATAAAGACTTTTTTGTAAACGAAGATGATGTTCCAATTAAGATTGGAGACACAGTAGTTGTTGCTACCACTCCGGGGCATGATGTTGGGGTTGTTTCGTTAACCGGAACACTGGCAAAGAAACAGTTCGATCGAAAAGTAAAAAGCCCAAGTCGACATACATGGAATAAAATTTACAGAGTAGCAACCCCGGGTGATAAGGAACGCTGGGAAGAAGCTAAAAAAAGAGAATATGCAGTTATGGTTCGTTCTCGACAAATTGCAACTGAACTTGGTCTTGAAATGAAGATTGGTGACGTTGAATTTAGAGGCGATGGAGCCAAAGCAATTTTCTATTATATTGCTGAAAAGCGAGTTGACTTCAGAGAATTAATTAAACGTTATGCTAGAGAATTCAGAATCAAAATCGAGATGAAGCAAATTGGTGCTCGTCAGGAAGCAGGAATGGTTGGAGGAGTTGGTTCATGCGGCCGAGAGCTTTGTTGCTCTACTTGGCGTACCGATTTTTCAAGCGTAACCTCCAACGCTGCAATCGTGCAAGGTTTATCACCAAGTGCAGGCAAAATGGCGGGACAGTGTGGTAAATTAAAATGTTGTTTGATGTATGAGTTGGATAGTTATTTGGAAGCCAAAAAAGATTTTCCGGTAGAGCTTCTAACCCTCGAAACAGAAGATGGACTTGCGAAACATTTTAAAACAGATATCCTTGCAAAGAAAATTTGGTATACCATTGAAAAAGGAAACATCAACAAACCTTTTGTGTTAGATCTGAAAGATGTAAAAGCGATTATTCAGTTGAACAAACGAGGTAAACAACCTTCTATTAATAAATACATTATTGGAATTGAAACAGAACAGCCTTTATCGATGGACGTTGGTTCGGTAGATATGAAGTTCATGGATAAACAAAAGAAGAAACCTTCGAGAAACAACAATAAAAAGCGACGTAAAAAATCAAATAATTATCGCAAACCTGTAAAGGCAAAAGCGAAAGCTTAAAATTTTCACTGATAGCTTCCAATCTTAATTGATTTGGAAGCTATTTTTTATTTCGAGTATTTTATTTTTCGCTGGATGAAATCCCAACATAAAACCTCCACCACCCGATCCTAATAATTTAAGCAATAGTTGATCCTTTCTCGAACTTTCAAAAACTTTCTTTATTTCCTCTGGAATCATCTCTCTCAAGTTTTCCAACTGAAATTGATTTATCAAGCTTAAACTTTCAAAAAAAATAGTAGAGTCTTTGGTTAACATTGCTTCAATTGCTTGATTATTTATAGCAACATACTCATCGTTAAATATTTTACGAAACGAATCTACTTCCATCTTTTCAATAAACAATTTTACCAATGGCGAGGTTGGACTTGTCAACTTAGTATCCAATAATAAAATCTGCCAAGGCAATTCTTCTATTTTTAAATCAACCAGTTGTAGCGAATTATTTTCCAATAATATCGGACGGTTTAAAAAGGACACCAACGGATCAAGTCCAGAACTCCGGCCATGAAAATAGGATTCTAACAGTGAGAAATCATCTCGCAAAGCCATCAATATTTCAGAAGATAAATTTGAAGTGTCTAAATTAAAAATACCAAATTGGTTGTAAATAGCTGCGCACAAAGCTCCAGAACTACCAACGCCATATTGTAATGGGATGTTAGATTCGAAATACAAACCATCAAACAAGCTTTTTTGAAATGCCGCGACCTTGATTGGATAATTCATTTTCTCATTCAATTTATTCATTGAATACCATTTTATGAATTTCTCAAGTTCATAAGCACTTTCTTTTTGGCTTGCAATAGAATCTGATGAAATTTTTGAAAAACATCCTGAAAATTTATCAAACGGAATCGTCAATGCTTTTGCACCAAACATTAAACCATATTCACCAAAGAGTAATAACTTTCCCGGATACTTTCTCATATTACAATTGAATTGGTCCTTCTCCGATTTCATCATCAAGCCATCGTTGATTGCTTGTCAATGCTAACAATTCTGTTTCAATAAATTGATGAACTTCTGTTTTATTATTTTTCCAGTAGAGTAAATGAATATTCGGCCCGGCATCGATAGTAAAACCAATAGGAATCCCCGTAGATTCGCGGTAATTTCTAATTTTTTCAATGATTTCTAAACTATTTGGTTTCAGCAATACAAACGAAGGATTTGAGGTCATCATCATTGCATGCAAACTCAAAGCTTCTTGCTCAACAAGATTGAGAAACTCAAACTCACGTCCAGCTTCCGACATCATTGAAAGTATTTTCCGGCCTGTTTGATTAGCCTGGTCTAGTCGGGCATCTTTGTAAATATGTGAGTTCATTAATTGATGACCTGCCGAACTCGATACTTTTTTCTCTCCTGAGTCAACTAATAAAACCGCATCACATAGCTTAAAATAACTAGGATGAATAGTTTCAGAAACATTAATTGCAAACTGACTTGATGAAGCGTTTACGACTTCAGATGCTCCCCACCAATTAAAACCACCATAAACCGATCGACATGCACTACCGCTGCCAATTCTAGCCCAAAATGAAGCCTCCTGTAGCAATTTCTCTTTGGATAAACGAACTCCAGTAATCTGTTGATTTAGGTCGACCAAACACAACGCTAATGCACCAAAAGCAGATGCTGATGAGGCAATCCCGGCTGAATGCGGGAAGGTATTTTTACTTTCTATTTGAAATGAATACTCTTTAATCCAAGAATATTTTTTAGCAACGCGCTCAAAGTATTTTTCAATTCGAGGAAGAAATAATGATTGCTGTCCTTCAAATAAAAATTGAATCCACGTTGCCCCTTTTTCAATAACTTTGATAGAAGTCTGAGTCGTTGAATTTTGTAAACTAAAACTGATAGATGGATTCATTGGAAGTTGCTCTTCGAGCTTTCCCCAATACTTTACGAGGGCAATATTAGAAGGACAGTTCCAGCTTGATTCAAATTTCGCCATGGAAATTAGTTGTTTAAAACAATTTCGCGCCAAGGAAATACTACTCGCAATCCTTTGCGTTTAAAGTAGTTTAAAACATCGCGATCTTGCATTGATGTAGCCACTAAATAAAAATCACCTCCCCAAGCTCCAAGTGATTTTATTTCACCATCTAAATCGCTAAAATATTGTTGTTTTACTGGTTCGATATTTATTAAATCGCTTACTAAACTTTCATGTTCCACAATTAATTTCTGAAAATCAGTTAAAGTTTTTGCACCTGCAATTGACTTTGTTATTTCATTCATTGTCTCCACCATATTTGAAGAAATACCTCCTTCGTTTAAGAAACGACGAACTTCGTTTCGGGTACTTTTTTTAGCTCCCGAATATATAAAATACAAATTATCGAGGAATGGAAAGTTTAAATCAACTGAATGTGGAGTTTCATTTTTTTTATAGAAAATAGGACCATTTGCTGTTGCACATGCTATATCAAATCCACTTCCGTGAAAAATTAACTCGTTTAATTTAAAAGGATCAACATTGGCCCAGTTAGCTAAATTGGCAATCAAAGTACTACTACTACCTAAGCCCCATTGGTTGTTGAAATCAATTTTGGTATGAACCTCAAGTCCATCAACTGGATAAAATTCAGGATTTAATTTTTGAATTGCACGAAAAGTTTCTTTTAAAATTGTTGCCTTTTCAAAATCAGAACAATTTACAATTTCAAAATTTGGCAACGAAAATTCGCACGAAAACCAAAGTCCTTCCTGCATGAATGCTTTCCAACGAAGAATTCCATTTTCGCGACCGGAATTTACATCCATCTGTTGTCCGTATTGTAATGGCAAAGCAATTGATTTAGCGCCATGCAAAACAAAATACTCGCTGGTTAACAATAATTTACCATGCGCTTTATATGTATTCTTGACTTCTTTAATTTCGTCTATCATCTTTTAAAAATTGCTCAACGTCAGAAAAGCTAACTTCTTTGTCTACAAAATAAGTTTTTGCAGCCTGTTTTTGTTCACTCGTTGCATTTAATACATTTAAAATATTCGTCAAATGCATTTTCATATGCCCTTTTTGAATTCCAGTGGTCGTTAATGCATTTACCGCCGACCAATTTGATGCCAATCCTGCCACTGCAAAATATTGCATTAATTCTTCTGCACAAGGATTTTCCAAAATCTTCATGGCCATTTTAGCCATCGGATGTAAAGCAGTTACACCACCAACCACACCAACTGCTAGAGCTATTTCCAGTTCAAATTTAAATATTCCATTATTTATTTCAGCATTACTCAAACCAGCGTATTTTCCATTGCGCGCTGCAAAAGCATGTCCGCCAGCTTCAATTGCTCTGAAATCATTTCCGGTTGCTAAAGCCAGTGCATCAATTCCATTAAAGATTCCTTTATTATGCGTTACGGCTCTTGAAACATCGTTCTTTGCAATATGAACTGCTTGCACAAACTTATTGGCTATATTATTGGCTTCCCTGTCTGAAACAGATAAATCTGATACTGGACACTCTACCCAAACTTTCACAACACTTTCAGGAACATAATTGGATAAAATTGCCATAATAATTTCGCCATCACGTTCTTCAACAGACCAACTTGTTTGCTTATTAAAATAGCTTATCAAAGATTTTCCAAATTGCTCAAGAATTGAATTAATAAAATTCGCCCCCATTGCATCCTTGGTGTCAAAGTCGACATCGAGTTGATAGTAATTTGGTAGAATTTCAGGTAGATATTTCAATTCAATATTTTGAATACCGCCCCCACGCTTTTCCATTTTATGGCTAATTGCCATTGCTTCTGTTCGAAGTAATTTGGCAATTGAGTTAAATTCTTCTTTTAATTTCTCAGGTTTCCCTTTCCATGTAAAATGAAGCTGTCCCTTTTTAATGGTACTAATTACTTCTGCATGAAATCCACCTCTTTTAGCCCAAAATCCGGCTGCTTTTGCCAATGCTGCAACAACTGAACTTTCTTCGGTTACAAATGGTAAAACATGAAATTTTCCATTAATTAGAAAATTGGGAGCTACTGCAAAAGGAAAATGAAAATTCGAGAGATGGTTTTCGCTTAAATCAACTATAATTTGTTGCGATTCCTTATCAGAACTCTCAAATTGTTCAAAAATTGAATTCGGAGATTCTCCTAAATCCAATTGCTCTTGAAGCCATTTTATTTTTTGTTCTTTAGTGAACTTTGAAAAACCTACTATTGCCTTATTTTCCTTCATATTGAGGATTCACTCGTAAATAAGTTTCTGCCAATTTATATGAATTGCTTATACTTTCGATGTACTTTTTCAAGTCTTCATACGATCCGGTGGCATGTTTCAATACTTCTGAAGCCATTCCAAATACTGCCGGAAGTTTACTTTTCGACACCAAATAATAACCATCGAGATAGGTTTTAATTCCTCCGGAAATAATCAATGAAGTTGAAGCTTGACCTAACTCTTCGGATAAGTCGTTTACATCATTCAACATTTGCTCCGTGTTTTGACCGACAAAAGAAAGCGGTGCATGAATCGCCTGAATATATTCTTCTTCTCGTTTCATTTCCAATTTTGAAAAGTTCGTTCCACCATAGGCAGCAAATTCGATGGCAGCCAAAGGAAGTTTCAGCAATTGTTTTAAGCTTTCACGCCCCATGCCTTGCCCAACTTCTTTTACAATAATTGGAATTTTAACCCGATCGATTAATTCATGAATCGTTTCAATAGGAGCCTGAGTAATAATGTCGCCTTCGGGTTGAAACCATTCTTGAAATGGATTCACATGAACAATTAAACCATCGGTTCGCAAGTTACCAACCAAATCAACAATTGCTTGTTCTTGCTTATTTTTTAGCAATTCTTCAACCTGTGCAATTCCTAAATTGGCCCAAAACGGCTGATCTGTTCCAATTTCATCGCGCACATCAAAATCATCCCAGTGTTTTTTGTCAAACAGGATTTTCCGACAAGATCCAAGGCCCATTCCCAGACCAAATTCGCGACAAGCTTTCGCCAAATTTCGATTAATTTGTTTTGCGACTCCAGTTCCACCAGTCATACTCGAAATCCAAAGCGGAGTTCGCATTTGCTTGCCTAAAAAACTAAATGGGTTTGAATCCTTTCCCGGATGAGCAGCTAATAAAGGTTCGTAAACAAAACGCTTGTCTTGTTCCTGCTTTCCGGTTTGAGATTCAAATGCCAACTGAATATGTTCTAGTTTTCGGTCTTTGTCCATGTTTAATTGTTAAAAGGTGTAATGCAAATGTAAACAATGCAACTACACCTTTGAAGTATATTTTCCAGATTTATAATCGAAAATTACTAATTATGTTATTCGTCTTTTAAAACATTTCGAGAAATCACCATTTTCAACACTTCAGAAGTCCCTTCACCAATTGAAAGTAGTCGTTGATCGCGGAAGAACTTTTCGATTGGGTATTCATCGTTTCTGAAAAAACCGGCTCCACCAAATATTTGCATTGCTTCGCTGGCAACTTCACTTGCAACTTCGGAGCAATACAACTTGGCCATGGCACTCTGTGTTCCAAATTCGTGGCCATTATCTTTTAACCAACAAGCGTTGTATAAGAGACTTCGAGCTGCTTCAATTTTTGTGGCCATTTCAGCTAGCTTAAATGAAGTTGTTTGAAAATTGGCGATTGCTTGTCCAAATTGTTCGCGTTTTTTAGAATAAGATTTTGCCATTTCGTAGGCACCTTGCGCCAATCCAAGTCCCATTGCAGCAATGGATAAACGACCAGAATCGATCGTTTTTAGCATGATTTTTATACCATGTCCTCGCTCCCCTAGCTGATCATCAGTTGGAATTTGAACGTCGTTAAAGTAAATCATTCCATTATCGGCTGCACGCCACAAAAACTTTTTCTTCATCAGTTCTCGTGTGTAACCTTCAGCACCTTTTGAAACCAAGAAACTGGTAAATTCTTTTTTACCATTTTCACGAATTCCGGTTTGTGCAACAAAACTTATACCGGCTACCATATCGGATGCACCATTGGTTATATATTTTTTATGACCATTAACTAGCCATCCTTTTTCATTTTCAACTGCAAGTGTCTCCACTCCTTGTGCGTCGGAACCAGCTTTTTCTTCTGTTAAGCCAAAAGCCCATAAATTGTTTGCGGTACAAAGCTGAGGCAAATACTTTTTCTTTTGCGCTTCGGTTCCAAACATTAAAATTGGCCCCACCCCCAAAGAGTTATGAGCAGCAAGCGTTGCAGCAACGGAACTATCGACCCGTGCAAGCTCTTCAACTGCGATAATAAACGAAAGATAGTCGGTTCCCTGTCCTCCGTATTCAACTGGCGCCTGCATTCCGAAGACCTTAAGTTCAGACATCGACTTAATTAAATCTTCAGGAAATTCCTCATTGGCTTCGAATTCGCCAATTACAGGCTTAATTTTTTGTTCGGCAAAAGCTCTTACTTTTGCTCTAATTTCATGGTGTTCTTTATTTAGAATTGGATTCATAAATGGTTAAATAACAGGCTAAATACCTTTTTAAAATTTGTTTTTAGTTTTCTATTTGATCAAATTCAATTAGTACTTCTGAATCTTTCACAGAATTTCCTTTTTGAACTTTAACACTTTTCACTTTTGCACTTACCGGACTTTGAATCGTAAATTCCGTTTTCATCGATTCCATTACCAACACTTCTTCTCCCTTTAAAACCTCATCACCGGGATGCACGAAGACCTCGACAATTTTTCCATATAATTCAGAAACAATTGTACTTTTAAAACGGGTCTCTTCAAATTGTTCTGTTTTATTCAGCTTCACTTGTTTCATCAAGTGATTACTTCTTACATGAAATCGAATTCCATCGAGCTGAACCGAAGTACTTTCACTCTCATCAAAAACAAAAGCTTTTTTCTTTTTTCCATTATAGAAAAAAGTTAAATTTTGTTGATCAAAAGCAACTTCTGTTACAACTGCATTTTCATCATTATAAGTGACAAAAAACTGCTCAGATTGTTTCTGAAAAAACAGCTTTATCAACTTTTTATTTATTTCTAATTGAAAAGAGGCATTGATTCGCCATGTTCCCATATAATTATACTCGGTATCACGATAAAAATGATACAACAAGTAACTAATTGCCGGAATGACTATATCCTTTTTTTCTTTATCAAGCTCGAGTTGAGCAAGTAATTCACTTAGCTCTTCGTCGAGATATTTCGTATGGACTTCAATATTTTTAAATAACTTTTGCTGTACTATTTTTTTCAGCAAAAACTGGTTGGTTTTTATCCCTCCCACAATCAAATCATCTAAATTATCAGACAATTGCTGAATTGCGTGATCGCGATTTTCACCATGAACAATTAGTTTTCCAATTAATGAGTCGTATTTCGATGGGAAGACGAAATCTTCTTCAATAAAAGAATCCCAACGAATTGTTGATGGATGATGTAGCGTTGAAATTCTTCCAGAATCGGGCAAAAAGTTATTTGCAGGATCTTCGGCACAAATTCGTGCTTCAATGGCATAGCCATTTTGCTGAATTTCGTTTTGATCAGCGGGCAGTCCATTGCCAGCAGCGATATTGAGTTGCCATTCAACCAAGTCTAGCCCCGTAATCATCTCTGTAACCGGATGCTCAACTTGTAAACGGGTGTTCATTTCAAGAAACCAACAATTTTGTTGCTCATCGACCAAAAATTCAATAGTTCCCGCTCCACGGTAATTAACCGACTTTGCGATTTTAATTGCACTCTTGTAAAGCGTTGATTTTGTTGTTGAATTTAGACAACAGGCTGGAGCCTCCTCAATTACTTTTTGATACCGACGTTGAACACTACAATCGCGCTCAAATAAATGAACAACATTGCCCTTTCCATCGCCCATTATCTGCACCTCGATATGTCGTGCTTTTTCTAAGAATTGCTCTACAAACAATTCATCGTTTCCAAAATATTGTAAAGCTTGCCGACTTGCTTTTTTAAGCGCTGGTGCTAATTCGTTTTTCTGATTCACAACCAACATCCCCTTTCCACCACCACCAGCAGAAGCCTTTACCAACAAGGGAAAATCAAGATTACTTGCTTTATCTATCAATTCGTTTCCTTTCCCTCTAACACTTGGCAAAATAGGAACTTCAATAGAGGCAACGTATTTATTGGCTTTGTTTTTTTCTCCCATTAAGCGAATCTGCTCAGGAGTTGCACCAACAAACAAAATTCCATTGCTTTCAACCTTTTCGGCAAAAACTGCATTCTCCGAAAGGAAACCATACCCCGGATGAATTGCATCCACTTTTGTTTCTTTCGCAATCCGAATTATGTTGTTCTGATTTAAATAAGTTTCGGCTAATTCATCACCAGCAAGCAAGTAGGCCTCATCAGCCAATTGGGCATGCAATGAATCCGTATCTTCTTTAGAAAATATAGCCACGGTTTTTATTCCTAGCTTTTTTGCAGTTGAAATGATTCGAACTGCAATTTCACCACGGTTGGCTATTAATATTTTGTGAAATTTACTTTTCAATTTCTAATTTAATTTTAGTTTTTGATATCAGCTTCAATCCAATTGGGTACTCTTTTCTCTAAAAAAGCTTGTGTTCCTTCACGTCCTTCATCAGACAAAACAATTTTTGAAAGCATTTTTGCGGTAATTTCTGAATCGTTTACGGTAACACGCCCCTCATCCACATCATGGATTAGAGCTTTGCATTTTGAAACAGCATTGGGACCTCCTAATTCTAAATCACTAATTAACTCCTCTACTTTGCTCATTAATTCATGCTCTTCTACCATATAATCAACCAAACCAATCTGAAGTGCCTTGTCTGTTGAGATTTTTTTTCCTGTTAACATTAATTGTTTTAACTGCTGTGTTGACAATCGTTTTGCAACAAATGGTAGAATGGTCGCCGGGATAATTCCCAACTTTACTTCACTAAAAGAGAAGGTGGTTTTTTCTGTAGCAACTACAAAATCGCAAGCAGCGATCAGTCCGTTAGCACCACCAAATACATTTTTATGAACCGCGGCAATGGTAATTTTGGGACTTTGATAAATTTGGAGTAACAAATTAGCCAAGTCCTTATACTCTTTCAAATTTTCTTTTTCGATTTTATTGATTGCATCGCTAAACCAATTGATATCGGCACCGGCACAAAACGACTTTCCGTTTCCGGAGAGTAGGATAAACTGAATTGAGGTATTCAAGTTCAAATCGATAAATGCCTCATTTAATTCTGCAATCAAATCAGGATTTAAGGCATTATGTTGTTTCGGACGATTTAAGATTAAATAAGCCGAATTTTTCTTTATTTCAATTTGAATATTATTGTAGTTCTTCATTGATAAAGCCTTACATTCTGAATACACCATAGTTAACCTTTTTCGGCTTCTGATTCAAGGTAACATTGAATAGAAATGCCAAAATATCACGGGTATCAGCCGGATCGAATATTCCATCATCCCAAACACGAGAAGAACTGTAATAGGCTGTACTTTCTTTTTCGAATTGCTCGATCAAACTTTTGTTTTTATCTCCAATTGACTGAAGGACACCAGTCGCTTGTTCTCCTCCCATTACAGAAATGCGAGAATGAGGCCACATTAATAAAAAGTCGGGATCATAAGCTCGACCCGCCATCGCGTAATTTCCTGCTCCAAACGAACCTCCAACTACAAGGGTTATTTTCGGAACAGTCGAGTTCGCAACTGCATTGATCAATTTAGCACCATCTCGCGCAATTCCTTCGTGTTCGTACTTTTTCCCAACTATAAATCCGCTAATGTTTTGAAGAAATAACAAGGGAATATGCCGTTGATTACAAAGCTGAATAAAATGTGCCCCTTTACGAGCACTTTCTGCAGTTAAGAAACTGTGATTTCCTAAAATCCCTACTTGAATTCCTTTTAGAGTTGCAAATCCGGTTAATAAATTCTTTCCATATTTAGCTTTGAACTCGCTAAATTCACTTCCATCTACTAAATGATGAATGATCATTCGCATGTCAATTGGCTTTTTCAGATCGACGCTTAACAAATCATAGATTCCTTCGGCCCGAAATTTGGGGTTCTGAAAGTCAATTGCTATTGATAAATTTTTCTCATGATTTGGTACATTCTTAACAAGGTTTCTACAAATTTTCAATGCATCAACGTCGTCTACTGCAAGATAATCGGCCAGTCCTGATATTTTGGTATGCACCTCTCCTCCGCCAAGCTCCTCTGCAGAAACCTCTTCACCGGTTGCAGCTTTTACCAATGGAGGACCACCAATAAAAATAGTTCCTTGATTTTGCACAATAATGGTTTCGTCGCACATGGCCGGAACATAAGCACCACCAGCAGTACACGACCCCATTACTATCGCAATCTGAGGAATTTCCTGAGCAGATAATTGAGCCTGATTGTAAAAAACACGACCAAAATCGAACTGATCGGGGAAAACATTAGCTTGTTCCGGAAGGAATATTCCACCAGAATCGACTAAATAAATGCATGGCAAATGGTTTTTCAAGGCAATTTCTTGCGCTCGAACATGTTTCTTTATGGTTTCTTTAACATAAGTTCCACCTTTTACTGTGGCATCATTGGCAACAATCATACATTCTCGTCCTTGAACGATTCCAATACCAATTATTATTCCAGCAGAAGGAAACGCATTTTCGTATTGATCGAATGCAGCAAACGAGGAAAGTTCAACAAAAGGTGTATTGTTATCAACCAATAAATCAATACGTTCTCGAGCTAATAGTTTTCCTCTTTCTCGATGCTTTTCAATTGCTTTTTCAGAACCATGAGATGTAACTTTACGAAGCTTGTTTCGAAAATCATCTATTACGTTTTGGTAATTATTCTTTTCCGATTTGTTAGGCTCAATTTTATTTTGATTTTTATGCTTTAATTCATCCATATAGGTACGATAAGAAACAAATTCCAGATCAGATATTAAGACAATTATATCTGATATAAGTTCATATATCAATGTGATTTTTTCAAGCAGAAACTTTGCTATAAAAATTTTTTCATAATTTATTTAAGTAACTTAATGCCTCTTCAAGTAATACGTGAAAAAAACTTAAAGAAATAAACTTAAATATTAGTTTGGTGTTATTCGAATAAGTAGAATTATGAAGGATAATAGTTTTTAATCTTTACTTTCTAATTTAGATATATGGATGTAAACTTTTTTAAACGAAACAGTTATGAAATTTCGAAACTTGTTACTAAAAGTTATAGCACTTCCTTTTCCTTAGCAACTTCAATGCTAAAAAAAGATACCAAAGATGCAATTTATGCAGTTTATGGTTTTGTACGACTTGCGGATGAAATTGTTGATAGCTTTACGAATCATCATAAAAAATACCTACTTGAGAAGTTAGCATCCGACCTTGATTATGCAATTGAACATCAAATTAGTACCAATGTCCTTTTGATGTCGTTTGCCGATACTGTTGCGAGATATAAAATTGACAGAAAGCATATCGATGCATTTATGAAAAGCATGGAATGGGATCTTTCAAAAAAGGAATATTCTAGCACAGATGAAATTGCTCAATACATTTATGGTTCAGCGGATGTAGTTGGATTAATGTGTCTTCAGATATTTTGCAAAGGGGACCCCAAAATGTATCAAGAACTTGAGACACCTGCAAAAAAACTAGGATCCGCATTTCAAAAAGTTAATTTCTTGCGCGATCTTAAGAATGATAAAGAAGAGTTGGGGCGCGTGTATTTTCCAGAAATGGTGAATAGTGATTTTGATGAAGAAACAAAGATCAAAATTGAAACCTCAATAAAAAAGGAATTTGAAGAGGCATTTTCAGGAATAAAAAATCTTCCAGGACGATCCAAGTTAGCTGTTGCATTAGCCTATTACTATTATTTAGCATTATTTAAAAAAATAAGATCCTTACCTCCTGAGGCTGTTATTAATAAAAGAATTCGAATTTCTAATCCGCGAAAATATTGGCTAATTCTAAAAACCTCAAGTAAATATGTTTTGCGCGCAATCTAGGTAAAATCAATTACGATGGCTGATCTCTATCCAAAAAATAAACTCCCAATAAAAGAAGTAAAGAAATTCATTGTAATTTTTTATGCGGTTGGATTAGTTGGCTTCATTCTTCCACAAACATCAGCTATTTTTCAGAAAATAACGCCACTAGCATTACTCCTTAGCACCTATTTATTAGCAGTTTACCATGAAAAATTCACACTTAAAGAAACATTCGGATTTCTAATCATCTACATTCTTGGATTTTTAGTTGAAGTTATTGGCGTACAAACCGGGGCAATATTTGGATCATATCGTTATGGTGCAGCCTTAGGGCCAAAGCTTTGGGGAACACCTTTAATGATTGGGATCAATTGGATTTTTTTAACGTATACAAGTGTTGCAATGCTTCAACACTTAAAAATAAATCGTCGTGTATTAGCTTTTGTAGCTCCTTTGTTGATGGTAATTTATGACGTGGTATTGGAGCAAGTAGCTCCCAAAATAGACATGTGGGCATGGGAAAATGATCAAGTTCCCCTTCAAAATTACTTAGCATGGTACGCAATTGCATTTGTGTTTGTTGCTGGTCTGAATATTCTAAAGATTCAAATCACTAATAAATTGGCAACAATACTATTTATTAATCAATTCGTGTTTTTTATTCTTTTAAACGTTGCTAAAAACTGGCTATGATTAAAGCAAAGCACCATAATTTTATCTATCCATTTTTTAAATGGTTAACCAAAGTTCTCATAAAAAAGAACTTTGAAAAAGTAAATTTTATAGGTGACTTTGAAGACCAACATCAAGCAGTTTTAGTAATTGCCAATCATGTTAGTTGGTGGGATGGTTTTTGGATTCTCAATTTCAACATGAAAAATACTCATCGAAAATTTCATTTTATGATGCTCGAAGACCAACTTCGCAAACATTGGTACTTCAATTATTCTGGAGGATTTTCGATCAAGAAAGGGTCAAGATCGATTTTGGAAAGTATAGCTTACACAAAACAACTACTAACTTCTCCCGATAATTTTGTATTAATGTTCCCCCAAGGAGAAATTCAATCGATGCATCATCACGATTTAAAATTCGAAGCAGGTATAAATAGAATAATGAAATCGGAAGAAAAAACATTTCAGGTGCTCTTTTTGGCAAATTTCACAGATTATCTTTCAAAAGCAAAGCCAGAACTATATACTTATTTCCAAGAGTTTAAGGATTCAAATAATTCGCTTGAATCAGCCTATCGTGAGTTTTATAATAATGCATTAAAACAACAACAAAACCTAAAATCCTGATGAATATTCTGGCATACATATCGTTGGGATTTACTGGTATTCAATTCATTAATGTATTGTTAAACCTCCTATTCAGGCAAAAACTAAGGTCTAACGATTCAAAAATTGAGCATCAGGTTTCAATTTTGATACCAGCCCGAAACGAAGAAAAAAATATTGATCATCTATTAGTTAATTTGATAAAAAACAAATCATCTAATTTAGAAATTATAGTTTACGACGATGAATCAACTGACAATACTGCAAAAGTATTAACTAGCTATGCTAAATTAGATTCAAGAATAAAAACAGTAAAAACGCAAAAATTACCGGAAGGCTGGTTGGGGAAAAATCATGCTTGTTATCAATTAGCACAGCATGCAAAAGGAAAGTATTTACTTTTTATTGATGCAGATGTTGAAATAGAAAGCCAACTTTTAAATGATGTAATATCAAAAATAACCCAAAGTAACTTGGCTTTACTCTCTATCTTTCCAACACAAATTATACAAACTTGGGGCGAAAAAGCGACTGTTCCAATTATGAATTATATTTTATTGAGCTTACTTCCTTTAATTTTTGTGCGTTATTCTCCCTTCTCCTCACATGCGGCAGCCAATGGGCAGTTTATGCTTTTCGATGCTCAGATTTATAAAAAATATCAACCACATCTACATTTCAAGAGCTCAGCAATTGAGGACATCAAAATTGCCAGATTCTTAAAAAGAAGCAAAGAAAAAATAGCTTGTTTAACCGGCGATTCAAGAATTCGTTGCAGGATGTACAATAATTATAACGAAGCATTAAACGGTTTTGCCAAAAATGTTTTTATGTTTTTTGGAAATCAAGCAATCATTGGTTTCCTCTATGCAATATTCAACTTACTAGGGTTTATCCCGGTCCTATCGTTAGGAATAGAATGGGTACTCATTTATTTCATTGTTTTAATTCTGAATCAGGTTTTCATTTCAATAGTAAGTAAAGAAAAAATAGCTTTAAACCTTTTATTATTACCAATTCAATTTACATTTTTAATACAAGTTTTAGTAAAAGCAAGTATTATTAAACGTACAAAAGTTCATCAATGGAAAGAAAGAAACATTTACTTATCCTAATGCTTGTTTTGGTCTCTTTTCATTTAATTGGACAAAACAATCAATCAATTTACAAAGCCTATATCAGTGGAGATATGGTGCTTTGGAAAAATACGATTGATTCAATTGATAAGCAAAAACAACTTACGCCAGAAGATAGAATTGATCATATAAATTATCTGTATGGTTACATTGCTTATTCAATAGCAATGGATGAAAATAAAGTCGCAAAAAAATATTTAGAGAAGGCAAAAAATCATTTAGCCCGAATCGAAAACGATAGCAAAATGGGCTCTATGGTAAATGCTTATAAGGCTGCTTTTATTGGATTTGAGTTGGGGCTGGCTCCATATAAAGCTCCGTTTATCGGAATGGATAGCTGGGATTTTGCAAAAACTGCAACCCTATTGGATTCTACCAATGCATTGGCTTACTTTCAAATGGGAAATATCTCCTATTACACTCCTGCTATTTTTGGAGGATCAAAAGCAAAAGCTATTCTCTACTTTCAACAAGCTTTAAATATTCTGGATAAGCAACCAGAAAAGAGAAAAAACAACTGGAACTATCTGAATTTCCTTAGTACTTTAATTCAAATTTACGAGGATCAAAAAGAATATGAATTGGCTCAAAAATATTGTTTACAGGCATTAAAAGAAGAACCTAATTTTCAATGGGTAAAAGAAGAACTCTACCCTGAAATTCTAAAAAAAATAGAAAATGAATAAAACAGTTTTAATAGTAGGAACCGGTTTAGGAGGGTTATCAACTGGGTTAAGGTTGGCTTCTAGAGGTTATAAAGTTCAATTTCTTGAGAAAAACTCACAAGCTGGTGGTAGATTAAATCAATTGAAAAAAGATGGTTTTACCTTTGATATTGGCCCTAGCTTCTTCAGTATGCCCTACGAATTTGAAGAACTACTAAAAGATAGCGGAAACATAGCAATGCCATTTAAATTTGATGAGCTAGACCCGCTATATACCGTTAGTTTTAGAGGACACGATCAGAAATTTTCACTTTATAAAGATATCGATAAATTAAGTCAGCAATTCGAAGGAATTGAACACAATTTTAAAGAGAAATTTATAGCTTATCTGACAAAGTGTGGCGAATTATACAACGATACAGTCGACATTGCAATCAAGCAAAATTTTGACAGCCTAAGTGATTATATTAAAGCGCTAATGACCGTAAATCCAAAACACTTACCTGTTTTGGTAAAGTCTTTCTGGAAACAAACGGGAAGTTACTTTGAATCGATGGAGGCTCGACAAATTGTTTCTCTAATTGCGTTTTTCCTTGGCAGAACTCCGTTCGACACCAATGCAATTTATACTTTGCTATCCCATATCGAATTCACCCACACAGGCTACTATAATGTTGAAGGCGGAATGTATACCATTGTAAAAAGCTTGGTTAAAGAACTAGAAAAGCTTCAGGTAGACTTTAACTTTAATACCGAAATTGTAGATTTTACCTCCTCTGATGATCAACTAACAACGTTGATTGACAAAAATGGCAAATCGTGGAATGCTGATATTTTTGTAGTAAATAGCGATGCAGCCTATTTCAGAGGTAAAGTTTTAAACAGGAAAAAGTATTCTGAAAAACGACTCAACAAGTTGAGTTGGACCATGGGATATCTTACATTCTATGTTGGACTTAAAAGTAAGTTACCACAAATTGAGCACCACAATTATTACCTCGGAAACAACTTTAAAGAGTATGCAAAAGATGTGATGAAAAATCCGGGAACACTTGAAAAACCATATTATTATGTAAACGTGGTTTCTAAGCACAATCAGCAATGTGCCCCCGAAGGTTGCGAAGCTCTTTTCTTTGTTTGTCCAGTTCCGAACCTACAATTTAAATCAGATTGGAGCGATAAAGACGAGATTGTAAATAGTATCATCACTGATTTTTCGGAAAGAATTGATCATGATATCTCAAGTGAAATAATATTTAAAGAAGCCTATACTCCTCAAGACTGGAAGAATAAATTTAACCTATACAATGGTGCAGGATTAGGACTTTCTCACAGTATGTTACAAATTGGCGCCTTACGCCCTAAAAATTACGACGAAGAATTTAAGAATACCTTTTACGTTGGGGCATCAACAATCCCTGGAGCCGGCCTTCCAATGGCAATTATCAGTTCTAAATTAGTAACCGAACGTATTCTAAGTAAATAAATACATTTCAATATCAGACATTATATTTAAACTGGTGTCTGATATTATTTTAAAGACTGCGCTTACTGAAGGGCTCCCCTCCAACCTGATCGCTATTTAAAATTTATTGAATAATTAATTAAATTGCAGCCCTAACAAATAAATCAGTTTTAAATATTAAACTGAGTTACCTTTAGCCATGCTCAATAATTAAGTATGAATTTGTTTTATTATATCAACAACTATATCTACAATGCGCTTCCCTCCTTCTATTTTAAGAAAAAATACAAGCAGCTAAAACATTTTGAAAAGCAAGTTGATAAAAACATTCTGAATGATCGGTTAAACTATTATTTTAAGGTTGAAAATTTATTCTGTCGATCGAAGGAAATGATGTAGCTACCAATTTAAAATGGATCTTATCGTCTAATTCGCTTTGCGTGATGCCCACCAAAATTTGAAACTTGGTTTATGGAAGGGCGTTTAATAGCAGGAATACACTATGTTGAACTATCGGATAAATACGATAATATTGATGAAATCATCGATCATTATTCAAGCAATCCGAAAGAAGCAGAAGCAATTATAAAAAATGCCAACGAATATGTGCAACAATTCATGAATGATAAATTGGAGGATTTATTGTGCTTGAAAATTCTGCAAAAATATACAGAGCTTAGTGGTCAATCAAATGCAAATCGATTTCACTAAAAAATTATCTTGAAATATCTTTTGCTTTAGCAATCGCTTTTCCGAAGCTATCATAGATAAATTCATCGCCAACAATTTCCATAATACCTGAACGCTCAAGCTCAAATTGCACATCTTCATTCACTCCACTAAAAATAATTTGCACTTTATCGTGCTTCAATTTATTCACCGACTCTTTTAGGTTGTGCAATCCTGTTTGGTCAATAAACGAAACATGTCGCATTCTAATAATTAACACGTTGCATTTTAATCCCAGCTTTTCAATTACTTCAGAAAATGTACGTGCCGATGCAAAGAAAAAAGGACCACTAATCTCATAAATTTGAACATCTTTGGGTAAATCTGAATAATCATCAATCAAGTCATTATCAATGATAGGTTCAATACGTTTTTCGTTACTATCCGCCAGTCGTTTCATCAACAAAACAGCAGATAAAACTACTCCTACTTCAATTGCAATGGTTAAGTCAACCAATACAGTTAAAAAGAAAGTCGTAAGGAGAATTACAATATCAAAAAGAGAGCCCTTTAAAATCGACACAAACGATCGCCATTCACTCATATTATAAGCAACTACAATTAAAACTCCGGCTAAACTAGCCATCGGGATCAAAGTAGCCCACTTCCCAAGAAATAGCATGATTAAAAGCAAAGTAATTGCGTGGAAAATACCTGCAATTGGTGTTCTTCCACCATTTTTAACATTCGTAGCTGTTCGAGCAATTGCCCCGGTAGCAGGAATTCCGCCAAAGAATGGTGTGACAATATTAGCAATCCCCTGCGCTATTAACTCTGTATTTGACCGATGCTTCCCACTAATCATTCCATCAGAAACAACAGCCGAAAGCAATGATTCGATTCCACCAAGTAATGCGATTGTTAATGCAGGAGCAATGTAGTTTGACAATTCACCCAACTGAACATCAGGAAAACTTAGCTCCAAGCGATTAGGAATGGTACCAAAAAAGCTTCCAATTGTTGAAACATCTAAATGAAATAGATGAACGATTAAAGTAATCAGTATGATCGAAAGAAACGATCCGGGTACTTTTGAAAACACCTTTTTTGAAAAACTAGTAATTAAAATTGTTATTACAGTTAAAATGAAAGCAGTCCAGTTTATTTCATGTAAATGCTGAAAATAGACAATCCATTTTTCATAAAACCCAGTTGGAACTTGATCAATTTCCAATCCCAAAGCATCTTTTATTTGAGTAGAAAAAATAACCAACGCAATCCCACTTGTAAAACCAACAATCAAGGAATGAGGAAAATATTTTAGTAGAGCACCTAATTTAAGAAGACCGAAAACGATTAAAATTATGCCAGCCATAATTGTTGAAATCAACAAGCCATTTAAGCCATATTGCTCAACAATTCCAAAAACAACTACAATAAACGCTCCTGTTGGTCCGCCAATCTGAACACGACTTCCCCCCAAAGCTGAAATAATAAAGCCAGCAACAATTGCAGTAATCAATCCCTTTTCGGGAGATACACCCGAAGCAACAGCAAAAGCAATTGCCAATGGTAAAGCAACGATACCAACTACAATGCCCGACATAATATCGGATGAAATCTGCTTTTTAGAAATACCCGATTTAAGCAAAGTAAACAACTTCGGTTTAAATATATTGTTCATACAAATAATTGATTAAGAATTGGATAAAAACAAAAATGCAGCTCAAAATAGCTTGCAATGAAAGCAATAAGTTTATTAATCGAATTTAAGAAGAAAGAAAAAAGTGATGCATTTTGTTAAAATTAGAATGCAAAAGTATAGGAAAATGTGTGCTAGCACTTAAATAATTCAAAAACTTCAGATTTTGCTTTTAAAAATTAACAAGAGATTAAGAAAAATGAATGAAACAAAGCACTAATTAATTTTGGAATTGTTCCACTTTAATCAAGTTCTCAACATTGTAGCCTCGTTCAGAAGCTTTATCGAGCAATTGACCATACAATTTATCAGATACTTGAGGAGTTCGCGATAAGATCCACAAATAGTTATCTGATTTACTTCCTACAATAGACCATTGATAATCGGGATCAAGTTCAAGAATGTAGTAATCGCTATAGAAAATCCAAAAGAAGGAAACTTTTAACTTGGCGGGCTCCTTAGGATTTGGAATTTTTGCTTTACCAATAGCCTCCGATTTTGATCCATTTAATGAGTCCTTGTAACCCGAGTTTACCACTTTTATTTTGCCATCTTTTCGAAGCGAGTATTCAGCAGTTACCCCTTGCAATCCTCTTTCAAAACGATGATCGAAACGAGCAATTTCGTACCATTTTCCTAAATACTTTTCAAGTTGAAAATCAGAGACTACCTTCTTATTAATCATCGATTTTTGCATGGTGCACGAGTTCAAAAGAATAAAAACAAAACTAAAAATAAGGCTCCACTTTTTCATATTCTAAGATCATTTCACTTTAAAACAGTTTATGTTTACGGTTGTTCAATTGAGGCTTAATGAAAACCAATCAACAAAAAAAGGCTACCCAAATGAGTAGCCTTTTTATATAATAAATATAAATTTTATTTCTGTTGCAAACGAGCAATAAATTTTTCAGCATTGGCTACTTCGGTACTTGTTGGAAATTGATCTTTCAATTCAACGTACTCTGTCATTGCCTTTTCATTGTTTCCTTCAGCTTCATATGCCAAGCCAAGCTTGATTTTGATGCTAGGAGTAGTTAGCTCATTGGTATTCGCAGCCAAGGCCTTTTTATAATAAGAAATAGCATCGCTATACTCACCCAATTCAACATACGCATCACCAATTGCAGTATTTTTAATTGGAGACAGAAGCAAATCATCTGTATCAAAATCTTTCAAGTAGCTAATTGCCTCTTTGTACTCACCTAAATGTAGATATGAAATTCCAGTATAATAGTTTGCTAAATTTCCAGCAGGTGTTGAACCATATTCCTCTATAATATCAAGAAATCCATAAACAGAACCATCACCATTTACTGCAAGATTAAATGAATCTTTAGCAAAGTAATTCTGAGCACCGTACATATCTTCTTGCGCTGAAATTCCTTTTGGCTCAACACTATATTTTTGAAAAGCTAAAAAGGCTAATATAACGACAATAAGTCCTCCAACACTGTAAATTACAGTATTCAAATTTTTCTCAAAAAACTGTTCTGTTTTTGTTAAGGCCTGTTCAACATCGGCCATACTGTCGTGATGTGGTTTAGTATCTTTTGTCATTTTTACTATTTGTTTTCTAAATTGCTCGACAAAAATAATTTTTTTTAAAAGAAACCAATCATTTTAAAAACATTTTTATAACAATGAAGGTCGTATATCGATGTTTTTAAAACTTATTCCACTTAGTTAAGCCTAAATCCATCTCAACATCTTCTTTAAAGCCCAATTGCTTATAAATTACAAAAGCAGCTCCTAAAGCACTTGAATTATCAATTTCAGAAGTAAAAACCTCTTTATCTGGATAGAATTCAGCCATTAAGCGAACAAAAATTTCATTTCGAGCAAAGCCACCAGAAATATATATTGATTTCGTCACATCTTGTTTGGCAACAATTAAGTCAATCGAATGCTTCAACACTAACGACAAATCAATCATTAGGCGGTGGTAAGCTTCTTTATAATCTTTAAACTGCTTAGGTTCAACAGAAATATCAACAAAGTCAGTAGGAACTCCATCTTTAAAGAAAACCATTGGCTGACTCAACATTTCCCTAACCATTTCAGCATCGGCCTTTACGTCGCGAAATGCATCAAAAGGAAGTGCAAAATGCTCCGTTAAAACTTTCGAATTCACTTCATGAATATGACCCATAAACAAGCGAGACGATTTTACAGGCTTTTGGCTAACACTTAAAAAGCACAAACAATCGGCTTCGAGCTGCTCAGCTGTTAAAGGTTCGTCGTTGTATGGATTCATATTGATACACCAAGTGCCGGTTGAAATTAGAATAAAAGGGTTTTCACTGCCTAGAATATAGGGAGCCAATGAAGAAGAGCTGTCGTGAATTCCAACTCCAACTTTAACCGCTTGTCCTTCAATTGAAGTTTCAAAAATAGTATCGTTAGCAATTGGTTCAGGTAATTCTATTCCTTCATCGCTTAACCATTGATGATATTTAAAATTGTCGAAATCCCACATAGCTGTATGACAACCAATGGAAGTGAACTCGGAAGTAACTTGATTGGTAAGCATGTAGGAAATATATTGTGGAAAGTGCATTATACTTGACACCTTTTCAAATACTTCGGCTCTATAATTCTTTAACCATAAGGTTTGCAACCCAGAATTTAGCATTCCCAATGCAGGTGAAGCCGTTTGTCGGCTAAACTCATCAACACCGCCCCATTTTTCATAAATTGGCTCAACCACACCCTTAGGCATTTCCTTGAGATAGTTGTAGGCAGGAGTTAACCTCGCTCCTTTTTCATCAATGTACATTAAGGTAGCTCCGTAAGTAGAGAAATTAACGCCTTTTACATTGTATTCATTACTTTTAACCAATTCGGCAACAGAATCTTTTATCCATTGCTCCATTTTATCAATATCGTCGCATTCTACTCCATCTTCATCAACAATCGTTTCAAATCTAGTTTCATCGCACGAGATCAATTTCAAATGTTGATTAAATAAAAGTAATTTTTTATTGGTTTTGCCTATGTCGAATACAGCAATTACATTTTCTGCACAGCATGTCATAGTAGTTAGCTTTAGTTTTTACAAAATATTGATTGGTAAATTAAAAAGCCGACAAAATCGGCTTTTTAATTATTTTATTGAACAGTTTCGATTAACGTTTACTCAAAACGTCAGATTCATACTTCTGAATTTCTGAAATATACTCAGCACCAGTCGGAACATTATTTACTAAACAATAATAATCCCAAACTGCACCAAATGGCTTCGTTTTTAATTCTTCTAACATTGCCAAACGCTCGAAGTTCTGACCAGCTTCTTCATACTTAATTAAAGTTGAAGTTGGCTCCAACATAGCAATTAAGAATGCTTTTTGAGCTGCACGAGTACCAGTCACATAAGCTCCAATACGATTGATAGAAGCATCGAAGAAGTCTAATCCAATGTTAACACGACTCAAATAATCGTTACGTACAACTTCAGAAGCAATTAATTGAACATCTTCATTCAAGGTTACTACATGGTCTGAATCCCAACGGATTGGACGAGTAACATGCAACAACAACTCATCAACAAACTGTAAACAAGAAGAAATTTTATCTCCTACAACTTCTGTTGGATGAAAGTGGCCACTATCGATACAAATTAAGGTATCGTTTTTCACTGCATAGCCTAAGTAGAAATCGTGAGAACCAACGGTCATCGATTCAACGCCAATACCGAATACTTTACTTTCAACAGCATCCTTCATATGCTCTTTTGGGTATTTTACCTCAAAAGCTTCGTCTAACGATTTTTTTAATATTTCGCGGTATCCATTACGATCTACCGGAGTATCTTTTGTTCCATCCGGAATCCAAGTATTGTGAACACAAGGCGTACCCAATTGTTTTCCCATTTCTGCAGAAATAGCACGACAACGTTTCACGTGTTCGACCCAAAACTTACGATTTTCTTCATTCTTACTTGACAAAGTAAATCCATCATCAGCTTTTGGATGCGAGAAACATGTAGCATTGAAATCTAATCCCATACCACGTTTTTTTGCCCAATCGATCCAACTTTGAAAGTGTTTTACATCAATTTCATCACGATCAACAAATTCACCTTTGAAATCGCCATAAATTGCATGCAAGTTTAAACGTTGTTTCCCTGGAAGTAATTCTAAAACTTTATCTAGGTCGGCTCTCATTTCTTCAAGCGTACCTGCTTTACCAGGATAGTTTCCGGTAGTTTGTATCCCACCGCCACCTAATTCTGCATCTGGAGTTTCAAATCCCCCCACATCGTCGGTTTGCCAACAATGTAACGAGATTACTACTTGTTCCATTTTCTTAACTACTGCATCGGTATCAACTCCAAGAGCAGCATACTGTTCCTTTGCAATTTCATATGCTTTTGTGATCAATTCTTTATTAGCCATTTTATATAATTTTTGATTTTTAAGATTTATGATGATCCCTTATTCCATGTAGAAAACTTCTTCTAACTCCACTGAAACAGGAGAGTTATCAGAGTTGGTTTTCATTACATCTGCCATAAATTCCCACCATTTTTGTACGATTTCAGTTTTACCTAAATCTTGTGATCCACCTTCGCCACTTACTTTCTGAAAGGCAAAAAGTGTATTGTTTTCTTCATCTAAGAAAATTGAGTATTCACTTACGCCAGCTTCTTTTAACAATGCTTTTAGCTCAGGCCAAATTTCATTGTGTCGCTTCTTGTAAATTTCTTTCTGACCTTCGTTCAGATACATTTTAAATGCTACTCTACTCATTTCTTTGAAATTTTACTTTAATAAATCAGTTTTTGCAATTCCCATTATGATAACAGAAAGAAGAATTAAGCCAATACCAATAAATATTGTAGAACGGGTTTTTCGAGATACACCGGCCCACTCTTTGCGATAGAATCCCCAGAAATTTGCAGTAAGAATAATCGTCGACATGTGAAGAATCCATGAACTTGCACCATTTCCAATTTTAGTTTCGCCCATTCCGTAAAAGAAGAACTGAAGAAACCAAGTTGTTCCGGCTAAAGCACAAAACAAATAGTTTTTTAATAGCGGTGTTTTTTTGTCTACAAAGTCGCCGCCGGTCTTATTCTTCAAGATTAGCGCAAGGGTCCAAATGAAATTGGTTGTTAATCCTCCCCATAGAATTACAAGGAAAATAATGTTGTTTTCAAAAATATAAGTTCCATCGCTTACAAATGCAAAATTATTTTGAACAGCAATCTCACGAACTGCTTCCCCCATTTCTTTTCCAGCATCGATACCAAAACTAAAGAAAGCACTTAGAATACCTGAAACGACAGCTATCATTAAACCCTTTGACAATTTGAATTCGCTATTAACACCTTCTTTAACTTCAGCAAGATCTTTATCTTTCATCAATCCTGCTTTTCCGCTTAATACAATTCCAATCATCATAATGAGAATACCGAAAAGAATTACCCTCCCACTTGGAGTTGAAAGCATATCGGTAAACGAATCTCCAACTGGAAGTACTTCTCCCAATCCACCAATATTTCTTAAAATTGGTAATCCTAATGAACCAACTAAAGAAGTAATACCTAACAAAACTGAATTTCCTAAGGACATTCCAAGGTAACGAATACCTAAACCATAAGTTAATCCTCCAACACCCCATAGAACTCCAAGGATATAAGTAAGTCTGATGGTTGACGTATCGGTAACTGATAAAATTTCTTGCCACCCAGGACTGGTTAAAGTAACTGCCAGATAAGGCATAATTAGCCAAGAGAAAAGACCACCAACGATCCAATATACTTCCCAGCGCCATTTCTTCACTAAGTTATAGGGCATGTACCAACTACCAGAAGCTGCGCCACCCAGCGAATGGAATATAATTCCTAAAAGAGCTTGCATAATTATAAGTTTAGTTTATTTATTTGATTATTGTTGTCTAGAAAAATTAGGATTCCAAAGATAGTTGACGAAAAAGTTTCAACAGTGCACTATTTGGCATTTTTTTTACACTTTTTGACACAATATTTATAAATTGTGAAAAAATTACAAATTGCCCTTAAAACCAATGAGACTGTAAGTTATCATATTTTGAACTTTAAAACTCATTTTTATTAATTTCAGAAAAATGAAGAATTTTTTCAAATACATGAACATTGCCGATGAAGATCGAAATTGGGGATTATATTTGACTGTTGCAGGCTCATCTTTGGTGCCTCCATATTCAAGTTACCCATTGACCAACCACCCAGGCAGCTATTACTTTAAATGGGACGAAGGACGAATTCTTAAAGAATACCAAATAAATTATATTACGGAGGGAGAAGGAATTATGGAAACCAAACATGGAAACTTCAAAGTTGCAAAAGGTTCTGTAATCCTATTATTTCCGGGAATGTGGCACCGATACAGACCAAATAACAACTCAGGCTGGTCAGAGCACTACATTGGTTTTAATGGTGCGTTCACAGAGCAAATTTATCGAAATGAATTACTAACAGAAAAAACTCCAGTATTAAAGTTAGGTTTTCAAGAATCGGTTTTGAAAGAATTCGACGATATTTTCAATTTAGTTCAGCAAGAAAAGGCAGGATTCCAACTAGAATGCTCTGGAAAGCTTATTTATATTCTAGGACGTATAATCTCAATTATCAAGAATTCAGAATTTGCAGGAAAAGAGATTGAACGCAAAATACGACAGTCATGTCTATTTTTCAGAGATAATATTGACAAGAAGATTAACATGGAGCAACATGCAATGGAATTGCATCTAAGCTACAGCTACTTCCGACGGATGTTTAAAAAATACACAGGATTTCCCCCAACCAATACCACTTAGGTTTACGATTGCAAAAAGCAAAAGAATTGCTCAAATTCACAAATAAGCCTATCAAAGAAATTGCTTATGAACTAGGTTTTGAAACCAATCAATATTTCACACGTGTATTTTTTGAGAAAAATGGTATTTCTCCTCTTAAATTTAGAAAAAACCTTAATAATTGAGGGGATAGTATCATCATTAAGTAAATGCTAATCCATTGGAAACACTAAAACCGGAATTTTAGATTTACGCACCAATGAGGACGACACACTTCCAAATAGCATGTTGTATAAGAAATTATGCTCATGGTGACCACAAATAATTAAATCAACATCTAATTTATCTGCTTCAATTAAAATTCCATCAATTGTAGCTCCCTGAATAAGAATTCCCTCTGATTGAATACCTTGTTCTGTAATATCCTGAGCATGCTCTCGAAGTACTTTTTGCTCGTGTTCAAGCAATCCTTCTCGCTCGTTGCGTACATAATGTGGAGTCGCATCAAAACCAACATATTCGGGTGGTGGTGAAGTTACATGTAGCAACCATATTTTGGCTCCATACCGCTTTGCCACCTCCGTAGCTTTTTTAATGAGTACTCCTGTTTTGTTGTCAAAGTCGATTCCTAATAAAATATTTTTCATGACCTAAAATTTTAAATTCTACAATAAGAGTTATCTATCAATAAGTTACAAAAAATAGAAGTGAATGTCAATAATTATTAAAACCGCACACACGTAAAGTTCTTTTTACATTAGCACTATTTTAAATTAAGTGCCGTATACTTATTTAAACATACTATAAAGATATTCTATTTCGTTTTACAATAAATTACAGAATAGCAAGTAAATAAATATTTAAAAGGTCATATAATAGCTAAATCTAAAAACTATTATTCACATTTTAAGCTTGCAATTCGTCAAATATATCAGGTAAAGCATTTAGGGTGTCAGGTAAACCAATCGCAGTATCAGCTAAAACACTATTGAGGTCGGGTAAGCCGTTCGGGGAATAGGGTAAAACACTTAAGTCAGGCAAACCATTCATTATACCGGCTAAAGCAATTTCAATATCAGGTAAAGTGATGGATGGAACCGTTAAGCAACCAGCAACTGTTATTATTCAATTGATTGTTCAGGGTTGATTATTAATATGATCGGCCAATTATATAATTCACTAAAACTTATGAACAAGGTTCAAGTAAACAAAAAGAGTATGATTGAAACTGGCTTATCTTGATGATCATGCCGACGTGTGGCAAAGTATTACCAAAATTGTTTTAACGAAAACCCAATTGAGTCAAATTGACTAAGAAATTGATGCCACGACCAAAACTCAGGAAGAACAATGTAACCATTAGAAAAACAAAATTAGCACTTAAAAAGAGTATTGCTCAAAAGGCTAATATTTTAAACGATTTGGTTGAAGTTTTTGCAGAGTTTGAAGGCAAGGATGAACCGGGCAATGAGCGATTCGAAATCAACGCTGCTCAGCATGTCGTATAACAATTTAATTTTGCGTGTTAAACAGATTATAGAAAAAGCCACTGCTAACCAAACTGTTTTAACTACTGAATATGGCTTAACCAAAGGGCAACTTACCGATTTATAAAACGATGTTAATCGCTTGCTCGCTACTATTGGTGAGCCACATGTTTACCAAGTAAAACGAGGTGTGGCGCCCCAAACAATAGAAGAGATATTTAATGATGCCAATGATTTAATAATGAATCGGCTTGATAAATTAATGTCTATTTTCAAAAATCGGAACTCAGTTTTTGACTACGGCTACCCAAAAGTGCGTATCATAGTAGATTATTAAAATCTAGAATTTAATAATTCTATAAAAAAACCTGCTTAAGAATTCACTTAAACAGGTTTCTATTAACATAAAATATAACTATTTCTCCACAATTGGAGGTACAGTTGTTGGATCATCTTCTGGAAATCCAGTATATCTGTAACCAGATAGCCCCCAATGCTCTTCATAACCATCAGCATTGCTACGAGAACCATCCTTAATTCTCCAATCATACTCTGGAGTATCAGGTAATGCCCATTCATCTTCAGGTAACTCAAAACTCTCAACAACAAAATAATCGCTATAAGCAATAACACTCAAGTATACACTATCTGAAACATTGCCACCGATAGTATTTGCACCTTCTGGTATTACTTTTCCCGAAGTAAGAGAAAGACGAGCATAATATTGAATGCCATCATACTCTTCACCTAATCCAGTAGGTGTTCCAATAGCAGAAATAGCATAAAAACTCCCCTCGGATATAATCTGACAATCTCGACTTCCAAACGCAGTACGTTCTATATTATCAACTGTATCTGCTGCAGAAAAATCAGCAGAACCACCAGTAACATTAAACTTACCTTTTAAAGGTAAACCAGCAATATGGCAATCAATAATAATTTCGTTTTCAACATTGCTAGCAGAATTATAAATCATTAGTTCATCGCCATCTTCAATTACTGTATTATCACTGTCATACTCCTCACAAGTTTGAGCAACGACATACCGCCCATCAAAAGTAGCAGTATTTGTATACCAGTTTTCAGATTCTTCAAAACATGACGCCATCAGCATCATTACAAAAAGAATACTTATATAAGATATTTTTTTCATATTTCGCTATTTATTTTTTTTCTAAAATAAGATTAAAACTCATACCGGCATAGATAGCATTCCACACCAATATACCAGTTGCAGGATCATAAGAAGCATTTTCCAAGCCGGAAAGTTCATCACCCCATCCGTCATTATGGCTATCTATAAGAGAAAGAGTATTATCTGTATCCAAAGAAAAATGTCCATATGTAGCTACTAATGATCCATATTCTGGATACACATTCTGTGCATAATATCCACCTAAAAAGTCATCTGCATAAAAGAATCCAGGAGCTAAATACTTTATATTAACTTTGAATCCAGGATATGGGGTAGAGACTCCTTGTCTGATTCTTTCTGTTCCTTCCTGTAAAACCCACTCACCAGCAAGATTTGTTGTAACAGAAGGGTTACATACAATTACGTCCCTAACTGCTCTTGATGCATATCCGTCATCACTAACACCTGAATATTCAACCTTGTACAGCCCCATTGCGTCTGCATCAACATTGCTTTTTACTGTTGTATTAGATGTAACATCGACTCCATCCTCGGTAGCGATATATCCGGCATCTGTATAAGGGTCACCTACCTGAACAATGGCAGGATTATCTCCCTTAATTTCAAATACGACATAACTCATCGAACTTGAAAGCCCTTCAGTTTCATTTTCACAGGAGAGGAAAAGGAGCACTGCAACAATCATTAATAAATAATTATATAGTTTCATATTTTTCAATTTACTAGTTAAATGACTTCAATTTATTTCCCCGCTTTCATATTCCACCATACTTTTTTGCCAACATTCGCTTTTTGACTTGGTGCATTAAGATTACGATCAATATAGTATGATGGGTATAATGGAGAAGACGGCAATTTACCCCCCAATAAAGCTTTTCCCTTAACAGATATTGTTAAATCTCCTATAGGGAAATTAGACCAAGCAGAAGCTCTATCTGCTGCAATATCAATATCATTTACTGCTGGATACTTTGTTCTATTGCGCTCTAAGAATGATTCAATATGCTGGTAATTACAGTTTGCAACCCATTTTTGCATTGCTATTTTTTTAATTTCTGATTCAACACTACCATCTATCCACTGAGCATATCCTCCAGCTTCAATTATACCAAAATCAGTAACTCCATGTTGCGCTAAAGATGCTAAAACTGCCTTTTCGTAATATTCCTTAGCCATTAAATTATTTTCAGCACGAGCATATATTTCCGCAATATAAAAATAAACCTCCCAATCGGACATTATTATTAAATCCATATTTGCGGGAAATATAACTGTGGCATAATCCTCATCATCGTCATATGTACCATCTCCATCTGAATCTTCCTTTGATTCAAAATCGCCAAAAAATGCAGCTTCATCTCCTTCAAATAATGTTGTCAAACGCGGATCTTTACCATTATCCAAGTAATCGAAGAATGTTTTACATGCAATCACATTAGTTGACAAGTAATTAGCACCACCTTCTTCAAACTCTCTCATTGGATGTCGCTTTCCTTCTTGGGAATCGTCCCAAACACTACCTGAAATCTTTGCACTTTCAGTAAGTAAGTCAGCCTCCTGTAAATAACTCAAAACATCTGCATTATTATAATCGGGAGTTTCAGATAAACGGATCATTATTTTCAATTTCAATGAACTTACAAATTGATACCATTTCGATAAATCACCAGCATAAATCATATCTTGAGTACCATCAATTGAAGAATTGTTCAAATCAACTTCCAATAAAGCATTTACACGTGCTAATAAATCAACATAAATATCAGAACCTAAATCTTGTTTAGGACTATATATACCTTCATCTGCTTTTAATGCCTCAAAATATGGCATATCCCCCCAAACATCAGTAATAATTTGCCAAGTAAAAATTGACAAAGCTTCTGCAACGAAATAATACCCCTTATTGTCATCCTCAGCTGTCATATTTTTAATTCGCCTTAAATCAGCCAATGGTTGGCTAGTTAATGACCCATAAGCAGTATTAAAATCTTCAGGTAAATATTCACAAAGAGACTTAAATTGAGACGCGGTATAATTTTGAGTCCAGTATTCAACCCAATAACCACCACCAAAACCAAAATCCCATCCCATTAAATTGTTGGCAATACCAACTTCTGCTGCCGGTAGTAATGCACTTGCATCTGGCACTTCTTCCATTGCATCAGGATCGTGATTAACATCTAACCAATCGGAACATCCTGTAAAATACAGAGCCGAAATAAGTAATATAATTATTAATACATATTTTTTCATATCCTTAATTTGAATAATTTTTAAAATGAAATACTCAAGCCAAATAAATAAGTTTCATACGGAGGAGTTGTAGCAAACTCTCCAAACTTAGCTTCAATATTATTACCAAAAGAAGTTACTTCAGGATCAATATATTGATTTTCAACTGGAGTCCATAACAATATATTTCCAGCGGTTAATGAGGCACGTATCTTTTCAACTTTCAATTTACTACAAAATTTCTTAGGCAAATTATAAGCAAGGCTAATATTACGCAACTTCAAATAAGAACGATCAATTATAGCATGATCTGCATATTCAAAACCTCCATGACTATAGAAAGTATGTAAAGCCGTTGGATCGACTGGAGTAGTATTTTCAATGTACGTACCATCTTCATCCATTACAACCGAGTTTGGTATAATAAATGGGTTACGATCGTTATAAATTGACTCAATATCGCTTCCAACCCAACGCATATAATCTTTTGTGTAGCTATAAATATAACCACCATAGTGAAAATCCATCGTTGCAGATAAAGAAAGCCCTTTGTAAGAAAATGTATTTGTCAATCCCATACGAAATTTTTCATTAATATCTTTACCTAAATACTCTTTATCCGCAGTAGGTTGCGGGTTTCCACTTCCGTCAACAACTGTATATTCCTCACCATCAATTTCAACAATCATTGCTTTTTGAGCTTTAAATTGCCCCATAGCTTCACCTTCTTTAGCGTATATAGCAACATCCCCAAAACCACCTAAGAAAACTTCTTCTACATCAAGTTTTTCAACCTTATTTGTATTTTGCGTAAAATTATACGAAATATCCCAACCAAAGTCTTTTGTTTTTATAGGTGTTACGTTTAATAAGACCTCTATACCACTATTGCGTACATCGCCAATATTTGCCTGAAGGAAACTAGTATATCCTGCAGAAGGATCCATTGGTTTTGTAGCAATCAACCCCTCAGTTAACTTATTATAATATGTCAAATCTAAACCTAAACGATTCCCAAAAAATTGTAGTTCTGTACCAACTTCAAATTCATTGGTTAACTCTGGTTTTAAATCAATATTTCCAGCACTATTTGAAAGAGTAAAAGCATTTACTCCTCCAATTGGAAATGATAAATCATCAATTTCCGGATAAAGAGGATTCATTACAGTAGAAGCAACCAACTTATCATATACAGCATAAGCACTTGCATCCTTACCTGTACGCCCATAAGCCACACGTAACTTAGCATAATTAAGAATGCCTGCGTCACCACCCCTTTCATTTAAAAAGTCAGTAATTATAAAACTAGCCATAGCTCCAGAATAGAAATAAGAGTTATTTTCTTCTGGTAGAGTTGAAGAATTATCATTACGAGCAGTAAGTGTTAAATATAAGTAATCACGATATCCAAGGTCTGCACTTCCATATGCCCCCCATAATCTATATTTACTTGAACTCTCACTAGATGTTGAAGCCGTTAAAGAATTGGTTAAATTATAAAAACCAGGAATATATATTGAATTTATTCCTCCATATAATAAGGAGTAAGTTCGTTCATTGATGTTCCCACCCAAAACTGCATTTACTGATAAATCATTAAATCTTTTATCATAAGTCATAAACAAATCATGACTCATTTGAACTCGTTGTATAATCTGCTTAGAGTAAGAACCTGTACTTGCAGTAGATGAACCATGATTAGGAGCATCTTCACTGAAAGTAACGGCATCAAAATGTTGTTCTATTGTTGAATTCTCATAATCACCACCAAAAACATAAGCCAATTTTAAATCATCTAAGATATCATAATCTAGCTGCACCTTCCCAAAGAATTTCTGTTTATTCTGAACAGCTTCTCTCATATCCAATACTTGATATGGATTCAATCCATAAGGCGTAAAATAATTATCTAATGTATTAAATTTGTTTTTATAATCTTTAAGATCAACAATAGAAAGCATTGTTGATATTTCAGAGATAGAACGATATATTGAATTATCCTGACCAGTAGGTGCCACTTCATTTTTTTCAGAACTAAAGTTAAGTGCAGTTGTTAACTTCAATTTATTAGTTGCTTTTTCTGAAGCATTAATACTAATTGTATAACGATTATATGAATCATCATCTGTTGGAATAGGACCATCAACTCGTGTTTGAGATATTGAAGTTCGAAATGAAGATTTTTCGCTACCACTTGAAAATGCTAACGAATTATTGTAACCTAGCCCATACTCATAAAAATCTCTAATTCTATTTTCTTTGTAGGTATTATCAATAACCAATTGATCTCCATCAACAATATTTCCCCAAGGACGACGTTTTCCGTCAAACCGAGCCCCCCAACTACCATTTTCATCTAATGCCCGATCACCACTCCAACCTTGCCCAAACATTGTTTGTTCATTAGGCAAGCGTCCAATTCGTTGTACCGTAACTCCACCATCATAATCGACATGAATTCGTCCATTAGAATTCTTACCAGACTTTGTCGTAATAACAATTACACCTTGTGCGGCACGCGAACCATAACGAACGGATGCAGCTGACCCCTTCAAAATAGTAACACTCTCAATATCATTAGGATTCAATGAATTAATCCCTGATCCAAAATCACTCTGAGAGTTTAAACCAGTTCCTGTACGGTTTTGACTATTTGTTATAACAATGCCATCCACAACATACAAAGGTTGGTTATTTCCGAACGAGCTATAACCACGAATTGCTACGTTTTGCGTTCCTCCAGGAGTTTGAGAAGCAGCAATATCCATACCTGCAACCTTACCAGACAATGCAGCCATAGGATTAATGGTCTTTGAGTTCGCAATTTCTTCTGAGCTAACAGAAGTAGCACTATATCCAATAGCTTTTTTCTGTCTTGTAAGCCCCATTGCTGTAACGACTACTTCATCAACAGCAATATCAGCCTTCTCTAACATTACATTATAACTAGAAGCAGAACCAATAGCTACTTCTTTGTCTTGCATACCAACAAACGAGAATACTAATATTTCTGCATCTGCTGGTGCATTAAGGCTATACTCGCCATTTGCATCAGTAACGGTACCAACACTGGTTCCCTTAACAACTACTGATACACCTGGTAAAGTAGAACCGTCATCGGCATCGGTTACCGTACCGGTAATTGTCCGACTTTGGGCAAAAACTAATTGCATCCCTATAAAAAAGAAGCAAGTTAGTAATAGCGCAAATTTTCTCATAAAACTAATTTTTAGGTTAATAAAAATATATTCGCAATTTCAATATTATCACTCTATTTAAAAACTTCACCCAATTCAAAGCATATCAGTCACTCTTTCATTGAATTAGGAACCTGTTCCATTGACATAACAATAAATCAAAAGTAAAATTAGCAAAAATTAACATTTGACAAATTGTTTCGTATTATTTTTTAAATCAAGCAACATGCTAGCACCTTTTAAGGTTTCTGAACACTTTTGCTTCAAATAGATTCAGCAAATCATAACTTTTTAAATATTACTACCATTTTAGCTAAACTATTTTTAGCTATTTAAAATTAATTAAAACACCCTACTATTTTAATTAATTTTATTGTAAATATCAAAAGAGATAAATCTGAGCTTATATCAATATCAAAAATAATATGAACACAATACTAAATTTCTATCAATAAAAGATTTTTTACTCTTTTTCGAAATTGATTAACAAATCTAGCAATTTCTAATCCTCCAAAAGATAACAAATATCATTTTTTTATTTTTTCGCCTCATTTAATCTCTTTATGTCAACAATTCAAAACATTCCACGCATTATGTCAAATACTTAAGGCGCTTCATTTTACTATTTTTCATTATCTTTGCACCCTTTCAAAACAGCCATTAAATTGTTTTCCGGTTTAATTCGAAAATAAAATATAAGTATATAAGAAATGAAAAGAGACACCTTAATATTCGACATAATCGAAAAGGAACGCCACCGCCAAATGAGTGGCATCGAATTAATTGCTTCAGAAAATTTTGTTAGTGATCAAGTAATGGAAGCAATGGGATCAGTGTTAACTAATAAATACGCAGAAGGATACCCAGGACATCGCTATTATGGTGGATGTCAAATTGTTGACCAATCAGAGCAACTTGCTATTGACAGAATTAAGGAAGTTTATAATGCTGCTTATGCAAATGTGCAACCACACTCGGGCGCACAAGCCAATGCTGCTGTACTTAGTGTCATTCTTAAACCTGGTGACAAATTTATGGGACTTGACTTATCGCATGGTGGTCACTTGTCGCACGGTTCACCTGTAAACTCATCAGGAATACTATATCAGCCAATTGCTTACCATGTAAAAGAAGAAACCGGAATGGTTGATTACGATGAAATGGAAGCATTGGCACTAGAAAATAAACCAAAGCTAATTATTGGTGGAGCTTCGGCTTATTCTCGCGAATGGGATTATGCTCGTATGAGAAAGATTGCCGATCAAGTAGGTGCAATGTTTATGGTAGACATGGCACACCCTGCCGGATTAATTGCAGCAGACTTGTTGGAAAATCCAGTAAAACATGCTCACATTGTAACCTCAACTACACACAAAACATTACGTGGACCACGTGGTGGTATCATCTTAATGGGAGAAGATTTTGAAAACCCATTTGGATTTAAAACACCAAAAGGGGTTACCAAAATGATGTCGGCAGTACTTGACTTTGCAGTATTCCCAGGTCAGCAAGGAGGACCACTTGAGCATGTAATTGCAGCTAAAGCAGTAGCATTTGGCGAAGCTTTAGATCCTTCGTACAAAACTTATCAAGCGCAAGTAAAAAAGAATGCAGCCGTAATGGCAAAAGCTTTTGTTGATTCAGGATATAAAGTTATTTCAAATGGTACCGATAACCACTCGATGTTGATCGACCTACGTACTAAGTTCCCAGATGTAACTGGTAAAAAAGTTGAAAACGCTTTGGTTCAAGCCGATATTACCATCAATAAAAACATGGTTCCTTTCGATAGTCGATCGCCATTTACTACTTCAGGATTGCGTGTGGGCACGCCTGCAATTACCACCCGTGGGTTAAAAGAAGATTTGATGCCAACAATTGTAGAATTAATTGATACTGTTATTGCCGACTACGAAAATGAAAAAGTACTTTCAAGCGTTCGTGGAAAAGTTAACGACATAATGAAAGACTTTCCTCTATTTGCATGGTAATTATTTATACAATATAATATATAGGAGGATTAACATTTGTTAATCCTCCTATTTTTTTATTAAGCTAATTAGAATCAATCTCAATTAAATTAAATAATTTTATCTTTGTACAGCAAATGGGAAGAATTTTAGCAATTGATTACGGAAGAAAAAGGACAGGATTGGCAGTTACCGATCCAATGCAAATTATCGCCAACAAATTAGAAACTGTACGCACACACGATTTAATTGAATATCTAACTCAATATTTTCGAAAAGAAGAAATTGATGCAGTGGTAGTTGGCTACCCTACCGATATGAAAAACAATGCGTCGGAATCAATTCGCTACATTAATCCTTTTTTGAAGAATTTTCAAAAAAAGTTCCCAAGTATCAAACTGGAACTGGTAGATGAACGTTTTACTTCAAAAATTGCGTTTCAAACTATGATCGATGCAGGTTTGAAAAAAAAAGACAGACAAAACAAAGGTTTGATTGACGCGGTAAGCGCGACCATTATCCTTCAATTTTATTTAGAACAAAGAAGAAATTTAAAGAATTAAAATGATATTACCAGTTACACTATATGGAGATCCTTTATTGCGAAAAGTAGCGAAGGAAGTAGAACTTGACGATCCTCAATTACCAACAATAATTGAAAATATGTTTGAAACAATGTACAAGGCCGATGGTGTTGGCTTAGCGGCACCTCAAGTTGGATTGAGCTTACGTATTTTTGTAATTGATGCAACTCCGGCAGCAGAAGATGAACCCGAACTAAAAGATTTTAAAAAAACCTTTATTAATCCCGAAATCATTGAAACCAAAGGGCAACCCTGGTCGATGGAAGAAGGATGTTTAAGCTTACCGAACATTCGCGAAAATGTAACCAGAGATGAAGAAGTTACCATTGAATATTATAATGAAGCAGGAGAATTGTTAGAGGAAACTTACAATGGTTTTGCTGCACGCGTAATTTTGCACGAATATGATCATTTAGAAGGGAAACTTTTTATTGATTATATTAATCCATTACGCAAACGAATAATCAAAGGGAAACTAACTGATATTGCTAAAGGAAAATCTCAGGCCTCCTATAAAACAAAAGCCTACGCAAAATAAAACTAAATCCATTCTTTTAAACTCTTTTTTAATTCATCGATAGAAACCGGCTTGGAGATAAAACCTTTCATGCCAGCTTTTAAACATTGCTCCAATGAATCGCCTAAAACGTTTGCAGTTAATGCAATAATTATTGGCGGTTTTTCACCATACATATTGAAGTGTTCTATAATTTTTTCAGTAGCTTCAAGTCCGTCCATATTAGGCATTTGCATATCCATTAAAACCAAATTATAGTTTTCATTTTTACATGCTTCAAGTGCTTTTAAACCATCACCAACAATATCGGGCGCAACACCTAACTTCTTTAAGAGACTTTCTGTAACCTTTTGATTGATCAAATTATCTTCCGCTAAAAGCACCTTCGCATTTTCAAATAACACAGCCTCATCTTGAACATGAGGTGGTTTCGTTAATACCTCTTTTTCTTTGGTTAGTGTATTAATAATAACTTGTAATAATTTTAATTCACGAGCTGGCTTCAACAAATAAGAGTCAAACAATTCTTGCTCTTCTTTATTAAAATTTACTCGAATTGATGAAAGTAAGATTACGGGAAGATTCTTTCCATTCTTAAGTGATTTAATATGACGTGTAACATCAACACCATTAAAACCTGGCATTTGCATATCTACGATTGCTAAATCAAAACTAGTTTCTTCAATAAACTGTTTTACATTTTGTGCTCTATCAGAAGTAACTACTTCCAGCCCCCAGCTTTCTAACTGCGAGGTAAGAATTCTTAAATTGGTTTTATTGTCATCAAGAATGAAAACTTTTTTTCCTTTAGTCAATTGCGTATCGTATTGAATACTATTTTTCTTAAAATTGGGATCACTTTGGGCATTAATGGTGAATGAAAATACAGATCCTTTTCCCAATTCTGATTCAACCCAGATTTGTCCCCCCATCAACTGACTTAGTTGTTTTGAGATAGCCAAGCCAAGTCCTGTGCCCTCATATCGTCTAGCAATAGAAGAATCGACCTGTGAGAAAGACTGAAATAAACGGTTCAATTTATCTTTAGCAATACCAATACCGGTATCTGCCATTGAAAATCGTAATTCATAATCGTTTTCAACTTTCTTACTTACCTGAACCGACAACACTACTTCCCCTTTATTAGTGAATTTAATTGCATTATTCAAGAGGTTCACCAATATTTGTTTTAATCGGTTGGCATCGCCAATTATATATCGGGGCACTTCCGAATCAAATTTGAATAATATTTCAATGTTCTTTTTTCCAGCACTGGCAGAAAGCAAGGTAAACACCTCTTCTACACAATTATAAAGATCAAAACCTTCGGACTCAAGCTCCATCTTGCCCTGTTCAATTTTTGAGAAATCAAGAATATCATTAATAACAGTCAACAAGTTATCACCACTAATTCGAATGGT
Organism: Prolixibacteraceae bacterium; assembly: GCA_963678565.1. GTDB lineage: Bacteria > Bacteroidota > Bacteroidia > Bacteroidales > Prolixibacteraceae > SKHV01. The sequence goes on from OY782875.1 coordinate 3,108,335, forward strand.
TTCAACATACTCCCGTTGCTCTTTGCTTAATTCGGTTTGAAGCAACAAACCAGTCATCCCGATTACTCCATTCATTGGCGTTCTGATTTCATGACTCATTGTGGCCATAAAATCAGCTTTCGATTTTGCACCTAATTCTGCTTTTTCTTGCGCCTGTTTAAAATGAAAAGCAAAACGATATGACAATATTAATGACTGAAAGAAAAAGAATAAAACATAGCCAATGAAGTACCAAATAGGATGAGGATTGATATAGCCCAAGTAACTAAAAATATGCAGCGTAATAACAAAAGCCAAAACCAAAACACTTATTATAGCAAAAAGTGATCCGGGTCTTTTTCGGATGGCTGCAAGAATAAAAATATAAACTACATATACAATGTAAATGAAAATAACAACAAAAAATGGTCTAATTGAACGCGTAAAGATAGAAGTCGGAAAAAAGAGTGTTGCTATTATTAATAAAAAAGCGATTACTTTAAAAATATTTGTAGCTAACTTCGCTGTTTCCTCAGGATAAACAGCTCGAACATAAAGTATAAATAAAAAAGCACTTAAGAACAATGTTAGATACTCTGCCCTGATAGCGTACTGCCATGTTAAATTCGGAAAAATATCGTGTAGAAAATAATCACCTGATCCAATTATCCGATAACTATAACTGATGCAAAACATAGCAAAGAAAAATACAGCCTTATCCTTACGCCCAAAAATAAACAATCCCAAAAAGAACATTCCTCCCATTAGCAGGGCACCTGTTAATAAGAAATCGATACTCAATTTAACTTGCATTTCGTTAAACAAATGTTGGCTTTCACCTAACAATATCGTTTGTGACGATCCACCTAAACTGTGATCAAAATTTGAGATTTGTAAAACAAGCTCGATAGAGGTATTTTCATTGTAATACGGTTTTGTAACAGGCAACCAATAAGGGATAGAATTCTCTTTACTGGTTCCCACTTTGCCATTTTTCGATAATAATTCTCCATTTACCCAAAGCTTGTATGAGGTATATAGGTCGGGAATAAAAAATGCCAATTTATTGATTGAAGTATCGACTAAGATATTCAAACGATATGTCGCATAACCGTAGTTTGATAATACTTTTCCGGGAATCTCATTCTCGGCCCAAGTACTTTGGAAATTGATATAATCGGGATCTAAATCCGATGGAAAATCATCTGGTGTCATTAGAGTATCCCAGTAGAATTCCCACTCACCTTTTAATTCCAAAGCGTCCTCTTGAGCAAAATTCCAGCCTCTTAAATCGAGTTTCCCGTGTTCACTTTTAATCTTTGAGCTGGCATAAATACAACTGTAACTAAATATTACGATTAATAATATCAGGACTATTTTCAAATAATATTTAGCTTTTTCTACCATTTCTAATTATATATTAATTCAATATAGCAACATTTTGTTTACAAATCAATTAATGGAAATCAAAAAACCACACTTAATAGCGTGGTTTTCAATTTGGATAAATATTTATTTCTAATTCATTTTTATTTTATCAGGGAATAATTGTACAATATTCTCCCATGGAACAAGTTTAAAATTTTGAGGTAAAGAATTATCATTATCCTTATTGTAACCATCTTGTGCAATAAAAATACCATGCTGAAAATCCTCATTTAAATAATGGCTATAAATTTCAATTCCATCAGTTTCTTCTGCGCCATCAACTTTTCCATCAACAATACGAAAACTACCTAAATATTCGTGTGGTGCTTTCCGTTGGTAAACTGCATAAGAATAATTTCCTTGACTCGAAGCCAACAAATAGCCTTCGCCATTGGGTAAAAAGTAGATAGCGAGTCCCTCAATGTCGTAAATAATATTTTCATTATTTGTTTCAGAACTTCGGTCGATTAGTTTGCCAATTGGTTCTGAATCGGGTTCAGCATTGAACTTCCAAATTCCACCAATTTCTTCACCAATAAATACGATCTGATTTTCTTCATCAGCTACCATTCCTTCAACTTGGCCGTCAATTGAAAACGATCGAAGCAATTTCGCATCAACTTTTGAATCGATATTGACAAATAATTCCCACTGTTCAATTTCACCTTCTTTACTATTGATGTATGCATAAAACTTATTTGTTAACGGGCTCACATATAAGCAAAAACCGTAAACTTCGTTTTGCATTTCCGACTTAATTTCCCGCGCAGAAATATCAGTTAGTTCACCATTTTGAGCAATCGAATAAATTGAAATTGATTGTGTTGTTCGGTTGGATGCTGCCACAATATCGACTGAATCGCCATTAATAGGAAAATTGTAGCGTACATCAACATTATTCATATAACCGACGGGGTAATAAAACAGCTCATCTCCTTTCAAATTATAAACTGCCAAACCACCCTTTTTGTCGGTTCCAATTATTTTACTGAGTTCTATAGAATCCGAATTGATCCAAATTGCAGGATCATCGGCTGCATCTTCAGATTTTCTTTGCGCAACCGGATCGGTTTCATAAAGCGCAACAGTTGTTTTAGTAATCTTTTCTGCAAGCTTTTCCGATCCTTCGCTTGCACGGTCGCAAGCACTAAAAAGTGCTGCTATTATATAAATAGGTATTATTCGAAACATATTTTTCTTTTGAATAAAATAACAGATTTCCCTTCAAATGATCAAAGAAATTTTGTTATTAAAAACTTAATTAGAAATTAAACTTCACGCCTAAATTAATACGAGCATTGTAAAATTCTTCTTGCATTGTGTATTCAGAAGAACCTTGATAATATCGCAATGGTGTATTTAATAGATTATTGGCTTCGATGTATCCGATAAAGTTTTCGCCAAAGTTGTAACTTGCGTTTAAATCTAAATAAGTTACTTTATCATAATAGCGATCTTCAAAAGCCTCGTCGCCAAATTCATCAATAAAATCGCTAGCATAATTAAACGATGCCCGCGCAGAAAGCTTTTTCCCTTCGTAGAATATAGAGGCATTTAAATTATGTGCTGGTGTTCCGGGAAGCGAAATATCTTCGGCCTCACGTTCGATATTTGAATTGGTTACCGCTGATTTTGTGAAAGTATAATTTGCATAAAATCCGGTTTGTTTCAATAATCCAGGTAAGAAATCGAACTGGCGTTGCATTGCTACTTCAAAACCAAATAATGAAGCATCACCAACATTCACAAACTGCTCAAATTCATCCCAAGTATTATTTAAATAATCGTAATCATCTTTTACCGTTTCGGCAATAAAGTCGCTAATGTTTTTGTAGAATACTCCTGCCGAGAATAAGCCAATTGATTGAAAATAGTTTTCATACACGATATCGAAGTTCATTGAAGTAGTTGGAATTAAATCGGAATTCCCAACACTAATCTCATTATCTTCCTGATTAATTTCAACGCGCGGAACTAAACCGATATATTTTGGACGCGCTAATGTATTCGTCCATGCTGCCTTTAATTTGCTGTCCTTCGAGAAATTATATTTCAAAATTAATGAAGGTAAAAAGTTGCTGTAATTGTTTTCAGCTTTATCGGTATCATTTAATGCCGAAACATCACCTTCATCATCTAAGACTAATTCTTTTCCTTGATAAGCAATATCAGTATTTTCAAAACGTAAGCCAGCAACAAAATCTAACTTGCCCAATTCATGGTCGTAACGTGCATAAGCAGCTGTTACATTTTCTGAAGCAATAAAATTCCCAGCCAACTCTTCTAAATCTTCTTTTTTTGTGTATTTCGTTTTATCGTCTAAATTCAAGGCTCCTAGAAATTCTTTTTCGACAAAAGTTCCGGCAGCATAATTGCCAGCTAAAAAATCAGCTTTCGTTTGATCGGCTGTATGAGCTAACGCATCTGCACTAAAACCCTCCTCATCAGCAATGTCAATTTCATAAAATTCATTGCTTCGCTCTTTCGATTTGCCTTTATACTTTGCACCAAACTGTAACTTTCCGGATTCTGCAACAGGTAGCTTGAAATCAACTTTGAATTTGATATCTTGATCAAATGTATTTTGAAATTCTTCAGTTACTTCATCTAGTTCCCAATTCGAATTTAAATTTCGAGCTTCTGGGGTATTTACAATTGGTTTAGGTTTACGTGTATCTGTTGTGTTATAGGCAACATTGACATCCTCAATTATATATTGTAAATATCTTTCGTATGGGCGATCTTCGCTCGCTTTTGAATAAGAACCTTTCCAATCAACTTCCAACAATCCCATTTGGTGATCACCTCCTAAAGAAACATGAATAGTTCGTTGATCTTCCAATCGGGCATTTTTATTGTTGGCGCTACCACCTTTTAACTGACGCTCAATAGTATCGTCGCCATCATATACAACACGATAGCGATTTTCCCAGTCATTACGATGATTATACATTAACTTAAAATCAATTTTATGATTCGGGTTGATCATATAATCCAGTGCAGTGGAATAACTTTGGCGCAAGCGTTGAACCACATAAGTTCGAACTTGCATTTCTTTAATTGTTCCATCATCTTCCCATTCGGCTTCAATGTTATCAGAACCCAATTTATGGTCCTGTATTGAAGCAGAAACGGTGAAACCAAGTTTATCGTTTAAAAAACGATTTCCATACATTAAAGCACCATTAATTGCAGGCTTTCCACTTAACATATTATAAGTTGTTCCTAAGCTACCAGATATACGCTGTTTGTAAGGATTCGATTTTGTAACTAAGTTAATTGCACCTCCAATTGCATCGGCATCCATATCGGGAGTAACGACTTTGCTCACTTCGATACTTTGTACCATATCGGCAGGAATCAAATCTAACTGTACAGAGCGTATTTCTGCTTCAGCCGAAGGAATTCGATCGCCATCGATCGTTACTGCATTGTATTCGGGTGCAGTACCACGCACATGACCAAAACGAGCTTCACCTTGGTCGTATTGTACATTTACACCAGGAATACGCTTTAATGCATCACCTACATTTTGATCGGGGAAACGACCTACTTGATCAGAGGAAATTACATTAGTTACATTAATACTATTTCGTTGTTGGTTCAAAGCTTTAGATTGACCTTGCAAACCACCATTAATAACGACCTCGCTCATTTCGATACCAGCTTTCAAAACGAAATCCTTTTTAGTAACCACACCAGTTTTCACTTCAACTTTTTCAATAATATTTTGAAATCCGATATAAGAAACTTCGATTTCGTATGAACCAGTTTCTAAACTATTAATACGATAGTAACCGTTAGCATCTGAGATCACACCATTTCCTAATGATCGTACAATGATTGTAGCTCCCGGTAAAGGGAAGTTTTGAGTATCAACAATCCGACCGGCGATAACTGCCCCTTTGGGTTTTGAATTTTCAGCATTATCAGCAAACGAAATTTGCGAGACAAGTAAAGCGATAAATAATACAAAGAATTTAAAATTGGTTTTCATTTGAGTGTTTTTATTTTAAACAATTGGTTTACACATGTTCACAGGCCAAAATTATATAGCTCAATACCCGTTTAGTTTAACTCAAAAACAACTATACTTAAACAATACAAAATGTTAAATAATCGTATCGCTCTCATTTTATGACAAATAAAGACCCCTTGTTAATTCTTCTGCATTAATTCTATCTAAAATTGAGTTTAATTTTTTGGACTCAACACATGCAATCCGCTAATTATCATACAATTTCACTAGATCACCTCCAAAACCTAAAGGTTTACATCTAATTAATATTAAAACCTCCATCCACTCCCCGCGCCATATCGGGAATTACTATACAAAACCAAAGGAATTCCCTTTAAGTACTTTAAGACCTTTATATGTTTATATACAGCCACTTACAGGAATTTTTGCTTCTGTTTTTTTAGACTTAATATATATAAGCTACATGGAATAAAATTTGAACTTCATCCAACTAACTGAATCAATGAGTTTTATTAACTTCAATAAGTTTTCGAAGGAATTGACAAACTTCTGATAGGTTTTACCTATCTACATATTTAGATATATTTGGAATAATCTAACACACTATGAATAAGATACTAGGAAGTATTTTATAGTGTAATATCAGATAAAACATCAGAGTAAATCGTTGAATTGATTTGTGATTTTACTAAAATTTAAATGATGAAACGCACCATAATTATTCTAATAACTGCAGTTTTACTGGTTTTGGTTTTAACCAACCTGCTTCACCAGGAAACCTACTACAATCTCAAACTCGAGAAGCTAAAAACCGAATATGCCATTCAACCAATTTCTTCAGTCGATCACAGCAAATTTGAAATTCTTCAGAAAGAATTCAAGACGCCGCAAGATGTTACCGAGGCATGTATAAGTTGTCATACCGAACGACATACCGAAATTATGAACAGTGCTCACTGGAACTGGGAGCGAGTTTCTTATGTTGAAGATAGAGGAATTGTTGCCTCAGGTAAAAAAAGCGTTTTAAATAACTTCTGTATTGGAGCTACAACCAATGAGCAAGCTTGTGCAAAATGTCATATTGGATTTGGAATGGATAACGACCATTACGACTTCAATAATGCTCGTAACGTTGATTGTATGGTTTGCCACGATAATAGCGAAGAATATATTAAAGGTGCTGCTATGGCAGGCTATCCCGATCGTTCAGTAAACTTAGCCAAAGTTGCTCAAAGTGTTGGTCAGCCCGAAAAACACAATTGTGGTAGTTGTCACTTCAATTCTGGTGGTGGAAACAATGTAAAACATGGTGATTTGGAACAAGCACTTCTATCTTGTGACCGCGAAACCGATGTTCACATGGCAGCCAATGGGATGAATATGGAATGTGTTGCCTGTCATACTGCTGAAAACCATAAAATAAAAGGCAAATTATACTCTGTGTCATCAACACACCATAATCGGGTAAATTGTGAAGATTGTCACTCTTCTACCCCGCACTTTGATAAGGTAATTAATCAACACGGAGCAAAAGTTGCTTGTCAAACTTGCCATATACCAACTTATGCAAAAGTAAATGCAACCAAAATGGAATGGAAATGGTCTGAAGCTGGTGAACTAAAAGATGGAGAGCCCTTCCATACGGAAGACGAAATGGGAAATCACAACTATCTTTCAATAAAAGGATCCTTCAAGTGGGAGAAAAATGTTAAACCAGATTATACTTGGTTTAACGGTACAGCCGATCATTACGTACTTGGAGATAAAGTAACAGAAATTCCGGTGCGAATAAATCCATTGGGTGGTTCTTATGATGATCCTGATTCGAAAATCATACCAATAAAAATTCATCGTGGTGATCAAATTTACGATCCGATAAACAAAATATTAGTACAACCTCGTTTGTGGGCTGCTGAAAAGGGCGACAGTGCATTCTGGGTAGATTTCGACTGGGGATTGGCAGCTGAAGCTGGGATGAAACAAATTGGTCTTCCATATAGTGGGGAGTATGATTTTGTTGAAACAGAAATGTATTGGCCAATTAACCACATGGTTGCACCTTCGAGCGAAGCCTTAAGCTGCGCAGAATGCCATACACGAAGTGACGACGGCCGATTGGCACAATTAGGTGGTTTTTACCTTCCAGGACGCGACCATAATAAACCTTTAGACATGCTTGGGTTACTCGCATTCTTGGGTGCTTTAGGTGGCGTGTTTATACATGCCGCAATTCGAGTATTTATTTCAATTCGTAAAAAGAGATATGAATTAGAAATAATTGATTACAATGAAGAAGAATAGATAAAATCGATTAACGAATTCTAGGATGAAAGTCATCCATTAAAAACATATAAAATGAAAAGAGTTTATATTTATAAAGGTTTTGAAAGATTTTGGCACTGGACTCAAGCTGCCTTAATTTTCTTTCTTGCCTTAACCGGATTTGAAGTTCACGGCACTTTTCACATATTAGGATTTGAAGCAGCGGCAAGGTATCATCAAATTGCATCCTATGGATTGATTGTCCTAATCATCTTTGCAATTTTCTGGCATTTTGCAACCGGAGAATGGAAACAATACCTTCCTACTACCAAAAAACTAAAAGAACAAATAATGTATTATGCAATTGGGATGTTCAAAGGCGAGCCTCATCCAACACATAAAACCGAGGTTGCCAAATTGAATCCGTTACAAAGAATAACTTACTTGGCCTTCAAATTAGTTTTGGTACCAATGACAATCATTTCTGGTTTACTATACATGTTTCACAAACACATTAATCAGAACGACCTTGTAGAAACCATCGATATTCCATTAAGCAATGTTGCGTTCTGGCATACATTAGGAGCAATTTTGTTAATGGTTTTTGTTGTAATACATGTTTATATGACAACTACGGGGGAAACTCCAACATCAAATATACAAGCCATGATTACCGGTTACGAGGATTTAGAGGACGAAAACGAACACGACGGGAAAAATCAAAAATCAACAACCGAAAACACCACTAAAAATTAAATTATGAAGAAATTACCTTACATGAATCCATATCTGGCCGGTTTTCTTCTTGGCTTGATATTGTTGGCTACCATTTACATTACTGGTCGTGGATTAGGTGCCAGTGGTGCATTTAAAAGTGTAGTGGTTGCAACTGTAGATAATGTTGCGCCACAGCATGCAGAAAACACAGCTTTCTATGCCGATTATGCAGAATCGCATCCAGAAGGGCCAATGCACAGTTGGTTGGTATTTGAAGTAATTGGCGTTTTAATTGGCGCATTCTTTTCAGGTGTACTTTCAAAAAGAACCGGATTAAAATTTGAAAAAGGCCCGAAAGCAAGTAATTACGCTCGAATTATTGGAGCTGTTATTGGTGGTGCCTTATTCGGATATGGATCTCAATTGGGAAGAGGATGTACCAGTGGATCGGCATTAAGTGGAATGGCTGTAATATCCTTCGGAGGTATTATTACCATGTTTGCAATTTTTGGCGGGGCGTATGCACTAGCTTATTTTTTCAGAAAACTTTGGCTAAAATAAATCACAATGGGACCATTAGTACCTTATATTATATCAAATGAGTTTAACTTCATTATTGCACTACTAGTTGGTATTGCATTTGGGTTTATACTAGAACAAGCAGGTTTCTCTTCAACTAAGAAACTGGTTGGTTTATTTTATGGTTACGATTTTACCGTTTTGCGCGTTTTCTTCACTGCGGGGGTTACTGCAATGATTGGCGTATTGCTGTTAAGCCATTACGGATTATTAGATACAAACATCATTTACATTAATCCGACATTTGTGCGCTCTGCAATTGTAGGTGGTTTAATAATGGGAGCAGGATTTGTTATTGGTGGTTTTTGCCCAGGAACAAGCGTTTGTGCTGCCGCAATTGGGAAATTAGATGCAATGCTCTTCATCGTAGGTTCTATCATAGGAATCTTTGCATTTACGGAGAGTTATCCATTAATCGAGGACTTTTACAAAGCTGATGCTTTAGGCCCTTTAAGATTTAACGAAGTGTTAGGAATTTCTCCACTTCTTTTTGCTTTTGGATTAACAGCTATCGCAATTGCAGCCTTTTATTTTACCTGGAAAATTGAAAAAAAAGTTCGTAAAACTAATTTTCACACTCCAAAACCTTGGGTAAAACGATACTATATTGCAGCAGCTATGCCAATTTTGGTATTAATACTAATTGCCATATTACCAAGTAAATCGGAAATAATAGAAAATAAAATTGCTGAGGCACAACGTCAAAAGAAGTGTGTCTTTAAAGAAATTGCGGCAGACAAGGTGGCTGATGAAATTGTAAACCATTATTATGCATATAACATTATAGATGTTAGAACTGCTGAAGAGTTTGAAGCCTTTCATTTGCCAATGGCCATTAATATTCCATTTGATGAAATTACCGAAAGAAAATGGGAAACCTATTTTAAGCAAAAAATAAAAACCAATGTATTTTATGCCGATGATAGCATAAAAGTCAGGATGTCGTGCTTGAAGGCTAAGTTTGTAGGAAATTCAGAAAACTATATCATGCAAGAAACAGCACAGGACTTCAAAAATATGTATTACAATTTAGAAAGACCTGGGCCTCAAGCTTCAAAACAAGAAGTAAAAGAATATAATTTTAGAACGAATGCAGTAAAAGCAATGGATGACTTAACTGAAGCATTGAAAAATATTGGGAAACCTGTAACAACGGAAGTAAAAGTAGCATCGGGCGGATGTAGTTAAAACATAGTTCAATAATTTTGACAAAAGGATAAGCTGAAAAGTTTATCCTTTTTTTGGTAAAAATTAATTACTTTCACGGTTCCATATATTCATATAAGTCAATCAAATGATTTCCAAGTTAAGCATCGTAATTCCAGCGTATAACGAAGAAGCAACTATTGAGCTGATTCTCAAAAAAATAAATACGGTTACGTTATTAAATAACATTGAAAAAGAGATTGTTATCGTAGACGATTGTTCTAAAGACAACACAATAAATGTAATAAATCAATACATTACGAATAGCAAGAATCAAGATATTAAACTTTTCAAACAAGATGCTAATCAAGGAAAAGGTGCTGCTTTAAGGAGAGGATTTAAAGAAGCAACAGGAGATTACATCATTGTACAGGATGCAGATTTAGAATACGACCCCAACGAATACAATGACTTATTAAAACCTGTATTTGTAGACAATGCCGATGTTGTTTATGGTTCAAGATTTATGGGAAATAATCCTCATCGCATTTTATTCTTTTGGCATAGCATTGGAAATAAATGGCTTACTTTCCTTTCAAATATGTTTTCGGGTTTAAACCTAAGCGATATGGAAACCTGCTATAAACTTATCAAAAGTGATATTCTTAAAAATTTAAACTTAAAAGAAAACCGTTTTGGATTTGAACCAGAAGTAACTCAAAAAGTGTCACGAGTTCCAAAAGTTAAAATATATGAAGTTGGTATCTCTTACTATGGTCGCACTTACGACGAAGGGAAAAAAATAAATGCAAAAGATGGTTTTAGAGCTATTTATTGTATTCTGAAGTACGGACTTTTTAGATATAAATAAAATGAACCGTCTGAAAATAATTTTGCTAAACCGAGGTCATTTATTTATGACTTTTGGGCTAACTATTGGACTTGTCTTTTCAATACTTCCTATCCTTGGATTTGATTTAATATACTTTCCTGGAGACATGGGCGATGGTAGATTGAATCTAATTTTTCTTGAGCATGCACATAAATTTTTCACAGGACAATTAATTACTTCCTATTGGGATATAACTTTTATGCATCCAGAACCAAATGTTTTGGCCTATTCTGATAATTTAATTGGTTCTGCTCCATTTTATTCAATATTCAGAGCATTGGGTTATGATATCTATAGCGCTTATCAGGCTTGGTTTATAACAGTTTCTGCATTGAATTATATCAGCGCCTTTTACTTTTTAAAATATGTTTTTAAAAATAACTACACAGCAGTTATTGGTGCTTTTATTTTTGCGTTTTCAATTGCACTTCAATCTCAAATGACACATGCGCAAACGTTTCCTCGATTTGCAATCCCATTAGCCTTTTTGATGGCATACAAATTCGGAGAAAGTTATAAAATAAAAGATTTCTTTTTGACAATTCTATTTGTTGTTTACGAAATCTATTGTGCAATATATTTAGGCTTTATGTTGGTCATACCTATTGCAATATTCTTAATATCAATTTTAATAAAACATTATAAGAAAGAAGGTAAGTTTGATAAAATTTGGTTTTTAAAACTTCTTGCTGCTGGAGTAGTAAACCTATTAATACTTTTACCATTAATGTTGCCATATATGGGTAGAAGCATTACTCCAAACTTTGGGCACTTAAGTCATCTATTACCTAATGTTCCTACTTTTAAATCCTATTTTTTCAGTCAAAAAGGAAGCTTAATCTGGGATTTCTTAAGCCAAACAGCAAACGATTATAGAAGTTGGTGGAACCATCAAATATTTGCCGGAGGAGTTGCGACGCTAAGTTATATTGCAGTAATCATTATTATTGCTTATAAATTAATCGCTAAAAAATTTAAAGATATTTCGCTAATTCAAAGGCTTATTTTATCAGGTATTATAACCTTGTTTTTATACCTGCGCTTCTACAACATATCAGCTTATACTTTTATTTATTTCTTGCCGGGATTCAGCTCAATGAGGGCTCTACAAAGAATAATCAATATTGAATTAATATTTTTTGCAATCGCCACAGTTTTTATTTTAAATAAGTTCTTCAAGAAAAAACCTCTTATTAATTTAATTTTATTTACTGTTTTATTTTCATTAACAGTAACTGATAATTATTTTAATTCAGAAAAGACATACCGTTTTTCGATAGCAGAAGCAAAAGAAAGAACTGAAACTTTAGACTCAATTTTAGTCGATATTCCAAAGTACTCAATAATTTCTGTAGAACCTTCCATAAAAAGTAAACGAATTGCATTTACACAAATTGATGCAATGCTTATGGCTCAAAAGCATGACTTAAAGTGTATTAATGGATATACTGCAACAAGCCCAAAAGGTTACAGTTCTTATTGGAATAATCCGAATCCGGAAAGTAGAAACAAATGGTTACAGGTCAATAAAGCTAAATTTGATGCTTTATATATTATTGATCCGATAAAAAAAACAGTAGAAATAACTTCAATAAATTTCAAAGATTGAGTTTAAGCTTTATTTTTTGAAGATAGTTTGATAAACCAATACCACAATCCAAAAACCATTAAGTAAATAATTCCTTGGAAAATAAAATGGTGAAACAAATCCATTAAGTGTGGCCATTTATTTACAATCCCTGCTAAGGCAGACATACGCATTGCATTTAAAATAAATATAGCAATCAATCCGATTGGAATAAACCATGCTTTTGTTTTTATTCTGCCGGGATAAGCAAGCATAAAAATAATGAAGATTGCCATAATATTTATTCCAAGGCAATCGTAAATAATTTGCACCGAATCACCAGAACCTTCGATCCACAATTTGCATTCAGGGATAGAGACACCTGTTTTAAAACCTAATACATTCAGGAAAAAGTTGGCTACTCTCAGATACCATATTGCTAAGATATCCGATATTTTACCAAAGGTTTCATTCTTGTAATACCATTTATGAAAAGCTCTCCATGACATAAAAAGTGCAAGCCCTTTTATTAGAAAGCGATTAAGATCGGTAGTTGCTTTGTATTTTTGAATTAGTGAAATCAATTAAGAACAAATTTATAGGTTATCGTTCCAATTTGTTGTGCAGTAGCATTTTGATTCTCATCAAATTTTGTTGCCATTGCTGCTTTTTGAGCAGCCAGCCACAAATTCTGATTCATTGTTGTGGTTCCTTTTACACCTGCTTTTGCTTTGAGAACATTTCCATCTCGATCTACATTTATCTCAACAACAACCAAACCTTCTTCATTTTCAGAATAAACTGGTTTTATCAAAGTTCTTAAATCGCGACCTGTTAAATTAAAAGTGATTCCTTCTCCACCGCCATTGGCCATTCTACTCACATTTGAAGTACCATTATTCGCCCCTTCATTCCCGGGGTCTCCAGTTGTTCCTTGATCTTGTGAAGCTTTAGTGTTTGTTTGCCCACTATTGGTAAAAAGATTTTTTGCACGAGAATTAATAGCAGCGATTTGAGCTTCTTCTTCGGCTTTTCGAATGCTGTCTTGCCTTCTTTGCTCTTTTTCAGCGCGACGAACTTCCGCTAAACGCTCCCGTTCAACTTGCCTTAAACTATCTTCAACACGTTCCTTTTCTTTTAACTTCCGATCTTCTTCTGCTTTTTTTAATGCTTCCTTTTCTTTCTCTCTATTAATTGCAACTGTTTCTTCATAATCCTGAGATAATACTTCATTATTATTTTCTGCTGGATTGGTTGTTGTTTTGGGTTGTGCACGACTTTGCTGTGGCACTGTTTCTTCTGGAACCACCTCCTGTTGTTTTGGCGGCGTTTTTTTCTGTGGAGGATCAATTTTACCAATTCCGGTTTCAGTAGTACCAAAATCAACTAAAACACCTTGTTCCTGTGGTAATGGTAGTGGCGTAAAAAATCCAAAATAGAGCAAAATAGCAATCAAAACTGCATGAAAAATTGCAGAAAAGACAAGACCTTCTTTATGTTTTTTGAAGTAACTCAAATTACGTTATTTTCTATTGTTCAGGACTAGTGGCAAGTATTAACTTATACTTGTTTTGACGAGCAATATTCATGACTTTAACCATTTCTTCAACAGCAACAGTTTTATCCATGTGCAACGAAACCGTTGGATCTTCATCGCTACCAACTGCATTCTGCAAATACGATTCAATCTCATCAAAACGAACTTGAGTAACTTGTCCTTCGTCGTTGATGTAATATTTTAAATCGCTGGTAATTGAAATTGTTGTAATCGGCTTAGCCTGTGTTTGATTATTACTTTCAGGCAAAAGCAGCTTTAATGCATTCGGAGCTATAAGTGTGGAGGTTACCATAAAAAATATGAGTAACAGAAACACAATATCTGTCATTGATGACATGCTAAACGATGCATTTACCTTATTTCGTTTTTTTAATGCCATAGAATGCTATACAGGTTCATTTAATAAATCCATAAACTCGGTTGTGGTTGCCTCCATATTAAAAACTACTTTTTCGACACGCGCTACCAGAATGTTGTATGCAAAATAAGCTACAATACCAACAATTAATCCGGCAACAGTTGTAACCATTGCTTGATAGATACCAGTTGAAAGTAAAGTTACATCGATGTTATTTCCGGCATTGGCCATGTCGTAAAATGCTTGAATCATCCCGAGCACAGTACCTAAAAAACCAATCATAGGAGCACCACCGGCAACACTTGCGAGTACTGGTAATCCCTTTTCTAATTTCGAAATTTCTAAGCTGCCCACATTTTCAATTGCAGCGCTTACATCATTTAAGGGTCTTCCAATACGCAAAATTCCTTTTTGCAACATTCTGGTTGTTGGTTTATCGGCCGATTTACATAGCTGTAAAGCAGCATCCATATTGCCATCCAAAATATTTTTACGAATTTGATCCATCAATGTTGGATCAACTTTTGCTGCTTTTGAAATTGCAACATAGCGGTCGCCGAATATAAACATTCCAATAAGTGATAGTAACACAATTGGAATCATGATCCAACCACCTTTCATGGCCAAATCTAAAAAGTTTAGAGAAATACCTTCAGGTTCGGTAGCCATTACATCAGTTGCAACCTGATTTACCTGTAATAGAAACATTGATAGCATATTATTTTATTTTACCTTTTAAACGTTATAATGTGTAAATTATTTTATTCAATCATGGATCTAAAAATAGATAATACTTAACGAACAACCATAAAATGTATTGTGTAAAAAACAATAAGTATAAAAACTTTAGCTTTCGTCCTTTTTACCTTTGAATAGATTCTTAAATCTCAGCCATAATTCTTTAAATGAATTAAAATCCTCGCGATACGTAAAACCAACACCTTGTGTGTTTGTTGCGGTATCATCATTCAGGTCGTCGTTGGAATGAGTATAAGCTTTTAATTGTAACTTTCCATTATCGGTTAACTTTACGTTGATATCAAAGTCGCCAACAAACCCCGAGGTATTGGATGCTTGCTGCGCATATTCACTATTAGCGCTATTGGCAATATTCCCATCGATAGTTACCCGATCGTTAAAAATTTGAGTACTCAGAGCTAATTCTAACTGATCGTTGGTAAGCTCATCACCGGGGCGCCAATTCACACCAAAATTCCAACTATCCGAAATTTGAGAAAGCCAGTTGCTCAACTGATTAGAAATTAATTCACCAGCAGTTGAACCAAGCATTGCACTCGTAGTTGATGTGGTTCGCGCTCCTGTTAAAACTTCAGAGGTATAGAAATTTCCGAGCATTAATAAGGAAATCATTTGCTTGTTCACTTCCTCTTCGGTGGCAATTAACATATCCACCTGATTTCGAACTGTTTCATCTACAGTGGGCAAGAAAATATCGAAGGATATAGCAGGTTGAGTTAAACTTTCTTCTAAATAAATTATACAATCCACAGGAATTATTCGAGAAACATCAATATCTCCACCGGTATTTTCAACAAACAACTTTTTCAATGTAGTTTTCACTTTATATACTGCAGTTAAATCAAGCATTGCATCGTACGGATCGCCCGACCATTGAATCGTTCCTCCTTTTTCAATGGTAAATAACTTGTTGATTATGCTTTCCAAAGTAAAAAGATACTCTCCTTTATCAACGGTAAAGTCGCCGTACATTTCAATTTTATAATTTCGGTCGATTTGAACATTTAAATCACCAACACCTCGTGCCTTGATGATATCTCCCATTTGGGAATTAAAAATTAATTGTATTTCGGCATCGGGAGTGACTTCAACATCAAAATTCATATCCACTCCATTGGTGGCAACATCGTAAACAATTTCTTTCTCTTCTTTGCTTCCTTGTTTTACAAATACAATAAAATCAGAGATTTTTGCATTTTCTTCCGATTCAAAAGGAATAAATATAGTGGAGCCCTTTTCTGTACGAATTCTCCCGGTCATTTCAACATTTTTACTTGTTCCTGTTATCTCCAGATGACCGCTTGCATATGCTTTTCCATAAAATTGATCATTGTCGGCCGCGGTGGTATTTAATCCGAGTATCCGATTGGTTTTCATATTCATATCGAAAACCATATTTCTGAAATTCTGATGAGCTATAGTGCCATCAAAAACACCACGATTTCCATCTTTATCTCTAAAATTTATTTGATCAAATAATAAAGTATCTCCTTTAAAATAAACCGGATCGCTGAAATAATAAACCGAATTCAAATAGCTTAAGCCCAACGATGCTTCTGTTTCTGGTTTTAACACCCCATTTAACTGCAAATGATTTGGTTTACCCGATATTTTAACACTCCCATTTACAAATCCTGTTTGCTCATTAAAAGTTGGAGGCATTAAAATTCCTAGAATCGAAACCGGAGTTCGGGTGGCAACTGCATCTAAATCGGTTACTGCGTTAATTGGATCAATTATTCCTGATGCCAATAACAAAGTATCAACCCCACTACTCAACGATAGATTTGTAGAAAGATATTTTTCTTCATTGTTCCACCTACTACCCAACTTTAAATCACCCAGATAACCATTATTGTATTGCAAGCTATCAACCAGTATATTCATATTCAATTGCCGCTCGTTGTAAGCATCTTTTATTGAAGCCTGTCCATTTATTTCGCCTGCAAGATTTACTTTACCTAACAAAGGCTTAAATAAGTTTAGATTGACATTATCAATGATGGTAGTAAGTTCATCCGATTTTTCTTCGGAAATGACGCCATTAACATACAATTGCTGAGTATTATTAAATATCTTAAAATCGTGAATGGCAATTGAAGTGGTATCAATTACTATTCTAGATTCACTTACATTCCATAAGGTGTCTGAAACAAAGAGTTTCGAAGACGCAATGTCCATTTCTACGTGAGAATTTCCTTTTGGAGTTCTACTAAAATGTGTGGAGGTTCTTAAAGTTCCGCTAAAAGTAGAAGTTTCGTTGTTGTGCCAAAAGAGATTCAAATCCAAACGATTGTTGCTTCCATAAACTTCGTTTGTAAAATTATAAACGTTGATTGGATCACTTAAATGAATTTTATCGGCATTTAAGCGAACATAAAATTCTTCGTCTTCTGCATAAAGTCGTAACCTCATTCCTTCGATTCCTTTATTCTCATATCGAATTAAAGGAATACTTGCTTCCATATAAGCATCGTGTTCGGCCGGATGATAATTTCCGCTTATATTAAATTGCTCTTCAATTGAAAATTTAGGATTGATTACTTTCAATACTTCTGAAATATCCTTGACGTTGATATCAAAACTAAAGTTATTGATGTCATCAATTTCCTTTGGTTTATTTTTTAAAGCTGAAGGCAAATAATACTCAAACAAATTTAGTGCAGAATAATAAATATCCATGAAGTAGTATCGACCAAATATTTCACCATCGAACCAATCGCTGTAGATCTCAATTTTGCTAGAATCGTCTGAGCCGCTATTTATTAAATTAAGCTGATCTAAATGAATCGAATCCAATTTATTTTGGAACGTGAAATTCTCAATGGCAATTTCACCTTTCATCAAGTCGATATTCTTCCCAATAAAATTCGCATCGACATAAGCTGAAATCTCAATACTATCCTGCTGGATTAAATTCAAATTACTCAGATTGATATTTCCAATATCTGCCACAAATGAGAATGAAGGCTGATCCACTGCAAGGTTTAGACTACCAAAGTAAGAAAGTTTCAAATTTGGATCATTTATACTCATGATCCCATTATATTCTTTAGGCTTGATACGACCATCTAAATTGATATTTGACAATTGATAATCGTTAAAATAGATATCGTTGATAACACCGTCAACTGCCAACGTGTAACTGCTATCATTCTCAATAACCCCATCCAACTCCCCATTAAATGAGATTATACCAAGATTCGGATTCTTAAACAATGTACCTAATTCAAATTCCGTTGTTGATAAATGTCCTGAAAGGTTAAATGTTTTATCCTCATTGGGTTTTAAAAATCCATCGGCAACAAGGTTGCCCAGATTGGTATATATTCCACCGGTAATCGCATAATCATTTAAAAATCCAGTAAAATTCCCTGTATATCTGAATGTACCAAGGTTTTCGAAGAAGTCGGGTAATGGAGGTAAATACGAAACTAAACCTTCGGGGACTTCCAGTTTTCGGTACTCGTTTAAATTGGCGTACGACTCATCTACATCGATAGAGATATAGGTATTTTCGATATCAGGCAAACCATCGATAATAAATTGCCCCGACAAATTTGTTAAATTACCGATCTTAATTTTCACATCGGTTCCTGAAAAACTTCCCAGTGTTCCTCGAAAATTCCCATAGAATAGCGCACGCAAATCGAACTCATCTAGTTCAGGAACCAAAAAATTTAAATCCTCAACCAGTAAATTAAGCTGCTCCATATTTATATCGAAAACCAAGTCATCGAGGTCCCGACTCTTCAAATATTCCCGAAATCCAAGATTAATTATTGGAAAGTGAAAGTTCGAGTTCATTGCTAATCCCATTAAATCGGTAACGAGAATCGTAGAATCTGAATAACGAACCATTCCGGCCATTTCTGCAATATCGATTTTTCTGTTTGTATCGAAACCAAAGTAATCGATATTGAAGCCGAAATCTTTCACTGATTTAAAAAGAATTTCATCTACTTTGAAATTTAAATTTGAAGCAGTAATTGAGCTCAATTGTTCATTTGTTTCGATTGAATCAAGATAACTAATTTTCCCACTCAACACTTCTAACGACCGACAACTAAACTCCCAGTTAAATGGTTTATTCTTTGTGGTATCAGCTTCCGGAATTAAAAAGCTGTAATTAAACAAACTATCGAGCCCTCGGCTTATATTAATTGTAGGATTTCCCAATACAATTTTAGACAAATGAACATGCTCTTTCTTAATTGAAAATGAGTCGACTGAAGCAATTAATTTATTTACATATACAAGGGTGTCATTTTTCTGATCAGACAAATACACATCGTCAAAAATCACTTGATTAAAAAAAGAAATATTCACCTTTGAAACCGAAACGTGAATACCGGTATCATGCTCAATTTTTTTAGTAATCCACGAAGTAAGTTTGGTTTGAACTGCCGAACTTTGAAGAACTACATAAAACAATCCTAGAATTAGAATTATTAAAGCTAAAAAAATAGATAATATTTTAACTGTTTTTTTAATACTTTTGCCCTCCCATTTTGTTACACAAATTAAAGTATTTTAAACAAATATCAATACATTGATTGTTTAAATTAGCATACATTATGCCAGAAAGAAGTAAAAGTAATATTATCCTTGGAATAGAATCATCGTGCGATGATACCTCGGCTGCAATAATTTCAGATAGAGTCATAAAATCGAACATTATTGCAAGTCAAAAAGTTCATGAAGCATACGGAGGAGTTGTGCCCGAATTGGCCTCAAGAGCACATCAACAAAATATTGTGCCGGTAGTTGATCAGGCTATAAAACAAGCAGGGATTAACAAAGAGGATATTACCGCTGTTGCTTTCACTCGTGGCCCTGGCTTATTGGGCTCACTTTTGGTTGGAACTTCTTTCGCCAAAGCTTTCACAATGGCGCTTGACATTCCAATGATTGAGGTAAATCACTTGCAAGGACATGTGCTAGCACATTATGTAAAAGAAGATGAAAACGACAATAATGAACCCCAATTTCCTCACCTTTGTTTGTTGGTTTCGGGTGGAAATTCGCAAATTATTTTAGTGCGCGATTACTTAGAAATGGAGGTTATTGGTCAAACCATTGATGATGCAGCAGGCGAAGCATTTGACAAGTGCGCTAAAGTAATAGGCTTGCCTTATCCCGGTGGACCACATGTTGATCGTTTGGCAAAAATTGGAAATGCCGATGCTATCGAATTTAATAAACCCCGAATTCAAGGTTTAGATTACAGCTTCAGCGGATTAAAAACCAGCTTTCTTTATCATTTGCGTGATGAACTAAAAAACAACGAAAATTACATTGAAGAACGTCAGGCCGATTTATGTGCTTCCTTACAAAAAACAATTATCGACATTTTGCTTTCAAAATTGATTCGTGCTGCAAAGGAAACTGGGATTAAAGAAATTACGGTAGCTGGTGGAGTTTCTGCAAATTCAGGATTAAGGGAAGCATTGCAATCAAAAGCCAAACAACACCGATGGAATTTATTTATTCCACCATTTAAATACACTACCGACAATGCTGCCATGATTGCCATTACCGGACATTATAAATATTTTAAGCAAGAATTTGCAGATCACAGCATGACGCCTTTTGCACGCATGATTATAAAATAAAAGAGACATCGTAACGATGTCTCTTTTCGAATTCGCAATTTCTACCCTTTAACAACAATATCGTGTAATTTTATATTGCAATCCCCAGGCTTTTTTCATCCAATGTCCAACAATTGGCATCGGAATTACCATATCTTTTTTATCATTTCGGTAAACCAAAGCTGCACCATCACCTGTATCCATTACACACATAATATTTACATGCGATCGGTAATCTTTTCGTTTTGAGCCACCTATGATTTGCTGATGAATATTGTAAGCTGCAATTTTTCCTTTCACCACTGCCAAATGACCTTGCTTGGCTCTCCATTCAGGGCCTTCAATAGCTGAAATATCACCAATGGCATAAATATTATTCTTGCCCACCACCTTGGTTGTTCCATCAATTCGAACAAAACCGGCATCGTTGGTTGGCAAGTTAGAATCGATGATATATTTAGGGCCTGTCGAAGCTGAAATGAACATGATTAAGTCACTATGGAGTTTAGAATCATCTTCAAACACGATCTGATCTGGTTCAAACTTTTTTATCTTCTTTCCAACACGTTTTTCAACCTTGTATTTATCAAGCATTTTTAATAACAAGGCATATCCTTTGGTTCCCATTCGTTTTCCGGGCTCAGGCATCGGTGCAAAAAAGGTGAAATTCACTTTATCTCGAACACCTCGCTTTTTTGCTTCATGAATCATATTGAAAAGAATTTCAAAAGCAGGACCACCACGAACAGCACTTTTATCTTTAGGATTTCCACCAAACCCAATGGCAATATTTCCACCATTCTTTGCTATAGCATCAAATTTTTCTCTAATCAATTCAGCTTGTTCTGGCTGTCCACAAATCGACAAGGTGTTTTCAACACCAGAATGTTTTACTTTCCAAGCTCCTGAAGCAATAACAAGAAAGTCGTATTTTAATTGTTGGCTTTTTAAGACAGCTGTATTCTGATCTTCTTGCAAACCAATAAATTCATCAATTACCAATTTAAAACCATGAAATTTGGCCAGTTTATGCAAGTCCATCGAAGCATCTTTCGAAGTTGTTCTGCTCGTAGGAATCCAAATCGAAACAGGATATATAAACATATAGTCACGATCAGAAACCAACGTTACTTCATGCTTCTTTTTACGCAAACGAATTGCAGCTTCTAAGCCTGCAAATCCTCCACCAACTACAACAATATGTTTTTTATTATTCATAATGTACTTTTTATGAATACAAAGATTGCTGAATTTCAAATAGAGTTCTGTGATATTCTTCACACACATTTCTTCAGACAAAAAAAAGAGGAGAAACAAGCTTCTGTAGCTTTGATTTTTGATCGCAAGAGAGCAAATAACAGAAGCATTCGTAGTATTCTAGGATCAAAAATATAGAATTGGAACACTTCAAAACAAAATTTGCATTTTGGTTGTTTGATAAGAAAACACATTTAAATAATCTAATTATGGCTAATCTGAAAACAAAGTACATGGGACTGGAATTGGACAACCCAATTATTATGGGAGCCAACAACCTAGTTACCGATATTGAAAAAATAAAAAAAGCAGAAGAATCAGGCGTAGCTGCAGTTGTATTCAAATCTCTTTTTGAAGAACAAATCCAATTGGAAAGTCTTCAACTAGATGAAGATTTACACGAATACGATTATCGAAATGCAGAAATGGAAAAACTGTTTCCTGAAATTGAGCATGCCGGCCCCGAGGAACACCTTTCGCAAGTCCGTAAACTGAAACAAGCGCTTTCTATTCCGGTAATTGCAAGTGTAAATGCAATTTACAATCCAACCTGGGTGGAATATGCTCAGCAACTTGAAGCAACCGGCGTTGATGCTATTGAAATGAACTTTTACAGAGTTCCGATTAGTGCCGAAGCTGATGCAAAAATGATCGAAGATCATCAGATAAATATACTAAAGGAGGTAAAAAAAGCTGTAAAAATTCCGGTAGGAGTTAAACTCAGTCCATTCTACTCTAACCCTCTAAATTTTATTTCGAAATTAGATAAAGCTGGTGCTGACTCGATTGTGCTTTTCAATCGATTCTTCCAACCCGACATCAATCTTGAAACTGAAGAGTTTCATTTTCCATGGGAATTAACCAAGCAAGGTGACTATCAATTAACCTTACGTTACATGGGGTTATTGTTCGGCAATACCAAAGCATCGTTGATTGCCAATCGTGGCATAAAAACAGGCGACGATGTGATTAAAATGATTTTGGCAGGAGCCGATGCTGTTCAATTAGTAAGTGCCTTTTATGAAAATGGACTAGAATATAGCATTGACTTGCTAAAAACGGTTTCAGACTGGATGGATAAAAAAGGATATAGCTCAATTGACGAATTCAAAGGAAAATTATCGAAAGGAAAATTAAACGATGAATTTGCTTATAAAAGAGCTCAATACATCGATATTTTAAAAAATTCATCAGATATTTTAAAGAAATACCCTATGCGGTAATTGTTGGCTAAACAATTTTAAAAGCTGGATGAAAATCCGGCTTTTTTTATTTCTTACTTTCCAAATATTCTACAATTAGTTCATTATAAGCCTTCATCAATTTATTTAAAAGAGGATTTTGAACCTCCAATGGAATAGAATTAATATATCGAACAGGTAGTAACTTTGGTGAAGTTCCGGTTAAAAATGCAGCGTCATACTTATTCAATTCGGCAACAGCAACTTGATGAAACTCCACCTTGATTTTCAACATATTAGCCAGCTGCAACACTTTCAGTAAGGTAATTCCCTGTAGCACCGTTTCTAGAGGTGCGGTAATTAATTTATCGCCTTTTATGAAGAAAAAGTTTGCACGACTTGCTTCAGTTATTTTCCCATGATGATCGACCAACAAAACTTCAAATAAGTCATTTGCGCTTATGAATTCGTTGGTTCTCTCGCGCAAACTTTGCAACACCACTTTTGCATTGGGGTGCGAACGAACTGCATGCATTAACCCCACCTTTAAGCCCTGCTTATACATCAGTTCTGAAGGATAACGGTGAGGAATAAAATACGTTCGTACAACAAGTTCTTCATCATGTAGAAGCAGACGTAGCATTACATTTCCTACATCAATATTGTTTTCTTGCGACAAAGTTCTTAGCTCAGCCTCTAAACCACTTTGTTGCCAATCGAAATGGAGCCCCATTTCCATGCACGAATTTTTGAGCCGCTCAAAATGGTCTTCCAAGAATAAGGGCACGCCATCGATTAAACGAATAACCTCATAAACAATTTTAGATGCCTCTACCACATAAAATTTTTCGACCTCAGCTAAGCGATGATTATGGAAGTAATACTTTCCTTGTATTTCGATTTTTGTAGCCATGCCTTACGATTGCTTCGGAACAAACTCTAACTCAAATTGCTCGTTAAATTGAATGATTCCTTCAAGCGCTTGTCCGTTTCGATCTTTAAAGCCTTTTAAATGATTTGTCTTCTTCCTTTCAATTAAGGTATCAAACTGTTTTTGTGTCAGTTTTTTATCCATAAAAACAAATGGTACTACAAACTTACATCCTTCTTTAAATTGTTTGCATCCCCAAGCCGATTTTCCCTTTACCAACGCTCCTTTTCCACATTTTGGGCAAAGCAATTCTTTTGGTTCTGAAGACTTTTTCGATGGTGCTTTCTTCTTCTTATCGGGTGCTTCAACAATCGTAATTTGTTTTTTAGGAGAGCGCTTCACTTGCATCACTACTTCGGCAACCATTTGCTTCATCTCCTCCATAAATGCAGCAATATCGTATTTTCCTAATTCAATATCACGCATTTTTTTCTCCCACATTCCGGTCAGTTCTGCCGATTTCAATAAATCGTTTTCAATCGAATTGATTAACTCAATTCCAGTTTGAGTTGCAACAATTCTTTTTTTCTCTCGGACGATGTATTTTCTTCGGAATAAGGTTTCGAGAATGTTTGCTCTTGTTGACGGTCGACCAATTCCATTTTCCTTCATCAAATCGCGTAATTCATCATCCTCCACTAATTTCCCGGCAGTTTCCATGGCGCGCAACAAGGTTGCTTCAGAGTAATATTTTGGAGGCTGCGTTTTCTTCTCAGCTAAATCGGGCAGATGTGGTCCCGATTCGCCTTTTACAAATTCGGGAAGTACATTGTCATCGTCATTCAAGCTTTTTTCTGAACTAAAAACAACGCGCCATCCAGGTTCCAAAATTTGCTTTCCGGTGGCTTTGAATTGAATTTTATTCACTTCGCCCTCCACCGAGGTGTTAGCTACTTTACAATCGGGATAAAAAACGGCAATAAATCGTCGTGTTACCAAATCGTATACCCGTTTTTCTTCCGGACTTAAATTCAATTGGAATTGCCCGGTTGGGATGATGGCATGGTGATCGGTAATTTTACTATCATCGAAAACCTTTTTCGTTTTCTTTATTTTTGCTTTTAAAAGTGGTTCGACCAAATTCTGATAAGGCTTTAATCCCTTTAATATTTGCGGTACTTTTTTGTAAATATCGTTGGATAAAAAAGTGGTATCAACACGTGGATAAGTGGTCAGCTTTTTCTCATATAGTGCCTGAATCAACTTTAAGGTTTGATCGGCCGAATAGCTGAATTTGCGGTTGCACTCAACCTGTAATGCTGTTAAATCGAATAATTTAGGTGGAAGTTCCTTCCCGTTCTTAGTCGTGATATCGGTGATTGAAAACGGAAAGTCTTTAATTAATTCCAACTGAGCTTCTGCAGTTTCTTTATCATCGAACCGACCTGATTTCACAGTGAAAGTCACATCGCGATAAAGGGTTTTTAATTCCCAATAAGGCTGAGGTACAAAGTTATCGATTTCGTGCTGCCGTTGCACCACCAAAGCCAAAGTTGGCGTTTGAACCCGTCCAACCGACAAAACCCCTTTACCGTTCCCATATTTCAAGGAATACAAGCGGGTTGCATTCATACCCAACAACCAATCGCCAATTGCCCGTGCACTTCCTGCTGCATACAGTTTATCGTAATTACTTCCTTCTTTTAAATTTTCAAATCCCTCTCGTATCGCTTCTTCAGTCAAAGATGAAATCCACAAACGTTTTAAAGTTTTGTTGTATTCAGCCTTATGTAAAACCCAGCGTTGAATCACCTCTCCTTCTTGACCAGCATCACCACAATTAATTACCTCGTCGGCTTCGTCAACCAATTGCTTAATTATTTCGAATTGCTTTTGAGTTCCCTCGTCGTCAATCAATTTAATTCCAAATTTCTGAGGAATCATAGGAAGTGTATTAATATTCCACCACTTCCATTTTTCGAAATAATCGTGCGGTTCTTTTAGGGTACATAAATGTCCAAAAGTCCAGGTAACCTGATAACCATTTCCCTCGAAATAACCATTTCGTCGGCTTTTCGCTCCAACAATTTGTGCAATTTCACGGGCAACACTTGGCTTTTCGGCAATACAAACTTTCATGAAAATAAAAATTAACTCAAAAACCAAATGTAGTATAATCAAACAAGGGCGAAAAACGTAAATTTCAGAAGTTATGAACAGCAGAAAAAAAATAAAACTTTCTGAGACCGTGAAGCTGAGCACTTATTAGAAGATCACCCGTCCGAAGTTAGTTTTTTATAAAGTTGAAGTTTAAATTTGCTATTCAGTTTTGAGCTTTGATTGCTTTAAGAAAAGCCAAGGTAATATTGAAAATAAGAAGATTGAAAGTTTAGAGCAAAAAAAATCCCGAACAAATATTCGGGGTTTTCTTTATTAGAAATGTATCTTACATTCTTCTTTTCTCTTTAATACGAGCTTTCTTACCGGTTAATTCGCGGAAGTAGTAAATACGTGAACGACGTACTTTACCAACTTTGTTTAAATCGATTTGCTCGATAAATGGAGAGCTAACTGGGAAAATTCTCTCAACACCAACGTTACCCGACATTTTGCGAACGGTAAATGTTTTAGTTGCACCTTCTCCTTTTACTTGTATAACTACACCACGGAAGTTCTGTACACGTTCTTTGTTTCCTTCAACAATACGGTAGTGAATAGTAACTGTATCCCCCGTAGTAACTTCAGGATGTTGTTTTGCATTTTCTACTGCAAAAGCCGCTTCAACTGTTTTAATAGCGTCCATTTCAATCTTCTTTATAATGGTTAATAACGCAATATTACCTGATATCTGTGTTGGTAAGAGATTACGCATACCTTCTTAAGGCGCCGCAAAAATATAAATAATTTCTCTTTTCAAAAAGAATTAGAGTACTAATTTACAAAAATTAATGCGATGCACCACCAATTACCTTTAAATGCTTACCAGTTTGATTTACAACACTTTTATACCAAGCATCGGAATAGCCCGGTTGATCGGGGAATGCCGGCATGCCGGTTTCGGTTCGTAAGAATTCACCCTTATCTTCTTTTTTGACGTTTCCATCGATGTATTTAATCAATAAATACTCGCTCAGTTCGTTCCATCGATCTACCGTTTTGGTCACAACATTGGCTGAGAATTCATTTAAAAATTCGATGGCTATTTCCTCATTGCCATCTTTATATAATTTTGAAATTGCAGCATCAACGGCAGCCACTTTTTTAACGTACTCGGTTTCTAATTCATTTTGAACTTTTAGAACATCCTCAATCATACTATTGTATCGTAGGTACGCAAAGTTGGCCACCTTGTTAAAAGTCCAAAAAGCAGCAGTTGAAGAATAAGTCAATAAATCGCCATTCCCGACTTTGATCTCCTCGGGTATTTCATTAATACCACAATAAATCGGCATGTAACAAGTACTATAAGTATCGTCAACACCAAACCACAAAATTCCTCCAATTGCATCGGGTAATGTTGATCGAGATTGCGTTACAAATGAAAAACCAGTTTGCTGCGTTGAAATGGCTCGTTCGTTACAATATTCAACCGAATCCACCTCCCAAGTTAATGGACGCCAACGGTAAGGCAATTCATAAGGTCCGGCACCAATATCTTTTGTCATATCTAATGAAGTTCCTTCATAATGGTCGCGCATCATGCCCATCACTTGTTGTACCGATACTTTTTGATCAGGTTTTACCCACAAAGGCAACCTGTTTGACGCAAAATTATTTTCGTCATCATGTTCTATTACTCCTGCGGCATAGCTTTCGTATCCATCTAAACCAGAGGTAACTTTTCTGAATCCAGACCAAACTCTTGCTTCGCAAAAACGTGCAGCACCAAAATCAACAGGAGCATAAACATCAGAAAAACTAAAGTCTTTGTTTTTACCACTGAACCAGCCTTTTTCGTGCGCAAATGAAATTACATCTTTTGAATAAAGACAGTTCTCTGAATCATTTAAAGGAAACTGTGTAATTCTCGCTTGATTGGCATGACCAGAAATATATCCATCGGGAATACGCATTGCAACCCAAACGGCACCAGTTTCGCGCTCTCCTTTACCAATCATTTCCATGATCCAAACTTCATTTTTATCAGAGATTGAAAATGATTCGCCAGAACTGGCATAACCATATTCCTCAACCAACGAAGCCATCACCTGAATGGCTTCACGAGCAGTTTTTGCGCGCTGAAGGGTAACATAGATCAAACTACCGTAGTCCATAATAGCACCTTCCTGAGTAGCTAACTCCTTACGACCACCAAAAGTTGTTTCAGCAATAGCTAATTGGAATTCATTGATATTTCCAACTACACTATAAGTCTCCTCAACTTGTTCTATCTGTCCTAAATATTTACCGGTATCCCATTCATAAATATCAAGCATTGCACCTTCGGGATGCTTACCTGTAGGTGTATAGTACAATTCTCCATAAAGTGAATGTGAATCGGCTGCATATGTAATCATCGTTGATCCATCTGCTGAAGCACCTTTAGTGATTAAAAAATTGGTGCAAGCGTTCGTCTTTAAAGTGAAGATTATAAAAACACCAATAATTATCATTGTTATTTTCTTCATAAAACCATTTTTTGTCTATTAAATTTAAACAAAAATATAAAAACCAAGCAATTGCAATTATGACAAATGCTACAATTGAAGATTATTGACAAAATCTTCTCATACAAATGCATAGCATGCTAAAAGAAGTAGACTTTTTTTCACAAAGTCATCATCAAATTAAGTAGAAAAGGCAAACTAATTTTGTAAATTTAGAATGGAATAATAAAAGCTGGAAAAACAATCTTTCCACTTCAAAAGCCACTCTTAAATCATTGATCTTATGGGATTAAATATTAATGAAAAAATCTTTAGCGCGAAATGGTTTCGCGATTATGCATTTATCACCATTGGTGCATTTATACTGGCAGTGGGGTATGTTTATTTCATTTCGCCGCACAAAATTGTTCCGGGAGGAGTTTATGGAATTGCAATTGTAGTTCACTACTTAACCGCAGGTGTTTTCAGCTTTTGGCCCGATGGAATCCCGATTGGATTATTTGGTTTGATATTAAATATCCCACTCACTTATGCCGGAATTAAAATACTGGGTCCTCGATTTGGTATAAAAACCATTGTTGGTTTTGTTTTGGCCTCAGTTTTTATGGATGGCATCACTTACTTAAGACCCGATGGCGATTTACCACTGGTGAACGATGTGCTTTTATCATGTGTTTTTGGTGGTGTATTAATTGGTTTCGGCTTGGGATTAATTTTTAAGTCAAGAGCCACATCAGGTGGATCGGATATTATTGCAATGATTTTTGCAAAATATACCAACCTTCAACTCGGTCAGTTGTTAATATATGTAGACTCGATAATTGTATTATTTGGGCTGGCAGTTTTTAAAGATTGGCAAATTCCCTTATATTCATGGTTAACAATATACATTACAGGTAAAGCAATTGATATTACAATTGAAGGAAGCAACTATAATAAGGCCTTGCTCATCATATCTAAAGAGCATGAAAAAATCAAACAAAAGCTTTTATTCGATTTAGATCGTGGTGGTACCTATTTATTAGGAAAAGGAATGTATACCAACGAAGAAAAACAAGTTATTTACACTGTTGTTAGCAGACGCGAAGTACTAATTTTAGAACAATATATTCACAGTATTGATCCTGATGCTTTTATTACTGTAATGGATGTGAAGGAAATTTTAGGTGAAGGTTTCATGCCTTTAAAATCAAAAATAGATAATTAAATTGATGACGCACACTAATAAAATAAAATCCCCTCAAATTAAAATTTTGCCAATAGTATTGGTAATGGTTTTCTCATGGCAATTAACCACAGCTCAATCCGTAGGTCTAGTTTTAAGTGGTGGAGGTGCAAAAGGGATTGCCCACATTGGTGTAATTAAAGTGCTCGAAGAGAATAATATTCCAATTGATTATGTCGCAGGGACTTCGATTGGTGCTATCATTGCAGGTTTTTATGCATCGGGTTATACCCCCGATGAAATGCTTGAGCTTTTTAATTCCGACGACTTTAAGTTATGGTCGACCGGAAAAATGGATAAAGACGACTTGTATTACTTTAAACGAAAAGATGCAAGCCCCGATTGGATTAAAATTGACGTATCGAAAAAGGAAGATAAACTCAAGTTAATTTTACCTTTCAACCTAATCCCCGAGCGCCAAATGGACTTTGCATTCATGCAGCTAATGGCTCAAAACACGGCTGTTTGCAAACAGAACTTTGATAGTTTAATGGTACCTTTTCGATGTGTTTCCACAGATATCTATAACAATAAAGCCATTATCCATAAAGATGGAAACTTGAGCGAGGCAATTCGTGCCTCCATGACTTTTCCCATGGTATACAAACCGATTGAACTAAATGGAAAATTATTGTTTGATGGCGGAATTGTGAATAATTTTCCGGTTGATGTTATGATCAATGATTTCAATCCCGATTTCATTATTGGACATAAGGTTGTAGAAGACAACGAAAATCCAGACCCCGAAGATTTATTCAAGCAAATTGAAACCATGGTGATGCTAACCACCGATTATTCGGTACCCGATTCAAATGGAATTTTACTTGAAACACACTTAAACGATGTGAATTTACTCGACTTTGCAAAAGCAAATTACATCTACAGTCGAGGACTCAAAACTGCGGAGGTAATTATTGACAGTCTTGCAACCAGAATAAAGGCTAGAACTCCCAAAGAAGAAGTAATGAAAAAACGAGCAGCATTCAACGAAAAAAAACCACCACTAAAGTTTAAAAACATACAGGTTGAGGGCATAAAAGATAATTTACAAAGAGAATACTTGATTAATTCGATTAAAGCAAAAGAAGATACATTTGATATTGAATTATTTCGCGACTCCTATTTTAAGTTGGTTGCCGACGAACACATCAAATCAATTCGTCCTGTAGCTCGATATAACCCAAAAACTGGATTCTTCGATGCAAATCTAAAAGTCACTCCACGAAAGCCATTCGACATTGAATTTGGAGGCCATTTAAGTACAGCTTCGAATACCTTTGGATTTATGGAAGCCAATTACAAAGCTTTTAAAAACCGACTTTATAACCTTACAACCAACATTTATTTCGGCCAATTTTACAATTCTATTATGTTGGGTGGTCGTATGGATAGCCCATCGAAAAATCCATTTTATTTCTCGGGACATTTCACCATCAACAGTTGGAATTATCTGGCAACCAGCACCGATATTATTTTCACCGACGTGCGACCAACCTATGTGGTACAGCAAGAAAATAACATTAGACTTGAAGCAGGCTTTCCTTACTCAAAAACCGGTGTAATCGATTTTGGATTGGCACAATCAAATAGCAACGATAATTATTTTCAAGTAAAAGAAAATATTTTGGAAGGCGATGAATACGATCAAACCAAGCTATCGTCGTACATTGCACATTTTTCAATCAACAAAAAGAATTTCAACTATAAAATTTATCCAACCGAAGGTAGCAATCGTTTGTTTCGGTTTAAATACATCAACAGTTTCGAAACCTTCATTCCCGGAACTAAAGCACCTGTTCAATCAAATATTAGCAGCAACCATAGCTATGTAGAATTCAAGGCAAAAATAGATCAATACCTGCCAATAGGAAAGTACTTTTCAATGGGAGTTTTATACGAAGCTGTTTTTAACAACAATACTCTATTTAGCAACTACACCTCAACATTGATAAATGCTCCTGCCTTTATGCCAACGCCAAACAGTACAGGAAAATACCTTGAGCAGTACAGAGCCAATGAATATATGGCTTTCGGAGCAAAGGCAATTTACAACATGAATAGTCAATTACATTTTCGATTAGAAGGATATGGCTTTGTACCTTTTGAAGAAATTCACGTAAAAAATGAAGTCAACAGTTTCAATGCGAATACCAATATCCCTTATAAATCTGAAAAATTCTTTGAGAATTACTATTTATCTGGACTAGCGGCGGTAGTTGTTCAAACACAATTTGGGCCACTTAGCGCTGAGGTAAATTATTATCAAAAAAGCGGTCAGCAATTCTTTTTCTCAATTAATATGGGCTTTATGATTTACAATAAGCGAGGCAACTACTAATTATGATTGCAACACTTTATCACCCTCGGTATGTGCAATTATTGCAGCTCCGCAGCTATCGCTCCAAACATTCACCATGGTTCGTAACATATCCAACGGGCGATCAACCACTAAAATTAAACCAACAGCAGTATCGGGTAAGCCAATGGCTTTTAAGATGATAACGATAGCAACTAAACTAGCTGATGGAATGCCAGCCACCCCTATTGAAGTTAATAAGGCCACAATCACAATTGTAAGCTGCATTCCAAAAGTAAGGTCAAGCCCATAAGCTTGTGCAATAAAAATGGCAGCAACACATTCATACAAGGCGGTTCCATCCATGTTGATGGTAGCACCAAGGGGCAATACAAATCCGGTTACTTTTTTAGACACACCGGCTTCTGAAACTCCTTCGATCGTTTCAGGCAAAGTAGCCGATGAACTGCTAGTTGAAAACGCGGTAAGCAAGGCTTTCGACATGACAGAGAAATACTTTCTCGGAGAAACTTTTCCAATGGAATACAATAAAAGAGATGTTGAAACCAATACATGAAAAGTCAAAGCAATTACCACCACCAATGCAAAATTTAATAACGGAACAATTGCATCGAATCCGGTTTCGCTAATGGTTAAAGCAACTAGTCCGAGCACTCCTAAAGGAGCAATTTTCATAATTAATCCGGTAAAATCAATCATGATATCATATACACCATTCCAAAAGTTTAGTTGAGTTTTCTGAAAGCTTTTGGTGAGTTTTCGAATAAAAAAGCCAAAAAACAAGCTGAAAGTAATTAAACCGAGCATTTGTCCTTCAACAGCCGCTTTGAAAATATTTGGTGGAACCATTCTCAAAAACACCTGATATATCTCTGATTGATCTTTGCCGGTTATTGCACTTAACTGGGAATCACTTAAAGGCGACAAAGCCAATAAATCCTTCACTGGAACCCCATCTTTAATTCCTGGATGCATCAGGTTTACCAAAATTAAACCTGTTATAATGGCAATAAAACTTGTGCTTAAATAATAAAGAATTGTTTTTCCTCCCAAGCGGGCAAAATTACCTTCTGATTTTATGTTAGATACGCCCGTAATAATTGCAGCTACAATCAGTGGAACTACAATCATTTTTAGAGCATTCAGAAAAATATCTCCCATAAATTCGAATAATCCGGTCAAATCTACAATACCTCCCTTTCCAAAATATAATCCAAGGGGTATAGAGACAACCAGAGCAATTACAATTTGCCAGTGCAGTGCTAACTTCTTCATGTTCATCAACTAAATTTAATTTAAAACTAACAATAAGTTTCAGCCAAACATCAACTGAAAGGCCTATTTTGCTCAATATGATAGTTTTCAAGCCATTTAATACATACTATTTTTAAATCAGATCAAAAATTTACTATTTTAGAACCAAATATTGATTGGAATCTATGCGACAACTTAAAATAACAAAGCAGGTTACAAATCGTGAAAACCCCTCATTAGATAAATATCTACACGAAATAAGTAAAATTGATTTACTTACATCGGAAGTTGAAGTAGAATTAGCTAAAAAAATAAAACAAGGAGAATCTGGGGCTTTAGAAAAACTAATTAATGCGAACCTTCGATTTGTTGTTTCTGTCGCAAAGCAATATCAAAATCAAGGATTGGCCTTACCTGATTTGATAAATGAAGGTAATTTGGGATTAATTAAAGCAGCACAACGCTTTGACGAGACAAGAGGTTTCAAGTTTATTTCATATGCTGTTTGGTGGATTCGCCAAGCAATTTTACAGGCCTTAGCCGAACAATCGCGGATTGTGCGCTTACCATTAAATAAAATAGGATCAATCAATAAGGTAAATAAAGCATTCAGCAAATTAGAGCAAGAATATCAGAGAGAGCCAACTGCAAAAGAAATTTCAGAAATTTTAGAATTAACCCCTGAGTTAATTGAAGAAGCGTTTAAGCATTCAGGACCTCATGTATCAATGGATGCACCGATAAGTGATGAAGAAAAAAACAATCTTTACGAAGTTTTGTTAAATGATGATTCGATTAGTCCTGATGATAAACTAATAAGCCACTCCTTACAAACTGAAATAGACCGATCGCTTGGTACTTTAACGGAAAGAGAAAGCGATATTCTTAAATATTATTTTGGTTTAAATGGAATTCGCGCTCATACCTTAGAAGAAATTGGCGAAAAGTTTAGTTTAACTCGAGAACGCGTTCGTCAGATTAAAGAAAAAGCTATTAAAAAGCTAAAACACAGTTACCGCAATAAATTACTGCAAAGCTATTTAGGAAAGTAAGAAATTTATTGCCCCAAATACACGCAAAAAAAAAACAATTATAAGCTTAGATGAAAAATACACAAACCATTATATCACCTTCAATTCTATCAGCCGATTTTCTAAATCTTGGAAGAGACATTGAACTATTAAATAAAAGTGAAGCCGATTGGATTCATTTTGATGTAATGGATGGAAATTTTGTGCCTAATATCTCCTTTGGACTTCCAATTCTAGAACAAGTAAGAAAAATAACGAACAAAACGCTGGATGTTCATTTAATGATTAAAAATCCAGATCAATTTATTTTGCCTTTTAAAAGTGCCGGAGCTGATATTTTGACAGTTCATTACGAAACTTGCGATCATTTGCATCGGACCATTCATTCGATCAAAGAAAATGGGATGAAAGCAAGTGTCTGTCTGAATCCACATACGCCAGTTCATGTGCTTGAAGAAATTCTACCAGAATTAGATATGGTATTGCTCATGTCAGTAAATCCTGGTTTTGGAGGACAAAAATTCATAGAAACCACCTATCAGAAAGTTAAAAAGCTGCGTGGCATGATAAATGCGGGTAATTTATCGACGTTAATTGAAATTGATGGTGGAGTAAATTACGATACAGGGAAAAAATTACTCGAAGCAGGAGCCAATGTGCTTGTAGCCGGAAGTTTTGTTTTTAAATCAGAAAAACCTGAAGAAGTTATTTCTAATCTGAAGAAACTTTAGAATTTCAGTCACTATCTTTTTTTTATTCCGTTTCGATTTATTTCGAAACGAAGTAACATTTTAGTTTGAATTTTTACAAATACAGACATGAGCGAAGAATTATCATACAATTCAATTGAGGAGATGCTAAGCAACCTACCCAAAAACTTTAAGATTTTGGAAGAGGTTATTGATTTGGAAATTCAACGAGAATTTTTTGAAGCTGCAAAATCAATTGATAATAAGCTAAAAGAAAGCGATGTAGAAGGTTTAATTGAAAAATTAAACAATGTTGAAACAAGTGAAGAAGATCAGAAAGATGTTATTCTAAAACTTTCTGCAATTGATTCAGTTGAAGCTTATCGTGCGCTTGAAAACAAACAAGAAAATAGCAAAGGCCTTATCAAAAGTTGGTCGATTTTAGCATTCCAACAAAGTAGAATGATTATGCAAAGTTCTTTCCTTGAAGAACAAACTGTATATATTTCTACAGGCTTAGGCGGTAAAGACCAAATGCTAAGGTACTTTATTGTATTTCCGTTTAATACCAAGAATGAGATTACAAATTTGCAAAAAGAACTTTTGAGCAAAGAACTCGACTTCTCAATAAAGACCAACCATGGGATATTAGAAGAATTTCGATTGAAACAAAATTATGCAACAGCAAAAGTTTTGATTCCAATTACAGCACCAGTTTCAGATATTTTCAACGAAATATTAGACGAGTGTAATCAGTTTAATTCGTTTCTTAATCCGAACATGGTCATTACCAATACTAAAATCCTAAACGAAATCGAAATCGTTTCATTAATCAACAATGAACAAACAAATTAACGTAGCATTGCAGGTATTGCCGCAATCAAAAACAAAAGATGCATACGCAATTGTAGATGCAGCTATTAACGAAATTCAGAAATCGGGTTTACGCTATAAAGTAACGCCATTTGAAACAGTAATTGAAGGAAAATGGGATGAAGTAATGGCATTGGTAAAAAGAGTTCATGAAATTTGTTACGAAAATGAAACTTTTAAAATGTTGGCCTATCTTAAGATACAGACTTCAAATGAGGACGTTACGATTGAGCAAAAAATAGGAAAATACGAATCGTAACTTTTTTCGTTAAAAAAACGCATTTTTCATTTGGAAGTAAATATTCTAAAACATATATTTGCACCGCAATTCAGAACCGGACCTGTAGCTTAATTGGATAGAGCACCTGACTACGGATCAGGAGGTTAGGGGTTCGAGTCCCTTCAGGTTCACTTAAATTTAAAGCAGCTATACTTTAAGTATAGCTGCTTTTTATTCCACCTTATTTCCATTTATCGCCATATCTACCCAAAGCATAACTTATTTTAGAATATAATAGGCATCAATGCAGCATTCTTCTGTTCATTTTATAAAAAATGATGCACTTACCATTTGACCGATACCTACTCATTTGACTCTGAATATCATACAATTGTATTAATGACTTTTCTCTTCAAGGAAAGGATAATCGATATAGCCTTTTTCACCTCCTCCATAAAACGTGCTCCTGTCATAAGGATTCAGCTCAGCATCCATTTCAATTCGTTGCGGCAAATAGGGATTGGCAATAAAGCTTCGCCCTAATACCAAGGAACAGCCCATTTTTTTCCACTTAAGATTAAGTGCCAGCTTTTCTGAAACAACTGGAATTAAGCAGGAAGGAGAATTTGTAGCCAGTCTGAATACAAACTTCTTACAAAAAGCGATGAATATTTAATTAAATTGAGAATTATTCAATACAAAAATCACTTGCTGATTTTCCTAAAACCGGTAAACAAAAGTAAATGAACCTCCTGACGTATCAAATGAAGGAATAAATGTTACGTCTTTCATTTTTTTGCAGGGATTCCAGTTTTTTAAGGGTTCCCAGGAATAAACCAATCGGGTAACCAAAATTCCTAATCCGGCACCAGCCAGCACATCCGAAACCCAATGTTTGTTGTTTATTACCCGAAGCGAGCCAACCATTGATGTTAAAATATAACCACTGGAAGCAAATCCAGGTGCTGTGTCATGAAACTCTTCGTACAAAACCGTTGCATTGGCAAACGAAAACGAAGAATGACCGGATGGGAACGCATAACTTGAGCCGTTAGGACGCTCTTTGTTTATTGCAAACTTTGCGCCGTGTGTTAATGCAGCAGTAATCACGTTTGAAATAATTAAATATTTGGTTTGATCGAACCAATGGTTTTTAGCTTTAACCCCTAAAGCATCGGCAACATAAAGCTGAGCAATTGGAAAATACTGCATAAGGTCGTCAATAGGAATGGCATAATCGATTACTCCCTCACCATCGCGAAGTTTCTTTTTTATGTTCTTTTCAAAACGACTTCCACTAATAACAGCCCCGGTTGCCATTAGCGAAAGAGGTAATACACTACGCCGAACAACTTCCTTTTTTACAAAAGGACTGATTTTTACCGAGTCAGTTTTCTCTTCAGAAAAAACAGTTGATTGAATTATTACTAAGAATAGAATTATTGATTTTACTTTTTTCATGAAAGGGTTTTGTTTATGAAAGATTTGCAACATCTATCTTCAATTTCAACAGTACTGAATTCTATGATTGACTACCAAAGGTCTCCATCTTCGTCGTAAAGAGAACTCACATCAATGGGCGCAATATCCGGAACATGTTCAAACATTGCTTCGTAGTTGCCTCGCCGAAGTATTATATTTTCTCCATCGTTAAAATAGGCGTAGCCATTCCCATTAAAATACATACTATCGCGTGTTGCGTTAAAAACAAAATAGTTGATATGCTTAATTTGTAACACTCCATTGTTACCTGGCAGGCTCGATGTATCACTTCCCTCATCTTCAATAACTGTTGAAATATAAGCGGTATAACACCAGGGAATATCAAAAACATAGTAATCATCTCTTTCGATGGTTTCATCGGTTCCATCGTCGTCAAAATCGCCGGTTTTTTCCACGGGGTAATAAACATCTGGCTTTGCCTCAAAACCGGTTTCATGTTTCATTCGCCACGTTTTAGCCGCTAAGTCGCCATTGTTTTCCGGTTCCAAAGGTGCGTTTTTAACCTGGTTCCGCTCAATGGTCTGCACTTTTTTAAATACAAGTTCATGGTTGTCTGACTTCAATTTCAATTCAGATTCACTTTGGGTTATGGCATAATCTTTCAGAAAAATAGAAATACTGTCGCTGTTTTGGGTATAAGGCGATGCAGCGCCGGCAAAAAGATGTTCAGCGCGACCTGGCAGAGTAATTGCATCATCTCCGCCATCATTTGTTACAGTATAAGAGTAAGCGCGGAAAGCCCAGTTATCTTCGAAGATATAGAAGTCGTTTCGAGAAAGGGTTTCTTCTGTTCCGTCATTATCAAAATCGCCTTTTACGGTACGCGGATAACTCGTTTCCTGGCTGTTTTTCACTTCCGAGGCAAGCTGCCAAACATCATCGTTGATTGAAAACTGAGTTGTTTCCAAACCGTCATCGTCTTTGTTACAGGCCCAAAGCAGGCATAGGACTACAAAAGCCCAGCTAATTTTCATTCTAAACATTGTTTCTGGTATTGTTTGTTTCTGGTAGGCGAAAATATGTTATACAGAAATTACTGCATTGTAAATTTTAAACACGGGTATATAAAAGCAAATTTTATTGATCGTTACAGCATGGAAAATTTTGCTACTCACCAATTAAATAATTCACGGCCCTATCAATAATCTCTTCGTTCTGTAGTAATGATATATGATTAAACCCGTTGTTAACTACAATTTCGATATTGTGTTCCGCATTTTTATAATCGCAACTTAAACCGTTTTTAAAATCAAACATCCACTGCGAATTTATGTGTGTATCTAACTCCCCAAGTTCAATATGCATCCGCAATGGCCTAGCAAAAGAATTAAGGTTTGTGATTGGATTTAGCTTGTTATAAAGCCATTTGCCAAAATTTGTTGAATCGCCTTGATTTATAATTTTCGTTGAATCCATTACATCTGTCATTCCCGGCCTTTCCCAGTTAGGACTTGCGGCAATTGCAGCTACTCTGCTTACCCTGGAATCAATTCCGGCAAGAGCAATAGCAATATCTCCACCCATTGATAACCCACCCGCTACAACATTTTTATTGAGTTTAAATGTATCAATAGCCCAATCAATAACCCGGAAAACATCCAGGGTTGTAATGCCTAAAATCTGCCACATGTATTTTCTGAATTCCTGAAATACAAGCGCTCTTACATCTTCCTGCAAATCGCCACTTCTGTCTCCGTGTAACCATGGATCAACACTAATGGCAAAATAACCACATGAAGCCAATTTCTGTAATTCTTTCGCACCGGTTTCCTTATCCCCTCCGAGATATGGAATCCAAACGGCTATTGAATTATTGCTTTTATTCTGGACTGGTCGACAAAAAGCAATTGGAATATTGTTGACATATTCAAACTCAATATTGTTGGTGTTTTGCATGTTTTTTTCTTTAACGTATGTTCATTTTATTCCTACATTGGGATTTACTATCCCGCGATTTGCTCTGAGAATAAAAATATTCGATTTTGCAGGCCCCGTCTCTTTGTTGCCATGTAGTTAACCATAATTTTCATTACTACTCCCTGAAAATATAAACTAAAGAAAAAGTGATTCCTTGGTTATATAGTTTGGCATAGCCTTCACTGTTTCCGTACTCATCAAAAAATTTCAAATCGTTAATTGTTGAAACAAACCCTCGGTTGTACTTTATTTCAAGTGCTACATTGTTGATAATGCGATAAGAAACCCCTGCTATAGCTTCTACATCAATATTGCTGTCAAAAATTGACTTGATATCTGTTATATTTCCGTTTTCTTTTGCATTGGCAGATACACAATACGCCATTTCAGGACCAAGCAAGACTGAAAATTTGTCGGATAAAGAAAATTCTAAGACAGTTGGTAAAACTAGATAGTTCAGAATAATTCTTGTATCGGGAAATTTAGAATAACTCATGACAGAGCCCCGCTGAGTAAACCCAGGTTCAAGCCTAAGCCATAGCTTTTCGTGAGGTTTAAATGTTATGATTGCAGTAACCTGCATGCCAATTTTATATTCTGAATCGCTTTCAGGAATATTGGACAATGCCAAGTTAGTATAATTTAATCCTGCACCAATTCCATAATTAACTCTTTGAGAATTACCATGATTCAGAATAAAAACTGCCAGTATAAAAAATACATATTTCTTCATAATATGATTGTATTTGCGAACTAGTAGTGAGTATAAAAACTATTTAAAACATTAGTAAATTCATTGAGATTGTGCTTCCACGGAATATGACCACAATCATTCAGTATATCAACTTTAGCAAATGCTGCCCAAAACAAAATACTCTTTTTTGTTCTGTTTATTCCTCAACACAAAGCTTTCTCCCTTTGGGTAAGTTTCAAATTCAAGCAGCTTTTCAATCTCACCAAATGATTTTGCTGATATGGGAAAGACGTTGTTTATGATATTTTCAACGTTATTCTTCATTGGTTCGTGTTTTTGTTAATACAGAACTGCAAATTACTGTTGCTTATTTTTTGCAATTCTAAATCCGAGGTCATCTATTTTGAATTTAGATGGATGACTTCTTCGCCGTACAGTTGCCATAAGGCTTCGTTCTTCATCGTTCCAACCACCTCCTCTAAATATACGGTACGTACCATAAACTTCGGTATCATAAAGGTCTGAACACCATTCCCAAACATTGCCCAACATATCAAAAAGTCCCCATGGGTTTGGCTCTTTCATGCCAACTGGCTGGGTTTTATTTTCTGAATTATTCTTATACCACGCTATTAAATCCAGTTCGCCATATCTCACTCCTACCGTTCCTGCTCTACATGCATATTGCCATTCTGCTTCTGTTGGAAGTCGATACCCTTCTGCTGTTTTATCGGAACCAACCTGTTCATTTTCCTTAATGCAATAATATGGTTTCAATCCTAATTGGTTTGATAAAGCATTACAGAAATTAGCAGCCTCTATCCAATTTACATTTTCAACAGGTCTTTTATCTCCTTTAAAAACACTTGGATTTTCGTTTGTGACCTGATAATATAAGTCTTGAGTTACGGGGTATTTTGATATGAAAAAGCTATCGAGATTAACCATCCACTTTTGATTAATCCGATCATCTCTTAATTCAACCTGACCTGATTGTATTTCTACCAATACATTATTTATTGTTGATTTTACGTCCATCTTTATTGCGATACTATTCGTTTTTTTAGTTTACGTGTAATATATTTTCAGGCTTTCGGTTCCAGTTTCCCCAGGTTGTACCATTTACATTTCCTGGAACTCCGGTTTCTATAAAACTCTTCATAAAGCTGTGAAAACCATTAACCTGTGCACGAAAAGTATCTAAATCGGACGGTTCAAGAAATACAAAAAAGTTTTCATCCCGAAATTTTTCTTTGCCAAAAAGATAGATTACATCCGAGGCATGTGTAGAACCCAAAAGCTCTTTCCATGGCGAATTGTTTGGGGTAACGTCAAATTGATATTTGTACATATTGGGATTGATGCGATTGTAACGCTTGTAGTGAAAATTGACGAGTGCCAACAGCTTTTTTGTGGTTGATTCAACTTTCTTCCAATAGTCGCTATAGTCCTCTGACTCTACGAACCTTTCTACCTTGTCAATATTATTGCCTTCATTAATAGCATTCCATAATTCGTTGTATGACATGCCAGAACCTTTGCTAACTAAAAAATAACTTGCTTCATTCTGGGTTGTTCCGACAATCATTGGTACGCTGGCAGTGTGTGATTTATTCACTACAAACAAACCATGTTTCTTCAAAACATGTCCATCGTCAACCAATGCTGGTGTAAACGACTCAGACGTTTTTACCAGTGTTTCCGCATCTAAATTGTATAAAAGTTGCCTCAACTCTTTACTGCTGACATTTTCAAGAAATTGCCGAGCCTCTTTCTCTCTCGTAACTTTTCCCGTTTTTATCAGCACCTTCATTAAAGCAGCTTTTGATTCTCTCCGAGCTTTTCTTTTTGAAATGATAAGCGGAAAGCCTGAGCTACATATAACTTTATGGTAAAGACCATGAGAAAGTGGAGAAAGCAACAAGCCCCAAATATCGATACAGCCTGCCGATTCACCCATGAGCGTAATATTGGAAGCATCGCCTCCAAAAGATGCAATGTTTGAACGAATCCATTTCAAGGACTGAATTAAGTCGAGCAGCAAGTAGTTTCCTGTGGTTGTTTCAGAATCATCACCATACATATCAGGAAGAAATAAACCTCCAAGAATTCCCAGCCTATAGTTAACTTTTACAACAACGGCACCGGTGTTTTTCGCCAACACTTCAGCATCATAAGCTTCATCAGATTTGCTACCATATTTGTTGCTTCCTCCATGAATCCATACAATTACAGGGTGTGTTTTCGCTCTATTCTCTGGAGCAACGATATCAAGGTACAGGCAGTCTTCGCTTCCTGTTACTGCTCCAAATGGTTCAGGCGCAAACAACACCTGATTGCGCACTTGTGCACAAACAGTGTTGCGACCTTTGCCATCCCACACTTCGGTTCGTTTTAGAGGCGATAGTGGTGCCTTCCATCGCAATTCCTTTACAGGAGGCTGAGCATAAGGAATATTATACACTTTAATAAGACCTTCTTCATGATATATTTTCACGGGTCCTTCAGTCGTAGCAACTGTTTGAGCATTTGTTTTAAAGATTGCAAGGCTCAATACTATCAATAAAAGTACCTTTCTGTTTTTATACATTCTATTGTTTAATTATTTTAATTGTCTTCTTTTTCATATTCTTCGTAATGTGCAAAAAATAAACTCCCAAAGAAAAGTTTTTTAAATCTATCTGTTCCACATCACTCTCTGCCGATTTCTCCATAAGCTTGTTTCCAACAAGATCAAATAGCTGAATATTCACACTATATTTCAATGACTTCAAACCTCTTTCCCGTTTTCGCGCACCAACAAAAACCCGGAATCCTGCTTTTGCCAACTGAATAGCTGCTTGTTTTCCGATTCCGGAATTTGCCCCGGTAATTAAACTTGTTTTGTTTTCCATTTCTATTCTTGTTTACAAGAGAGTAAAATCATCAAAATAAAATGCATCGTTTCGTTGTAAAAATAAGTCATACCAAAATAGTTGAATTGTAAATTTTAAACGCCAACAAATTATATGCATCGGGGAAGGACTGTTTAAGCCGTGTTCGTAACCATTCATCTTTCAATAAATACAAGTCAGGTGCACAATACTACAGGTTAAAAGATTTTACGGTTCAGTAAAAATAAAGCCATCTTTTTCCGTTAAATAATTATTTACTTTGAAACTGAATTACAGAAAGGATGAAAGAACTTTCAACTGAAATAGAAACCCAAAATTTATCATTTCGAAACTACAAATCAGAGCAGTTTACGAGTTGTATAGAATCATTCTGGTTTGTTGAAACGTTTGCTGAAGAAGTAAATATTGTTATTCCGCCTAATCAGTTTATCGACTGGATTTTCTTACTAAATGATAAAGGGTATTTTCATAATGGAAATTTTATAACAGAAAGCCGTTTGGAAGGAATTATGCTGAAACCTGTTTACCTGAGGCTTCCACCCGGCATAAAAGCCCTGGGAGTACGTTTATACAGCAACGGGCTTTATCCTTTTGTACCACTAAAAGGTAAAGACTTGATCAATAAAAATATTGCCTATACAAATTCTGCCCACGAGAATTTAATTGAGGAAATAAAAACAGCTTCAGGCGATGAAGCAATAATTAAAGCCACCTATCAACTTCTGAATCATACCTACTGTGCGAAACGGGAAAAAGAAACCAAACTAGTGAAGGAATTTTATTCGTTTTTGAAAGCAAATGAAGACTTATCAGACATTCAAACCTTTTGCAGCCTAACTAAAACCAACTATACTACACTGAACCGAAATTTCAACAAAATACTAGGAATTACTGCCAAAAAATTCGAACGACTGATTAAATTCAGAAAAGCGGTTAAAGCACTCATAAATTCGCCGGAACATTTGACGGATGTTGTTGTAGATTCAGGGTATTTCGACCAATCGCATTTTATTAAAGAGT
Source organism: Prolixibacteraceae bacterium (assembly GCA_963678565.1). Lineage (GTDB taxonomy): Bacteria > Bacteroidota > Bacteroidia > Bacteroidales > Prolixibacteraceae > SKHV01. Next base: position 3,152,706 of record OY782875.1, read on the forward strand.
TTAAATATTATATGGGTATGTCACCCTCGGAATACCTGAACCTGTTAACTAAAAACGACGAACACCAGGTGGTAAAACGTATTGATTTATCGGTAATATAGTTTGTTACACCTATCTGCAACTCGTTTTACGCCTGTTCAGTTCATCACTATTTAGAATAACCGGATCATTTAATAATTTTCTTGCGCCCGGTTTGCCAACCATTCCTTTTTTCTTTATTAATTAAGCTGGGTTTTGTTTTAATCACCTTTTCGAAATTGCCAATAGTAACTAATAATGCTAATTCACTGTCAGATGATGTTTTTTTCAGACTGTCTATATTAAACCAATTTATAGATTCTCCATTAATTTCGGATATTACAATTTCAAACTAAGTAATCAAATTACGTCTAAAATATATTTCTCTCATCATTTCAATAACAATCCATCTTAATCTGTTTTCGTTTTTGGTAGAAGCTTAGATCCTTTTTTAAATGTGCTTTGCAAATCATTTGAAGAGCAGACATAACTTCACTTTGCATTGCAATGGAACCGCAGATCATGACACAACCACCTTTCTTAAGCACACAAACCATTTTTTTAGCATCACGATTCACTAAATGTTGCACGTAAACTTTTTCAGCTTGTAGCTGTGAATATGCAGGCGAAAAGTTATGAAGACTATTTTTTAAAAGTGCCTCGTTAATATGCGTTTTGTAAGGGCTTAAAGACTCAGGTGTTCTACCGCCCCAGTATAAATGCAATTTGCGTTGGTTATTATTGGTGGCAATCATTCCTAAAAAAGGACCAATTCCAGCGCCTGTAGCAATAAGCACCACATCTTTAGTATTCTCAGGAAGATAAAAGTGTCGATTATTGACTATTCCTGCTGAAAAAGCATCACCTCTTTCCAACCTTCCTAGCCTATTAGAACAGATTCCATTGGGTTGCTTTTTCACACTTATAACCAATGTATTATTAGGTAAATTTCCGATTGAATAAAGTCGCTCTCGTCCATCTTCCTCTGGAACAATTGACAAAAGGTCGCCAGAAACAACTTTTGTTCGTTTCGTATTTTTTAATGTAAGCAGGAAGGTATCGTCCTTTTCGAAATCAATCCGATCAACCACTTCAAAATTATAAGCAACACGTTTAGCGAGGGTTATTTGGGGTTTTTGAAGTTCAAGCTTCAAGTGATTGACTTCTGCCCAGCGATTAGCCCAATTTGAAAATGCTTCAAATGATTGGTTGTTGATTGTATGTACCTCTCCAAAATTATCTGCATTCGGAAGTTCCTTTAATAAATCAAATGCCTCGTGAGCAAATTGACAAAAGTTTGGATAAGCAGTAGAACCAAATCCAATAACCGAGAACATAAACGCTTGGGTTTGCCTATGCTTTGCAACCAATTCCTTGAATCGATCGGCACTCGCCGGAGCTTCACCTTGTCCGTAGGTCGCAGCAAATACAAATAGTTGTTCCATTTGCCGAAACGAACCATACTCATTCATTAAGCCTAAATAACTTTTGATTCCTACTCTCTGCAGTTGACGATGGAATTCGTTCGCAAATTGCAAAGTTGTATTTCCCTCGGTACCGACCAAAATTACATGACTGCATTCATTTACTACGAATTTATTTTTAATTCGAACCGTTGGTCTTTTAAAGAAGATGATAAAACCAGTGATAAAAAAAAAAGGAATCATAAGACTGGCCAAGCCAAGTACAATACTCCAAATAATACTTCCTTCGCCAGTATGCAAAACTTTAGCTAAAGACGATATAGCTGCAACTAAGCCCTGTTTTCTTTCAGCAATAATTTCACCATTAAACTGATTTATAATAAGCTCCCTATCATTAAGTCTAATAGTGTAATAATCCTCAACAAAATCTGAAAACGGATACTCCAATTCTTTTAGCTCACCTAAAGTAGTATTATTGAAAAATTCAAAGTCCTTGAGTGTTTTTTTCGGGTAATCAGTTAGCGAGTCGTGATCAATTTCATGAACAATTTGATTTTCAGGAATAATATTAAAGCGCAATAACGACAAGTAAAGTCCGCTCAATGATATAACTATAATTGGCAATAATGTAATGCGCGAATACACAACATGATTGAATTGTGAGAAGTTTTCGCGTACTACAGGGGCAAAGAAATTTCTAAACCCACCTTGTCGTTTGGCAATTAACGCAATTCCCGAAACTGCGATCAACAATAAAAGGAAGGACACCAGTCCTATAATAAACCGACCGGTTGACTTCAGAAATAAGGAGCGATGTAAACTGGTTGTAAACTTAAATAGAGGCGCTTTTTCAATTATTGAGCCCAAATTATTTCCAGTATAAGGATCAACGTAAAACTGCTCCGATTTTCCGTTCACAATAGCAGAAACACTAACAAACCCATTACGGTCGTTTGAAATCGAAAGGATTTCATTGTACTTAGCATTCAGATTTGTTAATGTTTCGCTTAAAGTAAGTTCATTAGCATGTGTAATTTTATACGAATGTGCCTTATTCGCAATAGGCTCAACGGCCAAAATCACTCCTGTAATTGATGCAACCAACAAAAACAAGGAAGCAACAATTGCTAACAAAAAATGGCTATTTCGCCATATTGAAAAAAACATACTCTGTTAATTTGGTAACATTCGTATATAACGAATATATCCCTTTCCGTCGACCTTGTTTCTAATGGTTGCTGATTTTAATTCAACCTCGGCATCAACCGTGTAATACTCTTGGTTTTCAACCGCCGATTCAAATCGAATTTTATATCCACTATCAATTTGTGCCGAATTTAAAAGCAAAGAGATAATATTTCTTTCGCCATTTCCAACGGTTGCACCTGTAATCCCATCAAGGTTTTCGTTACTCTCGTTACTAAATGCCCACCAGTCTTTTAAATCGGGATACCATTCGGGATCATCACCTTGAATATATAATGTTTTCACATAAACTCCTTTGGGATTCATTAATGAAACAACTACATAAGCTTTTTCGCCTGAATAATTGGCCATTTGTATCATACATTTGTACGACACAGCCGAAGGTGCTTGCGCAAATGAAAAAGAGCTAACAAAAACCAATATAAGCCCTAATATTGCTATCGCTTGTTTTCTTAAAATATTCATATCACCAGTTAATTTAAAAAGTCTAAACTCACATTATTCTCTTGCAGTAATTCATTTTCCTGAGCCAAATTAAAAGCTGTTTCCCCAAATTCGGTCGTTGCATTAACATCGGCACCATTAGCCACTAAAAACTCAAGAATTTTAGTGTTTGTAGCCTTCATGGCAGCATAATGTAAAACGGTATTTCCTTGATTATCCTTTGCATTGATATCAGCGCCAAAACCCTTAACTTTCTCTAAAAGCTCCAAGTTATTTTTAGCAATTGCTAAATGCCAAATCGTACTATTATCGGGTTGGTTAATCTCGAAATTAAAACCAGCACTAAGCAATGCTCTTACTTTCTCATCATAATCGCGAGGATTGCCACGGGTAGCAAATAAATAATAGGCCAGATTATTTCCTTCGTTGTCTACAACATCGGTTTGCGCTCCCTCCGAGATCAAATAATTCACAATTGAAGCACTATTATTTTGGATGGCAAGCGTTAAAGCTGAATGGCCTTCTTTATTTCTTTGGTTGATATCCTCAGTTTTTTCAACTAAGTATTGAATGGCTTCCAACTTATTTCGCGAAACAGCATTCAATAGTGGCGTGTTTCCGGCTTCATCCACTGCATTAGGATCTACCCCTTTATCAATGAAATACTCGAAAATTGCAAGATCGTTTGATGAACGGGCAATATTGTGTAATGGAGTAACTCCATCGGTTGAAGTTACATTTGCTTCGAGTCCAAGCCTTTCCAAATATTTAAATACCTCCAAACTACTGCTACTTCCTCGTCCACCTCTACTTGCAAAAAGCATTGCATTTTCGCAGGTTTTAATATTCTTATTGGTATCAACACCTTTAGCAACCAAAGCTTTTAAAACAGTAATGTTTCCACCTTGGGCTGCAATGTTGAAGATTCCATTGCCTTCGTCATCAATTTCATCTAAGCTTAAACCCTTATCCACGAAGTAATCGATTAGGGTCATATCTTTAACACGCGGAGCAGCTACTAAAAGTACGCTACGCCCGTGATGGTCTTTTTCGTTTTGCAAGTCTGCCCCACTTTTTACAAGCAAATCATAAACTTTGGTATCGCTCTGCCCCGAAGCCGCCGCAAATTGCGCTACAGAATAACCATGAGAATCAACCAAATCAATGCGAGCTCCATTTTCAATCAGAAAGTTCATCATCTCAATATTCCCGCGTGAAGCCGCCCAGAATAGGTAGGTACGTGAATCGTGCGTACGTTTGTTGATATCGTTTCCTTGCGCCAGAAGATATTGAATCGTACTTGTTGAATTTCCACTAAAAATAGCGAAGGTTATAGGATCAAAACCTCCTCTGTTAACTTCCGTTGCCGAATACCCTTTGGCAACATTGGCTTTAAGTTCGGCAAGGCTCGGTTGTGCTTCCCAATATTTTCTATCCATGAATGGATTATCACTCTTACCCGGTTGCGCCATGCTCAATGCTGAAACCAGCACAGCTACCAAACTAAGCAAGCAATATTTTATAATTTGTGTTTTCATATTTGAGTGATCTTTTTTGAATAAGATTATTTATTGTAGAAAAACTCCATGGGAAAAAATATCCCACAGAGTTCGATCATTTGCTTATTCCTAAAAACTAGAATGTTCCAATAAAATGGCTTCCGTCAACATTCACAAGCTCAGCACCTTTGGTTACATCACCTGTTTCAGTATCAATTACGTAGATGTTTCCGTTTTCACCTACCGGAGCCTGAGTTACAAATATTTCATTTCCATCAACTGCAAATCCCTGATATTGGAATAGGTAGAAATCGGGATCGTAAGGAATTTCTTCAATTAGTTCAGCTGTTTTCGCATCTAAATCAACCAATGCGAAAAATCCTTGTGCTCCTGCTACTCCTTTTTCAGAATCGGCATAACGATATGCCAAAACTGCTTTGCCATTGGCTGCAGGTCGCCAAGCCAACACATAAACATCATCAACACCTAAGGCAGCATCAAGACTAAATACATAATCGTTGTCGTATTCGTTGTCTGCATCAATTTTAAGAATGTGTGAACCATTGGGATCACCTTGGTTTGCCTGATAAACGCTTCCGTTATATTCAAAAGCATTGATACTACGGTAACCGTTGGTATTTCCAAACCCTACAGTTGAAGTTATAACAGTTGGATTGGTTAACGATGGGTAATCTAAAACAATAGTTTTTGATCCTAATATTTCGTAGCCGCTGTCTCTTTCAGCTGTTTCAGGATTTACTTTGCTCAAGCGAGCACCAATATATAGTTTGTTGCCTGCAGCATTTAATGTAGGCATATCAATTCTTGAAATATAGTTCCCTGAGCTTCTTCTTCAGCACTTAAACCAATGCTGTGTTCTTTAAATTCTTTGATTTGTGAATTCACCAAGTCTAAGGTTAAAACCCCCATAGTAGCTTCAGTGCGGACATAATTATTTCCTTCATCAAACTGATGTTCAGTAGAAACGAATACTGCAGACCCTGTTTTATCTCCATCGAATAGTTTAATCCATCGAGGCGCTGATCCAACATAAGGTGCAATACTAATTTGTGTTCCACTTTGGGTAAAAGTTTGTCCCCCCTCTACGCTGTATTTGGTATAGTTTCCACCGGTATCTCCCGCATAGCTAATATTGAAGATCGTATTCCCGTCTTCTGAAGCTTGCAAGCGCGCTGTACGGTTCGAAGGCACAATAAAACCATTTTCAAATGGCTCGATAGATACGCTAGGGTCTTTTGCATCTTCGCTGGTAATAGAGTAGATTAATGTTCCACCATTTCCATCACCAGGTTTCTCACCCATTCGGGCTGCAGCAACAGTAATCCAGCGTGTATCTTCTGGCTCCGGATCTGGATTAGGAATTGGCCCTTCACCTTCATCACATGAACTCATTGCGCCTGCAATTAACAATGCCAAGGCTAAAAATCGGGTATTGAATAACTTAGTTATCATATCTGTAATTTTTAATATTAGTACTTATTGATCGTGTAGTTTAATTTCACATAAAAGGCTCTTCCTGGTTTTTGTACCGAAAGATTGTCGTACACAGGTTGATCGAAAATATTTTTCACATCGAAACTCATGATAAACTTCCTGTTGGGAAAGAAATAGCTAATGCCAAGATCTTGTGCCAATTGTTCCGGAACTTTAAAAAAGTCATCCCCAACGGTATTTGCCCCCTGAGGAACCAGGTACGAAAACTCTTCGGTATAGTAAACCGTATAGAAAAGGTTCATTCTTGAGTTCTTTTGTATTAAGTCTTTGAACGAGTATCGCAAACTTCCGTTCATTGTAAAAAATGGAGTATTGGGTACATCGATAATCCACCCTCGGTTTTCCACCTTCAAATCGAAGCGTGAAAGGTTAAAGTTGAAACGAAGGTTCTTGTTGTATGAATAGTCTAATTGTGCATCGATTCCCTTTGAAGTACCGCTTCCCTGATTCACATATAGAATCAATTCATCATCAACGTTTAGCGATGTTTCAATTGGCAAACCAATGCGATCTTTAATATTCCGGGTAAATAGGTTTGTTGAAACCGTAAAACAATGCTTGTTCACCTTAAATGCTCCAAAGCGGAAACCAAGATTATAGTTATTGCTTTGCTCAGGGTTAATGCTTGAGTTGGCCACTACATTATCGCCATCGTTCCCAAAAATTTCACTTTCGTTGGGCAGGCGAATTGCTTTCTCGGCCGAGGTTAACAGGGTAATATTGGGCACTACAGCGTACGACAATGCAAAACCGTATCCATTATGCTTTTTATTACTGCTAACCACTTCGTCAACGATTTGATTATTGCCATCAACATCTACTTCAATAGCCGGATCAACACTTATTGTTTTTTGCTGATAATGTTTCCCAAATAAACTGGTTCGTAGTCGGTCGTTGAATGCTTTTAACTCGTAGGTCAACGAAAATATGTTTTTGTACAAATCACGAGTGCCTTTAAACGTGTTTTCTAAAACCGAACGTAATTCATCGCTATCTTCTCTATCGATTTGACTGAAAACATGGTTCATTAATATTTTATGGTGTGGATTAATACTGTACGATAATCCAGTGCGAATTGAAGCCACATTTCTATCAATTTTCGATAAGGTTGGGCCACCCTCTTGTTGCGAGCCCCATGAATATTCGTATTCATTTCCTCTGAAATCGATGGCTCTTTCGCCATTCCAGCTGTATGCTGCAGCCAAGGTATCCACAACTGCACGATTACGTTTTCCGTACAAACCATGTATATTTACATCGAGCCCTTTTAGCAACAAATTTGTTTTTTGATAACTTAAGTTTCCTAACAATACTTTCGACTCCATAAAACGATCTTTATAAGGAGTAATGGTCATGAAAGCTCCATGCTGAATTTCCTTATAATCGTCGGAAGCCGTTACACCCACAAAAAACTGATCGGCCCACTTTACATCGGTAAAGCCAATTTGTGCCATTCCTCCTGTTGAACGATAAGCATCGTTAAATCGACGAGCTGTAATTGGTGTTTGTACTCCACCAAGGCCATTTACGACCACACTACGCCCCGACACTTTATAATCATTATCAGAGTAATTATGGAAAAGCGAAGTCTTTACAGTAAGTCCACTTTTATCGAAGCGATAAGTTCCGTTGGCACTAGTCTGAAAAGTGTTGAATGAGCCATATGAAACCGAAGCATTGAAATTGGTACTTGCCTTTTTATGCAATTGAATATTGATGGCTCCGCCCAAAGCATCGTCGGCCAAATGACCAGGAACTACTCCTTTATAAACTTCAATTTGCTTAATCATTGAAGGTGGAATACTATTCAAACTAAATGACGATCCGTAAGTAGAAATTGGAATGCCGTCGATAAAAATACGCACTGCACTCCCCGACAAACCGTTCAATGAATACTCCACATTTGAGCCTAAACCACCATTCTGGCGAATTTTAACGCCTACGGTAGTATTTAGTAATTCATTGGTTTGAATGTTGCGCTGGCTCGCTTCTTTGGTTTCTATGGCATTTGCAGCAAACCCCTGCGTTTCGAACTCAGTTTTCGTGCTTTTACTTTCCACAATTACATCCCGTAAATGATGGTCAGTAGTTTTTAAGTGAATGTTTAAGGTGTTGGCTGCAGAAGCAACAACCACTTCTTCTTCGGAATATCCAAGCGCCCGAACCACCAAGGTTACAGGGAACCTTTGAACTCCTTTTAAGGTGAATTCGCCATATGCATTGGCGGCTGTACCCTGGTGTGTACCTTTAACCAAAATTGTACTAAAGGCAACAGGCCGTTTAGCGCCATCTACAACAATTCCATACACCTGCTTTGGTTGAGCAAAAAGTGGTTGAAACGAGCAAATAAGCATTGCCATAAATATACCTTGTACAATTCTTTTCATATCAGACTTCCAAATTTCTGATACAAAGGTATCGGACACGGCTTCCTACATCAATACCAATAAATAATGATTTATGAAGACAAATTCAGGAACTAATCCTTATTACTTTGTAGACTTTTTATGGAAATAAAATTATAATCCTACAAAAATACTTGCATCACATTAATGGGAGTTCTGAAATAAGTTCCGATTGATTTAAACAACTTTTGTTTTAAACAATCATAATTAAAAATTTTTTAGGCGATTGAAACTCGAACACATGGTAAGTATCCAATTCAATAGTGAATTGTTTTAGCAACTACAGGTTCACCATAAAATAAAGTTCCTTTAACATTAAAATATTCGCATTTTTCTGTTGTATAGAATAGGATAGAACCAAAGGTTGAAAGATAAGTTTTGATTTCAGGATGACGATACAAATAGTCCTTCAATTTATCTGCAACAATTTCGCCTTGCGATACAATATTCACACCTGCAGGCATATACTTTTCAATTGAATGCTTAAGCAAGGGATAATGCGTACAGCCTAATATTACCGTATCAATTTCGGTATAGCTATTCATCAGGTTTTGTACATTCTTCTGAATAAAATAATTGGCACCGGGCGTACCAATTTCGTTGTTTTCAACAATAGGAACCCACATAGGGCAAGCCTCTTGGTGGGTGGTAATTGTTCCATTCGAGATCTTTTCCAATTCTAGCACATACGATTCTGACGATACGGTTCCAACAGTTCCCAACACTCCTACATGCTTACTTTTGGTTAGTTCGCTTACAGCTTCAACACTGGGTCGAATAACCCCAAGCACACGTCGATCGGCTGCGATTTTAGGTAAATCGTTCTGCTGAATAGTTCGAAGCGCTTTTGCCGAAGCGGTGTTGCAAGCCAATATAATAAGATTACAATCTAATTCGAATAGTTTTTTCACGGCAGCCAGTGTATATTCATATACCACGTCGAATGAGCGTGTACCATAAGGTGTACGTGCATTGTCGCCCAAATAGATGTAATCGTACTCTGGAAGCATGTTTTTAATGGCTTTTAGAATGGTTAAGCCACCATACCCCGAATCAAATACTCCTATTTTAAATTGTCTGCCCATAGAATAGCGAAATTAGCGAATAATTAGGATACCTTTTAAATAAAGCAAATAAAAAAGCCGATTGCATGGTAACAATCGGCTTTTAATATTTTGATGGAAATCAATTATTCAATTCCCATTTTCTTTTTCACTAAGGGTAGAATATCCACACTATCGTTTGATTTGTAAAGTACCACACGTGAACTTACATCAAACACGTAAATTAAACCTAGTTCTTTAGCAACTGCTGCGATGGTTTCATCAGCTTTCTTAAATATTGGCTCCATTAATTCTTGTTGCTTTTGCTGTATTTCTGCATCGGCATTCTGGCGGAAAGCTTCAATACGTTGATTTTTAGATTGGATTTCTTCTTCCTTCGACTGACGTACTAAATCAGCCATGGTATTTTGACCTTGCATATAATCTTCGTACAACTTTTGAAGTTCTGTTTGCAAGCTAGCTAAAGCGTCTTCATATTCTTTAGCTGTTTTTTGCAATTCTTCAAGCGCAACCGTGCGTTCTGGCATGATTTGAATTAATTGAGAAATATCAATATGTCCAAATTTAGGAGCTTGAGCGTTTGCAGAGAATGCGGTAATAATTACAAATAGAACTATAAATACTTTTTTCATTTTATTGATTTTTATTTTTATCTAATTAAAAATGCATTTTTCATAAAACCATTCATTATCAAGATGAATGTGGATAGCAAATATAAAAATTAACTTGAATTATCTCGGACTTGAAAACAATAAATTTTAATATCCCATCAATTCCAATACCTGATCGCTTAAATTAAACTTCGGATCGGTATACAACATGGTTAATCCGCCCGATTTATCGAAAATTACAGCATAGTTTCCATCCATCGCTAACTCTTGTATTGCATTGTAGATATCGTCTTGGATTGGCTTAATTAAGCCTTGTCGTTTTTGAAACAATTCTCCTTCGCGACCAAAATATTTTTGTTGTAAAGCACGATAATCTTTCTCTTTACTTACAATTACATCTTCGCGTTTGCGTTTCATATCGTCGGTTAACAATACCGACTCTGCTCTGAAATCGTTATACATTTGATCCAGCTCAGCACGCATCGCTTCCAACTCTTTTTGATACTGGGTTGAAATTTTATCTAATTGTTCTTGTGCTGCACGATAAGCAGGTATATTTTCTAATATATATTCGGAATCGACATAGGCATATTTTTGTGCATTTGCTGAAGCTGTAACAACAAAAGCGACTAAAAGAGTTAACAATAGTTTCTTCATAATTTTTTTATTTATAGGATTTAAATAATTGAAGTTTCCTGCGTAGTTAATACAACTTTTATACCATCTTAAAATTCTTGCCCAATAACAAAGCGGAATTGGCCGCCAGCTTCGCTTAAATTTCCACTATTGGGCATATCAAATCCGTATCCCCAGTCGACCCCAAGTAATCCGAACATTGGTAACCAGAAGCGAACACCAACACCGGCAGATCTTTTCATATCGAAGGCATTAAAAGTTGATAAATCATACCACGAATTACCCGCTTCTAAAAATCCTAACACATAAATATTTGCCGATTCTGATAAGGTAATTGGGTATCTTAATTCAACAGTTGCTTTCGAATAAACATTGGCATTGGTACCTGTTTCTCCGGTTGCTGTCATACTACCATTATAATAACCACGTAACGAAATATTATCAGATCCGTAAATATCGTATCCCGACATTCCATCACCCCCCATTTTAAATCCTTCTAATGGAGATCTTCTGTTGCTATCAAAGAATCCTAACAAACCAAATTCATAGCGCGAGTAAAGTATTAACTTATCAGCTTTATCAAGTGGAGTAAACCATTTATAATTAAATTTCCATTTATGATATTCAAGGAAATTATATCGTTTTGTATCACTTATATTCTTGTCGCTGTAATCAATTCCATTGATCAAAGAATAAGGAGGAGTTAGCTCTAATGAGAATGCAAAAGAAGAACCTCGTCTCGTATACAATGGGTTATCGATCGAGTTTCTACTAAACGAAGTTTTAATACTAAAATCGTTAATATCTCCAGAAGTAAGGAAATAGTAGTACCAATCCTGCAGTTTATAATGCTGCATCGAAACCTCGTGATATAAAGTAAAATAATCGTCGGGCCAACTTAAGCGGTAACCATATCCAACAGTAGCACCATAGGTAACCTGAAAGCTATTTGCTTCGTACATATCCTCACCTGATCGAACACCGCCATATGGGCTATAACCATTTCCATAGCCGTAACCATAGGAGTTATAACCTCCATACATTTGGTTCGCATAATAATTGGAACTCATACGGCTTAACTTAGAGTAGTATATAGAGGTAGAAAAATTATTTGGCTTTTTACCACCAAACCATGGTTCCAAAAACGAGAAGCTATATTGTTGATAGTAACGTCCGTTTGTTTGCGCCCTAATACTTAAAGTTTGACCATCACCCACCGGAAGCCCCTTTTCATCGTCGAATAAACTTCCAACCGAGAAATTGGTAAACTTTAATCCAAGGGAACCAACAAACATACCCATTCCCCATCCTCCAGAGAGTTCAATCTGATCGTTGGCACGCTCAACCAATGAATATTTTATATCAACAGTACCATTTTCTGCATTCGGAATTGGATCAATCCCTATTCGCTCTTGGTCGAAGTGCCCAAGGTTGGCCAACTGTCGGTACGATCGCATCAATTTTGTTTTACTAAATAAATCTCCTGGCAAGGTGTATAATTCGCGACGAACCACATGCTCATTCGTTTTTGTATTGCCTTCGATAATCACACGATCAATTGTTGCTTGTGTACCTTCACGCATTCGCATTTCAAGATCGATAGAATCATTTTCTACATTTGATTCAATTGGATATACCTGATAAAAAAGATATCCATTATCCAGAAACAAGTTACTTACAGCATCTGGGTCATCTTTCAAGCGTTCGGTAATTTGCTTTTGATTATAAACATCACCCTTTTGAATTCCAAAGTAAGCATTCAAATAATCCGAAGGATAAATTGTATTTCCGACCCATCGAATATCGCGAACAAAATATTTATCGCCCTCTTCAATCCAAATATGTATATCAACGGTATTGTCTTCTTTGTTTTTAGAGATCGAATCGCGGGTAATAATCGCATCTCGATAACCGAGCTCGTTGTATTTGTTAATAACATTCCTTTTATCCTCTTCGTATAAATCTTCTTGGAATTTTTTAGGACGGAAAAAGTTCTTAAGCTTTTTAGCATTTGTTTTTTTCATAGCTCGCTCGACTTTATTAACCTCAAGCTTTTCGGCGCCATGAATAATTACATTATTTACTTTTACCTTTTCCTTTTTATCAACTGTAATATCAATAATTAAAGAATTATCTTTCTCTGGATCATCGCGTTGAACAATGGTTACTTCGGTATCGTAAAAGCCTTTTTCCTTAAATATTTCCTTAATTATTCGCTCTGCATTTACAATATGTGCATCAACAATTTGACCACCTTCAAGCAACAATACTCGATCTTTAATATCTTCTAATTCAGATTTTTTAACGCCAAAATAATTCACTTTTGATAAACGCGGGCGTTCTTGCAGGTAAATTTCGATGAAAATTTTATCGCCAATTTTTTTGGTTGCATTAATTTTCACATCGGAAAACAGTCCTTGTTTCCAATATTTTCGGATGGCATTTGTAAATTTATCACCAGGAACTTTTACTTCATCTCCGACTCTTAAACCAGAGTAATCGCGAAGCATATCTTTATCGAGATATTTGATTCCTACAACATCAATTCCACCAATTTCGTAAGTCCGTGGACTTGAATAATATATTGAAAAATTGGTACTATCAGCTACCTGTGACCATACATTAATAAATAGTAGTACAAATAGTGCAGTTACCGATAATTTCTTCGTCATTACAATAATTTAAGTTCTTTGTTTGATCTGCTCACTTGTTTTTCCAAAACGACGCTCTCTGTTTTGATAATCATAAACTGCCTCGAAAAGATCTTCTCTTGAAAAATCGGGCCACAGTTTGCTTGTAAAATAAAGTTCGGAATAGGCTAACTGCCACAAAAGAAAATTACTTAAACGTGTTTCGCCACTGGTTCTAATCATCAATTCAGGATCTGGAATTTCAGCGGTCGAAAGATAACATTGAAACAGGTCACCTGAAATTTTTTCAGCTTCTATTTTTCCTTTTTTAACATCGTCAGCAATGGATTTAACAGCATTTATGATTTCCCATCGCGAACTGTAGCTAAGTGCCAGAACAAGCGTTATTCCCGTGTTATCTTTTAAGTGATTGGTCATGAAATCTAATTCCTTCTTTACCGATTTGGGCAAAGCCGATTCATCACCAATAACTTTTAATTGTACATTGTTTTTATTTAGCTCTTCTACCTCATTACGAATTGCCTTTACCAACAAACGCATCAATGCATCTACCTCGTATTTTGGTCGATTCCAATTTTCGGTTGAAAAAACGTACAAGGTTAAATATTGAATACCAATTTCCTGAGCCGATTTTAAAGCCACCCGAACCGATTCAACTCCACGTTCGTGGCCTTTAATCCGATCGTTGCCTCGTTTTGCAGCCCATCTACCATTCCCATCCATAATGATGGCAACGTGTTGTGGTACTTTCTCAAGATTTATTTTATCAATCAACGACATTTCTAATATTTACTTCCATAAGTTGGGCAAGGTTTTTTACCGATGTAAAACTTGTACCAAAAGGTAAGTCCAACATAATTTACCCAATCGTTGTTGTGAACTTTACTTTTAACTGCGGCTCCATTAAATTCTGTAACGACTCCATCAATTTCATCAGAAAATGTTTTTGTCAACATCAACTCAGCTCCAACACCAAATTTATCGGTTAATCCATATTTTAGTCCTGTTCCAAATGGAATGCCCAAAAAAGCTTTTTCAGCCATTCCTACACTTATTCCACCAAACACATATGGGCTAAATCTTTTCTGCTCCACACCTAAAATGAAATCAAGGTAATTAATCTCAAGCAATGTAGCTCCATTAAAAATTGAAGACTTTTCCGTTCCAAAATTACCAAAATTTATATTTAAGCGATACGCAAAACGACTATTTGCATTATAGCGATAAAAAGCAGCAAAATTGGGTATACTCGTTAGGTTTTGCTCTCCAAAGGTCGTTCCATAACCAGCAAATACTCCAATATCGGCTGTTTCTTGCTGTGCATTGGCAAAAGCAACACAAAAAACAAACACTATCATACTTATCAATCGCTTCAAGGGCATCACTTAAATTTATCAGTTAAAAAGAATTCGAAACCGTAACCAATTGATAGTCAGCAATTCCGAAAAGCCCAAATTCCTCTCTTTTTCAAGAGCTACAAATGTAATATAATTATTGTAAAATGCATTTGGCCTTTGGATAATAACTAATTTAGATTCCAAAAATTGTCAATCAAAAAAATATTTTCAGAACAAAACGCATCCATTGCATTCAAATTATACCGCGATGCGAAGAAAATAGTTTTATCTTGAATTACAAAAAAAGAAAACAGGCTATTCAAAATATGAATAGCCTGTTCAATATATCTAAAGCTTTATTTAAACTTCCCAAGTATTTCCACTTTTCAACAGGTCATCAACGCAGGTAATTTTACGAGCATTCTGCACATCTTTAATCTGAGCTTCCATTGCATGGTCATATGTCAGAGCTTTCACCGAACGAATAACTCCAAATGCAACAGGCAATTCAGGTAATTTCATATTAATTAATGCAGAGTGCATGTACAGATCTTCTTCTTCGGCATTATGCACCAACACATCATCCATGGTATAGCCATCTTTTCCAATGGTAATGGCTTTTAGTTTCCCAACACGGTCTAAAATCAAACCTTTGTCTTTATTTACACCAAACACCATTTTCTTTCCATGTTTCAAGAAAATTTGTTTATCATCGCGGTCATCTCCTTTGGTAATTTCTTCGTGAATTCCGCTGTTGAAAATCACACAGTTTTGAAGGACCTCAACTACAGAAGTTCCTTTATGGTTGGCAGCATCTTTGAATACTTCCTGACTCATTTTCATGTTTCCATCGATTGAACGAGCAAAGAAAGTTCCGCGCGACCCTAGCACAAGCTGACCTGGAATAAATGGATCTTCAACTGTACCATAAGGCGAAGTTTTGGTTTTCGAACCACGATCGGTTGTAGGAGAATACTGTCCTTTAGTTAAACCGTATATTTTATTGTTGAATAAAATTACATTCAAATCGACATTACGACGTACTGAATGAATAAAGTGATTACCACCAATTGCCAAGGCATCACCGTCGCCGGTAATTTGCCAAACATGTAATTTAGGATTGGCACTTTTCACCCCCGACGCAATTGCAGAACCACGACCGTGAATGGTATGAAAACCAAATGTGTTCATATAATATGGAAAACGAGAAGAACATCCGATACCAGAAATCACTGCATAATCGGCTTTATTTAATCCCATTCCTGCCATTACACGTTGAACGGCATTCATAATTGCATGGTCTCCACATCCAGGACACCAACGCACTTCATTCGAACTTTTAAAATCTTTTGCTGTATATTGTAAGTCTGTCATGCTTAGGCCTCCATTAATTTAATTACACTTTCTTTAATTTCTTCAACGGAAAAAGGTAATCCCTGTACCTTATTGTATTGCTCGTAATCAAATTGTGGCATTTTATCTCTTAAATAAGAGGCAAATTGTCCCATATTTAATTCACATACAATAATTTTCTTGTAACGTTTGAAAACCTCTTCAGTATTTGCAGGAAGCGGATTGATATAATTAAAATGTACATGACTCACTTTCTTTCCTTCCTCACATAATTCACGAGCAGCACTAACTAAGTGACCAAAAGTTCCACCCCATCCAACGATAAGAACCTCGCCATCGTCGCATCCGTAGGTTTCTAAATCAGGAACCAAGTCTACACAACGTGCTATTTTCTCTGCACGAATTTCAGTCATTTTTTGGTGATTTTCAGGACCATGACTCACCGTTCCAACTTCATCTTTTTCCAATCCACCAATACGATGTTCAAAACCTTCCATACCTGGAATTGCCCATTCACGAGCCAAAGTTTTTTCGTCGCGCCGATATGCTTTAAATTCACTTGCATTTTTTGCAATGCGAGGAGTGATTTCTGGCATATCGGACATAGAAGGAATTTTCCATGGTTCACTACCATTTCCTAAGAAACCATCGGTTAACAACATTACCGGAACCATTCTTTCCAAAGAAATTTTGGCTGCCATATATGCATAATCAAAACAGTCGCTTGGAGTACTCGCTGCAATTACAACCAGTGGACTTTCACCATTACGACCATACAGTGCTTGTAGCAAGTCAGATTGCTCAGTTTTAGTAGGTAATCCGGTTGAAGGACCACCACGCTGAACATTCACAATCACCAATGGAAGTTCTGACATAATTGCCAAACCAATGGCTTCTGACTTTAATGCCAATCCAGGACCACTAGTAGAAGTAACTCCTAAGTTTCCTGCGAACGAAGCTCCAATTGCAGTACAAATTCCTGCAATCTCATCTTCTGCTTGAAAAGTTTTAACTCCTAAATCTTTTCTTTCAGAAAGTGCTTGAAGTATGTCGGTAGCCGGAGTAATAGGATATGATCCTAAAAATAATGGGATTCCAGATTTCTCTGAAGCAGCAACCAAGCCCCAAGCAGCAGCATGGTTTCCATTTATATTTCGATAAGTACCTTTTTCGATATCAGCAGCAGGAACCAAATATTGTGGTGTACTGTGCTGCATATTCATACCATAATTATATCCAGCATGCAACACATCAATATTTGAAACTAGTACATCTGGTTTTTTACCAAACTTATTTCTTAATGCATCTTCTATTAATTCTAAAGGACGGTTAAAAATCCAACTTACCAAGCCTAAAGCGAACATATTTTTGCTTCGGAGTATTGCTTTGTTATCCATTTTTGAATCAATCAAAGCTTCTTTGGTTAAACTGGTAATAGGTACCCCAATTTTAAAGTAGTCTTCAAGATTTAATTCAGCAAATGGATCATCTGTTTCGTACTTTGCTTTTTTTAAGTTGCGATCGGTGAACGAATCTGAATCATAAATAATTGTAGCAGCAGGCATTAAATACTTAGCATTTGCCTTGATTGCTGCAGGATTCATCGCCACAAGCACATGTGCTTTGTCGCCAGGTGTAGTAATTTTTGAATTTCCGAAATGAACTTGAAATCCAGATACTCCACCAACAGTTCCTTGTGGTGCTCTAATTTCTGATGGATAATCAGGAAAGGTTGAGATTCCGTTACCAACTAAGGCAGTTGCATCTGAAAACAAAGTTCCAGTAAGCTGCATTCCATCTCCTGAATCACCAGAAAACCGGATTGCGACCTCTTCAAGTTCAATAACTTTTGCATCCTTTGTCATAATAATATAATTGAGTTGATTTTGGCTAAGTGAAAGTTTGTCCATTATAATGAATAAACAGTATTAACTTTCTAATTCTAACAAAAATAAACAACTAAGTGATAAATTCAAGAAAGCTCGCCCCTAATGATATCTACATGAGGAAGCCTTAACTTAATTTTCACACTTAGCAATCTTTGAAAGTCTCATTATAAAAGGCAAGGAATATTTTTGTAATTTAGATTAAAATTCATTCTAAATATTGATTTATTAAGATATCTATATATGGCTTTAATAAAAGAATTAAACGGAACAACTCCAGAATTCGGAGAAAATTGCTTTTTAGCAGAAAATGCAACTATTGTTGGTGATGTAAAAATGGGTGATGATTGTAGCATTTGGTTTAGTGCTGTTTTACGAGGAGATGTAAATTACATTAAATTAGGTAACAATGTAAATGTACAAGACGGAGCAATTATCCATGGAACCTATAAAAAATCGGCTACAAATGTTGGAAATAATGTTTCAATAGCGCATGGTGCAATTATTCATGGCTGTACCATACACGACAATGTTTTAGTTGGCATGAATGCGGTTGTTTTAGACAATGCAATTATCGAAAGCAACAGTATTATTGCGGCAGGGGCGGTTGTAACAAAAGGAACTGTTGTTCGTTCTGGTAGTATTTATGCCGGATCGCCTGCAAAAAAAATTAAAGATATGAGTCCAGACCTTCTAAAAGGTGAAGTGGAACGTATTTCAAACAGTTATGCAATGTATGCCAGTTGGTATAAATAAATATAGTAATAGCTGCTTAAAACATTAATTGTATTTAGGTGGCTATTTTCTTTCCAAGTCAATCCAATATGATTCAACAATTTGAATTTAAACTTGCGCCAGCAACTCGTGGTTTTCATTTAATCACGAATGAAATAAAAAGGAACATCAAAGACCTTCCTGAAACAGGAATACTAAACTTAATCATACAACATACTTCGGCAGCTTTAACCATCAATGAAAATGCCGATCCGGATGTTCGTGCCGACTTGAATCGATTTACCAATCATCTAATTCCTGAAAACCTTCCATTCTACGAACATATTTTTGAGGGATCTGACGATATGCCGGCACACATAAAATCTTCATTATTTGGTCCAACCCTTACTATTCCAATAACCAATCACCAATTTAACCTGGGTACTTGGCAAGGTATTTACCTGTGTGAATTTCGGAATTATGGTGGAAATCGAAGAATTGTAGCAACAATTTATAGCTAATGAGCATTATTTGTTCATCATTTAAACTTTATATCCAAAATATTGTTTTTTTAGAATTAATCTAAATCTTGATTTAAAATAATTGACTTTTATAAATATTTGTCACAACTTGATGGCAATTTTTAACAGATTGATAGAAATTAACATAGGATATAATAACCTAAACAATTAATAATGAAAAAAAGAACATCGCAATTTGCATTTTTTCTATTTGCACTTTCGATTATTTTCTTACAATCATGCGTTGATGAAAGCTATGATTTGTCTGAAGATAATCTATCAACGGAAGTAAGTTTTGGTGGAAGCAACCTAGCTTTTCCAATTGGAAGTACCGACTCAATTTTTCTGGGAGACCTTATTCCAGAAGACAATGACCTAATTGCACTAAATGATGATAGCATATATAGTATCAGCATGTCTAGTACAATTGATCCAATCAGCTTATCAATTGATCCAATCACATTAAACATTGGAGATGTATCTATTGATCCGCTCGAACTAGAATTTGGTTCAACAAGTGTTCCTGATTTTAATTTGGCACAAATTAGCACTTCATCTAACTTTAGTGTACCCGAAGCCGATTTAACTGATTTAACACTGCCAACAGTTCAAACGAACTTCCCATATTCTCAAAACTTACCAGCTCCTGTAACAGTTGCGGGTGTAGATATTGATGCTGTGCTACAGTTTGATGGTGATCCAATAGCAACCACATTCACATACGATTTAAATGCAAACGAAGAAGTTGACGCAATTAACATAGTCTATTTAGGTTCAGATGAAAATGGTGATCGCTTCTCGATGACCATTGATGTATCAGCAATTACAAGTGCACTTGATCCTGCGCAATCTACTTTAACAATAGATGACTTTCATATTACCTTTCCTGATGATTTTGTGATCGCAGCAGATCAATCATCTCCTTTAATTTCGAGTTCTTCAATTTCTGGATCAACTTATAACATTTCTAATTATGCAATTCCTAATGGAGCAGATGAAGTTGAAATTTCATTTTATCTTAAATCATTAAATCTCAACCAGACGGGTAATATAAATTATTCTGAAAATGTAACTTACGGTTTGGAAATGACCATCGACGGAGTTAGTAATGGTGAATCAATTAGTTCGTTAGATGTTTCGGTATTAGCAGACAATCAACTTACTTTAAATTACGCCGATATTACTACTGCCGATTTATCAATTGATAGTTTTGAGCCGGGCTCGTTTAATATGGCTACCTCTATTGATGGACTAGAAGATTTAAAATCGATAGGTTTAATTGAATTTGAAACAACAAGTGAATTAAACATCAATATAAGTGATCCGGGGTTACCTTTATCATTTATCGATGGTGATTTAACAATTCAATTCCCAACCATTTTTGAGTTCGACCAGACACTTAGTACTCTAGGAGCAGCAACTTTAAATGCAAGCAACCAGTTAATCATCCCTGCAGAAGACTTGTTTGGAGCTCGTATTACTTTGGTGATGAAAACATTAGACTTATCAGACAAACCAATTGTTGACGCTTCTATTTCATTAGACGAAGTAGTTTCTTATGAAGCAACTGGACTTACCATGGGTAGCGAACGAATGGAAACAACAGAATTGAATGGCTTAGGTCAAAAATCAATTGACATTACCATTCCTGAAAGCCCAATGGGAATTGAAGCTGCAACGGTAACTACAAAATCAATTACAGCAGAGGTAGCACAATCAAGTGTTTTTGAATTAAATGAAAAAGTTCCTACTGAAATTCAAGCATTACAATTTGTGTCATTAACAGAGAATTCAATGATAAATATCTCAATTAATTTTGATGGTGTTCCAGATGGATTAGGAAACTTAACTTTTGATGAATTTGCTATTAATTTACCGAGCTTTATTCAATTTGCAGAATCTGATGGAGTTGTTGATGGAGTTTTAGCATTAGATGAATCATTTAGTGCAAACACAGGATATAGCAAGATGCTAACAATAACAGGGATTGATTTTACCAGTGCCTTTGGCGCAAATGGCGTTGAAACAATTGACGTTAATGGTAAAAACATGCTAATAATTAATTCAAACAATGCGATCACGTTAGAAGGTGGTGTAAAAACTCAAGAATCAACTTTGAGTAGTGATGATTTAGATGGATTATCCATTACACCTTCAGTAACAATTGAACCTCTTACAGTTGGGGAAGTTATTGGTACTTTTGATCCAAAAATTGATCCAGTTGATCAATCAGTTGAATTAGATTTGGGTGATGGCCTTACCTTCTTAGAAGAAGCAAATATAAAGTTCAACAATCCTCAAATAATGCTTACCATTAATAGTAACATTGGATTACCTGTTGATATTGATTTAGAACTTCAAGGAAAAGATACTGATGGAAATATTGTTGAAGGTTCAACCGTTAAAACTACAGCAATTAAAATTAAAGCAGCAGAAGTTGTTGGCGAATCAACGCCATCAAAATTCCTACTTTCAGAACAGGGTACAACCTTGCCTGGTTATGAGCCAATTCAAATTCAAGGAATTTCAAACCTATTGCAAACCCTTCCTGATATGATCTCTTTCCAAATGACTGCTGCTTCAGACAAAACACAGCAACATAAAATTGATCTAAATAAAGAATTAACAATTTCAGGAGAATATGAAATTGCAGTTCCACTGGAATTTGATGAATTTGAAATCAATTACGATACAATTTATGATGGTATGGCCGAAGGTATGGCAGACCTTTTTGAATCATTAGGAGATATTGAAGTTAATGTTCAGGCATTTATTGAGAACTCAATTCCTTTAGCATTTAATATAGATCTTACGCCAATTGATATCAATGGAGATACCTTAGTTGGTGTTACAACATCAATATCAGATACCATCCCTGCAGGAGATGGTGTAATTGCAGCATCTGAAGAACTCATTATTCAATTATCATCTGAAAACGATGCAATTTCAAATTTTGATGGCTTTATAGTTAACTTGAGTGTTAAAGCAAACTCAACTGTTGGTGGTGCTGCGCTCCGCGATGACCAGTTTATTAGAATCAGAGATATTGCTATTTTAATTCCAGAGGGAATAAATATTGATATTAATAACTGATCAAGCAATGAATAAGAACAATTCAAAAACGAATAATAAGATGAAAAAATATATAGCAATATTAATAATTGGTTTATTCCTGCTTCCATTCATTGGTCAAAGTCAAGGAACTAAATCCACTTATTTTATAGAAGGTGCACCATATAATCACCAAAACAACCCTGCATTTTATAACGATCTGAATTATTTTGGAATTGGAATAAGCAATTTTAATATTGGCACCAAATCCAACATTGGACTTAAGAAGTTTATTTTCCCTTATGATGATCCAGATGGAAACAAATCATTAACAACGTTCTTAAGTCCCTCTGTTTCTGCAGATGATTTTCTTAATGGTTTAGAGGACAATAATTTCTTTAATTTTAATCTAAGTGAAAACATTCTAGGTTTCGGTTTTAGAGGTTTTGGAGGTTTTAACACCTTTGATGTAAACATTAAATCAAACACATATTTAAATCTTCCATACGATCTATTTAATTTCCTAAAAAATGGAGCAAATTCATCAGAAGGAAGTGAATATCAGATGGGGAACCTTCGAATGATGTCAACAAATTATGCTGAAGTTGCATTTGGACATTCTCGCCGCTTCATTGATAAATTAACCGTTGGAGCAAAAATTAAAGTATTAGTTGGTTTAGCTGCTATTGATGCTAACTTGGAACAAATGGATATATCAATGTCGGTAGAAGAATGGAGCATTGAATCAAACGGATACCTTCGCGTTGCAGGCACCGGACCAGAGTTTGTTACCGACAGCGAGAATGCAATTGAAAACTTCGAATTAAATAGTCCGGGACCCGGTGGATTTGGAGCAGCAATAGATCTTGGTGCGAGTTATGAGGTAATCGATGGATTAACCGTTTCTGCTGCTATTTTAGACCTTGGTTCAATTGCTTGGAGCAACACCATTTCGGGGGTAACCGATAACGAAAAAATAACCTTCAATGGGTTTGATGATATCGTTTTAGCATCTTCTGATGAAACAACTGAAGGTGGAATTGGTGAGCAAGGTGATCAATTACAAGATGATCTTATGAATATGGCAAACTTTTATGATGATGGAACAGTATCGGACTTTTCTACATCGTTAAATCCAACCGTAAACTTAGGTGCTGAATATGTAATTCCTTACGTGAAGCAAATTAGTGTTGGTTTATTATTTTCATCTCAAACAAATGAGTTTTATACCAATAACGAAACCCGATTTTTTGCAAACATATCAGCTTCAAAATGGTTTGATATTTCAGCAAATTATGCTTTAACAACACTCGGTAATTCTTATGGATGGGTATTAAATTTCCATCCAAAAGGTGTTAACTTATTCTTAGGATCTGATTTCATGGTTACCGATGTTACACCTCAGTATATTCCATTGAACAATATCAATTCTAATGTTTTCTTTGGTCTGAACTTTGCAATTGGTAAAAGACGTTAATAAATAAAATTATAGATAAAAAAGGGTCGTCTGTTTTCAGATGACCCTTTTGCTTTCTAAATAAACTACAAATTACAATTCAATACATACTTTTTAATTTAATAAACTAGTTTTAAATCGTAAATAAAACCTGTTAAAACGGAAGAAATGAAAAAGCTTACCTATTATATGATTATCTTGATTGTTTTAACAGCCTGTGAGATTGGTAAAGTAAGTGACGTAACAATTAATACTCAACCTGAAATAGCAATACCATTTGCTCAATTCACCTATAGTAATGAACAACTTGTTTCGCAAGTATCAGGTAATCTTTCCACCATTGATACATTTGTTATAAAGGATTATGCAGATACAAGCTATTTAGATATTGAAGGAGCAGATTTAAGTGATTTCAATTTTAATAAATTAATTGTCTATACCGAAAACAGATTTCCATTTGGAATTTCATTCTCAGTTCAGTTTGTAACCGAAACGGATATTACAGAAAAAATTACAATTGCAAACATTGCGAAGGCTCCTTTCGATGCCCCAACCATGCTAACCGATACTATTAATATTTCTGAAGATTTACTTGAAAGTATAAAAGCAGCAATTGCTATTAAACCATATATTATAATTGATTCGCTGACCTCAAACATGATTTCAAATCTTACAGATGAAAACTTTGCAAAGCTAAATCTTGGAATTCAAACTGTTGTTAATATTAATGATACAATTTCAATAAGAAACTCAAATTAGATTAATAACATGTCGATTAAGCAATACATAGTCACTTTATTACTTCTATTTAGCTCACTGCTTACAGTTGGGCAAATGAGTCATTCGTTATATGTATTTGACAATTTACCTCAAAATAATTTCGAGAATCCGGCCTTAATAAATAATGCTGAATGGACATTAAGTTTGCCAATTCTAGCTGGGGTTTCCGCAAATTTTTATTCCCCTGTAACTTTTAATCAATTGGGCTCAATTACTCAAGACAGCATACTAAATTTAAACCTCAAAAATTTACAAAAGAAAACTCCTTCAGTTTTTTCGATCAACCAAACCTTAGATATTCCGCTATTTACATATACAAGATCAAAAGACAAGCATCAATTTTCATTTGCCTTATACGAAAGACAAAACTTTTCGATCTATGCAAATTCGGAATTGCTAAATCTGATAAATAATGGAAACAGCAACATCAATCAAATTCAACAACCTAAAGCTGGATTTAATTTTACAAGTTATCATGAATTTTCGGCAGGGTTCGCAAAAAGGAAGAATAGAAAATTAACCTTGGGCGCTAGAGCCAAATTGCTTTTGGGAACTTATAATTTTCAAACCAGAAAATCAGAAATTGCAATAAAAACAGAGTCCGATCTAACAGCGCAGGATTTTGCAGTTCAGGCTGTATATGAATACAATGATAGCATCCTACCAATCACAAAAGAATCATTCATATCAAACTTCATTTCGCCTAAAAACATTGGGTTTGCATTCGATTACGGATTCCATTACCACATCGATCGAAAATCAAAAATCAGTGCTTCAATTAATAATGTTGGTTTTATTCGCTGGAATACACAATCAATTAATTATACCGCAATCGGTGATTATACATGGAAAGGGATTGACCTTGATCAAGTAATCAATCATCAAAAGGACTTCAATGAAATAATCGAGGAAACAAAAACATCAATTCAGAAATCAATAGGTGACACAATTACATACTCAGCGTATTACACTTTGGTTAATCCCAATGTTTTGCTTCACTATACTCAAAAAATTGCTCCACAATTAGAAATGAGTATGATCAACAGAACAACCCTGTTTTATAATCATATCAAAAACAATTTATCAATCGTCGCAAAATATCAAATCAATAAACATACGGCAGTAAGTTCTAGCTATTCTATAATCAATCGTTCATTTATCAATCTGGGGATAGCCGTTTATTCAAATCATAGAAAATTCGATTGGTACATGGGAACAAATAATTTTCTTTGGTTTCTTTCATCGTCTAACTTCAAAGCTGCCAATCTTACTTTTGGTTGCAATCTTAAACTGCAAAACGTTATTGATCCACTTTATTTATCTTGGGAGAAAAAACGCAAAATGAGCCTAAAACGACAACAAAACTGGTACGAATTAGAATAGATCAATTATCCAACCATTGAATAAAAAAATTAAATATTCGAAAGCATTGAACCTTTTTCCTGATAAATTGTAAATATTACGACAATAAAATTTTCAAATAAAAAAAATATTACCATATTTGCGAGCAACTGAAAAGAAATGAATAGAATTTTAAACATATCACTCATTAGCCTCATTATTCTGATTCTGGATCAACAGAAGTGAGAGTGGTATGTATTATATAGAAATGAATTAAATAATTATATAAAACCATTCTCAAATTACGAGAGTGGTTTTTTTGTTAAATAATTCGGTGATTAAACCGATAAAAACTTAAATAATATGAGCGATAGGTTGTACATTTTCGACACGACATTACGCGACGGAGAACAAGTTCCAGGTTGCCAGTTGAACACAATTGAAAAAATTGAAGTTGCAAAGGCGCTCGAAGAACTAGGCGTTGATGTTATTGAGTCGGGTTTTCCTATCTCAAGCCCCGGAGATTTTAACTCAGTGGTAGAGATTTCGAAAGCAGTTACGTGGCCAACAATTTGCGCTTTAACGCGTGCAGTTGAAAAAGATATTGACGTTGCCGCTGACGCTCTCAAGTTTGCAAAAAAAGGTAGAATCCATACAGGGATTGGGACCTCTCCATATCATATTAAATACAAACTCAACTCAAACGAAGATGAAATCATCGAACGTGCAATTCGTGCAGTAAAATATGCAAAACGTTACGTTGAAGATGTTGAGTTTTATGCTGAAGACGCCGGTCGTACCGGAAACGAATATTTAGCGAGAGTAGTTGAAGCTGTTATTAAGGCAGGTGCAACAGTGGTTAATATTCCTGATACAACTGGTTATACTATGCCTCATGAATTTGGTGCAAAAATCAAATACTTGATGGAGAATGTAAAAGGGGTGCACAATGCAATTATTTCAACACACTGTCACAACGACTTAGGAATGGCAACAGCCAACTCAGTAAGTGGTATTTTAAACGGTGCTCGCCAGGTAGAAGTAACCATCAACGGAATTGGGGAACGTGCCGGTAATACTTCCTTAGAAGAAGTAGTTATGGCATTCAAAAGCCGCGAGAAAGAAATGGGTATTGTAACCAATGTGAATACGAAGAAGATTTACAATACCAGCCGTTTGGTTTCGAGCTTAATGAACATGCCTGTTCAAGCAAACAAGGCAATTGTTGGTCGAAATGCTTTTGCGCATTCATCAGGTATTCATCAGGATGGAGTATTGAAAAATAGAGAAAACTACGAAATCATCGATCCAAACGATGTAGGTATCAACGAATCTTCAATTCTATTAACAGCCCGTAGTGGTCGTGCAGCATTGAATCACCATTTGGAAAACTTAGGCTTCAGCTTGAATAAAGAAAAGTTGGATGAAGTATACGAAGAGTTTTTGAAATTGGCTGATAAGAAAAAAGACATCAATGAAGACGATTTGTTAATGTTAGTTGGTGAGGTTCGACGTGAAAACGACCGAATTAAATTAGACTTTTTACAAGTTGTTTCCGGTAAATCCTTAGAACCAATGGCTACTGTTCGTTTAGAAATTGCAGGCGAAAAATTCACGGCAACTTCAAGTGGCAATGGTCCGGTTGATGCTGGTATTAATGCTGTGAAACAAATTATCACCAAGCATGTTAATGTTGAAGAATTCTTGATTCAAGCGATCAATAAAGGTAGCGACGATTTTGGCAAAGTTCATATGACATTAGAATTTGACGGAAAAATGTTCCATGGCTTTGGTGCTCATACCGACATTATTACAGCATCGGTTGAAGCATATCTTGATGCTTTAAACAAAATTCCGGTTGTTAAAAAATAGGAATTGAGGGAAATAAATAGAAACAGATAACTTAAAAATTTAAATAAATTGGAAGCAAAAACACTATTTGACAAAGTTTGGGATGCCCACGTTGTAAAAAAGGTTGAGGGAGGTCCAAGTGTATTATACATCGACCGTCATTTCATCCACGAAGTTACAAGTCCAGTAGCATTTTTAGGGTTGAAAAACCGTGGTTTAAAAGTAGCAAGACCAGATCAAACAACTGCTACTCCCGACCATAATGTTCCTACCACCGATCAACATCTTTCGATTACAGACGAATTATCTCGCAATCAGGTTGAAATGCTAAAAACCAACTGCGAAGAACATGGTATTACGCATCATGGACTAGGTTCCGAAGGTCATGGTGTTGTGCATATTATTGGTCCTGAACAAGGATTAACTCAACCCGGAATGACCATTGTTTGTGGCGATAGTCACACCTCAACTCACGGAGCTTTTGGTGCCGTTGCTTTTGGCATTGGAACCAGCGAAGTGGAAATGGTATTGGCTAGTCAATGTATTATGCAGCCAAAACCTAAAAAAATGCGAATTACCGTTGAAGGCGATTTGAAACCAAGTGTTGGAGCAAAAGACATTGCCTTGTACATCATTTCGAAATTAACTACTTCGGGTGGTACTGGTCACTTTATCGAATATGCAGGTTCTGCAATAACCGGCCTTACCATGGAAGGTAGAATGACACTTTGTAACTTAAGTATCGAAAGTGGTGCTCGTGGTGGTTTAATTGCTCCCGATCAAACTACAATCGAATACGTAAAAGGACGCAAGTTTGCACCTAAAGGAGAAGATTGGAATAAAGCAGTTGCTTATTGGGAAACTCTAAAAACAGACGAAGGCGCAAGCTTCGATACTGAATATACATTTGATGCTGCGGATATTGAGCCAATGATTACCTACGGTACCAATCCGGGGATGGGAATCAAAATCAGTGAAAACATTCCGACGTCTGAAGGATTGAAAGGAAATGACAAAGTTTCTTTCCAAAAATCCTTAGAATACATGGGTTTCAAAGAAGGTGAAGCAATACTTGGAAAACAAGTGGATTACGTTTTCTTAGGAAGTTGTACCAACGGTCGTATTGAAGATTTCCGCGAGTTCACCGATTACGTAAAAGGAAAGAAAAAAGCAGACAATGTAGTTGCTTGGTTAGTTCCTGGTTCGGTAGCCGTTGAAAAGCAAATCCGCGAGGAAGGATTGGTTGAAATACTTGAAGAAGCAGGGTTTGAACTACGTCAACCTGGTTGTTCTGCTTGTTTGGCAATGAATCCAGATAAAGTTCCTTCAGGAAAATATGCTGTTTCAACCACTAACCGTAATTTCGAAGGACGTCAAGGACCAAAATCGCGTACTTTATTGGCGAGTCCTTTAGTGGCGGCTGCATGTGCAGTATCAGGAGTTGTTAGTACTCCTGCCAATTAATTTTATTTAGATTTTCAAAAAAAGATAAAATGGCAATTGATAAATTTATAACATTAACTAGTTCGGCAGTTCCACTTCCAATTGAGAATGTCGACACCGATCAAATTATACCTGCCCGATTCTTAAAAGCTGTTGAGCGTAAGGGATTTGGCGACAACTTATTCCGCGACTGGAGATATACCGAAGGTGAAACTCCAAACCCCGAATTCGTAATGAACAAAGCAGAGTTTTCAGGTTCAATTTTAGTGGGTGGAAAAAACTTTGGTAGCGGTTCTAGTCGTGAGCATGCTGCTTGGGCAATTTACGATGCAGGTTTTAAAGTAGTAGTATCAAGTTTCTTTGCAGACATATTCAAAAATAATGCATTGAATAATGGTTTGCTACCTGTTCAGGTAACGCCTGAATACTTAGAAGAAATTTTTGAATCAATCGAAAAGGACAACAAAGCAAACTTTACTGTGAACCTGATTGACCAAACTTTCGTTAACGACACCACCGGTTCAAAATTCGAATTCGAAATTAATCCTTACAAAAAAGAATGTCTTTTAAAAGGATACGACGATATCGATTACTTGGTGGCGATGAAAGACGAGATCGAGCAATTCGAAACAAGTCGCTAAAAGCATTGAATTAAATCCAACATTATAAATAGCATCCCGATCTAATTTCGGGATGTTATTATACTTCTTTTTCAATTATTCTTTGATTGCCTCATTTCTTTAATGAACAATCAATCACTGTTACTGTTTTCATATCGGCTCTGGAAGGCTGAACCATTGGTTATGGGATTTGGGAAATCAAAATAGTACAAGTATGTCAGGGAATAACCTAATTACAATAATGGACACCACACTTCGTGATGGTGAACAAACAACGGGGGTTTCATTTAATTCTGTTGAAAAACTTAGTATCGCGCAAGTGCTGCTAAACGATTTAAAAGTTGATCGAATTGAAGTTGCTTCGGCGCGTGTTTCTGATGGCGAATTCAAAGGTGTTCAACAAATTACAAATTGGGCAAAAGCCAACGGACACATCGATAAAATTGAGGTACTTGGTTTTGTTGACCATGGTATTTCAATTCAATGGATTGAAGATGCAGGAGCTAAAGTTCTAAATCTATTATTAAAAGGTTCTTTCAAGCATGTAACCGAGCAACTTCGTAAAACACCGGAAGAACATCTTGCCGATGCTGTTAAAAATATTGAGCTTGCCCACGAAAAAGGGATAAAGGTGAATGTTTACCTTGAAGATTGGTCGAATGGAATGCGTAGTTCAAAAGATTATGTTCTTTTCATGATTGATGGTTTGAGAAAAACGCATGTAAACCACTTCATGCTTCCCGACACCTTAGGAATTTTAGATCCCGATGAAACTTACGATTACGTAAAAGAAATTGTTGAAGCTTTTCCTAATGAAAAATTCGACTTCCATGCTCATAACGATTACGATTTAGCAATTGCCAATGTATTTCATGCAATAAAAGCTGGAGCGCGTTGTGTGCACACAACCATAAATGGCTTAGGAGAACGAGCAGGAAATGCTCCCCTATCAAGCGTAATTGCCACAATCAAAGATCACTTGAATTTAGAAACGAATGTTCAAGAAACAAAGCTCAACACAGTAAGCAAATTGGTGGAAACCTTCTCGGGAGTACGTATTCCAACAAACAAACCTTTAATTGGAGAGTTTGTATTTACGCAGTGTAGTGGAGTGCATGCCGATGGCGATAATAAAAATGATCTTTACTTCAACGAGTTGTTACCGGAGCGTTTCGGACGCAAACGAAAATATGCACTAGGAAAAACTTCCGGCAAAGCCAACATTCGAAAAAACTTGGAAGAACTTGGAATTTCACTCGATGCAGAATCGCTTAAAAAAGTTACTGAACGTGTAATTAAATTGGGCGACAAAAAAGCGTCTGTGACTACCGAAGAACTTCCATACATTGTTGCCGATGTGTTGAAAAATGAATCGATAGAACAAGTGGTAAGTATTCAAAACTTTACCATTTCGTTGGCTTATGGATTAAAACCAGTTGCCTCTCTAGCAATTAATTATAAAGAGCAAATTTATGAAGAAACTGGTGTAGGCGATGGCCAATATGATGCTTTCATGGATGCGCTAAAGAAAATTTATGAGCAATTAAACATGAACTTACCTGAGTTAATTGACTACTCGGTAACCATCCCACCTGGTGGAAAAACAAGTGCCTTGGTTGAAACAGTTATTGACTGGGACAATGGAAAAGAGTTTAGAACTAGAGGCTTAGATCCCGATCAAACCAACTCGGCAATTATAGCCACCATTAAAATGCTCAACTTACTGGAAATGATGGAATAAAACATATGGGAAAGCACACAGCTTTCCCTTTTTTATTGCGCTTCAATCTACATTTAAAACAATAAAAAGCTACAAATTCATTCTTTGCTGATAAACAGTTACATTTATCATTGTAATTCAGCACCTAATAATCAATATTTGCTTCAAATTAAATTATACAAATGAAACGCGTAGTATTAATATCTCTAATTGTATTTCTTAATACAATCTCCTTTGCACAAGGCAAAATATTTACCCTCGATGATGTAATTTCAGGAGGAAAAAACGTTCATTCTTTTTACCCCAAGTCCATTTCTAATTTAAAATGGGTAAAAGCAAGCAATTCTTATTCCTATACCACAAAGGATCAGCTGATTTTGGTAAACGCTAAAAATAGAAAGGAAAAAACGCTGTTAACCATAAATGAGTTAAACAAAATACTCACCGACTCTGTAACCCGAATTCCATCGCATCAATGGATCAATTCAAGTGATTTAATATTAAACTTGGCCAATTCTAAAACTGTTTTCGATACCAAGAAGAAAGAGATTAAATACTGCATTTCTTTCCCGGCTGAAGCGAGCAATTTGGAACTTGATCCTAGCTATCAAAAGCTGGCTTACACTATTGAAAATAATCTGTTCATTGCTACTCCCGAATTTTCAAAAATTACGGTGACCAATGAAATCAATCTCGATATCAAAAACGGACAAACCTATCATCGCAACGAATTTGGAATTCATGACGGTATTTTTTGGTCGCCAAAAGGAAGTTTGCTGGCTTTTGCTCGTAAGGATGAAAGCATGGTTGAAAATTACCCTTTGGTAAACATTGAAAGCAGAGAAGCATCGCTCGAAAACATCAAATATCCAATGGCTGGGATGAAAAGTCATGAAGCAACAATCGGAGTCTACAATCCTCAATCGGGTAAAACAATGTTCCTTGAAACTGGTGAGCCTAAAGAGCAATATTTAACGAATGTTGCTTGGTCGCCCGATGAAAAAAAAATTTACATCGCGGTTCTAAATCGGGAACAAAACCACATGAAACTAAACAGCTATTGTGCTGAAACAGGTGAATTCATTTCAACCTTATTTGAAGAACAAGACGAGCAGTATGTGGAGCCCGAAAACCCAATGGTATTTTTACCCAACAATGCGTCCCAATTTATTTGGCAAAGCGAACGCAGTGGACACAATCATCTTTACCTCTACAATACCGATGGCAAATTAATCGAAGCACTAACAGAAGGTACTTGGGAGGTAACCAATTTTCAAGGGTTTGATGATGCAGGTGAAAATATTTTCTATACTTCTACTGAAAAAAGCCCAATCGAACGACACACTTACCGACAGAATTTAGGCACTGGAAAAAAAACTTGTCTTACAAAGCAAGAAGGAACACACAATACCCGAATCGCCTCAACCGGTGAATATGCAATTGATTATTGGAGCAATTTAAAAACTCCTCGTAAAATAGATTTAATCGATCTCAAAAAAGAAAGCAGCATCACATTACTAGCAGCCGAAAATACTTATGCCGATTATCAAATTGGAGCAACAGAAATTTTCACCATTAAGGCTGCCGATGATTCTACCGATTTATATGCTCGAATGATTACGCCACCCAATTATGATCCGAATAAAAAGTACCCGGTAATTGTTTACGTGTACGGAGGACCTCATGCACAATTGGTCCACAACCGATGGATGGGAGGCGCACGCATGTGGCAACACTTCATGGCTCAAAAAGGATACATTGCATTTACGCTTGATAATCGAGGCTCTGCTGGTCGTGGTCAATTGTTTGAAGAAGTAATTCACCGACAATTAGGAGTGAATGAAATGGCCGACCAAATGAAAGGAATTGAATATTTGAAGTCGCTACCATATGTCGATTCTACCCGAATTGGAGTACATGGATGGAGTTTCGGTGGATTTATGACTACCTCGCTTATGACTCATTATCCCGAAACTTTTAAAGTGGGTGTTGCCGGTGGTCCGGTAATCGACTGGAAATACTATGAAATAATGTACGGCGAACGTTACATGGATATGCCCGATGAAAATCCTGAAGGCTATGCTGCATCAAACTTGCTTAATCAGGTTGAGAACCTAGAAGGGCGACTGCTTCTAATTCATGGTGCAATTGATCCGGTAGTGGTTTGGCAACATAGTTTGCAATTTATCAGAGAGTGTGTAAAACAAGGCAAGCCCGTTGATTATTTCGTTTATCCGCGCCACGAACATAATGTACTGGGTAAAGATCGCGTTCACTTAATGGACAAAGTTACTCGCTATTTCGACGATTTCTTGTAGTTAAAATAAAAATCGATCAATAGAAAAATGCTGTGCTGTTTATAGTCAACATTTTTTGTCTCAGGAAATTCAATTTAACACAATACTTAGCAAGGGCTTTTAACTTGATAGAAAGAAGCTAAATCGAAAAATTAGTTTCAGTTTCTATACATTATGAAATGTTATAAGCCGTTGAACAAAAAATGTTCTATACTCAAGAAATCGGAAAGTTGAATTTTCAAGGACAGTTAAAATATAATTTGTTCAGCTGTTGCCTTTTAACTCGATATTTAGTAAAATTGCACACCTTTTAAAATATGATAGAAATCATATTCGAAGGAATCCATTAAGAAAATCAGAAATATTATATAAGAATGGGAAAAACACTTAAAATAGCAGTATTACCTGGAGATGGTATTGGTCCTGAAATTATTGAGCAGGCCTTAAAAGCAACCAAAGCAGTTTGTAACAAATTTGGTCACACTTTAGAATATAAAACAGCACTAACAGGTGCAATTGCCATCGATGAAGTTGGCGATCCTTATCCAGAATCAACGCACCAGCTTTGTATGGAATCTGATGCAGTTTTATTCGGAGCAATCGGAGATCCAAAATTTGATAACGATCCAACCGCTAAGGTTCGTCCAGAACAAGGATTATTGAAAATGCGTAAAGAATTAGGCTTGTATGCCAACTTGCGTCCGGTAGTTACTTTTGAATCGTTGTTGCACAAATCACCACTTCGCAAAGACTTGGTTGAAGGTGCTGATTTTATGGCCATCCGTGAACTAACCGGTGGTATTTATTTTGGTGAAAAAGGTCGTAAAGACAATGGCGACACTGCCTTTGACAACTGTGTTTATACTCGTCCTGAAATTGAGCGTATTTTGAAATTAGGTTTCGAATATGCCATGAAACGCAAAAAAAGATTAACCATTGTTGACAAAGCAAACGTATTAGAAACTTCACGTTTATGGCGTCAAATTGGCCAGGAAATGGAAAAGGATTATCCTGAAGTTGAAACAGAATACATGTTTGTAGACAATGCAGCAATGCGCATTATCCAATGGCCAAAAAGTTTCGACGTAATGGTAACCGAAAATATGTTTGGTGATATTTTAACCGATGAAGCTTCGGTAATTACAGGTTCCTTAGGTTTATTACCTTCGGCTTCGATTGGTATTCATACAAGTGTATTTGAGCCAATTCATGGTTCTTATCCACAAGCTGCGGGCAAAGACATTGCCAACCCAATTGCGACCATTTTATCGGCAGCAATGATGTTCGAATATGCTTTCGACATGAAAGCTGAAGGAAAAGCAATTCGCGATGCTGTTGATGCATCAATGGCTGAAGGTATTGTTACCGAAGACATTGCCGAAGGAGACAAAAAATATAAAACAACTGAAGTTGGTACTTGGATTGCAGAATACATTGCAAACAACTAATTTTAGTTTAAGAAATAAAAAAAGGCTACTCAAATCGAGTGGCCTTTTTTATTTTCTATGAATTACTTGCTACGAAAAGAGGCTGTTGAAAGTAAATTTTAACAGCCTCTTTTATTCAAAAAATCAAATAATATTATTCAGCTTGCCAAACCGAAAGCATATTTGGATGGTTATACCATTCGGTATTTGAAGCCCCACTTGAAACGGCCCAATCATAAAAACTAGAATAAGCATCCGTAACCGGAGTTTTCTCAATTGGATGCATCACTTCATCAAGAATAAAAATACCCCATGGCAAATTATTTTCAGTCTTATAATATCTATTGTTTTCAGGCGAAGAGGTATCTGCATTATCACCAAATTCGTGTGTCATTAAAGTACTTGGTTTAAAATCTGCAAGATGAATCTCTGTTGCTCTATTTTGGTTTTTAATCAGAAAGAAATTTAATTTTCCAGCGCTTACTTCCTCCATGGCAACAGGATTGTTTGCAAATGATATTTCTACCTCAACCAAATCTGACGTTCCAATATTACCGTCGTTTAAAGTATTAAAAGTGGCCCCTCCGACGCGATTGATTACCTCATTTACATTTTCGATTAAAATAACAACCGCCGCTTCTTGATTCGCTTCAGTACTATTGCTATTTTCAATTATTTGAGAATCGTTTGACTTAACATTTCCCGTAACTGAACTTATTCCATTTGGCACAATTGCATCAAATTGTAAGCCTAAACCATTTTGATTACTCGCTCCAACAGCTTTTACATCAATTGAAAGTGTTAGTTGAACCACTTTATTAGCTGAATTAGTATAATAAACGCCTTCAATTCCGGCAACTAAATCATTAAAATCGTAATCGCCTTTTGCGGGCCATAAGTCTTCAAAAAGTAAAGTTGCAGAAGTGTTTTCACCTGCTAAATAGGAACGATATGCCATTGATGGATCATTGGGAAATTCATCCTGACTATCAGTAACACCGTCTCCATCGGCATCATTCAGAGGCTCCTCGCCTATCCCAACAGGATTACAATCTGAAACCGGAATATAATTTTCGCAATAAGTTACCGATTCTGCAATGCTGCCTGTATTTGTTTCAATACCATTTTCGTCGCAAATATCTATAGTTCCAGTAATCGAACCGCTTCCATTAATGGTTGTATTACCATCAACACTAATACTTGAATAATCACCGGTTCCATGGATATTATCATTCAACATGAAGCTTTTGATATTTAACATTGCTTGGTTATACAGGTTGGTTGTGCTTCCGCCATTAATTGTAAAAGCCCCACCCGTATATAAATATCCGTAATTATTAAAAACAGCATTTTGATAGAAGTTTCCGGTTACAACAATTTTACAATTGTTAAGCAAAGAACTTCCGCCATTATTATTAAAATGACCTGAAACTATAAACGAACCATTATTGATAACTTCGGAACTTGAATTAAAGTTCTCCGAAATATTTAACTGCCCCTCATTTAAAAGTTCACCTCCCCAATTAATATTTAATCCATAATCGATGTTGGCTGTTCCGTAATTTTTAAGCGTTCCCGACAAAGAAAAATTGTTTTTATAATTTAAAATACCCCAGTTGGTTAAACTTGCGTCACCATTTAAATTTAAATTTTTTGCAGTTAAAGTACCCGATTCTGAAACTACAATTGAAACAGAAGCATTTCCATTAATATTTACATTGTATAAGGTTGTTGTTCCACAAATTCTCAATACTCCACCTGCACCTTGAAAGGTAATGTTTCCAGAAAAATCGCTGGTAACACAGTAAGTACTTCCACCGCTAACGGTTAAATTACCATTTAAAGCCGTAATTGTTTCGTCACAGCCTTCAGAACAATCAGGCCCCTCAGCAATAGCGAGTGCACTTTGACTAGTCATTTGAACTTCATTGAAAGTATATTGAATGGTGTTATTCTCTTCAATGAAAACTGAATCTAACGCAAATGTTCCATTCGGAAATTCGCATTCAATAAATAACTTTTCTTTTGAAGCCAAAACCTGTAGTTCTCCTTCGAAAGCAGTGGATTCAGTAACGCCACAGTTCAATAATAATTTTCCATCCTGATTTGGATTACCATCGTAGATTGAAACTTTAGAGTTAAACTCCGGATTTTCTGAAATAGCATTGAGTATTAACACTACGCTTTTTGAAGTTGTCCATTTAAAACTATCGGCAACAACTAAGTTATCAATTGTTTTTTCCTTAGGATTATTAATATCTTCAGTATCGATGCAGGAAGTTATTGAAATCAGTAATACCAGCATCAGAAAAAAATTAGGGAGAATATTTTTATTCATTCTTTTCATATTTGATATGATTTAGAAGTATATCTTTTATGTTTAATTAATTCGATACAAAAATACAATATAGAATCAATCTAATTTTATTTTATCAATGCCTTTTGATCTAGTTGTTAAGTAGTATGATCAAATGAAGTTTTAGCAAGACGAAACACAACAAAAAGTAACGAAAGCCATTAAATGTATCTGTAAATAATTAAAAAAGAGTTATGAAAAAATATTTAGCTAAGGATTAAAGATATCGAACTTAATTACAATAGCGTTTAATCACATTGTAAGCTTCTGAAATTCCCAATTCGCCGGCACGGCTTAAATCTTTGGCTCCACCTTCAATGTCGTTCAACAATACTTTAACCAGCCCTCTGTTATAATAGGCTTCTGCAAATTCGGGGTAAATTTGTATGGCTTGTGAATATTCATCAATCGCCAATCTGAACTTATCGGCTTTACAATACAAATTTCCACGATTAAAATAACCGAAGTAGAAATTGGGATTCATGTACAACACTAATTGTAAGTCGGTTAAAATATCATCGTAACCATCAAAAGTAGTGGTGGTAATTCTATTGGGATCTAAGAGCATCGATTCATTATTTTTCACGAGACTTCCGGTGCTGTTATTTCTAATTGCTTCAATTTTCTCAATTATTTTTAAGCGCGTATTTGCTCTTAAAAAATAACTGAGCATATTCCGATCATCTAACTCGATTGAATGATTAAAGTCGGCAATGGCCCCATTAAAATCTTCGAGTAAAAGCTTAAAAATACCTAGATATAAATAGTTTTCGCTAATACCCGGGTTTTGACGAATTCGTGCTTCAAATTTTAAAATTTGATTTCGGAAATAGCTTTCGTTGTAATTCCCAACAGGTTCACGACTAGAAATAATTAAATACGGATCGTAATTATTGCTTGCATTCAAGTTATCAAGCACCAAACTAAAGTAACCTGCTTCGCTACCAATTTTTGATGGATTGTTTAAATTATAAATTGTAAAATCGGGTAGCAGTTCAATTTCAACATATTGATTTTGTAATCTGGCATTAGTCTCAGCATCGTTACTATTTGTTTCCGCCACAATTAAGTCGGCTTTCATTTTACGCTTTCTTAATTCTTCGTAATCAATTTCCCCCTTACTACTATTTTCCGATTCTTTTGCTTTTTCTTGATCGGCCGAAGTAATGTTTCCTACGTTAGAAGTTCCGGTACGCTGAACTTGATTTTGAGTTTGTTGCTGCCAAGCCAACATTTGCTGTTTTTGCGCTTCTTCTCTTTCTTCTTTTGTTTTCCAAGGCCTTTTCGCATATCTCGATTCCAATGCAGATGCATTGTTGTAATCGGTCATATAATCTTCTCGACCAAGCACTTCTTTTGCGATTGCTCTGTTGAAATAAGCAGCGGCTAAAGTTCTGTCATAACTTAAAGCCACATTGTAATCGTCGATTGCAGCCTCGTAGCTTTCTAAACGATATTTAACCAGACCGCGGTACAAATAGGCATAGGAATTGCTAGGGTCGACATAAATCGCCATATCAAAATCGCGCAAAGCTCCCGCATACTCATCAATCCCAATTTTTAAAATTCCACGACTCATGTATCCTGTTGGCGAATTTGGTTTAATCCGAATCATATTATTACAATCTTCAATGGCCGCACTCCAATCCTCTAAACGATTGTGAGCAAAACTTCGGTTGTAATAAGCTCTAAAATTTTTAGGCTTTAATTCAATTGATTTTGTATAATCGTCAACCGCACCTTGGAAGTCTCCCATTTCAGCCTTACAAAGCCCTCGATTGTTATAAAGATCAGGGTTTTCATTGTCGAGCTCTAATGCTCTTGAATAATCCTCTAACGATGCTTCGAAATTTCGGAGATAAAAATTAACCAATCCTCTATTGATGTAGGCATCAGGGTAAAATGGTTTAATTTCGATGGCCTTTGAAAGATCGGCTAGTGCTCCTCGATAATCTTCCAAATACATTTTTGAAATACCACGATAATAATAAGGTTCGGGCAAATGAGGTTGTATTTTAATAACAATGTTAAATTGCTCAATTGCATTCAAATAGTTCCCGAAGTACAACTGACTTCTCCCCGTATAAATTACATTTTGTGTATTGATTTGTGCTTGAGTTGTTAATCCAACAAAAATCAACAAAAAGGCATATATTATTTTCTTCATGTGTATTGCAAGTTCAATTCAATCTGCTTCAAGCTAAATTGCTTAAAACAAAAATAGTATTTTAAACCTGATGCGCTTTTTATTTGACATTTTTTAGGATTTAAATAAGAATTTTGAGAATAATTAATCCTCTAAAATCTTATTTCTTCAACTCTGAAATGTATTTTAATGCGTGGTATACATGATTAGACATTTGGTTGATTTCTGAACACATATCGCTATAAACAATTCCTACTTTGTACTTATAAAGCCCTTTCTTAATATCTTTCAAATGCTGTAAATTTATTTTTTCGGTATATACCTCAAAATCATCTCGTTTACTGCGTTCTATATTAATATCGAAATCAGTAGACGAACTTAAATCCAAAACTAAATTGCTCATTATTGAATCCATCTTCTCGAAATAAACATTAATTTTCTGTTCCATATTTTCGGTAAATATGAAGTGACGATCTCTTTTCAGTTCCACTAGTTTTGAAAAATTGTAACAAGAATCATTGATACTTTCAATCCGGCTAACCAGTTTTAGTAATAAAGTATTTGACTCAGAGGTATCACCACTAATATCACTCCGCGAAATTTTTGTTAGAAACTCGGCAATTTCAATATCAATTAAATCAGCATTCGCTTCAAATCGATTAATCTTATCCAACAATCGATCTATTTTCTTTGGCTTTGTTTCTTGATATAATTCTTTAACCAGTTCATACATTTTATGGGTACGTTCTATGAATAACGAAAGTTCTTGTTTCACCTGAAGCACAGACATCTCGCTAACTGAAACCAAACCTGTTTTGATGTATTTTAATTCAAAATGATCATCACTCTCATCGTTCGATTTTACAATTCGTTTTACCAAAATTGCTAATTGAGGAACAAACCAAATCATCAACACTGTATTCAACACATTGAAAATAGTATGATAAATCGAAAGCACAATTGGAATATGATGTTGAGATTCAGTAGTTATCGCACCATTAATTGTATCCATATTGATGCCAAATAAACTCGAAATCCAGAGCACAAAATCCATGAAAGGATTGAAAATAATTAGAATGATAAAAACGCCTGCCACATTAAAAATCAAATGCGCCATCGCAGCTTGCTTTGCCACTTTATTCGCGACTAAAGCAGCTAAATTTGCGGTGATGGTGGTTCCGATATTTTGTCCCATCACCATCGCAGCCGACATGGGTAAGTCGATC
This sequence comes from Prolixibacteraceae bacterium, assembly GCA_963678565.1. Classification (GTDB taxonomy): domain Bacteria; phylum Bacteroidota; class Bacteroidia; order Bacteroidales; family Prolixibacteraceae; genus SKHV01. The sequence goes on from OY782875.1 coordinate 3,193,704, forward strand.
CAACCATTATAGGTCATTACCAAAGTTAATGCCATGGCAGCACTCGACGACTGAATGACCAGCGTAGTTAATAACCCCAAACCCAAAAACAATAATATCGACCAAATACCTTTTGAGGAATAGGCTGCAAAGAATTCAAATATTTCAGGGTTACTTTTAATATCCGGAACTGCATGTTTTAAATAACTTAAACCAATAAAAATAATGGCAAATCCAACTATAAACTCTCCCCACGAGCTCTTTTTATTGTTGCTCGAAAATATCAAGGGCATGCTTAATCCGATCAATGGAATAGCAAATACACTCATGTCTACTTTAAATCCGAGCAATGATATAATCCATGCCGTAACCGTTGTTCCAATATTGGCCCCCATTATTACTCCAATCGACTGCACTAAAGAGAGTAATCCAGCGTTAACAAAGCTAACTACCATTACCGTAGTTGCCGATGACGATTGAATAATTGCAGTAATAAGAATTCCTGTTAATACGCCGCGAAATCGGTTGGAAGTCATCTTTCCAAGAATCGATCTCATTCGATCGCCGGCGACTTTTTGAAGTGATTCACTCATTAATTTCATCCCAAAAAGGAAGAAAGCCAATGAGCCCAACAATCTTAAAAAGTCATAAAATGAATAATGCATTAAGTATGCTTTTTGTTAGGTTATGGTTAATTATCTGTAAATCTAAAATTAATCATCAGTTCCTAAAATAATTTCAATAGAAAAATTGAAATTAGAGTCAATATCAATAGGTAAAATCATGTTCGAATAATTGGGTTAAAAAATTATTCTTAATGCTTAACATTTTTTAACTGCGCAAGGCTTTACGAATGTGCTCAATAGCTTATTTTCGTGCTTCGAATAAGAATTAATATAAAATCATATTAAAATGACGCTAGATACTAATATTAGAGAACTGAATGAAAAGATTCAGCAGGAAAGTCAATTTGTTGACATGCTAACCATGGAGATGAACAAAGTAATTGTTGGTCAAAAGCATTTGGTTGAAAGTCTCTTAATTGGTCTGTTGTCTGATGGTCACATTTTATTGGAAGGGGTGCCTGGATTGGCAAAAACATTAGCAATTAATACGCTTGCCAAAGTCGTAAATGCCGATTTTGCTCGTATACAGTTTACACCCGACTTACTACCTGCCGACTTATTGGGTACCTTAATCTACAGTCAGAAAAAAGAAGAGTTTGAGGTAAAAAAAGGTCCAATTTTCACCAACTTTGTTTTGGCCGATGAGATTAACCGTGCACCGGCAAAAGTACAATCGGCTTTGCTTGAATCAATGCAGGAACGTCAGGTTACGATTGGCGATCAAACCTACAAGCTGCCAAAGCCTTTCTTGGTAATGGCCACCCAAAACCCGATTGAGCAAGAAGGGACCTATCCGCTTCCCGAAGCGCAAGTTGACCGATTTATGCTAAAGGTCGTAATCAAGTACCCTCAAAAAGATGAAGAGCGAATGATTATTCAGCAAAACTTGATGAAACAGTTCCCGCAACCATCTAAAATATTACAACCCGAAGATATTTTAAAAGCACGCGATGTAGTTCAAGAGGTTTACATCGACGAAAAAATTCAGAAATACATTGTAGATATTGTTTTCGCAACCCGAACACCATCGGATTATGGATTAAATAGTTTTACCGATATGATTAGTTTTGGATGTTCACCTCGTGCAAGTATTAGCTTAGCACAAGCATCTAAAGCGTATGCTTTTATCAAACGTCGTGGTTATGTAATTCCAGAAGATGTTCGTGCCGTTTGTCACGATGTATTGCGTCATCGTATTGGATTAAGCTACGAAGCAGAAGCTACCAATTTAACAGCAGAAGACATCATCAACGAAATTTTGAATAAAGTAGAAGTACCATAGTACCCAAAAACTCCCTGAATGGGGAGAATAACAAATTGTAAGAATATTTATATTGTTCAATGAATTTTTCCCTTCTGGGGATATCCCAAAGGGATAGGGTAAATATTATGGAACATACAGATTTACTAAAAAAAGTTCGTCAGATAGAGATTAAAACGCGAGGATTATCGCGTAATATCTTTGCAGGAGAATACCATTCGGCATTCAAAGGTCGCGGTATGGCTTTTAGCGAAGTGCGGGAATATCAGTATGGCGACGATATTCGAAATATCGATTGGAATGTAACTGCTCGTTTTCATAAACCATTCATCAAAATATTTGAAGAGGAACGCGAGCTAACCGTAATGTTGGTGATTGATGTTAGTGGTTCACGCGAATTTGGTACTTTCGAAGCCTATAAAAAGAATGTGATTACTGAAATTTCAGCAGTGCTGGCATTTTCGGCCATTCAAAATAAAGATAAAATTGGGGTAATCTTCTTTTCCGATAAAATTGAAAAGTTTATTCCTCCTAAAAAAGGCAGAAGTCATATTTTGAGAATCATTCGTGAGTTGATTGATTTCGAATCAGAAAGTAGAGCAACTGACATACAAATGGCATTGCAGTATTTAACCAATGCAATTAAAAAGCGATGTACCTCGTTTGTAATCTCCGACTTTATCGATAACAACAATGAGCTGCAAAAAGCATTAAGTGTAGCCAACAACAAACACGATTTGGTAGCATTGCGCGTATACGACGAACGCGAACGGACACTACCATCAGTGGGAATGTTAAAGCTAAAAGATGCCGAAACCGGGCAATATCAGTGGGTCGACACTTCCAGCTTAAAAGTTCGAAGTGCGTACGCCAACTGGTATCGTAACCACGATAAAGAATTAGATACAATGTTTAAGCGTACAGGTGTTGATAATGTGAGCATCAATACAAACGAAGATTATGTGAAAGCATTAATGGCTTTATTTAGAATGCGTGGAAAATAATTTACTGAAACAGACAATCAAAAAATGAGAAAAATATTAGTTGCCATAATTTCAGTTTTATTGCTTTCGGCAAACAATGCTTTAGCTTTAGAATTAAAGCCCAAAGCTTCGCTCGATAGCACACATATTTTAATTGGCGATCAGGTTAACTTGCACCTCGAAATTGTTTTTTCAAACAATAATAAAATTGGTTTTCCTGAACCGGGAGATTATCTAGGTGCCTTTGTTGAAATTATTGAAAGATCAGAAATAGATACAATTCAAATCGACGAGGCTACGACTCGCTTGGCACAGGATTATATTGTTACTTCGTTTGATACAGGACAACATGTAATTCCGAGATTCTACTTTCAATTTGAAAACGATTTGATTGCAGATTCTGTGAGCACCAACCAACTGGTATTGAATGTTTATACAATCCCGAAAATTGATTCCTTGATTACAGCTTATAAGGGACCAATCGATATTAAAGCGCCAATTGAAGCGCCTATCACTTTTAAGGAAGTTGCCCCTTGGCTGCTCGGGACCATTCTTGGACTTGGCCTGTTGTTTCTAATTTTCTATGCAATTAAAAAACGAAAAAACAAGCAACCAATTTTTAGGGCACCACCAAAGCCAAAAGAGCCGGCACATTTAATTGCTTTGCGCAAATTGGATCAAGTGAAGGAAGAGAAGGTTTGGCAAGAAGGAGCTATCAAACAATACTATACCGATCTTACTGAAACCATTCGTGAATACATCGAAAATCGTTTCGAGATTCAGGCATTAGAGCAAACTTCCGATGAAATTTTAGCAGCTTTTAAGGCAGAAAAGTCTTTAATCAATCAAAAGACATTCGACAATCTTGAGAAATTTCTTAAGAATGCCGATTTGGTGAAATTTGCAAAATATAGCCCTTTACCTGATGAAAACAATATTGCATTGGTTGATGCCTACTTTTTTGTAAACGAAACAAAAATCATGGTGAATAAAGCTCAGCAAGAGGAATCTAATGATGAGGAAAGCGAAGAGGTTGATTTTAAATAAGCAGAAAAAATGATGAGTAATTATACATACGCTAATCCGCAAATGTTCTATCTATTGTTGGGTTTAGTCCCAATGATAGCATGGTATATATTACGCCAAAAGAAATTTAGCGCAAGCTTACAAATTTCAACATTGAAAGGTTTAGCCAATGCACCAAAAACGTGGAAGCACTATTTGCGACATTTAATTTTTGCAATGCGTGTATTGGTAATTGCATTATTGATTGTTGTACTGGCACGTCCACAGTCTGCCGAGAATTGGGAAAATGTAAATACCGAAGGAATCGATATCATCATGTCGATCGACGTTTCAAGCAGTATGTTGGCGCGAGATTTAGAACCTGATCGTTTAGATGCTGCGAAAGATGTAGCATCTACTTTTATTTCGGGGCGCCCCTACGATAGAATTGGCTTAGTGGTTTTTGCCGCCGAATCGTTTACGCAATGCCCCTTAACAACCAATCATGCGGTAGTGAGTAACATGTTGCGCGAAACCGAAACCGGAATTTTGGAAGATGGAACAGCAATAGGAAATGGCTTGGCAACTTCAGTATCCCGCTTAAAAGAAAGTGATGCACTAAGTCGCGTGGTGATTTTGCTTACCGACGGTTCTAACAACAGAGGCGAAATTCCCCCTTTAACTGCCGCTGAAATAGCAAAAACCTATGGCGTGCGTGTTTATACCATCGGGGTCGGAACCGAAGGAATGGCTCCTTATCCTGTGCAAACACCTTTTGGAATAAGAACTCAAAATGTTCAGGTTAAGATAGATGAAGAAACCTTGCAAAGCATAGCCGATATTACCGGCGGAAAATACTTTAGAGCTACCGATAACGAGAAACTAAAAAACATATACGAAGAAATTGATGCACTGGAAAAATCAAAAATTGAAGTAAAAGAATTCAGCAGAAAAAAAGAAGAGTTTTTACCCTTTGCTTTAACTGCAGGACTTTTATTAATTCTTAGTGTTTTAATGAAAATCTCTGTTTTCAGGAATATTCCTTAAAACACACAGTTCATCTAAAAAATTGAAGATATGGAAATGTTCAGATTTGGAAATCCAACTGCACTCTACTTTTTAGCATTAATACCAATTTTAATTGGTTTATTTATATTTTTCCGAATTCAACGAAAAAAGGCAATCAAAGCCTTTGGTAATCCGGAAACATTGGCTCCATTAATGCCCAATGCATCAAGCAATCGACCGGGATGGAAATTTACCCTCGCATTGCTATCCTTAGCTTTTATCATTATTGGTGCGGCACGCCCACAGTTTGGTTCAAAACTACAGAATATAAAACGCGAAGGAGTTGAAGTAATTATTGCCTTAGACGTTTCAAATAGTATGATGGCCGAAGACATTCAGCCAAACCGATTGGAAAGAGCCAAACGTGCCATTTCAAGATTAACTGAGAAACTCGATAACGACAAAATTGGCTTGATTGTTTTCGCAGGCGATGCATATACACAAATCCCAATTACTACCGATTATACCTCTGCAAAAATGTTCTTGTCGTCAATCAACACCTCAATGATTCCACGCCAGGGAACAGCCATAGGTTCGGCCATCGATTTAGCAATGAACTCATTCTCGCCCGATACAGAGGCAAGCAAAGCCATCATCATTATTACCGATGGAGAAAACCACGAAGATGATGCCAACGAAATTGCCAAAGCTGCCAGCGAAGAAGACATTATTGTACATACCATTGGTATGGGATTACCTCAGGGAGGACCAATTCCGATTTATAACGCCAACGGACAAAAAGACTTCAGAAAAGATAAAGATGGAAATGTGGTTGTCACCAAATTAAACGAGTCGATGCTTCAAGAAATTGCAGCCAACGGAGGTGGAACTTATGTTCGCGCTAACAATACTGAAGTGGGGATCAATAAAATTTTTGATGAAATCAACAAAATGGATAAAACCGAATTGGAATCAAGAACGTATGCCGATTACAACGACCAGTTTTTCTATTTCATTTTGTTTGCATTGATCTTGATTGTTGCCGATTTTCTCGTACTTGAAAGAAAAAACAAGCTACTAAAAAATGTACGTTTGTTTGGTAACGAAAAGAAGCTTAAACTTTAATTATTGAAAGATTGAATCAGATGAAAAAATATATATTCTTCCTACTATTTTCAATAATCGCCATCAGCGGATGGTCGCAAAAAGAGCGAAAATTTATTCGCGAAGGAAATCGAAATTACGAAAAGGCAATTGCCGATACAGCAAAAGTAGATACTTCGATGTATCAATTGGCTGAAACGTCGTACAGAAAAGCATTAGATGTTAAAGCCAACGATTTTAAAAGCCTGTTTAATATTGGAGATGCACTTTTCAAGCAAAACAAAATGGTCGAAGCTCAAAGTCAGTTTGAAGAGATTTTAGAATTAGCGCCAACAAAAGAAGATAAAGCCAACACCTATTTCAATATCGGAAACGCTTTATTGGCGCAACAAAAACTCGATGAAAGTATTGATGCTTACAAGGATGCCTTACGCAACAATCCAAGCGATTTACAAGCAAAATACAATTTAGAATTTGTTCGCTTCTTAAAAAACAAACAAGAACAACAAGAAAACCAGCAGCAAGAAAAACAAGAACCACCTACGGAGTATGCTAAGAAATTGAAAAAAACAGCACAGGAATTAGTTGCAGAAAGACGATATATGGAAGCATACTCCTTAATGAAAGAAGGGGAAAATGTAGATCCGACTGTAAAGAATTTCGAAGATTTTACCAACAGAATACGTGCAATCATTCAAATAAGTGATTTTAAGCAATGAAAAAAATATTAATTATTATACTATTTATTCCAACAATTGGTTGGGCTCAGAAAGCAGGTGATTACTTTCACGATTCATCTAATTTATATATTAACCAAAAATTAGATGAAGCACTTTCTGTTGTAAACAAAGGTTTAGAGGAGTATCCCAACAATGCTAAATTAATTGATCTAAGGGATCTCATTATAAAGGAAAAAGAAGAAAAAGAGAAAAATAAGAACCAGAACAAAGATAAGAACCAGGACCAGGATCAAAACAAAGATCAAAATCAAGACCAACAGCAGAATCAAGACCAGAAAAACGATCAAAATAAAGATCAGCAAGACCAAGAAGAGCAACAAAAGAAAAACCAACAAAATCAGGATCAGCAAAATAAAGATCAAGAGAAAGATCAGCAACAGCAGCAGCAACAACCTAAAATTTCAAAACAAAATGCAGAGCAAATGCTAAAAGCCTTGCAAAACGATGAGAAAGAAACCCAAGAAAAAGTGAAAAAAATGAAAGCTGCAAAAGCTGAGCGCTATAAAACCGATAAAGATTGGTAATGATTCGTTAGTTTTGTTCACAAATTGATTGAAAACAGTAAAACCAATGATACGTAAATTATTAATAATATTTTCTATTCTCTGGATTGCCTTACAGGCCAATGCCGACGATGTTAGATTCAAGATGTCGGCACCAAGCATTGTTACCCTTGGCGAACAGTTTAGCTTAACGCTTCAATTAAATGCTAAAGGCGATAACTTACGTATGGCTTCCATCGATAATTTTGATGTTTTATACGGCCCCACTCGATCTGTAAGCAGTAGTACTCAATATATAAATGGTAAAGTAACAAAAAACACAAGTTATACATACACCTATGTTTTGAGGGGAAAAAAAGAGGGGAAATTTACGATAGCGCCTGCAACCATTAAATCCGATCGTAAGGTTTATGAGTCGAACTCAATAAATATTGAAGTAATAAAAGGACGGACAGGAAATAGTCAACCACAAAATCAGCAGCAACAAAACACGCAACAATCATCAAATGGTATTTCAAGTAATGATATCTTTATTAAATACGATGTTGATAAAACCAATGTTTACAAAGGCGAAATTATTACAGCTGAGTTAAAATTATATACAAGAATTAGTGTAAGTTCAATTGTAGATCAAGAATTACCTTCTTTTGAGGGTTTCTGGACACAGGATTTGGATCAACAACAAACCCAAACCCGCGAGGCTATTGATGGAATAATTTACAATGTAATTACGATTGCTAAAACGAAGTTGATTCCTCAACAAAGCGGAAAATTAACCATCGAGCCTGCTAATATTGTATTCAACATTCAGCAACGTGTTGCTCCAACGAGTGTGTTCGACGATTTCTTCGGAAGTGTTCGGAACATACAAAAACCAACATCAACTCCAAGGGTTACTATAAACGTAAAAGACTTACCTCCTGCCCCTGCTGGATTTAAAGGTGCCGTTGGTCAATTCAAATTGAATTCCGAAATCGACAAATACACTTTAAAAGCGAATGAAGCCATAAATATTCGCACTCAAATATCGGGAAATGGTAACTTAAAGCATATCAATCCGATTGCCTATGATTTTCCTCCCGATTTTGAGGTTTACGATCCTAATACAAATTACAATATCAAAGCAACCGATACTGGAATAATTGGCTCAACATCATTCGAACAGGTAATTATTCCTCGATATGAAGGAACGTTTACAATTCCGGCAAAAGCCTTTGTATTTTTCAATCCTCAAACTAAAAAATACCAAACACTTTATACAAAAGAATTTAAAATCAATGTAGAAGCTGGTGATGAAAACCAAAATACGGCTATTGTTTCTAGCTTATCGAAAGAAGATGTTCAATTTATTGGTGAGGACATTCGCTTTATAAAAAAGAAGAATGCAAAAATTCATCAGATCAATCAGTTTTTTATTGCAACGCCAATGTTCTTCCTGCTATATTTAATCGCCTTGGTATTGTTTATTGGGGTATTAATTTGGCAACGTAAACTTGCAAAAGACAATGCCAATGCTGCTTTAATGCGCAATAAAAAAGCCAGTAAAATGGCTCGGAAACATTTAAAAGCAGCTGCCGAATGTGTGAAGAAAAACGATACTGATCAATTCTACGATGCTTTATTGAAAGCCTTTTGGGGCTATTTAAGCGATAAACTAAATATTTCAATGGCCGATCTGAATCGCGACAATGCACGTACAACTCTAAAAAGTTATCAGGTGAAAGATGAAACAATCGATGACTTTATCGAAATGGTAGATGTTTGCGAAATGGCTCGCTATGCACCCTCGGCAAGCAGCATGGAGATTGGCGATTTTTATAAAAAAGCAGAAAAATTAATTACTCAGTTTGAGAAACAAATAAGAAAAAAAGTAGCCTAATGAGACGAATTTTAATCATACTTACAACGCTAATGATTTCAATTAGTTTACATGCCAATGTTGCAGACTCATTAGCAAGTGGTAACGAAGCCTACCAAGCAGAAAAATACGAACAAGCAATCAATGCCTACCAATCGATTCTCGATCAGGACATGGAATCGCTTGAAGTTTATTTTAACATGGCCAATGCCTATTATAAATCGGGAGATTTGGCCAATGCTATTTTATATTACGAAAAAGCAAAGTTATTGGCGCCAAACGATGAAGATATTCAGTTTAATTTAGAACTGGCCAATAAGTTTGTGGTAGATAAAATCGATTCGCTCCCTCAACCATTCTTTGTAAAATGGATGAACGGCATTGGGAACCTATTACATGCCGATCAGTGGGGGTACGCCAGCATTGTCTTATTTGTTTTAGCTTTAATTTTAGGAGCAATTTATTTCATCAGTGGAAAACCTTCCATAAAAAAACTAACATTCTCCTTTGGGATAGTGATGCTCTTACTATCGTTTATTTCTTTTGGATTTGGTTACAAGGAAAAAAATAAAATTCAAAATAGAAATACAGCCATTGTTTTTGCTCCAACGGTAACAGTAAAAGCTTCGCCCGACAATAGCGGAACAGCTTTGTTTGTTGTGCACGAAGGATTGAAAGTTGAAATTATTGAAGAATTAGGCAACTGGATTGAAATCAGAATTTCGGATGGCAATACCGGATGGGTTAAAAAAGAGATTGTAGAGCGAATTTAAGTCAAGTTATTTACCGTTAAAATTCAAGCAGTAACCCATTTTTTTCAGTAGATGATCGTTTCTAAAATATTATTCCAACAAACTTTCGTTAGTTTCGTTTTGTAAATAAAACTATCGCTCATGTTGGATATTATCTTAATCATACTTGGTGTACTATTTTTAATTATTGGTTTAGCGGGATGTATCGTACCTGCAATCCCTGGACCTCCATTAACTTACGTTGCCTTACTTTTACTTCAATTTACCGAAAAATATCAATTCTCCACTGAATTTATGTTATTATGGGCAGGCATTGCAATCATAATCACGATCTTAGACAATGTAATACCAGTTTGGGGCACTAAAAAATATGGAGGCGGTAAGAAAGCCATTTGGGGTAGTATTATTGGCCTCTTAATTGGAATGTTTTTATTCCCTCCTATTGGAATAATTGTAGGTCCATTTTTAGGTGCAGTAGTAGGTGAATTAATCGATGGGAAAGAGACTAGAGCTGCTATTAAATCAGGCTTCGGTGCATTTGTTGGTTTTCTAGGAGGAACCATTTTGAAATTAATCTCTTCGGGCATGATGATCTACTATTTTTTCGCAAAACTAATTTCGTAAGTTTTCACAGCAAACACTTTCTGGTATTTCGGGTTATATTGAATAAATAGCTAATAATATGATGACTAATAAATTACTTTTAGTTTACATCTCAATTTATTGAAAGCTTTACATTTATTCACATTATAGAAAACCGAAAATACATTTTAATGAGATTTTATATTTTAACGCTTCTTTCCATATTATTTATCCACGTTAGTGCACAAGACTTGGTTTTAATTCATACCAACGATATACATTCGCATTTAAATGGGTTTTCTCCCGAAGCAGAGTATACTCCTTTTTTAAAAGATGACGATCCCACCTTAGGTGGTTTTGCTAGAATAGCTGGTTTTATAAAGCAAGAAAAGCTTAAAAATGAGGACAAATTATTGGTACTAGATGCCGGTGATTTTCTAATGGGAACTTTGTTCCATACCATTGAACCCAAATATGGTTTTCAGTTAAACTTGATGCACGAGATAGGCTATGATTATGTAGCAATTGGAAATCATGAATTCGATTACGGTTTAGAAAAACTTACCGCCATTATTAAAAACAATCAGGAAATAGGAGACATACCTCAACTGTTGCTAAGCAATAAGATTAAAAACGAAAGTGAAGCAATCATTGAATTCAATAAGTTTTACGACAATAAAACGATTCTACCCTTCGACCTTATCGAAAAGAATGGTAAAACAATTGGCATCTTCAGTTTAATGGGCGTTGATGCACAAGAATCGATTCCTTCTATTTATCAATTAGAATTTGAAAATGTTGTAAAATCAGCCCGAAAAACAGCCAAGTATTTAAGAAAGCAAGGCGCCGACCTCGTAATTGCACTTTCGCATACAGGAGTTTTAAAATCAAAAAAAGGGGAATGGCGCGGCGAAGATTATAAAATTGGAAAAGCGATCAATGATATCGATTTAATTATCAGCGGGCACTCTCATTCAGAATTGACTACTCCTTTGCAGGCAGGAAATACAATGGTGGTTCAAACAGGAGAATACGGACAGAAAGTTGGTAAAATAGAAGTGTTTTTTGGCGTAAGTGGTGAACCTGTTTTCCAGTACACTTTAATTCCGATGAATGATCAAATTGAAGCAGATCAATCCATTCAAAAGAAAATCAATCAGCAAGTAGAAATTGTACAAAAAGACTTGCTTGATCAATTCAACATTCCTTTTAACGAAACGATCTTTGAAACAAATTTCGATCTGACAAAGCATGAGCAAAATCCCGCTGAAAGCAATCTGGGTCCGTTTGTTGCCGATGCGATTTATCATACTGTATACAAAGTCGATCCGGAAGGATTAGATGTTGCCTTGGTTGCTTCAGGAGTAATTCGAAACAATATCAAGCAAGGTGAATATGGTAAGCAAAATATTTCAGATATCTTCAACATTATACCTTTAGGAAGAGGTCTTGATTCGATTCCCGGTTCTCCAATTGGTAAATTTTATACAACAGGATATGAATTTAAAAGAGTGCTTGAACTTATTTTAGCTGTTGTGCCCAAACATCCTAACTACTATTTATATTTCTCAGGCTTAGAAATTGATTATAATCCGAACAAACGAATCTTCAAAAAGATTTCGGACATCCGAATTGGCAATCATCAAAAAGGTTTTAAAAGCATTAACTTTTCAAAAAAAGACACTCAACTAATTAGTGTTGCAGCCAATGTATACATGATTGGCTTTATAGAAAAACTAACAAAAATGAGTATGGGTTTGGTAAAAGTTCACCCAAAAGATAAACAAGGCAATTTAACCACAGCAGAGGCATCGTTAATAGATATTAAGCCAGATCAAAAAGGGATGCAAGAAACTAAAGAATGGTTTGTTGTATACAATTATTTGAAATCATTTATCGATCTCGATGGAAACCAAATTCCAGATATTCCAGAACTCTATAAAAACACAAAAAATCCACTATTCAAAATAGAATAAAAGTCAACCATTTGTATTCTTTATCAATTTTATATTCTTCCTTTATATTTTAAGCTCTTTACCATTAAGTCTCAATATCCGATCTTGAACCATTGGATGGAATTCTGGATTTAGCGGAAGTTGAATTAGTGTTTGCCTTAACCTCCAAATAAAAAGGCTGAACCTAATGTCCAGCCTTTTATATAATTTAGTATTTGTTATCCCTGACAAACCACCTCTTTGCGGTATTCGGCAATGATCTTCTTTACATCGCTTGGTGCTACTCGGCCATGAACCTTTTCGCCCACCATAACTACCGGAGCCAATCCACATGCACCAACACAACGCAAAGCGCTGATTGAGAATTTACCATCGGCAGTTGTTTCACCAGCATCAATTTTCAACTGTCGTTTAAATTCATCCAATACTTGTTCGGCTCCGCGTACATAACACGCAGTACCCATACATACTGAAATTGGGTTTTCGCCCTTTGGTAACATGGTAAAGAATGAATAAAAAGTTACCACGCCATACACTTTGGCAGAAGAAACATTTAATTCTTTTCCTATTAATTCTTGTACTTCGGCAGGTAGATAGCCGAATTTATGCTGAACCTGGTGTAAAACGTTGATCAGTTCTCCTTCTTTATTTCCGAAACTGGCACAAACTTCCTTGATCAGGTTCGTAGCGTATTCTGTTAATTTTACTTTTGGCATAATCGAAACGTTTTACAATTAATCTTCCTGTTCAAATTTCTTACTACGATCAAAATAGTGCGTATGCAGTAAATGATGCGCTTTTTCACTCATTGGTGTTCCCAAAAATTCTTCATACAATTTCAAGATGTATGGATTCTCGTGCGATTTACGCAAGGTTTTATTCTTATCCTCGCGATAAATAGCTGCCGCGCGTTTCTTTAGGATACTCGAATCGCTATGGTGATAAGGCTGACCGCCCCCACCAATACATCCACCGGGGCAAGACATGATTTCAATTGCATGGAAATGTGATTTACCACTTTGTATATCTTCCAACAATTTGCGGGCATTTCCCAAGCCATGCGCAATCCCAATTTTTATTGGTATGCCATCAAAATCAATGGTTGCTTCACGAACCCCTTCCATACCGCGTAATTCGTCGAAATCTAATCGTTCCAAACTCTTTTTGGTTTGTATTTCATAAGCTGTACGAACAGCTGCTTCAATTACCCCACCAGTAGCTCCGAAGATAACACCTGCTCCGGTTGATTCACCAAGTGGATTATCAAAATCTTCATCAGGTAAGGCTTTGAAATCGATGTTGGCTAATTTAATTAATCCGGCCAATTCACGCGTGGTAATTGCATAATCTACATCCGGATTTCCATCAACAGCAAATTCATCGCGATCGCATTCATATTTTTTAGCCAAACATGGCATCACCGAAACCACTACTAAATCTTCGCGCTTCACTTTTTGCTTCTCAGCAAAATATGATTTTGCGATTGCTCCAAACATTTGTTGTGGAGATTTGGCAGTTGATGGGATGTCCATTAATTCAGGAAATTGATGTTCGAAGAACTTCACCCAAGCCGGGCAACAAGATGTTAATATAGGAAGTTTCACGGTTTTGTCGCCACTTAAATGACGGTTCAAACGATCCAATAACTCGGTACCTTCTTCCATAATGGTAAGGTCGGCCGCAAAGTCGGTATCAAACACAAAATTAAATCCTAAACGACGTAAGGCCGCTGCCATTTTTCCGGTAACCAAATTTCCCGGTTCCATTCCGAACTCTTCGCCTAAGGCTGCGCGTACTGCTGGTGCAGTTTGTACAATCACCGTTTTTCCGGGATCAGACAAAGCACGAATTACAGCAGGCGTGTGATTCACTTCAGTTAAAGCTCCCGTTGGGCAAACTGCCACACACTGTCCGCAATAAGTACAAGTTGAATGGTCTAAATTCTCCTCAAAAGCCGGCGCAACTACAGCATCGAATCCACGATTGATTGCCGATAGTACCCCAACTGTTTGTACTTCGTTACACATGGTTTCGCAACGACGACACATGATACATTTATCCATATCGCGGATAATTGCCGGAGAAGTATCTTCACGGTAGGTCGATTTTTCGCCTTCGTAATGCACTTCGCGAATCCCCATATCGTGTGCCAAATCTTGTAGCTCACATTCCCCAGCTTTTGCACAAGTTAAACATTCGAATGGGTGATCCGAAATAATTAATTCAGTCACCGTACGACGTGCATTAATCACGCGCATACTGTGGGTATTGATGTTCATTCCGTCGGTCGCCTCGGTTACACACGATGGAGCAAGGTTTCTTCTACCATCTACCTCCACCACGCATACACGACAGCCACCCGGTTTATTTTCAATGTTCATGTCGTGCAAATTCATGTGACATAAAGTTGGAATATGCACGCCAATCGTTTTCGCTGCATCCAGAATAGTCGTTCCTTTTGCAACTTCAACTTCTTTATTATCTATTTTTAGTTTAATTGTATCCATTTTTTCAATTTGAATCCGTTAGACAATTTCGATGGCTTTGAATTTACACTTATCGAAACACACGCCACATTTTATACACAATTCCTGACTGATATAATGTGGTGCTTTTCGTTCTCCTGAAATCGCGCCTACCGGGCAATTACGGAAACACAAAGTACATCCAGTACACGACTCTTCGATGATATTGTATTGAAGCAAATCTTTACATTGTCCGGCCGGACATTTACCCACTTTTACGTGTGCTTCATATTCTTCGTAGAAATTCTCAAGCGTTGAAAGAATTGGATTTGGAGATGTTTGTCCTAAACCACATAGCGAAGTATCTTTAATTACATTACTAAGCATTTTCAAACGATCTAAATCTTCAGGAGTTCCTTTTCCTGTAGTGATTTTATCTAAAATTTCGTACAATCGTTTGTTACCAACACGACAAGGCGTACATTTTCCACACGATTCGTCTAAGGTGAATTCCAAATAGAATTTCGAGATTGAAACCATACAATCGTCTTCATCCATAACGATCATTCCACCCGATCCCATCATCGATCCAGCCGCAATAAGGTTGTCGTAATCAATTGGTGTATCTAAATCTTTCTCGGTTAAGCAACCACCCGATGGCCCACCGGTTTGAACAGCTTTAAATTTCTTGCCATCTTTAATACCTCCGCCAATATCGAAAATCACTTCGCGTAAAGTAATCCCCATAGGCACCTCAATCAGGCCTACGTTATTCACCTTTCCGGCCAATGCAAATACTTTTGTTCCGCGAGATTTTTCGGTACCAATTTTGGTAAACCAATCAGCTCCTTTATTGATAATTACAGGAATATTGGCAAAAGTTTCCACGTTGTTCACGTTGGTTGGTTTTCCCAAGTACCCTGAAACCGATGGGAATGGCGGTTTAAATGTTGGCTCACCACGATGACCTTCCATCGAGTGAATTAAGGCAGTTTCTTCACCACAAACAAAGGCACCTGCACCATAGCGAATTTCAATTTCGAAATTGAAATCCTCTCCTAAAATGCCTTCTCCTAAAAGTCCATAATCACGAGCTTGATCCAAAGCAATTTTCAATCGACTAATTGCCAATGGATATTCTGCACGAATATAAACCAATCCTTTGTCGGCTCCAATACAGTAACCACAAATAGCCATAGCTTCGATTACACTATGTGGATCGCCTTCTAAAATCGATCGATCCATAAATGCACCGGGATCGCCTTCATCGGCATTACAAACCACATACTTTTGATCGTTTTCAACTTTACTGGTAATCTCCCATTTTAATCCGGTAGGGAAACCGCCGCCACCGCGACCACGAAGTCCTGAACCTTTAATGATTTCGATAACTTCAGAAGGGGAATTTTCAGTTAAACAAGTTCCTAAGGCTGTGTAACCATCACGAGCAATGTACTCCTCGATATTTTCAGGATCGATGAATCCACAATTTCGCAATGCAATACGGACTTGCTTTTTATAAAAGTCGATATTTGCGGTATTCGAAACAGCATAATTGTTCTTTGGATTTTTATAAAGCAAACGTTGCAAAGGACGACCTTTTACAATGTGCTCTGAAATGATCTCTTTTACATCCGATGGTTTTACTTCGGTGTAAAAAGTATTATCTGGAAGCACTTTTAAAACAGGTCCTTTTTCACAGAAACCAAAGCATCCGGTAGCCACAACTTTTACTTCATCGTTTAACTTGATACCTTTTAGTTCTTCTTCTAAATTGATTTTGATTTGTTCAGCTTGTGAAGCACGACAGCCTGTACCTCCACAAACCAGAATGTGCATTTTTGACTCTGACATAAAATGGTTTTTAAAGGTTTTAACTAATCGTCGATGGTGTTGTAGTTCACCGGAATTATTCCGTCAACCAACTCGCCTTTCACAATGTATTCATCGATTATCTCTTTTGCTTTGCCTGTAGTTACGAAACCATAAACTACGGGTTTTTTACCTGGCAATATTACTTCGATTGTTGGCTCAGCATAGCAATAGCCCATACAACCCGTTTGGGTAACTACTGCATCGATCCCACGGAAATCTAATTCATTCACTATGTAATTCATCGTTTCCTTAGCACCTGCTGCAATTCCACAAGTTGCCATTGCGACCTTTACCTGAACTAATTTTTCAGGAGCCTCGCTTCGTTCTCGCAGTTTGATCTTTTCCTCAACTTCGGCTTTGATTTTCTTTAAATCTGCCAATGATTTTACTTTCATGCTAATTAAGTACTGGTTTTATTTGATTTATTTATTTTCGTTGGTGTTTACGAATAAAAATAATTGATTTTAAAGCATTAAGTGCTGATTTCAATCATCTTTAAGTTTTCAACAATAAGCTCTTTTAAAGCTTTTAATATATCAGGGTCGTTAATGGGAATCCCCTCTAACTCCTCTTTTACTTCATTGGTATCGAATTCAAATATCGAAATGGCTGTTTTATGATTGTAAACAAAACGTATGTTTGGGTTTGTCCCAATCAATAAAGTTAACGAACCTGCGATGTCTCCCAATGGTTGACGATCGATACTCGATTTAATAAAAACAGCTTCTGTTTTGCTTCCTTCTCCCTCTTTTGATTCAATATGAAACCGACCTCCGGTTAATTCTGCATTTTGCTTAAACAGCGATAATCCCAAGCCCACTTTTCGTGTTGTTCTAGTTGTGAAAAAAGGATCTAAAACTTGATCGAGCATCTCTTGATTCATACCACATCCATTGTCGGTAATGGTAATCCGATATTCGTCGGTTTTATTGTTTTCTTCGATATCCAGCTGAATTAATGAGGCTTTGGCTCTCACCGAGTTTTCAATAATATCTAATATATGTAAAGATAACTCAAGCATTATTCAACCTTAACTTTTCTACCGTTTATACCTTGCAGAGCCATTTTTAGTTCCTCAAATGAAATGCTTTCCATTTCGAAACGATTTACTGAGCTTCCGATTTGCTCAGGACAATGAGCATCAGAATTTCGCAACAATACCTTTTCAGAAGGAATTTTTTTCAACCATTCGCTATAATTTCCATTTGCAGAAAGCCCAAAGGCATCGCATTGCAATTTTTCAGGAACAAAGGCCAAATGAGAAAAAAGTCCATTCATTGGTCGATCGATATGGGCCGGAATAAAAATTCCATTTAAAGCATGAACTTTCTGTTCTACTTCGTGAATGTTTTGGTCGATTGCAAAAATCAGTAAGTTTTCTTCCTCCTCTTGAATTAATTCATCGGCATCCACCACCACTTGATAACCAAACTTATTAGGATCATTTTTGACTTTCATCAAATTGACGTCCAAATATTGCTGAAAATCGAGGCGTTGTTCCTCTGTTTCAAAAAGAGCCAAACAATGCACTTCTTCTTTGGTACAAACTTCGGCTCCCATTAGCACAAATAGCTTTTTTGTTTCAGCAAATTGTTTAATGATCGGAGCTTGTTTCGTACTGTTGTGATCGGTAATAGCGATGATGTCTAACTTAGCTTTTAAAGCTGCATTCACAATCGTTTTTGGACTCATCTCCAAGCTTCCGCAAGGAGAAAGAACAGTATGAATATGCAAATCGGCCAAGTATGTTTTCACCAGAATTAGATCATTTAATTAAGTTCAGCTACCAATTAATTGATAAACTTTTCCTGCAACTTCGAAGGTTTGTTCTCTGGTTCCAATTACCGGAATTCCCTCTTCTTCTGCTTTTTTCAATAATTCATCGGCAGGTTTTATGCCTTTTACAAGCATCACTGCTGACAAATCTTTCAAAGAACAAATTGCTAAAACATTCATATGGTTCTGCAAGGTGATCCAAATCTGTCCTTCCTGTGCATTTCCCATCACATCACTCAACAGGTCTGAAACATAACCACCTGTAATTTCATTGTCTAAACCTTTATCGCAATAAACGCTTAAACCTAATTTTTCAACTATATCAGTAACCTTCATTTTTAGCACCTATTTTTGTACAATCGGGATCAAATCTTCCTTCTCCCCATTTTTTTTCCATTCTTTCAAAAGCCCTTTTGGGATCAATTTTATTGTCCTTTTGCCACAATTGCTGAATAAAAATGCAATCGGACATGCGTGCCCGGCCATTTACCATATCTTCTGCCAAAGCCATACAAGTTGGAGCACCACAAGCGCCACAATCGATACCAGGCAAATGACACATGATACTTCGTGCACGATTCATGCGTGCCATTGCACGGGCCATATCGTCGCCAAAACGCAACAATGGACGTGGCTGAACAGGTTTGGCAACTACTTCAGCTTCGAGACTTTCAAACTCTCCACTTCCTTTGGTCATCATTATTTTTTCAGCCGAAGGATATTTCTTGGCTCTTTTCTTTAATCGTTCAACCGTTAAAAATCGATTTTGAGTCATTAAAACTCCTGCAGAACAACTCCGATCACAAGCTCTAAGTTCCAAAAAATCGACATCAAAAACTTCTTCATTTTCAAGTCGTTCTAAAAACTTAATCACATTGTGAATTCCATCAACCGCAATGGTTTTCTTTTTTAACCACCAACATTCGCCATGTGTTAAACTCCACTGAACACCTTCTTTGGTCAACTGATTACGAAAGGCTTTATTCTTCAGAGGTTCCACATCATCGGCAATGTGCATTACTTTATTGTATATATCTTTTGAATTGATGACTCCATCAATTAGCGACGATTCTTCGATCACAGGTGTTTTTACCGCCGATATTTTAGCAACACAAGGAGTCACATAAAATAAACCAATTTCTTCACGCTCAATTCCTTGTTTTTTGAATTGCTCAATGGCATAACTTGCAACCAAGTCGTGCGGAGCCTTCATTGGAAGAATTTGATCGGTTAAGGATGGATATTTGATTTGAATTAAACGGGCAACAGCCGGACAAAAGGAAGAAATTAATGGAACTCCAGATTTATTCTTCTTGAGTTCTTTCTTCATAATGTTTTGCAATACTCCGATGGGTTGTTCAACCTCTAAAGCATGTGTAAAACCAAGCTGAATTAAGGATGCATAAACCTGATCCTCGGTAATTCGATCGGGAAACTGCCCTAAGAATACGGCAGGAAAAAGAGCAACTTTATATTTGTAGTTTTTTATTTGCTCTAAATCATCATGTTCTATATCGATAGCATGTTGCGGACAAACCCGCATACATTCACCACAATCGATGCAACGTTCTTCGCGAATCTCCATCTTACTATTCACTATGCGAATGGCCTCAGTTGGACATTCTTTTACACAGTGTGTACATCGTATACATTTTTCGTGATCGACATACAAAGCATGATGAAATTTTTCGCTACTATTCATTATTCAAATACTTAACAATTTTAAGTTTTGTACCTACTCCAACTTCGGTATGCACCTCCATTTCGTCGGAATTCTTTTTGATATTAGGCAAACCCATACCAGCTCCAAAGCCCATTTCGCGTACCTGCTGCGATGCAGTCGAAAATCCCTCTTGCATTGCTTTGTCGATATCGGAAATTCCAGGACCTTCATCCTCTAATAACATGGTGACTTTTTCGGTATCAATTGAAATTGTGATTTTCCCTGAATTGGCATGTGCTACAATATTTACTTCAGCTTCGTAAAGTGCCACAACAATCTGTTTTATTAATCGTTGATTGACCCCAAGCTGTTTCAAGGTTTTTTTCACCTGACTAGAAGCAAATCCTGCTTTGGTGAAATTTCCTCCGTCTATATCGTAACGTTGCTCTATCATCTTAATAAACAGGATTTAAACCATCGCAATACAACATTCCACTGATACGAAACATAGACAAAGGAGATTCAAGCATAATGATTCCCAGTTCATTGGCCAACTCAATCATTTCGGGAGTTGCTCGCTTATTGCGCACAAATAAAATACAATTCACATCGGCCATATCAGCTGTTCTGATGGCTTGCAAATTTGTCATTCCCGTAATAAGCAACATGTTGTTTGTATCTAAAGTGAGCACATCACTCATTAAATCGGAGCTAAAACCTCTTTCAATTTCAACATTATCGATTTCGCCACTTACTACCCTGGCTTCAACTAATTTTGCAATTTTACTTAATCTCATTCCCCTTGCAGGATTTTTATGAATTCCTGTTCTTATTTTAATTATTGAATGTGCAATTTTCTTACTTTTTTGCACATTAAATCAATTGTGCAAATATGGCAAATATCGACATGCCAAGGAATATACTACCCCCTTTTTATAAGCTTCGGCTATAAATTTAAAACCATTATGAATAAGCCAGTTCCGTAATCATTCAGTGCCATATTGCACAAAATATTGGTGCAATGCATTTGCAGAATAATTTCAGTTTATTAGACAGCCGATCATTAATTTTTAATTGCATTCAATATTACAAGAGAATTATGTATTTTAACGAAGAGTAAAAATACGATCTAAAATTGATGCATTCTTTAATTCCAAAAACAGAACGTAATGGCAATCAAAATATTTGAAGATATACCTGAATCGGATGATCTGTATGCCAAAATGGTTGATACGCTTCCAATACCAATATTCTGTCGTAAAATTGATGGCTCCATAAAAACTTGTAATAAGTCGTTTTCGCGAATTATTGGTAAATCGAAAGATGAAATCATTGGTAAAACCTTGGATGATTTGTTGCCATTTGAAAGAGCTGAAGTATTGCGTAGAAAAGACTCGGAAATTCTTCAAACCGGGATTGATAAATTCTATGAAGCAACGATGAAGTATGCTGACGGCGATACACGAGATGTGATCATCAACAAAGCTGCCATGCGAATATCGGACAATGAAATTACTGGAATCGTTTCTTCGATTATTGATATTACCGAACGTAAAAAAGTACAACTTCAACTTCAACGAGCTGAAGAAGATAAGCTTATTTCATCTACTTTGCTTCAAAAAATTAGGGCAGGAATTGTAATTGTTGATCAGAAATTAAAAATTATTGAATCGAATTTAGGTTTTGCTCGATTGATAGGTGAAGAAAACGAAGAATTATTCGAAACGATTCCCGGACTTAGAGGCGCGGACTTAACCATGCTGGCACCTGAACTAATTTGTCAAATGTTCCGCTCTATTTTAGATTCGGGGGAAAGCCGTTTAGAGCGTGATATAAAGTTTCAACATAAACTATTATCGGTTTCGGTAATGACGATCCAAAGAAATAAAATTGCCGGTGCCATAATACGAGATATTTCAGCTCCAATGTTGGAACGTGCCGAAATTGTTGAGCGCGCCAAACAAGTAAATCGTAAAAACCTGAAAACAGTTCAGGAAATTGCCTATTTGTTAGGTGAAAATGCTGCACAAACCGAGGAACTTCTCAATTCAATTATTGAATCGCAAAGTTACAATTTAGACGATTAATTTACCTTTACTTTAGTACATGAACAAATAATGCCATCCAGTGACATACACTACCTCCGATCACCATTAAGTGCCAAATTAAATGCGAATACTTTATTTTTTCTAGTTTGAAAAAGATGATGCCCAAAGAATAAAATAAGCCACCGGCAAAAACCAAAATCAAGCTTAAAGTTGAAAGATTAGCAATTAAGGGATTCAAAAACAACAAAAGCAACCAACCCATTATCACGTATGAGATAATTACAAATAAATTTACCCCACGTTCAAACTTATTTGGGATAAAGGCTTTTACCAAAACGCCTGCAATGGCCAATCCCCATTCGATACCAAACATGGTCCATCCCCAATTATCTCTGATCACAGATAATGCAATAGGAGTATAAGTACCTGCAATAAGCAAATAGATTGCAATTTGGTCGAAATTATGAAAAAAATCTTTTGCCTTTCCGTGGGAAAGCGAATGATTCATTGTCGACGAAAAATAGAGTAAAATTAAGGTGGCGCCAAAAATAGCAGTACTAGTTATTAGCCAAGGATTGCCTGTTAATGAAGCAAATAGAACAATCACAGCCGTTGCGGAAATTGCTAGAAACAAACCAACGCCATGCGAAATTGCATTGGCCAACTCTTCTCCTTTTGTAAATCTTTTTTCTGAATTCATGCAATAAATTTTTGATGTTAACATGAATTTCCATAAACCATAACAAAGGTATTCACTTTAAATAATTATACCTTACTTATTCTTACTAATCTTTAAGAAATATTGACTTTGCTATAAAAAAATATTACTTAAAGAACAACTCGCATGATTAAAATTTATATCGTATAATTGTATAAGAATATCTTGAATTCATTAATTCATATATAAATAGTAATATGAAATATAAGATTGAATATGATATTACAACCAAAATTGTAACCAAAATCTATTTCGGAGATATAAGTTTAGAAGATATTTTTAACACATGGGATGAAGCGAAATTATTAAACCTAATCCCATACAACGTTAGTGGGTTTCTGCTTGATTACAGAAATTCGAATATAAATATACACCCTTTAGAAAGTCCTAAAATTGCAAAATACTACCAAAAAAACTTAGAGTTATTTGGAAATAAAAAAATAGCAATTCTCTCCGAATCTTCGAAAAATATAGTCACACCAATCTTAGTTCAAGAATTGGATCAGGGATATTCTTCAAGGCCATTTTCAAGTTACGAAGCAGCAATCCATTGGATTTTAAGTTAAATCTTGAATTCATTCTGCTCTGAGCCTTTATTTTTTGCCTGTCATCATTACTTTTGCATAATCAACAAGAAGCTTTGTTTATGAATTTGTTTTATCGTTCAGAAGGAACCGGTATTCCGGTTATAATATTGCACGGACTTTATGGTTCTTCAGATAATTGGATGACCATTGCTCGTAAGTTAGCTAAACATGATTTACAAATTATTACTCTAGATCATCGAAATCATGGAAATTCACCACACACTCCCGAGCATTCCTATGAAGATATGATTACTGATTTAGCATGGTTGCTGAACGATTTAGGGATCGAAAAAGCACATATTGTGGGTCATAGCATGGGCGGTAAAGTTGCAATAGGTTTTGCTGCCGATTATCCCGAAAAAATACTTTCATTAACTATTGCAGACATAATTCCTCTAAATTATCTTGAAAAACCTGCTTCAGCCATTCAATATGATTTTCATAAGAAAATCCTTGACACTTTATATCATTTAGATATTAAACGCGCCAAAAGTCGGAAAGAAGTTGAAAAAGAATTAATGAAAGATATTCCGGAGCTTCATATTCGAAAATTCATTTTAAAAAATATCAGAAAATCGAGTGATCAAAGCTTTGAATGGAAAATCAATGTAGTTGCCTTACGAGAAAATTTAGATGAAATTATATCGGGAGTTGATTATCGCGAATACGAAGATCGAATTCCGATTCTCACTTATCCGGTTCAATTAATCCGGGGCGGACTTTCAGGCTATTGTCCCGACGACAAATTAAATATTGTAAAAGAAATGTATCCGGAAATAATAATCAACACAATGGAAGATGCCACTCATTTTTTACATGCTGAAAAACCGGATGAATTCACCAACTTATTGTTAGAATTTATACAAACTGTTCGCTAAGAACTTTCTCGGCAAAATCGCTTGAAATATAATTTAATTCCGATTCGCAAACGAAAGCAGAGCATTGAATGGCATACTCAATAATTTGATTCCACTGATCGGTAGAAATTTCGCGAATACTGTTTTTATCAATTCCCAAGGTATACATCCCATATACCAATCCGGCATTAAAATTATCGCCTGCACCTATTGTACTCACTAATTTTAGTTGTTTAACCGGAAACTGCTGCGAAAAGTTTCTAGTAACCAATTGTACTTCCTTACTACCTGAAGTCACAATCAAAACTTCCACGCCAAATTTTTCAATTTTATTATATATTTCTTCCGCATTGCTGGTTTCATACAAGCGTAAAAAATCTTGATTGGAACCTTTTAATACTTTCGTGAAGTACAGATTCTCTTCAAATTTTTTCCGGATGTCGATCAGTTCTAATGGCCCAAATTCACGAATATTAGGATCGTAAAAAGTAAGCACATTTTTATCGTAGGATTGATTTAAATGAAGCAACAATTCATTGCGTCCTTCCTCACGTAAAGCATGTGTTGAGCCAAATACAAAGAAATCTCCATCAATGAGCGAAGGATAATGTAGTTCCGGAACTTTTGATGCCTTGTAAAAGGTATAAGAAGCATTCATTTCTTCATCAAGAAAAGCTAAGGCCAATCTGGAGTTACCATCGAACCTCACAATTTTGGAACAATCAACACCATTGTTTTTTAAAAAATCAACAGAAATATCACCAACTTGATCGTTACCAATTCGAGAAATGAACTTTACAGGTAAATTCAATCGTCCTAAGGTAACTGAACTATTTAAAATACTTCCTCCCACCACTGCTCCGGCAGGTTGTTGATCCCGAAAAATAATATCATAAGTTGTTTCGCCTACAGTGTAAATTGCCCCCATAACTATCGATTGTAAATGGTATTTAATTCTTTAATAAAATTCGTATGTTGTTTTCTTACTTCTTTCCAAGTAAACCTCCAACTCCAGTTTCCATCTGCAACTCCAGGAATGTTCATCCTTGCATTTTCATCCATTAAAAGAAAATCTTGCAAAGGTGCAATTGCAATATTAGCAACCGAAGACCATGCTAATTTAAGCATTCGTTGTGCAATATTACTATGATGAATGTTTGCATATTTCCGAATTTCCTTCTTTTCAGAACTTGTAGCGTTATCCCACCATCCAATTAGGGTATTGTTATCATGAGTGCCTGTATAAACCAGTGAATTTGGTATATGATTGTGAGGTAAATAACTATTATTTGCATCACCATCGAATGCAAATTGTAAAATTTTCATTCCGGGTAAATTAAAGCAATCGCGCAAATGCTCAACTTCAGGTGTAATGGTTCCCAAGTCCTCAGCAACAATTGGCAACTGATCAAATCGAGAATTAAGAATTGACAAAAGTTGCTCGCCATGAGCCTTTTCCCAATGCCCATTTTTTGCGGTTTCAGAATCTGCAGGAATTGCCCAATATGCCTCTAAACCTCTAAAATGATCGATACGAACCCAATTAAAAAGATGCAAACTAAAATAAATACGCGCAATCCACCATTGATAATCGGTTTTCTGCAACACCTCCCAATTGAATAAAGGATTTCCCCATAATTGCCCGTCGGCGCTAAAATAATCAGGTGGCACCCCTCCAACTTGAGTTGGCTTGCCATCGATATCTAATTGAAAAATATCTTGATTCCCCCAAACATCAGAACTATCAAGGGAAACATACAAAGGCATGTCGCCAAATATATCAACTTGGCAATCATTGGCATAAGCTTTTAATTGAAACCATTGCCTAAATGCAATAAACTGCTTAAAAAACAAGAACTCTAGCTGATCAACATTTTCTTGTTGGAGCTTTTGAATGAGTTCAGTAGATCTACTTTTTTGGTCTTGACACCATTTATTCCAGCATTCTCCTTTGTTTTCTGATTTCAAGAAAGAATAAAGTACATAATCATTTAACCACCAAGAGTGTTCGTTTTTAAAATTTTGAAATTCAATTTTAAAGTTTTCATCGGCCGAACTTTTGAACTGTGAAAATGATTGCTCCAAAATTGCCTCTTTCCACAAACGAACCTTGCTAAAATCTACTTTTTTGGATTCAAATATTGGTTTATCAGCTAATATTGTTTTTGATAGCAGCTTCCAATTAACTAATTCGTCGATTGAAATATAAATAGGATCGATTGCATATGCCGAGTAAGCCTGATAAGGTGAATTCCCTGGACCTAAAGGCCCTAGAGGCAATATTTGCCACATTTCACATCCTACTTGCTTTAGTATATCAACAAACTTTCTTGCATTTTTTCCAAAGTCACCAATACCATAGTTCGATGGTAAGGAGGAAATATGTAGTAAAACACCGCTTTTTCTTTTATTTTCCATTTTTGTCTAATAAAAGTTTTAATAAATAAAACTGACAATTGTTGTTTTTTATGCTAAGAAACACATTTTTCATTAAATTGAACAATTATCACAAAAAACACAAATTACTATTATCTGATTTTCAGCGCCTTGCATTTTATTTTAATTTTTCACATAACAATTAATGTTCAATTAACACCTATTAGTGTTCTACAGCATATATTTGTAATGGAAATCAATCAGAAACCCTTTCTGGTTATTACAAATAGTTTTTCATAGTTAGGTTTAGTTAGGTTTAGTTAGATTAGTTAGGTTAAAGAGGATAGATTTATTTCTATCCTTTTTTTTGCTTTAAACTGTAACTAAATCCCGATTTATATAAAATTGTAAACTAATTCTGAAGGTCTTCAAAATATTTACGAAGTGCTGTATTTAATGGAGCTAAGGCATTTACACTTTCGCTTGAGGTACATCCATGATTCTTAAAGCATTTTGTTGTAACTGCAATAAACTCATCAGTTTCGCCATAAACTTCAGGCAAACATGGATTGTAAAAATAGATTGCATCGATAGAATCTATTACTGCCTGTTTATCGGCAATTGGATAAAAATTCAAAATAAAAGTCGGATTAAGATAACCATCACAAACGGAATCACTAAATACTTCAACTTTATTCACAAATAGAGCAACGTAGTTCGGTTCTTCTGTTAAAATTGTTGTAGTTCCTGATGGATATTGATCTGCTCGAACTGTAACAGTCCAGTTTTCAGGAATGTTATCTTTGAGTTCAGCCAACTGGTCAGGAATTGGATTAGGTTCATCGTCAGTACATGCAACTAACAAAACAAGAAACAAAAAATATAATATCTTTTTCATGAGACAGATTTTTCTTTATTACAAATATTATATAAAAGAAAGAAAATGTTTTTATTTTTTTGAGCAATTGTACTATTTATTTCATTGATTAAATTCAATAAGCTTTACAAAGCAAAAGACAATATTTCCTTTAGCTCATTGTTCGTAAATTCAATCGGATGATTCTTATGTGATGTTAATCCTATCAATAAATCAAAGTCCTTTGGATCAAGTCCAAACTCAATAAAACTAGGCAACTTAAACTTCTTCGGTAATTCAAGTAATTTATTAATCAACAATTCAATTTTATCTGAATCGTTCACTTCCGGAAAGATTAGATTTGCAACTTGCTTATATCTTTCGAGAGTTTCAAAATTGTTCGCATCTTTTAGTTTATGAACAGTTAGCTTATTTACAATTCCAATTAAATTGGCACAAACAATTCCGTGTGGAATAGCAGCAATACTTCCCAAAGGTTGTGCAAACCCATGCACTAAACCCAGTCCGGCATTTGCAATGCACAGCCCTGAAATCATTGAAGCATAACTTACTTCTATTTTTGAATTGATGGTATTCTTTTCAACAGCCTCTTCCAAATTTGATAACACTCGACCTAAACCATCCAACGCAAGGGCATTTGTCATCGGCGAACTATTGGTTGACAAGAAAGCTTCTAACAATTGGGTCGTTGCATCCAATCCTGAAGCAGCTGTTTGTACATTACTACAACTCATGGTTAGAGCCGGATCAACAAGCGCAATATTGGGCAGATAACAATTGTGGCGCAACGATTTTTTAAACCCTTTCTTTCCAATTTTTGTAATTACGGCATTTTTAGTGCACTCGCTTCCTGTTCCGGCTGTTGTTGGTACTGCAATAAATGGTACTTTTTTTCCGGTTGGAAGCATTGTTCCTACTCCTTCGAGGTAATTTTCTATTGGGTGTGACTCCATCAACATTCCCGAAATCGCTTTACCTGCATCAAGAACACTACCGCCACCAATAGCTATGACTAAATTGGGCATAAAAGCTTTATGAATTTCAACAATAAAGTTGATTTGATCGGGTGAAGGTTCATTCGTAATTTTCTCGGTAACTACTTTAAACCGCTTAGAAAATTCATCCAACACTCTTTGTAATGACAAATTCTGATTAATCGATTTCTTTCCGGTAATTAATAAAATTCGATCTCCAAATTGCTCAATTAAATTGGGCAATTGTTCAATAACTCCTAGTCCAAAAATTATTTCTGTTGGCGACTGTTGCTTAAACTGATTGATCATGTTCCACTTAATTTGATACTAAAATTAAAACAGTTTTAATGATCTAGCACCTTCTAATCCCAGTAAAAATTGTTTTCGCCAAAGCCCCCCAGAATAACCAACCATACTACCATCAGCACCTATTACTCGATGACATGGAATAATAATTGGAATTGGGTTGGCTCCATTGGCAGTACCTACAGCGCGAACAGATTGAGGAGAATCTAGCTTTAACGAAATGTCTTTATAAGTATTAGTTACTCCATAGGAAATTTCTGTTAACTCTTTCCAAACTCTTTTCTGAAATTCTGTTCCTTTGGGGGCAAGTGGAACATGAAATGAAAACAGCTTCCGATCAAAATAGGCCACCAACTCTTGCTTTGCTTCCTTGATTAATATGTTATCGGTAGGATGAAGCTGCTTTAATTCAAAATCATTTAAACTTGTAAAATTGAGGGCAATAATTGCTTCTTTATTTGCTTCGATTTTAATGATACCTAAAGGGGTATTTAAATATCCAATATGTTCACTCAATTGTTCCATTTTTTTTGGCCTGATATATCCTAAAGATACCATAAATAAATTCAGGGCCATGTAAGCTAATTCTTAAATTGGTATTAGCAATTAGCTTCTCAAAATTTCGGGTAATATCACTGAAGAAAAAATTTGTAAGCGGATTTAAGAATCTTCTAACAAACGAAGGTTTCTCCCCTATAAAGAATTTATCCATTACCGTAATTTCACCACCTGGTTTCAAAACTCTTTCTACTTCTTTTAATGCTTGCATAGGATCAGGAATAACTGCAATTATCAGGTGCAATATTACTTTATCAAACGAATTATCCGGAAAATCAAGCTGATGACCATCCATTACCAATATCTTCAAATTTAAGTCAAGCCTCGGAGCTTTTTTGTTCATAGCAGCAACCATCGATGGTGTTAAATCAATAGCTGTTACTGATGTTTTCGGTGGTATATATTCTAAATCTAAGCCTGTTCCTGCTCCAACAATCAATACCTTATCAGTTCTTTTTATATTTAATAATTCGATTGAAGTGCGACGAGCATGATCCATCAACCGTACAATATGATCGTAAACAGGCGTGTAAAAGGTATACCTTACCTTATTCAAAAAATTGGTATTAATATTCATACAAAATATAACAAAGCGGGGCATGCGAAGTTTGAAAATCACTTAAGCTAAAAATATACACATATTTACATTGATCCATAACATACTCAATAACATAAAATTACATAACCTATATCATAATTAATGATGGTTAATGAATCAATTTAATGCTTAACTTTTAATCGATACAAAAAAGAATATTAGGAAAATAAATTTAGTTCTGTTCGGTATCTAAAACCGACAACTCTGCTTGAGTCTACTTCATAACTACTAAGCCCATAGGCTGTAACCTATTTATTTTAACTGACCTAATAAACTTCCTATGAATAATACAAGAGAACTAGTTTTTGATTTGGCAGAAAAATTTGGTCGAAATCGTGAAAAACTATTACCAATTCTTCAAGGTGTTGTTAAAGAAGAAAAATACCTAAGCGAACACTCCATGATTGAAATTGCGAAGGAATTAAATATTCCAGCTTCAGAGGTATTTGGTACGGCAACATTTTATTCGTTTCTAAACATCCAAAAACGTGGTGAATATGTAATCAGAGTTTGTAAAACCATCACATGTTCAATGTCCGGTAAAAATCAAATTCTATTGGCCATTCAGGATATGCTAAAACTTGCTATTGGCGAAACCACCAGCGACAACAAATTTACACTGCTTCAAACAAATTGTTTGGGGTGGTGCCATAAAGCACCGGCAATGCTAATCAACGATGATGTATTTACTGAACTAACACCAGAAAAGGTTAGAGATATTTTAAGTAGTTATATGAAACGATAAATCGACAATAATGACACAAACATATAATCTAAAACGAGCTGATTTTATTTTCAAAAACGAAAATGATTGGGAGCAGATATTGAAGGAAACACTTAAGAAATCAAACACCGACCTTATCAACGAATTGATTAGCTCGGAAATAAAAGGACGTGGAGGTGCCGGTTTTCCAACAGGTTTAAAATGGAAATTAACATCAGAAGCAAAATCTGATGAAAAATACATTATTTGTAATGCCGACGAAGGCGAACCAGGAACATTCAAAGACCGTGAAATTTTATCGAAAGTTCCTTTCAAAGTATTAACTGCAATGGCTGTTTGTGCTAAAATTATAGGTGCGAGAAAAGCCTACATTTATTTACGTGGGGAATACAAATTTCTACAAACCGATTTAGAAGCTGCAATAAAAGAATTTGAATACTATTGTCACGAAATAAACTTCAATTTAAGCATTTCAATTTTCATGGGATCAGGAGCCTATATCTGTGGTGAAGAAACTGCACTTTTCGAGTCGATGGAAGGACGAAGAGGCGAACCTAGAAATAAACCTCCTTTTCCAACTATTTCAGGTTTCAGAGATGCTCCAACAGTTATTAATAATGTAGAAACGTTGGCACATACATATACTATTTTCAAATATGGAGCAAAGAAATTTTACGATCTCGGTGTTCAATTTTCAAGGGGAACCAAACTTTTTTCAGTTTCCGGTGATACGCCAAAGCCCGGAATTTATGAATTAGAATTAGGAATGAGCTTGCAAGATTTTGTAGAAGATTTTGGCGATGGCGATATAAAAGCAGTTCAGGTTGGCGGAGCTTCCGGATTTTTGGTTCCTCGGAAGAAATTCAATGAAACCTCTATCGGATATCGTGGAAAACTAGCAGGAATCTCCCTACCAACAGGCGGATCAATGATGTTATTCAATAGTTCTCGATCAATGTTCAATGTGCTTGACAACTATCTTGATTTCTTCAATGAAGAATCATGCGGACAATGCACTCCTTGTCGTGTTGGCTGTCAACAACTGCTCATTGGCATCAAGGCAGTAAAGCATGGCGATAAACCGGCAAGTTACTTGGAAAAATTATTAAAACTAACTGAAACAATGCAAATAACAGCCAAATGTGGGCTAGGACAATCTGTCGCCAACTCATTTTCATCAATTGTAGAGAACTTCAGAGAAGAAATGATTTACTAACTAAACTAAATCGAAATGAAGAAAAAAGTAACAATTAATATAAATGGTTATGTTTATAATGTTGAAGAAGGAACAACCATCTTAGAGGCTGCACAAAATGCTGGAATCAACATACCAACGCTATGCCATCACAAAGATTTATGCATTGCTGGAAATTGCAGAGTTTGTATGGTTGAAATTGCCGGACAAAAACGTCTTTCTGCAGCTTGTGCAACTCCTGTTCACGATAATATTGAAATTTTCACAAACACCTTACAGGTACGTAATTCAAGAAAACACATTATTGAATTACTACTTTCCGAACACAACGCCGATTGCACCAAATGTTACAAAAATGGAAATTGTGAATTGCAAAATCTTGCATCTGAATACAAGATAATTTCGCAAGATTTAATCGATTTAGTTCCCCACAAAAACTATTCGATTGATATGTTTTCTCCTTCAATTATTAAAGACGATAGTAAATGTATCCGTTGTCAGCGTTGCGTGAGAACTTGTGCTGAATTACAAGGAGTGAACGCGCTTACTGTTGCTTACAAAGGGGATCAAATGAAAATATCGACTTTCTTTGAAAAATCAATGAGTGAAGTAGTATGCACAAATTGCGGCCAATGTGTTAATCATTGTCCAACAGGTGCACTTATTGAAAAAAATTATATCGAAGAAGTTTGGCAAGCAATTTCAGAGCCAGGAAAGCATGTTGTTGTCCAAACGGCACCTGCTGTTAGAATTGGTTTAGGCGAAGAATTAGGTTTTGAACCGGGCGAAAGGGTAACTGGTAAAATGGTAACTTCTTTAAAAAAGTTAGGATTTGATTCCGTTTTAGATACTGACTTTACAGCTGATTTAACCATCATTGAAGAAGGGCACGAATTACTTACAAGATTAAAAAAAGCACTTGTTGACAAAGATGAAAGTGTAAAACTTCCAATGGCAACATCTTGTTCGCCAGGATGGATTAAATATATTGAGCATATCTATCCAAATATGTTAGAACATCTTTCTACTTGCAAATCGCCACAACAAATGTTCGGTGCTTTGGTTAAAACCTATTATGCTAAATCAAGAAAAATAGATCCTGAAGAAATTGTTTCTGTTTCTATCATGCCTTGTACTGCGAAAAAATATGAAGCCAATCGCCCTGAAATGCATGATAGTGGCTATCGCGATGTTGACTATGTACTAACAACACGCGAATTGGCCATAATGATCAAACAAGCCGGTATCGACTTCCATAAATTGGAAGAT
Source organism: Prolixibacteraceae bacterium (assembly GCA_963678565.1). Taxonomy (GTDB): domain Bacteria; phylum Bacteroidota; class Bacteroidia; order Bacteroidales; family Prolixibacteraceae; genus SKHV01. Next base: position 3,226,926 of record OY782875.1, read on the forward strand.
ACACATTATGATCGTTTAATGGGTGAATCAACCGGAGCAGCAGTCATATTCGGTTCCACAGGTGGTGTTATGGAAGCTGCTTTAAGAACAGTTTACGAAGTAGTTACCGGAAAAGAAATTCCATTTGAAAACCTAAACATAACTCCAGTACGTGGTTTTGATGGACTACGAAAAGCATCCTTAAAGATTGAAGGCACTTTGGATGAATGGAATTTTTTAGAAGGTATAACTGTTAATTGTGCAATTGCACATGGCTTAGTTAATGCTAAAAAGTTAATGGAAAATGTAAAAGAAAATCAAGGGAAATACCATTTCATTGAAATCATGGCCTGTCCTAGCGGTTGCTTAGGAGGTGGTGGTCAACCAATACCCACAAGTCCTGAAATCAGGGCAAAAAGAACAGCTGCTATTTACGCAGAAGATGAAGGGATGGTGATTCGGAAATCGCATGAAAATCCTGAAATAAAAAAGATATACAGCGATTTTTTAAAAGAACCACTTGGAGAAAAATCTCACCATCTATTACATACCAAATATACAGCTAGAGAGCACTATTGAATTCTATTAAAATAAGAGAATTGGTTTCACCTTATCTGATGAGGAAAACTGATCCTTTCGTACTGTTGAAACAAAGAAAATAGAGTATAAACCTATAACAATGCTAATAAATGCTTCGGAATAAGTTAATGAAGCTGCAAAGAAAAGATGCAAAAGGAAAAATATTTGAGCTTCATTACGAATGGCCCAGCTTCTATATCTCCTAAATACACTCATCTAACAATATTACAAAAAAGGGATTGTAAATAATAATCAATAAGCCAAATATCGATAAAATAAAAAAGCCCGACTCTTAAGAATCGGGCTTTGAAAAAGTTGGCGGCGACCTACTCTCCCACATTTCTGCAGTACCATCGGCGCTGTTGGGCTTAACTTCTCTGTTCGGTATGGGAAGAGGTGGAACCCCAACGCTAAAACCACCTAAATCTTTTAGATGATTAAACGTTTAAGTTTAATATCAATATTTTTTTGACAAATCGGAAAAAAATCACAACAACTAAAGTCACCTTAGGAGACGTAAAAAGTTTACGGGTAATTAGTACTGCTCGGCTTTGACATTACTGCCTTTACACCTACAGCCTATCAACGTCATCGTCTCTAACGACCCTTAAAGGAGATCTCATCTTGAGGCTAGCTTCGCGCTTAGATGCTTTCAGCGCTTATCTATTCCATACATAGCTACCCTGCGATGCAGCTGGCGCCACAACAGGTCCACCAGAGGTATGTCCACCACGGTCCTCTCGTACTAGTAGCAGGTCCTCTCAAATCTCCAACGCCCACAACAGATAGGGACCGAACTGTCTCACGACGTTCTGAACCCAGCTCGCGTGCCACTTTAATGGGCGAACAGCCCAACCCTTGGGACCTTCTCCAGCCCCAGGATGTGACGAGCCGACATCGAGGTGCCAAACCGCTCCGTCGATATGAGCTCTTGGGAGCGATCAGCCTGTTATCCCCGGAGTACCTTTTATCCTTTGAGCGATGGCCCTTCCATTCGGAACCACCGGATCACTATGCTCTAGTTTCCTACCTGATCGACTTGTCGGTCTCACAGTCAAGCGCGCTTATACCATTATGCTCTTCTGACGGTTACCAATCGTCATGAGCGCACCTTTAGAAGCCTCCGTTACGCTTTTGGAGGCGACCACCCCAGTCAAACTACCCACCACACACTGTCTTCCCAAATGGGAATTAGGTTCCAGATAAGTAAAGGGACGTATTTCAAGGATGACTCCACGAATCCTGGCGAACCCGCTTCATAGTCTCCGTCCTATCCTACACATCACTTACCCAGAATCAATGTGAAGCTGCAGTAAAGGTTCACGGGGTCTTTCCGTCCCGTTGCGGGTAATCGGCATCTTCACCGATACTACAATTTCACCGAGCTCATGGCCGAGACAGTGCGCACATCGTTACACCATTCGTGCAGGTCGGAACTTACCCGACAAGGAATTTCGCTACCTTAGGACCGTTATAGTTACGGCCGCCGTTTACTGGGGCTTCAATTCAAGCCTTCTAACCGAAGTTATAAGCTCCCCTCTTAACCTTCCAGCACCGGGCAGGTGTCAGGCCCTATACGTCATCTTACGATTTAGCAGAGCCCTGTGTTTTTGATAAACAGTCGCATGCGCCATTTTTCTGCGGCCCCACCGGAGTGGGGCTCCCCTTCTCCCGAAGTTACGGGGTCATTTTGCCTAGTTCCTTAGCCATGAATCACTCGAGCGCCTTAGGATACTCTCCTCAACTACCTGTGTCGGTTTACGGTACGAGCGCTATACTCGCTTTTCTTGGAAGCTCTTACTTACTTTCGCTTCGTCCGAAGACTAGGCTCAACGTGCATTTCCGTCAGCACGTAAGTATCTGGGAACTCCGTCACTTTTAGTGTATAGCTGGTACAGGAATATTAACCTGTTTGCCATCGACTTCCCCCTTCGGGTACGTCTTAGGTCCCGACTAACCCTGATCCGATTAGCGTTGATCAGGAAACCTTAGTTTTTCGGCGTGCAGGTTTCTCGCCTGCATTATCGTTACTTATGCCTACATTTGCTTTTCCAGAAGCTCCACCATACCTCGCAGTACAGATTCAACGCCGCTGGAATGCTCCCCTACCACTTGCAGTAAACTGCAAATCTATAGCTTCGGTGATGTACTTATGCCCGATTATTATCCATGCCCGATCGCTCGACTAGTGAGCTGTTACGCACTCTTTAAATGAATGGCTGCTTCCAAGCCAACATCCTAGCTGTCTATGCAATCAGACCTCGTTTATACAACTTAGTACATACTTTGGGACCTTAGCTGATAGTCCGGGTTCTTTCCCTTTCGGACATGGACCTTAGCACCCATGCCCTCACTCCTGTGAAACATTTTGTAGCATTCAGAGTTTGTCTGGAATTGATAGGCGGCGAAGCCCTCGCATCCAATCAGTAGCTTTACCTCTACAAAACTATCACAAGGCTGCACCTAAATGCATTTCGGGGAGTACGAGCTATTTCTCAGTTTGATTGGCCTTTCACCCCTACCCACACGTCATCCAAAGACTTTTCAACGTCTCCTGGTTCGGTCCTCCATTCTGTGTTACCAGAACTTCAACCTGCACATGGGTAGATCACCAAGTTTCGCGTCTAGCGCCATTGACTTTTTCGCCCTATTCAGACTCGCTTTCGCTTCGACTACGTTGCTGAACAACTTAATCTTGCCAATGACGACTAACTCGTAGGCTCATTATGCAAAAGGCACGCCGTCACATCATAATGATGCTCCGACCGCTTGTAAGCGCACGGTTTCAGGTACTATTTCACTCCCCTGTTCGGGGTGCTTTTCACCTTTCCCTCACGGTACTGGTTCACTATCGGTCTCTCAGTTGTATTTAGCCTTACCAGATGGTCCTGGCAGATTCAGACAGGATTTCTCGTGTCCCGCCCTACTCAGGATACCACTACCTCAAATCTTCTTACATATACGGGACTATCACCCTCTGTGGTCAGACTTTCCAGACTGTTCTATTTCAAATCATATCAGATGTTGTGGTCCTACAACCCCAACTTTGCCTGAACAAAGTTGGTTTAGGCTGTTCCGTTTTCGCTCGCCACTACTAACGGAATCACTATTGTTTTCTCTTCCTCCGGCTAATTAGATGTTTCAGTTCACCGGGTTTGCTCCTAGCATAGCTAGGTATCCATAAATGGATGGGTTGTCCCATTCGGAAATCTTCGGATCAAATCGTATTTGCCAATCCCCGAAGCTTATCGCAGCTTATCACGTCCTTCATCGCCTCTGAGAGCCTAGGCATCCTCCGTACGCCCTTATTCACTTTTTTACGCCTTTTTACTTAAAACTCGTAATGAGTTCGTATTCCTAAAGCAATTTTATTTGTTGTGATTTTACTTTTTTCCAATATGTCAAAGATCGTTAAAGCCTGTTACAGCTTATAGTAGTTACAAAGAGAATCGAACTCTTCACGCAATGTGAACCATCGTAACTTTTTGATTTCTTGATTCGTTAATCAATAATCTTTCAATAATTTTCTGTGTTTGAACGTCGACTTTTTTTAGTCTCTCTCTTATGGTGGAGAATATCGGAGTCGAACCGATGACCTCTTGAATGCAAATCAAGCGCTCTAGCCAACTGAGCTAATCCCCCAAAATCTTAATCAATAACGCTATCGTTATCAACTTTCATTATAGTGGTAGTCCCGCCCAGATTTGAACTGGGGACCTCTACATTATCAGTGTAGCGCTCTAACCAGCTGAGCTACGAGACTGTCCTTAAGACTCAAGTATCAAGTACCAAGTATCAAGATTCTATCTTTATCTTGCATCTTGATTCTGTAATTCTTAATCTTCAATCTCTTGTTTATATAATTAAAAAAAGAACAGTCAAACTAACTAAATTTTGTCGAGCATAATTGTTTTATCAAGGCTCCAGAAAGGAGGTGTTCCAGCCACACCTTCCGGTACGGCTACCTTGTTACGACTTAACCCCAGTTACCGGTTTTACCCTAGGCCGCTCCTTGCGGTGACAGACTTCAGGTACCCCCAGCTTCCATGGTTTGACGGGCGGTGTGTACAAGGCCCGGGAACGTATTCACCGGATCATTGCTGATATCCGATTACTAGCGAATCCAACTTCACGGAGTCGAGTTGCAGACTCCGATCCGAACTGAGACAGACTTTAGAGATTAGCATCACATCGCTGTGTAGCTGCCCTTTGTATCTGCCATTGTAACACGTGTGTAGCCCTGGACATAAGGGCCGTGCTGATTTGACGTCATCCCCACCTTCCTCTCACCTTACGGTGGCAGTCTCGCTAGAGTCCCCAGCATGACCTGATGGCAACTAACGATAGGGGTTGCGCTCGTTATGGGACTTAACCCGACACCTCACGGCACGAGCTGACGACAACCATGCAGCACCTTGTAAATAGTCCCGAAGGAAAGCGTATCTCTACGACATGCAATCTACATTTAAGTCCAGGTAAGGTTCCTCGCGTATCATCGAATTAAACCACATGTTCCTCCGCTTGTGCGGGCCCCCGTCAATTCCTTTGAGTTTCACCGTTGCCGACGTACTCCCCAGGTGGATAACTTAATGCTTTCGCTTGGCCGCATACTGTGTATCGCATACAGCGAGTTATCATCGTTTACGGCGTGGACTACCAGGGTATCTAATCCTGTTCGCTCCCCACGCTTTCGTGCATCAGCGTCAATATCAGTTTAGTAAGCTGCCTTCGCAATCGGTGTTCTGAGTAATATCTAAGCATTTCACCGCTACACTACTCATTCCGCCTACTTCATCTGTATTCAAGACTAACAGTATCAATGGCAGTTCTACAGTTGAGCTGCAGGATTTCACCACTGACTTATCAGTCCGCCTACGCACCCTTTAAACCCAATGAATCCGGATAACGCTCGCATCCTCCGTATTACCGCGGCTGCTGGCACGGAGTTAGCCGATGCTTATTCCTGTACTACCGTCAAATCCCTACACGTAGGAACCATTCTTGGTACAGAAAAGAAGTTTACAATCCATAGGACATTCATCCTTCACGCGGGATGGCTGGTTCAGGCTTGCGCCCATTGACCAATATTCCTCACTGCTGCCTCCCGTAGGAGTCTGGTCCGTGTCTCAGTACCAGTGTGGGGGATCATCCTCTCAGAACCCCTAGACATCGTAGTCTTGGTAAGCCGTTACCTTACCAACAAACTAATGTCACGCATGCCCATCTTTTACCGTCGAAACTTTATCTATCAATATCATGCGATATAATAGAACCATGTGGTATTAATCCAAATTTCTCTGGGCTATTCCTCTGTAAAAGGTAGGTTGCATACGCGTTACTCACCCGTGCGCCGGTCGTCAGCTGCTGCAAGCAGCACTGTTACCCCTCGACTTGCATGTGTTAGGCCTCCCGCTAGCGTTCATCCTGAGCCAGGATCAAACTCTTCGTTGTAATTATAAAGTTTTAAATATCCTTTGCGCTCGATAAAACTCTCTCTAAAATTCTAGTCGGTGCTTGACTTGTTCTTTTTTTTCAATATCTCAATGAACTTCGTTCTCTTTTGTAGTATTTCTTAACTCTAAAAGCGGCTGCAAAGATAAGTAAACTTATTCTCACATTCCAAACTTTTTTGAAGTTTTTTTTGAAAAAATTTTCAATCCTCAATTTCTTCGCTTTCTCCGATTATTACTACAACCTGCGAGTTGTTCTAACAATCTGTCGAGATCACTTAAAATCTCCTAAAAATCCCTCTCAATACTCTCAATGAACTTGCTTTGTTTTTCAAAGCGGGTGCAAATGAATAAGCTTTTTTTTAATCCTCCAAATAATTTCTAATTTATTTTGAAAGTTTTTTTTCAGAAGCTAAACTTCTAAATTTTAAATCCAGCATTTTTCTTTGAACCTTGCCCCTGTTTCCAAAAGCGGATGCAAATAAAATACCTTTTTCCTTCCAATCCAAATATTTTCTGAAATATTTTTTAGGCCTCTCATGACCCTCGGATAAACAATACTTTTTCTCTTTGAACTTCGCCCCGTTTCTCTCAAAGCGGCTGCAAAGAAATGCTCTTTTTATTTACATTCCAAACCTTTTTAAACCTTTTTTTCAATCCATCACAAACACTAACACTCATCTTGCTGATACCTTGTGCCTTATTTATTAATATTTTTTTAGGTTTCTAAAAAAAAAGGTGATAGTAAAACATACGAAGCCCAATAATGTTTAGTAAACGAACAAATTTTCTCTACCAATCTTTCACGAAAGATGTACTACTTAAAAACTCTCATTTCAAGTCAAAAATATACCTCCATTTATTATATTGTATAAATGCCTTTTGCTTATTGCAACTAAATCAATTTTCACTTAAGAACCAAAAAACATATCGCATCCTTCATTTTTAAACACAATACCACAGCAACAGAAAATTTTCAAAGAAGAGCGAACAATATTGTTTTTAAGCATTTTAAGTCTTCCTAACATTAATCAATGGACAGCTGATTTGAATTTTTGTGCCGAATAAAAAGACAAAAACATCCTGCTTAACATTCATCTAACATTATAATTTTTCAACTATTTTTTATCGATTCAAAATAAGTAAAGCAACTACCTGATTCATTGGATTTAGCGCAAACGTTTGCATTAATTATTCATCCTTATAATCAGCAATTTACAATAAAATAAATTCACAATATTCGTCATATTTTTAAAATCAAAATATATTTGCACACTTGAAAATAAGAACCAAATTATTTGAGCAAAAACTATAAAAAATAAAATGATGAAATTTAACAGAACTACTTGTAAAGAAGCCAAAAGCTACCCAACTAAAATTTTACAATTCGGAGAAGGTAATTTTCTAAGAGCATTTACCGACTGGATTGTAAACACAATGAATCACGAAGGTGATTTTAATGGCGGTATTGATGTTGTTCAGCCACTTCCAAACGGAATGATTGACATGTTAAACGACCAAGATGGTTTATATCATGTTTATTTGAAAGGAATTAAAGATGGCAAACCGGTTACTGAATTCACTATGGTGGATGCAATTAACAATGGAATCAACCCATATTCTGAATTTGAAAAATATACTGAGTCTATTTTAAATCCTGATTTACGTTTTGTTTTCTCAAACACAACTGAAGCCGGAATTAGTTGGGATGAAAATGACACTTTGGATATGGAGCCTCAAAACTCTTTCCCAGGAAAAGTAACTTCCTTATTATATAGAAGATTTCAACACTTTAACGGAGCAAAAGACAAAGGATTGATCTTTTTTGCTTGCGAGTTGATTGACCGCAATGCAGATGTACTAAAGAAGTTTGTACTTCAACATGCAGAAAATTGGAAATTAGGTGCAGAATTTAACGCATGGGTAAACAACGACTGTGCTTTCTGTAGCACTTTAGTTGACCGTATTGTTCCTGGATTTCCAAAAGATGAGATCAAAGACATTCAAAAAGAATTAGGCTACGAAGATAATTTAGTTGTTGTTGGAGAATATTTCCACTTGTGGGTAATTGAGGCTCCAGAGTGGGTTCAGAAAGAATTTCCAGCAGCAGAAGCAGGATTGGAAGTTAAATTTGTGAAAGACATGACCAAATTCCGCGAGCAAAAAGTTGCGGTATTGAATGGTTGTCATACTGGTAGCTATGCTGTTTCGTACTTAAGTGGTATCGAAACCGTTCGAGAAGCATACGAATCGTTGGAAACTGGTAGTTTCATGAAAGAGTTGGTTTACGATGAAGTTCTTACAACTTTAGATGGTTCAGAAAAAGAATTGAGCAAGTTCGCGAATAAAATTTTGGAACGCTTTTCAAATCCATTCATCCGCCATTTATGGCAAAGTATTGCCTTGAACTCAATGTCGAAATGGGAAACTCGTAATCTACCTTCGCTATTGAACTTTGTTAAAACCCAGAATGCATTGCCACAAAAATTAGTATTCTCGTTGGCTGCAATGATTGCTTATTTTAAAGGGGAAGCTAATGGAGAATGCTACGATGTTATGGATGACCAGTGGATTTTAGATTTTTACAAAGAAGCTTGGGCCGCATGCGACGGACGTCCTGTATCGGTTAAAGAATTGGTTGAGAAAGTTCTTAAACTTGAAAAACTTTGGAAACAAGATCTTAATGAAATTCCAAATTTAACAATGACTGTTAGTCACTACCTATTTTTAATTGAACAAGTAGGTATGAAAAAAGCAGTAAAATCGGTACTTAGCAAAAACAACCCATTGATGAAATTCACCATTGATGAAGTTGCAAAAAACAATGCTTAGTAATTTGAAGTTACTTTTATAAAAAATAGAATGAAGAATTTTATTCAAATAGCAAAGGGTGATAATGTAATTATCGCCCTTACCGAATTAAAAGAGGGCACTACCCTTTCGTTTAACGAAAACGATATTGTTTTAAAAAATGACATTCCACAAGGTCATAAAATTGCAGTTGAAACAATTGCAGTAAACGACAATATCATCAAATATGGCGATCCGATTGGTCACGCAACAGCAGCAATTGAAGTTGGAGAACACGTACATGTTCACAACATCAAAACCAACTTATCGGGAACCATCGCTTATTCGTTCAACCAAAAATTGAATCAACTAAAGTATAGTCAGCGTGATTTAACATTCGATGGTTACAAAAGAAAAAATGGCAATGCCGGAATTCGTAACGAACTTTGGATTGTTCCAACTGTAGGATGCGTTAACGGACAAGCACAGCTTATTTTAAACGAGTTTAAAGCTTCGAACGACCTGTCGAAAATAGATGGAGTTGAAGTTTTCAAACATAATTACGGATGTTCACAACTTGGCGACGACCATATTAACACACAAAAAGCATTGGCCGATGTAATTAATCATGCAAATGCTGGTGGTGTTTTGGTATTAGGTTTGGGTTGCGAGAATAATCAGATTAGCGATTTAAAGAAATTCATTGGCGATTACGATGAAGACCGTGTGAAGTTTTTAGTAGCGCAGGATGTTGAAGATGAAGTTGAAGAAGGAACTAAGGTTCTTCAATCGATTTTTGATGTAATGAGCAAAGACGAGCGCGAACCAATTTCAATTTCTGAATTGAAAATAGGATTAAAATGTGGTGGTTCAGATGGTTTTTCAGGAATTACAGCAAATCCATTGGCCGGAGCTTTCTCTGATTTCCTAATTGCACAAGGCGGAACAACAATATTAACTGAAGTTCCTGAAATGTTTGGAGCAGAAACCTTGTTGATGGAGCGTGCCGAAAACAAAGAGGTATTTGATAAAACAGTGAGCTTGATCAACGACTTTAAAGATTATTACTTAAAACATAATCTTCCTGTTTACGAAAACCCTTCTCCGGGAAATAAAAAAGGTGGAATCACGACCCTAGAAGATAAGTCACTTGGATGTACTCAAAAAGGTGGAACTGCTACTGTTGTTGATGTATTAAAATATGCGGAACCAATTACGAAAAAAGGCTTAAACTTACTTTCGGCACCTGGGAACGACCTTGTTGCAGCTTCGGCTTTAGGTTTTAGTGGTTGCCAAATGGTATTGTTTACCACCGGACGTGGAACCCCATTCGGAAGCTTTGTACCAACCATGAAAATTTCGACCAACACCGGATTGTTTAATCGTAAGAAAAACTGGATTGATTATAATGCCGGCACCTTAGTTGAAGGAAAAACAATGGACGAAGTATTGGAAGATTTTATGCAGTTCATAATCGAAGTTGCAAGCGGTAAGAAACTAAAACATGAGATTAGTGGATTTAAAGAAATCGCAATTTTCAAAAATGGAGTAACATTATAATTATATAGTCTCAAATAAAAAAGGCCTTCCAAATATTTGGAAGGCCTTTTTTGTGCTATCGAGATCAATTATTTCTCTTTACTATCTAAGATTTTCTCAATTTCATCCATTACTTTATTCATTGCCTCAATAGTTTTATCGAACGGTTCGGTTGAAGTCATATCAACACCTGCCTTTTTCAACAATTCAATTGAATAATCAGAACTTCCTGCAGCAAGAAATTCTAAATAGTTTTCAAGTGCGCCTTCTTCTTTATTCAATACTTTTTCGGCTAACGAAATTGAAGCTGTGAAGGAAGTACTGTACTGATAAACGTAGAAATTATAATAGAAATGCGGGATAAACGCCCACTCCATGCTGATATAATCATCAACATAGCAAACATCTTTTTCGTGTCCATAATATCTTTTTACGATATCTGTGTATACTTCAGAAAAAGTTTGTCCGGTTAATGATTGTCCTGCTTCCATCATTTCATGGATTTTCAATTCAAATTCAGCAAATTGAGTTTGACGGAACAATGTTCCTTTAAATCCATCGAGCCAATCCATCAACAACGACAACTTTGCATCTTCATCTTTTACTTCATCGATTATGTAATTAAAAAGCAACACTTCGTTGAAAGTTGAAGCTACTTCGGCTACAAAAATTGTGTAATCGTGCGTTGGATAAGGTTGTGTTTTATTCGAATAATAACTTTGCATGGTATGTCCTAACTCGTGTACCAAAGTACTTACATCGTTATACATATCGGTATAATTCAAAAGAATATAAGGATGACCATCGTAATCTGCACCATTTGAGTAGGCACCTGATCTTTTTCCTTCGGATGGATAAACATCGATCCAACGTTCGTCGATAGCTTTTTTCACAACCGAAACATAATCTTTCCCTAAAGGCTTCAGTGCCTTCAAAGTAATCTCTGTTGCTTTATCGTAATCATACTCTAGGTCTACTTCTTTTACTGCCGGTGCATACAAGTCAAGATATTTCAAGGTATCTAAACCCATCATGCGTTTTTTGATCCCCAAATAACGATGAAATGCATCGAGGTTTTCATTCACGCCTTTAACCAAGGAATGGTAAACTTCTACCGGAATATTATTCGGGAAAAGAGCCGACTCAAGCGATGAGCTATAGTTTCGTGCTTTTGCTCTGAAAATATCTTTCTTAACGTTGCTCGAAAGCATTTCACCATAAGTTGCTTCAAACTTCTTAAAATTATTCCAATAAGCTTCGAAAACAATTTCACGATCTGCGCGATTCGGATTTGCACGGTGTTTAGAGTAACCTGAACTATTTAAAAGCACCTCTTCACCATCACTCAACTTAACTGTTGGATTAGGCATTTCGGCATTACTAAAAGTATTGAATATTGAACCGGAACTACCAACTACATTGCCCGATAAAGCCATAATGCGTTCTTCGGCTTCACTCAAGGTATGCTTTTGCAAACGGAACAAATCTTCAAGATAAACTTTATATGGCTTTAAGCCTTCATTTTCATTGATAAATTGCTCCACTTTTGTCCATCCTATTTTTAATATTTCAGGTTCAATAAAAGCAGCTTTTGCTCCAAAATTCGAAAACATTTGCATCAACTCCTGTTTCATACCGGCATACTCCATGTTGCGGGTATCTAAATCAGAATTCATTCCGGCATAAATATAAAGTCGACTTGCTTTTTTATCTATTTCAGAATTAAATTGAAGGCATTCGAGTAATACATCGGCACTAGAACCTAGTTTTCCTTTATATTTTTCGACGTTTTCTAATTCTTTACATAATTCAACTTTTGAAGCATTCCATGCTTCATTACTTTCATATAATCCTGATAAATCCCATTTATATTTATCAGCAATTTCATTTCTATTTTTCTGGCTATAACTATTCATAGCAACAAACATAATAAAAACGACAAGGAGGTTGCTTTTCATTTGCTATTTTTTACGTGTTAAATTTTGTGAAACTACTATTTAATTGAGCAAGTTAATTTAAATATTTTTAGAAAACGAAAAAGTAACTTTTGTCATAGATGTCTTAATTTATAAGGCCATGTATTATTTAATGCATTAGACCAAATAATGAAAAGTTACATTCTAAACGAAATTCAATTTTTCATTCAGGAAAAGCCTTAATAAAAATTGGCAAGCAGATACAGGGGGTAAATCTGCATGCTTGCCAATCATAACTTATAAGGGAGGTGAGTTAAGTATAAAATAACTGTTTAAACTCTGAATCTAAATTAGATCTTAAAATCCAAATAATGAACAAATTCCATTCTACATTAATTTTATTTTGATGAACAAGTGTTTTCGAGTGATAAAACTCTATTTTGCTGTGCTAAAAATAGCCTCAGGAAATCCTGAGGCTATTAATTAAGTTATCTTATCACCACTCGCTGGTGTTTGGTTCGTCCTGAGCTTTCTCTCAGCGAAACGATATAAATACCTTTATTAAAAATTTGGATCTGTTCTGAAGCTTTGCTGCTTCGCATTGATTTAACCAATCGACCATCCATTGCATAAATATTGATATCTGTTTTCGAATCGGCAATTTTGTTAATATGAATTACATTATCATAACTATAAATTGAAGCATTACTTTCAACTTGTTGCGCAGAAATAATGATTTCAATATCATCAGCCATGCGAGGAACCAACTGAGTAGTTTCATAATAGCAAATTGCAATTCCAGTTACATTCAACATCTTTTCAGTTGCAATATCGGTTCCAATATAGTCCATCCCAAAGAAATGGGTTCTTAAAATAGTTGAATCGGCATCGTCGAACAAGTCATAATTTTTTCCATTTTCAAATGGACCTGTCGCATTCATTTCAACATTCGTCAATGTAACTAATTCAGACTCATAGTCTTCAAAACTCTCATTAAACTCAGTTACGCTAAGCTCTTGAGGTAAAATTTCAAAATCAACAACAGATGAAGCTGCGTCAGCCATCGGAATCAATTCTAATAAACCATTGTAATCAGTTAAAGTACCAGTTACAGATGTAATACCATCACCAATTGCATAATCATTCGGAATTATACCATCAACATCATAAATCATGATTGCAGCTGTTGAATCTTGAATATATTTTTGATTTCTATATTCCAATGCCATCGTAACAATTGCATTTCCTGTTAAACGATAAACTGTTCCATCGGTTGCACCTTGGCGCAAGTCAGCTAATTTTTCAACTTCAACAGGAACAATTATTTCATAATCAACAGTTGAAATGGCACTTTCTGAACCTTCGTCAATCGCAACTGCATTTACAGTAAGCGATTCAGTTACAGTAAACGGTTCTGTATAAAGCATCGATTCTGAACTAGGAATCGATCCGTCAATCGTATAATAGATAGACAAGCCTTCCGCCTGCGTAATCTCGACAACAACTGAATCAACATAACTTCCTTCTTCAGCAAGAATCATTGGAGCATCGATACTCGAAATAGTAGCAATTGTGACCATTGGAGCATCCATCACTTTATAAGTTATTTTATCTCCGATTACAACAAATGGATAAATGGTGAAATCATATTCCGTTCCAGGTTGACAGTTTTCAAAAATATAATCAGTACTATCGTGATCAACATAAACTAAACCGATGCCATTCGTCAAATCAAGATCTTCTTCATAAAAGATTCCATTTTCAATTTCAACAAGATCGTCATTTGAAACTCCTGTAATCATATAGCCATCTGCAACTATTTCACCGTCGTTTAGCATCCAAGCTAATTCAACACTTTTTTCAGAAGTTGAATCTACAGAAGCTGTAAACTCTGTTACATGATTACTTGGAGCTACTACAGAAGTATCCATTCCGAAAATGGAAATGTCAGTTATTTCCCAAGTGGCTGCACCATCGGTAGAACTTTCATATGCGAAAAAGAAAGTTACCATTTCTTCACTTTCATAAGCTGCAAGATCAATTGTATCTACTGTTACAAATGACCAATCATCTCCTGCCGCACGACCAGTAACCTCCAAAGTATCAAAGTTTGCAGTTGAAATGTCCCCCATATAATCGGTTGAAACTAATACGTTCAAGTCATCATGAGATGTGATATAATTAATTGCTTCCGAAAAAGTCATTCCAACATTTTCATAATCACTTAAATCAAAAGTTGGAGAGATTAGATAATCGACATTTGCAAATGGTTCCCCTGAATAACCACTCATTTTTGCATATGCTGCATCTCCAAAACTATCTTGATACCACGACTGAGAACCCACAACATTAGTTGTATCAAAATCGTCAAAACCTTCTGCAAAGTCTTGCATATAAGGTAACATAGGAGTTTCAGAAACTGGCGTTCCTTCGTAGATCATTAAATCGCTAATCTGCCATGTTGAACTGGCTTCAGTACTACTCATGTATGCAAATACGATTGTTACACTTGGTAATCCATCGTATATTGACAAATCGATTGGATCAACCATCATGAAATCATAACTATCACCCGATGCACGATTCGTAATATCTAATGTATCAAACGATGCGGTTTCAATATCACCGGTATAATCGGTTGAAACCAACAACAATAAATCATCATAAGAACTGATGAAGTTAATTGCCTCACTAAACACCATTTCAACGTCTTCATTTTCACTAAAATCAAAACTTGGTGAAATCAAGTAATCTTCATTTTCATTACTACCACCTGAATAACCACTCATTTTGGCATACGTTGCATCACCGTAACTACTTGCATTCCATCCTTGCGATCCTACAACTGTTGTGGTGTCGAAATCGCCTAAATCTTCTGCAAAGTCTTGTACATAAGGTAACATAGGAGTTTCAGAAACTGGCGTTCCTTCGTAGATCATTAAATCGCTAATCTGCCATGTTGAACTGGCTTCAGTACTACTCATGTATGCAAATACGATTGTTACACTTGGTAATCCATCGTACATTGACAAATCGATTGGATCAACCATCATGAAATCATAACTATCACCCGATGCACGATTCGTAATATCTAATGTATCAAACGATGCAGTTTCAATATCACCCGTATAATCGGTTGAAACCAACAACAATAAATCATCATAAGAACTGATGAAGTTAATTGCCTCACTAAACACCATTTCAACGTCTTCATTTTCACTAAAATCAAAACTTGGTGAAATCAAGTAATCTTCATTTTCATTACTACCACCTGAATAACCACTCATTTTGGCATACGTTGCATCACCGTAACTACTTGCATTCCATCCTTGCGATCCTACAACTGTTGTGGTGTCGAAATCGCCTAAATCTTCTGCAAAGTCTTGTACATAAGGTAACATAGGAGTTTCAGAAACTGGCGTTCCTTCGTAGATCATTAAATCGCTAATCTGCCATGTTGAACTGGCTTCAGTACTACTCATGTATGCAAATACGATTGTTACACTTGGTAATCCATCGTACATTGACAAATCGATTGGATCAACCATCATGAAATCATAACTATCACCCGATGCACGATTCGTAATATCTAATGTATCAAACGATGCAGTTTCAATATCACCCGTATAATCGGTTGAAACCAACAACAATAAATCATCATAAGAACTGATGAAGTTAATTGCCTCACTAAACACCATTTCAACGTCTTCATTTTCACTAAAATCAAAACTTGGTGAAATCAAGTAATCTTCATTTTCATTACTACCACCTGAATAACCACTCATTTTGGCATACGTTGCATCACCGTAACTACTTGCATTCCATCCTTGCGATCCTACAACTGTTGTGGTGTCGAAATCGCCTAAATCTTCTGCAAAGTCTTGTACATAAGGTAACATAGGAGCTTCAACTGGGGCATCTCCAGATTTAACAAGAGATAAATCATCCCAATATACCGTAGCACCAGAATAAACACGCAACTCAAAACGAAAACTATCTGCAGTTACAGGTGCTGTTATTGTTGCTTCATATTGAGTCCAATCGGTGCTATTGGCTAAATAAGCATTATTTGGACCTCGCAGTTCATCAGCATTATCGGGAATAGTGGATGATCCATCTAACCAATAACTCCAAATTCGCACATCAGAGCCATCACCTTCGACAGCTACTTTATACCAGAATGAAATGGTATATTCAGCACCTGCTTCAATGCCTCCAATTGCTTGTGCAATATCTTTGGTACCTCCAACATGCATTACTGAATAACTACCTGAATGCACTTCGACAGATTCCTGAGACGCATTTTCGGCTTTATAATACTCAGAAGGCGTTGAAGCGTCCTCCCAAGTTTCAAAATCACCATTCAAAACCAGATTCTGAGCATTTATCTGGCCAATGAACAAGCAGATTAGAACTAGTGAAGTAAAAAATTTTAAATTCATATTAAACAATTTGGGTTAATAAAAGACTATCTTGTCGTGTAAAAGTAAAGTGAAATTACATAAATTCTATCAACAATATATTAATGTTATATTATTTTTTCAAGAGATTGATATGCAATTACTAACATTTAACAATTCAGACAAACAAAGCTGGAAAAAGTTCCAGCTTTGATGTACTAATTGCAATTATGTTCTGAATTTTGATTCGACTAATGATTTTTGTTAAATATTGACATAACCAATAATCATTTTACAAACCTACTTGCTATCATTGTATTCTTCTGTTTTTAAGGTAATTCTTTCGATAAAGAAATATTGTAATTCCTAATACTAAAGCAATCAACCCTCCAATATTTGATACAGGGATTGGACTTCCTGATGGTGTACTTGGTGGTAATGGTTGTGCAACTGCCATTGTTCCAAACAATAACATATATGCTATAATAATTGTCTTTTTCATTTCTCCTATTATTTTATGTTCACTTTGAATGTATTTACACGGTTTTTCGCAGTTATAACTTTTACGATATAAAGTCCCTTTCTTAAGTTTGGAGACAAAACTTTTTGCGTTTGATTGATCGTTTCAGACACAAGTTTCTTTCCATTTGTACTATAAATATTGATTTGGGCAGATGAAGTTAAATGATCAAAATAAATATCATGGTTGATTGCATAAACATTCATTTTGCTTGATTGGGTCATAGCATCTGAAGACGCAGCATTGGCGAAATGCAAGAAGAAGCGATCGAGATTTTCTCCTGACTCCACATTAATTTCAATTTCTAAACCTGTCGAAATGTTATAGGTTTGCTCAGTTAACTTATCTTCTAAAAGAACCACTAAGTTTTCATCCAAATTATCAACGTCTATAGTTTTTAACTTTAACTCCTCCGACAAATTACTTTTAATCGCAATTGGAACAGTAACCGGCCATTCTTCTAAGGTATTGATAACTAACTTTTCATCATTAGACAAAGTGTAAAACTGAGGATGAGCATCGGTTAAATAAAGCTTCTTGTGCGAATCGCTTTGGAAATCATAATCATTAATTGCATCATCCTTGAAGTAAACGACTGTTTCATCGATAAAATTCCCTTTTTGAATACCCAATCGAACAAAATTAGATCGAATAATTTCGGATTTATAAAACTCTTGAGACTCGTTTGATAGTGCTGATGTTGGGAATGATATTGTTTCATCGTCGGCAGAAGATGAAGCTTCAACAAAGAATCCTTGCATGGATGGAATGTATTTAGAGCCAGATGAAGGAACAACTGTTCCATCGGAGTTAATAGTACCGTAGCCATTTTGTTTGGTATAAACATATGCAGAACCAGTAATATCAGCATCGTTTGCAACAGCTGTCCAATCTAAATTAGCCAAAGCAGTATTCCCTATAAGTATCCAAGGATTTTCGGACTCTGAGTTTTTCACTAAATTGGTGATGCTTTGATCTCCTGTTACTAAATCTCCCTTAAATTCAATTTCTTTAGCATCGGTAACAAAAACGCCATAACCTTTTCCTGCCGTTAAATTAGTTTCATCGCTTGTTATATAATTCCAACCTAATTCAGAATCATCTCCTGAATCGGCAACCGAGTTATCATATTCAATTAAAAAAGCATTTTCTCCTTCAGTTGTTATTTCAAAATCGTTTGCTGTAGCATTTGAAATTGGAGGTGTTAGGTATTGCCAAGCATCTTCACTTAAGAATCGTTTAATATTCGCGGTACCATTTATTGTCAAGTTTTCAGCTCCAAGCAAAGTAGCATCAGAGCTTAAGCTTAGGTTATAACACTCAGCTACAGCTGAAATAACAGGAAAATTAGTAATTTCATCACTAGGAATAACTGCAATAGAAGTTGATGTTGGCACGCCATTATCCCAATTGCTAGCTGTTGCCCAATCAGAGTCAGTTGCTCCAGTCCAGTTAGTAGTTATTAAATTGAAATTTGTCCAATAAATATCATCGACAATCACGTGTTTCGCAGTTACATTTCTAATCTCAATAACTACATCTCCTGTCACATTAATATTATTTACCTCAAACAAATGCTCATTATAGTCATCAAATTCGGTTGATAAACCTTTTGAAACACCGTTTACAAACAATTCAACTTGTCTGTTACCACCACCAGTAAAACCTTTATAAAGTTTTACACTAAAATTACCAATACCTGAAGAAATTGTGCTTGAGGTTATTTTACTTGGCTCGTCTGATCGTCTCAACATCAATGCACTACCATCAATTCCGGAACTATTGGCATCGCCATTTTCATCGCGAGATGCAACATAGGTCCAAGTAATATCATCAACACCAACAAAAGAACCATCTGAATAGGAACCACCAACTGTACAATTATCAAAATTTTCAGTATGATTTGAAGGAGCAACATAAATTTCGGTCGTAGCGCTTGTAGTCGAAACAGTTCCATCAGTTTTATAATTAATTAAATCTCCAGAATTGGTAAAAGGATAAATACTGAAATTGTAAGTAGTATTTTCATTTAATCCACTAAAAACTGCGGTTTGTGTCCCTTGGGTAATATTTTTCACTAATGCAGCTTCAGCTTCAGCTGATCCATCAACAGGTGCAGTTGCCGTAGCTGGGTCAATAGCCGCTTTGATCAAATAACCTTCTGGAACTTGTCCTCCACTTGCATCGGTCCATATTAAAGTAATTTGAGAATGAGAATTTACAGATGCACTAAATCCAGTAACGTGATTGGTAGGTTCAGATAAAGTTTGGTTTTCTTCGATGGAGATATTATCAATACTCCAAGCTGAAGGACTATCGGTTGAATAGTACTTGAAAGCAATATAGACAGATGATCCTGCAATTGAAGATAAATCAATCGCTCCAGAACTTGTTTCAACCTCAGAACTAGTTGCACTTGCTGGTTTATTAAATGAAAGCTCAGTCCAAGA
The DNA here is from genome assembly GCA_963678565.1 of Prolixibacteraceae bacterium. GTDB lineage: Bacteria > Bacteroidota > Bacteroidia > Bacteroidales > Prolixibacteraceae > SKHV01. The sequence goes on from OY782875.1 coordinate 3,246,549, forward strand.
ATAAGAAGCAGGATTTCCTAATCCAGGATAATCCAACGAATAATAAAGTTTTAAATAATTATTTTCATCGATAGTACCATATTGCAAATATGTAGTAAATGAAAGTTCTTCATTCGAATAATTATCCAAATTAAGCCCCGGTAAAATCATCCAATCTTCTTCTGGATTATCACCATTATGTCCATTCCCTTTAGCCGTTCCCGAGGAATAACTCCACACATTAACTCCTGCAATATTTTTTATATATACACCAGATAAGTCTGAATCAAAGTTCTCAGAATAAGGTAAAGTTGTTGTTAAAGGAGTAACAATATGATAACTTTGTTCCGATGAAGTTTTTTCAGCATTTTCATTATCCTTTGCATAAATTTCATAATAAACAGTAGTACCATTTGCTTGCGCAGGAATATTTGAGCTTGTAGTATAAGTATCTCCACTTCCTCCGTTCGACATTACAATGATATTACTTAAGCTACCAGAAGTAGTTCCCCAATGAAGTTCAACGGTTGAAACTGTACCATCTGCATCAGCTACATCAGCAGCAACAGAAATCGTAGAAGACGAAGTGATATCTTCATTTGGAGTTTGCGTGATATTAGAGATAGATGGAGATTGATTACTACTTCCGGAAAAATTTGTTACAGAAAAATCATCAATAAAAAGATGTGCATTTTGATTGTCACTCAAAATGCGTAAATAAACAGTTGATGATGAGTTATTAATCGTAATAGAATAATTTACCCATGCTTTATTTGAACTTTCTCCTAAAATATGGGTATCTAGTGTAGAGAAATTAGTTCCATCTTCTGATAATTGTACTTGAAAAGTATTATCAGCCCTTCCATATATAAATGCATATTTAAAACTCAAAGTTCCAATGGAATTTACTAAGGGCGTAGTAATATAAGCTCCAGACTTATCGTCATTAATTGTAAAACCATAAGATCCCATATTACTATTACAATATGAGAAATTACCGGCATCCTTACTACTCCATGTTCCTGTTGTCATCACTGTTGTTCCTGTAATATAGGAATTGCCATGCTGATCATCAAAATTTTCAGTCCATTCATCAGCATGAACTGAAAATAAATTTAGAAACAAAGCACTAATAAATAGTAAAATACTTTTTTTCATAATTTTGTTTTAAGGGTTATTATTCAATTTTCTTGTTTTCAACGCGAAACATCATCATATCATTTTGATAAGCTAATGCAATAATCCCCCTTATAAGTCCAGTTGCCTGAAATATTTAAAATAAAACTCACCTATTCAGACAATTAAAATAATTAAAAAAAAGAAATCTTAATAACCCAACAGCATTTACCAAGTGCCTTATTCCCATTGCATTAAAACACACAACGAATAGAATTTTGCTGAATTAAAAAGTTGTTTGACAATACTTTAGGTTTACTTTTGAACCAATACTCCTAACGATTAATCTGTTGCGCATATCACAGAGAATATTTTCTCTTCAGATTTACACATTTCAAATTTAGTTGGTATTTTACTCTTGTAGTTACACAAAATATTAAATCAATACTACCTTTACTTTATATCGAAAATTAAATATTTGCAAATCGTTAAGTGCTCCTCAACAATTTTGAGAATTAATTTCACACTTCACTTTAAAGCAGCAACGTTTAAAACAATTCTCAAATGACGTTCAAGTTTGCTTAGGTTTCATAATTGTAACTTTCTCTTCATGGTATTCATTTTATTGGATTATAGTGTTTTTTTAATTCGAGGAATTTGACCGTCGGTTTTATAAACTAGACCATTTATAGTTTTGGTATAACTATATATTTTGAAATAATAATCTCTATTTCTTTCAAGGTTTCCAAAAATACAATGCTGAATACCTATCTCAACATCCTTTGAATTAGGATAAGAATTTGGAAGCGTTCCTTTTTTAGGGGTCGGAATTTGATCAAATCCTTCATCATTCATTAGCACTAAATATCCGTCGGGAATAACTTCTCCTGTAGCATCTTTCCATTCTAATTTTATAAAATTCCCTGTAAAATTCGAAACATGATTGCTTGGTTCTAAAGCTTCATTTCCCCAGACATACAGAATATACTCAGGATGATCGATAAAAGGATTTCGGTTGCCTTGTAATTCAAATATTTCATTGTTACGATCAATTTCTTTTTGACTTACTGGGTCTTCAGCGCTCCACTCTAGCAACATATTCATAGCCCATTCTTTAGGTTGAGCCCCATCAACCATTGGGCTTCCGGGCCAATTGCTATCTTCATTGAAATACCGAGTTGCCATGTAGAAATAAGTTCGGGCTAAATCACCTTTGTATTCATCAATAGGCTCAAATACAGTTCCTGAATAGCCTGGGTAATCACAACTCCCAACTTTCGATCCATTCGTTGAAGTCCAGCTAGCAATTCCAACTTCTCCTAAAGGATAATTCCCTCTTTTGCCATTTACATAACCATCGGTTGGATAAAGATGAAATAAATCGGTATACATAGGAGATTGATCGTTGAACCAACTTTTAGGAAAAGAATGTTCTCGGTTGTAACAACTACTTTCGCCAGAATAATTACCACACTGATCAGAATTATAATCATAAGTGTATGCAGGAGTTCCCCCCGGAACATCGGAATAAATATCCCAAATGTCTCCGTTTAATTTACGATCAGTGGTGTAAAAAGCAGACCAAACTTCAGAGTACGTCAAGCGATTATGATTGTCAATTATTTCGTGTAAGGCTTGTTGTAATTCAGTACCACGTTTATTTTCTATACTCTTATAATATGTACTCGGAATTTGAGATATTCCGAATAATGTAAAAAAAAGAAATGGTATGAAAAAAAACAGTTTTTTATGCATTGTTTGAGATTTAATACGTGTTTCAAATATATCCACTTATTTTATTTGAAGATTAACTAGTTGTTAATTTCAAAATAAATAAAAGACAAATTTCAATTGAAACGTTTGGGATTTTCAAGATATTACTTTAAATATTTAAAACCAATAAATAGACTTTACACGTTCTTAATATATAATGGTTCTAAAAAAAGAAGGCATCCATTAATTAATGAATGCCTTTAACCTTTATATCATAGAAAATTTCTATTGCAATTTTGCTTTTACTATATCTGAAATTGCTTTTCCATCAGCTTTCCCAGCTAATTCTTTTGAGGCAATGCCCATAACTTTTCCCATATCTTTCATTGAAGTAGCGCCAACTTTTGCAATAATTGCATCAACGGCAGCGGTTAACTCTTCATCGGAAAGCATTTTAGGTAGAAAATCGTTGAATACTTCAACTTGTGCTAGCTCTACATCTGCTAAATCTTGTCGATCTTGCTCGATATAAACCGTTGCCGAATCGGAACCCTGTTTTGCAAGTTTTGCAATAATTTTAATTGCATCGGTATCGGTTAGATCAGCATCGGCGCCTTTGGAGGTTTTTGCTTCTAACATTACTTTTTTAATATTCCTAAGTGCTTCTAAACGCACTTTATCTTTTGCTTTCATGGCTTCTTTTATGCCACTATTTACGTCATCGAAAATTGCCATCTTGTTTATTTTTCAAATTATATTTAGTCTACATTATCATGTAAATACGGATTATTATCACTAATGATCGTATTGTTGTCTTCATCGGTTGAAAGGGAAAATTTCGAGACTTTATCATCGTCTTTTTTTCCCATTCCTAATTTTGATTTTGCCTTGTTAAAGAATCGTCTTTTATATGCAGGTTCCTGCTCTAAATTGTCGATATCTTCTTCCGATTTCTCTGTAAAATCCATCGTAAATTCCACTTGTCGAGCAGGCTGATCAGCTTCGCTATCTGCATTCTTTTTTACATTTTTATACAACTGATCAAATTCATCGGTTGAACGTTCTTGCTCAAAATGAAGCGTTTCTTGTTTGCTAGGTGCTTCTTTCACTTCGTCACTTGCTTTTGACCTTTTTACTGGTTGTTCATCAAGTGTATGATAGGTTTTTTCTACCTTTTTATTCCCTAACATTTCTGGAATCGAACTGGTACTAAATCCTGTTGCAATCAAAGTTACTGCAATTTCTTCCCCTAAGCTTTCATCCTGACCATTTCCCCAAATCAAGTCGGCATCATATCCTGCCATATCCTGAATATAATCGGTAATTTGACCAATTTCATCCATTGTGATTTCTTCATTTCCAGAAGTAACATTTAATAGAATATTGCGAGCGCCTTTAATATTGTTATTGTTCAGTAATGGAGAATTCAATGCCTCTTCTACAGCATTAATGGCACGGTTCTCACCAGAAGCATACGCCGATCCCATAATAGCAACACCGCTTTGACGCATAACCGTTTCAACATCAGCAAAATCGACATTTATATAGCCATGTACCGTTATAATTTCAGCAATTCCCTTAGCAGCAATACTCAATACGTCATCGGCCTTGGCAAATGCCTCCGAAATTCTGAAATCGCCATACATCTCACGTATCTTCTCATTATTGATGACAAGTAAAGAATCTACATGTCCTTCTAATTCTTTAATTCCATCAATTGCTTGTTGAATTCGACGTCGTCCTTCGTTTCGAAATGGGATGGTCACAATACCAACTGTAAGCAAATCCATTTCGCGACAAGCTTTGGCAATCTCAGGTCCGGCACCAGTACCTGTTCCGCCTCCCATTCCGGCTGTAATAAATACCATTTGGGTTTTATCGCCAATTGCCTTTTTAACATCTTCGATGTTTTCCATGGCAGCCTTCTTTCCAATTTCAGGCTTATTTCCGGCACCTCTTCCGGCTGTTAATGAAGATCCTAATTGCACTTTTGCCTTCACCGGACTATTTGACAATGCCTGTGCATCGGTGTTACATAAGATATAATCGACTCCTTGAATTCCACGCTTAAACATGTGATTTACAGCGTTTCCACCGCCTCCACCTACGCCTATTACTTTTATTATTTCGCTCTCGTTGAGCGGTATATCGAAGTTGGTTAAAATCTCTTCCATTGTTGTTCTTTTAATCTAGTTCAGAGCTGTTTTCTTCAAAAAAGCCATTAAATTGACGCATAAACCAATTGTCGATTTTATCTTTTGGTTTTTTATTCTGAGACTCCTTTTTTACGTTTTTATCCGTAAGGGCTTGGGATGTATTTTCTAATTCACTTTCGTTTTTCAAGTCGTCTTCCGAAATAAATATTTCCTCCTTGTTTTCGTTTAGCTCGACTGTATTTGAAGGAATATCTTCTTGCAACAAAGAAGATGTGTTTTTCTTAAAACCAGTTGCAATGATTGTAACTTTCAGCTCTTCTTTTAATTCTTCATCGTTACCATTTCCCCAAATTATATTGGCATCAGAGCCTGCTTTTTCTTGCAAGTGCTCAATAATATCGCCAATCTCGCTGATTGTAACTTCGTTTTCACCAGAAGTAATTTTCAACAAAATATCTTTGGTTCCGAAAATATCGTTGCTATCAAGTAAGGGCGATTCCAGTGCCATATTTGTTGCTTCAATTGCTCTTCCTTCTCCTTCGGCAACTCCTGTTCCCATGATGAAAACTTTACTTCCTTTCATTACCGTCTCAACATCGGCAAAATCGATATTAATGTTTCCATGCAAAGTTATAATTTCAGCCACACCTTTCACAGCGGTTTTTAAAATTTCGTCGGCTTTTACGAATGCTTTTGTTGCCGGAAGATCGCCATATATTTTTCGAATTTTATCGTTATCGATTACCAGTAAACTATCCACATTGTCGCGGATTTTGGCAACTCCATCTAATGCTTGCTGGTATCGTTTCTTCCCTTCTAATTTTGAAGGAACAGTCACAACAGCAATTGTAAGAATCCCAAGATCGTGTGCCATTTTTGCAACTACAGGAGCTGCACCAGTTCCGGTTCCACCTCCTAAACACGCGGTTATAAAAACCATTTGCGTGTTAAAATCAAGAATATCTTTTATTTGTTCGTACGATTCATTGGCTGCCTGCTCTCCCAAGTCGGGCATATTTCCAGCTCCGCGTCCTTTTGTAATATTAGAACCCAACTGAATCGTTAGAGGAACGGGACTGTTTTCAAGCGCCTGCGCATCGGTATTACAAACCATAAAACCAACATCGGCAATACCATGTTGATACATGAAATTTACAGCATTACTTCCTCCTCCACCTACTCCAATAACCTTTATTGGGGCCGTTTCGTTGGGACTACTACCAAAGTTTAACAAATCATTCTCCATTTTCTTTGTGTTTAATCAGCTTCATCTTCTTCAAAAAACAATGATAGTTTTTTGACGATATCGTTGGTAAACTTTTCGGGGATTGCAATTCGTTTACGCGTAATTTTGTTATTCAAAGCCCGATCATCGCTTAGGGCCATTTTTAACAATCCAAAGACAGTAGCAAATAAAGGGTTCTTTAACTTTTTTTCCTCTTCGTTAATGAGTCCCATAATTGGATCGCCAATTCGAATATCCATTCCTGTTTTAAATCGAACAAGATTTGCAATACCTTCTAATTGCGATCCGCCACCAGTAAGCACTATTCCAGCGCCTAATTTATCGATATAGCCACTTTTTTCAATTTGAAAATAAATGGCTTCAAATATTTCTTCTAATCGAGCTTGAATTATATAAGCCAAACTCTTAAATGATATTTCTTTCGGCTCCCATCCATTTAAGCCGGGGATGGTAACAACTCGATCTTCGGGAGCATATTCGCCCATTGCTGCACCAAACTGTACTTTTAACGATTCAGCCTGCCGCAATAATATGGAACAACCTTCTTTGATATCGTTCGTCACCACATTTCCACCAAAAGGAATAACTCCAATATGACGCAAAGCACACTCGTAAAAAACCGAAATAGAGGAAGTTCCTGCTCCTAGATCAACTAACACAACGCCCGTTTCCTTTTCTTCTTCGGTCAACACTGCTTCGGCTGCGGCAACTGGATTTACAATACATTTTACCATTTCGAATCCGGCAGCTTCGAGACTCATTTCTACCTTTGTTTCATAATCGGATGGACCTATAACCAAACGATAAGTTGCATCTAAGTATTTGCCTGTTGACCCGATTGGATTGTTGATAGTTTCTTCGCCATCGAGCATGTATGATTGATTTACTACATGGTAAATTTTATACTCCTCATCCACTTCTGTTCTTCGAGCTTCTTCGTAAATGTGTTGTATATCGGCCTGATTAACAATTTGACCAAAATCAATATCGAAATGAATATTTCGCTCGCTCGATTTCAAATTTTGTCCGGCAACATTTACATATAGTTTTTTTACATTGTAGCTTTTATTATCGGCAGTTGCTTTCTGAATTGCATTTTTCACAGTTTTTGCAACATCCTCAACGTTAAGGATTACACCACGACGCACCCCTATAGTAGGCACAATCGAATGCGCAAGCACCTTAACTTTTCCCGATTCTATTTTATGGCCAATCATACAAATTGTACTATTGGTACCTATGTCAACGGCAGCTACAATGTTATTTTTCATATTCGTGATTTATAGTTAACCATTTATTTAGAACAAATAACCTGATTCTCGAATCTCAAGTTAATCGTTTTATATTTATTCCATCCTGTTTTTGTAAATCCTTGTTCATAAACTGCTTTCAGGTTTTTAAACTTAGATTCTATTTTCCTTGGCATGCCAAATTCAATTTGATGTTCTCCTACCCTTGGAATTAGAATCAGCTCTCCATCTTTCTCAATCTGAACTTGTACGATTTGAGCTTTCCAAAACACGTTGTTGTTTACAAAATTTATAAACAACAATAAATCATTGCTAATTGTAAGATTCGCATTTTCGCTTGTAATAATCAGCGTTTTGTATGCTTTATGTTTTACGAGCGGCAATTCTTCTCCCTCGCTTCCAATATAAAACCCATCGGCACCATTTACGTAACGGGCAATCGGACTTTTTTCTTCGATTTTAACTTTTAATTTACCTGCATAAAAAAGTGTATCGGCCTTACCATAACCTAAAAACACCTCTGCATTCTTAATCCAAGGATGCTCTTCAATTATTTCTTCTATCCTTTCGGTATTAATTATATCTAATTTTGCGCCTTTAATGTAGCTTAATTGATTATCAAAAAGCAATTTAACTTCATCTTTCCCAACAAAATTCTCTTTGATATTTATATCAATCTCGACTTGATCAACGCACATTAATTTACGTTCATGATTTGTAAACCCAAGAGAAACAAATACCAGTAAAACAAATGCTAGAATAGCAATTAGCTGAAATATTCTTCGAATTGTATGTTTTATTTTATCCAATTTCATTTCAACAGGGCTTCCTTAATGGGTTGCACTAATTTATCGATATTTCCTGCACCCAATGTTACAATTACTTCGCACTTTGTTTTCTGTATTTCAGCAATTATTTCTTTCGATTTGACAATTGAGCTTGCTTTCAAATTCATCTTATCTAAAATAATTTCTGAAGATACCCCTTCAATTGGTTCTTCGCGTGCCGGATAAATATCCAACAATAAACATTCATCTAATAAATCGAGACTTTTTGCAAATTCAGCAACAAAATCGCGAGTGCGTGTATATAAATGAGGTTGAAAAATGCCTAAGATCTTTTTACCTGCATATAGTTCTTTTATTGAATTTATGGTTGCCTGTAACTCTGCTGGATGATGTGCATAATCATCTATATAAACTTTATTATCAGTACTAATTTGAACATCAAAACGTCGTTCCACTCCGGAATAAGTTTCGATTGCTTGACGAATTTTACTTTTTTGATTCACGTCAGCAAGAATAACAGCAGCTACCGCAGCAAGCATATTTTCAACATTCACACGACCGGGATATTTCAAAACACACCGTTTGATTTTTCCCCAAGGAGTTTGAATATTAAAATGGTATGCGCCTTCTTCAATTCGTAATTCTTGAACAGAAAAATCTGCGTCACCCTCCAAACCATAAGTGAATGTATTCGTTGATTCCACCTTCAATTTTTGAAGGTCTAAAACATTCTTTACAAGTAAAATCCCATTGGGTTTTACCTTTTCAACAAATTCATTAAATGCAGAATAAATAGCATCATAAGTACCGTATATATCTAGATGATCGGAATCAATTGAAGTGATCACAGCTAGCGATGGTTGCAATTGTAAAAACGATCGATCAAATTCATCGGCTTCGGTTACAACTAAATCAGGGTTTCCATCGGGTAGCACCAAGTTAGAATTGAAATTTTTAGAAATGCCCCCTAGAAATGCCCCTACATTTGCATCGCTATGAGCAAGTATGTGCGCAATCATAGTAGAAACAGAAGTTTTACCATGTGTACCTGCTACTGCAATTAAATGTTCTTGATTGGTTAATTCCCCTAACAATTGACTTCTTTTTAAAAAACGATACCCCTTCTCCTTTAAATACTGAAACTCATTCAACGATTTTGGCACTGCAGGCGTAATCACAACTAAAGTATTTTCAGGAGAGAAAGTACTAGGAATATTATCAATATCATCGGTATAGTGGATTGAAATACCTTCAGATTCGAGCTGTTGTGTTAACTGGGTTGTAGTTAAATCATAGCCTGCTACATTATTACCAGAATTTTTAGCATAACGAGCCAAGGCACTCATTCCAATGCCTCCAATACCTAAAAAGTAAATATTCGCTATGTTCTTTAAATTCATCATTTTGATGCCAATTCAATTACAATTTTTGCAATATCAGAAGCTGCATTTGGTTTTGCCAACAGTCCAATATTTGCTTTTAATTCCTCTATTTTTTTATCATCATCGACCAATTCAATCGCGCAACGTATTAGTTTTTCCTTTGCCTCAACATCGCCAACCAAAATGGCAGCATCTTTCTCTACCAATGCCATTGCATTTTTGGTTTGGTGATCTTCAGAAACATTGGGTGATGGAACCAAAATTGTAGCTTTTCTCATTAAACACAATTCAGAAATTGTTCCTGCACCTGCTCTAGAAATTACCAAGTCGGCTGCGGCATACGCCAAATCCATTCGAGATAAAAATTCATGTACTTGCAAATTTGGGCAATCTATTGTTTCCATCTGCTTGGCAATTTCTTTATAATAGTAAGCACCCGTTTGCCAAATCACTTGAACATCTGAATTCTTAATTTTATCGATAGAATTGAGCACACTTTCATTCAAAGATCTTGCACCTAAACTTCCTCCAACGACTATAATGGTTTTCTTCTTTTCATCTAATTGAAAAAACTCGCTTGCTTCAGTTTTAAGATTTAAGGCATCCAACAAATTCTTACGAACAGGATTTCCTGTAAGCACAATCTTTTCTTTTGGGAAAAATCGATCCATTTTATCGTATGCAACACAAATTTTGTCAACTCTTTTTCCCAATAACTTATTGGTTATACCAGCGTAGGAATTTTGCTCTTGTACCAAAGCAGGAACTCCTTTTGCAGCAGCTGCCCGTAAAACAGGTCCGCTTGCATAGCCACCGACTCCAACAGCTACGTCGGGCTTAAAATCTTTAACTATTTTCTTTGCCAGCGATGCACTCTTTAATAAATTGATGAAAAATTTAATGGTTTTCAAACCGAGCTTGCGCGGAAATCCCATAACCGGAAGGCCAATAATTGGATATCCAGCAGCTGGCACGCGTTCCATTTCCATTCGTCCTAAAGCACCAACAAACTGAATTTCACATTCGGGCATAAGTGCCTTTAGTTCATTAGCGATTGAAACTGCCGGAAAAATATGTCCTCCTGTTCCGCCACCACTTATAATTATTTTCATCTTTTTATTCATCTAACTCTATTTTATTGATGAACTATTCCTTTGTATTTAATGAATTGCACCAACCTCTGCAAAAGAATGATCTTCATCGTCTAATGGCTCTTCTAATCGTTCTTCAATTGGTGATTTTTCAACTTTTTCTAATTTATTCTGATAGCTCGCTCTTAAAATTGCACCAAACGAAACAGCCGTAAACAAGGTTGATGTTCCCCCCATGCTTACCCAAGGTAATGTTTGGCCAGTAACCGGGAGCAAACCAACAGAAACGCCCATATTAATCATTGCCTGAAAGACGATTAAAGCTGATAAACCCGCTACCATAAAGGCTGCATAGGTTCGTTTGCTTTTTCGAATTATGATAGCTGCACGCGCAGTAAATACGATGTATGCAAATACAATGATGAAACTAAACCAACCATATTCTTCAATAAGTATTGCAAAAATAAAATCGTTATAGGCGGCAGCCATGTAATTACGAACTTCGCTTCCTCCGGGCCCTTTACCAGTTCTTCCTCCATTGTAAATAGCCATTTCGGCAAAATCGGCTTGTGTGGTTAATCCTTTTTCAGAATTTGGATCTCCCTTTACAAAGCGATCAATTCGGCCCACAATGGTATCGAAGCGTCCGTTTGAACTATCGGTGAATTTTCCAATACCATAGAAAACGCTCATTACTAGCACGCCTCCTAATAGAGTAGCACCTAAAAACTTCAATGGAATTCTTCCGACAAACATTAAAGTCATAATGGCTGCAAACAGCAAAGCAGAAGTACTAAAATCGACTAAGGCAATAAGCAAGCAAACCAATCCACTTACTCCTAATATGATTAAGAATGTATTTCGACTCGGTGGATGTTCTTTATCTTGATAATTTGCCAATATCCTTGAAATGAACATGATTAGTCCAATCTTTGCAAGTTCTGTTGGCTGAAATGAGATAAAACCAAGACTCACAGTACGTCCCGACGCATCCCCCTCCTTCAGAATAAATGCCACCACCAATAATACAATTGCGATTAACAAAACCAAAGGTGAGAATATCGAAATGTATTTCAGCGGAATCCAGTTTACAATTACGACCACCACCGAGTAGCCAAGCAAAATCATAAAAAGATGGCGAATTAGGTAGAACAAAGTATTGCCTTCCAGATTTCGATTTGCCAATGACCCCGTTGCACTGTAAACGATCAACATTGAAAACAATGTTAATACAAACAGGACAATCCAAATGACCTTATCGCCTTTTATGCTTGCGACTAAACTCCTCAACATACTACAATGCTTTTACGTACTTTTTAAACTGTGCGCCTCGATCTTCGTAATTTTTAAATAAATCGAAACTTGCACATGCAGGAGACAACAAAACCGTATCGCCACTTTCACTTAGGAAATAGGCCGATTTTACTGCATGCTCCATACTTTTTGTTTCAACAATTTCAGGAACTAAATCCTTGAAATTTTCTACAATTTTATGATTGTCGGTGCCCAAGCAAATAATTGCTTTCACTTTCTCTTTCACCAAATTCTTTAATTCGGAATAATCATTGCCTTTATCAACTCCCCCCACAATCCAAACAGTAGGTTTTGTCATTGATTCTAGTGCATACCATGTTGAATTAATATTGGTTGCTTTTGAATCGTTGATAAAATCGATATCATGAATGGTTAAATAGTTTTCTAAACGGTGTTCCACTCCTTTGAAGTCGGTTAAGCACTGCTTGATAAATTCTTTGCGAATTCCTGCAACTAAACCTACTACTGCTGCGGCTAATGAATTTGCCGAATTATGTTTTCCACCTAATGCTAGTTCTTCAATTGGCATTTCAAATGATGTTTGGTTAAGTTCAACTTTCAAATTTTCATTCTCAATTCGTGCCATGCACATTGAATTACTTCCTATTGAGAAAGGTATTTTTGTTACAGCAACATCGTGCTTTTCAAGTTCAGTTTTAATTATTGGATCATCGGCAAAATAGATAAAATGATCCTCGGCCTCCTGATTCTGCAACAAACGAAATTTCGAATCCACATAATTTTGCATTTGATAATTATATCGATCCAAGTGGTCGGGAGTAATATTCAACAACACCCCAATATTTGCTTTAAATTGGTACATATTGTCCAACTGAAAGCTGCTTAATTCAATTACATAGAAATCAAAATTATCCTGAGCAACCTGACGCGCTAAACTGTACCCTATATTTCCGGCCAAACCAACGTTAAAGCCTGCTCGTTTAAAAATTTCATATACCAATGTCGTTGTGGTTGTTTTTCCATTGCTGCCCGTTATACAAATCATTTTGGCATTGGTAAACCGACCTGCAAACTCAATTTCAGAAATAATTTCAATTTCCTTTTCTTGAAGCTTTTGAATGATCGGCACACTATCGGGGATCCCCGGACTTTTTACGACAACATCGGCATTCAGCACCAAAGATTCAGTATGTTTTCCTTGCTCAAATTCGATTGAAGACTCCATTAGCTCCTCGCGAAACTGATCTTTTATTGTACCAAAATCAGACACAAAAACCTCATAACCTTTGGTTTTTCCAAGTATTGCAGCCCCTAGACCACTTTCACCGGCTCCCAATATGACCAATCGTTTTGTCATTAACGTACTTTCAATGTTACAATACTAACTACTGCCAATAAAATGGCGACAATCCAAAATCGTGCAACAATTTTAGATTCGTGATATCCTTTTTTCTGAAAATGATGATGCAAAGGCGCCATTAAGAAAATGCGCTTTCCTTCACCCGTTTTTCGTTTGGTATGTTTGAAATAACTTACCTGAAGTATTACTGACAAACTCTCGAAAAGAAAAACACCACAAAAAATTGGAATCATGATCTCTTTTCGAATAATCACAGCAAAAACTCCTAATATTCCTCCGATTGCCAAACTTCCGGTATCGCCCATAAACACTTGGGCCGGATACGCATTATACCATAAAAAGCCAATGGTTGCACCGATAAATGCAGCCATAAAAACAAGCAACTCACTAATATGGGGAATATACATGATGTTCAGGTAGTCTGACAATACAATATGACCACTAACATAGGCCAGCACCCCAATAGTAATACCACTAATTGCAGTAGTACCAGCTGCTAAACCGTCGAGGCCATCGGTTAAATTTGTTGCATTAGATACTGCAGTGATGATAAAAATAATCACCAACATATAAATAATCCACACAGCAACATCTGCAATTTTATTAGGTAAAAACGAAACTAAGCTTCGGTAATTAAATTCTTGATTTTTAAAGAATGGAATTGTAGTAACAGTTGATTTTACATCTTCAGTTACGTAATGAACCTCTTTTTGACCCGTTTCGGGATTTACCACCATTTCGGTAATGTATTTTCCATTATCATCTTTCACTTTTTCGCGAACTACCACATCATTACTAAAATATAAAGCCAAAGCAATCACAATCCCTAAGGAAACTTGACCAAGAATTTTAAACTTTCCAGCTAAGCCTTCTTTGTCTTTTAAAAATACTTTAATATAATCATCGATGAATCCAATAATGCCCAACCAAACGGTAGTAATGATCATCAACCATATATATATATTGTCTAAACGGGCAAAAAGCAGTGATGGGATCAAGATAGATACCAAGATAATTAACCCACCCATGGTTGGCGTTCCCTTCTTCTGCATTTGACCTTCCAAGCCTAAATCGCGAATTTCTTCACCAATTTGCTTTTTCTGAATAAACCGAATGATCTTCTTACCAAATATTAAAGTGATAAAGAGAGAAAGAATCAACGATCCGGCAGCTCTGAAAGAGATGTACTGAAACAATCCCAATCCTGGAATATCAAATCGTTCGAGCCATGTATATAAATGATACAACATAATATTTCTATCTATTAAATTCCAAATGCTTTTGCAACTTCTTCGCGATCGTCGAAATGATGTTTAACTCCATTTACTTCTTGATAATCTTCATGCCCTTTTCCGGCAATTAAGATTATATCTGAAGGATTTGCTAACATGGCTGCCGTTTTAATTGCTTCGCGACGATCAACAATCGTGATCGTTTTCTTGGCAGAAACAGCATCAACACCTGCTTCCATATCTTTTAAAATTTGCACCGGATCTTCTGTTCTAGGATTATCAGAGGTCAGAATTATTTTATCTCCATATTTACAAGCAATTTCGACCATTTCGGGTCGTTTGGTTTTATCTCTATCCCCTCCTGCTCCGACAATACAAATCACTTGTTCATTGCGGGTTCGTAATCCATCAATTGTTTTTAAAACATTCTCTAATGCATCGGGAGTATGTGCATAATCAACAATTGCATATTTTCCATCAAAAGATCGTATCACTTCGAAACGACCATCGACTGGTTTTAAATTACTGAGAACAACCAAGGTTTCTTCGGCTGTTATTCCTAACGATACAATTGCTCCGTAAACTGCCAATAAGTTATAGGCATTAAAATCTCCTATGAAATGTGTCCAAACCTCATTTTGATTGATATCCAAGAGCGTTCCATCGAAATGAGATTCTAATATCTTTCCTTTAAAATCGGCTACTCGTTTTAATGAATAGCCATGCTTTTGGGCTAAAGTATTTTGCAACATCACCAAGCCATTTTTATCATCAAGATTGGTGATTGCAAAGGCTTCAGGCTTTAATCCATCGAAAAATAATTTCTTGGCCTTTATATATTCTGCAAATGTTTTATGGTAATCGAGATGATCATGCGTAATATTTGTAAATATTCCTCCATCGAAATCTAAACCGGCAATACGGTTTTGGTGAATCGCATGAGAACTTACTTCCATAAAACAATAATCGCAACCGGCTGTCACCATTTCAGCCATTAATTGATTTAGCTGAATTTGATCGGGTGTTGTATGTGACGAATGAAACGATTGCTCGTTGATTTTATAAGTAATGGTTGAAATCAAGCCAACTCTAAATCCTAATTTCAAAAATGAATCGTATAACAAGGTAGCAATGGTAGTTTTGCCGTTTGTTCCTGTAACTCCTACCAGTTTCAGGTTCTCAGAAGGATAATCATAGAATGCAGAGGCCATTTGTCCTAACACCAGCGCACTGTTTTCGACTAAAACATAGGTCATGTCCTTGTTAATTTCCTCAGGCATGGTTTCACAAACGACCACCGTTGCACCTTTCTCAATTGCGTTCGAAATAAACTGATGCCCATCAACCACGGTTCCCGGGAGTGCGAAGAATACAAAGTTGGATTCAACTTTCCGTGAATCAAATGCCAACCCTACAACTTCCTTTTCAGAAGTTCCAGTTAGCACAAATCCTTCTATTCGTTCTAATATGTCTTTTAATTGCTTCATTTCCCTCCTAACTCAAACTCAAATAAACTAATTGTCCTTCGCGACAAGTTGTTCCAGCTTTCGGCGATTGCTTTTTCACTTTTCCTGCGCCTTTTAATTTTGCCTTTAATCCAGCTTTCTCGATCAGATACATTGCATCAACAGCTCCCATTCCAACCACGTTTGGCATCTCAAATTCTTTGAGTTTCTCAGAAGTAAATTCTATTTGAGTGCTATTTTTATTTGCAACAATATAATCAGCATGCGCTTCAATTGTTTGAGCTTTTAGCCCCAATTGATCAATCACATGTTTTGTATCCGCCGCATTTCCACTTTTAACAATTGGCAATAAATCTTCTTGCTCAACATCCTCATGAAACTCCAACTCTAAATCTGAAGCATAAACACAATCCGCAATTTCACGAAAAACAGGCCCAGCAACAGAACCACCATAAAATGATCCCTTAGGTTCAGAAATAACGACAATACACGAATACTTTGGATTTTCCACTGGAAAGTACCCCACAAACGATGCTCTATACTTATTATGATTAAAGCCATGTACCGGATCTGATATTTTAGCAGTACCCGTTTTCCCGGCGAAATTATACTTGTCAGATTGCAGCGCTTTAGCTGTTCCATGCTCCACAACTGCCTCACACATTGCTTGCAATTTGCCCAAAGTTGCCTCGGAACAAATTGAAGATCGCAACACAGAAGGTTTAAATTCAGCTTTTATTTGTCCGTTTCTTTTAATTTCTTCCACGAACATGGGTTTCATCATTTTTCCATCGTTGGCAACCGCATTGTAATAAGTTAACATGTGGAGCGGGGTAACTTCCAGCTCGTATCCATGCGACATAAATGCCAAAGTTGTTCCATACCAATCTTTATCGCTTGGATATTTTATTTTTGGAGTTGCTTCACCTGCAAAACCCAAATTCAGAGGCTGTGTTAAACCTAAATTATAAATACGATCGACAAAATCTTTTTCACGACCATTGTAAACTTCCATAATTACTTTTGCCGTACCAACATTCGATGACTTTTCGAATATTCGATTGACAGTTACCTTTCCATGAACCTTGTAACCATAATCACTATCGTAAATTTTTTGATCATAAACTTTCAAACTTCCGTCGCCTAAATCATAAACATCAGATGTATCTACTTTTCCTTCTTCTAAGGCAAACATTAAACTTACCAGTTTAAAAGTAGATCCAGGTGCTTTTGATCCCTGATTTCCTATTGCATAATTGTAAGTTTCGGAATAACCGCCAGATGCGAGCTTGCCTAAGTTGGCAATTGCGCGAATCTTTCCGGTTTGCACTTCCATCAAAACTGCGGTTCCATATTCGGCCTTACTTTTTTCTACTTGTTTAAAAAGTGCATCTTCTACCACATCTTGCCAATAACTATCCAGGGTGGTAACCACATCATTGCCATCATCAGGTTCAACCGAAGTCATACTAACCCATTGCCCTGATAAGTTTTGTTTGACATTTATGCCTTCTCCGCCACTTAAAAAACCTTCGTAACTTCCTTCAATTCCTGAAATCCCGACAGTACCATGATCTCCACCGTAAGCACCTTTATTTAAACGGCCCAACATTCGGGAAGCCATATCACCATGAGGCAGAAACCGCTTATTATCCTGTACTGCTATAAATCCACCGGCAAATTTTCCACGATTAAATATTGGGAAGGTTTTAATACGCTGTAATTGTAGGTAATTGATTTTATTACGATAAACTAAATAGTATCGATTATTGTTTTTGTACGCTTTCAACAAATCGGCTTTGAAACGAGCCTTTGATTTATCGGGAAACATCTGCGATAACGAATCAGACAAAGCATCAACTTCTTCCCAAAATACTTCGCGCACGCCAGGTGCAACCAAATCGAACCGAATTTGATAATATGGAACAGAAGTAGCCAACACTTTTCCATCGGCTGAATATATATTTCCACGATTCCCTTTCACCACTTCTGTTTGGTTTTGCAAATCGGCAATCTTCTTGCTCCATCGCTCACCAGCAGAAACCTGAATCAGGACAATCTTAGAGATGATTGCAATTGAAAAAAGCAATATCCCTATGAAAACTACCGCGTACCGCGCTACTATGACTTTTCTAAACTCCACTATTTCTTCAATTCAATTTTAATTGGTGGTTCTTCAGGTTTTTCTAAGCCCAAGCCTAGTTCTTCGCATTCTTTTTGAATTCGAGAGAAACGACTCAGACTGACCAATTCAGCCTCAATCGTAACCGACTGAAGCTTTAATATTTTTATTGAATCCTGAACCATTACAGTTTCACGAATCACTTTTTCTGCTTTAAAACGATTGGTAATCATCACCAATCCAACAAAAGTTAAAAGCAATACAGCAGGCAAGCCTTTTAGAATGCTTTCGTTTAAAAGCACACTTCCTAGCAACACTTGCTTTACTCCAACTTTCTGTTTCTTTGCCATAACAATTACAATTTTTCAGCAATTCTTAATCTAGCACTTCGAGCCCTCGAATTCGACTCAATTTCGTTTACATCGGGCACAATATATTTTTTACCAACAATACGATAAGCACTTTTTACATTCCCATAAAAATCTTGTTCTTGCTTTCCTTCCAAATTACCCTTCATTATCAAGTTCTTCACCAAACGATCTTCTAGCGAATGGTAGCTGATCACCACCAAACGTCCTCTGGGTTTCAACACTGAGGTAGCAGCATCTAAGAAAGCTTTTAATACTTCCACTTCTTGATTTACCTCGATACGTATTGATTGGAAAACTTTTGCTAAATACTTGTTCAACACTTTGCCCGATACCAAAGGAGCCACCACCTCGCACAATTCGGTTGTTGTTTTTATTGAGTTGTTTTGACGTGCAACAACGATTGCAGAAGCAGTTCTGCGAGCATTTTTCAATTCGCCATATTGCGAAAACATTCGAACCAAGCGTTCTTCTTCAAAAGAGTTTACCACATCGAAAGCCGAATAATCAGCCGACTGGTTCATTCTCATATCCAAATCTCCTTCGAATCGAAACGAAAATCCACGAGAAGCGACATCGAACTCATGCGAAGAAACACCTAAATCGGCCAAAACGCCATCTACAGATTCTTCACCATAATAGTTTAGAAAATTCTTTAGATGCTGAAAATTATGTTGTACAAAAACAAAACGATCATCTTGAGGTATGTTCTGCTTTGCATCAACATCCTGATCGAAACCATATAATTTACCTGATTTTAAGCGTGAAAGAATTTCTCGGGAATGACCACCTCCGCCGAAAGTTGCGTCAACGTAAATGCCATTTTCATTCAACACAAGCCCATCAACCGAAGGCTTTAACAATACTGGATTATGATATTCTTGAGCCATATCACAGTCCTCCCCCCATTAGTTGCTGATACAAATTGCCAAACTCATCTTCTGAAATCACAGAATCTTTATAAGCTTCGGCACTCCATAATCTAATTCGACTACCTTGCCCAGTAAAAACAACTTCTTTTTCCATCTCCATCTTCTCCAAAAAAGCATTTGGAAGATTAAGTCGCATGTTAGATGCAACACCAACCTTCACAAAATTTTGATAAAACACATCCAACAATCGGCTATGCATTTTATCATTCATATTCAAGCGCGAACGTACAAATTCTAAATGCTCACTCCAACTCGACGAAGGGTAAACATTTAAACATTGCTCATGCGGATCTTTTTCAACATACAACACATAATCAAATGTTTCTCCCAACTCTTTCTTAAAAGCAGCCGGAAGAACAACACGTCCTTTGTCGTCGATTGTTGCATTATATTTACTTGAAAATACAAACATGAATGAAATATTTCTTCAAAAATAAATTATATTCCACTTTATTACAATTTTATGACACTTTATTCCACCAACAATTTAGATATAAATGCACTATTTTTTCAACAATTTGTTAAAAACCTATAAATCATACACTAAAACACTCCCAAAAGCTCAATTAGGTAATCGTTAAAAATTGAATACCCCATTGACTCAAAATCGCAAAACGAGTCGTTATTCATTTTTTTTTCCTATTTTGCGACGCTTTTATAAAAAATTGCTAAACAAGTCGACATGGAGACTTATAAACCAATTATTATTGAAGAGGTTGTGGCGAGTAAAAGCCCGAAACTCGCTTCGAAAATTCCAAAATTTATCTACAACTGGTTATCCAAAATTTTACA
Organism: Prolixibacteraceae bacterium; assembly: GCA_963678565.1. Classification (GTDB taxonomy): domain Bacteria; phylum Bacteroidota; class Bacteroidia; order Bacteroidales; family Prolixibacteraceae; genus SKHV01. The sequence goes on from OY782875.1 coordinate 3,266,817, forward strand.
TGTTAAAGATTTGAATAAAATCTTGCATGACTTTGGACACTTAGATGATGTAGAGTTCATTAGTGGAGCGCTAAAATACTTCAACATTACCTATAGAGTTCATGGAGAGGAAAATATCCCGAAAAATGAACGAATCATGTTTACCTCAAACCACCCACTCGGTGGATTAGATGGGATTATTCTGTTAAAAGTTTTAAACGACAGAACAAAAAACACCAAATGCTTGGTCAATGATTTTTTAATGAATGTCACTCCTTTACGGCACTTATTTATTCCGATTAACAAGGTAGGAGGACAAGCAAGAGACTCAATTGGAAAAATTGAAGAGCTTTACAATTCAAATGATAACATGCTAATCTTCCCAGCCGGATTATGCTCTCGAAAAACCAAAGGAAAAATTAGAGATTTGAAATGGAACAAACATTTTGTGCAGAAATCAATAAAACACAAACTGAATATCACCCCGATATATTTTGGAGGAAGAAATTCTAATTTCTTTTACAACTTGGCCAATATTAGAAAGTTACTTGGTATCAAATTCAACATTGAAATGATGTTCTTATCAGATGAAATGTTTAAACATAGGAATAAAAGTTTTGACATCTATTTTGGTAAGCAAATATCATTCACTAATTTCGATAAATCAAAGAACCATAATGAATGGGCCGAGGATGTTAAGCAAAGAACTTACAACATCCCAAATTCATTAGACGTAAATTTTGAAAATAACAATTTATGAAGGAAGTAATTTCCAAAGTTCCATTGGAGCTAATTGAAAAGGAGTTAACTCCACAAAAGCACATGAGAAGCACCAACAAAGGTGGGAACGAAATTTATATCGTTACAGCTCATGATTCTCCGAATATAATGAGGGAAGTTGGACGATTACGCGAAATAACTTTTCGCATCGCAGGTGGAGGAACCGGTAAAGATGTTGATATTGATGATTACGATACTTCAGACGATGTTCCATATAAACAATTAATTGTTTGGGATCCTGATGCTAAAGAGATTCTTGGTGGATACAGATACATATTGTGCAATGAATTAGGTTACAACAAAAACAATGAGCCCAATTTAGCAACTGCACGTATGTTTCACTTTTCTGAAAAGTTTAGAGAAGTGTACTTACCTCATACCATCGAATTGGGCAGATCGTTTGTCCAACCAGAGTACCAATCGAGTAAAGCAGGTGCTAAAGCGCTTTTTGCATTGGATAACTTATGGGACGGATTGGGCGCGCTTACTGTTGACCATCCGGAGATGAAATACTTTTTTGGAAAAGTAACCATGTATACGCATTTCAACATTGAGGCAAGAAACATGATTTTATATTTCCTCGACAAGCATTTCACCGATAGCGAAAAACTGGTATACCCTAAGGATAATTTCAATCTGGATATTGATTTTAAAGGATTAGATAAAATATTTACCAGCACTGACTTTAAAGAAGACTACAAAATTTTGTCGAAAAACGTACGAGAACATGGTGAAAACATACCACCTTTGGTGAATGCTTATATGAATCTTTCTCCAACAATGAAAGTATTTGGTACCGCAGTTAATGATCATTTTGGAAATGTTGAAGAAACTGGAATTATTTTAACCATCGACGATATTTACAAAGCAAAAGTAGACAGACACATCGAAACTTATATCAACTCAAAAAACAATACAGTGATGGTCAATAACCATTAGATCGAAAATTAAACAACTAAAAAAGGGGCAGCTTTTGAGCTACCCCTTTTTTAGTTCCCATAAAAACAAAAACCCACTCAAACTTAAGTTTGAAATGGGCTTTCTACAACTAACTATTTATGCAAAAATTCATTATCATTTTTCAATAAACAATATTTCTACTGCTTATTCAACAACATATTCCTTCTGTTATTGATATTGTAAATATACAATTGTCACAGCGCCACAAATTAAGATTATTGTACATTTTATAGATGTTTTTTGTACATTTATCAAATATTTTAATACAGACAACATACAATTACCACCGATTAACCGACAACATGCAATCACAACTAACCAAAAAGAAATATTTACACCTACTTTTCATTTTACTTATAACCCTATGCAAACTTTCAAATGCACAAGACCGTTTCGAGCATTTTGAAACTTCGCACGGCTTATCAAATAACTCAGTACGCTATATTTCGCAAGATAATTTAGGGTATTTGTGGATTTCAACCATGAATGGAGTAAACCGGTTTGATGGAAAAAAATTCAAACACTACGTAAACCACCCTGATGATTCAACTTCAATTTACAGTAACCGTATTCTACAGATTTATACCGATCAATTAGGAAACAATTGGTTCATTGGGTATGATCGTCATGTAAATTACTTCAATCGAGATAAAAACATATTTACACATACAAATTTTAGCGTTCGACGAGTTAAAAATACCCAATCACAACAATTCATACTCGAAACCTCACCTGGTATATTGTGGTTCAATGATGCCCAAGGGGGAATACGAAAATTAATTAGTATAAGTGGTAATAAAATCTCAACAGAATTTACCAATTTCGACAACCAGTTATCCACCAACGATGTAAGTATTATTACAGAAGATTCAGATGGAAAAATATGGGTAGGAACACAGAAAGGACTTTTTATGATTCCTTCGGATACAATTCCACTCAATTCAAATAAAGTAAAACAATACTGGAAAAATAAGGAGGTAAGCATAACAGCCATAACCGAATCGGAAAGTGAAATTTGGATTGGAACCGATCAATTTGGAATTTTCATAATCGACAAAGCCAATGAAATAGTTTCGACTCACCCTGATAACAACATCTTTAAAGAGTTAAATATTTTAAATATTTCAGTCAATAATTATGGTGAATGGGTTGTTGCAACATACGATGATGGTATTTATTTTTTTGCGGGACATGACTTAATTCACCATTTCAACAATGAAGAAATTGGCTGGAACACAACTAGTTATTTTGAAACCTATGTTGACCGGTCCAATAATTTTTGGGTTCAGAGCCGAAAGAACGGCGTAACATTAATCAATCAAACAAACTTAATACATTTTCCACTCAGAAAAGAACTTCGTGCCTCGGTTGAAGAAGATGAGAGTTTATATTTCTTAGAAGACCACAATGATGACTTATGGATTGGAACCTATGGAAGCGGACTATTTAAATACGACTCCGCCAAAAAAGAATTCAAACATTTTGCCCACGAAGAAAATAACCCATCCAGTATCTCTTCAAATTTCATTCTATCGCTTTTTCAAGACAACTCTCACAATTTATGGATTGGAACAAGAAATGGTGGAGTCAACAAACTTTTGCTTGAAAAATCAAATTTCAAAAACTATACTCCTTCTCCAAACTCCGAAATTAAATTGAACAGCGAAGTAAGAGCACTTGCTGAAGATGAAAAGCACAGAATTTGGATAGGTACAAAAACAGGTGAAATTCAATGTCTAGATTCAACATTTAATTTAATTGCAACGCTTGAAAATAACTGGTTAAGAGATAATAGTTTCGATTTAGCAGGAATTTACCATCTATTTTTCGATTCTGAAGGCAACTTGTGGGTTTCGACGAAAGGAAATGGCCTATATATTTTTCCTAAAGTCTCTCAAAAGTCAAACAACTCTCTATTCAAAAATCTAAACATCAAGCATTTTCATGCAAATAGCAAACCTGCACTTTCATCCAATTATGTTTATTCAGTGGCCGAAGATGAGTATAATCAAATTTGGGTGGCCACTTATTTAGGCGGGCTTAATCGGCTTCGATATAAAAACAATAAATTAGAAATTGATCATTTTAAAAACTCATCAATTTCACCCAATACAATCACGGACAATCGGGCTCGCTGCACCCTAGCCGACTCAAACGGGAACTTATGGGTTGGCACTGGCAACGGTCTCAATTTGATAAAAAAAGATCAGTTACAAGAACAAAATCCTTCAATCATTAAAATAAACAGTGAATCAAATCAAAAAAACAATATTTCGTATAATGACATCCTCTATATCCATGAAGACAATAGCAAACAAATATGGATTGGAACGTTTGGTGGCGGATTAAACAAACTAATTGCTTTTGACCAAGAAAGTAATAGCTTAAAGTGGGAGCATATTGATATTGATCGCCAAATAAACGACAATACAATTTATAGTGTAATTAGTGATAAAGAAGGACAAATCTGGATGGCGACAGATCAAGGGATTTGTAAACTCGACCAAAGATCGAAGAAGATCGACAACTTCTTTCTATCTGATGTAATTGGGCGAAATTCATTTTCAGAAGCAGGGTGTCTTTTTACCCATAATAATCAAATAATCTTTGGTCACACCAATGGTTTGGTGATGTTCTCACCCGACTCAATTAAGAAAGACACACAGCAATTTCCTCTTGTAATTAACTCGTTTTATTTGTACAACGAGCTGGTTAAACCCGGTTCCGATTCGCCTTTACCACAAGCCATTGAAAATACCACCGAAATAATTCTAGATCATGATCAGAATTTTATTGGATTTGAATTTGCAGTGCTTGATTACCGTTCTCCCAATAAAATATCCTATTTCTATAAACTAAAAAACTATGAAGATGACTGGAATGAATCGGGGAATGTAAACAGTGCGTTCTATAAAAACTTGAAACCGGGGAAATACATTTTCAAAGTACGAAACACCAATATTTCAGGCCTCCCGAACGACACCGTCAAGTCAATTCGAATTATCATTAAAAAGCCTTATTACGCAACTGTATTAGCTTTGATTATTTACATTTCTATTGCATTCGGAATTATTTTGGTCATCATGTATTTTGCATCGAAAGAACTGCAAATGAAAGCCAAAGTGGAGTTAGAAAGACAGATGACACAAAACAAATTACAGTTTTATACCAACATCTCTCACGAACTAAAAACACCTTTAGCCTTACAACTTGGTGCGATTGAAAAAATTATCAAAAAAACGAACCCTGGAAGTTCATATTTACTTGATCTGTTACAAGTGAAAAGAAACGCTCATCGATTGCTTAATTTGATTGAGCAATTAATTGATTTCAGAAAAATTCAACATAAAGCCTATCAACTGAACTACCAAAACGTAAATCTGTTATTGTTTTTCGAAGAAATTTATGAAGCATTTAAACCCCTAGCCAAACATAAAAAAATACAATTTCAATTTATTCAAAAACACCTCGACTCGCTAGCCGGGATAGACCAAGATAGTATTGAAAGAGTAATATTCAATCTACTGAGTAATGCATTTAAGAATACGAAACCGAATAAAAAAGTAATTCTCAAGGTTGAAAAGGTAAAAAAGCATATTGAAATTCAAGTAATAGATGAAGGAATTGGTATTCCAAAAGAAAACCTAAACGATATTTTTAATCAGTTTACATCAGGAAACCAAAACAATTTGATGGGAGAAAGTAATTCCGGTATCGGACTTGCATTTACCAAAGAAATTATCAAGTTAATGAAAGGTAAAATAGAAATAGAAAGTGAAGAAGATAAAGGCACTAAATTTTCAATTCTTATCCCATTAATGGATGCCAGTCAGGAAATATCCAATCCACATTTAAAGCGTCGCTCACAATTTGAGCTAATCCATTCTGAATTGATAAAAAATATCAATTTTGAAAAACAGACCTCAAAACCACGAACTGAGAAAGGCCGAATTTTAATAGTTGATGATCATGACGAAGTACGCGAAATGTTGAAAGATCAAGTTGCTTCCTTCTATATTGTTGAAGAGGCAACCAACGGTCAGGAAGCAATTGAACTTTTGAGAAATGACAATGAATTCGACCTCATTGTTACCGATTTTATTATGCCTCGAATTGATGGAATTGAGCTAACGAAAAAAGTTAGAGCAAATGCACAAACAGCTCATATTCCTGTTATTCTACTTACTGCCCTTACAGGCGAGGAAAATAATCTTGAAAGTATAAAAGCAGGGGTTGACGATTTCATTGCAAAACCATATCATCCCGAAATTTTGTTGAATAAAATTGAAAGTTTGATTAAACAAAGAAAAATACTTAAACAACTTTTCAACACAGAAAAAAAACCAGAAGAAAGCCTTCAAAATAAAACAGAAACAAAAGATCAGTTTTTAGAAAAAATTTCGGCTAAAATTGAAAACAATATTGGACAACAAGACTTTAATATAGATGTTCTTTCAGAAGAATTGGGTATTGGTAGATCAGTGTTTTACAAAAAGATGAAGGAATATACAGGAAAAACACCCAATGAATATATCAAGAATATTAAAATGAAAAAAGCAGCTGAGTTGCTACGCACAACAGACAAAAACATTAATCAGGTTGCTTACGATGTTGGATACAATGATATTGGCTATTTTAGAAAATGCTTTAAAAATCAGTTTGGTGAAGCACCACGAGCTTACCAACAAAAATTTAAAGAATATTAAATTTAAAGAATTATATGGCTCGAAAAAAAGCAGTATTACTGATTAATGTTGGCACTCCTGATCAGCCAACAGTGGCAAGCGTACGAAAATTTTTATTTCAATTTTTAAACGATCGAAAAGTTATTGATATACCATTAATTCCTCAAAAACTTTTGGTTAATTTAATTATTGTACCATTTAGGGCGCCAAAATCCACAAAATTATATCAAAGATTATGGACAAAAAATGGCAGCCCAATTATTTCCTACACAGCCAATTTGGTAGATGAATTAAATAATACAGCAAGTGATTTTGATTTTTATTATGCCATGCGTTATGGAAATCCATCGCTTAAAACCACTCTTAAAACCATCAAAGAAAAAGCATATGAGGAGCTAATTGTTTTGCCAATGTATCCACAATTTGCAGATTCGACCACTGGATCAACCATCGAAAGAACAAAACAATTGGTCGCAAAACTTGGTATAAATACCCAACTTAGTTTTATCGATCAATTTTACACGCACCCCTCCTACTTAAATGCACAAGCAGAATTATTGAAGCAATATGATTTGAGGAAATACGATCATATTGTATTTTCTTATCATGGCTTACCCATTCGCCATTTAAATAAATCTCATCCAAAAGAAAATGCAATTACTTGTAATTGCCATCATGCAATGCCAAGTCATGGGACATATTGTTATCAAGCTACATGCTTTGAAACTTCCAGATTACTTGCAAAAGAATTAAATCTAAAAAACACAGATTATACAGTTTCATTTCAATCTCGATTATCCGAAAAATGGATGAAACCATTCACCGATGATGTGATGGCAAAATTGGGCAAGGAAGGCAAAAAACAGATCTTAATTGCAACACCTTCATTTGTTACCGATTGCTTAGAAACAATCATCGAAATTGGATACGAAGCCGAAGAAATATTCCTCGAAAACGGAGGTGAACAATTAGATCGGGTACCCTGCCTAAATGCTGACAAGAATTGGGCAAATGCGATTATTGATATGCTCAAAAAATAAAAACAGGCTTATAAATTTAAAAGCCTGTTTCAATTATCATTTGATTTAATTTCAAGACTATTTTAAAATAACTTTTCGATTAAATTGTTTGTTGCCACTTATCACACGAACCAAATAAACTCCCTTAGATTCATTGTTTAAGTTTAAAAGTACTCTATCACTTATATTTTCTTGAACTTTCGTCACAATATTTCCGCAAAGATCATAAACTACGACCTTTGCCCTACGTAACTCCTCGCCAACAATATTTAAATTTCCCGAAGTAGGGTTTGGAAAAACATTAATAGCTAGCTCCGAAATCTTTATTTCTTCTGCTTTTGTACCAATATCAGCACCAAGCATTGGTTGAATTAATCCTTGTAAATAGAAGTCATCTGAATTAGATTGGGTTCCAACAATCACTTCTCCGGCAGCATAACTCACCGACAAAGATTCAGATTGATAACTACCACCAAAAACAGAAAACAATTGCTGCGCATTTAACAGTTGTGACGAGAGTATTAATATTGTTACAATTATAACTTTTCTCATATCAACTATTTTATTGTAAACTTACTGTCTTCCATTCGGTACCATTATATAATTTCAACGAAGAAGTATTTGAGTCGAAATACATTTGACCTGCCTCAGGGTTCGATGGCTCTGTCGATCTTGGCTCCAATTTAAGGACATCCTTGATCGTCGTTTTTCCTTCAGTAACAACTTCGCCACTAAAATGAGCATAACCAGAAGCACCGTCTAGTTTTATCGTTTCATTTATTGTATTGGTATCAACAACATTATATAATGAAATTACACCAAATTCGTTACCCGAATTTCCATCTTTACCAACGCCTAAATAAGCAGCAGGATGATACCATTCATCGTTATTTTGGATAGAACCAAACATATTCAAATACGGCAATTCCGTATTTTCCCAAGTTTGACCACCTAACTGAAAATTAGGAGTGCTCCGACCATGTAAAAGTAACTCACCTGCATAACTTGAATCATTGGCGGCAGAACTAACTCTAAATATATCAGTTGGCCAACTTCCATCAGACAATGCAGGGCCACGAAGTGTTAAAGTACCACCAATCCCGTGCTCACCAATCTCAGATCCTCCCATTGCGCCAATGGTCTTGAATTCATTATTTACAGCAGTTTCTAAATAAAAGTATGGTTTTGAATCAAGCATATAACCACCAATACTACCTAAATAATTGCTATCATCATCGTATTCACTTACTTGAAAAATACCACGAGTACTAGTAATATTACCAAACCAGCCGACATGATTGTTATTGTGATCGTAGGTTAGCATTCGGGCACCTCCATTTTTTAAACTTTGGATACGCATGGTATTTACGCGAGTTGAATCATACAACCATAAGCCGCCAGCATAGCCATTATAAGTTGACCCTAAAATGGCTTTTGTTGAATCATTGGCACCATAAAGAACCAAGCTTCCGGCATCGTTATTCTCGTAATAATTTAAGTCGGCTCGCAATGCTCCGTTATTATTCTTAATCTGAAAATCTTCTCCCCAGGCAGGTTGCACATCGGCATTGATGTTACCGTCAACATTTAAATCTCCGTTTACCTGAATACTTCCACTAAAAGTGGCAGAACCACTCATACCATCAAGATGAATTGTATTTTCTGTGGTATCGGCACCCTCGGTTCGAAATAAATCAATTGCACCTGCTTCAAACCCGCTTTCCTCTTCTTTTACTGTTTGCAAAATTAAGTTTCCGGGATACCAACCATCTGTATTTTGTATAGAACCAAAGAATTGCATAAACGAAAGATTGTTGTCTTGCCAATTGGGCGCCCCCATTTGAATATTTGGAGAATTATCACCCCAAAGAAACATTTCAGCAGAGTAACCTATATCATTTGATGCTGTATTCATTGAAACAATATCCTTTGGCCAAGATCCATCGCTCAATGCAGGACCTCGAAGCGTAAAAAAGCCTCCAATTCCATAATTGCCAACTTCGTTACCACCAGCTTCAACTAACGTTTTATATTCACCATCTACGGCAGTTTCTAAATACCAAAATGGTTTTCCATTGTTCAAATACGCTCCAGCTGCACCTGTAAGCATGTTGTTATTATCGTATTCAGTAATTTGATAAATACCTCCATTAGCATTTCTGCTACCAAACCAACCAATTGCATTCCCATTGGCATCGCGATTTGTTAAAACACTTCCTCCGTTCTTCCAGCTATAAAGCTGAGCAGTAGCATTTCTTGTTGAATCATAAAGCCATAATCCGCCTGCATAACCAGAACTAAGTGTTCCTAATATTGCTTTTGTCGAATCGTTTGCACCGTAAAGGACAAGGCTTCCTGCATCGTTATTGTCGTAGTAATTTAAATCGGCTCGTAATGCTCCATCGGTATTGGTAACCTGCAGGTCCATCCCATCAACATGAGTAATAGATTCTGCAACTTTTGCATACATCGCATATGGTACCGCAGACAATTCATTTACCCCAAGTGAAGTAAATTCAGAATCAGAAGCTCGCTTTAATTCAACCTTAATTGAATATTGATCGGCCCCCCACATAATATCATCAAAACCACCAGAAATACTATCTCCTAGTCCGATAGCACATTTTACCAAACCAAAAGCATCGGTTGTTAATAGATGCTGCTCGGAAAAAACAGTTTCTGAAGTCATTTCTGAAATCACAGAAAAGCGAATTGTAACATCCTCATTGCTAATAACACCTGAAGAATCGCGCATTATCGCTTGATAATTAAAGCCGGGACTTACTTGTGCAATTCCACTTTGTGCAAACATAAATACAATGAGAAACAAAGAGTAAAATTTCAATTTCATTTGAACAAGGTTTTAGTTATACAAAATTCATAACAATTAAAACTCGATTTTGATCAATATTTCTATAACATAAAAAAAGGCCACTCGCACTGAGTGGCCTTAATTAGGTTTTTGGAATTCTATATCTGATCTTATTTAACTTCTTCAAAATCAACATCAGTTACTTCATCATCAGGTTTTGAATCCTGAGATTGTCCTTGAGGTTCACCTTGTGCCCCTGCTTGAGGACCACCCTGAGCTCCACCTGCTTGCTGCTGTGCATTATACATTTCTTGCGAAGCCGCTTGGAAAACAGTATTCAATTCAGTGGTAGCAGCATCAATCGCTTCTAAATCTTGCTTAGCGTGTGCATCTTTCAATTTTTTCAATGCATCTTCAATTGGTGCTTTTTTGTCAGCAGGCAATTTGTCACCAAATTCTTTCAACTGTTTTTCAGTTTGGAAAATCATTGCATCGGCCTGATTTAATTTATCGATACGCTCTTTAGCTTGCTTATCGGTATCAGCATTTGCTTCTGCTTCCTCTTTCATTCGTTTAATTTCTTCATCACTTAAACCTGAAGAAGCTTCAATTCGAATACTTTGAGATTTACCAGTTGCTTTATCTTTTGCGCTTACATGAAGAATACCATTTGCATCAATATCGAAAGTTACTTCGATTTGAGGTACACCACGAGGTGCTGGTGGAATTCCGTCTAAGTGGAAACGACCAATTGTTTTGTTATCGTTAGCCATTGGACGCTCTCCCTGAAGAATGTGAATTTCTACAGATGGCTGATTATCGGCAGCCGTTGAGAAAGTTTCTGTTTTCTTTGTTGGGATGGTTGTATTTGCTTCAATTAGTTTTGTCATTACACTTCCCATAGTTTCAATTCCTAATGAAAGTGGTGTAACATCTAATAACAATACATCTTTTACTTCACCGGTTAAAACACCACCTTGGATTGCTGCACCTACAGCAACTACCTCATCAGGGTTTACCCCTTTTGATGGAGCTTTACCAAAGAATTCTTTTACTTTATCAACAACCGCAGGAATACGAGTTGATCCACCAACAAGAATTACTTCATCGATATCGCTATTGCTTAAGCCTGCGTTTTTCATTGCACGACGACAAGGCTCAATCGTATTTTGAATTAATGTATCGGCCAATTGCTCGAATTTTGCACGACTTAAAGTACGAACCAAGTGTTTTGGAATACCATTCACAGGCATAATGTATGGCAAGTTAATTTCGGTTGAAGTAGAACTTGACAATTCGATTTTAGCTTTCTCTGCAGCTTCTTTCAAACGCTGCAATGCCATTGGATCCTGACGTAAATCGATGTTTTCATCGCTTTTAAATTCGTCGGCCAACCAGTTAATGATTACATCATCAAAGTCGTCACCACCTAAGTGCGTATCACCATCGGTAGATTTTACTTCAAATACACCATCTCCTAATTCTAGGATTGAAATATCAAATGTACCACCACCAAGGTCGAACACTGCAATTTTAATATCTCTATCCATTTTATCTAATCCGTATGCCAATGATGCAGCTGTTGGCTCATTGATAATACGTTTTACTTCTAGACCTGCAATTTCACCAGCTTCTTTAGTTGCCTGACGCTGTGCATCGTTAAAGTAAGCAGGAACTGTAATAACTGCTTCTGTAACTTCCTGTCCAAGATAATCTTCTGCTGTTTTCTTCATTTTTTGAAGTGTCATTGCAGAAATTTCTTGAGGAGAGTACATTCTGTCATCAATTTTAACACGAGGTGTATTGTTGTCACCTTTCACTACTTCATAAGGTACACGCCCAACTTCTTTCGACAAGTTGTTAAAAGTTTCCCCCATGAATCGTTTGATTGAATAGATTGTTTTATGTGGATTAGTGATTGCCTGACGTTTTGCAGGATCACCAACTTTACGTTCTCCGTTTTCAACAAATCCTACAACCGAAGGAGTGGTACGTTTACCTTCACTGTTAGGAATTACAACAGGCTCATTTCCTTCCATTACGGAAACACAAGAGTTTGTGGTTCCTAAGTCTATTCCAATAATTTTACCCATAATAGTCTTATATTTTTTAAATTTTTATTCTTTTTAATAAATCGACGTGAGCAATTAATCAATGACTGTGCCATCAATTATTTCAAGAATTTAGATGAAAAAATGTCAGGTTTGCAGTTTACACTTTCGATTGAATGTCAGGTTTTGAATGCATTGCTGTCATTAAGACTGAAATATTCCAAAAAAAAAGAGGCTCCAATTAGGAACCTCTTTTCATGTTATATTTACAAATATTTCTATTTCATTAATCGTAAATAGTAAATACCTCCTGCGATTCGATTGTCTACAGCTTCAAACTTCAATTCTAAAATGCCATCGCTATTTTCAATAATTTCAGAAGGAATGTCATAGTCTACATCGAAAAATTGATTGCCTTCGGCCCCTGTTAATTCAACGATTGCAATTATTTCATTGTCAATGATTACATTGAATTTACGACCACGGTCTTGACCAAAGTAAGTTAAACGTAACTTTTTAGCTTTTTTATTCGGATCGCGCAAATCGTAGCTAAACCATTTAGTTGCTGTTCTCCAGTGACGATTTTGATGAACCCCAGCACTTGAACCTTCAGATTTAAAGTTATGATCTGATTCGGGTTGTTGTTCGCCGGTTCCGATCTGATCAATAGTTTGTTCTTCCAAAGCTAAGCGTGCTTCTTCTTCTTTTCTAATCTTTTCTTGTTTGGCCTTATATTCTTCTTCTGAAGAAAATGGCCAATACACCATATAACGTGCATCGTGAATACGATAGAAGGGTTCCAAAATAATTTCTTTATTTAAATCTGAAACGACTTTAGTCTCAAATTTAAATTTCAACTCCTTGTCTGAAATCTTTGAAATTTCAATATTTTCATGTTTTTCGACAAGAATCGTTGGTGCATCTTCCAATGGATAGTAATCTCCATTCGCGATATGTCCCATTCTGCTATCGTTTGCAATCAATCCATCTAAATCAGTTAAATCAGTTTTGGAAGCAAGAACTATCGGTCCATACATAATTGAAACGTAGTCTGACTTATCGGGCATTTGAACTTTACGAACTGACATTGGCAACTGAATATCAATTTTATCACCATTTTTCCAACGATTCGAGATTTCAACATATGTACCAGGTTGTCCTTTGATAGGATAATCTTTTCCATTCAGCAAAACTTTCAGAGCACCTACTTCAACCCATTTTGGGTAACGAATAAAAACTGAGAACTTCTTACTTTTCTTCAATTCTAATTCCAAATGAGTAGCTTCTTCATCCGGGAAATTCGTTGTTTGGTTGATTACAATTCCTTTTTCTGCCCAATTTAAACTTGAAGGAATAAAGAGGTTCAAATAAACATCGTCATCGGAATGCGAATAAATTAACTCTCCGTATTTTCCATGGTTCTCAATCCCTGACCCCACACAACACCAAAATGCTTCTTCGGGCTTCGAATAAACTCTGTAGTGACGAGGGCGCATCGAGGTAAAATACACCAATCCGCCATGATCAGGATGTTGCGTTGAAAGAATATGATTGTATAATCCCTGTTCGTAAAAATCGACATATTTTAAATCTTCTTCGGCATAATACAACATATTTGAAAGACGAAGCATGTTGTAAGTATTACATGATTCAGGTCCTTCTTTTGATTGAACCATCGACGAAAAATCATCTGTTGGATGAAAATGCTCACGCACACTATTTCCGCCAATTGTTACGGTTCGATTATTCACAACTGTTTCCCAAAAGAACTTAGCAGCATCATGATATTTTGGCGCATCATTTACAGCATCAATTTTTTCAAATCCGATAATTTTAGGAATTTGAGTATTCGCATGTTGTCCGTTCAACTGGTCTTTATGCGCTGCTAAAGGATCTAAAATAAAATTGTGTGAGAAGCGTTTTGCCAACTCCCAATATTTCATATCTCCGGTAATTTCTGCAACATCGGCAAACACCTCATTCATACCGCCATGCTCCGAGCGAAGCATATCTTGCAATTGTGCATCCGACAGAGGATTTAAAACGCCGTAGAAATAATCGGTTAATTCAATCAACATGGTTTTTGCAATTTCCTGATCGGCGATCAAATAAGCATCGCGTAAACCAGCAAATAGCTTATGTATATTGTATAGTGGCACCCATTTATCATTAAGCGAAAATCCGCCAGCATTAATTTTACCAGCTCGGATATCTTCCCACATTTGGTGGCCTCCGGGGATTCCACCAACATATCCATCTCCATTTTTAAGCTGACAAGCACGAAGTTCTTCCAACATATATTTTAAACGCTTCAGCATTTCAGGATTGTCGTGTACAACAACCATTTGAGCCAAGGCAGTTAAATAATGACCACCAATATGTCCATCAAGACCAGTATTTTCCCAATTACCGTAACGCTCGGCTTTTGGTTTAATACCTGCATCAATTAAAAAAGGTGCTAGCAAACGATCAACATCGTGTGCTAAAATATAATCAGCATCTAAATCCTCTGCGTGCTTAAACTCACTCTGAAGCAAGGTAACCTCGTTTAATTGAAAAGGCTTTAGCTCTTGAGCTATCAAATTCATCCCAGAAATGAGACAGAAAACAATTGTTAATTGAATAGATTTCATGTATCAATATTTAATATCAAAACTACAATCTGTAAATTTATACTATAAATACAATGCAGCAACTTTAAGTAATTATTTTCCACTTAAAATACGAATTAGTACCTCAATAAATGATGCAAGGAAAGGTGTTAAAATAATAAGTTTCGTACTTTTGGATAAATCACATTACAAAAATTATAAAAATGAAATTCTTAAAAACCGTTCAACACCTTGCATTCGTATTATTAATTTTAATAGCGACTTCGTGTTCAAACCAGAACAATTCGATTATTAATGTGTCGGATTACGATCATACAATCAAAGTGGCATGTGTTGGTAACAGCATCACCTTTGGAATGGGAATTCGGCATCGCGACAGTTTAAGTTATCCTGCCCAACTTCAGCGTATGCTTGGTGACAAATGGGAAGTTAAAAACTTCGGTGTTAGCGGACGTACCTTATTATCAAAAGGAGACTTACCATGGATAAATGAAAAAGAATACCAAATGGCGCTCGACTTTGAACCTGATGTTGTATTAATAAAATTAGGAACAAACGATACAAAACCATATAACTGGGTTCATTCAGCAGAATTCGATGCCGACTATATTAAATTGATTGAATCTTTTCAGAATTTAGATTCAAACCCAACGGTTGTATTGATGAAAGCGGTACCCGCCTACCCAGCACGTTGGGGAATTACGGATAGCATTATCAACCTAGAACTGAATCCGAAAGTTGAGAAGCTTGCAGAAAAATTAAATTTGGAATGTATTGATCTTTATACGCCATTAATTGACAGAGGAGACTTGTTTCCAGATAAAATACATCCGAATGCAGCAGGGGCCAAGATTATGGCTACCACCATTAAGAATCGTTTAATTGGCAAGGAATAACCCAAAATTAATCTTCAACGAATTGTTCAGCTATACTCATAGCTGGCAATTCTTTTACAACATCGCCTTTATTGGCACAAATGCTTACAACAATTTCATCTTTAGGGTAGATAATTATTACAGAAGAACCACCGTATACATTTCCTATTTGTGCA
The DNA here is from genome assembly GCA_963678565.1 of Prolixibacteraceae bacterium. Classification (GTDB taxonomy): domain Bacteria; phylum Bacteroidota; class Bacteroidia; order Bacteroidales; family Prolixibacteraceae; genus SKHV01. The sequence goes on from OY782875.1 coordinate 3,282,766, forward strand.
ATAACTGTTTGATCTTCTTTAATCATATTGTTGACCAACCATCCAAAAGAACTTCCTGTTTTTTCACCATCATTTAATTCCTGAGGATTCGAAATTAAATCGATAATCTCCTGAGATAAGAAACCAGGTGCAAGCACTTGCTGAGCAAGTACATTTAAATCTTCAGCAGTTGACAAAAGTCCAACAGCTGGAGCATATGGCAATAAATCAACATACTCTGCATTTATAAGCTGGGCCACAAAATTGGCTGAATAAAATCTTGATCGATCCTTTTTTAATGCATAAGGATTATCAACAGATGTATTTTCAAGATTAAGAGGCTTGCAGATTCTGCTTTTCAACATTGATGAATAGGACTTCCCTTCTACTTGTTCAAGCATATATCCTAACAAAGTTGTTCCATATAAATTAAACTCCAAATCGGTATTAGGCTCTCGAATAAGCGTCATTTCCTTATATTTTTCAATAAAGGATTTGGTGTTTAATAAATCTTCCTTGTTTTTAAACTTTGGGTCGATGATCGGAAAGCGCACCGTTTGTGCTCCCAACATTCGAGGAGTAAAGTCCCATTTTTTTCGAGGAAAAGCAGGATAATAATTATAGAAACTTGAATCAATATTTAACTTACCTTCTTCTTGAAGCTTGGCCGCAATTAGTGTAGTAAAAACCTGACTTGTAGAGCCAATTCGATATTTGGTGGTTCTTTTTGCTGGAACATCCTGTTCTTTATCGGCTAATCCAAATCCTTGTGACCATACCAATTGTCCACCAACAGAAACGGCAACAGACATCCCAGGGATTCCACTTCCGTAATAGTAATCTTTTAAAATTTGATTGGCTGCTTTTACCTGATCTTTATACTTCTTATTGTAATAAAGAAGTTCTTCAGTATCGTTTGAGCATGACGAAAACACAAGTATCCCAATAATAGCGATAAGACCACTAAAACTAATCCGTTTCATAGATATACTGCTTCTGTAGTTAAATTTGAACCCAAAAATATGACTTCACAATTCTAGAATCAAGTCAAAAATCTTAAAAAGTGTAAAATTATTTCTTCTTATCGTTGATTGAAGTTTCTTTCAAATAAGCTGAAGAAACCAAAATAATCACAATAGAAAGAGCATAATAAATTCCGGCTGGAATAGGTGGAGTGTCTCCCTGTGCATATGAATGCAATCCCGACAAATAGTAATTAACACCGAAGAAAGTCATTAATACCGATGCAAAAGCCACTAACGCAAATGCATTAAATAGCGCATCGCTTTTAAAGCTAGGAATTCGTTTTAAGTGAATTACAACCGAATAAACCAAAACAGTAATTAGGGCCCAGGTTTCTTTTGGATCCCAGCCCCAATAGCGTCCCCACGATTCATTGGCCCAAATTCCTCCGAGAAAGGTTCCAACCACTAATAAAATTAATCCGATTAGTAAAGTTAATTCGATTATCACATTAATTTCCTTGATATAAGTTCCTAATGCATTTTCATTCTTTTTCGAACAGAAAATGATCAAAAGTAAATTCAAGGCTCCAAGGAAGGCTCCAATTGCTAAAAATCCATAACTCGAAGTAATTACTGCCACATGCACAATTAACCAATACGATTTAAGTACCGGAACCAATGGAGTAATTTCGGGGTTCATCCAGCTTAAGCCGGCCACCATTAACATAATTCCTGATAATAAATTGGTTACGGCCAAAGTGATCATCGACTGACGAGAAAATATTAAACCTGCCATCGCTGTCGCCCAACCTACAAACACCATGGCTTCGTAGCCATTACTCCATGGGGCATGCCCTGAAATGTACCAACGTATTCCTATTCCAAAAGTATAAACAGCAAAAGCAAGAGCTGAAGCAATAATTCCGAACGAATTAATACCTTTTCCAGACCATTTTGAATTGAAGATCAGTAAAAAGTTAAAAATTAACCAAATAAGCCCCAACATTTGGTAGGTGCGTGACAATTTCCCAAACAAATTTAGCTTACTGTAAAGCACCTCTAATTCTATCTTTCGATCCGAAGGAATCACTGATCCCCCTTTTTCATCTTGATATTCTTTGAGCTGCAAAATCAATTCTGTCGATTTGCTCCAGTCGTGATTTAAATTTGCGGTATTAAAAGCCCCAAGATACTTCTCCAAAATCGTTACCGGATTTTCTTCATTCCCTGAAAGCAAGGTTACCGGGAAATTCTTGGCAGTTGCCCACTTTTGATTTTCATCATCAGGTATGGGGAAAAAATGTAAAAATTGACGCTGAAATAGCTGATAACAAACATTTACTCGTTCATCGAGATTGAGCACTTCTTTGTCGTATTTATTTCTGCTAGTCGGACTTTTATGATAAGTTTCATTAACTAAATTCTTAATTCGATATCCATTTTGATCGAACATCTTCTGGAAGCTGATATACCCGCTTGGTGCTCCCAGTTCTTTTGCTAATTGTCCATTCGATATTTTTATAATTGGTGCTTGCTGCCATTTTGCAGGATTGGCCATCATTGATATAGTAAACTCAACCGCCGATAACTCTTCATAAGATTCAGAACGATGTAATTTCCTTAAAATATCAGATGCCATTGTTCCTAATGGCTCTACCCTTCCGTTTAGATCTTGAACCAACAAGCTATTCAATTCTTGTAAATGCTCTTTTTTCGAATCATTAGATCTAGCAAAGGTGGGCGATGTTATTGCGAATAATCCAATTAACACAACTATTGTTTTAGCGCCCTTTCTGGAAGCTTTCAGCTCTTTGCTTCTTCTAATTAAGAATAGAAATCGACTATTTTTATTGAATAAGGTAAGGGTCATCCCAATCACCATGAGTGCATATCCAAAGTAGGAAACAAAGGTTCCCCAGAAATCATTACTAACCGTTAATATGGTGCCTTTTTCGTCCTGATCGTAGGAAGATTGAAAGAAACGATATCCTTTATATTTTAATATATTATTCATGAAAATTCGATAAGGCAACACTGTATTATTTGCAGGATCGTGCAAAACCACTTCACTTGCATACGATGATGGGCTGTTAGAACCGGGATAGCGTTCTAAAATAAAATCTTTCAATTCTAACGAGAAAGGCAATTCTAAATCTTTATGACCAAAGGATACTTCTACATCCACATTATTCATTCGAACTGTTTCTGCAACGCCTTCCCCATTTTTATTGACCAATTGTAAATATTTAGTTTCGTCATCCGATTCTAATTTCACGATCAGTCCTTGTGTTCCCGTTTCGCTTTGTGTTGCTTGCAAAACCTTTGTAGCATGATCATAAAAAGCTTTTACCACAAAAGTGTGTCCACCAGTTTTATAAATCACTTTCTGTTTTAATAGATGTGGCACATTTGCTTCTAATAACATGGAATCATCAGCTACCATGTTCGACTCCACCAATGTTTCATTGGTAATAATAGTTACCGAACCATTGTTCATTACAAAGTTGACATCCCCTTTACTTTCTGTTCCTAAATAATATATTTTATCGCTCAGTTTAAATCCGTCATCCATTGTCAGCTCCCGTTCAAAACCACTTTTAAACTGATCCATGATAAACAAAGAAATTGCCGGATCCCCCTCTTCCGAATCAATAATGGTTTCAACCGCCGAAGGCAAATAACTATCGGTACTTACTTTAAAAGTTTCATCGCCAAGTTTGACACTTGCTTTATAATCGTTAGATCCTCTTGTTGTTAATCTAATTTTCTCTGCAACTTCATTAGTTTCATTTCCATTAGAAACTTTCATCTTTAAAAAGTTATGAGAAAGGGAAATTACATTTGAACTTGCCCCCTCTCGAATATGCATTGTCCCCTCATATCCCATGTATCGAGTTAATGCTCCACCACCTAAAATAAATAAGAAGGCAAGATGAAATATAAGAATCGTTAGTTTCTTTTTTTGAAAAAGACGATGCATAAACATGCTTCCGATGAGATTGATCGCAAGGAGCCAAAGCAACAATTCGAACCAAAAGGAAACATAAACTAATTTCAATGCGGTTGGCGTTCCAAAATCGTTTTCAATAAAAGTTGCCCACGCAATTGCAATCGCAAAAATTAATAATAAAACGGTTGTTGTTTGAAGAGAAAATAAGAGTTTTTTTATCTTGTTCATTCGAATATCATTTGATCGTGATTTAGACAAATTTATACAAATTTCAATTCAAAATAAAATATTTAATTTTTTACATATTTACCGAATGTAGACGCATGAACAATGAATTGTTACTCAAATTTTAAGAGCAGAATGCATTTTACCGATAAAAAACACTTTTTGGTCGAAGCAGTTAAGGTTACACAAATAAACTCAACTACATTTGAATTAGAATTAAATAGCACAAAAAGTAAAACATTATAGTGATGAGCAATAAACACAAAATGAATGGTGGCAGATTTCTATTCGGATTAATAATATTATTAATCGGATTAGTAATGATTTTAAGACATGCCGGAGTCATAGATTATGATCTTTATGACTTTTTAATCTCCTTCAAAATGCTCTTAGTAGTTCTTGGTGTATTTATATTTTTCACAGGGAACAAAGGTGTCGGAATTGTATTATTGTCAATAGGTGGTTTATTAATCTTTCCCGATGTATTTGAAAATTACAAACAGTACTTCTGGCCTGGAATATTGGTAGTACTTGGTAGCTCATTTATTTTAGGATCACGATTTAACCCCAAAAAACACGGTTTTGGCGGAAACAGTGATACTGTAACAGACAACGATTTTTTTGATGAATTTGTCATTTTCGGTGGTCGAGAAGTAAGTATTAACAGCTCTGATTTAAAAGGTGGAAAATCAACCGTAATATTTGGAGGAGCTGAAATCGACCTACGTCAAAGCCAACTTTCAGCAAGCGGAGTTAAGATTGAAGTAAGCACCATTTTTGGAGGCAACACCATCAAAGTTCCGAACGACTGGACAATAATTAATAAGGTAACAACCATATTTGGAGGTTACAGCGATACAAGATTAAAAGATCCAACTTATGCGCCGAATCCTAATAAAACAATTGTGATAACTGGAGCTTGTATTTTTGGCGGAACCGAAATAAGAAACTACGACAAAATTCATTAATTAAATGAATCATCCACTCTTTAAAAATCCAGCGTTCCTTATTTGGTATCTCCTATTTTGGATCATTGTATCCATTATGGAGTTCCTTTTAGATGTGCGAATATTGGGTGCAACCATCTCGGTTACCACGGTTGATTTAATCGTTTCCAATTTACTATTTGCAATATTAGGAATTGGAATGTGGTATATTGTAAATAACTCCAATATCATCTCCGGAAAATCGGCAAATCTGGTTTTGTATCATTTGTTTGCCATGGCAATTTTATTGACCATTTGGATTTTTATGAGTTCACAACTGGTACAGTTACTATTCAATCCAGAAATTGGAAGCCTTCACTTTTCAAAGGTATTGCTAAGTAAAATAACCTTTGGAAGCCTTATTTACATCTTGATTTCTGTATTTTATTACACCTTTTATTATTACGACCGACTAAAAGCAAAATCGAAAGAAGAAGCTCGCTTAAAAGAACTGGTTACACAAACTCAATTAAGTGAATTAAAATCGCAAATCAACCCCCACTTTCTATTCAACAGTTTAAATTCCGTCTCGTATTTAACCATTACAGAACCGGAAAAAGCACAGGAGATGGTGATTAAACTATCAAATTTTCTTCGCTATTCGTTAAAACATAAAGAGAACCAAATGGTTTCTATACAAAACGAAATTGAACATATTAAACTATATTTAGATATTGAGAAAGTTCGTTTTGGCGATAAACTGCAAACTGAATTTAATTTTAATGGCTGTGAAGATTGTCATTTACCCAATATGATTTTACAACCACTCTATGAAAATGCAATAAAATATGGGGTTTATGAAACCACAACACAAGTAACCATATCAACAAGTATCGAAAAAGTAAATAATAACCTGGTCTTTCAACTAAGTAATAATTATGATCAGGATGCATTAACAAAAAAAGGTGAAGGAATTGGTTTGTACAACATTCGTCGCCGCTTAGGCTTAGTTTATGGCGACGTTACCTTATTACAAGTCAATAACGAAAATGATATTTTCACAATTACACTAACCCTGCCTCAAAATAAGAAGAAATGACAACAAAAATTCGTACCGTAATTATTGAAGATGAATTACTAGCTCGCAATCTATTAAAATCGTACTTAGCAGATAACGAAACAATAGAAATTATCGCGGAATGCGAAAATGGTTTTGAAGGATTAAAGGCCATCAATGAAATGAAACCCGACTTGGCTTTTCTTGATGTTCAAATGCCAAAACTAACAGGTTTTGAAATGCTCGAATTATTAGAACATCGCCCTGAAATTATATTTACAACAGCATACAACCAATACGCCATTAATGCCTTTGAGCAACATGCCGTTGATTATTTATTGAAACCATTTCCGAAGGACAGACTCAATTTAGCGATTGATAGAGCGATTGAAAAAATTAATGGCAGCGAAACAGAAAAAACGCCAATTGATAAACTTACCGAAGAACCTGAAGAAGAATTTTTGGAAAGAGTGGTTGTAAAAGACAAAAGCAAAATTCATATAATTCCGGTAAATCAAATTAGGTATTTTGAATCCTTGGATGATTATGTGATGATTTATACAAAGGAGCGTAGATTCATCAAACAAAAAACCATGAAATTTTTCGAAACCAATCTGAATCCAAAGGAGTTCGTAAGAATTCATCGTTCTTACATTGCGCAAGTAGAAGAAATTGCTGAAATTCAGCAATACGAAAAAGAATCGCACGTTGTATTACTGAAAAACGACAACACCAAGTTAAAAGTTAGTAAAACAGGTTATAAGAATTTGAAGAAAGTATTGAACTTTTAATTTATTCAACAAATAAGTAAAGGGTATCCGAAATCATTTTTGGGTACCCTTTTTATTTATCCTTTTTCTTAAAATCGAATCGTTTTTTACACAATCTCCATGATAACAATGCATTTGTTTTAGCAACTGCAAAAAAGAGTTATTTTTACCTTAGAAATAAATAATAACATCAACAATACTATGAAATTAATCAAATCACTTCTATTGGTAATCTTTTCATTCGGATTACTTTCTTGTCAAACTCCTGAAGAAGAAGTTTACATGTTTTCTTTTTTCCGAGGCAATAGTGAAGATGGATTGCATCTGGCTTACAGCGAAGATGGCTACAACTGGACTGCTCTAAAAAATAATGAATCGTTTTTAAAACCAATGGTTGGCGATGACAAACTAATGCGCGATCCCTGTATTATCACCGACAACGAAGGTACATTCCATATGGTTTGGACAGTGAGCTGGAAGGAACAAGGAATTGGTTATGCTTCATCGAAAGATCTAATAAACTGGTCGGAACAACAATATATTCCGGTAATGGAACACGAACCAAAAGCAAGAAACTGTTGGGCTCCAGAACTGTTTTACGACGAAGAAGATGATATTTACATGATTTATTGGGCAACTACAATCCCTGGACGATTTCCAGAAACTCAAGTGGATGGCGATGACAGACTAAACCATCGTATTTATTATGTTACTACAAAAGATTTTAAAACCTACAGCGAAACTAAATTACTGTACGATCAAGGTTTCAATGCGATTGATGCCGTAATTAAGAAAATCGATGGCAAATACACAATGTTTGTTAAAGACGAAACCATTGAACCAACTCCTCAAAAAAATATTAGAATTTCTACGAGTGATCAATTAACTGAAGGTTATTCTGCTGCAAGCAAACCAATTTCAGACAATTGGGTAGAAGGACCTACTGCTGCAAAAATTGGCGACAAGTGGATTATCTACTTCGATCGTTACCGCCAGCATCACATGGGAGGAATTGAATCAACAGATTTAGAAAACTGGACGGATATAACTGAGAAAGTTCATTTCCCATCGGGAACGCGACATGGTACCTTTTTTAAAGCTCCAAAATCGGTATTTGATAAACTACTATTAGAATAATAAATATAGAAAGGCAATTCAAAATGAGTTGCCTTTTTTTATTTCAAATCCGAATGCCGAAAACATCCAAGCACATGATCGTTGACCAAACCGGTTGCTTGCATGTGTGCGTACACAATGGTTGGCCCCATAAATTTAAATCCTCGCTTCTTTAAATCTTTCGAAATTTTTTCAGACAAATCGGTTGATGCCGGAATTTCGGACAAGGTTTTAAAATGATTTACAATTGGTTTGCCATCAACAAATGCCCAAAAATAATTACAGAAACTGCCAAATTCTTTTTGAATTTCCAGAAATGCCTTGGCGTTAGAAACTGTTGCATTAATTTTTAATCGATTGCGAATAATTGAAGCATCGTGCATTAGTGCTTCAACTCGTGTCTGATCAAAATTAGCTACAATATTCGGATCAAAATTAGCAAAGGCCTTTCGGTAACCGTCTCTTCGTTTAAGGATGGTAATCCAACTTAACCCTGCCTGTGCACTTTCAAGCACAATAAACTCAAACATCTTGTGATCGTTGTGTACAGGAACGCCCCACTCTATATCATGATACTCCTGATACAAATCAGAACCTAAACACCATTCGCATCTTTGTTTTTCCATGCAAGCAAATTACAAAGAAATTTTCTATTATTCTCCCGCAAAAAACATCTCTTCCTTAATTCGCTTAATTCGTTGTTGCGCATACTTTAATTCATTTGAATTTGAATTCTCGAACTCCAAAACAAAGCGTTCGTAATAAGGCAAACAGAACGATTTATTCAGACTAAACTCATCGTAAATTGAGGCAATATCATACAAAACATGATAATTCGTAGCGTCGTATTCGCGAACCTTTAAATAGGTTGCAATTGCTTCGTCTTTCATTCGTTTGCCGGCGTACGCACGCCCAAGGTGATGATAAACATTAGCTACATAATCAGGAATAGAAAGGCTTGCAGCCACTTCCAATTGCTCCAATGCCTTATCTGCATTCCCAAGTCTGCCATTAGATAAGCCAGCATAAAAATACACAAATGGATCTTCAAGTAAGACCATACAAAGAGTATCGAGCAATGGAGCAGCAAACTCATCATTACCAACAAAATATTCACAAATTGCCTGATTTTTTATCTTGCCTAAATCACTGAAATTTTCTAAACAATTCAAATTCCGATATGCATCTACAGCAATTTCATAATTTTTCAAATGATGAAATGCAACTAAGGCAATTTGATTTAATGCTATTAAGTTCGTTGAATCAATCTTTAAAATTTGATTTCCCACTTCAATAACTCCATTGTACTGTTTACTCTTTTTCAAAGCTATCAACTTGTAATTATAAACAGAAAGGTCGGAAGGATAATCTTGGAGGTAAGAATTGCAAAGCGAGATCACTGCTTCATATTTTTTATTTTGATATTCACTGGTAATCAATTTCTTAAAAACGTATTGATTACCAGTGTTATTCTTATGCAAAGTATACAAAATATGCGACGCTTCTTTAAACTTATCCAATTCAAACAATTGAACCACATACTTGCCCCATATTTGCATTGAAGTTGTATCATTGGGTAAAATTTTATTGTATTGCTCTAATGCTTGTTGATGCATTTCTAGTGCCGAATAACAATCTCCAAGTCCGTCAATTGCAATTGTAGACTGATCATTTTGCTCTTGCAATAATTTGTAATACTTAATGGCTGATTGAAAATCGAACATTAATTGCTTGGCTTTGGCCGCAAACTCAAGCTCTTCTGCCGAAACATTATTCTGTTCTAACTTTTCATTTATTAATTGCTCAACCAACTCGTAATTTTTATTGAAAAATTCTTTTTCAATAGTGGTTTGTGCAAAAGCATTCTGAATGCACACAGATAGTAAAATCACAAATAACAATAAAATTCGAACCATATTTAAATTAATTTAGAGAAAAGTTAACTGTAAGTGTAAACGCAACTCTAACAGGTTCTCCTTTTTGCGTACCGGGTTTAAATTTGGGAAGTAGATTAATCACTCTCAAAGCTTCTTTATCCAATCGGGGATCTACTCCACGTACAACTTCAGCTTCAACAACATTTCCTTCCTGATCTACTACAAATTCAACATATACTTTTCCTTGTACTCCGCTCTCTGCAGCACTTTTAGGATATTGAGTATTTTCACCAATAAATTTAGACAGTTCCTTCTCTCCACCTGGAAATTTAGGCATATTCTCAACTATTCTAAAGGTTGTTTCTTTGGGGTTCTCTCGAGTTGTAATCGGTACTGATTTCTCAGTCCCTTTAAATTTTGAATAACGATCAGCTTCTAATGAGTTAGACAAATCAAAAACTAAAACAACTTTGTCTCCTGCAATTTGATTTTTCAATCCTTCAAATTCACTACTAAACTTTGAATACGAAACAACTTCAATCACAGGTTGTCCAAGCAAAGTAATATCTAAATCTTCCTTACTTACTACTTTGTTTTTGTAAACAAACACATCGCTTGAATTATATGTCTTTACAGGAGTTTGTGCATTTACTTTTGAATCTACTGAGAAACTTAAACTAACAACGATCGCAACCAAAAAGGCAACCGAAGATTTTAAGAAACTGAACTTTCTATTTGATAAATTTGACATCATTTTAAATCGTTTTTGTGTTGATTTCATTTTAAAATTACTGGTAAATAATACCTTGCCACCAACAAGCTGATTCAATAAAAGCGCTTTGTATTTTCCTTTTGAAATTAAACCTTTATTTAACACTTCAGCATCGGCAAGAAACTCGTGATTGTCTTTGATATTTTTTCGTATTACCCAATAAAATGGGTTAAACCAAAAGATCATCATCAATACATCAAGTACAAGAATATCGAAAGAATGCATTTGTTTAACATGAACCAATTCATGCATAATAATCGATTTCCAATGCTTTTCACGAGGTAGGGTATGATTGATAAAAATGATATTAAAGAATGAATAAGAAGAAGCTTCTTTCGCAACAACTAGTTTAATTCCGTTGAGTTGAAAGCGCCTATATTTCCTAATTTTATAGCCAATTTGCAAAATGCCTGCAATAATAAATATGAGTGCAAACAAACTACCAATTAAATAAGCCAATACAATTGGTTGCAGCTGAATTATCGACTGACCAACTTTTTCAGTAACACCGGAAGCATAGATGGTAACCGCTTCTAATAGATGTACATCAATATTAGCGTTTGTAGCTGCAATAGTAATAGGAGTTGCTTCCTGAGCAAAATTCAAATCGAAGTTTAAAAATGGCAGCAATATTGAAAACAACAATGCAAACAATAAGAAAAATCTTCGTCCTTTAAATTGATTGCTTTTGCTATAGAATAGCAAATCAATTATTGCAAATACAGCTAAACAAACGCTGCTTTCAAACACGAAATTAAAAAATGAACTTATCATACATCTTCATTTAAGTCTTTTTTGACATCATTGATTAAAGCTTCCAAATCTTCGATGCTCATATTGTCTGACTTTGCAAAAAAGGAGACCATTTCTTTAAAAGAGTTTTCAAAGTAGTTGTTCATAAAGTTTTTCATGAACTTACGAGTGTACTCTTTTTTAGTAACCTTCGGATAATAAACATGTGTTTTTCCGTAGGCTTTATGAGCTACAAAATTTTTCTTCTCTAAAATTCTGACAATCGTTGAAATAGTATTGTAAGCTGGCTTGGGCTCCGGAATTTTCTCAATTACATCGTGAACAACACCTTCGTTAATTTCCCATAAAATCTGCATTACTTGCTCTTCTGCTTTTGTCAATTCTTTCATAAATCAATCATTTTAATAGTGCACAATCGGAGTGAAATATGAATTGAAGTCTTTGGAAATCCTTTTATGCTAGCGACTTAATCCATACAATCATTATACCAAAAACTCCGACTCAATTCATTTTCACCAAAATCTTAGTTATTTAACTATTATTTTCGTCTCATAACTAACTTATTAGTTAATTAAAATAAAAATTTAAGGGCATGCCCTTTTGTTTCGAAACAGTACAAAGCTAAAACTATATTTTTAGTTTTCAAACTAATTTATTAGTTATTATGCACACAATAAATATTTGATATATTTGTTTCCATTAATAAAATAAGGAATGAAGCACATATACTACTCAATAATAATGTTATTTATTTTTTTTGTTTCGTGCCAAGACGAAAACCAATATCCCGATGCTAATTACCCAACAATAGTTAATGATTTGAGTGAATCTAAACTAAATGAGTTGTATAATTTGCTTTATAATATCAACTTATACAATTGCACAATACTAGATAATCAAGGAAGATTAATTCAGTATTTGAATGATGACTTGTGCGATTTAAATGATTCAATTCCAGCGACCTATTCAGAACAAGAAATTCTACTTTATACCAAAACATTGGTTGCACAAAACAAAGCGCTCTTCGGGGTTAACGACACTTCAGAGATGCAAGCATTAAGTATAATTGCCAACAACGGGACTCGATATGAAAATTATTTTACTGCAGACTCCATTATTGCACCTCCCTATTGGACCGTCACTTTTGATCGTCAGAAGATTGATGATTTAGATATAATTGGAACAGAATTAAAATTTACCATCGATGCTAAGGGAATAAAAGGTGCAAGTGGAAAATGGTATTCGAATGTATATATCCCTTTAACCGATGCGGTAAAAGAAAGCGATGCCCAAAAATCGCTATATGAAACTCAATTAAATTACAACAGAACCACTTTCACTCCTCTTGAAAACAGCACTTGGTTTGAAGCGAATAAAATCATTTTTCCGGTATACCAATCGGGGCAATTAAAATTCCATGTTTGTTGGGCTTTGCATCCTGAAAACTGGGAAGTGATAGTTGACACACAAGATGGTCAAATTATAGCCGCTGTAAATATTGATGCTTTATAAGAAACTTTAACAGCTACTTTTTAATTGAAAATTCATCTCCATCAATTAAAGAATTGAACTTTTTACGAAGATCTCTCAATTGATCTAAATCTAATTGAACTGTAAAATATTTCTCTTTATTACCAGCCTTAGCCAAGTTATTCCCTCTCGCATCAATTACCATTGAATTCCCTTTATAAGAAATATCCATCGCATCGTCGCCTACTCGGTTTACACCAATTGCAAAAGATTGATTTTCGAGTGCCCTTGCCTTCAAGAGTGTCTTCCAAACTTTATTTCGCGAAGCTGGCCAATTAGCCACATTAATTAAAAGATCGTAGTTTAAATCATTTCTGCTCCAAACCGGAAAACGCAGATCATAACAAATTTGCGGCATAATTTTCCAGCCTTTATAATCGATTATAACTCTTTCGCTCCCTTTGCTAAAGTTTTTATCTTCCCCACCAATTGAGAATAAGTGTCGCTTATTGTAGGTGCGTATTTGAGTTTCATCAATCCATATAAACCGGTTGTAAATTCCACCATCTTCTTCAATAAAAAGACTACCACAAATCGCAACCTTATGCTTCTCTGAAAAATCCTTCATCCATTGAATAGAAGTCGATTTTTCAAAAGGTTCAGAAGGAAACTTTTTAACCGAGAATCCAGTGGTAAAGGCTTCAGGAAGAATCAAAAGATCAACATCCTGCAAATGCGGAGCGGCTAATTTTTCAATTTTACGTAAATTAATTGCAGCTTGCTCCCATTGGATATCAAACTGTAACATTCCAATATTTAGTACTTTTTGAAATTGATCTGAAGTTTTCATAAACTATCCATTTACCATTAAGTCACGCGCTTCTTCGTTTAAAATCACAGGCAGATGTATTCTTCTTCGCGATAAACTAAGCAACCAACGTTGAATTTCTTCGGTTTGTAAAGAGTACAATACCTCGCGAAATTCATCAATCTGATCGTCGGTATAGTCTTTTTCAGCAATGTTGGCATACTCATCTAAATCTTCATCTTCGAAGTATTCAATTTTATCAACATCTACCTTCACTTTATCGAAGTCGCAAATTTCGTGTGCACCACAGCACGAAGGATCAATTTCACGGCCATCCTCCTCAGTGCTCGATTTTTTTTCCTTTTTATTTGCCTTAGCCAAAATTACAATTAAAACGATAACAGTTGTTGCTAAAACAATTCCAATGATCCATGCTGACATATCTACAAAATTAGATGTGCAAAATTAATTTCATTTTTCGAGAACATGTTCTTTTTATGTTAAAATTTGCGAAAAGAACTTTTAGGAAACAGAAAGCCCGACGAATAACGCCGGGCTTAAAAATATATTATAAACAGAATTATTTAGACTGTTCTAATTTCAAAGTTTCAGAAACGCGATCACATACTTCGGTAGGACCAAAATACTGAATTGGACCAGGATAAACAAAGTCGGTTTTCACAGCCCATTCTTCTCTTTTAGAAGCAAAATAGTTAAATGGTGCTCCGTCTAATTCAACCAAAGCTTTTTGAATAACCGGTTTCATGTGTCCATGACGACGTTCCATGTTCATCATCATTGTAATTGGTACGCCACCTGCAATCCACTCATCGGCAGGAGCAGTTGTGTTGCGTACTGATGACATGTAACCTGTGCTACCATTGTTTACCAAACTTGCAGCATTGTATCCTAATGAATAACAGTAATCGGCATCGAAATTTGATGGAGCAGCACAACGACCTTCGTAACCAAAGAAATGGTTTTGAGTTCCAAAGCTTCCGTCGTATTTTCCTTCTAATTTGCGTTCTGCCAACTCAGCATCAACCATCTCAATTAACAATTTCTCAGTTTCAATTTTTGAAACCTGAACGTTTCCGTGTGGATCACGATCTAAAGTTAACTGAACTGCAATTCCTTCAGGAAGAGAGCGGAAAACTACAGAGGATGCTGGAGTTAATTTCTCAGCGACCCAATCAACACGATGCGATTTTTTTACATGTGAAAAAGCTTGTGCTGTAGCAGTTCCTTCGGCTAACAATTCATTCAATTCTGAAATCAAAATTTTCATTTCAGGAATAAACTCAATCAACCCTTCAGGAATTAAAATGACACCAAAGTCTTCACCGTTTTTCGAACGAGTAACAACTGCATTAGCAATTGAATCTACCACTTCTCCTAAGGTTTGTTCTTTGGCTGCAACTTCTTCTGAAATTAAGCAAATGTTTGGTTGAGTTTGCAAAGCACACTCTAATGCGATATGAGAAGCAGAACGTCCCATCAACTTAATAAAGTGCCAGTATTTTTTAGCAGAGTTAGCATCGCGCATGATGTTACCAATCAACTCTGAGTATACTTTACATGCAGTATCGAAACCGAAAGATGTTTCAATCATTTCGTTTTTAAGGTCACCATCGATTGTTTTTGGACAACCAACAACACTTACCCCTGCATCGATTTTTTTGTAGTATTCAGCAAGTACACATGCATTGGTGTTTGAATCGTCACCACCTATAATGATAACTGCATCAATTTTATTTTTTTTACAGTTTTCAAGACCTTGATCAAACTGTGCAATTTCTTCCAATTTGGTACGACCAGATCCGATAATATCAAAACCTCCTGTATTACGATATTCATCAATAATTTCTGAAGTCAATTCGATGATGTCATTATCAACAAAACCACCAGGACCACCTTTGAAACCAAATAATTTACTCTCTGAATTGATTGATTTAATTCCATCAAAAATTCCAGAAATCACATTATGACCTCCAGGAGCTTGACCACCTGATAGGATAACACCAACGTTGATTGCCGGAAAGTCAACAGTTTCAGAGGTAGCTTCGAAGTTAATTAATGGTAAACCATGTGTATTAGGAAATAATTCCTGAATTGCTTCATGGTCAGCAACTGCTTGTGTTGCTTTTCCTGCTACTGCCTTAACGTTTCCTTTAAGAGCTTTTGGTAATTTTGGCTGATATTTTGCCCTTTCACTTTGTAATGCACTTATTGCCATTGTATAAAGGTTTAATTTCAAATAATCCTAAAAAAATTCGCACTAAGTTAATCGAATCATTCAACTTTTTGTTAATTATCTCGAAGTAGATTTGAAAAACAAGTCCTTATTTAACAAAGAGTTAACTACAAAAATTCATTTTCGACCAGCATTATTATTTTTTAATTTGATTATCAACATTTTACCTTATCCTCCAAAAAGAAAATCGACAACATTACCTACTCCAGATGATTTGCGCTTGTAAAGTTCGGTATAACCACAATTGGTACACGAAACTAAGGTGAACTTCTTATTTTGCACATCGAATAATTTAGCTAATTGTCCTCCGGTTGCACGCATTTCATCTACTTCATAATGTGTTGAGCTACATTTGGGACAAACAAATTGACGTTGATTCATTTTATCTTTTTTTGATTAATAGTACAAATGAAAATCTTTTCATGATTTCATCACTTAAAAATACGGTAAACAATCAAAATAAAAAGGTAAACTAAACATTTAAAGCAAAAAAAGAAGAGCCTTTACGACTCTTCTTAGTTCAAATTCATTTCGATCATGTGGGTTTCTTCTGTTTCCATCACATGATAACTTTTTGCAAAATCCAGTATATTCTTTACTTTATCATCTGGTGCTTTTATAAGTTCATCAGGAAAATGAACTTCTTGAGCATCAAACTTTTTTTTATTAAACCGGATTAAAAATAGTGAGGTAAAAAATTTCTTCATAGGCACTTTTCTGTTTTAATTTCACTTAAAACGCACCCACAAAAATTTTATTATCCACAACAATATGTTTTTAAATATGAAATTAACTTTCTGTCAAAACCAATCCTTTTTCCTCAACCATCCTGCGTAAGTTAATAAGCGCATATCGCATTCGCCCTAAAGCGGTATTGATACTTACGTCGGTTTGCTCTGCAATTTCCTTAAAGCTCATTCCCATATAGTGGCGCATCATTACCACAGCTTTCTGATCATCTGGAAGTTCCTGAACCAAATCACGTACATCGTTCATAATTTGATCATTGATCAATAAATCCTCAATAGTTTTTTCTGAAAACTTTTGCGAATTCAAAAGATCCATCTCATAATCGTCGTTGGAACAAGTATTTTGATTTTTCAATTTTCGATAATGGTCAATAGTCAAGTTATGCGCAATACGCATTACCCATGATACAAACTTGCCATTTTCGGTGTATTTACCAAGTTTCAGAGATCTAACCACTTTAATGAATGTATCTTGAAAAATATCCTCAGCCAAATGCTGATTTTTCACATTCATTACGATGTAAGTAAAAACTTTATCCTTATAGCGATTGATTAAAAATTCGAGTGCAGCGAAGTCACCATCTAAATATCTACCGATTAACTCATTGTCGCTCAGATTCTTTCTGTCGATCATATTACCTATTTTTGTAAATTTCAAGGTAGAGTTATTTCGATAGCTTATCTCCTATTCTTTAAATGATGAAACAATAAATATTACCTTTGCGTTTCAAATTTAGAGAATTTTCAGAAATCAGCAAATATTTCAGTGAAAATGTCAGCAACAGTGAACGTTAATTCGAATATACATATAAAAGGTGCACGCCTTCACAACCTAAAAAATATTGAAATCGAGATCCCTCGAAATCAATTTGTTGTAATTACAGGTGTATCAGGTTCTGGTAAATCAACTTTAGCTTTCGATACACTTTATGCCGAAGGGCAGCGTCGCTATGTGGAAAGTTTATCCTCTTATGCTCGCCAATTTCTAGGCCGAATTAATAAGCCAGAAGTTGATTTCATCAAGGGAATTCCACCTGCGATTGCCATTGAACAAAAAGTAAATACTCGAAATCCACGTTCAACCGTTGGAACTTCAACTGAAATTTATGATTATCTAAAATTATTGTTTGCAAGAATTGGCAAAACCATTTCACCAGTTTCGGGTAAGGAAGTAAAAAAACACGATGTCACCGATGTTGTTGACCATCTATTAAAAGCTCCTCAACAAACAAAGGCGCTGATCCTAGCTCCTTTTCACATGCATCACAACAGAACGGCAGAAGAAGAGCTAGGTTTGCTAGTTCAACAAGGATTTACTCGCTTAGAGCTCAATGGTGAAATTTTAAAAATTGAAGCGGAAGGAACCTTCGAAAAGATATTTCAAAAAGAAAAAGAAATCAATATTGTTATCGATAGAATTGTAATCTCCGATGATGATGACACCATTAGTCGAATGTCTGATTCCATTCAAACGGCTTTTAACGAAGGACAAGGAATTTGTACGATTAAAACCTTTGAGGAAACAATAAAAAGTGCCTCTTTTTCGCACAAGTTTGAATTAGACGGATTTATCTTTGAAGAACCCACCGTCGACATGTTTAGCTTCAACAATCCAATAGGTGCTTGCCCGCGTTGCGAAGGCTATGGAAAAGTGCTTGGAATTGATGAAGATTTAGTGATTCCGAATAAAATGCTTTCGGTTTTCGAAGATGGCATAGCTTGCTGGAAAGGCGAAAAAATGGGTGAATGGAAAATGCAACTCATTAACAATGCCGAAAAATTCAACTTTCCAATACACAAGCCAATCATTGATTTAACTGAAAAACAACGTGAATTACTTTGGAGCGGGAATCGCTATTTCGAAGGCTTAGATGCATTCTTTAAATCATTGGAAGAACAAACTTACAAAATTCAATACCGGGTAATGCTGGCGCGATATCGAGGCAAAACCGTTTGTCCCGATTGTAAGGGTTCGCGTCTAAAAAAAGAGGCAGCCAATGTAAAAATTGATGGAAAATCGTTAAGCGACCTAGTATTGCTTCCAATCACTGATCTAAAGCATTTTTTCAACCAGTTAAAACTTAATCAGCACGATACAAAAGTATCGGATCGCTTGCTCAAAGAAATCAACAATAGGATACAATTTTTAATTGAAGTTGGATTGGGATATCTAACCCTAAACCGACTTTCGTCGACACTTTCAGGGGGTGAATCGCAACGAATAAATTTGGCAACTTCACTTGGGAGTGGCTTAGTTGGCTCGCTTTACATACTAGATGAACCTAGCATTGGTCTTCATTCAAAAGACACCGCACAACTTATCGGAGTATTGCAAAAACTAAAAAAGCTGGGGAATACCGTGGTCGTTGTCGAACATGATGAAGACATTATTACCTCAGCCGACTTAGTTATTGATATTGGCCCCTTAGCAGGAATACATGGTGGCGAAGTTGTGTTTGCGGGTTCTCAAAAAGAACTACAAAACAACCAAACCAGTTTAACTGCACAATTCATAAATGGGACCACTTCAATTGAATTACCAAAGCAACGAAGAAAATGGAATAATTATATCGAAATACTTGGTGCTCGTGAGAATAACCTAAAGAACATTAATGTAAAAATACCTTTAGGTACCATGACTGTAATTACCGGAGTAAGTGGATCAGGAAAATCTTCATTGCTAAAACAAATCGTTTACCCTGCAATTGCAAAACGATTGGGGGGGTATGGCGACAAAACTGGAAAACACGCAAAGATTGATGGCGACTTACATCTAATCAAACAAATCGAATTTGTTGATCAAAATCCAATTGGAAAGTCTTCACGTTCTAATCCGGTAACCTATTTAAAAGCTTACGATGAAATCAGAAAGCTATTTTCAGGGTTGAAACATGCTAAAGCAATTGGCTTAAAACCGTCGCATTTTTCATTTAATGTAGAAGGAGGTCGCTGCGATGAATGCCAAGGAGAAGGTGAAATCAAAGTTGAAATGCAATTCATGGCCGATGTGCATTTGCTTTGCGAAAGTTGCAATGGAAAGCGTTTTAAAGAAGATATTCTTGAAGTAAAATACCGAGACAAAAATATCGATGACATCCTAAGGATGACCATCAATCAAGCAATTGATTTTTTCAAAACAGATAACGATTCAACCGCAAAGAAAATTGCAAAAAGATTACAACCATTACAAGATGTTGGATTAGGGTATGTACAACTTGGTCAGTCTTCGAATACCTTATCAGGTGGTGAAAGTCAACGTGTTAAATTGGCCTCGTTTTTAGCCAAAGAAAAGGATGAGCCAACTTTATTCATCTTTGATGAACCAACTACGGGGTTGCACTTCAACGATATCAAAACGTTGTTAATTTCACTCAATGCCTTAATTGATAAAAACCACACTGTGGTAATTATTGAGCACAATATGGAAGTAATAAAATCAGCAGATTTCATTATCGATTTAGGTCCAGAAGGTGGTATTAATGGAGGACACCTTTTATTTGAAGGGACTCCCGAAGAACTCGCTGCAAAAGAAGGATCTTATACCGCTACTTATCTAAAAGAAAAGCTTTAAGAATTATTGTAGTTTATCTGGACTCAAAATATATTCATTCAATCGAACCAATTCTTTTCTGAAGAAATAAGTTACGATCAATGCTGAAATTGTACTCGAAATTGGCATCGACAACCAAACACCGTCTAATCCAATTATTGGAGGTAAAATAAACAACACAGGTGCTAACACAATAACCTGACGAAGCAAAGAAATTATCATGGCCAATTTGGCTTTTCCTGTTGATTGAAAATAATTTCCTACAACAACCTGAAATCCGACTAAAAATGAAGTTGCCATTCCAATGCGTATTCCTCGAACTCCAATTTTGAACAATTCTTGGTCGTCGGCATTAAACATTTTCACTAAGACACCCGGAAATGTTTGGACAACAATAAAACCAACAATCGCTATTGCTGATGCAATTTTAATTCCTTTAAACAAGGTTTCTTTTACACGAGCAAAATTCTTTGCACCATAATTGTATCCTATAATCGGTTGTGTTGCCATATTCACAGCAATTATGCACATAAATATAACTTGAACAACACTCATTAATATTCCGCTGGCAGCCACGGCAACATCGCCACCAAAACCAATAAGTTGCGTATTTAAAATTCCTTGCACCACACTTCCAGCCATTTGCATTGCAAACGGAGCCATACCGATTGCTACAATTCCTTTAATGTACTTCATTTCTAGTTTCATAAAAGAAAATTGCAAAGCAACGATTGATTTTTTTCTCAAAAAATAGATCAATACCCATGCACACATTAAAATCATTGAAAACACGGTTGCCCAAGCAGCCCCTTTCACACCTAAATCCAAACCAAAAATAAATATCGGATCAAGAATGATGTTGGCACCGGCACTAATTAAAATTGAAACCATAGCAACTCGTGCATTTCCTTCGGAGCGAATTACATTATTCAATGAAAATCCAACAATTTGAAATATAGTAGCAGGAAGTAATACATTTAAATAATCTTGTGCATATCCAATGGTAGAATCAGTTGCACCAAACAACTTGAGCATTGGTGTTTTAATCGCAAATGCCAAAAAGGTAACAAACACTGAAACAATCAGCATCAACGTGAAACCATTTCCTAGTATTTTTTCTGCTTTGTTATGGTCTTTTTCTCCTAAGCTGATTGAAATTTGCACACTTGTTCCTACGCCAAGCAACATGCCAAAAGCCATCATTATCAAGATGATCGGGAAAACAATACTTAATCCAGCCAAAGCATCAGAGCCGACACCTTGCCCAATAAAAATACGATCAACAATGTTGTATAACGCACTAATAATAACACTAATAAAAGCAGGCCAATAATACTTTCTTATAAGTAAGCCAACCTTCTCACTCCCTAAAGCGTTTGCCTTATCCATATCTAATTATTTAATCGGCAAAGGTATAATAATTCAACTCCTTGCTAAAAGCTTTTGTACTTAACTTGTAAACAAACAAGTTCGATTCACTTTTGTTAAAGATTTCTTTCAACTACCTTTGCAAAAAAATAAAACAATGAATAAGAAACTAAACGATAAAGTTCTTAAGAATTTATATTCCACTGATAAAGCGACTGTTATTAATGCCATTAATACACTAAAACATGATGGAAATCCAGAATACATTCACTACTTAGTTGATATTTTAAAAACCAATGAGGATCAAGATATTCACCTTCCTATTTTATCAATTTTAACACAATTAAAACAGGAAGCATCAGCAAGTTTCCTTGTTGATGCTATTAATAATCCTAAGAATGAAATTGTACTCGAACAATTGGTAAATGCTTGTTGGCAAAATGGATTGGACTACTCACCGTTCCTTTCAACTTTCACTAAAATCGTTATCAAAGGAGATTACATGACTGCTTTTGAGGCATTTACTGTAATTGACAATATGGACGCAACTTTGCCTAAGGCAACAATTGATCAAGAAAGAAATTATTTGCTTGCCAACTTAAAGTCGATTCCTGAAGATAGAAAAGATTTGGTAATTGGATTGATCAATGATATTGAAAGACTATCGGAATAACTTATTTACTAAATAAGTTAATATCGTTTAGGAGTTGGTCGCGATACGACTTTCCGATTGGAAGTGCTTTAATCCCTTCGCCAGTATTTACCTCAACCGTATTGGTTTTTATAATATTTATTTGTTTACGGTTTACAATGTACGAACGGTGGATTCTAAAAAACATATCCGATGGAAGTCGTTCGGTTACCGCTTTCATGGTAAAATGGATGGTATACTTTTCATCGTAAGTATTTACAACGATGTAGTTTTCCATTGCTTCCACCCAAATCACATCGTTAAAACTTAAACGAATTAAAGAGGCATTATTCCGAATAAAAAAGTCGGAACCACTGTTATCACCATCTGGAATAGAAATTGGTTCGAAAAATTTATCGTAGGCTTTTTCTACCGATTTCATAAAGCGCGCATAAGTTACCGGTTTTAATAAATAATCGGTAACATCAAATTCTATTGCATCGATTGCATATTTTTCTTTGGCTGAAACAACAATTATTTGAATGTCTCTTTTCCCCAATAGTCGCATAAATTCAACGCCATTCATCTCAGGCATCTCAATATCTAAAAAGATTAAGTCGATACTTACATCGTCCCTTTTTAAATAATTAATCGCATCAATGGCATTTTCAAAAGAAGTATATTCTTTTAAATAGTCGGTACGTTGAACAAACTTCTCAATAAGTGTTCTCGACAGTTTATCGTCATCAATAATAAGCGACTTCATTTAGAAATAATAGTTTAGGTATTTCAAAGTTTTCTAAAATAAGTAAAAAATGTTCAATTCTAATCAGAATTTGAGGATTCTTTTTTGTAAAATTCTTCAATTAATATATCACTTCGTTTAATTGTCTGTCGGTACCACTCAAATTTCAGTTTTTCTTTTTCCTCACTTGTTAGTTTCCAGTCGATTTCACTGTTTCGAAGTTTATGTGTAAGATGGTGTAATACAATTGCTGCTGACACTGAAATATTAAAACTTTCGGTGAATCCGTACATCGGAATTTTTAAAAATCCATCTGCATTTTCTTTTACAATAGATGAAATTCCTTCTTTTTCAGTACCAAAAACTAAAGCAAATTTACCAGCTTCAATATCAAATTCTTCTAAATCAACATCGTTGGCATGTGGTGAAGTTGCAATTACTCTATATCCATCTGTTTTCAAACTATTAATTGCGTCTAGTGTATTTTGAGATGATTCATTGAAATGCTGCAAGCTTAACCATTTTGACGAACCTAAGGTTACACCTTTATTCAGTGTAAATTCATTTCGATTTTCAATCACATTCACCCTTTGAATTCCAAAGCAATCGCAAGTTCTTAACACTGCACTGGCATTTTGACTCTGGTAAATATCTTCTAATGCCACTGTGATGTAATTGGTACGTTCATCAAGTACCTTATCAATTAATTCTCGACGATTATCGGTAATCAATTGAGCTAAATAATTATTTATTTCTTTCATTTAGAAAAAATTTGACAAAAAAAAAGGGAACATCAAGTTCCCTAATTAATTTCTTTGGTAGGTGATTATTGAACACTGTCAGATAATTCACTTCCTGGTTTAAATTTAACCACTTTTTTAGCAGGAATTTCAATTTCTTTTCCTGTTTGTGGGTTACGACCAGTTCTTGCACTTCTACTTGAGATAGAGAAAGAACCAAATCCTACTAAAGCAACACGATCATCTGCTTTCAATGCGTCTGATGTTACATCAATAAATGCATCTAATGCTTTTTTTGCGTCTGCTTTTGTTAAACCGGCCTTTTCAGCCATAGCATCAATTAATTGAGCTTTATTCATGAGTCGAGATTTAAGGGTTATTAAATACTACGTTAACAATAGCAAATATATCGTTTTTACTGAGTCTAGCAAACTTTAGCACAAAAAAATAATCCCATAAGTCAATAAAATTGGGGTATTTGGTCATTTTTTCAATTTTTCAATTTACGAAAATCAAAATTCTATAAAAAAACTTAGCGCCTGATATACAACCATTAACCATCTTTATTATTTTAATTATAGAATTTTAAAGTACGAGTTACATTAGATTTACTGCTTTGTAACATCCACCAATAAAAAAATTGAATTATAGAAAACTAGAATTCAACACATTACTACTTTTACTTATATTTTTTTAAAAAATTATTTGGGAGTAATAAAAAAAGACATATTTTTGCAACGCATTTCAGGAGAGATGGCAGAGTGGTCGAATGCGGTGGTCTTGAAAACCATTGTACCGCGAGGTACCGGGGGTTCGAATCCCTCTCTCTCCGCAACTTAAGATCACAAAAAAGAGAGAACGATGTTCTCTCTTTTTTTTATTTCCAAATATCTGATCCAAATACCATTTTTATCTGCATATTAAATCAATCAACGATTCTTCAAAAATCATTCATTTTCACATCAAACTTTAATTATTTTATCCTGTTAGTTTTAAACATCGTCCCAACTTTATATTTATACACAGAATCATCAAAAGAATATGAGTAAAGACTCAACACACCTAAACAGATTAAATGCTGATCTCATCATTCATAATGCCAAAGTTTATACCGTTAACCATCACTTTGATATCGCAGAAAGTTTTGCGATAAAAAACAGAAAATTTATTGCGATAGGAAGTAATCAAGACATTCTACAAAAATATACCTCCAACAACATTATTAATTTAAAAGGAAAATCGGTATTCCCTGGCTTTATCGATGCGCATTGCCATTTTTACTATTATGGAACTGAATTGCAAACGGCCAACTTGGTACATTGCCAATCATTCGATGAAGTAATTGAAAAAGTAAAAGCTCATAGCAAAAAAACAGGTTCAGAATGGATTCTTGGAACCGGTTGGGATCAAAACAAATGGAAGGATAAAACTTTTCCAAACAAAGAAAAACTGGATAAATTATTCCCTGATCGACCAGTTGTACTTAAAAGAGTCGATGCTCATGCACTTTTAGTGAATTCAGAAGCCTTAAAAAGAGCAGGAATAACAAAAGAAACAATCGTTGATGGTGGCAAGATACAAAAGAAAGATGGCAGGTTAACAGGAATATTAGTCGATCTTGCCATTGACAAAGTTTGGAATGTTTTACCAAAAGCCAACAAGTCAAGTAAAACAACAGCATTGCTTGATGCGCAACAAAAGTATTTTGAAGTTGGAATTACAACTGTTGATGAAGCAGGACTAACACATGATATTATATCGCTAATTGACGAACTTCATAAATCGAATGAATTGAAAATGCGTATTTACGCAATGTTGCGTCCAACTGAAAATAATATTGAATATTTCATAAAAAAAGGGTCATACAAAACCGACTATCTAAATGTGCGCTCCATAAAAATGTTAGCCGATGGTGCTTTGGGTTCTCGCGGTGCAAAACTGCTAGCACCATACTCCGACGATCATAGCAACCATGGACTATTCACTGCAGAAACAGAACAGTTAAGAGAAAATTGCGCACTCGCACTTAAATATAACTACCAAATGATTACGCACGCAATAGGCGATGCTGCTAACAAATTAATGTTGGAAATGTATGGTGAGTTTCTAAAAGGTGAAAATGAACTCAGATGGCGTATTGAACATGCACAAATTGTTGCTCCTGAAGATTTTCATTTATATAAAAAATATTCAGTAATTCCCTCGGTCCAAACCACACATGCGACCACCGATATGTTTTGGGCTGAAAAAAGAATTGGAGCTAAAAGATTGAAATACGCCTATGCGTATAAAACTTTACTGAATCAAAACGGATGGATTGCAAATGGTAGTGATTTTCCGGTGGAACACATCAATCCAATCTATGGTTTTTATGCAGCTGTTACACGTCGAAATCTTTCTTTCGAACCCAAAGATGGATTTCAAATTGAGGAAGCTTTAAACAAACAAGAAGCTTTAAAAGCAATGACTATTTGGGCTGCAAAATCAAACTTTGAAGAAAATGAAAAGGGCTCAATCGAAATTGAAAAGTTTGCAGATTTCGTAGTACTCGATCAAGATATTATGACAATCGATCCGCGAGAAATACCAAAAACAAAAGTGCTAAAAACCTTTATTGGTGGTGAGCAAGTGCATACATTAGGTTAGAAAATTGCAAGTAGGTAATTAAACATATAAAATTGGAACCTCTAGATCCAACCTTTTACTTTGTAGTAAGCAATTGCAATATATTCACGAGCTACCTGAATTTCATACTGCAAATAATCCCAAAATTTATATCGAATAGAAATGGAAGCCCCCACATCAGGCACGAGTTGATTTCCTCCCAATTCGTCATCCTGATATTCAAGATTCGATTCTAATGCAGAATTTAATGTCGGCTGTCCGAAAGTTGAAGTGAGCCCAACTTTCCGAAATGCACGAACCGAACGGTAAACATGCTCTGTTGAAGTAACAATCAGCAGTGGTTCATGCACAATATTTTGCTCCTCCATTTTTGAAACATACATTGCTTGCTGACGTGTATTAACCCCTTTATTTTCAATTCTAATTATGGTGGAATCAATTTGATAGTTCTCAATTAGACCTTGAACTGTTTGCATTGCAGTACCTTTAAAATTGGCAGTATCCCCTGGTATCGCAACAACTATTTCAGCATCGGGATAATGCTGGCTAAGTTTTGCAGTATAATACATACGCATTAAAACCGATTTACTCGGATAGCCACCACCGCCCATCAATACAATGGTTTTGATTGGTTTTGAATACGAATTATACTTTACCCCTAAATTATATCGAGCCCAAAATGGGATCGATGTAAACGCCAAAATTATTAGGAAAAAAGCAAATGCTCCAAATACAAAAAGCGTATTTCGGAGAACTCGACCTATTGCCTTTTTTATTTTTCGTAATTTCGCAAGCATATCAAATTCAATTAGAGCTAAAGTTAAATGATTTTATTCGGAACAATCATTAATATTTTAACAATTATTGCCGGAAGTACTATCGGAATGATCTTTCATTCGAAATTACCTTCCAGAATTATCAAAATTGTTTTTCAAGGAATTGGCTTATTTACGTTTTATATTGGTATCACCATGACCATGAAAACTGAAAATATTCTGATTCTAATATTCAGTATTGTGATCGGATCGGCTTTAGGCGAATGGATGAAAATTGATCAATCGCTCGACAAATTTTCAAATTTTCTTAAAAAGAAACTAAAATCTTCAAACGAATCTTTTTCTGAAGGAATGATCACCTCCTTTATCTTATATTGCATTGGTTCGATGACGATCATTGGCGCATTTGAAGAAGGTTCGGTTGGAAAATCGGATCTACTGATTGCCAAAGCAATTATGGATGGTTTTAGCTCCATTGCTTTAAGTTCGGCACTTGGAATTGGAGTGCTTTTTTCAATTATACCATTGCTTATTTTTCAAGGTGGGCTCACACTACTGTCCTATTGGTTTGGGAATTTAATGCCAGAAATGGTCATCAACGAAATGTCGGCTGCGGGCGGAATTCTTTTACTAGGTCTGGGGCTTCAATTATTAGAAATTAAAAACATAAAAGTAGTAAATATGCTTCCGGCCTTAGTGATTGCAATTCTGCTGGCATATTTCTTTATTTATTTCAATATATAAAAATGATATCAATCGGGATAATTAAAGAAAGCCATCCTTATTTTGATCCTCGAGCTGCAATCTCGCCCATTACAATTGAACAGATTAAAAAAGAATTTAATCGGTTTCATTTTGTAGTTCAACCTTCTTCTGACAGGATATTTTCAGACAAAGAATATGAAAAGGCAGGGGCTGAAATCAATGAATCGCTTGCAAATTGTGATTATATATTTGGGATAAAACCAATTGCCCCGGAGGCGCTTTTAGAAAATAAAACCTACTTCTTCTTTGCGCATGTAGCCAAGGGTCAAAAAAGCAATCAACATTATATACAACACCTTGAACAAAAAAACATCACTTTAATCGATTACGAATACCTTCGTGATACCAACAATAGTAGGCTATTACAATTTGGAAATTGGGCTGGAGAGGCTGGTGTTTTATACCTGCTAAAGGCAATTGAAAAAAAATACAATTGCAAATTGGCAAAATATGAGCACCTCGAAGATTTACATGATCAGATTCAGAAAGAAAAGATTAATAAGTTACCTGCGCTTAAAATTCTAATTACTGGAAATGGAAAAACAGCAAAAGGGGCAATTAATGCGCTAGAGAAACTAAAAATTAAAAAAGTTTCGACTGAAAACTTTCTCAATCAGAAATATAATTCCGCTGTATATTGTCATCTAAAAACTGCTGATTACGTAAAAAATAAGCTGGGCCAGCCTTTTGAAAAACAAGAATTCTATAAAAAACCAGAGAATTTTATTTCTGATTTTAAGAAATATACTTCTTATGCCGATGTTTTCTTGGCATGTCACTATTGGTCGCCCAACTCACCAACGTTTTTTGAAAAGTCTGATATAGAAAAGTCTGCTTTCAATATCAAAATCATTATCGATGTAAGTTGCGATCTCAATGGTCCGATTCCGACAACGATTAAAGAAAGTAGCCATAAAAAGCCCTTTTACGATTACAACAAAGCAACCCATCAAATTGAAATTCCGTTTTCAAATCCGAAACACATAACAGTTGCTTCTATCGGCAACCTACCCGCTTTATTTGCGCGCAGAACTTCGAATCACTTTTCAGCAAAACTGAAAGAAACCATTTTCCCCGAATTATTAAGAGCCCAATCTACACTCATCGATAACGCATCGATTTTTCGGCATGGTAAACCAAACACAATTCTAATTAGATGAAGAACTTAATTTTGATCATAGCTATCCTGATAATATCGTTACAAACTTGTAAAATAACCAATACGCCAACCATTCAGTTGGTAGTTGGCACTTACACCAACGAAAAAAGCGAGGGAATATATACTCTTGACTTTAATCCGGAAAATGGAACTTTATCGAACCAAAGGTTGCTTTATCAAATTGATGATCCAACTTTTCAACAGTATGATCAAGAAAATAAAGCACTTTACACAATTGGAAAAAGAAAAGGAATCAACTATCTCATTAGTTTTATTCAAAACAACGATCAAGGCTTTGTAATACATGACTCAATTAAAACCAATCAAAATGGAATTTGTCATGTAAACTATAACAACAAATTGAAAATAGTTGTAGCATCAAATTACTCGTCGGGAAGCATTACGCAAGCTAATTTAAATTATGAATTCAATTTTGAAAACGTCAAAACCGAAAAGCATTACGGTAATAGTATCAATTCTTTTAGACAAGAAGCTCCGCATGCACATTCTGTAACTTTCAACGAAAATCTTGCTTATGCTTGTGATTTGGGAGCCGACAAAATTTATATTTATCGGCCCAAAAACAAGTGGTTACAAAAGATTGATTCTATTGCAACCCAAGCGGGCTCAGGACCAAGACATTTAACTTTTAGTCCGGATGGGAAATCAATGGTTGTACTTAATGAACTTGCTTCCAGTATTACCCTATTTCAAAAGAACAAGAACAATCTCTTCACACAGCCAATCCAAACTATTTCAACCTTGCCCGACACGCTTACACAATTTTCAAAAGCTGCCGATATACATTATTCACCAAATGGCGAATTTATATATGCCAGCAATAGAGGATTTAACAGTATAGCTGTTTTTAAGCAAACACAATCGAATATTGAATTAGTTGAAATTGAAACGGAAGGATGTAACTGGATTCGAAATTTCGCAATTTCCCCAAACGGAAAATTTCTAATCGCAGCCAATCGATATGGAAACAACATCAATGTTTATTCAATAGATCAAAAAACAGGTGCTTTAAAGCTAAGCGATAAATCTATCGAAATTAATCAACCAGTTTGTATCACCGTTGTTTATTAATTAGAAATCATAAACAAAAACACTTAAAATCATGAAAAATATTTTTGTTTTTCTTGCTGACGGTTTTGAAGAAATTGAAGCAATTACCCCAATTGATATCTGGCGCAGAGCTGGTTTCCATGTTGTTTCTATCTCGGTTGAAGACTCGAAACAAGTTAAAGGTGCACACGAAATTTTGCTTGAAGCTGATATGCTTTTTCAGGAAATCAATTCCGAACCCGATTTAATTTTTCTTCCCGGTGGCATGCCCGGAACCTTAAATCTGACAAAACATAGTGGCCTTCAACAATTTCTAATTGATCAAAATGAAAAGCAAACCTACCTAACAGCAATCTGTGCCGCTCCATCAATATATGGAGTTAATGGTTTCCTCCAAAGCAAAAAAGCAACATGCTTTCCCGGTTTCGAAAATAAACTACTTGGAGCTATTAACACCGGAGCATCGGTAGAACAAGATGGTAAAATCATTACAGGAAAAGGTGCAGGAGTTGCCTTGGAATTTGCCTTAAAAGTAGTTGCGGAATTGAAATCGGAAGAAGAAGCACTTACATTAAAAGCCAAATTACAAGCGACCTAAACCCAATACATCAAACCTACTAACAAAAATACGAACTATTGAATTTGATAATATCTGATTTAATCGATACCTTCTACATTGATTTAAAGTCAAACGAAATGGCACAACTATGAAAATTGCATTGCAACTAGTCTTGATCGGGCTATTTTGTTCAATTTCTCCATTACTGGTAATCGCACAGAATAAAATCCCAAATAATAAAGCTTTCACAGAGGTAAAAGCAATCAAGAAGGACAAATTTGTTCGTATTCAACCCCCTCATTCATTTTACGAGAAATCGACCCCAAGCGCAAATTTTGTAGTGACCTACCACAATTTCACACTACAAGCAAAAACAGCTTTTCAACAAGCTGTCGACATATGGTCAACATTAATAAGCAGCAATCAACCAATTTACATTGATGCCTATTGGGAGGTTCTTGAAGAAAATACACTTGGTTCGGCAGGACCAACCAATTTTGTCTCGGGATATGATGGAATGGGCGATGCTAGTACCTACTATCCGATTGCTTTGGCTGAAAAGCTTTCTGAACAAAATTTAAATAATCCCGATGAAGCAGATATTATTGCCTTTTTCAATAGTGATGCCGATTGGTATTATGGAATTGATGGCAACACAAGTTCTGGAACTTATGACCTTGTTTCAGTAGTTCTTCATGAACTTTGTCACGGTTTAGGCTTTACCGGAAGTATTGAAGTTGAAGGAAACATAGCCTATTGGGGATGGGGCGATCAAAATATGTTTGTCTTCGAAAAATTTTTATTTGACGATCAAAATCAAAGTATCTTAAATACCAATATTTATCCCAACGGATCTGAAGCGTTTAAAGCTGCTGTTGCCGGTTCAAAACTATATTTCGATGCACCGATAACCCGATCAGAATATGGAGAAAAAGTAGAGCTTTATTCTCCAACAGATTGGGATGAAGGTTCAAGTGTTTATCATCTTAATACTTCATTCGACGGTTCTGCCAATGATCTTATGACGCATTCAATAAATTCGGCCATGTCGATTCATGACCCCGGAGTGATCGCTACTTCAATATTGTATGATATAGGGTGGAAAAGCATTCTAATTAAACACTCGCCACTTATAAGTCGTGAAACAATCGAGGACATTCGCATTTCATGTAGCTTCGATGTCGATTACAATACCAACCCAATCAATCCAACGCTACATTATTGTAAAAATAAATCCGATTTTATTGAAACTACATTATTAGCAAATAATGAAACTGGAAAATATGAAGCAACTATTCCGATTGCTGAATATACCGAAATTGAATACTATTTAACCGTAAAAGACAACTATGGAAGAACATTTCGTTTACCAGCAACATCGCCCGACGAAAATTTCAAAGTAAACATTGGCCCCGACGAGATTTCTCCAATAATCTCACACATGCCAACAAATTTCATTATCGAAGGGCAACAATCAATTATTATTGAAGCAAAAGCATATGATAATTATGGAGTAAAAAATGTGATATCCGAAATTTTCTTAAACGAGCAAAGCTTAGGCGAAGTTCAACTTTTTAAGAATAATTCAAACGAATACAATGTACAAATCAACATCGAAAATTATAACCTGAAAGCTGGTGATTATATAAAATACAAGCTTACAGCGTTTGACATTGCTGCAAATGAAAATTCTTCAAGTTATCCGGAAACAGGATTTGTTGAAATGAGAGTTGAAGAAGAAAAGGAATACATCGATTCAATTTCTAATCAATTTGAAGCAATAAACAGCGATTTTGTTTTGAGTGGATTTGAAATCAATTATGATGAAAACTTTCCCAATGGAATTCTACAAACCGAGCATCCCTATCGTGAGGGAGAAGAAAATTCAAGCTACGAATACACAGCAACCACAAGGTATCCGGTATTGATTTCAGAATCACGTCCGTATTTAACTTTCGACGAATTGGTATTGGTTGAACCCGGCGAAGAAGGAACGGTATATGGCGATGAGGAATTTTACGATTATGTTATTGTTGAAGCAAAGATTGATGGAACATCCACATGGGTTCCTTTAGTTGATGGCTACGATTCGAGCTTAAAAACCGATTGGAATAATGCTTATTTTGAAAATGTATTGAATGGATCTTCAATAACTTCTGGAACACAAAATTTAATGAGAACCAGAACAATTAATTTCAGTGAGAATGAAAGCTTTAAAGCAGGCGACAAAGTCTATCTTCGTTTTCGATTGTATTCCGATCCATACTCAAATGGTTGGGGCTGGGCAATCGACAATGTTGAATTAAAAACAGTTCCAACAGGGTTAAATAAGATCGCGTTAAAGCAATTTAAAGTTTACCCGAATCCAACAAATAACCAGATAAATATTAACATTAACTCTTCCAATTCTGAAGAAATTGAATTGGTATCGCTTTTCGACCTTATGGGGCTATACATTGCAACTTTGCAAAGGTCAAAAAATAACCAATTTATTATTCCTCAATTGCCATCAGGAAATTACTTGATTAAAATTCAAACTCAAAAATACAGCCAAGTACAACAATTGATTATCAGATAAAAAAAGGGAGCTAAAATTTAGCTCCCTTTTTTATTTACTATATTGCTTTATTATTTTACAATCAAACTTCTAATTAGCTTTTTATAACTATTTCGAGAGCTTACCACCACTTGATAAATTCCGGTTTCCAACATACTTAAATCAGAAATTTGCATGCTCTTTTTATAATCTTCAAGGATTAACTCTAATACATTTTTTCCATTCACATTAACAAACTTAATGGTAGAATTAATTGGTACGCTTTCGCTAAATGAAACATTTAAAGAACCTGTTTCATAAGGATTAGGAAACAGTTGCATTTTGTTAGAATCTTTAAGCAACATACTCGTTGAAATCGATTCAGTATTAATTTTTATTTCGGTGATACTATTCCAGGCATTTGAAGAATTACCATGACCAATTATTTTTATGTAGCGCCCATTTATATCGTCAAAGTCGAAGTTTTCAAAATCAATAGTATTTCCACTCGAAGCCGATTGTAACACATTCTCATAAACAATTCCATCCTCTGAAACTTGAATTTCAATAAATGATTTACGTTCGTTACCTTTAAAAAAAGCGATATCAATCGATTTGATCGTGAATACCTTATTCAAATCGAATTCAATAAATTGATTGTCACCAAAAGCCGACCAGCGAGTATTGAAATCACCATCCAAAGTATTTTCAGGATAGTTTTGAGAATTAGGTTCGAAGCCCGAAGCACTCACCGTATAATTGGAAGATTTTGTAAACATCAACCATTCCATTTCCTCAACTATGTTTCCACTGACATCTTTTATATTTTTAATATATAATCGATATTTACCTCGTTCAATCGAAGTAGCAGTAAGCACAACGCTATTGGTCTCAGCTTTAACATTTACTTTTATAATTGAAATTCCTTCAATACTATAGTTTTCAATATTACTTGCAGAACTTTCATCTAAAGGCTGATTAAAATAAACTTGTATATTATTGTCATCAACAACAGAAATTGAATCCATATAGATCTCGGGTTTAGCAGGTAACGTTCCATCCGTATACTTTGAAATTTCGTAAGCCGCCAATAAAAATGCACCAACACCAAAATTAGCTGTTGAGTTTTCATTTACGTAAGTATCTGGGCTCGCATTTGAACCAATTGGTTGAACATAACCAATACTTCCATCTTCTTGCATCGCAGTATTCACAAGATATTCCCAGCCTTTCTCAACGGTGTTCAAATAATCATTCTCGGTAAGCAATCCGCTATTAATCCCCCAAGCAAATCCAAAGGTAAAAAATGCAGTTCCACTTGTTTCAGGCCCTGGAGCATATGCTGGATCCATTAAGCTGCGCGTCCAATATCCATCTTCTTGTTGCAAGGTTTTAAGCGTTTCGGCCATTTTCAAATAGATCTGCTCAAATTCTGTTTTATGTTCATAACCCGCAGGCATATCCTGAATAATTTTTGCCAGCCCAGCAAATACCCAGCCATCTCCACGCGACCAAAAATCTTTTATTCCATTAATGGTTTGATGTTGCGGATAAACGTAGTTTCCATCGCGATAAAATAATCCGGTTTCTTCATCGTACATTATACTTTGAGCAAACTTAAAATAAGTGTATAACTTTTCAAGATAAAGCTCATTTCCGGTTACGTTGTAGAGTTTTGTCATTACAGGCATTACCATGTACAAACCATCTGCCCACCACCAGTAATCAACATTCTCGGTGCTCATTTGGTATTCCATCACTTCAATGGCTCTTTCAATCATCGTTGAATCTTTAGGATCACTCAAATTGAAAAGGTCAATATAAGTTTGGAAACAAATCTGCCAATCGCCAAATAACACATAACGATCAGATTCGCCATAACTATAACGCCATTCTTCAGGGTTATCAGACTTTGCCCCCATCCATTCATTTAACTCGCCCCATTCAGTTGAATATTTCTTAAATCTGTTTATCCCTGTTAGTTCATAGGCAGCCATATTACCGGTATGATAAGCTGCGTTATCCCAAAATGAACGCCCCTGATATGGATTGCTCGCTTGCCAATGATCATTAACTTTTTTAACAATATCGTAAATTTCATGTTTTGTTGGTAAATTCTGTCCAACGACCAATAAATTTAATGGCAACAATAAGGTCAAAAGGAGAAATTTTCTCATGTGAATAATAAATAATTAATTTTTATAATGTTATTTCAATTTTTCGAAATAAATAAAAAACAAGATGTTACTTATTGGACAAACATATTGTCCCATTTTTGAGATTATATAGTACAAACCTTAGATCGGGGATACTATTTAGTAATTGTAGTGAAAAAAGAAGGCCCCTGTAATATAAAATCACAAGAGCCTAACAATGTTTGGCGGTACACCCTACGGGGATCGAACCCATAACCTACGGCTTAGAAGGCCGTTGCTCTATCCAATTGAGCTAAGGGTGCATTAGCAATTCTTGCTCGAATTGCGGGTGCAAATATAAAAAATTACAAGCGAAATCTATGGATTCAGAAAAAAAAATATTAGAAACACAAAACAGAATAACAAACAAAACTAGGGCTGTCTTATCATTTCTATTAACACCCCCAAATAACAATCTATATTTCAACACAATAAGATACGCGCGACAAACATTTATCCTAGTACATTGTTGAAAATTCATACTTAAATCAAAACACTTACTTCCATTTTCTAATCAAGAAGTATATTTGAAACAAGAAACTTTGATACTAGCAAAAAGAAACGATGAAAGAAACCTCCTCAACAGAAAAAACAATTGCTGTACTCCCCTTTGCAAATTTTAGTAAAAGTGAAGAGATGGAATATTTCAGCGATGGAATAACCGAAGAAATCATCAATGCTCTTGCTCGAATAAAACAAATCAAAGTTACCTCAAGAACTTCTTCGTTTTATTTTAAAAACAAACAAGTTCCAATACATCAAATCGCCAACGAATTAAACGTTGCTGTTATCTTAGAAGGAAGCGTTCGCTTAGCTGCCAATACTGTAAGAATTACAGCACAGTTAATTGATGCAAAAGATGATTTTCATTTTTGGACGGAAACATGGGATCGAAAACTGGAAAACATTTTCGAGATTCAAGACGAGATTAGCTTAAACATTGCCGAAAAATTACGCGAACAATATGGTCATTTCGAAATTCAAGAACATTTAGTAGAGAAAAAAACCAATAGTATTGATGCTTATGAATATTCGTTAAAGGCAAAATACCATTTCAATAAATGGAATCCCGTGGATATTCAAATTGCAATCGAAAATTATGAAAAAGCAATTGCAATTGACCCCAAACACACCGATGCTTACATAGGATTAGCAGATGCTTATAGCTTTTTTGCAGTTACCGAATTAATGCCGGCTAAGAAAGCATGGGAAAAATCTAGAAGCTATACCGATCTTGCTTATGCACTTGATTCTAAAAACGCAGGAGTTCATTACTTGCTTGCCAATATTGCCTTCTTCTACAGAAGTAACTTTCAGGAATCGATGAAACACACGATAAATGCCATAGAATTAATGCCGAACTACCCGGAAGCACAACAATTCATGTCATTTCTTTATATTATTTCTGGAGAAACAAATAAAGCAAAAGCTCATCTCGATATCGCTTATCGAGTTGATCCACTATCGCAAGAAACATTGTTTTACAAGGCTTATTTTCAATATCGAAAGGAAAATTATACAGAAGCCCTTTCATTATACGACATTATTTTAGATAAGAATCCACACAATATTCCGGTCTATTTTGTGCGTAGTTATTGTCTCATTAAAATGGGGCGTTGCGATGAAGCAATAGATTTTATAACCAATATGCCGAAAGAAATTGTGGTAGACAATGAGCAACTGGGAACTCTTTGTTTGGCATATTTATATAAAAACGATGATGCCAACTTTCAAAAACATTTTGAACTACTTTATCATGAAGCACAAAATCCGACTTCCTTTCAGGCACATTCCTACCTCTATTTAATATATGCCTCAATGGGAAAAACAGAAGAAGCTTTTGCATGGCTTCAAGATGCTTTGAAATTAAAGTCATCGGTTCTTTTACTTTCCTTTTCCGACCCATTGGCAGCAAAGTTAAAGTCCGATCCCCGATATCAATCTTTTAAGAATCAACTATACGGACAAACGGAACCTGAAACTGAAAAAGCAAAAACAAAAACAAAAACAAGAACAGCTTTACTCGATTTACAAACTGCAAATCAGTATTCCGATAAATTGCAAACTTTTATCGAAGAGGAAGCACCCTATTTAATTCCCAACTTGTCGTTAAGAATGCTTGCCGAGCAGCTAGAAATTCATCCAAACAAACTTTCATGGTTGCTCAACGAACGAATGGGAAAAAATTTTAATGAGTTTATCAACCATTACCGAATTGAGTATTTTAAAAAACTGGCCATCGATCCTTCCAACAGCCATATTTCACTTATTGGGCTTGCCTACGAAAGTGGCTTCAATTCAAAAACCGTTTTTAATACTTATTTCAAAAAAGAAACAGGATTGACACCTAAAGAATTTATAAGCCAAAACCGGATTAAGTAATAATAAATAGTTCGTATTTATAATTCCGAACCACCTTTTAATTGATCAGAACTTTCACACCGTCTTCCTTCCTCATATTTGCATCGTAATACAACGCAAATCGAAAAATTAAAATCTAAAATTGATACACGATGCAAAAAATGATGAATGCAATTGTTGCAACAGCTTACGGTTCACCAGAAGTACTTCAATTAAAACAAGTTCTAAAACCAGCACCAAAAGAGAATGAAGTTCTTGTAAAAATTATTGCAACAACAGTAACAAGTGCCGATTGTATGATGCGAACCGGAACTCCTTACTTCGGTCGATTAATTACTGGAATCAACAAACCTAAAAAGCCAATACCGGGAACTGGGTTTTCTGGAGTTATTGAAAAAGTTGGAACAAAAGTAGCAAGCTTCAAAACTGGAGATGAAGTTTTTGGAGAAACATCGCTCGGATTTAGTACCAATGCCGAGTATGTAACCATTCCTGAAAATGGTGTTATCCATCACAAACCTATTAATCTAAGTTTTAACGAAGCAGCCACTTTTTGCGATGGGCCTTTAACTTCTTACAATTTCTTAACAAGAGTTTCCACAATTCACCCCAGACAAAAAGTATTAATTAACGGTGCCTCAGGAAGTTTAGGAACTGCAGCAATTCAAATTGCAAAGTATTTTGGAGCCGATGTTACCGGAGTGTGTAGCTATCGAAATATTGGCACCGTAAAGTCATTAGGGGCCGATCAAGTAATCGACTATACCAGAAAAGATTTTACAAAAAGCGGTGAGAAATACGATTTGATTTTCGACACGGTAGGAAAAAGTTCTTTTGCACAGTGTAAAAACATCCTCACCGAATTTGGTGAATACATTTCACCGGTGTTGCAATTTTCATTGTTGACTCAATTCTTTCTTACCTCTATTTCAGGCAAGAAAAAAGCAAAATTCAGCGCAACAGGGATGTTAAAAGATCATGAATTACGCATACAAGTAATGGAGCTGATTGAGATTTTCAAAGAAGGAAAACTGAAAACCGTGATCGACCGACAATACCCATTGGAGAAAGTCTCTGAAGCACATACTTATGTTTCAGCCGGGCACAAAAAAGGGAATGTTATAATTATAGTTCAATCTTAAAAATACGACACAATGAAAATAAATAGAAAAGCATCGTTAGCGGCAGGAATTTCAATTTTGGTAATGGCAATTGTAGCCGGATTTTCATTGGGCTATGCACACAATTCACTTGTTTTACCTGGTGAGATAGCCAATACTGTCAACAATCTTAAAAATGAATCAGCTCTGTTTAATGCAGAGATTTTGGGATGGATGGTTATTCTAATTTGCGACCTCATCGCTTCGATTGCTCTGTTTAAATATTTCAAAGAAGTAAACCGGAAACAAGCTCGCTTAATGGCAGCATTTAGAATTGTTTACAGTGGAATACTTGCATTTGCTATCGCGAATCTGATCAAAGTAAGTCGACTTATAAATAGCACAAACAGTGCTACTCCTGAGACTTTACAAATTAAAGTGATGAATTTCATAACGACTTTTGAAAAAAGTTGGTCTCTTGGATTAATTGTTTTTGGAATTCACTTGTTGGTTTTGGGCTACTTGGTTTTTAAATCGGTCAACATTCATAAAATATGGGGAATTTTACTTCTTATTGCAGGCATCTCTTATTGTTTGATTCATACAGCTACTAACTTTATTCCTGGTTCCGAAAACATTGTAAAAATTGCAGAAAAAATACTTATGGCTCCTATGACTATTGCCGAAGTTGGTTTTGCAATTTGGCTTATTGTACGAGGAAAAAATCCGAATACAATTTATCACAACAACTCAAAAACAGAAAAGCTTGGATCAACCTTTCAAATATTCTAATGCAATTCTTTCAAGCAATTAAAATGATAAATAGAAACAACATGAAGCAAATAATAAATCACCCTGCAGCAGCAGAATTGTTCGAATGTATTGCAGTACGCATTGCTTTATTGATTGCGCGTAAGCCGGAATCAGGTTCTAGCTCCTCATATTTCTTTAGAATGGCACGTAACTTTCGTCGGATATAAACTCGCTCTTTCCGAATATCTGAAAGCGACCGTACCATGGAGCAGCTTTTTAGCAAATACAAAATTGGAAGATCATTTTTTGACACTTGCTCTCCTCGTAATAAAATATCTCGCAGATGTTTCACTAATTCAACTCGTTCCTCAGGATTATAAGGAACATAACGAGTATAATAAAATATCAGAAACTTCTTCTGAACCATCTGAATCTGTTTCCTTTCTGCCAGATATTTAAGAATTAGTTTTCGAATTGAGTATTCACGAAAACCAAGACGGTTGAAGAAGCTATAAATCCTTATTTGAGGTTTGCTTTCCAATAGTTTTACTGGTCGCGTACAGAATTCAGGAACAGACTCGGTAATTCCCTGATAATATACCCGTTTATTATCAATTCGTACGATACCAGTTTCCTTCAAATCCATTAATATCGCACCAAGCACTCCGTATTTAAATTGATTGCCCATTAAAATATATCTGGCTTTTTTAGGATTAATTGCCAAGAAAAAGAATTGTTTTAATATTGGAAATTCCATTTTTCAAATGAATTAATTAACCTCCAGATTGCTTTGCTTTGTAGCCCTCATTACGAAGGATTTCCAGCACTTTTTTTCGAAAATCACCTTGAATCAGTATTTCTCCATTCTTTGAAGTTCCTCCAACTCCGCACTTGGTTTTAAGCAACTTTGCCAAGCTTTTTAAATCATCGTTTGATCCAACAAAACCAGTTACCAAAGTCACGGCTTTGCCTTTTCGTTGCTTTTTGTCCAACATCACACGCAAATCTTGCTGCTTTGCCGGTAAAGTTTCATCTTCCTGCTCTCCATCGTAGTCGTATTCAAAATCATTACTCGTTGAGAATACAACACCTAACCTTTCTTTCCAATCGTTTGATGACATACTTTCTTATTTCTTTTGCTTAATTAAACCTTTCAATAACCGGGGATTCGCAGTGCTAATAAAATCGATTCCCGAAGTTAGCATTACCTCATAAACATTTTCCTTTTCAGGACAATTATAAACCCGCACTCTTTTGTTTTGGCTATGCGCTTTTTTCACCAAAGCTTTTAATTCGGTAAATTCATCGAAATCCATTGTTCCAAATCCATCCCAATTAAAATGCGATGAAAAATCAATCCCAATTACGGGCATGTATTGCGATGAAAATTCATTTTCTAAATCATCAATTGTACCTTCAACAGTAATTAAACCGATCGATTCGTTTTCAATAATTTCTTCCGAAATATCGCCAACAAAAACAACTTTTACGGTTCCTTTATGCCACTCATTTCCATCGCGATAGCTTAATAATTCCTTATACGGAAGCAATTGATCCCATAATTTAAAATAAGTCCGTTTAAAATCGCTGCTTGCATTAATAAACAAATAGATTTCATCATTATAATCCGAGTGCAGAGAATTATTGTGCTTTTTAAACTCACTGTACAATGGCATCATAATCCCCGATCGTAAAGTTGGCAAATGGTGTTCAGCAGTTTCGGGCATTATTCGAGTTAAATACAACTCACCATAAATAAGGCGAACATCGGCCACATAGTTTACAATTCCCTCGGTAAAAGTTGAATAAATCGCCTTATCCGAATTGATTGTTTTTGCATATGCTAAGTTTGAATAAAAGTTCGATTGTGCCTTTATAGTATACACTAAAATAGAAAGTGCAATCACTAACAAGTATTTTTTCAGATGCATAATTTCATCATTTAATATTATTGAAAACTAAATTCGAATTAAAGTTATTATAAAATCGAATAAGAACGACTACGAATAGTTCCAAATTTGTAATTTAGATCTCTGATCTTAAAGATACACAACCAAAGTAAATACTCAAGAAAGTGAACCCATTAATTGACGAGATAGAACCATTCATTGTAATGGAAATATTAGAGCGAGCCAAAGCGCTTGAAGCAGAAGGTAAAAATATAGTTCATTTAGAAGTTGGCGAACCCGACTTTGAAATACCAAAACCAATTATTGAAACTTCTAATTCGGCATTAAAAAAGGGATTTACGCATTATACACACAGCTTAGGTGATCTCGATTTAAGAAATGCCATAAAAACTCACTACCTCAAAAATTACAGCGTTGAAATTTCAACTGATCAAATTGTGATCACTTCAGGCTCGTCGCCAGCAATACTATTAATTTTATTAAGCTTGATTCAACAAAACGATGAGGTGCTAATTACCGATCCGGGGTATGCTTGCTATCGAAACTTTATAAAAATTGCCAACGGCATTCCTGTAAAAATTCCTGTCGGTGCCGAAAATGGATTTCAAATAACTAA
The DNA here is from genome assembly GCA_963678565.1 of Prolixibacteraceae bacterium. GTDB lineage: Bacteria > Bacteroidota > Bacteroidia > Bacteroidales > Prolixibacteraceae > SKHV01. The sequence continues at coordinate 3,324,897 of OY782875.1, forward strand.
AAATCTTGTTGAAACTCGTTTAACTGAAAAAACAAAAGCCCTTATTATTAATTCTCCGATGAATCCAAGCGGAAATCTAATCTCCGAAAAAAACTTGAAAAGCATTGCGGAAATAGAGCCATATATTATTTCAGATGAAATTTACCATGGATTAACTTACGAAGAAAAAGCGCATTCAATCTTAGAGTACACCAATCACGCTTTTGTAATAAGCGGATTTTCGAAAACCTATGCGATGACAGGCTTGCGCTTGGGCTATTTAATAGCCCCCAAAGAGTTCATTCGCTCGATTCAAAAGCTACAGCAAAATCTATTTATTTGTGCCAGCTCAGTTGCTCAACGATGCGGCATTACAGCACTACAAAATTGTAGCACCGAAGTAGAAAACATGCGATCGACCTACAATAAATGCCGAATATTTATGCTCGAAAGATTAGAAGAAATGGGCTTTGAAATCCCCGTAAAACCAACTGGAGCATTTTACCTCTTTTTCGATGTCAGCAAGTTTACCGATAATGTATACAACTTAGCGTTTGATATTCTAGAAAAAGTAGGTGTTGGAGTAACCCCGGGAACCGACTTTGGAAATAATGGCGAAGGATATCTTAGACTATCATATGCAAATTCAATAGAAAATATTGAAGAAGGATTAAATCGATTAGAAAAATATTTCTCAAAAATCAGCCATTAAATAAATCGCCTAAAACATACAATCGATTCATTTATAAGCAAGGGAGCTGGTCCAACTTGCTTATTTTACAAGATATTTATACTTTTACTTCGACTTATACAGGGAGGGCAAATATGTTAATATGGCAAAAAAACAAAAAGTGATTTTGCAGCACATTGCCTTTAGAAAAAAGAATCACATAGCAATTCTCTCAATGAACAATCCACAAGTGGATGCAATTGTTAGAGATATTGAGGACGCAGAATGGAGCACTGGCTACAAATTCTGGCACATTCTATGTACCCAAGAGAATTTTGAAATTTTAAAAAATAAGCTTAAAAATAAGTTTAGGATAGATGCTTCTGCTTTTAAGGGTTTTAATTTTGGAGAACTTGAAGAAGTGAATAATACTCCAAAAAGAAAAATAAAGATTGAAAAGCCGAATCCGGCTCAAGCAAAGCAAATAGAAGAATTTAAGAATTATCACCTTGAACAAGGAATTAGTAAAAGTACAGTAAAAGTATATGGCTCTTTACTAAATGTTTTTTGGGGATGGCACAATTACTTAGCAGAAACTCAACTAGACGAAAATCATATTAATCAATTAATTTCGGATTACATCGATAAAAACAACTTTTCGTCAAATTACAAACGACTAATGTCAAGCACATTAAATAGATACCTTCATTTTGTAGAACAAAAAGAATTCGCTTCAACAACAATTTAAGAAGCGGGCTCGATTGGATCAACATGAATGGTCGCTTCAATATTTAAATCTTCGCGGATGGTATCTTCAATTTCAGTAATGATATCATGCGCAATATCGATATTCATTTCTGAAGGCAAACAAATGTGAAAAGTAAGTTCTTTATGCAACACATAATTGTGCAAATGAATATGATGAACAAAAACATCGCGCTTTGCAATATTATGCGCAATCGTTTTTAATTTACCTTCTAATTCGGGTTTCACCCCTTCGCCCAAAATACTGCTAATGCTATCTTTAATAATTTTATACGCGGTATAAATAATAAAGAGTGCAACCAAAACACTCAACAACGAATCAATCCACCAAACCCGATTCCCAATTAAAATACCAACCAATAAAATAATCGATGAAATTGCATCGCTACGGTGATGCCAACCATCTGCCTTTAATGCTTCACTTCCTGTTTTTCGATAGCCCCACATGGCATATTGCGACATTGCTTCTTTTGTAATTGCCGAGACCACAGTAACAATAATTGCTAAAGTACCATAATTGGTAGTTCCTTGTTCAATAAACTTAACAACGCCCTCTTTGATAAAATTATACCCCACAATTAAAAGCAGCATTCCAATAAAAATAGAAGCAACCAATTCAAATCGACCATGCCCATATGGGTGAGTTTTGTCGGGTTTTTTATACGAAATTTTTGCACTCAGAATTACAAATAACGAACTAACCGAATCAGACAAAGTATGCCATGCATCAGCTACAATTGCCAAGGAACCACTAACAATACCAGCCCACAATTTAATGGCGAACAGTAGTATATTGCCAGCGATAGAAATCCAGCCTTCCTGATTGGTAATTTTTTTGCGTATTAATTGTTCGTTTATATTCATAATTCAATACAATTTACAGAATGTAACATTTACATTCTTGAAAAAGTTACAACAAAAATATAGTTTTGCAGTACTAAATAAAATTTACCCATTGGCAAAAAGAGCAACAAAGAACAAAAGTAGAGGTTCAGCTGGAAACAATAGAAAAACCGGAGAAGTATTTTTGCAGAACAATTCTCAAAAGGAAAACATTGTAGAACTACCTTCCGGATTACAATATGAAATTGTTGAGAATACAGATTCAAAAGAGTTTCCATCGGAAATTAGTATAATTACGATTCATCAACGAGCAAAACTTTTGAATGGAACCATTTTGGAAGATACCTATCGAAAAAACGAAGCAGAAGTTGTGAAGCTTGAAGAATTAATTGAAGGCCTGCAAGAAGGCATTCCATTGATGCCTAGAGGAAGCCGATTTAAATTTTGGGTTCCCAGCGACTTGGCTTGGGGTAAAAATGGTACGGGTAATAAAATTCCACCTGAGTCGGTGTTGTTTTTCGATATCCGTTTAATTGATTTCTATTAAATATGGCCATAAAACTAGTTGCATTTGACCTTGATTTCACCCTATGGAATACTGGAGGAGTTTGGGTTGATTGCACAACTCCACCTTATTCCGAAAGCAATTCGAAAATTTATGATGCACGTGGCTTACAAATGAAATTGTATCCCGATGCAATTGAAATATTAAGCAAACTCAAAAATCAAGGTTACATGCTAGCCTTGGCTTCAAGAACTGAAGAACCCAATTGGGCACGTCAATTAATAAAGCTTTTCGAGCTTGATTCCTATTTTGAATTCCAGGAAATCTACCCAACAAGCAAAGTGAAACACTTAACAAAAATTGCCAATGATGCCGATATTGACTTATCAGAAATACTATTTTTTGATGACGAAATGCGTAACATCTACGACACAGAATCGATTGGGGTAAATGCAGTGCATGTCCCCAATGGGATAAACGACCAACTAGTATTCAGAAATTTATAAAACAAAAAGCCGAAAGTGTTCACCTTCGGCTTTTTTATATTGTGCTTAGTTTTCTTAGTCAAATTTTCGTTCAACAAACCAAAAATCATGAAAGGAGAATCCTAAGGTTAATTTCGCATACCTTTCTCTAACCAATCCTAAATTTTGAGTTCCTAATTCGCCTGCTTCCAAAGTAACATTAATCATCGAATTAGATCTTTGAACCGGGAATCCAAATCCAAGCGAAACCCTTGCATCATTAATTACCACCCCTTTGGCGGTGATATAACCTGAATCGTATCTAAAACCTACACGGTAAGAACAACGATCGAAATAATTTAAACTATTCAAAGGTTTGCGCTCAATACCTCCGGAAATTATATGTTGATCCACATAATTGCTTCCAACATTTTGGCTCCATCCATTAAATTCATAATCGGCTGCAAACATATATTTTCCTTTCCATGTAAAACTAAATCCTGCGCCAATGCTCCTTGGTATCGCAATAGTTGCAGCATTCATATTGGTAGCCGATAAAATTGTATCAACAATTCCTCCTTCATAAACCTGAATAATCTCAACATCAGATTTACCTCTTAAGGTGTCCGATAACAAATAAGTTCCACCAATGGTAATATTAGTACCTTGCTTATCTAGATCGGCGGTAAATTGAAAACCTCCTTTTACTGATAATCCATTATATCGAGAATTTGATTTCTTGACATTCTGAGTACCACTAAAGTTTGTGGTTATTTGCTGATTTAATGGTCCATATAAGTATCCACCTTCTAATCCAACTGAAATATTTTTTGTAATCAAACCACCTAATGACAAATAATATTTAGTTAATCCGCCGGTACCGTCGAAAAAGCTAGTCGAATTCGCATCCATATTAACAACCGGGTTGGTTGATTTCAATGTATATCCAATGCTTGAATACGGCATCATACCTAAACTCATCATTAAATGAGAATTGATTCGATTTCCCATGATAACATGCGTCAGGTTACCATCGTAAAAGAGTTCACCTTCAGATTTTGTTTGAGACAAGGTTGATTTAAAATTCACACCTGTTTCGAATAAAAAACTCAAACTATCAATAGCCGTTAGCGAAGCAGGGTTTTTAATATTGAGGTATTTGCTGGAACGTATTCCGTAACCGGCTCCACCCAAAGCCAAATTTCTGCCATAAGCAACATTGGCCAGTTCTCCTACTCCATAAACGGAATAAGGTGAAGTGGTATTATTTTGCCCAATTGATAAGATCGAAATGGTCAAAATGAATACAGTATATATTAATCTTTGGAAATATTTCATTGAATGAACTTTAATGTCGGATTTTGTTAACTGTTAATTGGCAATAAATACAATTTCAAGCTTAATGCCTTTCTGAGGATTCTTAAAATCGCCTAAAACTAAACGATCAACTCCACTTGCTATTCCATTTGATGAAAACTTTAATGAAAAACCACGCATTATACTGCCAATATCAACAGGTAAGCCACTGGTTCTTTTCTCTAAGGTTTTATCATAAATATCTTTAAAATAACGAGTTATATCACAGTAGTAGCGATACTCATTATACTCATCATCTCTTTTCAAATAAGCTCGAGCGAGCGTTGATCCATCAATCATTGTAATGTTACCAGCCACCGAATTATCATTATTTAATAGGTCAAGATCAAGTGTTCTTGGTAGGTCAAAGAAATCGTTATAAGTCCCTTCAGCCGGTTCAAAACTCAATGTTGCATTTAATACGGCAGTATATTTATCGGTATATAAATAATCAAAGTTTCTCAGATCGAAACGTGTTTCCACATCAACTCCACCATTTATATAGGTAAGATTATTCGTCTTATTTGAGTTCAACTTTGATTCTCCTGGCATAATCTCCTCAAAAACAGAATTACTGAAATCATTTTCGATATGATTAAATGAATAAGGAGAAAGATTCCCTTGCTGCACAATAGAATAACTGTACTCATACTTCAACGATAGATCATCATTATCGGTATTATCATGATAATAAACCTCTATTTCAGGAGCTCCGGTAGAATCACCAATAGCAACAAAACCTACAACTAAATTAGGATCGGCATCGATTGGTTTAATTACAAAACCTTTATATTCTTCTTTAAAGTCTGCGTTGCTTGCCAAAAGTAAACTTTCGTTATTCACTAAATTAAATAACTCTAAACCGATCTCATCTTTGATAGTTCCTTCAAAAACTTCGTGTTTTGCAATCTTATCGGGCATATCAATTTGCTTATTTACCGATTTCGACAAATCAACCTCAAAAACAGCCCAAGGCTCTTCCTCTGATTTAAACTGATGATGCGCATAAAAAACAGGAGTTTCATCTTCATCAAATTCCATATCTTCAATCACACGAAACAAACCAAAATTGGCAACTTTTGTAGTATCACCAATATGGTAGCCTTCTAACTTGATTCGAAAAACGGCTGAATCATACACCGCCGATTCAAGCAATGCTGAAGACTTCGCCGGATCTAATTGAAAATAAGTTTCGCAATAAGTATTTACGCCAACTAAATCGGTTACTTCACCTGCTAACAAGCGTCGGGGCGATGCAGTAATCACAGAATCTTTTGCAATTGTCGACATATTAAAGGTCATTGTATCCACATTAAAAATAGTATTTGGATTGACCACAAAATTTTCTCCAACTAGCATATTATCCCCGTCCAACTCAACACATGCATGAAGAATAATTGAGGAAACAATAATTCCTAGAAATATTTTAATTTTTCTCATTAAATATCGTTTTCACTGTTTTGATGCCAAAAATAACATTAAATGTAACTTATAGGAGGAAAGTATTCCTACTATTAGAAAATTAGTTGACAAAAGTATCAAAATAATGTTTGCATGAAATATTTTGTAGGTAAGTAATAAAGCAATTAACAAGCATTAACATAAATCAAAAAAAAAATTAACGGAAGTTCAGATGTCATGAAAATTCATATATTTGTCGTCCGTATAAGCATATAAAAGGTTTTTTGATTCATATTAACACATACACAAATAATTCTCAGTGTTTTATATGCAATTAAAACCCTAATTGATAGCTTTGTTAAGAATAAGAAAAATCAATTATTAAACTCCAAACGATAAAAGTATTGGTACAAAAAAGAGAACATATGAAAACCAGATTAATCGCAATTTTCACAGTATTAATTGGCTTGTCTTTTGTTTCATGTAACGAAGAGACCGAAGATTTAGGAAACTGGATTGAAAAATATCAATTCCCGGATACAAAACGCGCAGAAGGTGCTTATTTCGCAATTGATAATTATGGATATTGGGGACTAGGATACAACAAAACTGAAGGTAATTTTTACACCGATTTATGGAAATATAATCCATCGAGCGATTCATGGAAAGAAGTAAGCAGCTTTCCGGGTAAACCACGTTATTATGCTGTTTCAGCTAGTTCTGAAACGAAAGGTTATTTTGGTTTAGGTTACGATGGTGATAGCAGCCTTGTTGACTTTTGGCAATATGATGCAGCTGCCGATACTTGGGCGCAGCTTCCAGATTTTCCTGCCGACGGTAGAAAAGATGCGATTGCTTTTGCAATAGAAGATTATTTATTTGCCGGAATGGGTACCAATGATATTAACAATTCGTATAAAGACTTATACTATTACCACAATGGAGCTTGGTCAAGCAACCCGATTAACAACTTCCCTTATAAAATCTCAGGTGCACAATCTGTTGTTAAAGATGGAGATGCTTATGTACTAGGCGGGTTAGCTAACGGAGTTTTTAATGGTTTTGTAAAATTCGACTTCGATTTATTTAAAGAGCAAGTGACTCAAATTGAAAGTGGCGCCAACATTGACATTGCACCATGGGTTAAACTTCCGAATTTAGATGAATCAAACGATGAAACTAAGGACGATGAAAAAGCTTCTATTCCTCGTTACAATGGAGTAGCATTTGTTACTGAAGGAAATATTTACCTTACCTTAGGTAGAGTGCAAAGCGGAGGGGTATCAACCACAACTTTTGAATACAATACTCTTGCTGAAGATTGGGTTAAGAAAACCAATTTCGAAGGTAATGCTCGTGTAGGTGCTGGAGTATTCGTATTAGATGGTAAACCTTATATTGTTGGAGGAAACAATGGTACTATTTATTTTGATGACGTTTGGACATTTGAACCAAACAAACAGAAAGATGAAAATGACTAAGTTATTCAGATAAAATATAGAAAAGAGCTTTCTTACAATAGAAAGCTCTTTTTTTATGCTCGATTTTTTTAGTTCAAGCAAGCAAATTTCAACTTATAATCTTCAATTCAAATAAAAGGTTTCATCGATATAGAAATGATTACGCGCAGCTACAATAATGCACCTTTGCCAAACACTATCAAACGACCTCTAAATTGTTTAGAACAAGTTCTGAGGAGCTTTATATGCAAGCGCTAAATCATTTAGCATAATCTTTTACTTATGCGAAGATGTATTTATATAAATCAAAACGATGAAGAGCTACTCACCAATTGATGCAACATATTCTGTGGGTGTTTTTCCAAATTGTTTGCTAAAGCTTCGTGAGAAGTTGGCAGGTGCCGTATACCCCAATTTATAGGCGATCTCAGAAACCGTATCATCGGTTGTTAGTAACAACTCTGCGGCTTTATTTAAACGAACCGTTTTTACAAACTCATTAACTGTTTGCCCCATTAAGGTTTTCACTTTCTGACTTAACTGACGGCGATTCAATCCCATTTTATCTGCCAAAAGATCGATATTGAATTCTGGTTCCGAAATGTATTCTTCGATACAACTAATGGCATTTTGAAGCAAGTCCTCGTCTAATTTATTCCCTGCCATCTTTTTAATATCGATGAAAGGATTTTTTGAGAAATTATCAATAATAATATTTCGAGAAGCGATTAAATTTTTAATACGAGCTTGTAAAATAGCTGAACTAAATGGTTTGGTCACATAGGCATCTGCTCCCGAATGGAAAGCACTTAAAGTAGTTTGATCCCCCGTTAATGCTGTTAATATAATTACCGGAATATGACTGGTGCGTTTATCGGCCTTCACCTTTTTACATAATTCAAAACCATCCGATTCGGGCATCATTAAATCGGTAATCAATAAATCGGGCACATTTTCGGTTGCAATTTTCCAAGCTTCTGAACCATTTTCGGCTTCAACAATTTCGTATTGAGGCGATAAATTTGTTTTTAAATAGGTTCGTACATCCGGATCGTCTTCAACAATTAATATGGTTGATTTCGCCGGCATTTCTTCTTCCGATTCATCAAGCCAATCTTGCTCCTCTCCAACAATCGCATTATCGTTTGTATTCTCAACTTTATTATAACTTACACCAATTGGCAACTGAACAGTGAAAACAGTTCCCTTATTCAATTCACTTTTTACAGAAATCTCACCACCTTGTATATTCACCAATTTTTTAGTCAACGATAAACCTATCCCTGATCCTTCGCGTTTAAAATCTTTTAACCCTTGAAAATAGGCCTCAAAAATTTTATCTAAATTGTCTTTTGCGATTCCGTAACCATTGTCTGAAATTTCGATCTCAACCAGATAATAGTCTCCTTTTTTATTCAGGGTATCGATTGAAATTTTGAAATCAACTTTTCCTCCATCTTTATTGTACTTAAAAGCATTTGAAAGCAAATTAAAAACAATTTTCTCCATCACACTTGAGTCGAAATTCGCTACAATCACCGGATAATTACTGGTTATATTGTATTCGATATTCCGCTCATTGGCCGTTAATCTAAATGCATTTCCAATATTTATTAAAAAACTAACAAGATCATTCTTTGTTGGTTTCAGCTCGAACTTATCAGATTCGATCTTTTTAAAATCGAGCAGTTCATTGATTAATCGCGAAAGGCGTTGCGCATTCTGATACATCAAAGAATGATAATAGCCTAAAGACATTTGATCAACCTGGCCCGCATTTAATTTTCGTAAGGGATCGAGCAGCAAACTAAGCGGCGTTCTTAATTCGTGTGAGATATTGGTAAAGAATTCTTCTTTTTGCTTATTTAATTCAGCGGTTTTACGTGCTTTCATTTTTTCGTATCGCACCTCGCTTTTAAGTTGAAAGCGAGCTAAAATATAAAGTAGGGTGCCGTAAATAATTGCCGATAATATGATGAAATACCCTATAAAAGCCCAAACTGTTAACCACCAAGGTGGTTTTATAGTTATTTTCAAAGTGGTTACTTCTTCGTTCCAAATCCCATCGTCGTTACTTGCTTTAACTTTGAATAAATATTTACCCGATGGTAAATTTGAATAGGTAGCAAACCGGCGTTTTGCGGTGGTTGAAATCCAATCACTATCATAACCTTCGAGCATAAACTCATACTGGTTCGACAGAGGATTTGCAAACTGTAATGCTGCAAATTCAATCGAGAAACTCCGATGAACATCATCTAAAATAATTTCATCAGTAAGCGCCATTTGCTTCGATAATATTACTCTTCCATTAATCTCATCACCAGGATTTACATCTTTATTCAGTACCTGCAATCCGGTTAACATCACCTTTGGATGCACCTCATTTGTTTTAATTCTTGAAGGCATAAATGCCACCGCTCCAATTGAATTTCCAAAAATCATTTCGCCAGAATTATGATTCAGGAAAATGGCATTTTCAGAAAAATCGTTGGTTTGAAGTCCATCCTTTTCATTAAAGTGGTACATTTCTTCAGAATGAGCATCCAATTTTGTCAATCCTTTTTTAGTCGCAATCCAAATATTGTGTTCCAAATCTTCCGCCACGGTAACTACAATATCATCGAGCAAACCATCTTCTTTGGTATATCTGGTAATCTTTTTTGTTTGGGGATCGATTTTATTTAAACCATAATCGGTGGCTGCCCATATATTTCCATTCTCGTCTTCAAGTAAACTAAAAATACGGTTACTTGAAATTGTATTTTCGTTTCCCGGTTCATTTACATAATGAATAGGTTCAAATTCATCTCGATTTTTAGTTCGTCTTAAACAGGTAAGTCCACCACCATGTGTTCCAATCCATAAGCTATTTTCACTATCAACGATCATACAAAAAACACGACTGTTCACTAACGTTTTAAAAGGGTCGATATGCACAAATTGATCGAGGGCTCTGTCATAACGTGCAATTCCATAAAATGTGGCAATCCATAAATCATCATTTTGATCCTCTAAAACATCGTGTACCCAATTATGTGGTAAGTTTACTTCCCCGTATCGATTATAATTTCTAATTGAATTATTTGAAGGATTGTATTCACTTAACCCACCTTTGGTTCCGATCCAAAAATGACCTTCTTTGTCTTTATATATGCAACGTATTTGACCATCTTGTAACTTTGTTCGTCCAACCCCTACTTCAATATGACGAGTTTTTTTTGTCTCCTTATTAAATATATAGACTCCATCATACATGGTTCCCAGCCACAAATCATCTCCATCCTCATAAATTACACGAATAATTCGTTGATTGTTGCCTTCTTCATCAAATTCATATCGAAAAGAATAGAACGGTTTCGTAAGTGTATTGACCTTGTAAATTCCCTGATTCTCGGTTCCTAGCCACAATACGCCGTAGGAATCAAGATAAGTAGTTTTCAAATGCTCATTGTCGATAGGATTCTCATGTTGAAAATCGAGAAAAAATGTTTCGGTATACCCACTAATCTTGTGCGTTTTAGTTAATGTCCCATTATCATATTTCCACAAATAATGGCTATTCTGATCGGCGATATTGGGATTTATTCTACGTCGATCAACCAATTCTTTAACTTTGGGTGGAATATTCGTGTTGTTAAATCGCGTAAAATCGTTGGTTTCGTAGTTGTATCGACAAAAACGAGTGGTATCAAAGAAGGCAATCCAAATATTCTGCTCTTCATCGAGCATTATATTGTAAATACTTTTTGTGAAAATTGTAGTAGAGTCATCAGGCGCTGGATCGTATTCTTCAAATTCATAACCATCATATCGAGTTAATCCAAAAAAGGAACTAAACCATATAAAACCATATTTATCCTGCTTCACCGATTGAACTGAATTCTGTGGCAAGCCATCTTTATCGGTAATTTGTTCCATATGTAATGTATTCACCTGAGCTTTAATGCTCAAAGCAACTCCAAGGAATACAAATAGAAAATATACTTTAATTAATCTCATTCGATTGGAAATTTCAGTTCCTAAATTTTGAATAGAATAACGACAAAAATACAATGTAAGGATTAAAATCATCTATCATAATTACTCTAATATTTATCGCTATTATGTTGCCAATTTTCACATACTATTAAATTGAAATTGAACGATACAAATTTAACACCTTATTTCAATTTTTGTGTAGGAGTTCAGACGAACTATTTCTAGTAGCAATCACCGTTCAAATTAGCATTTTATAATTCAATATTTGAATTAAAACATTGAAGTTGCAACATGATTGTTATTTTTACATCGATGTATACAGTGATTGATATTGAAACAACAAGCGGTAGCTATAAATCGGGTAAGATTACAGAAATTGCCATTTTTGTTACTGACGGTACTCAAGTAATCGACCAGTTTATTTCGCTGGTTGACCCTGAATGTTACATACCACCTTATATTACAGAAATAACAGGCATAAATAATCAGATGGTCAAAGGGGCTCCAAAATTTTATGAAATAGCTAAAAACATTGTTGAGATTACCAAAAATAGAACTTTCGTTGCACACAATGTGAATTTCGATTATAAATTTATCCAAGCCGAATTTAAAACTTTAGGCTATCATTTTGATCGTAAAAAACTTTGTACCGTTGAGCTAAGTAGAAGATATTTGCCGGGACATGCCTCCTATTCTTTAGGCAAACTTTGTGATGATTTAAAGATCGAATTAAATGGACGACACCGTGCAGGCGGTGATGCAGCAGCAACCGTTGAGTTGTTTCATTTAATTCTCAACTCTTACCAAAGCGAAACACCAACGCTGTTTTAACAAAACTGCATTTAATAAAATCAACCCTCAAACAATGAGAACAACAATTCTTCTAGCATTCATTCTACTATTAAGTGTTATTCAAACCAAAGCCAACACGCCAGAAGCAATGAATCGTGTGCCCAAGGTGAAGAGTTTAGAAATTGGCTATCGAAATTTAATCGGTACCGATTTTGAAAATATAAATTCGAGTGGATACACATTTATGTTCGATTATGCCTGGCAACTTTCGGGTTTCCATGGAAACAAAAAAGAATCATTCATTTCGGTTCCTCTTGGCTATACAATATTAAATATTGGAGAAGCGAAATCAGCACGAATCCTTTCATACGGCTGGACCGTAAAACACAATCTTCGCAAAAATAAAAGAGCCGTTCCATTTTTAGGCTACGGATTATTACTCAATCAGTTATCAATAGACGGAATTGAAGGAAAAGTTATGGGGCACCAAACTCGTTTCGATTTTGGATATGATTTTAACAATCAAAATCGACTCTATCCATTTATAAAAATAGAATACAGTATGACCCGCTATTATCAATTAGCAAACTCTAAGAACAAGCATTTAAATTCGTGGGTATTAAAAACCGGATTTAGATTTTAAAGTTGGATTAAAAGAAATATCGATTAGAACGAAAACAGAAATACATTTTTTGTATTGACATATTTAAAAATAATGAAAACAAGAAAATTAGGCAATAAAGGTTTCGAGGTTAGTGAAGTTGGATTAGGGACTTGGCAAATTGGTGCCGATTGGGGACAAGATTTTTCTAACGAAAAAGCCTTCGATATTTTAAATACTGCGGTAGAGAATGGAATAACATTTTTCGATACCGCTGATGTTTATGGCGATGGCCAAAGTGAAAAGTTTATTGGTGAATATTTGAAACAATCCGATCGAGAAATTAAAGTCGCAACCAAATTTGGACGTGGAGCCGATGTTTATCCTGCAAGCTTCACCAAAGACGCGATGCGACGATCAATCGAAAATTCAATCTCACGATTAGGTGTTAATGCCTTAGATTTGTTGCAATTACATTGTATCCCGACCGAAGAAATGCAGAAAGGTGACGTTTTTGATTGGCTACGTGAATTTAAAAACGAAGGACTCATCAAAACATTCGGAGCAAGCGTTGAGTCGGTTGAAGAAGGCTTGATGTGTATCAAGCAGGAAGGGATTCAATCATTGCAAGTAATTTACAATATCTTTCGCCAGAAATTGACCAATGAATTATTACCACAAGCAGAAGAAAAAGGGGTAGGAATCATTGTTCGTTTGCCATTGGCAAGTGGACTTTTAACAGGAAAATTCGACAAGCAAACTCAGTTTAACGAAAACGATCATCGTAACTTCAATAAAGACGGTGCGATGTTTAATGTTGGAGAAACTTTTGCAGGTTTACCTTATGAAAAGGGAGTTGATTTAGCGAATGCTTTAAAAGAAATGCTACCCGAAGGTACTTCGATGGTACAAATGGCACTTCGTTGGATATTAGACCACAAAGCGGTTTCTACAATTATCCCTGGCGCTAGTTCACCAGTGCAAGCAAAAGGAAATGCAATTGTTTCAGATATAGCACCATTACCCGAAAAACTGCATGAACAGTTGATCGAATTCTACCAGACGGAAGTTCAAGAACATATCCGCGGGAAATATTAGATCAAAGTGCATAGGATATAAAAAACAATCGCCAGCTCCAAACATGGTGCTGACGATTGTTACCTCTATTATATCAATTTCTAATCTATCATTTTAACCGGAATCAACTGAACCTCGCTGATTAAACCAGAAGGTATTGGATTCCATTTGGTAGCGTCGAACTTTTCGTAGCCTACGTCTACCATATTAATCTCGTAGAAGATTTTCCACTCTTCGCCTCGCAACTCTTTTGCACGAATTCGATTGGCAGCTAAATTGGTCACTTCAATCTCTATTTTATTTTCGCCTGTTTTGAGGTATTCACCGATACTTATTTCGAAAGGAATCGACCAAACGGTTCCAGCTTTTTCTCCATTTACAAACACCGCAGCACTTTCACGAACATCGCCTAAGTCGAGTATATAATCGTCGGCATCGAGCACATCCATAGCAATGGTGGTGGTATATTTTGCAGTTCCAGAAAAATGCTCTGTTTCACCATTCCAAGTTTCCCACCCTGTTAAAGTCGAAACTGTTTTTGCTTCCGGAAGACTTGGTCCTCCCTCTAAAAATTCAACTTTCCAAGGCTTGCTCAATGCAATTGCATCAGCAGTACTTGCTTGATAATTCCAATCGGGTAAATCTAATGTTTGACTTGCAACTGCAATAAATATTGATTCTCCAGCTTTTAGTTGAATTAAAACAGCTGTTTTCTCTCCAGCATCTTGAGTTTTCGCAATTCCTTTTGAACCATTGTAAGCATCGAATAATACAATTTCATTTCCACTTTCATTGATCGGAATATACTCCGAAACTTCTTCTGCAGAATGATTTACCACAAAATAATAAGTATCGGCTCCAACTTTTCGCTTTATATAATCTAAACCAAATTTGCTTAATGCTTCTCCTTCAAAACCACTCTCTTTTAATTTTTCAATTGGATTTGAAAGCACAGTCACCTTTTCAGCAAGCGATTTTATTGTAGCTTCTTTAGCTTTCAAATCGGCTAAGCCGGGAACAGTTTCTGGTACTCCATGAAAAATAATATTGGCACCCTCTTCTTTAAGCTTCAACAGGTACTCTAGTGTTTCCACTGGCATGCGCTCACAATCGGGAATTATTATTGCCTTGTATTTTAAATCGCCCGAAACAAGTGAACCATTATCGTTGCTAAACTTTTGTAAATACTTATCGGTAAGCAAATCATACGAATAACCATTTTCGGTTAAATCTATTAACAAGTGATACAAATCAGTTGGATGTAACCATTCGTCGATACTATGTACCCCAAACTGATGCATTAACTTACTTGGACTTGCAGTTGCTAATGCATCGAAATACGGCCAATAAACCAACACATCGTTGTCAGCTTCACCAGCTTGCAAGATCGATTGACAGCGCGCGATATAATCGAAAAATGCAGGAGCATCTTTCCAAATTGGATTGGTATAATTAAAATTTACTGAGGCATAAAATTTAAAACCGGGCCAAGCTGCTTCTTTCGGTGAATAAGTTGAACCATGAAAGAAAATATGATTCACTCCCGACAAGAACAATTGCTCCAATTCAGGTTTTGCTTGCGAAAGCGACACTTTAAAGTGATCGGCCAACCAAGTAAAACTCTCCGAAGAGGTTAAATTCTTACCCGAAATATGTGTTGCAGATGAAGCAAACTTCAACATTACAGGATCGGGATCAACGTGACGAATATCTGAGCTATCGCGACGTAAGCCTGGAATATCAAACTTAGTAGAACCAAATGTTTCACATTCGGGAATGTCGGCAGTAGCATAAATATCGATAATATTACCCGGAGATCCGTGTGCCTGATATTTCGTCAAATAGTTTTGCTGATGACTCCAATCATTCCACGATTTTGCAAATTCTTCTTGTAACAATACATTCAGTACTTCACGAAAATCGGTTAACAAACGAGATTTTAAATCTTCATCATTGCCTTCCAAAAATTCTTGTACATATGGTTTAAAATCGTAACCATGAATTGCTTGAAACTGTTCGAAAAACTTTGGTGTGAAATTGGCACCATAAACTTCGTAACTATCGTTGAAAATTGCTCTTAAATTCGCATTTCCTAAAACTTCGTTGTAAGGAATTACATAATCTTCAAAAGCAAAAGATGAAAAGTGATCTAAAGTATATCCTTTCCCTCCCGGAGCGGAACGCTTAACTTGCTGGCGTGTTTTACCAGCAAAAACCACATACAATTTCAAATCTTCTTCGGAAGTATAATCCAGCTCCCCATCTACATTTAGATAACTGGTTAATTCGATCATTTCACCATCTGAATCGTAAGCCAACACCGACAATACTTTTGAAAGACCAATTTCTTTTCGGTTGTCAATTACAATTTTATCGGATAAGGCTTTTCCTTTTTTCAAATCGTATTTCTGAACCACAAATTTAGTTGCCGCATTTTCGGGTTCCACCTGAGGTCCTCCAAAGGGCCATCCTGTTCCTAAAACCATATCCACTTGCATTCCTAAACGGGCTGCTTCATCGATCGTATGGTTGAGCATATCCATCCATTCGGGCGACAAATAATCAATAAATGCCTCCTCATAGCCTTTTACGCCGTATATCGGTGTAATTTCAACTCCTCCAATTCCGGCCTTGGCCATTTGTTCCAAATTGTAAGTAATATTCTCCTTATCCACTGCATTTCCTAACCACCACCAACGCGTCCAAGGTTTTTGAAGGTTGGTAATTTCAGGCCACTCGCCATCAATCTTTTCGATTGATTGTTGATTCATATTGCTACAGCTCAATAATAAGATAGTTAAAACTGCTACAATTAGAGAATTGCTCAATAAGGTTAGTCGTAGTAATTTTTGCATCCTAATTTTACTTTCTAATTATTCACCTCTGAAATCGAACCAAACTTTCATAGAAACACCATCGTCGCCACTCTTAATACGAATACTCGAGGGTTGACTTTGTGGTCCATGATGCTCAATTGGTTTAAATGAACGAATTGCTGGAATCTCGTACAAGAAAGATAAGTCTCCCTCTGGGAAAACTGGCATTGTACGTCGATCTCTTCCAACTGGTTCTACCGGAGTAAATACTCGGAAGAACATTTTATCAGATTCGCTATAAAAGCTGATTGGTGATTCTTTGGTTTGAATTTGAGCGTACAACATATTTGCATGATACCCTTTAAATTCAGGATAAATCAAATTCTCAAAACTTTCGCCTGTGATGGTGTTGTTGTATTCTTTATTCCAAAGGTTGAAAGTAGTTCCACGAACGCGGTTTTTCCAAACTCTGTAAGGTCCTTTTCCAAACCATTCCATTCCGGTTACGATCTCTTCGGGATAACTAAATGTGACCCCAAAATTTTTGATATTTTCCTGAATAAAAGCACCGTCGAAGCTACCATCGTTGCGATAGTTAGTCAAGCAAAGTAAATGCATTTTTAAACGGCCATCGTCGGTCATCAACCATTTTATATAGTCAATTCCACCAATGTAATCTACAAATAATTCGATTCCGTCTTCAACTTTTTTAACTTTGGCACCGACAACCTTAGCATCCATTCCTAAAGGAATTGGCCCATTATTAAATGGAACTTCCCCTTCAGCATTTACAACTTTAGTGATATAACCATTCTCTTTATTGAAGGTAACTTCTACACCATTTGCTTTTAAGGTTATCGTAGCATCGGTTTCTTCAGAAATAGCTTTATTGCTTACTTCTGCAACGGGCATCAATTTCTCAGCAAAATAATCTGCGCGATGAATTGGCCATGTCCAGCTATAAATTTCTTTTCCGTATTTGTCCCAAGCAGTAATTCGTACAACATCATTTTCGAAAAACTGATCAGAAACATTCATTTTAATTTTACGCGACTCGTCTGGATCAATTGAAGGAATTTGAATACTTCCGGTTTCAGTAACTTTTGAACTTTTCGTTCCATTTTCGTCAGAAATGGTAACCAACTCGTATTCCATTTTACAAGTATTCAAATTGGTTGCCAAGTAGGTATTGGTAATTACAAACGATCCATCAAATGATGAATTGATCATTCGTGGTTTAAACTGAATTGGTGCCCAAACCTCCTTTACGGTAAAGTAGCTTCCTTCCTTCTCACGATATGGTCCAACAATTCCATCGGGAGCCATATAATTATTTGAATCGTATTTTTTATCACCTTTCCAATCAGAACGTAAGACAGCACAATCGTTATAAGCCCACATAAAACCACCGGCATTTAATGGACTTGATCTTAATTTCGCCCAGAAATCGTGCAATCCAGCACCGTGCCCTTGATCGTACATTCCGTGCATGAACTCGCCCGGGAAATATACATTTTCACCATTCTCGAAACGATGAACACCTGTTTGATATGCGGGGTAATGATGCAAATCCCAACCATTAAAATCGGCCCATGGATGTACTACAATTCGATCTTGTGGATCATATTTTTGAAATAAATGATCTACATTATAATTCCAGCCACCTTCGTTTCCATTGTCCCACAAAATAATCGAGGGATGATTCACATCTCGTTCAATCATTTCTTTAACAAGTTTTGAACCTACTTTGGTGTTATAAGAGTTTTGCCATCCGGCCAATTCATCCAAGAAGAATAATCCTAGAGAGTCACACATATCTAAAAAGTGTGGATCTGGTGGATAGTGAGTGCGAACTGCATTGATGTTCATATCCTTCAACAATTCCGCATCCATTAAACTAATTCGTTTACTGGTGCTTCTACCCGACTCGGGCCAAAAAGTATGACGATTAATTCCTTTGAAAACAGTTTTAACGCCGTTTACATAAATTCCATCTCGTTTTTTGAATTCAATTGTTCTGAAACCAATTCGTTTTGAGACCTCGTGCATCAACTCTCCTTTTCGAAGTAATTTCAATGTGAGCACATACAAATTTGGATCTTCGGGAGACCAAGTTTTTACTCCATCCCATTTTGTTTCAATCGAAGTTTCAGTGATTCCTTTTTCAATATCAAATGAAACGGTTTCAAATTCACCATCGCCAATTAAAGGTTCAATTGAAGCTTTAATAGTGGATTTAGAACCAACATTTTGCAATCTTAAATCGGCATAGAATGAACCATCTGATTTTGCATCAACAGCAAAATGATCGATGTTCGATTCTGGTACAACTTCTAACCAAACGGGGCGGTAGATCCCACCGAACAACCACCAGTCGGCTTTGCGTTCTGCAGCATTCACCAATCGATCGTCGGAATGCTTTTTTACGTGAACTTCGAGTAAGTTTTCTTCACCATATTTCACCAAGTCGGTAATACGGTATTCAAACTGATAAAAACCACCTTGATGTACTTCTCCTGCAATGGTACCATTTATTTTCACTTCAGTATCGGTCATGGCTCCACCAAAAACAATATCAATTTCTTTGCCTTCAAGGCTTTCATCAACATCGAATTTATATTTATAGAATCCTTCCTCTTTACTTGGGCTTTTTCCTCGCTCTTTGTACCAGCGGCCATAGGTATATTCACCAAAACCTTCGAGTTCCCATTGCGATGGAACATTAATTTTAGACCATTGGTTTGCGTTCATACCACCAGTAACCATGAAATCCCATTCAACAGGATGTTCAAAATCGATTCCCGATAGATATATTTTTTCGGTTTGCTGTGCATTTACAACTCCGAATAAAAAAATCGAAAGAGCGCATGCTAATATTTTCTGTACCATTAATTTCAATTTTATATCTATTACTGAAGTTTATAAATTTCGGTTCCAGCTAATAATAAACAACCTAAGCCATAGTCTTCAAAATCTGGCATACTCTCGTAAGTAACAGGCTGACTATCTTTAGGCTCTTTTCCTGTTCCCTGAACATATCCTAGGAAGCCATTATCGTGAATTGCATCGGTTACAATTGCATTCCAAGCTTTTGTAATTACAGGCAAATAGGTTTCTTCATCAAGAAATCCATTATTGATACCCCAAGCCATTCCATAAATGAAAAGCGAAGTTCCTGTAATTTCTTTTCCGCCATAATTATCTTCATCGTGTAAGCTCACATTCCATAAACCATCTTTGCGTTGAAGAGGTAACAAAGCTTCTAACATTATTTTGTAATCGTTCAAATATGTTTCGTAATGAGGTGCATCTTCAGGCATAATATCCATTACACGAGTTAATGCAGCAACCACCCAACCATTTCCGCGAGACCAGTAGCAGTCTTCACCATTTGGTTCAGTATAGGGTGGGTCAAAATCCTGATCGCGCCACCATAGTCCATCGGCAGGATTAAACATTCCGTTATCGCCATGTTGATTTCGGGTATATTCGTACATGTCATACATTTTTTCGTAATAACTATCATCGTCGTACAATACCCCTAATTTTGCAAAAACAGGCATGGCCATTTGCAAAGCATCAATCCACCACCAGTCGTTTACCTGTGGCGTATTCACCAACATATCCATACAAATTTTGATATTTTTGATACGCTCTGGCTGAGGGTCGATGTTGTATAGGTCTATATATGTTTGTCCTGCACACTGATCATCAGCATTTCGGGTTCTGTTTCCGTTTCTGAATCCCCAATTATGAGCTTCACCCCATGCAACTGCATAATCGTAATATGCTTCATTTGGATAGATTGAATGCAAAGCCATCAGCCCTTCGTAATAAACGGCACGTGTCCAGATATTACTTGGTCGTTCTTTGTTAGTTACTATTGTTTTTCCCGTATCAGGCCATTTGTCCATAAAATACTTATTCACTAAAACCATTGTTCTAAGAACATCTTCGCGCTCTGGCAACTTTTCAGTTTTTCCTTTCGCACTCGCAAAAAGGGTTACTGCAACTAAAACGATTGTCAATAAAGATTTCATACTACTTTACTTATTTTAATAGATTATTTACAAATTAACATTGATACAGTTTTCTAACTTTATCGGCTTCCCATTGCTTGCTTCGATTGTAACATTTTCGGTTGACCAATTTTCGCTATAAGTTAATACACCTGCATTTTCAGTAGTAATTTTTACATTTTTCAGCTGAAAATCAGAAATCAATGACTCTTCAATACCTTTTAATGAAATTGCATTTTTAGCATTGCTTGCTGTAATATTTTCCAATCGGAAGTTTTGATATTTTGGAATTCCTTTTCCTTCAGGAATTGGGTAAGTTAATGCTTTCCAATGTTCAGGAACTTCAGTCATTCCATCGGGAAGTGAAGTATAGCTATAACTTGGATACCAATTTAAAGATCCTCGAATTGGCACCTCAACATTTTGCATATTAAAATCGTGTAGATAAACATCCTCAACCACTCCTCCACGAGTTTTTGCTGATTTTAACCGAATACCATATTGTGTTCCTCGTGCTTCAAGGTTGAATGCTTCGATGTGACGAATGCTTCCAGATGTTTCGCTACCAAAGGTAATTAAACCATGCCCGTAACGCGCTAAACAATCTTGGATTAATACATATTCAGTTGGACGATTCACGCGAATTCCGTCGCCATCTTTACCAGCCTTTAAACAGAAATTATCGTCGTTACAATCGATGTCACAATTTTTAACCCAAATTTTTGTTGATGAGTCGATATCAATTCCATCGGAACTTGGTCCGTATCCACCAATATTTCCTCTAACAATTAAACCGTCGGCAGTAATTTGGTTAGAATACAATATATGAACAGTCCAAAAACCGGGTTCTTCTAAAGTAACATTTTGCAAGGTGATGTCGGAAGAATTTTGTACCAACAATAAACGAGGTCGTTGACAATCGTAATCAACTGCCCAACGTAATTTTTTGGCTTCGTAGCCCGGACGCATCTCCCAGTATTTATTCCAGAAATAACGACCTTCGCCATCAATGGTTCCTTCACCTGTAAGCATTGCATTTTTAACATCCAGAAAATTAATTAACGCTGCTGGCCATTCCATTTCAATTCCTGCAATACGGGTATCAATTGTAGGATAATGTTTTTCTAGAGGAATTCCTTGAAGCGTAACTCCTTTCCCAACATTTAAACAAACACCTTCTTTTATAAATATTGAACCTATTCGGTAAAGTCCTTCTTGAAAATCAACGGTTCCTCCGCCCTTTTTTGCAATTTCATCGATCGCATTTTGAATGCTTTCAGTATAGACCATATCGAGATCATCACTAGGAGTGATTGTAATTTTATTTTTATTTATATCTGGGAATTGTTGTGCTCCTACAGTTTCTTGCCAAGGAAGCTCTTCATTTGATTTTGAGTTATTACAGCTAAACGTAATCACAGAAGGAATTAAAAAAAGAAATAGCAGTTGTTTAAATTTCATTATTATTTACTTAATATCAACAATTCGTATTGTAACAAACCGACTTAAAATAAGCAAACCTATGTTTTAATCCGAAAGCTGATTAAACTATATGCCTATGCATTTTAAGTTAACTTACTAATACAATGATATTAAATAAAAGCAAGCAAGACTGAATCATTTTTTACCAAAGATGAATCATCTCTAAAAAGCGTATTAGGATTCAATTAATGATAAAAATTTGATGCAAAATTGGACTATTCAGAATGGTCTAAAATAACCTCAATACTACCACATTTTGGACATATTTCGATTTGATCATCTCCAAAGCAGGTTTCTACTCCGTCATAATTTAGTTTTTCTTCTGGGCCTTTCCATCCACATTTTTTACAGTAATAAATCTGCTCCATAAATCATTTCACCCCGACAGAGTTTAGAAAATCAATCACTTGTTCTTGAACTTGCATATAGGCCCCTGAGGTTTCCTCACATCCAATTACATGATCACCAGCTTCGGGGAAAACTACTTTTCTCTTTTGGTTGATATCAGTACCCAATCGTTCAAACATATCAAGCGCTGCTGAAACTTTTACAACCTGATCCTGCTCCTCTTCATTTTTGTAATAATATCCCAAAAAAGTAGGTTGTTTTATCTGTTTAAAATGCTTATCAAGCATAGTTTCATCAATCAACTGTTGAAGATACACAGCAGCTTCCCATCGATAACTTCGATACCAGTATTTTTGTTGTGTATTCGAGCCTGGATCTAAATGACGCATTTCACCTGTTCCGCCAACCATACGACCAATTTGTAAACCCCATGGGCCGGATAATAATTTTGCTCCTGCACCATTGATAGCCACGTTAGGCGACAATAAAATCAAAGCCTCGATCATTTCGGGGAAGTCGTATGCAAGTTGCAGAGCAAGCGTACCGCCGGTTGAAGTTCCCATAACAATTACTTTGTCTCCTAAGGCTTTTGCAATTTGTAAAGCTTCCTTTGCCGATTCATACAATTTTTTGGGGGTCATGTCGATCATTGGCTCATTGGTTAGGATACCATGTGAGGCCAAGCGACTTAAATATAAATTTGCATTGAAAGCTTTTGCGGTATTCACATGAACAGGATACCCCTCGTACCAACTAGCAGAGAAACCATGTAAGTAGAGCACTACATATTCTGTTTTCGCTTGGACTCCACTATCAGCCCAAATAATGCGTGCCTCATTATCTGGTCGAATATTAAAAGATGATTCTTTTTGAGTGACATAATCTTCAACATTCTCAATACCAATTCCCAAATTCTTAATACTTGAATCAATCTCTTCTTCAGGCAACTGTAAACCAGTTACAAATAGAATCGCTAAGACAAATAGAAAAAAGACAACTCTTTTAAAAAATTTCATAACCTAAAATTGTCACTAAAAACTCCCAAATAAAATTAATTTGGTATGAAAACGATGTTATTTATTAGCTTATTTGTTTAAAATCTTTAACGCTTTATAATTTTGATTATTATGTGGTTTCTTGGCTTCAGGCGTATAAATATACTCCAATTCCTCTGCAAAGTACTCAACTATTTTTCCTCGCACCATTTTCATTGTTGAATTGATCAATTTATTCTCCTCGGTAAACGCTTCTGGCAAAACTAAAAATGTGGCAGGCAACCACCTTTCTGGAAACTGACCTTCATACTTTCCACCTGCTTTATATTCATTAATTTCTGAAGACAAAATATCAATTGCAACTTTCTGTCCTGTTTCTTCGTCGATATTTGCTCCTTGCGATTTTACCTCTTCTTTCAATAATTTAAAGTTGGGTACTATAAAGCCAACGGTATATGGATTCTGATTATTGTATAGCATGCACTGATCGATTAATTTAGACTGATCGACGATTGCTTCTTCAATACCTTCAGGACTAAACTTTTCGCCATCGTTTCCAATTAAAAGGCTTTTAAAACGTCCCAGCACAAACAAGAATCCATCTTTATCAATGTACCCCATATCACCAGTGTATAACCAGCCATCTTTTATTGTTTCCTTAGTTGAAGTGGGATTATTCCAGTATCCTAACATTACATTGCCACCTTTAATAACAATTTCGCCTTTTTGACCGATGGGTAATTCATCACCGTCGTTATCACAAATTTTGATGTCCATATACTTCACCAATTTCCCAGAGGAACCAAATTTCACCGCATGCAAGGCATTTGATGAAATTACGGGCGATGCTTCAGAAAGTCCATACCCTTGCATTACTGGCATTCCAATAGCAGCAAAAAATCGTTGCAACTCGATATCCAAGAGTGCACCACCTCCGATAAAGAACTCTATGTTTCCACCAAAATTCGCTCGTATTTTACTAAACAGAATTTTATCAAAAATATTTAAAAGTGGTTTCAAGAGCATCTTACTACCTTGCCCTTTGTTGTTACCTGTTCCATTATAGGCATAGGCAATGTTCAACGCAAAATTGAACAATCGTTCGGTTGTTTTACCTTTTGCTTTAATCCCTGCTTCAATGTTTTTTCGGAAAGCTTTCGAAAATGCAGGCACACTCATCATGATATGTGGCTTGATTTCATTTATATTCTTAGGAATATTTTTAAGCGTTTCCAATGGGGTTTTACCAATTTCCTGGCAAGCAATACTGGCACCATTGTACATAAAACAATACAGGCAAGCCGTATGGGCAAAAGAGTGATCCCAAGGTAGAATGGTTAAGGTTTTATGATTTTCGGTAATCGACATTAAAGAGTTGGCTTGCACCACATTTACTGCATAATTTTGTTGTGTCAGCATAATTCCTTTTGGATCGGCCGTTGTGCCAGATGTATAAGAAATATTAGCAACATCATCGGGTTTAATCGATTGTTTAAGATCTTCTAATTGCTGCCTTTTACGATCGTCTTTTAAAGCTTGCTCGCCTGTTTTTTTGATCTCGTCAAACTTAAGCTGATGCTTTTGGGGATTTTCAATTGCATCGAGATAAACAATTTGCTGCAATTCGTGCAAACTATCGAAAACCTGCTCACATTTGTCAGTTTGTGTCCATGATGCCAATACCATTTTTGCACCTGAATGTTTTAAACGAAAGGCAACTTCTGAAGCTTCCAGTTTAATCGATAACGGAACATTGATGGCTCCGGCATAAAACATTGCTAATTCCGAAACCAACCAATCAACGCGACCTTCGGCTAACAATCCTATTCGATCTCCTTTTTTTATACCAAGTGCAATTAAACCTGCAGCAACTTTCTGAACTTCATCGTAGACTTGTTGATAAGGAAATGACTGGTATACTCCATCTTGCTTTTCTTGAAGCAACACATTATTAGCATACTTCTTTACGCTTTTCTCAAACAGTTCGATTACGGTTTTCATCATAACAATGCAAATTTTACGGGTAAAGTAAATCAATTCTTCAATTTTGACAATTGCTTTACAGCAGTTTATTATATTTAGCTTTCGAATATAGGAATAGTAAAACGAAATTCGTTGAAATGAAGTATAGTAAGTGGAGAAGCCGATTACAAGAAGTTATTTTCGAGGCCGACACAAATGCCGGGAAAAAATTTGATGTAGCCTTACTTATCGCAATTGGAATAAGTGTTTTTATCGTGATGCTGGAAAGTGTACCATCGCTAAACGAAAGGTTCCATAATGCATTCTATATTGTCGAATGGGGATTCACGATTATTTTCACCATTGAATATTTGCTGCGTATTATTTCAGTAAAAAATCCAATAAAATATATATTCAGTTTTTATGGTATTGTAGATTTATTATCCATACTTCCTACCTTTATAGGAATATACTTCACCACCTCGCATTCAATTCGAATTATACGAATTTTACGATTAATGCGTGTTTTCAGGGTTTTGAAATTGATTGGATTTGTTTCGCAAGCCCAAATTTTGAAGAATGCCTTAAAAGCAAGTCGACAAAAAATTATGGTTTTTCTTCTAGCAGTGGTTATTTTGGTAGTTATTTTAGGAACCATGATGTATATGGTAGAATCGCCGGATGATGGCTTCACGTCCATCCCTCGAAGTATTTATTGGGCCATTGTTACATTAACAACTGTTGGCTATGGCGATATTACTCCACAAACTGTACCTGGCCAATCGCTGGCATCAATAATAATGATAATTGGCTATGCAATTATTGCAGTACCTACAGGAATCGTTACCTCAGAAATTATGAGATCGGATAAAGCAAAAATTAAAACCAATACTCAGGCTTGCGCGAATTGTAACTTCGATGATCACGATGACGATGCACAATTTTGTAAGAAGTGTGGCAACAAATTATAAAAAAAGGGAGGCCTTCGATTTAAGCCTCCCTTTTTTTATAATATCTTATTTTATTAGCAATCGCAATCTTCGCCGGTGGCTTTTTTAAAGTAATGACTTAATTCGAATGAAGAAGGTCGCTCTATTGGTAAACCATATACTCGATCCATAACCAATGAAGCCAATACTCCTAGCGAACGAGAAACACCAAACAGCACAGTATAGAAAGTATGCTCCTTGATACCATAGTGGTACAATAATGAACCAGAGTATGCATCTACATTAGGCCATGGATTTTTAATTTTTCCAACTTTACCCAATACCTCTGGTACGACTTCGTATAAGTTGTTCACTGTTTGAATTAAACTATCGCCTTTGATGTACTTATCAGCAAATTCTTTTTGGGCAGTGAAACGAGGATCAGTTTTACGTAATACCGCATGTCCGTATCCTGGAACCACTCGTCCTTCTTTAATTGTTTGTTTCGTGAATTCAATCAACTGTTCTTTTGTAGGATTATCTGTTTCTAAATCATCCATCATTTGGAAAATCCAGTTAATTACATCCTGGTTTGCATATCCATGTAACGGACCTGCTAAACCTAACATACCTGCAGAAAATGCATAATAAGGATTACTTAAAGCTGAACCAACTAAATGCGTTGTATGTGCCGAAACGTTTCCTCCTTCATGATCAGAATGAATTACCATGTACAAACGCAATAATCTTTTAACTTCTTCTGAATCGTGTCCCATCATGTGGGCAAGGTTTCCCGCCCAGTCTAATCGAGGATCTGGTTCGATATGTTTGCCATTATGGAAATTTCTACGATAAATATAAGCTGCTACACGTGGTAGTTTAGCAATTAAATTCATTACATCATCGTATATGAAATCCCAGTAATATTTTTTATTAACACCCGAGCGATATGCCTTTTGAAACACGGACTCAGTAGCCATTGCAGTAATTGCAGCTGAAAATTGAGTCATAGGTTTCGAATTCTTAGGCATTGCATCAATTACATCGAATACATGTTGCGGCACATAAGCACGAGTCGACCAATCTTTGGAAATGTTTAAAACATCTTCCTCATCAGGTATTTCGCCAATAAGCAATAAATAAAACAGTCCTTCCGGTAATGGTTCACCATCTTTTTGCATTCGTGGTAATTTCTCACGAAGTTCGGGTATTGAGTATCCACGGAAACGAATTCCTTCGTTAGGATCTAATTTAGAGGTGTCGGTTATTAAACTTGGCACACCTTTCATTCCAGTCATTACCTGCCCAATAGTAACATTGCCAATCACCGTATCGGAATAGTCTTTTTTTAGTCTTGCATATTCATGAATACACTTGCTAGCTTTTTCATAAAATCGGTTCTTAATATATTCCATATTAGTTATTAATTAGTTATTCGTTAATGTATATTTTTGATTACTTCGTCGCCAAATTCTGATGTTGATAATAAAGTTGCTCCCTCCATTAATTCAAACAAATCGGAGGTTACTTTTCTTTTGGTAAAAGTATGTTCAAGAGCATCGTAAATGTGTTCAGCTGCTTTATTCCATCCCATATATTCCAACAACATTGCGGCCGAAAGAATCAACGAACCCGGATTTGCTTTGCCTGTACCTGCAATATTTGGAGCAGTACCGTGTGTTGCTTCAAAAATAGCATATCCACTGTTGTAATTGATGTTTGCACCAGGTGAAATCCCAATTCCACCAACCATTGCGGCTAACTGATCAGAAACATAATCGCCATTTAAATTCATTGTAGCAATCACCGAGTGATCAAAAGGATGCAATAAACTTTCCTGAAGGAAAGCGTCGGTAATTACATCTTTAACAATCACTTTTCCAGCTTCCTCAGCTGCACGGTAAGCAGCATCGGCGGCAGATTTACCTTTTTCCTTTTTAATTGCTTCGTATTGCGGCCAAGTGAAAACTTGATCGCCAAATTCATTTGCGGCTAAATCATATCCCCAGTTTTTAAATGCACCTTCGGTAAACTTCATGATATTTCCTTTGTGCACCAATGTTACTGAAGGTAATTTTCGTTCAATAGCATATTTTAATGCTGCACGCACCAAACGCTCTGATCCATCTTTTGAAATCGGTTTAATCCCAAAGGAACTGCTCTCAGGAAAACGAACCTTTTCGAGACCAAAATTTTCTTTCATAAGTGCCAAAAACTTTTCAGCTTCGGGCGTACCAGTCATAAACTCAATACCAGCATAAATGTCTTCAGTATTTTCTCTGAAGATATGCATATCCACTCTCGATGGATAACGTACAGGTGAAGGAACACCTTTAAACCAACGGATAGGACGTAAGCAAACATACAGGTCAAGTGTCTGTCGTAATGCAACATTTAACGATCGGATTCCTCCACCAACCGGAGTTGTTAAAGGACCTTTAATCCCAACGAGCATGTCTTTAAATGCTTCAAGCGTTGCTTGTGGCAACCATTCGCCTGTTGCATTAAAGGCTTTTTCCCCGGCCAATATTTCGAACCATTCTATTGAACGACTATCTCCATAGGATACTTTTACTGCAGCATCGACTATTTTTTGGGTAGCCTCTGTGATTTCTTTTCCAATTCCATCACCTTCAATAAAAGGGATCATAACCTGATCGGGAACACGAAGTTTTCCGTTTTCAAATGTTGCTTTATTACTCATCTACCTGCTATTTTTACCAGTAAAATTCTCTTAATTAATTCAATTTTTGAATTAAATTTTCATTCAATGCCTCCAAAAATTGTTCTGTAGTTAAATAGTGTTCTTCTTTTAATTCTTTACCATGAATTATCAATGCCAAGTCTTTGGTCATTTTACCACTTTCAACTGTTTCAATGCATACTTGTTCTAAGGATTGTGAAAAATCGATCAACGCTTGATTGTCGTCTAATTTTCCACGGAATGCCAAACCTCTTGTCCAAGCAAAAATTGATGCAATTGGATTGGTAGAAGTTGGTTTTCCTTGCTCGTGCATTCTGTAATGTCGCGTTACGGTACCATGAGCTGCTTCGGCTTCCATGGTTTTTCCATCGGGAGTAACCAATGTTGAAGTCATTAAGCCCAAAGAGCCAAAACCTTGCGCAACGGTATCCGACTGTACATCACCATCGTAGTTCTTACAGGCCCAAACATAGCCTCCATTCCATTTCATAGCCGCTGCCACCATGTCATCGATTAAACGATGCTCATAGGTGATTCCAGCTTTTTCAAATTGTTCTTTATATTCTTTTTCAAAGACTTCCTGAAAAATATCTTTAAAACGACCATCGTATTTTTTAAGAATCGTATTTTTTGTACTCATGTACAATGGCCATCCTTTTGCCAAGGCTTGATTCATACACGATCGAGCAAATCCATAAATCGATTCGTCGGTATTGTACATTGCCATGGCAATTCCATCACCATCAAAATCGTAAACTTCGCGAGTTTCGGGTTCGCCGCTTTCGGGAGTGAAAGTGATTGTTAGTTTTCCTTTTCCGGCCGTTTTAAAATCGGTAGCACGATACTGATCTCCGAATGCATGACGACCAATACAAATTGGTTTTGTCCAGCCCGGTACCAAACGTGGTACATTATCGATAATAATTGGCTCACGAAAAACGGTTCCTCCTAAAATATTTCGAATTGTTCCGTTCGGAGAACGCCACATTTGCTTTAGGTCGAACTCTTCAACACGTGCCTCATCGGGCGTAATGGTTGCACATTTAACCCCTACTCCATATTTTTTTATTGCATTTGCTGCGTCAATTGTAATTTGATCATTTGTTTCGTCTCTTTTCTCAACTCCTAAATCGTAATACTTCAAGTCGATATCGAGATATGGTAAAATCAATTTTTCCTTAATAAATGACCAAATTACTCGAGTCATTTCATCACCATCCAGCTCAACAACCGGATTTAAAACCTTTATTTTCTCCATTTTTATTGATTCTGTTGCTTAATTAAGTTTAGAGCTGAGCCAGCTTTAAACCAATCGATTTGTTGTTTATTATAAGTATGATTAGTTGAAATAATATCTTTTGTTCCATCGGCATGCACGACTTCGATATCGATTTGCTTTCCTGTCGCAAATTCATTTAAATTCAAGAAATTGAAAACATCATCTTCTTTAATTTTATCGTAGTCTGCTTCATTCGCAAAAGTTAATCCCAACATCCCCTGTTTTTTCAGGTTGGTTTCGTGAATACGAGCGAATGATTTTACCAATACAGCCTTTACTCCTAAATGACGAGGTTCCATGGCAGCATGTTCACGTGAAGAACCTTCACCATAATTATGGTCACCGACCACAATTGTTGGAATTCCTGCAGCTTTATATGCACGTTGTACAGCTGGCACTTCGCTAACTTCGCCATTCAATTGTGATCTCACTTTATTGGTTTCACCACTAAAAGCATTTACAGCCCCTATTAAACAGTTGTTTGATATATTATCTAAGTGTCCACGGAAGCGCAACCAAGGACCAGCCATAGAAATATGGTCGGTTGTGCATTTTCCTTCTGCTTTAATTAATAAGCGAGCACCAGTAATATTTTTACCATCCCAAGCAGAAAACGGCGCTAACAATTGTAAACGTTCCGAATCGGGTTTAACAACTACGCTAATTGCCGAGCCATCTTCGGCAGGAGCCAAATAACCGGCATCTTCTACATCAAATCCCTTTGGTGGTAACTCAAAACCAGTAGGAGCATCCAATTTTACTTCTTCTCCTTTATCATTCACCAGCGTATCGGTAAGTGGGTTGAAGCCTAAATCACCAGCAATTGCAATTGCTGCAACCATTTCAGGAGAAGCTACAAAAGCATGTGTGTTTGGGTTTCCATCGGCACGTTTTGAGAAGTTACGGTTGAATGAATGGATAATTGAGTTTTTCTCTCCTTTATCTGCACCATCGCGATGCCACTGGCCAATACAAGGGCCACAAGCATTGGTAAATATTTTTGTTCCTAGTTTTTCAAATGTATTAATGTACCCATCTCGTGCAACGGTAAAGCGAACTTGCTCAGATCCGGGGTTGATACCAAAATCGGCTTTCGGTTTCAAACCTTTTGCTACTGCTTGTTCAGCAATAGAAGCGGCGCGAGAAATATCTTCGTACGATGAATTAGTACAAGAACCAATTAAGCCCCATTCTATTTTTAATGGCCATTCATTTTTTGTTGCTTCCGTGCGCATCTCCGAAACCGGAATTGCACGGTCGGGGGTAAATGGACCATTAATATGCGGTTCTAATTTTGATAAATCAATTTCAATAACTTGATCGAAATATTTTTCAGGTTCAGCATAAACTTCTGGATCGCCAGTTAAATAATCAGCAACCTCATCAGCAGCATCCACTACTTCCTGACGGCCAGTAGCTGCTAAATAGCGACGCATTGAATCGTCGTATCCAAAAGTGGAAGTTGTTGCGCCAATTTCAGCTCCCATATTACAAATAGTTCCTTTTCCGGTTCCTGAAAGCGATTGAGCACCTTCTCCAAAATATTCAACGACAGCTCCGGTTCCGCCTTTTACTGTAAGAATCCCGGCAACTTTTAAAATAATGTCTTTAGGAGCAGTCCAGCCATTTAATTTACCTGTTAATTTTACTCCAATAAGTTTCGGCATTTTAAGTTCCCAAGGCATTCCAGCCATAACATCAACAGCATCGGCTCCACCAACCCCAATAGCGATCATTCCTAATCCACCAGCATTTACAGTGTGTGAATCGGTACCGATCATCATTCCGCCAGGAAATGCATAATTCTCGAGTACAACTTGATGAATAATACCTGCTCCCGGCTTCCAAAAGCCAATTCCGTACTTGTTTGAAACTGATTCTAAAAAATTAAAAACTTCGTTATTTTTATTCAATGCATCTTGTAAATCTTTATCTGCTCCAATACGAGCTTGAATCAAGTGATCGGCATGTACAGTAGAAGGTACAGCAACCTTTTCTTTTCCGGCTTGCATGAACTGAAGTAATGCCATTTGTGCCGTAGCATCTTGCATTGCAACTCTATCGGGAGCAAAATCAACATAGTCAACTCCTCTTCCAAAGGCTCTCAATTTTGTATTACCGTGCAAGTGAGCATACAATATTTTTTCGGTTAAAGTCATAGGTTTCCCGAGCTCAGCCTTCGCTTCGTCAACTTTACCTTTAAATCCGGCATAAACTTTCTTAATTAAGTCTAGATCAAATACCATGATTAAATTATTTATGGTTTTTATTCAAATTATTTTTACTGAATTATTGACAGTAATATAACTATTTCAATGAAAAACTGAAAACTTGCGTGGCACAAGAATAGTTAAACAAGCTGCCTTATATTTTGATGTAATTTATTTATTACACTTATACAATGCAAAAACATGATTTTTGTTTGGAAATCTATCAAAAAAATACCGTCTATTTTTATTAATTTAACTTTGGACTGCGAAACCTGCGATAAAGCAGATGAAAAACTATCAACATTAAATATCTAGATTTTTGCATGCTAACAATATACTAAAATCGAAGTTGATATAGCAAGAAGAAGTTTAAGCCACGAATTTTTTTTTATTTTCAGGGAATAATAGCGCCAAAAAGACCACCAATAATCCACTATATATTAAAACCAATAACTTTAAGATTGTCGATTACAAAGCAAATCAGTTTCCTACAATCATATTTTTGAACCTGAAAACACATTTCAATTCGCAATTAATTTGAATTGAAATTTATAAATATAAAAACATTCAATTCTTATCGTACCTTTGTTGCAAATTTTAGTGAATGATTGAAATAGGTAAAAAGAACAAATTAGTCATGGTAAAAAACCATGATGCTGGAATTTTTTTAGACGGTGGTCCTTACGGAGAAATTCTATTGCCCAACCGATATGTTCCGGTGAATATAAAACCTGATGATGAAATTGAAGTTTTCATTTCGTTTGATAGTGAAGACAGAATTGTTGCAACAACTGATTTTCCTTATGGGATGGTTGGTGATTTTGTTCGATTAAAAGTGAAGCAAGTCACTAATTTTGGAGCATTTTTGGATTGGGGACTTCCAAAAGATTTATTGGTTCCGTTTAGTGAGCAAAATGCAAAAATGGAAGAAGACAAATCATACCTTGTATACATTTATGTAGATCCAAAGTCGAATAGAATTGTGGCTTCAGCAAAAATTCACAAATTTTTAGAGGAACCCGAAACTGAATTTGAAGTGAATGATCAGGTTGAATTAATTATCGCGGCAGAAACTGATTTAGGATACAAAGCAATCATCAATAAAGAAAAAATTGGTTTAATCTATAAAGATGAAGTTTTCAAAAACATCAGAATTGGGGATGAATTAAACGGATATATTAAAAAAGTGCGGGAAGACGGGAAAATAGATTTGTCGTTGGAGCCGGTTGGATTTGTAAAAATCGATGGTATTTCAGGTTTAATTCTTGAGAAGCTAAAGGCTGCAGAAGGACAGCTTCCGTTTAATGATAAAACCGATGCCAGCATCATAAAAGAAGAATTTGGAATTAGTAAGAAAAACTTCAAAAAAGCAATTGGCACCCTCTACAAATCTAAAATAATTGTTATTGATGAGCGTGGAATTCAATTAATTAAGTAATATTTAAGAAATTAATTGGATAAATGTTTTTGGTATTAAATATAATTTTACCTTTACCAACGTTAAAATATAAAGAATACAACATGTAATTAGAAGGTAATTACAGAATGAACAGATTGTGAACACGGAATTATTTAGAAAAATTACTCTTACTCCTCTCTTTCATTTTCAAAATGTCTTTTATTATCATGTAAAAATTAAATCAAAATGAAAGAAGGAAAAGTAAAATTCTTTAATGAGTCAAAAGGTTATGGTTTCATTAAAGACAGTGAGTCAAACAATGAGTATTTCGTACATGTTTCTGGTTTAGTAGATGAAATCAGAGAAGACGACGACGTAACTTATGAATTAGTTGACGGAAAAAAAGGATTAAACGCAGTTAACGTGAAATTACTATAATATAGGAATACACAACAAAATTTAATTCATAAGAGGGATACGAAAGTATTCCTCTTTTTTTTAGTAATTTATTTTCACCAGGAGTGCGAAAACCTTCCCCTCTTCATTCTTAACCGGAATTCTCGAAATTTTCAAAGCACTATTCTCATTTTCCGAAAGCAAGAAACTACTTTTTATATTTATTAATGGGATCGCTGATTTGATAACTTCAACATCGTCCTTAACGATTGCCGAAACCATTGATTCATTTACAAAATGAACTTCTTTCTTTCCAACCAAATCGCTAACCCGTTGAACACCAAAAAGTGCCACAGCAGCTTTATTTGCGTCGATAATGTTCAATTCTAAGTCTTTAATCAGAATCGCACTCTCCGAAGTATTAACAATTTCATCGAGCAAAGCATTGGTCTCTTGTAATTTCTTATTGAGCTTTATTTCTTTGGTAATATCTTTACTTATTCCAACCAAGCCCTGTACCGCCCCATGCGCATTTATTACAGGATACTTTGATGAATTGAGCCAAACCAATTCTTTATCCACTTTCACCTCTTCAAGTTTATTCTCTACACATTCATTGTCGAAAATAACCTTTTGCTCCTCTGAAAACAACTGACGGGCATGCGTTGTATCGAAAAACTCGAAATCTGTTTTTCCAATCACGTCCTCGCTATTATCAGCCTTTAAAAATTCAGCATGAGCTTTATTTACTTTCAGAAATTTACTTTGCTCATCTTTAAAGTAAATCAAATCACCACTTAGGTCGAGTAGCTTTTGTAAATAAATAGAATTTGTATCTAAATGATCTTCCAATGATTTTTGCTCCGAACGTTTACTATATAATCCCAAGATTCCATAAGTTCGTCCACTTCGATCTCGGATTGGAAACTTTTGAATGTGCAACCAACTTTTCCCTGATTTTAATGTAATCTCTTTCTCAATTTTGTTGAAACTTTTTCCCGAATCGATCACCTGTTGATCGTAAGCAACAAATTCTTTCACATCTTTATTTTTGAGAAAATCATCATCGGTTTTCCCTACAATTTCTTTCGGGTTGCTAATTCCAAAGTCATCACAAAATTGTTGATTACATCCGAAGTAGATTGAATGAGCATCTTTCCAAAAAACACCGTTGGTTAAATGATTCAATAAAGTTTCGATTGTATGGTTGGTATAGCCTGCGATTTTTCCGGATAACAAAACTTGTTCATTCTCTTGATCCAATTCAGTTTCGACACTACGATGTGCAATCTGAAGTAGTGCAGCACAATGTTTTGCTTCAAATCGGCTTGATAAAAAATCATCTGCAATTTCAAGCACTTTTACATTGCTCAATTCTTTCGAATTATGATATACAAAAACCATCGAATTGGCAACCGACAATTGCATTAACTGTTGATAGTATTGTTCAATCAAGCTTTCGTTAAAGAAAATAATCGTATTACGAGTATTTATATTTTTTCGACCAAAGAACAGTTCATCATTTACGTGCTGTAAGTTCAATGGCGTCTTCATTTTTAAAACAACATTCGAAAGTCGCTTATAAAAATCATTATCATCGAAAAGCTTAATTAAATTTACCATACCACAAGATACCTTTAAAAAATTAGATTAAATCGAATTTAGCTTTTCGGAAGCTTTTCATCGGGGAAACGTTTTCCGTACTCAGCCCAAAATAGTTTTGTTTCACTTTTTACTTCTTTGCGAAGAGCCAATAGACCAATTAGGTTAGGAATGGTCATAAAAGCGATGGTTATTCCAGAGAAAATCCAGATTATAGTGGTATCGACGAAGGCCGCAAAAAAGAATCCAATTACATAAATAATTCGGTAGATCGGTACATATTTAACGCCAAACAAAAAAGTAACTGCTCGTCCGCCATAATACGACCAACTTATTGCGGTTGAAAAGGCAAATAACAACAGGCCAATGGTTACAATATAGCGTCCCCATTCTCCAAACCAACTGCGCGAAAAGGCTTCGCTAGTTAGTGGTGCACTATGAATCAAAGACAAACCTTCGAACTTCAGATTTTCTTCTTTTGCAACTTTTCCATCCACCACATTTATGGTTCCTGTAAAAAGCTTTTCCTCATCAAATACTTTCACTTCTTCGGCAATTGAGCGAGCATGGAAAAAGGTAATTGCATCCGATACTTGTCCGTTTGCAACAGTTAACTCACCATTGAAGGGTTCAACATCGCCTTTGCCATTCAAAAATTGAAGCAATTCTTTATGATGGTCATCGTCGGTATAAGCTCCATCCAACACAATTAAGTCAGTTTCCTGAAAGCGATTGGGCAATTTCTCAGACCAAACTCCAGATGAAAGCAAAGTTAACCCTGTAATTGTACAAATGATAATGGTATCGATAAAAGGTTCCAATAAGGCAACCAAACCTTCCGATACTGGTTCATGAGCTTTTGCCGCAGCATGCGCAATTGGTGCCGACCCCTGCCCTGCCTCATTAGAAAACAATCCGCGATTTACACCTCGATTAAAAGCAAAAGATAAACCTGCACCTAAGAAACCTCCTGCAGCAGCAGTTCCGGTAAATACATCGCCAATAATTGCAATAATAGAAGGAATTATATTTTCGTAATTAAATAAGATTACCGCAAAAGCACCAACAAAATAAATAACGGCCATTATCGGAACCAACTTCGAAGTTACTTTCACAATGCGTTTAATCCCTCCAATAATTACAATTCCAAGCAATACTGAAAGGACAGCTCCTGTAACTAATTTACTTATTCCAAAAGTGGCAAAAACAGAATTAGATATTGAATTTATTTGAGGAAGGTTACCTGTTCCGAAAGATGAGAAAATAGTTGCCACAGCAAATATTCCAGCTACCCATTTCCAATTTAAGCGATTCTTCATAAAATACATTGGACCACCAGAAATGGAACCATCTTCGGTTTGTTCGCGGTATTTATGCGATAAAGTAACCTCAACAAATTTAGTCGTCATTCCCAGCATCGCGGTTACCAGCATCCAGAAAAGTGCAGCTGGTCCTCCTAAATGAATTGCCAATGCTACCCCTGCAATATTACCTGTTCCAACGGTTCCTGATAGGGCTGTTGCAAGTGCCTGAAAGTGTGTAGTATCTCCAACATCATCTTTAGAGTCGAATTTACCACGTACAATCTTGATCGCATACTTAAAGTATCTAAATTGAGGAAATTTCAAATAGATTGTGAAGAAAAGTCCTGTTCCTAGAAGTAGAAAAACGAACCATTGCGCTCCTCCAATCCATCCATCGATGGCTTGTAAAATTTCACTAAATCGTTGCATGCTGAGTTTTTTGTTAGTAAAGTAATTGGCAAAATAGTAATATTTGCTCTCTAATAAAAATTGAAACTATCAAAGATAAGTTTCAAAATATTAAATTAATGGAGCATATCTGTCCCAACAAAAAAACGATGAGAATATTTATTTATTAAATAAAAGTGGGAAGCTAAACGTATTATAAACAAATACCAAAAGAGGAAAAAATTTACTTATCGTCAGCCAATCGTAATTGCTTCAATTCCATCATTTTATGAATTTCCTTTTTGGCATCACAACCACAATATCCATCAGCACAAGGAGATTTTGATTTGGTGCGGATCGATTTCACGACAGAATAAATGGTGTAAGTAATCGCCCCTGCAATTATTATATAAACTAAAATATCTTGTATCATAACATTCAATTTTAAATAAATAAACTACCAACTTGGTAAACAATTAACGACAACACATAAGCGATTCCCGTTGTATAAACCATGGTAAACACTGCCCATTTCCAGTTCGATTCCTTGCGGATTGCTGCTATTACAGCAACACATGGAAAATAAATCAGTATAAAAATCATCATCACGTAAGCGACAAGAGGGCTAAATACTTTCTCGCCTTTTTTCTCACCTACCTGATAAGTTTGCGCTTGCAAACGTTGCAATAAGGTTTCGTCGGTCTCATCCACCTCAGATCCAGCATGATAAAGCACTCCCATTGTACTTACCACAATTTCTTTAGCTGCCAATCCGGTTAAAATACTCACACCTATTTTCCAATCAAAACCAAGTGGTCTAATTACAGGCTCAATTCCATGTCCTAATCGACCAATATAAGAATTCACCTGACGTTCATTCTCTTTATCTAATTGTAACTCCGCAATCACATCATTTTTCTCCAACTCCGACAGAGTGGTTGATTGTTCGGTTTGCGTAATTAATTGATCATAATCTCTCGTGTATTCAACATTCTTTGGGAAATACCCAAGTGCCCAAATTAAAATGGAAGCGACTAAAATTACACCACCCATTTTCTTTAAATACTGCACCGATTTGTTCCACATGTGCACAGATGTATTTCTGATGGTTGGCACACGATACGGAGGCAATTCCATTACAAAGGGAACTTCCTTTTTCTTAAAAAACACCTTTTTGAACAGCAAGCCAATTAGCACTGCCATTACAATACCAATAAAGTAAATCGAGAATAAAACCAATCCTTGATGTGTTGGGAAAAAGGCTGAAATTAAAAGTACATAAACTGGTAAACGTGCACTGCACGACATGAATGGAATAATCATCATGGTTAGCAAACGATCGCTTCTATTCTCAAGCGTACGCGTGGCCATAACAGCCGGAACGTTGCAACCAAAGCCCATCACCAGCGGAATAAACGATTTACCGTGTAATCCCATTTTATGCATTAATTTATCCATAATGAACGATGCACGAGCCATATATCCGGTATCTTCCATTAAGGAGATAAAGAAAAACAGAATAACAATATTGGGTAAGAATACAATTACTCCGCCAACGCCACCAATAATTCCATCGACCAATAAATCTTTTAAAGAACCATCGGGCATTAAATTTGAAACAGTTTGACTCAATAAACTAACACCTGCATCAATCCAGTCCATTGGGTACGACCCCAGTGTAAAGGTTGCCTGAAACATTAGCCACATAAAAAAGATAAATATTGGAAATCCGAAGACACGATGCGTTAAAATATTATCGATTACTTCAGTTCGCTGACGACGACCAATAGCTCCCGGAACAAAAGTTTCCTTTAGTGCACCAGCTATAAAACCATACTTGGCATCAGTTATTAAGTTTTCAGAATTTTCGTCACAACGAGCCATCAATAATTTAATGCGCTTGTCAGCTAATTCTCTTATTTCCTTATAATTTTCACACGCCTGAATCGTTAATCCGGTATGTTTATCTCCTTCGATTAACTTGATTGCCAAATAACGAGGCGAGTACTTATCGGTAACTTTTTTATTGGCATCGATGGCAATTTTATCTTCAATTTGAGTAATTGCTTTTTCAATTTCAAAACCATAATTGATATCAATTTTTCGTACAATCGGATCGCGATCTTCATGTACTTCAACAATTTTCTTGAAAAGCTCATCCAATCCACGACCTTTAGAAGCAACCGTTGGAATAATAGGAATTCCAACCATGGCACCTAAGCTCTCATAATCGAATTTAGCCCCCTTCTTTTGCAGTTCATCATAGATATTTAAAGCCACTACAACTTTAACGTCCATATCGATTAACTGTGTTGTTAAATACAGATTTCGCTCTAAGTTTGAAGCATCTACAACATTTACAACCACATCGGGTTTCTGCTCAATAATATAATCACGAACATATAGTTCTTCGGGTGTATACTCAGTAATCGAATAGGTGCCGGGCAGATCGGCAATTTTGAATTTATTTTTTCCTTGTTTAAAGTAAGCAACTTTAGCATCAACCGTTACGCCGCTGTAGTTTCCAACATGTTCTTTGGCGCCACTAGCATAGTTAAAAAGGGTTGTTTTTCCACAATTCGGATTTCCAACCAAAGCAATTCTAATATGTTTTCCTTTTTCGTTGGTTGAGGCTTTTTGAATATTGCGATCAATCATTCCCTCATAAGGAAGAAACTCAGATTCTTCACCAGTAAATGGAATCACCTGAATCATAGAAGCTTCAGTTCTCCTTAAAGAGATATTGTAGCCCATAATTTCATATTCAACCGGATCTTGTAAAGGCGCATTCTTAATCACTTTTACTTTTTTACCTTTCACAAAACCCATTTCGGTAATTCGTTTGCGAAAAGGGCCACTACCAAGCACATTTACAATTACGACCTCCTCTCCAGTGTGAGCAGCCGACAATAGATGTGCCGATTTAAATCCGGAATTTCGATGTCCTTTACGTTGTTTATTATGATGGTTTCTATTCAATCTTTCCCCTTTAAATATTGCTCAAAAATAATAATCCACTAAATACTATAAATATTTAGACTAAATCAATCCCACGAAGTAATGAAAATGATAATATACCTCCCCTTTTTTAGGTACAAAATAGGGGGTAAATACTTAAATGTTGTGATTTACTACTGAATCATCGCTAAAAATTCATCTTCAGTAAGTATAGGAATACTTAGTTTTTGAACCTTTTCCATTTTACTAGGCCCCACATTTTCACCTGCAAGCATGTAATTAGTTTTTTTAGAAATCGACCCTACATTTTTACCACCATTCATTTCAATCATCTTTTTCAATTCATTGCGAGAATGCTTTTCAAAAGTACCTGAAATAATGATGGATAATCCTTCCAATTTATTGGTAGTTCCAGCCAATTCTTCTTCGGAAAGTTGAAATTGTAACCCTATCGATTTTAGCTCTTCTACAATTTGAATATTTGTTTCAACTTTGAAATAAGCTAATAAACTTTCCGCAATACGATTTCCAATTTCATTTACATCGGTTAATTGCTCTAATGTAGCTTCCATTAAAGCATCGATATTTTTAAATGCACGAACCAAAACTTTAGCAACTGTTTCACCTACATATCGAATTCCGAGTGCAAACAATACCCGCTCAAAAGGAATGGCTTTTGAAGCCTCTAAGCCATCCAAAATTCGTTGAGCCGATTTCTCTCCCAAGCGTTCGAGCGAAGCAATATCTTCTTTTTTTAGTCGATATAAGTCAGTTACACTATGGATCATTTGCTGCATGTAAAACAAATCAACGGTTTCCTCTCCCATGCCATCAATGTCCATTGCTTTTCGACTAATAAAATGGACAATCTTACCTTTTATTTGGGGTGGGCAAGCATTTTCGTTTGGACAATAATGCGCAGCTTCTCCCTCTAATCGAATTAACTCGGTTCCACACTCAGGGCAATTCTTAATAAATTCCACAGGCGAACTCATTGGGTGTCTTTCCTTTTCATCAACGCCAACAATTTTGGGGATAATTTCACCACCTTTTTCAACTTTAACTACATCGTTTATATGTAAATCTAAGTTGGCAATGATATCTGCATTATGTAAGGAAGCTCTTTTCACTGTTGTCCCTGCTAGCAATACAGGTTCTAAATTGGCCACCGGAGTTACAGCTCCGGTGCGTCCTACCTGATAAGTAACAGCAAGTAGCTTGCTTGTTGCCTGTTCGGCCTTAAACTTATAAGCGACCGACCAACGTGGTGATTTTGCAGTAAAACCTAAATCGTTTTGAATCGCTATTGAATTTACTTTCACCACCACTCCATCGGTTGCAAAAGGTAATTGTTTTCGCTTTTCCTCCCATGATTCAATAAACTGAACAACTTCCTCAATGCTTTGGCAAATCCGACTATATTCTGAAGTTTTTAAGCCCCAGGATTCAATTTTATGAAGATTTTCAGAATGGCTACCACTTAATTTTATTTCTCCCGGCACATAATAAAAAAAGGCATCCAATTTTCGTTTCGCCACAACAGAAGAATCTTGCATTTTGATGGTACCCGATGTTGTATTCCGAGGATTTGCCATGGGAGCTTTCCGTGCTGCAAGTAACTCTTCGTTCAACTTTTCAAAAGCATCGAAGGGCATTACAATTTCGCCTCGAACTTCCAGCAAATCAGGAAATCCTTCTCCTTGCAATTTTAGCGGAATGCTGCGAATGGTTTTTACGTTGTTGGTTACATCGTCGCCCACTACTCCATCGCCGCGAGTTACTGCATGTTTTAAAATACCGTTCTCGTAGGTTAAGCTTATTGAAACCCCATCAAATTTTAATTCACAAACATATTCAGGATCAAGATTGCTCTCTTTCTTGATTCGATTATCAAAGTCGAAAAGCTCTTGCTCGTTGTAAGTATTTGAAAGCGAAAGCACCGGAAATTGGTGTTTTACCTGGTTAAATTCAGACGTAATATCACTCCCAACTCGTTTTGTTGGTGAATATGGATCATCAAATTCAGGATGAGCATCTTCCAACTTTTCCAATTCTTTTAATTTCATATCGAAATCAAAATCACTAATCGTGGGAGTTGATTTTACATAATACAGGTAATTATGATGGTCGAGCTCTTGTCTTAAGTTTTCAATTTTAGCCTTTATTTCAGCGGTATTCATTTATGAACTTTTTAATTCGTCTGCTAATTTAACAATCTTCAAAATACTTAAGTTTTCAGAATTATAAAAACTAATATTTTACAAATATTTCGGCAAAAAAACACCATTGACTATTTTTTTAGTCGTTTTTATTTGAATTGACTAAATTATTAGTCATATTTGTATCGGACTTTTTACAAACTGTTATGCAACTTACAAAAGCTGAAGAGCAAATAATGCAAATTTTATGGGAATTGGAAGAAGGAATGGTGCGTGATATCCGCAACAAAATTCCCGATCCAAAACCTGCAAGAAATACTGTTTCAACAATTATTCGGATTTTAGAAAACAAGGAAATCGTGGGGCATCGCGAAAAAGGAAACGCCCACATTTACTTCCCATTGATTTCGAAAAAAGAATACTCTAAAAAACAGTTATATGCATTGCTTAACAATTATTTCGATAATTCTTTTTCGCGCATGACTTCGTTTTTTGCTAAGGAAAAGGATTTATCGATTGACGATTTGGAACAACTTTTGGAACAGTCGAAAGATGACTTACAAAACCCAGATTTGAAACAAAATAAAAAGCTATAAGACATGGACGAATTAGGAAACTATTTATTGCAAATGGCCTGCTGGCTAATTGCCTTCTGGTTGGTTTATCAGCTATTGCTACGCAAAGAAACTTATTTCGATTTGAACAGATGGTTTTTGGTAATTGGCTTGATTGTTTCAATTGTAGCTCCACTTTTTCCGGTTAAATACCTTGTTTTGCTCGAAAGCAATGTTGTAGATTTGGTTGACAAAAGTCCAATTATTACAAAAAACACAACAAATGCAATTGACAACTCAAGACCCGATATTCTGCTAATTATTTATGCAATTGGGGCCTTTATCAGTTTGTTTCTTTTATTACAACAATTAATCAAACTGAAAATTATTAGGCTTCGTGGTAATTTAATGGTCGTAGAAGATCAAAAAGTATATCAAACAGGAAAAAATATTGTACCATTTTCAACTTTAGGAGCTGTTTATATTGGAAACAAACTAAACGATCCGAGTCAGCTGAAATGTATTGTTGCACACGAAAAAGTCCATATTAATGAGCGACACTGGGCCGACTTGCTTTTGCTTGAACTGGTCCGCACTTTACAATGGTTTAATCCTATTCTAATTTTTTACCGAAAAGCGATGATGCAAAATCATGAG
The DNA here is from genome assembly GCA_963678565.1 of Prolixibacteraceae bacterium. Taxonomy (GTDB): domain Bacteria; phylum Bacteroidota; class Bacteroidia; order Bacteroidales; family Prolixibacteraceae; genus SKHV01. The sequence goes on from OY782875.1 coordinate 3,368,951, forward strand.
TATTTAGCCGACCGCGGTGCTATTGCTCAAGGCATTTCCCACAAAATTTTCCAATCGATTTTAGTGAATCAAATGTTGGGACAAAATGTAATTCAGTTTGCCAGTAGCTTTAATCGGGGAAACAAAAACAAAAGATTACAGATGATGAACGCAAATAAATCGAAGACAATATTTAAGCTAAAACCCTTATTGGTTTTACCGCTTATAGCAATAATTTTGTTTGCTTTTGCTGAGCCAAAATATTTATATAACACAGCAGAGGAAACTTCAACTATGCAAGAAGGCAGCATAACAGTAAAAGGCAAAGTAGTAAATGCAAATGGTACTCCATTAACGGGTGCAGCGATTATTATAGAATTAAAAAATACGGGTACCGTTGCTGATAATGATGGCAATTTTGTTCTAAGGAATGTAAGCACAAATGATATGCTTATTGTATCCTATATCGGCTACCAAAACATCAAAAAGAAAGCGAAAGAGAAAATGGAGTTCACAATGGAGCGAAACATCATTGCCATTGCGGATGATAAGAAAGAAAACTTGCCACCCCCACCGCCACCTCCTACAAAACAAAAAGAAAAATTAACGATTGTTGATGATGATCCGAACAAAAAAGATCTACCACCGCCTCCACCACCAAAACTAAGTGTACAAATTAATAGTATAAAAAAGCAGGAAAACCCTCTTTTAATTGTAGTGGATGGAAAAATATATCATGAAAATATTGATGATATCAATCCGACCGAAATTGAAAGTATCACCGTATTGAGAGATAAAGTCGCAACAGATAATTGGGGCGATAGAGGAAAAAACGGAGTTGTTGAAATAAAATTGAAGAAAGAGAATAACGAAGTTTTTACTGTTGTTGAAGAGATGCCACAATTTCCTGGTGGATCTGAGAAACTTATTGAGTTTATAAATAATAAAACAAAAGAAGTTGCCGAAAAAGGAGAAACATATATTCAATTCACAATTTCGGAAAAAGGGAAAGTTGAAAATGTAAAGGTTGCGAAAAGCTCGGGAAACAAAAACCTCGACAAAAAGGCAATTGAAATTGTAGAAAGCCTTCCAGATTGGACCCCTGGAAAGCAAAGAGGCAAACCAGTTACAGTTGATTACACAATACCAGTTAAATTCTAGGAATAAGTTTATAAACAATAGAAAAGGCATGATAAATAGAATTATCATGCCTTTTTATATGCATTTTGCATTTTAATGTGTTTATACCAAAAGTTTGAAGATCTATTTCGCCCTGCTGTAGGCTCCGTAAAAACGAATCGAAAATAGTAGCGCTAACAAGACAAATGAAAGTTCAATTTTTTGTGGCCAAATCAGCATTGCAAAAATTATTGCAAGCGAATATATCAATGAAAACTTTATATATGTTTTTGATTTTCGATTAATTAAAAATACCAGTTGAGCTGGAAGCATCCATAAAAAGTTGAGATTGTAATTGGTGGCTGAATGATCGGTTCCAAACCACATGAAAAGAATGAAAACGCCGCCTAAAACTCCAATGCTCATCAATATAGAATCTAGCCAGGCATAATATTTTCCTTTTTTAATTTCTCGTAGAGTTATAAATGCAATTGCAATTAGCAAAAGTGTAAAAACAGTTACAGGATGATAAAACCATTTTGCGGCAAATTCAATTCTTTTGGGAAGATATTCCTTTTCAGATTTCACTAACCTTCGACCATCATTTAATGATGCAGTAGCAAAGCCTTCTTGCAGATAATCTGGCAAATACATAGATTCTTTGGCCGTCATATCTTTATCAGCAGCTAAGCCAAGCACCAAATTAATCCCGAATTTCACCCATGGCTTATGTTCTAAATAAGGGAACAGAACCTCTCGAAACGATTGGTTGGGAGCTTCCATATTCAAATTCAATTGATTATCGGTAGCCTCCTCTACAATATCCCACAAGCGAGTTGCACAATTATCGTAGAAAAAATCGTAGCGATAAAATCTATTTTCAGGCTTTAAGTTCTTTTCAAGTAATTCGTATAGTTTTTGAATTTCGGCCTTATTCAGATTTAAAGTTTGGCCTTCAACTTCAATTTTACGGTAATTGTACTCACTTAAAAATCGCTGGATATGCGTTACTGAAAGCATGTAATCCAATTGACCTCGCGCGAATTTTGAATAAAAGTTAGGCGTATTAAAATCGAAGGTTCCGTAATTATATAATCGATCGGTTTTGGTAGTTGGATCACTAACCCACAAAGCGCTATGTCCGAAACCTGCGTACAATTCAGCTCCGGGACCGCAAGTAAACAATACTACTTTTGATTTTTCAGAAAGTTGCTTCGCTGCGTTTACTGAAAAGGCAATTCCAAGCGTTAATAATATAAGAAATACAAAGCGTTTCATTTCAATTAACCTTCAATTTTATGTTGGCTCAATACTTAAACAAAATTATTCAACATACAATACCAAGCCTTTTAAATATTCTCCTTCGGGATGATAAATATTGATAGGATGATCGCTTGGTTGTGTCATTTGATGTAAAATACGAACGTTTCTTTTTGCAATTGCCGCTGCAGAAAAAACTGCTTCTCGGAATTTATCTTTACTTACCACTTGCGAACAACTAAAAGTAAAAACAATGCCGCCCGGACGAATTTGCTCAAAAGCACGCGTGTTAATGCGTTTATATCCTTGCAAAGCACGACTCAATGACTGACGATGTTTTGCAAATGCCGGAGGATCTAATACAATTAAATCGTACTTATCTTTTATATCTTTTAAATACTCAAATGCATCGGCTACAATGGCTTCGTGTCGTGCATCATTGGGGTAGTTTAATTCAACATTTTCGCGAGTTAAGTCAATTGCTGGTCCCGAGGCATCAACAGAATGCACCAAATTAGCACCACCATTCATTGCAAAAAACGAAAAACCACCTGTATAGCAAAACATATTCAACACATCGCGCCCTTTTGAATATTCCTGCAATAAATAACGATTTTCGCGTTGATCGATAAAGAATCCGGTTTTTTGACCGCCAACCCAGTCGACCTTAAATTTATTGCCATACTCCATTACAATTCCAGGTTCTGCCTCCCCAAGTAAATAACCATCTTCGGGAGCAATATCTGCTTTAAAAGGAATTGTTTTTGCACTTTTATCGTAAACAGCTTTCAATTGGTCGCCCATTACTTGCTTTAACAATTCTGCTAACTTTTCGCGAATTAAATAAAAGCCAATTGAATGAAATTGCATGACAGCCGTTCCATTGTAAAAGTCGATAATTAAACCGGGCATCCCATCTCCTTCGGCATGTAACAAACGATAAACATTTGTTTCTTCACTGTTGGTTATGCCAATATTCTGACGCAACTTCCATGCACTTTCCAGTTTCTTGAACCAAAATTCATCTGAAATTTCTACTTCTTCGAAACTAAAAATGCGCACCGCAATGGAACCAATTTGATAATGTCCAAGTCCTAAAAACTCGTCTTTATTTGACCAAACCGAAACAATATCGCCTTCGTTTATATTTCCATAAATTTTCTTAATCGCCCCGGAAAAAACCCATGGATGGAATCGTTTTAACGATTGATCCTTACCTGATTTTAAAACTATCTTTGTATATCCTTTATCCATCAATTCCCTACTATTTATAATCTCTTATTTATTTACGAATGTTGCTTTGTCAAATGATTTAAAACTTTTGTAAAGTTCGTACGAAACCCACGCATCGGTAGCGGCATAAGCCATTTGTGCAGATGTTAAAACTTCAGCTTCCCAATTCGATAACTGTTGTCCTTTTGATATTCGAAAGCCTAATATTAAACCCGACAATTTTTTTAAACTAAAGCAATTCAGTCCCAATTCCTTTGCCCACTGTTGCAATTCAACAAATCCGCCAGCCTCAAATCTTTTCAATTCATTCAATCCTTTAATATCATCATGAATCGCTACTCCGGCTTTGATAATACCCGGATTCGTAAGAATTTCGATTAGCTCCTGAGGGAATTTAAATTGGTTTAGTCGAAATAAAAAAGCTCTTTCCTGAGTGGAAAGCTGTAAAAGTGCCACTTTATTAACTTTCCCCTTTTTAAATGAAGGTTTCGTTTCGGTATCAAAGCCAAGTGTGTTGAAATTTTTAAGGTAATTTGCTGCAGCCAATGCCTGTTCGTAATTGGTAACCACCTCAATTTCGCCCTCGAAACTTTTCAAGGGTAACTCTTTTAACTCTTCTTTACTGATGGTATCTTTCTGCAATATCACTATAATTTAATTTTAACCAATAATTCGTTTCAGATAAAAACAAACTTGCTTACGAGTCTTCATCCGAATAGTTATTAAAATGCTTGTTTACCCAATTATCTTTCGAAGGTGTACTATCCTCTTTATAAATGTCAATATTATCGTCGACCCAATCAACATCTGAATATACAAGCTGATGAATGGCACGTAATCCATTCAATAATTTTTGTCCCCAATATTCTTTAAAATTAACGGTGCAATCTGCCAAAGCATCATACATCGACTCCTCTGCCCCCAATTGGTACCCCATTATTAAATCTTTTGTATCCTGATATACATCGCAAATGTTTTCTGCAATGCTAGCCTCCAATGGAGCATCACTAAATTGCATGTTTGGATCAAAAACCTCTTGGTAAGTATCGTGTTGACCAAATTTATCGACCAATTTATTCAAAAGAAAACTGTAATCAACTTCAGAGACAAACTTTTCAGGTGGATCATACGATTCCAATTCAAAAGGGGGTAGCATTGAAGCTTTCAAATAAAGTAATGGAAAAATTTTTTGCAATTTCACCATAAACTCTTCGGCTTTAAACGAAGTGTGATCTTCTACAAAATTACAATATTCATTTGCAACGGTAATAAATTCGATCACGTTTTTATTATAAATCAACTGATTTAATGAATCTTCCGACATATACAATTCATTTTAGGCAGCAAAAATACAAGAATTTAAATGAAATACGAACGACAATTGATCTGTATCGTCAATTCAGAAGAAAAATACTATATTTTGATAAGGTTGTTAGGCGGATGTAAGCCATTTAAATGCAGGATCGTATTCTTTAAATGCTTTCATATTGAAGTTACTCATTTGAGTAATAATACTAACCATTTGTGCCAAGGTATAAAAACTAGGCGACGCTACAATTGCTGCTTTGTTTTTAAAATTTCGACGTAAAGAAACAATAAGACTTTTGAGCTGCATTAACTCTTCGAAACTAGGATGAAAATCTAAACTGGTAATATCAACAACGATATTCAATTCCTTCGTAATTTCGTCGTTTTGCAGTACAGACTGAAAGGCTTCAAGAGCATTTTTATTATCGCAAGATCCTTCTCCTTTCACGTAACAAACTTTTAAATCAGAATCTGTTTCGTAAGAGAAATTAGCGTTAATATGAATAGAGGTCTGCAACATAAATCAAAATGTAAAAATGTAAAATACAAAATTAAACATAAACCCCTTTAAAACAGTCAAATCTGCACCTTTTTGATGAACTATTAAATTCGTATGATAAATACCACTAAACGTGGGTATAAAAACAAAAAAATCGGTTCAAAACACTGGATATTAATCATCTAAAAGCAATTTCGTACAATATTGGAAGTATGTGATAAAGTACAAATTTGGTAGTGATCAATTTGAGGACCTGGTTGCAATCCTGATTCTCATCGAAAATTACTTTCTTTGCATTCAAACAAAACTATTGAAATGGCCTCAACAATATTCTTTTTACTTATTGGGATTATCATATTCGACTACTTTTTAGAACGTTTGCTGGATTATTTAAATCAGAAAAACTGGTCCAATAAAATCCCCAAACTTTTAGAGGGAATTTATGATGATAAAAAGTATCAGGAGTCGCAACAATACAAAAAAACAAACCATCTTTTTGATATGCTTACTTCTACTTTTTCAGTAGTTGTTGTACTTGTTTTCCTGTTTGTTCAAGGTTTTGCCTGGGTTGATTCAATTGTATATTCCATTACATCGAATCAAATTTTGGCTGCTCTATTATTCTTCGGAATGATTGGCTTTGCGAACGATATAATTAGTTTACCTTTTTCAATTTATCACACTTTTGTAATTGAAGAAAAATTCGGATTTAACAAAACCACTGTCAAAACTTTCATCATCGACAAATTAAAAGGCTGGTTAATGACAGCAATTTTGGGTGGAGGTATTTTTGCATTGATTATTTGGATTTATTCGATAACCGAAAACTACTTTTGGTTAATTGCTTGGGGAGCCATTACAATTATAACCTTGTTCATGACGATGTTTTATTCAAACATTATCGTTCCTCTTTTTAACAAACAAACGCCATTAGAAGATGGTGAATTGAAAGATGGGATCAATGCTTTTGCAGAAAAAGCTGGGTTCCAATTAAAAAACATTTTCGTTATTGATGGTTCAAAACGTTCTACCAAGGCCAATGCTTATTTTACAGGCATCGGACCAAAAAAACGAATCGTGCTTTACGATACGCTCATCAACGATTTAACAACAAACGAAATCATAGCCGTTTTAGCACACGAAATTGGACATTACAAAAAGAAACACATCATCACCGGATTAATTTTAGGAATTATACAAACAGGATTTTTACTCTTCATTTTCTCTCTATTTGTTAGCTCGCCAGCACTTTCAGAAGCCTTAGGAGTTAATACTCCAAAATTTCATATCGGCTTGATTGCCTTTGGAATTTTGTATTCCCCGCTTTCGATGATTACCGGTATTTTAATGAATTTGTTATCGAGAAAAAATGAGTACGAAGCCGATGCATATGCCAACTCTTTCGGATTAGGCGATGCATTGATTAGTGGATTAAAAAAATTGACACGTAAAAACTTAAGCAACTTAACGCCACATCCTGCTTATGTGTTTTTTCATTATTCACATCCAACTTTATTGCAAAGAATAGAGAAAATTGAAGATCAGAAATAAAAGACCAACAATTGAAAATCGAAGTTTAAAATTACTCAAGACTAAATAATGAAAGCAGAAATAATTACAATAGGAGATGAAATTTTAATCGGACAAATTGTGGATACCAACTCAGCTTGGATGGCTACCGAACTAAATAACATTGGAATAAAAGTAGCTCAAATCACTTCTATTTCAGATGATCCGACACATATTGTTGAAGCGATTGATGCAGCCAAATTAAGAGCCGACATTATTTTAATAACCGGAGGATTAGGCCCCACTAAAGACGACTTAACCAAAAAAGTTTTGGCTGAATATTTCAATTCAAAACTAATCATGCATCAAGCCACGCTGGATCATGTTACGAGTTTTTTCGCTCGTAGAAATAAAGCCATGACGCAAGTAAATATTGATCAGGCATTAGTGCCTGAGTGCTGCGAGGTGCTATTCAATAAAAATGGTACTGCTCCGGGTATGTGGTTCGAGGACGATGGAAAGTATATTGCATCGATGCCTGGTGTACCCTTTGAAATGAAAGGTTTAATGAGCGATTCTGTACTTCCAAAATTAGCTCAATTAAATGGCGTTCAAAAAATAGCGCACAAAACCATTTTAACTGTTGGAGTTGGCGAATCTTTTCTTGCCGATCAAATTGAAAATTGGGAACTAAATCTTCCATCTTTTATAAAACTGGCTTACTTACCTTCTCCCGGCAAAGTTCGATTACGATTGTCGGCTTTGGGCAATGATCAAGCGTTATTAGAAAATACGATTGATAAAGAAGTTAAAAAATTAAAGTTGATTATTCCTGAAGCGATCTATGGTTACGGGGAACAAACCTTAGCTGGAGCAGTTGGGAAACTCCTAGTGGCTTCCTCGTCAACAATAGCCACCGCTGAAAGTTGCACAGGAGGAACCATTGCAAAAGAATTCACCGCCAATGCTGGTGCATCCAAATATTTTAAAGGAAGTATTGTAGCTTACTCTAACGAAGTAAAGAAAAATGTACTTGGTGTTAATGAAAATGATTTGAAAACCTATGGTGCAGTAAGCCAACAAGTGGTTACTCAAATGGCCTTGGGTGTTCAAAAGTTACTAAAAACCGATTATGCCATTGCCACTTCAGGAATTGCAGGACCTGATGGAGGTAGTGAAGAAAAGCCGGTGGGTACCGTTTGGATCGCAATTGTAACTCCGAGTGAAGTTTATGCACAGAAAGTAAATTATGCCAATAATCGGGAGCGAAATATTCTTCGTTCTTCGCAAGATGCATTAAATTCACTACGCCTTAGACTAGAAAAAAATTAAATCACAATTAAAAGAGCAAAAAGAACCAATAATAAAGAATGGATTGAAGAACCTGAACGTTCTTTGCTGCCATATATTTCCCAGAATTACTTTCAAGTTTCTGGCATTGTATATCCAAAATTGCTAATTTAAACCAATCGAAATCCTTACAAACCAATACTTGCCGCCTGGGTATTAATTCCAGCGTAAATTCAAAACAGGATCGAAAAGAACAAAATTAGTAACAAAACCTTAAATTGTTATAGATCATCAGATTTTCTAATTCTTATATTTTTTACTTCAGAAAAAAATATAAGAATTAGAAATAACGTGGAGACAATACTCTTTTCTGACGGAATGAGAAGCTATAGCTAATAAAAACTTCATGCGTTCCATTGTTGTAATTTCTTAATCTGCTATTGGTTAAATCGTAAGAATATCCCAATTGCATTTGATCATTCAATTGCATTCTAACATGTCCAGAAATGGCATCTCCTAAACGATAAGAAAGTCCAGTCCATAAACGATCATAAAATATAGCAGTAGTTGAAAGTTCGATTGATATTGGAGCACCGGATACGTGACGAATCATAAAAGATGGCTTTACCTTAATTACTGCATCCACTGTTTTCACAAATCCACCTGTAAAATAATAGTGAATTTCTTCTCGAGCAACAGCATCGTTGTTGTCTTCATCATCGGCAAAGCTATTGCGTAATAACTTTGGAATAGAAAGTCCTAAAAAGTATTTATTGGGTTTGTAGAAATATGCCCCAACACCAAAATTGGGTAAAAACTTAGACGACAATCCATTCTCAAACACCCATGAATCTGCTTCATAAGAATCTAAAGAAAGTAAGTCTTTGCGAAAGTGATTAAACCCGGCTTTTAATCCAAGAGAAAGGTTATTTCCGCGGTCGAATTGCAAATGATAGGCATAATCTACATAAACACCATTTTGCTCAACCGGATACACATTGTCGTTAATAAAGGTAAATCCCAATCCAACTTTATAATCAAAAAATGGAGAATTTACCGAAATAGAATTAGTGGTCGGCGACCAATCACCCGTCCCCGTCCATTGCTTTCTGAAAATACCACCCAAATTAAAATTACCACTACTTCCGGCATAAGCAGGATTAATCACAACAGGGTTATTCATATATTGCGTAAACATAGGGTCTTGTTGTGCTTTTACTACCAATGTAAGCAAAAGCATTACAAGCAATAATGAAAATTTAATATGTCTCTTTATCAATCTCATAGATTTATCGCTGAATGAAAAATCCTCCTTGTCGTTCTCGTTCTATTCTTTTTCCTGTATCTGTATCAAAGTCAATAATTTTAAGGATATAGTAATAAGTACCTACAGGCAACTGTCGATTATTCCCAATAAACACTCCTGTATTTGAAGATCCATCCCAATCGTTTTTATAATCTTTTGTATAGTAAACCAAACTTCCCCATCGGTTATGAATATATAACTCATTTCCGGCATGACGCTCGAGTCCTTCAATGACTAATACATCGTTTTCACCATCGCCGTTCGGAGTGAAAATCTCAGGGATGTTGATGATATCTTCGATATAAATATACACTGTAGCCGAATCACATTTGTCATAATAGTCGCAAACAACATAAACAAAGCTATCTTCTCCTGCAAAGTTCAATTCTGGGGAATAAATAATAGTATATCCCCAATCACGCACTTGATTATACTTTGTACTCTGCGTTTGAATAGTTGATAAACTATCAAAAAGGACTTCCAAAGTTCCGTGAGTTGGTTGTTCCGCAATTGAAAGTGTTGGTGGAAGCATTCTACTGGTATCGTTATACATTACTTCAATTTCTACCGGAGAATTAATATTCACAGTAAAATAATCATCAACCGCAGTAGAGTTCCAATCCTCCTGATAATCAGGAACTCCATTTCCATCGCGATCTTCTAATTCTAAACAACTGATAGAACCATCATTATCGTCATCATCGTCTAAGAAATTAGGAATACCATCTCCGTCCAAGTCATCGTTATAGTAATCTCCATCCCCATTGGTATCCTCAACTATTGTTAAAACACAATCGTTATCATCATCAACATCGTGATAGTTGGGGAATTCATCCCCATCGGTATTGGTTTGGGTTGGATCTCCAGGAGATTCAAAATCTTCAAGTACGGTTAAAACATTATCATTGTCATCATCAACATCGTGATAATCTGGAATGCCATCCCCATCGAAATCATCATTACAAGGATTACCATCCCCATTTAAGTCTTCAACAATATCGGGTACATTATCGGCATCAGCATCATAAGTTGGAGAAATGGTAATATCGAGATAAACCGTAGCAATATTCGAAACTAAATTTTTCTCATCGAATACAATGTAGCTAAACTCATCGGATCCGATATAGCACTCAAACGGACGATAAGTTATTTGTCCCGTTTCAGAATTCACTGAAATTTCGCCATACTCAGGAAAAGAATTCAATTGAACAGTTGTTTCATCCAGATTATCATCTTCATCAGTATCATTTCCGGTCACACTAAAGGTATTGTAAATTCCACTGTGTACATTGAGAATATCGTTGTTAGCAATTGGTGGATTTCCATCAGCTACCATGATAAAAACCGTATCCTGTGTACATAACGATGAGGATCCATTGTCACAAACGGTATAAATTATTGTATCCATTCCAGAGTAATTTGTCGGTGGAATATAAATCAATTGATTATCAAGAATTGTAGCAGTTCCTCCAGACGTTGGTTGAACAAGGCCTGAAAGTGTCAAACTATCTCCGTCTGGATCGAAATCATTGCTTAAAACATTAATTTGCTTATCAATTGCATTAATTATACAATTTACATAGTCGGTAACAGCAATAGGAGCACTATTACAGTAATAACCAAAGTTTAAATCAGAATGTATTGGATCTGCTTCAGTAACTGCTATTATATAATCTTTAAAGACAGATTGGTCGCAATACAATTCACTTTCGCTATTATTAAAAACCAAGTGTTGTTTGCCAGTCGATGCTAAATAAGATGGCTTTACCCTCTTACTTTTTCCAATATCGTCTATTGCCTTCACCAATCCAGTTCTTCTTATCACTTCAGCACTGGCTTGCAGATAAGTATCGTTTAATAATTTGATGGTGTAATTTCCATAAATATTATCGCCTTCAGGACGCGCTCTCCAAATACCCAGTAAACCAATAATTACAGTTTCTTGGTATCCTTGATCATTCACATCTGATATATTTGATGATTCAACATTGCCAAAACCACCAACTTTAAGCTCTCCTAAATTCTCAGGTCCTTCATAACTACCATCTTCATTATAATCAATCCATTCCCATTGATCAAAATCAATATATCCGTTGGCATCGGGAATATTTTTGGTAATTAAATTATCATCATTGGCATCGTACCATTCATCAACAATACCATTTCTATTTACATCGTACCAAACAAGCCCGCCTAATACCGGACCATTGTATTTATCGAATGCAAAATTGTGTTGTTGATACTCACAAGCGATCAAATCGGTATAGAAAAGACTTGACTCTACCGCATATAAACTTTGAGCAGCATTCAAGTTTTCATCTTGAACTTGTACTAAGTAAGATCCTGGTACTAAATTATCAAATTCATAATATCCTGAAGAAGAGCTTAAAACCAACTCTATTGAGCCCGGTGTATCGTCCTGAGGAATTAGCGTTATTGGTACATTTTTAAGTGTTGCACCATTATTAGCATTGGTAATAACTCCTGAAATAGCCGTAAAACCATTACAATATTCAACATCAATTAAAATTGTATCGGAATCACAAAATGTTGGAGTTCCGTTATCACAAATGGTATATAAAATTGTATCCTGACCAATAAAATCGACAGGTGGTGTATAGATTATTTTGTTGTCTTCAATTCGGACAACAGCCCCCGAAGTTGGCATTGTAATTTCGGTTAAGGTAAGGTCGTCACCATCCGGATCGGAATCGTTTTCTAATGGATTGATTATTTGCTCGGTAGTATTGAAGAAAAAATTCACCTGATCGCGAACCGCAAGCGGTGCGTGATTTCCATCTTTCACTGTTACAGCAAGAGATTGCAAATTGATACAACCGGTTGAGTTATCGGCCACTTCAATAAAAATATAGAATACAGTCTCCTCCGGAACTTCCAAACCCCATTTAATATCCACTTGGTAAACTGCGGTACCAATCAAAGCATCTTCAGACGCATCGTAGCCCTCGCTAACAAATTCATAATCTGATCCGTATTCTGCATGAGTACCACTCAAATCGGTAGCCACATACCACTTTACAGGATTAATAAGTTGATTATCATCAACTGACGCATTGTAAGTATGGGTAGCACCTCTATACGGATTGATATGGGTCGATTGCCCATAACCTCCGATAAAAAGAACTAAAAACAGTATTATTGCGACTACCCTCATTAAGAAAAATTGCAGCTATAAATCTAGCTATATTTGAAATAAACCGTCATCATATTTAAAAATGAAGACGGTTTATTTAATGGAATTATTTATTTGAAAAAAACTATTTTATTCATCAATTTTAAACTCCTCCCATCGAGTTGATCACAGGCATCACCTGAATTGTATGTGTCACCAAATCGTTCGATTCATCACTATCGTTCAGGTCGGTATGCTCTTCTCTTTGTTCCGTCACTTCAAAGTTAACTTCACGATACTCACCAGGAGCATTCTCAATTGAAACCGTAACCAGTACCTCATCGTCTAAACCATTAATGGTATAACGGTTATCAGCATTTGCCAATACAATTCCTGAATTCTCGCCTTCAATAGAAATGATAACATTGTCTAGATTCAGGTTTGGATCTACCTTTAAAGTTGGTACAAATGACCAATTATAGGTATCTCCTGCATCAGCAGTTAAGTTATTCTCGGTTCCATTCACTCGAATAACTTTGAAAGTTAAAACTGTTGTTCCTAAAGAACTTCCCAAAGGATCGAAACCATTACCGTTTGAAACATCCGGACAGCTTTCGGTATAATCCGTTGGTATATTTTCCGACAACAAGTCGAAAGCATTTACCTGAGGATTTACCTCCACATATCGATAGTTAGAACATCCCGATGTTCCGTTTACTTGCAACCAAACATAATAGGTGTGCATGGAAGCACCACCAAACCATGAAATTGTTGCTGAAGCTTTCCCGTCTTCCAGCACTGTTCCCTTGGGTTCACTCACAAAATCAAATTCACCTGTAACTGCATCGTCATAAATATTCGTTCCTTCGGCATTCGATGCAATGTAGAACTCATATTCGGCTCCAATAGTTACTTCACTCCAAGTGTAGGTATGCGAAGCACCTTCGAAAGGTTGCAGTGCTGAACTTTGTGCCTTGGCTGTTAGCCCAATGGCTAACAGCAAGAACACTAAGCTTATATTTTTACAGGTTATCATTAATTATACTATTAGAAACCAGTGAATCCTCCAACAGTTGGTATTGGGTCGATAGTGTAACCTTTAGAATTGTTTCCAGCAGTCACGTCAGCAACTAATGTATTAGACCATGCACCTAATTGCTGATCAGCAATCGTGGCAGTTACTCCTTGTGAAGTTACACTTGCATCTGTTAAAACTCTTACATAAACCTCCAAGTCTGTATTTGAAACAGTATTTACAACACCTTCGGTGTATGCACTCCAAGTTGAACCATCAGTTGAATACTGTATAGCATTTTCCGCTGCAAAACCAGTGAATGAAGCACTAAATTTCCAGTCATAAGAAGATGGATCAGGAATGTTTAATACAACTCTGAAATATGCATAAGTCTCACCATCATCTACAGTACCTTCTGTATCAAACTCATTATTTATCAATTGACTTAAACTAATACACTCATTTCCTCCATCTGCATCATCATTTGATAAATCAAGACCAGTTGCACTAGCATCGGCTAATCCAACAACTGTAATCTCTACATCGAAAGCATTTGACCTTGGATCAATACCTAAAAAACGATAATTAGAACAGCCAGAACCAGCATCAGTTACAATAACCCATAATTTATAATCATCACCAGCAGTTTCATTAATAGCTGCATCAGCTCCCCAAGTAATATCAATATCTTGAGTAACGGCAGCAACAGTATTAAAGTCTGCACTTGAAGCAAACCAAACGCCTAGTCCAGCACTCGCCCCCATTGCAATCTGATCATCTGAAGGGTCAGTATCTGCAAACAGAGTAACTACGAATTCAACATCATCACCAATAGTCAAACCACCAATTTCATAATTAAACTCCATACCTTCCCAAGGTACGTCTGCAGTTTGTGCATTTGCTTTGTTGGAGATTCCAACAACGGCCAGTAAAACAATAAAAGTGTAAATAATTTTTTTCATAACATTTAATTTTTAAAGATGAACCTATCAATTTTCATCTATTTCGAATTTTAAGATTATTTATTTCTGTTTTCTATATATTTTTCTTTACACGAATGAAAAGTATCTTCTTTTAATTTTAATTACCCAATACAAATATATTAATATCGTGTTGTAAACAAGCCTAAAACCAAGGTCTTAACTCCATATTTTGATAAACGTCGGTTTTGGTATTATGTACCGACTTATTAAAATGATAAAAAATATTACCATTATGGATAAACAGACCAATTATATTGATGAACCTTAAGTGTCCATAACCAACATAAGCAATTATGCCCAGCTATTTATCTCAAAAAAAACATAACTTCTCTATTAACCTTATACTAATTAGTGCACAACAAAAGCAGTACTCTAATCAATTTAAAGAGCATATATAATAATTGATAAAATTAAAATTGGAATTAACTTATAAACTCATTAAACAATTATTCCTCCCACTTTATTATTCCCTTTTTTGCGCAAAGGTTACCCAGAATAAGCCTTAATTAAAATGAATATATATTAGTGATAAGCTTCCACACCACATACACTACCCCCTGTTTTTAACTAGGGCCTACAATCCTTTTATCCACTCGTTACAAACAAGGGGCAGACCAGGGATTTGATATGGTTGTAACAAGGGGGAGCAAAGTTGAACCACTCGTTACAAACGAGGGGTAGGAAATTACTAATTAAAAGAACCAATTGGAGGCATTACATATAAAGTATGTTTAATTGTATCATCAACAAAATTGGTGTCGATACATTGAGAGTTGAAATTTACATTTTCAATAAAGAATTTTATTTCCTGTTCATTCGAAGGCGAGTTTTCAACTTTAAACCTAAAATAGATATATTGATTATCAGATGCATGTATCATTGGTGTAGTGTTACTTGTGGCAGGAGTTGAATTATTACCTTTTACTGATACCATGTTAATATTGCCTACTGCTCCTTGAATTGAATAATCGAACTCCCAATTGGTAGCTGAAGATGCACGTTCAACCCTTACATCAATTATAGAGTATCCTGGCAAGTAGGAAGAATTGTCTGGATTAAACTCAGGATAATTTAAATCAGGGCAGTGTCCAGAAGAATAATCAGGTACACTAACTGTAGAATCTGAAGATTCTGTAATGTCTCTAACAAGAGCATTAAATTCAAGCAATGTAAAAGATATGGTGTCGGATGATAAAGTATTGCAACCACCAGTAACTTCAACATGATATGTGTTGCCACTTATCGGGTTTTGTATAGTAATGCTTTTGGTTGCTGTACCACTAAATTGGGCATTATCTGCAAGTGCAGTGGTTTCATTCTCATACCATTGATAAGTTAATCCTGTGTTTGTTGAAGTTTCAATACTAAATACTGCTGGATCATTTAAGCAGGTAACTATATCAACTGGGTTAGTTGTAATACTAAATGGATTAGGATCAATTGAATTTACAAAGTATTCAAATGATTTTGTACAGCCATTTAGGTAATTTACTACAAGGTAATAAGTTCCCGAATCTAAAGCATTGATGGACAATCCAGATCCGATTACAGTTGCACTGCCTTTTTTTGTCCATTCATACAAAAACGGTTCAAATGAATCCCAAGTTGCTCCATTATATATAGTGCCAGTGTAGTTGCCTGTTTTATCATCTATTGAAGTTCCACTTCCTTCATCAAGCTTCCAAAACTGTTGTAAACCATCTTCATTTCCCGATAAATTTGAATACATACGTTGTTTTATCTCTCCTTCTGACAATGCACGATCCCATACTTCAACTTCTGATATGTTTCCTCTAAAATATTGATCATTACGATTTCCATTAAAGGTGGTGGCTTCAGAACCATCACCAATAATCCCATATCTTGTTAAATTCGAACCTAAATTTTCTCCATTATGCGGGTTCGATTTTGTTGCATCAAGCACTCCATCAACATATATATATTTGTTGGTTCCGTCGTAAACGCCAGTAATATAGTGCCATTTACCATCTCTAACATTGATTGATCCATTCATATCATCAACTCCAGAACTATTGTCAGAGTTGGTATCGAAACAAACAAAATCATTACTTCTCCCTTGATCACCCACACTTAAATTAAAATATTCTGAACGATCAAAATCTATAAGTGACCAACCACCTTCACCAGCTTCAACTTTAACCCATCCAGCAACAGTTAGTTCCGTAATAGCATCTACTCCCGAATAGAACGAATTCGTTGAAATGTAATCGTTTGTTCCATCGAAATAGATAGAAGAGATGTCATCATAATTTAAATCAAGGTTGATACTACCTATGTCTGAATTACAAGTATCATCTATAATGTCAGCAACAAATGTAACATCGTTAATCGCTTCAATTACAACATCAATGGTGCTTATAAAACTACATGCCCCCGGTTCTTTAACAGCTAGAGTGTAGCTTCCTGAAGATAGGTTTTGAAAAAGTGGTGCTGCTTGGTAAGATGTTCCTCCATTAATACTGTATTCGTAAGTTGAATTACCTCCTGTTGCGGTTATTGAAATAGTTGCATCGTTTGCACCAACGCAACTTATCGGAGTATAACTATAGTCACTTATATTCAACCCGCAATTAATAATAACGTCAAAATTACAAGTCGAAAAATTTCCTGATGCATCTGTTACAGTGTATTCTACTGTTGAAGTACCTAAGCTGAAATTGGTGGCACCAACTACCCCTGAGCCACTAGCGGTTGTTGCACCAGTTATGGTATAGGTAACAGTTGGAATACTGCAATCATCAGTATATTCAAGAGCTGGAGGAGTAATTGGATTATCGTATGTAAATGCATTAATGTTTGAAGGGCAATTAATAATTGGTTCTGAATTGTCAGTTACAGTAACTGTTAAATTGCAAGTTGATTCATTGCCATTACAGTCAGATGCTGTAAAAGTAACAACTGTATTTCCTAATGGATAATTATCACTAGCATCAGCATTTCCATTAAAATTATTAGTTAGAGAATATGCCCCCGAATTGTCATTAACTGTTGGTAGTGGCACAGCAACGTAAGTTTCACAACTTAAATTAGCGATTTCTTCGGTACCAATATTAACAGAAATTGTATTTGATTCGTATGATGCTACTGCTATATAGTCAAAGAAATACTCCTCTCCACCATGTATTATAAATCTATCGAATGAATTATAATTTGCATCTGTATTGGTTTCACTATGAATAAAGGTTCCATTATCTTGATAAATTGATGCAATGATTTCACTTGAGGTACAATCTTTAGTTAATTCAGTTCTGTACCAAGCATCCATAGGTTGCGAAATTGATGATGTTTTGCTATTGGAACCTGTACCGTTATTTCTGAGTTCCCAACCAAAATTACCTGTTGATGTAGTATGAGCACTACGAGTGATGGAATAACCATCGAATGAACCATTTTCAAGCCCATATCTATTTGAACCACATGAACCATTTGAATACGAACTATTACGTTGTTCTCTGGTTAAAAGTCTGAAGTTTGTTACAGTAGTACCTAGTGAAATCCAACCACCAGCTGGATCACAGTTATCTATTTTCTTTATTGTTGTTATTCCTGAAAAGGATGTGTTATCAAAATCAACATCTCCTGAACTATAGGTATTCCATCCTGCAATACTTGGAATATCCGTAAAAAACACAAAAGTATTCTGTCCGTTTGAGGCACTACTTGCCAGAGGATTACCGTAGCGAAGGTATATTGTGGTAGCCGTATTTGCTTCTAATAAAGGTATCCTTACCCAAACACGTGCTGTTGTTCCAACAATTGGTTCAATCCAGAAGTTTAAATTCGTTTCATTGTCGCTTGCCTTTATGCGAATATCACTCCAGTCGGCCTTCATGTTTGATTCATAGTCTATTTCGAGCATTACTTGATAATCGGAAAGAGCAGCTCCAGTATTATTTATTGTTATTTCTTTTTGATATAACCAGCCACTGTCATTTGTGATTTGTTCAGCTATATCTGATGCACAGCTTATTGTCGGTTGTACTAAATCAAGGTTTAAATTAATTGGATCACTTGTATTAACTGGATCAGAGCTTGCAATTCGAATCTTATAACCGCTTTCAATACTCGTTGTTAAAGGTATAGTGCAATTGATTGTTCCATTCGTTGTTTGAGTTAATGTCCCAATGATATCAGGAGCACTAAAATCACCATTATTATCGGATAGTTGAACTGAAAATATATTGCCTGAATTGAATGCATCGGTAGTAGTATAAGGTACATCAATGGCACCACCTTTACAAAATGGGCCTGGATCAATTGCGTTGCTGATTTCTACATTTGCACAAACATCGTTTATTGTACTACCACTCACAGTAAATGTGCCAGCAGCAATAGTAGGTGCATCGCCACAGTTTCGATCAAAAGTATTGGTAATCTCTAATGTTCCATCTCCGGTTTTTGTGAAACTATTAACCGATTGCTTAAAATAGGGGATTTGTATTGTATTAGAGGAGATATCTACAGATGAGGATGAACCTGTTAATGAAAAATATCCGGTTTTTGTTCCACCAATACTGCCATATCCATCATTAATGATTAAGTTACCGTCTAAGTTAACTTTTCCATTATCCCAGTCAAATCCTGCTCCGTTATCCAAGTTTATTGTAAGATTTCCACTAATGTTTAATTCTCCACTATCAATATCAATTTTACCACTATTTGAAGTTGCGATTTCGGCATTATTTAATACATTCAGAATATTCCCATTGAGGTTTAAGGTATAACCCTGGCCTACATAAATGTTATTACATTCGTATCCCGATGAGTTAATATTTACAATAGTTCCATAATTACAAGACAAATATACATTATCGATTATTGTAGGAATAGCAGATGCAAAACTTCCTCCACAAGTACCAACTCTCCAGTTATTTTCATCACCCCAGTCGGTACTGCTGTTATTGCTAACAAAATACAGATTTCGAGATGAAATTATGAAACTTCCTTGCACACTATAGGAAGTACCAGCATTATTTGTTGCAAATGCTTTATAGTAATAGTTTGTATTAGTGCTAAGTCCTGTAACATTGATTGTAAACGGTCCCGTTGAAAAAGTCCCTGTTTCAGAAACCTTTGTGCCGGTTCCATCAGCAAAACCGTTGGTAGTACTGTAGAAAATACCTCGCTCAGTAATGCTATTTGAAGTACAGCCTTCAATGGTTACATCCCCACCAAGCTCGGCACTGGTTAATGAGGTCATCGATGAAATTGGTGATTCTATCGTAGGCTGTACACTATTGTTACCACTACCTGTAGCTGCAATGTTAATGCTTGAAGCACCACCACCACTTACCACTATATTTCCATCGTATGAGATAGTTGCTGTAGGGGAGAATTTTACATAAATATCTTGTTCGTAATTACCTCCACCATGATTAATTGATAATGAGCTTGTGTAGGTGCCATTTTCGCTTGTTGAATAGGAAAAACCTGATAATGAACTGATAGTAATATTCGCTGTGGTTAAGGCAAGTGCTTCAATGGTAAAATATTCGGCTTCACTAGTTGAGTTTATACAAATATCGCCAAAATCATTAAGAGTAGTAGCAGATAATTCTGGGCTACATGGTGTTGCATTAATTGCTGATCCAGTTACATTTATTCCTGATGGTACTGAGGATGTGTAACAATTATGGTCGTAGCTATTGGCAACGGTTAAGGTACTTGTATTATCGAAAGAAAAAGTAGCAGCTCCCACCTTTAAATTTGAAATAGTCATATCGGTTCGAAATTGAGAAACAGAACCAATAATATGTATATATCCGCTTGTTTGAGTAATTGTAGCAGAAGTACTCCAATCAACAGTCCAATCGTTATTTACAGTTAATTCAAAAGCTCCTTGAGCAATGATGCTTGAGTTTCCATAACCATTAAAAATGAGGTTATTACATTCTGTATCTTCAGTGAGAGTGATCATGGCTATATTTCCATTATTTCCAATATAAACATCATCACCAGCTTGAGGATAGGTACCACTGTTTACAGTTGCTTGCCATCCGCTTGATGTTGTCCACGTATTGGGGTTATTCCATGCACCGCTTTGTCGTTGGTAGTAATCTGTTGCAAATGAATTTATTGAATACAAAGTTGTAAACAAAATTATTGAAATTATCAATAACCATCTTTTGAATTCAATTTTATTTAATATTTGCATTAAACTAATTACAACTCCCTTATAACTCCTACATACTGTATGTTTCGTGGAGCCTATTTACCGCACTAAAGTAATTTTTTAAGTAATTATTACGCAATTTTTTTTATGAACGCTAAAGATGTTTACATGAAAGTTTAATTAATGTTAACCTGAGATATATAAAGTTGTGAATAATGATAATGGCAACTTGATTTTTTATAAAAAGGTTTTGTTTGTTATGTAATAAAATGCTATCGTATTGTGTGGTGCTTTTTATAATCCCATGTTAAAAACAACACAGTTTTTTAACATAACATGGGTTCGATTTAAGCCACAAATAATCGTATTGAAGATGACTTGCTTGATTCGAATCAAACTCCCCTACTAACTCGCGTTTGCAACAAGGGGGCTCGAATTTTGGATGCAGGTATTTTCCACTCGTTGCAAACGAGTGACAGGTCAAAGATTTAAATGATTATGACAAATTTGGAATTAACTTATAAAACTCATTAAACAGTTATTCCTCCCACTTTGTAATTCTTTAATTAGTGTAAAGGCTACCGCATGTACTTAAACACCATTACACACTTAATTCTTTAAATTCATTGTCAAGCACTTAAGCGAATCATCATTCGTAGTATAGAATACTTATAACTAAGAGCTTTGAAAATTAACTTCGGAGATTCTTACAAATTTACGTTCGCTTTAACACAATAAATAAAGTAACGGATGAAACAAAATGAATATTGCCAATGTACTGAGTACAAAAGCACAAAACTTGAGACTTAATGATTTCTACCCAGTACAAAAGGAGAAAACCAAAGGTTTGATCGTTTGTACTGGGTACAAAATGAAAAAACCGATGGTTTCTATGAATGTACTGAGTACAAAAACAAAAAACTTGCATTTTGAAGCTTTGTATTCAGTACACACCAATTATAATAACGTCTTTTCACATATTTAACAACATTTTACTTGACTTTTATAAAACATACACATTATATTGTATTTCTATACGTTTTCAATAAGTCAAAATACACTATTTCAGAACAATAAATACACTAACGAATCAGTTAGTTTTTATATAATAACTAAATTCAAAACTTATGATCTCAAAAATCAAATCAACAAGTCGAATTACCGAGGTAACCGACGTAGCCAAACAATCAATCAACGCTTATGAAGCAAGTAGTTTAAACACCGATGTGCATTTAAGTACCATTTTCGAAAACATTGCGGAAATTATGCAGCGCTTAACATCGCTAATTAACAGAGGCAAATTCCTAAGTACAACAGATGAATACGATGTAAATCGAGATGAAAATTTGCGCTCATTTAATAGTTTACTCTCCGGATATTTATCGTATCCCGATGCTGCAGTTCAAGCAGCCGCTGAAACAGTAAACAATGTATATAAACGTTACGGATTGCAAATCGCTAAAGAAAGTTATTCGCGTGAATCGACCTTATTGAATGCACTCTTAGAAGATTTGGCTACACCCGAAATAACGGAGGCATTGACCGTGCTCCCAGGATGCGATACCCTTCTTAACAAACTACAAGAAGCACAAACTGCTTTTGAAGCAATTCGTCTAAACTACGAACAAGAAATGGTTGAAGAAGCGCAAGAAAGTAGTCCAACCGAATTAAAATGGGAATTACTAAAGGTGTTCAATGAAAAATTGGTTGTATATTTACGAGCAATGTATACCGTTGACAAAGCCACCTACGGAACTTTAACCGAAACTATCGATATTATTGTTGATGGGAACAATGAAGTGGTGATGAAGCGTGTTAAAAAAGACGAAACTACTGTGTAATACAACTAAGTATGGGGTTATAATTAGTTGCAAAGGGGATAATAAAGGCACAAGTTTAGGCTTGTGTCTTTTTTTTGCCAAACATAACACGAGATCGCAACAAGTGTCCACTACAAGACAACAAAAACATTAGCACGAGTTATAAACTCGGACTATAGGAGGGAAAATATCGGTGTAATTACGCCAACCGCATGTAAACTGCGTTAAACTTGCTGTAGTATGAGGAAATTTTAGATAAATGTTCCTAAAAATCTCCAAAAACACCAACAGGTGGCAATTCTTCTATTCTATAAGTTGCATTATTATCTAAACTACTATTTCCTTCAGTTTCAACATTGCAAACACCATCATTAATAGAACTAATAGAAAAAGTTATTACTTGTTCGCTCCCAGGAGTGTTAAGAATATCAAAAACTAAATCAACAAAGGTATTATCCTTTGCATCAACTGTTCCATTATCGACAGTACCTGTATAGGTAGGTGTTGCTCCTCCTGATCCATTAATCAAAAGTGTTCCTACATAAGAAGCAGTATCAGGCCCTTCAACATTTCCGGCACATGTAAAATCAAATGTCCAGTTATCATTATTCGATAATTCACGCGAAACCCTAAAAACAACCTGCGATGCGCCTGAATTATAATTTTCATTTTCAGGGTTAAAAGCAGGTGTGCTATAATCAATTAGATTTGCACAACCACTACCATCGGAACTCACCGCCAAATTTAAACGGTTAATTGTGATGTTAAATTCTTCTTCATCGCTACAGCTACCATTTGCATCATAGATATACATTGTGGTGGTAGTTTCAATTTCATCTCCCGATTCATATTGTGTTCCGGTACCATTCATTCCATCAAAATAAGCTTGATTTCCGGTTAAATCAGTACCAAGTATTGGTGGTAATTCGTAGTCACCACAAGAGGTAACATCGGCCATTTCTGAAATTTGCGGCGTTGCCAGAATTGTTATTTTCTGTTCACATGTAGCTTCGTTTCCAGCATTATCGTAAATCGAGTAGGTTCTCGTTAAAATATCGCCAACTGTACTTGAAGATTTCAATGAAAAACAGCCTGTTGCCAAACCTGACTGATTATCAGACGCTGTACCTCCGGCTGCAATAAATTCTGCAAGATTTGTATACTCGGAAGGAATACTATTTGAGCATAATGTAATATCGGCAGGACAACTAATTTGTGGTTCCGTATTATCTTCGTCATTACAATTACGTCCCAGCACTGTAAAATTGACAAAACTATTTTCACCTACTGAATTGTTACTGCCTGAATCGCCTGATGTAGAACCATAGCTCAAACTAGTATTAGTTAAGCCTGATTCTCCGCCAGAAACCTCAACTAATGGTGAACCAGATATAGACAAATACACTGCACCTCCACTTCCGCCACCACCAGGGCCATGTGAACTACCATCGAGCTCTGCATCAGAACCGCGCCCACCATTCGCCTCGATGGTTAAATTGGCTGAATTGACATCTGCACTCAATACAATAGATCCACCGGCTCCACCACCGCCACCGGCATCATTACCGTTATTGCCAACACCTGGATACCCGATATTACCATTTGCAGAAACAGTCCCCACTCCATCAAAAGATTCGGCATGAATTATAATAATTCCACCACCATTTCCACCATAAGGAATAAAACCGTTATTTGAAGAACCACCACCTCCGCCACCACCCATATAAACTTGGGCTACTGATCCGTTTAGTGCATAACCACCTCTACCACCAAGATCTTCGACATAATTATTACTATTCCATGCATTACCCCCGATTCCACCAGCAGAAATATTAGAACCACCTCCACCTCCAGAATTTTCATCGTTATTAGAAACATCAGCATCATTTGCACCACCACCGGCATTAGCGGCTGCACCTCGTCCTTTTCCATTTCCACCCGGATAGTCTGTTCCAGTTGCTACCACCGAAGTACCATTGTAAACATAGGCAGGAGTACCTGCAATTCCTTCACCTTTATAACCATGCCCTATGTTACTACTTGAAAAATAATAATCGGTATTAGTTCCAGCACCTGATCCACCTTCAGAAACAGAAGAACCACCTCTAAAACCAGCACCATTAGCAGAAATTGTATGACCATTAAAATCAAGTTCTTCTGCTACATCCATAAACAAAACGCCACCTGTTTGTCCATCCCATGGAGTTACATCAATATCAGCAATCAAGGTTACATTTTCATATTGAGGAACTTTTACAATCTGATAACTATGTTGTGTTGCAGAAGGAGTCGCAGATGTGTTAGCATAGTTATATGTTATCGGTGTATCATCATTCAATAAAACAATTGTTCCACTACTTTGAATTTCTTTTACAATAACATACTCATATTGACCAGCAGTAATTGAAGATGGTGTTCCATATGAAGAGTTATTGCTTAGATTAATATCGGCTCCTTGCATTTGCATAATAACCAACAAATCACCTGCACTCAGTTGGTTTCCAAATGATGATTCTACCGAAATTTGAGTTGCACCTGATGAAAGTGTTGCAGCAACCGGAGCTCCAAATTCATTTGGACTTGCTGAAAGAGATACACTGCCATCAATACCTTTATTGGCACATCGCTCATTGTATTCTGATCCAACAGTGAGGTAGAATGTTTTACTACCACAATTATCAGTTACTGTTACAGAATAGTTTCCTGCTGACAATCCATCAATTGAGGATGTTGTTGCACCTGTTGACCATAAATAACTAACTGTTCCATTAGCAGAAAGCACTTCTATCGATGCCGTTCCATCAACACCTGCACATGGAAAACCAGCTGGCGTAGTTGAGGTATTGGCAATTATATCGGCAACTGAAACCGAAATGGAATAATCCTGTGTACAGCCCACATTGTTGTATGCTGTTAATGTTGCATAATAAGTTCCGGGAGATGCACCAGAAGGCACTGATAGTATAATTGGACTTGCAGAAAATGCTGTTAACCCCACATCGCTAAATCCTTCAGCTTCTGCTGCAGAATTAAAGTCAATGCTATAATTTGCAACGTTACTAGATGAATAGGTTAAACTTGCATTTGTTGTACCGCCACAAACTGCTGGAAAATTACTAAAACTAAATTCAGGCACTGATTCATTTTCGACTGTCAATGTTGCTTCTTCTGAAGTTAAAGAACCGCAAGCATAATCAGGTGTGGTAACCAAAACTCTATAGCGATATCCATCATATGAATCATTCACTGATCCAATTTGTAAACTTGGGGTATTGCTGTCACTATAAACAAAATCGGAAGCATTCTCCCAACCAGTACCATCATTTACTTGCCATTGATATGAATCGGCTCCGGTATAAGCAACGGTGAAACTTGATGATTCGCCTTGACAAATAACAACATCATTCGGCTGTGTTGTAAAATTGTTTGTTAGCGCAGTTATATAATTTGAATTCGGTGTTGTGTATCCATCTGAGTTGCCAGTTATCAATCCATTAGAATTTAAGCCGGTTCCATCGAGTTCATTATCATTATCATCATCGGAAAAACCAGCTTCTAACACATCGGAACAGCCATCATCATCGCTATCGGAATCGGTGCGATTGGGGTTTCCGGTACCATCGGTATTGGTATCACTAATTAGTGTCCCATCTATACCACCACAAAGATGCTCATCATAAGTAAAGGCAATACCATCTACACCTGGATCTCTTGCACCATTACCACTTACATTAACGAATTTTAAATATCTTGCATCACCATCTAAAGTAAAGCCTTCAGTTGATGGATTAGAACTACTTGAACTAAAAGTAGCACGAGTAATAAATCCAGAACCTACTGAGGTAGATTGTTGAACCCTTAAAGAAGTACTACCATTGTTTGATTGCCGGTTATGTGTTACAAAAATAGTTGTTCCACTGGGAACTACAGTCCCCATGTCTAAAACAATACTTGAATTATCGTTATCTAATCGAGCATATGCATCATTAGGTATTGCAAGAATATTATCAGGCGAAGATACATCTGATGAACTAACTACATCAACTCCATTTCCACTATAAGTAGTTAGAATACAATAGGGATCATATTGGTCACTAATTCCATTATCATTGTCATCGGAAAAACTATTGACCAAACCAAAGGAGTTTCCATCGCCACCAGCCTCAACAATATCATAAATTCCATCATTGTCAGAATCTAAATCGTATTGATCGGGAATACCATCACCATCAGTATCTCCAGTCTCATTGGTATCTAAAATTCCGTCGTTATCATCATCTAAATCTAAATCGTTGTTAACACCATCACCATCAACATCCTGACCAACAACAAAAAGAGTCACCAACTTAGAGTTTAAGGTATTTGAACCACAATTATTCAGATAGGATGGAGAAGATAAATAAACATAATAGCGATAACCAGTCATTCCCAAGGTGACATTTGAAATAGACAATTCTTTCGTTGAAACTCCAGCGTAATTACCTCCATTCGACAGGGCAGCATATCCACTACCATTATCCTCGAACCATGAGATATTTTCAGCACCTCCTTCAAAGCTAAAATTCACATCATCGCCTTCAAAGGCTAAGATATTATTTGGCTGCGTTGAAATAAAGGGTGCTGCACCATAAGAGGCAGAAGGAGCTGTATAGCCATCAGTACCACTTGTTACCACGCCTGTATTACTATTAACCGTAACAGGGACATTTCCTAGTTGTCCATCTTCATCAACATCGGTAAATCCTGCTTCGATTACATCATTACATCCATTTCCATCACTATCAATTTCCCGACGATTTGGAATGCCATCCTCGTCGGTGTCGGTATCCGGAATTACAGAACCAGAAGAACCAACACAAGGATCGTATGAATAACTTAGACCATCAACATCGAAATCTACGCTGCTATAATTTGAAAAAGCATTGTCGCCTTTTGTGATTTTAATATACCTAGCATCATTACCTAGACTAAAGCTTCCAGTTACATACGATGTACTGCTGGTAGTTGGACTATTGTTTTGAACAGTTGTTGGATTCGTATTATTATCAGCATAAATATTCATATATGCAGTACCTGACTCTCCATTCCCGACCTTCCACACAACACTAATGTTTGATCCTGAAGGAATTACACTTCCCATATCAAGGGTTATATAGTCTCCATTTGTATAAATTGGAGCACCAGTTCCATCGGGACTACCAACGGCATATTCGCTATTGGTACTCGTAAGTGGACCTCCATTAAAATCAATAACCGATTGTGCATTTATTGTTGCCAGCCCACTACATTCAAACCCATCATGCAATCCATTATTGTTATTGTCGGTAAAACCATCAGCGACACCATCAAAGTTGACATCAGTTCCTCCTGCTTCATAAATATCATAGATTCCATCGTTGTCGGAATCTAAATCAAAACAATCAGGTACACCGTCTCCATCGGTATCTCCAAGTTCATCCACATCCAAGATTCCATCATTATCATCATCGATATCAATGTTATTTGTAATACCATCGCCATCAACATCGGCCGAAACAACACTCAAAACTACAGTTGATGAAGTGACGGGAGTCATAGAACAAGCAGTTCTCGACGGTGAAGACAAAACGACATAATATTCGTTGCCATCCATTCCTGCAACAACTCCTGTAATGGCTAAATTATTGGTTGTTGCTCCACTAATAGTTACTCCACCTGATGTTCCATCAGTTAAAAGCACGCCATTTTGGTACCATTGAAACTGTTCAGATTCACCATCGACTACAAAATTGGCAGTTTCGCCAACTGAAACAAACACACTAGAAGGTTGAGAATTTATTACCGGGTTGGGTGAATAAGTTAAATAGGAAGCATCGGGACTTGTATATCCATCAACTCCACTAGTTACAATTCCATTACTAGGATTACTTGTGATCGGATTACTTCCTAATCTTCCGTCTCCATCAGAATCAGTAAAACCGGCTTCTGCAACATCGTAGCAACCATCACCATCGCTATCCAAATCGTAAACATTGGCAATTCCATCCTGATCAAAATCATACCGATCATCCACGCCATCGAAATTAGTATCTACAAATCCAGAATGATCCGGATCTAAGTAGTTTGGTATGTCATCGCCGTCGCTATCACCAATTGGATTGGGCAAACCATTATGTTCATCGGTATTATAAATACCATCATTATCTAAATCCAAATCATCTGCATCGTCAACCCCATCACCATCACTATCACAACCGGGAATAGTCATATTGATTGTTGCAGAAAGTGACTGAGAAATATAAAACCAGGTATTGATAATTCGTTCGTTTCCAAAATCATCAGTCAAAGTGGAAGATGTTGCAGTTCCTCCGCCATTAGCAGCGGCAGGAGGTGTGCTTGTTGGGTTTGAGCCATTCCAAGGGTGAGTAGGACCGTAAACACCATTATACAGTCCACTATAATTACTTCCGCCACTTGTTGAATTATCAGCAAATGTAGTTAGGCCTGAATCATCCCAGTACAAATGTTGATTACCATTGGCCGGCCAAATAGATTCTACTGTTATACCATTTACGTTCAACTCGGCATCATACATTGGAAAATTTGATCGTCCTTGAAATAATTTTGCAGTTACACCTGCAGTTACACCAACAGGCACAGGATTTCCCTGACCGTCGTTTCCATCCCATTCAACTACATGGTTTCCCAAAGTTAAATCAAATAGCTCAATTACTAAATCGGAGGTTCCGGGTTGATACCCTGCAGTTCCATTTAAATCCAATAAAATAGCTAAGTCTCCAGATTCAGAAATATAAAATGGAATAAAATAATTTCCTCCACAACCATAAATATTACTGGTGAAAAATGTAATTCCCACATTACCAACCGGAAAAACATTTCCATCCGGTTCGTTCAAGAATACTTTATAAGGATTGGGTATTTCGGGTTTCGTACCTGAAACATTTATTGATTTTCTATCGTTCACAAAGTTACCGGTATTATAAATACCTTCACTATTTAAAGAGATTTCAAAGCCGAGGGGTTGAAATCCTTGTTCAAAACCTAACTTCACCACAAATTCATCAGAAGAGTAACCATACAAATCACCTACAAAATCAGAGGTTCCTATTGAATTTGGGAAATCGGAATCGGTTAAATCAACCGTAATAAAATTCCACTTTCTACTCCAAACACGGCCAGGATGTTGGGTATTATCATCCTCTGCAACTGTAAAATCGAAAAATGGAAAAGTAATTGGTTCATCATCCAATTCTGTTCCATACCGCCAACTATATGTATGAGAAAACTCAATGTAATAGTCTCCGTTTGAATCAAAACTAACAGCTATGGGGTTATAACCTGCTGGTGTTGCATTGCTTATATTCGGACCTGCAGCTGCCTGATTATAATTCGAAATAAATCCCTGATTACCATTAGTTGTTGAAATTTCACTAGAGGCTACAAGATATCCCGACTCATTGTATATGTAGTAAAAAACATCTGATAATAAATCTGTTGAATTATTAGCAAAGGTTCTTGGGTGAAAGCCCATATACAAATTTTCAGTTGTATAATCGTCAATGGTGATATAAATTCGATTGTGTGGATCACATCCAAAATACGATCCTGATTCAGACTGGGGATTCACATACAACGCTGCTCCATCAACCGAATTTGAAGGAGAAACCTGATTTGTTCCCTCTCCATATAAACTTGGACTAACAATGAAACATAATAGAATAAAAATAAATATGAAATTTACTGTTAACCTCACGAAATCTCTTGACTTTGGTTTTTAAATAAAAATACTCAGGTGAATTTCCGAATCGAAACAACACAAAATTAACATCATCAGTTGGTATTGCACTAAAAGACAACGACCTTTTGATAAAAGCGATTATTAAATAGATTAACAGCTAAAAATAGAAGATAAAGCAGACCAGCTTTAATTCATTATAATGAAATTAAAAATTTTCTTACTCCTCCTTGTTTGCAACGAAAGGCTACTATTCTAATCACATCAACCACTCGTTACAATTGTGTGGCAGTTAAATTACTTTTAAAATAAGCTACTTGATTTTCTTTCGTAATTAATTTCCAAATGGGCCAACAGGAGGCATCATTGAAAGAATATGAGTCACAGAATTGTCGCTTGTATTAGTTTCATTAACGCTATTTTCGGTATCAGTCACATTTGAAATTGAAAATGTAATAGATTGTTCGCTACCCGGGACATTTACTATTTTAAACCGAAAATAAACAAAATCGTTATCAAAAGCGGTTACCATTGGTGTAGTTCCTTGCGTGGTTGGTGTAACTTGATCACCACCAACACGAACCAAAGTTGCAGTTCCTCCTGAAATTGAATAATCAAACTGCCATTCATCGGTGGAAGTTTCTAAATCAACTCGAAAGTCAACATAAGAAACTCCGGGGTCATATGGACCATCGTTATCGGGATTGAAATGAGGTGGAATTAAATCGGGGCAGGTTGTTGCAGAATAAATAGGAACAGCTGCAGTTGAATCAGAAGATTCAGTAATATTACGCACCAAAGCATTGACCACTTCTTCTAGTTTAAAATCTTTTTTATGGTTAGGACTAACAGTATGGCCATCAGGATCTGCAACATTATTTACAGTAAGTCTATATACCACACCTTCTACAATGGGAATCGATAAGTCTAAATCAACTTTGTTTACATTAACCGCATCACGAGTTGCTGAAGTAATTGACGGATTTGAAGCACCTCCATTATTGGTGATCGCATAATTCCCTTCAATTTCAGCTGTAGCGGCTGTAACTTCTTCATTAAAAACAAGTGTAATACTCGTTAGTGAATTTATAATAATTGAAGATATAAATGGTCGTTCAAATGTAACAGTCCCTCCCCCATTTAAATCGCCAATCACATCAATTGTTTCAATATCAGCGTCTGGGTCTGTACCTAAAGTTGCTCCATCTTCAATATCCAAGTCATTGTGTATAACCACATCTACCGTGGTTACAACATCCGCCCCATCTTCTATCACCACATCAAAGAATTCAATATCATCACCTTCAATATTTTGTTCTCCATCACCCGCAAAAATAAATGTACTACTATCAGCATTGAAGGTTCCACTATTGTCGAAAGTACCTCCTTCGAAAGTTATTTCACTATTCCCGGCATTAATGGTCCCTCCACTATTGGCAATGGTAACATCCCCCACAAATGAAATATCACCATCCTCTGCATCTAAGGTTCCGCTATTAGAAAAAGTTGCCGTACCACCAATGGTTAAATCGCCATTACCAATATCAATATTACCACTTTGCGAAAAAGTGCCATCACCGTTTATTATTATACTCCCCTTACAATCCACCGATAATGTTGAAGAGTTTCCGAAAACACCATCACCTGCAAAAATTAATTGACCATTCCAAATAGTTACAATCGCACTCCCTTGCGTTTGAATATCGTGATAAAAGGTAACTATTGCATCGCCAATATGCAATTGACCATTATTTTCAACTGTTGCTGGAATTTTAAACTCAATTCGACCATTGGTGGTAGGTGGTGGTTTTACCAACGATGTAGGACAAGTACCATCAACCATATCCATATAAAATCGACCGCCACTACGAATCACTAAATCATCGCTACCAGGGTCTCCATCAAATGTAATCTGAGATTCGCCACCATATATATAACCATATACTCTTACATCACCGAGCGTGTTTAAGGTTCCGTCCAACATTGTAATTGACTTGCTATAATTCACCTTTAATCCATTATTATAACTTAAATTGCCATCATTAACCTTGATAAAACAATTAACTTCCACATATGAATTACACGTAAAAGAGCCATTGCTATTAACAACAAACATAGTATCAGAAGAGTATGCAGTTGAAAAAGTGCCATCTACAGTTAAAGATCCGCCATCTAAGTACAATTTATTATCTGTATCATTAGGGATCGAAAAATTACCAGAAACTGTTAGAGAACCATTTATTATCAATTGAGCACTAGATTGCCAATTACCAAGTTGAACACTACTAACTGCAACATTTAAACCTGTCGGAATTACTGGATAATTACTTAAAGCCCCATTAATTATTACACTTGATCCCGAACTTGGAACTACTCCTCCATCCCAGTTACCTGATGTATTCCAATCGGTATTTACATTTCCAGTCCATGTTTGCCCAAATCCAATATGTACAAAACCTAACAACACAACAAACAATACGCTTAGCTTTAAGCGCTGCCCACCTTTAAATATGTTGTTTTTGATTTCCATAATATTTTTGAGACATTGCATTTTGCAATTATCTTTTCTCCTTACTTTTATTGTTCTAACAAAAACATTTATTTGATCTTTAGTAGATTTAAGCCTATAGAGACTAAAAATAACCTGTATAATGATAAAAACGAACTTTAAAAACTAATGTTTAATCTTTTTTGATGAACCCTACTTTTATTACGATGAAATAAGATTTTAAAAGCGTTAAAATTACCTAGTATAATTTCCGAGGTAACATAATGAGCTGCATACTTGCGATTTACGAAAATTAGACTCAATTATTTCGAAATAAATAAGCTAGAACCAAAAAATTGAAACAAAAAGTAAAAACCCATGCTTAATTTATTTGTATAAATAACGAAAGCTGGAATAGGCGCCTTTTAACACGATCTCTTTTGGGCAACATTTTCAAGTGCTCGAACAAGTTCTTCTGCCACCGACAAGCGTCCATTAACCAGAGTGGTAGTAGTTACGATTCCTTTTAGTGATAATTTCTCATCGGGCAAGCGATAAATATCCTGATAGAATAAATACTTGATACCTTCATGTTCTGCTCTTAATTTCACCACAAATTGGTCTCCACTTTTTAAAGGTGTTTTATAGGCCAAATCGATGCGCGCTACTACTGCAATGATACCTCGAGCAGTTAATTCAGCAAAATCAAGTCCAATTGTTTTCAGAAATTCGTGACGCGCATGCTCCAAATAATTTTGGTAAACTGAGTTATTTACAATTCCCTGTAAATCGCATTCGTAATCGCGCACTTTAAACTCTAATTCAAAATCGTAAGCTTTCATTCCTATTTTACGTTCTAGTTTTCGATCAATGAAAGTATATAATTCTTTTGAATATGTATAATCTAAATAGCATTGCAGTGAATAAACTGCATCATAATTATCTATTTATACAAGCTAAGCAGTTTATCAATTTTATTTTTGAAGTCACCGATGCTAATATTTCTAATTTCTCGGATGTATTCGCGCCCTTCGATCCAAAAAATAATTAGTGGTACTGAAAAAACAGTATACTTTCCGACTAATTCGGGAGCTTGTTCACTAGGAACTTCAATCAGCTTAATTTCAGGATAATTCGTACTAATCAATTCTTCTATTTTGGCTTTGACCACATTACAAACACTGCATTGTGCCCCTGAAAAATAGGTCACAACCATTTCGTAATTTTCAATAATATTCTGAAAGTCTTTTTCTTCGATAACGGTTTCCATTGAAAATAATTTTCGATAAAAATACGAAGGTATGAATTAATAACATGCAACTTTTGTTACATTCGTTATGTTTGACTTATGTAAAAATATTTCTTTAATTAAGGAATTAAATATAGCTTAGCTCTATTATGAAAGACCCCCAGAAAAAACAAAGCAGAATCACACCTAAAACAATTGCATATGCAACCTTGGGATTAGTGGTTGTTCTGGCTTTCTTATTTATTTTAACAGCTCCAACTATTTTAAACCGAAAATTAAGTCAGATAAAAATAGATTTTCAGGATGAAACTTATCAGATACAGAACAAACAACTTAAATTTCAGCCTTTAAAACTTGGATTCTCAATTACTGGTTTTGAAATCGTTGAAGTAAATCAACCATCGAATCATTTATTCGACTGTTCATTGCTCTCAATTCAAAACATTAATCTTTATGCTCTTATTTTTAAATCTGAAATTTCTGCAAAAAGAATAAATATTAACGAATCGAATACCAAATTCGATATTAACAAACTAATAGACGGAAAGAAAGAAAAAACAGAAGAGTTTAAGCACCTTAATTTTAATCGTATTTCGATCAATGAAGTTGTGCTTTCCAATGCCCGAATTGCCTATTCTAGTTTTGAGAATATTAAGTCGGCATTCACTGTTCCAAAAGTTGATTTGGTACTTAAAGGATTTGAAATTAAGAACACAAGCAACCAAACAACGTCGATTTCGATTTCTGATTTTCTATTGCGTGCCAACAATTTAAGTGTAAACATTATTGAAGATTCACACCGCCTAAATATGGATGAAATTGAAGTTTCGTTATTGAATAATGAAATATTTGCCAGTAATGTTAGAGTTGTTCCTAAAGAAAAAGAAGATCGTAAAAAAATGCTTTATTGGGCTAATGTCCCTAAAATATCGATTAAAACAAACGACCTCAATAATTTTATAAAACCCGATTCTATTGACATAGAATTATGTCAATTAGATTATCCTGAATTCAACATCGAGACGCCTCAAAATCAAAGTCGAACAATTAATCTGAAGAATTTTAATTTAAGCAAGCTGCTTAAGAACGAGTTGAAACAAGTATCGATAAATCGGTTTGTGATTTGGAATGGAAATGCCACCATAAGCGATAAAAAAACACAAAAAATAAAGCAGGCAATTTCGCAAATCAACTTGAAAGTTTTTGATCTTGTTTTAAACGATCAATCGTGGAACACACCCAATCGTATTTTTGGAGCCGATGGAATTCTGCTCGACTTGGGAAATTATACTTTTGATAATAAGGATGGAATTCATCGACTATCGATAAATGAATTGAAATTTGATACTCGTATAAAAAATTTATCTACCAATTCCATCTCTTATTCTCCAATCGTTTCGAACAATCTTAATTCGACAACCGATTTTAATAGCATGGGCATTTACATGCGTGACATTAACTTCCATGAAGCCTTACAAAACCTCAAACTTCAGGCTTCGGTGGTGAATATAAAAACACCCGACATTACCCTCAACATAATAAAAAATAGAAACGCGAACAAAACAAAGTCATTTTCAGAAAGTGTAAACCAAGTATTTTCATCGATTGAAATTGGAGAGGTAATACTTAACGAGGGCTATTTCAAATTGGTATCGAAAGGCGAAAAAGAATCTGATTTCAAAACTCGATTTGATATTAATCTAAAAAAAATCAACTCTAATAAAGAAGCAAAATCAACGCAGAAAAGATTATTTTTTGCCGAAAAGTTTGAGATACAACTAGAAGGAACTTCGATTTCGATGCCTGACAATCTGCATCAACTTGCAAGTGAAAAAATTTCCTTTTCGAGTGACAATGATATTGCTACCATAAAAAACTTTAGAGTTATTGCCAACGATAATTCGCTTGCCGACACTGTTAAGTTTCGACAATTGAAACAGTTTGCCAATGTTACGATCCCAATAATTAAGCTAAACAACACCAACCTATATCGATTATTTAACAATCAAGAGTTAATTGCAACAAGCCTTTTATTTAGCGAACCACGATTTAGTATCGATCAATATGGATCAAAAAAGAAGTCGCTTTCATCGCTCAATCTGGAACAGAATTTGGGTCGGTATTTTATCAACTATCTAGATAAAATCGATATTGAAAGAATAACACTTAGCGAGGGTAAAATTTATTACACCAATTTCATGCCCAACAACCAAGAATCGAATTGGTCGAATACTTTTTCATTAAAACTCAACGAATTCCATTTTCCAATTGATCAACCAAGCAATGAAGAAGATATTTTGTTCTCTGAAAATATCGATTTAACCTTGAATAAATTCAACTTCGATTTTCCTGATGGATCGCACAATTTAGCCATTGAACGCCTCAATTTGAACACGCAAGCCAAACAATTAAAGCTCAATGAAATTCAGTTTTTCCCCGATTATAACAATACTGATTTTGGGGATTTGCCCTATAAACTAATCTTCTCTTCTCCGAGTATTTTAGTAAACGAGTTTCACTTAAAAGAATTTCTAGCCGAAGAAAAATTCAATGTAGGAAATGTAAATATTGAAACTCCCAACATTCAATTGATATTTCCCGAAAAGAAGACAACAAAAAAGACAGCCTCCACTGTTGAGAAAACTAGTACAATTGAAGTAAACATTGAAAATTTAAACATCAACAATGCCGCTTTAGGTTTATCAAGAATGGATTCGGATGAAGAAAAAATGTTTTCAAGCATCGATTTCAGCACACAATTAAATGATCTTTCGTATAAAGTTTCCGACAAGTCTTTTAATTTCAATCATCTGATATTTGATTCTGATTATTTCAATTACCAATTGAACGATAATTACAATTTAAGTCTCGGTCAAGTTTATTATAATCAAGGGCGCCGAAATTTTACAGCCCAAGATCTTTACATTGGAGCATTAAAAGAACTCAGAGAAAATACCGATAAATCTCATTTCGATGTTAGTGCCAAAGAAATTAACCTTTCGGCTTTTGACATTTTAAGAGTTCTAAAAGAACAAAAGTTGATAGGTAATATTCTTGAAATTAAAGAGCCAAGAATTAGCCAAACCCCAGGATTAAAAGCCGAGAAATCAGATTTTGATCCGTACAACTTAAAGTTACACAAACAAATTAAAGATCAACTCGAAGCCATTAGTTTTAATAAGGTACTTTTAAGCGATGCTGGTTATACAATTAACAAAGAAGAACCCAAATACTTTCGTAATATAGATATTACAGGAGTTGGTTTTAATGTCGATACATTTTCTGATGACAAAGAATTGCCATTTAATTTCAGAGCTTTGAATTTAAA
The DNA here is from genome assembly GCA_963678565.1 of Prolixibacteraceae bacterium. Taxonomy (GTDB): domain Bacteria; phylum Bacteroidota; class Bacteroidia; order Bacteroidales; family Prolixibacteraceae; genus SKHV01. The sequence goes on from OY782875.1 coordinate 3,406,338, forward strand.
ACTTGCAAACTATTCAGGAAAAACTTCTAATGATTACTATAGCTATAGCATCCGTGGCATTGAATTAGATAGCAAAGGAACCATTAACCTGCGTCAAATGGCATTGATGCCTAACTATTCAAGAAAAGAGTTTTTTGAGCGAAAACAGTATCAAGATGATTATTTTAATGTTAGCTTAAGACTTGCGCAATTAAGAGGAATTGATTTCAGAAATTTCTTTAAAACGAATGAGTTTATTGCTAAATCTGTTGATTTCGATTTTGAAAAAGTATCCATTTTTAGAGATAAACGTTTAGAACTCCCGCCCGATAGAAGAACAAAAATTCCATCTCAAATTATAAGAGAATTAGATCAAAAAATTACCATTGAGGAAACAACTTTTCAATGCGATCATTTAGTTTATGAAGAAATGGAACCTCAGGCGCGAGAAGAAAGTCATATATTTTTTACGAACCTAAAAGGTATTTCCAAAAACGTTAGTAATATTCCTTCAACGGTTTCGAAAAAACCACAAAGCAGTCTAAATATTGCCGGCGATGTTTTTGGAGTTGGTAAAATGAATGTTGATTTTACTTTTGAACTTCAATCAAAAATTAATGAATTTGCTTTCTCTGCAACTTGCGGAAAAATGCCTTTGATGTTGGTTAATACAATTTCTGAACCGGGTTTAAAACTATCGATCAAAGATGGCATTAATCAAAGATTGGAGGTAAATTTTATAGCGAACGAAGATTCGGCAATTGGAAACATGCGTTTTTACTATAACGATTTAAAAGTTGCCATTCTTGAACAGAAAAAAGGACAACTCAGAGAACAAGGATTAGTAAGTTTTGTAGCCAACACCCTTGTAAACTCCGACAATCCAAGACAGCCCGGAAAACCTGTAGAAATGGGATATTTTATCAACCAACGAGATAAACAACGATCCATCATTCAATACTGCTGGAGATCAATTTTTGAAGGGATGAAATCTTCCATTGGAATGAAGCAAAAAAAATGATGTAAAAGCTGAAAAGTACTTAACAGCGTCAAGCATTGGACGAAAACCTGAACGACCAAACACATTCGTACATTAGTACAAACTCCTACAACTCGATGTAAATAGTTTAGCTTGAATCTAAAGAGTTTATCTTATATATTTGATTAAAAATCAAAAAACCAAAAGCACCATGAGTATTAAAGGAACAAAAACAGAACAAAATTTATTAAAAGCTTTTGCCGGAGAATCGCAAGCTCGTATGCGATACGACTATTTTGCAAAAGTTGCAAAAAAAGAAGGTTTAGAGCAAATATCTGCATTGTTTGAAGAAACTGCAATGAACGAAAAAGAGCATGCAAAAAGATTCTTCAAATTTCTAGAAGGTGGGATGACAGAAATTACAGCTTCGTATCCTGCAGGTATTATTGGCACTACGATGGAAAACCTAAAGGCCGCTGCTGATGGTGAAAATGAAGAATGGACTGAGCTCTATCCCGAGTTTGCAAAAGTTGCAGAAGAAGAAGGCTTTAAAGAAGTTGCTATTGCTTTTAAAATGATTGCAAAAGTTGAAAAAGCACACGAAGAACGCTATCGTAAACTATACAATAACCTAGAAGAAGGTAAAGTATTTAAGAAAGATGGCAAAGTAATTTGGAAATGCCGCAACTGCGGATTTATTCATGAAGGCACAATTGCACCTCCAAAATGCCCAGCTTGCTTGCATCCTCAATCATACTTCGAGATTAAAGAACAAACTTACTAGTATATAAAAGAGAAGTCACTATTTAGTGGCTTCTTTTTTTATCCATAAAATCGTTGTATTTACTGCAAAAGCTGATAAAATCACACAATTCCCGACTACAGGAAAGCCTTTCAGAAATAATATTTTTCCAGTTAATGCAATTACGCCACCAAAAAGAATTGCCAAAAAAACACCTTGTTTCTGAAACTTCCAGTTTAAAAACGACAATAAAATTGGAATGGTAAAAGCACCAGAAAAAACAGTTAAGCCAACCAATAATACGGTGATCACCGACTGAAATTTCAAAGCAATCATGATACTTACAAAAGTGATGATTATTAAAAGTACTCTTGTAATTCTCAGCGACTTCTCGTTATAACTGCCACGTTGAATAACATTTCCTAAAATAACCGAAGCATTTAAAAGCGTGGTATCCGCTGAAGATAATACTGCACTTAATAATGCCAGTGCAATAACGATGGCTCCCCAATGCGGCAAAATAAACTTCGATACATTTACAATTAAAGAGCCTTCCATCTTTTCGGGAAACAACACTACCCCCGAAACGCTTATGTAACCAATTATAATGGCAATAGGAATTAACAAAATGGCCGTTATTAAAATTGACTTCTTGGCTACCTTTTCATCCTTAGAGCTTAAAATCCGAGTATAAATATCTGGTCCGGTTGTAAATGTTAAAGCATAGGTAAAAAACAAAATCACCCAATCGAAAACCGAGAAATTCGCATTGAAAGGAAATTTAGGCACAGCTGTTTCGGACAAATTAAGAGCATTATGCTGATACAATGAAAAAGCAACAATGATTAATCCAATAAAAATTAATACCGATTGAATTTTATCTGTTTTTATAATTGAAACCTGCCCTCCTAATAAAGTATATACCAGAAAAAATGCCGCCGATGCAAGCACCCCGGTCTCATAAGAAATATCAATAAAACTTTGAAGAATTTTTGCAGATGCAATAATTTGTGCAGCCACAATTCCTGTCCAAGCAATTGGAATTATAAGAGACGAGATCCATTTAGTTTGTGATCCCAACAATTGCTCCAAAACATCGGGCAGGGTATATTTCCCATTCGCAATAACTTTTGAAACAAATGGAACCAAAAGAAACAGTCCAATTGCTGCACTTAACATATACCAAGTAACCGACCAACCAATTCGGTAGCCGGCATCAACAGCACCAATTATTGCAGAGCCACCTAAAATTGTAGCTAATAAACTTCCAGTAACAGAAAACACCGATCCCTTTTTACCTGCAATCAAATAATCTGAAAGCTCGTTTACTTTTCGATAACTAAAATAGCTAACTACTAAAAGTACAACTACATAAACCAGCAAAACAACTAAAAACATATTCTCTAAGTTTATTTCAGACTACTCGAAATTGCGTACGACAATTTATCGATGCTAATTGGTTTCTGGATAAAACTACAATTTCGTTCTTTTAATTGCTCTGCCATAGTTTCATCCGGACTAAATCCTGATAAAAATATAACCTTCAGTGCTGGATTAACTTTTCTCAATTCCTCAAGCACTTCGATACCAGACATTTTAGGCATGTGCATATCCAAAAGGACTAATTGTATGCGATCTTGGTTTTCCTGATAAAAACGAATTGACTCTTTACCGGAATCAAATGAATAAATATTATAGCCAAGTTTTACCAGCAACTCGCTGGTCACATTCCGAACTAATTCTTCATCATCAACCAATAAAATATTCACATTGCCTTTATTTATAAACATCTCATTTGGCGTTCCAATTGCTGGGGTTTTTCTATCTTTTAACAAAGGAAGATAAACGTAAAAAGTAGTATCGTGCCCCGGTGTAACAGCCAATTTAATTCCTCCATTGTGTCGCTGAATTATGTTTTTTGCAGTTGTTAATCCGAGTCCTGCATTCAACACCAAATCTTTTGTGGTATAGAAAGGATCAAAAATATTTTCAAAATTGGTCACGTCAACATTACCCGCAGAATCGATGATTTTAATTCGCAGGTACTCTCCTTCTTTAAGCACTTCGCCATAATTAAGCTTTTGATCGCTTTCAACAAAAACAACTCCTGTGTTTAATTGAATCTGTCCCTTGTTGCCCAATGCATCAATTGCATTTTGAATGATGTTAGAAATGGCAGTATGCAGCATGTCGGGATCGCCCATTAATTTTCGAGTTGGAGATTCAAATTCAAGATCAAATTGAATCGCTGATGATTCATCTTGTTGAAATGATTCAACAATTTTGCTTAGCATATCATTCAACTCAAATTCAATTTTAATACTACGATAATTCTCCGAGAATCCTAATAAATTCCTTGTCAAGCCCGAAACCTTACTAACACTTCCAATTATCTTTTGAGCCCTAATTTTATCTGCTTCTTCCTCAACATTTTGTAATAAAGAATAAGAGTTTCCATAAATACTCATCAAGTAATTATTAAAACGATGTGCAATAATGTTTCCAATTTGATTAATGGTTTTAATTCGTTCTTGATTAAGCATGAATTTCTCCTGACTCAATTTTTTGGTTATATCGATAATTGTAACCAAAACAAATTCGGTATCACCATTCGGTTGCTTTACGGATTCAACATTTACCAATACTTCTCGTGATTGTCGGTTTATGTCGCGTAAAGTAGCCTCAAAAGACACACTATTTTTTATTCCCGAAAACAGTTGAGAGAAACTGGTATTGAGTGTACTCAAATATTGTGAATCAATATATTGATCAATTTTCTTATCTTCTAAATCGTTTGCTTTTATTCCAAGCATTTGAGTTAAACCATGATTTGAATTCAATATTTCATGGTTTTTATTCACCACAGCATTGCCAAATGGTGAACTTTCAAATACTTGTTTGTATTTATCTAACTCGTTGTTTAGATAAGATAATTTGTTCTCGATAAGTGATTGATCGATGGCAAAAATCAACAAATAGTATTGATTATCAATATTCATCACCTGCATCCTTATAACAAAGGAAGACTTGGTACCTTCATTATGAGTTATTTCAATTTTTGCTTCCTCCTCAGCTTTGAATTTATGAAGAATGGAAGCCACTTCGCTGTGTTTTTTTGATAAGCGATAAACAAATTTATGCAACCGATCGATATCAGAATCAACAAAAGAAGCAAAAGCCTCATTAGAAACGACCAAGTTCATCTCATGATCTAGTAGCGCTATACCATTAGTTGAAACTTCGGATATGCTAAGAATAATGTTTTTCGCTGCTCTCTCTTTCTCGTATAAGCTTTTGTATTTATCAATATTTTGTAGAAAGACACAGACATTTCCTTCTTCGATTGCAGCGTAAAAAATGTCAACTTTCAATATCAGTTCTTTACCCGATTTCCTTAAAGCTTTTAACTCTAATTGCTCAAACGACTTTGATTCTACGATACTATTCACTCGATCTTGAAATATAATACGATCGTGTTCTGCCAACATCGATTTAAAATCACGTCCTTCTAATTCATCACTTGAATAACCAAACAAATCATTTACTTTTTGATTCTGGTATACCACTACCCCATCGTTTGTAAGTAACAAGGCACCGTAGCTTGCATTATTATTGAGATATTTATAGATTTTAAGTTCTTTTTTAACAATATCTGATTCAAAAGCCTCCTTCGTTTCATCTTTAAAAAAGAGTAAGAATGATTCTTTGTTTTTCCAGTAATATCTTGTGCCCAATACCGAAACTGTTCGCACCCTGCCATATTTTGTTTTTAAATTTACTCGAATGCTACTTTCTTGCTGTCGAAAGCTTGAAACTCGTTCGAGATATTCATTAAAGGTTGATGAGTGCTCTTCGGTAAGGATTTGATTAAAATTTATAAATCCATCTAATAATTCTTGTTCAGAGTATCCAATTAATTTTGAGAAGCGATTAGTTGTCTCTAAAAACTTCTCTTTGGTCAGAATCGCTAAGGGTAGATCAATTGAGGTAATTTCAGTAGTCGATTCAATCGACTTATTTTGAAGAACATTATCTGCTATATGAGTAACATCTTGTATAATTCCTTTGAATTTAGACAAACTTCCCCCTTCATTTTCAACAGATTTAATAATGGATGATACATAACGAATTGAATTCTCTGGTGTAACTATTCGGAAAGTTGTTTGCTTTGCCTCATAACTGTGATCTTCGATAAACTGCGACATGAATAACTCTTGGTCGGCGGATAAGACAATATCTTCAATCTGTTTCAAAGTGAGTTGCCTATTTGAAGGTAATCCCAAAATATCAGTGACTTCCTTGCTACCGGTAAACATCATTGTAACTAAATCTATTTCCCAATAGCCAATCTCTGCAACTGATATCGTTTGTTTTAACTCTAAATTGTATTTCGCTAAGCTTTCTTCGTGTAATTTAGTTTTTGTAAAATCGATCGAAACGCCAACAAATTTAATCGGTAAATCCTGATTGTTATACTCTACAAATCCATTCGTGTTGATCCATTTATAGATCCCATTTCTACATTGAATTCTGCAAGCAAAATCAAAGCGCGATTTTTTTCCTTCCAAATACTCTGACAAATAATTATAGAGTAGATTCACCTCTGTAGGATGCATTAATTGCTCAAAGTCTTCGAGCGAAGTAGGAAATTCATCTGCGGTATAACCAATCAATTTTTCCCATCCACTAACAAAGTTTATTTGATTGGTATCAATATACCATTCCCAAATTGCTAATCCACTGCGATCAATCAATCTATTGTTATAATCATTTTCAGCTTCAATATTTTCGATATGATTGCTTATCAAAGTATTATCTACAATTGCAATTAGCTTTTGGTTAATATCGGCATCGATATCGGAAACGTAAAAAATATAACTACGATGGTCGTTTTTTGAACCTTCAACGGGCCATTCTAATTCAGCTTTGCTATTAATTTTTTCAGTTAACAAGCGATCAAGGTCGTGCTTCGCTTTTGAGTTTAGGTTATTTTGATCGAGCAATTCATAAAAATTACGATCTTGAATTTCAATGGAATTTGTATTGAATAATTTTAAAGCTGCATTGTTAGTTAGTTTTACTTTTTTGTCTTCAATAACAATTAGTGGATTTTTGATATTCTCGAACACTTTGGTAAAAAGACGATCTTTATAAATCAACTTTTCTTTTTCCATCATTCGTTTTTCAATATTCCTAATTGAAATTATTTCAACTTGCTTATTTTGCCAGTTTGATTTTACGATTGAAACCTCAGACTGCCCCCATTCGCTATTGTTCTTTAAACATGGTGCATTAAACGAGCATTCTTTATGTCCTTTTAGTTTAATTTCTTGTAATGCCGACTGATCGACGTAATTGTAAATTGAATCGCCAAGCAACTCATTTTTTGTTTTCCCTAATTTTTGAAGTGCAGTTTGATTTGCTTCAACGATTTGCTCACTTTCAACATCAACAATTAATAACGAATCGGGGTTTGCTTCAAACAAACTTTGGAATCGATCAACATCCTTTCTAAGTTGATTTTCGGTATTAACCTGCAAACTTACATCACGCCAAATTGTTACGAGATAATCCTTTTGAGGAGAATAAATTAAAATATCAAAATAAAGATCTAAGTTTTCAGAATAAAACCGATCGTGATATGCTTCTTTCGAGGCATAGGTCATTGCGAGTACTGGAGAAATTTTCTTAAACGTTTCTGGTTGCATCTCCGATAAATACTTATTTTTAACGGTATCAGCATCAATTCCGAAATACATTCCAAAAACTTTATTTACCAGATAATACTGGTAATCAACAATATTTTCATTCAAATCCTTTTGCAGCTTAAAAACAATCAAGATATCACTAGTATGTCGAGTAACGTTTCTTAATAATTGTTCGCTTTTTTTAAGCTTATCGTGTTCAAAGTATTGTTCGGTAACATCTATAATTGAGCCATTCAAGTATTCACTTTTCTTATCGAATATTTTATTCGCTCTTAACTCCGCAAACTTCAAACTTCCATCGCTTTGAAGGATTCGTATTGCTTTTTTAAGTGTGTTTGAATTTTTCGTAAGTTGTTGAAATTCGCGCCGCAAAACCTCAAAGTCATCCGGATGTATTTTACTTGACAAACTGTTCGCATCTTTGATTAAATGCCCCGAAGCAGGTAAATCAAATTGTTTAATTAGAACTTCCGAAAAATAGAGCGTCTCAGAAGCAATTTCATAACGCCAAAAACCAAGTTTCGATAATTCTTGGGCTTTATTCACCATCGAAATAAGCTTCGAATATTCTTTGAAAGTTTTGCTAATAGAGTTGATTGCAAAGAGCCTTAAAAGATAATCTGAATTTTCATTTTCTGAAGGTTCAATATGAGTCACATATTTACCTTCCCATTTACAATTTACTAGGTTTATTAATAATTCCCCATTAATCTGTGGCATTTGCTCCAGAGTCTGTTCAAACTTCTGCTTCGACGCTGTATCAAGAAAGGAACTAAACAAGTATCCAGTAAAAATATCAGCATACGAAACTTTTGACCAATCGTACAGTTTCGCATAAATGACTTTACCATCTTTATTGATAGAAATTTCGAACCAAAAGCTTATTTTACTATCAGGTACTTGCCTGTTAAACAAAGCATTTAGTGCTTCAGCATCCTGTTGTTGCTTTAAATGACAATTCTCCCGTTCTAGTTCTTGAATTCGCTTTAACAGATCTTCTGTCTTTGCCATAAATATAATTTTGGAACGAAAAGTTACAACTTTTTTTTAGAACACGAACTTTATTTAAGCTTTGGCATTCCAACATTTTTTAACATTTATCAAGTGTAATAAACACAATCATTTAAACACTAATCCATTAACAAATTAATTCGTTTCATAGAACGATTATTTTATCTTTGTGCCTGTTTAAATAAAAAAAAGAAAAATAGGATGAATATTGCATTAATCGGCCATGGAAGAATGGGCCAGCTAATTGAACAAATTGCAATTGAACGTGGTAACACCATTGGTTTAATTATTGACGAAAACAATCCAGAAGATTTAAATAACGAAAAACTAAAAGATATTGATGTTGCCATTGAATTTACAATTCCGGCCATCGCGATTTCTAATTATAAAAAATGTTTCGATGCAGGAGTTCCTGTTGTAAGTGGCACAACAGGATGGCTTGATAAATGGGATGAAGTTATCAACTATTGTAACGAAAAAAACGCGGCATTCTTTTATGCTTCGAATTTCAGCTTAGGTGTTAATTTATTTTTTGAACTAAATGAACGCTTAGCCCAACTAATGCAACCATTTGATCAGTACAAAGCAGAAATGACTGAAGTTCATCACACTAAAAAATTAGATGCTCCAAGTGGAACTGCAATTACTTTGGCTGAAGGCGTTCTAGAAGCTTATCCTGAATTAAATGGCTGGGTAAATGAAACAACCAACGCCAAAGATCAATTGGGTATTGAGTCGATTCGTGAAGGAGATGTACCAGGAATTCACACCATAAAATACGATTCAGATGTAGATTACATCGAAATTACACATAGCGCTAAAAGTCGCAAGGGATTTGCATTAGGTGCCGTTTTAGCCGCTGAATACTCAGCAGGAAAAAAAGGACTATTAACAATGAAAGATTTATTAAAATCGTAGTACTTTTGGTTCAAAAGAAATAGCTTTCATTACATAAAAAGATACAATTCAATTCTTGTTAGGGTTGTTTAAAAAGTGAAACATGAAGAAATTTGAAATAAATAAGTGGGTTAAATTTGCATTTTGGGCAATCATATACTTACTATGGGTAATTTGGCTAGGCAACTATTGGTTCTTATTTGGTTTAGGGATCATTTTCGATATGTACATTACCAAGAAAGTACATTGGGCATTTTGGAAAAAGAAAAATCCCCCCAACGGAAAGCAATCTAAAACAGTTGAATGGGTCGACGCTATAATTTTTGCTGTTATTGCCGCTTCATTTATTCGAATGTTCTTTTTCGAAGCTTATGTGATTCCAACTTCGTCGATGGAAAAATCGATGTTGGTCGGCGATTATTTGTTTGTAAGCAAAGTTTCGTACGGACCTAAACTACCGAATACACCTATTTCTTTTCCATTTGTGCATCAATCAATGCCTTTGTCTAATTACAAGGTTAACTCATATGTCGAATGGATCAAGAAACCGTACAAGCGTTTAGCTGGTTTCAGATCGATTAAAAACGACGATGTGGTTGTATTTAATTTCCCGGCAGGCGATACGGTTGCCTTGAAATATCCATCGCACAACTATTACGAGCTATGCATGCGTTACGGATATGAGAATGTGAACAAAGATCAGCGTTCTTTTGGTAAAATTATATCTCGCCCAGTCGACAAACGAGAAAATTACATTAAACGATGTATTGCCATCCCCGGGGATGTATTGAAAATTGTAGATGGTGAAGTTTACATCAACGATGTTCCTCAAAAAGATATCGAAGATAAGCAGTACGAATATGTGGTGACCACCAATGGTTCACTGCTGAATAAACGTATTCTTTCAAAAATAGGAATTACCTTAGAAGATCAACAAAATTCATTACATCGAGACAATCAATACGTATTTCCTTTAACAGAAGATATGGTAGAAGACGTTTCAAAACTTCCGAATGTAATATCAGTGAAACGTATCATTTATCCAGCCGGAACTGCTGATAAATTTATCTTCCCACATTCAGAAAACTATCCATGGAATGTAGATAATTTCGGACCACTTTGGATTCCGAAGAAAGGTGCAACGATCGATTTAAGCATGGATAATCTACCATTATACGAACGTGTGATTGATGTATATGAAGGACACGATCTTTCGGTACAAGACAGCACCATTTATATTGATGGAGCGATTGCCACCGATTACACTTTTGCAATGGATTACTATTGGATGATGGGGGACAACCGACATAATTCAGCCGATTCGCGCTTTTGGGGTTTTGTTCCTGAAGACCACGTTGTTGGTAAAGCTGCAATCATATGGATGTCGATGGATAAAGACAAGTCCTTCCCTAAGAAAATTAGATTTAATAGAATCTTAAAAGGGGTTGAATAAGCTGCAGCTTTAAAAATATTAATTAAAACCTACTCTTATTTCGAGTGGGTTTTATTTTAAATATATAGCTAAACATTCTAAATGTTCACTCGTTATAATTTGAAACTCATTATTCGAAATGCCAATTCTTTTACCAAGCACCTATCTGGGAAACATTCAATTCTTCACAAAATTTTTGTCTGAAAAAGCAATAATAATTGAGCAGCACGATCATTATCAAAAACAAACTTTTCGAAATAGAACAACCATTTTGGCTGCCAACGGTATTTTAAACTTAACGATTCCGGTGCTTAAAAACCGTAAATCAAAAACTACGGTAAAAGATATTCAGATTGATTACGATATGAATTGGCAGGCCGTTCACTGGAAAAGCATTTTATCGGCTTACAACAAATCTCCTTTTCTGGAATATTACATCGATGATTTTGCTCCATTTTACGAGAAAAAATGGAAGTTCCTTATTGATTTTAATACCGAACAAATGGAAGTAATTCTTGAAAGTTTAGAAATTGAAAAGAGCTTTTCATTAAGTGAAAGCTTTATTCCAATTGGGGAATTAGAAAATGATTTTCGGAAAATAATATCGCCCAAAAATAAAAAAATCAAGGACGAACACTTTCAGCCGAAAGAATATACTCAGACCTTTGCAACAAAATACGATTTCCAGCCCAACCTAAGCATCATAGATTTACTTTTCAACTGCGGTCCTGAAGCTTCAATTATTATAGAAGAGTCGAATAAGTAACCGCTTAATTCGGCACATTATGCACTACAGGATAGCTCATATTTAAATAATCGCGTACCAACATAACAATATCATATTCTAGTACCAAACTAGCATCGGTGCGTCCATGTGCTTCCTTAAAAGTACTCCATGCCGATTGAACTTGCTTGTACTTATCAATTTCTGTGCTTTCAAAACTTTCGGGATTTAAAACAATTAAGATTTCTTGTAATAAATCGTAAATTTCTTGTTTTTGCTCAGGTTTAAAACAAATATTAATCGATCCGCCAAACTCATTCATGGCATTGCGCAACTTAATAATGTATACATAGAAATTTTTGTCCAAGCGATTAAGATCATCAGTAAGTCTGTTATAATCTAAAATACATTGATCTAACTCTAACTCTAATTCAGTATTTGTTGTAGAAACATGCTCATAATCCTCAACATGATTCAATTCCGTAATTATCCTAAATAAATCATCGTGATAATCACCAGAAGGTTCAATAAAGGTTTCAGTATAAATTTTCTCGGGAATTTGACCTTCCTGAAAAAAATCGGCACTCTTAAACACACCAATTACAGCTCCAATTACTTCAATAATTAAGGCCGTAAACAAAGCATTCAAATACTTTTTATGAATAGTTTTAATTACGCCTGTAATTCCAAGAATGGTAATAACAGCAGTTATTCCAAAAATAACGATAAAGGTGTAGAAGAGAATTTGAACATTCATTGCAGTTAACTTTACATGTAATCTATGATACAAATATTGTAAAATAACCGTTAAGAATAGGAATAAATTATATTGAAAGTACGATCATAATATATTAGGAATAAAAAAGGGAGGCTCTATTGGAGCCTCCCTTTTTTTAATATTATTCAATTTTATTTAATTCTTTTTCACACCTAAAACTTCGTCGAAAGCTTGTTCAAAAGTTTGCTTTGGTAAAGCACCTTGCGCCATTTGAGGTTTACCATCTTTGGGCACAAACAAAATTGAAGGAATACTTTGAATCCCAAACATACCTGCAAGTTCTTTTTGGTCTTCGGTATCGATTTTATATATGTTTAATTTATCGCCATACTCTTTTTGCAGTTCTTCCAATACCGGAGCAACCATTTTACATGGTCCACACCAGTCAGCATAGAAGTCGATTACACAGGGTACATCCCCTTCAAATTTCCAATCTTGACTAGCTTCAAAGTCAAATACTTTTGCTTTAAATGTTTCTTTTGTTAAATGTTCTAACATGATATTGATGTTTTATGTTTATACTCTATTCAACGGATTACCTTTCCGATTGTTTACATAACAAAAGTACCGTTGCTGAAAACAAAAATGTGTTACTTTTGTCACATTCTTTGGGAATCTGATTTTGACAATCAATTTTATTATTTTGAATTTAAAAAGAAACATCAATCATAAGGTTATAAAGGAAATTGCTGCTAAGGCAGATGAAAGAAAACTTGAGACCTACATCATTGGCGGCTACGTCCGCGATATCATTATAGAACGTGCATCGAAAGACATCGATATTGTAACGCTTGGAAGTGGAATTGAACTAGCTAAAGAAGTTGCTCATTCATTAAATCCTAAAATGAAAGTGAGCATTTTCAAAACCTACGGAACGGCTCAATTTATTTACAAGGATACTGAAGTGGAATTTGTGGGAGCTCGAAAAGAATCGTACAATCGTGAATCGCGCAATCCTGTGGTAGAAGATGGTTCTTTAGAAGACGATCAAAATAGAAGAGATTTCACTATTAATGCACTTGCGATAAGTTTAAATGCAGCTAATTACGGAGATTTAATCGATCCTTTTGGCGGATTAAATGATATTGAACAAAAAATTATTCGTACTCCACTTGATCCGGAAATTACTTTCGATGACGATCCCTTACGAATGATGCGCGCTATTCGGTTTGCCACCCAATTAAACTTCAGAATTGAAGAAAAAACCTTAGATGCCATCTCGAAATACAGCGATCGAATTAAAATTATAACCAGAGAACGAATTGCCGATGAGTTGAATAAAATTATCATGGCTGAAAAACCCTCCATCGGATTTAAATTGTTGGAAAAAACTGGCTTGTTGCAAATCATCTTTCCCGAACTTCAAAAAATGAAGGGAATTGATGTAGTAAACGGTATCGCGCATAAGGATAATTTTTACCATACCTTAGCTGTACTTGATCGGATTGTACCCAATACCGATAATTTATGGTTGCGTTGGTCAGCTTTGTTGCACGATATCGCCAAGCCTATGACCAAAAAGTTCCAAGATAATATTGGATGGACTTTCCATGGACACAATCATATTGGATCGAAAATTATACCGCGAATATTTAAAAAAATGAAGTTACCACTGAATGATAAAATGAAATTCGTTCAGAAAATGGTGAATCTTCACATGCGCCCAATCGTACTTTCTGAAGAAGAAGTTTCTGATTCGGCAATACGCAGATTATTGTTTGAAGCTGGCGATGATATTGATGAACTAATGACTTTGTGCGAAGCAGATATTACTTCTAAAAATGAAGTTAAAGTAAAAACTTATTTAAAGAACTTTCAGTTAGTTCGTCAGAAATTAAAAGACTTGGAAGAACGGGATGCCATTCGAAATTTCCAACCTCCAGTATCGGGTGAAATTATCATGAAAACCTTTGATTTAAAACCTTGTCGCGAAATTGGGATACTTAAAAATGCAATCAAAGAAGCTATTTTAGAAGGTGAAATTCACAACAATTATGAAGAGGCTTACAATTTCATGCTTAAAAAAGGAAAAGAAATGGGTTTTGTTAAGGCAAAATAAGATCAATCATAACAGGTAAGTGATCACTAAAACCATCGTGATATTTGTATCCAACATAAGTACGGTTTGGTTTTCTACCTAAATACTTTTCGTCTTCTTCAAGCAAGAAATCGGCATCAAATACCTTAAATGATTGTGGTTTAATATTTAGCCCAACACCATCGTTTAAACTTTCACTTACAATAATTTGATCTAGCAACTCCCAATTACCTTGGTATTTATGTGATCCTCTATTGTTTGTATCATTTTGCAAAGCAGGATGTATTAATTTTACATTTTCATATTTCTCCTTGGAAGAATGAGAAATCAAAAACTGGATGCTCTCCTCATCAGGTGCATCATTGAAATCGCCCATAATCAAAACATTAGTCTTCTGATTTTCTTTTACAACAGAAGCAATTGCATGTTTTAGTGTTTTTGCAGCTAATTTTCGTAACGAAATTGTTTCCATTACGCCACCGTATTTCGAAGGCCAATGATTCACAAATACATGCAAGGTATCTATTCCTATTGTTCCCTCAACGTAGAGTATATCGCGAGTTTTAAAATACTTGTCCTGCTCATTAACAACTGGAATTGCCCTAAACCCGATTGGAGTAAATCGGTCTTTTTGATACAAAAGCGCAACATCAATACCTCTTCGATCAGGTGATTCTTGATGAATAAAATGATATCCCATTTTATGCAGTGGAGTAGTTTCTAGTAGCTGATTTAACACCAAAACATTTTCAACTTCACACATTCCAATAAGTACTGGAGATTGCTTATAGGAAGCGGCAACAATCACCTGATAAATTCTTTTTATCTTTTTATTCAATCGGCTTGCAGACCAATAACGATTTTGACCAGGAAGAAATTCCTCATCGTGTTTTAATGAATCATCGTGAACATCGAACAAGTTCTCAACATTATAAAATAATACACGTTCTGTAGTTTGTGCAAAACAAGGGTAAATAGTAATAACAAATAGAAATATTAAAAGACTATTCTTTTTCGCCTGCCTTTTTTTCAACTCTTTCATAGGCACCAAGGTCTGGGCCATCATCTTCTAAACGAGAGACATTTAATAGATCATTGGGGACCAATTCACCAAAATCAATTGAACCAGCATCTTTAGCAACAGAAAGTGTATCCAATTGCCAATCGTATTGTGAATAATTAACAAAATAGGGATCTTCGTTTTTTATAATGGCCTTATAGTGTTTTGAATTAGTAACATCAACCGAGTCGGCAATTTTCACCAAACAATGATCTAAATTAAAATTCGCCGCATAGTCTTCATGATTAAAAAAACCAAACTCACTGCTCAAACTTCCCCAAATAACAGAGTTACTTAAATTCATTGTATTCAAATCGCCATAATAAACAGTAGTATCGCTAAGTTGATAGAAATTTGAAAAGAAAAAAGAATGTGTTTGTCTATTGGCTAATCCCCAATAATTTGCAATTGTACAGTGATTAAAATCGTAATCACCACCTCTATTTAATGAAACACAAAAATAACCACAATCGGCAACAACCGTATTGGAAGCATTAATATTTCCCGTCAATGCATAAATTCCGGCAAATGCCATGTGCTCAATCTTCACATTTTCTAATTTAACATTGGTTACTCCATCGTAATCGAAATGCCCTACCTGTAAGCCAATAATTGCATTATAAATTCTTACATTTTCAAATACATTTGTTTTCGAATTGGGTAATAAAATCACACCATACCATTGAGAAGGTACATCTTCGTATAGTTTTTCTAAGCGATCGCCGGTAAAAATAATGGGTTCATTTGTTGTTCCAACAGCCTTTACATTGCCCCTTGCAACAAACTGTGCATCTTTATGAAAATAAACTTTAGTACCTGCATCTATTTTAAGTGTTGCTCCTGCTTTTACTTCTACTTTATTATAAACTAGGTATGGTTTTTCACTGTTCCATGTGGTATCTTTATCAATAACTAAATTTCGAATTGGAACAAAATCCTGCCCCCAAGCCATTAGGTTTACCACTTGCTGATTTCCATTGATTGTAAAAACAATTGAGTCTTCCACAATCATAGGTTGATTACCTCCATTTGGATCAACATTTACCTCAACAAAAACAAATACACTATCCATCGATTGAATATACACATCTGCGGTATCACTTGTGCTTACACCATCAATGGTTAACTTAAAATTTGAATGATCGCCACCAGCTAAATAAATAGACGAAACTTCAATTGGTTGCCCATACTTATTAATAACACGAAAATTTTGGGTGGTAGATCCAATGCTTGTAAAAACAGTATCGAACATCACAGTATCGGTCGAAAACACCAAAGAAGCATTGTCGTCAATTAAGAGATTCTCCTCGTCGCAGCTATTCAATAAGCATATAAGGAGAATCAAGAAGCCTGTTATTTTAAAAAAAGCTTTTGTCAAAAATCAAATATTAAGTTTGGAACAGAAACAAAATCTAACTAATAACGCAAAAACTGTTTCAATATTCTTTTCAAAATTAATAAATTGAAACCTATTGTGCATTATATAATTTAAACTTTTTTAACATATTATAGAATAACAAGTAAACTACTCTTGTTCAATATGTTTTAACAATTAAAAATGAATATCCTTAAACCTTAATTTTGACTTTTGGGGCTTAAAGACTTCTAAATTTCTTTTTAATCGAAAAGAAAAATAACAATAACCAGGTTATAAATGCATTGATGACAATTAATTCGAAACCAAATTGATAAGAAAATCCGAAATTATCGACGAGTTTAGTTATTCCAAAAGTGGCAGCAGGTGCTAATAAAGCGATTGGGAAAATACTAAATCGCCAAGGCCTTCTTTTTGTAAAAAAAGCAAAAGTAAAAATACCAAGAATCGGACCGTAGGTATAGCCGGCAGCTTTAAAAATTGCTACAACTACACTTTCATCATTAAATTCGTAAAAGCCCATGATGATACCAAACAATAAAAAACTAATACCAACATGAGTCCAATTTCGAACATGAGTTTGAAAATTATCGGGTAACTTATCAATTTTAATAAAATCGATACAAATTGCAGTGGTTAAGGCTGTAGTTGCCGAATCGGCGCTTGAAAAAGCGGCAGCAGAAATTCCTAAAATAAACAATATTGCAACTGCTTTACTAAAATGATTCAACGCTAAAAACGGAAAAATCCGGTCGCTTCGTTCGGGTAATGCTAGTCCCATTTGATTTGAATATTCCATTAAAAATGCTCCTAGGAATAAGAACAATACAATTGCTATCACAAACCAAATACTAAACCAAATCATATTTTTTTGAGCTTGTCCGGCATTCTTACAGGTCAAGTTTTTCTGCACTATATCCTGATCAAAACCATTCAAAGCGATGGCCATAAAAATTCCGGCCACAAATTGTTTCAAAAAGAAATTAGAACTTCTCCAATCGAAATTAAAAATGGCATATTTATTTCCAAGATCAACAGAATTAACCAAGCCCGACACATCAGGCGTATTCTTAAAAATCCAAACCACCGTAGCAATTACGGCAATTAACAATACTGTAGTTTGAATGGTATCGGACCAAACAACCACTTTGATACCTGACCGAAATGTATACAACCAGATTAATAGTAAAGCCACAACAACGGTAGCTTCAAATGGAATCCCCAAAGGATCAGAAATGGCCATTTGCAACACCAAAACAGCCAAAAATAAACGAAAGGCCGCACCTATTAACTTAGAAATAATGAATAAAAAAGAAGTGGTTTTATGCCCTGTTGTACCAAGCCGCTTTTCTAATGTTGAATAGATCGAAACCACATTCATTTTATAATAGTAAGGCAATAAAAACTTAGCGATTACTAAATAGCCTACAAAGTTACCCAATACAAACTGCAAATAATAAAATGCACTGTTGGCAACTTCTCCCGGCACCGATATAAAAGTGACTCCCGATAAAGTTGCTCCAATCATTCCAAATGCAACTATGTACCAAGGTGATTGTCGATCGCCATTGTAAAACGACTTCAAGGTACTTTTTCGACTAATTATTACCGATAAAATTAATAATAGGACAAAATAGCCAAAGAAATAATATAGGATACTTTTAGGTTCTAACATCTATTCGAATCAATTATTTTAACTTAAGGATACAATAAGTATTGCTCTCTTATCAGTTGATAAGCATCAATTTTGGGCTGCCAACTCTCAGTTATTTCTTCTGCCGTCATCCCACGATTCACCTTCTCATAAAACTCGGGATCGCCGGTAAGCAGATCAATCCATCTTCTGCTTTTCCAAAATTTTTCTGAAGCTTCTATTTTCTGATAAGCTTCAATAAATGGGTTTAATGAAAAAGAATTGTAATGGTCACTTGAACGAAAATCAATACCATAGCACGTTTGATTTTCATGCAATGGATACTTACTCATTCCCTCAATCGAACGAGGTATGAATTCAAAGTCGCCAAAAGTTGAATCAGGATAACCAATTACCTGAAAGGGAAATAAGGTGCCTCGTCCTACACTTACATTGGTTGCTTCAAACAAACACAACGACGGATACAACCTGATGGATCGATAATTTGGCAAATTTGGCGACGGTTTTATAGGCAATTCATACTTTGTTTGGTGCGTATAATTTTTAACAGGAATTATCTCCAAATCGCACTTCCCATGGGGTAACCAACCTTCGCCATTGATCATCAAAGCCAACTCTCCCACGGTACAACCATGAACAATTGGAATTGGGTGCATCCCCACAAACGACTGTAATGAAGTATCTAAAACGGCTCCTGCAACGTAATCACCATTCGGGTTGGGTCGGTCTAATACAAGCACTTTTACGTTGTACTCAGCCGCAGCGTCCATCAAATAATGCATCGTTGAAATGTATGTGTAAAACCGACAACCAACATCTTGCATATCAAAAACTACCACATCCAGTCCATCCATCTGCTCTCTTGTTGGACGTTTGTTTGTTCCATACAAGGAAATTATTGAAATTCCAGTTTTTTCGTCAACATCATCTTTTACAATTTCACCTGCATCGGCTTTTCCTCGGATGCCATGCTCTGCGGCAAAAATACGATCCACCTCAATCTCCGATTCCAATAAAAAATCGATCAAATGAACCGTATCAACCAGCGAAGATTGATTCACTACCAAGCCCACTTTTTTATCTCTTAAGAGTTCTAAATAAGCTTCAGTCTGTGTTGCACCAACTTCAATTTGAGTTTGGTCCTTTTTTTGTGCACTGCACGAGGAAAAAACAATTTGAAAAAATATTAAAGAAAAACCGATCAATATAACTTTTGATGAAAGCCGTTTCATAAATTTGCGGTAAACCATTGAAAATTGTGATTATCATTGGCAATATACTAACAAGCTTTTATTTTAACGACTTATTACAATACGAAAATAATTAAATGAAAAATATACAATTATCAACACTTTCTCTTTTATTATTTTTAATAATCTCACAATTATCTCTTGCACAAAAGCGTCCACCAATTCTAGATGCAAATAAGAATTGGGCTGATTCCATTTTGTCTACACTAACACTTGATGAAAAAATTGGGCAGTTAATAATGGTGACCGCTTATAGTAATTTGGGATCGTCGGATGAAGCACTCATAAAATCACAAATTGAAAAGTACAAGATTGGCGGAGTACTTTTTTTAAAATCACATCCATACAGACTGCATACACTAACTCAACGATATCAAGCTGCTTCAAATATTCCGCTATTTATGGCTATTGATGCAGAAAATGGTCTTTCATTCAGAGTAGATTCGACCATTCGCTATCCGCATTTAATGGCACTTGGTGCAATTCAAAACGACTCATTAATTTATCAGATGGGGCGTGAAATTGGCCAACAATGCAAAACTCTTGGTATTAATTTAAATTTTGCGCCGGTTGCCGATGTGAACAACAATCCCAAGAACCCAATCATTAATTATCGTTCGTTTGGGGAATTACCAGAAAAAGTAGCAGACAAAACATGGATGTTGGCAAGTGGAATGCAAGATGAAAATGTTTTGGTAACCGCAAAACACTTCCCGGGACATGGCAACACCTCTTTCGATTCGCATTTAGCTTTACCAACCATTAATCGCACTTATGATCAACTGAAAGCACTTGAATTAATTCCATTTCAATATTCGATTGATCAAGGAATAAATGGAATTATGAGCGCCCATTTGAATCTTCCAAAAATTGAAAACAGAGGAATTCCTGCGACACTTTCTTCCAAAATAATAAATGGAATATTACGTGATTCGATGCAGTTTAAAGGACTGATTTTTTCGGATGCTTTGAATATGAAAGGAATTACCAACCATTTTAAAGAAGGAGATGCTGCTGTTGAAGCATTTAAAGCAGGGGTTGATGTTGTTGAATTTGTGATCAAACCGAAATCGGTTATTAATGCGGTAAAAAAGGCGATACGAAAAGGTGATTTAACAGAAGCAGAAATCGACGAGAAATGCTATCGCGTACTGTTAGCTAAAAGTTGGATTTCAAAAGATGATAATCCACAAAAAATACCCCAAAATTTGCATAACGAGCTCAATAAAAAAGACTATCAAATTACGAATCGGCAGCTACACAAAAGTGCAATTACGGTGGTTCAAAACCAAGGTCAACTGCTTCCCTTAAGACGACTGGATACATTAAAAGTTGCATCCATTGTAATTGGTTCCGAAAAAGAAACATTGTTTCAAAAGCGCCTTAGCGATTATACAACGGTGGAACATTATAACCTTAATGAATTCTCTTCCAATGCTTCAAAATCGCAACTACTAAACGAATTGAAGGCTTTTAATTTGGTAATTATTGGAGTCAACGGAAGCTGGATGTCGCCGGGAAGCAAATTTCATTTAAGCGAAACTCAAATTGAATTGGTCGATCAACTTGCAGAAGCAAAGAATTCAATTCTGGTTCATTTTGGAAATCCTTATGCATTGACGTACTTTAAAAACTTAAGTCAGCTAAAATCAATTTTAGTGAGCTATGGAGAAAATAGTTTATATTATGATTTTGCAGCTCAAACGATATTTGGAGCACATACAAGTAGCGGTAAATTACCAGTTTCGGTTAATGAATATTATAAGGCTGGTAGCGGTTATACATTAAATAAAATTGACCGACTAGCTTATGGTATTCCCGAAGAAAAAGGATTTGACAGTAAAAAATTAATCAGTGTAATCGATTCTTTTGCCAATATGGGAATACAGGAAATGATTTTCCCGGGTTGTCAAATTCTAGTTGCCAAAAAAGGCGCAATTGTATTTCACAAGGCATATGGTTACTATACCTACAGCAAGCAAACCCCATTAAAAGAATCGGCCATTTATGATTGGGCATCGTTAACAAAGATCACAGGCCCTTTACCATTATTAATGCAGCTTTACGATCAAAATAAGTTCAATTTAGATGAACCAATAAGTAAACTTTATATTCCGCTTCGGTTTAGCAATAAAAAAGATATAACCTGGCGCGAAACGCTTAGTCACCAAGCACAATTACAACCTTGGATTAACTTTTATGCGGCTGCAAAATCAGGAACAAAGAAGGAACAACAAAATATCTTTAGAAAACGTCCTTCAAAAGAATTTAACATCCGTATTTCAGAGCATTTGTATGAGCACAAAGATTACAAAACCATCATGATCGATTCGATTTTGAAATCTGA
The DNA here is from genome assembly GCA_963678565.1 of Prolixibacteraceae bacterium. GTDB lineage: Bacteria > Bacteroidota > Bacteroidia > Bacteroidales > Prolixibacteraceae > SKHV01. The sequence goes on from OY782875.1 coordinate 3,428,312, forward strand.
TTTATTGCCCGAAAAAAAGTATAAATATTCTGGATTGGCCTTTTATCTCTTTCCCGAAATTATTCAACTAGAATTTCGTGAAACATTTGACAATGTACTACAACAAAATATATTAAAGCCTTTAGGAGCAAATACTGTTACTTTTCATGCCTACAATAAATTCAGGAAGTCGGATATTGTTCCAACAGAACAAGACAATTTTTTCAGGAAAGAATTGCTGCAAGGCTTTGTGCATGATGAAGGTTGTTCCATGTTTGGTGGAGTTTCAGGAAATGCTGGGCTCTTTGGAAACACGAACGATTTAGCCAAAATCATGCAAATGTATCTTCAAAAAGGGAGCTATGGTGGGCAGCAATTTATTCAAACCTCAACAATGGATGAATTTACCAGCGTTCAATATCTCGATAACGAGAACAGAAGAGGTTTAGGCTTTGATAAACCATATTTAGAAAATAGTGAAAAAGAAATAAAAGATGCTTATCCTGCAACTGCGGTGAGCACTAAAAGTTTTGGGCATTCGGGCTATACAGGAACTTTTGCATGGGCAGATCCGGAAAATGAATTACTTTTCATTTTTATGTCGAACAGAGTTTACCCAAGTAGAAACAATACAAAATTATTTGATTTAAACTTTCGACCAGAATTGCAACAAGCCATTTACAATTGTCAAGAAACTTTTAAAACACCCGAGTATTAAAATTCGTTAAATGTCAAAAAACATAAGATTTCTAATAAAATATCAAGAACAACTCCAAAGCATTATATCCAAAGGCTTTGCTATGCTCATCCGATGTCAACACCATTGATTTAGATATATTTACAAGCTTTAATTAACAGCGCTAGGTATTTGTTTATAACGAAATAAATTTTAAATTAGAAGGACAATCGAGTTAACTAATCTTTAATTTATAACCATAAAAATTTATTTCCATGACAAAAAGGATAACATTCGGTGAATTGAGAAAAATTAAAGACTCTTTACCTGACGGTGCTGTTAGACAATTGGCCTCAGAATTTGATTTAGAAGTTGAAACCGTCAGGAATTATTTTGGAGGAGCCAATTACACGAAAGGAAAAAGTGTAGGTTTTCATATAGAGCAAGGCCCCGATGGCGGTGTTGTTTTATTAGATGATGATAAACTTCTGGAAAGGGCGCAAGAATTAATCGCAAATTAAAAAAATAAAAGACATTATAAAAAAGCCGGATGAACCGGCTTTTTTTGTGTTTTTACAATAAAATGCAACTTTTTATTTGCGGGTAAAAAACAAGATATTATATTTGCATCGCTTTTGCAATGGGAGCTTAGCTCAGTTGGTTCAGAGCATCTGCCTTACAAGCAGAGGGTCGCTGGTTCGAATCCAGCAGTTCCCACATTTTAAAAGCTTTTTTATTACTTATTGAATTTATTTAGGGAGCTTAGCTCAGTTGGTTCAGAGCATCTGCCTTACAAGCAGAGGGTCGCTGGTTCGAATCCAGCAGTTCCCACAAAAGCAGTCAAATTTGGCTGCTTTTTTTATGTCCAAATTTTCTTTTCAATTTTTAAATAAAATTCTGCGGAAGAATAAATAAGTCTTGAAACATCTTACATAAAACGATATTTCATCCACAATTATTAAACATCAGATTTCAAAGAATTAATAACTTTATAGCAACAAAAAGCTTTAAATTAATTCAACTGAAATGCAACTAAAAAAACGTATTTGCTTTTTTCTCTTATTCACTTTACTTGCTCTAAAGCAAGTATCGTTTGCGCAACAATACAATGTGATGGTATCTCCGAGAGAAAGTATTCAAACAGCAATTGAAGCAGCTCCATCATCTCCTACTAAACCATACATCATTTTCATTAAAAATGGAATTTACAATGAAAAGGTAATTGTAGATAAGCCCAATATCGTTTTACTTGGAGAAAATAGAGACAGTACTCAAATTATTTATGCCGAGCTTTCAAGTAAACGTACAATAAAGGAATATAAGGGCAAAGCAGTAGGCAATGGAGTGATTGTATTGCAAGAAGGCGCCGATGACTGTATTATTAGCAGAATGACCATATACAACAATTATGGCAGTACGGTTGAACCAACTACCTCACATCAAATGTCAATCTTTGGACGAGCAACCCGAACCATCGTGATAAATTGTAATGTTTGGGCCGATGGTAACGACGCACTTTCCTTATGGGCTCGTGGTGGAAATGGCATGTATTATCATGCAGATTTGGAGCTTCGCTGTCCGGGAGTTGATTTTTTGTGTCCACGTGGTTGGTGTTATGCAACTCGTTGCACATTTTATGGAGATGGTCGTGCTTTAATTTGGCACGATGGCAGAGGTGATTATGATAAGAAATTAGTGATTAACAATTCGCATTTCGACTCTAAAAGTCCGACGACACTTGGACGCTATCATCACGATGCACAATTCTTCCTGTTGAATTGCACCATGACCGACAAAATTATCGATCATCCAATTGGCTATGCCTACACCGACAAAGTGCTTGATCCGTGTCCTTGGGGGCAAAGGTTATATATGTACAATGTTAATCGAGAAAATGGAAATTTTGATTGGATGGAAAATAATTTAGAAAAAGCCAAAGGTTCGCCAAAACCTGAAGAAATCGATGCAGTTTGGACCTATGGTGGAAAATGGGATCCCGAAACAATAATCAAATCACTTTGGGATGTATTGGCTTATCAAAAAATGAAAATAAATTAAAACTAAAAAGGCTGCCCTAATTGAGCAGCCTTTTTTTATATATCTAATGTTTACTAATTAAGCCAACATTGTTTTAACTTGGTTGTAAACATTTTCGCCATTGAAACCAAGTTTGCTATCTAATACTCCTGCAGGAGCAGAGAAACCAAATGATCCAAGACCAAATACTTCACCATCGGCACCAACTAAACCTTCTAAGGTTACAGGTAATCCGGCAGTCATACCAAATTTCTTAACACCGGCAGGTAGAACTGCAGCTTGATATTCTGCATCCTGAGTTCTGAATAAACCTTCAGAAGGAACCGAAACCACACGACATTTAATTCCATCATTAGCTAATAGTTCAGCACCATCAACTAAGGTGCTTACTTCTGAGCCACTTGCTAATAAAATAATGTCAGGAGTGCCTTCGCAATCGTTTAAAATATAAGCTCCTTTATCGGCATTTAATGCAGTTTCATATGAAGTTACTGATTTAATTCCTTGACGAGAAAGAATCAGTGCAGTTGGAGTATCGTTGTTCTCCATTGCCATTTTCCAAGCAACAGTAGTTTCGTCTGCATCAGCAGGACGAAGAACTAACATTGAATTTTTGTGGCTATGGTTTTGTAATTTCTCCATCAATCGAATTTGAGCTTCATGCTCAACTGGTTGGTGTGTAGGACCATCTTCTCCAACACGGAAAGCATCGTGTGTCCAAATATATTTTACTGGCAATTCTTGCAATGCAGCCATACGTGCAGCTGGTTTCATGTAATCGCTAAATACGAAGAAAGTACCACAAGCAACAGTAACACCACCATGCAATGCCATACCGTTCATAATTACAGCCATTGTTAACTCACTAACACCAGCTTGTAAAAATTTACCGCTGAAATCGCCTTTTGTGAAAGCTTTAGTTTTCTTCAAGAAACCATCAGTTTTATCAGAGTTTGAAAGGTCGGCAGAAGAAACTACCATGTTATCAACCTCTTCAGCCAATACTGATAATACAGTTGCAGATGCTCCACGAGTTGCAGAACCTGCTTTCTGCTCAATTGCAGCATAATCAACGTCTGCAATTTTACCAGAGAAGAATTCTTCTAATTTCGCAGCCAACTCTTTATTTTCTGAAGCCCATTGTGCTTGCTCTGCTTTTTTGGCAGCAGCCGCTTTAATTAATGCTTCTTTACGTTGAGCGTAATATTCTTGAACTTCTGGGAAGATCTGGAATGGATTCTCAGCATCACCACCTAAGTTTTCAATCGATTTTGCAAAAGATGCTCCGGCACCACTTAAAGGCTGACCGTGTGTTGAACATTTTCTCTCGAAATTCTCACCACCTTCAGTAACAGCACCTTTACCCATTATTGTTTTACCAATAATTAAAGTAGGTTTTTCTGTTTCGCTTTGAGCATCGCTTAATGCTTTACGGATTTCATCGGCATCGTTACCATTAATTGTAACAACATTCCATCCCCAAGCTTCATATTTTTTTGCAGTATCTTCAGTTGTTACTTCATCCGTTTCAGTTGATAATTGGATATCATTTGAATCGTAGAACATAACTAAATTACTCAAACCAAGTAAACCAGCAATACGACCAGCACCTTGAGAAATTTCTTCCTGAACACCACCATCAGAAATGAAGGTATAAGTTTTGTGTGCCATCCACTCACCGAAACGAGCTGTCAAGAAACGTTCTGCAATTGCAGCACCTACTGCCATTACATGTCCTTGTCCTAATGGACCTGAAGTGTTTTCTACTCCTCTTTCTACATCTACTTCAGGGTGACCTGGAGTGATACTTCCCCACTGACGGAAATTCGCACAATCTTCCATTGTGTAGTTACCACAAAGTGCCAATTGGGCATATAACATTGGTGACATGTGACCTGGATCTAAGAAGAAACGGTCGCGGTTGATCCACGTCATATCTGATGGATCGTAGTTTAAAAATTCGGTGTACAGAATATTAATGAAATCTGCACCGCCCATAGCACCACCTGGGTGGCCTGATTTTGCCTTTTCAACCATCGAAGCCGCAAGAATACGAATGTTGTCTGCCGCTTTATTGATTACTGTGTTACTCATCATTTAGTCGATTAAGTGTTAAAATTACGCTCAAAAATAATATTTATTTTCTAATGTTTTAAATTGTTCATTATCAACCGAAAATCAATAATACTAATTTAATTTTCAGAATCCCTTTTTTTTAAAGGACACTAAAATTAACCTATAATTTTGTTAAGCAAAAAGATTCGGGTACTTTTCTAAACAATAATTATATTATATTAATACAATTATGATTAGGCTATTAGCACTATGTTTTTAAAGTACGTTAATTCGTAAATCTAAAAGTTTATTACTTATTTTAGCATTTTAAAATTTAAGAAAGTGAGCGATAAAATTGTAATAATTCCTACTTATAAGGAAAAAGAGAATATAGAAAAGATTATTCGTTACGTATTTAATCTCCCAAAAGATTTTCATATTCTGATTATTGACGATAATTCTCCGGATGGAACTGCCGATATTGTTAAAAATCTGATTAAAGAATTTCCGAACAAATTACATATTGTAGAACGCGAAGGAAAATTGGGCTTGGGTACAGCTTATTTAACAGGATTCAAATGGGCACTGGAGCATAACTACCAGTATATTTTTGAAATGGATGCAGATTTCTCACACAATCCAGATGATTTAGTTCATTTGCACGATGCTTGTGAAAAAGGAGCTGGTATGTCAATTGGTTCTCGTTATGTTTCGGGTATTAATGTAGTCAACTGGCCACTAGGTCGAGTGCTAATGTCTTACGGAGCCTCGATGTATGTTCGTTTTATTACACGAATGAAAGTTTATGACTCAACCGCTGGGTTTGTTTGCTATACTGCAGATGTTTTAAAAACCATCGATTTAGAATGTATAAGCATGAAAGGATACGGATTTCAGATTGAGATGAAATTCAACACTTGGAAACATGGTTTCAAAATAAAAGAAGTTCCAATTGTTTTTATCGACCGTCAGGAAGGAACGTCTAAAATGAGTGGCGGTATTTTTAGTGAAGCACTCTTTGGAGTTGTAAAAATGAAGTGGAAAAGCTTTTTTAGAAAATACGAAAAACCAGAATTAGCATAAGTATATCAGCTCCTATTTGGGAGCTGTTTTTACATAATCACATGTGAACAATTACGGTTCATAATTCTTTTAATCAATAAAACATTATGAAAACGATTATTAATAATGCAACTATAGTTAACGATGGGAAGACTTTTAAAGGCTCCGTTAGAATTGTAGACCAACTTATTGATAAAATTCAAACTGAAGCTTTTTCGGAAGAAGCAGATCAAATTATTAATGCAGAAGGAAAATTATTAATACCAGGCGTGATCGATGATCAGGTCCACTTTCGGGAACCCGGATTAACTCACAAAGCTGAAATTTATACCGAAGCAAAAGCAGGTGTTGCCGGTGGTATAACGTCCTATATGGAAATGCCGAACACAGCTCCCCTTACCATCACCATTGAAAATTTGGAAGCAAAATATCAAAAGGCGTCTGAAGTTTCGCTGGCAAATTATTCATTTTACATTGGTGCCACCAATTCGAATATTGAGGAGGTTTTAAAAGCCGATCCGAAAAATGTTTGTGGAATAAAATGTTTCATGGGCTCATCAACCGGAAACATGTTGGTAGAAGGCGATGGCTTAACCACCTTATTTAAAAATGCACACATGTTGGTGGCCACGCATAACGAGGAGGAAGCTATTATTAAAGCCAATACAGAAGCTTTTCGTAAGAAGTATGGCGAAGATATGCCAATTAAATATCACCCTTTAATTAGAAGCGAAGAGGCTTGTTATCAATCTTCATCGAAAGCAATTGAACTAGCTACAAAATACAATACAAGATTACATACACTTCATCTTACAACTGCTCGTGAAATGGATCTTTTTAACACAGGAAATTCATTAGAAAAACAAATCACCAATGAAGTTTGTGTGCATCATCTTTGGTTTACCGATGAGGATTATGACACTTATGGAACCAAAATAAAATGGAATCCGGCTGTGAAAACCGAAAAAGATAGAAATGCACTCCGTGATGCAGTAAATTCAGGTAAAATTGATATTGTAGCAACCGACCATGCTCCACATACTATTGAGGAAAAATCGAATAAATATTTTGTAGCACCTTCGGGAGGACCATTGGTTCAACACTCATTAGTTGCGATGTTAGAGATTGTAAATCAAGAGGTATTCAGTTACGAAAAAGTAGTTGAGAAAATGTGCCATTTACCTGCCGAAATTTTCCATGTTGAAAACAGAGGCTATATTAAAGAAGGATATTATGCCGACTTAGTTTTGGTAAATCCTAATAGTAAGTGGAGGGTTCAAACTGATAATATCTTATACAAATGTGGCTGGTCGCCATTTGAGGGAACTCAGTTTAAACACCAAGTTGAAAATACTTTTGTAAATGGCAAGCTTGTTTATAACAAAGGACAATTTGATGAAAGCCAAAAAGGAATGAGGCTATCATTTAATAGGTAAAAAAAGAGGCTTGTAAATTTACAAGCCTCTTTTTTTATATCTTCTTAACAGCCAATTTAGTATTATCGGCCTTTATAATCTGATCGTAAAAATCAACCAACTCAAGGTACTTTTCTCTTGGGTAAGTACCTTCAAATATTTCTCGTTTGCGAATGTAATATAACTTACTTCCTTCCGATACAAACTCGGCACGATACGACCCAAAGTCGGTTTTGATATCAATTGGCTCTTTTAGCCCCAAAACCTCGTAACCATTGGGCAAGTTATAAGCTATAGTATCAATAATCGCATAAGATCGATCAATCTGCACCTACGATAATCGATCAGCATATCTCCTTAAATCGCTTCTTTTTCGGTTTAATAAATTCGGATTGAAAAAGGAGCGATTTCCCATATTGGTGCAAAAGTTAGTTAACTCAATTTCAAATTCTTCATTTACAACAGGAATAATTTCTTTCTGCGCTTTATGATTGAACTGGTTGATTTTAAAATCGGGCATATCAATTCGATTATACATTGCCTTCTTTTTCTCATCATAAGTACCAACCAAAATTGAACGCATGTAATCATAGTTTAAGCCTTTGTATTGAACTTGAACATTAGCTAAACTCTTCCCCGTTGGATTAAAATCAACTTCCGCTTTTGTAACAATTAGGTTATCCTCAATTGTATACTTTTTTGTTTTAACTAATTCGCCTCCATCAGCCTTGATCATTAGACCATAGCGATCATCGGTAAATTCGCCCAAGTAACCAAATGGAATATCTTGACTAGTACATTCCAACCAAAGTGTATCTTGCTTAATTGGCACACATAAAATTGCATGATTAAATTGCATCGAAGAGAAATCTGTCATTATTGGATCTGCCTCAGAGCCAGCATTGATTAAAGTATAGTAAGACTCTATTCCTGCTATCTTCAAAATTGATTTCATGTAAAATGATAGCGCCTTACAATCTCCATATGCCAATCGATTAACATCTGTAGCTTTCATTGGTTGCATACTACCAATTCCTACTTGAATATTAACATAACGAGTATTATTTTGCAAGTAAGAATAAAGAATTTGTATCTTCTCCAACTCATTATCCACACCTTTTGTTAAACTCTTTATTTCTTCAATACTCTGTTCACTTAATTCGTCTCTGCCTTCATTTAAATCCTTAATCCATAAGCCAAAATTTTTCCATGAGGATAAATTTCCTTCATACCCCTCTAATTTAAAATCAGATGGTGCAGAATAAACAACAGGAATAAAGTCTCGAATACTGGTATGGTACGATTCATACTCAAAAGCTGTTAAATTTCTTGCTTCCCACCTATAATTTCCATTTGCTGGATCAATTTGTACATCCAAACTATCGGTGTTAAACTCTTTAAATCGAAAACTCGCATTTGAGCTTACCTTCACTTCAAATATTGATGATTCAACCGATACATTATATTCAGACACAGGACTCCAAGTTGGGTAACTGAATAGGCCGTCATATTCATATTCGAAGCTGCATTCAATTGTTATGGGATAATCGAATTCTCCTGGATGTGCAAACTTAACTCTTGATTCATCAAAAATTGAAGATCCACTAATTGCACTATAATCCTCAATCTCTGATTTTTTGACTTTCTCTATTTCATTTCCTTCTTGATCGTAAACCAAATAAGAGATGTTATCTACTTTTATTGTTTTATTGTAGTTTAATGCAAGCGCTAAATAATTTTCAGCCGATTTGTTTAAGAGTGTATAAACAAAATGACAATTATAGCTTGCTTTATCTTGGCTAAATAATTTTAATTCATATGTGCTTTCTCTTACCACCATATCAGCATGTTCTAACAACATTTCTGGAATATCCGTAACAGCATACTTCTTATCATTGGCAAATAATGAGCAACTAAAAAGAATAAAAAATAATATGATAATTGCTTTCTTCATGAATTACAATTTTTTAAGTACAATTGGTTCTGCTTCTTTACTAACGATATACTCAAAAAACTTTTTAATATAAGGATACTCTTGTGGTAAAAACATCTGCTTATTTATTTTCGTAATGCATCGAACACTAATTACACTATCCTGCTGTGCTACTTGATATACAAATTGAGCATCTGAATTTGGTAATTTCACATTCATTGGTTCTGGTAACTCCTGCACTGCGTATCCTTCGGGAATGGTATATTGAATGGTATATGAGTTATTAATGAAGTAAGCAAAATCAACAGGATATTCTCTTTCTTCAATTTTAAATGGATTTTCTTTTGTTTGAAGATATAGCATTGGGTTTATGAATAACTCATCATCCATCTCAAAAACCTGATTATCGACAACAAAATCTAGCTCTTCAGTTACTGGCTGGTAAATATCATCTAAGTTTTTTATCACACAATCATTAATTGACAAGCCATCATTACTGTTCTCAAGCTTTTTCACAAAATCTTCATGCTTTCCTGCATTTTCATAGCTCTTACGAATATTTAGTGCTGCATAATCGCTCAACTTTACCTGTGCCTTACATTGAACAGCTAAATTATCATCAATATTGGCATTGACTAAATAGTATTTCATGTCACTATAAACAGGTTCAACATTTACAACACTTGCCTGATCTCCTTCGATAGCAGCTCCATAATAATTTAAACACCTTTTGGGAAGCATACCAAGCGGAGCAAACTTTTCACTTGCATCTAAATAATATTGTTTCCCGTCAACCTCTGCCAATAAAACTGTATAATTTAGCTTTTGGATACTCGGAAAATAGGGCTGAAGCATTCCATTGCTGCGCGTACTTAATACAACAGGTTTTACATTAATATCTAACTTTTGCAAGAGATTCAGTAATATTAGATTCACATCAGTCGAATTTCCTTCACCATCTTTAAATGCTTTCTTTAATCCACCACCATTTGCAACCAAACTAGTAAACTCATTCCACTTAATCTCTTTTGATTTGTCAAAAGCTGCCTTTAGTTTGTCATATTCTTTTGAATATTCTTTTGAATCTATTTCTTCCACCCAATCGTTTAAGAAACCATTATAACCAATTAAACCACCAAAACTTTCACTTTCTTTTAGACGTCGTGCAATGGAGTTCCAATCAGTAGTATATTCTTTATAGTAACCAGGATAACTTACACGCAAAAGATCGATCGAAACTTTTGCCTTATAATTATTTGGTGCAGAAACATATGGTTCTTCTTTAAAAGCAGGTATATTAGTAGCAATCCAGTGCTCTTTACTAGCCTTATCAAATGTAATTGAACCAGTATATGTTTTGCGAAGATCTAGATAACTATTATCGGGGATAATCAATTCAGAATACAAACATGGAATTCCATATTGGAAGTACCAAACATCGGGTAAAGAAGCATACGAAAATTCAATTTCAAAAACTGATCCTACTTTAACATTAGGCATTGTAACCCGATATCTAGTATAACTGTCATTTACTAGCTCGCGAAATACTGATTCTTTTTTAAGCTTTTCAGATTCAACTTTACCTTCAACCAAACTATAAGTCTTGCCTCTTATCGTGGCGTTATTTGAGCCAGGGAAAACCTTATTTGCCCAATCTAAACCTTCTTTTTTTAAGATTTTAATTCTGACTAAACGATAAAACTCAAACTGCTCGCTATCGAATTCACCGATATCGCATAAAATTACAGCTGCGGCACTTGAATCTACCTCTTGATAGGTTTGATAAAATACTTCTTCATCAACTTTACCGAATTTATACTTTTGCTTTGCATATACTGAATTTGATGAAGCAATAAAACAAACAAACAAACAAACAAACAAACAAACACCAATAAATAGTAGGATAGTTTCATATTAGACTGATTTAGTACCTATTATAGCATTCAACTGAGGGGATACCATACATGAATAACAATATAATTAGCATTTACTTGTTATTGTAATATTATACATTTAGTTCTTCATTGTTTAATTTTAACAATCTTTTTGCTAGGTAAAAAGTACTTGTAAAAATTGAGAATGATTATAAATTGATATTAAGTAAACATCACTTAAAGCTTATATTATTAAAATCCTATTGACATTAATAAACCATCGTCGTATATTGATCACTTCAAAATTTACAATTATTCATATAAATGCAGGAAAAGAACAAAGTTCTTATTGTAGACGATAGTCCGGGTAACAGAATGTTGCTGAAATATAACTTGGAAGAATATTTCGATGTGGATTTTGCAAATAATGGCTTAACTGCCTTGGACAAATTTGCAAGAAATCCGTATGATTTGATTTTGATGGATATTAATATGCCCCATCTTGATGGAATAGAAACCACTAAAACAATACGAAAGTCAGATCATTTAAAGAATAATATACCCATACTTGCCATTACTTCGGATATTTTGAAAGGACAAAAACAAAGATGTTTAGATGCGGGCATGAACGATTTTATATCTAAACCAATACATGGCAAGTTATTGGTAGATCGAATTCATTATTTCATCAATAAATAACATAAAAAAAGACTTCCACTTGGAAGTCTTTTTTATTTATATGGTTTAAAACCTTACTTTTTTTCTTCGTCTGAAGATTCATTAGAGTCGGTTGTTTCTTCTTTTACTTCTTCCACAACTTCTTCTTTTACTTCAGCTACTGGAGCTTCTGCTTTCTTACTTCCACCACGTCGGCGACGTGACTTAGTTTTCTTCTCTTCTTTTGCAGCCAACATGTTTTCATTGTAATCTACTAATTCAATGATACACATTTCAGCATTATCACCTAAACGGTTACCAGTTTTTAAAACTCTGGTATATCCACCTGGACGATCTGCAATTTTTGGAGAAATTTCACGAAACAGCTCAGCAACGGCAGTTTTACTTTTTAAATAACTAAATACAACACGACGATTGCTTGTTGAATCAACTTTTGATTTAGTCATTAAAGGCTCAACATAAATTTTTAAAGCTTTTGCTTTTGCAACGGTTGTTGTAATTCGTTTATGTAATATAAGCGAACAAGCCATATTCGAAAGCATTGCTTTACGATGAGCACTTTTTCTGCCCAAATGATTAAATTTCTTATTATGTCTCATCGGTCAACTATTCCTTATCTAGTTTATATTTACTAATATCCATCCCGAAGTTTAAATTCATTGCTACCAATAAATCATCTAACTCGGTAAGTGACTTTTTACCGAAATTACGGAATTTCAATAAGTCGTTACGATTGTATTGAACAAGTTCTCCTAAGGTCTCAACATCAGCAGCTTTCAAACAATTTAAAGCACGAACAGATAAATCCATATCTACCAATTTAGTCTTTAAAAGCTGACGCATATGAAGTACTTCTTCATCGAATTCTTCATTAGCGAATTTCTCATCTGAATCAAGAGTAATCTTCTCATCTGAGAACAGCATAAAGTGGTAAATCAATAATTTTGCGGCTTCTTTCAAAGCATCTTTTGGATGAATCGATCCATCTGTTAAGATCTCGATAATGAGCTTTTCATAATCAGTCTTTTGCTCAACACGATAATTCTCTACAGAATATTTTACATTCTTGATAGGTGTGTGAATTGCATCAATTGGGATAACACCAAATTCCTCTTCGGCAGGTGCATTTTCTGCTGCAGGGATATATCCACGACCTTTTCCGATGGTAATTTCCATCTGTAATTTCGTTTCAGGATCCATTTCGCAGATTACCAATTCTGGGTTTAAAACACTAAAACCTGTCATGAATTTATTCAAATCACCAGCTGTAAATGTTTCTTGACCTTGAATGGTAATAGATACTTTTTCGCCATCGAAACCTTCCACTTCGTGGTTCAACCTAATTTGTTTTAGGTTTAAGATCATCTCGGTAACGTCTTGTATCACCCCTTTGATAGTGGCAAATTCGTGCTCTACACCTTCGATTTTTATTGTGGTTATTGCATAACCTTCTAAAGATGATAACAAAATACGTCGCAATGCATTTCCGATGGTAATACCATAACCGGGTTCTAACGGACGAAACTCGAATTTACCAACTTGATTGTCTGATTCGAGCATTATCACTTTATCAGGCTTTTGAAAAGCTAATATTGCCATAGTTTTTGTTTATTGTTTATTATTTAGAATACAACTCGACGATAAGTTGCTCTTTAATATTCTCAGGAATTTCTTCTCTTTCCGGACGATTTAAGAATTTACCTGCTAAAGAAGCGTCGTCCCACTCTAACCATGGGCTTTTCACATATCTTTTAGAAGCTAACGATTCCGTAACAACTTCTAAAGATTTTGATTTTTCACGAACACTTATAATGTCGCCTGGCTTCACTTGAAATGAAGGAATGTTAACAACATTTCCGTTCACAACAATATGTTTGTGTGATACCAATTGACGTGCTGCTGCTCTTGAAGGAGCAATTCCTAAACGGAATACAACATTATCCAATCGTGATTCCAATAATATCAACAATTCTTCACCAGTAATACCTTTTGAACGCGATGCAGCTTCGAATAATTTACGGAACTGACGCTCTAGAACTCCATAAGTGTATTTAGCTTTTTGTTTTTCTTTAAGCTGTACACCGTATTCTGAAGTTTTGCGACGACGGTTGTTACCGTGTTGTCCCGGTGGATAATTCTTTTTTTCAAAAGCTTTATCAGGTCCAAAAATTGGTTCGCCAAATTTTCTGGCTATTTTTGATTTTGGTCCAGTATATCTTGCCATCTTTCTTCTTTTAAAATGTCAATTAATTAAACACGTCTTCTTTTTGCTGGTCTACAGCCATTGTGTGGCATTGGAGTAACGTCAACAATTTCAGTTACTACAATTCCTACGCTAGCTATAGCTCTAATCGCAGACTCACGACCATTTCCAGGTCCTTTTACATAAACTTTTACTTTACGAAGACCTAAGTCGTAAGCTGTTTTAGCACATTCTTCAGCAGCTGTTTGAGCAGCATAAGGAGTATTTTTCTTAGAGCCGCGGAAACCTTTCTTACCGGCAGATGACCAAGAAATTACTTCTCCATTATCGTTTGACAATGAAACAATAATGTTGTTGAAAGATGAGTGAATGTGGGCTTGCCCACTTGGTTCAACTTTAACGACTCTTTTTCTTGACTGTCCTGACTTCTTTGCCATAATCTATCACTTATTATTTAGTCGCTTTCTTTTTATTTGCAACAGTTTTACGTTTACCTTTACGAGTACGAGAATTGTTTTTTGTTTTCTGTCCACGTAGAGGTAATCCAACACGGTGACGAATACCACGATAACAACCGATATCCATCAAACGCTTAATGCTTAACTGAGTTTCTGTACGAAGCTCACCTTCCGTTTTAAACGAAGATCCAATGATGTTACGAATAGCCTGAAATTCTTCATCATTCCAGTCTTGAACTTTCTTGTTAACATCAATTCCGGCTTCTATCAAGATTTTAGTCGCACGACTGCGGCCAATACCATAGATATAAGTCAAAGCGATTTCACCGCGTTTATTGTTTGGAATATCTACACCAACTATACGAGCCATAGAATTCTTATTAATTTAGTTTATAAATTAACCCTGACGTTGTTTAAACTTCGGATTTTTCTTATTAATTACGTACAAACGTCCTTTCCTGCGTACAATTTTACAGTCAGCGCTACGTTTTTTTACTGATACACGTACTTTCATCGTTTCTGATTTTTATCAATTTTTTTCCAAAAAGCGCCACAAAAATAATCAAATAATTAGATTTCCAGCAATCTTTTTGTAAATCATTGATTTATTTGTATCTAAAAGTAATTCTACCTTTTGTTAAATCATATGGAGACATCTCCACTTTTACTTTATCGCCAGGTAAAATTTTAATGTAATGCATACGCATTTTACCTGATATATGCGCTGTAATTACATGTCCATTTTCTAATTCAACACGAAACATTGCGTTTGACAGTGCTTCGATGATTGTTCCATCTTGTTCTATTGAAGGCTGCTTTGCCATAAAATTTTTTGTTTAAATTTTTTTGGTAACATAAATATTCTTTAAGCTGATTATTAAATGCTCAAAATTTAGCTTCCACACATAACATTTATTTTGCACAAATCGTCTAAGATGATAATAACAGAGTTATCAGCCGCTCATAATAGACAACCATTGTATTTCAAATGTTAATAATCAAAATCAAAAAGAACGAACTTTCCGAAGAAAGTAACTTCCCTAAACCTTCAACTTATTTACTTAGATAGAGCAAATAAGTTGAAAATTCAGGCAAATTTATATTAGATTGCTACATTACCTCCTGCACGCCCCTTAATACGGCCTGATTTCATCAAACCATCGTAGTGACGCATAAGAAGGTGACTTTCAATTTGCTGTAAGGTATCGAGTACAACACCTACTAGAATTAAAAGTGATGTACCTCCAAAGAACTGTGCAAAGGATGCATTCACTCCAACCAACATTGCAAATGCTGGAAGAATTGTTACAATACCTAAGAAAATAGACCCGGGTAAAGTTATACGCGACATCACAGTATCCATGAATTCGGCTGTTTTTTTCCCTGGTTTTACCCCTGGAATGAAACCACCATTTTTCTTCATGTCCTCGGCCATTTGAACCGGATTCACTGTAATAGCTGTGTAGAAATAAGTAAAGGCAATTACTAAAAGAAACATGGTAAAATTATACCAGAATCCTCCGTAACCAAATGCTGTTGCAAAACCCGACATTGAATCACCACCTAAACTCGCTAGAGTTGTTGGGATGAATACAATTGCTTGCGCAAAAATGATAGGCATTACTCCGGCTGCATTTACTTTTAATGGAATGTACTGACGTACACCTCCATATTGTTTATTTCCCACAATACGTTTAGCATATTGCACTGGAATACGACGAGTACCTTGCACCAACAGGATCACTAACATGAAAATTACAAACAGGATAACTGCTTCGATTAAAAGCAACACTAAACCGCCACCAGCTTGTTCTTCAAAACGAGAAACAAACTCTTGAAAGGCAGCTTGAGGTGCACGAGCAATAATACCGATCATGATGATTAATGACACACCATTACCGATTCCTTTATCTGTAATTTTTTCACCTAACCATAATACAAACATCGAACCGGCCAACATAATAATGGTAGAACTAATACTAAACATTCTACCAGATAATACGAAAGCTGATTCAGGCAAGGTTGCGTGTAGGTTAGCTAAGAAAGCCGGTCCTTGGAAAATAAGAATAATTACAGTTAAATAACGTGTAATTTGATTCATTCGTTTTCTTCCCGACTCCCCCTCTTTTTGTAACCTTTGGAAATAAGGTACTGCAATTGTCAATAGTTGTATAACAATAGAAGCAGAAATGTAAGGCATAATCCCTAAAGCGAATACCGATGCATTAGAAAAAGCTCCACCTGAGAACATATCAAGTAGGCCTAAAAGACCATCTTGAGTTTGACTCTTAAGAGCTCCTAACTGCGCCGGATCGATACCAGGCAAAACGACGAAAGAACCTAAACGATATATAAGAATCAAGAATAAAGTTATTCCGATTCTAGATCGCAGATCTTCGATTTTATAGATATTCTTTAGGGTTTCGATTAACTTTTTCATAAGTTAATTTTGGTTTAATATCATTAGTATAAAACTAAATGATTTCGGTTTTACCTTCTAATTTTTCAATTGCTTCTTTTGCACTTTTCGAGAAAGCGTCTGCTTTCACTTCTAATTTAGCTTTTAATTCACCGTTACCAAGAATTTTAACTAGATCCTTGCTACCTGCTAAACCATGCTCAACTAATATATCTTTATCGATAGTGGTTAGTTTGAACTCATCAGCTAAAGCTTGCAATGTATCCAAATTAATTGGTTTATACTCTTTACGGTTAAAATTAGTAAAGCCGAATTTTGGAACTACACGTTGGATCGGCATTTGTCCTCCTTCAAAACCTACTTTTTTAGAGTAACCTGATCTTGATTTTTGACCTTTGTGCCCACGAGTAGATGTACCACCGTGACCTGACCCTTGTCCGCGTCCAATTCTTTTTACTTTATGTGTTGACCCTGTTGCGGGTTTCAACTTGCTAAGATCCATAATCTACAATTTTAACAAATTAGATTTCTTCAACCTTAACCAAATGATAAACTTTGTTTGCCATACCTGCAATTTGAGGAGTAGCTTCGTGTTCAACTGTTTGATTAAGCTTACGAAGGCCTAAAGCCTCAAGGGTTAACTTCTGACGCTTTGGTGCGCCGATGCTACTTTTTACCTGAGTGATCTTTAATTTAGCCATAATTATCCTTTAAATACTTTTTCAAGTGAAACTCCACGGTGTTCAGCTACAGTATAAGCATCGCGCAATTCAGTTAATGCATTAAATGTTGCCTTTACCAAGTTATGAGGGTTCGATGAACCTTTTGATTTTGCTAAGATGTCGTGAACTCCAACACTTTCTAATACCGCACGCATCGCACCACCGGCTTTTACTCCGGTACCATGTGACGCAGGAATTAAAAGTACACGTGCACCACCAAATTTAGCAACTTGCTCATGAGGTATTGTACCGTTAATAACAGGAATTTTCACAAGATTTTTCTTAGCAGCATCGACACCTTTAGCGATTGCAGTTGTAACTTCACTGGCTTTACCTAGTCCCCAACCTACAATGCCATCCTCGTTTCCGACAACAACAATAGCTGAGAAGCTAAAGGTACGTCCACCTTTGGTTACTTTAGTTACACGGTTAATAGCTACTAACCGGTCTTTCAATTCCAAATCGCTGGTTCTTACTCTTTTTATATTTCCTGACATAATTCTTAGAATTTAAGGCCTCCCTCACGGGCTGCATCAGCAACTGATTTTACTCTACCGTGATATAAATATCCGTTACGATCGAAAACAACTGTTTCGATTTTTATTGCTTGTGCTCTCTCTGCGATTAGTTTTCCAACCAATGCAGCTTTAGCGCTTTTATCGCCTTCAGCATCTGCAATACTTTTATCTAAAGAAGAGGCTGAAGCCAATGTTTTTCCTGTAAGATCGTCGATAAGCTGAGCATAAACTTGCTTGTTACTACGATATACACTTAAACGTGGAGCAGCACCAGTACCACTAATGGTTTTGCGTACTCTCTTCTTAATTCTATATCTTCTTGCTTGCTTTGTTAAAGCCATGATTCATTATATTAAATGTTATTTCGCAGCAGCCGATTTACCAGCTTTACGTCTGAGTTGTTCACCAACAAACTTAATACCTTTTCCTTTATAAGGTTCAGGTTTACGGAACGATCTGATTTTCGCAGCTACTTGTCCTAACAATTGTTTGTCGTGACTCTTCAACGTAATAATTGGATTACTTCGTTTGTCGGTCACTGCATCAACTTTAATCTCTGAAGGAAGCTGTAAGTAGATGTGGTGTGAATAACCAATAACAAGGTCAAGCAATTGACCTTGATTTTCGGCACGATATCCAACCCCTACAAGCTCTAATTTGATCTCGTAGCCCTTTGATACGCCTTCGACCATATTATTTATAAGCGAGCGGTATAAACCGTGTTTCGCCTTTAAATCTTTTGAATCGTTTGGACGTGCAAGGGTGATTAAATTATCTTCCACTTTCACATCAAATTCAGGATCGACCTTCTGAGAAAGCTCTCCAAGACTTCCTTTTACAGCTACTACATTTTCTTTGTCAACATTAACTGTAACGCCGCTTGGTATCTCAATGGGTAAATTACCTATCCTTGACATTCTGTTTTCCTCCTAGATTAATATACGTAACATAATACTTCTCCACCTACTTTTAGGTCACTAGCTTCCTTATCGGTTACTACACCTTTTGAGGTAGAAATAATAGCTACACCCAACCCGTTTAATACGCGTGGAATGCTATTTGAATCGCAATATTTTCTTAAACCTGGTTTACTAGCACGTTTAAGATTTTTGATTGCAGAAATACCTGTTTCAGGGTTGTATTTCAAAGCGATTTTAATATTGCCTTGATAGTTTACATCATCCTCAAATTTGTAATTAAGAATATAACCTTTTTCTTTTAAGATTTTAGTTATTTCTTTTTTGATGTTTGAAGCTGGTATGTCTACAACTTTGTGTCCTGCACCGATGGCATTTCTCAACCTGGTTAAATAATCTGCTATTGGATCTGTCATTTCTTTTCTAATTTAAAAAATTACCAACTTGCTTTTTTAACACCAGGAATAAGACCGTTGGAAGCCATTTCTCTAAAACTGATACGGCTAACACCAAATTGTCTCATGTAACCTTTAGGTCTACCTGATAATTTACAACGGTTGTGTAAGCGAACCGGAGATGCATTGCGAGGAAGCTTTTGCAATCCTTCATAATCTCCTTTAGCTTTTAATTCAGCCCTCTTTGCAGCATATTTGTCTACAATTTTTGCGCGTTTTACTTCGCGAGCTTTCATTGATTCTTTAGCCATATCTTAGTTCTTTTTTTCTTTTTTAAATGGCAAGCCAAATTCTCGTAATAAAGCATAGCCTTCTTCATCGGTTTGTGCTGAAGTTACAAATGTAATATTCATACCGTTGATTTTGCTTACTTTATCTAGTACAATCTCAGGGAAAATAATTTGTTCAGTGATTCCTAGAGTATAGTTACCACGTCCATCTAATTTTCCTTCAATACCTTGGAAATCGCGAATACGAGGTAGAGCTACTACGATTAGACGCTCAAGGAACTCATACATTTTTTTGCGACGAAGTGTTACACGAACACCAATAGGCATTTTCTTTCTAAGCTTAAAGTTCGAAATATCCTTTTTAGACATTGTTTGAACAGCTTGCTGACCAGCAATAGCGGTCATTTCTTGGGTTGCTACTTCGATAATTTTTTTATCGGCAACTGCTGCTCCAACACCTTGATTAAGGATAATCTTCTCGAGTTTTGGTACCTGCATAATACTTGTGTATCCGAATTGCTTCATTAATGCAGGAACAACATCCTCTTTATATTTCTTCTGTAGTGTAGGTACTAATTCCATTACTTGATCTCCTCTCCTGATTTTTTAGCGTAACGAACTAATTTTCCGTCGGTACCTTCACGGCGCCCTACGCGTGTTGCTTCACCTGAACTAGGATCAACCAGCATAAGGTTAGAGATGTGAATCGGAGCTTCTTGCTCAACAATACCTCCTTGTGGATTTGCTGAGTTTGGTTTGGTGTGTTTTTTCACCATGTTAACTCCTTCCACAATAGCACGGTCGGTATCACGAATAATTTCTAGTACCTTACCTTTTTGACTTTTAGAGTTGCCACTTAAAACAACTACTGTATCGCCTTTTTTGATTTTAAACTTTTTCTGCATTGCTTCTGATTTTCGATTATAGTACTTCAGGTGCAAGAGAAACAATCTTCATAAATTGATCGCGTAACTCACGTGGTACTGGACCAAAAATACGAGTTCCACGAATCTCTCCTGCATTGTTTAATAGTACAACAGCGTTGTCGTCGAAGCGTATGTAGGAACCATCATTCCGGCGTACTTCTTTCTTTGTACGTACTACAACGGCTTTTGAAACGGTACCTTTTTTTACGTTACCCGAAGGTATCGCACTTTTTACGGTTACCACAACAGTATCACCAATTGATGCGTAGCGTTTTTTAGTACCACCAAGTACACGAATAACTAGTGCTTCTTTAGCGCCACTATTGTCGGCTACATTACATCTACTTTCTTGCTGTATCATGGTTACTTAGCTCTTTCAATGATTTCTACTAAACGCCATCCTTTTTGTTTACTTAAAGGACGGGTTTCCATAATTTTAACAGTATCGCCTATGTTGCAATCATTCTTATCGTCGTGAGCGTAGAATTTGGAAGTCTTATTTACGAATTTACCGTAAATAGGATGTTTCACCTTACGCTTTTCGGCAACTACGATGGTTTTATCCATTTTGTTGCTAACCACAACACCGATACGTTCTTTCCTGAGGTTTCTTGTTTCCATCGTCATTGAATTGTTACTTATTCTCAGTTAACTTTCGGTCGCGCAACTCAGTTTTCAAACGCGCAATATCTTTACGAGCTTCCCTTAATGTATTAGGATTGTCGAGTGGAGATACTGCATGATTTAACCTCATGCGAGTAAGTTTCTCGTTTTCCGCATCGATGCGTTCAGCGATCTCTTTTGTTGTTAACTCTTTAATTTCCGAATTTTTCATCAGTGTGTTTGTTTTAAATCTGATGTTATTACTATTCGCCTGAAGCTTCTACATAATCGCGGCGAACCACGAATTTTGTAGTAATAGGAAGCTTTTGAGCTGCCAAACGTAATGCTTCTTTCGCTAATTCGAAGGGTACACCATCGGCTTCAATCAATATGCGTCCTGGTGTTACAGGAGCAACAAATGCTTCAGGGGCACCTTTACCTTTACCCATACGTACCTCTGCAGGTTTTTTCGTAATAGGTTTATCAGGGAAAATGCGAATCCAAATTTGCCCTTGACGCTGCATATGCCTGGTAACTGCGACACGGGCTGCCTCGATCTGACGTCCAGTGATCCATGACGATTCGAGTGCTTTTATACCAAATGATCCGAATGCTATTTGATTACCTCTTTGGGCATCGCCTTTCATTCTTCCTTTTTGTACTCTTCTAAATTTTGTCTTTTTTGGTTGTAACATCCTTAATGTATTTAAGGGTTAATTACTTCTTTCTTCTACGATTACCGCCACCACGATTACCACCACCACGATTACCAGTATTTTTCATACCTACGTTAGGTGATAAGTCACGTTTACCGTAAACTTCTCCTTTACAGATCCATACTTTTACGCCAATAAGTCCTGTTTTGGTTAATGCTTCTGCTAAAGCATAATCAATATCAGCTCTTAAGGTATGTAATGGAGTACGACCGTCTTTATACATCTCAGAACGTGCCATTTCGGCTCCGTTAAGGCGTCCTGAAACTAAAATCTTGATACCTTCAGCTCCCATTCTCATGGTTGATGCGATAGCCATTTTAGTAGCACGACGGTAAGCAATTTTACCTTCGATCTGACGTGCAATATTATTAGCTACGATACGAGCATCAAGCTCTGGTCGTTTAATTTCGAATATGTTGATCTGAACTTCTTTAGAAGTAATTTTTTTCAACTCTTCTTTTAGTTTGTCAACTTCCTGACCACCTTTACCAATAATAATACCTGGTCTTGAAGTGTGAACGGTTATTGTAATAAGTTTTAAGGTACGTTCGATAATAATTTTCGAGATGCTTGCTTTTGCTAAACGAGCATTCAAATATTTACGAAGTTTGTAATCCTCAACTAACTTATCGCCATAGTCGTTTCCACCGAACCAGTTGGAATCCCATCCTCTGATGATTCCTAAACGATTTGCAATCGGATTAGTTTTCTGTCCCATCTATTATTATTTTATTCGGTTACAGGATTTTTACTATCCAAATAGATTGTTACGTGATTTGATCTTTTACGAATTCTGTGTGCTCTACCTTGTGGAGCAGGTTGAATACGTTTTAACATACGACCAGAATCAACAAATATCTTAGAAATATAGAGGTCACTATCCTCAAGGCGTGCTTCTTCGTTTTTCGCTTGCCAGTTGGCAATAGCAGAAAGCAAAAGTTTTTCGACCTTGCGAGATGCCTCTTTGGAAGAAAATTTCAAAACATCTAATGCTTTGTTAACTTCCATACCTCGAACCATGTCTGCGACTAAACGCATTTTACGTGGCGAAGTTGGACAGTTACGAAGCACAGCGAAGTATTGACTTTTCTTCTCTTCTTTACGTTGTGTTGCTGTATTTCTTTTTCTAGCACCCATTGTCTTTCTTTTAAACTAATTTTAACAATTCACGGATTACTTCTTGTTACCTCCGTGTCCCCTGAAAGTACGGGTTGGTGCAAATTCACCAAGCTTATGCCCTACCATATTTTCAGTTACATATACAGGAATAAATTTATTTCCGTTATGAACTGCGATAGTATGACCTACCATATCAGGAGAAATCATTGATGCACGGGCCCAAGTTTTTACAACGCTTTTTTTACCTGCCTCATTCATAGCTAAAACTTTCTTTTCTAGCTTGTAGGCGATAAAAGGCCCTTTTTTCAATGAACGACTCATAGTTACTTACCTTTTACAAATTTTTACTTACGTTTCTCAATAATGTACTTGCTGGAAGCTTTCTTAGGTGCACGGGTTTTATACCCTTTCGCTAAGACTCCGTTACGTGAACGAGGATGTCCGCCTGATGAACGTCCTTCACCACCACCCATTGGGTGATCGACAGGGTTCATAGCTACACCACGAACGCGTGGGCGACGACCTAACCAACGAGAACGACCAGCCTTACCAGAGCGTTCAAGTAAATGTTCGGTGTTTCCAACAGTACCTACAGTTGCTTTGCAGGTGGTGAGTACCATGCGTGTTTCTCCTGAAGGCAACTTTACAATTGCATACTTACCTTCTCTTGATAGGAGTTGAGCATAGGTTCCGGCACTTCGAGCCATGACACCTCCTTGACCAGGATGAAGCTCAATGTTGTGTACAAGGGTACCTAGTGGAATTTTGGCTAACGGTAAAGCGTTTCCAATTTCAGGTGCAGCATCTTCACCTGAAACGACAGTTTGTCCAGCTTGCAATCCATTTGGTGCAAGCATGTAACGTTTTTCTCCATCAGGGTATTCCAATAATGCAATGCGTGCACTGCGGTTTGGATCGTACTGAATAGATACTACTGTAGCTTCAATACCTTCTTTATCGCGTTTGAAGTCGATAATACGGTATTTCCGTTTGTGCCCTCCACCTATATACCTCATTGTCATGCGACCTTGGTTATTACGACCACCGGTGCGCTTTATGGGCTCCAACAATGACTTTTCAGGTGTTGACTCTGTAATGGTATCAAAGGCGCCAATTATCTTGTGCCTTTGTCCAGGTGTTACAGGTTTTAATTTACGTACTGCCATATTTTATTAAATATTGCTATAGAAATCAATTGATTGTCCTTCTGCCAAAGTGATCAAAGCTTTTTTGAATCCTTTGGTTTTTCCTTTTTGAACGCCAGATTTTGTATAACGAGATTTAGTTTTTCCACCGTAAACCATTGTGTTTACAGAAGTTACCTCTACATCATACAATTTTTCTACTGCCTTCTTTATTTCGTCTTTACTGGCACGGCGGTCTACAACGAATCCAAAACGGTTCAGCTTTTCCGACTGCTCCGTCATTTTTTCGGTAACTAATGGTTTAATAATTATGTCCATTTTTCACTTTTTAATTGTTAAACACACCTTCGATCTTCTCTAATGATCCTTCGCATATAATAAGCGAACTTGCATTAAGAATATCGTAAGTTGTTATTTCATTGCCAGTTACAACTTTTACGCCTTGTAAATTTCGCGACGACAAATATACATTTTTATTTGCTTCTGCGACAACAAATAACGACTTTTTATCACTAACTTTCAGACTATTCTGAATTGCAACAAATTCTTTCGTTTTTGGTGCTTCAAAAGAAAAATCTTCAACGATGATGATTCCGTTATCGTTTGCTTTATACGTTAAGGCCGATTTACGTGCAAGTTGTTTAACTTTTTTGTTCAACTTGAATCCGTAATTACGTGGACGAGGACCGAATACACGACCTCCACCGCGAAATACAGGAGACTTTATGCTACCTGCACGAGCAGTACCAGTACCTTTTTGCTTTTTGATTTTGCGGGTACTTCCTGAAATCTCGGCACGTTCTTTCGACTTGTGAGTCCCTTGACGCTGATTCGCCAAATATTGTTTTACATCAAGATAGATGGCATGGTCATTGGGCTCAATACCGAAAATTTGTTCGCTTAATTGAACAGCTTTTCCGGTTTCTTTTCCTTGGATATCTAATACTTTTAATTCCATTACTTCCAAATAATTACATATGAACCTTTTGATCCTGGTATAGAACCTTTAACTACTAACAAGTTGCTTTCTGGGATTACCTTCAACACTTGTAGGTTTTCAACAGTTACTGTATTACCACCATCGCGGCCTGCCATACGCATGCCTTTAAATACTCTTGATGGGTAAGATGACGCTCCTAACGAACCTGGAGCACGTAAACGGTTGTGCTGTCCGTGAGTTGCATCATTCACACCGCGGAAATTATGACGTTTCACTACCCCTTGAAAACCTTTACCTTTTGTGGTACCAGTTACATCAACGAATGGTGCTTCGTTAAAAATTTCTACAGTAAGAGCCTGTCCAAGTTCAACGCTTTCATCAAAAGCATCTACCTCGATAACCTTTTTCTTTGGAGCTGTTCCTGCCTTTTTAAAGTGGCCAACTGCTGCTTTAGTGCTATGTTTATCCTTTTTATCGGCATAACCAATTTGCACTGCAGAGTAACCATCGGTTTCTTCGGTTTTCACCTGAGTAACCACACATGGACCAGCTTCAATAACAGTGCATGGGACATTTTTCCCCTCAACACTGAATACGGATGTCATTCCGATTTTCCTTCCAATTAATCCTGGCATTTTTTACTCTTTTAAATTATCAAACTTTAATTTCAACTTCAACGCCACTTGGTAATTCAAGTTTCATTAGTGCGTCGATAGTTTTAGCTGTTGAGCTGTAAATATCGATCAAACGTTTGTAAGAACTCAATTCGTACTGTTCGCGAGCTTTTTTGTTCACGAAAGTAGAACGTAGTACAGTAAAAATACGTTTGTGTGTTGGAAGTGGAATAGGACCACTAACTACAGCACCTGTAGTTTTTACAGTTTTTACAATCTTCTCAGCTGACTTGTCAACTAAGTTGTGATCGTAAGATTTCAGCTTAATTCTAATTTTTTGACTCATTCTTGTCTAGTTTATAAAGTCACCTAAATCCTCACGTGGAGGACTTAGGTAAACATAAATACTTTTATTTGTTTGTGCTTTTCATTAAGAGTCATTCGCTAATAAAAAACACCGTTAATTTTTTCAAAAAATGGATTTAGAACAATTACAGTAGATCTACACGACCTTTTGCTTCGGCTAATACTTCTTCTGCAATGTTACGTGGTACTTCTTCGAAGTGTGAGAACTCCATTGAAGAAGTTGCACGACCTGAAGAAAGGGTACGCAATACAGTTACATAACCAAATTGTTCTGCTAGTGGTACTTTTGCACTTAATACTCGAGCACCTCTTTTTTCGTCCATTCCTTCAACCTGACCGCGACGACGGTTTAGGTCTGAAATGATATCACCCATGTATTCTTCTGGAGTTGTAACTTCCACTTTCATGATAGGTTCCAAAAGAATTGGTTTTGCTTTCGATGCAGCACTTTTAAATGCTTGACGAGCACAAACCTCGAATGATAATTGATCTGAATCGACAGGGTGGAAAGATCCATCTAATAAAGATACTTTCAACGACTCAACAGGGAATCCTGCTAAAGGTCCGTTTGACATGGCATCTTTAAAACCTTTTTCAACCGAAGGAATGTATTCACGAGGAATATTACCACCTTTTACAAGGTCTAAAAATTCTAATCCTTCTTTGCCTTCTTCAGCAGCTTCAACTTTTACAATAATATCGGCAAACTTACCACGACCACCAGTTTGCTTTTTGAAAGTTTCGCGTAATTGAACAGAACCTTTGATTGCTTCTTTGTAAGCAACTTGTGGTTTACCTTGATTACACTCAACTTTAAATTCACGTTTCAAACGGTCAACAATAATATCTAAGTGAAGCTCACCCATACCACGAATTACAGTTTGACCTGTATCATGATCGGTATTTACTTGGAATGTTGGATCTTCTTCAGCTAGTTTCGCTAATCCCATTCCTAGTTTATCTAAATCTTTTTGAGTTTTAGGCTCAACCGCAATACCAATTACTGGTTCTGGGAAAGTCATCGACTCCATTACGATTGGCTGTTTTACATCACTCAATGTATCACCAGTACGTGTATCTTTTAATCCAACTACTGCACAAATATCACCAGCCTCGATTACGTCTCTCGGTTGTTGTTTATTTGAATGCATTTGGTAGATACGAGAAATACGTTCTTTTTTACGAGTACGTGGGTTGTAATAGGTACCACCCGACTCAAGTTTACCTGAGTAAACGCGAACGAAAGTTAAACGACCAACAAATGGGTCGGTTGCAATTTTAAATGCTAATGCAGCAGTTGGCTCATCAGCATCTGGCTTGCGCTCAATAACTTCTTCCTCGTCATCGATATCACGGCCTTTAATTGTACCAATATCAAGTGGGTTTGGCAAGAACTGACAAACAGCATCTAACAAACGTTGAACTCCTTTGTTTTTGAATGCAGAACCACACATCATTGGAATAATATCACCTGCGATAGTTGCTTTGCGAATTACGTCTAGCATATCTTCTTCAGTGATTGAATCTGGATCATCGAAGAAACGTTCCATTAAAGCTTCGTCTTGCTCAGCACAAGCTTCCACTAATTTTTCGCGCCATTCGTTAGCCATATCAACTAAATCTTCAGGAATATCCTGAATAGTTGAAGTTAAGCCGCTATCTTCTTCACTCCATACAATTGCTTTCATTCTAATTAGGTCGACAACACCAACAAATGTTTCTTCAGCACCGATTGGTAACTGAATAGGCATTGGGTTAGCACCTAATTTTTCTTTAATGTCGTTAAATACATTGAAGAAATCGGCACCTTGACGATCCATTTTATTTACAAAAGCAATACGAGGTACGCCATACTTTTCAGCCTGACGCCACACTGTCTCAGACTGTGCTTCAACACCACCAACAGCACAAAACAATGCAACAGCACCATCTAAAACACGTAATGAACGCTCTACCTCAACGGTAAAGTCAACGTGTCCCGGAGTATCAATAATGTTGATCTTGTGAGCCTCATCATTGTAATTCCAGTTAGTAGTTGTTGCAGCAGAGGTAATAGTAATACCACGCTCTTGCTCTTGCTCCATCCAGTCCATAGTTGCTGCACCATCGTGCACTTCACCAATACGGTGAGTCAACCCTGTATAGTAAAGGATGCGCTCAGTAGTTGTTGTTTTACCAGCATCGATGTGAGCCATGATGCCGATATTTCTAGTATTTCTTAAATCTTGTTTAGCCATTTTTCTCTGATCTAATATTTCCCTAAAAATTAGAAACGGAAATGGGCAAATGCACGGTTTGCATCAGCCATACGATGGATTTCTTCTTTCTTCTTATATGCTCCGCCTTCTTCGTTAAAACCAGCCTGAATTTCGGCAGCTAACTTTTCACCCATAGAACGACCTGCGCGCTTGCGTGCGAATAGAATCATATTTTTAATAGAGATTGACACTTTACGTTCCGGACGGATTTCCATTGGAACTTGGAATGTAGCACCTCCAACACGGCGACTTTTCACCTCAACTGCTGGAGTAATATTCTCCAAAGATTTTTTCCAAATCTCAAGTGCAGATAGCTCTTCGTTTTTCATTTTGCTTGAAACAATATCCATTGCTTCATAGAAAACGCTATAAGCTGTAGTTTTTTTACCATCGACCATAAGGTCGTTTACGAAACGAGTTACCAAAACATCGTTAAACCTAGGATCTGGTAAGATGACCCTCTTCTTTGGTTTCGACTTTCTCATTCTTTTTTAAAGATTGTGTTATTCAAATCGGCTGCTCAAGTATTTGTCTTCAGTTCTTCCTACGGAATCATTTACTCAACCAAACCACACCTCTAAATAACGATTCAACACTCTTACTTCTTCTTAGGACGTTTTGTTCCGTATTTAGAACGGCGCTGTGTTCGTCCTTCAACACCAGCAGTATCCAAGGCTCCGCGAACGATGTGGTAACGTACACCCGGTAAATCTTTCACACGACCTCCACGCACCAATACAATTGAGTGCTCTTGTAAGTTGTGACCTTCACCTGGAATGTATGCATTCACTTCCTTCATATTAGTTAACCTTACCCTTGCAACTTTACGCATTGCTGAGTTTGGTTTTTTAGGAGTTGTAGTGTAAACGCGTACACAAACACCTCGTCGCTGAGGACATGAATCTAGTGCACGAGATTTACTCTTTTCCACTGAAACAGTCCGTCCTTTTCTAACTAATTGTTGAATTGTAGGCATTATCCGTTAATATTTAAAATTAATTGTTTGTTTTATTTTCTACTTTCCAAATAAATGGAATCCTCACATTTTCAAGAGATTAAGTCACGACCGGACAGAATACTCCTAGAAACGGTTGGCAAAAGTACAAATTTTAAGCAAGAAAAAAAGTATTGTGAAAGTTTTTTTTCGAAAAAAGAGGTTGAAACTCATGACCTTATAAAATTTTCAAGCTTGGGAGTTTTATTTCTGGAAATCGGATCACCTATTTCTTAATAAGTATGTAAAAATAAAATCGATTATTGGATAATTGCAATTTTACTTTCAGATAAGGTGAAAAATTGTTTGGCTTCTACTAAAATCTGCTTCAGAATTGAAGCCAAATCACTTTGTCCTTGAAAATCGAAGAATACCAAAACAAAAAAATTGGAATCGATACTAATAGAGGTACGCACAGAATCGCTGGTTGGAGATCCGAAAGCTCCAATTTCATCGCGCAAGACAGGCAAATTTTCGATATTCAATTTACCACGTCCTACTGCATTATAATCATCATCATTTTTCCCGATCGACAAAAACATCTTACCATCGATATTGGATTCGTCATATCCTCCAATGGACATTCCTGTTTTTAAGGAGAGGTAATTAATGAAATCGACCATGGTATTAATTTGGTACAAGTTTATACCTTTTAAAGTACGACGCATTAAAGCCTCGGCCGACAAACGATAGCGAGCCGGATCTTTACCCAAAGCTTTATATGCCTTTCGACCATTTTGAATGGCAGGAAGCTGACTAATTTGAGCAACTTCCATTTCTGTTTGAAGTTGATGCTGGAGTGAACTAATCTCATTCCATAACACTTCATTCAATTGAGTATTTTCAGCTTTAAACTGAACAACACCCAACTGAACTTGTGGCACTTTTGATTTGATTTCAGATTCAATTGAAATTTCCATCATTTACTAATTGCCTGTGTTAAACGATCTAACAATTCGAACTGTTCTGCTGTAGCCAAAACACCTAATTTAACTTTTACCAATTGATGATAATCGTTGATCCAATCAATTTCTTCATCCGCTAACAGATCAATATCGATTAGTGTTGTATCGATTGGGTAAAGCGTAAGCGACTCGAAGCCGTAAAAGGTGCCAAACTCGGTAGTTTCTTGTTCAACACACAGTATGATATTCTCGGTTCGAATTCCATATTCATTTTCTCGATACAATCCGGGCTCATTCGATAGTACCATTCCGGGTTGAATTAACACATCAAGTAAATCCTGACGAATAGCCATTGGGCCTTCGTGTACATTCAAACGTGCTCCAACTCCATGGCCTGTTCCGTGTCCGTAGTTTAAACCTTTTTGCCACAAAGCATGACGTGCCAATATATCGAGATGACACCCCACCGCACCTTTCATGAATTTCACTTTAGATAAAGCAATCATTCCTTTTAGAACCAAAGTGAAATCGATCTTTGTTTGCTTTGAAACCGTTCCTAAACGGATAGTGCGCGTAATATCCGTTGTTCCCATTTCGTATTGACCTCCTGAATCGAAAAGCAGCACGCCATCTTTCGAAACCATGTTGGCACTTTCGGGTGTTACATGAAAATGCACAATTGCACCATGATCTTTATACCCCACAATTGGGAAGAAACTAATCCCAATATATCCTTTTTGTTTGCTTCTGAAATATTCGAGCTTTTCGGCAATTTCAAATTCAGAAACATCTCTTTTATCAAGTTCCTTTTCTAACCAAAGTTGAAAATCAAGTAAGGCCAATCCGTCGGATAACATCGCTTGACGAAACCCCTTGACTTCGGTACTATTTTTTGTTGCTTTCAATAGATTAGGAACAGAAACTCCATAGCTTAATTGATTGTTATCTCGAAGCAACTGCTCAATCAATGCGTTGGTGCGAACCTGATCAATCAGAATCTCTAAATTCTTCAAGGATTTTAAAACCTCGTAAAACTGATCGTAGTTTTGAATTTCTATACCATCGGCAATTATGTTTTGTTGAATTTCGTCGTCCAGTTTTACTGCATCGACAAAGAGCGTTACTTTATCGGGTGTGATTAAACCATAAGCCAATACTACCGGATTACATTCCACATCGGAACCTCGAATATTGAAAGTCCATGCAATATCGTCGAGAGAAGTGACCACCGTTGCATTGCACTTTTGAGCTGCGAGCTCTTGCTTGATTATTTTTATTTTGTCGACTCTTGAAACCCCGGCATTTTCAATTGGATAATCACTCAAAGCATTCATTGGCAAATCGGGACGATCGTCCCAAATATCCTCCAATAAATCCACATTGTATTTAATTGCCACTCCCTCGGGAACCAATAATTTTTCTAAAGATTTGATTTCGCTTATTGGATAACAAGATGCATCCATAGCAACTGTATCTCCGTATTTCATTCGTTCAGCCAACCAACTTTCGGGAGTAATACTTTCGGGCAACCGAGCTTTAAGCATTTTAATACCAGTATCTTTCAACTGCTCTTCAGCCTGAAGAAAATAACGCGAGTCGGTCCATAAAACAGCTTCCTCTTGGGTAAAAGCCAGATAACCATAAGAACCAGAAAACCCGGAAATAAACTCTCGAGATTGCCAATGCTCAGGCATATATTCACTTAAATGCGGATCGGAACCATTAATTAAATAGCCATCGATACCATTTTGCATCATTGCTTCTCTTAGTTTTTTTAGATTCTCTACGACAGAAATACTCATATTTTATTTATTTGAATTCAGTGATTAA
Source organism: Prolixibacteraceae bacterium (assembly GCA_963678565.1). GTDB lineage: Bacteria > Bacteroidota > Bacteroidia > Bacteroidales > Prolixibacteraceae > SKHV01. The sequence continues at coordinate 3,460,359 of OY782875.1, forward strand.
ACGATTTAAAATTGCCTTAACCGATTTAAATGCAATTTCCTTTTGATTTACATTTTTGATGTTAAGAAATTCATATCCACTAATATCATCGCGGTAGGTGATTGGTGCAAAATCATTAATTGTACATTTAAAAACACTATCAACTGTGTTTACCACATAACCAGAATAAACATATTGATTAGGAAAGCTTGCGTAAAACTCAATTTTATCAACTTCTAAATCGAGCTCTTCTTTCACTTCCCGAACTATTGCATTTTCGATGCTTTCTCCCGGATCAACAAATCCGCCTGGCAGATCTAACATTCCAAAGGCAGGTTCAATTCCTCTGCGAGTAAATAGCAACTCTCCTTTTTCGTTAAAAATCAATGCCGTTACAGCGGCTGATGCATTTAAAAAGAAATGAAAATCACAAGAATTACATTTAAAAGCAAATTCCTTAGAATCGAAATTGCCCATTTTACCACAACTAGGACAGTACTTGAAACTTAATTTAGGATGATATTTTACTAATTCCATGAATTGATTTTTGACAAACAACGGTTTAAGACACCTCGAAAATAACTGAAAATGCTGAAATTAATATAGAATTAATGCAAGTTCTATTTCACTTTTCTTATTTTGAATGTTGCAACAATTTTGCAAACTTAAAAAATAGAGATGCGGTAAATTATGACAAATCTTACATTGAACATTTCTAAATAGCAACTTTTAACCAATTCTTAGAACACATTGCTTTATTTTCATCTATTTTTGCGATCACTATCTCCTAAAAACCTATTATTTTTATTTTTTTCGAACAAAGCATCTCGGAGTAATGTATTTATACAAAATGAAATCAGTACTGCGTCTTCTTCAGCGGTTTAATAATTGGAGAGTTAAAAACATTTCAGAAAGTACTTTCATTATTCTTCTAAGTTTACTGGTAGGAATCGTTAGTGGCTTGGCGGCAGTATTATTAAAAAATGCCATTCACTTTTCGATTCATATTTTAAAAACAAACATTTTAGAAGAAGGCGAATACTATTTTATATTGTTTCCAATTATCGGTTTAACCCTCACCTATCTCTTTGTGCGCTATGTTGTAAAAGACAATATCAGTCATGGAGTAACCAGGGTTTTGTATGCAATATCGAAAAAAGATGCCTTGATGAAACCACATAATACTTGGACTTCGATGTTTGCCAGTACCATGACCATCTCGTTTGGTGGATCGGTTGGAGCTGAGGCACCTGTTGTATTAACGGGTTCTGCAATTGGATCGAATTTAGGTAGAATGTTTAACCTTTCGTACCGCAATATTACCTTAATGATTGGCTGTGGCGCAGCGGGCGCCATTGCGGGAATTTTTAAAGCCCCATTAACAGGTTTGCTTTTTACGCTAGAAGTATTAATGCTCGACCTAACTTTGGCATCCCTAATCCCATTGATGGTTTCGGCTGTAACAGCCACCGTAATTGCTTACTTCTTGATGGGAGATTCTGTATTGCTTACTTTTAATCTGGCTGAATCATTTGATGTAAGTAACATTTGGTACTATATTATTTTAGGAATTTTTACTGGTTTTGTTTCGATCTACTTTACTCGAATGACCATAAAAATGGAAGGTCTCTACAAAAAAATAAAGACTCCCTTTTTCAAAATATTAATTGGCGCAAGTGTATTAACCCTTTTGGTTTTTCTGTTCCCTGTAGTTTGGGGAGAAGGATACAATTCAATTACAACAATTCTTGAAGGAGAAGGCAATTTAATTTTTGAGCATTCAATATTTGAATCGATTCACCCCAACAGTTATCTGTTTTTAGGTTTATTACTGGTGATTATGGTGGTTAAAGTAGTTGCAATGGCTTCGACTAATGGAGCCGGAGGTGTTGGAGGTATTTTTGCACCCACCCTTTTAATGGGAAGTTTTGCCGGTTACTTTTTGGTGCATTCGTTAAATGTAGTTTTCAACTTAGGATTACCTGAAAGTAATTTTGCATTGGCAGGGATGAGCGGAACCATGGCAGCAGTAATGCATGCACCAATGACTGGTATTTTCCTTATCGCAGAAGTAACTGGTGGCTACGATTTAATTTTGCCACTAATTTTAACTTCGACCATTGCTTATTTAACAATCATGATTTTTGAGCGCCATAGCATTTACACCAAACGTTTGGCTCAAAAAGGAGAATTATTGACCCACAATAAAGACAAAAACGTTTTGATGATGCTCGATATGAAAAAGTTGATCGAAACAGAATTTGTTATTTTGAATGATAAAATGTCCTTAGGTGATTTTGTTAAAGAAGTTCCCAAATCGAAACGAAACAACTTCCCTGTAATTAACGAAGAAAACAAGTTGGTTGGCATTGTAATCATGGAAGATGTTCGACCGTTTATTTTCGATCGTGAAATTTACGACACCAAGTTTGTAAGTGAATTTATGCGTATTCCCGACATCACAATCGAAACTTCAGACAACATGGAAGAAGTAATGGACAAATTTAAGAATACCAATGCATGGAACCTTCCAGTTACTGAAAAAGGAGTTTACAAAGGATTCATGTCGAAATCGAAACTTTTCAACGAGTACCGTGAAATGTTGCTCCACTTTACTGAAAACTAACGCCCCAACAACCCGGTAACATGATTCACGGACACGGAGACGATCAACATCTTTATGCCAATATTTCGCTCGATTTCAGTTCGAATATCAATCCTTATGGAATCAGCGATTCACTCAAAAGCCATCTTGTAGAAAATCTTCAGAAAGCAAACCACTACCCTGAGCCGATGGCTCAAAAACTAGCTCGATTAATAGAACTACACAAATCACTAATCTCGAATAGTGTTCTAGTTTGTAACGGCTCTGTTGAAGCAATCTATTTAATTGCACAGCAGTTTTCAAATCGTAAATCATTAATTTTTCAGCCCACCTTTTTAGAATATGAAGATGCCTGTTTGCAGCATCGACATGCCATAGAATATCAAGAATTTGATCAATTTCAGAATACCAATTTCAATGAATACGATTTGATATGGATTTGTAATCCTAACAATCCAAGTGGTGGAATAATAAATAGAAAAAAACTCTTAAAAAGTATCGTCGCACACCCAAAAAGCATTTTCATTATTGATGAAGCATACGTTGATTTTGTTCATGAAAAACTATCGATGGAGAACGACATTGCCAAATTCGAAAACTTAATTGTACTAAAATCACTTACAAAATCATATGCCATTCCCGGAATACGACTGGGATACATGATCGCCTCGCCTGCAATTATAGCAAATATTGAAAAGCAATTAATGCCTTGGAGAATTAACCAATTGGCCATCGAAGCAGGATTTCATTGTTTTTACAACCCTGCATCAAGCACTTTAAACAAATCGGAACTGTTAAATGAATCCAAACGATTTCAGCAAGAAATTAATCAAATAAAAGGCTTCAAAGTAATTCCATCATCAAGCGCTTTCTTTCTAATAGAATGCCCTTGTAATGCGTCTGTTTTAAAAGAATACTTAATCAAGAAGCATGGAATTTTAATCCGCGATGCCTCTAACTTTAGAGGATTGGGGATGCAGCACATTAGAGTGGCAACGCAATTAAAGAAAGAAAATAATCAACTCATTGAAGCGCTTCAACAATGGAGATAGTTTATGTACATATTTTTGCCATTGTTTTAGGGTTTTTTGCCGACAAATTATTGGGCGATCCTATCTGGTTGCCTCACCCAATTGTTGCTTTTGGAAAATCAATTTCCTTTTTCACGAAGAAATTAAACAAAGGCAAATTCAAAATTGCAAAAGGAGCCTTTCTATCACTTACACTCACTGCAATTACTTTTGTTGTTTTCGTCTTACTTATCTACTTAAGTTTTCAGATTTCGAGTTGGCTAGGAATGATCATCGAAGCCATTTTCATATTCTATGGACTTGCCGGAACGACACTCGCAAAAGAAGGAGAAGCCGTTTTTAAAGCCTTAGAAAAAGACCTGATTGCGGGCCGACAACAAGTTAGTAAAATTGTGGGTCGCGACACCAATTCGCTCTCGGAACAAGAAATAAAAGCGGCCACTTTAGAAACTTTAGCCGAAAACCTGAGCGATGGCGTTATCGCACCACTATTTTGGTTACTAATTGCCGGCGTTCCCGGAATGATGGCTTATAAAATGGTAAATACGCTCGACTCGATGATCGGCTATAAAAATGATAAATTCATCGAATTTGGGAGAGTAGCTGCCAAAACCGACGACCTATTTAATCTTATTCCTGCTAGAATCACCGCACTATTGATGGCAATTGTGAGTGGGAAAAAACGTGCATTTCAGTTTATCTTTAAATATGGAAAAGCACATAGCAGCCCTAATGCCGGTTATCCCGAAGCAGCACTTGCCGGTGCATTAAATGTAACCTTTGGCGGTGCCCACAACTATTTTGGTAAAGTAGTGGTAAAGCCTGAAATTGGTAATCGGAAACGATCCTTCACCAATTCAGACCTTAAACAAACCCTTCAACTCTTAAAATGGTCAGAAATCATTTTTCTATTGATCATTTTATTAATGCTTTTTTTGCAATCAGATGCCAACTACCTAATTGGAATTTAATTACCAACTTCGAACAATTGAATATTCGCCCGATCCAAATTCACCTAAGTAGATAAACTCGTCTTCAATTTTATATTCTTTGGTGCTTAAATTTACGGTAACCGATTTGCTTTTAGAGGCTGCTGCAGGAAGATAAACTTTCGCAGTGGTATTCACCGGAATTTTGATATTGATAGCATATGCCTCAGAATCGGTTTGCCATTCAATGTCGATTGCACCTCGATCGGTTGGGATGGTACCTTTTGCTTCTTGTAATTTTTCGCCAAACCACAATGGTTTAATCTGGAAAGTTTTGAATTGAGGACGCAATGGTTTTACGCCTAAAATATATTGCTGAATACCAATTACTCCAACTGCTCCCCAAGGGTGCGACAAGCTTTGTCCTTCTTCAATAGCATCCCACGACTCCCAAGTAGTAGTTGCACCCTGACTGATGCAGTTTGCCCAGCCATCCCATTCGGTATTGGTATATAATTCAATTAAGTGTTCACCTTCGTTGGCCTGACCAATGGCTTCGGGCAACCAACGTAAAGTTACCATTCCAACACTCATTTCTTTTGATTTCACCAATTCGGTTACGACCGATTTATTTTCATCGGGAACAATATTTAAAGCCAAGGGAAGCATATTGGCATGCTGCGAAGCATGGGTACTTGGCTTTGCATCGGCATACAATCCATCAATGTAAACGCCTTGGTCATTGATGAGCAATTTATTGATTTGAACCAAAATAGCATCAGCCAGTTGGGCATATTTTTCTTGATCGTCCTTCTTATCAAGAATTTCTGCAATATTCGACATGATTTCGAAATCATAATAGGCATAACAATCCATTATTGTGCGCGTTGATGTTTCGGCATCGTAACCATAACGCATTGTTTGAGGCCAGTCGATAATTCCGTAGATGTAGGCACCGCCACCTCCTTTTAAATCATGAATTAAACCAGTAGATTCATTGGTATAATCATTTACATATTCAGCCACCTTTTTAATTTGTGGATAATATGTTCTCAAGAAAGTTTCATCGCCGGTTTGCATATAATAATCCCAAACCCAGAATAAAAACATTTGTGTATAATCTGGAATATCGCGCGCTCCATCAACGTTTGGATAAACTGCGTTCATACGGCCATCGGGCCAATATTGATCTTGCGAAGTTATAAATTCTTTAAGGGCCTTTAGGTTTAAAGTTCGTTCTCCCAAAGCAGCCATAGCCGATGCTCCAATCGACCATGAATCACCAAGAAATCCGCCTTTTTCGCGTGTAGGAGTATCCACAAAACTTTCTTGAGATCCTTCCACGATGGTATGTTTCATCAATTCCCAAACTTCGTTCAACATATCGTTAGAAGAAGTAAAAGAAGATAGCGAATAATCCATTGCCTTATGACGGGTAATGAATTTTACATTTTCGAGGTTTAATTCACACGGAGAATTATCAACTTGGATATAACGCATCCCCAAGTAAACAAAAGGCTCGAATACGGCCTCTTTGCCATTCAGCACAAAAGTATACCCCATTTTGGTGCGTTGATTGGTTGCCTGATTTATGGTATTTCCATCCAAGGTAAATCCACCTTGTATATTTACAATATCGCCTGCATTTCCTCCATCGAAAGTAATTTTTGGCATCCCTGCATATACTTTCCCCAAATCAATCAAGTATTGTCCGTCGCCAATTTCACTTACCGAAGCGGGTGTAATTTCTTCTTCCTCAATCACATTTAAATTGCTTTGTAAAATTCCGGTCCAAGGTTTCACCGGATGATTACCAACTACTTGTACATACTCCCACGAAGAATCATCAAAATCAATTTTGTTCCAATTTGCAATTCTGTTCCTAGAATCGATATAGTCGATAAATCCAATACCTTCTCCATTTCTACGAGGCTGTTCGGTAATAAAATATGTATTCTCAGTTTGTTTCCAGCTTTCATTGGTTCTGATTGTTTCGATTGATCCGTCGGCATATTCCAGTATGGCTTTTAATAAAAATCCACGCTCACTGGTTGGTCTCCCTTGTCCTCCGCCATACCAGTGTGTTTGACAAGCGAACACATTTTTATTGGCTTGCATTAAGCTAGTTACATCAAAACTATTGTAGTATTGATATTGTGGATAATGGTAGCCCGGGCCTTTTCCTACAAGTTTACCATTTAAATAAAGCTCATAATCGTGTACTGCAGTAACATAAACACTTGCTCTAATAAGTTCTTTCGATCCAATATTAAAGTCTTTTCTGAAGAAAGTATAATCCTCGCGTTTACGATAATCTTTTTTGATCCACTTTGCTCTTGCCCAGTCATCATTCGAAAATAAACCGGTTGCAAAAGTTGAAATTGAAGAACGAACTTCACTTCCATTACTCAATTTGAGTTTTACTTTCCAAAAATACTTTGTAGCCGGTTTTAGATTTACGTTGCCAATATAATTGTAGTTCTGACTACTAATCGTATCAATAACCACAATTTCAGGATCGTTATTTGTCAACCTTAAAGAATCGCTGGAAATATAAATAACATAGCCCATTTGTTTGAGATTGCTAATATCCGAATCAATCTTCCATCCGAAATATGGATTTGATTCAACTCCAACAGGATTTTCAATGTCGCAAACGGTGAGCGAATTGATGTTTACTTGGGCAAATAAATTGACAACACTAAGCACTGAAAGTAGTGCACAAAGGAATATATTCTTTTTCATAATGATAGGTTTGTTATTTTTATAGGTGGAAATCAATCACTAAAAATAATACTTTGATTCGATTGCCAAAAAGTAAAATCAATCATTTCAACTTATTTCATATCAAAAGCGAAAATACATTCCCCAAATGCAAAGCATCAAAGCATTGTACAAACTAATTTTCTTGGAATGAAGTATTGGTTTAAAAAGATGAACAATTTTTAATTGTAAAGCTTTATAATCGAAAGTTGTAATCCTATAAAACAACAGTTGACTCATTAACTATTGAAATTAAACTAATTTTGTAATACACGACAAATTATACAAGAATGAGATTTTTAAGCCTATTTTTTATTACCCTCTTTATTTCGTTAAGCTTATCGGCCAAAGAGGGAATGTGGATTCCCTTGCTTTTAAATAAAAACATTGCCGAGATGCAAGCAATGGGTTTCAAGCTAAATGCCAATGATGTTTACGACGTAAACAATGCCAGTTTAAAAGATGCCATTGTGTTGTTTGGTACAGGATGTACCGGAGAATTAATTTCGCCAAACGGCTTGTTAATTACCAACCATCATTGTGCTTTCAGCGATATACAGTCGCACAGTAGTTTAGACCGAAACATTTTAAAAGATGGTTATTGGGCCATGAGCCCCGATGAAGAATTGGTAACTCCCGGACAAAAAGTAACCTTTTTAGTTCGTATCGAAGATGTTACCCACAAAGTATTATCCGGAACTTCTGACTTAAAAAGTATTGCAGAAATAAAAAGGAAAGTAGCGGCCAACATCGATTCCATTACTTCGAATTACGAAAAGGAAGATTTCCAAGATGTCTCGATCAAACCGTTTTTTCAAGAGAATCAGTACTTTCTATTTGTTACCGAAACTTTTAAAGATGTTCGCTTAGTAGGTGCTCCACCTTCGAGCATCGGAAAATTCGGGAAAGACACCGATAATTGGATGTGGCCTCGCCATACCGGCGATTTTTCGATGTATCGCATCTATGCAAATAAAAACAACGAACCTGCTGAATATGCTCCCGATAATGTACCTTATCAACCAAAGCACTTTTTACCCATCGACATAAGTGGTATTGAAGAAAACGATTTTACCATGGTATTTGGTTATCCGGGCACCACCATGTCGTACCTATATTCGGCCGAAGTTGATATGACCATGCACCAAAGAGATCCGAACCGAATTTCGATACGCGATATCAAATTATATATTCTTGATAAAGCCATGAAAGCAAGCGAGGAAGATTTCATTAAGTATGCCGCCAAGTATGCCACCACAAGCAATGCTTGGAAAAAATGGCAAGGCGAAATCAAAGGTTTAGAACGGTTAAATGCCGTTGAAACCAAAAAAGAAGAAGAAAAAGAATTCATGAATTGGGTGCAATCCGATGCAGATCGAGCAGCAAAATACGGCAATCTATTTTCTGGTTTTGATGCCCTTTACACCCAAATTGAACCCCTTCAGAATGCCTACGACTACTATGTTGAATGTATTTATCGTGGCGGTGATCTTTTTCCAATATATCGAACTTTAAAAAGTAAACGTCAACGCCAAAATGTTGAATCAACCATCAGCTTTATCCAAGAAACCTTCGACGATTACAACAAAACGATCGACGGTGAAGTTACCCTTGCTTTATTAAAGAAATACTATAACGATGTTCCGGATCAATACCTACCCCAATCGTTGATTGATTTGATGAAACATAAAAAGGCCGATAAAAAATTAGAGAAGCTCTACCAAAAATCAATATTAAGTGATCGGGAAGCATTAATCAAAAGCATCAACGATACAAGTGGCAAGCAATTTGAAAAGAAGGTTGCCAAAGACCAACTATTCGAACTATTCGGTGCAATTGAACAAGCATACTACGCAAATGTTAGTGCAGCTTTTGCCCCGCTTAGAAATAAAAAAGACTCAATTTATAAATTATACATGGCAGCCTTGTTAGAGCAAAACGAGCACAACATTTATCCCGATGCCAATTTAACCTTACGTGTGGCTTATGGAAATGTTAAAGGCTACGAAGCCAAAGACGCTGTTTACTATCACTATAGTTCTACCTTGGACGGAATTATCGAGAAAGTGGCCACCGGAACTTATGATTATACCATGCCCGAAAAGTTGAGAGAACTATATTATAAAAAAGATTTTGGCGACTATGCCAACGCCGATGGAACCATGCCCGTATGTTTCATCGCCTCCAATCACACCACCGGAGGAAACTCGGGTAGCCCCGTTATTGATGCCGATGGAAATTTAATTGGAATTAATTTCGACCGTTGTTGGGAAGGAACCATGAGCGATATTATGTTCGATCCGGCGAAATGCCGCAACATCGCGCTCGATATGCGCTACATGTTATTTCTGATTGATAAATTTGCCGGTGCCGGCTATTTGATCGACGAGATGGAACTCGTAAAACAATAGGGTTTCAGAGCAAGTGCAAAACAGTTTGGAGTTAGTTCTAAATGAAGTAGAGCTAACTCCAAGCGCTTTCGAGATGGCTCTTAATACTTTTTAGTCTTATTTTTTGCGGTAAGCAAACCAATAAAGCGTGCCCACAAAGAAACCACCCCCTACAATATTTCCTAAAGTTGCAGGAATTAAGTTCGCAACAACAAATTGTTTGATTGTGATATCGGCACCTTCGAACATTGCTAAGGGAATGAAAAACATATTGGCAATAGAGTGTTCATACCCCAAGGCTACGAAAGTCATTACCGGCCACCAAATACCCAATATTTTACCACTGGTATGTTGCGCCGACATGCCCATCCACAAAGCCAAACAAACCAGCCAATTGGCGCCAATTCCTTTTAGAAAAGTTTTATAAAATGGGTTGGAGGTTTTTGAAACTGCAATTTTTTGTACAAAGTCATCCCAGGGTTGTTGCGCGACTAAATCGGTTAAGTGGGTTAAGAAATAAGCAACTACCAAAGCGCCAACTAAATTACCAAAGTATACCAAGCCCCAATTGCATAATGGAGCAGTCCATCGTTGTTTACCACTTAAAACATTAGGCATAAAATAGGCATTGTTTCCCGTAAAAAGTTCGGCACCTGCCATTACCACCATCATGAGTCCAACCGGGAAAGCGGCCCCAAACATTAATTTCGCTAAGCCTGGATTTTCAGCAGCAATTCCGGGCATTCCTCCGCCCACAATTATCGACAGCAAGCCGCCAAACGAAATATAAGCTCCGGCTAGAAATGCTAAGGTGAGAATCTTTTTTACACTATACGAATCTTTTTCGATTGCCATTTCACCGGCAATTTCAATTATTTTTGATGGACTATTTAAACTCATAATTTTGGTTGGTTATGTTTTTATACACAATACTTTATCACTAAAATATTGAGATAAAATGGTTTTTACATTATCTAACTCACTTTTTGAAGGAGCCTCCACATGTTTCAACCGATAAGTTTCGTTGATTGCCTCCCATTTATGAATTCCCATTTGGTGAAATGGTAATACTTCTAATTTTTCGAGCTGACGATACGATTGAAAAGTTTTTCCCAACCAATGCAGGTGTTCCTCGTGGTTGGTATATCCCGGAACGAGCACATACCGAATCCAGAAGGATTTTCCTGATTGCTCTCGCAGCTCGATGTTTTCTAGGGCAATTTTAAAGCGGTCAACTCCGGTCATGTTTTTAAAATGAGCCGCTTCACTGCCTTTCATATCAAACATCACCAAATCGGCCAAACTCGTAATTATTTGCTTTGCAAAGGGATTCTTAATGGTTGCATTGGTATCGATATTGGTATGAATATCGTGCGCCTTTAATTTTTCAAGTAGCGGGATTAAAGCTTCGCTTTGCAACAGAGGTTCTCCCCCCGAAATGGTAACACCTCCTCCATTTGAAAAATAATTTTTCATTTTCAGTGCACGTTCTAACAATTCCGACATCGAAATCACTTCGCCTCCTTTTCCAGTAATGGTGTCTGGATTTTGGCAATACAAACATTTCAGATTGCATCCCTGTAAAAATACCACCATTCGAATTCCGGGGCCATCGTGTGTGCCAAACGATTCAATTGAGTGCACCTTAAATTTTTTATCTTCCATAAAGCGTTGTTTTTAAAGGCCACAAAAAAAGCTTACAAACCTTAACTAAAAAAGGTTTGTAAGCACAAATTGTTTAGCAAACTCTTGTATTATAAATTTTGATGGAACGATCGGGTTAAAACTTCCTCTTGCTGCTCGCGCGATAAGCGTACAAAATTAACAGCATAACCCGACACGCGAATTGTAAGCTGAGGATAGTTTTCAGGATGATCCATTGCATCTTTCAATAATTCTCGGTCGAGCACATTCACATTTAAGTGTTGTGCATTTTTACTGAAATAGCCATCGAGCATGGTTACTAAATTTCCGATTTGAGAAGCTTCAGTTGGCCCTAACGATTTTGGTACAATCGAGAAAGTATTTGAAATTCCATCCATTGAATCGCGGTAATCAATTTTAGCCACCGAATTTAATGATGCAATCGCACCGTGGGTATCGCGCCCGTGCATCGGATTGGCACCGGGTGCAAAGGCAACCCCTTTTTCACGACCGTCGGGGGTAGCTCCTGTTTTCTTACCATAAACCACATTCGAGGTAATGGTTAAAACCGAAAGCGTTGGATTTGCATTTTTATAAACCGGAAGGGTTTGTAATTCCTTGCTAAAATGAGCAACTACATCGCGCGCAATAAAATCAACACGATCATCGTCGTTTCCGTATTTTGGATAATCTCCTGCAATTTGGAAATCAACTGTTAAACCATCTTCATTACGAATTGGTTTCACTTTGGCATGCTTAATTGCTGAAAGCGAATCGGCAACAATCGATAATCCGGCAATACCATAGGCCAAGTTAATTCTTGGATTGGTATCAATCAGCGCCATTTGAGCCTTTTCGTAATAGTATTTATCGTGCATGTAGTGAATGATGTTCATCGATTCGTTGTACACACGTGCCACTTCTTTCATGGCTAGCTTGAAATTGGCAATTACTTTATCATAATCGAGGTACTCTTCTTCCAAATATGGAATTCCATCGATCATTTGAGTTCCGGTCATTTCGCACTGCCCCTTGTTGATGGCTAGCAATAAAGTTTTAGCCAAATTGGTACGTGCCCCGAAAAACTGAATGTGCTTTCCTAATTCTTGAAACGAAACACAACAAGCAATTCCATAATCGTCGGAACTACAGCTGTTTCTCATCAAGTCGTCGTTCTCGTATTGAATTGACGAGGTATCGATCGAAACTTTCGCACAGAATTCTTTAAATCCTTTCGGCAACATATTCGACCAAAGCACGGTAATATTTGGCTCGGGCGATGGGCCTAAATTGTATAGGGTATTCAAAAAGCGGAAAGCTGTTTTGGTAACTTTGGTTCTTCCATCGAACAACATGCCCCCAATCGATTCGGTAACCCAAGTAGGGTCGCCGGCAAAGATTTGCTCATAAGCTTCCATGCGCAAATGACGCACCATACGCAACTTCATCACAAATTGGTCGATGTATTCTTGGGCTTCAACTTCGGTAATTGCACCGCTTTCAAGATCTTTTTGAATATAGATATCTAAAAATGAAGAAACACTTCCTAAAGACATGGCAGCTCCGTCTTGCTCTTTAACCGCCGCAAGGTAAGCCATGTAGGTCCATTGAACAGCCTCACGACCGTTTTCAGCCGGACGCGAAAGATCAAGATCGTAGCGTTTCCCCATCCCGATCATTTCGTTCAATGCTTTGATTTGTTCGGCAACTTCTTCTCGTAAACGAATAGTTGCATCGGTCATTGGACCAGTAATTCCTTCTAAGTCTTTCTTTTTGGCTTCAATCAAAAAATTAATTCCATAAAGCGCCACACGACGGTAATCGCCAATAATTCGGCCACGGGCATAATTATCGGGCAATCCGGTAAGAAATCCTAACGATCTGAATTTTCTAATTTCGCTTGTGTAAGCATCAAAAACGCCATCGTTGTGCGTTTTCACGTAGTTGGCAAATGCATTGTCCACCTTATCGGATGGTTTTAAGCCATGTTCGTACAAAGCCTTTTGCACCACTTTATAACCACCATAAGGCTTCATGGCACGTTTAAGCAATTCGTCGGTTTGTAAACCCACAATTACCTCTTTGTCTTTGTCGATATAACCAGCTGCAAATGAATTAACCATTGAAACAGTTTCCACATCAACATTTCGCAAACCATTACGCTCACGTTCTTCCTTCAATGCGACTTTACATTGTTCCCACAATGCTTTCGTATTATCTGTTGGTCCAGATAAAAACTGATGATCGCCCTCGTAAGGTTTCACATTTAGTGACACAAAATCGCGGACATTAACCGCTTTTTTCCATGCTCCCTCAACAAAGAAATTCTTCTCTCCCATATCGAATTTAATTTATGTATTCTTTAATTATAACAAAGGTTTGAAATAACTGTTCGGTTTTTAACAAATGGCAAATTGAAATCCTGCATCGTATTGAATGCAAATAGCTCCTTTATTTCTTTAATTTCATCGCTTGAAAAACTTAACAGAAGATTTTTATGATTTATTGGTATTCTAATTTTTTTCGTTGAATTCATCGAATCGTTCAACGAGGCCCAATAGTGTTCGTCCAAGTTTAAAAAATAATTCTTAAACTGAAGAAATTCTTCTTTTGAAAATGAAAAACTGAGATTTTTAAAATCGAAATGAATGTCGCCACACTTTGAGCACTTGTATACTTTACCATTAATTGATTGACCGTAAATTATTTCTTTTGCATTCTCCATAAACCATTCTATTTTGACTAGTTCAAAATAAAGCTTATTTCAAATTGTAAACAATCACCAAAAGTAGTGGTTTTTACTACCACGAAAGTAGGTCAATAGTCATAATCGGGTAGAAAAGGAAGCAAATTAATAATTATCTAATCCAGACACTTTTTATGTTGCAAAATTCTTTGATCCCGTAATTGGCTAACTCGCGACCAAAACCCGAGTTTTTTATCCCTCCAAAAGGCAATCGAGGATCGGATTTTACCAAACCATTTACAAACACAGCTCCAGCTTCGATTTTTCGGGCAATGTCCTCCCCTTTTTTTAAGTTTTCGGTCCAAACAGCAGCACCTAAACCAAACAAACTATCATTTGCCTTTTCGATGGCCTCCGTTTCATCTTCAACTTTGATGAGCGCAATCACGGGTCCAAAAGTTTCTTCATCGAAAACGGGCATACCCTGTTCTACATTTTCAATTAGCGTTATAGGATAAAAGCAACCTTTCTCAGCAATTTCGCCACCAATTGTAACGCTTGCTCCCATTGCTTTCGAACGAATGACCTGATCGTGCACTTCTTCTACAAAATTTCGTTGCGATAAGGGTGCGATGGTGGTTGCTTTATCCATTGGATCGCCGGCCTGAAAAGTTTTAATCTTCGCATGTAAAATAGATTTAAACGCCTCATAAACCGAAGATTCAACAAAGAACCTTTTGGCTGCAATACAAGTTTGCCCGGTGGTTAACATGCGTGAAGTTAACCCCACTGAAGCAGCTTCGTCCAAATTGGCATCGTTTAAAACAATACACGGGTCGGAGCCCCCCAATTCGAGCACCGATTTTTTTAAATACTTTCCGGCTGCGGCTGCCACTTTGCTTCCTGCATATTCGCTTCCGGTTAAAGTTACAGCAGCCACCTTGGCGTTGGCTATAACTGCTTCCACTTTTGCTGATCCGATTACCAAAATATCAAAAGTATGTTTCGGAAATCCGGCTTCTGTAAATATCGATTCTATTGCCAAGGCGCAACCTTGCACATTGGATGCATGCTTGAGCAATCCGGTATTTCCGGCCATTAAGGCAGGAGCTGCAAATCGAAAAACTTGCCAAAACGGATAATTCCAAGGCATTACCGCCAATACTGGCCCAATTGGTTCGAACACGGCCATACTTTTCTGAGCATCGGTTTTTATAGGCTCATCAGCTAAAAAAGATTCGGCATTTTCGGCATAATATTCACAAACCCAGGCACATTTTTCAACTTCAGCAATCGATTCAGCAATTCGCTTTCCCATTTCAAGCGTTATTAACTTTGCCAATTCGGCTTTTCGTTTGCGCAAAATTGCTGCAGCTTTGTACATCAGTTTAGATCGCTCTTCAAACCCAGTATTTCTCCAATTCAGCCAAGTAGAATAATTCTTACTAATAATTTCATTTACTTTTTCAGAAGAAAATTCGGGATAGCTTGCTAAAAGTTGATTGTTATATGGATTGATCGATTGCATTGTGCTCGGTTTTTGTTTTCAACTCGAATTTAACAAATAAGAAAAAACTATTGTATTTTAGCTGCAAAGAAATCGCTATGTCGAAAGAATATACCAATGAATTTTTACTGGACTTTGGTTTGGATGGTCAAAAATTAATTCCAGTAGTTACTCAGGATGCCAACACAAAAGATGTTTTAATCCTTTCGTTTGTAAATAAGCAAGCGTTTGAAGAAACAGTAAGAAGCAATTATGCTACGTTTTGGAGTCGTAGCCGAAACGAACTTTGGAAAAAAGGATTAACCAGTGGAGATCTACTTCGAATTGAAGAGATTAGAATTAATTGCGAGCAAAACTCTTTGTTGTATTTGGTTACCCCCGAAGGGAAAGGTGCTTGCCATGCAAAGAAAGAAGATGGTAATCCACATACCAGTTGCTATTATAGAAAAATAACTCCGGATGGAGATTTAAAAGAAATAGAAAGATAAAATAAAAGGGCTTCAAAATCGAAGTCCTTTTTTATCTATTTAAAATTTCACTGCCAATCCAACACCTAACATTTGCTTGAATTGCCCTTGAGCGACTTTATTTCCAGCGTCATTTAAGGTTTTCACATTGTCGTCGTAAATGTAGTGCGAATTGATTTTTGCATTCAAGTACGAATTAATTTTCATATCCAATTCCACTTTCCAGTCTACATCAATATTCTGCGGATTATCCAAATAGTTTGAAAACAATCCTAAAGTAGAAGAGAAAGTTACATTTTCAGCCAATTCAAATTTTGTAGATGCATTAATGTAAGCTCCTAATTCGAAACGAGTTGAACCATCCACATCAACACCATAATCGGCTCTTAAATTCTCATCAATAACCGTGGTTGCTTTTCCGGTTAATGGCGACAATACTGCTGAAAATTTATCAGAAGGTTTGTAATCCATACCCACAGCTAAAGTTGTGTATGCAGGTGCTAACAAGTTTGAGATTAAATTCAAATTTTCGGCATCTGAATAACCAGGAGCAAATTGAGATTTAAAACTCAAGAGTGCAGAATAATACCAAACTTCACTTGCTTTGATCCCCAGTTTTGATTCGAGATCGATCAAGTCATCATTTTTTTGCAAGGGCTTTTCTTTTTGTTTGGTTAATCCATACCCGAACTCTAATTGATTGTCCCAAGTTGTATTGTCCTTTTTGTATTTGGCAAAAAGTTGCAAATTTGAAACCCCCGAAACGGTATTTACACCACCAGCTGCCCAATTCGAGAATGAAACCTGAGAGAAATTAATAGAAGCAGATCCACCTTTTTTCCAAACAGATTCTTCGGCTTCTTGCGCAAACAAAGCAACTGACGTTAAAAACAATCCTGCCAGTACAATTAGTATTTTCTTCATTTTTATAAATGTTTTATTATCAAACGACCTTGCGAATTAAGATCTAGATTCGTTCTACTTTAATTGATTTAAATGTACATCCATTTGTGGATAAGGAATATTAATTCCGCTTTTCTTGAATGCTACAAATACAGTTTCGGTCATGTAGAAATAAGTTGGCCAATAGTTGGCCGAATTAACCCAAACACGCACCACAATATTCACCGAGCTATCGCCCAATTCTTTGATCGCGATAAAAGGCTCAGGATCAGAAAGCACATTTTCATAGGAATTAGCAATATCGCGAATTATTTGTTTTGCTTTTTCAACATCATCATCGTAGCCAATTCCAAAAGTTAGATCAACACGGCGTGTCGCTTCCTTAGAAAAATTCACAATCGATTCAGAATAAATTTTACCATTGGGAACAATGATAATTCTGTTATCGGGGGTATTCAGAATGGTATTAAAAATTTGAATTTCTTTTACCGAGCCCGAATGCCCCATCGCTTCAATATAGTCGCCAACTTTAAACGGTTTGAAAATCATCACCATCACTCCGCCAGCAAAATTTTGTAAAGTTCCAGATAATGCCATACCTACGGCTAAACCAGCAGCACCAAGAATTGCTATAAACGAAGTCATTTCTATTTCGAGGATGGTCATTACACTAATAACCAACAGAACTTTTAGCAGTATACTCAAAAAAGACTTTATAAATCCTTTTAATCCGGGATCGTCTACTTTGCTATCAATTGCTTTAGCTGTTGCTTTTACAATTATTTTTATAACCCAAAGACCGACAATCAGTACAACCAATGCACCTAGGACTTTTAATCCGTATTCAGTAACATAACCCGAAATCAGCGAAATTATGTCATCCAATTTTTCTTCACTCATTTTATATAATTTAAAAAGTAATTTTTCTCGTCAAGATACAAAACATCAAAATACGATGCTCTATCTTACAATATTTTGATATTATAAAAAGAAATCTAAAGAAATTGTTCACAATATGGTTTATGAACATATCGAAAAATAAATGCGAAGATTAATTATCGCTCAAAAATAGCAACGACCCAATTATTTTTTGAAGCATGTGAATTAAATTGCAATTCCTCTTTTAATGCAGCATTTTTTATATCTTCCAAATCTTGGGTATAAAAACCACTAAGAAATAGTTTAGATCCCGAATGCATCACCGAAGCATATTTTGACATATCGTTAATCAGCACATTTTTGTGAATATTGGCGAAAACGATATCGTATTGCTCCTTCCCCAGCAAAGATGCATCGCCCAATAAACCTTCAATGTTAGGACATTTATTGATTTCTGCATTTTCAACGGTCGATTCATACGCCCATTTATCGATATCGATGGCTTTAATTTTTTCGGCTCCTTTCATCGATGCCAGAATTGAAAGCACACCGGTTCCACAGCCCATGTCTAAAACCGTTTTTCCCTCAAAATCCATCTCCAATATTTGTTCCATCACCAAAGACGTGGTTTCGTGATTTCCGGTACCAAAGGCCATTTTAGGTTCAATCACAATTTCGTATTTAGCAATCGGATAATCTTTATGAAATGGCGCACGAATTAAACACTGATTACTAATCAATAAGGGTTGAAAGTAGTTTTTTTCCCATACCTCATTCCAGTTCTGTTCAGGAATTAACTCTACCTCATATTCTAAACTGAACATTGGTTGAAACATTTCATTAACAAGTAAAGACTCATTCCAAAGAGGAGCAGGAATGAAAGCTTCCAAATGATCATCTTCTTCTACAAAACTATCAAAACCAAGCTCGCCAACACTTGCCATAAACACATCACGAAAATCCTGTGTGTCGGGATTTAATTTTACTGTTACCTTTTGATAGTCCATTGTTGCAGTTTTTAATATTCTTTTATAAAATAAGATCCTGAAATAAATTCAGGATGACGTTTTATCAGGGTCATCCTGAACCTCTTACAGGATCTTAAACTTCAATAATTTAATCTATTTTAGCGCAATTCAGCATTTACTTCTCGTTTGTACATATTGATCAAACGATTCATGGTAGCATCAATTGCTTTATCTTTTAAAGTTTTCTGATCGTCGCGCAAAATAAAGCTTAAGGCGTACGATTTTTTTCCTGCCGGTAAGTTTTTGCCTCTGTACACGTCGAAGATATCCACTTTACGAAGCAATTTTTTCTCGGCTTTGAATGCAATTTGTTTTAACTGTCCAAAAGAAACCGACTCGTCGACTAACAAAGCTAAATCTCTTCGTACAGCAGGGAATTTGGGTAATTCGGTATAGGCAACTTTGTTGTTTTTTATAGCAGCCATTACAAAATCCCAATCGAAATCGGCATAGAAAACAGCAGACTCTAAATCAGCATTTTTCACCAAATTGGTATTCACATAACCAAATTTCACAATCGATTTTCCATCGCCACGCTGGTAATCTAAAGCATCGTCGAAGATATCGTTTTGTAATCCTTCAACTTTCAGCTTATCGATATTGAAACCTAACATTTTCAGAATTCCTTCTACATACGATTTCAAAGTATAAAAGGAGGTTGGCTGTATTTTCTCATTCCAGTTTTCATCGCTTCTATTCCCTGAAATGAAGATCCCCAAGTGCATTTCTTCGTTGTACTTTTCTGCCGGACTATTTTTTACTTCGATGTTATTGTAGAAGTAAGTATTTCCAAATTCGTACAATTTTAAATCAGCATTCTGGAATTTTGTATTTCTCGAAATTGATTCCAAACCACCAAACAACATCGACTGGCGCATGGCATTCAAATCCTGACTTAAAGGATTTAAAATCGCAACGGTATTATCTGCTTTATAAGTTTCAAGATTCTCGTAATAACCGGCTTTGGTTAACGAGTTCGACCAAATTTCGTTGAAACCATTAGAAGTTAAATAATCAGAAATACGATTGATAACATTCTCAGGATTCGGTTTTGAAGAATATTGAATAGTAGAATTTACATGCATTTCGGGCTCAACAGTATTGTAACCATAAATACGTAAAATCTCTTCAATTACATCTGCTTCGCGTTGAACATCTACACGATATGGAGGAACTTTCAATGTAAGTTTCTCAGAATCTTCAGCAACTACATCAATTTCTAATCCGCCTAAAATATTTTTGATTTGTGCTTTTGGAATTTCAACTCCTATTAATCGTTTTATGTTTTTAAAGCTAACTTCAACATCGAAATGTTGAGCAGGTGTTGGATAAATATCGACAATTTCGGAAGAGATTTCGCCACCGGCAATTTCTTTGATCAACAATGCGGCGCGTTTTAGTGCGTAAATTACTCCATTCGGATCGGTTCCACGCTCGAAACGGAAAGAAGCATCGGTACTCAACCCATGACGGCGAGCGGTTTTACGAATATAAACCGGATCGAACCAAGCACTTTCTAAGAAAATAGAAGTGGTTGTATTTTTCACCCCTGATTTTGCACCTCCAAAAACACCACCAATACACATCGGTTCCGTTTCATTGCAAATCATTAGGTCTTTCGCGTCTAGTTTACGTTCTTCTTCATCGAGGGTTACAAATTCAGTTCCTTCCGCAACCGTTTTTACCACAATTTTATTGCCGGCGACCTCTGCCATATCAAAAGCATGCAAAGGTTGAGCTGTTTCGAACAAAACATAATTGGTAATATCCACCACATTATTAATCGGCGCTAAACCAATTAAACGCAAACGATTTTTTAACCATTCGGGTGATTCTTGAATAGTTAAACCACTAATGGTTACTCCTGCATATCGAGGACATGCTTCGGGGGTACCAATTTCAACATCGATTGGAGCATTGGTATTGTCTACCTTAAATGCATTTACCGATGGTTTTTTATAATCAATAGCTTGTTTTTGCTTTAAGTATGCAGCCAAATCGCGAGCAACTCCAATCAACGAAGCACCATCGATTCGGTTCGGAGTTAAATCAATTTCAATTACATAATCGGAACTGATATTGAAATATTTGGCTGCGGCTGTTCCAACCGGTGCATCTGCATCCAACACCATTATTCCATCGTGACTTGTACCTAGACCAATTTCGTCTTCAGCACAAATCATCCCCATTGAAACTTCTCCGCGGATTTTTGATTTCTTAATTTTGAATTCATTATCGCCATCGTACAAAGTTGTACCAACGGTTGCCACCACTACTTTTTGTCCGGCAGCCACATTCGGTGCTCCACAAACAATTGGCAATAGTTCATCAGCACCAACATCAACCGTTGTTACACTCAGGTGATCAGAGTTTGAATGTGGGACACAAGTTTTCACTTCCCCAATCACCACACCTTTTAATCCACCCTTAACGGTTTCAACTTCTTCAATTCCACCCACTTCCAAACCGGTTTGAGTTAGTATATCACCAAGTTGTTCCGGAGCTAAATCAATATCGATATAATCCTTTAACCAAGAATATGCGATTTTCATTCTTTCAAAATTTTTATTCTTATAATACAAACAACATTAATTGACTAAAATGAATTATTTTTCAATTAAATGCTTGTTCAATTTTCTGATTTTAAGAACACAAAAGTATAAAAATAGATGGAAGTATGAAGAAATAATTTTACTAAGAATTTAGACAATAAAAGATAATAAAACAGGATTCAGAATATTCAAGAAACCTTGAATAACAGTAATGAACCATTCATTTTATATTGAACGTTTCATTGATCTAATTTTAAAACCATTATGAATTAGTAGGATTCTAAGTAAAAAACACGTTCAAATTATAGATTTTTATATTTTTGGGCATATTTCTTACAATTCAACAAAACCAAACAAAGAGTTGTACAAATTTATTATTAATGACAAGTTTAAATCAAAGCATACAACCATCAGATTGCCAATCAAAAGAAGAAATCAGAAAGCAAATTGATGAAATCGATCGCGAAATTCTCGAACTTTTTGCCTATCGCTTTCAATTCGTAAAAGAAATTGTTCGTTATAAAGAGAAAAAGTCTTCTGCCATTATCGATCAAGCCCGAAAAGATTTAGTGATTAAAGAAAGAGCCGAATGGGCAAAAAAGCTTGGATTGGATGAAGCAACTTTTGCACAGATATATGAAATTTTAATCGACAGTAATATTTCGAAAGAAATGGAAATTGCAAAAACGAAATAAGAAAAATAGATAGGCCTATACCTAAAAAAATAACGAGCAGCTCATGCTCCAAATCTCATACAATGTTTAAGAAAGATATTAAAGTTTTAGATTGCACAGTTCGCGACGGCGGATTGATGAATAAATGGCAATTTAGCGACGAATTTGTAAAATCGGTTTATAATGCTTGTGTCGAAGCAGGTGTAGATTATATGGAAATTGGCTACAAAAGTAGCGAACACGCTTTCGATAGAAACGAAGTTGGCCCTTGGAAATTTTGCGACGAAAAAGATATTCGCCGTATCATTGGCGAGGGAGAACCAAAAGTAAAACTATCGGCACTATGTGATATTGGCCGTATCGATTTTGATGACATTCCGCAAAAATCGGAAAGTGCAATTTCGATGATGCGTGTTGCTTGTTATGCCCACCAAATGGACAAAGCAATTGAATTGGCTCACCATTGTATGGATAAAGGTT
Organism: Prolixibacteraceae bacterium; assembly: GCA_963678565.1. GTDB lineage: Bacteria > Bacteroidota > Bacteroidia > Bacteroidales > Prolixibacteraceae > SKHV01. Next base: position 3,482,876 of record OY782875.1, read on the forward strand.
ATGAAACAAGTATCAACTTAATGGCTGTTTCAAGAGTGAGTGAGCTTGATTTAGATGAGGCGCTTGCGGATGCTGCAAAATCTAGAGTTCCAATTTTCTACCTAGTAGATAGTTTTGGAAGCATGTATCAAGAAAGCATCCAACATTTAATGGCAAAATATAAAAAAGCGATGCCAGATAAAGAAATTGGAATTCATGCGCACAACAACATGCAAATGGCAATGTCGAACACCGTTACTTCGTTGATAAATGGTGCTACTTTCTTGGATGCTACCCTACTGGGAATGGGAAGAGGTGCGGGGAATTGCCCAATTGAAATATTAATTGCTTTCTTAAAAAACCCAAAATACCGCGTCCTTCCACTTTTAAAAGCCTTGCAAGAAGAAATTCTGCCTTGGCAAAAGAAAATAGACTGGGGTTATCATGTACCTTATTTAATTACCGGTGCCTTAAACGAGCATCCGCGCAGTGCAATGGCATGGATGGATTCAGACGAAAAAGAAGACTATGTGAAATTCATGAAATCGATGCACGATTATGAGTTGTTAGAATAAGATCAATCCGATAATAAAAAGTAAAGCCGTTTCATACGGCTTTTTTTATGCATTCAACTTTCAAATCAAGTTATTGCTTAACGCGCTGAAATAAAAAACAATACCTACAACATATTTATAGAATTGCTTTATTGAAATATTTCCACGAAATTAAGATGTATTAAAATACAAGGTTATGATAGTAGTGGTTAGAATTAATTATCATACCAATTCGGAAGAAGAAATTTTTGTGTGTGGTAATTCAGAAGCGTTAGGAAATTGGGATACAAACAAGGCATTGGCCTTAGAATTCTCAGGACATGGAGAATGGAAAGCCAAAATTGAAGTCGAAGATTGCTCCAACCTTCAATACAAGTATTTCATTAAAAAAAACACAAGTATTCAATGGGAATTTGGCAAACCTCGGAAGTTGTGTGCAACAAGTAAAATAAAATCGATACAAACCCGCGACTTCAGGAGAGAGAATAAGGTTAATAATTTGCTCTTTAGCAAAGTTTTTACTGAAGCCTTGTTTAAACCAATAACTAAAATTAGTTCAAAAAGAAGCAATGCAAAAAGCAGAATAAAATTCTCAATTAATTATCCTAGAGTTGGGAAAAATGAAACCCTTGCCATTATTGGAAATCAGAAAGCTTTAGGAGATTGGAAAACACCAATTCTTTTAAACAACGAAGATTATCCGAATTGGCATATCGAATTAAACCTCAGCAAATTCAGTTTCCCAATTGAATACAAATATGTTCTTGTTGAAAAAGAAACCCATAAAATTGAGAGTTGGGAAGAAGGCAACGAAAGAAAAATATTCTATTTAAAAAATGATCAGGCGCTGATTCACTTCCAGAATGATGAGAATTTTGAAGATGGAAAACCAGACTTTAAAGGTGCAGGTGTAGCCGTTCCGATATTTTCACTTCGCAGTAAAAACGGATTTGGAATTGGCGAATTTAACGATCTAAAAAAACTAGTGGATTGGTCGATAAAAACCAATTTGAAAATGATCCAAGTGTTGCCAATTAACGAAACCATTGCCACACATTCATGGCTCGACTCCTATCCTTACAAAGCAATTTCGACAAATGCGCTTCATCCCATGTTTCTGAACTTGGAAACCATGGGAAAACTAAAGGACCCAAAGCAAAGAAGAGACTTTGTTGAACACCAAAAAGAACTAAACCAAAAGCCCTATGTCGACTATGAATTAGTGATGAAATTAAAATCGAAATACTTAAAATTATTATACGAGCAGGAATGGAAAAAAACAATCGCATCTAAGCAGTTTAAAGAATTCTTTGAATCAAACAAAACATGGTTAAAACCCTATGCAGCATTTTGTTTTCTGCGAGACAAATACAACTCGATAGATTTTAAAAAATGGGAAAAATGGGCTCAATACAAAGCCGAAGCCATTGAAAATATGGTTCAGCCAAAATCGAAAGACTTCTTCAATATTGCCTATTATTATTTCATTCAATATCATTTGCAAAAGCAATTAAAAGATGTAGTTGAATATGCACATCAAAACCATATTGCGTTAAAAGGCGATTTACCAATTGGTGTAAATTCGCACAGTGTTGAAACATGGACTTCGCCCCACTTATTTAATTTAAACTGCCAAGCTGGTGCGCCGCCTGATAAATATACAGTGCTTGGACAAAATTGGCAATTTCCAACCTACAATTGGCAGGAGATAGAAAAAGAAGACTTTCGATGGTGGCAAGATCGAATTTACGCCATATGTAATTTTTTTGATGCTTTCCGTATGGATCACCTTCTTGGATTTTTCAGGATGTGGGAAATCCCAACAGACTCGATACATGGTTTGCTCGGATATTTCAAACCATCAATTCCGATTAAACTGGAGGAATTTCAAGAACGAGGAATTTGGTTTGATTTCGATCGTTTCACCAAACCATACATACGCTCCCATTTTCTGAAAAATTACTTTGGAGAATATACCGATGAAGTAAAAACACTTTATTTTAAAGAATACGAACAAGGTTGTTACGAGCTGAAAGATGGATATCAAACACAACTTGAAGTTTACAATCACTTCACACCAATTTCAGACGATGAACAAGACATGAGTAAAAGAAATACCACCATTCGCGATGGAATCTTAAACTTACTCGACGAAGTACTTTTTCTTAAAGACCCAACATCGAAACACCTCCATTTCCATCCTCGAATTGCAATGCAATTCACCAACAGCTACAATGAATTAGATCAGGAATTAAAAGTAAAACTAGATGAATTGTACATTCATTATTTCTATGAGCGCAATGAAAGTTTGTGGAAAACAGAAGCGATGAAAAAACTCCCAAAAATTGTTAATGCCTCAAATATGCTGGTTTGTGGCGACGATTTAGGAATGATTCCCGAAAGTGTTTCCTCGGTAATAAAAGAATTAAAAATTCTGAGTTTAGAAATTCAACGGATGCCTAAAAAAGCTGATATTGAATTTTCTAATCTGAGCAATGTACCCTATTTGAGTGTTTGCAGCACCTCAACACACGATATGAAAACCATACGAGGATGGTGGGAAGAAAACAGAGAAAAAACACAGAATTTTTTCCAGTTCGAAATGAAGGAAAAAGGAGCAGCACCTTATTTTGCAGAGCCGTGGATTTGTCAGAAAATAATTAAGCAACATCTTCAATCTTCGGCCATGTGGACCATCTTTCCAATTCAGGATTTACTAGCGATGGACGGTGATATTCGATGGGACGAAACAGACAAAGAACGAATCAATACCCCATCGAATCCTAAAAACAAATGGCGATACAGAATGCTTCAAGACATTGATGATTTAAATGCGCAAGAGGAATTTAACATCCTGCTTCAAAAAATGATTATACATTCAAAGCGATAACTTGAAAAGAAAAAGTCCTGAACCATCTCGCGATGAATTCAGGACTTTTCAAATATCTTATTTTTTATCTTAGAATCTCCACTCTAAACCAATATTAGCCGAAATACGTTGCAATGCCATTTTATTCTCAACATAGTAGCTGCTGAAGTAACTAGCGTATTCAGGAGAAAGAGTCAATGAAGTGTTTTCACCCAAATTCATTTTCAATAACAATCCAACTGTTGCTCCAAACATTGTTTTGGTATGTTCTTCAAAATAAGTATTGAAGTAATCAGCATTCATTTTGTCTCCATTGTTGGTATAACTTCTATAAAAATCATCAAAAGTAAACTCAAAACGCAAACCCAACGATGAGTACATATCTAATTTCCCAACTGAAAATAGTTTGTAATCAAAATGAGGAGTAAATCCAATATTATTCGAAGCTAGTTTTGTTATATCTAAATCATCGGTATCGGCACCAAGCGTATAATCCTTCTGGAAACTAAGGTTCGAATATCTCAATTCTGTTCTAAGAATCATTTTCTCACCAAAATGATAGTTAATATGCCCTTCGATGTTAAAATCAGGAATTTCATTCGAAACTGATCCCGATAGGTTTTGATCATAGAACATGTTTTGGTCGTAACCTAAACTTAAACCATAAGAAGTACGGTTTTGAGAAAAAGTGGTAAATGCACTTATTAATAATGCAGCTGTAATAATTAACTTTTGCTTCATTTCTAATTTTTTTAAATGTTATGGTTTGCTTTTTCTATTTACAGAAGCGATGTAAAAATATCTTAACTTATCGAATAAAGAACTATTTCTTTATTAAATTTTGTTACTTGAAGCACTAAATTATGTTAATCACGATCGCTTTTCCTATTATTATAGCGACCTACATGTATATAAAATACAATAAATCAAGTATAAAAAAGCCGTTTACTTGTTTCGCAAACGGCTTTTGTGATATAGAATACAAATAAAGCCTAGTTCATAAATTTCATAATATCTGCTTCAACTTCTCCTTTTACGTTGATTCCAAATTCTTTCACCAAGAAATCGGCAACAGCAGGAGATAAGAATGCAGGAAGCGTTGGTCCTAAATGAATATTTTTAACGCCTAAGAATAAAAGTGCCAACAATACGATAACTGCTTTTTGCTCGTACCATGCAATATTGTATACAATCGGCAATTCGTTGATGTCGTTTAACTCAAAAACTTCTTTCAACTTTAACGCGGTAACTGCTAATGAGTAAGAATCGTTACATTGTCCGGCATCCAAAACACGAGGAATTCCACCAATATCACCTAACTCTAATTTATTGTATCTGTATTTTGCACAACCTGCGGTTAATATTACAGTATCGCTTGGAAGCTGCTCAGCAAACTCGGTATAGTATTCGCGCGATTTCATTCGACCATCACAACCAGCCATTACAAAAAATTTCTTGATTGCTCCAGATTTTACTGCATCCACAACTTTATCGGCCAATTGCATTACTTGGTTGTGAGCAAAACCACCAACAATAGTTCCTTCTTCGATTTGAATAGGCGCTGCACATTTTTTTGCGTGCGCAATTACTGCACTAAAGTCTTTTTGTTTGCCCGCTTCTCTATCAGCAATATGTTTTACGCCAACAAAACCAGATGCACCAGTAGTATAAACACGATCTTTATAAGAATCAGATGGAGGAACGATACAGTTGGTTGTAAAGAGAATTGGTCCGTTAAACGATTCAAATTCTTCTTTTTGTTTCCACCATGCATTCCCATAGTTTCCTACAAAATGCTCATATTTTTTGAATTTTGGATAGTAATTAGCAGGTAGCATTTCGCTGTGCGTATAAACATCAACACCAGTTCCATCGGTTTGTACCAACAACTCTTCCATGTCTTTCAAATCGTGCCCGCTAATTAAAATTGCCGGTTTGTTGCGGGTACCAATGTTTACCTCGGTGATTTCAGGATTACCATAACTTTCGGTATTTGCTTTATCGAGCAATGCCATCACATCAACACCGTACTTACCAGTTTCCATAGTCAATGCAACCAACTCTTCCATACCAATATCAGTACGAGTAATTTCGGCCATTGCTTTTGATAAGAATTTGAAAATTTCAGTATTGTTATAGCTTAAGTTTGCAGCATGTTCGGCATAAGCGGCCATCCCTTTTAATCCGTATAATACTAACTCCTTTAGCGATCTGATATTTTCATCAGCTTCGACTTTTACACCAACTAATTTCGACTTACGTTCTAACTCCTCTGAGCTTGTTGGCTCCCAAGCAGTTGAGCTATGTATATCGTTACTTAAATCAATGCCTTTTGCATGTAAGGTTGCTTTAATCTCTTTTCTCAATCCGATACCTGCATATACTTTATCAATTATTTTTTTATCATCAAAGTTGGCATTGGTAATGGTCATGAATAGTGCTTCATAAATGAATTTGTCGGCTTTTTCAATCTCGATGCCAGCGTTATTTGCCTTATTATTTAAAATTGCAATACCTTTAGCAATGTATACCAAAAGATCTTGGAAATTCGACACTTCATCGGTTTTTCCACAAACCCCTTTTATCGTACAACCTTCACCTTTAGCTGCTTCCTGACATTGGTAACAAAACATATTTTCTGTTTCAACTTGTTGATTCAATACTTGGTTTTCCATTTCGATTATTTTTGATTATTTCTTTGGCTCAAATGTAAAAGAGTATGAAATCCTATTTTGTCACCTATGTTACAACTCAATTCTTTTTTAAGAAATCTAGAAAATCATTTAGATACATAAGCTAAAAAGAAAACGATTGCTGTTGAAACAATTAGCAAGAGTAAGCAATTAAAAACGATGAAATTGTTTAAAACTTTATTATTCCAAAATAAAATTTGATTCACAATTATCACTTAATTTCGTCACAAAATAAAGTAGAACGAAACAATAAATAACTCAACAATACGATTAAAAAAGAAGATAAAATCTAAACAGTATTAGTGTTGATGATGTTATATTTTTAAATCTTATTATTCACTTAATTAGAAAATAATGAAGAAAATCTTTTTAGGAGTCCTATTTGTTTTAGCGATGGCTCCATTTACTTATTCACAAAGTTACAGTAATGCAATTGGTTTGCGTGGTGGATTATCAAACGGTATAACCTTTAAGCATTCGATGAGCGAAAGCAATGCATTGGAAGGAATTTTATCGGTTCGCGACTATGGATTTACAGTAACAGGTCTTTACGAATTTCAAAAACCTCTGGCTGAGGTTGAAAATTTATATTGGTATTATGGATTTGGTGCTCACCTAGGATTATACGATGAGGATCAATCATCATTAAACACAGGGTTAATTCTTGGTGCAGATGGAATTATTGGTATGGAATATAATTTCAGTGAGATACCAATAAACATTAGTTTAGATTACAAACCCGGATTCAACCTAATTGGTTATACTGGCTTCGTAGGAGATGAATTCGCATTATCACTTCGATACACATTTTAAGTTGTATTGAAATATTAAGCATTTATGCTGATTTTTTAATTAGAAAAAATTCAGTGTGAATGCTTTTTTTACCTTTGTACCATAATTGATTATAAAGGTATGCCAGAAAATAATTTTGTTGATTACGTAAATATTTTTTTCCGTTCTGGAAAAGGAGGTCCAGGATCAACACATTTGCGACGTGAGAAGTACGTTGCAAAAGGAGGTCCCGATGGAGGAAATGGTGGTCGTGGAGGCCATATAATTCTTCGAGGGAATGCCCAACTATGGACTTTACTCCATTTAAAATACAAGAAACATATATTTGCCGGAAATGGCGAATCGGGAAGCGGACAACGCAGTACCGGTGCAGATGGTGAAGATATTATCATAGAAGTACCACTTGGTACCGTCGCAAAGGACTCTGAGACAAAAGAGGTAATTTTTGAAATCACTGAAGATGGTGAAGAAGTAATTTTATTACCAGGCGGTCGTGGAGGATTAGGAAATACAAACTTTAAATCATCTACTCACCAAACCCCTCGCTTTGCTCAACCCGGAGAAGATGGCATTGAAGGTTGGCATAATCTCGAACTTAAAATACTTGCCGATGTTGGTTTAGTTGGATTTCCAAGTGCTGGAAAATCAACCTTGCTTTCTGTCGTTTCGGCAGCTAAACCAAAAATTGCAGATTACCCTTTTACCACATTGGTTCCGAATTTAGGCATTGTTGGACATCGCGAAGAACGATCGTTTATTATGGCCGACATCCCGGGGATTATTGAAGGTGCGCACGAGGGAAAAGGATTAGGATTACGCTTTCTTCGTCACATTGAGCGCAATTCAATGTTACTATTCATGGTTCCTGCCGACAGCAAAGATCACCGAAAGGAATATCACATTCTTTTAGATGAATTGAAAAAATACAATCCTGAATTGTTAGACAAGGAACGTTTTCTGGTGATTTCAAAATCGGATATGCTCGACGATGAGCTGATTGAAGAAATAAGTATGGAATTCAAAGATATTCCACATTTATTTATTTCATCGGTTGCTCAAAAAAATATCGACCAATTAAAAGACAAAATCTGGGAAATTTTAAACAGTTAACATTTTATGGCTTTTTTCGACTGGCTCAATAATATCGACACCAATTTTTTCATTTGGTTAAATGGAATGCACAACAGCTTATTTGATGGCTTTTTTGCACTTTTCACCTCTAAAGAAATTTGGTTCCCGTTTTATATATTACTGATTTATTTAATTGCTAGAAAATATAAAATGGCCGGCTTGTGGATTATTATTTTGATGATTGCTATGATTACCGTGAGCGATCAACTGTCGAACTTGTTAAAATTTACGGTTGCCCGACCTCGTCCATCTCATGCCGAAGGATTGACAGATATTATTCATTTATCGTTCAGAGGAAGACGAGGAGCTTATGGTTTTGTGTCGGCACATGCAGCAAATTCATTTGCATTGGCGATATTCTTAGGTAATTTATTAAAAAAGAAAAGAGTGTTTGTCACTCTAATTATTTGGGCAACACTTACTGCCTATTCGCGGATTTATATTGGAGTGCATTATCCTTTAGATATTATTGTTGGTGGAATTATGGGCGGATTAATCGGATGGGGTACCTATAAATTATTGATCTTTTTAGACAGTCACTTCTTACGAAATAGAATCAGCTTGGTTGTGAAATGGAAAGCGAAGGATTATAGACCAATCATCATCAGCTTGATATTTATTACAACTACTTTACTTATAGCTTCTAAAATACTTTTAAAGTTCAACCTGATCTCCTAAAAAATGCATAATCCAGGCAGTATTTATCTGCAACTAAAGACAGAGACAACACAAAAATTAAAATTGCTTCAAAAGCGAATGACCTTTGTTTCGATTGCACGTTTAGTTTCATTTGTTGCCATTATTCTAAGTCCCTACTTATTTTTAGATAAATCAACTCCGCTACTAATCATTACTGCCACAATAGGACTATCATGTTTCTTTTTGCTGGTTAAATACCACCAGAAACTAGCACTAAAAAGAGACTATCTTAAAGCAATCATTAAAATCAACTCCAACGAATTAGAAGCCATTGAGCACAACTTTTCTATTTTCGATTCGGGGGAAGAATTTATCAATCCAAATCATTTCAACTCCTACGATCTAGACCTGTTTGGTCGCGGTTCTTTGTTTCAATTCTTGAACCGAACCATCACCAACGAAGGCAAAAAAGAGCTGGCTAAACAATTGCAAGAACCAATTCTTGAGCCAGAGAAAATTCTAAGTCGTCAAGAACTTATAAAAGAAATATCCCAAGAGTTAGAATGGCGTCAGGACTTTTCAGCAACCAGCCAAACAAACATAAAAGCAAAAGATGAAAAATTTCTCTTGGCATTAGCCGATGAACTTAAAATAAAAGCAAAAACAGTCAATCGATTAAAGTGGATTGTTCCATCTCTCATATTAATGGGAATCGGTTCTATTGTTGTTTCATTTTTAATTAACAACAGCACCTTTTTCTTAATCAATTTAATCATTCAGGCTATGCTTTGGATGTTTCACAAAGAGGAAGTTAAAGAAGTTTCGATGCAGTTTGGGAAACAGGTAAATCTGTTGCAAAAATACAAAAGCCTACTACAACAAATCGAAACTTTCGAATGGAAATCGGAGGAAGGTAAAGAGCTCGTAAAAAAACTAAAGCAAAATAATTCGGCAAAAGAATCAATCGAAAAATTAGTTCGCTTAGTAGGGCAATTCGATAACAGAAACAACCTTTTACTTGGATTTATATTGAATTTGGTATTCGCATGGGATCTTTATTATACAATCAAATTCTACAATTGGCAAAAGCAACACGGAAAACAAATTGAAAGTTGGATACAAATTATTGCTTTCATCGATGCAACAAATAGTTTTTCAAATTATTATTTTAACCATCCCCAATTTACCTTTCCAAAACCAATCGAAGGCAAATTTGATATCGAAGCAGAAAATTTAGGACATGTTTTAATAAAGCCTGAAAAATGTATCCGTAACGATTTTAAAATCATACAACAGCCATCAATCAGTATTATCACAGGGGCAAATATGAGCGGGAAAAGCACCTTTTTACGCACTATTGGTGTTAACCTGATTTTAGCAATGGCAGGAGCTCCAATCATGGCTGCAAAAATGAGATTCACCCCAATACAGGTATTTTCAAATATGCGAACAACCGATTCCCTGTTTGATGACGAATCGTATTTTTTTGCCGAATTAAAACGCCTTCAACAAATTTTAGAATACAAAGCCAAAGGTCACAATGTGCTTATCATTTTAGATGAAATTTTAAAAGGCACCAATTCAAAAGACAAATTGTATGGCTCTCAACAATTCATCAAGCAACTCATCGAGAAAGAAGGGAATGTAATCATTGCAACTCACGATCTAAAATTAACAGAACTAGAAGCAGAATACCCGAAAGCAATTTGCAACTATTGTTTCGAAATTGATATCGAAAACGAACAAATGCATTTCGATTACAAACTTCGAAAAGGCATTACCGAAGTAATGAATGCAACATTTCTGATGAAAAAAATGGGTATTATCGACAACTAACCTTCAATTATTTACCCTCTTTGAGGTTTCAAAACCACTCAATTTTTTATAAGCCCCCATAAAAGTGTATAGATATTAACAATTGGGCAATTTTTGTTGATAAACCAATTAGCAGAGAAATCTTCATTTAGTTATATTTGTGGAAATACGGCTTATACTATGGCACAGCAACCCAATTATACAGAAGATTCAATTAAGACCCTCGAATGGCAAGAACACATCCGTCGCCGTCCGGGAATGTACATTGGAAAACTTGGAGATGGTTCTCAACCCGATGATGGAATTTATGTATTGCTCAAAGAAGTAATTGATAATTCGATCGATGAGTTTATGATGGGTAACGGAAAAAAAATCGAAGTTAATGTTACCGATGAGTTAGTTTCAATTCGAGATTTTGGACGAGGAATACCAATTGGGAAATTGGTAGATGTTGTTTCAAAAATGAACACAGGTGCCAAGTACGATTCAAAAGCCTTTAAAAAATCGGTTGGACTAAATGGTGTAGGTATAAAAGCAGTAAATGCACTTTCCGATATCTTCACCATCAAGTCGTATCGCGAAAACCAAGTTAAGGAAGTTGAATTCTCAAATGGCGTTAAAGTTCGGGAAGAAGAAATTACAGTTTCTGATGAGCCAAACGGTACCTACGTAGAATTTAAACCCGATTCTGAAATCTTTACTAACTACCACTACATTTCTGATTACGTTTCGGGAATGATGAAGAATTACACTTTTTTGAATGCAGGATTAACCATTGAGTTTAATGGCGAAAAATACATTTCAAGAAACGGTCTTCGCGATTTGCTGAATGAAAATATCGATTCCGATCCAATCTATCCAATTGTCCATCTTCGTGATGAGGATATCGAAATTGCCATAACGCATGGAAACCAATATGGAGAGGATTACTACTCATTTGTAAACGGGCAGCATACCACACAGGGAGGAACTCATTTACAAGCTTTCCGCGAATCGATTGTAAAAACGGTACGTGATTTCTACAAAAAGGATTTCGATGCTTCTGATATTCGAGCCTCAATAATTGCTGCCATAAGTATAAAAGTTGAAGAACCAGTTTTTGAATCGCAAACAAAAACCAAACTCGGTTCAAAAGATATTGGCCCCAATGGTCCTTCGGTTCGCAATTTTGTAAGCAATTTCATTCAAAAAGAGTTTGATAATTACTTGCACAAAAATTCGGAGGTTGCCGATGTACTTTTAAAAAGAATTCAAGAGTCGGAAAGAGAACGAAAAGCTATTTCAGGAATAAAAAAATTGGCCAAACAACGTGCTAAAAAAGTTAGTCTTCATAATAAGAAACTTCGCGATTGTCGAATCCATTACAACTCCAACCACGAAAATAAAGAAGAAAGCTGCATTTTCATTACCGAGGGCGATTCGGCAAGTGGCTCTATTACCAAATCGCGAAATGTAAATACTCAAGCAGTATTTAGTTTGCGAGGTAAGCCTTTAAATTCATTTGGATTGACCAAGAAAGTGGTTTATGAAAATGAAGAATTCAACTTGCTTCAAGCGGCTCTTAACATCGAAGAAGGATTGGAAGACCTACGTTACAATAAAATAATTATCGCAACCGATGCCGATGTGGATGGAATGCATATTCGATTATTGTTGTTAACCTTTTTTCTTCAGTTTTTCCCTGAATTGGTGCGTCAAGGACATGTTTATATTTTACAAACTCCATTGTTCAGAGTAAGAAATAAACAAAAAACATTCTATTGCTATTCCGACGAAGAAAGGCAAGAAGCAATAAAAAAAGTAGGTGCAAAACCTGAGATTACTCGATTCAAAGGTTTAGGTGAAATTTCGCCCGATGAATTTAAAGTTTTCATCACGAAAGACATTCGCTTAGAGCGCGTAAAAATTCAAAAAGGAGATTCTATAAAAAATTTATTAGCATTCTATATGGGTAAAAATACTCCCGATCGTCAAGAGTTTATCATTGAAAACCTTTATGTGGAAAAAGACGAAGTTTAATCAATTCCGAATTTGTAATTTCTAATTAACAAGATGTCAGAAGATCAAAATAAATCACCAGAAAACAAGGAAGAGAAAAATGAGCTACGTTACCTGTCGGGAATGTATCAAAATTGGTTTCTCGATTATGCCTCTTATGTGATTCTTGAGCGTGCGGTTCCCTATGTAAATGATGGTCTAAAACCAGTTCAACGAAGGATTCTACATGCGATGAAAGAGATGGATGATGGACGTTACAACAAAGTAGCAAATATCATTGGTCAAACCATGCAATACCATCCACACGGAGACGCTTCAATTGGCGATGCTTTAGTACAACTTGGCCAAAAAGAATTGTTAATCGACACGCAAGGTAACTGGGGAAACACACTTACTGGTGATGGTGCTGCTGCTCCACGTTACATCGAATCGCGCTTGTCAAAATTTGCTTTAGAAGTTGTTTTCAATCCAAAAACTACCAACTGGCAACTTTCGTACGATGGAAGAAAAAGAGAACCAGTTACGCTTCCTGTTAAGTTCCCGTTGTTATTAGCACAAGGTGTTGAAGGAATTGCGGTTGGACTTTCATCAAAAATACTACCTCATAATTTTCTTGAATTAATCGATGCAGCAATTCTACATTTGAAAGGAAAACCCTTCGAAATCTATCCCGATTTTCTGAATGGTGGCATGGTCGATGTTTCAAAATACAACGATGGAATTCGAGGAGGAAATATTCGCGTCCGTGCAAAAATTGAAAAGATTGATAATAAAACACTCGTAATCAACGAAATTCCATTTGGAAAAAATACAACAACCATCATCGATTCTATTTTAAAAGCCAACGACAAAGGCAAAATTAAAATCAAGAAGATTGATGATAATACTTCCGATAAAGCAGAAATTTTAATTACGCTTGCACCTGGTGTTTCAAGCGATAAAACCATTGATGCCCTATATGCATTTACCGATTGTGAAATTTCAATTTCGCCCAATGCATGTATCATCGAAAACGATAAACCTCATTTTATTGGAGTAAGCTTAATTCTAAGAAAAAATGTAGACCAAACGGTTCAATTACTCAAATTGGAGTTAGAAATTCGGAAAGCCGAATTAGAAGAACAATGGCATTTTGCTTCCTTAGAAAAAATATTTATTGAAGAGCGAATTTATAAAGACAAAGGATTTGAAACTGCCGAGAATATGGATGAGGCAGTAGCACACATCGATAAACGCTTGGAGCCATTTAAGCCGAAATTAAAACGAGAAGTCACTCGCGAAGATATTCTTAAGTTGATGGAGATTAAAATGGCGCGGATTCTTAAATTTAACAAAGACAAGGCCGACAATCATCTTCAATCAATTGAAGAGGAAATTGCAGAAATACTCAATAAAATCAAAAATATTATTCCTTTTACCATCGACTATTTCAAAAATATCAAAAAGAAATTTGGAAAAGGAAAAGAGCGTAGAACCGAAATTAGGAATTTCGAAAATATTGTGGCTTCGAAAGTAGTGGTTGCCAACCAAAAACTTTACGTTGATTATAACGAAGGATTTATGGGAACCAGTCTTCGAAAATCCGAATATGTTTGCGACTGCTCCGATATCGATGATATCATTATCTTCAGAAAAGATGGTTCTTACCTGGTAACTAAGGTTTCAGAAAAAGCATTTACCGGGAAAAATATAATTCACATAGCGGTTTTCAAGAAAAACGACAAACGCACCATCTACAATGCCGTATATCGTAATGGCCGATCAGGATATTTTTACATGAAACGATTTGCAGTAACGAGCATTACTCGCGATCGCGAATACAATTTAACAAAGGGAGAAAAAGGTTCTAGAGTAATGTATTTCAGTGCCAACCCCAATGGAGAGGCCGAAGTGCTAAAAATCACCTTAAAACCTCGCCCTCGTTTAAAGAAATTGGTGTTTGATGCCGACTTGAGCGAATTGGCAATCAAAGGTCGTCAATCGATGGGGAATTTACTTACCAAAATGGATGTCCATAAAATCTCGATGAAAGAAAAAGGGGTATCAACACTTGGAGGACGAAAAATTTATTTCGACAATGATGTATTGCGATTAAATGCCGACAAGCGAGGAACATTCCTTGGCGAATTCCATGGCGATGATCGAATTTTAGTAATTACTAAAAATGGTGAATTTGAGCTCTACAATTTTGATCTTGAAAATCATTTTAGCGACGATATTTTGGTGATTGAAAAGTTTAATCCAAACAAAGTAATATCGGTTGTATACTGGGACGACGAACAAAAGTTTTATTACGTGAAGCGTTTCCAAATTGATAGCGACACCACTATAAACAGGTCGCAAAGCTTTATTGGCGACAACCCTAAGAATAAACTAAAAAGTCTTACTTGGGTGCACTATCCACGTTTTGAACTTGAATTCTCGGGCGAAAACAAAGAGCGTGAAAATGAAATTATAGAAGTAGCTGAATTCATCGGAGTAAAATCATTCAAAGCTAAAGGAAAACGATTAACTAATTTCCAAATTGGTAAAATAATGGAGCTCGAACCAGTAGTGAAGGATGAAGATGAGCACGAAGAGCCATTGGAAGAACCGGAGGAAAATGACGAAGGAAATGACGATGTTCCCTTCGAAATAGATCGTAACAAAGACGATGAAGATGAGGAGGATGACAAAAACCAAATGTCGCTTTTCTAAATTTAAAAACTAAAAAATGAGAATTTATTTAATTGGATACATGGGAAGCGGAAAGTCAACTGTTGGGAAAGGGTTGGCCAAAGCATTGAATTTAGATTTTATCGATCTTGACAATTATATAGAAAGCAGAAACCACCGAACAATACCTACCATTTTTGAACAAGATGGAGAGGATGGATTTAGGAAATTAGAACAGAAAGCATTACATGAAGTTTCAGAATTTGAAAACATCATTATTGCAACCGGAGGTGGAGCACCATGTTTTTTCGACAACATGGAGTTGATCAAAAAAACAGGAAAATCTCTCTACTTGAACGGTACACCGAGAATTTTAGCCGAACGTTTAAGACGTTCAAAAACAGAACGACCATTGATCAAAGGAAAATCGGAAAAAGAATTAATTTCATTTATTCATGAAACACTAGAGAAACGAAGTAAGTGGTACAAACAAGCCGATGTTGTTTTTGATTTCGATCATGATATTTCTATTGAAGAAACAAAACATGCGCTTGGCGTGTAAAATTTACAAACCAAGTTCACTTTTTTCCACATAATTAAAAGACAATTCAAACCACAAACACCTCCAATTAAGAATCTTTCAGCATTTTCTTAAAATAAATAATTTTTATTGTAAGGATCTTTAAAATGTTTCGTCTTTACAGCCAAAGCATTTTTACGAGATTCTAATTAATTTTAATTTAAAGATTATGATAAAAATTATAAAATCCCTTCCTGCTATTTTAATAGCAAGTACCCTCGTATTTTATAGTTGCGACAGCGACGATGATATGGACATGAATGAGCCTTACATGGATGTAATGGCTAGTGAAGTAAAAACGAACTTAATAGACGATGCATCGATTTCGCCTTACGACGCAATTTTTGATGTTTCTCCTTATTACAGCGAAGGACATCTACCATTTGCAACCAGCACAGGTAGTGTTGATGGTCTGGAAGCGATACTTGACGATTTAGATAAGAGCAAAAACTATTTGGTTTATTGTCATGCCGATGGACCATCGATGGCTGGTGCTCAATTATTAGAAGATGCTGGTTTTATGCATGTTTATCGTTTAGAAGGAAACTATGCTGCTTGGGATCAGGTTTCATTCGAAGATATCATGGCCGCCAAAACAAAAGCAAAAATTGACGCAAGTGAATTCATGGCAATTTTCGATGTATCGCCTCATTATGAGGAAGGCCATTTACCGGGTGCAACTAATGCTAATGCATCTGCAGGTGGAACTGCACTTTCGAAGCTAATTGCAGACATGGATAAAAATAAAACCTACTTGGTTTATTGTCATGCGGATGGACCATCAATAGCTGGTGCGCAATTAATGGAAGACGAAGGCTTTATGAATGTTTATCGTTTAGAAGGCAATTATGGTGCATGGCTTGCTGCAGGCTATATGGTGGAATAGTTTTCATTTTGATTTAAATTCGATTAAATACTCGTTTAACAGTATAAAACAAAAGCGGCGATACAAAATTGTATCGCCGCTTTTTAATATCATTCATTAAAGATTATCCACATTTTGAATGTCCACAGTCGGGACAAGTTAAACAACCTTCTTGGTAGATTACATTTGTAGATTCGCAATTTGAACAAGCCATTCCTTCGGCAACTGTTCCATCAGGAATATATTTCTTAAGTGCTCTTGCCACTCCTGCTTTCCAAGTATTAATTGATTCATCGTTCAATTGAAGACTTGAAATCAGTTCAACAGTTTTATGAATTGCCATTCCATGACGTAAAGTTCCAGAAATTAATTTTGCATAGTTCCAGAATTCAGGATCAAACTTATGCGACAATCCTTCCATTGTTGTTTTGTACCCACGTTTGTTGGTATACTGGAAATCATATCGAGTTTCTTCCTCATTTTTCTTTTTGATAATTTTACCACTATTTACCGATCGAGGAATCAACAAACCTTCTTCGTCGTCAGCCAAACCAGTAAAAATTTCATACGGACGCCCTTCAATTAAACCAATAAAAGCAATCCATTTCTCACGGTTGTTTTGGAAACGAACTACATCTGCATCAAGTTCATACGGACGTTTACTTGGGAAACCGGGTACAATATCGTTACCTTTTTCTTTCTTCTTTTTATCAGAAATTAAAACTCCCGAACGAGAACCATCACGATAAACCGTAACACCTTTACAACCCGACTTCCATGCTTCCATATAAACTTTGCCTACAAGCTCTTCATTTACATCTTCAGGCATGTTAATGGTTACACTAATTGAGTGGTCTACCCATTTCTGAATACGCCCTTGCATGCGCACCTTACTCAACCAATCAACATCATTTGAAGTGGCTTTGTAATAGGGCGATTTCTGAATCATTTCATCTATTTCTTCAGAAGAATAGTGTTTGCTGATATCGTATCCATTAATCTCCATCCAAATTTTAAATTTATGATGGAATACGAGATACTCTTCCCAGCTATCTCCTACTTCATCGACGAAATCAATACGAACATCTTTATCGTTTGGATTTACTTTACGACGACGTTTGTAAACAGGTAAGAAAACAGGTTCGATACCCGATGAGGTTTGTGTCATCAAACTGGTTGTTCCTGTTGGTGCAATGGTTAACAATGCAATATTACGACGTCCGTGTTCAGCAAGTTCGTTATATAATTCTGGATCTGCTTCTTTTATTCTGTTGATAAAAGGATTGTTTGCTTCGCGTTCTTTATCGTAAATTTTAAATGCTCCACGCTCTTTCGCCATATTTACCGACGAGCGATAAGCTTCTAAAGTAATTGTTTTATGAACTTCTTCAGAAAAATCGATCGCATCTTCGCTTCCATACTGAAGCCCCAATGCTGCCAACATGTCTCCTTCTGCAGTAATACCAACTCCGGTACGACGACCTTCTTCAGCTTTAGTTCTAATATTCCCCCACAAATTAAGCTCAGTACGTTTAATTTCTTCGTTCTCCGGATCTAACTTAATTTTATTGATTATCCCGTCAATTTTTTCTAATTCAAGATCAATAATATCATCCATAATGCGCTGTGCCATTTGCACATGATTCTTGAATAATTTGAAATCGAATTTGGCATCTTCAGTAAATGGATTCTCAACATAAGAATACAAGTTTACGGCCAACAAACGACAGCTATCGTAAGGGCATAATGGAATCTCGCCACAAGGATTTGTTGATACAGTTCGATAACCTAAATCAGCATAACAATCTGGCACTGATTCGCGAATTATAGTATCCCAAAATAAAATTCCTGGTTCGGCCGATTGCCAAGCGTTGTGTACGATTTTATCCCAAATTGAATTGGCATCTACTTCCTTGGTGTAAGTTGGATTTTCAGAATTGGTAGGATAAGCTTGTGTATATGGAGTATCATCAACAACTGCTTGCATAAATTCGTCATCAATTTTCACCGACACATTGGCACCTGTAACTTTACCTTGTTCCATTTTTGCATCGATGAATTGTTCTGAATCAGGGTGCTTTATCAATACTGAAAGCATTAATGCACCACGGCGACCATCTTGTGCAACTTCGCGAGTTGAATTTGAATAGCGTTCCATAAAAGGCACCAAACCTGTTGAAGTTAAGGCAGAATTTTTAACCGGTGATCCTTTAGGACGGATGTGCGACAAATCATGCCCAACACCACCACGGCGTTTCATCAATTGCACTTGTTCTTCATCTATCTTCATTACACCACCATATG
The DNA here is from genome assembly GCA_963678565.1 of Prolixibacteraceae bacterium. GTDB lineage: Bacteria > Bacteroidota > Bacteroidia > Bacteroidales > Prolixibacteraceae > SKHV01. The sequence continues at coordinate 3,501,750 of OY782875.1, forward strand.
AATCAGATTCGCCATCGTTACCAATCACGAAACAGTTTGAAAGTGATGCTACCTGAAACTCATTTCCAATCCCAGTCATTGGTCCACCTTGCGGAACTATGTATTTAAAGTTTTTGAAAACTTCGAACAATTCTTTCTCAGATAATGGGTTGGCATACTTTTTCTCAACACGACAAATTTCTTTTGCCAAACGTCGATGCATGTCGTCTGGGTCTTTTTCATAAATATTGCCATGAGAGTCTTTCAATGCATATTTATTTACCCAAACTCTTGCTGCCAAGTCATCGCCATTAAAATACTTTAGCGATGCTTGAAATGCTTCATCAGAAGTGTACGATTTTCTTTTTTTCGTAGCAACAGCCACTTCAAGTTTGTTCAGATCCATAGTGATAATATCAAATGTGTTATTAAAGGGTATATTCTTATTTGGAGGGTGGTAACCTCATCATGTTCTTTACGAATTTAACACCAGCGCTGCAATAATTGCTCACAACAATGAAAATAGTTATTAAAAAGTTTTCAACTTTTCAATAAACAACTCCTGATATTCAGCAATTTAAGATTTTGTAAAAATGAAATTGTTTTCCGTTTTGGAAACTTATTTGAAAATTGAAAATATTTTATAATCCATTTTCAATGCTACACAGCATGATTTTTGAGTTGAAAAAATTGGGATTATTTAAGAAAATATTGTACTTAATATTAATTCGGTTGCTCCAATATTATCTTGTACATATTGAGCCGAATTTTTAGAAATTTTCTTGGTTGTTTCAGGATCAGTAAGTAAGCGACTCATAACTGCATTAAATTCTTCAACATTATTAATTGGGAAAGCACATTGGGCATTTTTTAATTCAACTGCTTCCTGAAATTTTTCGTAATTATTACCAAAAATGATAGGCATCCCAAAAGTAGCAGCCTCCAATATATTATGAATTCCTACGCCAAAACCACCACCAATTACGGCAACTTTTCCATATTGATAAAGCGAGGTAAGTAAACCATAAGAATCGATCACGAGTACCTGCTTGTTACTTATATCTTCTCTTTGCGCCTTACTATAAGTAATTGCCGTATCGCCGAATAAATTCAAGATATTATTAATATGTTCATCGTTCACTTCGTGTGGGGCAAGAATTAATTTCTCATCGGGAACTTTACGCATGTATTGTGCTAGAATAGCTTCCTCGCACCGCCAAGTGCTTCCCGCAACAATCACTTTTTTGTTTTCTACGAATTTTTCAACCAAATCAATTGAAGTAATAGAATCTACAATTTTTGCCACACGATCAAATCGAGTATCGCCACTAATGGTTACATTATGATAACCGATTGAGTTTAATAATTTCTTTGAAGTTTCGTTTTGAACATAAAAATGGGTGATGTATTCTAACATCTCGCTATACCATTTTCCAATTTTCTTAAAAAACAACTGATTGGGTCGAAATATTGCGGAGATATAATAGGTAGGAATTTCTCTTTCGTTTAATCCTTTTAGAAAATTAAACCAGTATTCATATTTTACGAAAACAGCCATTTCGGGCTCTATTAAATCTAGAAACTGTTTTACGTTTCGTGGGCTATCAGATGGCAAATAATAAACCCAATCGGCTAATTCATAATTTTTTCTTACTTCGTAACCAGAAGGTGAAAAGAAAGTAACTAATATTCTTTTATTCGGATATCTATCTTTAATATCCTCAATCACAGGTCGTCCCTGTTCAAATTCGCCCAATGAAGCACAATGTATCCAAATTGGATTTTGTTCCGTTGTAAAGTCTGCTTTTATTTTATCGAATTGATTCTTTCTACCACTAATCCAATCTTTGGCTTTTTGATTTCGAATAGAAGCAATTTTGATTCCCAATACAAACAAGTGTATTCCAAGGTTGTAAAAAAATCTGATTATCATTAGATGGTTTTAATTTCAATTACTTGCAACGAAGTATTAGTTTTGGTTTTCATATCCTACATCGGCTTTTAAATTGCTGCCTGCTGCTGCTACTACTGCCAATCGATCGCATCTTTCGTTTTCAACATTATTGGCATGACCTTTTACCCAAACAAATTTTACGTGATGCTTTTTATAGATTAACAAAAATCGCTCCCAAAGATCGCGGTTCTTCTTTCCTTTGAAGTTTTTCTTCACCCATTGAAAAACCCATCCCTTGGTAACAGAATCGGCCACATATTTCGAATCGGTGTATATGGTTACCTCACTTCCTTCAACTTTAAGCAACTCTAAGGCAACAATAACCGCCAGTAATTCCATTCTGTTGTTGGTTGTTAATCGAAAGCCTTCTGCAACTTCTTTTCGGTGTGTACCCGATTTCATTACGATGCCATATCCACCTGGTCCGGGGTTGCCACTTGAAGCGCCGTCGGTATAAATTGTAACTTGATAACTCATAAAAATGCCTGTGCAAAAATACACAGGCAAATTTATAATGTATTCTAACAATTCATTATAATCTTAGGACAAAATGAATCGTTTTATTTTATTATTGTCATTTCATCAATCAAATGATCTGCTCCGGCAAATTTATCAATCACCCACAATACAAAACGAATATCGACATTGATACATTTTTGCAACTCATCTTCGAAAGCAATATCGCCACTCATTGCTTCCCAGTTTCCATCAAAAGCAATTCCGATTAAGTTACCATCTCCGTCCATTACCGGGCTACCTGAATTACCGCCAGTAATGTCATTGTTCGAAATAAAACATGTATGCAAAGTTCCATCGGCATCGGCATATTGACCATAATCTTTTGCAGCAACCAATTCTTTCATTCGAGGCCACACATCGAATTCGCGATCGCCCGGAATTTCCTTCTCAATATAACCATCAACAGTTGTGAAATAATTATAGAAAACTGCATCGCGAGGATAATAAGGCCCCACCTGTCCATAAGTTAAACGCAAGGTTGAGTTGGCATTTGGATAGTAGTTCATGTCAGGATCCATTTCAAAAAGACCTTCTGTAAACAAACGATAACCACGCCTCATTGCTTTCCGATCATCAGCATTTTCATCACGTAATTCGTACAACATGCCATACAATTCGTTTCCAGCAACAAAAATTGGGTCTTTCGCTAACTTTTTGGCCTTCGGATTTTCTAAAAATTCCATCCAATCTTCCCCAGATGCAAATATGGATTTCGAGAAAATCTTGTTTGCCCATTTCTGGTAATCGCCTTTGTACTTGTCTTCAACCTCAGTTATAAACTCAGGATAGTATTTAGGATCGACATATTGCACATATATTTTAGTTAACTCAGCAACTATTTTTGAATCGGTTTCCGCATCAAAATCTTTAAAATATACTTCTGCTGCATTTTTTGCTTTAGCAATAGCTGCCGAAATTTGCTCTTCATCCTCAGATTCTAGTGCATCCAACAATCGACCTTGACGGTACGCATTTAAAAAGGATTCGGGACCAGCAAGTAACGCCTCAACCAAATAGGCGTAAGCAATATCGTCGTCATCATTTTGATAGGCATTATTAATCGAATCAACTACACCACCATATTTAGCAGCACGCTCAGGATCGGCATTTACCCACTCGTTGAACTCATCTTCAATTTCTTTTTTCTTATCAACAACTTTTAGGCGGTCTAAACCTTTGTTCTGACCAATGCTGTACTTGTAGTAATTTGAACTACGTGCATGCTTACTTGCATACTGAATCGTTTCTTTATCGCCTTTTGACATATAATCGGCAATTACTTCCAATTTTTTAGCGCGAACATTTATACGCGATGTGTTGGTAATATCCATCGTTGCTTTAACTCCTTCAGAAGTTAAATAACGATCGGTACTTCCTGGATATCCCATCACCATCGTGAAATCATCTTCATCGTAACCTTTCAACGAAATTGGTAAGAAATGTTTTGGTTCGTAAGGCACATTTTCTTCAGAATATTCAGCAGGAGTTCCATCGGGACTTGCATAAATACGGAACATTGAGAAATCACCCGTATGACGTGGCCACATCCAGTTATCGGTGTCGCCACCAAACTTTCCAATAAAATGAGGAGGTGTGCCTACCAAGCGAACATCCTTAAAAGTTTCGGTAACAAATAAGAAATAACGATTATTCTCGAACATACTTTTGATTGCAATTGAGTAGGTCGAATCAACTTCGGTGGTTGATTTAATTTCATCAATTGCCGAAGCGATTGAATCATTTCGCACCTCTTCACTCATATCATCAGTTACCGATTCAAGAACTTGGTCAGTAATTTCAGTAGCACTAATCAAAAAAGTAACTGTTTTTCCTTGTACAGGCAATTCAGCCTCGTAATTCTCGGCCCAGAAACCATTTTTGAGATAATTATTTTCTTCTGTTGAAAGCGATTGAATATCGCCATAACCACAGTGATGATTGGTTAAAAACAATCCATTGGGAGATACTAATTCTCCTGTACATGAACCGTAATCTAATGCTATAATCGCATCTTTTATGCTTGAAGAATTAATGTTGTAAATATCTTCAGCACTTAATGTTGCACCCATTGAATGCATTTCAGCCATATTGATTTTTGACAGCAATGAAGGCAGCCACATCCCTTCATCTGCTTTTGCATTGAAAGTCAACACAAAAACAAAAAACAACAATAGAGTTCTTTTCATTTTCATTTTATAAAATATTAAGTCGTGTAAGTATTATGTGTATTGGATTTACTCAAAAATTACAATTCAACTCGAAAATTGTTTATTCTTCGAAGTTTAAAGACAATTGTTCAGACAATAAACGAAAGCTTTGTCGATGATAAGAAGTACTTCCAAAAGTTTCGATTGCTTTACGGTGCGCCTTTGTTGGATAGCCTTTGTTTTTTGTCCACTGATATTCGGGATGCTCCTGATCAATTTTCTTCATATAATCATCGCGATAGGTTTTAGCCAACACCGATGCTGCGGCAATAGATAAGAATCTACCGTCGCCTTTAATCATACAAGTATGTTTAATCTCGGGATAAGCATTGAAACGATTTCCATCAATCAACAATGCTTCGGGCCTCACTTTTAGTTGCTTTATGGCGCGATGCATTGCTAAAAAAGAAGCATTCAGAATATTTATTTCATCAATTTCGTGGTTGTCGACAACGCCAACTGCCCAAGCAAGTGCTTGTTTTTCTATTATTGGGCGCAGTTCCTCTCGCTGCTTTTCAGAAAGTTTCTTAGAATCGTTAAGCAATTCACTCTTGAAATTATCTGGTAGAATTACAGCCGCAGCAAATACAGGTCCGGCCAAACAACCTCTGCCTGCCTCATCGCAACCTGCCTCAACAATTCCTTTTTCGTGATACAATGCCAAACTCATAAATCAATCACTTTCTGAAAAGATTCCCAAACTTTGTCTGCACTATTATCCCAGGTATATAATTGTCGCTGTGCTCGTCCTTTTTCAACAAGATTTTTTCTAAAGTCTTTATCTGATACAATTTGATTCATTGCCTCTGAAATCTCTTCTGTATTTTTCGGATCAACAATAATAGCTGCATTACCAGCAATTTCGGGCATTGAGGTATTGTTTGATGTTATCACTGGTACATCGCAGGCCATTGCTTCGATGATAGGAATCCCAAATCCTTCGAAAAAAGAGACCAACAAAAGCGCCTCGGCAGAACCTAAAACAAGATTTAAGGATTCAATATCCAAACGCCCTAACCTTAAAACATCTTCTTTAAACTGTAAATTATTATAAGTAAGCTCAAATTCGCTATCGTTCCACATTGGTGCGCCCACAAAAACAAATTTATGTGCTGTTTGGTATTTCAACTTAAACTGATCGAAAGCTTTCAGCATTCCAATAATATTCTTTCGGGAATTAATTGAACCAACATAAATAAAATAAGGTGCGCCTTTTGATACTTTATTTTTGACTTCGATTTGCACTTCTTTGGCTACAGGTTGATATATTTCGTTCACCCCATTAAAAATAACATCTATTTTATCGGGAGCCAATGAAAAAGTATCAATCAAATCGGTTTTACTGTACTCTGAAACAGTTAATACTCGAGATGAATTATCTGCAAATTTTGGAAAGAAGTAACGATAATACCATTTAGTTAAAAGAGGAAGTTTATCATTCCGATGCATGAAATTAATATCATGTATTACATCGACTACCGGAATTTTAAGTCCTAAAGGCATCCAACCATCAGGAGAATAAAACAGATCGACTTTGTATCGCTTTATTAATCTTTTTAATTCAATTTGATTGTGCCACCACCATAGCACAGGATGTCGGGCGGGTAAAACCGTTTTTACAGGAATAACATTTTTGGCATAAAGAAAATCATCATCCCATTTCCGATCGAAAAAAAACACAAATTCGTGTTCAGGATGATTGCACACTAATCGTTTTAAAGTTTCGTGTGCAAACCAACCAATTCCTTCCAATCTCCCCTTTAAAAGATGGGCTGTATTTATTCCTATTCTCAACGTTGATAAGTTTGATTAGCTCAAATATAAGATCAATTGATACAATTTAAAAAACAAAATCAGATAATCCTACGATTAGGATCATTCTTAGTTTTAGGAAATAAAAAAGCCTTCCATTTCTGGAAGGCTTTACAAGTAATTTATTGTTCTACCCAGTCATTATTCTCTTTAATAATTTGCTCTAGCTCGTAAACTGCATCTTCATAAGGAATATGCCTTTTAACCACTTTTTGGCCTTTATACAGGCTTATTTTACCATTTCCGGCACCAACAAATCCATAATCGGCATCTCCCATTTCGCCAGGGCCATTGACAACACAGCCCATAATTCCAATTTTCAAATGCTTTAAATGAGAGAAATGTTCTTTTACTTCTTTGGTTGTTTTTTGCAGGTCGAATTGCGTACGACCACAACCGGGGCAAGAAATAAACTCAGATTTTGTAATCCTCATTCGGGTTGCCTGCAATATCGAGAAAGAAGTATTTTTTAAGTCGGAATAGAAAATATCCCTAGTTTCATTCGAAATCAAAATACCATCGCCGTATCCATCGATGAGCAATCCTCCAAAATCAGTAGCCGCTTTTAATTGCAAATCCTCTAAGCGGTGTTCATCGTAATGCCCCCAAAGAACTACAGACAAACGACAAACAATTGATTCAAGCATCATAAAAAATGCTCTCATATCGGCATATCGATTTTTATTATCCGATTCCAATAATAGTACAGCTTTTCGCTCGGCTTTTAACTTGGTTACAATTTCAGGATTTTCTTGTCTGAAACGAATAAAATCAGCACGCGTTACTCGAATAAAACGATGACTACTTTGATAAATATCGTTGAATAAATAATCTTCTAATGTAATTATTGGAAACTTGCGTTGTTTCTTATTTAAGATTGACTTTCCATCGAAATAATAATCGGGTTCCATTTTGCCATTTAAGTTGGCAATTTCTAAAGGGGAATTCCCATTTAAAGAAGCAATAACGACCGGCTGTCTTCTGTTTCCAAATTTACGAACTGGTCGTCCATAACGATGCTCGTACTCGAATGGATTTGTTTGCGTAAATACAGGCGCCTGAATTTCTTCGTGCCCTTTACGTTCTTCAATCGTTTTAATTAACTTCTTCGCAAATGGGATTTCTTTTTCTGGATCTTCTGTTAATGAAACGCGAATTGTATCGCCAATTCCATCAATCAATAAAGTTCCAATTCCAACAGCTGACCGAATTCGACCATCTTCACCTTCTCCTGCTTCGGTAACCCCCACATGGAAAGGAAACTTCATGTCCTCCAAACGCATTTTATAGTTCATTAAACGAACCGTATAAACTAAAATTCGGACATTCCACGATTTTATTGAGATAACAATATTATTGAAATCTACTTTCTTACAAATTCTTAGAAACTCCATTACCGATTCAACGATCCCTGCTGGTGTATCGCCATAACGGCTCATGATACGATCAGAAAGCGAACCTTGATTGGCTCCAATTCGAATTGCCGTATTATGCTTTTTGCATACTTCAAGAAATGGAATTAATTTTTTTTCAATTTTAAGAAGCTCAGCCTGATAGTCCTCCGAAGAATATATAACATTCTGAAATTGAGCTCTTTTATCTACAAAATTACCAGGATTAATCCTTACTTTTGAGACATATTGCGCGGCTAATTCGGCGACTTTAGAATTAAAGTGAACATCTGCAATAATTGGCGTTTTATAACCTCTTTCACGAATTTCTTTCTTTATCTTTTTAAGATTTTCAGCATCTTTCGTAGACTTTACAGCTACCCGAACATACTCCGCACCCGCTTTTACAATTCGGATAAATTGGTCAACTGTAGCATCTGTATCCATCGTATCGGTGTCAGTCATCGACTGCAATCGAATTGGATTCTTTCCACCCATTGGTACATCGCCTATATTAACCTCCCAAGTTTTTTCTCGACGATATTCAGTAAGTGTTTTACAGTAGTTGAAGTTCTTATCCTTCATATTTTGTACCTCTTTGAAATGAATAGCAAATTTAGAATTTTAACAACAAATAGAAAATATTATGTTTACAATAATTTAAGATACTACAAAAACTAATTGTAAACGAATTTAAATAGTGTTGAATGTTTTTCGTTCAACTTAAAAGCATCAAATTGTTAAGTAATTGGAAATCGAAAGCAATGATACAAAAAAAGCAACCCTGAGGATTGCTTTTCTATATTTATCTCTTTTGATTACAAACCTAATCGCTTAATGTGTCGTTCATACAAATTCGTAAATACCTGATTTTCGATATTTTTCTCATACTTTTTCAAGCCATTGTAATAAACATCTCCTTTTTGAGCAGCTACCTTATAACCAATATGTATTAACTGTCTTAAATCAGGATTATATTCGTCACAACTTTGGTCGTGGACAATGGCATTTAATAATTGCTGCCCAGTCCATTTTGAAACTTCTTCAGGGGTAGGCAAGTTTTCAGGCTTGATATCAATTACAGCAGCATATGGTGCCGAAAGTGCATCTAATTTACTGTAAGCTGTAGCATAAACTTCTTTTGCAAGTTCTAAACCACCACCATCTGAAATTGCCAATCCAGCAATTTCTTCTAACCAAGTGGTACCTGCTGTTTTAATATGAATTCCTTTGTTATGCTTTTTAATCATGGAACCGATAATTGGATAAATCGCAAATTTATCACTTCCTGAATGCACACTTAGTTTTAAATTGTCGGGTAAACCGAATTCTTTAACTGCGAAATCGATTACTAATAAGTCTTGTTCAAATTCTTTTGCAAACTGGTCAACGTCGCCAACATAATCTACACCTTTATTGAAACGTCCTGAAAAACGAGGTGCAATTGTTTGAGCCGGAACTCCATAATTTGCTAATAATTTAAGAATAAAGAATAAATCAAGTGGACTTTGAGGTGTATCAGTTTCATCACAAGAAACTTCAGGAACAAAGTTTCCCTCCCCTTTTTTCTCGACGAGGTATTTATATACTTTAGAAGCTTCGTCCATTGCAACTAAGTAATTGTTGGCAAAACTTTTCAAACCGTCTTCGGTAACTTCTAATGCCTCACCAATTCCTGGAATTTCAAGCTTTCCCACATAGCTTTTATGATCTGCTAGAAAGGCATCAATTTTATCTTGCGAAGCAGCTTCCCCGATAAAGTCGGCTACATCAATCGTGAAGAAATCACTTGGTTCGATAAATGACTCAACATTTTTAAAGTTGATATGGTCAGCGTCCACATAATAATCGCCTTCCCAACCTAATGCTTTCACAGCTGCGTCGGCCTCAACTCTCACTTCTGCAGGCTCGGTACCAATAATGGTATGCTCGCGATGAGATTTGTTCCAAACAGGCGTAAAATCAATTCCTAATTCCTTTTTTGCGGTAATAAATGCTTTTAATTGTGCTTTTCCTTGGTGGCCAAAGCGGTCGCCGACACCAAAAGAGTATTTTCCAATTTTTTTCATCAGTCAGATTTTTTATATAAATTAATAATTAAAAAGGTTAGTTAATTAGGTTGGTTTAGGTAAAAAAAGGGTGGTAGTGGTTAGTTACCACCCTATATAAAATTTAATCATCGATAGTAATTACCTTATATTTAGGCACAAGTGATTTCATAACTATCCATCCAATTAAATAAGCAATGGCGCAAATTGAGAAAATAATGAAATATCCAGATCTAATTCCTTCAAATCCCATAAATTTCATATTTGTTGCTTCTGAATAATCAAATAACAAACCTGAGCCTTTATTAATAAAGAATGATCCAATACCACCAGCCATTCCACCTATTCCTGTTATAGTAGCGATTGCTGATCTTGGAAACATATCTCCAACAGTAGAGAAAATATTTGCAGACCAAGCTTGATGAGCAGCACCAGCAATACCAATAATAATCACCGGAAACCAATACGAATAGTGCCCTAATGGCTGTGCCAACAATGCCAATAATGGGAAAAAGGCAAAAATTAACATTGAACGCATTCTTCCAGCATAAGGATCCATTCCTTTTTTATCGACAAAGAAAGTTGGAAGCCATCCTCCAATAATTGAAAGAAGTGTAATTGCATACAATACAAATAATAATACTTGAGCAGTTGTGTTATCTGAAGATAATCCATAAACAGAACTCAAATATGCAGGAGTCCAGAACAAATAAAACCACCATACTCCATCAGTCATAAATTTACCAAAAGCAAATGCCCAAGTTTGCTTGTATGTCAATAATTCTTTAAATGTCAGTTTTCTAATTTTTGTACCATCTGCTCTTGTTTCACTATGGTCATTATCTTGCTGAATGTACGCAAGCTCTGCCTTATTTACTCTAGGATGTTCATTCGGTTTTTTATATATAAATACCCAGACTCCCATCCACAAGAAACCTAAAGCACCAATAATGAGAAAAGCCATCTCCCATCCAAAATGATGAGCAATAATTGGAATTGAGATTGGAGCCGCTAATGCACCAACTGTTGCCCCAGCGTTAAAAATACTGGTAGAAAATGCACGATCCTTTTTTGGAAAAAATTCAGCTGTTGCTTTAATTGCTGCTGGAAAATTCCCAGCCTCACCAAGTGCAAGAACAAATCGAGCAATTATAAATAATGTTACACTAACGGAAATGACCATTCCAACATTATTTACCGTTGAAATAGCTTCTCTAGCACCTTCAAATCCTACGAACCATTTACCAGCAACAATACCTGAGGTTGCAATTCCACAAAACGCGTGAAGTACAGCACCTAATGACCATACTCCAATTGCCCATAAGAATCCTTTTTTAGTATCAAGCCAGTCAACTACACGCCCTGCAAACAATAAACTAACGGCATAGAAAACAGAAAATAATGCTGTAATATTACCATAATCATTATTTGTCCAATGAAATTCTGGTGCAATAAAATCTTTCCAAGTTAAGGATAGAACCTGACGATCCATATAATTTATGGTCGTCGCAAAGAATAATAACGCCGTTATTACCCAACGATAATTCGTTTTTTTTTCTGTGATTTGATTTGTTGTCATATTTATCAGTTAAAGTTAAACATCGTAAGTTGTTGAAGCAGTATCACCACCGCGACCTGTCCAATTGGTATGGAAAAATTTGCCGCGAGGTTGGTCAATTCGTTCGTAGGTATGGGCTCCAAAATAGTCGCGTTGTGCCTGTAATAAATTCGCTGGCAAACGCTCACTTCTGAATCCATCAAAATAAGCTAAAGCACTTGTTAATGCAGGAGCAGGTACTCCATTAGTTAAAGCTGCGGCACAAACTCTACGCCATCCAGCCTGAGCACTTTCAACTTTCTCTTTAAAATAAGGGTCTAATAATAAATTTGGTAATTCAGGATTTTTATCAAATGCAGCTTTAATATCTTTTAAGAATACCGAACGAATAATACATCCGCCGCGCCACATTAATGCAATTCCACCATAATTTAAATTCCAATTATGCTCATTTGCAGCTTCCATCATTAAATTATAGCCTTGTGCATAAGAGATGATCTTAGCACCTAAAAGTGCCATTTTCAAATCTTCAATTATTTGTTCTTTGTCTCCTTCGAATTTTGGAGTTGGGCCTACCAACACTTTTGAAGCTTGAACACGCAAATCTTTTTGTGCCGATAAACAGCGAGCAAATACCGATTCGCCAATCAAAGTTAAAGGAATCCCTAAATCAAGAGCAGAAATTCCAGTCCATTTACCGGTTCCTTTTTGACCTGCAGTGTCTAATATTTTTTCAACCAATGGTTCGCCATCTTCATCTTTAAATCCAAGGATATCGCGAGTGATTTCAATTAAATAAGAATCTAACTCTTCCTCGTTCCATTTTTTGAATACTTCGTGCATTTCATCGGCCGACATACCTAATAAATCTTTCATTATTTGATAAGCTTCGGTAATAATTTGCATATCGCCGTATTCAATACCATTGTGAACCATTTTCACAAAGTGACCGGCTCCGTCTTCACCAACCCAATCACAACATGCAGCTCCGTCTTCAACTTTTGCTGCAACCGATTGAAAAATTTCTTTAACTTCAGGCCAAGCTGAAGGAGAACCACCCGGCATCATCGAAGGCCCCTTTAATGCACCTTCTTCACCACCAGAGACTCCGGTTCCAATATATTTTAATCCTTTGCTTTCTACATATTTTGTACGACGAATGGTATCTGGGAAATGCGAATTACCACCATCGATAATAATATCGCCTTCGTCCAAATGAGGTATCACCATGTCGATGAAGTCATCAACTGGTTTTCCTGCTTTTACAAGCATCATAACTTTACGAGGCTTCTCAAGCGAATCAACCAATTCTTCTATTGAGTGGGCTCCAATAAAATTTTTACCAGCACCACGGCCATTCACAAATTTATCAACCTTTGCAACGGTTCTATTATAAACGGCAACTGTAAACCCTTTGCTTTCCATGTTTAAAACAAGGTTTTCGCCCATTACAGCCAAGCCAATCAAACCTATATCTGCTTTTTTCATATCCGCTAATTATTTTGAATTATTTAACTGAATAATATTTTGCTACAATTTTATCTAAAATCATATTCGTTTTTGCACCACTTACACCTGTACTTACTGAGAGTTTATTTTCAGCAATACTTGAAACCACCTCTTCAATTAAATTATACTGAACATGTTGAGGCGTTTGAAAATCAAAACTTATTGTTTCTTTTTCAGTATATAATTTCAAAGGAACAAAATCAAAAGTAGAAAATTCAATACGTCCTTTTGTTCCAACGATTTCAATAACATCTTTATTATTAATTTCGGATGAATTAAAACACCAAACTCCATTGCCAATTATTCCATTTTCGAATTGAAATGATACGGATAAAATATCTTCAGCATCGTAACGTCCTCCCTGATTATCGACAATCGAGTTTACCTCTTTAAAATCGCCAAAAAAATACATCAGTAAATCAATTTGATGCGATGCCAAATCAAAAAAATATCCACCACCAGCAATAGTTGGATCAACCCTCCATGGCAGTTCATCATTTAGTTTCTCATTCTTAAACAACTGAATATTTACCATTCGAATATCGCCAATTGCTTTTTCTTCAATTAAATTTTTCAATTTAATAAAACCGGGCAATTTTCTTCGATAATAGGCTACAAAAACCGGAACTTTTTTTGAAGATGCCAATTTATTTACCTCTTCACATTCGGAAAAGGTTAGCCCCATTGGCTTTTCAATATAAACTGGTTTTCCTGCTTCAATTGCCTTTTTTGCATAAAATGCATGTGTATCGGGAGGTGTGGCAACATAAATTGCGTTCACCTGCGGATCATTAATAAGCTTATCGGCATCGGTATACCATTTTGGCACACCATGGCGATGTGCATAATCTTTGGCTTTTTCTTCATTTCGGCGCATTACTGCATACAATTCCGAATTTTCAACCTTACTAAAAGCAGGTCCGCTTTTAACTTCGGTTACATCTCCACAACCGATTATGCCCCAACTTACCTTATTCATCCAATTTAATTTATTAATTATGAAATCGATCTTTATGTGCCCATAAACCTAATGCAGGATTTGAGATATAAAAAATCTCTTCTCCGTTTGGCAATACATTAAATCCATTTCTTAGTTTCTCAAAATCATAAATTGCTTTCATTTCATCAAAATCGCCATAATTGAAACCAACACTTTCGATTTCTTCTTGGGTTAAATTGCCGTCGGTTTTACCCGGGCAATAAGTAATTGAGAAACGACCTTCGGAAGATCCATGAATTAAATGAGCTGCAGCACCCAAGTTATCTTGCAGATCTTCATTCTCTTCAACATTTTTTAATGTTTCAGGCGTCCCTTTGTATCCATACTTACGAATTAATCCATCGATTTGCTTATCCTCTCCAAATTCTTTTAGAGCAGGTGCAAAAACAATTAATTCGCCATCGTCGGCCAAAGCCATTCTAGTACGGTAAATGCTTTTATTTCCTAACCAAGTACTTTTAAACTCGGTTGGATCTAACCAAACTATGGCTTTTTTAATCGGCTTTTCGAGCATGTCGAAATTCACTTTCAACGACAATTCAGCCGCTTTCGTGAAAACATCGAAATCATCACCAATAAAAAGACCTCTAGTTTTTAAATCACCATTTTCATCAACACCAACCACTGTTTGTACATAAACAATAGGTAAATGTTTTGCAAAATGCTCTGTCCCGTAATTAAAAACTTTACGAACAGGAGTATCGGCTCTTCCCATCATTTTTTCCATTCCGTATGCGGCACCGATGTAATGACTTTTATTAATTCCTTCTGATCCTCCAGTACCAACAAAAATATTTTTATTATAGTTGGCCATGCCCACCACTTCGTGTGGTACAACTTGCCCTAACGAAAGTATCAAGTCGAAATTACCTTCAACCAATAACTTATTCACTTGAACAGGCCAAGTGTAATCAACTTTTCCTTCAGAAACTTCTTTTATGAATGAGGCTGGAACTTCGCCTAAGGTAATTACATCGTTACGCCAATCGTGGTCTCTAAATATGTTGCGCGGAACCGATGGAAACATGTGTTCGATTTGATCATCTGTCATTGGAGAATGCGTTCCCAAAGCGGGTAAAATATCGGTAAGTTTTTCGCCGTAATATTCGTACGAAAAAGATGTTAGAACCCCCGCCTTAGATGGTAATCGAGTATAATCAGGAGGTAAAGCTAAAACTTTCTTTTTAACACCTATCTTATCAAGTGCTTCGAAAAGTCCTCTTTTCAAATCCTTATCGGTAAGAACTGCATTTCTGATCCTTCTTCAAAAAAAATCATAGCATTGAATTTGAATAAATAAACGGCTAATGAAATAGCATTTTTATAACGAAGAAAAAACCTTCCCACAAGTTGCGGGAAAGTTTTGCTATTATATTTTCTATTGTATTAGCAATAATGAATTATACACCACCGAATGCGTTAAATCCGCCATCGATTGGAAGTACAATACCAGTTACAAATTTAGACATCCCCGACAATAAGAAGATCGTTCCACCAACCAATTCTTCAACGTCGCCGTAGCGGCCCATTGGTGTATTATTGATAATCTTTTGTCCACGAGCAGTTGGCGCGCCAGTTTGCTCATCTGTAAGTAAAAATCGATTCTGGTTTGTTAAGAAAAAACCTGGTGCAATTGCATTAACGCGCACGCCAGTTTTTGCAAAATGAACTGAAAGCCATTCGGTAAAACTATTAACGGCTGCTTTTGCGGCAGAGTATGCACCAACTTTTGTTAATGGATGATAAGCACTCATCGATGAAATATTTAAAATTCCACCTTCACCTTTTTCAACCATCACATCGCTAAATACCATTGTAGGAAGCAGTGTTCCTTTGAAGTTTAAATCGAATACATCGCCGAATCCATCCACAGTCATTCCGAAGAAATTTTTCATTTCATCGTTTTTCCCTGGAAGGATTTCTTCAGCTTGGCTGGTTCCGTCGGAAGAATTACCACCAGCACCATTTACTAAAAAGTCAATGGTTCCAAAATCTTTTAAGATTTCAACTTTGGCAGCTTCTAGCGACTCTTTAATCATCACATCGCCAGCATAAGTTGCAAATTTTTGATCGGGATAAGTTGCTTCTAATTTTTGAACATGTGCGCCCCCTCGTTCAGGTTTGCGATCTAATAAAACCACGTTCATTCCAACCGAAGCCAATCCATCGACCAATTGACTACAAATTACACCACCAGAACCGGTGACAATAACAGTTTTTCCCTTTAAGTTAAGCAGTTCGTTAGTTGTTAACATATTAACCTCTAATTTCTTTAATTAGTTGAATAGTTTCTTTTACTTTTTTAGTTAGTTCATCGTAGTTTTTATCGGTCGCATAACTGCTTTTAACCAGTTGTGAGCCCATTCCAACGCAAGCCACACCCGCATCGAACCAACCTTTTAAGTTATCATAGTCGGGTGAAACACCACCCGAAGGCATTAATTGTGACCAAGGACAAGGAGCTTTAACTGATTTTACGAATGCAGGTCCACCAACTTGCGATCCAGGGAATACCTTCACCAATTCGCAACCTAATTCTTCTGCATAGTTAACTTCAGAAACTGATCCACATCCTGGAGACCAAAGTACCTTTCTACGGTTACAAACTTTAGCCATATCTGCATTTAACAATGGAGATACAATAAAGTCGGCACCTAGTTGCATATATAAGGAAGCTGTACCTGCTTCAACAATTGAACCAATTCCAATTGCCATTTCAGGTAACTCTTTTTTAACGTATTTCGAAACTTCAGCAAAAACTTCATGTGCAAAGTCGCCACGGTTGGTAAACTCAAATGCGCGAGCTCCACCATCGTAACAGGCTTTGATTATATTCTTACAAACTTCAACATCAGGATGATAAAACAATGGAACCATCCCTGTTTCTTTCATTTTTAAAAATACTTCTACTCTTGTAAACTTTGCCATAGTGGTATGTAATATAGACAATTTTTGTTTTAAAATTCAATTAATTAACGAGAAACTCTACCAGAAGCGTCGCCGCCCATCAATTTCTCAACTTCTTCAACTGTTACACGATTGTAGTCGCCGTAAATCGTATGCTTCAAGCAAGAAGCAGCAACAGCAAAGTTCAATGCTTTTTGATCGTCTTCAGGATATGCAATTAATCCATAGATTAATCCTCCCATAAATGAATCACCTCCACCTACACGGTCGGTAATGTGTGTTATTTGATAAGTAGGAGCTTTAAACAATTCTTTACCATCAAATAATACACCGCTCCAAGAGTTATGATTGGCACTAACAGAACCACGAAGCGTCGTAATTACTTTCTTACAACGTGGAAATCTTTCCATTATTTTTTGAGAAACAGAAAGGTAAGCATCGGCTTCAACATGACCACCTGCAACATCAACACCTTCAGGATGAATTCCTAATGCCATAGCAGCATCTTCTTCGTTTCCTAAAACGATGTCACAACCTTCAACCAAAGCTGGCATTACTTCGTTTGCAGTTTTTCCGTATTTCCAAAGATTCTTACGGTAATTAATATCTGTAGTTACAATAACACCTTTTGCATTTGCTGCTTTGATACCTTCTAAACAAACATCGGCAGCACCTTGTGAAATTGCAGGTGTAATACCTGTCCAGTGGAAATAATCTGCTCCATCAAGCACTTTATCCCAGTCAATCATTCCCGGTTTGATTTCAGAGATAGCTGAATGCGCACGATCGTAAACTACTTTACTTGCACGACTGACAGCTCCGGTTTCAAGAAAATAAATTCCTAAACGATCGCCACCACGAACAATTTCAGAAGTGTCAACACCTAAACCTTTAAGTTCACGTAAACAAACTTCAGCAATGTCATTCTTTGGCATACGTGAAACAAAACTCACATCAACGCCATAATTTGCTAGAGATACGGCAACATTTGCCTCTCCTCCACCATAGGTTGCATTAAACATTGGTGATTGACCAAAACGCTCATATCCAGGTGCTGCTAAACGCAACATTACTTCTCCGAAAGTTACTACTTTGCTCATAATTCAAATTAGTTATTATTGATTTTTGTACGACAAATTTAGAAAAACTAGCGTAGAATGCAAACGTTTGCATTATTTTTTATTATATTTGCTATTCCTAATTTTTAAACCACTAACAATTTATTTTTTAGACTAACCATGGCTAAAAAGCAAGCCACAATACAAGACATTGCAAATGCGTTAAACATAACAGCTTCAACTGTTTCAAGAGCGCTCAATGATCATCCAAAGATTAGTGCCAACACCAAAGAACAGGTATGGACAACCGCAAAAAAGCTGAATTATCAGCCCAATCACATCGCATCAAGTCTGCGAAAAGGTAAAGCAAATACAATTGGAATGATCGTACCACGCATCAATCGTCATTTTTTTTCAAATGTAATTACAGGAGTTGAAAGCGTGCTGAATCCAGCCGGTTTTAATTTAATTATTTGCCAGTCGGACGAAAGTTTTCAACGCGAAAAACAGAACCTTAAAACACTTATCACCAGCCGTGTTGCAGGAATACTCGTTTCTTTATCAATTGAAACCAAAGAAGTTAAGCACCTCGAAAAAGTACAAAACAGCCACATTCCATTGGTGCTCTTCGACCGAATATCTGATGAAATGAATGTTAGCAAGGTAGATAACGATGACGAATTTGGTTCTTATGAATTAACCAAACATCTTTTAAATGAGGGATATCGATCTTTTATGTGGATTGGAGGCCCAAGAAATTCGATTATCTATAAAAATAGGTACAACGGTTATAAAAAAGCATTAAAAGAATTTAAACTGAACGACACAAAATTCGATTGCTTTGAAGGGACACCTGTTTTAGATGTTGCAGAACAATATATTCAAGAATACATCAAGCAAAAAGAACTTCCTGAGGTTATTTTTGCAGCTTCAGATTATATGGCCATGGGAGTAATACAAGCTTTGCAGGCCAATAAAATAAAAGTACCTGACGACGTGGCAGTTGCAGGCTATTCCAACGAACCTTTTGCAAGCTTAATTAGTCCTAAACTCACAACGGTTGAACAATTTAGCGAAGAGATGGGACGATCGGCAGCCAAATTGCTATTGGAAGAAATAGAATCGGAGGAAGACACAATTATTCCAAGGAAAACTACGTTAAAACCAAGATTGATCATTCGAGAATCAACAATCAAAAAGAAATAGAACAAACGATTGCATAATTTCATAGCTATTTTTAAATTTGATAGCTTAATTAAAAGACAAGACTTATGAAAACATTTATGGATGACAATTTCATGCTTGAATCAAAAGCCGCTGAACGTTTATATCACGAGTATGCTAAAGACATGCCCATTATTGATTATCACAACCACCTACCACCTCACCAAATTTCAGGTGATGTAAATTTCCAAAACCTAACACAAATTTGGTTGTACGGTGATCATTATAAGTGGAGAGCGATGCGCGCTATGGGCATCGATGAAGAAGAAATCACCGGAAAAGGTACCGACTTTGCAAAATTTTCACGTTGGGCCGAAACAGTTCCATATACACTTCGTAATCCATTGTATCATTGGACACACATGGAGTTAAAAGCTTATTTTGGCATTACTGATTTACTAAATCCAAGCACTGCAAAATCTATTTTCGATCAAACAGAATCGATGTTGCAAACTCCAGAATTCTCGGTACATAGTCTTTTAAATAAAATGAAAGTAAAAGTATTATGTACTACCGATGATCCTGCTGACGATTTGGCTGATCATTTAAAAATGAAAAACAGCGGTGCGGATTTTAAAGCACTACCAACCTGGCGCCCCGATAAAGCCATGAATGCTGATAATCCAAGCGTTTACAACGAATATGTTGACAAATTAGCTGCAACAGCTGAAATGAAAATTAAAACTGCTGCTGATTTGGTTGCTGCATTGCAAAAACGTCACGACTTCTTTAACGAAGTTGGTTGTCGTATTTCTGACCATGGTATTGAAGAATTCTTTGCTGAAGATTATTCAGAAAGCGAAATTGAAGCGATCTTCTCGAAAGTTCGTGCAGGAAACCAATTAGAAGCATTAGAACTTCGTAAATTTAAATCATTCATGTTGTTCGAAGGTGCAAAAATGGACCATGCAACTGACTGGGCGCAACAATTCCACTATGGAGTATTGCGCGACAACAACAGCCGTATGTTCGCAAAACTTGGTCCTGATACTGGTTACGATTCAATTGGTAACTTCCCAGATGTTGCTCGTAACATGGTGAACTTTTTCGACAAACTAGCAACCGATAATAAATTAGCTAAAACCATTATTTACAATATAAATCCTAGCGATAACGAAATTATTGCGACCATGATTGGTAACTTCAACGAAGGACCAACCGCCGGTAAAATCCAATTTGGTTCAGGATGGTGGTTCTTAGATCAAAAAGATGGAATGACTCGTCAGATGAATTCACTTTCTGCTCTTGGACTGATTAGTAAATTTGTAGGAATGTTGACCGACTCTCGTAGTTTCTTATCGTTCCCTCGTCACGATTATTTCCGCAGAATTATGTGTAATTTATTCGGACAAGATATCGTGAACGGTGAACTTCCTGCTGATTATGATTTAATTGGTGGAATTGTTCAGGATATTAGCTACAACAACGCTGATAAATACTTCAAATTCTAAAGTATTTCAAAATAAACTAAAAAAGGCCAGCAAACTGTTGGCCTTTTTTTATGATTTCATTTAAATTTACGAAACATAAAAGAAACCAATAAAATGAAATCCAAACTTATTGCACTCGTTCTCCTAATTACTTTTTCAACTTCAGCTTATTCACAAATCGAAAATGAAATAAAAACATTTGTTGACAGCACTGAAATAATTGTCAACAATGGAAGAAAGTACCTACTTGAACAGACTAAGCAAGAAAACCTTGAGAAAGTTCGTGAGATATACAATTATTTAAATAATGCCACCTCTGAAAAACCATACGCAGCCTTTTACTATGCTGAGCACCTCTACATCAACACGATTCTTAAAGATTGGAATTCATTATTAAGATATGCTTCAAACTACGATTCCTTAAAATCTGAAACGCTACCACAAAATTCGGCACAGATTTATTCAGAGTTGTTTCAATCAACACAAAGTAACATCGAAGAATATCAGGAAGATATCGAGTTTAGTAAGTTAACAGAAAATGAGAAAGTGGTCATTGAGCTTCTTTTACAACTTACAAAAATTGGCTCACCAGATGAAAGATACAATGCACTTTTAAAATCATATAAAAGCCAAAAGAACAATAAGTACAATAGTTTTGTTAATCATTTTCTTCTAGGTAAAACAATTAAAGGGTCAATTTCCTATTCTTTTGGCTCAGGAATGATGTTTCCAACCGCAAATTTAGCGAACGAATTCAACACAACGCCTCTTGCTGAAATGAGTATGGATTTTAATTTTGGAAATATTTACACCTCCCTATATTTTCAAGGATGTGGATTTGCGTTTCAAAATGAAGTTAATACCCGATTGAATTATGATTTTATCACTTTTCAAGAAGGAGATCGCCTCACCTATTTCGAAGGTGGTTTAAAAGCAGGTTACTTCATTCATCGCGGCGATCGATTTCATTTTGCTCCTTTTGCAATAATTTCTGGCGCAACACTTGAAAGTAATATTTATGAAGAAGAACCTAGCTATGACGAATTCACAGTTCTTAATACTTTTTGCTATGGTGCTGGAGTTCACACTGAACTAAAACTTAAAGATATTCAAGCGACGAATTACTATGGTTACGAAGAAAAAGGTTACATTAGTTTAAAACTGGACTGCAGCTACAAGCAATTCGCAAAATTTAATTTACCGCAATATAAAGGAGCATTACCTACTGTAAGTTTTGCGTTTGTTTGGGGATTTGGTGTTTTTTAAAATAATATGGCTAGTCTTATTTCTGAAAGATTAACACTGAAATTAAAAGCCAAATCGCTACTAAGCTGAAATCGTTCACTGCGCATTAATCCATAAAGAATCAAATCGAAAGCCAATAGAAATCCACCTTGAAGGTAGAGTGAATTTCCATATCCTTTTAAAAGGTCTGGATTTTTTGTTGTCTTTTTAGAAAGGTGATTCAATAAAAACCCAACTCCGATATAGCACAAATCTAAACCACTATTAATTAACAGAATGCGTTCCGTATTCAAATGGTTTTCCAAAAATTCGGAAGGAGATAGCGAGCTGCAATCTAATCCCCAATTGTTATAAAGCGAAATTCCGGCAATCGATAAATTAACCACATTCCAAAAAACATTCATTTGGTGGAAATACATTTTCTGCCCCGTATTTTGCTTCCATCCGTAAGCTCCAATTGCCATATTCCCTATTGCCCAACTCCCGAGTACAATCATTCCCGTATTCGAGATTGTAGTACTATTCCGACAAAAATCATAGTCGGTATATTCTTGTTGACCGAATAAAAAAACAGGAATCAAAAGCAGAAATACAATAATAAATATGGATTGATGTTTCATCACTTTTTCTCTTTAGGTTTATACAATTTTTGATGCGTATCTCTAATGATTTCAACTAATGGATAATTATCGGGAACCTTACTTAAATCAACTTTTCTCAATAATTCTTCATCAGGGAACATACCCGGAAACCAATGTCCTTTTTCCTCAAACATATTGTAACGAAAACGTGCAAAAGTACTCATATCGTAACAATCCAACATTTGTCGAAAACGCAAAATCTCTGGAATATTCAAACCTGAGGGATCATTTTCGAACTGATAAAAATCGATAGAATGATGCGGGTCTAATTGCTTTTGTTCTTCCATTAATTTCAAAATTCGCTGATCATCCTCTTTCATCGGAGCAGGCGCCGGACAAACTCCTTCAACATCTTCAAAAGTTCCGGTAACAGGTAAGCCCATTGTTAAGGTATGGATATTTTCATTTCCCAAGCAAAACCGAGCATTCCATTGCAATGGCGTTGCTGGCGCAGTTAATTCCTTTAATTTCTCTGAAGGTTTTGAAAGCTGTCCACCTTTGTCGTTGGGCGAAATGATGAAAACCCCCATATCTTTTTCAGCAGCCAAATCAATGGCAGGCTTATTTCGTTGGAAAAAATAGTAATAATGTAGATTCACAAAATCGAACAGATCGGTTTCAACGGCTTTTAAAATTACATTTAAAGGAGCGTGTGTACTAAACCCAACATGCTTAATAATCCCCTCTTCTTTCATTTTTAATAGCTCCTCAACCGGACCACCTTTGCAGCAAGCCTGCTCTAGCAATTCGGTAGTATTAATTCCATGCCAAGCATAAAAATCGAAATAATCTGTTTTTAAAGTATCAAGTTGTTCCTGAACCAGCTCACGCGTTTCCTTCGCTGTTTTTGGATTTCCTTTGGTCATCAGTAAATAACTTTCGCGCTTTATCTTCAAGATGTCGTTAAGTGCTATTCCATAAGCAGTTTCGCTTTTTTTGTATCCATAAGCAGTTTCAATCAAGTTGATTCCCATTTCGAAGGAGCGCTTAATTGTTTCTACACACATTTCTAAGGTATCCTTTGGAACTTCATTTCGAGGTTCCTCCCAGCCATGTAGAAAACGCATGCCTCCAAGAGTAATTACACTTACCTGTTCTTCAGTTCTTCCAAAACGTCTTTTATCCATCGCAGGTTGATACAATTTTAACGAATTTAAATCCATATAATCATTTAACTTTTTTAATATAAAAATCTTTAATATTAGAATATCGCAATTTCATTTTGAGATTAACAAACTTATTCTAAACAAATTAAACACACAGTAGTTTCAAATAAATAGTTATATTTCATATTGTTTGGGGAAATATCATGCTACATCACAAACATAAACTTTATATTTCCCGTTAATACTGATTGCGAAACCAATTACAATTAAAATAATGAAATTAAAAACAAAGCACTTAATGATTGCGCTTATGGCAACAACAATTACTTCCTGTAGTACAAATCCAGAGAAAGCAATTGATCTTTCAAATTTAGATACATCAGTAAATCCGGCTGAGGATTTTGACAACTATGCCAACGGAGGTTGGAAAGAAAAAAATCCTATTCCGGATGATAAAAGCAGATTTGGAACATTTGACAAACTTCGAGACGAAGCTGAAGTACAAGTTAAAACCTTATTCGAAGAAATCATAACTTCGGAACATGAAGCAGGTTCAAATGGACAAAAAATAGCAGATTTATACAATTCAGGGATGGATACAAACACCATCGAAGGCTTAGGTTATCAACCTATTGCCCCGTTACTTGAAGAAATCGAAGGAATTAACAGCAAAGATGAAATTCAAGCATTCATCAATAAATCGCATGCAACCGGTAATTCTATTTTATTTGGTTTTTATGGATCTGCTGACCGAAAAAACAGCGATTTTGTAATTGCTCATTTCTCTCAAAGTGGTTTAGGATTATCCGATAGAGATTACTATTTGGAAAATGATTCGCGCTCGAAAGAAATTCGAACAAAGTACGTAGAACACATTGCTAAGATGTTTGAATTGATCAACACTCCAAGCGATGATGCAAAAGAATTTGCTGATAGAATCATGGCATTTGAAACTCGTTTGGCTAAAGCTTCCTTAACTAGAGTTGAGCTTAGAGATCCGGAAAAAACATACAACAAAACCAACTTGCAAGGCCTAGCAGATATGGCTCCAAATTACAACTGGGATGCTTTTTTCAAGACCATTGATGTGGATCCAAGTGGAGATATCAATGTTGGCATGCCTGAGTTTATGAAAGCAACAAGCGAAATGCTCGAAGATGTATCACTTGAGGATTGGAAACTGTATATAAAATGGGACATATTAAGCAGCTCTGCCAGCTATTTATCTTCTGATTTCGTTGACCAAAGCTTCGACTTTTATGGCAAAACCATGAAAGACCAAAAAGAAATCAGAGCACGGTGGAAAAGGGTTCAAGGACTAACCAACTCGGTTTTAGATGAAGCAATCGGACAGCTTTATGTTGCAAAATACTTCCCTCCTGAAGCAAAAGAAAGAATGATCAAATTGGTAGACAATCTTCAACTCGCGCTTAAGGACAGAATCAAAGGTTTAGATTGGATGAGCGATGCCACTAAAGAAAAAGCGCTCGAAAAACTAGCAACCACCAATACAAAAATTGGCTATCCCGATAAATGGAAAGATTTTTCTTCGTTAGAAATCTCTGCTGATAGTTATTTCAACAATATTCTAAATGCCAGAGCATTTGGAAAAAGAGAAAATTTAGACAAAATAAACAAGCCGGTTGACAAAGAAGAATGGTTCATGTCGCCACAAACAGTGAATGCATATTACAACCCATTGTTTAACGAAATTGTATTTCCTGCTGCAATTTTACAACCACCTTTCTTCTATCTCGATGCCGACGATGCTGTAAATTATGGTGCAATTGGTGTTGTGATCGGCCATGAAATGACTCATGGTTTCGACGACAAAGGTTGCAAGTACGACAAAGATGGAAACATGAATAATTGGTGGACTGAAGAAGATGGAGAAAAATTTGAAAAAAGAACGAAAGTGTTAGTTGACCAATACAATGAATTTCAAATTTCCGACTCTGTTTTTGCCGACGGGACATTATCATTAGGTGAAAACATTGCCGATCTGGGTGGTGTAAACATTGCCTTTCAAGCCTTTCAAGAAGGAGGAAAGAAAACAGAGCCCATCAGTGGATTTACCTCTGAGCAGCGCTTTTTCCTTTCTTACGCACATTTATGGGCCAACAATACTCGCGAAAAAGAAATGCAACGATTAACAAAGGAAGACGTGCATTCATTGGGTCGTTTCCGTGTACTAGGACCATTGCGAAATGTACCAGAATTTTATGCAGCATTTAATGTAGAACCTGGAAATTATATGTATCTCCCAAAAGAAGAACGAGCAGCTATTTGGTAGTCAATTTCTGCCAACTTTTATAAAACTTTAACATTAAAATAAAAAGTGCGCAACCGATTGCGCACTTTTTTTGTTATATTTGCAACATGGGAAACCGAAAAATTACGATACACGACATTGCTGCTAAGCTAGGCATCTCTGCCTCAACGGTTTCCCGTGCATTAAATGGACATAGCCGAATCAGTAAAAACACGCGCGATTTAATTAAAAAAACGGCAATTGAATTAAACTACAAACCAAATAACTTAGCTTCAAGCTTCCGAAAAGGAAAGTCCAATAGTATCGGAATCATAATTCCTCGAATTAACAGGCATTTTTTCTCAAACACCATTTCCGGAATGGAAAGCATAACGAATCCGGCAGGTTATAATTTAATGATTTGTCAAACCAACGAGAGTGCAGAAGAAGAAGCAAAAAGTATCCTCAACTTAATTTCGAGTAGAGTCGACGGAATCATTATGTCAGTTTCAGTTGAAACAAAAGACACCAAACATATCGAAGCTGCCATTTCCGAAGGAATTCCAGTAGTTCAATTCGATAGAATTTCGCCTCAATTAGATATCGACAAAGTAATAAACGACAATAAAACAGCGAGTTATCTAATTACCAATCACTTAATTAATCAAGGTTATAAAAACATTGTACACTGCGCAGGTCCTCAACACAACACCGTGTATTTCGATCGTTTAAATGGCTATAAACAAGCCATGAAAAAAGCCAAATTAAATTTGCAGATTGTGAATATGGCTGAAAATTTAACAAGACACGATGGAGCTGATCTTGCTAAAAAGTGGATACAAGAAGGAAATATTCCAGAGGCAATTAGTACTTCGAGCGACTATTTATCGCTTGGAATTTACATTGAACTAAAAAAGGCAGGCTATAAAATCCCTGAAGATGTTGCCATCACAGGATTTTCAAACGAACCATTTACCGAGTATTTAGAACCTGGCATTACAACACTTGAACAACATGGCTTGGAAATGGGAAAAAGTGCTGCAAAACTATTAATCGAAAGATTAACCTCTACACGAAAAATTCCGGTTTCTCGTATGATAACCATTCAACCCGAATTATTGGTGAGAGGCTCAACATTAAGAAGCGAACTATTAATTAATAATAAAATAATCACTTAAAAAGTATAAAAGTATGGACGTAATTTATAAGAAAAGACACAACGTACATCCTGAGGATTTCAAACAGTACGGAACCCAAAGAATTAGAGATGAGTTTTTAATCGAAGATGTAATGGTTGAAGATAAAATCAGCCTCACTTATTCCTTCATCGATCGCTACATTGTTGGTGGTGCTATTCCAGCAACGAAAGCATTAGATTTATCACCAATTGAACCATTAAAAGCAGAATATTTCTTGGAAAGAAGAGAAATGGGTGTGATTAATGTAGGTGGAAAAGGTAAAATTATTACCGATACTGAAACTTTCGATGTTGACTACAAAGAAGCTGTTTATTTAGGCCGCGGAACTAAAAAAGTAGTATTCGAGTCGGTTGATTCTAACAAACCAGCACACTTT
This sequence comes from Prolixibacteraceae bacterium, assembly GCA_963678565.1. Taxonomy (GTDB): domain Bacteria; phylum Bacteroidota; class Bacteroidia; order Bacteroidales; family Prolixibacteraceae; genus SKHV01. The sequence continues at coordinate 3,529,164 of OY782875.1, forward strand.
TACATCAACTCAGCACCAGCACATAAAGAATATCCAACTCGCCACGTAACCTTGAAAGATGCAAACGTATTGCAATTAGGTTCATTGGAAACTTCAAACGAGCGTCAAATTAATCAATTATTGGTAAAGGAAGTTGTTCAAACTTGTCAATTACAAATGGGAATGACCGAATTGAAACCAGGTAGCGTTTGGAATACCATGCCAGCACATACACACGATCGTCGTATGGAGGCATATTTCTATTTTGAGGTTCCAGAAAATCAAGCAGTTTGTCACTTTATGGGTGATCCTAAAGAAACGCGTCACATTTGGATGAAAAACGAAACCGCAGTTCTTTCTCCATCTTGGAGTATTCACAGTGCAGCAGGTACATCAAACTACATTTTCATTTGGGGTATGGCAGGTGAAAACCTTGACTATGGTGATATGGACATTCGTCAACCAAATGAATTAAGATAAGCGTAAATATTATGAAATACGCTTTCAAATACGATGAATTAGAAGCCGAACAGGTTGCTGAAAGTTTAGAACGTAGAATTGTTTATACCAACAACCTAATGTTGGCTAATGTGGAATTTAGCGACGGTCCAACCAGCGCACCCGATCCTTTTCATTCACATGTACACGAACAGGTTTCTTACCTAGCAGAAGGCGAAGTTTACCTATTTGTTGCAGATGAAGAGAAAGTGCATTTAAAGGCTGGCGATCATTTCGCAATTCCATCGAATGTGCCGCACTCTATTCAACGATTGACGAAAAATGTTAAAATTATCGATTGCTTTAATCCAATCAGAGAAGATTTTTTGAAAAAATAAAATAAAAAAAGATAAAAATGGTTCAAGAATTATTTGACTTATCAGGAAAAGTAGCCTTAGTTACCGGTGGAACTCACGGTATTGGCATGGCTTGTGGTAAAAATCTTGCAAAAGCAGGTGCTAAACTTTGCATCAACGACTTAAGCGAAGAAAAATTAGCCGAAGCAAAAGCAGAATATGCTAAAGACGGAATCGACGTTTTCACAGTGAAATTCAATGTGACAAGCGAAGAAGAAGTTGACAAAGGTGTTAGTATAATCGAAAAAGAAGTTGGTCCAATTGATATTTTGGTAAACAACGCCGGAATTATTAAGCGTATTCCAATTTTAGATATGCCAATCAAAGACTTCGAACAAGTGATTGATGTTGACTTGGTAGCTCCCTTAATTGTTGCAAAGAGAATTGCACCTGGAATGATTGAGCGTCGTCAAGGAAAAATCATTAACATGTGTTCAATGATGAGTGTTTACGGTCGTCAAAATGTTTCAGCTTATGCTGCAGCAAAAGGTGGTTTGAAATTGTTAACCGAAAACATGACTTGCGAGTGGGCAAAATACAATGTTCAAGTAAACGGAATTGGACCAGGTTACATTGCAACTTCACAAACAGCACCAATTCGTGTAAACGGACATCCATTCAACGATTTGGTTATGACTCGAACTCCTGCAGGCCGTTGGGGTGAGCCAGAAGATGTTGGTAATGCAGCATTGTTCTTGGCGTCAAAAGCCGCTGATTTCGTAAATGGACATATTCTTTATGTTGACGGTGGTATCCTAGCAAACTTCGGTTACGTTAAAGGTGAAAACGATATCTAAAATGAAACTTAAAAGTTTTTTATACCTCATATTAGTAGGAGCAAGTTTTATTGCTTGCTCCTCTGCTAATATGGAAATAACCATTTCCAATCATTCGGATATAAAATTATCTGATAAAGGAATCGAATACAGTCGTGTTCAATTAGAGGAACAATTTGGTGCACTCCCCGAAAATGAAATTCCATTTTTGAAAGACCAAGAAAAACTTATTCCTTGCCAACAAGAAGACTTAGATGGCAACGGAAAATGGGATAATTTATTCACACTTCTCAATTTCGAACCCAATGAGGTTAAAACTCTTGAATTAACTTTCAAAAATATTGATGAAGCACCAGCTGTAAAACCTCGAACCAATATTCGTTTTGCCGATAAAAACGATAAAGAGAAAGAATTTACAGAAAATATCCGATTAAAAACGAACTCAACAAACATCACTCAACGCGTATTCCAAATGGAAGGTCCTGCTTGGGAAAATGATGTTGTTGCATTCCGAAACTACTTCGATGCACGTAACGGCAATGATATCTTCGGAAAGATAACCGACGAAATGGTGATGGATATTTGTGGATTAAAAGATGGCCCAACCTACCACGAAATGCAACCTTGGGGAATGGACATCTTAAAAGTTGGAAACTCTCTAGGAGCAGGAGCAATCGCACTTGAAACAGCAAGTGGATTACACCGAATTGGTCCCGATTGCGATGGAACCTACAAGTTAGTTGAAGAAGGTCCGTTGCGCTCAATCTTCGATTTCCACTACGAAAATGTGAAAGTAGATGGGAAGACAGGAAGTGTAACCAACCGCATTTCAATTCAAGCTGGTAAACCTTATTTCAAAGCTTCGGTAACCGTTGATGGATTTGATGGTGCGAAATTGGTAACCGGAATTGTAAATCTTCATTCCGAAGAAGTTTTCTCTGCATCTACCGAGCAATATTCGTACATGTTTACGCACGATAATCAAGCGTACAACGAAGAGAAATTAGGACTAGCAATCATTTCAACTCAAAATACAATTGTAGCATTGGCTACTCCTGAAGAAGGCGAAGGCATAACTCAAACCTTCTATACTAGTTTCGATTTGAAAGAACAACCAGTACAATATTATTTTATGGCTGGTTGGGAATTGCAAGATAAAAACTGGGCTGATAAAGAAACTTTTGAAAAAGGCATTAAAAAAGAAGGTCTAGAAATGGCAACTGTAATTGAAACACAGTTCTAAAAAAAGATTAAATCAACTGAAAAAAACCCTAATTCGTTTGAGTTAGGGTTTTTTATTTTATTACGAATATCAATTCAGCGTCGAAAGAAACTTTGTTTTAACGAAATTGTTATTAAATTTAAACAACTATAAATCGCTATGGGTAGCAAGGCAATCAAACAATTAGAATTTGATAAACAACTGGATACTACACAATTCAGGAACTTTCAAAAATCGGGCGAAGTACAATTGATAAATCAGTTGTATGCTAAATACATGCATTTAATTTACGGTGTAGGATATAAGCGTACTAAAGAGAGAAAAGCGGCACAAAAAGTTGTAATCGATACTTATAAAAGCATGCTTCAACAAGCCCCCAAAGCTAAGATTGATTGTTTTAAAACCTGGTTGTATCAAATTACAATTGAAGAGTGCGCGAAAATAAAGGGACATGAAGAAGTTGAAACTACAACAAATTCGCTAGGAAATCATATACTGGATCGCTACCGTGTAATGGATAAAAGATTAAAAGATTGCTTCGCTTCGCTTTCAGAAGAAGAGCAAAAATGTATCGAGCTTTTTTATCAAAAAAACAGGAGTTACCGCGAAATCTCTGAAGAGTTAAAGATCCCCGAAAACGAAATTCGATTTAAAATTGATGGTGCTAAAGAAATAATTCACAAATGCTTACACTAAATTGAATGAATGATTACCTAAAAAACAACGACTACTTTAAAGCCATTATCAGCTATCTTTCGAACAAACTTTCGAACAAAGAGCGAAATGAGGTGGAAAGTATTTGTCAGGCCGATGCTTTTGAACAAGAAGCGATGGACGGTTTTGCCAACCTTACACCCAATGAAATTGTTTCAGACATCGAAGGATTGAATGTAATCAAGGGCAAAAATAAATTCAAGCATTGGAATTTAGTATTAATTATTGCTGCTGCAATAATCCTCCTGAGTGGCTCTTTATTTTATATTCTGAAAAGAGATAAACCAAATCAAACTCAAGAACCTGAAATTGAAACAATTGAATTTATTAACGATACTCAAACATTCCAAACCGACACAACATTAAACGCTGACACCATTGAAGAGCAAGTCGTTGAAGAAAAAATAAATATTGAAAAAGAAGAAAAAACTGAAGAGCTCGTTCCCGAAAAAACTGAAAAAAAACAGATAAAGGAGGAGACGACAACTTTAGAAAGAAAGGCCCCAATCGAAGAAAAATCAAAAGAAATTATTGAAGAAAAACAAATAGAATCAAAAGAACCATCTGTCATTAAACAAGACTCGATAGCAAAAGAATCTAATCAAAATTCAAGTAATGAAGAGCTTACCCAAGTTCCTGAAGAAGAAGTTGAAATGGAGGAATCGGATCTAAGCAATGACACAATCGAAATCAATGATATTAATCATTTTGGACAAAATACAGAGCCAAGCCCACAAGGTGGAATGGAATTGTATAAAATATATTTATCCGAAAATAAAATTAAACCATCAACTTCCGACTCAGTTGAAAATCGTGCTGTAAATTTACAATTCACAATTGATGAATTTGGAAATCCAAAAGACATTGTAATTATTGAAAGCCCAGATAGTTTATTCTCAAAAGAAGCAATAAGATTGGTAGAAGAAGGACCAAGATGGACACCGAATATTGAAGATGGAACACCAGTTGAAGGAAGTGCCAACCTAACAATTAATTTTCAACAATAAAAATTGTTTACCCAACTCTACTTTTAAGTTGCACCGATTCAAAAAATTCCTTGTCAAGAAATTGCTTCATTTCTAATATGAATTGCTTAAACTCTGTATTTAACATTGGTTTGAATTCTTTTAATTCAACTATTGCGTTTCCCATTTTAGACAATCCTCCCGAACGACGCTCCATTCTGCTTAATACAGATGCAATTCCATCTTCGGTTGCATATGAATGCAGCAAGCCATCACGCTTCATCACACTATACCAAAACTGGGTTCGCTCTGGCATTATGTGCAAATATTTCGATAACATTTCACATTGCATTGAATTAAATTCTGCGAGAGATACCGATGCATATTTTTGCCAATTTTCAGCCAAAATATGATCGTAAAAAATATCCATAATAATTGGTGAAAACTTTCCATATCCTTGATGTAATCTCTTGGTTCCTTTCTGGAAAATAGGATGTGTATCGGTAAAATGATCGATAGCACGATGAATCAAAATTCCCTTCTGAATTAAAGGAGAATAATTAGCCAAACCTCGTTGTCCTTTTATAGCATCAGCCATAAAATTACCAACCGAAATTTCTTCGGGTTGATTACGTGTTAAATATAAATGTGCTAAAAAATTCATAAATATGTTCAAATATAGAAAACTTGATTTTCAGGTCTGTTATATAAATCAAAAATAGTATTGATAAAACAGAAGCAACTAAACCAATTGTGCGAAAAAATGTTTTAATCATAAAACAACAAATGAATCCGGAAGTTGATCAATATTTTATCGATGGCTGTGGCCGATGTGAACGAGGTGGCACCTCCGAATGCAATGTTCACAAATATCCAGAAGCATTATCACTGTTGCGAAGCATTGCACTTGAAAGTGGTTTAGAAGAACAGCGAAAATGGGGCAATCCTTGCTACACGTTGAACAATAAGAACATTTTCATTATAGCTGCATTCAATAATTATTGTTCCATTGGTTTTTTAAAGGGGGCATTATTAAAAGATCCACAAAATATATTAGAAAAACCTGGAGAAAATAGTAATTCTGTCCGCCAGATTCGCTTTACAAACTCAAACAAGGTTATTGAACTAAGTGCAACAATAAAAGAATATATTTATGAAGCAATTGAGATCGAAAAAGCAGGCAAACAAATAAAAACTACAAAGATTTCGGCACATGATTATCCGGAGGTATTGATAAGTGTTTTTAATGAAGAACCTGAATTCAAAAAAGCATTTGAAGCACTTACTCCCGGCCGACAAAGAAGTTATTTGATCCATTTCAATCAAGCAAAACAATCAAAGACAAGATTGAATCGGATTAATAAAAACAAGGCAAAAATTTTCACTGGAAAAGGGATGAATGAATATTAATCATTCATTTAAAATTGCCAATAACGTTACTGAATTTTAAAAATCACAACTATATTTTGTCTGAATAAAACATTGAAGATTGTTTCGTGTTTAATAGAGATAAAAATTAAATTCAAATTTATGTATACCGGATTAAAACACCTTCATTCATACAGTGCTTACTTAACACTAGCACTAATTATTTTGGTAGTAATTATTAGTCTTATTGGCTGGTTGGGGAATAAAAAATACACTAAAAATTTAAAAACCATCTCATTAATTACGCTTATCATTTCACACTTTCAATTAATATTTGGAGTCGTTTTATATTTTGTATCTCCTTTAGGATTTTCAAATTTTTCGAGTGCTGCAATGAAAAGCGAATTTAGTCGACTTTATATTGTTGAACATCCTTTAATGATGATTATTGGTTTAACCTTAATAACCATCGGATACTCCAAAGCCAAAAGAGCCAAAACCGATCGAAAATCATTCAAACTAAACACAATCTTCTACGGTTTAGGTTTAATCTCGATTTTATTAATGATCCCATGGAATGCTTGGCTATAGATGTACAAAAAACTATACAAATTCATTGGGAATAAAAATGACCAAACAACATGCAGCGATCTATCAGAAGATGCTTGCAAGCAGGTTCCGCATAATTTTTTCTTGCATGTTTTAAGCAATACATTTACAAAACTTGGCGACACCTTAAGTAACCCCAAAACAGTACTTACTTGGCTAATGAGTTATGTAAGTGCACCTGTTTATTTAATTAGTTTAATTGTTCCCTTGCGCGAATCGGGATCGATGATTCCTCAGGTTTTGTTTGCCAAAATTGTAAATCGAACAAAAATTCAAAAGTGGATTTGGATTATTGGTTCTTTACTTCAATTTGCGACAATTGTAAGTATTGGCTTTATCGCGCTTCATTTTGAAAAAGAAAAAGCAGGATGGCTTTTCATTGTTGCCTTGGTAATTTTTAGTTTGTCGCGAAGTATGAGTTCGCTCGCCTCAAAAAGCGTGATGGGAAAAACAATTCCCAAAACCCGACGTGGAAGGTTAAAAGGAGTTTCTACTTCAGTAGCTGGTTTTTTAACTTTGGGCGCAGGTCTATTTCTTTTGTATCAATCAAAATCGAACAACGATTTATATTTTTATACCAGCATCATATTTTTTGCCTCTACAATGTGGTTGATTGGTGCATTTATTTACAGTAGGATTAAAGAATTCCCTACCAATATCGACGAGCATAAAATTGATAAAAGCGCGCCAATTTCAGCATTTAAAATACTAAAAAACAACAAACAATTTCGAAAATTCATTGTTGCTCGCACCCTTTTATTGTGTACTGCTTTATCTTCTCCTTTTTACATTTTATTGGCTCATAATTATGTTGGAAAAGAAGCTTATCTTTTGGGCTTATTTATAATTGCACGAGGTTTGGCATCGGCTATAAGTTCTCCAATTTGGGGAAAGCATGCCGATCGATCGAGCAAAAATGTAATGGCTTATGCGGTACTTATCGCATCAGTTATTGGCATTCTGGTTTACGGTACAATTACTTTTTCAGATGAAATAAAATATGCAAAATGGATTTACCCACTTGCATTTTTTCTATTAGCAATTGCTCATGAAGGGGTTCGAATTGGTCGAAAAACATACGTGGTAGACATGGCGACCGGCGATGATCGGGTAATTTTTGTTTCGGTAAGCAACTCAATTATTGGAATTCTTCTTTTAGTAGTTGGGAGCGTGAGTGCACTAGTTTCGGTATTTTCTGTTGAAAGTGTAATTTTTGCATTGTCGCTACTGGGCCTTTTAGGAGCCTACAAAAGCTATCAACTTCCAAATGTTGAATAAACAAAGTATCGATAAGTTAAATTAACAGCTTCTCCACTGAATTGAAGCTCTAATATATTCTGTTTTCTGATCAGCTGTTGTAATCCCAGCCAGATTTGGATGAACAGTTGTATCAAGCAAAACCCCAATTTCATCATGAATTTTGGCTTCTTTCAGAAAATTAATTTCGAATTCTGAGATTTCATTCTTTAGCAGAAAATCATATTGATAAGTATTTAAAATACGTTCAATGTAACTAACATTATTCATGTGCTGATTGATATCCATTTCGGTAAAAACAACTTCGGATTTGTTTTGTAACTCAAGCTGGTCGGTTTTGCTTATGCGACTTGGAGCTTCATCAAATAACCAATCTTGGTGAAAAGGGAAATCACTCATAAATTGATTTGGACGAGCAATTCTCCTCGATTTTGTATCCAACAAAAGCCAAGAACTGATTGCTTTAACCAACTCAACTCCTTGTTCATTTAAAACTTGAAAATGACGAATTGCCATAATGCCATCTAAGCCATTCGACCATGTTTTAATTGTAATTTCATCTTCCCAGTGGGGCATTTGTTGTACCTCAATTTTCAAGCGAGATAACACCCAAAACAAATTTGTATCATTTAATACATCCCAACCTACGCCGCAAGCAACCGTGTGCTCACCTGCAATATCCTGAAAAAAGCTACACAACTTTGGGATAGTTAATTTTCGCGAAATATCAGTATGATAAGAACGAATTTTGAATTTTTCTGAAAACACTTTCGGGGCGTTTGTGTTTATTTTTAATGCTTTCATTGGGGATCTGATTTTCTAATTACATTTTGGATTAAAATTAAAGCGTTCAACAAATTTACCCCTTAGTTTTGAAAAGCCAACACGAATGACCATTTTTGCACAAATTTTATGTCATGGGAATAGTTATAAAAACACCTGAACAAATCGAAGGAATAAGAAAAAGCAGTCAACTTGCTGGTCAAGTACTTCAAATGATTGAAGGCTATATTAAAGATGGAGTTTCGTCTGCTTATTTAGATAAAATAATGGAAGAGTATATCCGCGATCATGGTGCAATTCCAGCACCATTGAATTATCATGGATTTCCAAAAGCAACTTGTATCTCTCCAAATGAAGTAGTATGTCATGGTATTCCCGATGAAAAAACAATTTTAAAGGAAGGTGACATTTTCAACATTGATGTTACCACCATTTTAGATGGATATTATGGCGATACCAGCAAAATGTTCAGCATTGGAAATATTCCACCACAAGTCGATCGATTATTAGATGATACTTACCATTGTTTAGATCTAGGAATTGAGCAAGTGCGTCCGGGAAATCATTTTGGAAATATTGGATTTGCAATTTCGCGTTATGCCAAAGCCAAAGGATATTCAGTTGTGTACGAATTTTGCGGACATGGCGTAGGACTCGACTTCCACGAAGAACCACAAGTGGAACATGTTGGTAGAAAAAATACCGGACCATTAATGGAAGCAGGCATGATATTCACCATTGAACCTATGATTAATCTAGGGAAAGCCAGAACAAGAGTTGACAAAAACGATGGATGGACTGCTCGTACAATCGACAAAAAACTATCGGCGCAATACGAACACACAATTTTGGTAACCGAAGATGGATTTGATGTTTTGACTGATGTAAGTGGAGAATACCACGATTAAAACAAAATAAAAAGGCAGGTTGACTACTCTTCAATCTGCTTTTTTTGTCTGTCTGAATCTTGTTTAAAGTATCGACGCAAAAGCACCTTCTTCAAATCTCGAAGAATTATTTGATGTGCGATCACTTCATTTTCGGAATACTCAGGCAACTGAACCGAGGTTTTTATGAAGTCTCCTTTTCCCAAATCTACCTGATATAAAATTGATTGCAGCAATTCGGGGTTCGAATGATTCAGGTTTTCAATTTGATCTACCAATTGATCTTTCAATTCGAGATAAGCATGATCCAAATCACCGGAAAATTTAATTTCAACTCCAAACAAGCCAAAATCTTTACAAATTTGCTGAATAGTTTCAATCACTAAATCATTGTCTGTAAAAGCCTCTACTACATTTTGATTGTTTACTGAGGGTAGTTTCATAATTAATTTTCAGCTTGCAATTTACAATCGATTTTTGGATTCTCAAACAATTCCCAAATCTACATCGATCAACTATTTTCTAATCAATAATTATTCTATAAGTAATTATTAAGGGTGTAAATGTGTTAAAATTTTACTTAATTTTACTTTCTCTGAAAATTATACATCAAACTATCATGAAAAAAATTGCTTTCTTATTCGTTATTTTGGCCATAGCGACAACAACATTTTCGCAAGAAGAAGGAAAAACTGGTTGGAATTTTGGAGCCTTGCCTGCGGTAACTTATAACACCGATTTAGGATTTCAGTATGGCGCACTGGCCAACTTTTTTAATTATGGCGATGGAAGCATTTATCCAAACTACAAACACAACATTTATATGGAAGTGTCTGTATTCACAAAAGGAAGCGGAATTTATCGCTTATCATACGATTCAGAATACTTAATTCCCGGCTTACGAGTTACCTCCGATTTGGCTTATTTACCCGATGTAGCTTTCAATTTTTTTGGATTCAATGGCTACGAGGCTGTCTATAATCCAGAGTGGATTAACAGTAATAGTTCCGATCCCAACCAATATAAAACGCGCATGTTTTATAAAATGCAAAACAATAATTTGCGTTTCAAAACCGACGTGCAATTTCCAATTATGGGACATGAGCTAAAAGGCTTGGCTGGATTTAATTTACAGAACTATAAAATTTCAACGGTCGACATCGATAAATTGAACAAAGGGAATGATGTTAATCCGCTACCCGATGTTCCAACACTTTACGATCAATACATCGACTGGGGACTTTTAAACGAACAAGAAAAAGATGGCGGATTTATACCATTATTAAAAACAGGATTAGTATACGATACACGCGATAACGATGCCAACCCAATGAGTGGAATCTGGACTGAAGCTTTGCTTTTTGGAGCACCCAAATTTCTAGGTGCCGAAAGTGGATTTCTAAGTTTCATTTTAACGCACCATCAATACTTCACCTTGGTTGAAAGAGATTTATCCTTAGCATGTCGTTTAAGTTACCAAGGAAATATTGCAGGAGATGTTCCATTTTATATGCAATCGCAAATCGAAACTTCAAGTATCAAACCCAATATCGGTTTGGGAGGGAGTAAAAATCTAAGAGGAATCCAACGTGCCAGAATCATTGGTGAAGGTATTGCTTACGGTAATATAGAATTGCGTTGGAAAGCACACCATTTCAATTTCATCAATCAGCGATTTTATTTAGGTATAAATGCCTTCACCGATTTTGGACAAGTAGTTCAAAAAGTAGATATTCAATCAAAGTTTGCTCATTTAAGCGCTCTTCCTGATCCCAACTATTTTAATTTTGAGAACGAATCGTTGCATGTAAGCTATGGATTAGGAGTTCGTGTTGCGATGAATGAAAATTTTGTAGTTTCGGCAGATTTTGGAAAGGCAGTCGACCCACAAGATGGCACCACAGGTTTATACATGGGCTTGGATTATCTCTTTTAATTATTGAAATCCCAAAATTTAATCTGAAAATCATTGCAATGTTAACTAACTTTGCAGCAGAATGAGTATTAGAATAACTTAATTACCGAAAGGCTAAAAAATATTTATATATTTGCCGCATTTTAGCAAAAAACGGAGGATTAATATGGCTATATTTTCAAATGAAATTTCCCGCACTTTTAGCGAGTACTTGCTTATACCAGGGCTAACCGACCAACGATGTACACCCAACAAGGTCGATTTAAAAGCTCCACTGGTAAAATTCAAAAAAGGTGAAGAACCATCATTGCAATTAAACGTACCTTTCGTTTCTGCAATTATGCAGTCAGTTTCTGATCACAATATGGGAATTGCATTGGCTCGAAATGGAGGATTGTCGTTCATATACGGCTCTCAATCAATCGAAAGCCAGGCCGATATGGTTAGTAAGGTTAAAAAATTCAAAGCGGGTTTTGTTGAAAGTGATTCAAATTTAACACCTGAAAATACATTGGCAGATGTATTGGCATTAAAAAAACAAACTGGGCACTCAACCCTAGGAATTACCGCCGATGGTAGTCCTCACGGGAAACTGTTAGGAATTGTTACCGGAAGAGATTATCGCCCTAGTCGCGATAGCCTCGATAAAAAAGTGAAAGAATTTATGACTCCGTTTGAAAAAGTTATCCATGGAAAATTAGGAATGACTTTAGCCGAAGCAAACAATGTTATTTGGGATCATAAACTTAATAGTTTGCCAATTATCGACGATGCTCAAAATCTTCAATATTTTGTATTCAGAAAAGATTATGACAGCCATAAAGAATATCCAAATGAGCTGTCGGACAACAATAAAAAATTATTGATTGGTGCCGGTATTAACACGCGCGATTACCAAGAACGAATTCCTGCTTTAATTGAAGCTGGAGCCGATGTACTCTGTATCGACTCATCAGATGGTTTTTCGGTATACCAAAAAGAAGCCATCGACTATGTAAAAAGCAAATACAATGGAGACGTTAAAATTGGTGCCGGAAATGTAGTCGATAAAGAAGGATTTTTATACCTAGTAGAAGCCGGAGCCGATTTTGTAAAAGTTGGGATTGGCGGTGGATCGATTTGTATTACTCGCGAACAAAAAGGCATTGGGCGTGGCCAAGCAACCTCAATCATTGAAGTTGCCAATGCACGCGATGAATATTATAAAGAAACAGGAATTTATGTTCCAATTTGTTCCGATGGTGGAATTGTTCAGGATTACCACATGGTACTAGCCCTAGCAATGGGAGCCGATTTTATGATGATGGGACGTTATTTTGCTCGTTTCGACGAAAGTCCAACCCGTAAATTAATGGTGAATGGCAATTACGTAAAAGAATACTGGGGTGAAGGTTCAAACCGTGCACGCAACTGGCAACGTTACGACATGGGGGGTAGCGACAACCTTAAATTCGAAGAAGGTGTTGATAGCTATGTGCCATATGCCGGTAAATTAAAAGACAACTTAGATGTTACCATCGGGAAAATAAAATCGACCATGTGTAGTTGTGGTGTAATTACAATTCCAGAATTAAAAAAGCATGGTAAAATCACCTTAGTTTCCTCAACAAGTATTATTGAAGGTGGAGCACACGATGTAATTTTGAAAGATACAAACGGATAATTCTTACAAATAGAAATATATAAAAAGGGTTCAGCTAATGTTGAATCCTTTTTTATTGTAGTTGATCGAAATAATTCCAAACCGGATCATTGGGTGTTTTTGCAACAATTGTAATTTCCTTTTTACTAACCGGATGTATAAATTGAACTTTTCGGGCATGTAGATGAATTCCTCCATTTTTATTCGCACGAGGAGCACCATATTTCATGTCACCTTTAATTTTACAACCAATGGCTGCCAGCTGCGCTCTAATTTGATGATGGCGCCCCGTATGCAATTCAATTTCTAACAAAAAATATCGATCACTTTTGCCTATTAACTCATAAGAAAGCGAAGCTTCTTTTGCACCATCTTTGGGAGCATTGTAAGCATAGGATTTATTCTGCTTCGGATTACGAACTAACCAATGTTTTATGGTGCCACTTTGTTGTGTTGGCAATTGATCTACAACAGCCCAATAAGTTTTCTGGATTTTATCCTTCGATTTGAACATTTCATTTAGGCGGTTTAATGCCTTACTTGTTCGAGCAAATAACAATACCCCACTTGTTGGACGGTCTAACCGATGAGTCACTCCTAAATAAACAGCTCCGGGTTTGTTATATTTTGTTTTAATGTAGGCCTTTACCTTTTCGCTCAATGGTGTGTCACCAGTTTTATCGCCCTGAACAATTTCAGAAGATGATTTATTGATCGCAATAATATGGTTGTCCTCGTAAATTACTTGCATATTTCAAAAATAGGAACAAAAAAAAGATAAAAGTTAAAAACCTTCATCTTTTCTTTTATCGTAATTGAACTTATTTTTCAGTCAATGAAGCTTTGTATTCGTTAAAAGCTTTGATATTGTCTTTACAAGCTGACAAGTAAGTTGATGCCTGCTCGTTACTAGGATCTATTTTCAATACTTTTTCAAACATTGGAATTGCTTCTTTAAATTTAGCAATTGCTAAAGCCATTTTATCAACATAAGTTGCGGGATCACCACCTGCAGCTTTAGCAAGCTCATTAGCTTTACTAAATGGAACAGCAGCATCTTTCAACATCGGAACAGTTACCATTGTAGCCATTTTATCGTAGTATTTGCTATCAGGATACTTTTCCATTGCATCCAACAAAACTGCTTTCATTTTAGCTTCATCATCAGCATTCTTATAAATCTGTGCCATATATAGCATCGAAATATCTTCCTTGTAGCCTAACTCTATCGCTTTTTGATAATAGTTTAAAGCTTCAGCATCTTTATCTAACTTATTTGAAGCATAAGCCATAAAGTAGGCTACTTTACCATCAGTTTTTGCTTCTTCCCCAGCTTTTTCAATGTATTTATTAAAGTACTTTAAAGATTTCGTATAATCTTTTTTCTTTAATAAGGCTTGAGCTGCATAATTGTAACTTTTTACAACAAGTCCTTTTGTAATTTTATCTTCTTCAACCCCTTCTTCATCTGAGGTCAAATATTTTTCCCAATTATCAATTGCTGTTACATAATCTTTATTTCTGTACGCCTCATTTCCTGCATTTTTTGCTTTTTGTGCGTCGCTCAATTCCTGAGCAAAAGTTGTTACAGCAAACAATAACATCAAGGTTAAGCCTAGCAATTTCTTCATAACAATTTTATTTTTCGATTGTGATTATTAATTCAATTTTTACAAGAGCATCAAAGATAATTAAAATGATATTTTTTGAAAATTTTTAATTGTTTTAGTCTATTTAATTAACAATTAGATGATTGCACAACATCATGGGTTATATAGATCAGTATTTCTGAATTTTAATATTTCCATGATCATTACTTTTGTAGTTAAAGCCTTCACATGATACTCATCAATTTCTAAAATTCGATTCAAATCATTTAACGCATCTGACCAATTTTGTTTTTTTTGAGCGATTGAAGAACGCAATAAAAGAGCTTCTATGTGGAAGTTATTTTGATTAATTATTTCATCTAATAGTAACAAAGATGTTTTAAAATCATTTCTATCAAATGCCTCTTTTGCGTTCTTAATCTGACTCATTTTCAACTCTTTTAAAGTATGTATATTATGACTAATCAATTTTCATTCCAAAGTTAAAAATCACCTCTTACCACCTCTTGAATTCCTTTAATATTTTTCAGTTTATTCATTAAAAATTCAAGATGCTCGAGGTTGTTTACATACACTCTTAGGGTTCCATAAAATGCTCCATTTTTTGAATCAACATTAATCGAACGCATCTGTACCCCTAAATCTTTTGCGATGATATAAGAAATGTCTCCCACGATTCCACCTCGATCGTTACCCGATAAATGTATGGTTGCCTGAAATGAATTTGACTTTCGGGTTTCTTGCCACTTGGCTTTTATTACTCTGTACGGATATCGATTTATCATTTGCTTTGCATTCGGACAATTAGCTCGATGAATTTTTATTCCCTCGCGGATGGTAATAAAGCCAAATATTTCATCTCCAAAAATAGGATTACAACATTGCGATAATTTATAGTTGATATTACTAATTCCTTTATCGATCATCAGGAACTCGTTGTCATTGTCGAATGCAAGATCTTCAACTACCTTTTTCGGATAAAACTCGGTTAATAAATTTTTGGTGCTCTCCTCTTCTTCCTCCTGGGTTGCCACCAAAGCTTTTAATTGTAGCGGCTCAATCTCTCCAATCGATATTTTATAATATAATTCTTGCGCAGTTTTTAACTTCAAGCTGGTAATGATGGTCCGAATTAAATCGTCGGTATATTCTATCTTCCAGTTTTTAAACTTTCTCTTAATTATTTCTTTTCCGTTTTCGGCTTCACGTCGAACTTCTTCATTTAAGCTTGCTTTAATTCGCGATTTTGCCTTTGAAGTAATCACAAATTCAAGCCAGTCAATTTTTGGCTTCTGGTTATTTCCCGTATCGATAGAAACCTGATCGCCATTTTTTAGCTTCTGCTTGATGGTAACTTTACGACCATTTACTTTACCGCCCATGCACCGATCGCCAACCGCTGAGTGTATTTCGTATGCAAAATCGAGCAAGGTTGCTCCTGCAGGAAGTTTCTTTAAATCACCTTTGGGAGTAAATACAAAAATTTCTTTTTCGTAGATATTGGTACGAAATTCTTCTAAAAGTTCGTCTGTACTTCCATCGGGTTTTTCGAGCATTTCGCGAATACTTCCCAACCAATTATCTAATTCAGTTGAACCTTGTCCTCCTTTATACTTCCAATGGGCAGCCAAACCTTTCTCTGCAATTTCGTCCATTCGTTTAGTCCGAATCTGGATCTCAACCCATTTTCCGTGTGGCCCCATTACAGTGGTATGAAGTGATTCATAACCATTTGATTTAGGAATAGAAATCCAATCGCGCAAGCGATCAGGATTTGGCTGATACTCTTCAGTAACAATGGAATACACCTGCCAACATTCAGCCTTTTCTTTATCAGGTTCGCTATCTAGTATTATTCGGATTGCAAACAAATCGTAAACCTCTTCGAAGCTTACTTTCGATTTTTTCATTTTATTCCAAATCGAAAAAATTGATTTTGTTCGAGCCTTCATATCAAAAGAAAAATTCTTTGACTTTAAGGTGTCCTCAATCGGCTTAACAAATTCCGAAACAAATTTCTTGCGTTCTTCTCTGGTAGCTTCAAGCTTCTTAACAATATTATAATATTCTTTAGGTTTCAGATATTTTAAGGAAATATCCTCTAACTCGGTTTTTAATTTATAAAGACCTAAACGATGCGCTAAAGGAGCATAAAGATGCGCTGACTCATTGGAGAATTTTAGCTGTATGTTCTCGGGCAAATTGCTAATCTTACGCATATCCATTACCCGATCGGCAATTTTGATTAAAACCACACGCAAATCGCCCGACAATGCAAGCATTAACCTTCTGAAATTTTCGGAATGCTCTGAAATTGAATCGGTATCCAGCTTATTTATTTTTGTAAGTCCATCGAGCAATTCAGCAACCTGCACTCCTAATTTCTCGGGCAACAAGTTGAGCATGTCTTCAGTCATTAAGTCGCTCTCGTACATATTATGTAATAATGCTGCACAAACAGAATCGGTATCCAATCCGATTTCATCAATAACCATTTCTGCGACCAAAACTGAATGTTCAATAATTGGACTTCCATCCTCCCACTCTTTTTCGCCAAGCAATGAATAAGCAATATCAAATGACTTCTGAATTTTGGGTATATCGTAGGTAATTGAACTCGACTTACTAAGTTTTAATAGCTGCTCAACCCGTTCTTTTATTTCTTTATTTTGAATCTTATCCATAGCACTATCTTTGGCTTATTCACAAATATAAGCTATAAATCAGCGAGGCCAATTAATAAGCTTTTTACTTTCTTCATTAATACAAAAAAAATCCTGCCTTTGTTGAAAAGCAGGATTAGAAATTTATCGGTATTTCCAATTTTAATATCTGCTTTTCAATATTTTTCTAATTTCATTCACACCGATGGAATTATGTTCTCCAATATTCACAAAACCTCTTGCTTCCATTCGGTCGACTATTGTATCAATAGTTTCCATCGGAATTTTATAATCGCGAAGTTGAGTTTGAATATCAAAAGATTGAAAGAAAGCAATGGTTTTTTCGATTGCTTTATCTACAATCTCATCGATTGAACCGTCTTTGATTCCCCAAACACGATCAGCAAACTGAGCGATCTTTTCTTTTTTAGACTCTTTCATCACTTGCATCACACCAGGCAAAACAATTGCCAGTGTTCGTGCATGATCAACGCCATGCAAGGCAGTAATTTCGTGTCCAATAACATGAGTTGACCAATCTTCCGGAACTCCACATGCTATTAATCCATTCAATGCCATGGTTGTTGACCACATAAAATTAGCTGCAGCAACATAATTTTCAGGATCGCTGTATACTTTTGGTCCTTCTTCGATAAGCGTAAGTAAAATACTTTCAGCAAAACGATCTTGAATTTGAGCACCTAATGGATAGGTTAAATATTGCTCGATTACATGCACAAATGCATCGACAACCCCATTGGCAATTTGACGCTTTGGTAAAGATTCGACAACTGTGGGATCGAGCACCGAGAACATTGGCATTACATCAATCGACTTAAAGGCCAACTTTTCTTTATATTCATTTCGTGTGATTACGGCATTCGCATTCATTTCGGTACCTGTTGCTGGCAAAGTTAAAACCACCCCTAAAGGCAAGGCCTCTTCAACTTCCGAGTTATGAGCTAAAATATCCCAAGGTTCGGGCCCATCGAAACAGGCAGCAGCAGCTATAAACTTCGAAGCATCGACTACAGAACCTCCACCAACAGCCAAAATAAAATCAATTTCATATTCCGAAATCATTTCTACGGCTTTCATACAGGTTTCGTAGCTTGGATTGGGTTCAATTCCTGAAAACTCATAATAATTATAATCAGCCAACGCATCGGTCACCTGTTCGTAAATACCATTTGTTTTAATACTCCCGCCACCGTAAATGATTAAAACTTTTGAATCTTCATCAATCTCAGCTGGAATTGATCCGATTTGACCTTTTCCAAATAAAATTTTTACGGGATTATAAAAAACATAGTTCTTCATAAGTATTTCTAAATTTGTAACATATTGAATCGTTTTACCTTATTGGTTGTAACAAAAATAAAAAAATGAATAACTCAAAAAAGAAAAATAATAACGAAGTCGATTTAAAAGAGCGATTTAGTGAAATTTCTAATGAAGAAATTATTTCAATACTAATTCATCGTGAACACTTTGATACGAATGCTGCTGATTTAGCCATTGAAGAAGCATTAAAAAGAAAGATAATTAATTCAGTAGATGAATTAGAAACTGAAAAATTTGCACCAAAACCGATTCCTCCTCGATCGATATTTCCAATTGCACATACCAAACAACAAAACGAGACAATATTAAAAAGTATGTGCCGTATTTTCTATGGCTTCGGATTGGTTCCGTTAATTTATGCTTTCATGTACTTTCAGAGTAACAAATTGCAATCGATCGTTGCTATTGTTTTAGGCTTGCTAATCATTTTATTAGCAGCCAAGTTGAATAAAAGTCAAAAACCCTTTTGGGCAAACCTGCTACTTGGCCTAAATCTTCCGGTAATGGGAATCGCAATATATAAACTCACTTCATTGGGTTCTGTGATGTTAATGGATGGTTTAGCGGCAGCATTAATTGTGTTTATTTTCCTATACATTACAATTTATGCAAATAAAGTTTCATCAATCCTTCAAGAAGAGTAATATTCAAAACTTCATTCACCGACTGTTTTTTATGCTTAATCGAAATAAACTAACACCTTATTACAAACTGTCCTATATTCGTTCTCGTTTTAAACTTAAGGCCACGAATATGAAAAACTACAAATTTGTATCAATATTTACCTTGTTGGGAATCTTACTTGCCAACCTGCTTACATCGTGCACTGCCAGTTTAAATAATAGCACTGAAGCGAAGGTTACCAAAGAATATGAGATCGAAGATTTTGAAAAAATTAAACTTGACGGGGCTTTTAATGTAGAATTATCGCAAGATGAAACCCCAAAGCTAATTATTGAAACAACGCAAACTCATCATGATAATTTAAAAGTTCAATTCAAAAACAATACCTTGGATATTGAATCGAAACAAAAAAATATTACTTCTAATGAGATTAAGCTGCTCATCACCTTTAAAAAGATTGAATCGCTTGATATAGAAGGTGGTATCAATTTAAAAACCGAAGGATATTTAACTTTTGACGATTTTAAATTAGATGTGGAAGGCGGAGCAAACATCAACATGGAATTAACTGCCAACCAGATTATTGCAAAAATAGAAGGTGGTGTAAACATGGATTTAAAAGGAAGAGCTGATTATTTCAAATTCACTACCGAAGGTGCCAGTAACATCGATGCCGACCATTTAGAAGCGAGACATGTAAAATGCTCGGTTACAGGAGTTGGAAATGCATCGGTTTATGCCACAGAAAAGTTAGAAGCCTATTTGGAAGGACTGGGTAAAATTGGTTATCGTGGTGATCCAAAAATCGACAAGCAGGTAAACGGAATTGGCGTTATTTACAAAAAATAATTATGTAAGCAACTTTACCAATACTGCTTTGATAGTATGCATCCGGTTTTCGGCCTGATCAAAAACAATCGAAGCATCGCTCTCAAAAACATCTTCACTTACCTCAATACCATCGAGATTAAATTTCTGAAAAACAGTTTCACCAATCTTGGTTTCTCGATTATGATAAGCCGGCAAACAATGCATAAATTTCACCGCTTTATTTTGAGTTAATTCAAGCACCTTTTGATTTACCTGATAGGGTTTTAACAATTGAATTCGTTCTCCCCATTTGCTTTCAGGCTCTCCCATCGACACCCAAACATCGGTATACAAAAAGTCACAATTTCGAACTGCAGTTTCAACTAGTTCGGAAATAAGAATTCTGGCGCCTGATTTTTCTGTAATTTGCTTACAAAGCTGAATTAACTCAATTTCAGGAAAACAAGCTTCTGGTGCTGCAATCCGAAAATCCATTCCCATTATTGCGGCCCCAACCATTAAAGAATTGGCAACATTGTTGTGTCCATCGCCTAAATAACAAAATGAAATTTCATTTAGCGGCTTTTGTAAATGTTCTTTCATTGTTAGAAAATCGGCCAGAATTTGTGTCGGATGAAATTCATTGGTTAATCCATTAATCACAGGTACTCCGGCATGCTCAGCCAAAGTTTCAACAATTTCCTGACCAAAACCTCGATACTCGATTGCATCGTACATTCGGCCCAGTACTCGAGCCGTATCCTTAATACTTTCCTTAATTCCGATCTGAGATCCACTAGGGCCAAGATAAGTCACATGCGCTCCCTGATCGTAGGCCGCCACTTCGAAAGCACATCGAGTTCGAGTTGATGTTTTCTCAAATATCAATGCGATATTTTTATCCTTCAATAATTTATCTTCATTTCCATTTAGCTTTTGAAGTTTTAACTTCTCGGCTAAATCAAGCAAACTATTAATTTCACCAGAGGAAAAATCAAGTAATTTCAAAAAATGTTTCGAAGTGCTCATTTCCTTAAATATAAATTTAATAGACTAAAATTACAATTTGAATTTAATTTGAGATATAACATTCATGAGGATATTCAAAATAAAATTGAAAATCATACCGTTAATGCAAAAATAATTATCAAACTGCGCATTATATGCATGGGTGTTTCATCAGTTTTGATAAATTTGCAATAACTGACTTGATCATTTTTATGTTATTTAGAAAAAAGAAAAAATCCAAATCCGGGAAGAAAAAAAGCCCCTCGGCCAAACCTGTATTAAACAGCAAACGCAATGATCAAATCAAAATAATTGTTGGTTATTCTTTATTAGCCTTTTCTCTTTATCTGACCTTCGCATTTGTAAGTTTTTTATTCAATGCCGAAGCCGATCAAAGCAAACTTCATTTAAGTTGGAGTGAATTAATCAGAAATGCGTCCATCAATGTTAATAACATAACAGGAAAAACAGGTGCTTATTTAGCCGATGTTTTTATTAATCGTTGGTTCGGACTACCTTCATTTCTATTGATTTATTTATTGGTATTGTATGCCTTTTGGATATTGAAAAGCAAGAGTTTCAAGCTCAAAAACAAAATTATAAAATCATTAATTCTCATTGTTTGGCTTTCCATTGCCTTAGGATTTGCTTTCGGTCATAAATATACCGATTGGTCGGTTTATCCAGGAGGAAGTTATGGTTTCCATGTATCAATTTGGTTCAATTCACTAATCGGCCAAATCGGAACCTTTTTCGTTTTACTAATTACCCTGATTGCTTTTATTATTTTATCTTTTGATAAAGCAACTGGTTTCTTCTTTTTCAAATCGCGTAAAAAAGAAATATCAGAAGACAAATCAGTAAAAAACTCAGATAACGAAGAAGCGATTTTAGAAGAAGATGATACAGATCTACCGGAAGCATTAAACGATGAATTTGGAGAAAATGTAGAGGAAAAACCAGCAGAAGAAATTCTGGAAACGTTGAAAGTAAGAGACGAAGTTGATTTAGATGATTTGCCACTAAGCGAAGAAGAAGCGATCGAAGAAGCGCCTGTTCAATTTTCAGAAGAAAAAGAAGAAGGGCCATCTATGACGGTCGAAAATGCAGAAGAAAGTGAGGAGGAAGTCGAAAACGAACCATTGGCAGACTATGATCCAAAATTAGATTTATCTCATTATGAATATCCTTCAATTGACTTGCTTGAAACTTATTCGCATATGAAGTCGGAAGTTACCGACGAAGAATTGATCGAGAATAAAAATAAGATTGTTGAGACCCTACGAAATTTTAAAATTGAAATTGTAAAAATTAAGGCAACAATTGGTCCAACCGTTACACTATATGAAATTGTGCCAGCGCAAGGAATTCGTATTTCAAAAATTAAAAACCTCGAAGATGACATTGCTTTAAGTCTTGCGGCACTCGGAATTCGGATTATTGCACCAATTCCAGGGAAGGGAACTATTGGAATTGAAGTTCCAAATAGAACACCACAAATGGTAAGCATGCGTTCAATTATTGCCTCGAGAAAATTTCAGGAATCCACTGCTGAACTACCTGTTGCAATGGGACGAACTGTTTCAAACGAAACCTTTGTTTTCGACTTAACCAAAATGCCTCACTTGTTGGTTGCAGGTGCTACCGGACAAGGTAAATCGGTAGGTTTAAATGCCATTATTGCGTCCATTCTATTTAAGAAACACCCATCTCAAGTAAAATTTGTGTTCATCGACCCCAAAAAGGTAGAATTAAATCTTTACTCTATCATCGAGAATCACTTTTTGGCAAAATTACCCGATGCCGAAGAACCCATTATAACCGATGTTGAAAAGGTGAAAGCCACCCTAAACTCCCTAGGCGTTGAAATGGATGCTCGTTACGATTTATTAAAATCGGCCCATGCTCGAAATATAAAAGAATACAATAAGAAATTTATAGAACGAAAACTGAATCCGGAAAAAGGACATCAGTATTTGCCATATATCGTGGTGGTTGTAGATGAATTTGCCGACCTAATTATGACAGCAGGCAAAGAAATAGAATTACCAATTGCCCGAATTGCCCAATTGGCACGTGCTGTTGGAATACATATGATTATTGCAACACAACGTCCTTCAACCAATATTATCACCGGAGTAATTAAAGCAAACTTCCCATCGAGGATTGCCTTTAAAGTTGCTTCGATGATCGATTCAAGAACGATTTTAGATGCCCCAGGCGCCAACCAATTAATTGGAAAAGGAGATATGCTTTTTGCTGCGGGCAGCGATATGGTTCGTTTGCAATGTGCATTTGTTGATACGCATGAAGTTGAAGGAGTTTGCCAACACATTGCAGATCAGCAAGCCTATCCAACTGCCTTTCTGCTACCTGAGTATGTATCTGAAGATGGCGGCCTAGACAGTGGCATAGATTTACAGCAACGCGATGAGGTTTTTGAAGACGCTGCTCGATTGGTAGTTTTAAATCAACAAGGCTCTACTTCAATGATTCAACGAAAATTTTCAATTGGTTATAACCGAGCAGGTCGAATCATGGATCAACTAGAGGCAGCAGGCATTGTAGGCCCAAGCGAAGGAAGTAAAGCACGCAAGGTTTTATATCAAGATGAATACAGTTTGGAACAATTGTTGAACTCTTTATAAAAATTTTTAGTTTTGTCACCAAATTTCAGATTCGAACATAGAATTCAATTATGAAGAAACAGATAGCATTTATTTTACTTTCCTTTTTTATAAGCGTAGTTTCAGCACAAAATGTAGAAAAAGCCAAAACTATTCTTGACAAAGTTTCAGCTACTACAAAATCGTATAAAAGTATTACCGCCGACTTTGATTTTAACTTGATTAATACAGAAGCAGATTTAAAAGAGACCAATAGTGGCAACATTATTATTCAAGACAACAGCTACAAATTGTCGATTAATGGAATTGAAATTTTCAATGATAGCAAAACCCAATGGACCTACATGGCAGATGCAATGGAAGTAAATATTGCTAAAGCCGGAGATGACGAAGAAGGTGCTTTAAATCCTGCAACCATATTCACAATTTACGAAAATGGCTACGATTACGCTTATATTGGTGAAACTTCGATTGATGGTAAAAATATGTTCGAAATAGAATTAACGCCTACCGAAGAAAAAGAATTCTCAAAAGTTTCATTATTTATAGAACAAAGCACTTATGCAATCAATCAAGCCCAGATGATCGGGAACGATGGGAACGACTATGAGATTGTCATTAAGAGCTTCAATACAGAAAAAGATTATCCATCTTCAACTTTTGTTTTAGACACAACAACACTTAACGACGTTGATGTGATTGATATGCGCTAATTATTTACCTAATAAACTTTCAATTCCTAAACGATAGGAATCAAGACCAAAGCCCATTATGCTGCCCTTACATGCAGGTCCGATTATTGATTCGTGTCGAAAATTTTCACGAGTAAGTATATTAGAAATATGAACCTCTATTACTGGAGTTTGAACCCCTGAAATTGCATCTCGTATTGCAACTGAAGTATGCGTATAAGCACCAGCATTAATTACGATTCCATCATATTCAAATCCAACTTCATGAATTTTATCGATCAGCTCTCCTTCAATGTTCGACTGATAGTAAAACAATTCTATTCCATAATATTGATTTTTCAATTCTATAAAGTAACTTTCAAAGTCAGAATCACCGTAAATCGATTTTTCACGCTTTCCCAGTAAATTTAAATTAGGTCCGTTTAATACTAATATTTTCATTCGATTTTTATTTAATATCTAAAATGATGGAAGTACAAATTTGCTTATTTATCTACAAAATAAATAATTTAAATCAACAACTACTATTCTAATGCTAGGTTTAAATAGCAGATTGCTTTTTATTACTTTAAGCATTCAAATGAATTTAATTTTAACTTTTACCATACTCCCTTGTTGAATAATGTAAATAAATAGTAATTTAAAGCTAAAATGAATTGGCACGATGGCATAAAAAATTATGCTCAGTATTTAAAACTTGAAAAAGGTTTGTCTGAGAACTCTGTTAATGCTTATATTAACGATATTAATAAGCTTTCGCGCTTTATTGCGGCCAACTATAAAAACATAACTCCCAAAAGGATAAAACTGGTTCATTTAAAAGAATACATCGAAGATTTAAATTCAAATGATATTCATCCTCGAACGCAAGCGCGTACCATTTCTGGAATAAAATCATTTTTCAAATTTTTACTGATTGAGGAAGTAATCGTCGCCGATCCTTCAGATTTGATTGAAGCACCAAAAGTTTCGCGTCGGTTACCGGATGTGCTCACCATCGATGAAATCAACCATTTAATAGAAACGGTTGATCTATCAAAACCAGAGGGACAAAGAAACAGAGCAATTATCGAAACATTATATAGTTGTGGATTAAGAGTTTCGGAATTAACCGGCTTAAAAATAAGTAATCTATTCTTTGACCAAGGATTTATTAAAGTTGAAGGGAAAGGAAACAAGGAACGCTTAGTACCAATCAGTAATCGAGCTATCGAAGAAATACGGATCTATGAAAATGAATACAGAAATACCTTAGATATTAAAGGCCACGATATTCTATTCTTAAACCGTCGTGGCAAACAATTAACAAGAGTAATGATCTTTACAATTATAAAGAATCAGGCTCAACTTGCCGATATAAAGAAAAATATTAGTCCACACACTTTTCGACATTCATTTGCCACACACCTAATCGATGGTGGAGCTGATTTAAGAGCTGTTCAGGAAATGTTAGGACACGAATCAATCCTAACAACCGAAATCTATACCCATCTCGACCGAGAATTCTTAAAAGACACCATCAACCAGTTTCATCCTCGTTCTTGAAACATGTTTCTCAACACCCACCCCAAAACAGACCTTCCTTAAGTCCTATATTACAACACATTAAACACAACACAACTGAAACACATGGGCATATTAACTTATCTTACATAGTTCGCATTTTGATGTTTAATGGTAAGGCATTTCGCTTTATTTTTTTTATATTGAGAGTCTAACGAACGATATTAACTAACAAACAAAACTAACTTATGGTAAACCTCGATTTAAGCCTTTATGGCATTACTGATGTAAAAGAAATTGTCCACAATCCGAGTTACGAAGAGCTATTCGAAGCCGAAATGAATCCCCAACTAGAAGGATTTGAAAAGGGACAGTTAACGGAGCTAGATGCAGTTAATGTGATGACAGGTGTTTTTACAGGACGATCTCCAAAAGATAAGTACATTGTAAAAGATGAAATCACAAAAGACACCATTTGGTGGAATTCTCCTGATTCTCCTAACGACAATAAACCAGTCTCACCAGAAGTATGGAAGGATTTAAAAGAAACTACAGTTAAGGAATTATCTGGTAAAAAGCTTTATGTAATGGACACCTATTGTGGTGCAAATGCCGATTCTCGTATCAAAGTACGATTTATCATGGAAGTTGCATGGCAAGCCCATTTCGTGAAAAACATGTTCATTCGCCCATCGGATGAAGAATTAGAAAACTTTGAGCCTGACTTTGTATCATTAAACGGTGCAAAAACTGTTAATCCAAAATGGAAAGAACACGGACTAAATTCGGAAGTATATACCGTTTTTAACCTATCTGAAAAAATGCATGTTTTAGGTGGTTCATGGTATGGTGGCGAAATGAAAAAAGGAATTTTTGCCATGATGAATTATTATCTTCCATTAAACGGAATGGCATCAATGCATTGCTCTGCCAATGTTGGTAAAGATGGCGATACTGCTATTTTCTTCGGCCTTTCAGGTACTGGAAAAACAACTTTATCAACCGATCCAAATCGTGCTTTAATTGGCGACGACGAACATGGTTGGGATGACGATGGTGTTTTCAACTTTGAAGGTGGTTGTTATGCAAAAACAATTGATCTTGATAAAGATGCCGAACCCGAAATTTATGGTGCGATCAAACGCAATGCGTTGTTAGAAAACGTAACTGTTGATGAAAATGGCAAAATCGACTTCGAAGATGGATCAACTACACAAAACACTCGTGTTTCTTATCCAATTTACCACATCGAAAACATCGTAAAACCCGTATCTAAAGCAGGACATGCTAAAAAAGTGATTTTCTTAACAGCCGATGCTTTTGGGGTTTTGCCTCCTGTTGCAAAACTTACCAAAGAACAAACAAAATATCATTTCCTATCCGGATTTACTGCTAAGCTTGCAGGAACTGAGCGTGGTGTAACAGCTCCTCAACCAACATTTTCAGCGTGTTTCGGAGCTGCATTCCTTTCACTACATCCAACGAAATATGGAGAAGAATTAGTGAAAAAGATGGAAGAACACGGTGCTGAAGCCTATTTGGTAAATACTGGATGGAACGGAACTGGAAAACGAATTTCAATAAAAGATACGCGCGGAATTATTACTGCAATCTTAGATGGTTCTATCGAAAAGTCACCAACCAAAAATCTACCAATTTTCAACCTTGAAATTCCAACCGAACTAACAGGAGTTGATACAGGTATTCTTGATCCTCGCGATACATATGAAAGAATCGAAGATTGGGATAAAAAAGCACACGAACTTGCAGGATTATTTATCAAAAACTTTGATCAATACACCGACAACGAAGAAGGTAAATCTTTAGTTGCTGCGGGTCCTCAAGAAAATGAATTAGCAATTTAAATTTTTTGAAGCAAATAAAAAAAGGTTGTCGAAACTGACAACCTTTTTTATTCTAATCTTCTTCTGAGTTTTTTCTTCTCACCATGTTTCTTTTTATTCTGTAATCTTTTCAATCGCGAAGCTTTTGTTGGTTTCGTTGCTCTTCTCTTTTTTCGCACTTTCAAACCTTCAGATAATACAAAGAAAAAGCGATCACTTACAATTTCTCGATTCTTAATTTGTGATCTTGTTTCCTGACATGTCAATATTAAATCACCTTCAATACTCAATTTATTACCCAAATAATTTTTCAAGCGCTCTTTTTCAGAGACAGTTAATAATTCAGAATTTTCAATGCTAAAACGCAGTTCAACTTTCGTATTAACTTTATTAACATGCTGTCCGCCTGCACCTGAACTCTTTGAGAACGAAAAATTACATTCGTTCAGAAAACCATTTTTATGTATGTTGGAAAGTACCATTTGTGTTATTTATTTACATTTCAGCCATTTAAAAGCCAACTTCCTTTCAAATACCATTAATTGTATTACTTTTGCGGCTTCAAATAAAATTATCCTTTTTAAAAGGAAATTTGGGTATTCATCAGGCCTACCTGTTTAACTGGATTAAATAGTAAGAATAATAATTTACAGGAAAGCCTACAAATATTTTATATGTTATTTAAAGAATTAGGGCTTTCTAAAGAAATTTTAGCCGCTATTGAAGAGTTAGGATTTGAATCTCCGACTCCAATCCAGGAAAAAGTAATTCCTGCATTTTTAGAAGAAAAAAGAGACGTAACTGGTTTAGCACAAACCGGAACAGGAAAAACAGCCGCATTTGGTCTACCTGCCTTACACTACATTGAATTAGACAAAAAACATCCACAGTTGCTCGTTATGAGTCCAACACGTGAACTTTGCTTACAAATTACACGCGATTTGGAAAATTTCTCCAAATACATGAAAGGAATTTCAATTGTAGCAGTTTATGGTGGAGCCCCCATCGACAAACAAATCAGATCACTTCGCTCAGGAGCTCATATTGTTGTAGCAACCCCTGGTAGAATTCATGACTTGGTAAGAAGAAAAAGGGTAGATTTGGCAAAAATTTCAATGCTTGTTCTCGATGAAGCAGATGAAATGCTAAAAATGGGATTCCGCGATGACGTGGATGCAATCCTTGATCAAACACCAAAAGATAAAACAACTTTACTTTTCTCGGCCACAATGTCGAAAGACATTATGAATATTGGTCGTACATATATGAATGATCCAATAGAAATCACTATTGGAAAGAAAAATGAAAGTACTGAGAATGTTAGCCATGTTTATCACATGGTTCATGCTCGTGATCGATATTTAGCATTAAAAAGAATCGTTGATTTCCACCCCGATATATATGGAATTGTTTTTTGTCGTACCCGTCAGGAAACAAAAGATGTTGCAGCTCACTTAATGAAAGATGGCTATAATGCTGAAGCGCTTCATGGCGATTTGACTCAAGCACAACGAGATTATGTAATGGACAAATTTCGTGAAAAAACATTAAGCATTCTTGTGGCAACCGATGTTGCAGCACGTGGATTAGATGTAAATAATTTAACCCATGTAATTAACTATAACTTGCCCGACGATGTAGAAAACTACAATCACAGAACTGGTCGTACCGGAAGAGCAGGAAAACAAGGAACTGCCGTTTCGATCATCCACATGAAAGAAATGGGTAGAATTCGCGAAATCGAAAGAGTAATAAATCGTAAATTCGATCACAAAGATATCCCAAAAGGTGAAGAAATTTGTGAAAAACAGCTTTTCAACATCATTGATAAAATGCAAGAATCTAGCATTGAAAATGATCAAATCGATCCCTATATGGAACGAGTTAACGAAAAGTTGGGCGATTTATCTAGAGAAGACTTACTTAAAAAGTTTGTAGCGATGGAGTTCAATAGAATTCTAGATTACTACAAAAATGCGCCAGATCTAAATGTAAAAGGCGATCGCAAGTCATTTGGCAAAGAAGGTAAAGCTTCAGTTAAAGGCTTAAAACGAGTTGTTTTCAATGTTGGTATTGGAAAAGGAATTAACAAACGAGCTATTATCGATATGATGGTTAAAGGCTCAGGAGCAAAAGATATTGAAATTGGTCAAATTGAAATTTTCAAAAGAGCCTCCTCTGTCGAAATTGAACCAAAGTATTTGAACAAGGTGCTAAAATCGCTAAACAATTCCTTTTATAAAGGAGTAAAAATTGAAGCCGATGAAAACAACAAGTTCAAAGGCAACGATTTTAGAGATCGAAATAAAGGTCCAAGAGGAAAAAGAAGAAGAACAAGAAGCTAAATAGAAAGAGGTGTTGCATTTGCAGCACCTTTTTTATTTCATCGAATTTAATTGTCTTTTACCTGTTTTAAAAGTAAAATATTTTTGCATAAGAAAGCTGTAAACTACCACCAGCATTGTTGTTACTATTTTCGAAAAAGTGGCATACCACCCTACTACTTCTACAAATAATTTCAAAAACAAATAGTTCAGCAATATTGAGCCTGCTACCGATAATACATATCTGAAAAGTTGAATTCTACCCTTCAATTCCGATTGCGAAAAAGTAATATACTTCGCCAATACAAAACCAGAAAAAAAGGTTATCGGGAAAACAAACAAAAATGCAGCAATATGTGGACTTATTACTAAAAAGTACAAATCAACATTTGCTTTCATAAAAACATAATTATAAAACACATAATAAAGCACAATATCGAACACCATATTGGCTCCACCCGTTACGGCATAACGAAATGTTTCTATGGGTATAAATCGCAAAAAAGGGAAGTAAAACCATTCGATTAATTGAACTAAAAACTCTTGAATTTTTTTGAATAAAGATCTCATTTGTAAATTTTGAAGCTCCGAATGTATAAAAATAAAATGTATTCTAAAACGACAATCTTTCGTATTGTTATCAATGAATCGATCATTATAATTTGCTTAGATTGACAAGAATGAGTATTTTCGTTAAATAAAGTGTATTTTTTACATTTATTATTTCTTCACAGACCTGATTATTTAAAGAATGAAATTATGAGATGCAACTATTGTAAGCTTTGTAGAAATTACAAACATGGAACTATAGTTATTTTGCTTTTGCTTCTATCATTATCAAAGCTTATTGTTGCTCAAGAAAATATATATAAATCGCTACATTTTGATTACATAACTACAAAAGAAGGTCTTGCACAAAATTCTGTTGACGATATCTTAATGGACAGTTATGGATACATGTGGTTTGCCACATGGAACGGATTATGCCGATACGATGGGTACTTATTCGAGACCTTAAAATCAGATACCCTAAGCTATGGAATGCAAAGCAATTTTGTTAAAGCGATATATGAGGATCAATATCATCGCTTATGGATTGGAACTGCTAGAGGTATTTCTGTTTACAATCTGGCTACACGTGGCTTTGAAAATATAAATATCACAGGAATTGATTTAACCTACTCAACTATTAATGCAATTTACATTGATAATAATTATATCTATCTTGGTACCGATTCCAACGGGCTAATTGTATTGAAAGAAAATGGTAAGAATTTTTTCAATCTTTTTGCTCAATTTAACACCAATGCTCGTACAATATTTAGCAATGAGGTAAATTGCATTTCAAAACACGACGATAATTATCTAATGATAGGAACCCAGCAAGGTTCCTATATCATTAACCCCAATTCCGTTACTGTTGATGAACTCAATAATTGGTCAGAAACGACTAAGAGTTTTGAGGTTTTAACCATTTATACCGATTCAAAGAACACTGTTTGGGTTGGTTCTCGTGATGGATTACATCGCTTTTCTTCAAACCTAAGATTAGAGCAATCGTTTTATCATTCTGGAATTAGTCCGGATGTACTTCCACACAATACAATCAACGACATAGTCGAGGATGGCAATAATCAATTAATTATAGGGACTCTAAATGGTATTTGCATATACAATAGAGAAACGCAAGACTTCACTAATCCTATTGGTAATAAGCTTACGCATAACTCATTAAACAACGAATTTGTAAATAGTCTTTCAGCCGATCAAAAAGGGAACGTATGGATTGGGACTGAAAAGGGAGGAATTAATTATTTTAATATTTACCAAACTCACTTTAAATCCATCATCTCCGACCCCGATGATCTGAATTCATTATCGCATCCAACCATAGATGCAATTTATATAGACAAAGACTATATTTGGGTTGGAACTGCTGGAGGAGGTCTAAACAGAATAAACAAAGAAAACAACAAATTCAGACACTACCGAAAAGATCCATCTAATAATCAAAGCATTAACCTCGACTTTGTCAGTTCAATGACTCGAGACTCTAGCGGAAAATTGTGGGTATCGACCTGGGGTGGAGGTATCTCAAAAATGCAATCTCCCAACGGTGTTTTTAAACGTTTTTATTCTTCCGAAAGTTCCTTTTCAAGCAATTATGTCGCGACTCTATTTGCAGACAAGAGGAATTTTTTACTTGTTGGAACTGAAAATGGATTAGACATTTTAAACCCAAAAACAGAAAAATTTATTCGTTTAAATGAAGGTTTATCAAAAAAGGAATTCTCAGACGTAGGAGCAATTCTAAACGATGGAACTCATTACTGGATTGGAACAAGAAAAGGACTTTATCAGTTCCCAATCGATAAAATTAGCAACAATTCGTCAGAGTTAATAGATGAAGATATTGTGCTTTTCAAATCAGACATTGATGATCCAAATTCACTCCCAATTGATTTTGTAACCACCTTACTAAAATCGAAAGATGGAACAATTTGGGGAGGAACCTATGGATCTGGTATATTTAAAATAGAAAAAGATTCAACAGGAAATTACCAATTCTTCAATTTTAGTTCGATTGATGGTTTAGAAAATAACATAGTCTACAGAATTGAAGAAGATAACACATCGTGCATTTGGATTAGTACTGATAACGGATTAACAC
The DNA here is from genome assembly GCA_963678565.1 of Prolixibacteraceae bacterium. Taxonomy (GTDB): domain Bacteria; phylum Bacteroidota; class Bacteroidia; order Bacteroidales; family Prolixibacteraceae; genus SKHV01. Next base: position 3,561,855 of record OY782875.1, read on the forward strand.
GTTTTAATCCGGAAACCGAAATTTTCATCAACTATTTCGAAAACGATGGTTTATTGAACAATCAGTTTTATTGGACAGCATCCTATAAAGATACCGATGGAACAATCTATTTTGGAGGTATTAATGGAATCAACTATTTCAATCCACAAATGATAAATGATTATCCTTTCGAGAATGAAGTTTTCATTACCGATGTAAAGATATTTCATGAATCGGTTAAACCTTACGATGTTTTAGATAACATAGAAGTTTTAAATCGCCCTCTAAATAATTTAGATACGATCAAGCTATCATATAAACACAATGTGTTTTCAATTGAATTTTCCTCACTTAATTACTTACAAACAGAAAAAATTCGTTACGAATATAAGCTCGAGAAGGTTGATAACGATTGGGTGAAAGTTAACCACCAACGCCGCTACGCGTCCTATACAAATTTAAAAGGAGGTAGCTACAATTTTATGTTGCGTTGTTTAAACTCCGATGGATCAATTTCAAAAAATACTAAATCGATAACCATCATTATAAAGCCACCTTTTTATCAATCCAATTGGTTTCAAATACTGGTGCTAATTTCGGTGATCGCTACTGTTTTTATTTTACTTCGAAATCAGATGCTGGGTTTAATTAATCAAAAAAATCAACTCAAAGCACAAGTAGATGATAGAACAAAAAAAATTGAAGAACAAAAACAAGAATTAATTATCCAAGCCAACAACTTAAAAGAAAACAATTTAAAACTCGAGCAACGACAATCTTTAATTGAGGGACAAAAGCAAAAACTAGAGAACGCAAATATTGAAATTTCAAAGCAACGTGATCAATTGATAGAGTTAAACACCCAAATTGAAGAAGTGAGCCAATCAAAACTTCGATTTTTCACAAATATTTCGCATGAATTTAGAACTCCGTTAACGTTGATTCTTGATCCAATTGAAAATTTATTACAAAAGTTTAAAGCAGATAATGATACCGTTCAAACCCTAAAAATAATTCAACGAAACGCACAACGATTGCTCACACTTGTGAACCAGTTAATGTATTTCAGACGCATTGAAAATGGTAAATTCACTATAAAAGTAGCAAAAGGCAACTTATCGGAATATATCCAAGAAATTCACAATACTTTTATTGACCTTGCATCAAATCAAAAAATTCTATTTGAATATGAAAGGCCTGCGAAATCAGTTGAAGTATATTTCGATCCGGATAAAGTTGAAAATTTGATCTACAACCTACTATCGAATGCTTTTAAGTTTACGCCTCAGGGAGGTAAGATTACCATCTTACTCGACTACTTCAAGAAAGAAGGACATAGTTGGGTGCGTATAAAAGTTAGTGATACAGGGATTGGGATTGAAGAAGATCAAATCGAACACATCTTTGATCGATTCTACCAAGTAGATCAGAATAATTCGTATCAAGGTTCAGGAATAGGATTAGCACTGAGTAAAGGTATCGTTGAAGCTTTTAAAGGTACGATTAGTTTAAGTAGCGAAACAAACAAAGGAAGTGAATTTACAATAGAGTTACCTGCAGACAAAAACTTTTTTCCTGAAGATCAAATTTCCGAACAGCCAATTGGTTTGGTTACAGATTCGGTTATTCATCATGTGAATGCAATTAAAACAATTATTCAACATCCGAATGACCCCGAAAAATTAAAAATTGAAAACCAGGATAGAAGTTTACCTCTTTTATTAATTGTTGAAGACAATTATGATTTAAGAAACTTCTTACTATTTAGTTTACAAAACAATTATCGCGTACTTGAAGCAGCCAACGGAAAAATTGGTTTGGAGCTTGCAAATAAACACACGCCCGACCTGATTATTAGTGATGTGATGATGCCAGAAATGGATGGAATCGAAATGTGTACTCAGGTAAAAAGGAATATTCAAACAAGCCATATTCCTATTATTTTACTCACGGCAAAAGCCTTGGTTGAAAATTGGGTAGAAGGACTTGAAATTGGAGCCGATGATTATATTCCAAAACCGTTTAATCTAACAATTTTAAATGCAAGAGTGCAGAACCTAATTGATTCGAGGAAGAGAATAATAAAGCAATTTAGCAAAGAATTATTCCCCGACATTGAAAGAGTTTCTACTTCAACACTCGATGAAGAATTCTTGCAAAAAACTTACAACATCCTTGAGAAACATTATACAACTCCCGACTTCTCTGTTGAAGACTTTGCGAAAGAGATGTGTATAAGTAAAAGCTTATTGTATAAAAAACTTAAGGTATTATCCGACATGTCGATCACCGACTTCATCAATAGCTATAAAATCAAAAAATCCTTACCTCTTCTAAAGGAAGGAAGACTAAATGTAGCTGACGTTGCTTTTAATGTGGGGTATAATGATCCAAAATATTTTAGTCGTGTCTTCCGTAAATTTATGGGAATGGCTCCAAGCAATTATTCATAAAGGCTGAATTAATCCACTTAAATTCTGAAATGAGTTAATCTGGATAAGGAATTAATCTCCTATTTTGATGTCCACTATATTCATCAATTATATTGAATTCAATTAATTTTCTATCTATGTATTTATCCTTATTAAGTAAAATAGCTCCTATTCTAGTATTGGTATTTTGGTCTGTTTCAAATTTAAGTGCACAACACAACAACGTTCATGTTCACGATCCTGTAGCGATCAAATCAGGCGGGAAGTACTACATTTACTGCACCGGAAAAAACATCTCGCAATTTCAATCGACCGACATGAAAAATTGGGAGCGTATGGCTCCGGTATTTAAAGAAACACCACAATGGGCAATGGATTCTGTTCCAGGATTCAGAGGTCATATTTGGGCTCCTGATGTATTTGAAAAAGATAGAACCTTCTACCTTTATTATTCAATTTCTACATTCGGAAAGAATAAATCGTATATAGGGGTTGCCACCAATAAAAACCTTGACCATGAGAGTAATGATTACGAATGGGTAGATCACGGAATGGTAGTACAATCGATCCCAGGAAAAACAAACTGGAATGCAATCGACCCTAACATTATTCAAGATGAAGATGGAACTTGCTGGATGTCGTTTGGTTCGTTTTGGGGTGGATTACAACTCGTAAAATTAAGCGACGACCTACTATCAATTGCACAGCCAGAAGAATGGCATACAATTGCATCTCGTGAACGCGCCACAACAGGTGAAAACGGTGCTATCGAAGCTCCATTTATTGTAAAAAGAGGAGACTTATATTACCTCTTTGCATCGTTTGATTTTTGTTGCCGTGGTGCCAAAAGTACTTACAAAGTGGCTGTTGGCCGAGCAAACGATGTTACCGGACCTTATTTAGACAAAGATGGACGATCGATGGCTAAAGGTGGTGGTACAATATTCTTAAAAGGAAACGAAAAATGGCACGGAGTCGGACACAATTCATTCTATAACTTCGATGGTCAAGATTATATCATCTACCATGGATACGATGCAGAACAAAATGGTGCTGCTCTTTTAAAAATCACTGAAGTTAGTTGGGAAAATGACTGGCCAGTTTTAAAGGAAAATATTTATTAAGGTTAAAAGTGGATTTTCATAACTGATATATTGGTTTCGCAACCGTAAAACTCAGGGGTTAAATTATTTTTATAATAACAGTAATCTAAGCTCTGAGCTTTTTTATTGGCCTTAACATACATAAGCCTCCATAAATAATTGAACTCAAAAAAATGAACAAAAAATAAAAACATATTAAGGCTTAATAATCTTTAATAACAATTTCTTGGTATGAAAAATATTAACAGCTCGTTAAAACCACAATAAATTGTGATTGCCCCAACTTCATTTTCTCTATTTCTTTGCTTTGAATAAATTATTAAAAGAGCCCAATCTTTATCAGTTGGGTTTTTAAAATTTAGTCAAAAAAACAAAATTAGAATATGAGAAAAGGAATTTTACTATTGATTACATTTTTTGCTTTTGCAAAATTTGGAGCATCACAACGCAACGCAACAGACACCCATATAATCGGAGATGTTACTTGTAACGAAAAACACCTTCCATTTGTAAGTGTTGTGATTGAAGGCACAACCTTAGGAACAACTACCGATGAAACAGGGCATTTTCAAATGCTTAACATTCCTGTTGGAGAGCACAAAGTAACAGTTAGTGGAGTTGGATATAAACCATGCAGCAAAACAATTACAACCGAATTGGGTATAACCAGTGAAATTAAATTTGTGGTGGAAGAAGATGTTTTGCGCGTTGAAGAAATTGTGGTAACAGGTGATCGAAACGCCAAAAACAGAGTTGAATCTTCGGTCATTGTAAATACCTTAACACCTAAGCTATTCAATGTTGCCAATACGGTAACATTAAGTGAAGGATTAAATTTTAGTCCAGGGCTGAGAATGGAGAACAATTGTCAAAACTGTGGGTTTACACAAATTCGCATGAACGGAATGGAAGGTCCATATTCCCAAATTTTAATTAATGGTCGCGCAATTTTTAGCGGATTAGCAGGAGTTTACGGTCTCGAATTGATTCCAACGAACATGATCGAAAGAGTTGAAGTAGTTCGTGGTGGAGGATCTGCACTATATGGAAGCAATGCAATAGCAGGCACAATTAATATGATTTTAAAAGATCCAATCAACAATTCATATGAAGTTGGATTGAACAGTGGATTATCAGGCATTGGTGTTGATGGAGCAGGATCTCCCACAATAGATAATAGTATTAATGCAAATACTTCTATTGTTTCATCAGACAGTAAAACAGGTTTAGCACTTTATGGTTTCTATCGCGATCGTGATGCTTTCGATGCTAACGGTGACGAATTTTCTGAATTAGCAGCAATGAACAATACAACTTTCGGAACAAGAGTTTTTCATCGCTTAGGAACAAGAAGTAAATTAACAGGAGATTTCTTTAATGTAAAAGAAAATAGACGTGGAGGGGATATGGATTTGACTTCAATTGAACATGAAGCAGACATTGCAGAATCGATAAAACACAATATTACAACAGGTGCCTTAACATACGAACAATATTTCAGAGCTAAAGATTTATGGTCGGTTTATGTTTCAGGACAAAATGTTGATCGTGCCGCATATTACGGAGCAGAACAATCATTAGCAGACTATGGCCAAACCGATGGAATGACCTATGTTGTTGGATCGCAATACAATGCTAAATTATACAATTCAAGTCTAACTTTTGGAGCCGAAGGACGTTTTGAATCTATGTTAGATCAAAAACTTGGATTTCTAGACCTCGAGAATGCAGTAATCAATGCCGATACAATTACTTCAATTCCTCACACCAATAATACTGTAGTTGCAGACCAAACCAGTAATACAATTGGTGTTTTTGCACAATATGAAATAGACTTGAACAAACTAAATATTTCACTGGGTGGACGTTTCGATCATTACAACGTTTCAGATGCATCGAATGGTACCGAAAAAATTGGAAATGTATTTAGTCCACGTGTTACTGTAAAATATGATATTCAAGAATTTTTACAAGCTCGTGCAAGTTATTCACAAGGTTATCGCGCACCTCAAATTTTCGACGAAGATTTACACATTGAAACATCTGGCTCGAAAAAAGTGCTTCATGAAAATGATCCAAACTTAACACAAGAAACTAGTCATAGTTTTATGGCATCAATTGATTTCAACAAACAAATTGGTCAAACTTACATCGGATTTTTAGCAGAAGGTTTTTATACTATTTTACAAGATGCTTTTGCAAATGAATTTGGAGAACCAGATGCTGAAGGAACTATAGTTTACACTCGTGTTAATGCAGAAGGTGGAGCAATAGTTCAGGGAATAAATATGGAGTTTAATGTCATCCCAAGTAGAAAAGCATCAATAAAAGCCGGATATACTTTACAAAAAAGTAAATATGAAGAAGCCCAGGAATTTGGTGAAACTGCATTTTTCCGCACACCAAACAACTATGGATTTTTCACATGCGACTGGACTCCAACTATAAAATTTGGACTTTCAGCTACTGGAAATTACACGGCAAAGATGTTGGTGCCTTATGGAGAAGACTACTTAATTGAATCTAAATCATTTTTCGATTTCGGAACAAAAGCCAGATATAATATAAAATTAAATGGTGCTACACTTCAAATATTTGGTGGCATTAAGAACCTATTTAATTCATACCAGAGTGATTTTGACTCAGGCATCGGTCGTGAACCTGGATATATTTATGGTCCTGCCCTGCCTCGAACTGTATACCTTGGCTTGAAGCTTGGTAACTTAATTCGATAACAACATTATTATTTGCATTATTATTTGATTTTTCAGGAAGGCGACAATTAGTCGCCTTTTTTATTTAAAAATACAACACAACTCATTTTTCCTTCTCCGATTTATCTTTCCGAATACTTAAGTAAATAATAATCATAAAATAAAGCGAGCCAATTCCCATTAAAACACTGGCAATATTTTCACGAAGTACATCGCCACTATGAATCATTCCAAAACCAATAAATATAGCAAGCGCTGCAAGTATTCCATATAAATTCTTTCTTTTCATAAATTCATTTTTGAAAATTAAAACCATCAATAAAAGCAATATGTTTAAAATCTTTTACTTTTGGTAATCTATTTTAAACATTCCATGATCAAACATTATATTGATTTTTGTTTAAATGTATTAATTCAATCATTTTTAATATTTTTACTTCGCTAAATTAAACATGAAGCTTTAAAAAAAAGGACAGATCTATTAAAAATTCTATAAACAATTCAAAATGAGAAAAAAAGTTGTTGCCGGTAACTGGAAATGTAATACAACATTACAAGAAGGTGTTGAGCTTGCAAAAGCTGTAAACAGTTTAGTTACAGAAAAAGGCGCAGAAGATGTTGTCGTGGTAATGGGAACTCCTTTTACACACATTACAAAAGTAGTTGAATCGGTTGATACCAGTCGTATTGGTATTGCAGCACAAAACTGCGCAGCAGAAGCAAAAGGTGCTTACACTGGTGAAGTTTCTGCATCGATGGTAAAATCAACCGGAGCTGAATATGTAATTTTAGGTCACAGTGAACGTCGTGAATATTATGGAGAAACAAGCGAAATTTTGAACAAAAAATTAGCTTTAGCTTTAGAAAATGAATTAACTCCAATTTACTGTTGTGGTGAAGCTTTAGATATTCGCGAAGCTGGAAACCAAAATGAATTTGTAATCAATCAATTAGAAGAAACTATTTTCCAATTAGATGTTGAAGATTTCAAAAAAATCATTATTGCATATGAGCCAATCTGGGCAATCGGTACTGGTGTAACTGCATCTACTGAACAAGCACAAGATATGCACAAAGCAATTAGAACTTCAATTGCCAATAAATTTGATGCTGAAGTTGCCGACGAGATTTCAATTCTTTATGGTGGTAGTTGTAATCCTAAAAATGCATCTGAATTATTTGCAAACCCTGATGTTGACGGTGGCTTGATTGGTGGAGCATCGTTAAAAGCTGATGATTTCATTCAAATTATTAATGCATACTAATAATTAGTATCGTTTTTCGATACAAAATTGAATATAAATCCTTTTAATCACCTTACCTAAAAGCTTTCTGAATTTCAGGAAGCTTTTTTGTTGGTAATAAAAAAGAGAGATCATTACTGACCTCTCTCTTTTTTATAAAATGCTCTTTTATTTAATCTTGTGGACCACGAACAATACCGCGATCAGAGGACTTAATGAAATTAACAATATAGCTAACCTCATCATCAAGATCCATCTCGTCGTCAATTGCTTTTAAAGCCTGACTATTGTTTAATCCTTTTTGATAGATATAACGATACGCCTGCTGTATTTCGTTGATTTTCTCAACTGTAAATCCTCGTCGGCGCAAACCAACTGAATTTACACCAGCATAAGCTAAAGGATTATTTCCAACTAAAATATAAGGTGGAATATCCTTTCGAACCATGCAACCTCCTGCTATAAATACATGCTTACCAATTTTCACAAATTGATGCACCGCTGAATAAGGACTAATAATTGCATTGCTATCAACTTCAACTTCTCCGGCAACTCCGGCATAACTGCCTAAAATTACTTTATCGGCCAGAGCACAATCATGTGCAACATGCGCATAAGCTTGTAATAGGCAATTTTCGCCAATTACCGTTTTTCCTTTTGCGTTTGTTCCTCTGTTTACTGTAACGTATTCTCTAATCTGAGTATTATCGCCAATTTCGGCTGTAGTTTTCTCTCCAACAAATTTTAAATCCTGAGGAACACCTGCAATAACTGCTCCCGGAGAAATCTTACAATTTCTTCCAATGCGAGCTCCATCCATTATCACCGCATTCGATCCAATCCACGTTCCATCTCCAATTTCAACATCACCATGAATGGTAACAAAAGGATCAATAGATACATTTTCTCCGATCTTTGCATCAGGATGTATTGATGCCAAACTATTTATCATGACTATTTTGTGTTTGTGTTGTGCTATTTTGTTTCAATAATTTGCGCCATAAACTCTCCTTCAGAAGCCAACTGATTGCCTACAAAGATATATCCTTTCATGGTTGCAATACCGCGACGGATAGGAGAAACTAGTTCTACTTTAACTTTCAGAGTATCACCAGGACTAACTTTACGTCGGAACTTAATTCCATCAATCTTCATAAAATAAGTCGAATATTTTTTCCCTTTCGGTAGCATATTCAAAATAAATAATCCTCCTGTCTGAGCCATTGCTTCAATTTGTAAAACACCTGGAAATACAGGTTCTTCAGGAAAGTGGCCATTGAAGATATCTTCATTGGTAGTTATGTTCCGAACTCCAACAATATGTTTCTCCTTGATCTCAATAATTTTGTCAACCATTAAAAATGGATAGCGATGAGGCAATAATTCTTTAATCTGATTGATATCCATTAATGGCTCTAAATCCTCGTTGTAAATAGGTGGAGCCGTTTTAGAGAATTGCTTTTTCATCTCTTTTTGCAAGATCTTTGCAAATTGAACATTTGATGAATGCCCAGGACGAGTTGCAATAATTTTACCTTTAATCTTTTTACCTACAAGTGTTAAATCGCCAATAACATCAAGCAACTTATGACGTGCAGGTTCATTATTAAATTGAAGTCGAAGGTTGTTCAATATTCCTTGTTTACCATTCAATTCAATATGCTCATGTTTAAACAAATCTGCAATTCGATCTAACTCATGCTGATCAACATCGCGATCAAGAATAACAATTGCATTGTCTAAATCGCCACCTTTAACCAAGTTATTATTCAACAAGAATTCTAACTCATGTAAGAAAACAAAGGTTCTACATGGAGCAATTTCTGATTTAAATTCTGATAAATTACTTAATCTTGCAAACTGATTATCTAGCACTGTTGAATTGAAAGAAATCATCACATCTAAACTGTATGAATCATCGGGTAAAGCAACTATTTCAACTCCATGCTCTTTATCTTCGAATACAAGTTTTTCGCGAACTTCAAAATACTCACGTTCAGCATCCTGTTCTACAACATTATCTTCTCCTATTGCCTCGCATATTAGAATCGAGCTCCCATCAAGAATTGGAGCTTCAGGTGCATCTATTTCAATCAGTATGTTATCAAAATCGTATGCTGTAATCGCTGCTAAAGTGTGCTCAATGGTTCCAACTCTGGCTCCATTGCTTTCAATTACAGTTCCTCGCGAAGTATCTATAACATTTGAAACATCTGCTTCAACTATGGGTTGATCTTCTAAATCAACACGCTTAAATACAATTCCATGGTTAACATCTGCTGGTTTTAACACCATATTTACAGTTAACCCAGTATGTAACCCTTTCCCCGAAAGTTTTACTTCCTTTGAAATGGTTTTTTGCATTTCCCCCATGGATCAAAAAAATTTAATTTCTATTTATTCTTTAATTGTTTCTTTATTGCTTTAACTTCCGCCCATAACTCAGGTAAGTTTCGATATACAGAATTAACACGTGCAAATTTTCGGAATTCCATTCCGACATCTCCCAACAGTACAACTCCGTCTTTTACATTGTTTGGAATACCTGTTTTGCCTCCGGCCGTAACATTGTTACCAATTTTAATATGTCCACTAACGCCTACTTGTCCTCCAAAAACACAGTTATCACCAACAACTGTTGAACCTGCAATGCCGACTTGAGCAGCCATTACTGTATTTTCACCAATTACCACGTTATGCCCAATCATTACCTGATCGTCCAGTTTTACACCATCTTTAATGATCGTTGACCCCATAGTTGCACAATCGATAGTAGTATTAGCGCCAATTTCAACTTCATCGCCCAATACTACATTTCCTAACTGATGTAACTTTTTATACTTTCCATCCTCTTGCTTTGCAAATCCAAACCCATCACCACCAATTACACATCCAGAATGTAAAATACAGTTTTCACCAATTTGGCTGTTTTCGTACAACTTAACGCCCGAATATACAATTGTGTTATTGCCAATTTTAACATTGTCGCCAATGTAGGCTTGCGGATAAATTAATACATTGTCACCTATTTGAGCATTCTCGCCAATATAAGCAAAAGCCCCAACGTAACAATCGGCACCAAGTGTTGCTCTTTCAGAAACATAAGATGGTTGTTCAATTCCTTTTTTTCGAGGAAGAGAGCTTACGTACAAATCGGTTAAAGTTGCTAAGGCCTGATATGCATCATCTACTTTTATTAAGGATGCTTTAACAGGTTTACTAATTTCAATATCTTTATTAATCAGAATTGCGGTTGCCTTCGATTCATAAAGGAAATTTAAATATTTTGTATTCGACAAAAATGATAAAGTACCTTCTCGCCCCTCTTCTATCTTTGAAAAGCTTTTTAAAATGCTATCTGCATTTCCTATTACTTCACCATTTAATAAGGTTGCTATCTGCCCTACAGTAAACTCCATAAAACTTATTTTGATGCAAAGTAAATAAAATTAATTTATCTCCAATTCCTTCGGATAACATGTAAATTGCTTTTTTACATTTTTTGTTAAGGCATGTAAATTTACATCCGAAGCATTTTCGATGTCTTTTATTTTATTCTTTGAGTTCCTAATATAAATATTTTCTGCATCGGCGATATAGGTGCTATTACTTATTGAACCACTAAAAACCAGATATTCAACGCCTTTATCGTCGACCAATAAACTTTCTTTAACCTTCTTCTTTATTTTTTCAATTTTTGATTCGGAAACAGGTTTGGCACCAATTTTAATCTTCAATAATTCTCTATTAATAATTGCCTTTGAAAGGTATGCCAAAACCCGATCATGTGACAAACTCCATTGTTTTATCGATGATAAAATATCAGAATCGTCGAGTAACACGAAATTTTGCAAAATTTCTTTTTTCAACTCCTTATCCTCAAATGCTTCTTCGGTAATCTGATTTTTCAAGAAAAATTGCAAATTAGGTGGTGCAAAATGCTCCGAACCTTGCATTGATAATTCTTTTACTCTGCGCAATACATTAATGAGCATATACTCAGCAGCCAATACCGTTTTATGCAAATATACTTGCCAATACATTAATCTGCGGGCTATTAAAAACTTTTCGATACTGTAAATACCTTTTTTATCAACCACCAACGTATCATCAACAACATTCATCATTTTAATAATACGATCGGAACCAATTGTACCTTCAATAACACCACTATAAAAGCTGTCTCGTCGCAAATAATCTAAGCGATCAATATCCAACTGACTGGATACCAACTGGTGAAGAAATTTTTTATGGTATTCGTTTTTAAATATTCGAATTGCCAAACTTAATTTTCCATCAAACTGCAGGTTTAGTTCTTCCATTAAGCTCAGCGAAAAATGCTCATGCGAAACTCCAGTAACTAAAGTATTTTCTAAAGCATGAGAAAACGGGCCATGGCCGATATCGTGTAACAAAATAGCAACCAAAACAGCCTCTTCTTCTTCATCGGTAATTTCAATTCCTTTCATTTTAAGCACATCAATGGCAGACCTCATTAAATGTACAGCTCCAATTGCATGTTCAAAACGAGTATGATTGGCACCTGGATAAACCAAACATGATAATCCTAATTGGCGAATTCTCCGAAGACGTTGAAAATAGGGGTGCTCGATTAAATCGAAGATGAGATCTGAGTTGATATTGATAAAACCATAAACCGGGTCATTAATTATTTTTCTCTTATTTATATTCATAAATTTTTAGGATATTCACAGAGTCAATTATTTGAGCTTCTGTTTCTTCAATGCATAATACTAAAAATAAAATTAGTATTAAAAGATATTTAGTATTAAAATAACTGATTTTCAGAACGCATTTACAAAAGGTTATTGTTCTTTTGATTAAATATTTATACTTTTGCAACGAATCTATGGTTATTACAGGATGGGGGACGCTAAGTCCCCCATTTTCTTAGTCTAGCAATTATGATTACAAATGAACAAATAGAAAAATTAGTTCACGAAGCAATTGAAGAAGAGTTCTTCTTGGTTTCGGTTTCCATAAAAAAAGGAAATGTAATTGAAGTATTATTAGATGGTGATAACGGAATTTCAATTCAAAAATGTGTTGAAGTTAGTAGGCACATCGAAGGAAGTTTTGATAGAGACATCGAAGATTTTGAATTAAGTGTTTCATCAGCAGGCTTAGGACGAGCTTTTAAAGTACATCGCCAGTACACCAAAAACATTGGTCGCGAAGTTGAAGTAAACCCGAAAAATGACAAACCCGTAAAAGGCTTGCTCACAAAAGTTGATGATGAAGGATTTGATATAGAGGTAAAAACTAAGGAGAAATTAGAAAATAAGAAAAAGAAAGTTGAAGTAATTCATAACTTCAGATTCTTGTTTGATGATGAGCCCGAAGTGAAAAATATTATAACGTTTAAATAATAAACTATACACAAAATGGACAACGTTAGCCTAATTGATACGTTTTCCGAATTTAAGGAGCTGAAAAATATCGACCGCGCTACAATGATGAGCGTGCTCGAAGATGTATTTCGCAATTTATTGCAAAAGAAATACGAAAGCGACGAAAATTTCGATATAATTATCAACATTGATAAAGGTGACTTTGAAATCTGGCACTACCGTGAAGTAGTAGCAGATGCAGACTATACCGATCCGAACAAAGAAATCTCTTTAACTCAAGCCAAGAAAATCGATACCGATTACGAAATTGGTGAAGAAGTTAGTGATGAGGTTAAACTTGAGGATTTTGGTCGTCGCGCAATTTTAAATCTTCGCCAAAACTTAGCAAGTCGAATCCTTGAATTGGAAAAGGATAATATTTACACCAAGTACAAAGACAAGATTGGTGAAATTATTACCGGAGAAGTGTATCAGATTTGGAAAAAGGAAATACTTGTTCTCGATGACGAAGGCAATGAATTATTGCTTCCAAAAACAGAGCAAATACCAACCGACTTTTTCAGAAAAGGTGACAGCATCCGAGCAGTCGTTTATAAAGTAGAATTACGAAACAATAATCCATTAATTATTTTATCCAGAACCCAACCTGCATTCCTTGAGCGTTTGTTCGAATTGGAAGTTCCTGAAATATTCGATGGATTGATCACAATCAAAAATATCGTTCGAGTTCCGGGTCAACGTGCAAAAGTAGCTGTTGAATCGTATGACGAACGAATCGACCCTGTTGGTGCCTGTGTTGGTATGAAAGGTTCTCGAATCCACGGAATTGTTCGTGAGTTGAGAAACGAAAACATTGATGTAATTAATTACACAAACAACCTTTCTCTATTTATACAGCGTGCCTTAAATCCTGCTAAAATTAGCAGTATTAAGATCAACGAAGAAAATAAAACTGCCGAAGTTTACCTTAAACCCGATGAAGTATCATTGGCCATTGGTAAAGGTGGTTTAAATATCAAATTAGCAAGTCAATTAACCGGTTACGAAATTGATGTTTACCGCGAGATGGAAGAAGATGACGAAGACGTTACATTAGACGAATTCGCCGACGAAATTGAAGATTGGGTAATCGATGAATTAAAAAACATTGGTTGTGACACCGCTAAGAATGTTTTATCTCTATCGAAGAAAGAATTGGTTAAAAGAACCGATTTGGAAGAGGAAACAATCGATGATGTTCTCAGTATATTGAGATCAGAATTTGAATAATGTTGACCGGAAACGGTCTTTTTAAGAATTAATTTCAAAAAATAATATGGTATCTGGCAAAGGCACAAAACGTTTAGGAAAAATTGCAAGAGAATTCAATGTTGGCATTTCAACAATGGTCGAATTTCTTCAAAAGAAAGGCCATAATGTTGGAACAAATCCAAATGCCAAAATTGAGAGCGAGCAATACGAACTCCTTCATCAGGAATACAGTAAAGATATTGACCTGAAGAAAGAGTCTGAAAAGCTAAACTTGCGCGCTCATCGCCATCAAAAAAATGAAACAATTTCATTGGACGATGTGCAAGAAGAAGAGCCTGTCACTAATAATGAAGAAGCTGAGGAAGATGTTATTCGCATAAAAGATAACAGCTCAAAAAAGACTTCGAAATCAATCGAAACCATTAAAGCCGAAACTCCCAAAAGAGAAGTGAAAGTTTTAGGTAAAATCGATTTAGATAAAAAGCCAGCCAAAGCGAAAGAAGAGAAAAAAGCTGAAGAAAAACCAGCCGAGCAAAAACCGGTAGAAAAGATTGAACATAAAACTGAAGAAAAACCAGTTCAAAAGCCTGCTGCTCCTCAAGCTAAAAAAGAAGTACCTGTAAAAGAAGCACCAAAGCCAAAACAGGAAAAAGAACAGCCTGCTGCAAAAAAGGTGAAAGAAGAAGCACCAAAAGCAGAAAACAAGCCTACCGAAGAAAAACCAAAAGAACCAAAAGAAGATTCTGACAATATTAAAACAAAGGTTCCAAAGGTTGAGAACGAAATAAAAGTTCTTGGAAAAATTGACTTAGGCAGTATCAATCAGCGTACACGACCTCAAAAGAAAACGAAAAAGCAACGTGAAGAGGAACGTAAAGCTCGAATGGCTGAGAAAAACAAAGGCAAAAAAGACAATCAAAGGAATACACAAGGAAAAACTGGCGACAAAGATAAACCAGCAAATCAGCAAGGTGCTGCAGGTGATGCCAATCGAAAAAAACGTAAACGCATTCAAAAAGAACGCGTTGACATTAATAAAAACGATCGACAAAACAATACAAGCAGTCAAGGCAACAATAATAATCGTCGTAGAGGTACCGGACCTGCGGCTAAAAACGACAACTTCAGAAACCGAAACAACAATCGCAAACGCGAAGTGAAGAAAGAGGTTACCGAGGAAGATGTACAAAAGCAAGTAAAAGATACTTTAGCACGATTAACCAATAAGTCGAAATCAAAAGGCTCTAAATATCGTCGCGATAAACGTGCAGCTGCTAGTGAGAAATTAGCAAAAGAAGAGGCACAAAGTCAAGAAGCACAAAACACATTACAAGTTACTGAATTTGTTTCAGTAAACGAATTGGCAACCATGATGAGTGTTTCTGCAACTGAAGTAATTTCAAGTTGTATGTCATTGGGATTGTTTGTATCAATCAACCAACGATTAGATGCAGAAACAATGGCATTGGTTGCCGAAGAGTTCGGTTACAAAGTTGAATTTACCAGTGCAGAGGTAATGGATGCAGTTGAGGAAGAACCAGATCAAGAAGAAGATTTGTTAGATCGACCTCCAATTGTAACAGTAATGGGACATGTTGACCATGGTAAAACATCCCTACTAGATTACATTCGTAGTGCAAATGTAATTGCCGGAGAGGCTGGAGGTATTACCCAGCATATTGGAGCTTACAATGTAACCTTACCCGATGGTCGCGAAATTACTTTCCTTGATACTCCAGGTCACGAAGCGTTTACCGCAATGCGTGCTCGCGGTGCACAAGTAACCGACATCGCAATTATTATTGTAGCTGCCGATGACAATGTGATGCCTCAAACAGTTGAAGCAATTAACCACGCAGCAGCAGCTGGTGTTCCAATTGTATTTGCAATCAATAAAATTGACAAGCCGGGTGCAAACCCTGAGGCTATTAAAGATAAATTAGCACAAATGAATTATTTGGTTGAAGAATGGGGTGGTAAATACCAGTCTCACGATATTTCAGCCAAAAACGGAATTGGAATTGAAGATTTACTCGACAAAGTACTTCTTGAAGCAGAGATGCTTGAATTAAAAGCCAATCCAAATAAAAAAGCAACTGGTTCAATTATCGAATCGGAGTTGGATAAAGGACGAGGATATGTTTCAACTGTTCTGGTAAACAATGGAACCCTACACGAAGGAGATATTATTCTTGCCGGTCAATACATGGGGCACGTAAAAGCAATGTTTAACGAGCGTAACCAACGCATTAAAGAAGCCGGCCCGGCAGAACCAGCATTGGTACTTGGATTGAACGGTGCACCTCAGGCAGGTGATAAGTTTAATGTGATGGAAACAGAACGTGAAGCTCGTCAGATTGCAAACAAACGTGAGCAATTACAACGTGAACAAGGAATGCGTACTCAGAAACACATTACACTTGATGAAATCGGTCGTCGTATTGCAATTGGAAACTTCCAGGAATTAAACGTAATTGTAAAAGGTGACGTGGATGGTTCTATCGAAGCACTTTCTGATTCGTTGATCAAACTTTCTACCGAAGAAATTCAGGTAAATGTTAAACACAAAGCTGTTGGACAAATTTCTGAATCGGATGTAATGTTAGCATCAGCTTCTGATGCAATCATCATTGGTTTCCAAGTTCGACCTTCAATGGCTGCTCGCCGTTTGGCAGAGCAAGAACAAATTGATATTCGTTTGTACTCAATTATTTACGATGCAATTGAAGAATTAAAATCAGCAATGGAAGGAATGCTTTCCCCTGAAATTAAAGAAGAAATTGTAGGTACGGCCGAAATTCAACAAGTTTACAAGATCACCAAAGTTGGAACAATTGCAGGTTGTATTATTCGCGATGGTGTGATTCACAGAAACGATCAAGTTCGTGTTATTCGCGATGGAATTGTAATTTACACCGGTTTATTAGGATCGTTAAAACGATTCAAAGACGATGTGAAAGAAGTTAAGAATGGTTACGAATGTGGTATGAATGTTGACAAATTCAACGACATTAAAGAAGGTGACTTTATCGAAGCTTTCCAAGAAGTTGAAGTAGCAAAGAAATTATAAGCTTTAGCGATATAAAATAAAAAAGCGATTCAAAATTGAATCGCTTTTTTTATGCTTTTAAATGAAGCTTAAGCCAAAACTTTAACCACCACTTTTCGAACTTTTTTCGATTCGCTAATCATTACTCCAGGTTGATGAATATCCTGAGGCATAAACATTGCAAACATCCCTTCTTTAACTTCTACCATGTTGCATGCTTCGTCGTAAAATTCTACATCCTTTTCAGGATTGTAAGCAATTGATGTAGTTTGTCCTTCTAAAGGCAAATATCCCATCTTTTCAGCGCCTGAGGCAACAATTTGAATATCTAAATACTTTTTATGAGCTTCGGGTTTTGCAGCTTCTAATGTTTTAGTGTCGTATTCACTAATTATTGCAAAAACGTTGTCTCCATCAATCTCATACTTTCCTAATTCCATTGATTTAAAATCGGCTTTGAGAATGTAATTAATTGCAATTTCGATTCGCGGACTTAACGATTTATAATTTTCAATAGTGTCAATTTTGTCGATTATCATGATAGTTAATTTAAATGATTTCTATTTGGAAAAGATGATCAGGATCAAGCTTCGTTTCGCCCGACCATCGGTATGCAGTTAATTTGTTGTTGCGCACCACACAATTGTCAACACAACAAATATTATCCTTTATAATTAGGTTGGTATCACGCAAACAATAATGCCCCATAAAAACAATCGGAGCATCCTCGGGATAGAGTTCAATTGGAAAAGTAATTTCTTTTGGAATCGTATATTCTGGTAAAACGAAACGGTTGCTAAAAGAAGCTTGTTGAAAAGTTTTACCTTGAATTGGCTCCCACCATTTCACTCGAAATTTTCTTCTTGAAAACCCTTTTGAATCTCTAATTATCAAATTTTCGGGCAACACTAACTCTGCACCCTTCATTATCCGATTTACAGTATTGTACAAGTCTTTATTATCTAAAAACTTCTTCAGAAATTTCTTTTTTAACTTTCCGTGATCTCCAATTTCTGCTTTAAGAATATCGATATGTTCGTCAGACCAACCTCCATGCACAATTCGAATACCATCAATTTCAATAAAGAAAGGTAAAGTACGCATCCATTTGATAGTCTCCATCCATTCCTCAGGGTACTTTTGATAGTCCTTTAAAGTTTTCATTAAAGGTAACTTGTATCTCGGAATATGACGGCGGAAATAATTTCCCTTTTTATCAATTGTTGAATACAAAATTGCCGCAAATTCGTGGTTTCCAAGCACGGCCAACGCATCGCCTTCTTCCACCATTGCCTTTACTGTTCGAACTGTTTTACGAACCTTATCACCACGATTTATAAAGTCGCCAATAAAAATAGCTTTTCGGATAGGATGAAAAAATCCGTTTCCTTTTGGCGAGTAGCCCATTTCGCTTAGTAATTTAACCAAAAGGTCGTATTCGCCGTGTATATCACCAATTATATCGTACATTGAATTATTTGCTCAGCAGAAATGATTTGAATTCGGCAAATTCTTTTCCCATCTCCACGCTTAGCTTTTCTCCTTTCATGAATTCAGCTAATTTCTCAGGTAACTCAACCTTTCCTTCTCCAATAATATCTTCAACAGTTTCGGTAAACTTAGCAGGATGCGCAGTTTCTAAAAAGATGCCGGTTTCACCTTCCGACAAATAATCTTCGAGCGCCTGATAACCACAAGCTCCATGAGGATCTAAAAGATAACCTTCTTCTGTATAAACTCGCTTCACCGTTTTACGAATGTCATCATCGGAATAACGATATCCCAAGATTTCATTTGAAATTTCTTTATGTGATTGTCCATATAAATCTAGAATTCGAACAAAATTACTAGGATCGCCTACATCCATAGCATTAGCAATGGTTTGAACTGAAGATTTTGGATTGTATTCTCCAGTTTTAAGGTAATTATAAACAATATCATTTTCGTTGTTTGCGGCAATAAACTGATCGATCGGTAGGCCCATTCTTTTTGCGAATAACCCAGCTGTTAAATTTCCAAAGTTTCCACTTGGAACTGAAATAACTAGCTTTTTATCTTTGTGTGGATTTCGGGCAAAAGCATTGAAATAATAAAATGCTTGTGGAAGAAAACGCGCCACATTAATTGAATTGGCAGAAGTTAGTGTCATATGACCTGTTAACTCCTTATCGAGGAAAGCGGTTTTAACCAATTTCTGACAATCGTCGAAAGTTCCATCAACTTCAATGGCCGTAATATTTTTTCCCAAGGTGGTAAATTGCGACTCTTGAATAACACTAACTTTTCCTTTCGGGTATAACACATAAACATTGATACCAGGTACATCTAAAAATCCGTTGGCTACGGCACTTCCGGTATCTCCCGATGTTGCCACCAATACATTTACTTCTTCATCAGATCCTTTTAAGAAATGACTTAAGGTACGCGCCATAAAACGGCCACCAACATCTTTAAATGCCAAAGTTGGACCATGAAATAATTCTAAACTTGCAATGTTTTCGCTTACAGGAACAACCGGACAATCAAATTCCAAAGTATCGTAAACAATCTTTTTTAAATCTTCCTCCGGAATATCTTCTCCAAAGAATTTCTTTGCAACTTCAAATGAGATTTCTTGAAAAGAAAGTTGATCGATTATTTTGAAAAAATCATCGTCAAATTTTTCAATTCGCTCAGGCATAAACAAGCCATTGTCGGCAGCTAAACCTTGAGTTACGGCAATTTTTAAATCGACCTCAGGAACAGTTTTGTTAGTGCTATAGTATTTCATTCGTTAAATTGTTTATTGCATTCCATAATCATCTGAATTTATGGAAATAAAAAAGCCTCTCAAAGAGAGGCTAAAGATATTTAATTCTATATAAAATTCGAATTTTTTTGCTACTGACCAAGCAATGCTTTAATAAATTCATTTCCTTTTAATGTACCGTAAGCTCCCAACTTAACACTTTCTTCGTTGTAAACATCAACCTCGTCTGCTTCTTCTCCGGGGCGGTAAATTAAAAATGGAATTGGATCGTGAGTATGTGTTCTTAGCGCACATGGGGTTGGGTGATCGGGCAAGACACCAATTGTTAAAGGTTCGTCCATTTCTTTTGAAGCCTCGATAATTGGTTTCACTATTCGATCATTTAAAAACTCAATAGTTTTTGTTTTCAATTCAACATCGCCTTCGTGCCCTGCTTCATCGCTAGCTTCGATATGTAAATAAACAAAGTCGGTATCGCCTTTTAAGGCGTCGATAGCAGCTTGAACCTTGCCTTCATAATTGGTGTTCCATAAACCGGTTACACCTTCAACATGCAACACTTCCATTCCAGCATAAACACCAATCCCTTGTATCAAGTCGACCGCTGAAATAACTGCTGATTTTTGAACTCCAAAGAGCTCTTTTAAGGTTGGCATATCGGGTTTATAGCCCGGCGACCATGGCCATAAAGCAGATGCAACATCCTTTCCTTCTGCTTTTCGCTTCAAGTTAATTGGATGCTCAGCTAACAACTCTTTTGATTTCAGAATCAATTCATTCAATAAAGCTGCAGTTTCATCTGCTTCTGGTGCTTTACTTTTCACGAGTTCAACTTTGTAAGGATGATCAGGAATATCGTGAGGCGGCGTACATTGTATGTTTTTATTTCCACCTTTTACAACTAATAAATGGCGATAGGAAACTCCTGGATAAAGTTTTACGGTGTCAGAACCTAATTCTTCATTCAGAAAGTTAATCAATTCGGTAGCTTCTTCGGTTGAAATATGACCTGCCGAGTGGTTTTTTAGATTTTCGCCTTCGATGCACACTAAATTAATTCGCATGCCTAAATCGCCAGGCTTAATTTCTACGCCCATACTGGCAGCTTCTAAAACACCACGACCTTCGTAGAGCTTTTTAACATCGTAGCCCATTACGCCCATGTTGGCAATTTCGCTACCGGCTGGCATATCTAATGGAACTGTAACTAACAATCCCGATTTTCCTTTTTTAGCCAATTCATCAATGTGTGGAATATTGGCCGCCATTAATGGAGTTTTGTTCCCCAATTGTTCAAGTGGCTGATCAGCCATTCCGTCTCCTAAAATTATTATATGCTTCATTTTTGTTCTATTTCTATTCTTTATTTTTCTGCCTTTTTTAATTCTTCGCTTCGATCTTTTGAAAAATCACCAGCAAAAAAATCACCTTTGTTGGGCAGCAATAATTCGTAATTCATTAAGTAACCAACTTCCATGGTTGCTTGTTTAAGATCAAAGGCTAAAATATGACCTCCGCCTGTTCTTTGTTGATTCAGAAAATGTAAATGTAAACCGGTAACATTAATCCCTTTTGCAAATTCAGGACAATAAAAACCAATGATATCACCTTTTACATTTTCAAATTCAAACTCAGGCTGATTTTTAGTAACCTCAACCAAAGGTGGATATGGCTTATTTTGCTTCGGAACACTTCTGGTTTTCATGTAAGTAAACTCGCCATGAATTTTTATGAGATAGAAGATATTTCCGGTTGGGAAATATTGTTCGAAATTATCGTGCAAATCAGAAAAGCTGAGGTCTTTTAATTGAAACAAAGTGTCTGAATTCATATTTGCAACTGCTGCAAATGGTGTTAAAGTATTTAATTCAGGTTTTAAAATTTCGCCGCTCGATTTTACTTGAAAAACAGTATCGTTGAAAACAATCATTTCTCCATCCAGCGCATCAAAAGTTCCGATCCCAAAGCTTCCGTATTGACTTAATTCTCCTATTGGATAGTTTCCATCGTAAATTCCTTGCAACAATGCATCGATAACAGAAACTTGAAAAAGTTTCGCGGTATTTTCGTGCTTCACTTCATTTTGCTGCATTGAATTACATGATGAAATGACAATAATTAAGATAACTAGAATTGAATTCTTCATAATTTCATCTATTAAATATTGGCAATACGAATAATATCAGCAAAAACGCCAGCAGCCGTAACGCCAGCACCTGCTCCGTAGCCTTTGATTTGCATCGGAAATTCGTTGTAGCGTTCGGTTGTGAAAAGAACAATATTGTTGCTGCCTTCTAAATCATAAAAAGGTGAATTTTGATCAACGGCAACTAATTGCACATTCGGTTGCTTCTGATCGAAAGTTGCAATAAATCGCCATTTTTTATTTTCACTTGCTAATTTTTTTCTTTCTTGTTCAAACTTTTCATTTAGGTTTTTAACACCAGTCCAGAAATCATCTATTGAACCTTCGAAAAGCTCATCGGGAATAAATTTATTTACTTTCACTTCTGGCTCTTCCAATTCGTAACCCGATTCACGCGCTAATATTAAGAGTTTTCGAATTACATCTTTTCCGCTTAAATCAATTCGTGGATCCGGCTCTGAAAAGCCCGATTCTTTTGCCATTTGAATGGCAGTACTAAATGGTATTTCGGAACATATTGTATTAAATATGTAATTAAGCGTTCCCGAAAGCACCGCTTGAATTTTCAAAATTTTATCGCCGCTATTTATTAAATCTTTAATGGTAGAAAGCACCGGCAATCCAGCACCAACATTGGTTTCAAAATTGAATTTGATTCCTTTTCGAACCGCCGTATCTTTTAATTGACGATAGGCTTTATAACTCGAAGAGGCTGCCACCTTGTTTGCTGCAACAATTGAAATGCTAGCATCTAAAATTTGCTGATAATAATCGCCAACTTGATCATTTGCGGTACAATCGATAAAAACAGAATTGTACATATTCAACGCGATCATTTGAGTTGTAAAATCACTTAAATTCGATCTGTTTTCAGAATTACTTAATTCCTCTGAATAGGAACTAAACTCAATTCCATCACGATTAAATAACATTTTTCGGGAATTGGCAATACCAACCAATTTTATCTTTAATCGACTATTTTTTAACAATTTTCCGCATTGCTGTTCCAACTGTTGAATAAAATTACCCCCAACGGTTCCAATTCCCATCAGAAATAAATTTAACTCTTTGTAAGTTGAAAGGAAAAAACCTTCGTGAACGACATTTAAGGTTTTCTTTAAATCATCATGTTTCACCACCCACGAGATATTCAACTCTGAGGCTCCTTGTGCAATTGCGCGAACATTGATTCCATTTTTACCAATTATATTGAAAAGCTTCCCTGCAATTCCGGCACTTTCTTTCATATTTTCGCCTACAATGGCCACCACTGAAAGATCATTTTCAATATGAACGCCATTGATAATGCCTGCATTTATTTCACGCTCAAATTCTTCCTCCACAATAAATACTGCTTTCGCTGCATCACATGCAGGAACTGCAATAGATATTGAATTCTCGGAGGAAGCCTGAGATATTAAAATCACATTTACTTTTATATTGGCTAATGCCGAAAACAAACGCATTGAGATTCCGGTAACTCCAACCATTCCTCCACCTTGTAAGGTGAGTAATGAAACATTTGAGATTGAAGAAATTCCTTTAATTGGTCGCTCATTCCCGCTAATTATTTCATGTCCAATTAATGTTCCCTGCTCTTCGGGTCGTGCTGTATTTTTAATCCAAACCGGAATTTTCTTTCGGTAAACAGGCAAAATAGTTGGAGGGTAAATCACCTTTGCCCCAAAATGCGAAAGCTCCATTGCTTCGGAATAAGTTAAATAATCAATGGTATATGCTTTATTAATCACACGCGGATCGGCAGTCATAAAACCACTAACATCGGTCCATATTTCTAATGCATTTGCATCGAGAATGGCAGCATAAAGCGCAGCTGTATAATCACTACCACCACGACCTAAAGTGGTAACTTCGTTATTCGTATTTGATGAAATGAAACCAGGTGCAATGCCAACTCCAGTAAAATTCGATAACGCGTCGCTTACGTTTTCTGAAGTTAATTTCAAATCAACTATTGCATTGTTAAAATCGCTATTGGTTTTAATCAATTTCGAGCTATCAATCCATTTCACATCTAAATAGGCTGCGATAATGGTTGACGATAATACTTCTCCAAAACTCCCGATTTTATCTAAGGTTTTTGGAGTCAATTCTCCAATCAAAGAAACACCACGTAACAAGCTCTCCAGCTCATTCAAGCTTTTTTGGACTTTTTCTTTGGTTATTAATTGCTCTTTTTCGGGTACCAACGTTTCAATGGTGGTCATATGGCGGGTGGTGATCTCCATCATTTCGGTCGTTGAAAAAGTATGCGTATTTGCTGCTGTGTTAGCCATAGTCAGAATCTTATCGGTAATTCCACCTAGTGCTGATACTACTACAATCAAATCGTCCTCCTGACGATCGATAATACTTTTTACGTTTCGGAGATTCTCTATGCTCCCAACCGAAGTTCCGCCAAATTTTAAAACCTTCATTGAAAAATATTTTGTTGTTATAAATTAATTGATTTCCCTATTTATAGGGTACTTACAAAAGTAAGAATAAAAAAAAATCTTTCCGGCAGAATCAAGTGATCACCGGAAAGATAGCAAGTTGACAATATTTTAAAAACCCACTATGCTTCCACAGCGGTATTCGTTATTGCTTCTAATATTTTTGTTTCTAACTCCTGAGCAAGCTCTGGATTGTCTTTAATCAAGTTTTTAACAGTTTCGCGCCCTTGTCCAAGTTTGGTTTCACCATAACTAAACCAAGAACCACTTTTCTTGATGATATCATAATCAACACCAAGATCGATAATTTCACCATTCTTAGAAATTCCTTCGCCAAACATAATATCGAATTCGGCTTTACGGAAAGGTGGAGCAACTTTGTTTTTAACCACTTTCACCCTTGTGTGATTACCAATTGCATCTTCACCGTCTTTAATTTGACCCGTACGACGAATATCTAAACGAACCGATGCATAAAATTTTAATGCATTACCACCAGTTGTTGTTTCAGGGTTTCCAAACATTACCCCAATTTTTTCACGGAGCTGATTAATGAAAATACAACAAGTTTTAGTTCGGTTGATATTGGCTGTAAGTTTTCTTAGTGCCTGCGACATTAAACGCGCTTGCAAGCCCATTCTAGAATCTCCCATATCGCCTTCAATTTCGGCTTTTGGAGTTAAGGCAGCTACCGAGTCGATCACAATAATATCAATTGCACCTGAACGAATTAAATTATCGGCAATTTCTAAAGCTTGTTCACCGTTATCGGGTTGCGAAATCAACAATTCGTCAGTATCAACCCCTAACTTTTTAGCATAATACGGATCGAAAGCATGCTCAGCATCAATCATGGCAGCAATACCACCACTTTTTTGTGCTTCGGCTATGGCATGAATTGCCAGGGTAGTTTTACCTGATGACTCTGGACCATAAATTTCGATAATACGTCCTTTAGGAAATCCGCCCACTCCAAGTGCAGCGTCAAGGCCTAACGATCCGGTAGATATTGCTGGAATATCTTCAACTACTTTATCGCCCATGCGCATAATCGATCCTTTACCATAAGATTTATCGATTTTGTCCATGGTAAGCTGAAGTGCTTTTAACTTCTCTTTGTTGATTTTAGCTTTGTCGTCGGTCATAATTTATTTTATTGTACTCAATATTTGATTTGTATGATCTTTTGTTTTCACTTTTGCAAAAACATTCTCAATTGTTCCATTCTCGTCGATAACATAGGTAGTTCTAATCACTCCCATGTATGTTTTACCGTACATTTTTTTCTCACCCCATACTCCGTATGCAGTTAAAATTTCCTTTTCAGAATCAGAAATTAAATTGAATTTAAAGTCAAATTTATCTGCAAATTTTTTGTGCGAAGCAACACCGTCGGGGCTTACACCAATTACTTCATACCCTTTTTCGAGCCACATATCGTAATTATCTGATAAATTACACGATTCTGCAGTACATCCTGGAGTATTGTCTTTTGGGTAAAAGTACAAAATTACTTTTTTACCTTTAAACATCGACAAAGAAATTTCTTCACCATTTTGATTTAATCCTCTGAACTCTGGAGCACTTGCTCCAATTTCTAAAATTGCCATATTTTATAACGATTTAATATTTATCTTTTTGTTAGCATTTAGTGCGAAAAATAATAATCATTTTTTGTTACCTTAGCCATTAACGAGCTGATTCATTATTGGAATGTTTTTTGATTTCATTTCGTTAAACTTGTACTAAATATGCTTAAATATATATCAAATAACACGACTTTACTGCTAATTGTTTTTATTCTTCAGATGAATAGCGTTTTCGCTGGAGGATCAGAAGAAGAAGCTATAAAGCATTTTGAAAATGGAGAATTTGAAATGGCTTTTCCAATATTTGAAGAGTTGCATATTCTTTATCCTTCGGACCTAATGTTTACCTATTATTATGGGGTTTGCTTAACAGAGACAGGCAATTATTCGTTGAAAACACGCAAGTTGTTGTTACGTTCGTCAATGAGCAAAGTTCCGGCTGATGTATATTTCTATATTGGAGTAAATTATCATGCCCAAAATAATTTTGAAGCTGCCATTGCGTATTACGAACGCTTTGCGAACATGATCAAAAAGAAGGAGCTGAAAGGTTACGATGTTGGCGCTTTGAAAGTAGCATGTGAAAATGAAAAAAATCCGTTTTTAGAAAAAGATGCGCCTTTACCAATGAACGAAGTGGTTGACGAAGAAATTGTTCCGGGCTCAATTGGTTTGTGGTTAAAAAAAATTGCATGGAATAAGAAGAATAAAAAACAGATACAAAACAACAAGAGTACTGATGAAAATGAACCAAAACTGTTCATTTCAAAGGAACTCAGAGAAACTCTTGCATCGAAAGATGTTGAAGATTCTATTAAAAATGTAATTGATGAATCAGTTAATCCAAATGAGCAAAGCAATGAAAACACCACCGAGATCAGCTTTTTAAAGAATTTGGATAATATTATTGAAACTGAAACAGAGGATGATTTTGAAATTCCTGAAGAACTAAGAGAGGCAAATATTGATTTCAAATTAACTTCTGAAATTTTTTATTCACTGATCAATCAGTTTAAAAATACCAAAGCACTATACTACTTTGTGGAAGGTTGGACTTCGGAAAAAGAATTAAACTCAATTTTAGAAAAAACCGATTTATTACGAAGCGAGTACATCGAAGCATTGACCGACGAAGAGCGTCAATCGATTGCAGACCAAGTTTTAAACTTTGAACAAAAATCTCACGAATTGAAAGACTATTCTGATTATGCCTACTTAAAAGCACGTGAAATAGAATTAGAATATTGGAAAAATTCATCAGAAGACGAGATGGAAGCATTGAACGAGGAAAACCAATCGGTAAGCGATGGATCATTCTCCTCGGAAGTGATTTATGAGAAACAAGAAGATTCAATTCAAGAAGAGGAAGCTGTTGATACAACAATTTTTCAACAAGCGGCACCAATAATTGAAGAGGATACCGAAACAAAAGATAATTCTAGCAAATTAGAAGAACCTAAAGAGGTAGAAACGCCTCAATTAGAAGCTGAAGAGGTAGAAAATATTCAAGCAAAAGAGGTTTCAATTACAGAGCAAGAACCCAAAAAAGAAAGCATTAAACAAGCGATTCAGTTTAAAGTCCAAATTGGTGAGTTTAGCGATGAATATCCTGCATATCGTAAAAAAATATTCGATCAACTGAATCCATTCGGTAAAATCGACTCCTATGTGCACCAAAATGGAATGAAGTTATATACCATCGGAGCCTTTGACAATTCGAAAGATGCTGTAGAACTACAAAAAAAAGTTCGACAAAATGGGGTTAAAGATGCTTTTGTAGTTGTATTTTATAATGGAAAAAGAATAACTTTGAAAGAAGCCAATAATATCACAGGTCAATGACGAAGGAAATTGAGGAAATAAAGCAGAAGAAGAAAATAATAAAAGGGAATAATTCGAATCATTCTTTGGTATTAATTAACGACGATGTTCATTCATTTGATTACGTGATAGAAGTTTTAATGGCTGTTTGCAATCATACTTTCGAGCAAGCATCGCAATGTGCAATGATTACTCATTACAAAGGGAAATGCGACATAAAAAATGGTCCAATCGGAAAATTACGATCAATGAAAAGTGAATTAACAGAGTGCGAATTAAAAGCAGTGATTAATTAAATTCAAATAAATGGATATCCTGATAATCGTTATTTTAATTCTGCTGGGAGTAATACTTCTGGTTGTTGAGTTTATGCTTGTACCCGGATTAACCGTTGCAGGAATTGGCTCTTTAGTTTCATTTGGATTCAGCATCTTTTACGCATTTAAGCACTTTAGTCCATTGGTTGGTATTATTGTACTTTTAATTGTATTGGTTTGCATACCAATTTTACTCTACTACTTTTTTAAAGGAAGTGCCATGAAACCCATGATGCTTGAG
Organism: Prolixibacteraceae bacterium; assembly: GCA_963678565.1. Classification (GTDB taxonomy): domain Bacteria; phylum Bacteroidota; class Bacteroidia; order Bacteroidales; family Prolixibacteraceae; genus SKHV01. Next base: position 3,590,318 of record OY782875.1, read on the forward strand.
TCAGAAATTAATTCTAAAGTCCAATTATTCGATGATTTAGATTTAAAAAAAGGAGATCAAGGAGAATCCATTGGACGATTAGCACCAAGTGGAAAAGTAAAAATAAACGGAAAAATATACGAAGCCCGCACTTTAGGACTTTTTGTTGATCCACACACTCCTATTGAAATAATAAAAACAGAAGGCAATATCGCTATCGTTAAACCTATAAACAAAGAAAAATGATTGAATTACCAGTTATCTTAATTATCGTTGGAGTAATTATATTAATCTTTATAATTCTCTATTTTATTCCAATCGGTATTTGGTTCTCAGCATTAGTATCGGGCGTTAAAATTTCGCTGTTACAGTTATTCTTAATGCGATTCAGAAAAGTACCACCGGGAGTTATTGTTCGTGCAATGATTGAAGCACACAAAGCCGGACTACGAAATATAAAACGCGACGAATTGGAAGCTCACTACCTTGCAGGTGGTAATGTTGACAATGTGGTACACGCATTGGTTTCTGCCGAAAAGGCAAACATCGATTTAACCTTTAAAATGGGTACTGCCATCGATCTTGCCGGACGCGATGTATTTGAAGCAGTTCAAATGTCGGTAAACCCTAAAGTTATTAATACGCCACCGGTTACAGCTGTTGCCAAAGATGGTATTCAGTTAATTTGTAAAGCCAGAGTTACAGTTCGTGCTAGTATCAAACAATTGGTTGGTGGTGCAGGAGAAGAAACTGTTTTAGCAAGGGTTGGTGAAGGAATTGTTTCGTCAATTGGTTCTTCTAACTCTCACAAAGCAGTGCTTGAAAACCCCGATTCAATTTCACGAGTAGTGTTGGAAAAAGGATTGGATGCAGGTACAGCCTTCGAAATTCTTTCAATTGATATTGCAGATATCGATATAGGTAAAAACATTGGTGCTTACTTGCAAATCGATCAGGCCGATGCTGATAAAAACATTGCGCAAGCAAAAGCAGAAGAACGCAGAGCAATGGCCGTTGCAACCGAGCAAGAAATGAAAGCAAAAGCGCAGGAAGCACGTGCGAAAGTAATTGAAGCTGAAGCACAAATTCCGATGGCAATTGCGCAAGCATTTAATTCAGGAAACTTAGGAATTATGGATTACATGAAGTATCGAAATATTGAAGCAGATACTGACATGCGAGACTCAATTGCTAATGATGATGACAGTTCAAATAAAGAATAATCAAATTATTTCGTTATAAAAAAGAGAAGTTTCAGTTGAAACTTCTCTTTTATTTTATTGATTGTTTAATACTTCCCAAAACTCTACCGCTCGTCGAGTATGTGGAATTACAATGGTTCCACCAACCACATTGGCTACCGAAAATATTTCGAAAACTTGTGCAGTAGTTACCCCTTGCTCGTAACACTTTTCTAAATGATACTTAATGCAATCGTCGCAACGCAAAACCATAGACGTTGCTAATCCTAGCATTTCTTTTACCTGCGACGACAAAGCACCGTCTTGATAAGTCAAAGTATCCAAACTATAAATTCGCTTCATCACCTTGTTATCCGACGCTAAAATTTTCTCATTCATTTTCGCCCGATAAGCATCAAACTCTTCTAACATCTTGCTCATTTTCTACTTTTTAAATTATTCAACAGCTTCACCAATTAATGTTGATTGGGAACATTTTAAAACTTTCACTTTTACAAAATCGCCTTTTTTATATTCTTTTCTAGGAAAAACCAATACTTTATTTTGTTGATTTCGACCATACAAATCGTCTTCAGACTTTTTAGAAGTACCCTCGACCAATACGTCAAAAACTTTTCCAATATCTCGCTGATTCGATTCTAGTGACAAGCGGTTTTGCAATTCAATCATTCTGCTCAATCGTTCCGATTTTACTTCTTCAGGTACATCATCTTTTAAATGCTTTGCCGCATAAGTACCTGGGCGTTCTGAGTATTTAAACATAAATGCAGAATCGAGTTTGGTCCATTGCATTAAGGAGAGGGTTTCCTGAAAATCCTCTTCACTTTCTGATGAAAATCCACAAAATATATCAGAGGTAACTGCACAATCAGGTAGAATTTCTCTAATTTTTTCAATTCGAGATTGATACCATTCCCGATCATATTTTCGATTCATTAACTTCAGTATTTTTGAACTCCCTGATTGAAACGGCAAATGAATATGATTACAAATATTTTCATTTGCTTTCATTACTTTCAACAATTTCTCCGACAAATCTTTTGGATGCGAAGTGGTATATCTGATTCGCATATCGGGCTGACTTTCGGCAATCATTTGTAGCAAATCGGGAAAGCGTACTGGTTTGCGTTCTCCTTCGGTCAACCACTTAAATGAGTTCACATTTTGACCTAACAGCGTCACTTCTTTATAGCCACTTTTATACAAGTCTGCAACTTCGTTTAAAACATCTTGCGGATCGCGACTTCGTTCACGGCCACGCGTATAAGGCACAATACAATACGTACAAAAATTGTTGCATCCACGCGTAATTGATACAAAACCAGAAATAGATTCGTGTGCCAAGCGCTTTGGAACCAACTGATCGTAGGTTTCGTGGGTGGTTAGTTCTACATTAATTGCTTTTTCCCCCTCGTTGGCTTTATCAATCAAAAAAGGAAGATCGCGATAGGCATCGGGACCAGCAACTAAATCAACCGCCTTTTCGTCAAGCAACTGATCAGCCAAACGCTCGGCCATGCAGCCAATCATTCCAACAATTAAATTTTTATTTTTCTTCTTATAGGAATTGAATAAACCCAAACGCCCCCAAATACGCTTTTCTGCATTATCGCGTACTGAGCAAGTATTTATAAAAATTGCATCCGCTTCGGTTTGATCTTCAGTTATTTCATAACCTTTTTCGCCCATTACAGCTGCAACAACTTCACTATCGGCAACATTCATTTGGCAACCATAGGTTTCGATATAAAGCTTCTTCATTGGTGTATGTTGATTTTCGCTTAAAATTTGAAGCACAAAATTAATTTAATAAATGAATGCTTCAAACAACATTTAAGCAATTGAAAACCAACTGTTCAAAATTTAGCTTTGTAATTTATATGATCTAGCAGAAAGGAACTATTTATTAGGCACATCGAACCATTTTGCACCTAAATCTTCATAAGAATAATCTTGTAGATATGCGAAAGCTTCTTCTGAGTTATTGGCAATATAATACATCTTGCGATAATTTTCGCGAGCAAATTTTTCATCGTACGACTTTTCGAATTGCTTGAAAAGATCATCGAAAAACCCATTGGTATTTATAAAAATAATTGGCTTTTGATGGTAGTCGAGTTGTTTTAGCGTCAGTACCTCTAATATTTCTTCCAATGTTCCAAAACCACCGGGTAAAGCAATAAACGCATCAGATTGATTACGCATCATACTTTTTCGTTGGTCCATTGTTTCGGTTACAATTAAGTTTGATACATGTTTCGCCGCCAAGTTTCTGTCGAATATTTTCTGAGGTATAATCCCAATCACTTCACGATTTCCTTCCAATAATTTAATTGCAAGCGCATCCATTAATCCAACATTGGCACCACCATAAACCAAATTATGTTCGCCCTGTATCATTAGTTTTGCTAGGCATTCAGCTTCGGAAAAATAAACTTCTTCAACAGCGTTACTTGAAGAACAAAAAACACAAATATTCATTTTCTATTATTTAGTGGAGAATACTTAATCGTCTGGTAAAAATTTCATTTCCGATGATTGCATGTACCAAATAAATGCCATTAGGAAGTGCCGATACATCGAATGAAAAAGTATTTTCATCTAGTTGAGTTTGAAGTTCGGTTGTTGAATATTGGTTTCCGGTGAGTGAATAAATTTCAAAAGTAACATCGGCATCCACTTCAGAGGCGAAAGTTATAGAAAGCTCCTGATCAGCAGGTATAGGGAACATCTCTAAGGAATTTGATAACAAATTAATTGTTAAGTCACCTGTTATCCCTTGGTTCCCGTCGACCTGCAACCAATACATTTTACCGGGTTTGACTTTAACATTCTCAAGTTTGGCTTCTCTTACAACCGATAAAGGATTATCATTTGCATTTATTAAGTTGATACGATCACTTTTATCAGAAAGAAGATCTTCTTCACTATTCGCACCATACAGTGCAATTTGGGTATCAAAACCGATTGCCTCGACAGAAACAATACCAGAACTTGGTCCATAAAATTTAAACCAAACCGTATTTTGTAATAATTCACTATCGGAACACCAATACCCTTCCGACATGCAATTTCCGGATTGCGGCTCGGGCTCTAGATCTTCAACTCCTGCGCAATCATTTGTGTATCCAGTATTTGTTCCTAAACTTAAAACTTCAGCATTTTGAATATAGTCATTAGTAGGTATTAGCACATCAACATCAATTGTATCGGCATCGGAACAATCTCCATGAGTACCATTTACAATTACAGAAAAACTAAAGGATTCTAATCTTTTATATTGGTCGCGCAAGCTTAAGCTTAAAACGTTATCTTCAACAATTGCATCAAAACGCTCTGCTTCGGTAAAATCAAAATCATAAGTTGCAGCGCCGGTAGCAGTAAATTCATATGCACCTAATTCTGAGCCACAAATTTCAATTTGATCGGCAGCATTGGCAAAATTCACATCCAATTCGTCTGAAACCAAAATGATATTTTCGTAAGTTATAGAGTCATTTCCAAAATCGTTTTTAATCTTTAGAGAAACCGAATAGCTTCCTGCACTTAAAAATTGAACAACTGGATTTTTCGAATTTGCATTACTTTCACCAACAAATTCGAAGCTCAACGGATCGATATTCCATTCCCAACTTTCAGATTCCGGAACCGAAATATCGAAAAGCTGTACTGGTGTACCGATACATGCATATTCTGTTTCTACTCGTAAATCGGTTTTGATAAAGGTACCTTCAATTTCACGTAAATCAAGATCATATGGATTAAGGAACTGTTTTAGTCCACCACTATTCCATGCATAATAAAGTTTTCCATAAAACGACACTTCATCGTTTCCTCCGTGTAGTTGCCCCACAATTTGTCCATTTTGATTGAATAATGGGCTTCCAGATGAACCTTGCTCTGTTGTGCCATTATAAAATTCAACGGCCCAATGACTATTAATAGGAGACAAAAGAGAATCCTCCCAGTTAATTTCGTTTTCAAAACTAGAAATTGTGTTCGTATATGAGATACATTTAGGGGAACCTCCTGGATGATGAATACCGACTCCACTTTCTGCAGGCAAACCGGATATACTCCAACCAGCAAAATATGGTTGATAATCTACTGATGGATATTCTGTTAGTTCAAGTAAAGTTACATCTGTTGGTTGAAAACTCGTCTTTAATGTAGATCCGGATAAGGATTGAGCCAATACAGCATCTCTCTCGGTACAAGTTGAATTTTCGTAATTAAAATAGGTTACCAATGAAGCTGCAGCAAGCGAGTCGCTAATACAGTGATTTGCTGTTAAGAAGTAAGGAGTTCCATCAAAATTGGCATTATTAACTAAAGCACCACTACAATAATATCCACTTACACCTTCATAATAAAGCATTCTAAGAACAGCATGCTTTATGTCCTGCCAATCTTCTCCTCCGGGGCAATTTATCCCAACCCGAGCTGCTGAGGTACTAAAAACAGACGCCATCTCTCTATACGATTTAAAAACCTTTCCCAAATAAAGAGTTCCTTCAAAATCAGCATTATATGGTTCGTAATAATCAATAATCAAATTATCATCAATTAGCTGAGCAATAGAAAGAATTCCGTTTTGCTTATTATTTTCGGAAGTAAAAGCTCCCAACAATTGTGTACGAGCAGTATTATAAACATACAACTCAGCACCATCGGGAATTTGAAAATCTTCGAAATACAAGCCTAATGATTTTGCTCCTGCTGCATTTATTTGGTATTGATAAACGGTACCATGATCCAATTCGGCTTTACTTGCTTCATCACGTATTGAGATATTAACACTTTCACCAATCGCAAATCGGTTTTCAACTTTATTTTCTTCGTCGTACTTTAATTGTTCTTCTATATCAATAGTTTCCATGGATAATTGGGGAACTATTCTCGCACTCTTCTCTTCTATTCCAAAGCTATATGGAGTACCTTTCACTGAAATTTGTGCGTAACCTTTGTTAGAGCAACAAAGGACCGATAGTATAAGGATCGTTAATGAGATCTTGAATATTCTTTCTATCACTTCTTTAATTTTTGGAGTTTTGACAGGATTAAATTAACACTTCTAAGCTAAAAAGAACAATAGAAACTTAGAAAGTGTTTGAAAATAAAAAAGCAAAGGCTCAATTTGAACCTTTGCTTTTAGTATTTTAAGTACATATATTATTTATACATCGATGTTTGCATAAGTTGCATTTGCTTCGATAAACTCACGACGAGGTGGAACATCGTCTCCCATTAACATGGAGAAGACATGATCAGCTTCAGCTGCATTATCAACTGTTACCTGACGTAAAGTTCTGTTATCAGGATTCATAGTTGTATCCCATAGTTGTTCTGCATTCATCTCACCAAGACCTTTGTAACGCTGAACATGAATACCACTTTCTTTGCCGCCACCAATTTCTTGAATCAACTTTAATCGTTGTTGCTCAGTCCAAGCATATTCTTGCTTTTTACCTTTTTTCACCAAATATAATGGAGGAGTTGCGATATAAAGATACCCTTCGTCGATTAACTCATGCATATATCTAAAGAAAAGGGTCATAATCAAGGTTGCAATGTGGCTTCCATCCACATCAGCATCGGTCATGATAATAATTTTTTTATAGCGCAATTTTGCGGTGTTCAGAGCTTTCGAATCTTCTTCGGTCCCAATACTAACTCCGAGTGCAGTGAAAATATTCCGTATTTCTTCTGAATCGAAAACTTTATGCTGCATGGCTTTCTCCACATTCAGGATTTTACCTTTTAATGGAAGAATCGCTTGGAATTGACGATCGCGACCTTGCTTTGCAGTACCACCCGCAGAATCTCCCTCGACTAAGAATATTTCGCAATTATCTGGATCTTTATCAGCGCAGTCAGCCAGTTTTCCAGGCAAACCACCACCAGTCATTACGTTTTTACGTTGTACTAACTCACGTGCTTTACGGGCTGCATTACGAGCTTGTGCAGCCAGAACTACTTTTTGAACAATCGATTTTGCATCTTTTGGATGCTCTTCTAAATAATTGCCCAACATTTCGCTAACGGCCTGATCAACAGAAGCACTGATTTCAGAGTTTCCTAGTTTAGTTTTGGTTTGACCTTCGAATTGCGGCTCTGCAACTTTAACAGAAACTACAGAAGTTAAACCTTCTCTAAAGTCATCTCCACTGATATCAAACTTCACTTTGTCTAGCAACCCCGATTTTTCAGCGTAATTTTTCAAAGTTCTTGTTAAACCACGGCGGAAACCTGTAAGGTGTGTTCCACCTTCAATGGTATTGATATTGTTTACGTAAGAATGAATATTCTCGGTAAACGATGTATTGTAATGCAATGCGATTTCAACAGGAACATCATTTTTTTCGGTTGTGATGTGAATTGTTTCATCAATCAACTTTTCTCGAGAACTATCTAAGTACTCAACAAATTCCTTTAAACCTTCATCAGAATAATAATGATCGTTTTTGAAGTTTCCTTCTTCATCTTTCTCGCGACGATCGATCAAATTAAGATTGATACCTGCGTTTAGAAATGCCAATTCGCGCAAACGAGCAGACAAAATCTCATATTTATAAGCGGTGGTTAAGAAAATTGTCTCGTCAGGGTGGAAAGTTACCATTGTTCCCGATTTCTCCGTTTCGCCAATAATTTCAACGCTTCCCTGAGGAATACCTCGATGATACGTTTGCTTCCAAACTTTACCATCGCGATGTACTGTTGCCTCTAATTTTGATGACAGTGCATTCACACATGAAACACCAACACCGTGTAATCCACCAGAAACTTTATAAGAATCTTTGTCAAATTTACCACCTGCGTGCAACACAGTCATTACAACCTCTAGTGCTGACTTGTTCTCTTTAGTGTGATTCGCAGTTGGAATACCGCGACCATTATCGATTACTGTAATTGAGTCATCTTCGTTAATTACAACCTGTATATCATCACAGTAACCTGCCAATGCTTCATCGATAGAATTATCAACTACCTCATAAACTAAATGATGTAATCCCTTTTCGTTTACATCACCAATATACATTGCAGGACGTTTTCTAACTGCTTCTAGACCTTCAAGGACCTGAATACTATCCGCTGAATAATCCTTCTTCGCAAACGATTCATTTTTTTCTATTTCACTCATAGAATGTTCCCAATTAATTTATAAAATGAGATATTATATCAGTTAAAAGTTGAAATATTTTCAATATAATTCCAAGCTACAATTCACAAATTGCAACCCGCTCAATAAAATCTATTTAAAGCGATGGAAAAGTCCAATTGGAAATCGTTATTTCAATACTGATTATCAATATCTTAAACAAAATTCGTTATTGTGTAAAATCAATAGTCAAATATAACAAATAAATACAAATTATTTAATAAATATCAAGCGATGAAACAGCTTATTTATCAACAATTAAGAGATTTATGTCTGAATTATTTTTTCTCAGAAATTAAATCGAGCTCCAATTGTACAAATCGTACCCGGATCAACATAACCAAGCCAGTTTTGATAATTCTGATTAAACAGATTTTTAGCGTCTAAAAAGAACATCAAATTAGAAGCATATTCGTATTTAGCTCCAATATTGACATTGATCTGTGTTGGAATTTCGACATAAACATTTGAATACAAGATAGAACTAAGCATACTTCCGTATTTAACAAGTCCGTATTGCTGGCTTTCTATATTTACATTTAAATAAGCACTTAGTTGATCCGTTATTTCCCCCTCGATATTCAAGTTAATATCATAAGTTGGTAAGTGTGAAAACTGTGTTATAGTTGCTTCGTAGGAATATAAATTTGCTCCAAGCTGCGCCTTAAACGCTTCGGAAGAGTAACGCAATTTTCCTCCAAAAGTTAATATCGACAAATCGATATAATCAACACTAAATTGGTTTTCGAAGTAACTTAAACGACTAACAGGAAGCCATTTGGGATCATATTCAGTAAAAGTTGAATAATACTGAAGATAATTTTCGAAAATAGAATAGTTGACACTCAACACGTAAGAAAACTGATTGTTGATGGTTCCTTTAAAACCACCAAAAGCTTCAAAAACGTTCTCGGTAGGCAACAAATCAGATGCAATTCGTTGGTATGGATTTAAAGTAATGGCTTTGCTATAATGATTGGTTTGAAAGCCTCCATTTACGCCTGCATATAGCGACAAAATATTTTGAATTGGTTCAAATTGAAAAGTTACATTGGGCGACCAATGAAATTTTGAATTGGTATCGGCATCAGCAATTGTACCAAAGTTCAAACCGGCTTTAATTCGCCAATTCTCGCCATCGAAGTTAATACTTGGTGACAGCGCAAGATCAAAAAACTTGTGACTACCCCAAGTATTATTTGCATAGCTATTTTGGATGCTATCTTGGTAATTATATGCCAAGCGACTATCAAGTGCTAATAGAAAATCCTTTCGATCAAAACCTAGGCCTCCTATTAAAGCCAAATAGTTTGATCGCTGACCGGTTTTGTTCCACAAATAATTATTCTGCAAATCAATATGATAATCGACTTGAGATCTCGAATTTGTATTTGCCAACTGAATTTTTGCATTGAAATTGTTGATTGTTTGTGCAGTAATATCTTGTGTTTCCAAAAAGTCGGCATAAGTATTGGTGTACGATGTATCGGTTTGATGAAAGCCATAATATTCATAGGCAAAGCGATCGTATGCCAAGTCCCATTTCAATTGGTTATTCCGAAATTGGTTTCGACCAAACAATTCAATTTTTTGTTTGCTTTCGGGTGTTTTAAGATCATAGTCGCTTATTAATTTGTACTTTGCATAAGTATAATAATGGCTCAAGAAGATCCCGAAATCTGAATTTTCAGAAGTTTTAGTATTCAATACAAACTCACCAAAATTGGCAAATCCGTTTCCAAACCCGGCTTTTAAATAGCCTAAACCTAAATTACTTAGTTGTGGTTTCGTATAGTTAACCTGTCCGATATTATTGATTGATTTTTCAACATCGATTGGTGTACTTTTAATTTGATAATTAAAGGTTGGTGCCACTTGAGCCGAATCTTTAATCTTTGGCGTTTCGATGATCATTTTAGCATCCGATATGGTAGGCTGATATTCTTTGATCACTTCCACTTCGCGCTTTAATGTATCTTGAGATTGTGCAAATGCCCAATTAAATCCGGCAAATATTAAAAGGAAAAAGAAACTATATTTTTTACAATTCATGTTTTCAGTTTTTACAATAAGATTCTTGCTTTTGCTACTCTTAATTTGAAGTGTTGTTTAAAATGGTCTCGCCCTCTTTTGCTTCTAGCTTTTTGATTTTCACTTTTGCCTCTTCAAGAATTCCATCGTCCTCAATACCATAGTTTTCAATAATACTATTTAAAGTATGTTTCGCCTGAAACAGATCCTCTTGTGCTTCGTAAACATCAGACAAAAGAAGAAATGATTTCGCCAACCAAAATTGATGAGGTGGCGGATTTCCAATAAAATCCATAATTTCCTCTTCAGTTTCTTTGTATTTGCCTTGCTCATACAAAATTTTTGCAATCATATACTTCGATTCAGCTCCTTCAACACTATTCATATCGGCAGTAAGAATTCTGTAATATTTTATTGCCTCGGCCAAGTTTCCTAGTGCATAATTCGATTGAGCAATTAAGTAGTTTGCCTCGCGAATAAGAATTTCACTTACTTTTTCGGTATTCAATAAAACAACTGCGGCCTGAATTGCATCGTTGTACAAATTCAATTGATAACTATTTCGAAGAATCCCAACTCTGGCTTTTAATAAATTCCATTGAGTGTTTGCAACCGTTTCGAGTTTGGTATAATACTTAATTGATTGTTCGTATTTTTCTGCCGTAAAACTGAGTTCTCCTGCTTTTAATAAAGTTGCTTCGGTGAAAATATTATCTGATTCTTTAGCCACTTGCTCGTACAATTCTAATGCTTCAGAGTAATTTCCTTCAGCATAATAAACTTCAGCCAAGTAAAACATTGCATTCACTCTGAAATTTCCATCTGGAAATTTTTTCAAATATTCATCAAACTTTGTTTCCGGATCTTTACCCCCCGACAAATAATTGCGTTCGGCCACCATATAATAAATTGAATCCTGCTCCGATACAGTCACATTGATTGACTGGCTCAAATTTTGGGTGTAGTTGAAATACGCATCCACATCGTTCAAGTCTATGTAATTGTTTTTAATTCCCACCAAAGCGGCTCTTGCTTCTTCGGTATTTGAGAAATTTTCAACCACTTTTTTGTAGTATTTTATCGACTCAGTATAATCGGAACGGTTATAAAAAATCAAGCCTAATTGAAGAAAAGCCTTCTTTACATAACTACTATTTGGCACCTCTTTGGTGAGGTAAATATAATCGGAGATTGCTTGGTCAATTCGATTGGCAGCTTCATACGATTTTGCGATTTCGTACAAAGCATCATCGGTAAATGATGAACGATCGTAACTATTTAAGATTGTTTGTAAATCAACAATCTTAGCTTCATAATCTTTAAACACACCATTAACTCTTGCTCGCTGAAATAAGGCATAATCGGGATCATAAGTACCCAGCTCGTACGATTTTGTATAATAAGCTTTGGCTTGTTTGTAATTGCGTTGTAAGTACAAACAATCGCCTAAGCGGTTATAAGCATCTGCTTTCTTATCGTCTACTGCCTTTTTGCTATTTATATATTTTAAAAACCATTGTTGCGCTAACAAATAATTTCTAGAATAAAACTGACTATAAGCTAAGTTGTAAAACGATGTTGGATACTCATCCAGTCCATAAATTCCTTTTTGAGCCTGAAAGTTTCGAAATTCAGCTATCGCTTTTTCATATTCTCCTAGCCTTAAATTCGATTCGCCTTTCCAATAAATTGCCAGTACTTTAAACGTTTGATTGTATTGTTGATATTGTAAAGACTGATCAAATAATTTTATGGCTTTTCGATATTCTGAGTTTTTAAAATGTACCAAACCTTGGTAATAGCTTACACGCTGCAAGGCCATCAATAACTTTGGTGTTTTTCGTTCAATATTTTCAATTGAACTAATTGCATCCTTATAATTTCGGGTGGTCATGTACACCTCAACCAAATATTCGATGGCATCTGAATTTCGTGGCGAATTTTGGTACTTCGCAATATAAGCATCAAATGCTTTGATGGTTTCATTAAATGGAGAATAAGATAACTCGTAAGTTAATTTGGCATAATTAAAAAGTGCATCCTCTTCAATTGATGGCACAAATGACAGTTTTGACGCACGATCGAAAGCAACACGAGCTTTGTTCTTATCCGCTAAGTTTAAGTAACAATCTGCCAAATGATAGAATGCATGTTGAGCCAATTCATTTTCTTGAAAAGTTGCTTTTTCAAATGCCGGAATTGCTAGTTCATACTCCCCTTTTTTATAATAGCAGTAGCCCAAGCGATAATAATCTTCGATGGTCTTTTTGCCGTTAACTCCATTAAACGCCTCCAAATATGGAATTGCATTTGAATATTCTTTTAATTCGTAATAGGAATCACCCAATATTTTATTCAACTCATTTACTTGATCTTTGGGAGCATTTTCAACCAGTGTTGGACCATTTTGAGTTACCTCGTTATAATTTTCGTTAATGTAGTTGATTTGAAGCAAATAATAAGGCAACACTGAAGCATAAGCTTTTTCATTTTCAACCTTCATAAAAGCCTCTTTAGCTTGGTCGTAATTCCCTTCGATGTAATTGATATATCCAAAATAATAATGTGCATCCTGACTATATTGATTTGAAAACTGACGAACAGCATCAAATAATTGCTTCGCCTCATCGTGTTGTTTAGAGTTCAACAAAGCATAAGCTAAATTAAAATTGTACTCTGAGATATCTTTAACATGAAGTTTACTCGTATCCACCTTTTTCAGGGTTCCAACGGCCATACGATACTGATGATTCTCAACTTGCTGTAATCCTAATTCCTTCATTAACTCATTTTTCCAGGGAGTTTCTGGATTTTGCCTTAAGTAAGCATTCAATTCTGAGTTTATTGAAGGTGAATTTTGAGCTATTTCACACAGCATGCGATAATAAGAATAGTCGTACAAAACCGGATCAGATGCTTCGGTTTCAGAAATCAGTTCCTCAAATATTCTTTCAGCAGCAATATAATTTTCGGTGTTGTACAAGTCAACTGCAGTTGCATAATTCGAATGTGAACTGCTCAACGATTGGGCACAAATAATATTTCCAAAAAACAAAAAGCCAAGTAGCAAAAATTGCAATTTATATCGTATCATATTTTGTCTATTCATTACCTTTCAAAAATAAGAATATTCTAAAAGTATTGTTCGTTTCTGATATACTTATAACGTGTAAGTAGATAATTCCGTATTTATTGATCTGATTTGTTTAAAAAAATTTAGTTTTGTTACACAGACTATCAAAATGAAAAACGATTACTCCATCTACATAAAGAGTGCCAATATTTTTCAACGAGAAGTTTTGGTACTAACTGATGTGAATCTTTCGGTCGAGAAAGGCGAATGGGTATACTTGCTCGGAAAAGTTGGCAGTGGAAAGTCGAGTTTAATCAAAACTATCAATGCCGAAATTCCACTTTATCATGGAACCGGAATGGTTGCAGGCTACGAGCTTTCGAAAATCAAACCCAAAGAGGTTCCGTTTTTAAGAAGAAAACTAGGTGTTGTTTTTCAAGATTTTCAGTTATTAAGCGATAGAAGTGTCTATAAAAATCTTGAATTTGTTTTAAAAGCAACTGGCTGGACAAACCAACAAAAAATTGAAGAAAAGATAAAGCAAAGCCTTACAGATGTTGAAATGTACTATTACAAAGATAAAATGCCACATCAACTTTCAGGTGGAGAACAACAACGAGTAGTAATTGCCAGAGCACTTTTAAACGATCCGGAAATTGTTTTGGCCGACGAACCTACTGGGAATTTGGACCCTGAAACTTCTTTTCAGATCATCGAACTTTTCAAGAAAATAAACCAGCAAGGAAGAACTGTTGTAATTGCAACTCACGACCAATTGGTAATTGAAAAATATCCGGGAAGAACTGTTTGGTGTTTTAATGGCGAATTACAAGAGAAAAAAGAAGAATTTGCTAAGAATTAAAACTCATAATTAACAACGACACCAATCACATTAAATCGCTCAGGATTTACCCCATTCAAATCATGATCGTAAAGGTAAAACAGATCAAAATCCCAACTTGAGGTCAGTTCATAATTAAACCCAGATTTAAAACGGTACTTATAAGTTATTGGACCTCCGGCATTATTCAAAGCATGAAATAACTCAAAGGCAGCTGTAGGTGTAATTTTAGTTCCAAACCAATTGTAATCAACACTTACCGAATTTCGGTTAACTAATTCGTTTCTGAAATCAAGCAAAGCACTTGAGAATTCATTTAAGGAATATTGTAAAGTTGTTTTCACTTTAATTTCAAAATCATCAATCTCATATTCATAACGAAGATTGGTAGAATACCGCTGTCCAAGCTCACGCTGCGATTCTTGATCGGCAGCAATTGATAATCGATAGGCAATTCCGATTCTGAAAGACGAGTTGATTTTATAGGTCAAATCAGGATTAATAAGATGTTTATCTATGCTTACCCCTGAATTTTTGGTTCTGGTTTCGAATTCCAATCCAAAATCAATATCATCAAACAACTCGGTTCCGATGCTTACTCCGTACCTATTTCCAAAATCAAAATTTTGAGCAACTGTACTTTCTGCAATAAAAAAAACAAGAAGTACAGCGCTTAAAAACTTAAAATTAATCTTCATCATCCGTATCCATCTGATCGTCGGCAAGGTTTGCGCGATTTTCGTGCTCATAATAATAAATATTCACACGTGCTGTATCTCTTAGAAAATCAATTTTACCAACCTCAACACGGTTGATATTTAAACCTGTTCTTTCTTCTAGATCTTTGATCAATTCTAATCTGTTTTCAGGCTTTATTAGTTCAATTTTTTCATAGGTAATTCCTTTACGCGATTCATGTTTCAACAACATCAAACGTTCTAAGATGTAGGTAACAGCAACCAATGCGAAATTGGTAAAGATTAATTCGGCATAACTTACTTTTTTGTTTGCTAAAGCGTTAATTACCGAAATACCAATTACCAAAAACAAATAGGTCATTTCTTTGATTGGAATTTGCTGTGTACGATATCGTATAATTCCAAAGATTGCAAATAATCCTAATGCAAAACCTAATTCTAATTTCACATTTTCGAGCAAGAAACAGAGCAAGAAAATTACTGTTGATATTAGGATGTAAGTAAATAGATAGTCTTTTCGTTTTTGAATTTTATAATAGAAGAATCGTATAATAACAAATACGACAAGTAAGTTGAAAGCAAAACGAATAAACAATTCGGTAAAGTCTTCCACATCGATAATATCAATTCCAAATAATTCCATAAAATAGTTTTGTTAAACGGTTTGTTTCTGAATTTTTCGGATTCTTTGCTTAAAAAGATTCCCTTTAATATTTTGATTTAGCATCGCCAATCCCATACAATATTTGCTAAATCCCATTGGGTTAATTCGAAGCATGGTTAATAAATTAATGAAATCGGTATTTCGATCATCGCGACTTCGTTTTACTTCGGCGATACAAATACCATTTCGTTTGATTTCGGTTCCTTCTTCTAAATCTTCGAACTGAATATTGTAATCCAAAGTAATCCTTTCCGAAAAGTTTTTATTCACCAAGGTTAATCGAATAAAGCGGTTTGCCAATTTAGGCTGTAAATCTTCAGGATTAAATGGTGTATATCGATTTAAGAAATCAGCATTCTTTTTAGAATTGATTATCTTAATGTCATCATGACGACCAATTCGGGTTTTAATGGTTTCCCCACGATTGTTCTTCTTTTTAACTTCAAGAAACTCTTGATCGGAATAAATATATTTACGAATACGTACTTTATGACGATTTAATTTACCATTATGATGACTGGTATACATTTCGTAATCGGGCGTATCGTAGTAAACTGTTTCATAGATTTGCTCGCGAAAGTTTTCAATTTCTACCATTAAATATTTCTCTTTGGCAGCTTCTAAAATTTCAGGAAGTTTATCAATTGAAAACACAAACTTAGAATCGATACGACGCATTAATTTAACAGCATCCATCTCATCTAATGTAATCGGATTAAATAAACCTATTTTTTCCCTGATGCTATTTTCTGTATTCGTATTCATAGGTTCGTTTTTCTTTTAAGCGATCTTTATCATCATAAATTTCACGATGCGTTTTTAATCCGTTTTCCCAATAAGTAACAATTCGTTCTTTTATTTCACCTTTCGAATTGAACTCTATTTCTTCGGTCAAATTTCCATCTGTATCGTATTTATATTGGAACCAATCTTTAATTTTGGTACCATTATCAGCATACTCTTTCATCTCTATCAAGTCTCCACGAGAATTATAAAACTCTTCCTTTTCGATGTACAATTGGTCTTCACCATCTTTTACATCTTGTTTATAGATTCGCTTTACTTCAATTCCCTTTTGGATTATTTCTTTTTTACTTTGCGCAGTTACATTTAAGCTCGCAGTTATCAAGGCAATAAAGAAAGTTCCCAAAATAATATTTCTAAGTTGCATGGTATAGTAATATTTAGATTATTTCTGATTTATATTAAACGATCCCAAATCTATTACCTCATCAGTTTCGGTAATAGTTACGCTAAAGCTTACCACCTCTTTTTCAGTTCCTCCGGTAACGACATCATCCGAATATACAAATATCTTATATTCTCCTAAAATTAAATTTTGGAATTCAAAAGTACCATCGTAACTGGTTCGAATTCGCTCATCGTAGAACTCATGGTTGTTGTAAATCAAATATACTTCTTGTTCCTGTGCTACCGAAATATCTTTAATGGTAGATCCAGAGTAATTGGTTAAAGTTATTGAACCTTTTATGCTTGCTCTCCCATCGTCCCAATCGGCCACTCGGTTTACAATAATATCACCGGTATTAACTGACTCATTGTTTTCCACTGTAATTTCTGCAATTACTTGATCGCTTCCTCCAGTTAATGAAGTGTCGGAATAACTGTAAACTGTATAATCGCCAGCCCACAAATTTTCAAATTTGAATTCACCACTCTTGCTGGTTTTAACATCTTCGACTATATAATTCGAACCAGATAACTGCATATATACATCTTCATCTTTAGCTACTTCCTCAGAAAGTAAAATTGAGAAATCTTCGTTATAGGTTCGCTCAATCACTTTCCCAGCAACAGAGGCATTACCATCGTCATAATCCACAAATTTTTTAATGTAGATCGTATCGAGTGAAATTGTTTCCCCTCTAGCAAGGCTGATTGATTTTACAACTTCAACTTCGTCTGCATTAAAAGCGGAATCACTATAGCAATAAACCTTATAATCGCCCGGCCATAAATAACTAAATTGGAAATGTCCTTCGAAACTGGTGGATACATCTTCGCCATTTACGACATCAGATCCAAAAACCAAGAAAACATCTTCGTCTTTTGCAGGTGATTGGAATAATAGATGGGATTCGTCTTTAAGGTAAGTTTGTTTAATTACAATTCCGTCAATGTTACTATTCCCTCCAAATCCTTCTTCCTGAACACAAGAATTGCCAACAATCAAAAGAAATAAAGCAATACTCGAGAGTATCGTTCCATTCAATAAATTTCTCATAAAAATAGCTGTAAATCAATTAATTAATCACCCAAAACATCAAACAAATAGTACATGTCGAGCGACTGTGTAAATTTAGTAAAATATTTAACCTTTGTTACGAATTTGTTAATTTTTCATCAATAATCCACTCAGTTTATACACCAGTTAAATTAATAAAAAGGTGATAAGTTAAAAACAATAAGATTCTCAAAAACAAACTAATACAAAACTGCTACTAAATATATTTACAACTTCATCTTGAATCAAACCAAACAGTATAAATCGCACTTCTTAACCTACCGCTAATCATTAATTCAGATATAATTAAAAAGCCGAACTAATCAGCCCGGCTTTTATAGTATTTCTATTTTTGAATTCTTTAGATTTTTGAAACCGCAATTTCAATTGCATTCGAAAGTCCAGCAACATCGGCACCACCTGCAGTTGCATAAAATGGTTGTCCCCCGCCCCCACCTTTCATGGCTTTTGCGGCTTCGCGAATTATTTGCCCAGCATTCAATCCTTTTTCTTTTACCAACGCTTCCGAAATCATGATGGTTAAGTTTGGCTTTCCTTTAATCTCAGCACCTAATACGAGGAATAAATTGTCAATTTCATTCTTTAATTGGTAGGCGAGATCTTTGATCAATTGAGGATTATCTAATTCAATCAATTCAGCAATCACATTTACTCCATTAATTTCCTTAACAGAACCTTTCAATGTTGACTTAACATCAAGTGCTTCCTTTTTAGCGTATTCTTCAATTACTTTTTGAAGCTCATTATTTTTTGCTTGTAATTCCTCAACCGATTTCACCAAATCCTTGGAATTATTCAACAATCCTTTTACTGATTTAATGGTCGAAGTGTTCTCTTCTACCAAGCGCTCAACTTTATCGGCTGTAATTGCTTCAATTCGTCGAACACCAGCAGAGATTGCACTTTCTGAAATAATTTGGAACATTCCAATTTGCCCGGTTGCCTCGGCATGAATACCGCCACACAACTCAATTGATTCGCCAAATTTGATTACTCGAACTAAATCTCCATATTTTTCACCAAACAAAGCGATTGCGCCCATTTGTTCAGCTTCTTTCATCGGAATCGCACGAAATTCTTCCAAAGGCAAATTCTGACGAATAAGTTCATTCACCAGGCGTTGAATCTCGATCAACTCTTCGTCGCTAACTTTTTGAAAGTGTGAGAAATCAAAGCGAAGATAATCGGCATTTACCAACGACCCTTTTTGCTCAACATGTGTTCCTAAAACTTTGCGCAAAGCATAATCCAACAAGTGAGTTGCACTATGATTATTGGCCGTAAGCAAACGTTTTTTTGCCGGAACTACTGCTCTAAATTCGGCTGATGGATCCGATGGTAATTTATCGGCGATATGAATAATCAGATTATTCTCTTTTTGTGTATCAATGATATTTATTTTTTCGCCATTGGCCTCAATAAAACCTTTGTCGCCCACCTGACCTCCCGATTCGGCATAAAATGGCGTATAATTAAATACCAGATGATATAATGTTTTCTTTTTAGTTTTCACAATACGATAGCGAGTAATTTTCAGGTCGGCTTGCAAATGATCATATCCAATAAACTCTTCTTTTTCGTCATCGCGTACAATTTCCCAATCGCCGGCTTCCTGACTCGCGGCATTACGTGAACGATTTTTTTGTTGCTCCATTTCGCTATTAAACTCGGTCACATCACAAGCCAAACCTTTTTCTCGTAAAATCAATTCGGTCAAATCAAAAGGAAAGCCATAAGTATCGTACAATACAAAAGCATCTTTTCCGCTGATCGTTTTACTTTTCGATCTTTCGATAATTCCATCCAACAAACGCAATCCTGTTTCCAGAGTGCGCAAGAATGACTCTTCTTCTTCTTTAATTACCTTTTCAATTAGTGTTTGTTGTGAGACTAACTCAGGGAACGAAGCTCCCATTTCGTTTTTCAAAACCTCAACCAATTGATAAATGAATGCTTCTCGGAAGTTTAAGAAGGTATAACCATAACGAACCGCGCGACGCAATATACGACGGATAACATATCCGGCTTTGTTATTCGAAGGCAACTGACCATCGGCAATCGCAAAAGCAATGGCACGCAAGTGATCGGCAATTACACGCATTGCAATATCTTGTTGCTCATCGTCGCCATATTTTTTGCCCGACATTTTGCCAAGCGTTTGTATTGTCGTTTGAAAAACGTCGGTATCGTAATTCGATTGCTTGCCTTGCAATACCATACATAAACGTTCGAACCCCATACCGGTATCGACGTGTTTTGCCGGAAGCTCAACTAATTCACCGCTCGCTTTGCGATTAAATTGAATAAAAACAAGGTTCCATATTTCAATAACTTGTGGATGATCTTGATTTACCAATTCTACTCCGGGAATTTTTGCACGCTCTTCGTCGCTTCTAATATCGACATGCACTTCAGAACATGGACCACATGGACCGGTATCGCCCATTTCCCAGAAGTTATCTTTTTTATTTCCGTTTATAATTCTATCCTCAGGTAAAAATTGCTTCCAGTAATCAAAGGCTTCAACATCTCGTTCAACGCCATCTTTCTCGTCTCCTTCAAAAATAGTTGCATACAAGCGATCAGGACTAATGCCCATTTTATCAACCAAGAATTCCCAAGCCCAGTTAATGGCTTCTTCTTTAAAATAATCACCAAACGACCAGTTTCCCAACATTTCAAACATGGTATGATGGTAGGTATCATGACCAACTTCCTCTAAATCGTTGTGTT
Source organism: Prolixibacteraceae bacterium (assembly GCA_963678565.1). Lineage (GTDB taxonomy): Bacteria > Bacteroidota > Bacteroidia > Bacteroidales > Prolixibacteraceae > SKHV01. Next base: position 3,610,964 of record OY782875.1, read on the forward strand.
TCCCTGACACGCGCAAACACTTTTGTGTATCGGCAGCACGTTTAAATTTTATCGGTTGATTCCCCAAAAATAGATCTTTGAATTGGTTCATCCCGGCATTGGTAAACATCAAGGTTGGATCATTCTTTACAACCATTGGGGCAGAATCAACAATCGTATGCGATTTTTCACTAAAGAATTCTAAAAAAGCTTTACGTATCTCTTTTGATGTTATACTCATGTCTGAAGATTTTATCTAATAATTCGCTACAAACTGTTTGTTTTAAAATAATTTGTAGATTTGTTTGTCAATTTTATCTAAAAGTGTTGCAAAAATAGAAATTGTACTTTTAGATTTATTATAAATGTGAACTTTTTTAAAGATGGGAAAACAGAAGTATCGTTTTAACCCAGAAACGCTTACATTAGAAACAAAATCAAAGCAGTTTAAGAAACGCCTTTTCCAATTTGCATTATTTTTAACAGCAAGTTTAGTGATGGGTAGTGCTCTTTCTGTATTCTTTATTTTAAACTATCAGCCCCCAAAAGCAAAAGCACTTCAAGCTGAAAATGATCAATTATTAATCCAATATCAACAACTTAACTCAAAATTAAACACTGTTGAAAATGCGATTAAAAACATGCAAACCCGCGACGACAATATTTATCGTGTGATACTAAATAGTGAACCTATTCCTTCTTCAGTGCGAAAAGTAGGTACCGGAGGAAGCGATCGCTATACAAAATTGAATCAACTCACAAATCACGAAATTGTTGCTACAACTGCTAAAAGAATAGATCAGCTTTCAAAACAAGCTTTTATTCAATCCGAATCGTACAAAGAAGTTTTGGAATTAGCAGTTTTAAAAGAAAAAGAATTGGAATGTACTCCAACAATCCGACCAATCTCTGATAACGACTTGGTTTATACGTCTTCAGGTTGGGGAACCAGAATGCATCCTATCTACAAAGTTCCAAAATTCCATTGGGGCGTTGATATTGTTGCACCAACCGGTACTCCGATTTATGCGCCGGGCAACGGAACAGTTAAAAAAGTTCGAAGTTCAAGAACCGGACACGGTAAGCATGTCGTAATTGATCATGGATTTGGTTACGAAACTCTTTTTGGACACATGAGTAAATTCAATGTTACCAGCGGACAAAAAGTAAAACGTGGCGATATCATTGGATATGTTGGCAACACAGGTACATCAACTGCTCCTCACCTACACTACGAAGTGCATAAAAACGGACAAAAAGTAAACCCAATCAATTACTACTTCAAAGATCTTTCATCTGATGAATATCAACAAATCATTGCAAGAACAAACGATGTAAAAATCAGTTTTGATTAATTCATCAATAAATTCAAACCGATTGAATGATCATTTGTTGTACCATAAATAGTCGACAATTTTGCGAATTTGAATTTTGGAATTTATCTTTAAGCAATGCCATACAAACCACCCAGCAGAGAAAAATACTATTACAACATTGGCGAAGTCGCGGATGTTTTCGATTTAAATCCGTCCCATTTACGCTATTGGGAAAAAGAGTTTCCGAGCATTAATCCTCATAAAAATGCACGCGGGGTTCGTATGTATACAAAAGATGACATTGAAGAAATTCGATTAATCTATCACTTGGTAAAAGAAAAAGGACTAACCATTAAGGGTGCCAAAGAAAAGCTTAAACGGAATAAAAAAGACACAATCGACCAGTACGAGATTGTAAAACGTCTTCAGAATGCGCGTCAATTACTAATCGACATCAAAGACGAAATGTAAGCGACGACCACCTATTTCATCAATATTTGAAATTATGAAAGTACAAGACATCATTAATGCAATCGAATCTGTTGCACCAAAAGCTTTACAAGAATCGTGGGATAACTCAGGTTTGCTTGTAGGCGATGCCAATGCCATAGTAGAAAAAGCGTTGATTGCATTAGATATTACAGAAGCAATAATTGACGATGCCATTAAAAATAAGGAAACCTTAATTATTGCACATCATCCATTAATTTTTGGAAGTATTAAATCAATTACCGGTCGAAACGAAGTTGAACGTTGTCTAATCAAAGCAATTCAGAACAACATTGCAATTTACTGCGCACATACCAATCTTGATGTTGTAAAGAATGGTGTATCATGGAAAATGGCCGAAAAACTTCAATTAAACAATGTTCGCACTTTAATTCCACAATCGGGAATACTTAAGAAACTCTCAGTTTTTATTCCCGAAAAACAGCTGCACGAAGTTCGAGAAGCAATATTTACTGCCGGAGCAGGTGTAATTGGCAATTATGATCAATGTAGCTTTAATGTGCTCGGCGAAGGTACTTTTCGAGGGAATGATAACACCAATCCATTTGTTGGAACAAAGGGGAAAATACATACCGAAAAAGAATTGCGCGTAGAAACAGTTTTTCCGGCTCACCTTGAGTCAAAAATTATTTCTGCTTTAATTAAGGCACATCCTTACGAAGAAGTTGCGTACGATATTTATCCCATAAATAATATTCATCCTGAAGTTGGACTGGGCGCAATTGGCGAACTTTCAGAAGCCACCGATGCAATTAAATTTTTAAAAAGCATAAAAGAAACCTTCAATTGCGAAGTTATCCGACATACCAACATCCATACTAATAAAATTAAAAAAGTAGCACTTTGTGGCGGCTCTGGAAGCGATTTCCTGAAAAATGCAATTACACAAAAGGCCGATATTTACATTACAGGCGACTTTAAATACCACCAATTTTTCGAAGCCGATGACAAAATAATCATCGCCGATATCGGGCATTATGAAAGCGAGCAATTCACGAAAGATATTTTTTATGAAATAGTTACAAATAAATTTCCTAAATTTGCCCTCCGTTTGTCAAATGTGACAACGAACCCGGTAAAACATTTGTACTGAAACAAGTATTGATATCAATTAACTTAAAGGTACATTGGTTTTATGCGAGTTACGCATAGATCAATTGGATGTAAAATTATCAACCTTTATATCCAAAGTATTTTCCGTTTTATTGCAGTAAAAAGATAAGTGAAAAGATTAATAAATAGATTAATATGACTGGAAGTAATCAAAACTTCGAAAATAAAGAAATGCCAATTGAAGAAAGGCTAAAGTTAGTTTACGACCTTCAAGCGGTAGTATCTGAAATTGACAAATTGAAAACGCTTCGTGGCGAATTGCCATTGGAAGTTCAGGATTTGGAAGACGAAATTGCCGGTTTGAAAACCCGTATCAACAATTATCTTGATGACGTTAAAAACCTAGAGACAGCAGTTTCGAATCGTAAAAGTGCAATCGAAGAGTCTAAAGCATTAATCAAAAAGTACACGGAACAACAGAACAACGTTCGTAACAACCGTGAATTTGATTCACTTTCAAAAGAGATTGAATTCCAAAATTTGGAGATTGAGCTTTCAGAAAAAAGAATTAAAGAACACAGTGGCGAATTAGCAATTAAAAATAAAGCGATCGAAGAAGCTGATGTTCGTTTAAAAGAACGCGAAGAAGATTTAGAACGTAAGCAGAACGAATTAGAAGAAATTACTGCTGAAACAAAAATCGAAGCCGAAAAGCTTGGCGACAAAGCAACAAAAATCGAAAGCGAAATTGAAGAACGTTTATTAACTGCATTCAAACGTATTCGTAAAAATGCTCGTAACGGCTTGGCTGTTGTTACAGTTGAGCGCGACGCTTGTGGAGGTTGTTTCAACAAAATTCCACCTCAACGTCAGATGGACATTGCATCGCATAAAAAAATCATCGTATGTGAATATTGTGGGCGTATCTTGGTTGATAAAACAATCGACCCAGCCAACGCTACCGAATAAGCACAGTAGATTTAAAATATAAAAAAGAGGCTTCTCAATTGAGAAGCCTCTTTTTTTGTCCTGACTTTTAAGAAAATACCTTCAAGGTTTTGAAAACCTTGAAGGTATTTTTATTTTATATAATCCTACAATAAAAAAACTCCCACCGAAGCGGGAGTATAGGAATTTTTTCCTTCGGCATATAGCCTTATTGTGATAAGATGTAAAATCTCGAAATCTCTTAATTCATTTCAAATATACCTTTTTTTAGCTATAAGTTCCAAATAAAATATAAATTATGTAAATTGAAAATCTTCTTCTGAATAATTCCAGAACCTCCAACTTTTCTAAAGTTTAAAATTTTAGAAAAGTTGACAAAAAAACTAAACATAAAACGAACCGCTATGACCAAAATCCTCGGACTCGACCTCGGCACCAACAGCATCGGCTGGGCATTAGTAAATAAAGAAGATGGAAAATTCTCATTGGTAGACAAAGGTGTAAGAATTTTTCAAGAAGGAGTAAAAATTGAAAAGGGAATAGAAAGCTCTAAGGCTGCCGAAAGAACCTCATTTCGCAGCGCCAGAAGAATGAAGTACCGCCGTAAAATTCGTAAGATAGAAACATTAAAGGTGCTTTTTACTTATGACTATTGTCCAAAACTTTCAGAGACTGATTTAAATATATGGCGTTATCAGAAAAAATATCCAGAAAACGAAAGTTTTATGAACTGGCAAAAGACCGATGAAGCCACATTAAAGAATCCATATCATTATCGGGCTCTGGCTGTTGAGCAAAAATTTGACTTAAATAGAGAGGAAAATCGCTATAAATTAGGGCGTGCGTTTTACCACATGGCTCAACGGCGGGGCTTTTTAAGTAATCGGCTCGAAGGAACAAAAGAAAGCGATGGAGTTGTTAAAAAATCAATCTCTGAGATTAGCGAAGCTAAAGGGGACAAAACGCTGGGGCAATATTTTTACGAGAAATACAAAGCCGGAGAAAAGATTCGTAATACCTATACCCATCGTGAAGAACATTATCTGGATGAATTCAACAGGATTTGCGAATTCCAGCAACTTCCAGAAGAATTTTGTACCAAGCTTCGCAAAGCAATTTTTTATCAACGTCCGTTAAAATCGCAAAAAGGCGGAGTAGGAAAATGTGTATTTGAACCTTCAAAACCACGTTGTCCTATTTCGCGCCCCGAATTTGAAGAATACCGCATGTTATGCTTCATCAACAATATAAAGATTAAAACTCCCGATGATGAAAAAATACGTGAATTGAATGCAGTAGAACGTTTAAAAATATTTCCTGTTTTCTTTCGAAAAAGTAAAGACCATTTCGATTTTGAAGACATTGCCAAGCAGCTGGCACCTAAAAAACAATATAAGTTTTATAAGGTAAAAGAAAAATATCCTGAAGACTGGTTATTCAATTATCCAATGAATACTACGGTAAGTGGTTGCCCGGTGTCGGCACGTTTCAAGACAATATTTGGCGAAGAATTTATGACCGATGATTTTCGCTATGTGAAAGATGCGGGCGATAATCTTACCAAGCGAGTTATCGACGCATGGCATGCGTTGTTTACATTCGATTCGGAGGAAAAGCTAAAAGAATTTGCTAAAAATACTTTGGGGCTGAACGATGAGCAAACAGCAGAGTTTCTAAAAGTGCATTTGAAACAAGATTATGCCTCACTTAGTCTTAAAGCTATTCGCAACATTACCCCATACCTAAACGAGGGCTTGATATACTCACATGCAGTGTTTCTTGCGAATATGCACAAAGCAGTTCCTACAAATGTTTGGAGTAATGCAGAAAACAGGAGACTGATAAAACAAGAAATCAGAACTATTATTGAAACCCAGAATGAAGAAAAACAGTTGGTTGAAATTGTGAACGGGGTTATTAAACGAAACAGGGAAGAAGGTGCAATATGGAGCGAAGAGGCCAAACAGCTCTTTCGAAAAGATATTTTCGAGAAAATAGAGAATTACTTTGGGCCTAAAAATTATGCTTCTTTTTCAGAAGAAAAACGTCAACGGCTGGAGCAAACAACCGTTGCATTATTCGATAGGCAGATGCCCAAAAACTTAGGTAAAGGAGAATTTGCCAAAGTAAAACGTATTGATGAGCGGGTCAACGATTTTATTCTGGATAATTTTGGAGCAGAAGAAAGTCGCCTTGATAACATTTATCATCCATCGGCTATCGATGTTTATAAGGAGCCGACAAAAGGCGATGATGGCAAATTGTACCTCGGAAGCCCAATGGTTTCGTCGGTTAAAAACCCTATGGCCATGCGTGCTTTGCACCAGTTACGAAAAGTGATTAACGAGTTGATTAAAAACGAGCTGATTGATGCCAATACAAAAATTCACATCGAAATGGCACGCGACTTAAAAAATGCAAACGAACGCATTGCGCTACAACGCTGGCAAAACGACAGGGAAAAACTCAGAAAATCTTATGCCGAGAAAATTGAAGAAAATTTCAAGTCTGCTGGTATAAAACGAACGCCCTCGGATGATGAGATTCTAAAATATCAACTATGGGAAGAACAGGAGCACATGTGCCTGTATACAGGTGAAACAATTGGATTGGAAGAATTTTTAGGATCGAACCCTGTTTATGATATCGAACATACCATTCCCCGCAGTTTGTCGTTCGACAATTCAGCGGTAAACAAAACACTTTGCAAAAACACGTTCAACCGATCGGTAAAACGAAACAAAATACCATCGGAACTGGCTAATCACGAAGAAATACTGGCACGTATAGAACACTGGAAAAAGAAATACGAAGAACTCGAAAAACAAATTCAGCGTACAATAAAAAAAACAGCCGGAGCCGCTGATAAAGCACAAAAAGATGCAGCCATACAAGCTCGACATAAACTTGCTATGGAAAAAGAATATTGGCACAGCAAATACCGCAGGTTTACCCTGAAAGATGTTCCCGAAGGATTTAAAAATAGCCAGATTGTTGACACAGGGATAATCACTAAATATTCTAGATTATATCTGCAAACCTTGTTTGGTAGAGTATACACAGTTAAAGGCAGTACTGTCGCCGATTTCCGAAAATTATGGGGTTTACAGGATGAATACGAAAAGAAGCAGCGTATTAACCATATTCACCATTGTATCGATGCCATAACAATTGCTTGCATCACCAAAGAAAATTACGAAGCCTTAGCCCGCTTTTATCACGATTGGGAAGAATACGCGCAAGCACGAATAAACGAGAAACCACAATTCGATAAGCCCTGGGCTACATTTTCAGAAGATGTTAAGAAAGTAGAGGATGAAGTTCTAATCTCTCATTATACGCCTGATGTATTGCCAAAACAAAGCAAAAAAATACTACGGAAACGAGGCAAGAAGCAATATGCAGCCAATGGCAAACCTATTTATCAGCAAGGCGATACCGCAAGAGGAAGTTTACATCAACAAACTTTTTACGGGGCTATTGAAGTGGACATAAAAGGTGAAAAACAAATTAAATATGTGGTACGAAAACAATTGGACTCGCTTGAAAATAGCAGCGTGAAGAACATTGTTGATGATGCTGTTCGAAACATTGTTGCAGAGGGCAGAAAAAAAGAAAAAGAGTTGAGAAAAGAACTAGATAGCTTGAATAAAAAGCTTTCTAAAGCAGACCAACACGAAGAAATAATTTTGAAAGAAGGAATCTCAAAAATTGAGAGTCAAATTCAGCAATTATATTGTATGCCCAATAAAAAAGGCTCTCCTGTTCCTATAAAAAAGGTTCGTATTTATTCAAATATTACCAATCCGCTCCATTTCGAGAAAAAACATCGCGATGAGAATACGAAGAAACCTAAACCTTATAAACAAGAGTTTAATGTGGCAAACTACAGCAATTACCTTATGGCCATTTACGAAGGCAAGGACGCTAAAGGGAAATTGAAACGAGATTTTGAATTGATAAATAATTTAAAGGCCGGAGCCTATTTTAAACGCTCAACCCAAGAGATGGCAAACCTACAAGGTTTTGAAAACCTTGTAGGTTTAATATCAGAACAAAAAGCAAATAAAAATATCGAAATGCCATTACGAGCAATCCTTAAAATTGGGAAAATGGTAATTCTATGGGAAAACGAACCGGAAGAAATAAGGGAACTGAATAAAAATGAAATAGACAAAAGACTATATAAAATTGTTGGCTTAAGTACCAATAGAGTTAAATCTGGAAATAAATATTACGAATTTGGCAATATTCTATTAAGGTTTCATAAAGTAGCCATAGCAGCATCTGAACTTAAAACTTTTGATGGAATATTTAAAGCCAATGAACCTTTTATAGCCCAACGAAAGCTTAGTCATAACCAGTTCAATGCCTTAGTTGAAGGCATCGACTTTAAAATCACCCCACTCGGCAAAATTGAAAAACTATAAAAAACACCACTCCTTCAAGGTTTTAAGAACCTTGAAGGGATAAAAACCTCTAATACTAATCTTAAATCATCGAACATGAAAAATCCACCTGTGTTTAGTCCCTTAATTATTTCGAACAGGCATAATTAAGGGCTACAACAAAACTCAACCCGCAATATCCTATATCCCCAAGGAACTGAGCCTTGTAACCATGGAAAAATGCCCGGTAACCAAAGTAACTTGAGAAAGCCCACAGCATAATCATTGGGAACCACAACTTTTTCGAATATCCCATTGCGAAATGCGAAAGAACCACGGCATTTTACGAAATCCCGCTGCGGAATGCTCGGTAACCATGGAAAAATGGAAAAGCCCGTTGCGGAATGCAAGGGAACCACGTTACCAACCATTCCGCACTGGTTCCGAGCAACTTGCTATGGTTACCTACCATTTAAACTTGGCGCTCACTAATTATTCCACAGCTCTATCGGAAATTGCAATAGAGCATATAAAACTGCCATGGTGCATTGTATTTATGTACTGGTTTTATTCAAAAAGTCCTGTTTACAACCCTTAATGGCAATGTTCTCCTTTAAAATCTTCAGAGAACATAATTCAATTAAGGCATTTCAATAACCGAATAAGGTTTAAGCAATCAAAATTTAAAAAAATCAAAGAATATGAATTGGACCAAAATGAATAATGATGAAGTTTTATTAAAAGGCGGCATCATGATCAACAATAGTATAGCCGATACTGATATATTAGATCGTGTAACACTATATGGCTATACAGTAGAAAAATTAAACGTTGGCAAACAAGTACTAACCGAAGCCGAAACCCAGTACAGCAACTATATTAAAGAGTATGGAGAACAAACCGAGGCTCAAAAAACCTACGATCAAATTAAACACGAAGCCAACCACACATACATGACCGAGCTAAAAATAGCCCGGATTGCATTTAGTGAAAATACACAGGCCATTACAACTTTAGAGCTGAATGGACGCCGTAAAAAGGCAATTGCCAAATGGCTGCAACAAGCACTAAATTTCTATCGTGCAATTTTAAATAATGCCGATTGGCTTGCTACAATGACCAATTATGGTCAAACGCAAGAAAAATTAAGTGCCGAATTAACAAAAGTTGAATCGGTTTCAACCTTACTCGAAACATTAAAACGTGAAATTGGTGAAGCTCAAAATGCTACTGAGCTACGCGACCAGAAATTTCATGAACTAATTAACTGGCTTGGCGATTATGAAGAAATTGCCGCCATAGCGCTCGAAGACCAACCTCAGCTACTCGAAAAACTAGGAATAATTGTGAAGTAGCTCTGCCTTCTAACTCAACTCCTTCAAGGTTTCGAAAACCTTGAAGGAGTTAACAAATAAGAAATACAAACCATGGCAACAAATCATCCTCCATTAGAATTCGATTGCTTCTACCACATTTACAATCGTGGAATAAATAGCTGTGCCTTATTTCGAAAAAACACAAATTACGAATTCTTCCTTCTGTTATACGAGAAACATATTTCCCCGGTAGCCGACACCTATGCTTGGGTATTAATGGGCAATCATTTTCATTTATTAGTACGTGCAAAATCAAAAGAAGAGCTACACCTTCACGGTTTTAAAAACCTCGAAGGTATTACTCCAAACCGAAATTTAATCAATCAACATTTCTCCAACTTATTTAACGCATACACAAAGGCATATAATAAAATGTATAAAAGGTCGGGGAGCTTGTTCGAACACCCTTTCCGAAGAATAAAAATTACCAACGAGGAATATCTGAAATACCTTATTTATTACATTCACAACAACCCTGTTCATCATAGGTTTTGCGAAGAAATGATTGAATATCCATGGAGCTCGTATTTAACCATACTTTCCCCCAAAGAAACAAAGCTAAAACGCAATGAAGTTTTGGAATGGTACAATGACTTAGAAAATTTTAAAGGTTATCATAATAGAGAATCCTTAAATCGATTCTTAGAATTACAACTAGACAACCCCATACCCTAGTTCGTTATACCTTCAAGGTTTTTAAAAACCTTGAAGGTATAACGAACTACTTTAAACTTATTACCATGCTTAAACGAACACTTTTCTTTTCAAATCCTTATCATTTGTCGGTTAAAGACCGCCAATTGCTTATCACTCCCAAAGATCAACTATCAAAAAAAACAGTACCAATTGAAGACCTCGGTTTTATTGTATTAGACCATCCTCAAATAAGTTTTTCAATGAAATTGATTGAACAACTAAATGCCTTCAACGTAGCGGTGATTTTTTGCGACAGCAAGCATCTCCCCTCATCCATGCTACTTCCGCTCGATGCAAATCATATTCAACAAGAAAATTTCAGTTACCAAATCAATGCTTCCGAACCCTTAAAGAAGAACCTATGGAAGCAAACCATAGAACAAAAAATACGCAACCAGGCAGCACATTTAAAGCAACAAGGAGCAAGCTTCCAAAATGTTTTAAACCTTGCAAAAACTGTAAATAGTGGCGATACAAGTAACCGCGAAGGTTATGCGGCAAGGCTTTACTGGTCGCAGCTATTAGGAAAAGATTTTTACCGCGATCGGATGGGACCTCCGCCCAATCACTTACTAAATTATGGATATATTTTATTGCGCTCAGCCGTAGCTCGTTCGCTTGCAGGATCAGGACTACTAGCTACACTTGGGATACATCACCACAACCGATACAATGCCTTTTGCCTGGCCGATGATATAATGGAACCCTATAGACCTTATGTCGATGAAATTGTAATGGAGATATACAATCCTAAGCTCAACTCAATTGAACTAAGCAAAGAACAAAAAGTTGAATTATTAAAGGTATTCGCCGTTGATGTAAATATTGGCGAAGTAAAACGCCCCTTGATGGTCGCGCTTTCTATTACAACTGCCTCCTTAGCTCGATGTTTTGCAGGCGAAAGCCGAAAAATTATTTATCCTGAATTTTAACTCTCTACAAAACACCTTCATGGTTTTAAAAACCTTGAAGGTGAATAAAAATATAAACCATGGACTTCACCCGTTTAAATGCTTATCATATTATGTGGTTATTTGTATTCTTCGACCTTCCGGTTACGACGAAAAAAGAACGTAAAGAAGCTTCTGTCTTTCGGAAAAATTTAATTAAAGATGGATTTACCATGATGCAATTCTCGGTTTACAACCGCCATTGTGCTAGTAAGGAAAGTGCCGAAGTGCATATGAACAGGGTAAAAGGTTTTGTACCCGAAACCGGGCAGGTAAGTATTCTGATAGTCACCGATAAACAATACGGAAATATCACCAATTTTTGGGGTAAAAAGCGCAAACCCTTGCCCGATGGGCCAAAACAGTTGGAAATGTTCTAAGACATTTTTATGACCTTTAAGGTTTTGCAAACCTTGATAAGGTCTCAATTACAATGAATTTTGTACATTTGAATCTCCGCTCTTTGAAATCGTGAAATCGGAAAATAATATTTATGATAGTCTACAACCTTCAAGGTTTTAAAAACCTTGAAGGTGTAATGAATAACACTTATTTAGAAATCAAAAAATGGATTTATTCACCACTTCTACTACGGCAGGACGCGTTTTTATAGATTAAAATAAACGCTACAATCCTTATATGGCAACGGCCAGCCTAATTTTAGTTGTGGTTTGATGTAAATCCGAAATAAGAAACAACGTACAATTTTAATTTCATCAGTATTATAACGTTGTGGTTTGATGTAAATCCGAAATAAGAAACAACACTATAGTACCGCTAGTAGTGCATAAAGCAGTTGTGGTTTGATGTAAATCCGAAATAAGAAACAACGATCACGTTCTACCGGAGGCATTAAAAGCAGTTGTGGTTTGATGTAAATCCGAAATAAGAAACAACTAAACAAAATAATATGTCTGGGTTAAAACAGTTGTGGTTTGATGTAAATCCGAAATAAGAAACAACTCCAAATTATTTTGTAGCTTCATACCATGTGTTGTGGTTTGATGTAAATCCGAAATAAGAAACAACCATTCGATGGCAATGTAATAACCTCGATGAGTTGTGGTTTGATGTAAATCCGAAATAAGAAACAACTAAATGGGTAAACACTATGCTTTTTAGAAAGTTGTGGTTTGATGTAAATCCGAAATAAGAAACAACTTTACAAGCGGACGGCATTAATAGAGAGGAGTTGTGGTTTGATGTAAATCCGAAATAAGAAACAACTAAATGGGTAAACACTATGCTTTTTAGAAAGTTGTGGTTTGATGTAAATCCGAAATAAGAAACAACTTTACAAGCGGACGGCATTAATAGAGAGGAGTTGTGGTTTGATGTAAATCCGAAATAAGAAACAACAGAAGTCGCAGAAACAATAGAAGCACTTCCGTTGTGGTTTGATGTAAATCCGAAATAAGAAACAACATAAGTTAATAGCTAATATACTGCCCTACGTTGTGGTTTGATGTAAATCCGAAATAAGAAACAACTATATGTAGCCTTTTTGTAACTGTGTTGAGTTGTGGTTTGATGTAAATCCGAAATAAGAAACAACATGACCGACTACAACAGAAACAATGGTGAGTTGTGGTTTGATGTAAATCCGAAATAAGAAACAACGTAAAATGATAATGAGTAGCTTATTTCGCGGTTGTGGTTTGATGTAAATCCGAAATAAGAAACAACTAGACCATCATTTGTAATTTCTAACCCATTGTTGTGGTTTGATGTAAATCCGAAATAAGAAACAACCATATAATGAACGTTGGGACAATTACAAAGTTGTGGTTTGATGTAAATCCGAAATAAGAAACAACGGCTGGAATACTTGCCAAAGTAGCTTTCGCGTTGTGGTTTGATGTAAATCCGAAATAAGAAACAACTATCTCCTGAATTAAATCAGGATTCCAACCGTTGTGGTTTGATGTAAATCCGAAATAAGAAACAACCTGGATCAAAGATGTAGGTAACGGTTCAACGTTGTGGTTTGATGTAAATCCGAAATAAGAAACAACCGACAATTGATGTTTCACCTGAAGCTGCAGGTTGTGGTTTGATGTAAATCCGAAATAAGAAACAACCTCCCCGGGGTTTAAATACAAAAGTATTATGTTGTGGTTTGATGTAAATCCGAAATAAGAAACAACTTTAGAAATGAAAGATATTATAAATAAGCAGTTGTGGTTTGATGTAAATCCGAAATAAGAAACAACTGCTGATCTTTATTGGTGTCAATTTCGTTGGTTGTGGTTTGATGTAAATCCGAAATAAGAAACAACTAACCCTTGAAATTTAATGTCAGTTATTGAGTTGTGGTTTGATGTAAATCCGAAATAAGAAACAACAACGGCCACAGTTTCGTAAATAGAACCGCCGTTGTGGTTTGATGTAAATCCGAAATAAGAAACAACCAAATCAAAGGTTTTTCAAATGGATTTGGGTTGTGGTTTGATGTAAATCCGAAATAAGAAACAACAAGTAAAGGCTTGACGAGTTTATCTTTAGTGTTGTGGTTTGATGTAAATCCGAAATAAGAAACAACGCTGTATTCGATACCGAAACATGGGGCTTGTTGTGGTTTGATGTAAATCCGAAATAAGAAACAACTATTAGTAATGATTTAGTAATTAGTGTCAAGTTGTGGTTTGATGTAAATCCGAAATAAGAAACAACGATCATTGAATATTCTCAAAGCGAATTCGTGTTGTGGTTTGATGTAAATCCGAAATAAGAAACAACGTAATTCTTTTCGGAACTGAATAACCTTTAGTTGTGGTTTGATGTAAATCCGAAATAAGAAACAACAGAACGTGTACAATTACAAGACCCGAACCGGTTGTGGTTTGATGTAAATCCGAAATAAGAAACAACAAATGTCTTTTTTCCGACGGCATGAGAGCAGTTGTGGTTTGATGTAAATCCGAAATAAGAAACAACCAGATGAAGCGGATTGGTTTGTACACTACAGTTGTGGTTTGATGTAAATCCGAAATAAGAAATTATTCCATTGAACATAACACCTTTAAGGTGTTTTACTTTAATTTTTCCTATTTGCCCTTATCTTTAGGGCAACCTAAAACTGTTGTATGAAAAATACGAGTCTACTTATTATAATATTATTCATTAGTGTTTGCTCTCCAGCACAACATCAAGAAACATTCGAACTTGTTGAGTTCTGCAATTTTAGCTGGGTTATAGAAAAAGTTTCCGACGAAACGATCGTTGAAAAGAAGGATTCAATTTTAGAAATTACGGCCACCAATGGAATTACGCTTTGGATGGATCAAGCAATCAAAAGCCCTGTAAAAATAAAATTCGAAGCAAAGGTGATTGACGAGCAAGGCGAGTTTGATCGTGTTTCCGATTTAAATTGCTTTTGGATGGCCAACGATCCCGAAAATCCGAATGACTTTTTTGCACGTTCTGCTTGGCGCAATGGAACATTTGGAAATTACTATTCCCTTTCACTCTACTATGCAGGTTACGGTGGCAACAACAATTCGACTACTCGTTTCAGAAAGTATGATGGTAATTTTACCGATTTTAAAGACAAAAAGATTCGTCCTGATATCCTAAAAGAATATACCAATCCAGAAAATTTAATTAAAGCCAACCAGTGGTATTCCATTGAAATTACAGTGCAGCAAAACATTGTAAAATACTGCATTAACGATCAAGTTTTATTTAATTACATCGACGAAGCCCCTTACCATCAAGGATACTTCGGCTTGCGGACAGTTAAAAATCATATTTGCTACAAAAACATTACGATCACTCCACTATAAGCCCCCTAAGATGAAACGCCAACTAAAATTAATTCCATTTGTCCTCCTTTTGCTCTTTTCATCTTTCTTCTCGAAAGGGCAAAAAGTCGTCGACAAGAATCGTTGTGTAATTGCCTTACATCAAAACAATTCGGTATTTATAAGTTGGCGATTACTCGAATCTGATCCTGAAAATATCGCTTTCGATGTTTACCGAAAAAGGAATACCAAGGAGGCCGAAAAGCTTAATTCTAGTCCTATTGTCAATTCAACATGCTTTATCGATTCGACCCTACAATTCGACGATGACATTACCTATTCCATAATCCCAAGCAATCAGAAAATCCAGCAAAGCAAACAAAACAGTTTTCAGCTTTTAAAGCAAAATGCCAACCAAGCCTACTTAGCTATTCCAATTCAAAAACCAGAAGACGATTTAGTTGATGGAAGACCATGTAGTTACTCGGCTAACGATGCCAGCATTGGCGACCTAGATGGCGATGGAGAATATGAAATCATATTAAAATGGCAACCCCAATTTACACGTAATCCGCCTCAAACAGGCTTTACCGGGAAACAGATCATCGATGCTTACAAGCTAGATGGAACTTTGCTTTGGAGAATTAATTTAGGCGTCAATATAAGAGCAGGCGCTGCTTATACTCAGTTTTTAGTTTACGATTTCGATGGCGATAATTCTGCTGAAATGATCTGTAAAACGGCCGATGGAACCATTGATGGTAAAGGAAATATAATTGGTGAGGAAAATAAGGACTGGAGAACTTACGATCAATCGTCAAAGACCTATGGAAAAATAGTAGATGGCCCTGAATATCTAACCATTTTCGATGGTAAAACAGGGGCCGCCCTCAACACCGTTAATTATGTTCCAAACCGATATCCACTCGATGGTTGGGGAGGAATTGGAGGAAATGGGAACAACGATACTTCCGGTGGCCGATCCGATAGATTTACAGCCGGGGTTGCCTACCTCGATGGACAACATCCAAGTGCAGTATTTGTGCGTGGTTGGTATGGAAGAACCGTTGCAGTTGCTTGGGATTTTCGAAATAAAAAACTGAAACAAAAATGGGTCTTCGATTCTGAAAATGCAGAAAACCCTTATTCAGGTCAAGCCAATCATCATTTAAGCGTGGCAGATGTAGATCAGGATGGGAAAGATGAAATTTGCGTAGGCTCAATGACCATCGACCACGATGGAACAGGTTTATATACTACCGGGCTCCGCCATGGCGACGCACTTCACCTTAGCGACATGGACCCCGATTCTCCCGGATTAGAAGTATATGGAATTCATGAAAATGAAGGAAAAACCTTAAAACTTAATACTCCTGGTGTAGCGTTATTTAGTGCTGCCAATGGTAAAATACTATTTTCGAAAGGACCAGCGGTAGATGTAGGTCGTGGGGTGGCCGCCGATATTGATCCAACACACCCCGGATTTGAAAATTGGGGAGGCCCAGGCGGATTAAGGGATGTAAAAGGAAATACAATCTCAAACAAAACTCCCAGCTCTTGCAATTTTGTAATTTGGTGGGATGGCGATCTAACTCGTGAATTACTTGATAAAAACAGAATTGATAAATGGGACTGGAACAAGCAAACCACCATTAATCTGTTTACGGCTACAGAATGTGTTTCGAACAACGGAACCAAAGCAACTCCTTGCCTTACAGCCGATTTTTTGGGAGACTGGCGCGAAGAAGTTATTTGGAGAACTCCCAACAATAAGGAACTACGAATTTATTCTAGCACAATTCCAACCACTTATAGAATGAAAACCTTAATGCACGACCGCCAATATCGTTTAAGCGTAGTTTGGCAAAATGTAAGTTACAATCAACCACCGCATACAAGTTTTAATTTCCAAACCGGAATAAAATAGAATTTTCAATTTAAGTTAAATGATTGTGCTCATTTAATATTTTAAACAATAATCCGGTAAAGTCCTTTCTATTAATAGCTTTCTTTAGTTTGCAACAAAAAAGATAAAACTATACCCATGCACAATCTTCAAAATTCGATCATCGATCTTGCAAATTTTCTATGGGGTACGCCTATTTTGATTGTATTAATTGGGGGTGGATTATTCTTTCTTTTCTATTCTGAATTAACTCCGATTAGATATTTCAAGCATGCCATTCAAATTGTCCGTGGTAAATACGACGATCCTCATGAAGTTGGTCATATTAATCATTTGCAAGCATTGTCGACAGCTTTGGCGGCCACTGTTGGAATGGGAAATATAAGCGGCGTTGCAGTTGCCATCACCATGGGAGGCCCCGGAGCGATCTTCTGGATGTGGGTAAGTGCAATCATAGGCGTGAGCACCAAATTTTTCACAGGTACACTCGCAGTGATGTTTCGAGGAAAAGACTCTGACGGTCAAACTCAAGGAGGCCCAATGTATTACATTACTGAAGGATTAGGGAAAAAGTGGAAACCCATTGCACTCTTTTTTGCTTTCTCAGGAATGTTTGCGGTACTACCTGTCTTCCAGGCCAATCAGTTAACACAAATCATAAGAGATGGCGTATTAATACCAAATGGCGTTGACGCGGGATTTGGCACCAATTTAGCCACCGGTTTACTGATTTTTGCGATTATGTCAATTGTTATTTTTGGAGGGATCAAAAGAATTGGACAGGTTACCAGCAAGTTGGTTCCGATGATGGTGCTAATTTATATCGTTTCGGTATTATACATCATTTTTAAAAATATAGATCATGTGCTTCCTGCTTTTCAGTTAATTTTTGAAGATGCTTTTTCTGCAAATTCAGCTTTAGGAGGTGCTGTTGGTGCACTAATAATTACGGGAGTACGAAGAGCTGCGTTCTCAAACGAAGCAGGAATTGGGACAGCCCCCATGGCACATGGTGCAGCCAAAACCAACGAACCGGTACGGGAAGGATTAGTTGCCATGCTTGGCCCAATTATCGACACCCTGATTGTTTGTACTTTCACTGCATTGGCTATAATGGTTACAGGGGTGTGGCAAAATACTTCAGCCGATGGAATTACCTTAACCTCGTTAGCATTTGAACAAGCCATGCCCGGCTGGGGGACTTACATCTTATTCTCTGTGTTACCTTTTTTGCACTCTCAACGATCTTTGCTTTTCCGTATTATGGCTCAAAATGTAGTTCTTTTATTTTCGGAACAAAATCGATTAAATGGTACAATGGTTTCAGTGCAATTACTGCGGTAATTGGGGCAGTAATAGCAATGGACGTTGTGATTGCTTTTTGCGATTTAACTTTTGCATTGATGGCTTTTCCTAACATGATAGCTGCAGTTTTACTTGCACCAAAAGTGAAAGCCGCCGCTAAAACCTACTTCTCCAAACTAAAACTCAATTATTAATTATTAGTATTGGGCTCCCATTTCTCAACCAAAGCTCTAAATTCACTACGAAAACCATGTTCATCGAAGGTGATCGCATTGGCACTTAAATCCAACACCATCGATTTCGAGACATTAGATTTGTAGTTCGAATCTTTTAACAAAAGTCCGAAGCCACCTACCGCTGTTGCAAATTTCATATTCTCCGAAGCACTTTGAAAACTTATTCGTTGATCAGAAATCGTGTGTTTCAATAAACGACTCTCCTCTTCATCTGGAAATTTATAACGGAAATCGAAGTTTGCAATTTCCCCACCTTCGACATTGTCGCTTAAAACCAGTTCGTAAAGAGCAGTAATGGTTTGTCCTGCGCCGATTTCTCCTGCATCGGTTGAATCTTTTTCAAAATCTTCTTCATTTAAAGACCGATTTTCATAGCCAATTAAACGAAAAGAATCAACTTTACTTTCGTTGAAGGTAATTTGGATCTTTGAATCTTTAGCCACAGTAAAAAATTTCGAATACTCATATACAAATACTTTCTCTATTTGCTTGGCATTATCGATGTATTCGTAGGTTCCGTTTCCTTTATTGGCAATTTGCTCCATCATTGAATCGTTTAGGTTCCCGTCACCAACTCCAAGTACTGTAAAATAAATACCAGATTCACGCTTCTCTTCAATTAATTCAATTAATTCTTCATTAGAAGATGGACCAACATTAAAATCGCCATCTGAACCTAAAATTACTCTGTTATTTCCTCCTTCAATAAAATTTTGTTCGGCCAGCTCATAAGCAGTCACAATACCTTCGGCACCTGCTGTTGAACCTCCTGCTCCTAATTGTTTTATTGCATTTTCAATTCTTCTAGTTTCAGTGCCCGATGCTGAGTTTAATAAAACATCCGAGCTTCCGGCATATGTAACAATCGAAATTTTATCGTTGGCTTTAAGTTGACTGATCAATTTAATAAAACCTGCTTTCAATATTTCCAACTTATCTTCAGACGACATTGAGCCTGAAACATCAATTAAAAATACATAGTTTGAATTAGGCATTTTAGATTGATCTAAACTCTTTCCTTTCATTCCTAAACGCATTAAATAATGGTTGGTATTCCATGGACAAGTAGCCAATTCAGAATTAAGGGCAACACTTTCATTATTTGTTGGCTCGGCATAATCAAAGGTAAAATAGTTCAGAAATTCTTCAACACGAATAGCCGCAGAAGGAATATTGTAGCCTTTAGTAAGAAAACGACGCATGTTTGCATAAGAACCTCCATCGGCATCAACCGAAAAGGTTGAAATAGCTTGTTCGCTTACCTTCACAAATGGATTTTCGCCGTAATCGGTGTACTGTTCATTCGCTGGAAGCTCTTCATATAAATAAGCTCCATCGAATAAACCAGAGTCAGAGCAACTAGTGATTAATAAACACGAAAGTATTAGTAAGATAATGGTTGGATTTTTCATTTTTAAATTATTTCGGTGAATTTACTCTGAGATGATTTCACACGAAATTTAGTTGCGTACCAATTATATTGTAAGTAAAAAAGGCATTTACAAATGATGTAAATGCCTTTTCTGTATATTATAAATTTGCTTAGTATTTTAGAATACTTTTGATTGTACCAGTTGCAGTATCGAATAAAATTGAATTTTTGCCATTCACTAAATCATCGGGAAGTGGAGCAATTACACCATATTGTGCAATTGGAAAACGAGCACTATACAAAGGCTGAATTCCATTTAATATATCTAACTGCGCCATTACCGGCACTCGATAATACAATCCGTAGCTTGCTGGATTGGGATTATCAGTTTCTTTTAATTTATCAATACTACTGTAAGCTTTTTGCTCTTTGCTTAATTCAATTGTAATTGGTTTTCCCGAAATATCTGATTTTGGAAGCACGCCGCGTTCTTCTGAAAAGCGAAACAACATCTCATTTTTCACATTTTTTGAATCAGGTATGTAGTTGAAAACAAATTCATGCGTTTTATTAAATGTTTTACCTAAAAACAAGGTGATGTATTCTTTCTCTAAACGTTTCGCTTCTTCAACAAATACTTGATAACCTAAACCATCTTCAGGAACTACATCGGTTGGATCGAGAATCGAATAAGCGCGTTTCTTACGTAAACGAATTATATAGTCTGCAGCTTCTTGTGCTTTTTGCTCCACTGATTTTACCACAAACTTTTCAGCTCCTGTAATTGAATCTAAATGAATTTCATAATTATCGCTTGAAGCCTGATCGGGAAAAATAAGCGAAGGCAGATTGTCGTTGACCAAATTTTGGGTTTCATATATCAAGGCCTCACTATTATTTTCCAAAGAATTGATTCCGGCAATGCGTCCATCAGGTAACAATGTAACAAGAGAAGACAGGGTATCTTTCGTTTTAAAGTAAGCATTTGGATCCGCTTCGCCAATAGGCACGACATCGATGCATTTTATTTTCCAAATAACTTTTTTAGACTGTTCGACATTATCGTACCCTAAATATTTACTCGCATATTCGTGATAGGGGCCCGGAATATAAATACTTTTTTCGGCTTTCACTTTTACACGTAAAACAGTACGAGGCAGTGCATAAACAATGCCATCGTTATAGGATGCGGTATCTTCTACTGAAATGTTATCCTCATCACCTCTTTTCTTGTCGGCTTTATCGCGTGGATTAATTGCACTTACCGACAAAGAAACAATTGCGAATATGATTATTATAAAGAATTTTCTTTTCATCATTTTAATTTTAAAGGAATAAGAATTTAACTTGCTCATGACTTATTTTGAGACTTTTTAATTCAATTAAGGTCAATTTTTTGCAAACACATGCAATCCTAATGCCATTTTTCATTTTCGTTGCAAATATGGCAATAATTCAACGATTTGCATAATATTGGAAACCTTGAAAGATGTTAAAATTTGTTATTCAAAAGGTAGAAATGCAGCTCCTAAACCATCGATAATATCTGAGGCAATCATCGAGGTAATTCCTCTTTTTGTTTTAACTATATCCGCTGACCGACCATGGATAAACACACCTAATTTTGCAGCTTCAATTGGCTTATAATTTTGAGCTAGCAAGCCTAAAATTATTCCGCACAATACATCACCACTTCCAGCAGTTGCCATTCCCACATTTCCTGTTGAGTTAAAAAAAACATGTCCTTCACGATCGATTATTGCGGTATAAGCTCCTTTTAGAACCAAGTTCACCTGATGCTTTTGGCAAAAACCTATCGCTTTTTCAATTTGCATCCATCGATTACTTGCTTTTCCAGTTAATCGTTCAAATTCTTTGGGATGCGGTGTTAGAATTGAATCTTCAGGTAAAAATGTAAGTAAATCATTATTTTCAGAAAGCAGATTTAGTGCATCGGCATCAAGTACCATCGGAGCGCTTGCTTCTTTCAAAAGTGCCTCTAATCCTCGTTTGCTATTTAGTTTTGTTCCCAAAGCCGGACCAACTCCAATGGCATCATAACGATCGATATTTTCAACCGAAGTAAACATCAAATCAGATGGATCGATACAAAGCATTGCTTCAGGAACGGCCGTTTGGATAATTGCTGCTCCATTGTGTGGAATATGAGTTGTTAACAATCCTACCCCCGAACGCAAACAGGCTTTGGAAGCCAAAACAGCCGCGCCAATTTTACCGTAACTTCCGGCAATTAGTAAAGCATGCCCAAAGGTTCCTTTATGCGAAAACTTGCTTCGTTTTTTGTAAATCTTGTTGATTTCCTGATCATCCAGCCATCTGTAAGGAGTTTCAAGCTGCTCAACTATTTTAGGATGCAATTCAATATCTTTCACGGAAAAAGCTCCAACATATTCTTGATTTTCGGGCATGAAAAAGCTGAGTTTAGGGAACTGAAAAGTAATGGTTTTCTCTGCATTAATAATTGTTTGCTCAACTTCAGCAGATTGTTCTCCCATTAAACCTGAAGGAATATCTACCGCCCACACTCGAACCTTGTTTTCGTTAATCGAGTAGACTAATTCAGCAGGAACACCTTTTAAGGGGCGTGTTAATCCAGATCCAAACAGGGCATCAATTACCAAATCAACCTTTTTGAGATTCGGAAAATCAGATTTCGCCTTTATTAAATTGATTTTAGCTTTGCCTGAAGCGCATAACTGATTGTAATGAAATAATTGAGCACCATGCATCGACTTCCCCAAATCGAGCGTGTAAACTGCTACATCAAATCGATATGATTCAGTCAGAGCTTTTGCAATTACATAACCATCGCCACCGTTATTTCCAGGGCCACAAAACACCGCAACAGTTCCACTCAATGTTGAAGAAAGTACTTCATTCACAAAAGTCATGGACGCACGAACCATTAAATCTTCATCAGAAATTGGCTCATTTTGTATGGTATAGGCATCTATGGTAGCAATTTGTTTTGTTTCAAATAATTTCATCACCCTTAATTTTATTCGAATTCATTTCAAAACCTAAATTTACAAACTATTACTTAATTATAATTATTCAAACCAAAGGATAGAGAAATTAGCAACTAAAGCAATCATTCATCATAAAATTTATATTTTAGGTGACAAATTGCATAAAATAAAAGCGTTAAAAAAAATTACATTTGCAACTTCGAAAAAGATAAACCAATTACAATTTTTATATATGAAAGGTAATAAAGCATTTTTTGGGCATCCTATTGGACTGGCGATTCTGTTTGGAACAGAGATGTGGGAGCGATTTTCGTATTACGGAATGCGCGCATTGTTAGTATTGTATATGACAGCAAGTACTATTTCGGGAGCCGATGCTCGAGGCATTGGACTTGGATGGTCGGAAAAAGAAGCATTAGCACTCTACGGATGGTATACTATGCTCGTATACATTATGTCGATTCCGGGAGGTATGATTGCTGACAAATTATTAGGTCAGAAAAAGACGGTTTTAATTGGTGCAATAACGCTTGTTTTAGGTCATGGCGTGTTAATATTCACTGATGTATGGGCATTTTACACCGGATTAGCATTAGTTATATTAGGAGTTGGAATGCTAAAACCCAATATCTCTACCATGGTAGGTGGGCTTTATCCTGAAGGAGATATTCGAAGAGATAAAGGATTTAGTATTTTTTATATTGGAATCAATACCGGTTCTTTATTAGCAACCATATTTGTCGCATTAGTTGTTCGTAAGTGGGGATGGCATGCAGGTTTTGGATTAGCAGGAATTGTGATGCTTTTGGGGCTTATCAACTATATCGTGGGTCAAAAATAT
The DNA here is from genome assembly GCA_963678565.1 of Prolixibacteraceae bacterium. Lineage (GTDB taxonomy): Bacteria > Bacteroidota > Bacteroidia > Bacteroidales > Prolixibacteraceae > SKHV01. The sequence goes on from OY782875.1 coordinate 3,634,573, forward strand.
TTAAAGAATGTTGGGAACAAGCCCATCGCACAAAATAAAGAAGATGAAGTTTCGTATGTCGACTTATTTAGCCACCTGTTTCAGTCGCCTAAACAGCTAATTATTTTCATTGGTTTACTTGTAGTGTCTGCCATTGGCTGGCTCAATTTAGGTTGGGCGTATGGGCTACTTTTCATTTTCCTTTCGGTTGTTACTGGCTTAATGATGATGATCTATAAAGATCTTTCAACACAAGTTTTCAAAGACCGCTTTATGGTTCTTTTAGTATCCTTTATAATGGTAATTATATTTTGGGGAGCCTTTGAACAAGCAGGTGGCCTCATGAACTTATACACCGATGCTAAAACCAACAGGATACTTTTAGGTTGGGAAATACCCACGATTATGTTCCAAAGTTTAAATGCCGGATTCATCATCATTTTTGCAACTATTGTTGCTTCTTTTTGGGCTAAAAGAAAATTAAAAAACAAAGAAGCCTCTTCGCTATTTAAAATGGCCATGGGAATTATTATCATGGGCTTTGGTTTCGTATTTATGGTATTTGCAGCAATGCAGTTTGAGCAATCTGGAACATCAAGTATGGTATGGCTCGTTTTAGCTTATCTATTTCATACTATTGGTGAATTATGTTTATCACCAGTGGCATTATCATTTATTACCAAACTGGCTCCAATGAAATATGCATCTTTAATAATGGGTGTTTATTTTGCAGCAACCGGATTAGGAAGTAAAGTTGCCGGAATTGTTGGAGAATCGGCTTCAAGCTTTGGAGAATATGCTGTCTTTTTAGGAATCTTAGTCTTTACCATAATCATTGGTGGATTATTTATTATCATATTAAAACCCCTAAAACGATTAACACACGGAGCAGAAGAAAGTGAACATATTTTAACCGAAGAAGAGCTTCACTAACAAATCCATATTCAACTATGTCACAAGCCAATACAGATATTTTCAAATCAAAAGTATTAGGGCAGCCATCTGGATTGTTTGTGCTTTTCTTCACCGAAATGTGGGAAAGGTTCTCATTCTACGGAATGCGCGTACTTTTAATCAACTTCTTAACCATGGCTATTGTGGGTGCAAACCCTGGATGGCATTGGTCGGTTGAGAATGCAGGTGCTCTATTTGGCACCTATGCTATGTTACTATACATTACTCCAATTGCGGGAGGAATTTTTGCCGATAAAGTTGCCGGATATCGTTTAGCAGTTGTTATTGGCGCCGCAATTATGGCATTAGGTCATATCTCAATGGCATTCGAAACGCAAACTTCGTTATACGTAGGATTGGGGCTATTGGTAATTGGTACAGGATTCTTCAAGCCGAATATCACGTCAATCATTTCCGAAATGTATAAAGATCTTCCTGAAAAGAAGGATGGCGCTTACACTATTTTTTACATGGGTGTTAATGCCGGAGCTTTCTTTGGAATGATGCTTTGCGGTTATCTTGCAGAACGTGTTGGATGGTCGTACGGGTTTGGCTTGGCAAGTATTTTCATGATCTTAGGAACACTTCAGTTCTGGTGGGCAAAACCACTTTTCGGAAAATTGGGTGATCGTCCTGATAAAAATGCAATGGCGAAGAAAGTTGAAAGCAAAACAACTGAAGTTGAAAACGAAGACAAAGAAAATCCATTCACGCTATTTGATAAGATTTTAATTGCCATTTCAGCAATTGTTGGTGTTGGTTATGCAATTAACGATCCATTGTCGAAAATTGCAGGAATCGACCTTTTCAAAGCGTTGGAAACAACGAATATGGAAGGACAATACGTGGGTATTATTATCGGCTTAGTAGTCTTCTTGGTTTTGGTTATTTCGCGTATTGCACGATATGCTAAAGTCACTCGCGATAGAATGATTGCACTGATCATCTTCCTATTCTTCACCATCTTCTTCTGGATGAGTTTTGAACAAGGTGCATCATCATTAATCATTTTTGCACGCGACAGTGTGAATCGTGTATTAACCGGTAATGCTGCAATTATTTACAACATCGTAAATTCATTATTAACCGTTGTTCCGCTAGCAATCATCAGTTATGTTGTATTTAAATTGGTGAAAGAAACGCATGCAAAAGCATTAAAATCAAATATTGTACTGATCTTGATCTTTACAATTATTTGGGGTGTTGCAGGCTGGATGCTTAACCGCGATTGGTCAACAACAGCTTACAATGTTGCTTACAATGTAGTTGAAGTTCCTGCAACCGATAAAAATGCCGAAGTAACTTATATTCCAATTACTGAAAATTTCGTACTTCCTGAAGATGCAATAGTAGTTGAAAAGCATGTTGAAATTGCTGATGTAGCTGAGTTACAAGCAGGCCAAGCAATCAATATCATCACAAAAAACAATGAGAAAACTGAATACGCTTATCTCGATGATGAAAGCTTACAAGTAGCTCGTGAACGCGGTAAAGAATTAGCACTCGACAATGGTGTAGTGCCAGCAAAAGTTGTTAAAACTCAAGAAAACCAAGTTGAAATTACGACTTCATGGTTCAGTATACTAAACTCATTCTTCATCATTGCCCTTGCAAGTTTCTTCTCAAAATGGTGGGACAGCAAGTATAATCCTTCTGCAAACGTAAAATACGGACTTGGATTGATTATTATGGCTGTAGGTTTTGGACTTCTAGCTTTAGGAGCTCATGGTGCCGTTGAAGGAGTAAAGGTGAGTATGATTTGGCTTATCCTAGCCTATCTGTTCCATACCATGGGAGAACTTTGCTTATCTCCAGTAGGGCTTTCTTACGTAAGTAAATTGGTTCCTGCGCGAATGATTGCTTTCATGTTTGGAATGTATTATTTGGCCATTGCCATTGGTAATAAAATTGCTGCGGTTCTGGGTGGTCAAATTGAAAATATCACAGAACAATATTCACTATCAACCTTCTTCTTGATATTTACAATTGTACCAATTATTGCAGGTGTTATAGTGATTGCATTAAACCCGGTAATGAAAAAATTAATGCACGGTGTTCGATAAAAATTGATTACTCTCAATATAGAAAGAGGTTGCAAGTTGCAGCCTCTTTTTTTCCACTAATTTCCTATCAAGCTATTAACATTCAGCTAACAAAACGCTTCATTTACATATATTTGAACCTAAAAATAGGCAATCTTTATTCTAAATAATTCTAGTGTGACTAAACACACACTCTCCATTTGCTCTATCCTCTACATTTGCTGTCGTAAAACATAAACATCACAAGAGTTGTTGGATCAACTCTTACTTATAGCAAAACAAAAAATATAGATAAAATGGAGAAAATTGTAATTGTTGGAGGAGTTGCTGCAGGAGCAACAGCAGCTGCAAAAGCACGAAGAATATCTTCTGAAGCAGAAATCACCTTATTAGAAGGAGGGCCTGACATTTCATTTGCCAATTGTGGTTTACCATACTACATTGGTGGAGATATCAAAAGCCGCTCAAAACTAATCTTACAAAGTCCTGAAAGTTTCAAGGAGCAATACAACGTTAATGTACACATTAATACCACTGTTGAGCAAATTGAAACGTCAAAAAAAATAATTAATACAATTGACTCGCTAACTGGAGAGAAAAAAACATTTGAATATACAAAGTTAATACTAGCTCAGGGTGGACGCCCAATTAAACCGAATCTTCCCGGTGCCGAACAAGAACATGTTTTCACACTTTGGACATTGGAAGACATGGATAAAATCGATAACTTCATAAAAGGATCTGAACCAAAATCGGCCGTTGTTGTGGGCGGAGGTTTCATTGGTTTAGAAATGGTAGAAGCATTGGTTAAACGTGGCTTGAATGTTAGCGTTGTAGAAATGATGCCTCATGTAATGTCAATTATGGAAGCTGAAACTGCAGGCTTTATCGAAACTGAATTGCATTCGTATGGTGTTGGCGTTCACACTTCAACAGGAGTAACAGAAATTCATAAAAATTCGGTAAAACTAGACAATGGAAAAAACATTGAAGCCGACATGGTTCTACTTTCTATCGGAGTTCGACCAACTTTAAAGTTAGCACAGGAAGCTGGTTTGAAATTAGGCGAAGCTGGCGGTCTATTAGTTAATTCAAGGTTAGAAACAAGTGATCCTAATATTTACGCAGCAGGCGACATGGTGGAAATAGAACATCGTGTTAACAAGCAAAAGGTTAGAATTCCATTAGCAGGTCCAGCCAACCGACAAGGTAGAATTGCTGCCGAAAACGTATTAGGTGGAAACCACGAATACAAAGGAGCATTGGGAACTTCGGTCGTTCGAGTTTTTGAAGCTGTTGCCGGAACCACAGGATTGTCGTTAAAGCAAGCTAAAAAATTGGGATACAATGCAGATGCTGTGGTAGCACACAAAGAGCACCATACAACCTACTATCCCGGTGCTGAAGAAGTAAGTGTAATGTTGATTTTCGATAAAGATACTGGGATAATTCTCGGCGGTCAAACTGCCGGATACAAAGGTGCTGATAAACGCTTAGACGTAATTGCAACTGCTGCAGCCTCAAAATTAACCATTCATGAATTGGCCGATATCGACTTTGCTTACTCTCCTCCGATTGGAACAGCGAACGATGCCTTAAATATGGCTGCATATACTGCCGAAAATAAACTTTCGGGATTTAGCACTTCGGTAACTGTTAGCGAATTAGATGAATATTTAGAAGGAAAACAAGCTATTGCTGTGGATGTTCGAGACGTTTTTGCATTTGAGAAATCGCATATTCAAGGAGCCAATAATCTCCCTCTGGAAATGCTTCCTGAATATTTAGACAAATTTCCAAAAGATAAAACTGTAATTGTTTACGATCAGAATGGTAAAAAGGGACACCAGGCTTTACGGATGCTTAAAGGTGCTGGTATTGAAGATGTAATCAATATTTCGGGAGGACATATTTCAATGCAACGTTACCAGCAAACTATTGGCTTTAAAAACTTCAGTCTCAACTTGCTTCCTGTTGAAAAGAAATCAATTCACGAGTCAGAAGAAATTGAAGAATCAATAGCAAAAGAAAGTACAGCTGCTAAAGCCGGCCCTATTATTGTTGATGTACGGACAGCAGAAGAATTTGCCATGGGCTCCGTTCCAGATGCAATCAATATTCCTTTAGATAGTTTAACTGCCAGATTAGAAGAATTGGGCAATACAGATCGTGATATTACACTTTATTGTGCTTCAGGAGCTCGTTCTTCTTATGGTGTTGAAATGATGCGACAAATGGGCTACACCAATGTTAAAAATGGTGGTGGCTTAAACAATATGATGGCAACTTATCGCCAACAACAAAGTGCTTCAAAGCAAGAAAATACAAGTAGCAACGAACCAATTGTTGTAGATGTACGAACTAGTGATGAATTTGCAGGAGGTGCTTATCCCGGCGCCGTGAATATTCCCTTAGATGAATTAGAAATTCGGGCAAATGAGCTAGGCGACCCAACAAGAGAGGTAACCTTGTATTGTGCTTCCGGAGCACGTTCATCATATGGTGTTCAGGTGCTACAGCATTTAGGATTTAGCCATGTTAAAAATGGCGGAGGATTAATGCAGATGATGAGAAGTAGATAATTAAAAAAAAACGATAAATCAGAACTGCTCAAAAATATTTGGGCAGTTTTTTTATTTAATCTCCGCAGCTTTCAACCCACTTTTAAGCTTCCTCTAGCGATTTAAAAGATTTTGATTCCCAGAAGTGTTATATGCATAGCTTGTTTGTAAATTTCAAGATATTCGTTCAGTTCTTGATGCTCACTTAGAACAAGTGCAACTTTAAAATCCGGGAGCTCTATTTCCTTATTCCTACCTTTTCTGAAATTTGATAATTGTTTCGGTCAAACCCATTTCGAGAAATCAGATCGGCTAAAAAACCGGATAAAAATAAAAGTGTACCAATAATCATTGCAGTTAGTGCAATATAAAAGAATGGATTATCGGTAACCAAAGGAGCTTTTATATGTTGCTTAATGGCAATAATTTTCTGTGCGCCAACTGCAACAGCAGCAAAAAATCCGAATAAGAACATGAGTCCTCCCAACACACCAAAAAAATGCATTGGGCGTTTACCGAAACGAGAAATAAACATTACAGAAAGTAAATCGAGTGGACCACGAATAAAGCGCTCTAATCCAAATTTAGTTACACCATATTTACGCTCTTGATGTTTTACTACTTTTTCACCAATTTCCTTAAAGCCAGCCCATTTTGCTAAAACCGGAATAAAGCGATGCATATCGCCATAAACCTCGATGCTTTTCACTACACATTTTTTATACGCCTTTAAGCCACAATTCATATCATGCAACTTAATTCCGGTCATGAAACGAACCGTTTTGTTATACAGCTTACTTGGCATATTTTTAGAAAGTACCGGATCGTGACGAATTTTTTTCCATCCAGAAACCAAATCATAACCGTCCTCAATAATCATACGATACATTTCTGGAATCTCCTCCGGACTATCTTGCAAATCGGCATCCATGGTAAAAACTACATTGCCTTTGGCCTCTTGAAAACCTACGTGTAATGCAGCAGCCTTTCCATAATTTCGCTGAAAACTAATTCCTTTTATTCGTTCATTTTTCTGCGAAATCGATTGAATTCTTTCCCAAGAGTTATCCATACTTCCATCATCGATAAAAATAACCTCATAGTCGTATTGATGGGTATCCATTACCTTTTCAATCCAGCTTACCAATTCTGGTAACGACTCTTCTTCATTAAATTGTGGTATTACTATCGAGATATCCATTTGGATTATTTTTTATCGTCATCAATTTCAGACATTGCACTTTCAAATCCATTATTGGGCTTATTTTTCTTAACAATTAAAGCACCAATAATTGAGAGAATTGCACCTCCAATAAAACTTCCTTTTAAACCACCTATCATAGCCTGAACAGGAGTTTGTACTGTTTCTATTTCATCAATTTGATCTAAAAGCTTATCGATTTGTTCATCAGGAACATTAAGTGACTGATAAATATTAATCATTTTATCATACATGATTTCTGTAGAACGCGTGATAAAATCAGGAGCAATCCAGCTTAGGAAAACAAAGTTATATATAGCGACAATTAATGAACCGAAAACAACTGTTAAAATTCCAACCATGTATGACTGTGAAAAAGTAGTTACCTTATTAGTTACCTCATCGCGGTATTTCTTCATGAAGAATATCAATAACCAAACTTGCAATACAAATCCAATTAAACTAACAAAAGAAAGCACCCCCAATCCAGAGGTTTCACTTACTTGCATTGGCCACTTTATTAGGCTTAGTAAAATAATCATAGCACCATAAACTAGCCCATAACGCATGGTTGCACCAAATAAATTATTATTTGAATTCATTTTTTCAATTTTTTTTAGATGAACAAATATACCTTTTTGTATTAATTTTCAAGGGTTCAGAACAAGTGCTTTTCAATAAAATTTGAGAAAATTTCCTTTCCTGTAAATTTTTGTTTTGCAGTTATGGAATATTTTCTACTTTTGTCGCCGGGTAAGTCCTACGCGACCAGCTCCTGCTGAAACTCCCCAGGGTCGGAAGACAGCAAGGATAGGCGGTTGTAGCGGTGCGACGTAGGTAGCTTACCCACCTGCCGAATTAGCTCAGTTGGCCAGAGCACGTGATTTGTAATCTCGGGGTCCTCAGTTCGAATCTGAGATTCGGCTCAAGTTCTAAACTTATTTAAAATTGATTTGGGGAGATACCAAAGTGGCCAACTGGGGCGGACTGTAACTCCGCTGACTTTCGTCTTCGTAGGTTCGAATCCTGCTCTCCCCACTTTTAATTTTAACTTTTGCGGGAGTAGCTCAGTTGATAGAGCATTAGCCTTCCAAGCTAAGGGTCGCGGGTTTGAGCCCCGTCTCCCGCTCACATTTATTGCCGAATTAGCTCAGTTGGCCAGAGCACGTGATTTGTAATCTCGGGGTCCTCAGTTCGAATCTGAGATTCGGCTCAAAAAACATAAAAGGAATCCAGTTTGGGTTCCTTTTTTTATTTGGAAAAACTCAATAAAAGACAAATCCCTCTGTTTTCAGGATTACTCGACCTAATCCTACAATTAGTACATCAAACTTTTCACGTCGTTAATCAATTAATTAGCTACCGTTTTAAAAGCAGTGTCTATATTTAAACCTTTCCATTTTAGTTATTGTTTTTTTAAGTATATTGTATGAAACAATGAATTACTTATAGACATGAAAAAAATATTAATAGTAGATGACAAACCTTCTATCAGCAGACTGATCGTTCAGTTTTTAAGTAAAACCTACGATGTTACAACGAAAGAAGATGGATTAGAAGCCTTATCATGGTTACAATCAGGAAGTATTCCTGACTTAATCATTACCGATTTACAAATGCCCAATTTAGACGGTTTTGAGTTAATCACCAGAGTTAAAGAAAGTGGTCTTTTTAGAGATGTACCAATAATAGTTCTGAGCAGCAAAGATAGTAGCACCGACCGAATTGCTTGTTTAAAAGCTGGAGCCGAAGATTATTTAGTGAAACCTTTTAATCCAGAAGAACTACAAATTAGATTAGAACGTATTTTATCGCGATAACCACTAATTATAAATTCGAATGGCTGAAAAACTAAATTATACCTACATTGGATCAGATGAATCTGTTATTCAAGATTTTCAATCGCTAAAAGAAGAGCTTAACTTTAATTATTTTTCAAACTTCGTAAAAGCATCTGAATTTTTCCATGAAACAAAAATAATAGACGGTGTAATTTGTGAAATAAATTTACCTGGTCGAAATGGTGTAGATACATACAAATCGTTCATTCGAAATTTTGATAGAACACATGATATTCCTTACATCGTTATTTCAGAAACGAAAACGCCTGAATTAATTCAAAACGTCCTAAAATTAAAAATTGATGATATTTATATTAAGCCAATTTCGTCGAAACAAATTCACGAAAGAATTAAGTTTCTGAAAGAACTTAAGCCCAAAATGGAACTGCTTGAGAAGCGATCGGAACATGAAAAATTGAAAGTTTACAAAACCCCCTTCTTTAAACGTCTATTTGACATTGTATTTTCATGTGTTGCATTGCTAATTGCATCACCAATATTGTTAATTTTTATTATTGCCATCCGACTCGAATCGAAAGGCAAAGTTTATTATGTTTCAAAAAGAGTAGGTACCGGATATCGCATATTCAATTTCATCAAATTAAGATCGATGTATCCCGATGCCGATAAGCGATTGAAAGAATTTGAACATCTTAATCAATACAAACAAGAACCTAAACCAGAAGCGCAGCTACAAACTCATAAAAAAGTAAAAAAAGAAAGTGGAACAACACTTTTTGGCGACGATGTTGAAATAGATGAAAATCAACATTTAATTGATAAAAAAAACAAACAAGAAAAAGCTTTTGTGAAATTTGAGAACGACCCTCGTATTACAAAAGTTGGACATATCATCCGCAAATTAAGCATCGACGAGCTGCCACAATTAATTAATGTAATTAAAGGTGATATGTCGATTGTGGGCAACCGCCCTTTGCCTTTATACGAGGCAGAACTATTAACAACCGATGGCTGGACCGACAGATTTAATGGTCCCGCTGGAATTACTGGGCTATGGCAAGTAGAAGCGAGAGGAAAAACCTCAAAAATGTCGCCCGAAGAACGTAAACAATTAGACAACACTTACGTTGAAATAGCAAACAGCAAATTCTCCTTTTGGAAAGATCTATGGATTATTATCAGAACCATTCCAGCTGTTTTTCAAAAAGAAAATGTATGATGATTAAAAAACAACTCATATTAACCTTTATTATTTGCATTTGGGGTAGCATAAGCTTTGCTCAAACCGAAAGTGAATTCGCAAACTTATACATTAAGGAAAGCCATATTGAGGAACAACTTCCAACACTTGCAGAATTACAAGAAAAAGCAATTCAAAACTCACCAAGATTAAAAATAAACGATGCTGATATAATAATTGCCAAACAACAATTATTAAGACAAAAAAGAGACTGGCAAAACTACATTGGACTTGAAGGTGGTGCAAAATATGGACTTTTCGACAACCTAGTATTGACCCAAGAACTTGGTACCGAAGCCGTTTCAACTGCGACTACAGAACAAAGCAGATATTATATTGGAGCCTATTTAAAGCTACCAATGGCATCGATATTCGACAAATCGAATGTGAAAATCGCAAAAGCGGAAAATCAAAGAGTACTCAACTCAAAAATTGAAAATACAAATACGATTAAACAGTTAGTTGTTACCCAATACTACAACATCGTTAGAGCTCACCGAAGTGTTATTTTAAGAGTAAATGCAGTTGAATCGTATCGAATTCAAATGATTAGAGCAAAATTAGATTTCGAAAATAGCATCATTCCAATATCTGAATATGCGCGTCTGAACGACATGTTGATTAAGGCCTTGATAAGTCTTGAAGAATCAAAAGTTGAATACGAAGTTGCCATCCATTTATTAGAACAAACTATTGGCGAAAAAATTGAACTTAAAACCTTAGAAAATTGAGACTAAATTATTTCATAAAGTTGCTAATGAGGCATTATTTATTGTTAATAATAATGCCTTTCGCCCTATCGGCTTTTGTGTTTTTCGTTACAAAAAATCAGTTGAATACGTATAAGGTAAATACAACAATTTACACAGGGCTGGCTTCGGGATCTTCCATTTCGGCGCTCGAAGGTGCAAGATTAGACCTACTAGGAACCAGAACCGACTTCGATAATTTAATTAAAATTGTTGAAGAACGAAATACGATTGAAGAAGTAAGTTTACAGCTACTCACGACCCACTTAATGATGGACGCAGCAAATGATTCAATTATTTCAAAAAAATCATTTGAGGATTTAAAAGAAATCATACCAAAGGATGTAAATAAAATTATTATTAAAGACGATTTCCAAAAAACCTTAGAGAATATTAGAAAATATAAAGATCAAAATCATCAAAACTTTATTTATCAGATTTTAAACAATGATCATCCAAATTATAGTATTGAAAAAATTTCGCATAAATTAAAAGTGCGAAGGGTTCACTCCAGCGATTTTATCGAAATCACCTATAACTCAAACGATCCCGGCATTTGTAAAAACACGGTTAGCATTCTTACCGACATTGTTATTGATAAATACTCTCAAATCAAAAACAACCAATCCGGTTCGGTTGTCGATTACTTTCTTGAGCAACTAGAAATCGCATCAAAAGATTTAGAGGAAGCAGAAAACAGATTGATGAAATTTAATCAAGATAATCAGATCATCAATTATTACGAACAAACAAAACATGTTGCATCCGAAAAGGAACACTTTGAATTAACTTATTTAGATATCAGGTTGAAAAACGTTGCTGCAGAATCGGTTCTGCAATCACTTGAAGGAAAAATGTCCTCGCGTCAGAAGCAAAAACTAAATAACGACAAAATTCTAAATCTACGAAATAAGCTATCAGATATCAACGTAAATATTTCTTTAAAAACTTACGATTTTGAAAAGGATTCGACTAATCACGATCAACTAATAGATGAAATTGCCAATTTAAAACGAAAAGCAATTGAAGTACAAAATGAGCTCAGTACAACTGTAAGAACTCAATTTCTTTTGGATAATACAATTGATGGAGTACCAACGGCAGCAATTATATCCGATTGGATTGCCAAAGTAATTGAATTTGAATCGACCAAAGCCCAATTATTATTAGGCGATGTAAAACGAAAAGAATATCAACAGTTATATGTTGATTATGCCCCGCTAGGTGCACAAATGAAACGAATTGAGCGAAAAATTTCAGTTGCAGAGCGAGAATATTTATCTATTTTGCATAGTCTCGGACTTGCGAAACTTAAGAAACAAAACGTTAAGATCAATGCAAACTTGCAGGTCGTTGAAGAGCCGTTATTCCCAATTCAGCCAGAACCAAGTAAGCGAAAATATATCATCATACTCTCATTTATGCTCGGTTTTGTAATTCCTGCATTTACCATTCTTTTACTCGATTTTTTCGATCAGAACTTAAACACTTCAAAGAAAGCAGAAGATCGAATTGGATTGAAAGTAGATGCGATTTTCCCAAATTTTGCAAATCCGAAAAGAAAAGTCGATGTAGAAGTAGTTAAACAACGAGGAGTTGAAATTATTGCCAGAAAGCTCATTTTAAACAGCACACAAAAAGGAAATACTCAACCCGAAATCAACTTGGTTTTTAGCACTTTAAATAGCGAAGGAAAGACTACAATAATAAAATTGCTTTTAGAGGAACTCTCAAAATCAAATCTTAAAGTACTATTCTTAACACACCAACAAATTGAAGAAGAAACCAATTTCGATGTACTTACTTACGAAATAAGTAGTTCTTTCCATCGAATCGAAACCATCGATGAAGTAATAAACGACTCATCGATTGATTTGAATCAATACGAATACATTTTTTGCGAACTGCCAGGTATCCTGTACAATACCTATCCAATAAAACTATTTAACAATGTTCATGGCTCCTATTTGGTTACCCGAGCAAACCGCCCATGGAAAAATTCAGATGACTACTCATTGGAAGTTATTTTAGAAACAATAAAGAATAATAAACCCAAGGTTATCTTAAACGGAATTCGTATGGAAGAAATGGAAAGCGTTTTGGGCAATCTACCAAAACAGAAAAACTTTCTGAATAAAATTGTAACGAGCTAAGCCAATTGAAATATAGTTCATAAAAGCAATAACACGTTTATGAAAATTAATCTAAAAAAACTGTTGTTCGAAAAGAATATAGTTTCATTAACAACCAGTGTTATTGGTGCGTTTTTGGGTTTAGTAAGCTTCATGCTTTTAACTCGTGGATTGGAGAAACAACTTTTTGGCGATTGGGTTCTATACCTTACCTTATCAACTTTTGTTGATCAATTACGATTTGGCTTAACAAGTACAGCGCTGGTTCGATTTTCATCAAGCGACGATGAGCAGAATAACAAATTATACCTCGGTACCAGCTATAAAATAGGATTAATTATTGTTGTTGCCATCTCGATAATATTTGTTGCTGCATCGTTTGTCATTCACCAAGCTGACTGGCAAATAAACAATGGATATCAACTATTTATCAATTACTATCCAATATTGGCTTTATTTAATTTATCGTGGAACAATACTGTTTCGTTTTTTCAGGCACGACAAAAATTCAAAGCCATTTTGTTTTTACGACTAACCCGAAACGGAACCTTTGTATTGTTTCTTATTTTAAACAATATTTGGTTGCATCTGGGTTTATTCGAAATTGTAATTGCTCATTTAATCACTAACCTTTTACCAAGTATTATCGTATTTATAAAACGTTGGGATGGGTTAATGTATGTCAAAAAAGCCACCAAAGAATCAACCAAAGAAATGATCAATTTTGGTAAGTATTCAATGGGAACTTTGATTGGTAGCAGCTTACTTAAAAGTGCCGATACATTTATAATCGGATTGAGTCCTATTTTAGGATCAGTTGGAATTGCACAATACGCGATTCCGCTTAAATTAATCGATTTGCTAGGAATTCCACTTCGAAGTTTTACGGTTACTGCTTATCCAAAAATGTCGAAAAGCAGCCTAAAAAAAGACTTTGAAGGAGTTAAGAAAATATTTTATGGATATAGTTCTGTGATAACACTAATTTTCATTCCAATCGCGATCCTTTGCTACATTTTTGCAAAACCATTAATAATTTTTCTTGGTGGAAATGACTACATCGATTCACTTCCATTGTTGGTGGTTATATTTAGAATTTTCACCTTATATTCAATTTTACTTCCGATTGATCGCTTTACAGGGGTCGCATTAGATAGTATCAATAAACCCAAAATAAATTTTCTGAAAGTAGTAGTAATGGCTGCTGCAAATGTAATCGGAGATTTAATTGGGGTATTTGTTTTTCATTCCTTAGAAGTAGTGGCAATTGTAACTGTAATTTTCACTTTAATTGGAATATTCACCGGCTACTACTACCTAAATAAAGAATTGCGTTTAAATCTTCGCCCCTTTTACACCGAAGGTGTATTGTTCTTTAAAAATCTAAGAAATCAATTCTGAGCATGAAGAGCGCCTATTCAAGAACATATGGAAGTGATCTATTGAAGAAGCCAATTGTACTTTTGGGAATAACAATATTCATGCTGGCTATTGGCTATTTAGTAGCAACAAAAGGGATGATCATTGGGATTGCATTTCTTGCGATTCCTGCCATTTTAATTTACATGAATGGTATTTTCAGAAACCCAAAGATTGGACTAATCGGGCTATATCTTTTTAATTATTTTGTTTTAGGGCTTACTCGATATATTACTGATGTTCCCTTAGGATTAGGGGTCGACACTCATTTTGTAATGATTTATCTGGCCTTATTTTTTAAATCATTTTTTGATAAAGTACCATGGGGAAATGCTAAAAACGACCTGATGCTACTTGCATTGATTTGGTTTATCTTTGCCGTTTTTCAGCTTTTTAACCCAGAAGCAGTGAGTCGATCGGCTTGGTTTTATTCAATGCGCAGCGTAGCACTTTATATGCTGTTAATGATTCCTTTGATATTTATCATATTTAACAAACACAAAGACCTTAGTATATTTCTGAAAATTTGGGCCGCACTTTCCTTTCTGGCAACTTTAAAAGGGCTGATGCAATTGATTATTGGACCAGACCCGTGGGAACAAGCTTGGTTAGTTGGAAATACCACACACATAATATTTGGCCGACTCCGTATTTTTTCATTTATGTCGGACGCCGGACAGTTTGGAGCAGCACAAGGTCACTCGGGAGTTGTATTTGCGATTTTGGCAATGAATGAAAAAAAATCAAAACATTGGAAATATATCTATCTGGTAGTTTCAATTTTTGCATTTATAGGAATGATGATTTCAGGAACACGTGGAGCAATTGCTGTTCCTCTTATTGGTTTTGCAACCTATATTGTTCTCAAGAAAAATATGAAATTAATCTTAACCGGACTACTTGCCATTTTAGCATTATTCATATTTTTTAAATTTACTACAATTGGGCAAAGCAACTATAGTATTCGAAGAATGCGGACTGCATTCGATTTAACGAATCCCTCACTTCAGGTTCGAATAGAAAATCAAAAAGCACTTAAAAGTTACTTAAAATCCAGACCGTTTGGAGGAGGATTAGGCTCTTCTGGTAATTGGGGAAAAAGGTTTTCGCCCAATACTTTCCTAGCCGAAACACCAACTGACAGCTGGTATGTTATGATCTGGGCCGAACAGGGTATTGTTGGATTGTCATTGCATCTATTCATCCTTTTCTACATTGTAATAAAGGGCTCCTATTTTATAGCATTCAAGATAAAAAATCCTCGAGTCAAAGGAGAACTAAGCGCTATAATCGCAGGCATGACAGGGATTATGGCCGCGTCATATGGAAACGGGGTACTTGGGCAAATGCCCACAGGCTTAATTATATATTCGTCGATGGCTTTTCTATTTCTTGGTAAAAGCTATGAGCAGGAACTAGAAGAGGAAAAAGACTTATCGAAAACATTAAAAGAATAGTATGAAAACATTTAATAAAAATACTCCTCTGGTTTCGATAATTACAATCAACTACAACCAAAGCAAAGTTACCAATGAGCTCATTCACACACTACATCAGATTAGTTATTCGAATTACGAAATCATTGTTGTTGACAATAATTCACCCAATGATACACCACAAATTATTAAAGAAAATCACCCCGATGTAAAGCTGATTCTAAGTGATACGAACCTTGGTTTTGCAGGTGGAAATAATTTAGGGGTACAACAAGCAAAAGGAAAGTACTTACTATTCATTAACAACGACACGGAGGTACCAAGTTATTTTTTAGAACCTTTGGTCAATTTGCTTGAAAATGATTCTTCCATTGGGATGGTTAGCCCATTAATTAAATTTCATTGGGATCCAAGCTTAATTCAATATGCAGGTTTTACAAAAATGAGTCCCTATACGATACGGAATAGCAGCATTGGGTATCATCAAAAAGACCAAGGGCAATTTACAAAACCAACTCAGACTAATGCAGCGCATGGTGCAGCAATGATGGTTCCACGAAAAGTAATTGAAACAGTTGGAATGATGACTGAAGTTTATTTCTTGTATTATGAAGAACATGATTGGGCCGAGATGATAAAAAAAGCAGGCTATAAAATTTACTTACAGCCACAATCACAAATTCTACATAAAGAATCTATTTCAACTGGTAAAAACAGCCCACTAAAAACCTACTATTTAACTCGAAACAGATTAATATTTGCACGACGAAACCTTCATGGATTCACAAAATTAATCAGTCTTTTATTTCAAGTTTTGATATCGTGGCCTAAAAATTTATTATCTTATATCCTGAAAGGAGAATTTGAAAATATAAAAGCTTACAATAAAGGGGTAATTTGGAATTTTATACACTATAAAGGGATCAATGATAATCCAAAACTTGATATTTTATGACTGTTATTCACCTAATCATAAATGTTATTGAATTTGCAATTCTAATTTATTTTGGATTTGCAGCTATTTATATTTTCATTTTTGGATTTGCAGGAATTTTCAGTCGAAAAATTAAAACATTCGAAAACCCCAAAGTACGCAAAACGGCCATATTAATCCCCGGATATAAAGAAGATGCGGTAATCGTTGAAGTTGCCAAAAAAGCCTTAAAACAAAATTATCCCAAAGAAGCAATGGAGGTGGTAGTTATTGCCGATTCATTTCTTCCCGAAACCATTTCAACCCTTAAGCAACTGCCAATCAAATTAATTGAAGTGTCGTTCGAAGTAAGTACGAAATCAAAGGCACTTAATAAAGCGATGGAAATTTTAGGTGACAATTATGATATTGCCCTGATTTTAGACGCCGATAACATAATGGCCGAGGATTTTGTAGCTCAAATCAATCAGGCTTTTGAAAATAATTTCATCGTTGTTCAAGGACATCGAGTTGCAAAAAACCTAAATACTTCGTTTGCAATTTTAGATGCCATAAGCGAAGAACTCAACAACAATATTTTCAGAAAAGGACATCGAAATTTAGGTTTTTCGTCAGCATTAATTGGATCAGGAATGGCTTTTGATTACCAATTTTTTAAAACAACAATGGCCGATGTTAACGCGACTGGTGGTTTCGACAAAGAATTAGAATTAAAGCTTCTGAAAGGAAAACACAAAATTGAATACCTACCTAATGCAATGGTATTAGATGAAAAAATTCAAAAATCGGAAGTATTTGAAAAACAACGTAAACGTTGGCTTTCAGCGCAACTAATATACTTTCGTCGGTATTTTTTTTCAGGATTATACCACCTAGTTTTCAAAGGCAACTTAGACTTCTTCGATAAAGTATATCAGATGATTTCGCCACCACGAATTCTACTAATTGGTTTAGTAACAATTTTTACAGCCATTTATGGTACAATAGAACTTTTATCACCAGATTTCAATCTACTCGTATTCAACATAAATTATTGGTTGCCAATATTAAGTATCACAATATTTGCATTTTTATTTAGTATTCCCAAACAATTCTATTCTAAAAAAACTGTAAAAGCACTTGCAACTCTACCCAAAGCATTCCTGTTAATGCTTCTATCGCTCTTTAAATTAAAAGGAGCCAACAAAAAATTTATCCATACGGAACACGGACAAATAAAATAGAGTTTTATGAAAATTGGAATCGAAGGACAACGACTCTACCGAGCAAAAAAACATGGAATGGACATGGTTGCATTGGAACTGATCAAAAATTTACAATTGATTGATCATGAAAATGAGTACGTGATTTTTGTAAAACCCGACGTTGATAATACTTGTATTCCTAAGGCTAGCAATTTTAAAATTGTTGAACTAAAAGGTGGTCCGTATCCTACTTGGGAGCAAATTGCCTTACCACAAGCAGCTTTTGCTGAAGGTTGTGACCTTCTGCACTGCACAAGTAATACAGGTCCAATTTTCTCAAAAGTTCCGTTAATTACGATTCTTCACGATATCATCTATTTAGAAAGCATTAGCATTTTCAAAAGAGGAGGTACGTTCTACCAAAAGTTTGGAAATATGTACCGTAGATTTGTTGTTCCTCCAGTGGTAAAAAAGAGTAAGCGAGTGGCAACTGTTTCGAATTTTGAAAAAGATAGAATCAAAAATTTCATGAAATTAGGAGACAACTTGGTTGCAATTTATAATGGTGTTGGAAATCACTTTCAAAAGATAACAGATGAAGAGGTTTTAAACGCCGCTAAATCTAAATTTGATCTTCCCGATCATTTCTTGTTCTTTTTGGGAAACACCGACCCCAAGAAAAATACGCCCAATGTGTTAAAAGCTTTTGCCGAGTTTAACAAACAGTCTACAACAAAATACAAGCTGGTAATGCTCGATTACGAAGAAAATGCATTGCAAACAATCTTAAATGATATTGGGCATCCAAACATTCGAAAAGATATTCATTTAACTGGCTACGTTTTAAATTCAGAGTTACCTGCAATTATTAATCAATGCGAAGTTTTTCTATATCCCTCGTTACGAGAGAGTTTTGGTATTCCAATTCTTGAAGGAATGGCTTGTGGAGTACCGGTAATTACTTCTAATACGTCATCGATGCCTGAAATTGCAGAAGGTGCAGCTCTTATAGTTGACCCCAATAATCCGAATGAAATTACTAATGCAATTCAACAATTAATCGAAAACTCGAATTTAAAAGAAGAGTTTATCGAAAAAGGACTGAAACGAGCAAAACTGTTTTCATGGAAAAACATGGCATCTCAATATTTAAAACTTTACGAGGAAGTTTATAACGAAATAAAACAATAATAATGCTTGAAGGAAAAGACATAATCTGCATATCAAATACCACATGGTTTGGGAAATACACCAAATCAACGGTGCAAATATTGTCTCGTTTAGCCCAATCGAATCGAGTACTTTTTATTGAATACACCTTTACTTGGAAGGATGTAATTAGCAGTTTACTAAGGAAACAAAAAGCGCCAGTGCTCAAAATGCTGGGTTTGCGAAATAGATTAACAAACATAAGAACAGACAATCAATCAAACGTATTTCATTTAACTGTTCCACCTGTTTTTCCTGTTGATTTTATTAAAAATGATTCAATTTTCAATATTGTTTTCAAGATAAATATTGCAATCTATAAAGCAACCGTTCGTAGAGCAATAAAAAAACTCAACATGGAGAATCCGGTGGTAATTAATGCCTATCATTGTTTTTATGGTTTACCACTTTTAGGTAGTTTTAATGAATCACTTAACCTCTATTATTGTTACGATGGTTTAAACACAAAACGACACGGTAAACGCATCTATAAGATTGATGCAATGTATTCGAAGCAAACCGATGCTGTTATAACTTCATCTGATTTCTTGCGCGATCAAAAGGTAAAATACAATCCAAAATCATTCGTTGTTAAAAACGGTGTCGATTTTCAATTATTTGCAAAATCTGCAAAAAAAGCATTAACCAATAATCCACGAAAAATAATAGGTTATATAGGTAGTTTAGATGGTCGATTCGATATTGATACTGTGGAGTATGCAGTGCAAGAATTAAGCGATTATGAATTTCATATTACTGGAAATCTTCGAAATCAATTGATTAAAGAAAGACTCTACAAATATCCAAATGTTAAGTTTTTTAACCCAATAAAGCCCGATCAAGTGCCCGCATTATTGGCAACTTACGATGCAGGGATTATTCCTTACAAAATCAACGAGCTCAATAAAAACATTTATCCATTAAAAATCAATGAATATTTAGCAGTTGGAGTCCCCATTGTAATGACATCATTTGCTGATTTACCCGAGTTTGACAAGGTGGTTAGCTTTGCTGAAAACAAAGAGAAATTTGTAGCACAACTAAGAATGGAAATTGATTTAGATAAACCAGACAAAATAGAACAACGAATTGACTTTGCAAGAACAAACTCATGGGATTCGAAAGCCATTGAATTTGGAGACATTTTAGATCAGCTTCTAAATAGTTCAGAATAAATTGACATTTAGCAACTTTTGGCTTAAATTTTACGAAGAGCAACCATCGTATTTGTTCCGAAAGAATGCATCAAATGAAATAATTATAAACGTAATAATATGGGATTTAAAAATAAATTTTATTGGTTCTGGAAAAAGCTAGCTGAAAAAAATAGCCGGCAGCATTATGCAGATCAGTACAAAACATATTACGAATATTATAATTCCTATAGCGACAAAAAACCCAAATCGCAGATCAAGCACGAAATGAAAATCTTGCAAAAATATTGGGGTTGCTATCCATTTCAATATATTAGATATGGGATGTACATGAAATCATCAACGCTATCGATAGAAGAAATGAAAAACTACATTCCTAACTTTTTTGCATTTTATCTATTCTTCCCCAAACACATAACCGAGTATTTAATGATTTCAGAAGATAAGGAATTAACTTATCAGGTTTTGAAGGCAATGGAAGTAAATCAACCGAAATTAGTTCTTCAATATAAAAACGGGAAATTTTATAGCGAAACAAAATCGATTTTAACAAATGAAGAAGCAGATCTCCTTATCCAGCAAAATAGTGCCGAAAAGCTATTTTTAAAACCTACAAAGGGATTAGGTGGTGTTGGAATTAAAGTATTCAATAAAAAAGAAAAATTTGTTGATAAAGACGGTAATATACTGAGTGCAGAATTCATAAAAAACAACCTAAAAGATAGCGAAAACTATTTACTTCAAGAAGGATTAATTCAGCATGAAGAGCTCAATAAAATATACCCCAATGCTGTGAATACCATGCGAATTTACACCGAAGTTAAGCATGGAGATGCTAAATTACTTTTTGCGATTTTACGAATGGGCGATGGAGGCCGACAAATCGACAATGCATCGCAGAGTGGATTTGTTTGTGCAATCAATTCAGAAACCGGAGAATTAGCACCAGAAGCAACCAGCAGATTGTTTGTAAAAGCAACACATCACCTCGACACCAATTTCAAATTCGAAGGCTATAAAATTCCATTTTGGAACGAAGTAAAAGATTTTGTAATCGAAATAGCTCAAAAAACCGAAAACATAGGATTCATTGGTTGGGACATTGCCTATACAGTGAATGGCCCTGCGGTAATTGAAATCAATGCTGCTCCTGGTTTACATAGTTTACAAGATAGTTTTGGCGGCGCCCGCAAAGCCTTTGGTATTAAAACCCCCAAAACCTATTGGTACAGCAATAACTATATAATGCTTGATAAATGAGTATCGTAAAAAAAATAAAATCGAACCCAAAACTAAAGCGACTTGCGATTTTAGCGATCGCTCCAAAACGCAATCCGCGACCTAGGTTTTGGGTTAAACTTTTTCTGAATCCAATAAAACATAAAAGAGGAAAGGGATCAACCATCAGAAGAAATAGCAGAATCGATGTTTTTCCTTGGAAACGATTTGAAATAGGAAAACTTACAACAATTGAATCGTATTGTACGATCAACAATGGTTCAGGAGATATTTTACTTGGCGATAGAGTACGTGTTGGTATTGGCTCAGTTATTATTGGCCCGGTTACCATGGGAAGTGGCTCAGGTTTAGGTCAACATGTTTTTGTTTCTGGATTTAACCATGGATTTTCCGATGGTAGTAAAAACTCTAGTCAACAAGCGCTAGACATTCGCCCAACGACAATCGAAGAAGAAGCACATATTGGCGCAAATTCGGTAGTTCTTGCAGGTGTCACCATTGGAAAACGATGCCAAATTGGTGCAGGAAGTGTGGTAACCAAAGATATTCCACCTTTCTCTGTAGCTGTTGGAAATCCTGCAAAAGTGATCAAACAATTTAATCACCAAACTAATAAATGGGAGAAAGTCTGAATACAGAAACTGCAAAATAAACAACTATGAAAGCATTAGAAATAATCTTTTGGATTGCTCTTTTCATTATTTTCTATTCTTATTTAGGATACGGAATATTGCTGTTCATAATAATTAAAATTAGACGTTTGTTGGGTTTAAACAAAAAACCAGCAATAAATGAAGATTACCAACCCGATGTCACGCTTTTTGTAGCCGCTTATAATGAAAAAGATTATGTTGATGAGAAAGTAAAAAATTCCTTCAGCTTAAATTATCCAAAAGAAAAAATAAAACAAGTTTGGGTAACCGACGGATCTGATGATGGCACCCCTGAGATCTTGCGAAAATACGAAGATATAAAGGTTTATCACGAAGATGCAAGAGGTGGAAAAATTGGTGCAATGAACAGGGGAATGAAATTCGTTGAAACTCCTATTGTAATTTTCTCCGATGGGAATACTTCGCTTGGTACAGATTCAATAAAGGAAATTGTCAATTTGTTTAAAGACCCAAAAGTAGGCTGTGTTTCAGGAGAAAAAAGAATCCACAATAAAGCCGCCGATGCTGCAGCTGGGGCAGGAGAAGGAATTTATTGGAAATACGAATCGACACTAAAAAAATGGGATGCTGAATTATATTCCGTTGTTGGTGCTGCTGGAGAACTTTTCGCTATTAGAACAGAACTTTGGCAAGAGGTTGAAAAAGATACTTTATTAGACGATTTTATTATATCGCTTCGTGTCGCAATGTCTGGATATACAATTCAATACAATCCTAACGCTTATGCAGTTGAGACAGCATCGGCCAATGTGAAAGAAGAATTAAAAAGAAAAGTACGAATTTCGGCAGGAGGAATACAGTCAGTCGTTCGTTTAAAATCTCTATTAAATATTTTTAAATACAGAACACTTTCTTTCCAATACATATCGCACAGAGTACTTCGCTGGACACTAACTCCACTCCTGCTTCTATTAATAATACCAATTAATTTCGTAGTTGCTTGGCAAAACGGTTTTGACCTCAATAACATCTACACTTTGCTTTTTTATGCACAATTATTATTTTATATAATGGCACTTTCGGGATGGTTTTTAGAAAATAGAAAGATTAAGGTGAAGATTCTTTTTATTCCATATTACTTCTTTATAATGAATTTATCCGTTTATTTAGGCTTTGGAAGATATCTAAAAGGAAACCAATCCGTAAAATGGGAACGCGCAAAACGCGCATAAAAAAACTCAATTACAACACTTAACACCACGCCAACACAATATTTTTTGTATCAACTAAAATGAGGAGAAGACTTTTTAATAAAAACCACCAAATACTATTTTTCATACTGGGAGTTCTATGTTTTAATACGGGACAAGCTTTTTCTCCCGAATTCCTAATAACCAACGACTTCCCAATTCAAATCGACAATAAAACCTGGGAAAAAGCTCCCGGCGAGGGAGATACAATTTACATTGGCAGTGATCGAGTTAAAGAAATTTGGTTTTCGAAATTAAATGGTGCTCCTGGTAATCCAATTACAGTAATTAACTACGGAGATCAGGTTTTCATTAACACCCAAGCCCAATTTGCAATAAAATTTGTCGACTGTAAATACATTAACATTACTGGCTCAGGAAATGCAAATCATTATTACGGTATAAAATTAAGCGCTTTTAATACTGGCTTACAATTTACAGGGCTCTCTTCAGATTGCGAAGCTTCGTTTATTAAAATTGATTTGGATGGTTTCTTCGGAATTTATGCCAAGCAAGATTACAAAGGCGATCCGCCAACTCCAATTCCTCAATTTTACAATTTGAAAATCCATGATTGTTTGATCAAGAATGTATCAGAAGGTATGTATTTGGGGGAAACAATAAGCCCGGGAATGGAATTTCGCCACGTTGAAATTTACAACAACATTGTTTACAATACCGGTAGAGAAGCAATTCAAATTGCAAATATGCCCGAAGATGTTAAGATCTATAACAACACCTTATACAATGCAGGGCTCGACAGTGATTTATATCAACAAAATATACTACAAATTGGCGATAATAGTGCAGCTGAAGTTTACAATAACATATTAATTGGCGCCGAATCTTTTGGAATCATTTCATTTGGAAATGGGAACAATAAATTTTACAATAATTACATTGCCAATTGCCAAGGTATATTTATCGACAATAGAAAATATATCGATACAACTGCAGTGGTTGAAATCTCCAACAATTATTTTCACAATATTTTTAACGAACAAATTGTAAGAAATCTAAATGGCTTTGTTCATTTTATTCTAAATGACAACCAGTACGATACTGACCAATCTTTTTTCATCAGCAATACCAACAAATATGAATTAAGCAATAACACGCTTACTACTGTTCATGAAATAGATTTTACTTCGATTGAACTTGAAGATTTTACATTAACAGAAAGTAATGATTCTATTTTCCGCACTTTAGGAGCGCAACCACTTTTGAGAAACAAATATGGAATTAATTCAAAGGCCGAAAACCATAAAGTTAGGATTTACCCCAATCCTTTTGATGACTACATCAAAGTTGATTTTGAAGAGTTTACCAACGAGTCAATTAAGATTAAAATTATGAGTATCGATGGACTTCTAGTTTTCAGAAAGTCATTTAAGCAAAGTGAGATTTTTAACAACAAAATTAAAATCCCTCAAAATTTACCTTGTGGAAGTTATCTTGTAAGTGTTAAGGCAGATAACAATATGATTCAAAGCAGATTGATAATAAAAACTAATTAATTAAGCCGTTGGAAAACGAAGTATAAATTTGGTGCCTTCTCCAACCGTACTTTCAACATTTATTTCACCACCGTTTCGAACAACAAAATCGTGACACAGAATTAAACCTAAACCACTTCCCGACTCCTTATTAGTTCCATAAGTGCTTAAATGTTGCGTTTTATTGAATAATTTCCCAATATTTTCCTTTGAAATTCCAACACCACTGTCCTCAACAATAATATTTGTATAGGCTCCATCGACTTCAGACGAAATTGATATTTCACCTTCGTTAGGAGTAAACTTGATGGCATTTGATAATAGATTTCGAAAAACTATTTTAATTGTATTCAAGTCAACATTTAAGCAAATTGAATCGTCGACATTTGTATTAAATTGAATTTTCTTAAAGGTTAGATTTCCTTTGTTTAGGATGTAGATGCTATCAATTAAATCTTTGAGATTAACTTTTTCAGGAATTAAATTCAAATTTCCACTCTGTGATTTTGCCCACCCCAATAGGTTTTCTAACAAACTAAACACCTCATCGGTAGTTTTCACCAGCACATCCAAAGTTTCTGCTAATTCTTCATCATCGCAATTATGGGTTGATTGCGATAGAAACTCTAAGCTCATTTTTACGCTGCTTAGCGGTGAGCGCAGGTCGTGACCAATGACCGAAAACATTTTATCCTTAATCGAATTTAGCTCTGTTAAATAGTTGGATGTTTCCTGTAACTCATCACGAGTCATTTTTAGATCGAGATGTGTTTGAACTCTACTAATAAACTCAGCTTTATTAAAAGGTTTCGAAATATAATCGACCCCTCCAACCTCGAATCCCCTAACAATATTTTCCTTGTCGTTTAAGGCAGTTAAAAATATTACCGGGATATTTTCATTGTCTTTATCTTCCTTAATAATTTTACAAGCTTCGTATCCATCCATTTCAGGCATCATAACATCCATGAGAATTAAATCAGGACGAGTTCGCTTAACCATTTCAATAGCTCCCAAACCATCGGTTGCTATTACAATTTTATATTTCAACAACTGCAGTGTAATTGCAATAATTTTAACATTTGTTGGATTGTCGTCAACAATTAAAACAGTTGGTGTATTTAAGCTTGTATTTGAAACCATTAAGATTTATTTCTGAGTGTTTTTTAATAAATGATCAAAGTAATCAATCGTTTTTTCTAAACCTTCACGAAGTGGAACTTTGGGTTCCCAACCATTCAGTTTTTCTTTTGCCAAACTAATGTCTGGTTGTCTTTTCATTGGATCATCTTGCGGCAATGGTTGATAAATTAATTTTGAAGAAGAACCCGTAATATCAAGTATCTCGTTGGCCAATTCTATCATGGTAAACTCTCCAGGGTTTCCAATATTTACAGGTCCAAAAAAATCATCGCCGGTGTTCATCATTCGTGTCATTCCCTCAACTAAATCGCTAACATACTGAAAACTTCTTGTTTGTGAACCATCACCAAAAATGGTAATGTCCTTCCCTTTCAATGCTTGTACAATAAAGTTAGAAACAACTCGTCCATCATCAGGATTCATATTTGGCCCATAGGTGTTAAATATTCTGATGATTTTAATATTTACATTGTTTTGCTTATGATAGTCGATAAACAAGGTTTCGGCACATCGTTTTCCTTCGTCGTAACACGAGCGAACACCAATTGGATTAACATTTCCCCAATAACTTTCAACTTGCGGATGAACAGCCGGGTCGCCATAAACCTCGCTGGTACTTGCCTGCAATACTTTTGCCTTAACTCGCTTGGCCAATCCTAACATATTGATGGCCCCCATCACCGATGTTTTTATCGTTTTTATCGGATTGTACTGATAATGTATAGGACTTGCAGGGCAGGCTAAATTGTATATTTCGTCTACCTCTACTTTGTACGGATCAATTACATCGTGACGAACCAACTCGAAATGAGCATTTCCAATTAAATCCAGCACATTTTCCTTGGTTCCAGTGAAATAGTTGTCTAGGCAAATTACATCATTGCCTTCATTTAATAATCTTCGACATAAATGAGAACCAACAAATCCTGCACCACCTGTTACTAAAATCCGCTTCATAATTAATTTATTACTGGTTTCCTTCCAATTGGGTAATAAGAAAAGCCTAAATCATTTAATTCTTCTGGCTCATAAATATTACGTCCATCAAAGATGATTTTATTTTTTAGTAATTTCTCTAAAACTCTAAAATTTGGCATTCGAAATTCGGGCCATTCAGTTGCTAATATCAAGGCATCGGCATCAATACATGCATCGTATTCATCTTTTGCAAAAGTTATTCTATCACCCAAAATCCTCTTGCCTTCTTCCATGGCAACTGGATCGTAAGCAGCAACAGTTGCGCCAGCTTCAAGAAGCATATCGATGATTACTAAAGCAGGCGCCTCGCGCATATCGTCGGTTTTTGGTTTAAAGGCCAAGCCCCACAATGCAAACTTCTTATCTTTCAAGTTTTTACCAAAATATTTAAATATTTTAGCAGGAATAACCGTTTTCTGACGATAATTGACCGATTCAACTGCTTTTAGTATTTCTAAGGAATAATTGTTTTCGTCGGCCGTACGGACCAATGCTTGTACATCTTTTGGGAAACAAGAACCGCCATATCCAGTACCGGGATAAATAAATTTGTTTCCAATACGGATATCTGATCCAATACCTTTTCGTACATTATCAACATCGGCACCTACAATTTCGCATAAATTAGCAATATCGTTAATAAAACTAATTTTTGTGGCCAACATCGAATTGGCAGCATATTTTGTCATTTCGGAAGAAAGAATATCCATGAATAAGATTGGATGCCCATTTAATAAGAAGGCTTTGTATAAGCGTTTCATTACCTTTTGAGCTTCTTCCGACTCAGTACCAATTACAATTCTATCAGGACGTAGAAAGTCATTTACAGCACTTCCTTCTTTTAAAAACTCAGGATTAGATGCAACATCAAATGGAATATTCACACCTCGTTTTTCTAATTCTTCTGCAACAGCAGCTTTTACTTTTTGCGATGTACCCACTGGAACAGTACTTTTGGTAATAATCACCAAGTAATGATCCATTGTTCTTCCAACTTCTCGTGCAACCCCAAGTACATATTTTAAATCGGCACTCCCGTCCTCATCGGGAGGAGTTCCAACAGCAATAAACACCGCTTCGGCACCGTCGATACTCTCAGCTAAATTGGTAGAAAATTTCAAACGCCCTTTGTCAACATTTCTTTTATAAACTTCTTCAAGACCAGGTTCATAAATTGGTATAATTCCGTTTTTTAAACCCTCAATTTTTTTCTGATCGATATCAACACAAGTAACTTCAACACCTGTTTCGGCAAAACAAGTTCCTGAGACTAAACCGACATACCCTGTACCTACTACTGAAATTTTCATTTGTAAACTAGTTATATATTGTCAACTCTATTTTAAAATATTAAACTCGTAATGAATAAATAGAAATCTGATTTAAGTAAATATAGTATTTTCCTTTGTTTAAACATAAAAAAAGCATCATATCTACAATTATACATTATCAAAATAGACTTTTTTTTTATATATTAAGCCATATAAATTATTCTTTATAACACAATGAATATAATCTTATCGAAAAGTAATACGTTTAAATTCCAGAACATTTTCTCATTTGAATGAATTAATCTATTGGAATTAATCTATTCATAAAAATTAAAGCATCAAATTGCAATAACAATTGAATTGATTTTGAAATGAGAAATTAGAATTTTGGATAATATTAACCTGCCAGAAATAGTAGGGCTTAATCTATATTAGCTGAACATGAGAAACAAACTTGATTTACTACAAAAGAAGCTGGAAAAAGAAATTGCAGCTAGGCAGAATGCGGAACAATTATTGGAAAATAAAACCAATCAGCTTCACGATGTAAATCATCAATTACAATCGGCTAATGAGAAATTAAAGAGTCTGGTAGCAGATCGTACAAACAAGCTAAAACAAGCTGAAAGCGATTATGAGTTTCTGGTTGAAAGTATAAATGATATAATTTTTAGGACAACTCTCGACGGTAAAATCACTTTTGCAAATAATTTTGCTTCAAACTTACTCGATACCAATAATAAGAAGTTAGTTGGCCAAAATATCATCGATTACATCCCAAACGAAGCAAAACAAGTTCTTTTAACACATTTAAAAAAAGAATTCATAAGAAGAAATTGCTTTACTTATTATGAAATTCCAATTCAAATTAAGAAAGAAAAAGTATGGTTTGGTTTAAACATTCATTTCTCGAGTAGAGATTGTAAAGCATGTATCAACCGTAAAAAAAATACAAAGAATATTGGAAAAAACCTAAATGCGAGAAGTGTATGCACCTTTAGTGAAGTAATAATTGTTTGCCACGATATAACTTCTCAAAAAGAAAATCAGTTTAAGCTGATGAAAAGTGAGCAAAAATACCGTGAGTTTACGGAAACCTTGCCCGAAATGATTTGTGAAGTAGATAGCAATGGAATATTGTTATACGCAAATCAATTTGCAATCGAAAAATTTGGATACACGAAAGAAGAAGCTTTAGAGCATAAATTTCCAATTAAAAATATTTTCCCCTTAGAGCACCGAATTGAGTACTACAAAGCAATTAAGGCATTAAAATCAAAAAAAGAAACCTTAACGAAGGAAACTGTTGCCATGAAAAAAAATGGAGAATCATTTCCTGTATTAATGCATGTTTCAGCCATTTACGACCAAGACAAATTAATTGGTATACGTGGTGTAATGCTCGACATTACCAATCGCAAGAAAAACGAACTCGAAATTGCTCGCAATTTAAAGCAACAACGATTGGTTTCACAAATTTCTTTAAACTATAATTCGCTTGACAATTTTCAGAAAAAGAATAAAGAAACAATCCGACTTATTGGCGAACACTCTCAGGTTAGTAGAGTTTACATTTTTGAAAATAGTGCCGATGGGCTTACAACATCAAACACCTATGAATGGTGTAACAACGCTATCGAGCCTCAAATCGATGAATTACAAAATCTACCATTCAATGAGCTCTTGCCAAGCTGGAACAAATTATTGATAAACGAAGGGATGGTTTATTCTGAGAATATCAAAGACCTTCCAAAAGACATTTATGATATTCTAGAGCCGCAAGCGATCAAATCAATTATCGTATTACCAATTCGCACGAAGAATAAAATTTCTGGCTTTATAGGTTTCGATGAATGCATTATAAACCGAAAGTGGAAACACGCCGAAATAGAACTTTTAAAAACAATCGCCAACTTAATATCCAATGCTTTCGAGCGTAATATCATAAAAGACGAACTGGTAAACAGAGAACGAGAAAATCGATTAATCTTAGAATCAATTCCCGATTCAATATTAAACATTAACAACAAGGGAGAAATATTATCTTCAAAAACGGATAAATCATTCAAGATTTTTTCGAAGATTAAATCGAATCAAAAAAACACAATCTTCTCGATATTCAATGAACAGCTTTCAGAAAATTTCTTCAAAGCCATTAAAATTTGCTTAATCGAAAACACCTATCATTTCGACTTCGAATTTGTTTCAGTAAAAGGATTAGAATATTACGAGGTAAGAATGATAAAGTTAAAAGGCAAAGAAGTATTAACAATTGTTCGTAATGTAACTGAATTAAGAGAAAACGAAAAGCAATTAAAAATTGCAAAAACAACCGCCGAAGAAGCATCAAAAAGTAAATCTGAATTTCTGGCTAACGTGTCGCACGAAATTAGAACACCAATGAATGCAATTCTGGGTTTTAGCGAATGGCTTTTAGACAACACCGACAACAAGCAACACAAAGAGTATCTGAATACAATAATAGTTAGTGGCCAGAAGTTATTAGCATTAATTAACGACATTTTAGACTTCTCAAAAATCGAATCTGGAAAAATAGATATTGAGATACATCCAATGAAATACAAAAAAATACTAAATGATATAAAACTTGTATTTCAACATAAAATAGAAGAAAAAGGGCTGTCCATTTCGTTTAACATCGACAAATCGGTTCCCGATGTAATTTATATGGACGAACTAAGATTCTATCAAATCATCTTTAATTTAGTAAGCAATGCCATCAAGTTTACTTCCCAAGGATATATTCAAATTTCATCGTTTGCAACGCCCACAAGTGTCGAAAATGAAATTGACTTGGTCGTGAATGTAGAAGATACAGGAATTGGGATCAACAAAGAACAACAAGAACAAATATTTGAATCGTTTAGGCAAACCAGTGGACAAAGCAATCGACATTACGAAGGTACTGGATTGGGATTGGCAATAATTAAGGGATTATTGAAAAACCTAAACGGCAATATTAACTTAAAAAGTTCACCAGGAAAAGGTTCAACCTTTACAATAAAACTGAATAATGTACAAGTCGATTTTTCCGATGAAGTAATAGATGATTCAACCAAAATGGCTTTAAATGCATCGCTTAAACCTGCCACCATAATGATCATCGATGATATCGAATACAATATCGACTTGTTGAAAAAATCAATAAACAATACACAGATAACTTATATCGAAGCATTCGATGGTCATGAAGCTTTAAACAAACTTAAAACACAACATCCCGATATTATTTTCCTCGATATTAGAATGCCAGGACTTAATGGCTACGATGTTGCTGAGATTATTAAAAACGACGACGAATTAAAACAAATTCCGGTAATTGCTTTTACGGCTTCGGTGATCAGATCGCATAACGACAAAATTGAACAACTTTTTGATGGATATCTCCCGAAGCCCATCAACAGAAATGCAGTTCATCAGATCTTGTACAAACACCTCGAAGTTGAGGTTGATAATGAACCAATTATAGAGAATAGTCCACTTTCGGAGCTTAATGAAACTGAAATAGGTAATTCAAATTTGATTAACGAGCTTAAAAATAAGCTTTATACAAAGTGGTTAGAGATTAAGAACAGCTTAATAATTTATGAGATAGAAGAATTTGCCAATGAGCTAACCAACACAGCTGCAAATTACAATTCACCGATGCTAAATAAATTTTGCAGCGAATTAAATATGGGTCTTCAATCCTTTGATATTGAGATCATACAGAAAAAACTAAAACAATTTCCCGATATTGTTAAAAAGCTAGAGGAACTGATTTAGATCAATAAAATATTGATAACCAGAATTAAAAAATGATAAGCAAAATCATTTTACCTACTATTTTAACATATTTCATACGCAATTATCTAGGCATTTTCAAAGTAAATTTGTATTGATAAAACCAAATACATTTCACCGAATTATCAATGAAGCAAATCAATCCAAAGAATCTAGTTTACTTAAACAACTATATTATTTCTAAAAGCGTTGAGGCAACTGTAATAAATGTTGTTCTAATACTTTTGCTATTACTATATGTAATAGTAAAATATCCAGCTGCGATTGAGCCATTTGTGCTGCTTTATCAAGACATATTCTCGGGATAGTTTTCTAATATTCTCTTCAATTTTTCAAATTTGATTCTTGCGTATCTAAATTCAAACATCTAATTTAATAGATATCTACAACATCCTTACATTCTGTATAACAGACAATTAATCAACCCATACTTATAGCTACATTCATTTAAACCTAATCTAAATTATGAATGCTGTTATAAAAAATCATTTCAGATTAATTAATCTTTATAAAATACGTATAGATTTGCACGCAATTAAACCAAAAATCCAAATGGGTTCTAACAAAGAAGTTACGCATACTGGAATTGTTAAAACTATTACTTCAAAAGGGATAACAATTAGTATGATTGTAAATTCAGGATGTGCAAGTTGCCAAATACAAGGCAGCTGCAACATGTCTGAACAAACTGAAAAGGATCTTAATATCGAATGTGACTCCTCCAACTATAAAGTTGGTCAAATGGTATTGGTACATCTACAATCAAGCCAAGGATTTCTTGCCTTACTATTGGGTTATATTCTTCCTCTTATTGTACTAATTGCTGTAATTGTAGTTATGATGTCTTTGACACAAGAAGAAGGAATTGCTGGTCTGGTTGGGCTAGGTTCGTTAGCTCCTTATTATCTGATATTATATTTACTAAGAAATAAAATCAAAAATAAATTTACCTATGTGGTTAATCCACTCAATCAATAATTTATGAGTGCATCATTAATTTATACCGTTATTATTATCAGTTCGATCGGAATTGCTGCAGCACTAATTCTCTATTTTGTTGCCAAAAAATTTTATGTGTATGAAGATCCACGAATTGACGATGTAGAGGAAGCGTTACCAGCTGCCAACTGTGGTGGATGTGGATACGCCGGCTGTAGAGCATTTGCCGAAGCTATTGTTACCGACAATTCTTTGGAAAATAAATTTTGTCCGGTTGGTGGAAACGATACAATGAGTGAAGTAGCCGACATAATGGGTCTCGTTGCTGAACAAAAAGCACCACGAACAGCAGTTGTACGCTGCAATGGAACTTGCGATGCCCGACCAAAAACATCGACTTACGAAGGAGCAAAATCATGTTCAATTGCAGCCATGAGTTTTGGCGGCGAAACAGATTGCCAGTTTGGATGCCTTGGTTTTGGAGATTGTGTACCCGTTTGCGACTTCGATGCCATCCATATGAATCCGGAAACTGGTTTACCCGAAGTTATCGACGAAAAATGTGTGGCTTGTGGTGCCTGTGTTGATGCTTGTCCTAAAATGTTGATCGAGCTTCGTAAACAAATGCCAAAACACCGTAAAGTTTATGTTTCATGTAGAAACGAAGACAAAGGAGCACCAGCAAAGAAAGCCTGTAGTGTTGCCTGCATCGGATGCAGCAAATGTGAAAAAGAATGTAAGTTCGATGCCATAAAGATTGATAAAAATCTAGCATTTATCGATTCAGACAAATGTGTGCTTTGCCGCAAATGTGTTTCTGTTTGTCCAACCGGTGCGATCATCGAGGAGAATTTCCCTCCGAGAAAAGTAAAACCAGCAGCAGACAAGAAACCCCTTGCAAAGAAAAAAGAAACGACTGAAGCAAAAGCCGAAAATGTTAAACCTGAAGCTCCAAAAGCTTAAATAAGGAGGTAACCGTGCTAAAGACATTTAAAATAGGGGGAATTCACCCAAAAGAAAATAAATTATCAGCTAAAAGTACCATCGAAAAACTACCCATTCCGAAATCGGTAGAAGTACTAGTAGCACAACATATTGGTGCACCGTCATCAGTAATTGTTAAACGTGGTGATCTTGTAAAGGTTGGAACCGTAGTAGCTAAAAGCTCTGGTTTTGTTTCCACAAACATTCACTCACCTGTTTCTGGGAAAGTGAAAAAAATTGATAACATTGCCGACACATCTGGTTATAAAAAACAAGCAATCATTATCGATGTTGATGGAGATGAGTGGGAAGAAGGTATAATCACTACCGACGAACTAATTACCGATACCAGCTTAGATGCAAAAGCAATTGTTTCAAAAGTTTTAGAAGCAGGTATTGTTGGATTAGGAGGTGCAACATTTCCAACTCATGTTAAGCTTTCACCTCCTCCGGGAACAAAAGCAGAAGTGCTTTTAATTAATGGTGTTGAGTGTGAACCTTACTTAACTTCCGATCATCGTTTGATGTTGGAAAAACCTGAAGAAATCTTAGTAGGAATTCAATTGCTAATGAAAGCTCTTGAAGTAAATAAAGCTGTAATTGGTATCGAAAATAATAAGCCTGACGCAATAAAAACCTTATCAGGTCTTTCTTCAAAATATTCTGGAATTGAAATTTGTCCTTTGAAAGTACAATATCCGCAAGGTGGCGAAAAACAATTAATCAAAGCAGTAACAGGTCGCGAAGTTCCTTCTGGAGCACTTCCGATTGCAGTTGGCGCAGTGGTTAACAATGTAGGAACTGCTTTTGCAGTTTACGAAGCTGTAATGAAAAATAAACCCTTGGTGGAAAGAGTGGTTACCGTTACCGGAAAATCAGTTTCAAAACCATCTAATTTTCTAACTCGAATGGGAACACCACTTTCTGTTCTAGTTGAAGCTGCAGGCGGTTTACCCGAAGATACTGCAAAAGTTGTTAACGGCGGACCGATGATGGGGAAAGCTGTATCATCGTTGAATGTACCGGTTACCAAAGGAACGTCTGGAGTTTTAATTATTAAAAATGAAGAAGGTCATCGCAAAGAAATGGGGAACTGTATTCGTTGTGGTCGTTGTGTTAGCGCATGCCCAATGGGACTAGAGCCTTACTTGTTAATGACACTTTCGGAATTAAAAAACTGGGAACGTACCGAAACCGAATTAGTAATGGATTGTATTGAATGTGGATCGTGTAGTTATAGCTGTCCTGCCGATCGTCCTTTACTCGATTATATTCGTTTTGGAAAATCAACCGTTGGTCAAATCATACGTAGTAGAAAATAAACTGATTAATAATAGAAGGCGCTATGCCTAAAAAATAAAACTCAAAAATGAGCAAATTACTAACCGTAACACCATCGCCTCATATACATAAAGAAGAATCTACTTCGAAGATTATGTATACTGTTGTATTGGCACTTTTACCAGCCTTAGCGTGGTCGTTTTATGTTTTTGGACTGTCGGCAGTGATTACAACTTTAGTTGCCGTTTTAGCATGTGTGCTTTTCGAGTTTCTTATTCAAAAGTACATCACCAAAGTGCCATCAAGTATAAGTGATGGTTCGGCAATTTTAACAGGAATACTTTTAGCGATGAACATTCCGGCAGCAATCCCTATCTGGATTGTAATTATTGGAGCATTGGTTGCGATCGGAATTGGAAAAATGTCTTTTGGTGGATTGGGACAAAACCCTTTCAATCCTGCTTTGGTTGGACGTGTTTTTATGTTGATTTCCTTCCCTGTTCAAATGACCAGCTGGCCAGCAATTGATTCAGTTTCAGGTGCCACTCCTTTAGCTTTAGCAAAAGAAGGTTTGAAAAACGGAGAAACCGTTAGCGAACTATTAACTCAACTTCCCGATTATACAAATTTATTACTTGGACAAATGAGTGGTTCAGCCGGAGAAGTGTCAGCTCTATTGCTACTAATCGGTTTAGGAATCATGTTATTCCGTAAAGTAATCACTTGGCATATTCCGGTTTACGTACTCGGAACCATAGCCGTATTTACCGGAATTCTTTGGATTGCCAGCCCCGAACAATATATGGATCCTATATTTCACCTTCTTACTGGTGGTGCAATGCTGGGAGCAATTTTTATGGCAACAGATATGGTAACATCCCCCATGTCGAAAAAAGGACAATTAATTTACGCAGTTGGAATTGGGGTAATTACAGTGGTTATACGTACTTGGGGAGCTTACCCCGAAGGAATTTCATTCGCAATCTTAATTATGAATGCTTTCACACCATTAATTAATACCTATGTTAAACCAAAACGATTTGGGGAGAAGAAATAATGGCAAAATTAGATTCATCATTTAAAAATATGTTGCTCTCCCTATTCGGAGTAACTTTAATAGCATCGGCCGCCTTAGGATTGGTAAACGATGCCACAAAAGACGCAATAAAAGCCGCCGATATTGCCAAACAAACGAATGCAATTGCGGCAGTACTTCCTGAATTTGATCACTTAAACGAACCATTAACAATTATGCCCGAAACAGGCAGAGATAGTGTAACCATATTTACTGCATTGAACAGCAACAATGAAGTGATAGGAAAAGCGGTACAAAGTTACACCTACAATGGCTTTAGCGGTTTCATTGAAGTGATGGTGGGATTTGATGCAGAAGGCGTAATTTCTGGCTTTCAAGTATTGAAACACGCCGAAACACCAGGCTTAGGTTCAAAAATGGACGTTTGGTTTAGTAATACTGAAAAAACGGGCCAGTGTATTATTAATAAAAACCCGGCGACTACAAAATTAACTGTGTCGAAAGATGGAGGTGATATTGATGCAATTACAGCAGCAACAATTTCCTCACGAGCATTTCTAGATGCCATTAATAGAGCATATAGCGTAGTTGAATCGCAAAATAAAAACGAAGAAGGTTTAACCTCTTCAATTAACTAATTCCATTGAACCGATAAAAAAGAAAATTATGAACCAGTGGAAAAACTTTACTAAAGGATTTTTAAAAGAAAACCCTGTATTTGTGCTTTTGTTGGGTATGTGTCCAACATTAGGAGTTACATCTTCAGCAATAAATGGTTTAGGAATGGGCTTGGCTACTACCTTTGTATTAGTCATGTCGAACTTGGTAATTTCATTAATTAAAAACTTGATTCCCGATAAAGTTCGTATTCCGGCATTCATTGTAGTAATTGCAACCTTTGTAACTATTGTTGAAATGGTTATGAAAGCATACATTCCTGCATTGTTTGAAAGCTTAGGACTTTTTATTCCGTTGATTGTAGTAAACTGTATCGTTCTTGGACGTGCCGAAGCATTTGCCTCGAAAAACAATCCAATTTCGAGTATTATCGATGGATTAGGAATCGGTTTAGGGTTTGCTATGGCTTTAACTATTTTAGGTAGCATCAGAGAATTACTAGGTAGTGGAAAACTATTTGGAGCAATTATCTTCCCCGAAAATTACGGAATGCTCGTATTTGTATTGGCTCCGGGCGCATTTATCGTTCTTGGATTCTTAATTGCATTTGTGAATAAACTAAACAAGGCAAAATCATAACAGCAAAAGATTTAAATTATGGAATATATATTAATAATTATATCGGCTGTACTTGTTAACAACATTGTACTGACTCAATTTTTAGGCGTTTGTCCATTTCTGGGTGTATCAAAAAAAGTATCGACAGCAATTGGGATGACAGGTGCGGTTGCATTTGTGATGGTATTGGCAACCATCGTTACTTTTTTAGTAATGCATTACATCCTAAATCCGCTTGGAGTTGCCTATTTGCAAACAATTTCGTTTATTCTAATTATAGCATCCTTGGTTCAACTGGTTGAAATTATCTTGAAAAAAGTGAGTCCATCCTTGTATCAAGCTTTAGGCGTTTTTCTTCCATTAATTACAACCAACTGTGCAATTTTAGGGGTGGCAATATTGGTAATTCAAAAAGACTTCACTCTGATATCTGGAATTGTTTATGCATTTGCCAATGCCATAGGTTTTGGTTTAGCACTTACAATATTTGCAGGCTTAAGAGAGCATTTAGATTTACAAAAAGTACCTGCGGGTTTAAAAGGTGTTCCAATTGCCTTAATTACCGCCGGAATTCTGGCCTTAGCTTTCATGGGATTTTCAGGAATTGTATAAGAAATACAGATAGATAATAAAAAAGGCTTTCGATCTCGAAAGCCTTTTTTATTATTTCAATTGAAAAGAATTAGATAACTTCTTAATCATCATCCAAATCATCTACCGTATCATCATCTTCATCTTCATTATATTTATTTTCAAGCTCTTCTTTAATACCGCTTTTC
The DNA here is from genome assembly GCA_963678565.1 of Prolixibacteraceae bacterium. Classification (GTDB taxonomy): domain Bacteria; phylum Bacteroidota; class Bacteroidia; order Bacteroidales; family Prolixibacteraceae; genus SKHV01. The sequence goes on from OY782875.1 coordinate 3,672,619, forward strand.
AGCATTCCATCACTGCCAAAATCATCGTCCTCTTCAATAATCTTAATTGCCTCTCCCTCTGTCATTTTCACCATGTAGTAGTACTCTTCTGTTTCAAAAGGAAGTGCACTTACCAACCTTCCATCTTTATATGGGAAAGTGATTAAATTATCACTGAATCCATATGGATACTCCAATTTAATTTGCTCCTGAATCTCAATCGGAAGTTTCTCATAGTCCTTAATTACCCTTGGTTTGCTTACTGCCATTTTAAAATAAATAATATAAACAATAAATTTTTAAATTCTAACTCACCCAAATAATTGATTTTCTTGTTTTTCATAACTCAATTATTCACGAGTGAAAAATAGAAAATCTTTTAAAACGAAAAACACTTCATACATCAAATTAGTAATTTTTTTACATTGAAACGAATGCTTTACAGCAACTTAATAACAACAAAATTTAAGCGTATATTACACACACCTCAATACTTTGTATACTTGTTAATTCAATTAAACTTTCAACATTTAAGAAAATAGATTGTTCGAACTGAAAGCCTTGAATACTTCTTTTCGTGTTTAAACAATAATTAATAATCCTAAAAATCAAATCAAGTGCTATTGTTGTTAAACGAAAACACCTATTTTTGCCAAACTATTTGAAAAAGAACACATAAAATACAATAAAATGGCTACAGATAAAAAAGCAATGTTAATGATCCTTGATGGATGGGGAATTGGAAACGGTACAGATTCAGATATCGTAGCAACCGCTCCAACACCATTTATCGATTCATTAATTGAAAAATATCCAAATTCGCAATTATTAGCTAGTGGAGAACACGTTGGTTTACCCGATGGACAAATGGGCAATTCTGAAGTTGGTCACTTAAATTTAGGTGCTGGTCGCGTTCTTTATCAGGACATGGTAAAAATCACCAAAGCGATAAAAGAAGATACATTAAAGGATCATCCACAAATCATTAAGGCTTACAGCTATGCCAAAGAGAACAATAAAAATGTACATTTAGTTGGATTAATTGGCCCTGGAGGAGTTCACTCTTTAAGTGCTCACATGATTGCATTAGCAGACATTGCAACCAAAGCAGGACTTGAGAATATTTTCGTTCACGGATTAACCGATGGTCGGGATACCGATCCAAAATCGGGATACGGATTCATGGAAAGCGCTATTGAATCGTTGAAAAATACAAATGCACGATTTGCGTCCTTAATTGGTCGCTACTACGGAATGGACCGTGATAAAAACTGGGATCGTATGAAACTAGCGTACGATTTGTGGTTAGAAGGAAAAGGAAATAAAACGACTGATGTTTTAGCTTCAGTAAAAGCTTCATACGAAGAAGGAGTAACCGATGAGTTCTTAAAACCTTTAGCAGTTGCAGACGAAGCAGGAAACCCTATTGGTAAATTCGAAAAAGGCGATGTGGTAATTTGTTTCAATTTCCGTACCGACCGTTTGCGTCAAGCAACAATTGCATTTACTCAAGAAAACTTGCCTGACTTTGGCATGGAAATTCAAGACTTGCAATGGTATACCATGACTGAGTACAAAGCTGACTTCAAAAATATCAATGTAATTTTTGGAAAAGACAAAGTAACCAACACCATGGGAGAAGTTGTTTCAAAAGCTGGAAAAAAACAAATCAGAATTGCAGAAACTGAAAAATATGCACACGTAACGTTCTTCTTTTCAGGAGGTCAAGATGATGAATTTGACGGAGAAAAAAGAATTCTTTGTCCATCACCTAAGGTTGCAACTTACGACTTAAAACCAGAAATGAGTGCTTACGACGTTCGCGATGCAATTGTTCCTGAATTGGAGAATCAAACAGCTGATTTTGTTTGTTTGAACTATGCCAATGGCGATATGGTTGGACATACAGGTGTTTACGAAGCAATTTACAAAGCGGTGAAAGCGGTAGATGAATGTGTGAAAGATACAATTAACGCTGCCATCAAAGGAGGTTACGATGTGATTATTTTAGCCGACCACGGTAATGCCGACAATGCAGTAAACGAAGATGGTTCTCCAAACACAGCTCACTCGTTGAACCCGGTTCCATGTATTTGGGTAACCGAAGATACCAGCAAGAAAATTGAAAATGGTGTTTTAGCAGATATTGCTCCAACATTATTGAAAATTATGGGCATCGAAAAACCAGAAGAAATGACCGGTATCGCTTTGATCTAAAAGAAAAATCTCAATATAGTATAAAAAAGCTCGTCAATTCGACGGGCTTTTTAATTTTCAACAAACAGATCTTTCTGGCAACAAAAAAGGCTTCTCAATATTGAGAAGCCTCTTTTGTATATTCCTTTAACTAAGTTCTAGTTTTCACTTGGAACAACAGATACAAACGATCTGTTATTTTGTTTTTTTCTGAAAGCAACTACTCCATCAGTTAATGCGAAAAGAGTATGATCTTTACCCATACCAACATTTTCACCTGCGTGATGTTGAGTTCCTCTTTGACGTACGATGATGTTACCTGCTTTAATAGCTTGTCCACCGTAAATTTTAACGCCTAATCGTTTACTTTCCGATTCACGTCCGTTCTTCGAACTACCGACACCTTTCTTATGAGCCATGGTATTTAATTTTTTTTGTTATCCTACAATTTCTTCTATTACAATCTGAGTTAAATAGTCGCGATGACCATTCTTCACTTTGTAACCTTTTCTACGTTTCTTCTTGAAAACAATTACTTTGTCTCCCTTTAAGTGCTTAACAACTTTGGCAGTAACTTTTGCTCCTTCAACAACAGGAGTTCCAACTTTTACGTCACCTTCGTTGTCAACTAAAAGAACTTTTTCAATTTCAATTGAATCACCTTCTGCTGAATCTAAACGATTCACAAATAGTTTTTGTTCTTTTTCTACTTTGTACTGCTTACCTGCAAAATCTACAATTGCGTACATAATTAATTCATTTCTAATTAATTTCGGAAGGCGGAAGCTCTAAAACACTTCTCTTTTACGAGCCCACTCGAAAACTTTCGGAGTGCAAAAGTAGGTAATTTTACATGATAACCAAACATTTAGGTTCAAAAATCACTAAAAAAGATCAATTTACCAATTCCTTTTCCAAAAGCTATATAATTAGCTAAACTCCTATTATTTTATGTGCTTTGCCAAAACAATTTTTATCTTTGTTTTAACCATTAAATTTTACTGGACTTTCTTTTTGAACGGATGTTCATCGAATTAAATTCTTATGCAGAAAATAAAACTTAATGTTCTTGGATTATCGGTAAGTCAAACACAGTCAGGAGCCTATGCGCTCGTATTGGCTGAAGAACATGGAGACCGAAGAATTCCAATTATTATAGGGCCGGTTGAGGCTCAATCAATTGCAATACAATTGGAGGGCTTAAAACCACCGCGTCCATTAACGCACGATTTGTTTAAAAATATAGCACAAGCTTTTCAAGTTGAACTAGTTGAAGTTCTTATTTACAAATTAGAAGAAGGCATTTTCTTTTCTGAGTTAATTTGCGAGATGGATGGAAAAAGAGTTGCAATAGACTCTCGCACATCGGATGCAGTTGCATTAGCACTTCGTTTTAATTGCCCTGTTTATACCTCAGAAGATATTCTGGAAAAGGCAGGAATAATTATTGAAATGACAGAAGGACCGGAAGACGATATCAGCGATTTTGTAAAAGGAGATTCAAAAGAAAAAGCAGAAGGTTATGATATTTATAGCATTGAAGAATTAAATGAAATGCTTCAAAAGGCAATTTCGGAAGAACAATATGAAAAAGCTGCTGAGATAAAAAGTGAAATCTCAAAACGGCAAGAGAAAGGGAACTAACAAAAAAAATTAAACTCCAACAATAAAAGCAAATGAAATACTTGATTACTCTTTTGTTTTCTGTTTTCGCACTAGTGCTTAATGCCACACCAGTTAGCGAAAACATTAAAGACACTGTTGATAGTGTAATTACTCAGACTGTTGTAACCGATTCATCAACATTATTACTAGACCAAACTGTTTCTGAAGGAGTCAGTTTTCAATCAATTTTAAGAGGTATTCTCGGGATTGTAGTTTTATTAATCATTGCTTGGTCATTTAGTACCAACCGCAAAGCAATTCAGTGGAAATCAATTTTCTCATCGCTCGGAATACAAATTGCACTAGCGATCAGCATTCTAAATATCAATGGAGTACGATGGCTTTTTGAATTCTTTGGAAAAATTTTCGTAAAGATTCTGGACTTTACCAAAGCCGGAACCAACTTCTTATTTGAAGGATTTTTAGATGTGGATAAATTCGGCTATGTATTTGCCTTTCAAGTATTACCAACCATTATATTTTTCTCAGCTTTAACCAGTTTATTGTTCTATTTTGGAGTAATTCAGGTGGTGGTTAAAGGATTAGCGTATGTTTTTTCGCGTTTAATGGGCTTATCGGGTCCCGAGGCACTTTCTGTTGCGGGAAATATTTTCTTAGGACAAACAGAATCGCCACTCATGATTAAAGGCTATCTGTCGAAAATGTCCGATTCCGAAATACTACTGGTCATGTCGGGAGGAATGGCAACTTTGGCCGGTGGAGTGCTCGCCGCCTACATTGCCATGCTTGGTGGCGACGATCCGGTGTTGCGGCTCGAGTTTGCAAAACATCTGCTTACTGCTTCGGTAATGGCAGCGCCGGGAGCTATAATCTTCTCAAAAATATTGGTACCTCCAACCACCAAAATAAACAAAGAGGTTGAAGTTAATAAAGAAAAATTTGGCGACAATCCGCTGGAAGCAATTACAACAGGAACTTCTGAAGGAATCAAATTAGCAGTAAATGTGGCAGGTATGTTACTTGCATTTATTGCGTTCATTGCATTTTTCAACTACCTAATCGGAAAAGTTGGAATGATTGGAGACATCAATGAAAAAATTGCCTTGATGACTAATGGGCGCTATGATGAGCTGTCATTACAATTTTTGTTGGGCTACATTTTTGCCCCGGTAATGTGGCTTATAGGAGTTCCAATGGAAGACATCACCTTAGTTGGTCGACTCTTAGGTGAGAAATTAATAATGACAGAATTTATTGGCTACATCAGTTTAGCCGACTTAAAAGAATCAGGAGCTTTCTCAAGTACAAAATCGATAATAATGGCGACCTATATTCTTTGTGGATTTGCTAATTTTGCATCAATTGGAATACAAATTGGTGGAATTGGAGCACTAGTTCCCTCTAAAAGAACTTTGCTCTCACGGTTTGGAATGAAAGCATTAATTGCTGGAACATTAGCATCGCTCCTATCTGCAACTATCATTGGAATGATTATGGGTTAGAAATCGTGTTACAAACCATGTTTTTATCTTCAACATTTAGTGAATAATATCGTTCTTTATCGTAAACTATAGAAAATCAGAACACAAAACAGTTTTAATTGAATGAAGCAATATCAAGAGTTACTAAGCCATATTTTAGAATGTGGAGTTACAAAAGAGGATCGTACCGGAACAGGAACGGTTTCTGTATTTGGTTACCAAATGAGATTTAATTTACAAGAAGGATTTCCTTTAGTGACAACTAAAAAGCTTCATCTAAAATCAATTATACACGAACTTTTATGGTTTCTAAATGGCGATACGAATACAAAATACCTTCAAGAAAATGGGGTTCGAATATGGAACGAATGGGCTGACAAAGATGGTAATTTAGGACATATCTATGGTTACCAATGGCGTTCGTGGCCCGATTACAAAGGAGGAAACATCGACCAAATAACACAAGCTGTCGAGGCAATTAAAAATAATCCCGATTCAAGAAGAATCATCGTTAGTGCATGGAATGTGGGCGACCTCGATAATATGAACCTACCTCCGTGTCATGCTTTTTTCCAGTTCTATGTTGCCGATGGAAAACTTTCTTGCCAATTGTATCAACGTAGTGCCGATTCGTTTTTGGGTGTTCCATTTAATATTGCTTCGTATGCTTTACTTACAATGATGATGGCTAAGGTTACCGGCTTAGAACCTGGCGATTTTGTACACACACTTGGCGATACACATATCTACTCGAACCATATCGAGCAGGTAAAAACGCAATTAGAACGCGAACCTTACCCGCTTCCGAGAATGGTTATTAATCCAGAAGTAAAAAGTATTTTCGATTTTAAATACGACGATTTCAAACTTGAAAATTACCAAGCACACCCACATATTAAAGGGAAAGTTGCGGTTTAATTTTCATTAGTATTTTACTGAAAAAATCATTCGCCATGATCCATAAAAATATTTCAATCATCGTAGCAATAGCTCAAAATTTTGCAATTGGAAAGAACAACGACTTGCTTTTTCATCTTCCAAATGACCTAAAACATTTCAAAGAAATCACCACAGGAAAAACCATAATTATGGGAAGAAACACTTTGCTTTCATTACCAAAATGGCCACTTCCAAATCGCCGCCATATTGTGATTTCTGATAGCAAAGACGAATGTTTAGAAGGCTGCGAAATGGCATCATCTATAGAAGCTGCAATTGATTTGGTTAAAGATGAACAAGAAGCCTTTATTATTGGAGGCGGAATGATCTACAAACAATTCTATCCACTTGCCGGAAAACTATATTTAACATTGGTACACAAAGATTTTGATGCCGATGTATATTTTCCCCAAATAGATTATACAGAGTGGTCGGAAGAAAGCAGAGAAGACTTTTTCGACGAAAAAAACAATTTCAACTATTCTTACATAAATCTGGTAAGAAAATAATTCATTCATTTTTGGCATAGGTATTGACAAACTAAGCAAAAGATTATTTGTTAGTATCAGTAGACAGTTTGTCATAATTGAAAAAAAAGAAGAATATTTATGTCTAACCAAAATATTAAAAATTCCAAAGGCTTTGTTTTTGGTGGCTTAGCAGACGACGATTCAGAATTTATTCCAATCATTGCCGATGGCGATGACGACGAAATGGTTTTGGACGACATGCCAAGTGAACTGCCAATTTTACCGCTTCGAAATACCGTTTTATTTCCTGGGGTAATTTTTCCAATCTCGGTTGGCAGACCGAAATCATTGAAATTGATTCGTGAAGTTTATCAAAACAATGGTTACTTGGGCACCGTTGCTCAAAAAGATCAAGATGTTGATGAACCTCAATTCGAGGATATGTACAAAGTTGGAACCATCGCTAAAATTCTAAAAATTTTAGAAATGCCCGATGGAAATACCTCAGTAATTATTCAAGGTAAAAAGCGGTTTAAAATGGAGCACATTACCGAAATGGCTCCGTATATAAAAGCAAATATACAAGTACTTCACGATGAAAAGCCTACGGAAAGTACGCCTGAATTCGAAGCAATTGTTGAGTCCTTAAAAGACATCGCAATTAAAATTGCCAAAAATTCAAGCAATACACCACCCGAAGCAACTTTTGCGGTTCGAAATATCGAGAATCCTGAATTCTTAATCAATTTTGTAAGCGCAAATGCCAATATTAAAGTAACCGAAAAACAGGGTTTACTTAAAATTAATGAAATTCGTGAACGCGGTTTACAAGCCATTACTTATTTGGTGCGCGAATTACAATTGGTTGAATTAAAGAAAGACATTCAAACCAAAGTAAAAACAGATATTGACCAGCAACAACGCGAATATCTTTTGCAACAGCAAATGAAGACCATCCAGGATGAATTGGGTGGAAATCCTATTGAAAAAGAAATTGCTGAGCTGAAAGAAAAAGCAAAAGAGAAAAAGTGGTCGCAAGAAGTAGCCGATGTTTTTGAAAAAGAAACTGATAAACTCGCTCGAATGAATCCGGCCGCCGGAGAATATTCGATTCAGCTTTCATATGTTCAAACTTTATTGGATTTACCTTGGGGAGAATATTCTGAAGATAACTTTGACATGAAACATGCCGAAACTGTGCTCGATAGCGAACACTATGGTATGGAAAAAGTGAAAGAACGAATTCTAGAACATTTGGCTGTTCTTAAATTAAAGAACGACATGAAGTCGCCAATTATATGCTTGTACGGTCCTCCGGGAGTTGGAAAAACATCATTAGGAAAATCAATTGCTGAATCGCTAGGACGAAAATACGTTCGCATGAGTTTAGGTGGTGTTCACGATGAATCTGAGATAAGAGGACATCGAAAAACCTATATTGGAGCGATGCCCGGACGAATTGTTCAGAATTTGAAAAAAGCAAAATCTTCGAATCCTGTTTTTGTACTTGACGAGATCGATAAGGTTTCACAAGATTTTCATGGCGATCCGGCTTCGGCTTTACTCGAAGTTTTAGATCCGGAACAAAATGAAAACTTCCACGATAATTACTTGGAAGTAGAATACGACTTGTCGAATGTAATGTTCATAGCAACTGCAAACACCCTTAGTACCATTAGTGCTCCTTTGCGCGACCGAATGGAATTGATTGAAGTTTCGGGATATCTGGTTGAGGAAAAAGTTGAAATCGCAAAACAACACTTGTTTCCAAAACAGTTGAAGAATCATGGTTTAAACGACCGTAAGATTGAAGTTAGCAAAAGTGGTTTAGAGTTCATTATCGACAACTACACACGCGAATCAGGTGTTCGTGAGCTTGACAAACAGTTAGCAAAACTCGTTCGTCGAATTGCTAAGAAAATAGCTTTTGAGGAAACCATTGAGCCTAAAATAGATATCGATGCAATTAAAGTTTACTTAGGAACTCCTCGTTTCAGCAAAGAAAAATATCAAGGCAACAACTATGCTGGTGTAGTAACCGGATTAGCTTGGACTGCCGTTGGTGGTGAAATTCTGTATGTTGAATCAAGCGTAAGTAAAGGTAAAGGTCAACTTACCTTAACCGGTAATTTAGGAAACGTTATGAAAGAGTCGGCAATGCTGGCACTTGAATACCTGAAAGCACATTCTGAAGAATTAAGCATAAAACCCGAAGTTTTCAACAATTGGAACATTCATGTACACGTTCCCGAGGGAGCAATTCCAAAGGATGGCCCTTCGGCAGGTGTTACCATGGTTACCTCGCTGGCATCGGTATTTACTCAGCGTAAGGTAAAACGAAACATTGCCATGACTGGTGAAATAACGCTTCGTGGAAAAGTGCTTCCGGTTGGAGGAATTAAAGAAAAGATTTTAGCAGCAAAAAGAGCTGGAATTAAAGAAATTATTCTTTCAAAAGACAACCTTAAGGACATTGAGGAAATCAATGAAAAGTATATTTCAGGACTGAAATTTAATTATGTTGAAAACATATCCGATGTGCTAGAATTAGCAATTCTGAAAACGAAAGTCGACAACCCAATTAATATAAAATAAAATGAAGCCACTCAAGCGAGTGGCTTTTTTATTTCTTCTTTTTACCAACAATACAATTTCATTCAATGTCTTAATCGATAATTTTTATCTTTACGCTTTAAACAGTAAGTATATGAATGTGAATCAGGAAATCATTGAAAGCGTTATTCAATTGTTAGTTCAATTAATAAAAACACCGTCATTATCACGTGAAGAGGATGATGCTGCTAAAGTTGTACGCAACTTCCTCGATTCTAAAAACATTCCATACGAAACACTCATCAACAACACTTGGTGTAAAAATAAATATTGGAGCGAAGAGAAACCTACAATTTTATTCGATTCTCATATCGACACCGTAAAACCATCGAGCAATTACACCTACGATCCATTTGGTGCATGCATCGAAAACGACAAACTCATCGGATTGGGAAGCAACGACGCCGGAGGACCGCTCGTATCACTTTTAGGTACTTTTTTACATTTTTACGACCAAAAAGAGCTTCCTTTTAATCTGATATTTGCAGCAACAGCCGAGGAAGAAAGCTCTGGTAAAAATGGTATGGCCATTGCAAAAAATAAATTCGGAAAGGTGGATCTGGCAATTATTGGAGAACCAACCAAAATGGAATTGGCAATTGCCGAAAAAGGATTAGTTGTTATTGATTGTTTTGCCAAAGGAAAAGCTGGACACGCAGCCAGAAATGAAGGAATTAATTCAATTTATTTGGCATTAAAAGACATTGAAAAAATTAAAAATTACAAGTTTGAAAAGGTTTCGAATTTGCTTGGCGAAGTAAAAATGACCGTTACAATTATTGAATCAGGTTCGCAACACAATGTGGTTCCCGACGAATGTAAATTTACCATCGATGTGCGTACCAATGAGTGTTATACCAATGCTGAAATTGCAAGCATTATTGATGATTTAATTGATGCTGAAGTAAAACCTCGTTCGCTTCGTTTAAACTCATCAGGGATTCCTGAGAATCATCCTTTGGTGCAGCGAGCAAAATCTTTGGCGATTAATTGTTATGGATCTCCAACCTTAAGTGATCAATCTTTAATCGATTTTACTTCTGTTAAAATTGGACCAGGTGATTCTGCGCGTTCTCACACCGCCGATGAATATATTTACCTTTCAGAAATAAGAAATGGTGTTGCTACCTATCTTACACTCCTAGAAAATCTCAAAATTTAAAGCTCTTAAACTTTTGAAGATTTTATTCTTATGTTTTAACTCAGCCTTTTGAATTAACACTGATATTCAAATAAAATAGCCAGAATTAGCAAAACATGCTGTAAAAAACATTTGGCTGTCTAAATATCATACTTTTTTGTCCTTTATTAAAGTCTAACTAAAAATACCCTTTAATTTATGGATCAATCTAAAAAGAAGTATTGGGCACAAAACCTAAAATATTTAGCATGGCTACTTAGCATTTGGTTTATCGTTTCTTTTGGAGCAGGCATACTGTTTGCCGACCAATTGAATGCATTTAAACTTGGCGGATACCCGCTTGGTTTCTGGTTTGCACAACAGGGTTCCATCTACATATTCGTAATTCTCATTTTTGTGTATGTATACCTAATGAATAAGCTCGACAAAAAATTTGACGTTAACGAAAAATAAGCATTATGACAGATCAGTTATTAACTTACATTATCGTTGGCGTTACTTTCGTTCTTTATATAGTTATTGCCACGATTTCAAAAGCTAGTTCTACCAAAGAATTTTATGTTGCCGGGGGTGGAATTCACCCAATTGCAAACGGTATGGCCACTGCTGCAGACTGGATGTCGGCAGCATCGTTTTTATCCATGGCAGGTCTTATTTCATTCATGGGTTATGGAGGATCGCAGTATTTAATGGGCTGGACAGGTGGTTATGTTCTCCTAGCATTACTGCTTGCCCCCTACCTTCGGAAATTTGGAAAATACACCGTTCCCGATTTTATTGGTGAAAGATATTATTCGAAAAATGCAAGATTGGTGGGGCTCATTTGCGCATTGTTTGTTTCATTTACCTATGTAGTTGGTCAAATGAAGGGCGTTGGAATTGCTTTCGCTCGATTTTTAGATGTTCCCTTCGAAACAGGAGTCTTAATCGGAATTGGGATTGTATTTATTTATGCCGTTTTAGGTGGAATGAAAGGAATTACCAACACTCAAATTGCCCAATTTTGCGTGCTTATCTTTGCGTTTACCGTTCCCGCAATATTCATCTCGCTAAAAATTACAGGAAACCCAATTCCTCAACTGGGCCTCGGAGGGAAAACATTAGATGGAGTTTATTTATTAGATAAGATCAATCAAATATCGGTTGATTTAGGTTTTAACGAATATACCAAAGTGAACAAAGGCAATTTGGTGAACATGTTCTTTATTACTGCGGCATTGATGTTCGGGACAGCCGGATTGCCACATGTTATTGTTCGATTTTTTACTGTTCCGAAAGTAAAAGATGCAAGGATTTCAGCCGGATGGGCATTGCTATTTATTGCAATTTTATACACAACAGCTCCAACCGTTGCTGTTTTTGCCCGAACCAACCTAATCAACAGTGTTTCAGAAAAAGAATATACCGAAGTTCCCCAATGGTTTCATAACTGGGAAAATACAGGACTTTTAAGTTTTACAGATAAAAATAAAGATGGAAAAATTCAATATGTTGCAGATGAAAGCAAAAACGAATTAACCGTTGACCGTGATATTATTGTATTGGCAAATCCTGAAATGGCAGATCTACCCGAGTGGGTAATTGCATTGGTGGTTGCGGGTGGTTTGGCAGCTGCACTATCAACAGCAGCAGGACTCTTGCTTGTTATTTCCACTTCTATATCACACGATTTACTTAAGAAATATTTAAAACCCAACATCTCAGAAAAAAACGAATTGTGGGCAGCACGAATTAGTATTGCTGTTGCTGTTTTTGCTGCTGGTTTAGCAGGTTTAAACCCACCGGGTTTTGTGGCAGAAGTCGTCGCACTTGCCTTTGGATTGGCTGCGTCCTCGTTTTTTCCAGCAATAATTTTGGGAATTTTTGACAAAAGAATGAATAAAGAAGGAGCAATCAGTGGAATGATCGTTGGGATATTATTTACAATCTCCTACATCGTATATTTCAAACCTCAACTGGGTGGAATTGGAAAACCCGAAGGTTGGTGGTTCGGAATTTCACCTGAAGGTATCGGAACTTTTGGAATGTTCATCAACTTCATTGTTTCCATTGTTGTTTCACGATTAACGAAACCAGCACCTGACGATGTGCAAGAAATGGTTGAAAACATAAGATATCCGAGAGGATCTTCAGAAGTAAAAGAAATTCACATTCATTAAATTTTAAAACAAAAAAACCGTCCTACCTTCAGTAAGACGGTTTTTTACAATATTTATATAAATATCAAACAGGAAGCACTTTGCGTCCCATTTCTTTTTCAAAAATCTGTGCCATTGCATCATACAATGCTAATAATCCACACAAAATTCCTTCTATCCCCGCAATCATTTTCAAAGTAGAATTTTCAGTAAAATCAGCAATTGCCAACAAAGCAAACAATACAACTAAGGTTGAAAAAACTAACTTTGAAATCATGTTTTTCTTTAAAGTAATTAAAAAGAAACAAAAAGAATACAAACCCCATAAAGTTAAATAACTACCCATTGCAGTAGACGAAGGAGCCTCACCTAATCCTAATTTTGGGCCAATAATTATAAATACCAACGACAACCAAAATGCGCCATACGATGAAAAGGCCATCATTCCGAATTGATTATTTTTCTTCCATTCCATTACCCCCGCAATTACCTGAAGGATTCCACCCATAAAAATACCCATCGATAAAATCATGGTGTCCATTCCAAATAATCCGGCGTTATGTAAATTTAGAAGAATGGTGGTCATTCCGAAAGAAGCCAAGCCCAGTGGCGCTGGATTAGCAGTTTGATTTGCTGAATTAGTCATAAATTTCTGAATTAATTGATTTTAATTTTTCGCCAGCGAAAATAGAGGAATCAATCATCATTTATGACATTTAAGAAATGAAAGGTTGCGATTTAATATTTATTTATTGCTCGCATGTAAAGTCCTGATATTTCGGCGAGTATAAAAACTAGAAAAGTGGAGCAAACAACCGAGCTAGCGAAGCTAAAAATTTCAGGTACCACGGTCGTTTTTGCCATGTACTGTAACTAAGTAATACCGAATCTTTCAAATCACTCTTAAATTCGCGCTGAAGTTTACGGTTAATCGTTTGGTCGTAAAACACAGCACTCACTTCAAAATTGGTTTCCAAACTGCGGTAATCAAAGTTAGCAGAACCAACCGAACACAAAACATCATCGGAAATTATTACTTTATGGTGACAAAAACCTTTTTGATAAAAATAGATTTTCACACCTGCTTTCAACATTTCTTTAAAGTACGATTGCCCACTCAGATGCGAGAAAAGTGTATCCGATTTTTGAGGCAACAGAATCCGAACATCAATTCCTCGAAGCGAGGCTGCTTTCAAGGCAAAAGCAATTTCATCATTCGGAATAAAATATGGGGTTGTGATGTAAATATACTTTCGACTTGAAGTGATTGCACTAAAATAAAACTGAGATATGGTATTCCAATTTGAATCGGGACCACTGGAGATAATTTGAGTTAAATTTTTAGCGTAGGAAGTATTCTCCTTAAAGTATTTTTGATGAAATATTTGTTCTTTCGAAACATAAAACCAATCATTCATGAAAATCAATTGCATCGACGAAACTGCCGGCCCAACGATCTTCACAAATGTATCGCGCCAATACTTTTTTTCTGAAGTTTCTAAGTAACGATCAGCAATATTCAACCCTCCGGTATAACCAACCTCCCCATCGATAATTACCAATTTTCGATGATTTCGATAATTTACTTTCGACGAAAGAAATGGAAAGAATACTTTCTGGAAGCTTTGCAGTTGAATCCCTGCATTACGGTAATGCCGCACCTTTTGCGGTGATAAATAATAGCTTCCAACACTATCATAAATAATTCGAACTTCAACACCTTCTTGCGCCTTTTCTTTTAGCAATTCGAAAATTTCGGTTCCAATTTTGTCAAATTTCAAAATGTAAAACTCCAAATGAATATGCTCTTTTGCCTTCTTAATTTCAGCTTTAATATCGTCGAAAGTTTCTGCTCCGTTATTCAGAATTTTTACAGTTTTGTTCCTGCTAATAAACGCACGGTCATTTCGCAGTAGCAAGGTCATGATGTCGCGCTTATCAACAAGTTCAGGATCTAAATCAAGCAAATCAACATTTGAAAGTTCCTTGATTTGATCTTCGGTTAATTGGTTCATTCGTTTCCGATATCGTGCCTCTTTTTTATTGTAGCGAATTTTCTTTTGATACTGTTGCCCAAAAAAGAAATAAAAAACGATCCCAATTATTGGTAAGAGACTTACAACTGTAATCCAACTAATTGATTTAAACGGACTTTTATTTCCGATGATAATCAGAATTATAATGAATACAATTGTAGCACCATAAGCGTAGCTTAAAACCAAACTTATATCAGATAAGGCATTATGAAAATCGAACATTCTCACTTTAAAATCAAACAATTATTGTTTTTCCAAAACTAAAACACTTCGGGCCGGTAAATAAAGTCGCAAATAGTGTTGATTGTTTTCCCCCAACGGAATGGTATGATAAGGGATACTTTCATCGACCAACTGGTTTCCGCCAAATACTTTTGAATCGCTATTCAATACAATTTTGAACTTTGATTTTTCGTAAGGAATACCAAATCCATAGAACGATTGGCTTGGGTTAAAGTTATAAACAAACATTAAATCGCCTCTGGTATAGGCCAATACCTGGTCTTCCTTGTTCTCCCAAATTTTCCAAATTTCGGGAATTGCCAAAAGGTCTTTCTTTTTAATCAACTGAATCATTTCACGATCGAAATCACTCAACCAATGATACTTCAAGTCTTTATTGTCGGCAATACTCCACATGCGTCGGGCATGCTTAAACGACCAATTATTTCCTTCGCGCGGGAAATCAATCCATTCGGGATGGCCAAATTCATTGCCCATAAAATTAAGGTAAGCTCCACCTGCCGTTGAAGCAGTGATCAATCGAATCATTTTATGCAATGCCATTCCACGGTCCACAATTAAATTGGGCTGATCTTTGCGCATACTAAAATACATCTCCTTGTCGATCAAGCGAAATATAATGGTTTTATCTCCCACTAAAGCCTGATCGTGACTTTCGGCATAATTCACCACTTTTTCATCCATTCGATGCGCCGTCATTTGGTAAAAAATGTCGCCAACCTCCCATTCGTGATCTCTTCTTTCTTTGATCATTTTGATCCAATAATCAGGAACTCCCATCGACATTCGAAAATCAAAACCAAGACCACCTTCTTTTACAGGAACTGCCAAACCCGGCATACCGCTCATATCTTCAGCAACCGACAATGCTGATTTTTTTATCGAATGAATTAGCTTATTGGCCAATTTAAAATACACAACTGCATCTAAATCGGTATTCTCAGAAAAGTAATCATCGTATTTTGAAAAAGCTTTGTTCAAACCATGATCGAAATATAACATGCTAGTTACGCCATCGAAACGAAATCCATCAAAATTGTATTCTTCTAACCAGAAGCGGATATTTGAAAGCAAGAAATGTAATACCTCATTCTTCGCATAATTAAAACAGTAAGAATCCCAAGCGGGATGAGCGCCTTTCGGGCCATCGTGAAAAAATTGATAACGAGTACCATCATAATTCCCTAATCCTTCAACCTCGTTTTTAACCGCATGCGAATGAATTAAATCCATAATTACAGCAATTCCCATATCATGGGCTTCCTGAATCAACATTTTTAATTCTTCGGGGGTACCAAAACGCGAGGAAACAGCAAAGAAACTTGAAACATGATACCCAAAACTTCCATAATAAGGATGCTCAGGGATTGCCATTAACTGAATGACATTGTAGCCAAGAGATTTAATACGAGGTAACATTTGTTCACGGAATTCATTGAAAGTATGAACGTGTTCCTCTTCTCCTGCCATTCCAATATGGGCTTCATAAATTAGCGGTGCTTCTTTTGTTGGTTTAAAACGCTTTTGAGTCCATTTGAATTTTTCAGCCGGATTCCAAACCTGCGCATTAAACACTTTTGTTTCTTCATCCTGAACAACTCGTTGTGCCCATGCAGGGATTCGTTTTCCCTGTCCGCCTTCCCAATGTATTGAAAAAGCATACAAGTCTTCATGCTTTAAAGATGAACCGGGCAACTCCAACTCCCAGTTACCATTGTTTAACGATTGTAACTCGTAATCGGCATGTTCATGCCAATTATTAAACGTTCCTATTAAAAATATTTTTGTAGCATTCGGAGCCCAGTCGCGGATCACCCAATTTTTAACTTTTTTATGTAGTCCGAAATATTTATCTCCTTGTGCGAACGACCTTAGAGTGTTCGCCCCTGCTAATTCCTCTTCCTTTGCATTGAATGCTTTTTCCCAATTTTCGAAAATCGGTTCAAAAGGTGAAAGCCATTGGTCATTCTCTATAATTTTTAGTTTACCCATTTCTGTAAAGTTTCAAGCAATTTACAAAATCAAATGAGAAATAAAACCAAGAATTGATGGATTCTATTTTATAATTAAAATAAAAAAGGAGGCTGAATTCACAGTCTCCTTTTTTAAAATATATTTCAGTAAAAATTTAGTCGGCAATCTCTTGTCCAAAATCAGGAAAACCATCCTCAGTCCAATGAAGAACGCGAGCTCTAGTATGTCTGTTTGGATCTGATAAAGGAGAACCTTTCAATTCCTTATAATCACGCGCATGATAAATTAAAACATCGGTTTTTCCATCTTCGGCAACCGTAAAACAACTATGTCCGGGACCAAATCGTTTTAATTCTTCATTTGTTGAGAAAACTGGTTCTTCTGATTTATTCCACGATTTTGGATCCATCAAATCGGCATCTTCATCGGCCCACAATAAACCTACACAATAATTGTGATCGGTTGCACTTGCAGAATACGAAACGAAAATTTTTCCATTCTTCTTAATTACTGAAGGTCCTTCGTTCACATTGTAACCAACACGCTCCCAAGGTAAATCGGGATAAGTAATTACAATTTCAGGCCCGGTTAATTTTGTTGGAGATTCCATTTCTGACATTACCAAAGCTGTGTTATCGCCTTGACGAACACTTTGTGCCCAAATTAAGTAGCGTTTGCCTTTGTGTTCAAATGACGTTGCATCTAAGGAGAAAGATTCGCGTTGAGTCATAATACGCCCTTCTTCTTTCCATTCACCAGTCATCGGATCATTGGCATCGTTTGACAATACCCACATACGAATATTCCAAATATTTTCGGCCTCACCTGCGGCAAAATAGATGTACCATTTTCCATCAACCTTATGTAACTCAGGAGCCCAAATATGGTGTCCCATGACTCCAGTTGGATGTTTACGCCAAACAACTTTTGCTTCCGCATCACTTAAACCATTAATGGTTTCTGATTTTCTGATTTCGATGCGGTCGTATTCTGGTGCAGTTGCAATAAAATAGTAGGTTCCATCATCATCTTTAAAGACCCATGGATCTGCACGTTGCTCTACTAAATTGTTATTATAAACTGGTTCTGCCTTTTTAATAGAACCACATGAAGTAACAGCCACAATAACTACCGCTGTTAAAGTCCATTGTAATAATTTTCTAAATTTTCTCTTCATCATTTTTCTAATCTATTCAATTTGTTGCTAAAATAAATTAAAATTTCGATTTGCGTGGTGGAGCGATTGTCACAAGAGGTTGACAAATCGTTTCACAATTTATATTTAAAGAACCTATTAAAGTTTCCTCAAATCTTCGGGCGTATCAATCCCGAAATTATGTTGGTTTGTGACTGCCGTTTTTATTTTCAAACCATGCTCTAACCATCTCAGTTGCTCTAGTTTTTCCATTTGCTCTAATGGTGTACTTTCAAAGTTTGCTACTTGTTTTAAAACCGACTGCTTAAAACCGTAAATTCCAAGATGCAAATAATAATCGTGCTGTCCAAGCCAATCTTCTTGAGCAGTATCGCGTTGAAATGGGATTGGATTCCGACTAAAATAAAGTGCAAAATTGTTTTGATTGCACACCACCTTTACTTTGTTCGAATCAAAAAGAATTTCGCTTTTTTTGATCGGGGTTATGAGGGTCGCAATTTGCGTTTCTGCATCGTTAAAACATTCAATTATTTTCTCAATCTGATTAGGATCTAAAAACGGTTCATCGCCTTGCACGTTGACAACCAAGTCGAATTCCCCTTCGATTTTTGACAATGCCTCAGCACATCGATCGGTTCCACTTGGATGTATTGCTGAGGTCATCACAAACTTTCCCCCAAAATTAGAAACAGCTTTTGCAATTCGCTCGTCATCGGTTGCAACATACACATCTTGAACTACTTTTTTTGCTCGTTCGTAAACATGCTGTACCATTGGTTTTCCATTAATTTCAACCAATGGTTTACCAGGAAAACGTGTTGAAGCATATCGAGCAGGAATAATAACAAGCGATTTCATCTATTTGATTTTTTTATGCTAAAGATAATTCCAAAATTCATTAATCTTTTAATACTATTGATTAACTGAGTTTCTTTGTTGATTTATAATTACTTTTCAAAAGTAACGTTCAAAATTATGATTTAATATTACTTTTTCGAAGAAAGGAGTAACAATTGCGAATAATGATCGATTCTGATCAACGAAATACAAAATCACAATAACAAAGGCAAGTATTCAATTTTTTTAACTTTTTTACATTCTATTAATTCTGTTATAATTGTAACTTTGTCAGTATATACTGAAAAAATAGCATACTATTAAAAATAGATCAATGATTGAACTTCAAGATATCAAACAACGCTTTGGAATTATTGGTAACTCGCCCGGCTTAAATCGTGCAATAGAGGTTGCAATGCAAGTTGCACCTACCGATATGTCGGTGTTGGTAACTGGTGAAAGTGGAGTTGGTAAAGAAACGTTTCCACAAATCATTCATCAATTTTCTTCTCGAAAACACGGGAAATACATTGCCGTAAACTGTGGTGCGATACCAGAAGGAACGATAGACTCGGAACTCTTTGGTCACGAAAAAGGAGCTTTTACAGGAGCGCTTTCCGATCGAAAAGGCTATTTTGAAGTTGCCGATGGGGGCACGATCTTTTTAGATGAAGTTGGAGAACTTCCATTGTCAACTCAAGTTCGATTACTACGCGTTTTAGAAGCTGGCGAATTTATTCGGGTTGGTTCATCAAAAAATCAAAAAACAAATGTTCGCGTGGTAGCCGCTACCAATCTCGATATTCCAAAAGCTATAAGCGAAGGAAAATTCCGCGAAGACTTGTATTATCGACTAAATACTGTGCCGGTAATGGTGCCACCATTGAGAGATCGTAAAGAAGATATTCATTTGTTGTTTCGAAAATTTGCCTACGACTTTGCAGAAAAATACAGAATGCCGGGAATTCGTTTGGACGATGAAGCCAAACACATATTAGAAGTATTCAGATGGCCCGGAAATATTCGACAACTAAAAAACATAACTGAGCAAATTTCAATTATCGAAAAAGATCGTAAAATTGATGCGGCAATAATAAAAAGTTACTTGCCACATTTCAACGAGCATAACCTTCCAGCTTTGTACAAAAGAGAAGAAGAAAATTCCTTTGCCTCTGAGCGAGAAATCCTATACAAGGTGCTTTTCGATATGAAAAAGGACATGGGCGAATTAAAAAAACTTGTTGCTGATTTGATGCAGGAAGGCAATTTAAATACAACTGTTCACGATAACAATGCGCATATTATTCACAAACTTTATCACGATGGCGAAGAGGACGCAGAAAACCTTCCAGTACCTTATAAACCAGATGTTGCAGGTTTAAATCAGCCAACTCCAAGCTCAAAAGCTGACATCGATATACAAGATACCGAAGAATATGTAGAGGAATCTTTATCCTTGGAAGAAAAAGAAAAAGAATTGATTTTGAAAGCGCTAGAAAAGCATAATGGCAAACGAAAATATGCATCGCAAGAGCTTGGAATCTCAGAAAGAACATTGTACCGTAAAATAAAAGAGTACAAAATTAATTAACGACAATTTGATTCGATCTTTATGAAAAAGATTAAAAACTTCTTACTATTTACATTTGTTTTGGTGAGTGCAGCCGCATGTACTGTAAGTTATTCGCTATCATCGGCCACTATCACTCCCGATATAAAAACCTTTTGTGTTTACGATTTTCCAAACCGTGCCGGGAATGTAAATCCAACGCTGAGCGATGATTTGGTTTACGAACTGAAAATGAAATTTAACCGACAAACCAATTTGAAATCGGTAGATAAAAATGGTGATCTCGAATTTGAAGGATCAATTATTGGGTTTGATATAAAACCAATGGCCATTCAAAGTCAGGACATTGCAGCACAAAGTAGATTAACGATAAAAATTAAAGTGAAGTTCACCAACAATAAAAACCATGAAAACGACTTTGAAACTGAGTTCTCTTCCTATGCCGATTTCGAAACATCACAAAATTTAAGTGATGTAGAAGACGACTTAATCGATGTGATATTAGATGAAATGATCGAAGATATTTTCAATAAATCAGTCGCCAACTGGTAAGTTACTTTCAAGTTAAGAATTCCGAATTAGCGTTTGTTAATCATTGTGTTAGATTAACTTTGTAGCCAAATTTATATGAAAGAAAAAATCGTACAATATTTAAAACATCCCGAACTATTGGATGAAACAACCCTTTTGCCACTAAAAGAGTTGATTGATGATTTTCCTTACTTTCAAACAGCTCGAACCTTATATTTAAAAAACTTGCATAATATTAACAGCTACAAATTTGATGCGGAGCTAAAAAAACATGCAATTTATATTGGGAATCGAAAACAACTATACCAACTTTTAATTCAACCAGTAAAACAGAAAAAAGATGAATTTGAGCTACTTCCGATAGATCCTAATTCATTTGAAGATAGCCTTCCGTTCAACTTAAATCTTCAAACAAGCGAATACAAATTAGAGGAGAAAAAAGAAATTGAAAAAGAAGTTGATTTCGAGAAGAAAGACAAAAGAACCGAATTGATCGATAAGTTTATTGAATCGAGCCCAAGCATAAAACCCAAAATCAACCAACAAGAAAAAAAGACAAAGACAGTAATAGAACAAAAAACAGAAGTAAGCAATACGCTTATAACCGACACATTGGCAAAGATTTACATCCAACAAAAACATTACGAAAAAGCAATTGATTCTTATAAAAAATTAATTTTGAAATTCCCGGAAAAAAATGCTTACTTTGCCAGTCAAATTGAAAAAATCAATCAATTAATGTCTAAAGAGTAAAAAAATGTATATTCTTTCAATTGTATTAATATTTATTGTTTGTATCCTACTTGTATTGGTAGTTTTGGTACAAGAATCAAAAGGCGGCGGATTAGCATCAAGCTTTTCAAGTAACAATCAAATTATGGGAGTTCGTCGTACAACCGATTTCCTCGAGAAAGCAACTTGGTGGTTGGCCGGAATTTTATTATTCCTTTCAATTGCTGCAAGTGCTGCAATTCCTCGTGGTGAAGAAGCTGCACAATCAATCATTAGCGAGCAAGTTCAACAAGCGGTTGATCCTACACAGGACATCAATTTCCCAACTGCTCCAATTGAAACTGAAGCAACAGAAGAAACTGAAGCAACTCCAGCTGAGTAATTTCAACAAAAAATATTTAAAAAGGCGTCGTTATGACGCCTTTTTTTATGCTACAAACTGCCCCTCTGCCAGCCTGACATGCGAACACACTCAGAACACACATCCCTGGCGGACTGCATATTACAGCAATACAACACTTCAACACAGACATATATGTTTCATCCGGCAAAATCATTTTGTCAGGTTTCAAAATTGGCACAAATTGTGATTAAATGCCATCGATATTATTAAAATAACAACTAAAAAATAAGAAAATGTCAGATTTAAAAGGTAGAATTCTAGCAGGAAAAATTCTTGTAGAACCAATGGCTGCCGAAGAAAAAACAGCAAGCGGAATCATTATTCCAGATTCGGCAAAAGAAAAGCCTCAACAAGGAAAAATCGCTTTAGTAGGTGCTGATAAAAAAGATGAGAAAATGGAAGTTGCAGTTGGAGACACTGTATTTTACGGAAAGTTCGCAGGAACTGAATTAAACATCGACGGAAAAGACTATTTATTAATGTCTCAAACCGATGTACTTTACATTGCTTAATCAATTAATCTGATTCAAAATTTAAAGACAATTAAAAATGGCTAAAGAAATTAAATTCAATATTGAAGCGCGCGACTTGCTAAAAAAGGGTGTAGACCAGTTAGCTGATGCAGTGAAAGTAACCTTAGGTCCTAAAGGCCGTAACGTAATCATCGAGAAAAAATTTGGTGCACCACACATCACTAAAGACGGTGTAACGGTAGCAAAAGAAATTGAGCTTCCCGATGCATATGAAAACATGGGTGCTCAAATGGTAAAAGAAGTTGCTTCAAAAACTGGCGATGACGCTGGTGACGGAACAACAACTGCAACTGTTTTAGCACAATCTATTATCACTGTTGGATTGAAAAACGTAACTGCAGGTGCAAACCCAATGGATTTGAAACGCGGTATCGACAAAGCAGTTGCTTCAGTTGTAAGTGAATTAGGAAATATTTCGGAGCAAGTTGGCGACGACTTTCAAAAGATTGAGCAAGTAGCTCGTATTTCTGCAAATGGCGACGAAACCATTGGTAAGTTGATTGCAGAAGCAATGGAAAAAGTAAATAAAGAAGGTGTAATTACTGTTGAAGAAGCCAAAGGAACCGACACTTACGTTGACGTGGTTGAAGGTATGCAATTCGACAGAGGATATATCTCTCCTTATTTTGTGACCAACACCGAAAAAATGGAAGCAGATCTTGAAAACCCTTTCATTTTAATTCACGACAAAAAAATTAGCTCAATTCAAGATATCATTCCAACCCTTGAAGCAACTGCAAAAGCAGGTCGTCCTTTGGTAATTATCGCCGAAGATATCGACGGAACAGCCTTGAGCGGATTGGTTGTAAACAAACTACAAGGAACGATTAAAGTTGCTGCAGTTAAAGCGCCAGGATTTGGTGATCGCCGTAAAGAAATGTTGGAAGACATTGCAATTTTAACCGGTGGTACTGTAATTACCGAAGAAAAAGGAATGAAACTAGATCAGGTGACTCTTGAAATGTTGGGTCAAGCTGAAAAAGTAACAATCGATAAAGAAAATTCAACCATCGTAAATGGTGCTGGCGAATCAGAAATGATTGCTGCTCGTGTTGCTCAAATTAAAAAGCAAATCGAAACAACTACTTCAGATTACGATAAAGAAAAACTACAAGAGCGTTTGGCTAAATTAGCTGGCGGTGTTGCAGTACTCTATGTTGGTGCAGCTTCAGAAGTTGAAATGAAAGAGAAAAAAGACCGCGTTGACGATGCATTAAGTGCAACTCGTGCTGCTGTTGAAGAAGGAATTGTACCAGGTGGAGGTATTGCTTACATCCGTGCAATTGCTGCGCTTGAAGGTTTAGAAGGCGAAAACGAAGACGAAACAACAGGTATCGAAATTATCAAACGTGCTATAGAAGAACCACTACGCCAGATTGTTGCCAATGCTGGTAAAGAAGGTGCTGTAATTGTTCAGAAAGTAAAAGAAGGCGAAGGCGACTTTGGTTACAATGCTCGTCGCGATGAGTACCAAAACTTATTCGAAAGTGGTGTAATTGATCCGAAGAAAGTTACCCGCGTTGCATTAGAAAATGCAGCTTCAATTGCTGGAATGTTCTTAACAACTGAATGTGTTTTAGTTGACGAAAAAGAAGAAAATCCAGCTCCTGCAATGCCAGCAGGTGGAATGGGTGGCGGTATGCCAGGAATGATGTAAGAGAACATCAACACAATTATAACTTTAAAGGCTGTTCATTTTTTTTGGGCAGCCTTTTTTTAATCAATATCGGATATTTACATCTTTTATAAGGAAAATACCATCGCATACAATATCTTGAGCCTTTATCTTTGTACTATAAATTAGATAAAAGAACAACATAAAATAAAGAGAAATGGAATTAGTTAAAAACTTACAATGGCGATATGCCACTAAAAAATTCGATGTTGCTAAAAAAGTGAGCAACGAAGATATCGAGAAAATAAAAGAAGCAGTGCGTCTTTCAGCATCTTCATACGGATTACAAGCTTACAAGGTATTGGTAATCGAAAACCCAGAAGTTCGTGAAAAGTTACGTGCTGCTGCTTGGAACCAACCACAAATTACAGAAAGTTCACACTTATTTGTATTCTGTAATTACACCAATGTTGATGAAAATGTAATTGATGATTACATGAAGTTAACAGCGGATGTAAAAAATATTGAAGTAGATATGTTGGGTGGATTCAAACAAATGATTATTGGAGCCACTAGCAAATTAGATGAAGCACAACTAAATGCTTGGACATCCAAACAAACCTATATTGCATTGTCAACACTTTTGGCTGCAACTTCAGAATTAAAAATTGATGCTTGCCCGATGGAAGGATTTGAAAAAGAACAGTTCAATGAAATTTTAGGTTTGAATGAAAAAGGATTAGAAGCATCGGTTGTTGCAGCTGTTGGTTTCAGATCGAGTGAAGACGAAACACAATATTCACAAAAAGTTCGTAAACCAAGCGAGGAATTATTTGAAGCAATATAATAAACACCTACACACGCACTAATTGAAACGTTCAAATATGCTTGTAAAAAAGTATTTTTGAACGTTTCTTGTTATTTTTAGCTTTCAAATCATTAATTCAAAAGATGAAAGTTTTAGTAATCTATACCACTCATTTTAGTTATGAGCCCAAAATAAAAAACACAGAAGAAGCAGAAGAAGTCACTGTAGGAAAAACTTATGAAGATTGTTTGGTAGCTTTTATACAAGTAGAAGAAAGTGATGAAGAACAAACACTAATTAGTCGTGAAAAGAAATTGGTGAACCACTTAAAATGGACCTTGCGAAAGAACAACTGCTCAAAAATTGTATTGCATTCTTTTGCACATTTATCAGAATCGAAAGCCAGTTTTGCATTTACCAAACAAATTTTCGATGCTGCCCAGAAACGACTTCAAAATGCTCAAATTGAAACTGCTCAAACTCCTTTTGGCTATTTTCTCGATTTAGACATTAAAGCACCCGGATTTTCCTTGGCACGCATTTGGACGAGCTTATAGTTTTGCAAAACTCAATATACACATTTACTCACTCATCAACTATGGTCGCTTTAACTGCATAGCTCACAAACAAAGCTATGGTCGAATGGCTGATATTTTGCTTTATTTGTTGAATAGAATATACAAGAAACAATCGTCCGATTTAGAACTATTGCAGAAAGAACTGGCCGAATTAGCTGCCATGTCGATCGAAAGTACCACACGTATCTTTACCAAATTCAAGAATGAAGGCCTCATTAGCATGGACGGAAAATACATTGAAATTTTGCAGCCTAATAAAATACTGGAGATTCGCAAAAAGGTTAATTAGCGTTCAATGTCGTGATCGTAATAGGTTTTCACAACCATGCCTTGTGGATTGACTTCAAATTTAAAGAATTCAACTTTTGTGTAACCAGGGCTCACTCTCGGATCTAAAGTATGTTGGCCTGAATCAACGACTGTAGCACGAATAATTGTCTCCTTTTTATATACCAACAGCTGATTCCCATTTTCTAAATCAATGGTTTGATAAGGCGAACCATATTTGCTCGAAACTTCAGTCAAACGCTCTCCCACAAAATCACGCTTCAACTTTGCCTGCGGTGAGCAAGAAGCAAGCGCTCCAAGCACAAAAAATATCAATAGTATTCTCTTCATGATCACACAAAAATAGCATTCCAATTTAAATATTGCCCAAAGTTGTACCATACGTTACAATTTACCTTTGTCTCTTTCGCAATCTTTGTAACAAATTAAAACTGAAAGCAATGATTTATAGCAACTACAAAGAGGCTGCTCCAAAAGAAAACCCTCATAAAGTAAAGGTTTGCGCACTGTACAACCACGATAATGCTCAAGTAATGCACATGACTTTGCAACCCGGCGAATCGTTAAAACCGCATGCCACTCCGGTCGACGTTTTCTTTTATGTTTTAGAAGGAAAACCAACTATTTTAGTAGGCGAAGAATCAATTCAATTTGAGCAAGACACGCTGATTGAAAGCCCCAAAGACATTATGCATTGCATTAGCAACAAAACCGATTCAATTGCAAGAATTTTGGTAGTAAAAGCCCCCAAACCAATGGCAAAAACAATATTTGTGTAGTCCTAAACATAGACATCCCCCAATTTATTGAACATTACCGAAATATTACCTGAGACGAGAATATGGTCACTAGAGGCGAGGAGGAGGCTGCTAGAGGCGTGAAGATAGTCGCTAGAGCCGAGGAAATGTCTACCAGAAACAAGTAATACCATACCAGAGGTGAACTAAAGGCAACCAGACTCGGGATGATGCTTACCAGAGCCAAGGAAAAATATACCAGAGACAGGGAGAACATTGCAAGAAAGAGGAGAATGTATTCTAACAAACTCTTTATCGTAAAAAGACAAAAACAACCAGAATTGGTAATCTGAAATGCCCTCTCACATCTGATTTTCGAAAAGAATAATGGAGAATAAATAAAGCGAATTATATCGAATAAGTTACTCAAGTTAAATTATTAGAGCATCTTTCCTTAGGTAGGGTTTTAAAACTCAATTTTACTATATTTGCAGCAAAATAAATTTCTAGAAAATCTTATCGATATGATCTTATTCTTTCAGGCACCTGCAGGTAATTTAATCGCAGTAGATGCAAAGGAATCCATTTCTGATCAGGACATTCAAAAACTTGTTTGGTTATTTGACGACGTTACAAAAATTGACAGCGAAACCATAAAAGGCTGGTTTGTTGGTCCTCGTAAAGAGATGTTAACTCCTTGGAGTACCAATGCTGTAGAAATTACTCAAAATATGGGTATTTCAGGAATTGTACGAATTGAAGAGTACATTCAGGTTGAAAACGAAAAAGCAAGTTTCGACCCAATGCTTCAACATTTATACAACAACCTTGATCAAACCATTTTTACCATTGATCGTAAGCCTGAAGAGATTGTAAACATCAAAGATATTAAAACCTACAACGAGCAAGAAGGTTTGGCATTGAGTGCTCCCGAGGTGGAGTACCTTGAATCAGTTGCCGAATTATTAG
The DNA here is from genome assembly GCA_963678565.1 of Prolixibacteraceae bacterium. Lineage (GTDB taxonomy): Bacteria > Bacteroidota > Bacteroidia > Bacteroidales > Prolixibacteraceae > SKHV01. The sequence continues at coordinate 3,700,212 of OY782875.1, forward strand.
GCCGTCCGTTAACCGATAGCGAAGTATTCGGATTCTCGCAAGTAAACAGCGAACATTGCCGTCATAAAATCTTCAACGGGTCTTTTATTATTGATGGCGTTGAGCAAGAGCTTTCTCTCTTCAAATTAATCAAGAAAACCACAGCTAAAAACCCGAATAAAATTGTTTCAGCCTACAAAGACAACTGCTCCTTTTCAGAAGGCCCGGTAGTTGAACAATTTGCTCCTACCACACACGATAAAGCAGACTATTTTAAAGTATCAGATATTAAAACAGTACTCTCTCTGAAAGCTGAAACGCATAATTTCCCAACTACTGTTGAGCCATTTAATGGTGCAGCAACCGGAACAGGTGGTGAAATTCGCGACCGAATTGCAGGTGGAAAAGGTGCACTTCCGATAGCCGGGACGGCAGTTTATATGACTTCCTATCCTCGTACCGAAGAAAGTCGAAAATGGGAACAAGCAACCGAAGAACGTCCTTGGTTGTATCAAACTCCTGAAGAAATTCTGATCAAAGCCTCAAATGGTGCCAGCGATTTTGGTAACAAGTTCGGTCAACCTTTGATCAACGGTTCTTTACTTACTTTTGAGCATTTCGAAAACGATAAAAAATATGCTTACGACAAAGTAATTATGTTGGCCGGAGGAATTGGTTTTGGAAAAGCTGAAGATAGCTTGAAAGATGTTCCTTCTCCCGATCAAAAAGTAGTGCTTTTAGGAGGCGATAATTACCGCATTGGAATGGGTGGTGGAGCTGTTTCATCGGTTGCAACCGGTGAATTTAAAAACTCAATTGAATTGAATGCAGTTCAACGTGCTAACCCCGAAATGCAAAAACGTGTATTCAACGCCATCCGTGCTTTAGCCGAAAATGAAAACAATCCAATTGTTTCAATTCACGATCACGGTGCCGGTGGACACTTGAACTGTTTGTCGGAATTGGTAGAAGATACAGGGGGTAAAATCAACATCGATAAATTACCTGTTGGCGATCCAACTTTATCATTAAAAGAAATTGTTGGAAACGAGTCGCAAGAACGCATGGGCTTGGTTATTAAAGAAGAATATATTGAAAGCCTTCAGAAAATTGCCGATCGCGAACGTGCTCCGCTTTATGTAATTGGCGACACAACCAACGATATGAAATTCACCTTTGAAAAAGAATCAACAGGTGAAAAACCAATCAACTGGAAATTAGAACACATGTTTGGAAATCCTCCAAAAACAATCATGAAGGATACCAAACTGAATACAAAATATGCAGAAGTTGAATATTCGAAAGAAGAAATCTACGATTATGTAGAGCAAGTGCTTCAATTGGAAAATGTTGCTTGTAAAGATTGGTTAACCAACAAAGTTGACCGTTCGGTAACCGGCCGCATTGCCAAACAACAAACTGCAGGTAAACTACAATTACCTCTTAACAACCTTGGAGTTTTCACTTTAGATTATCAAGGAAAGGCAGGTTTGGCCTCTTCAATTGGTCATGCTCCGGCAGCTGCAATGGTTGATGCAGCCAATGGTTCAATTCTTTCAATTGCCGAAAGTTTAACCAACATTATTTGGGCACCAATGGCCGATAAAATTAAAAGCATCAGCCTTAGTGCCAACTGGATGTGGCCTTGTAATAACGAAGGAGAAGATGCAAGAATTTACGATGCAGTAAAAGCAGCTAGCGATTTTGCTTGTGCTTTGGGCATCAACATTCCAACCGGAAAAGATTCTTGCTCGATGACGCAAAAATATAGCGACGATAAAGTGTACTCGCCTGGAACAGTTATCATTTCAGCTTCTGGTGAAGTAACCGATGTTCGCAAAATTGTTGAACCGGTATTGGTTCCCGATTATCCATTGTATTATATCGATTTCTCGAAAGCTCCAAAAGAGCTAGGAGGAAGTGCTTTTGCTCAAATAAATAATAAATTAGGAACTGCAACACCAACCGTTACCGATAACGATTACTTTGTAAATGCATTCAATACTTTCCAAGACGCAATTGAAAAAGGGTTGATCAAAAGTGGTCACGATATTGGTGGTGGTGGTTTAATCACTTCTTTATTAGAAATCTGTTTCACCGATAACGAAAGTGGATTAGATCTAAACTTAACAGGAATTGAAGAAGAGGATACTTTGAAATTATTGTTTGCTGAAAATCCGGGAATCATTTTCCAAGCCGATGAAGCTGCTGAAGATTTATTGGCTTACAACGATATTCAATACGTAAAGATTGGTGCTCCTACAACATCGAACAAAGTTCAGGTGGTAAACAACGATGATTCATTTGAATTCGATGTAGAATCACTTCGCGACCTTTGGTTTAAAACGTCATACTTATTAGATCGCAAACAGAGTGGAGCAGAATTGGCTTTAGAGCGTTTCAAAAACTATAAGAAAAACGAACTAAGCTATAATTTCAAACAATTCGACGGTTTAGCATCTAGCCTTGGAATTGACTTAAAACGCAGAACACCTAGCAACGTTAAAGCTGCCATTATTCGCGAAAAAGGAGTTAACGGTGATCGAGAAATGGCTTACAGCATGTACCTCGCCGGAATGGATGTAAAAGACATTCACATGACAGATTTAATCAGTGGTCGGGAAGATCTTTCTGACATAAACATGATTGTTTTCGTGGGTGGATTCTCTAATTCCGACGTATTGGGTTCTGCAAAAGGCTGGGCCGGAGCATTTAAATACAACGAAAAAGCACGTCTTGCTTTAGAAAATTTCTATCAACGTGAAGACACTTTAAGTTTAGGTATTTGTAATGGCTGCCAGCTAATGGTTGAACTAAACTTGGTTTATCCGGGAATGGAACAAAAACCAAAAATGTTGCATAATGCAAGTCACAAATTTGAATCATCTTTCTTATCTGTTGATATTCAAGCAAACAATTCAGTAATGCTGAATAGCCTTGAAGGGGAAACGTTAGGTGTTTGGGTTGCACACGGTGAAGGAAAATTCAACTTACCAGCAAGCGAAGATCAATACAAAATCGCAATGAAATATAGCCGTTCTAATTATCCGGGCAATCCAAACGGATCGGATTATGATACTGCAGCGATTTGCTCAGCCGATGGACGTCATTTAGCAATGATGCCACATTTAGAGCGTGCAATTTTTCCTTGGCAGTGGGGATATTATCCTTCAGAACGTAAAACAGATGAAGTAACCCCTTGGGTGGAAGCATTTGTGAATGCGAAAAAGTGGATTGAAGTAAAAACAAAATAGATAAGATCATCAAAAAGCGGTTTATTGGGAGCCGCTTTTTAATGTTTATAACAGACCAATACGATTGAAATGAACCAGAAAAGGGAAATTATCTTGCTGAATATAGCAGGAGAAGATAAACCTGGATTAACTTCGACACTTACCAATATTTTAGCAAAATACGATGCCAATATTTTGGATATCGGGCAGGCTGATATTCACAATACTCTTTCCTTAGGTATTTTATTTGAGGTTAAAGAAAATAAAGAATCGGCTCCAATATTAAAAGATTTACTTTTTGCCGCCTACGAATTAGGACTTTCGGCCAAATTTAAGCCTGTTACTTCTGAAGATTATTCCCATTGGGTTAACCAACAAGGAAAAGCAAGATTCATCATTACCATTATTGGTAAAAAGATGAGTGCAATACAAATTGCTAAAGTTTCAGAAGTAATAACTGAGCAGGGTTTAAACATTGATAACATTACTCGACTCACCGGACGGATTCCTTTAAATGAAGTAGATGGACAAACCCGCTCATCGGTGCAAATGTCGGTAAGGGGAACTCTAAAAGACAAGGCTGCCCTTCAGTTAAAATTCATGGAAATATCCAGTGAATTGGGCATCGAAATCGGTTTTCAAGAAGACAATATTTACCGCAGAACTCGTCGTTTGATATGCTTTGATATGGACAGTACATTAATCCAAACCGAGGTAATTGATGAACTAGCAAAAAAACATGGCGTTGGCGATCAGGTATGTGCAATAACTGAATCTGCGATGCGTGGCGAAATTGATTTCAACGAAAGTTTCATTCAACGAGTTGCCTTGTTAGAAGGTCTCGACGAATCGGTTATGCAAGAAATTGCAGAAAACCTTCCGATAACCGAAGGAGCTGAACGTTTGATAAGGACGGCAAAATCGTTTGGTTTTAAAACTGCCATCCTTTCTGGTGGATTTACCTACTTTGGAAATTATCTAAAGAACCGACTTGGAGTTGATTATGTTTATGCCAACGAGTTAGAGATTAAAAACGGCAAACTAAGCGGGAAACACAAAGGTGAAATTGTTGATGGAAGCAGAAAAGCTGAATTATTAAAACTATTGGCTCAACTTGAAAATTTACATCTCGAACAAGTCATTGCTGTTGGCGATGGTGCTAATGATTTGCCAATGCTTAATTTAGCAGGCCTTGGAATTGCATTCCATGCCAAACCAAAAGTAAAAGAAAATGTAGATCAGTCAATTTCAACCATGGGATTGGATAGCATTCTTTACTTGATGGGCTTCAGCGATTTCTTCATCAATCATTAAAATATTATTCTAAATTTAAAATATTTCGAAGCGACTCAACAGGGTCGCTTTTTTTGTATATTTTCGTACAAAGTTGCATACAACAATGAGCACCTCAAAACATATTTACACAACATTCGAAACTGAACGACTAATCCTAAATGCAACATCAACTGGTGATGCACCCTTTATTTATGAATTATTGAACACTCCAAAATGGCTTCAATATATTGGCAATCGTAAAGTATACTCAGTTGAAGATGCAAAGGCTTATATTGAAAAAATGATGTTACCTCAACTCAATAAATTAGGTTTTGGAAACTATTCCGTTGTTCTAAAATCAAATAATACCAAAATTGGCACTTGCGGACTATTTGATCGTGCTGGACTCGATGGAATCGACCTAGGATTTGCATTTCTTCCAGCCTACGAAAAGCAAGGCTATGCTTTTGAGGCAGCAACTAGGTTAATAAAATTTGCATTAGACGATCTGAAATTTACAAGAGTAAATGCAATTACAATGACACGGAACTTTTCATCGCAGAAATTGCTTCAAAGACTTGGATTCAAACAACAAGGTAATATCATTTTACCCGAAGACCCGGAGGAATTGTTTCTTTATAGCCTGAAGAAATAATTACTTTTATGGTTTCATCAAATTTGAAAAAAGGCATACTTTATGGATTATCGTGATAAAGTTTTTATGACCGTTGCAAAGAATCTGAGTATTTCAAAGGCTGCAGAAGAATTATTTATTAGCCAACCGGCGGTTACTAATCACATCAAAGAGTTAGAAAACAAATTGAACATTGCCCTGTTTGACAGAAAAGGAAATAAAATTTATCTGACCAAAGCGGGCGAAATAACTTACGGTCATTTAAAAGAGATTCGTGAAATCTACAACAATCTCGAATATGATTTGCAGCGGCTCAACGATACACATAAAGGAATAATCAATATCGGCGCGAGTTCAACCATTTCGCAATATTTATTACCGCGTGTAATTGCTGCCTTCTATAAGCGCTACCCCAAAATTGAGATTTACATGCTTAATGGAAATTCAATTGAAATGGAACAGAAATTAAGCGAACACGAAATTGATCTGGCTCTTGTTGAGAATAAAACCTCACAAAGCAATATTCAATACAACGATTTCATGGATGATGAAATTGTAGCGGTTACCGGGGCAAAAAGCATTTTTGCCAAACGAAAATTAATTTCAGCAACCGATTTTCAAAACATCCCTATCGTATTACGTGAAAAAGGTTCGGGTACTTTAGAAGTTATCCAGCAATCACTTACAAAACAGGGAATCAATATTGAGAATTTAAACATTCACATTCATTTAGGAAGCACCGAGGCAATTAAAAACTTTTTGTACGATTTTGAAGGCATCGCCTTGGTTTCAGAAAAATCAATCGATAAAGAACTAAGGCTTGGTGATTTGGTAAAAATAAGTGTTAAGAATGTTCGACTAAGTCGTAAATTTAGAATTGCATACCGCCAAGGCCCACTTTCTTCTGCAGGTAAATTGTTTATCGACTTCCTCTATCAGTATAATTTTTAGTTATACACAATAAACTTTTAGTATTTGCATACGCTATTATGACTGCTTACTTTTGATTCAAAATTAATTCACAATGAAATTAAATCAGAAGCAAACGGTGTTGCTTTACACCTTGATAAGTATACTTGCATTTACACCACTCTTAAACCCTACAATAGCATTGCTGCTTGGCATTGTTTTATCATTGTTCAATATCAGACTTCCACAATTCACGAAACACACCAATACCATTCTTCAGGCTTCAATTGTTTTAATGGGATTTGGGATGAATCTTGAACAAGTTCTAAACGCTTCAAAAAGTGGATTTCTATATACAACCATCTCGGTAACACTTGTAATGTTGACTGGCTTACTTTTAACACGACTTTTAAAAATTGATGGAAAAATAGGTGTACTCATTTCTGCAGGAACTGCCATTTGCGGAGGAAGTGCAATTGCAGCCATTGCGCAATCAATCAATGCAAAACACAATCAAATCACGTTTTCATTGGTTGTCGTTTTTATACTGAATGCGATTGCCTTAATTATTTTTCCTGCAATTGGACACCATTTCAATATGAGTGAAGAAGTTTTTGGAAAATGGGCTGCCATTGCGATACACGACACTAGTTCAGTTGTTGGCGCCGGAGCAATTTATGGTCCTAAAGCATTAATTACTGCAACCACGGTTAAGCTAATTCGCGCATTGTGGATTATCCCGCTTTCAATTGTAATTGCGCTTTTTGGAAAAGACAAAAGTGGCAAAAAAATAAAAATACCATGGTTCATTTTTTTGTTCGTAGTTGCCATTATCATCAGCTATGCATTTCCACAAGCAGATGAAACCTATGGACACCTAAGCTGGTTAGGCAAACGAAGCATGGTGATCGCACTATTTTTAATTGGCTCTAGCATTACAATACAAGATGTCAAAAAAACCGGTTTCAAAAGTTTCGCACTTGGAATCACCCTATGGATTATTACAGCAGTAACTTCGTTTTTAGCCTTTACAATTTAAATCGATGGAAACTTTTTGGATCATCTTAGTCGTTGTTTTTGCAAGTTTGGTGAAAGGAATTACTGGTTTCGGATTTGCCTTAATTTCACTCCCCTTACTCATGACTTGGTATACCCCAAAAGAGATTATTCCGGTGTTAATGATATGCAATTTAATGGCCTCCATCATCATCGTGATTCAAAAAAAAGAACATAAATTAATCACGAAAGAATATCATTCTCTATTAATTTTTGCATCGATCTTCACCCTACTAGGTGTTTTTATATTGAATAATACGAGCAATGGAATTTTGATCAACATAATGAGTGTTTTCTTCATTGTGCTGTCGGTCATTTCATTAATTGGAAAACAGTTCAAGTTTAAACCTCGCAACACTACCTATAAAGTTGTTGGCGCCATATTAGGTTTGATTACCGGAAGTATTTCGATTAGTGGTCCGCCGTTGGCATTATTTTTAAATTCTTCGAATGTCGACAATCAGGAATTCAGAGAAATCTTCTCTTGGTTTAGCATTGTAACAGCTATCATTGCAATTGTTGGCTATCAATTGGCAGGTTTATTTACACGAAAAATATTGATCACTTCCGGTGAGTTTCTACCTATTTTATTCATCGGATCCTATATTGGGAAAAGGATCAACAGCAAATTACCAGCAGAGCTTTTTAAAAAGTCAGTGCTGGTAATTACGCTGTTCTCAAGTATTTTATTGTTAACTCAATAAAGACAATATGAATTCAATACTACATCGGAATACAAAGGAAAATAATTATATTTAGGCATTCAATACAAAACCTATGCCAACCTGATGTTTCATAAAAAGCTCGACGCTATACTTATTGTTGTTACTATTATCTTAGTCTCTTCATTGCAAGCTTTGTCTCAAAGTCAAATTGACAACTATGACAGTCTACACAATAGTACCATAAATGAATCAAAGAAATTCGCTTCGACAGACCTTTTATCTAAAAATTATGGAATGGGACTATCGATGTTTCTTCCAAATACATTTCACACAAAGTTCAAGGCTTCTCCATTAGTTGTTATTGATAATGTACCTTATCCTGAACTTTCCTTACAAAATATTGACCTGGGAACTACTTCTATATCGGAAATTGCACAACTGCTGAACATTCCATACTCAAGCATTGACACCATTGAGTTAAGTATTGCAAATCCTGAATTTGCAGCCTTTGGTAGTCTTGGTTCAAATGGAGTGATTTCTATAAAAACAAAAAAAGAAATACAAAAAGCATTCAGTGTTGATTACACTTATCGCCATAGTTTTAAGATGCAAGAAAAAGGTTACGAGTTGTTAGATGGCGAGCAATATTCAAACTTAATACAAGAATCATATTTAAACACTTACGGATACCCACTTTCGACTACAACATATAAAGAGTTTTTATATTCACCTGACGAACCATACTACTATTATAACTACAGCAACAATACCGACTGGCAAAGTTTAATTCTACAACTAGGATTAGAAGATGCACATGATATTATGTTTCATGGAAATTTCAATAAATTCTCCTACTTATGGGCTAATAACTTTACAACAGAAACCGGTACAATCATAAATACAAAAAAAAAGAACTACAATTCCCTATTCAACCTTAATTACACTCCCGTCAAATTTATAAAGTTAAAATTCAATGGAAGCTATAAACAAGGACACCAAAACAACTACAATTCCAACGAATCAAACTTTGATTTTTATGTTGTGGCAGTAAAGAAAATGCCCAACATGTCGGCCTATGAATACAAGGAAGATGGCACAAGAACAAATAATTACTTTAATGATCCAGAAAATGCTCAAGGTGGTAATATTTACAACCCGCTTGACTTTGAAAATACTCCACATTATTATTTAGAGAACAGGCAAAGCAGTTCTTCATTTGCATTTGAACTCTCTCCTTCAAAAAAATTTAGTTATACGAGTAGTATTACATATCAAACTCAACAAAACTCATGGGAGCGTTATTCATTAAATTCGGTTTATCTAACAGACGAGAATCAATTACGCAAAACAATTTTCTTTAATCAATACATTTTATTCCAACCCGAATTAAAAGGTAGAAGTCATATACAAATGGAAGGCTCTCATTTATTTATGAAAGGAAAATTAAATGATGTAACTACAAAAATTAATCATAAATTATTTGACGAAACTAATAACAGCTATATTATTCACTATTACGATTCAATATATTTCAAGCAAGAATTTTCATATCATGAATATAATTTTCGCTTTGCATATGAATGGGATCATAAATATAAAGCCAATATTCTTATAAATACATTAGGTAATTATTCAGTAAATTACACAATATCAACTGAATGGATCTCTTCAAACGAGGAATTTATAAACGACATTTCATTTATTGATTATTTATCAGCAAGCCTCTACCTAAAAAGATACGACATCACATTACCACCAAATATTGAAACGAGAACAACCAACTCAAAAGAGTTGAATATTTCTGCGAAGCTTATGAAGAGATTTAATTTGAACTTTTTTCTCTTTAGCAAAAATACAACCTCAAAATTATATAATTCCCCAATTCCCGCGATACTTAGTGGACGCGTATTGAACATGTCCACAGAACTACGGCAAATAGGTTGGGAATTGCATGCCAATTTAAATGCAGTTAGTAGAAATAATTTTAAATTAGATTTTTCTGCCAACATTTATCATGTTAACAATCAATATTACAATGATATCGCACAATATTACTATTGGTCAATCAGGAGTTTTCAAAATAGGAATATTGAATCGTCAAAAAATGGAAATATTATTGGACTTAATTACCAAGGTGTATACCAATACAATGAATTTATTGAAGGAATTCAAGAATCGGCCCCTGTTGCACGTGATCGGCAAGGGAAGGTGTTAAAGGACGAAGAAAATAATTCAATTGGAATTTATACGGAAGATGGCTATCGATTTGTAGGCGGTGATGCAATTTATGAAGACACGAATTTCGATGGATTCATTGATGATAATGACGCTCAAATTATTGGCAATACAAAACCCATAGTTGAGGGTACATTTGGAAGTTCGATTCGATACAAACAACTATGGTTAGGTGCATTTTTCAATTTCAGTGTTGGAAATGATATCGTTAATTTGGCTCAACAAACTCTAACCAAAATGGCTCGTTTTGATAATCAAAGCATTGATGTATTAGATCGCTGGCGAAAAGATGGAGATCAAACAAACATCCCAAGAGCTGCTCATCACCATTATGAAAATAACTATACATCAAGCAGATATGTACAAAACGGCTCATTTATGCGCTTAAAAGCATTAACACTGAAATATGACCTTTCAGAAAAAGAACTTAACAAACTGCATGTAAAAAACATGTCAATATTCATTACTGCAAAAAATGTTTTAACATTAACTAAATACAAGGGAGCAAACCCAGAACTAGCCATGCCATCTGAATGGACAGATTATGGTTACGATAATAACTACCAAGGAGTAACCAAGCAGGTCACCCTTGGTATCAATATCGGGTTTTAACAAATTGTTCTAATCAATGCGCTGTTTTGCTTTTTCCGATGGTCGCAAAACTAAGCGTAAGGATTGGTCGAATGTTACATAACTCCAAAGCCAATTTATAAAAATCAACATTCGGTTTTTCACGCCAACAATGGCCATTAAATGCACAAACATCCAAACCATCCAAGCAAAAAATCCGGTAAAGCGTAACTTTGGCAAATCGACCACGGCACGGTTTCGTCCAACGGTGGCCATCGAGCCTTTGTCGGCATATTCAAACTCATTCAATTTTGAATTGGTTTGCATCGCCTTTAAATTCTTCGCTAATACTTTCGCTTGTTGCAAAGCTACTTGTGCCACCTGTGGGTGGCCATTCGCATACTTTTCGGTCGACATTAATGCAATATCGCCAATGGCAAAAATATTCTCGTATTTTTCAATTTGACTATAACGATTCACCAAAATTCGGTTTCCACGAGTAATAACTTCAGAAGAAATTCCTTCGGGCATTTGACCTTTTACACCTGCTGCCCAAATCAATGTTTCAGTTTCGATTACTTTACCATTCTCCAAGCTAATTTTCTTACCATCGTACTCTGTTACTTTATGGTCGGTTAGCACCGAAATATTTAGTCCCTCCAAATATTGCTTTGCTTTGGCTCCCGATTTTTCATTCATTCCATTCAGCAAATGCGGATGTGCTTCGACCAAGGTAATGTGCATGTTTTCAAAGTTGATATGCGGATAATCCTTCGGCAAAACAAACTTTCGCATTTCAGCCAAGGCTCCACAAATCTCAACTCCGGTTGGTCCACCACCAACAACTACAACATTCAGTACTTGTTTTAGCTTCTCTTCATCTTCAATGGTTACTGCCTTTTCGAAATTCAGTAACAAGGTATTTCGAAGATAAACTGCCTCTGATGTTGATTTCATTGGAATACTATTTTCTTCAAAACTTTTCATTCCGAAGAAATTCGTAGTTGCTCCGGTTGCAACTACTAAATAGTCGTATTTTAAGCTCCCTAATAAAGTCTTAATCTTTTTTTCTTCCGGAAGAATCTCAGTCACTCGGGTGTTTCGAACATAAATGTTCCGCTGCTCCTGAAATATCTTTCTTAAAGGAAAGGAAATGGCACTCGGCTCCAATCCCGAAGTTGCGACCTGATAAAAAAGTGGTTGAAACTGGTGGTAATTGTTCCGATCGATCAGGACAATCTGAAATCCCTGATTCAATAATTTTCGCGCAAGTTTTAAACCTGCAAAACCCGCACCGATAATAACAACGCGGGGCTCTTCCGATTTTGGTATGTTAATCGCCATAAAAACTGTTTTGCCAAACTAACAATCAAAACCAATCGAAGTTCTCGCTTTTCCGATAAAAATGAAAGAAATATAAGGCAGTTAGGCTAAGAATCTGAGCCATAAAAAATAAAGGGCAAAAAAGCTTAAAACTGCAATTCCAATCCATGAAAAAATGACCATTGCTTTCGACGGACGATACTTTTTCCCCACCTCTTTACCTGTCATTGCCTTTAGATTTAGCAAACCTAATACTGGAGCAGTAATAAACGACAAAGTAGTTGCAATATCCACCAATATTTTCATTTTCGATGAAAAAACAGAAATAAGCAACACCGATCCAATGATTAAAATCGCCATCCAAATATACTGAAAGATTAAACTCTTCTGAGGTGAAAATTTCGATTTAGAAAGAGCCTCAACCACAGGTGTAATTGCTCTTGGATATGCATCTAAAACGGTAAGAGTTGTACTGAACATGGTTGCTAGTGCCGCAACCGCAATAATATAATACGCCCAACTTCCGATAGTAGCCGTATACAAACCAAATAATTGATTGGCAAAGGTAACTCCACTTTGTGAAAATTCTTGTCCATTGTTGTACATTACCAAAGCACCTAAACTTAAAAACGCTAGCGCAAGAAATGTAGTTCCAATATACCCAATATTAAAATCAAGCATCGATTGCCTCAAAGTAGGTCGATAATTCGTTTCTTTTATTTTCGCTAAAGTCCACAATGAATTCCAAACCGATATATCAATTGCGCTTGGCATCCATCCAACCAAGGCAACAATAAATGAAATATTTACCAAATTAAATTCGAAAGGAGTATACTGCAAATTTATTGCTTCACCCGATTTTGCAAAAGCAGCATACAATGCAATTAAGGTTGAAATTGACAAAATAATAATCACAAATTTGATCATGCGATCGAGCACTTTAAAATGTCCAATCAACACAATTATTGCACAAATCAAGAAAAGTAAAATAGTTACAATTGTATAAGAAAGTGAGATTGGAAGTATCGATTTGATAATACCAACGGTAACAGATGTAACTGCCGCCTGAATTGTAAACATGGTTCCCAAAGTAACAAATGCAAACAAAAGAACCGCCCAAATTCCTCGTTTTCGGTACCCCTCAACTAAACTTGAGTTGGTTGCAATGGCATAGCGGGGACCAAATTGAAAAAATGGATATTTAAACAGATTAGCAAGCAGCACAACTATTACTAGTTGAAATCCATAAGTTGCACCTGCCCTAGTTGATTGAATTAAATGAGAAACACCAATTGCGGCTGCAGCCCAAATTAAGCCGGGGCCTAGTGCCTTCCAGAAATTACGTTTCATTAGGTTTGGTTTTGCTGAAAGGCACAAATGTAGTTAATTCATTTATTTTGTGGTTTCTAAAATCCAGCTTGAAACTGCATTTAATGCGATAGGTGAAAATGTCTGCTCTATTTTACTATATTCTAACGGACTACCATTTTCACATTCCTGAAACAGATGATTCAGCTTGGGAATAACTACAGTTGAAAAATTCTTATTTCCTGCCTTATCGAGGCTCTTTTTAATGATCGTTAAATTTTCTTCAGGTGGAACTTGTAAGTCGTTTTCTCCATTAAGTGCCAAAACCGGACAAGTAACTTTCTCCAAAACCGGAGCAGGATCATACGTTAGAAAAAACTGCATCCACGCACTCGACAACCTTTGAACCTGACCATTTACAAATGCGTTGGCAGCGGCCTCATTAGTTGCTAAAGAGGGATTTTCTTTCACTGCATTTCTAAAGTAATCTTTTAACTGAGCTTTTAAAGAATCGGTATCCTCAGATTTCAGAATTAAATTAACTGCATCTTCGTTTATTTTTAAAGTTCTTTTCAGCTGCGCTTCTTCAACACCATAAGCCTCTGCAATTAATTTACTTTGCAAGACGATCAAATCACTGCCTTTCATTCCGGGGCCTGCTAACAAAACAATAAAATCAACCAGCTTTTTCTGAGCAAGCATTGGCGCTATTATTCCACCTTCGCTATGCCCAATCAAGCCTATTTTACTTCTATCAACATCTTTTCGGCTTTTTAAATATTGAACTGCTGCTTCTGCATCAGTAGCTAAATCTAAGGTAGTTGCAGTTGCAAAATCGCCAGTCGATTCGGCAGTACCACGATCATCATATCGCAACACTGCAATTCCTTTTCGGGTTAAATGATCGGCCAAAACAAGAAAAGGTTTGTGTCCCATTAGTTCTTCATTTCGGTTTTGAGCACCACTACCAGAGATTAAAACGACAACAGGAAAATTATCTCCCTCTTTAGGATAAGTAAAAGTTCCTGCCAATTCAATATTGGCTTCTTCATTAAAAAACTTCACATCTTCTGAATGATAAGGATACGGAGGGATTGGTTCTTGCGGCCTTCTTGAAGCTTCTATTTCTAATTCTTGCTTCACCAAATCGAGTGATAAAGCCATTCCACTTTGATTAAAGATACCCGAAATCAAAGTATCATTTTTTATTATCGCTTCGTATTTTATTCCTGCGGAATTTATCTCAAATGTAAATACGGAATCATTTAAAACCATTGAGTTAATTGGAATTCCCGTTGCTCCTTGGTCCGGACTATCCATGGTTCCGGTATAGGCTCCCTCCTTCATTTCAACATGAATCAAAAGTCGCAATTCCATTCCTTGCACTTTTAAATTTCCCTGCCAAGTTCCAACGAGCTCTTGCGCATAAATGCCAATAGCACAAAAAACTGTAACTAAGAATATTGTAAGCTTTTTCATTTCCTTGTAATTAAGAAATTGAACCGTTGCATAAGAAGTTACATTAGCAACGATTCAATAATTTACTATTGTTTTATTTCTGTGCAAGCATGTCCTTAATACCACCAATTGATGAAAGTACACCAGTAGCCTCATAAGGCATGTAGATAGTTTTGGTATCCTCGCCTTGAGTCATTTTCTCAAGTGTTTCAATATATTTAATTGCAACCATATACTGAATTGGATCTCCGGCTTTTTCAACCGCTTCTTTAATTTTGTTAATTGCTTCACTTTCGGCAACTGCAACCTTTACTCTTGCTTCGGCCTGACCTTCTGCGGTTAAAACAGCAGATCTCTTATCCCCTTCGGCACGGTTAATTTTTGATTCCTTATAACCTTCAGCCTCTAAAATTTGAGCTCGTTTTAAACCTTCTGCTTCTAATATTTTGGCTCTACGATCTCGCTCAGCTCGCATTTGTTTCTCCATGGCATCGCGAATATCTTTTGGAGGATTAATATCCTGTAATTCAACTCGATTTACTTTCACCCCCCATTTGTTGGTTGCTTCATCTAAGATAATACGCAACTTGCTATTAATTGTATCGCGAGATGAAAGGGTATCGTCTAAATCCATTTCACCAATAACATTACGCAAAGTGGTTTGAGTTAATTTTTCAATCGCATCGGGTAAGTTTTGAATTTCGTAGGTTGCCTTAATCGGGTCCATCACTTGAAAATAAAGCAGCGCATTTATTTCGGTGCCTACATTGTCTTTAGTAATTACACTTTGACGCGGGAAATCGTAGACAGTTTCACGCATATCAATTTTGTCTTTTGTTTTAAAAACAACCACTTTACGTCCATCGAAATCTTCGCGGGTATAACGCCATGTAATTTGGCGAGCTCGGTCAAAAATTGGAATGATGATGTTAAAACCGACAGGTAATGTACGGTGGTATTTTCCTAAACGTTCTACAATCATTGTCTCAGATTGTTGTACAATTCGAATCCCTGCAATAGTAAATATGATTACAAATAATGCAAGGGCAATTAAAATAATCGTAACTGGGTTCATAGTAATAAGATTAATGGTTAATGATAATATGTGAGTTACATTACTGATTTAACTTCAAAAACAATACTGTCGACTTTTGTTATTTCGACAATCTTTCCGGTCTTAATAATACTGCCATCTGAGGTTCTGGCTTGCCAAACGCTTCCATCGAGTTTTACCGTTCCTTTTTCACCAATTGGATTAATTTCTTCTTCAACTGTTGCTTGTCTGCCAATATAAGCTTCGGTATTTGTTTTTATACTATGGGAGCGTTTGTACGCCCATTTTAATAGGATCGGTCGAATTAGAAAAAAACTTGCAATCGTAAATAAACTGAAAACAAATATTTGCCACTCGATAGACATGCTCGCTGTAGCTGCGATGGTTCCAAACAAGGCACCAACTCCGAAATTAAATATTACGAAGGAGGGTATTATTATTTCAAGAATAAAGAAAAAGATTGCTGCGATTAACCAGATATGCCAAATTTCGAATTCCATGATTTTTATTTTTTAGGTTTTTGACGTAATCAAAGCTATGGCATATTCAGTAAAAATATTGTAAAAGTTTAGGGTATCTTACCGAAATGACAAAAATTTCAGGAAGAATGCAACTCGGTTTCTAAACTGCTTTAGCAATCCATTTCCGAAATGCGTGTGATTTTAAACGACTTACCGAAATGCTTAATGGCAAATTAGACAGCGAGTTAAGTACTACGTTCAACTTGCCATTTTCGTCTGCTTTAAACTCTTTTACAATTTGAGGTGAGATAATATATTGACGGTTAGCTCTAAAGAAATAATCGGTTCCAATGCGTTCTTCTAATTTTTCGAGCGACTCGTCTAACACATATTGTTTCCCATCCGAGTTGACCAAATAGGTAATTTTCTGATTGGAATAAAAACAAACCACATCGTTATGATGAAATATTTCTTTCCGATTTCCAACCGTTACAATTATACCTTTGTTTTCATTTAATATTTCGGCCACCTTTTCTTCGACGGGCTTTTTATTTTCAACCTGAGAATGCACAACAGGACGAACAGTGATTACAATACTTTCTAGTGCAACAACCTCTACGAAACTATTTCTTTCAACTATTGAATAATCTTTGGTCACTGCTTTCCAGTCATCTCCATCAACCCGAACCGTTCCGCTACCTTTTGCGGCATCGATTGTTTCGATTACCTTTCCAACTTTACCGATCATTCCTTCGGCATTAGTCTTTAAGGTATTCGGGTTTTCAAAACGTTTCAAAATAGGTTTTAACAATAATATCCCGGCAAAGAACCCAATTGTCGCCATTAATATATCAACCCACATTGGTAATCCTAGTGCCGCCGAAATAGCTGCCAAAATAGCGCCAATACCCATACTGCCAAGAATAAACCCTGGAATAAATACTTCCAATACCAGAAATACAAATGCAGCAATTATCCAATAATGCCAAACTTCAAATTCCATAATCTATTTATTTGTTTCGAAGAATTTTAACTTGATTCATAAACTCCTTTACAGCATTAGAATCAATTGTTTCTTCCCAATAATGATTGTATTTAAATCCTGATCCAACTATAAATACATCGGCATAGGGCCATAGTACTTTAATATTTTCACTTGAAACTCCACTACCAACTATAAGTGGTAACTGTACCGCTTTCCGTGCTTCTATTAAATCAACAACTTCAACCGATTCTCCAGTTGAGCTTCCAGTGATAATAATGCCATCGCTTAAAAAATATTCGGCTGTTTTAGCTGTTTCGGCAACCGACACATCTGCAGTGATTTCGTGCGCTGAATGTTTTTTCTTTATATCGGTCCAAACTTTTATTGCTGTTGCTCCTATTTGCTTTCTAAAACGTAACAATTCACCAGCATCGCTCTCAAACAAACCTTCATCGGCTAAATGACCATAAACAAAACCTTCGGTTCGAATAAAATCGAATGAGGCCGCCAAAGCAACACTTAAGGCTTCCTTATTTGCACCAGCCAATATTTGAATACCTAATGGTAATTTGGTTGCGGCTCTTAATTTTACAGCTACAGCTGTCATTGCCGCAACGATTTCCGGACCAACATTTTTCTTTAAATATGGGACATCATGCATATTTTCAATTAAAACCGCATCCACTCCACATTTGATATAAATGTTTAATTCAGTTATCGCTTTCTTAATTATTTCATGAATAGAATGGCTATTTCGGGGAGTTCCGGGAAGCGCTGCCACATGTATCATCCCAACTACAACTTTTTGCTTTTGGTCAAATTCCATTGTAATAATTTAATGCTAGATTTTATAACGTTATTGAATTGATTAAATATAGCTCATTTTTTAAAGAACGAATACGCAAAAAATCAATCAAATTTATTTTACCATAGAATAGATCCTTATAAAATATATGATTCTACAAAATACATTTTTAAAAACATCCTCTAAATTGCAAATATTAAAGTCAATTTTTAACTTTTTTTAATACCTTTAGCCCAATTATGACTATTGGTATAACTGTGAGACTACCAATTTAAGTCCGAAAGTTCTGTATTATATTTTGTAGAAACAGATTCACATTGATGAAGTATCCAACTAATACTTTGTCTCTAACTAACTGATTTAATTTAAATTCAAATAACTAACTTATGCAAAAATTTTTGAATCCTGTTTTAAAATTTTATCAAAGGGGAATCAGGAGCAATAGCTACTTATGTATTGCACTAATGGGGAAGTTCCATAAAATCCCCAACAACTTGGCTCATATCATGCAAAATCATTCAACATTCCAGAAGATTTATTTTTTGGATCGAATGAGGAATTGTGTATTGTATTATCTCAATATAACAAAGAGGTGGGGAAATTTTCATGATAGCGCTAATAATGCAAAGACAAATCTGGTCATTGCTAGTCAATCAATGACATACAATTCCTATTATTAAAACAAGTATCCTTAAAGGTAATACTTGCTTATTCATTGATACTTATCTAAGAAATCAAAAATAGTTTTAACAACTAGTGAATAACTAAATTAACAAAGTGCAAACAATTAAACTGCAATAATTATGAGGAAATATTCAACTCATTTTTTCCTTTTGTTATTTATATCATCTTTATTTTTGCAATCATGCAAGACTGAAATGCAAGAGCATTATAAAGCGCCTTCTTGGTCGAAAGGAAGTGCCTGGGATGTTCTCGAAGACAGAGGAAATTATGAAACATTTTTAGAAGCGGCAACACTGACCGGTTTCGACGTGATTCTTAAGGGAAAAGCTATTGTTACCGTAATGGCGCCAAATGATGAATCGTTCGTTTCATATATGAACGAAAAAAACAAAAGTTCGCTAGACGATTTTACAATTGATGAACTAACCAAATTAATTGGTTATCACATATTGTATTACGAATTTCAAACAGGAGATTTAATCAATTTCCGTCCATTGGATGACGAACATGCTGATAAGGAAACTACCGACGAAAATGCAGGGTTATACTATAAGTACAGAACCCGTAGCCAAAGCAGTCCGTCAATGGAAACCGATGCAGAAGGTAAGTCGTATAAAGTATATCACAATGAACGTTTAATTCCTGTATTTTCTTATCGGATGTTTGAAACAAAAGGAATAAACGCTAAATACAACTATCAATACTTTTATCCAAATTCAAATTGGACAGAAACTACCGATTTTAATGTATCTGAAGCAGAGGTTGAAGAATACGAAGTTATTTCTGATAATGGCTATTTATATATGGTAGACAGAGTAATCGAACCATTAAAAACCATTTATCAAGTACTTGAAGATGACTCAGAATATTCTCAATATTTAGACTTATACAATAAATACGAAGAATTTAATTATGACGAAACATTAACCACTGATTTTGGCGATGGCGATAGTTTATTTCTAAAAACATTTGATCCACTACCCGATATTGCGAAAGAATGGCCTGTAAGTAATTTTAGAGAAATAGGCAATATGTCATATTTAGCATATAGTATTTTCAGTCCTTCAAACTCAGCTTTAAATGGTTTTTTCGAAGATTTTTGGAAAGTTGGCGGATACTCTGAAATTGACAGTGTAAATGAAACTGCTCTCTCGTATTTAATTTACAATACGGTTTATGGCTCATCAATTGTTTTCCCCGATGAAATTAAATCGAAAGAATTAGAAAACTCATTTGGTGTTACTATATATTTTGATGTGGATGAAGTTCCGCAAGAAAATCGCGTCATATGCTCAAATGGAGCATTCTATGGTTTGGACCAACTTAATGCACCCCCAATGTTTAGTTCGGTTACCGGACCTGCATTCCAATACAAAAACAGTTTTTATTACCTATATATGTTAGATGCTTCGTCTCTTTTAACAAGTTTGGCAAGCGATCAAACATCATTCATCACACTAATCCCAACCAATCAGCAGCTTGAAGCTTCTGAAATCCGAAACTCGGGAGGAGTACTTCAAGAAATGACTGAAGGAATATGGGATGACATGGGTGAAAACCGTATGACCGATATTGTAAATGCACATACAGTAACCGGTAATCAAGCAATTTCTCAAACAGGGACACAAGTACTACACACCAACAACTCGTATTCATACTGGTATGTAAAAGATGGGAAACTAACCACCAGTGTTTTATTTAACACTTCAATTACAACCGAAGCAAACGATGTTGTTTTCTATGATTTAAATGAATACAAATTAAAAGGTGGCTCTTGGAGCAATGGTTATTCTTATGGATACGATGCAAATTTGATGTTCCAACCATTAGATGAAGATAAAGATAATTTTCAGGATGATTTAGCAATCACAAAAGATGAAACCTATCCTTTTTATCAATTCTCTGAACTACTTCGAAATGCAGGATTAGTAAATAGTGGAAAAATGGAAATCACCTTCTTAAAGGGAGCTCGCAGCTTGATTTTTATTCCAACCAACGATGCAATTACCACAGCAATCGCTGCTGGTAATATTCCAGGAGTTGAAACAGATGGTACAGTAAGTGACGCAGATGCATTAGCAGGTTATCTACAATCATATTTTGTAAAAACAGAAGACAATGGTATTACAACATATCCATACATAAATTCTGGTGTCGAAGGTGCTTACACTTCATGTAGCACTACAAACAAAAGTTACGTAAATATTATTGATGACGGTTCATCAATTAAAGTACAACGCCAATACCCAGGGGAAAATGGAGAATACGTGAATGGCAATATTATCAATGTAATTGCCGACTACGATTACTTACCATTTGCCTTTTACGATTGTGGAATACATTTTATCAACGGGATTCTGTAATGCAAAAAATGATTTCAATTATGGATAAAAGAAAATATCTAATATTAACAATATGTTTATACCTAATTTCAGGGATAACCTATGCACAAAACACATCGGTTCTGATTGGTAAGGTATATGAGATGACCGAAAACGGAAAACAACCTGTTCCCGGTGCAAACGTTACGGTAATGAATGAGCAGAACCGATTTATCGAAGGTGCTCCAACCAATTTTGATGGAGAATACGTCATACAAGTTCCAAAGACAGAGGAAAAACTTCAGATTGTGGTTTCATTCATCGGTTTAAAAACAAAGAAGATTGAATACAATAATCAGCCAGTTCTTGACTTTGTTTTAGAACCCGATTCTAAAGAGATGGAAGAAGTCGTGGTTCAAGCTCGTCATATCGATCAAATCACAGGGATTTCAAAAGAGCAACAAACTAATGCTACACAGCGAATTTCGATGGACGAAATTATGGCAATAACTCCGGTAACATCGATTGACGAAGCACTTCAAGGAAAACTTGGTGGAGTTGATATCATTTCAGGTGGAGACCCCGGAGCAAGAAGTTCAATTCGAATCCGAGGAACCAGTACCTTGAATGGAAGTGCTGATCCTTTGATTGTTATCGATGGAATTCCATATCCAACAAATATTAACGATGACTTTAATTTTGCAACTGCCAATGAAGAAGATTACGGGCAATTATTAAACATTGCGCCATCAGATATTGAAGCAATTGAAGTTCTCAAAGATGCTGCGTCAACAGCAATATGGGGTACCAGTGGTGGTAACGGTGTATTAGTCATTACTACAAAAAAAGGTTCTAAAGGAAAAACAAGGTTTAGTTTTACCTCAAAAGCGACAGTTAGATTTGAGCCCGATCCAATCCCAATGCTTGATGGTGATGAATATGTTGCCTTAATGCAAGAAGCAATTTGGAATACAGCGAATGCACAAGGTTTAGCGAATTCAACACCTTACTTAAACTTACTATTTGATACTCCTGAAATTAACTATAGCCCAAACTGGCGCTATTTTGATGAATACAATGTTAATACCGACTGGGTAAACGAGATCAAAAGAACGGCAAAAACCACAGCTAATAGTTTCTCAATGACTGGTGGTGGCGATAAAGCAACCTATCGTTTTTCATTAAACTATCTAAATGACCAGGGAACAACACTAGGAACCAATTATAATCGGCTCACTTCAAAGTTGAACATCTATTACAACTTTTCAAGGAGATTAAGAGTATCCTCTGATTTTTCTTATACAGCAGGAAAAAGAGAATCAAATTACTTTAATGTTCGCTCTGAAGCAATGAGAAAAATGCCTAACAAAAGTCCATATTGGATCGATGACGAAACCGGAGAACGCACCAACGAATATTTCTCTCGTCAGAATATTGATGAATTTCAAGGTTCATTTAATGGATCAAGTAATTATAATCCGGTAGCATTAGCCAATGAAGGTATAAAAGACATATGGAGTAAGGAATCAAAAATCACGTTTCGATTAGAATATCAGTTAACCAATGCGTTAAAATATACAGGATGGGCCTCAATGTTAATGGGAACCACAAAATCAAAAGGATTCTTACCACAGGTAGCAACAGGGGTTACAGGTCTTAGCTCATACAACAATCAAAGTAGTGATGCTTTGTCTGACAAATTTGTACTTCAAACAGAAAACAAATTATTATTCAATAAGAATTGGAACGATGTACATAACTTGGTTGCAACCACCATACTACGAACTTACCAACAAGAATCTTCAAGTTATAGCAGTAGAACATCAGGTAGTGCATCTGCCGGTCTATCTGATCCGATAACTGGTGGGACTGTACGAAATCTTGGTTCTGGATTTGGTGAAAAAAGATCAGTATCAATGGTTGGAAATGCACACTATTCATTATTTGAACGTTATATGGTACAAGCTGGATTTAGTTACGAGGGCAACTCAAATCTCGGTAAATCTGAACGTTGGGGATTCTTCCCATCAATTGGTGTTGCATGGCATCTAAACAAAGAAGATTTCATGAAACAGTTCAGTTGGTTAGATATGGCAAAAATTCGTGCTAGTTATGGTCAGAGTGGTAGTGCCCCAGATAAAGGGACAGCTACCTATGTTGGAACATTTGAAGCTTTAGGTCAAAGTTACATAGATATTGCTGCAATTGCACCCGTATCAGTTCAGTTGAACAATTTAAAATGGGAATCCTCTGAGGAATATGATGCCGGTTTCGATTTGGAAACGATGAATTCAAAATTGAACTTTACTTTCGATTGGTATCAAAAAATTACTGACGACCTTCTACAAGCTAATTATAATGTACCCTCATCAACCGGTTATCCTTCAATTAAATATTACAACTCAGGTAGTATGATGAATTATGGATTGGAATTTCGTGTTGACTATACCATTTTGAAAACTAAGAAATGGAATTTATCGTTAAATGCAAACATCAATAGAAACATTAATAAAATACTTACTCTTCCAACCCAATATACCGAAGAATATTACACCTTCGGGAATGGTAATTACGCTCAAATTTTAGAGACCGGAGTACCTGTTGGTTCTTTCTATGGATACAAATACTTAGGTGTATACCAAAATGAGGAAGAAACCTTTGCTAGAGATGCAGAAGGAGAAATCATGAATGACATTGAAGGCAATCCGGTAGTAATGCAAAACGGAGGTATTGCAGTTGCTCCTGGAGATGCAAAATATAATGACCGAAATCACGATGGTGTAATTAACAAATACGACATCGAATACATTGGAAACGGTATGCCTGTATTAACCGGTGGTGGTGGTTTTGTTGCTGGCTATAAAAATCTAAGACTTACGGTATTCTTCCACGGTCGTGCAGGACAAAAAGTAATCAACTCTGCTCGAATGAATAGCGAAGCAATGTACGGAACCGACAACCAAAGTAAAGCGACCTTAAGCCGTTGGAGAAACGAAGGAGATGACACCGAAATTCCTCGTGCATTATATCAATACGGCTACAACTACTTAGGTTCAGATCGTTTTGTTGAAAACTGTTCCTACTTGCGCTTGAAAACATTATCGTTAAGTTATAATGTGCCTCGAAATGTTTGTAAAAAATGGGGCATTAACAGTTTAAATGTCTTCGCAACTATTTACGATATGTTTACCTGGACAAAATATACAGGACAAGATCCGGAGGTTTCGTTACCAAGCAAACCAACAAAATTGGTTACTGATAATGCAAATACTCCTGTATCACGCCGAATGGCATGTGGTGTAACAATTAATTTCTAAAGGAAAAGCTATTATGAAAAAATATAAATTGAAAATAAGCATATTGTTCGTATTAGGAATGTTGTTGAGTACTTCATGTAATAACTGGTTAGAAATATTACCAGAAAACGAGCAAGCAAGCGACGAATATTGGACTTCGAAAGAAGAGGTAGAAGCAGTACTTTCTTCCGGTTACATTAAACTACGAAACCTGATTCCTACTTTGATAGAATTGGGGGAACTTCGTGGTGGATGTATTTATGATAGATCAAGTACCTCAAACGATTTACAAACTTTTCAGTTAACTGCAGAAAATAAGATTTCTGATTGGGGTAACTTTTATGGAGTCATCAACATGGCCAATGCAGTAATAAAACATGCTCAAGACGTGCAAGGTATTGATGATACCTATGCCGAACCTGTAATGAAATCTCATTTGGTTGAAGCTTACTTCCTTCGTTCATTAACATATTTTTATATTGTGAGAAACTGGAGAAATGCTCCACTAATTCTTACTCCATACGAAAATGATGAAACCAGCTATTTAATTCCAGCATCTTCTGAACAAAAAATCATTGCTCAAATAAAATCCGACATTAATAAAGCAATTGCAACAGGAGCTGCCAAAATAAGGTACGAAGAAGACTGGGAAACCAAAGGGCGTGCTACTGTTTGGTCGCTAAATGCGTTAATGGCAGATGTTTGCCTTTGGTCTGAGGATTACTCCGATGCAATCATTCACTGCAACAATATATTGAATTCAAACTCAACATTCCGGCCGGAATTCATTAGTACATCGACAAAATGGTACGAGATTTATTTCCCAGGAAATAGCAATGAATCAATATTTGAAATTCAATATGACAATAGATCACAGCAAACTAACAATTTAGCCTCATGGCTTTTTGGGAATAACTCTCCGAAATACGAGTTTACCAGTAAATTGTTAAGGGATTTTATCGATGAAACATCAATAACCGGAATTGATGAAGCAGTTAGAACACTTTATGGAAGTTTTGTTACCAATAAGGATGGAGACAATTATGTAAATGCAACAAGTGGATATATCTGGAAATATTCGGGAAATGGTATTTTAGATCAAACACGAAGCGACTCAGAACAGGATCCAAATTTTATTATCTACCGAATTGCCGAAGTAATGTTGATGAAAGCGGAAGCAATGATTTTAAACAGCAATTCTGAAGAAAGTTGGAATACTGCAATCAATTTAATTAATAAAATTCGAACTCGTTCAAATTTAAACCCAATTGATGTAACTGTTAGTGAAGCAAGCGAAAAAGATATGCTTCAGTATGTATTGAATGAACGCAAAATGGAGTTGTCGGCCGAAGGAAAGCGCTGGTACGATGTGTTACGCTTAGGTAAAATTAAAAACTTCGCTTACCGCGATGAGTTCTTAATTAACGAAGTGATGAACTATAACGAATCAGCAAATCCGGCATGGATCAGATCAGTACTTTCTGATGACCATGCACTTTACTTGCCTATTTATAAGGATGAACTTGAGACAAACAAACTTCTCGAACAGAATCCGTATTACGATATTACCGAATAGTCTGTAAATGAATAAAAAAGAATATAGTCAGATGAAAAAATATATATTAATATTAAGCGTGGTCTTGACATTCTTCTATGCATGTGAAGACCCTTATTTGGGAAAATCATTCGCAGCATATGATGAAAAGCCAACATCAACCTATTTAGAATCTCGCGCAGACTTCTCATTATGGGTTGAACTTTTGCACCATGCCGATTTATATAATGCCTTGAATCAATCTAGAAACACTTTCACTTGCTTTGTTCCAAATAACAAAGCCATGGAAGCCCTACTTGCAAAAAAAGGTGTTAGTTCGGTAAGTGAGTTAAAAGTAAATTATGCGCAACAACTCATATATTACCATGTTATCGAAAATGAAGTTACACAAAAAGAGTTACTATCCACTGAAGGAAAGTTAACCTCAGCAACCATTTCAGGCGATTATTTATCGATTTCATATGGTGCAACAGGAGGACAAGATTCTGTTTATGTAAACGATGAAGCTCACATAACTGAACTAGCAATTGAAACAACCAATGGTTTAGTATATGTACTCGACAATGTTTTAGCTCCGCTAATTGAAACAATATACGACCGTGTTGATGAAAATAGTGCCTATTCAATTTTCGCCGATGCACTTGAATATACTGGATGGGACGAAGTACTTAACACTACTTACGACACAATTTATAACGAGAAAACTAAAACTGAATCGGTAACAAAAACAAATTACACCTTATTTGTTGTACCTGATGATTATTTTATTCAGAACTCAATCAACAATATCGATGGTTTAATTTCATATTTGGGTGCATCATCGAATTATACAGATTCAACAAATGCACTCTACAATTACATAGGATATCACATCTTAGCTTCAACACATTATACTAGTAATCTATTTAAATTTGATATGGACACTACTATTTTATGGGCTACAAAAGCGGCGAACGAAGTGCTATCATCCGATATTGTGGATGGGGAGCATTACATAAATTACTCCGCATCAATGGGTACTGGAATTGGATTATTACAAACTGATATTGAAGCAAAAAATGGAACATTGCATGAAGTGGACAATATCATGCCCATCTTCACACCCGATGTTAGAACGGTAATTTGGGACTTGTGCGATTACAATGATGTTGAGTCAGTTGTAAATGAATATGGTAAAGACAATGATCTCGGCAATATTTTCCAAACATATCAAACTTCAGAATACTGGATTAATCTATCAACTTCTGATGATATTATGACTTACGAGTGGAATGCATACGCTTCATCTTCGATCAAAAATTACCCAGCTGTTGGTTACTTAGTTACAAAAGCGGGAGGTGGTGCTAATGGGAATTCTTATGGAGCCTACAATAATGACTTCCTTGTTGTGAATTTAGGCTACACAGGTAATATTGCAATGCCAACACCAACGATACTAAAAGGAAAATATAAAGTTGAACTGTACTACGCTTGTGCAAGCTCGTTAAGCGACTTTATAAGCGGAGGTAGTAAATGTAAATTCAGTATAGACGACAAAGAGCAAGAAGCATACATTTACGACGGAGCAAAGGCAGAGGTTGGAGTATACAATATGACTTTGTTCACCGAGGTAGATTTTGATACTACGACTGATCATACATTTAAAATTGTATTGCTTGACTCTAGAGCAGCAACACATAGCAAATACAGGCTTCAGCTTGATTACGTTAAGTTCATTCCGATAACTGAATAAAATAATCACTATGAAAAATAAATATGTAATCTTATTATTTAGCATCGTATCGATACTTATTTTTGGTGCTTGTTCCGAAAAATGGGATGAACACTACACTCAACAGAAAACAGTATTAATCGATAGTGGTGTAGAAATTTCTGACTTAACAGTTCAGAATTATATCCAGTCGAATAGCGACCTTGAAAAAATTTCTGACTTATTTGACCAAGAAAATATTTATACCACAATGGATGACAAAGATCAATCTTTTACTGCCTTTGTGTACGATAATTCTCAAATGGAAAATGCAAAATACGATGATCCAACATTCTTCGCACAAACTTGTATTTGCGACCTAGCATTAACTCCTTCAAAATTGGGCAATTTATCTTCAATCTTGGTTTGGAATGATAAATATCTAGCAATAGAGATAGGAGATACTACTGAAAATTCGAATATTTATATTGCTCAATCGAATGTTACAAAAATTGTTCAATTAGCAAATGGATATGTATATCATCTCGAAAAACCAGTATATGCACCTAAGTCATTGTACGAGTATTTCGAAGGACTTGGAAGCGATTATTCTAAATTTAAGCAATTAGTAAAATCTTTTGAGATAAATGAATTCGATATAGAAAACAGTACACCTGTTGGGGTTGATGAAACAGGGAACACTATTTATGATTCAATATTCATCACCAAGAATACCCTAATGGATCGTTATGATTCAAATGGAAATGAGATTTGGACAATGCGCTCAGAATATTATAATTCTACTTTCCTAATCCCATCCAACGATCTTATCGATGCAGCCTTAGAAGAAGCCTATACCAATGTAAAAGAATCTTTAGGTCGTCAACCAACTTTAGAAGACTCAACAAAATTCTTGGATTGGATTGTTAAAGCATGCTTCTATAGCAATGTATATTCGGTGGAAGATATGGAAGGAGAAAATGACTTAACTTCGGTATGGGGCTATTTGGAAGAAGCAACTGCTCCAACCGATGGTACCCAATGGAGACCGTCTGTACAAAAAGTAAATACTGCAGAACCTGTCACATTGAGTAACGGTATTGCTTACTACATTACAAAGCTTAAGATACCAAACAATGTTGTTATTTTCCGTATAAAAAGTCGTTTCTTCTATTGGAGCTATTGTACTTCTGGTGAAAAAGAAGAGTATTTTAATTGGATAAATATGAAGGACAAAGCTGATATCCGTGATGATGGATCATTTGGACCAATTGAAGAATGGCCTGCTGTTTATTATAAAACCCTTCGTAATTATCCTGACTCAACTGCAATTGACAATGTTTGTGGACTTGAGGTTACTGGAATATTATTGGATAAAGATGGGAAAGTATCGGTTGCTGAAGTTCCACCAGGTGAGTATTATCTAAGAATGGGATTTCGTGAAAGTATGTCGTATTTTAAACTTGATGTATACTTAAACGAAGTTTTAGTCGCCGAACAATTCAATCCAAAAACGGCTCACTATGACCGAACAGGAGTCGGATTTCCTTATGGATATAATTACCGAGATTATACCGACATAACAAAAAAAGCAAAATATTATGATTGCGATGGTAGAGACGTAGCTACAGTAACCATTACAGGAGAAGGCAATCAAAAGGTTAAA
The DNA here is from genome assembly GCA_963678565.1 of Prolixibacteraceae bacterium. GTDB lineage: Bacteria > Bacteroidota > Bacteroidia > Bacteroidales > Prolixibacteraceae > SKHV01. The sequence goes on from OY782875.1 coordinate 3,729,374, forward strand.
TTGAAAATGACAACCAGCGATATTACGTCATCAACTGTAACTAAAGAAATGGTATACTATTGCTGGACCTTACGACCAACAGACAATAACTACTAAACAGCAAAATTGACATGAGGATAATAAAATCAATAATAACAATCGTGCTCATAATGTTTTCAATGAGTTTGTGGGCACAAATAGTTGAAATAAAAGGACAGATTACGAGTCCCGACAATCAGCCTGTAAAAGATGCTATTGTAATTGTTAGCAGTGCTAAAGAGTCAGTAAAAACAGATGAAAAAGGGATGTTTTCAATTGAAGTTGCTGAGATTAAAGGAACAATTTCAGTGATCGCAGCAGGATATTTCGAGATGGTACAACCATTAAGAAGTAGCTCTAACATTGAAATTGTCTTGATTCCAAGCGATAAAATGAAATATGGCGACGAACTTGTGTTGCCATACAATGTAAGTACTCAAAAAGCAAGTGGAACAACTGCTCAAAATATCGCTAACAAAGATTTTGGGACTGGAATTTCAATTGAAAGTGCATTACAAGGCGAAGTTGCGGGATTGAATGTAATCAACAAAAGTGGTATGCCAGGAGAAGGGGCTTATATGAATATCCGTGGTATTAAAACTTTTGTTGGTAACAGTGCTCCTCTTATTGTAATCGATGGAGTGCCTTATATCCCCGACATGGAAGAATCTTCAGTAATTGGTGGATATTCTAGAGGAATATTAAGTAATTACGATATTGCAGATATTCAAAATATAACGATTCTAAAAGGAGCCGATGCTTCGATTTATGGTTCAATGGGAGCCAACGGTGTAATAATGATTCAAACAAATGAAGCTTCAGAAGATGATTTAGAAACTAAATTATCCTACTCTGGACAATTTGGTATCAGTACTCAAAATAATACAATTCCTGTTTTAGGAGTTGATGAGTATAAAAGCTACTTATCTGATATTGGACTTACCTATTACAACGATATGGAGAAAATGATCAGAGATTATCCATTTTTAACAGATGATCCTGATTATTACTACAATTATCTTTACAACAACGATACCGATTGGCAAAATGAAATTTATGCACCCACTTTTACTACTAAAAACGTTTTCCGTGTTGAAGGTGGAGATGCAATTGCAAAATACGATATTTCATTAGGCTACTTAAATACTGGAGGCATTGTTGATAATACTAATCAAGATAATTACCATACGCAAATCAACTCAAACATTTTAGTAAGCCGTAATTTATCGTTAACAACAACGGTTGGCTTATCTTATTTAACTGGTAATTTTCAAGAACAAGGTTTAATTAACGAAACAAACCCTGTATTATTGAGCTATAAAAAACTACCTGTTTTAAGCCCGTTTGAAAAAGATGAAAACGGTAACACCTTAGAAGATTATGCTGTATATACTTTAGGTAATGGTGGAGATGGTTTAAGTAACCCTTTAGCAATTGTAAATACGCTTGAAGCAACCAACAAACAATATAATGTGAATATTAAATTGGGAGCCAATTACAAGCTGTCCAGAAATATTACTTTAAATGGGGTGGTCGGACTGTATTACAATTATCTAGAAGAACAATTATTTATTCCTGGTTTAACAGAACAAACTGTTGTTCCATTGTTTTACAACCTTGCGAAGAACACTGTTCGTGAAGGAGTTGGCGAAAACAAAGATTCTTTCTACAAATTGAGCGGATATTATTCAAATGTATTCGATGATATCCACAAAGTAAACATTTCAGGAGGATTGCAAGTTTTATCTACAAGCATCGAATATGATGCCGGTTCGGGATACAATACTGCCAGTGATTTCTATAAAACATTAAATTATGTTTCCTACGGAACTGAAAAAATATCCGGTTACATAAATGATTGGAACTGGGCCAATGCATATGCACATGGTGACTACACTTGGAATAATCTTGTAAAAGGTAGCCTAAACATGTCAATAGACAGAGCCTCTTCAACAGGCAATGATGCAACGAAGTTTGGCTTCTTCCCTTCTGCTGGATTGACACTTTATGCAAAGAATTTAAAACAATTATCAAATTCAACAGCAATAAACAAGTTTGATATTCGTACAGAGTATAGCTCAACAGGTAATAGTCGTTTTTCTTCAAACTACAGTAAGAACTACTACATTAGTTCTCCATACCAATCCCTTTCAGGAGTTGTACGTGCTAGTGTTCCAAACACAAATCTTAAATGGGAAAATACTAAACAGTTTGACTTCGGTATAGATTTAACTACGCTACGACATAGATTAAGTTTATCCATGGACTATTATTTGGCCAATACCAGCGACATTTTACTTGCACAAACAATTTCTTCAGTATTTGGATCGGCTAATTACTACGACAATACCGGAGAAATTCAAAACAGTGGCGTTGAATTAGCTATAAACGTTGCTATTGTTGAAAACAAAAATTTCAATTGGGACATAGGTGGAAATATTTCATTCATGAAATCTGAAGTCAAATCATTAGGTAACATGAGCGAAATGATTACCAATTTAGCTGATGGTGCCCAAGTTATTACTAAAGTTGGTGAGAATCCTTATAGCTTCTATGGATTAAAAGCGGAAGGTGTTTATGAGACTTCCGCCATTGCAAAATCATATGGTTTATCTAATTGGAAAGATGCAGCATATGGTGCGGGTGATGTTATCTTCTATGATAAAAACGACGATAAAACCATTAACAATAATGACAAAGAGTTATTAGGTTCTGCAACACCAGACTTTTTTGGAGGATTTTACACTCAATTGAAGTATCAGAACATTGCGCTAACAGCTGAATTCTCCTACTCGGTAGGAAATGAAGCATACAATGCAACGCGTCGTTCAATCGAATCAATGCAAGATTTCAGTAATCAATCAAAAGCAGCATTAAATCGCTGGCAACACGATGGACAAAAAACAAACACTCCAAAGGCTGTTTACGGCGACCCTATGCAAAATAATATCTTCTCATCTCGTTGGATAGAAGATGCTTCTTATTTAAAATTAAGAAGTCTTACATTAAGCTATAGTTTTAACCAATCATCACAGAACATCTTTCATTCGGGAACATTTTTTGTAACTGGTGAAAATTTGTTTACATGGACAAAATACCTAGGGCTTGATCCTGAATTTGCATACTCATACAATGCTTCAAAGCTAGGAGTTGATTATGCAAAAGTTGCGCTGCCTCGCACATTCAAAATTGGTGTAAATCTTAAATTCTAATTTATTCGATCAAACATTGTTAATATGAAACGTATATATATAACAAATCAAAAAAAGAATGCAGATCGGGAGAAAGTTGGCTTGGTGCAATTTTCAAAGCTATTGATTGTTGCGCTCACGCTTGCAATAACCGGCTGTACCGACTTATTTGAAACAAATACCGATGACATAATAAACGATGCAGACTATATAAGCACAAATGGTGAAATGTATTCTGGTTTCTTAGGTGTTTTAACCAAATTACAAGCAGTTGGAGACAAAACTATTTTCCTAACCGATACAAGAGGTGATTTTATTGAACCAACCCAAAATGCACCTGAAGAAGTATGGGATGTATATTTTTACAATAATATGCAGGGTAATTCTATTGCTAACCCAGCAGAATTCTACGACTTAATTATTGCATGTAACGACTATCTCGATAAAATGTTCCAATACAAAGAAGAAGTTGGTAATAACATGAGTAAAGTTACGGAAGAAAATTTCTACGGATTGATTAGTGGTGCATTGCGCATTAAATCTTGGACCTACCTGAAGCTTGGATTAATTTATGGCGAAGCAGTTTATTTCGACGATCCAATCTCTGAATTAGTTGAATTAAAAGAAGGCGCAAATTTCACCAAATTAAATTCTTTAAATGAAATTGCCGAGAAAAGCCTTTCATTAATCGACGAAGGAGTGAATGGTATAAATGCCAGCTATGAAATGGAATGGGGTAATTGGCTTGACCCTGAAAATCCAACCAGCTATACTGGATTCCCTAAATGGAGCTATATGATTCCTAATTACACATTATTACGCTGCGAAATATGTTTGACATTAAATCAAGAATACGAATGGGTTCGAGAACAAACACTACAATATTTAAGTGAAATTTTTACAGAAAACAATAATAATTTCCGTTTGAATGATCGTACACCAGGTCAACACTCAAAGTATTTTTATACAGAATATAATAAAGAAGAAACAGTGTCCTCGATCATTTACGACTATGATAATGACCAAACCAATAACCTTGTTAAATATTTTTCAAACACTTATCCCGCTAAATACATCTTACGCCCAACCACCTATGGAATGAGTAAATATGCCGATGATGATGCACGCGGAAACGGAGCATATTTTGCATCTGAAAATGGTGACACTGTAATGAACAAATACCACCATAGCTTCTCATATTCGTGGGTAAGCTCTGCATACTTAGATCAAGCAACGATTCCCCTCTATAGAGGATTTGACTTGCATTTTATGCTAGCTGAAGCTGAAAACCATTTAGGACATTGGGAACAAGCAAAGGCAATTTTAACTAATGGAGTCTACGGAGTATTCTCAACAATGGTTGACACAACACTCGAAGGTTGGGACATTCGTTATCAAACATTCTTAACATCAGGTGGAATAGAAGGAAGTGTTTATAAATATCCAAATACAGGAATTCAGGGCTGTTTGAGTGCAAATCGAACTGATTTCTCTTCGATTGACAGCCTCGACATTGATGCTAAAACCAAGGCTTACGACATGGCTTTGCTCGATGAGGCTCTGCTTGAGTTTGCAGCAGAAGGAAGATCATACGGGATGATGATTCGAATGGCAAATCGATACAATGGTGATCCAAAAATCATTTCCGATCGTGTTTGTCCTAAGTACGAATCTCCTGAAGAAATTCGTTCAAAAATTGAAAATGAAACCGATGGTAAGTTTGGATACTTTGTCCATTATGATTTAGGGTTATAGCAATCTAATATATCATGATTTATTCTACTACTTCTAACCTTAAAACTTGATGAAGTAAATTCTGATATGGATTTTGTGATTAATGATAAAGCAAAAAATATCAATTATATAAATTTGTGGTCTGTCATTCGGCAGACCACTTTTTATTTCATAACTAATAAACATGCAAAAATCAATCTTTTTATCAATTATCCTTGTAGCCATAACGCTATCTTTAAATGCCCAACAACTTGCATTTCCAGGAGCAGAAGGCTTTGGAAAGTATGCCACTGGTGGACGATCAGGATCGGTATACCACGTAACCAACCTAAATGACTCAGGTGCAGGCTCTTTTCGCGATGCAGTTAGCAGATCCAATCGAATCATCGTTTTCGATGTTGCTGGAGTAATACGAATTAACTCAACCATTGTTGTAAAACCCAACATTTATATTGCAGGGCAAACGGCTCCAGGCGAAGGAGTAACAATATACGGCGACCGAATTAGTTTTTCAGGTGCAGACAATACCATATGTCGATACATCCGGTTCAGAATGGGTGTTGTAGGATCTAGTGGGAAAGATGCTGTTGGAATTGCCAATGGACAGAATATGATTTTTGATCATGTTTCAGTTTCATGGGGACGCGACGAAACTTTCTCAATCAACTGGGATGGAAAAGGAAAAGAACCTACAAACATTACTATCCAGAAATCAATAATCTCACAAGGATTATTACTTCATTCTGCCGGAGGCTTAATTCAAACTGGAGGAGGTGTAACCATGTTCCGAAATTTATATGTCGACAATAGTACCCGTAACACTAAAGTAAAAGGGATTAGTCAATTCGTAAACAATGTTGTGTACAACTGGAAAAGCGCGGCATACATTATGGGAGGCGATTCCGATGGTAGTTCTTATGTAAATGTACATGGAAACTATTTTATCAAAGGCCCTGATGATGGTGGAGCACCAATAAGTAGAGGAAACTCAAACTTCCATATTTACGCCAACGACAACTGGTACGATGCAAATAAAGATGAAAGTTTAAATGGATATGAAATTCCTTTCAGTGAATATCAAGGCGGACCAACTTTCCACGACAATCCTTTCAACTACCCAAGCCTACCAGCAATAGAAGCAACAACTTTAGTTAACAACTTATTACCAACCGTAGGGGCTTCTCTTCCCTATCGCGATTTGGCCGATTACTATGTTTTGAATGAAGTGAAATCATTTGGTAAAAAAGGGGAACTAATTAGCAGCGAAATTTCACTTCCAATTGGAGCTCCATCTACATGGAAATTATGGGAAGGTATTGTTCGCACCGATTCTGATAAAGATGGAATGCCCGATGCATGGGAAGATGAAAATGGTACCGACAAAAACAGCAACGATGCAATGACGATTGCGAACAATGGCTATACCAACATCGAAAACTACATCAACAGTATCGACGCAAGTTATTCGCAAGAATACATTCGTAAACCGCTAAATTTTGCAGTTCATTCAGCAACTCAGAACTCAATTACTTTTGAATGGCTTGACTACACTGAAAAAGAAAATGGCTATATTATTCAACGCAAAATTGATGGTGAATTTGTGAACACTGACACTATTGATGCTAACACCAATTCGTATACACTTGAAGGATTAAAACCCGAAGAAAGTGGAGTATTCAGAATATATGGGTTCAATGAAAATATGGATTCAGATTTTTCAAATATCATCACTGCAAAATCACGACCGGTTGAAGTTCCTGTCGTTAATCCGGAAACATTTGAACCAGAATTAATTTGGGCAAAAGGAAATAATTTATGGAATAAATCAGACGCTAACTGGTCGAATAAAACTTCAAATGTTGTATTTGCAGACGATAAAGCAATTTTATTTGGCGATACTTTAAAAGGAGAACAACATATCCGAATCGACGAAGAAGTAACTCCTTCAGTTGTGTTTGTGAACTCCGAATATGACTATTATTTCACAGGAGGTGGAAACATTGCAGGCGAAGGATCATTTAACAAAATCGGAAGTGGACTATGTTCAATAAAGAACTCAAATACTTACACCGGTGCTACTGTTGTTTGGGATGGAATTCTCCAAATAAATAAATTGGCAAACGGTGGTATTCCAAGTGGTTTAGGGGCCTCCGAGAATTACGCATTCAATTGGGTAATGAAAGGTGGAGCCGTTCACTATATGGGATCAAGTACATCTACCGATAGAAATATCACTTTAGATGAAACAGCCGAAATTGGGGTCAACTCAAGCAACTCTACCCTAACCTTGAATGGAACATTAAATGGCGCCGGCGGATTTATTAAATCAGGCGACGGAACTTTAAAACTTAAAAATGAAATAGGAAATAATTATGAAGGAAATACCTATATCAAAGGTGGTACAATTGATATTGACCTGAGACAAAAAACCGATGTTACTGCAGTTTTAGGTACAACTAATAAAATATATCTTAATGGTGGAAATCTAAAATTTAGCAACGGTCAACAATCGAATTATGAAGACTACAATTTTGAATTGATTATTCCTGAAGGTACAACCGGTGGATTTATGCCTTACCGTAATTGTTACATTAAATCAAAAGTGTCAGGATCGGGGACACTAAACTATACCATTCCTTATGTTCGCGAATACATAGAAGGTGATTGGTCTGAATTTACAGGAACTTTAAATGCGTATGGATCTAATACACTGTCCGACGGCACACAATTCATGTTAAATAATTCTATTGGATTACCATACACCAGAGTAAACTTATCGGGCAATGCTAAAATTATCAATTGGGCAAATGGAGGTACGATGCGCCTTGGAGGTTTATCAGGAGCAGCTGGCACCTATTTAGGAGCAGCAAGTAAAAGAAGTGATGGTGCAAAAATGACATGGATCGTTGGTGGATCAAGTACCGATGAAACTTTTAATGGAATTATCAATAATGATTGTTCTGCCGCAGGACATTACGGTATTACTTCAATTGAAAAAGAAGGAACTGGTATTTGGAGATTGAACAACCACAATACCTATACAGGAACAACAACTGTACGGGATGGAATGCTAATCGTAAATGGCACACATACCTCAAATGGATATACATATGTCCGTGGAGGAACCCTCGCCGGAAAAGGACGCCTAAGAGGGGTTGTTTATGTATATGATGGAGCAAGCATTGAACCAGGCGACAACAGTATTTCAACTTTTCGCATGCAGCGTTTAATACTAAACGAGGGAAGCACATCAAGCTTTGAAATTAATACAACTTCAAACGACCAGATTTATTCTTATGGAAGCATTTCCTATAATGGAACTTTAGAACTTTCAATCGAAGGAGAATTATCAGCAGGCGACAAATTCACCTTATTTACCGGTACCAGTCATACCGGAACCTTTAACGAAATAATCCCAAGTACTCCTGGAGAAGGATTACATTGGAGCTTTATCGATGGTGTATTAAGTGTTGAAAAAGGAAACAGTTCTAATAATATTTCCTCTGAAGGGGCCTTTATCTATCCAAATCCAGCTAACGATTATTTATTCATTCGGAGTACAAAAACACAAAAACAAACCGACATCAAAATTATGAATATCAGCGGACAAGTTATGTTTCAAGAACATTACACTGATCAGCAAGAGCTGAAAGTAGATCTACAAAACATGAAACCTGGCTTTTATACTGTTGCTGTTTTAGGAGACGATAAAAGAGTCTACAAGCAACGATTTGTGAAAAAATAAGACCGAATAATTGTTCAAGTTGGTGGAAGTAATTAATAATAAAACTGCATTGTGAAGAGAGATCTTTCAATGCAATTTTATTTATTGACTTTCTTAACAACAGTATTAATGCGCACAACTGCTAATAAATCTCTTATAATTTTATAAATTAGCATCACATTTTTTGGTAGAACTTACCATACTATATAATAATACTAATTATGCAAAAATCATTTTTCTTATCGGTAGTAATTTTGCTACTTGCTTTAGGATCGTATGCACAGCAACTTGCATTCCCTGGAGCCGATGGATACGGTCGCTTTACAACTGGCGGACGTTACGGAACTGTTTATCACGTTACCAATTTAAATGACAGCGGTGCGGGATCTTTCCGTGATGCTGTTAGCCAACCCAATCGCATCGTCGTTTTTGATGTTGGCGGAATCATCCGTTTAAATAGTGTTTGTGTTGTTCGAAACAATATCACCATTGCTGGTCAAACAGCTCCAGGAGATGGAATTACAATTACTGGTCAACGTTTGGCATTTAACGGTAGCTCAGGAAACAATATTGTTCGTTACATCCGTGTACGTTTACCTCGATCAGTCGGTAGCAATACCGATGCAATGTCAATTTCCGACGATAAAGACAATTACGTTTTCGATCATGTTTCAGTTTCGTGGGGGAATGACGGTACTTTCGATATCAACACACAATCCAAAAACATAACAATACAAGACTGTATTATTGGGCAAGGAGCCGATTGGCATGGACACTCCACCGGAAGTTTGATTTATAGTGGAACCATCTCAATCATTCGCACCTTATGGATCGATAATGTGACTCGTAATCCTAAAATTCGTTTTGAACACGAAATCATCAACAATGTAATTTATAATTGGGCAGAAAATGGTTTGATCATGGCAGATACAGACAATGCCGATTCGCACTGTAACTTAATTGGAAACTATTTCATTTCTGGTCCATCAACCACCAGTCCGGGCAATTACGTTTCTCGACCTACTGCTCGTTATTATGTTTATGAAGAAGACAACTGGTTAGATGTTAACAACGATGGTGTTCTAAACGGAAGAAAGTTAGATGGTGCAAGCGATTACAAAACAGCAAGTGTTGTATCAACAAAATTCAGTCATCCGGGACCAAGCACAATTCTTTCGGCACAGAATGCCGTAACGCATATCATCAACAATGCAGGATCTTCATTTGCTCGCGATGCTGTTGATCAATTACTAATTGAGCAATTGTCTTCTTTTGGAACCAAGGGAAATATTGTACAAGATGAAAATTCGAATGGGATACCAAACGGAGGATTGGGATATGTAATGAATGGAACCAAACCAACTGATAGCGATAACGATGGCATGCCTGATGAATGGGAAGATGCCAACGGTTTAGATAAAAATAGCAACGATGCTATGACTATTGCTGAAAATGGTTACGCAAATATCGAAAACTACATTAATTCAATCGAAAGCTCATTTGCATATTTAGTAGCACCATCTGGTTTAAAATCAACAGCAAAAACAGAAGCTTCAATCACTTTAAGCTGGACAAATAATGAAGAAGAAGCGACAAAAATAATCATAGAATACGGTGAAGACAACAACTATGGAAGTAGTGTTGAATTAGGTGCCGATGCGACTTCAACAACGATAGAAGAGCTGAATAGCAACTCAACTTATTACTTCAGAATTAAGTGTGCAAATGACGAATTGGAATCAGCTTTCTCAAGTGCATACACTACCAAAACCAATGCTGCAAACATTCCACCTGTCCAATCAAAAAATCCGTCTCCTGAAATTGGAGCAACCGAAATTTACCGAAAAAATGTAAAACTTTCATGGGAAAACAATACCGGAAATGTGGCGGGTAATCTTTCCTTTGAAATAAAATTAGGGGAAAGCGAATCGACTATGAAACCCCTAATTACCGATTTAGAAGAAACTTATAGCTATACAATCAATGAGCTGAAAGAGAACACGACCTATTATTGGCAGGTTAAGGCAACCAACACCTTAGGAAGTTCTGAAAGTGAAGTTTGGAATTTTAAAACAGCTGAAGAAATTCAAAGAGATTTAACTGTTTATTTTCCATTTGATGAAACAGCAGGAAAAACAGCTGATGACGTAATTATCCCGACAACTGCAACTGCTGAAAATTATACTCCGTCGTGGATTGAAGGACAAAAAGGAAATGCTGTGACTTTTCCCGGAAGTCCAGCAGCAAGTTATATGACAATTCCGTACAATAATGGATTTAATTTCGGAACTCAATCATTCTCTATTTCTTTGTGGTTTAAGTCTCCTGGAACAACCGCCGATTCATATCTTTTTCATAAAGGAACTCATTCTACCGATAAAAATGGCACCGGGAAATGGGTTGGTTTACAGTATAAAAAAGATGATCGGTTCACATTTGGAATTGATGATAACAGTACAAAAACAACCATCGACTTAAGTGGAACAGCGGGCTCACGTTATTTCGACAACCAATGGCACAATGTAGTTTGTATTCGTAATATAGAAGAAGATGTATTACAAATTTATGTTGATGGCACAAAAGTTGGACAAACGACCGATAACACCGGCAACATTAGTGAAACAGCCAACTTTATTTTGGGAAATGCCAACATCAATTTTAATGCTCCGTACATTGGCTCTTTAGATGAATTTAAAGTATATCCTTCAGCACTTACAGCAGAGGAGATTTACGATCTTTATCAAAGTGTAAAGGTTTCGAAGCTTTCTGTAGCTAACAATCTTGAAGCCACTATATTTCCAAACCCATTCACCAACAAAATCAACTTAAAAGTTGAGAACGCAGATGAAATGTATAGTGTTGCAATTTATTCAATGAAAGGAACCTTGGTGTATAAAAACGAAATCATTGCTTCTAAAACCAATTCGATTGAAATCAACAATCTCGATAAGCTTTCCAAAGGAATTTACTTGTGTAAAGTCTCTTCAAAATCGGGTCAATATTTCCAAAAACTGGTTAAATAATTCATTTCAATATTCATGAAAGAGCAATGACATTTTAATTAAGGTCATTGCTCTTTTGTTTTCTTCTGGATTTAACAATGACTTTATGTCTAATTATTAAATATTGTTTTTATTTACGTTTATGAATAACTGGGTAGATTATCATATTCATACAACTTTTTCAGATGGCAAAAATGTATATCTGGATTACCTAAAGAAAGCCAAAGAAATTGGTGCCACTGAAATTGGTTTTTCCGACCATATTACATTACACTCGGTCGATTGGAGAACCGACCCTAAAAATTACTCAAAATTAAAAGAAGAATTAAGTGCAATTTGCAACAATAAAGCTTCCGAAATAAGTGTGAAATTTGGTTTAGAAGTAGACTATTTCCCCTATGAGGAAAAAGAAATTGCCGCGCTCATCAATCAATTTCCAGTTGATTATGTAATCGGTTCCGTTCATTTCATCGACGACTGGAATTTCGATTCCGACAAATCGCTTTATGGAAAAATTGAAAACGATCTGCTCTACCAAAAATATTTTAAACTAATACAAAAAGCGGCACAATCGAAGCTTTTCGACATCATTGGTCATTTCGATTTGATTAAGAAATTCCAATGCTATCCAACTTCAAACCAAGATGCTTTGATAAAAGAGACTTTAAAGGTTATCAAAGAAAATAACATCGCAATAGAATTAAACACCAGCGGATTAGATAAACCATGCAAGGAGTTTTATCCATCAAAAGAAATTCTACAGGAAGCAAGCAAGCAAAAAATTCCAATCACCTTAGGTTCAGATTCTCACCAAACCAAACACCTCAACCGATATTTTTCAGAAGGAGTTACGCTTCTTAAGCAATTAGGATTTCAAAAAATCGCAAAATTTGAAAAACGAAAGCGGACATTTATTTCAATCTAAATCCTCAATTTCCAACATTCTATTCATTTTCTGACGTTTTTACCAACAATTTCCTCTTAACAAAATACCTATCTCGCTCATTTTATGGTTCATAAAGTTATTAACAGTTGTTCATAACCTCATGGCGATTTTGTAATTACCCACATTTTACAGTCCAAACAGAAGCTTTGTAATTGGTTAATAACCAGTTCATATCAATTTTATTTTAAAAGCTTGATTTTATTTGCAAATTCCATTCCACACCTTACATTTGATATATCAGGTGAGAGATAATAACCGCCTCGACATTTGAGAAAGAAAAGAAGGAATCTTAGCGAAACTGGAATTTCTTTTCCGAACGAAAGCTCCTCAAATGAAGAAGCCGAAGTTAGAAAACTCGAACTAACGTTCTTGAACATTCTGTCAACAATTAAAATCCGGTCGGGCAATTCAATTCTAAATTGAATGCAATGACAACTCAGAGCCTAGGCGACGAAAAGAATTAATTTCTTAGTTTTTGCAACCCCCGACAAGACTTGTTGTCAACTTCAATTCGTCGAATGGATTCTCCATAAGATGAATTGATTGAAATTAAAAGTTTATACTTTTTCTAATTCGCAACAAGTCAGACTGGAAACAATGAAAGAACAGCGTCGTAAGACAATGGGAAGTCGTTGGAAAATCGGAAGCGCAAGCCAAAGATAAAGAAGGTCGCCCAATAAGAATTGAGCGTTTAATGCAAAGCCGCAAGGACGAGCAGAAAATAGCGATTCTAAAAAGGGAATGTGGTGGTCGATTGTTGATATGCAAAGTTAACAAGCAGAAAGCTTGAGCAAATTGAGCGTGCACGATGCAAATCAAACACAATTAATTGCAATGGTGGGCCTGTAAACGAGCAGAACTTCGTCCGGTAAGGGAATCTACATCAGCGATGGTTGTGTTGAAACACCGAACGGGCAATCCAGCAATTAGGCTTTAGTCGGCATAATGAAAGGATATGGGCAAAGAATACGAGAGTATTACAAGCCGGTTTAAACCGTAGCCTGACACTTTGAGAAACTAAAGTCCCAAAGCGAAATGGGGATTAATCAGTAAAATGATTAGTTCCCATTTGTGTTTTTTATTATTTCACTCTTCCCGGATTTTTCTTTATAAAATCGTTCCAGTTGGAATACCCTTTTCTAGAGATTGGCTGATTGGATTGCAAATAATGACAAACAGCAACGGCCACAGCATCGGTAGCATCTAACTCATTTGGGAGTTCTTTAATTCCGTACATATTCTGTAAAAAATAAGCCACCTGCTCTTTCGACGCTTTTCCCATGCCTGTAATCGATTGTTTCACTTTCAAAGGAGCATATTCAAAAATAGGCAAATCGCGGTACAAAGCAGCTGCCATTGCAACACCTTGCGCTCTTCCCAGCTTCAACATCGATTGAACATTTTTGCCAAAGAAAGGTGCCTCTAATGCAACTTCATCGGGTTTGTACTCATCAACCACATGTAATATTCGATGGAAAATATATTTTAATCGATCGTAGTGAGTAGTGTATTTTTTAGCTGAAATCACCCCCATACTAACTAAACGAGTAGTTTTCCCTTCAACCTTAATGATACCATATCCCATCACATTCGATCCGGGGTCGATCCCTAATATCGTTTTTTCTTGCTTACTCACTTTTCAATTTTTGATCGGTTTGCTGTAATAAAATTCCAGATACGATAAAGATAAGTCCAATATAGGTAGTATAAAAAATTGTTTCTCCTAAAAAGAAATGAATAAAGATTAAAGCGACAAACGGAGCGAGGTATATAAAGTTGGCAATTTTTGCATTGTTCGAGGTCAAAGCCATTGCTTTTCCCCATAAAATAAAGGATATCCCAACTTCAAACAAACCTACATAAATGGGCCAAATAAGATTTGAGTTTAATTCAAAAGCCAATTCTCGGGTATAAAAAAGAAAGCCAAATAAGTAAAGCACAGCAAAACCGAACGAATAAAATAAAACCACAAGCGATTCAAACTTCGACTTGCGATTAAACAACCAGTAAACAGACCACAAAACAGAACTAATTAATGCAAGTACAACACCCTTGAAATTAGTATCAGCAAAGGAGCTAAAATTTCCTTTTGCCGAAAGAATTACAATTCCTATAAAACTGATTAATAGCGCCACAAAGCTTTTTCGACCAATTCGTTGCTTCAGAACTGGAACAGAAAGAAGAGTTAGCACCAAAGGCCAAATCATATTCAATGGTTGCGCCAATTGTGCAGGCAACAAACTGTAGGCTTTAAATAGTATCAGGTAATATAAAAATGGAGTAAATAATCCGGTTATGGCAGCATGCAACAATAGCTTTGGGCTTGGTTTTAATTGCTGCCTCAAAGGAGCCTTTAAAAGAATACTTACTAGAAAAACAACAAAGGAAACAATCGAAGCCAGAAAAATTAATTGAGATGGGAAATATACTTTTAATCCAAATTTAAATGCAGTAGAAACAGTTGACCAAAAAAAGACTGGAATTAATGCAATTTGAATCGCTTTTTTATCCGAATGATTCATTTTGAAATTTTATTGCACCAGATCACCTCTCAAATTTCGAAAATGCTTTCGAGCTTCGGCAACATAAATGCTTCCCGAATGATTTAAAAGCAATTGTTTAAAAAATTCTTGCGCTTTCTCTTTTTGATCTAATTTCATTTCGTAAAGCATTGCTAATTTAAACAAAGCATCATCGACCAAGGTAGAATAACTTAATTCGTTGATGATTTGCAAGTAATATTGCTCAGCTGTAGAATAATCAAATTGTTTTTCTGCGATTTGGGCACGACGCATAACAATATCGTCAGACAAATTATGATTTGGGTAATCTGTATCGATTGAGTCTAAAACCATCATCGCTAACGAATCCAAGTTTCGATAAACCAAATAATCGGCATTGGCAAACATTTGAATTGGGCGAGCGATGGTATCCATTTCATAGTTATCGGCAATAATCATCGATAATTGCATTGCATCATTGGCTATCAATTTAGAAGTACTTGCCTTCAAAACATCTAAGTTAACCTTAGCCCATTGAATATTTCCACTAAAGTAGGAACTGAGTGCTTTTTTGAACTTTACATCATCAATTAATGCATTGTTTGGATTGCGTTCAATTATTTGAGAATAAAGGAACGTAGCTTCCCATAAAGAATTATCATACAACAATATATCAGCCTGAAGCACTTGAGTTTCAATTCGCTTATTGTTATTTAATCCTCTAATTTTTTGAGCAACGTCCAAAATTTCATATGCTTTTTCTGTATTATTTCTACTGAATGCTAAAAATTCAGCATAGTGTAAAATTGATTCGAACGTTGCCAGATTGTATCCGTATTTTTCGAATAATTCGCGAAATAAGCCATCCATTTTAGCAGCACTCAGCCTCTCCGATTCCGACGAATTTAAAAATTGGGAATAATTCACCGCAACATTGGTCATATTAATTAAGTCGATATTAATAGGAGCCGGAGTTCTCGAAAGTAAATATTCAATTCCACCGATGGCCACTTGAAAGTGTTGGTTGCTCGCCGCTCCATTTATAAAATTTAAGATTCTCCCCTCCTCCTTTTGTGTGCGGCGATCTAATGAAATCGATTGCTGTAAGGCTTGTTCATAATTTTTTTCGGCAACATAAAGCCAAATTAGCAATCTACTAATCGTTAAATTATCGGGGTCACTTTGTACCCGTTTTAGAATTTCATTCTTGATGGTTTTTCGCAAAGTGTTATCAAAATCATCACGGAGCAAAATAGTAAGTCGGCTTTGTACCTGTGCCAACTTTTTCTCATCCTCGGTAAGCATTAAGAAATACTGATTCATCATTTCAACGTAATTGCGCTGATAGGAATAAATCGTTGCCAGATATCTGTAAAAGCTGGCATCCTTCATTATTTTTTGCGCCTTCAAATAGGTAGTTTCGGCATAATTTAATTCCCCTCGAGTTAAAAATGCATTCGCCGTTGCAGTTACAATACTTAATTTGGGCTCAAGGTCTTCAATAATCTCATCGTAAATTTCAATTGCCTTTTCATAATCACCTTGCTCTTTTATGATGAAGCCATAAGCGACTTCCAAATCGGGACTTTTCGCTTTACGAAGTTGCTTGCGAACAACTTTACTCGCTTCGTCGTATTTCTGAAGTCCAATTAAAGAATTTACGTAATAAGTGAAATAACTAGCAGAACCATTCTCTTCATATACTTGCAACAATAAAGGTGCTGCCTTTTCATAATCTTTTAAACGATAGTATTCCATCGCCAAACGCGTGTTATTTTGGCTCTGGGTTGTTTGTCCAAAACCTAACGATACGATACACATCAATAGTATGAAGAGTAATTTTTTCACTAAATATTTATTTATTCAATACGAAAACTTCAGCGTTCCCAGCTTTTGCTTTTTCTAAAATTTGTTTTGCATGCTCATCGCTTTGTCCCTCAAGCAAAGCAATACAAGAATCAAATTCTCCAAGTTCTCTATTAATCTCAGCTTTTAAAATCAACTCACTTTCTTTTATCAAAAGCGACTCCAATTTAGTTAAGCTGTCGATCCAATATTCTTTAAATTTCTTATTCTTTTGCATCAACAATCTACCTGTTTCGGTATGAATTGCAGCATACCAGAATTCGGTTCTCAATGAAATTTCAAAATCGCGTTCCATTTTTTTTCGTACGCGTAACTCTAAAGCCAAAGCACCAGCCGTTGGAGGCTCTGCTTTTTTCACTTGCGACCACTTTTCAACAAACGCATCCCAGTCTGGTTCATCAATCACTTTTCCTTCGGCAGGAGTAAAACCCAATTCGCAGGTAACACAACCAATAATACCGGGCGTTCTCCAATTTGTTTCGTCGATATAGTAACCCGTTGAATAGACAACTGCACTACTTGAAGGTTCATTAGCACTTTTCGAAATTAAATATTGTTCGCCACATTCAGGACACTCTAACACAATAGGAACTAATGGCATGGTTTATTTTATTTGGTTTCAGTAACAAAGTTAATTTTCTATGGCAGAAATTCATATTTAAGCACTATTATTGAAAAATACTTAATGCTTCATGGAAAAAACTCAAAATTCAATTCGAGAATCGTTACAAGGGAAATACCCTCCTGAAGAAATTGAAAGCTTTATATTTTTAATATTCAATCATTTATTTGGATATTCAAAAATTGAAATTCTTTTTAATAAAAATCGAATTCTGGATCATAAAGAAACCTGTTTTATTCAAAACTGTATTGATCGACTTTTGAATAACGAACCCATTCAGTACATTCTTGGAGTTACCGAGTTTTATGGATACCCTTTCAAATGCCGAAAAGGAGCCTTGATTCCGCGTGGAGAAACGGAAGAACTGGTTCATTTAATTTTAAAGGAAAATAAAGATGAAAAATTGAGGATAATTGATTTAGGTACCGGAACCGGCTGTATTCCAATTTCAATAAAAAAAGAAAGAAAGAATGCCGAAGTACATGCTGTAGACATCTCCGACGAAGCTTTACAATTGGCAACAGAAAATGCAAAATTGAACGATACAGAAATAATATTTCATCAATATGATGTATTAGAGAAAACATGGCCGCTCGAAAAAGCATATTTCGATATCATAGTAAGTAACCCTCCCTACATTCGCAACTCTGAAAAAAAGGAAATGGAGCAAAACGTACTCGATTTCGAACCACATTTGGCACTCTTTGTAACCGACAATGACCCTTTACTTTTTTATAGAGCCATCGCAAAAAAAGCAGCTGATTACTTAAAGGAGGCCGGCCAACTATATTTTGAAATTAACGAAGCTTTTGGAAAAGAAACTGCTGAACTATTAAACTCCCTAGGTTTTAAAAGTATTTCCATCATAAAAGACCTTCACAACAAAGATCGAATTGTGAAAGCCAGCAAATAGTTAAAATATCCTACAACAACAACTCACGACTTAATTTTATTGATTATCAAGTAATTCATTGATGTTTTTTTATTATTTTAAAGGTGCTTCTATCCTAAGAAATAAATCATGAGCAAACTTGAAAAACTAACCATTAAAGACTGGTCAGAAAGCGATCGACCACGCGAAAAGATGCTTAAAAATGGCATCTCTCAATTAACAAATGCCGAGTTAATTGGAATTCTAATTGGCTCAGGCAATGCAGAAGAAAGTGCAGTTGAACTTGCCAAACGAATTTTAAGTCATTACAACCACCAACTAAATGCAATTGAAAAGCAGAATGTTGACCAGCTAACTCGCTTCAAAGGAATTGGGGAAGCAAAAGCCATCAATATATTAACTGCGTTGGAATTAGGAAAACGACTACAATTCTCGGATCAGAAAAAACAGAAAAAAATCACTTGCAGTAAAGATGCCTATCAGTCAATCGCCTATGAGCTTTCAGATTTAGATTATGAAGAATTTTGGGTGCTCTTTCTCGACCGCTCAAACCGAATTATCAGCAAATCAAAAATTAGTCAAGGTGGAGTTAGCGGAACGGTGATCGACGTACGTATCATTTTAAAAGCCGCCATCGAAAAACTGGCTTCGGGTATCATTTTAGCACACAATCATCCAAGTGGAAACTTAACAGCAAGTACCAACGATTTACAAATCACCAACAAACTAAAAACAGCAGCCGAAGTAATGGACATGAAGATTTTAGATCACATAATTGTTGCAGCAAAAAATTATCATAGCTTTGCTGATGAAGGAATTCTTTAAAACCAAGCAATGATTAATTTCTTTACTTCCGAAATAACTCCACGAGTTGAATACATAACCGAACTTGTATTTACAAAGCTTTTAAATACCCCATTTAAACTCTTTACAAATGCCGAAGAATATTCTGCTCAAAAAGGAATCAAGCTTAATTATTCGAACGACAATAAAATTGAAGGAGAACATATAACTCCTGTTTCTTTGCTTTTCGAGAATTCATTGTTTGAAATTCAACCAGAAGTTGCTACATGGAAAGATCTCCCTATTTTGTATCCAACAAAAGGCTCGATCGTACCGTTTGACTTATTTGCAGCTTCGTTTTATTTAGTTTCACGCTACGAGGAATACTTTCCTGATAAAAAAGATCGCTATGGTCGATACAGAGCAGAAAGTAGCATCGCTTATAAAAACAAATTTCTTGACCAACCAATTGTTAACATTTGGTCGATCCAATTTGCCAAAAAACTAGAAAAGAATTATCCTGAATTTAAGTGGAATACACCTGCATACAAATACCAACCGACTATTGATATAGATAATGCATTTGCTTTTAAACACAAAGGACTAATACGAAATCTAGGTGCTGCAATTCGAGATATCAAAAACAAAAATTGGCATGCCATTTCGACTAGAATCAAAGTATTATTAAGAGTTGGAAAAGATCCATACGATGCCTACCAATTCATTCAAAAGTTGATGAATGAACATGATTTGACACCAAAGTTCTTTATTCTTTTAAACAACAGAGGAATACACGACCGTAGTTTAAATCCGAATCGTTCGAGTTACAAAAAATTGATTCGCAAACTTGATGAATTTGGAGAAGTTGGAATCCATCCTTCCTTCGAGTCAAACAAAAACAAAGTGCTTGTTGAAAAAGAAATTAGAAAATTAAGGTCAATCTTAAAAAAAGAAATCAAAACAAGTAGACAACATTATTTAAAATACTCGATACCCACAACTTATAGGAATCTGGAGCAGCTTAATATACAACATGAATACAGCATGGGTTATGCTCAATTACCTGGATTCAGGGCAGGAATTTCGATTGAATACAATTTTTTTGATGTAATATTAAATAAGCAAAGTAATCTAACCGTACACCCATTTCAAGTAATGGATGGAACTTTAAAAAATTATATGAATATTAGTCAGGAAGAAGCGCTTGAAAAAGTAAAAGTACTAATTGAAAGAACGAAACAAACTGGCGGAACCTTCACAACAATTTGGCATAACGAGTCGCTAACCGATCGTGGATTATGGAGAAATTGGAAAAACTTCTATATTGAAATGACAAAATTGGCAACAAATTAAGGATGAATAAACAAATTCGTATCATTCACAACGATGAAATTGAGTTGGAAAAATGGGATAAGGTCATTAGTACTTCTCTAAATTCCAGAATTTATGCTTTAAGCTGGTACTTAGATATTTTATGGCCCGATTGGCAAGGACTCGTTGTGGGCGATTACGAATACATCATGCCCATTGTAAGTAATAAAAAATATGGAATTAGTTATTTATTTCAACCTACTTACGCACAACAACATGGAATTTTTCCGCCGGCCACTCCTGAAGTAACAAAGCAAGCAACTAGCTATATTTCAAGTAAATTTAAATTAATCGAGATCGCTTTCAACAGCATGAATGTTGTTGCAGCATCTTCGGATCAAAAAATTCAAAGTAGAAAAAACCACATTCTGTCGTTAAATAAGCCTTACGATGAAATAATAAAAACTTGTAGCAAACACCATCAACGATATATTCGATACGCCAACAAACACAATCAAGCCATACAAGAAATTGACCTGAACGAGTTTATACAGTTCAAAAAGAAGAACCTCAACTCGAAAGCAGCCAAGCAAAACTTGCATAAACTTCAACTGGTAGCCCATCATCTTCTTCAACGAAAAAAAGGTTATTTATTGGGGGTTTACTCAAAACACAACGAATTAGTGGCTGCAGCCTTAATTGCATCTAATGGCAATCGGGTAATTTATCTAAATGGGGGTTCAAATAGCGAAGGACAAAAATCTCGCGCCATGTTTGGCATTTTCAATTTCCTTTTTGAGAATTATGCCAATACCAATACCTTGCTCGATTTTGAGGGCTCAGAAATTGAAGGCGTTGCTAAATTTTTCGAAGGATTTGGTGCTCAACCCGAAACCTATCCCTTTTTGAAACAAAACAAATTGCCCAAAATCCTTCAATTGTTTATGCGCTAGAATTTTCGTTTCCTTTTTGATTAATAAAATTAAAATCTTTTATAACAGTATTTGAATTCATTGATCGCTGAAATTTATGATTGCAAAGTCAATTTTTAAAATATTTATTGGAATTCTTGCAAAAGTAATTCCGTTAAAGTTACTAATTAAAGGAAACTACCCGCCTTTCATTCCATTTTACCATTGGGTGGGCGAGCAATTGCCCGAGCATATTGGATCACATTATTCGATCTTTAAAAAGCAATTCGAGAAAGATCTTGAGTGGATTTGTAAGCACTTTACTCCGGTTGATTTACCAACCATTCTTCAGCGCCCTCAATACAAAAAACCTGCAATCCATTTAACTTTCGACGACGGTTTGATTGAATGTAAGCAGATCATTCTTCCAATATTGAAAGAAAAAAATATTGCTGCTACCTTTTTTGTGAATGCTGATTTCGTTGACAATCAAAATATTTTTCATCGATTCAAATTGCGCATCTTGCAAAATCGAAACATAAAAACCACAGGCCTAAAACATTACGCAGATACTGAAAAAATCAACCAACTTGCTTTACAACACAATGTGATGTTTAACCATTTTCTTTTAAATCGAAAACCATATCTTACAAGGGAACACATGCATTCAATGCTCGAACAAGGATTTACAATCGGAGCGCATAGCCTCGATCATCCTGAGTTTTGGCTTTTGAATGAGAAAGAACAAGAGCATCAAATTTTTGAAAGCATTGCAAAATTGGAAAGCCAATTAAACATCGAAATTACAACATTTGCTTTTCCATTTACCGACGATCAGGTTTCAAAAAGAATCTTTGAGAAACTAAGCAAATCAAAGATCAAAGCAAGTTTTGGAACTGCAGGTTTAAAGGAAGATGAATTTGAAAAACACTTCCAACGAATTACGATGGAAACCAAATCGAATTTATCGGCCAAACAAGTGCTAAAAACTGAAATGCTGCTGTTCAAGTTCAAGAAATTAATTGGGAAACATAAAGTAGTGCACTCGTAATGAAAGTGAAAGATGTAACAAAAATCAAACTAAAAGATTTAGAACAATTTTTAGAAAGCGACTTATTCAAGAATTCATCCATTGCTCCTATTTCGCGGGAGCGAGTTAAATCGTACCTGCACAATCCGAATGCTCAACCTGAGGATTATATACTTTATCTGATCGTTGAAGAAAATGATATCGTGGCTTTTCGAACAGTTTTTGCGGATGAATTGCAATACGAAGGAAAAACAATTCGTTTTGCATGGTTAAGTGGTGTTTGGGTAAAACCCGAATACCGTGGAAATGGACTTTCGATTCAAACATTTATGGAGGCAAAAGTAGACTGGAATCAAAACTTATGCTTTACCAATTATGCGCCTAGCTCGATGCATGCATACTTGGGAACAGGTTATTTCAACTTATTGAAATCGAGAAATGGCCGTCGTTTTTACACCAACCAAAGTATTCATGAGTTGCTATTAAAACGATCGAGCTATAAAGTATTGAAGCCTTTGCTTTACTTACTCAGACCATTCTTTTTTATTACGCCCAAATTTGATTTGAATGAGATTGAACGAAACACAAAAATAAAGGTCTCCAACAGTCCAAGTAAACTTTTTCTGAAACTCTTCGACGATTTTAAAACCTATCGATTCTTTAATCGCGATTCCGAGGAACTAAAATGGATTTTAGACTTCCCTTGGATTACTACTTCGAACGAAATTGATGAAAAGTATCCTTTCTCCAGATTTGATGATTCCTTTCAATATCGGTTTTTCACAGCCGAGAAAGTTGGATCACGAGCAATTATGATGATTTCAATCCGAAAAAGAAATGCAAAGTTACTTTACATTCAGGGCGACATAGAAGTGACCACCGAATTAATGAAAAGCCTAGCCAATTTTTGTTACGAAAACAACATACTTAATCTTACAATATTGGAAGAGAACATTGCAGAGCAATTTAGCCGCTTAAACCACCCATTTAGGATAAAACGCAATTTTACGATGAACATTTATACAACAATGGATGTAAAAATCGGTGAGGGATTGAAAGTAAACGACGGCGATGGTGACAATATTTTTACCTGATTAGAACACTAATCCAAAGAAAATTCTTTTAAATTTGAATGATTCATTTATCGATTCAATTCAATTCATAACCTTGTAGAATTTTCAAAGGATGAAAGTAGTTAACATAGGCAACAGCAATTCAATTTTCAATCAGTTCATTTCTGAAATTCGAGATACAAAAGTCCAAACCGACCCTTTACGATTTAGACGCAATATTGAAAGAATTGGTGAGATATTTGCTTACGAAATCAGTAAAGAGCTTCCTTATATTCCTAAAAATGTAACAACTCCATTAGGCGTTTCAAAAATGGTTGTACCTGAAGATCTGCCTATTTTAGCAACAATATTGAGAGCAGGTTTACCCTTACACACCGGATTGTTGAATTACTTCGACCGAAGTGGAAATGCATTTATCTCAGCCTACCGAAAGTACATCGATCAAAAAGATTTTGTGATTGAATTTGAGTATTTGGCGTCTCCATCTCTAGAAGGGAAAACCGTAATTCTTTCCGATCCGATGTTAGCCACAGGTTCATCGCTTGAAATAGGTTACAAAGCTTTGCTTGAAAAAGGAACTCCCGAACATGTACATTTGGTTGCCATTATTGCAAGTCAGGAAGGAGTTGATTACGTTGTTAACAATGTACCTTCAGAAAATTGCACGCTATGGGTTGGTGCCATCGACCCAATTTTAAATGATCACAAATACATCGTTCCTGGTTTAGGCGATGCAGGTGATTTGGCCTATGGCGAAAAACTAGATAGCTAAACATTGCAGCTACAAGGTAAATTTTATCCGAACACGCCTTGTAGATACTACACGCCCCTTTATTTTAATTGATGAAGTTGACAAAATAAAACGAAAACTACTAAAAAAGCGATTTACACCCTCGTCCTAAAAATCTTTTTCAATTTCGAGTTTAAGCGGATCCAATTTAGTACCCCAATAAACTGTTGTATGTGGAAATGGTATTTCGATTCCTTTTGCATCGAATGCTTTTTTCAAACGATTGCGGTATTCGCGGCCAACATTCCACTGTTCAATTGGCTTTGTTTTAAAACGCGCTTTAATAACTACTGCACTATCGGCAAACTGATCAACGCCCATGATCTCAATTGGTTCCAAAATTTTCTTCCCCCAAATAGCATCTTTTTGCATTTCATCGCCAACTTCACGCATCACCTGCATCACAAAATCGGTATTTTCTTTATAAGCAACGCCAATCTCAAATACCATTGCCGACCACTCCTTGGTCATGTTCGATAAAGAATCGATTTTACCGTTCTGAAAAATATGAACCACGCCTGAGAAATCTCTTAAAGTCATGGTTCGTAACTCTATTTTTTCGACTAAGCCACCCTTTCCATTAATAATTGCCACATCACCGGTACGAACCTGATTTTCAAGAATAATGAAAAACCCAGAAATAAAATCACGAACCAACTCTTGCGACCCAAAACCAACTGCCAAACCAAGAATTCCGGCACCAGCTAAAATTGGCCCCACATTAATTCCGATAACCTTCAGGAAAATAACCGTTATTATTGCCCAAATTGTAATTCGTCCCAAACCTGCAACAATTCCTAGTACAGTTTTAATACGCTTTTCGACCTCGCTTACTTCTTCCGTTTCGAGTTTATTATTGGCTCGTTTTAGCGTATACTTTTCTAAACGCCTCATAAACACTTTCAGAAATTTTAGGGCAATAAACAATAAAATGAACAACACCAAAATTTTTGGAAGCACTTCGAAACTCCACACAACTAGTTTATCCAGTAATATCTCCCATGTTTCGGGATTCAAGTATTTCTCTAGCGTTTCTTTCATCGTTTCTGTATAATGCTACAAATTTATATAAGTAAACACAATTAAATTCCATTATAGTTCAATATTTATCTTGTATTTCGATTAAAAAAATAAAATAGATGGTGCGATTTACATTTAGTTAACAAATAAACAACTATCATAAACAACTATCATTCTGACAAATACAAAGCTCAAATAAAATTTAAAATAAAATTAGAGCAATATTCTTTTCATTTCATTAAATACAATCTATTTTTGAAACACAATTAATGAATGAACATTCATTTATTATTAATAATCATGGCACGAATAGTAGATACCGAAAAAATTGAACGCTTAAAAATAGCAACTATGAAATTAGTTGTTGAGCATGGATATGGTGGTGCTTCTGCGGTACTTATTGCAAAAGAAGCAAAAGTAGCCTCAGGATATTTTTACCTACACTACAAAGGGAAATACGAAATGGTCAACCGCCTGCTACACGATGTATATCAAGAAGTTATAAACAAACTATATGAACTAATCGACCAAGGTTCAGGTTTCAACGAAATTATTGATAATCTAATCAAATACTTCTTTACTCTGGCCAGCAAAGAACCGATTAAACTAAAATTTCTGTACGTTCTGACCAACGATTACAGCTTTAAAATTGAAGAAGATGTAAAAGCCGCTATTTACGAAACAATAAAAAAAATAAAGCAAATTGGTTTAAACTCTAATGATTTAGATCCAAGATTGTCGATAGATGACATGTATCTAATGTTGGTTATAAACTCAATTCAATACATTAATCAACGATTCAAAAACAATCAAGAACATATAAACTTCTCAAACGAAGATCAGATCCATCTTCTGTATTTGATTCATAAAATATTAAAATAGCAAAAATGAAAACATTTAATCGATGCTTGCTCAGTGTACTTTTTTTCACACTGACTAAATTTCCAGTTGCCTACGGGCAGGATCAAAGCACCTTAATCTCTTTCGAGAATGCCTACCAAATGATGCAAAGACAAAACCCCGTTCTGGAACGAGCAAGGCAACAAATCAAGCAAAAAGAGTACGAAAAGGCAGCTAAAAGTGGGCTTTACGCGCCTAAAGTTTCTATTGGAGCAAAGGCGGTTTTAATGGCTGAACCACTGCATCTCGACCTAACAGAGGTGAAAAATGCAATTTTGCCCTTATACGATGCCTTAGGAAATTATGGAACCTTTAGCGGTGTGCCGAATCCAGATCCTACAACCAATGCAATGCTGCCCACCTTGCCGGAAGAGCTTAGCACCAAAGCAGTACGCTCACAACTTTTACAAGGTGAACAAACCATTGCTAACGCCAATTGGGATAAAGTAATCCAGGAAGAAAAATTTGCCGCAGTTACTGCCGACTTTATATGGCCAATATTTACAGGTGGAAAAATTCAAGCGGCAAATAAAGCAGCAAATGTTGAAATTGAAATTGGAGAAGAAAACCTGAATCAAGTTCAAGGCGAAATGTTGGTTGAATTGGTGAACCGCTATTATGGATTAGCCTTAGCTACACAAGCGGTTGAAGTTCGACGTAAGATGTACGAGGCAATGGATACACATTATTCTGACGCTGAAAAACTTTACAACGAAGGAATGATTGCAAAAATTGAATTACTACATGCCAATGTTGTTCGCAACGAAGCGGAGCGTGAACTGAAAAAAGCGCAACGAAATGTACAAATCATTGAGACAGGTTTATCTGCAACACTTGCTTCCGACACAGCATCGACCTTACAACCAGCAAGCAACTTGTTTATTAATAAAACGCTTCCTGCAGCTGATTATTGGATTTCTTTATCAATTGCTACTAATCCTCAATTGAAACAACTCGAAGGAAAAAAGAAATTGATTGCCATTAAAGACAAAGCTGAAAAAGGAGAATATTTACCTACCGTTGCTGCAATAGGATCATACAATATCGCCGACAAAAACCTATCGGAATTTGTACCCGACTGGATGGTTGGTGTTGGTATGCAATGGTCTATTTTTGAAGGATTGTCGCGTAACAAAAATATAAAAGCGACACAGGCAATGGAAGAGCAAATTCTCCAAGCAGAGTCGCAAGCTAAAAACACGCTCAAGGCTTATTTAACAAAGTTACATCACCAACTAAGTATGGATTTAGAGCAAATAAAAGAATTGGAAAGCACACTCGAACTTGCTGAAGAATATTGCGCAAGTACAGAAAAAGCTTTTAAGGAAGGATTTGCAACCTCAACAGCTGTAGCCGATGCCAATTTAAAAGTTGAGCAAGCTAAAATTTTACGTCTGAGAGTATATTACGAATACGATATAACCCTCGGTTTATTGCTGCAAACTGCAGGTGTACCAAATCAATACCTAAACTATTGTAGTGGAGAAAATACAATCATCAAAACATTAAATTAATCAGAATCATGAAAAAGAAAAATATAGTTACCGTTGCAGTATTGCTTGCTATCGCAGCATTTATTACATACACATTCATCATCGTTTTACAAAAAGACCCAATCGTTTTACAGGGCGAAGTAGAAGCTACCCAAGTAAAAATCTCGTCGAAAGTTCCTGGTCGAATCGATCAGATTGCAGTTAAAAAAGGCCAGAAAGTAAAAAAAGGAGACTTCATCTTTTCAATCGATTCTCCTGAGATTAATGCCAAATTAGCACAAGCAACTGCTGCTCGTTTAGCTGCCGATGCGCAAAAGCAAAAGGCACTTAACGGAGCACAAGCCGAAGATATAACTGCAGCTTACAGTACATATATTAAAGCGGAAGCTGCTGCTCAATTCGGTGAAAAAACATTTAACAGAATTCAGAACTTATTTGAACAAGGTGTAATTCCAGAACAACAACGTGATGAGGTTGAAACAAAAATGAAAGCAGCTCGCGAAACTGCAAATGCTGCAAAAGCTATATGGCAGAAAGCTGAAAAAGGTGCGCGTGCAGAAGATAAAGTAGCAGCCGATGCACTTGTACAACGTGCCGATGCAGCAATTCAAGAAGTTGAAGCTTATTTGGCTGAAACCACAATCTATGCACTTTCAAATGGTGAAGTAAGTGGCATTAATGCTGAAGAAGGCGAATTGGTTTCAACTGGCTTTCCGGTGGTTACCATCACCAATTTGAATGACATTTGGGTAACACTTTTCGTTCGCGAAGATTATTTGTCGCACTTTAAAATGGGCTCAACTTTCGAAGCGATGATTCCCGGATTAGATAATCAACGCTACACTTTTAAAGTAGACTACATCAGTGCAGCAGGTGATTTTGCTCGATGGAATGCAACTAAAACATCTGGTGAATTCGATTTAAAATCATTCGAGATCCAAGCACGACCAGTGAAAAAAATTGAAGGCTTCCGTCCAGGTATGACTGCTGTTGTAACTCTTGATGCAGAATAAAATGGCTAAAGTTTCATCAACATTATTGGCGGTGCTTCAACGCGAAACCGATCGGATTCGGCACAATCCAGCTTATCGTTTCTTGCTCTTTATTGGACCGCTTGTTGGCATTTTTATGCTCTACTTTCTATTCCGACAGGGAGCTGTGAAAGAATTACCTATAGCAGTTGTTGATCAAGATCATTCATCTCTTTCAACAAAAATAGCGAATAACCTTGATGCATCTTCCGACGTACAAGTTACGGTACATGCATTGGATCTGTTTCAGGCTCAAAAGTTTTTGGAAGAAGGTGAAGTGGAAGCAATAGTGTTCATTCCAAAAGAAACAGAAAAGAAAGTTTATCAAGGAAATGAATCACCAATCCCTGTTTATATCAATGGGGTAAACGTACTAAAAGCCGGGTTAATTCAACGTTCTGTATTAACCACCTTGAAAACAATTTCAGGTGGAGCTCAGTTGAAAAAATTATTGTTGGCAGGAAAATCGGAGCAAGAAGCGATGACTCGAATCGTTCCCGTACAAATACAAAAACACGTGCTTTTCAATCCATACACCAACTACACTTACTTTTTAAGTTCGGCGATGTTATACGTAATGTTGTATCTATTCGTATTCCTGAGTTCAGTTTATACTTTAGGAAATGAATTAAAGCGAGGTACTGGCCTTGACCTCTTATCGAAAAGTAACCAAAGTGTACGCATGGCGATCGCAGGAAAAATGATTCCCTACACACTCATTTTTTCAGGCTTTGCAATGCTCATCAATTACTTGCTTTTTGAGGTCGAAGGAATGCCAATAAATGGAAACTTCACTGTTCTATTTGTTGGGCAATTTGTAACCATAATTTCCTATCAATTAATGGGACTTATTTTTATGGGAACAACCAGCAATTTACGTTTAGCACTATCCATTGCGAGTGCATACTCAATGATCGGCATTACCTTTTCAGGCCTAACCTTCCCTTTGGAAGCAATGCCACATTTTGCACAATATGTATCGGCAATTTTCCCGTTTACATGGTGGGAAAAGCTTGTTATTTCACAAGGATTAAGAGGCGCTCCATTAAAAGATGCACTTCCGTATATCTGCTACATTTTAATTTTTCAAGTCATCTCA
The DNA here is from genome assembly GCA_963678565.1 of Prolixibacteraceae bacterium. Lineage (GTDB taxonomy): Bacteria > Bacteroidota > Bacteroidia > Bacteroidales > Prolixibacteraceae > SKHV01. The sequence continues at coordinate 3,759,311 of OY782875.1, forward strand.
TTGTTCTTCCTTTCAGGATACAAAAAGCACTTGAGTGATTCAAAATACTGGGGGAAATCGTAATTCGTAAGATACAGAAAATGAAAAAATCAGATAATATAAGTCGAATTGAATTGGTTGCGCTCCATTTTGTAAAAGAGCTCAAAGCAATTTTTAGCGATCGCGGAGCCATACTTATTTTAATGGGCGCCATGCTCATCTATCCATTGCTTTATTCAGTCGGTTATTTCAACGAAACCTTAACCGATTTAGGGATTGGCGTAGTCGATCTTGATCACACAGAATTGAGCCGAAAATATACGCAAATGATTGATGCAACACCTGAGTTGAATGTCACCTTCGAACTGCAATCATTAAAGGAAGCAAAAGATTTATTCATGCAGAATAAAATCAAAGGAGTTGTGTTGATTGAAAATGGTTTTCAAAAATCAGTTCTTTCTGGAGATCAAGCAAACGTGGCTGTTTATGCCGATGCTAGTTATTTCTTGAAATATAGAAATGAATATTTAGCAGTAGCTTACACCAATGCTTATTTCTCAGGTGGAATTTCGGTTAAGAAATATATGCTGGAAGGAAATTCAATTCAACAAGCAAAAATAAGTAGCGATCCATTGCCCGTTTTTACACACATACTTTATAATCCAGCTTCGAGCTATGGTAGCTTTGTAATGCCAGGTATCATTTTGATTATCATTCAACAAACTCTTTTAATAGGAATTGGCTTAATGGGTGGTTCTTTCTCTGAGTCGAAAGACAGTCCATTTTTACTACCTATTTCCAATAGAACTAGAGAAATAATTCCATATTTAGCAGGAAAATCAGGAGCCTATTTAGCAGTAACAATTATCAATATTGCTTTTGCTGTATTTATGGTTCATCACTGGTTTAACTATCCCGATAAAGCTTCAGCTTTAGATATTTTAATGTTGCTCTTGCCGTATGCGCTTGCCGTTATTTCCTTAGGAATTGGAATTTCAACACTCTTTAAGCATCGAGAATCAGCAATTGTATTCATGGTTTTCTTATCACCAATTGCGCTGTTTTTAAGCGGACTTTCGTGGCCAACGTCAGCAATTCCCGAATGGTTAGTAGCCATATCGAAAGTATTACCAAGTACCAATGTTATCCCTGCTTACTTGCGCTTGCGCATTATGGGTGTGGGTATGGAAGGAATCAAACACGATTTATTACAAGTATATGGGCAAGCAGCTGCCTACATGATTTTGGTAGCAATCTACTTTACTTTCCGAATTTTTAAAGAGAAAAGAAGAAGTAAACTAAACAATCCCGAATAACCGTTCGGGATTTAGTTTCCCTTATTAAGGATCGAGAAATAAAAATGAGTTCCTTCTACTGGCGTACTTTCAGCCCAAATTTCGCCATCATGCTTCTCTACAAATTCGCGACAAAGAATTAAACCTAAACCGGTTCGTTGTTCTTGGTTGGCACCAATTGTGGAGAAGCTTTTATCAATTCTAAAAAAGTTGATTCAACTGCTCCTTATTCATCCCAATGCCACTAACTTTAACACCTAAAGCAACCTGTTCCTTTTTTCAGAAATAAATACTTGGGCGACATTTTAGATGTTCTTTATTGCATTTGAAATTAAGTTTCGGAAAATAGAACTTAGCATACCTACATCGGCCTTGATCAAAAGAACGATTGATTAGAACTTATTGATAGTTATAAAAATTATCTTATGTATTATTTTGTGGGATAGAGATATAAAATATAGATCCTTTACCTTCTTTACTTTCGACCCAAATTTTCCCCTCATGTTTTTCAACAAATTCTTTACAGATGATTAATCCAAGCCCATTACTACGTTCTCCATCAGTACCAGTTCGATTGGTTTGGTTTGAAAGCTGAAAAAGTGAGGATACAATATTTTCGTTCATCCCAATTCCCGAATCACGTACCCAAATAAGCAATGACTCGTTTTCACCTTTTTTTACTCCAACCTGAATTTTGCCACCTTTGCTTGAGAATTTAATAGAATTTGAAATTAGGTTTCGAAGTACTGATTCAAGCATGCCTTTATCCCCATAAACACTTAGAATTTCAGGGAAAGAAGACAATATTTCAATATCTTTTCGCGTAATTATTTCATTTAATAATTCTATCGTCTCTTCAAATAACTCATTAAATTTAAACCATTGGGGATTAAATGCTGACTTTCCGCGTTTTATCAACGACCATTGTAAAAGGTTTTCGAGTAGTACAAACAAGTTTCGTGATGACTTTTTCAATAAGTTTGCCATTGCTTTTATTTCAGGCAAACTCATATTATCAATATCATCGGCCATTATTTCGGTATACCCCAAAATTGAATTAAACGGACTTCGAAGATCATGAGCAACAATAGATAAAAACTTATCCTTTTCTATCATAGCTTTCTCCAATTCTGATTTCGCATATGCCTTATCCGATATTTGATTTGCAAAATAATAAAGCATCTCAGCCACCTTCGTAAATTGATCATAGCTCATATATGGAACTTCCATAAAGGCATCTAAAAATTCTTTTTTATCAACACCAATTTCATCAGCATATTTTAGAACCCTCTCTTGATTTAAATCTTCATTTCGAACTTGACCAATTAACCAACTGGCAATGTGTTGTCCCCCCACGGATATGCTAGCTCCTGCATCCCATAAGCCAGCACTTGCGCAAGGTTGAATTATTGGTCCTCCTAAAGATTGTTGACCTATTGCCGTATCTGATTTCATGCAATTGGCACAACCAATTGGAGAGCTACGAACAAGATTAAAACAAAAGTTTGTAAAGTTACTTGGTTTAGTAATGGGTTCGCCTTCAGGAGTTGTTATAATCGAAGACACTCTGTGGGCCTCAGAAAAAACATCTTGCAATTTTTGCAATTCTTCAACTTCAAATAAATCAACTAATTCAATCTCGCGACTCTTCATTTTAAATAATAGATTAGGTTACAAATTCGGTTCACCTCCCAATGTGTTTGAATTTGGTAATGAGAAATAAAATGTACTCCCTTGATCAATATCACTTTCAATCCAGATTTTGCCATTTAAAAGTTCAACCAATTCTTGAACAATACTCAAGCCCAATCCAGTTCCTGGAATTACCCCAGCATTTACATTGGTTCCTCTGTAAAATCGCTCAAAAATTTTAACTTTTTCATCGTTTGGGATTCCGATCCCTGTATCCGAAACATAACAGATGCAATTTTTACCATCTGTTTTTAGTCCAATATGGATAGAGCCTTTTGACGTGTATTTAAATGCATTGGAAGTTAGGTTGAGATATATTTGCTTTATTTTATCGTAATCGGATCGAACAAAAATTTCATCGTTTGGTGTTTCGATCTTTAGCTCAACGCCATTTTGGTACTTCGGAATCGAGAAGGTTTTGATTACTTCGTCCAGCAATTTTCCAAAATCAACTATTTCATAATTCAATTTAATTTCGCGATTTTGAAGCTTTGAGAATAGTACGATATCATCAATAATATGCACTAATTGTTCTGAATTTTGAACAATGATATTGCTATAACTCTTAATTAATTCCTTATCATCTTCTTCAGGCAGCAAACTGGCAAATCCCATTATTGAATTTAATGGTGTCCTTACTTCGTGACTCATATTTTGAAGAAAGGCTGTTTTCAAATTATCGCTTTGTTCTACCTTCTCCATTGCCTTTATTAACTTTTTCTCTGCCAAGCGTCTTTCACTGATATCTACAAAATTTATTATAACCTGAACAATATTATTCATTGAGTCAAAAACGGGCATTCCGTTTACCATCAACCATACAATATTATTTGAATTCGGACGAGTTACCCCTGCATTATAATTTTCAAGTGCAACCCTATTTTTAAGAATGATATTAACCGGATATTCGGCATTTGTCATTTGAGTTCCATCTTCTCGCAAAAATTTCCAATCGCGATGAATTGCATCAAGGCCTTTCAGTTGTCGATCGGACAAACCAAGTAATTCGCAAGCTCTCGGGTTGGTCTGCACAATTTTCGTTTGAGCATCATGTACAATTACACCAGCTTTTAAGTTATAGAGTAAGCTTCGAAGAGACTTTTCATTTTCCGATATTTTTAATTCGGCCTTCTTCCATTTCGTAATATCTTGGCAAAACCCGACACTTTCAATAGGTTTACCATTGGCATCAGAATAGATATCGGCTTTAACTCTAACCCATTTAATTTTATTATGCACTAAAATGCGATATTGAACATCAAATGCTTCACCATACTCTAAGGTTTCCATCCATTTACCATCTACATACTCACGATCCTCTGGATGAATTAGTGCATTAATCATTTCCATTGTAATTGGAGTTCCATTAGGAATATCATAAATCCGATAAATTCCTTCTGTCCAATTAATTTCACTCGTTTTAATATTGATTTGCCATGTTCCAAGTTTTCCAATTTCGTGAGACTTTTTCAACAAAACTTGTTGTTCTTTCATTTCTTTTTCAAACATGATACGCTCGGTAATATCATGCACAAAAACCACAAAATCATCCTCTGAAATACGATATCTCCCACTAATTTCCACATCAATAATACCGCCATCCTTTCGCTTATGTTTTGTTTCGGACTGAAATACTCCAATAGATACAATCTCTTGAATTTTATCACTGACACCTTTATTTGTATCGAATAGGTCAACTTCTGAAACATGCATTTTAAGCATTTCTTCCCGGCTATAGCCTAACATTTCACACGCAACATTGTTAACTTCAATAAAATTACCTTGTCGATTCACGATCCAAAAACCGTCTAAAGCCGATTGTATAATATCTTTTGCTTGTAATTCACTTTTTTCAGCACGATCAATTGCCGCAATTAGTTTTTGCTCTCTATCTTTTAACTCAGTATTCTTATCTTTTAATTCAGTGGTACGTTCTTGCACCAAATTCTCCATATTTCGATATAAATTGGAATTACGAATGATAAGGGCAAAAATGCTTGATAGTTTGCGAAATAGATCAAGTATTGAATCAATTCCATTAGTATCCATCAAGTCAAATAGCAGAATAAAGCCAACTTTTTGTTTCCCGGTAATAAGCGGAATTCTTATGGCATTCTCGATATTATGCTGTTTCAGATTACTTGAAAACTTTCCTTTTTCGGTATGTAAATCATAAAAATAAATTCCTTTCTTATCATGGTCGCTAAATCCTTCTTTAAAGATACTTTTTGCCAAATCATATCTGCGTTTTGGAGAAACGCTTAGCAGGTCGGTAACTCTTTCACCTGAATTCGTAGCAATCACAACAGTTTTAACACCAACGATATTACGAATTTGCTCAGATAAATAATCGGCAAATTGTTTTGGGCTTTCAGAGCGTTCCAAAACATTCCTTAAAATCTCATTAAAAACAGTATTAAAATCGATATTATTCATTACAATCTTGATCGTTTATTAATCGCAATATTCTTTTTCAGGCTCATTAAAATTATTTATCTTCATTTCAATACATTTCTAAATTATACAATAAATCAATTGGACTAATTCTTGCTTTGAAGATATTCATTCTTTTAATCCATAATATACAATATTATCAATTTAACAAGACCAGTTATTAAACATTTTTATTTAATGATTGAATAGAGTTATTTTATTAGGTTGAAATACGAAAATCTAACAAATTAACGCATCAAGTATTAGTTTTAAAGGTTAAATAGAAAACCTATTTCAATCTTACTTGCAGTATCTTATTGAAATGCCCCTTGTTCATTTTAAATATAGTGGTAATAAATAGAATATCAACAATTATAATACTTAGTAGCATCAAGATCTGCTTAAAAACAAAAAGCCCCATCGTTTCCGACAGGGCTTTTTTTACTTATGTTAATTATTTTTTAGTCTGAATAAACTTCATTTAAGATTTCCATAATCTTTTTACCTGCAGTAGCCACACTTGACCCAGGACCAAAGATTGCTGAAACACCAGCATCGTATAAATATTGATAATCTTGAGCTGGAATTACTCCACCTGCAATAACTACAATATCTTCACGACCCAATTTTTTCAACTCCTCGATAATTGAAGGAACCAAAGTTTTATGACCGGCAGCTAAGGACGAAACACCAACAATGTGTACATCGTTTTCAACCGCCTGTTTTGCACTTTCTTCAGGAGTTTGGAACAATGGTCCCATATCAACATCGAAACCTAAATCGGCATAACCTGTAGCAACAACTTTTGCTCCACGATCATGTCCGTCTTGTCCCATTTTCGCAATCATAATACGAGGTTGACGACCTTCTTTTTCTGCAAACTCTTCAACTAATTTCACAGCTGCTGCGAAATCGCTATCGTTTTTAGCTTCTGATGAATACACGCCTTCAATTGTTCTGATTACTGCTTTATAACGTCCAACATGTTTTTCACATGCGTCTGAAATTTCTCCTAAGGAAGCACGTTTTTTCGCTGCCTCAACTGCCAATTCTAACAAGTTTCCTTTTCCTGTTTCAACTGCATTTGATAATGCTGTTAAAGCTGCTTGACACTCTTCTTCGTTACGCTCTTCGCGCAATTTCTTTAAGCGCTCAATTTGAGACAAACGTACTGCTGAATTGTCAATATCCAAAATATCGATTGGATCTTCTTTCTCTAAGCGATATTTATTAATACCAACAATGGTTTGCGTACCTGAATCTATACGTCCTTGAGCACGAGCCGCAGCTTCTTCGATACGCATTTTTGGAACACCTGTTTCAATTGCTTTAGCCATTCCACCTAACTTCTCAACCTCTTCGATTAAAGCCCAAGCTTTTTCGTAAAGGTCTTTTGTTAAGCTTTCAACATAGTACGAACCTGCCCATGGATCGATTCCACGGCATATTTGAGTTTCTTGTTGAATGTATAACTGAGTGTTACGTGCGATACGTGCAGAAAAATCGGTTGGCAATGCAATCGCCTCATCCAATGCGTTGGTGTGCAACGACTGAGTGTGACCTAATGCAGAAGCCATTGCTTCGATAGCAGTACGTCCAACGTTGTTGAATGGATCTTGCTCTGTTAACGACCAACCTGAAGTTTGCGAGTGGGTACGCAAGGCCATTGATTTTGGATTTTTTGGATTGAATTGTTTTACCAATTTAGCCCAAATCATACGTGCAGCACGCATTTTAGCAATCTCCATGAAGTGGTTCATACCAATTGCCCAGAAGAATGATAAACGTGGTGCAAAAGCATCTACATCGATACCCGCGTTGATACCCGCTTTCAAGTATTCTAATCCATCGGCTAATGTGTAAGCCATTTCAATATCGGCAGTTGCACCTGCTTCTTGCATGTGGTAACCTGAAATTGAGATCGAGTTGAATTTAGGCATCTTTTGAGATGTGTACTCAAAGATGTCAGCAATAATCTTCATCGAGAATTTTGGTGGATAGATGTAAGTGTTACGCACCATAAATTCTTTCAAGATATCATTTTGGATTGTTCCTGAAAGTTGCTCTAAAGTAGCGCCTTGTTCCAATCCCGTAACGATATAGAAAGCCATAACCGGAAGCACAGCTCCGTTCATGGTCATCGATACCGACATCTTATCTAAAGGAATTTGATCGAACAAGATTTTCATATCCTTGATCGAATCGATTGCGACCCCTGCTTTACCAACATCGCCAACTACGCGTGGATGATCTGAATCGTATCCACGGTGAGTTGCCAAGTCGAATGCAACTGAAAGCCCTTTTTGACCAGCGGCTAAGTTACGACGATAGAAAGCATTTGATTCTTCAGCAGTTGAGAATCCTGCATACTGGCGAATCGTCCAAGGACGAAGTGCATACATTGCAGAATAAGGTCCACGAAGGAAAGGTGCTAAACCCGAAGCATAGTTCAAGTGTTCCATTCCTTCTAAATCTTCTTTTGTGTAAACAGGTTTTACCGGAATCTGCTCAGGCGTCATCCAGTCTTTTTTGATCCCATTTGCATTTGCCCATTCGGTACCATTGGTAGCCTCAGGAGCAGCTTTGATATTTATATCTTTAAAATTTGGTTTCATTATTTAATCAATTTTGACTGGTACGACTTCAATTCTTCTAATAAATTACTGCGAACGCTAATGAAGTTCTCGATGCCTTTTGCTTTTAACTCATCTGTACAAGCAGGAGCACCAGCAACAACAAAAATTTCATTGGTTAACGCTTCAGCAACAGCAGGAGCAAATTCGGCATATTCATCATCAGAACTACAAATAACAACAATGTCGGCACCTTCGGCTTTTGCATCGGCAACACCTTCTTCAACAGAGGCATAACCTTTACCTTCTTTTACCGCAAAACCTGCTACAGCAAAGAAATTACATGCAAATTGAGCGCGTGCTTTACGCATATTCAAGTTTCCAACAGTCAACATAAATGCTAAAGGACGTTTGTTCTTTTCGGCATAAGCATCGGTTGCAGCACGCATTACTTCAAATGCTTGTGCTCCACGATAAGTTTTTAGAGGTTCTGCAATTGCATTCTCTTTTTTGAAATAGTGCTTTTTGAAAACTTCTTCAGAAAGTTCATATTCCATATACTCATTGAAATTAGGGAACTGGTTGGTTCCCAATATATTTTCGCGACGAGTTGCAATGGCATTATCCATTTTTGCAGCAGTTGCTTCTACTTTATCTTGAACAACACCATTTACAAATGCTTCAATATAACCACCTTTGTCGTCAATTTCCAAGAATAACTTCCAAGCTTCATCGGCGATACTATCGGTTAAGTTTTCGATGTAATAAGAACCTGCAGCAGGGTCGGTGATTTTATCGAAATGTGATTCTTCTTTTAACAAAATTTGTTGGTTACGAGCAATACGATCTGAAAAAGTAGTTGATTCTTCGTAAATCGCATTAAACGGAAGCACTGTTAATGAATCGGTTCCACCCAACACCGCACTCATTGCTTCGGTTTGGGTACGTAACATATTCACGTATGGATCGTATACTGTTTTATTGAAAATTGTGTTTTCGCTATGAATACGCATTTTTGCATCTTCAGGAGCTACTTTGTAAGCTTCAAGGATTTTTGCCCACAACAAACGTGCTGCACGAATTTTTGCAATTTCCATGAAATAATTGGCACCTACACCAAAATTGAATTTCATTTTTTTAGCAATCGTGGTTACATCAGCACCCAGTTCACTTAATTTAGATACATATTGAGCACCTACCGATAATGCAAAACCTAATTCTTGTACAATCGTTGCACCAGCATCGCGATAAACTTTACCGTCAACTTTTACTACTGAAAGGTTTTCGATTGCTGCTGCCTCCTCAACCAATTCTTTTAGATTCGCAAAATTTTCGTCGGTAATTGTACCACTTTTGGTTAAACTACCAATTGGATCGGTTGCTACAGAAGCTAACACCTTTGAATCGGCTCCATACACTTCAGTAATGTACTGAACCAATGCTTTTCCGGTTGCTGTTTTTTTGCTACAACCAACAATGTTTAATTCAATTGCATCGAGACAAATATCTTTCAGCAAAACTTTTAAATCGTCGATTGATACCGCATCGCACCCCTTAAAGATGAACCCTAACGAGTTTACACCTTTTTGAAGTATTTCAAGTGCCTTTTTATTCGCTTCCTCAAGATCGGAAACTTTGATATCCTGACGGATGAACCAATCGTTGCCACTTACCTTATTTCCTCTTAAGTAAGGAAATTCTCCAGGCATGCTATTCAAATACTCAAGTTGTGATAAATCTTCCTGACGGTAGTAAGGTTGAACTTTAAATCCTTCGTTTGATCTCCAAACCAACGCCTTCTCAAAATCCTTCCCCTTAAGATCAGTTTCAATTTTGTTCTGCCAATCTTCGGTAGAAACAGGAGGGAACTCTTGAAAGAGTTTTATTTTATTCTCTGCCATAATGTAACTGTAATAGTTTTAAAAGTGACGGCAAAGGTAGTTGTTTTTAAAATGTTAGCTCAAAAGAAAAGCGATAAAATTTCAAGAAATACCATTAATTAAAAGACATTTAAACTTAAGTATTTCAGACTTTTATGTCTTTTATTTGCTTTTGCAGCTGAATCTTAACTTTCAAGCTCAAATAAATTGTTAATCGATAAAATTTGCCGTTTACCGATTCTATATTTCAGGATTAGATTATTTTTTCGATCTTGCCTTTATAAATTAGAAAATATGGATGCTAAGACTAAATCGCTTGTTGCACATTTAACTATAGTTGGTTGGATTATTGCACTTATAATAAATAATGAAAAGAAAGATGAATACACAACTTTCTATTTAAGACAAACCTTGGGAATTTATCTGTTTGGTATTGTTTTATCATGGATACCAATCATAAATGTTTTTGCGTGGTTGCTATCATTTGCTTTATGGTTATTAAGCTTAGTTTATTCAACGCAAGACGAGATGAAAATCATTCCTTTTGGACAATACTTTCAGGAATGGTTTAGAGGACTTTAAAAGGCAGCTAGCAACAAATCCAAATCTTTAAAATTAATATTGAATTTATGTGCGATATCTTTATTGGTTAAAATACCATTGTAAAGATAAACCCCCTCACGAAATCCTTTTTGGCTTTTGATGTAGTGAGTAATACCGCCAATTTCGCCAATATCATTTAAGATATAAGAAAAAATATTGCTTAAAGAAATTGTGGTTGTTCGTGAAACATTACCCGATAAGTTAGGAACACAATAATGAATAACTCCATGTTTTGTGTAACTCGGTTTCGAAAGCGTTGTGCATTTTGAAGTTTCAAAACAACCTCCCTGACTAGAATTTAAATCAATTAGTACTGAACCTTTTTTCATGGTTTTCACCAATTCTTCAGACAATACAAACTCAGGTATTTGATTGTAGGGCTGTGCTCCTAAAATTACATCGGCTGAAATAACTGCCTTTTCCAAAACTCTGGGATAATACAACGAAGTAAATATTTTCTGATCGAATCGTTTTTCAAACTCCCTCAATTTAGCTACCGAATTATCAAATACTTTCACCTCAACACCAGCGCCAATAGCAGCTTTAGTGGCATATTCTGCTGCCGTACCGGTTCCAAAAATCAAAAGTGAGGCTTGCGAAATGCCAGTCACACCGCCAAACAATGATCCTTTTCCGGCAGAAGAGTTTAATAACAAATTACTCGCAATTGCCATCGACACAATCCCTGAAATTTCACTTAGCGATTCCATTACCGGCAACTTGCCAAATTCATCTTTCATGTATTCAAAAGCAACAGCAGTAGCTCTTTTTTGCATCAATGCCTTTATATTTTCTTCGTTATTGGTATCGAGTTGCAACATCGAAAATAAAACCTGATTGCCTTTTAACAACTTAATTTCGGAAAGTGTAAATGGGGCAACTTTTATCAAGTAATCGCATTGAAAAACCTCTGCCTTTTCATTTACAATTTCGGCTCCTACTTCGGCATAATCTAAATCGGTATAACGAGAACGTGCTCCAGCATTCGTTTCAACAAAAACCTGATGCCCCGCTTCAACTAACAACTCCACAGCTTGTGGAGTAAGAGGAATACAAAGTTCATCTTCATGCACATTAGAAGGCATTCCAATTGAAATATGATGCTTTCGCTTTCTGATTTCCAGCATTTCCTCTGCCGGCATCAACTGCTGACTATATAATGAAATCGGTTTTTCTGGCATAGTTACTTAATTGAGCATGAAATTAGCTTAAACATCAGAAGTTTACAAGTTTTAGCTTAATTCAGTTACTTTTCTGCTACCATCCGCTTCAACTTTTATAGAAATGTAAACCGTTTTCTCAGGTAAGATCGCTTCAATTCGTTCGGGCCATTCAATAAAACAAATGTTTCCCGAATAAAAATAATCCTCGGCTCCAATATTTAATGCCTCCTCTATATCATTAAGCCGATAACAATCAAAATGATAGATATATTCTTCTTGTTCAAGAATATATTCATTCACCAAAGCAAATGTTGGACTTGTAATATTCTCACACACACCCAACGTTTTACATATTTCTTTAATCAATGTTGTTTTCCCAGCACCCATTTCTCCATAAAAAGCAAATATTTTGGCACCGTTCATCTGATCAACAAATTGTTGAGCGGCTGATTTTAAATCATCTATCGACTGTATGGTTATCGCTTTCATTTTCTTAAAATTATCGTACAAAAATGTGAAAAAATTAAATAATTAACCACTTTGATGTTCTTATATATTACAGTAAGCTACCGATCGATGTTCATGCTTATTATAAAAATTACCGCATCAACAAAAACAATCCTATTTGCATCAACAAAATGGCATGTAATATTCAAAAAAACTTCCTATTTTTGAATAAAATTTAAATAACATAGATATGAGTACTCCACAAGAATTAAAGTACACGAAAGAACACGAATGGGTAAAGATTGAAGGCGACATTGCAACCGTTGGTATTACCAGTTATGCACAAAGTGAACTAGGTGATATTGTGTTTGTTGAAATTGAAACTGTTGGAGAGAAAATAGAAAAAGATGAAGTTTTTGGTACAGTTGAAGCTGTAAAAACTGTTTCAGATTTGTTTATGCCGGTTTCGGGTGAAATTATTGAAAAAAATGATGAACTTGAGGACGAACCCGAAGCAATAAATAAAGCGCCTTACGAAAAAGGATGGATGATTAAGATAAAGATCGACGATCCTAGTCAGATTGATGACTTACTCGATGCTGATGCTTACAAAGAATTAATTGCAGAATAATTTCAAAAGGCCTCGTAAAGAGGCCTTTTTTATTTCAAGTATTTGCGAATCTCTAATTCTAAAAATAAAAAACTTTAGTATGGATTTTAGAACATTGTGCTTTAACGCGAAAGAGCTAATTGAAAATACCGGAAAGCATATTAAAGAGGAACGAAAAAACTTTCAGGCCAATAAAATAGAAGTAAAAGGACAAAGCGACTTCGTAACTTATCTCGATAAAGAATCAGAGCGATTACTGGTTAATGGACTATCGAAACTGCTCCCAGAGGCAGGCTATATTGCCGAAGAAGGTACCTCAACAAAGCGCGGGGAGGTATACAATTGGATTATCGACCCCATTGACGGAACTACTAACTTTATTCATGGATTAACTCCACATGCAATTAGTGTTGCTTTAATGCGCGACGAAACATTGGTTTTAGGAATTATTTATGAAATCTCTCAGGGCGAAACATTTTATGCATGGGAAGGAAGCAAAGCTTATTTAGATGGTAAAGAAATTCAAGTTTCGAGAGCCAAAGAGCACAATGAAGCACTTGTTGCAACAGGTTTTCCTTATACCAACTTTAGCCAGATCGATAATTACCTGAAATCTTTCATGTTTTTTATGGAGAAAACACACGGCGTTCGACGTTTAGGATCAGCAGCCATGGATTTGGCATATGTTGCTTGCGGACGTTTCGAAGCTTTTTGGGAATATGGCTTGCATCCTTGGGATATTGCCGCCGGAGCTTTTATTATTCAACAAGCTGGCGGAAAGCTTTGTGATTTTAATTTAGGAGAGGATTATTTGTTCTCAGGAAATGTTGTTGCCTCAAATGGAAATTATTTCAATAATTTTTCGGAAATTGTAAATAAATTCATGGGAAACAATGTTAAAATCTAAATTTTACATCGAAAAATTAAATGAGCTGAAAGAAGAACTTGACCAAAAAAGTTTTAATCTCGACTCTTGGAAATTAAAAACAACAAATATTCTACGTACAATTTTTGGTGCTGATGACATTAAAATTAGTCAACTGGAACAAATTCATTACGATTATTCTAGCTGGGCACTTCGAGATAGCACTGGAGGAAAAAATATCGACAAAGTATTAGATTCTGCAAATGCAATCATTGATTCTGCAATTTTTGAGGCAAGTATTATTGCTTCGAACCAACAAGATATTTTTCAAAACATCTTGAATAATGAACAGAGCCAAGAGCTTTCTAAAATCTTAAATCAGAAAGAAATCGATGATCCAATATTGAAAACATTGCTACAAAAATTGGAGGAAAGCCAAAAAGTTGATTTATTGCAAGCTTTATTAAAGCAGAATAAAGTTTAATTTACTCTTGAATTGCAAATGAAAAAAAGTTTCCTTTTTTATATTCTTAAAGTATTCACCCTACCCTTAATGCTATTCCCATTACAGTTTCATTACTTCTTATGGAATGGGGTTGCATTTGTAGTGCATAAAATAGTCGGGTACAGAAGAGAAACTGTTCAATCTAATTTGAAAAATTCATTTCCTGAAAAATCTGAAGAGGAATTAAGAACAATAGAAAAGTCGTTTTACCGTCGTTTTGTATATACGATTTTAAGTAGTTTCTATATCTTAAATCTATCTTCAAAAAAACACAAAAAGAGATTCGTTTTTGAAAATCACGAAGTTTTTTCAGAGCAAAATCAACAAGGCAAAAACATTATTCTAGTTGGCGGACATTACGGAAATTGGGAATTTTTTAAACCAAGCGACGAAATGACTGAAAAGATGTATTTTGCCTACAAAGAACAAAATAATAAGCTATCCGATCGTTTTATTAAGGAGATTCGAAAAAAACGAAACGTAAAGCCATTAGAAGTTAACCAAACCTATCGTACACTTCTGAATGATTTTAAAAACAATGAAAGCTTTACATACCTGTTTTATGCCGATCAACGCCCTATTGTTGGAAAGGATTCAAAATTTTGGATTAACTTTTTAAATCAACCAACCGATTTTATAACGACAGCAGAAAGACTAGCCTCTAAAACAAATGCGGCAGTTCTTTTTTTCAAAATGTATGAAGAGAAAAAAGGCTTTTTCAAGGTGCGATTAGAACTACTAACACCCGATGCGTCAAAAGAGGAAAAAGGGTTTGTAACAACTCGGTATGTGCGAGAACTAGAAAAATCAATCATCGAACGCCCCGATCACTGGTTGTGGACTCACAAAAAATGGAAACATAAGCCTACTGAAAAAGATCTACAATCAATGAACTAACATTGTACACTTAAAAAATGAAATCATCCTTAGCAATCGTTATATTAAATTGGAATGGTAAAAAGCATTTAAAAAAGTATTTACCTTCGGTCACAAAATTTTCGAAAAACGAAAATGTGGAAATAATTATTGCTGACAATGGTTCTACAGACAACTCTATTGCTCTTTTATCAAAAGAATATCCTGATCTAAAAATTATTCAATTGGATCAAAATTATGGATTTGCAGAAGGCTACAACAAAGCACTACAACAAATTAATACAAAATATTATTGCTTGCTAAATAGTGATGTAAGGGTTACTGAAAACTGGATCAAACCAATCATCGACTTATTAGAGCAAAACGATCAAATTGCAGCAGTTCAACCCAAGATTTTATCCGACCGTTCGAATCAGCATTTTGAACATGCCGGAGCTGCAGGTGGATTTATCGATCAATTTGGGTATCCTTTTTGCCGAGGCCGAATTATGGACAAAATTGAGCTAGACAAGGGTCAATACGACCAATCCACAGAAATATTTTGGGCATCGGGAGCTTGTTTATTTATTCGTTCTGAGATTTTCCATAGTGCAGGAGGTTTTGATGGAAAATACTTTGCTCACATGGAAGAAATTGATTTGTGTTGGCGAATCAAAAACGGGGGTTATCAAATAAAGTATTGTCCCGATAGTACTGTTTTTCATTATGGAGGTGCTACCTTGGAATATCACAATCCTCGAAAACTATTTTTAAATTTTAGAAATAGTTTATGGACGCTTTATAAAAATTATACTGGAGAACAACTAAAACAAATCATGTTTAAAAGAAAGCTTATTGACGGCATTGCAGCTCTTAAGTTTCTTTTAACCCTGAAATTCAAAGATGCGTTTGCAATTCTTAAAGCACACCGCGAATATTATCGTTCGCTGCCTGAGTTAAAGAAACAACGTGAAGCAATTCAACTTAGAACAAGCACCAAGATACACAACGAAATGCTTAATCAAAGCATCGTTTTGCATTTCTTTTTAAAAGGAAAAAAGAAATTTAGTGACTTCAAAGAGTTCAGGAGTTCAATTAACTAGCGAATCAATTCCAATCTGCTCGTATCCAGTTTTATAAACACGAAAAAAAGAATTGTAAAAAACCATAAAGAAGACCCACCATAGCTAAAAAACGGCAATGGAATTCCAATTACAGGAGCCAATCCGATAGTCATTCCGATATTAATCGTAAAATGAAAAAAGAAGATGGATGCAACAGAATATCCATAAAATCGAGAGAATACGGATCGTTGTCGTTCTGCAAGTATAATGAGCCTAATAATAAAAAACAGGTAGGTGATAATTACGATTGAAGTTCCAAAAAATCCCCACTCCTCACCAACTGTACAAAATATAAAATCGGTACTTTGTTCTGGAACAAATTCAAAACGAGTTTGAGTTCCTTGTAGAAAACCTTTTCCCCAGACACCACCTGAACCAATCGCAATTTTTGATTGGTTAACATTGTATCCAAATCCTAGCGGATCTGATTCAACCCCCAATAAGTTATTAATTCGATCGCGATGGTAATCTTCCAATAAATTATGAAATGCAAAATCAACACCAAAAGTAAAAATAACCGACATCAGAAATATGGATATTACCAAAGCGGCTTGTGGTACTCTTTTGATAATAGAATAAATCAATAAAAATAATGCTGTGCTTAAGGAAGCAAACAAAACGACCCGATACCAATCGATGCTTTCTTTTTGGAGTAGCCAAAATATCAAAGTAAATACTCCGCTTGCCAAAATAAAAATCAAAGCCGGTTTTATTAAAATTTTATACGACCTCCGGATTACAGAAAAAGCAATGAGGCCAGCAATAATTAAGCCAATTAAAATAAATATTGGTGGATAAATTAATGAAAAAACAAATAAAATAGCCATCAGTACTCCAAAAAATAATATCAACCCCGACAAGCCTTCCCGAAAAAGTGGTATTACAAAAATTACATATACCAAGGCCGATCCGGTATCATTTTGAAGGATAATCAAAGAAACTGGAACCAATAATAAAAGGATGATTAGCAATTGATACTTTCGTTTTGTAAGATTAAAACTAAAACTGCTAACCAACTTTGAAACAGCAAGTGCGGTACCAAACTTTGCCAGCTCAGCAGGTTGAAATCGAAACCCTCCAAAATCGAACCACGAACGTGCCCCATTCACTTCTTTTCCCAGAAATAAAACAGCAACTAAAAGAAATATAAAAAAGGCATAAAACACATATCCAAAACTTACAAAGAATTTACTATCCACAATCATAATGAAAAAGGCAGTCAGAATACCAAACAGAATCCAAATAAGTTGGCGTCCATATTTGTTTCCAAAACTGAAAACAAAATCTTCGCTCCCTGTTGATACAGCTGAATAAATATTCACCCATCCCATAACTACCAACAACAAATAAATTAAGATTGCCGCCCAGTCAATTTTCGATATGATACTATTTCGCTTCACTAATTGTTTTCAAAAGGTTTGTAGTTTGGTTGATCAGGATACAACAAATTAGCATTCATCATCGTCTCTTCAATAGCTTTCCGTTTCTCCTGAATTTCACCAGTTAAGTATTTTTCAACTAGCAAGCTTGAAATTGGAGCTGCATACCGACTTCCCCAAATTCCATTTTCGATATAAACGGCCAATGCTATTTTGGGATTCTCGCGTGGAGCAAATACTATAAAAATTGAATGATCTTCTCCATGTGGGTTTTCAGCTGTTCCTGTTTTCCCACACATTCGAATGCCGGGTATTCTTGCTGATCGAGCTGTACCATTTTCTTCATAGCTAAAAACAGCTTCCATTCCATCAATGATCTTCACATAGTTTGCCGAATCGATACTTGTATAGTTTCTAGTTGTATAAATTCTACCAATTTTACTATTTTCTATTTCTTTAACCACATGCGGTAAATAATAAAATCCTCTGTTCGCTAAAATTGCTGCATAATTGGCCATCTGAATTGGCGTGGTTAAGATTTCACCTTGGCCAATTGCAATTGAAATAATGGGCAATGCCCGCCATCTTGAACCTTTATATACGTATTTCTCGTAATAATCACTGGTAGGAATAAAACCAAGTTTTTCTTCACCAAACTCGTGCGCCAATTTTTTTGAAAATCCCATGCTAACTACATGTTCTCTCCATTTATCATAAGCCAATCGTACATCGTTATATTGTGGTGCCTCCATGATGCGTCGAAAAGTATGTGCATAATAAGCATTACAACTCTGTGCGATGGAAGGTGTTAAGGTGAACTCGCGATCATGATGACAACCTTGCGAAAAACTTCCAACGTGATAACCATGATGACAGGCGAAGCTGGTTTGAGGGGTAATCACCTTTTCTTGTAGCCCAATTAAGGCATTCAGCATTTTAAATGTCGACCCCGGAGGATATTGAGCTTGCAAAGCTCTATTATAAAGTGGCAGCAAAGTATCTGATTGTAATCTCGGATAATTAAATGCTCGATTTCGCCCAACCATCATATTAGGCTTGTAACCGGGTGTACTAACCATTGCCAATATTTCGCCAGTTGAAGGTTCAATGGCTACGATACTTCCTCTTTTATTTTGAAGCAATTTCTCACCATACTCCTGAAGCCTATAATCCAACCCAGTAACTAAGTTATTTCCTTTAATTGCTACGGTATCATATTTTCCACCTTCGTAAGAACCTTGTATTCTATTTAACTTGTCGACCAAATAGAACTTCGTTCCTTTTTGTCCTCTCAGTTCTTTCTCATAAGCTTTTTCTATTCCCGTATCGCCGTAATAATCACCAGAATCGTAGAATGAACCTCGATAAACATCTTTCGCACGAACTTCGCGCACATAACCTAGTACGTGCGCAGCAATGTTATGATTGTAACTTCGTAAAGTTCTTGTTTGGAAATAAAACCCAGGATATTTGTAAAGCTTTTCTTGTAGCAATGCATATTTATCGGGAGTGATTTGTTTTACAATAGTTGACCCCTTGTAGCTAGCATATTGCTTTGCTTTTTCAATTGCCTTGTCTAAATTCTCCTTCGACAAGGATAAAACTCTACAAAGCTCAGTTGTATCAAAAGCTTCCATCTCGCGAGGAATGACCATCAAATCGTATGCTGCTTGATTAAAAACAAGCAACTCACCATTGCGATCGTATATTAAACCTCGAACGGGGAAATCAACCGCCCTACGCAATATGTTTTTTGTTGCAGACGATTTGTATTGAGTATCTACTACTTGTAGCTTAAACAGTTTCCCTACAAACAAAAAGCCAATCAGTAGGACAATAAGAATAACAATATATTTCCTTTTGGAATAGCTGTCCACTATTTGTTACTTTCTAAAAATAAATAATTGACTGATAAATATTGTAATGTACGTAAAAATTGCGCTCAACAATGCTCTGAGTAAAGTATCTCCAAACGAGTGTAATGAGAATACTTCGACCGTAAATAAAATTAAGTGATGAATTAAAACACCCATTCCAATATAAATTGCGAATTGTCTCAATCCAATATTTACAATCGATGGAACCAACTCTTCGTCAGTATCACTTGTGGTTGCACCATTATTTATAAATGGTCTTACAAAACCAAGAAATACACTTGCAGAAGCATGAATCCCAGGTGTATTCGAGAAAACATCGATGGTTAGTCCGAGAGCAAAACTAAAAATAAGTAACCAAATACGGCTAATCGACTGAGGTAACATTAAAATAAATACAATGTAGAAATACGGATTTACGTATCCACTGAACTGTACATTGTTTAAAAAGAGGACTTGAATAAGCACAACTAAAACGAATAGCAGAATATATTTTATAGAATTATTATTCATTTATCGTTTCTTTTTCAAGTTTTTTCAATTCCTCCTTTAACCTATCTCCTACAATATTTACATAAGTTAGATTTGAGAAATTAGTAGACAGTTCAACCTTTAGCTCTTGGAAATTATCTCCCTTCACCTCCACCACCTCACTTACAACACCAATCATCAATCCTTCAGGGAAAATAGAGGAATATCCACTGGTTACAATAGTATCACCATAATTCACCTCTACATGAAATGGAATTTCAAATAGTGTCGCAATTCGTGGATTTTTACCTTCCCACCGTAAGGATCCAAAATAATTGGTATCTAGTAGTTTTGCATTTATTGACCATCGGCTATTTAATACCGATAAAGCTAATGAAAAATGATCAGAAGCATTGATAACAACCCCAACAATTCCGTCAGGACAAATTAGTCCCATATCGGGAACCACGCCATCTTTTCGCCCCTTATTTATGGTAATATAATTGTAATATTTGTTGGTTGAATTGTTTATTACTTTAGCCGAAAGAATTTGAGTTAAAGTATCAACTTGCGTAAACTGAGAATCAGTTTCAAAAGTAGCAAGCTGTTCTGCCATAATCATATTCTCAATTAACAAGCGAGCATTTTCCTCAGCAAGTTCCTCATTCACTTTACGCAATGATAAAAACTCGACAGAAGAACTATATCTATTCAATATATTTCCTGTAACCCGGTTTGACGAATTCAGAAACTTTACCCTGTGAAAATTATTGTATTGAAAAATGAATAAAAAGGAAATTGCTTCCAGCAATATGAATAGAAATACTACTCGGTATTTTACAAAAAACTGTAATAAATTCCTCATTTACTAATTTCCTTTTCATCGAAAAATTCCTTCTTTAATTTAAAGAAGGAATGAATAATTATCTACATTTTTCAGTGCAATACCAGTGCCTCGGGCAACTGCTCTTAACGGATCGTCTGCAATCTTAAAAGGAATATTAATCTTTTCAGACAAGCGTTTATCTAATCCGCGTAATAAAGCTCCACCACCTGCTAGGTAAATTCCACGATTAACAATATCTGCATAAAGCTCAGGAGGAGTTTGTTCCAATGCGCTCAACACCGCAGTTTCAATTTTTGAAATTGATTTGTCTAAACAATGAGCAATCTCCTGATATGAAATTGGTACTTCTACCGGTAATGCGGTCATTTGATTTGGTCCCTGAACAATAAAATCGGCTGGTGGCTCATCTAATTCAGATAAAGCGGCTCCAACATGAATTTTAATTTCTTCAGCGGTACGTTCACCAACTTTAATATTATGCTGATGACGCATATATTCCATAATGTCGGCAGTTAATTCATCGCCTGCAATTCGAATCGACTTATTGGTCACGATTCCACCTAATGAAATTACAGCAATTTCAGTGGTACCTCCACCTATATCTACAATCATGTTTCCTTCAGGCGCTTCCACATCAATTCCAATTCCAATAGCTGCTGCCATTGGTTCATAAATTAAATGTACTTCGCGTGCTCCGGCATGTTCCGATGAATCTCGAACAGCACGTAATTCAACTTCTGTACTTCCCGAAGGAATACAAACAACCATTTTCAGTGCTGGTGGAAAAAGTCGATTTGAGGTGTTGATCATTTTGATCATCCCACGGATCATTAATTCTGCAGCTTTAAAATCAGCAATAACACCATCGCGAAGTGGGCGTATTGTGTTTAAATGAGAATGGGTTTTGCCTTGCATTTGACGAGCCTTCTCTCCAATGGCAACCAAACTCTCGGTTTTGGTATTCATGGTTACAATAGATGGCTCATCGACAACAATTTTATCGTTGTGAATTATAATTGTATTTGCAGTACCAAGGTCAACTGCAATTTCTTGCGTCAAGAATGAAAAGAGTCCCATTTCAGGTTTGTTTTTAATGTTTAAAGTGACGAGTGCCGGTAACTACCATCGACATATTGTGGTCATTACAATAGTCTACCGAATCTTGATCGCGAATTGAACCTCCTGGTTGAATTACACAATCAACTCCTACCTCATGTGCAATTTCTACACAGTCGGCAAATGGGAAGAATGCATCAGATGACATCACAGCCCCTTTTAAGTCAAAGCCAAAACTTTCAGCTTTTTCAATAGCATGCTTTAAAGCATCAACACGTGAAGTTTCTCCTACTCCACTAGCTAGCAAACGACGATCTTTTGCCAACACAATAGTGTTCGATTTTGATTGTTTCACCAATTTATTTGCGAATAATAGATCTTCAACTTGTTCAGCGCTTGGCTGAATGGTTGTTACAGGCTTCAACTCTTCTGATGTTTCCTGTTTAATATCTTTATCTTGGTATAGAACACCATTCAATACACTTCTGAATTGAACCTGAGGTGTTTTAGCATCTTTACGAATCAAAATTATACGATTCTTTTTAGACTTCAACACACCTAGGGCCTCATCATCATAAGCAGGCGCAATAATTACTTCAAAGAAAAGTTTGTTAATCTCTTCGGCAGTTTCTACATCAATTGTTTTGTTGGTAATTAAAATTCCACCAAAAGCAGAAACAGGATCGCCAGCTAATGCATCTTTCCAAGCATCGATCAATTTTTCGCGAGAGGCACATCCGCAAGCATTATTATGCTTTAGTATTGCAAATGTTGTATCATCGAATTCATCAATTAAACTTACAGCTGCATCGATATCTAACAAATTGTTGTATGAAATTTCTTTTCCATGAATTTTATCGAAAATAGATTCAAAATCGCCAAAGAAAATTCCACGTTGATGTGGATTCTCTCCGTAGCGCAATACGCTACTTTGGTTGTAACTTAAACGAAGTTGATCGTCTTTTTCACCATTAAAATAATTAAAGATAGCACTATCGTAATGCGACGAAGTTGCAAAAGCTTTTCCGGCAAATTCTTTACGATCCTCAAGATCTGAACTGCCTTCTTTTTCATCTAACAAAGTAAGTAAATCGTCGTATTGTTCTTGAGACGAAACGATCACTACATCTTTAAAATTTTTGGCTGCACCACGAATTAATGCGATTCCGCCAATATCTATTTTTTCAATTATTTCTGCTTCAGATGCTCCCGAAGCAACTGTTGCTTCAAAAGGGTACAAATCAACAATTACTAAATCAATCTCAGGAATTTGATATTCTTCTAACTGAGCGATATCTCCTTCGTTTTCCCTACGGGCCAAAATCCCACCAAAAACTTTGGGATGTAATGTTTTTACGCGTCCACCTAAAATCGATGGATAGCTTGTTAAAGATTCAACAGCAGTAACTTCAGCTCCTAATCCTTCAATAAAACTTTTGGTTCCTCCAGTAGAATATATTGTTGCACCAATTGTTTGTAATTTTGCAACAATTTCATCAACTCTTTCTTTGTGATAAACCGAAATCAAAGCCGATTTAATCTTCTTAGAATCACTCATTTAAGGAAAATTTATATCGTAAATAAAAAATATTAAGTCAAACTAATTTCCAATGCGGAAAATTTTGCTTGAAAATACCAATGATTTTGCAAGTTTCAAAGTTGAAATTAAATTATTATTTCAATTTACACGCGAATGTCAAATTATTATATTAGGAACTCGAATTTAGAAGATAAATTGACCAATTAGCATATAAACCAATAAACCTAAAATATCGTTCATCGTGGTGATAAAAGGCCCTGTTGCAAGCGCAGGATCAACCTTCAACTTATTAAGAAACAATGGTATAAAGGTTCCAATTAACGAAGAAAAAATGACAACTATAAATAGAGAGAAACTAACCGTGTATGCTAAGGTTGCATCGGAATTACCAAATTTAAATATTAGGTTAAATAATAATATGATACCTGCCAATACAAAGGCTACAATTAGGGCAACTCCTAGTTCTTTCAATAATTTTCGAGAGATCCCGTGAAAGTTACTGGAACCACTTGCTAGGCCTTGTACCACAATCGATGAGGATTGTACTCCTACATTACCAGCCATCGCACCAATTAGTGGAATAAAAAAGATCATATTAGGGACTTTTTCAAGTGCTGCTTCGTTTCCTGAAATTACCATCGCACCAAGAATACCTCCAACCAATCCAATCAACAACCAAGGTAATCGTGCTCTTGTAATACTAAGCACCGAATCGTTAAATTCAACATCGCCAGTAATACCCGAAATCGCCTGATAATCTTTTTCAGCTTCTTCACGAATAATATCCACGACATCATCAATAGTAATTCGACCTTTTAAGTGTCCTTCGGTATCTACAACGGGTAAGGCAACCAAATCGTACTTTTCCATTAAAAAAGCAACCTCTTCCCGATTTTTTTCAGTGGTTGCAGAAATAACTTCTGTATTGTAAATATTAGAAATATTAGTTTGCGTTGAGTACTGAATTAGTTTCTTTAAGGAAAGTACTCCTTTTAAAATATTTTCATCATCCACCACATATACATAGTAGATTTCATCGATATCTTCAGACTGAATGCTAATTTCTTTCAGGCATTTTTGAACGTTCCATTTAGAATTAACAGCCACCAACTCAGAGGCCATAATACCACCCGCTGAATTTTCATCATATTCAAGTAACTCTTGAATATCGTCAGCATGTTCGTTGTCTTTAATATAGGATAAGACCTCTTCCTTTTTTGCGTCGGGTAATTCTCCAATAACATCGGCAGCATCATCGGTATCCATGTACTCGATGTACTGTTTCGCAATGATTTCGGCAGGCAATTCACCCAAAAACTTTTTACGGTCATCCTCGTCAATCTCAACTAAAACATCTGAAGCCTTATCTCCCTCCATTAAAAGGTAGATGTATTTAGCCTCCTCCATCGACAACTCTCTTAAGATCTCGGCAATATCGGCTGGGTGAAGATCAACTGTAAGTTGCTTCAGCTCTTCTCCTGCCTCATTTTCAATTAGCTGCTGTACTTCTTCAATAAATTCTTTTGATAATTCAAATTGCATGACATTCAGTTTTTAACTTTCGAGATTGCGTTCGTTAACTCAATAAACTCAGCGACGCTTAGTTGCTCTGGCCTTTTCTGCATCATTGGATGTTCAAAATCATCCGACAAGATCAAGGATTTCAAGCTATTCCTCATCATTTTCCGTCGTTGGTTAAAGGCTGCTTTAATTACTTTTCGAAATAACTGTTCATCACAACCGAGTTGTGAAACAGCATTTCGTTTAAGCCTAATAACTGCAGATTTAACTTTAGGAGGAGGAATAAAAACCTGTTCATGCACTGTAAATAGATACTCAATATCGTAATAAGCCTGAAGCAAAACACTTAAAATTCCATATTGTTTACTCCCTGGAGGTGATGCCAGTCGCTCGGCAACTTCCTTCTGAATCATGCCAACAGCTTCAGGAATATTGTTTTTATAATCGAGTATTTTGAAGAAAATTTGTGAAGAAATATTGTATGGAAAGTTACCAATAATAGCCACTTTCTCGTCCTCATTGAAATAATCTCTTAAATCTGCTTTTAAAAAATCACCGAATTGAATTTGATTTTCATACTCAGGATAATTACGTTTTAGATAATCAATCGATTCTCGATCAACATCTAAAGCAATGGTTTTATAAGAAGAATTTTGGAAAAGAAATTGAGTAAGGACCCCCATTCCCGGTCCGATTTCCAAAACTTTGGAACAATCAGACTCTAGGCTCTCAACGATTTTTTGAGCAATATTTTTGTCTTTCAAAAAATGTTGGCCAAGTTGTTTTTTTGCACGTACAACTGTCATACGGTTCAGGATCGCTCATTGTGTTGTTTAATTTAACAAATCTTATTTTGACCTATTATTCAAATGTTTACTTTTGTGCATCGCAAAGGTACAAAAGCATCTTATAAATTACTTATTTTGAAGAAAAAGATTCTAAATATTTTAAAGTACACGGCTTTTACTGCATTAGGTGTTCTGCTATTTTGGTTAGTTTATAGAGGACAGGATTTTACACAAATTTGGTATACACTCCGAAACGAAGTTAATTACTTCTGGGTTGTCTTGTCATTAGTTTTTGGATTATTAAGTCATATCAGCAGAACCTTACGTTGGAAAATCGCTTTGGAACCAATGGGCTATAAACCATCAACATTAAACTCGTTTATTACGATTATGATCGGATACTTTATGAATCTCCTACTTCCCCGAATGGGAGAGTTTGTAAGGTGTGGCACCATGTCGAAGTATGAAAAAATCCCTTTTACAAAACTTTTTGGAACGGTGTTTACCGAACGTATTGTTGATGTTTTAATGTTACTAATTCTTACTGTAATCATGGCTGGAATTGAAGTTGATAAAGTTGCAGAATTCGCGCGTTCAAATCCAGAAGTGGTAAAAAATTTACAAGAAATTCTTCATAATCCAATTTTATGGATAGGCTTTATCGTTGCGATTGCTGCTTTTGTGATTTATGTAAAACTTTCAAAAAAGCGTAAAAGCCAAAATAAGATTGCAAAAATATTCACCGACTTTGCCGAAGGAATTAAATCGATATTAGCAATGAAAAGATACAAAGCCTACATTGCCCATACCATTTTTATTTGGTTAATGTACTTTGCCATGCTTTATGTTGTATTTTTTGCATTCGATTTTACAAGCCACTTAAAACCAGTAGCGGGTATGACTACCTTTATTGCCGGAAGTTTTGGAATGGCTGCACCTGTTCAAGGAGGAATTGGAGCATGGCACTTTATGGTTGAAAAAGCACTCGAAGTTTATGGAATTGCAAGCGAAAATGGAAAAATTTTTGCCTTACTTGCACATACCAGCATGAATGCAATGATAATAATATTAGGAGCATTGTGTGTAGTTTTCTTACCAATTGTTAACCGAAAACGTAATTTAACCTCCGTTGAAAAAAATAAATCTTGAATCTTGAGTTATTCATAGCACGCAAAGTATTTTCAGAAAAGGAAAATAAAAAAGGAGTCGCCAGCAAAATTGTTTCAATTGCTGTTGCAAGTATTTCTTTAGGACTGGCTGTAATGCTGCTATCTGTTGCCATCTTGTTTGGATTCAAAAAAGAGGTTAGAGAAAAAGTTATCGGTTTCGGATCACATTTTCAAGTAGTAAATTTCGATCGGAATTATTCTTATGAAACTTTACCAATTGAGATTGATTCATTCTTAATTCAGAAATTTGAGAATATACCTCATGTTAAACACTTACAGTTTTTTGCTACCAAACCGGGCTTAATAAAAACCGAAAAAAATATTCATGGAATTGTTTTAAAAGGAGTCGACCATAATTTCGATTGGTCTTTTTTTCAAAAAAATTTAGTTGCTGGCAATACTCCAAATTTTAGAGGCAAAAGATCAAACGATGTGCTTATTTCTGAACGAGTTTCCAATTTGCTCCAATTAAAACTAGGCGATCCTATTTTTTGTTATTTCTACCGAGAAGATTCGGAGATTCCACTAAGCAGAAAGTTTAATATTACAGGCATCTATCGTACAAGTCTTGAAGAATTCGATGAGCTTTTTGTAGTTGGAGACTTACAACATGTTCAGCGCTTAAGTCGTTGGAATAGTAATAAGGTAAGTGGATATGAAATTTCTATCGACAATTTCAAATATATTGATGAAACAGATCGAAAACTAGAAACCATCACCTTAAACTATGCTAGCGAGAAAAGCATGTTGTTGGTTCAAAAAATCACTGATAAGTATTCAATGTTGTTCGACTGGCTTGCTGTACTCGACATGAATGTTTGGGTACTTTTAGTTTTAATGATTGCCGTAGCTGGTATCAATATGATTTCGGGCTTGCTAATTATTATTTTGGAACGATCGCGCATGATTGGCATACTGAAAGCCATGGGCTATCCCAACTTTAGTTTACGAAAAGTTTTTTTATACCTAACCGGATTTTTGTCACTTCGAGGACTACTTTGGGGAAATTTATTTGGAATTGGAATTGCCCTTTTACAATATTTCTTTCAAATTATCCCACTTGATCCAAGCTCTTATTATTTAGATACTGTACCAATTCTTTTAAACCCCGGTTATATTATTTTATTAAATGTTGGTACCTTATTGGCAATTATTGCCATGGTTTTTATTCCAACTTTATACATTTCGAAAATAACACCTGTTGATAGCATTCGATTTGAATAAATAATGAATTTCAGAATTGAAGAAATAAAAAAAATCGATTTAAAAAATCTTCCGGGGCAAATTGCACATCAGCAAATGCTGCCTTCATACAGAGGGTTGGAATTACCTGTTGGCATAAAACCAACCAACAGTGCTGTGTTATTGCTTTTTTTTTACTGGGAAGGAGAACTCTCACTGTGTTTTACTGTACGTAAAAAGAGCCTAAGAAGACATGCAGGTCAAATTAGCTTTCCCGGTGGACGATCTGAATTAAACGAATCCTTGCGAGAAACTGCTTTACGAGAAACTCACGAAGAAATAGGAATTGAACCCGAAAAGGTATCGGTTTTAGGTGAGCTTACGCCATTGTACATTGGAGTTTCCAATTACATGGTTCATCCAATCCTTGGATTTATACATGAAAAACCGGTTTTCAAATCAAACGATGACGAAGTGGAAGAAATTCTTATTATTCCATTTTCTAAAATTATCGACAACAAATCGTTACAAATGAAAAACATCCAAACTTCAGTTGGAAATTTGGATGTTCCTTGTTTCTATATTAACAATCAGATTATTTGGGGCGCTACCTCCATGATCCTTTCAGAACTGGTAATGCTACTAAAGCCTGATTATTTTGATCGGGTAGCACATTCAAATAATGCTGAAAACGATCGTTAATTTGCATTACATATTTATAGGTTTCGTCTCCTCTACAATATCCCCAGCGAACTACCGGATCGTTAAAATATTTTGGAAGTGATTTCTTCTTGATAAAAACATCCACATTATCGTTCCAAACAGAAGGATTTTTACCATATTTCATAGCTAATTTTCTAGCATCCATCACATGACCGATGCCTACGTTATACGATGCCAGAACAAAATTCCATCGTTCAGTACTATCCAGAACTATCGATTCGAATGTCTCGTTTAACCAAGTTAAATGCTCCATTCCTGCACGCAAGTTTTCATTCACATCAAACAAATCTTGAACATTATATAAATCAGCAGTTGCAGGCATTAATTGCATAAGTCCTTTTGCACCCACCCACGATTCTGCTTTTGGATCGAAGTTCGACTCTTGCATTACAATTGCAGCCACCAAACGCCAATCAAAATTAAACATAGCAGCCAATTCCTTTAATTCCTCATCGTATTTCGAAACCTGTCCACCTTGTATTGAATGATAAGCACTTCGCAAACGATTTGCAGTTGAAACCGACTTAAAATATTTATGGTAAACAATGGCATAGCTATTTGTTTTCTTATAATTCTGAATCCATTCATTCAAATATCCAAGCCATTGATCAGAGTTCTTTCGAACTGCCCAAGAAATTTTTTGATTAAAACTAATAGGTGTACTAATGTCGAGACGAGGGTAAAAACGCTTATTGGTTAAAGCAACATTCTCGTCGCATACAGTATAATCAATTTTGCCTTTTGCCACCAAACCAACCAATTGCTCAACTCCATAAACAGAATCTTCAACAATATTGATTTCCGCTCCTATTTCGTCTGAAAGGTTCTTTAATCGTTGAACGAACACCGTGTTTTTTTGAACATGTACTGTTTTACCAGCTAACTCGAGTTGATCATCAATAAGTTGCTCCGACAATTCTCTTTTACTTATACTCTCAGAATTTTTTGGAAGTTGCTGTACTAAAACTTGGCGCGTTAATGCAAGTGGTGTTGTAAAATCGACAATCGTTGCTCGCTCCTTGGTCACCGTTAAATTTTTGGCAACCAAATCGAAACGACCTGCATTTAAGCCATCGAAAGTTTCTTGCAAATTATTACTAACTACAATTTGCAAATTCACATCCAACGATTTAGCCAACTCGGTTAACAATTCATATTGAAAACCCATTGGTTGACCTTTATACACAAAATAATTGGTTGAATTATAGTCGACAACGACTTTCAGAATTCCATCTTCTTTGATTCTCAATAACTCTGAAGGAAGTTCTTGAGAGATCGTTTCTTCTTGCTGTTTTATCAGAACCTTAGGTTCTTCTTTTTTATTAAGTGTACATCCACTTAAAACAAGCAGCAATAGTAACGCTAAATAAGAATTTTTCAAATTTTACTATTTAGTTCAACATAGCGCCTTAACCTTTGTAAGACTTTCAAACTCAATCAAAACATTTCTGAAAGTGTTTGACGTAACTAAACTCCTATTTCAAAAATCACTGTGGTTCATTGAAATATGCCGCGAAAGAAGTGAAAATATCCTAATAAAAAGAATTTTAAGTCTTTTATTAGTACAATTTAATATTAAGGAGATATAGAATTAGTCGTAAAATGACCAATAAAAACCAAATCGAATAGCCATATTGTCAAGTGGATAATAAGGGGCACCAAAGTAGTTTCCGGCACCATAATCTGCAGTAATATTATACACACGAAAAAATGCACTGGTACGCGCAAGCTTAGCATTTACAAAAGCATTTACAAGAGGAAAACCACCAACCTCCATATCATTTTGATAATAAAATTGATTGGTACTAACATTGTAATGGTCGGCATAAAACTTAGTATTGTAATAAATTTCAGCACCCAATTGAATTTCCATTACTTTAAATAAATAATGTTGGTAATAAATATTTCCATAGCCACTTAAAGTAGGTAAATGCAAAGCTTTGTCATTTGATAATTCTTGCCATTTCACTTTTAGCTGTGAACCGAAACGCCAAAAACGAAAGTCTTTCTCAGCCCAAACACCAAATACGGAGAATTCACTATTGTATTGATCAGGAACTCCTTCAGAATTATTATACAGGTAATTACTAAGCAAAGCATAATCAACTCCGACAGCAATTCCAAAACGCTCGTAGTCGATATTTCCTTTCACTACAACTTCGTGCTGTTTCTTAAAGTTGTTATCGTAACGCTCATGATTTAAAATGAGATGTTCTTGATAAATATCCGGTGATTTATCGGCATACCAACCAATTCCATTTAAAGCAATTGTATCACCAAAAATTCGAATGGGTTTTACCAACTTTCCTTTCAATATTGCATCGCCAATATTTCGGCCAAGCAATACCAGTTCGGCATTAGCCGACCATTGCAAAAACTTACTTTTAGTTTGATAAATTTCACCCCCCACCGATACATTTGAATAGGTATATTTACGACTACCATCAACCAAAGGGTGTGTTGCCATTACAATTTCATTTTTCGCAAAAGCCCTTTTTCCAAAAGTAAAACGCTTGTTCTCCAATTCTAAAGCTTTCAATTGAAAATAGTGTTCAAAATGTCGAAACTGAAGTGTGTCGATGTAAGTCCCGGTTTGGATAAAAGTATTTTCAAAGTACCCTGTATTTACAGAGCTTTCGGTCATTATTCTAGAATATTTTTTAAATTCAGCATTGTACGAAACCGATAAAATTGGTAAAAAATCGGCAGCCATAGTTGAATCTTCAAGCATGACACTGTCTGTGCGACCAACAATATATTCTTGCTTAGTAAAAAGCGTTAAGCTTTTCACATCATTTTTAATACCTGTAGGTAAATTAACAGCAACATTTGTAACCGGAAAACGAGGATTAATAACGTTGTCGGTAATCCCTCCGTTCTCTACCACATTATTATTTCCGGTAGAAAACAAATAATAGCTATTATAGCGTTCACTGTTTTTTGAAGCAAAAACTGAAAAATGTTTATGATTTGCTTGTTGTATTTTATAAGGCCCTTCGTTTTTAATAGTATTAAAGTTGATCCCAAAATTTAGCGAGGAATCAACATTTTGGGTAAAGAATGCTTGAAATGTTTGCTCTTTTGCAGTTTGCGACTGCAAACTTTGAGTATATTTTAAAAATGAAAACGGGGTACGAGTATTATAGAATTTAATTTTTTCGGGCGTAATTAAGTATTTCTCCATATTTCGAAGAAAATAAAAATCGACATTGCTAGTTCGATTAAAGAAGTAATTACTTTGATACGGAGCTCCCATATACCCCAAATAGGTATTCGAGATATCATCTTGAAAAACCGGATTGTAGTTATGGAAGTTAAACATTGCAGAGTCTACTTCAATGGAATCAACTTTTGAAAAATTATCGACTAGGTGCCATGCTTTAACCTCTTGCACAATTGGTACTTTTGTACTTCCTTTCGATGCTTCTTCATCCTTAAAAGAAGCGCCTCCATCTTCACCTCGCTGACCAAAAACATTTGGTAAGAATAGCATCATGGCAAAAGCCAGAACAAATAGCTTATTATACGAGGTCTTAATCATTCTTATGAATAATGCCATTGGGCAGATAAAACAACAAATTTATAAATGGCAAAGATAAATAAAAGTTAGTGCTACAAAAGACTTCCTTTACAATACTATAACAAACGTTTATGATTTTAAATTATTGAATGAAATTACCATAAAATTTGTTGAGTTTTGAAATAACAAATAAGCCCAACCTGATGATTGAGCTTACTAATTTATGTTTAAAAAATAGCATGGTTTACCAACTTCCGCCGGCACCTCCGCCTCCGAAGCTTCCACCACCAAAACCACCAAAGCTTCCAAAATTGCTTCCACCGCCAAATGATCCGCTCCCGCTACTAAAATCGTTAAACATTCCTGAATGATTGTGTCGATTTCCACTCATCATGCCCAATGCTAACCAAAATGGTAAACTACTACGATTTCCGTAGCTTGAAAACCGTCTACGATTTCGTCCAAATATTGAAAAAAGAACAACCATAATTATTATTGGAATAATTCCAGCTCCACTTCCACCACGCTTATTCGCTTCGGCGTATTGCTGATAATTATACTCACCTTTAGTTAAGTCGATCAATACATTTGTTGCACGATCAACCCCTTCAAAAAGGTTACCTTGTTTAAAAGCTGGGATCATTTCAACATCCACAATTTGTTTTGCAATAGCATCGGGCACAACGCCTTCTAATCCGTACCCAGGAGCAATAAATACTTGCCCATTACTTGTTGACGTTTTAGGCTTTACCAATACAACAATTCCATTGTTGAATTTAGCATCTCCAACGCCCCATTTTTCACCTAATTCGAAAGCGTATGAAGCAGCATCACTTCCATTTAGGTCGGTTACAGTAACCACAGCAATCTGAGTTGAAGTATTTGCAAAAAAGTTTAATAATTTATTTTCAAGTGCTTGTTCTTGCTGGTTGCTCAATACATTGGCAAAATCATTTACCAAATGCTGTTCCTTTGGCTTTGCAACAACTTCTTGTGCATTCAAAGAAACCACAGTTCCCAACAGAAACATTAATAATACTATTTGATTAAGGAGTTTCATATTTAATATTTTATTTTCCGAATGAAATTTCGTCTGACAATTCATTTACATCATCGGTTTGATATGGGAAATACTTTTTCAATGCCAATCCCGCTTGAATGATTCCCACTGACAGGCCTTTTGCAATTTTTCCATCTTTGAAAAAATCGAGCATTAAGCTTTTAGTTTCATTCCAGAAATTATCTTCAATATGTTGATTGATACCTAAATCGCCAAGAATTGCAAATTTTTTATCTTCTATTGCTAAATAAAAAAGCACTCCATTTCGTAATTCAGTTTTATGCATATTTAGTTCAGAAAACCAATAAGCTGCTCTATCAAGCGGATCTTCTTTACAACTAGATTCAATGTGTACTCGAATTTCTCCTGAGGTATTCAACTCAGCAGTTTCAATGGCATCAGTTATTTTCTTTTTGTCTTCTTTCGACAATTTATTAATTGGACTACTCATGTAATTTCTATTAATTTAATAATCTAAAACTTAACTTCAGGCGCTTTTTCTGCTCCAGCAACAGCTTCAAAATAGGCCTTTCTTTCAAAACCCATAATTCCAGCATATATTGTCTGTGGAAACTTCCGAATATAAGTATTATACGATCTGGCACTTTCATTAAACTTTCGGCGCTCTACCGATATTCTATTTTCAGTACCTTCCAATTGCGCTTGTAGGTTCATAAAGTTTTGATTAGCCTTTAAATCTGGATATCTTTCCATAACGACCATCAGTTTTCCAAGTGCAGAAGAGAGACCTGACTGAGCTGCTTCGTATTTCTGAAGTGCACTAGCATCAAGGTTTTCAGGATTAATATTAACAGAAGTTGCTTTTGAGCGAGCTTCAATTACACCCTCAAGTGTTTCTCTCTCATGTTCAGCATATCCTTTTACGGTATTTACTAAATTGGGGATTAAATCAGCTCTACGCTGATAAACATTTTCAACTTGCGACCATTGTGATACTACAGTTTCATCCATATTTACCATCGTATTATAGGACGATCGAAAATTTAAGGAAACGAGTAATACAATAACTACTACGACAATAAGTGATATTCTTGATTTTTTCATTGTTAATTTATTTTTTGTACAAATTCATACTATTTCAATCACGATTTAAACACTAATCGGTTAATGTTAGAAATTTACCGATAACCTTATCGCTACAAAATTCAATCCAATCAATAAAATATGACAGAATAGCACAAACAAGCTTTGTTTATGGGGAAATCAACTAATTTTAACGTAAAAGCTTCAATAATAGAATCAATTAGCTTCAAGAGGGTAATGACACACTTTCCGAATTAGAAAGTTTCTTTTATCTGTTTTTCTGCTTGATCAACCGTTCGGAAAATAAATAAACTATAGAAAAAAGTAAAGAAAGCTAAGCCCATATGTGTTTCCCAAATATTATCGCCAAGGTTTGCAACAAGAAATATAACTAGGAAGCTAAAATGAATATAATTCCGATAAAGTTTAAGTTTTATAAAGGGATACAGTACTACAAATAATATCCAAGCAGTACCAACAACACCAAACCTAATTAAATAAGTTAGATACTGCAAATGCGGAATTCCTACTAATTTATCTCGTAAGTTAGAATTAGAAATTTCTTTCGCATATAAACCAGCTTTCTTATCGTTTGCACTTCCATATCCAAAGATCGGTTTTTCTTTGATGCTTATTATGGCAAGTTTTACTTGTTCAATGCGCTGCATCAATGATTTATTATTCGGATTATCAGTTCGTTTGTACTCATCAATCTCCCAAATTGTCTCATAAATTCGTGCATATAACAATTTTGTATTATCTGCATAAATCCAATTTACGACCCCCATTTCAACTTTATGAATATCAGCATCAGTCATCTGAGAAATACCTTCTGCATCCTTTCTTAATCCTTTACTGGTCATATACCGCAATAAAACATTATAAACCCGATTATTATTTTCACAAAGTCCATTAATGTCATATTTACTTCGTTTATTCCATTGTTCTTTTAATTCGGGAAAGCATATAAAACGAAATACATAATTCCCATTCTCTTTTAAATCATTATTGAAATTATGGGTGTAGTAATTACCTTCTGCGGTCTTTTCCACCTTTTCAGCCTCAGTAAGTTCTTCTACATTGTAAAAAGCTTTATACACATTAACCACATACAATGTAGGAGCCATAGCAAAGCCAATAAATAAAAGTACATAAGCCACTTTTAACACTTTGCGTTTACTATAGATTCCCCCCCAAATAAAGAGAGCATTTACAAGAAAATAAAGAGAAATAACCCCAATTAGCGAACGAACAATTACAAAAACAAACAATAGCCACAAAATTATAATCAGATAAAGAATTCTTTCGTAATTATTTAAGTAATTAAACTTAAAAAATATTTGATGCGAAATTACTACGATTGCAAAAACAATCATCAAAGAATACGAGATATGCGATATCGTAGAGATTTCTCGATAATTATCAAATGCAGAATAGTCACTATTAAAAAAATTATAAAATGTATTTACTGAAAGAATTAATAAAGAAATTAGAAATGCCTTGAAAATCGTGCGTAATTGATAATTTGAGATTCTGCGTTGCGATCCCATAACCAAAGGTACAACTAGCCAAAAGACACTTTTTTTTAATAAATACCCTATTCTAAATATATCATTTGTGAACAATATTCCTGAAAAGTATAGTAATACAATACTTGAAAATAAGAGAATTGGTTTCACCTTATCTGATGAGGAAAACTGATCCTTTCGTACTGTTGAAACAAAGAAAATAGAGTATAAACCTATAACAATGCTAATAAATGCTTCGGAATAAGTTAATGAAGCTGCAAAGAAAAGATGCAAAAGGAAAAATATTTGAGCTTCATTACGAATGGCCCAGCTTCTATATCTCCTAAATACACTCATCTAACAATATTACAAAAAAGGGATTGTAAATAATAATCAATAAGCCAAATATCGATAAAATAAAAAAGCCCGACTCTTAAGAATCGGGCTTTGAAAAAGTTGGCGGCGACCTACTCTCCCACATTTCTGCAGTACCATCGGCGCTGTTGGGCTTAACTTCTCTGTTCGGTATGGGAAGAGGTGGAACCCCAACGCTAAAACCACCTAAATCTTTTAGATGATTAAACGTTTAAGTTTAATATCAATATTTTTTTGACAAATCGGAAAAAAATCACAACAACTAAAGTCACCTTAGGAGACGTAAAAAGTTTACGGGTAATTAGTACTGCTCGGCTTTGACATTACTGCCTTTACACCTACAGCCTATCAACGTCATCGTCTCTAACGACCCTTAAAGGAGATCTCATCTTGAGGCTAGCTTCGCGCTTAGATGCTTTCAGCGCTTATCTATTCCATACATAGCTACCCTGCGATGCAGCTGGCGCCACAACAGGTCCACCAGAGGTATGTCCACCACGGTCCTCTCGTACTAGTAGCAGGTCCTCTCAAATCTCCAACGCCCACAACAGATAGGGACCGAACTGTCTCACGACGTTCTGAACCCAGCTCGCGTGCCACTTTAATGGGCGAACAGCCCAACCCTTGGGACCTTCTCCAGCCCCAGGATGTGACGAGCCGACATCGAGGTGCCAAACCGCTCCGTCGATATGAGCTCTTGGGAGCGATCAGCCTGTTATCCCCGGAGTACCTTTTATCCTTTGAGCGATGGCCCTTCCATTCGGAACCACCGGATCACTATGCTCTAGTTTCCTACCTGATCGACTTGTCGGTCTCACAGTCAAGCGCGCTTATACCATTATGCTCTTCTGACGGTTACCAATCGTCATGAGCGCACCTTTAGAAGCCTCCGTTACGCTTTTGGAGGCGACCACCCCAGTCAAACTACCCACCACACACTGTCTTCCCAAATGGGAATTAGGTTCCAGATAAGTAAAGGGACGTATTTCAAGGATGACTCCACGAATCCTGGCGAACCCGCTTCATAGTCTCCGTCCTATCCTACACATCACTTACCCAGAATCAATGTGAAGCTGCAGTAAAGGTTCACGGGGTCTTTCCGTCCCGTTGCGGGTAATCGGCATCTTCACCGATACTACAATTTCACCGAGCTCATGGCCGAGACAGTGCGCACATCGTTACACCATTCGTGCAGGTCGGAACTTACCCGACAAGGAATTTCGCTACCTTAGGACCGTTATAGTTACGGCCGCCGTTTACTGGGGCTTCAATTCAAGCCTTCTAACCGAAGTTATAAGCTCCCCTCTTAACCTTCCAGCACCGGGCAGGTGTCAGGCCCTATACGTCATCTTACGATTTAGCAGAGCCCTGTGTTTTTGATAAACAGTCGCATGCGCCATTTTTCTGCGGCCCCACCGGAGTGGGGCTCCCCTTCTCCCGAAGTTACGGGGTCATTTTGCCTAGTTCCTTAGCCATGAATCACTCGAGCGCCTTAGGATACTCTCCTCAACTACCTGTGTCGGTTTACGGTACGAGCGCTATACTCGCTTTTCTTGGAAGCTCTTACTTACTTTCGCTTCGTCCGAAGACTAGGCTCAACGTGCATTTCCGTCAGCACGTAAGTATCTGGGAACTCCGTCACTTTTAGTGTATAGCTGGTACAGGAATATTAACCTGTTTGCCATCGACTTCCCCCTTCGGGTACGTCTTAGGTCCCGACTAACCCTGATCCGATTAGCGTTGATCAGGAAACCTTAGTTTTTCGGCGTGCAGGTTTCTCGCCTGCATTATCGTTACTTATGCCTACATTTGCTTTTCCAGAAGCTCCACCATACCTCGCAGTACAGATTCAACGCCGCTGGAATGCTCCCCTACCACTTGCAGTAAACTGCAAATCTATAGCTTCGGTGATGTACTTATGCCCGATTATTATCCATGCCCGATCGCTCGACTAGTGAGCTGTTACGCACTCTTTAAATGAATGGCTGCTTCCAAGCCAACATCCTAGCTGTCTATGCAATCAGACCTCGTTTATACAACTTAGTACATACTTTGGGACCTTAGCTGATAGTCCGGGTTCTTTCCCTTTCGGACATGGACCTTAGCACCCATGCCCTCACTCCTGTGAAACATTTTGTAGCATTCAGAGTTTGTCTGGAATTGATAGGCGGCGAAGCCCTCGCATCCAATCAGTAGCTTTACCTCTACAAAACTATCACAAGGCTGCACCTAAATGCATTTCGGGGAGTACGAGCTATTTCTCAGTTTGATTGGCCTTTCACCCCTACCCACACGTCATCCAAAGACTTTTCAACGTCTCCTGGTTCGGTCCTCCATTCTGTGTTACCAGAACTTCAACCTGCACATGGGTAGATCACCAAGTTTCGCGTCTAGCGCCATTGACTTTTTCGCCCTATTCAGACTCGCTTTCGCTTCGACTACGTTGCTGAACAACTTAATCTTGCCAATGACGACTAACTCGTAGGCTCATTATGCAAAAGGCACGCCGTCACATCATAATGATGCTCCGACCGCTTGTAAGCGCACGGTTTCAGGTACTATTTCACTCCCCTGTTCGGGGTGCTTTTCACCTTTCCCTCACGGTACTGGTTCACTATCGGTCTCTCAGTTGTATTTAGCCTTACCAGATGGTCCTGGCAGATTCAGACAGGATTTCTCGTGTCCCGCCCTACTCAGGATACCACTACCTCAAATCTTCTTACATATACGGGACTATCACCCTCTGTGGTCAGACTTTCCAGACTGTTCTATTTCAAATCATATCAGATGTTGTGGTCCTACAACCCCAACTTTGCCTGAACAAAGTTGGTTTAGGCTGTTCCGTTTTCGCTCGCCACTACTAACGGAATCACTATTGTTTTCTCTTCCTCCGGCTAATTAGATGTTTCAGTTCACCGGGTTTGCTCCTAGCATAGCTAGGTATCCATAAATGGATGGGTTGTCCCATTCGGAAATCTTCGGATCAAATCGTATTTGCCAATCCCCGAAGCTTATCGCAGCTTATCACGTCCTTCATCGCCTCTGAGAGCCTAGGCATCCTCCGTACGCCCTTATTCACTTTTTTACGCCTTTTTACTTAAAACTCGTAATGAGTTCGTATTCCTAAAGCAATTTTATTTGTTGTGATTTTACTTTTTTCCAATATGTCAAAGATCGT
The DNA here is from genome assembly GCA_963678565.1 of Prolixibacteraceae bacterium. Taxonomy (GTDB): domain Bacteria; phylum Bacteroidota; class Bacteroidia; order Bacteroidales; family Prolixibacteraceae; genus SKHV01. The sequence goes on from OY782875.1 coordinate 3,798,570, forward strand.
TAAAGCCTGTTACAGCTTATAGTAGTTACAAAGAGAATCGAACTCTTCACGCAATGTGAACCATCGTAACTTTTTGATTTCTTGATTCGTTAATCAATAATCTTTCAATAATTTTCTGTGTTTGAACGTCGACTTTTTTTAGTCTCTCTCTTATGGTGGAGAATATCGGAGTCGAACCGATGACCTCTTGAATGCAAATCAAGCGCTCTAGCCAACTGAGCTAATCCCCCAAAATCTTAATCAATAACGCTATCGTTATCAACTTTCATTATAGTGGTAGTCCCGCCCAGATTTGAACTGGGGACCTCTACATTATCAGTGTAGCGCTCTAACCAGCTGAGCTACGAGACTGTCCTTAAGACTCAAGTATCAAGTACCAAGTATCAAGATTCTATCTTTATCTTGCATCTTGATTCTGTAATTCTTAATCTTCAATCTCTTGTTTATATAATTAAAAAAAGAACAGTCAAACTAACTAAATTTTGTCGAGCATAATTGTTTTATCAAGGCTCCAGAAAGGAGGTGTTCCAGCCACACCTTCCGGTACGGCTACCTTGTTACGACTTAACCCCAGTTACCGGTTTTACCCTAGGCCGCTCCTTGCGGTGACAGACTTCAGGTACCCCCAGCTTCCATGGTTTGACGGGCGGTGTGTACAAGGCCCGGGAACGTATTCACCGGATCATTGCTGATATCCGATTACTAGCGAATCCAACTTCACGGAGTCGAGTTGCAGACTCCGATCCGAACTGAGACAGACTTTAGAGATTAGCATCACATCGCTGTGTAGCTGCCCTTTGTATCTGCCATTGTAACACGTGTGTAGCCCTGGACATAAGGGCCGTGCTGATTTGACGTCATCCCCACCTTCCTCTCACCTTACGGTGGCAGTCTCGCTAGAGTCCCCAGCATGACCTGATGGCAACTAACGATAGGGGTTGCGCTCGTTATGGGACTTAACCCGACACCTCACGGCACGAGCTGACGACAACCATGCAGCACCTTGTAAATAGTCCCGAAGGAAAGCGTATCTCTACGACATGCAATCTACATTTAAGTCCAGGTAAGGTTCCTCGCGTATCATCGAATTAAACCACATGTTCCTCCGCTTGTGCGGGCCCCCGTCAATTCCTTTGAGTTTCACCGTTGCCGACGTACTCCCCAGGTGGATAACTTAATGCTTTCGCTTGGCCGCATACTGTGTATCGCATACAGCGAGTTATCATCGTTTACGGCGTGGACTACCAGGGTATCTAATCCTGTTCGCTCCCCACGCTTTCGTGCATCAGCGTCAATATCAGTTTAGTAAGCTGCCTTCGCAATCGGTGTTCTGAGTAATATCTAAGCATTTCACCGCTACACTACTCATTCCGCCTACTTCATCTGTATTCAAGACTAACAGTATCAATGGCAGTTCTACAGTTGAGCTGCAGGATTTCACCACTGACTTATCAGTCCGCCTACGCACCCTTTAAACCCAATGAATCCGGATAACGCTCGCATCCTCCGTATTACCGCGGCTGCTGGCACGGAGTTAGCCGATGCTTATTCCTGTACTACCGTCAAATCCCTACACGTAGGAACCATTCTTGGTACAGAAAAGAAGTTTACAATCCATAGGACATTCATCCTTCACGCGGGATGGCTGGTTCAGGCTTGCGCCCATTGACCAATATTCCTCACTGCTGCCTCCCGTAGGAGTCTGGTCCGTGTCTCAGTACCAGTGTGGGGGATCATCCTCTCAGAACCCCTAGACATCGTAGTCTTGGTAAGCCGTTACCTTACCAACAAACTAATGTCACGCATGCCCATCTTTTACCGTCGAAACTTTATCTATCAATATCATGCGATATAATAGAACCATGTGGTATTAATCCAAATTTCTCTGGGCTATTCCTCTGTAAAAGGTAGGTTGCATACGCGTTACTCACCCGTGCGCCGGTCGTCAGCTGCTGCAAGCAGCACTGTTACCCCTCGACTTGCATGTGTTAGGCCTCCCGCTAGCGTTCATCCTGAGCCAGGATCAAACTCTTCGTTGTAATTATAAAGTTTTAAATATCCTTTGCGCTCGATAAAACTCTCTCTAAAATTCTAGTCGGTGCTTGACTTGTTCTTTTTTTTCAATATCTCAATGAACTTCGTTCTCTTTTGTAGTATTTCTTAACTCTAAAAGCGGCTGCAAAGATAAGTAAACTTATTCTCACATTCCAAACTTTTTTGAAGTTTTTTTTGAAAAAATTTTCAATCCTCAATTTCTTCGCTTTCTCCGATTATTACTACAACCTGCGAGTTGTTCTAACAATCTGTCGAGATCACTTAAAATCTCCTAAAAATCCCTCTCAATACTCTCAATGAACTTGCTTTGTTTTTCAAAGCGGGTGCAAATGAATAAGCTTTTTTTTAATCCTCCAAATAATTTCTAATTTATTTTGAAAGTTTTTTTTCAGAAGCTAAACTTCTAAATTTTAAATCCAGCATTTTTCTTTGAACCTTGCCCCTGTTTCCAAAAGCGGATGCAAATAAAATACCTTTTTCCTTCCAATCCAAATATTTTCTGAAATATTTTTTAGGCCTCTCATGACCCTCGGATAAACAATACTTTTTCTCTTTGAACTTCGCCCCGTTTCTCTCAAAGCGGCTGCAAAGAAATGCTCTTTTTATTTACATTCCAAACCTTTTTAAACCTTTTTTTCAATCCATCACAAACACTAACACTCATCTTGCTGATACCTTGTGCCTTATTTATTAATATTTTTTTGAAAACTAGTGGCACTTTTTATTAGTAAGAGTCAAAACGGGACAGTAAGTTATCGTATTTCGATTCCAATTTTAATTTTAAAAACCTTCAATAATTTGAAAATAGAATGAAAAATATTCTAAATAAAAACAAGCTTAAATTACATTTTTAAATATCCCATATATTATATTGTATACCCACAGAAAATAAAAAACGCCTGTCGGAGAGACAGACGCTTTTTTCTTACGTTGATATTGTCGGCTAAAAACAATGCGTTAAAGCTTTTTTAAATATGATGATTTATAGTTAGTCAATTTATTACTCTCTTTGGTTGATTTCGAAAAGTGCTTTTTATACATCCTAATTATATCGTTCTCTGTAATTCCTTTGCCAGAGAACTTCTCGGCCGATTTAATTTCACTCATTAAAATCTCAACAATTGCTTCATCGCATGATAGTTTTTTTGCTGATAAAACGGCTTTCACTGCCGCACTTCCTGAATGTTTGCCAAAAACAAATCGTTTATGTACTCCTAAATCTTCAGGATTAAATGGCTGATACGTTTTTTCATCAACCAATAAACTTCGTGTATGAATCCCAGATTCGTGGGTAAAACACATTTCGCCATTAAAAGGCTTTGATTCATGAATTGGTCTTTTTGATTGCACCGAAACAAAATTTGAAATCACCTGTAGTGCTTTTTTATCAATCTCTAATTTTAACCCCTCTGAATATTCCAATGCAATTACTAATTCTTCGATGGGGGTATTTCCACAACGCTCTCCCAAACCGTTGATTGTTCCGCTTACCAAGTCGGCACCAGCAACAATAGCTGCCAATCCGTTTGCATTTGCCATTCCTAAATCGTTATGCCCATGAAACTCAAATTCCAAATCGGTAAATTCATTCACCAATAGACTTATTAATTGATGCGTAGAAAATGGATTTAGAATTCCAACGGTGTCAGCAATCCGAATTCGTTTCACCTTTGGGTATTTCTGAGCTGTTTTTATATATCTATTCAGGAATTCAGGTTCAGCTCTTGAAGCATCTTGTGCTCCCAAAGCAATAAAACCAAAATGCTCAGCTGCAAACTTTAAACACTCGTGGAGCTGTTTAATCACCCAATCAGCATTTTTCCCAATCGCTTTCATTTGAACTTCGGAAACTGGTAATGACAAATTCACCATTTCAGCTCCCAATGAATAGGCAATTTTCAAATCTTCGATTTTTGCCCGACACCAAACAGAACGCTTTGCTTCAGGAAGGTCGAGCTCCATCATTTTGGCAATTGCTTGCTGCTCTTGAAATCCAATGGCTGGAGTTCCGATTTCAAAATCTCGAATTCCTGCGTCGTACAATGATTTCAGAATTTCGATTTTTGTTTCGGAAGAAAAAGCCACGCCCGGAGCCTGTTCTCCATCGCGCAATGTTGTATCGAGTATGCGAATATTTCTATTTGGATTAATCATACACAATCAAATTTTAAACAACTCCTGGCCCAACTCATAAGCCGGGAGTTGATCAATAATTTTTACTCACTAATAAGATACTCTTCACAAGATTCACCTTCTTCGATAGCATCTAATATTTCATCGATTACTTCTTCGCTGTTTACATTTCCGTACCAATCGTTTTTTGGGTGAACAACCATTACTGGTCCTTGTTCGCAAACATTTAAACAAGCTGTACTTGAAACGGCGACATCTAAGCCACGGTCTGCACATTCTTCCATGATGTAAGGAATAAATTGAGCAGCGCCATTTTTATTACAGTATCCTTTTGCTTCTCCTGCAACACGATATGAGTTACAGACTAAAATGTGAATTTCTGGTTTTTTCATCTGTTAAAATTTTTTGATTTTATTTGATTGTGTTTGATTAAGCGCATCCAGCACCACTCCCTGAACATCCAGAACCACACTTCTGCATATCGGAGCGGCTTAATGATCGAATTTCTTGTCCGTGATAAATTCCATTCAATCCCTCATCGATTAAACCGGTCATTTCGACCACCTGAAGACCAAATTTCTTGGATAAGATTGCAGTTGGTTTTGGGCCAATACCTGCAACTAATATTCCGCGACAGTCGTTTAATATCTCGCCCAACTTCACCCAACGAGCATCGCCTTCGCCTGTTGATGGAGCCTGACGCTGCTCCACTAAGTTGTAGTTTCCATTCTCCCCTTCTTCGAAAATGTAGAAATAACCTGCTTCGCCTAAATGAAGGTTTACCATTAATCCTTCGTTTGATGCAACCGCAACTCGTTTGTTGTTGGCCGCTTTTCCTACTTGCAGATTTGCATAATAATTCAGCATTTCGTGTGTGTCGGAAAGATCTTTACCTAATAAACCTGCTGCATCGGCACGACAACGAGCGCAATGTGTCATTGGCTTCACATATTTTGCAACAATTTTCTTCAATTCAGCTAATTCGGCATGTGAAGGCTCTCTTTCACTTTCGAATGGAGTTCCTGCCACTGGTTTCAGCGGAATTAGGTTCATTGTTGTTGCTCCAAATTTGCCTGCAACTTTTGCAATTTCTTCAATTTGATGGTCGTTGATTCCAGGAATCACAACAGTATTTATCTTTACTACAAAATTGCGTTTACCTAATTCTTCTAAAGCTGCCATTTGCTTTTCGTGCATAATTTCGGCAGCTTGCTTTCCACGATACATTCTTTTATCGTAGCGAACCCAGCTATATATTTTCTCCAACACATCGGTATCAACTCCATTGATTGTAAGTGTTACGTGGCTTACTCCAAATTTTTCAAGATCATCGATATAAGGAAGTACATCCAACCCATTGGTTGACAAACAAGGAATTAAATGAGGAACTTCTACACTCATTTTTTCCAAGGTTTCCATAACAACATCGGGTTGCGCAAATGCATCACCAGGACCTGCAATACCAGCCACTGAGATATTGTCGTATTTTTCAGAAATATTGCGCATGTACTCTATGGCTTGATCGGGCTTTAAAAGAGTACTCGTAACTCCTGGGCGTGACTCGTTTACACAATCGTAATCGCGGTTACAATAGTTACATTGAATATTACACTTTGGTGCAATTGGTAAGTGTACTCTTCCAAATTTTCCTTTAGCTTTTACATTAAAGCAAGGATGGTTGTTATTATCTTTAACCTTCGCTGTTTCTACTACTGGTGCAATTTTGAATGTCATAGTATTTAATTTTTTCTTGTTTTCCTTAAAAGTCAATCACCTGACTAATTATCTCACTTTAATGTTGCTCAATCGAAAAATTTCGAAAATGAATGAGCCCCTACATATATTTATATCCTACTTCGGATTGTGTTTGGTTAAACTCAATCATTGAATTCACAATTCTTTCGAATAACTCATTGGTTCCTTCGTAACCGATGTGCCTTAAACGTTGTCCGCCTAAGCGATCGTGAATAGGGAAACCTACGCGAATCAGTGGTATACTTAACTCGCGTGAGATATAATACCCTTTACTATGTCCAATGATTAAATCGGGTTTTAACGCCCTACATTTTTCACCAATCTCTTCGAAATCGGCATTATCCATGGTTATTGGCAATTTCTTATTTGGTGTTATTGCCTCCAATTCTGATTTTAGCGATCCGCTTTTACCACCCGAAGCTGCTACAATCACCTCAACACCAATTTCATTTAGGAATTGATACATGGCAAGCACTAGATCTTCTTCACCATAAATTACAGCACGCTTACCAAAAACATATTTATGACCATCGGCATAAGCATCGATTAATCTTCCGCGCTCGTGTTCATAATATTCTAGGCGATCGAAGCCGGTGATTTCTTTTAAAGCATCGAAAAACTGATCGTTTGCCTCCACGCCCATTGGCCAAGACAATGTTTTACGCTCTACCCCAAATTCTTTTTCGAGATAGCGAGCTGCGGTATTTATAGTACCACCTTTACTTTTCATTTTTGAAACGCCGGCTTTATTAAATACGCGTCCTAACTCGATTGAATGAGAAGCCGTTCCGGTTTTCTTTATTTCGTCAACAGAAGTTCCACCATCGGGAATTCTTTTGTACTCACTCCATGAATTTCCATCTAATGTTTCAGAGTAGTCGGGCAACATTACGTAGTTTAAGCCGTAACGACTCAAAACATCTCTTAAGTAACGTAAGTCGGATGCTGAGAACATTCCTGGGAAAAGATTTACAGTGTTTGATTTTTCGCCACCTTCAGCCAAAGCTTTTACCGTAGCAAAAATTGCTTCGTGAAAACCATCGGCATGTGAGCCTTGGTAACTTGGTGTTGATGCGGTAATAATTTCAGGTACTTTTTTCAATCCTGAAGCACTTTTGTATTCAGCCATGAACTGAGCTACATCGTCGCCAATTGTTTCACTCAAACAAGTTGTTGTTACCGCCACCACTTCGGGTTCGTATTGTGCTACCACATTATTAATGGCCGCATGACAGTTTTCTTTTCCACCAAATATGGTTGATTCTTCGGTAAAGTTTGACGATGCAATATCTACCGGTTCTCTGAAGTGAGAAATCATATATCGACGGATGTAAGTTGCACATCCTTGCGATCCGTGAATGATTGGAACGCATCCTTTTATTCCTTTGTATGCCAAACATGCACCTAGCGGAGTACATAATTTGCAGGCATTTCGTGTTGCTATAAATTCTTTCATATTGAACTCTCTTTTTGTAGTGATTAATATTTGCGAATGTATTTCCAAACCGGGCTTAGTGCCGAAGCATAAACCTCTTTCGCAAAATTCAACATACCTTCGTATCCGGCGAGTGCCAGTTTACGTTCGTGATTATGGTCGCAGAAACCGATTCCAATTTTATATGCAATTGGACGTTCTTTTACACCACCAATAAAAATATCGGCACCGGTTTTCTTTACCATGTGAGAGAGTTCTAAAGGATTCGAATCATCAACAATGAATGTTCCTTCGTCGCAAAGTTTCTGTAGCAATTGATAGTCGTCGGCATTTCCGGTTTGAGATCCAACCACTACGGTTTTTACCCCAATTAAGCGCAATGCTTTTACCAGTGAAATTGCTTTGAAAGCACCACCTACATAAATTGCTGCTTTTTTACCTTCTAATGCGATACGATACTTTTCTAAAGCAGGCATTAATTCCATGAGCTCGGTACGAACCAATTCGCGCGCTTTGTTCATCAACTCATCCGATTTGAAAAATCGCGCAACTGTATAAAGCGCTTCACTCATGTCTTCAATTCCGAAATACGAAACCTTTGTAAAAGGGATGTCGTATTTCTTTTTCATCGATTTTGCCAAATGCATCATTGATCCACTACATTGAACCAAGTTTAGTTTTGCATTGTGCGCATGACTAATGTTTTCGATTCGGCCATCACCAGAAATACTAGAAATCACATCGATTCCCATTTTCTTGTAATAACCTTCGAGCAACCAAAGCTCACCAGCCAAGTTAAAATCACCTACAATATTGATTGGATATTTTCCAGTTTCGCGGGTAGTTCCTCTTCCAACTACTTTTTCTAAGGCATCGCAAGCAGAGCGATAACCATCTTTTTTCGATCCGCTAAAACCTTCGCTATGAACAGGAATTACTTGAATTCCTTTTTCTTTTTCAACTTTTCTACAAATCGCACTTACATCGTCGCCAATTACCCCAACAATACAGGTTGAATATACAAACGCTGCTGCTGGTTTATATTGATCGATTAACTTCATGAGTGCTTGCTCTAGCTTTGGCTCTCCGCCAAAAACTACATCGCGCTCTTGTAAATCGGTTGTAAAACTTAAACGGTGCAATTGAGGTCCAGAAGATAATGAACCTCTAATGTCCCAAGTGTAGGCTGCACAACCTACAGGACCATGAATTAAATGTAATGCATCGGCAATTGGATACAACACAACTCGCGAACCACAAAAAACACATGCTCTCTGACTCACCGACCCTGCCGTACTGCCCTTTTCACAAGAGATTTCTTGCTCTGCACTACCTCCTTTTGTAATTACTTGCTTTTGTCTTTCTTCGAGTACCTTAAACATAACTTTTGGGTATTAAGGGTTTTGTTCAACGTATTTTACTACATCGAAAACTGATATTAATAAGCAAGCGAATGGTTTTTATTTTTAGCCTTATTCCAAAACCACGCTACTTTTAGCCTATCGATTACCTCTGGTAATCACCACTTTTGAATTCAACACCAACGTATTTGTATTGAAATTTACACACTGAATGAACTTATTTATACAGGTGAACTCCTGTAACCTTATCTAACCGTTTGAAGTATGTTCCCGGAGTGTGCGGCCGGGAACATGAACATCAAACGAATTATCAATTATCAAGATGATTAGACGAATTACATTACCAATTCAAATTTAGCTTCGGTAGATGTAGCATCCATTTTATCCATGATCACACCTAAAATACTTTCGAGTAATCTGATACCGCCCATATAACCCACAGAAGGGAAGTAACTATGACCAATTCTATCAAGGATGGGGAAACCGTATCTAACAAATGGTATATTTTCATCACGAGCAATATATTTACCATAAGTGTTACCAATTAATAGGTCTACTCCTTCTTGCTTGATCCAAGTATGTAGTTGGAATAAGTCAGCACGTTCACCATTCATATATTTAGCTTCAGGAACTTTTTCTCCTAAGATGCTATCCATTACTTTCGGGAATAATTTCCCTGGAGTACCTGAAACAATGTAAACTGGTTTCATTCCAATTTCAACTAAAAACTCTGTTAATGGAACCAAGTGATCTGGGTCTCCGAATAAAGCTACACGCTTACCATATAGGTACTGGTGCATATCGGTAATGATATCGATTAAGCGACCGCGCTCTGCTTCTAATTCAGCTGGTACCGAAACTTTTCCGTAACGGCTAACAGCCTGCAAGAAACGATCGGTTGCAGTAACACCAATTGGTATTTCGCGCATTGAAAACTTGGTTTTAGTTTTTACATCCAAAGCTGTGGCTGCATCACGAGTACAGAATTCACCTAAGCCAATTGTATGTAAGCTATCACCCATGCTTTCAATTTCCTTCACTGTCGTTCCTCCGTCTGGATACATTTTGTATTTACCAGTCATTGGAGTATCTAATACATCAGAAGTATCAGGAAGCAATACCGTATTTACGCCCATTAAATCAGTCATTCTTTTGATTTCGCGCATATCAGATGGTTCCATCCAACCGGCTAAAACATTCAACTGATCTAATTTATTTCCTGTAGTTACTGACAATTGTTTTACGAAACCTGTAAGCATATTTGCATATCCGGTAACTTGTGATCCAACGTAACTAGGGGTTGAAGCGTAAACAACTTTTTTTCCTTCTGGAACTTTACCTTCGCTAACAGCTTTACCAACGATTTGACCTAAGTCATCACCAATTGTTTCAGACAAACAAGTTGAGTGTACTGCAACAATTTCTGGTTCGTAAATTTCAAAGATGTTATTGAATGCTTGTAATAAGTTCGCTTGTCCACCAAATACTGAAGAACCCTCGGTAAATGAACTGGTGGCAGCCATTACTGGCTCTTTGTAGTGACGAGTCAAAGCACTTCTGTGATAAGAACAGCAACCTTGAGAACCGTGACTATGTGGAAGACATTTGTGAACACCTAAAGCAGCATACATTGCACCAACTGGCTGACAAGTTTTTGCCGGGTTTATGGTCAATGCCTCCCTTTTATATTCTTCTTTTGTTGTATGTCGTAATAACATAATTTTTTCCTTTTTTGATTAACGATTTTCTGCAAACGATTAACGATGAATATTAAACCTCAACCGTTAATCAGAGAATTAAACATTTACTCTGTTACCAAGCTTCCAACCATTGATGGTTCGTACTTCCAAGGAGCATCAATCTTTTTCCAGATATCAGTAGTTAACATTCTTTCCATTTCAAGATAGAAGTTAATTGCTCCTTCAAATCCTGCGTAAGGACCACCATAGTCGTAACTATGAAGTTGCTTTAATGGGATACCCATTTTTTGAACCACATATTTCTCTTTGATACCTGCACAGAAAATGTCTGGTTTCATCGCCTCAATGATTTTTTCAGTTTCCCAATGCGAAATATCGTCGATCACTAATGAATTCTTCTTCATGTCAGGCATCATACCTTCGTAATTTTCAAACTCGAATCCTTTCTCTTCTAATGCCTTCTTCTTCTCTTGAAATTCAGGTTTGAATTCAGTTTCAGATTTTTCAACAACTAGATCTTCGATATTACGGGTATCAGCATCGATTTTGATATTTGGAATTACGCGACGTCCTTCGTAGTCATCACGGTGTCCGAATTCGTAACCAGCACTTAAAGTTTCGATTCCTAATTCATTAAATAGTTCTTGGTAATGGTGAGCGCGAGATCCTCCAACAAACATCATTGCTGTTTTTCCTTCAACTTTTGGGCGAACACGATCGGCAACAGCTTTTACTTTAGCCATTTCTCTTTCGATGATCACTTCAGTTTTCTCCATCAATTCTTTATCTCCGAAGTATTCAGCAATTTTTCTTAATGATTTTGCAGAAGAGTTAGCACCAATAAAGTTTACTTTAAACCATGGCATACCCCACTTTTTCTCCATCATCTCGGCAATGTAGTTGATAGAACGGTGACACATTACCAAGTTTAAATCGGCGTTTTGAGCGTACTCATAACTTTCGATGGTAGAGTTACCCGAGAACGATGCTAAAAGATCGATTCCCATTTCTTCGTAATATTTTTCGATTACGAATGCATCTCCACCAATGTTATATTCACCCATCATGTTGATTTGGAATTTACCAACACGTTCTTTATCGGTTTTACGACCAACTACCTCTTGGAAGATTTTGTTGTTTGCAATGTGGTGACCTGCAGACTGTGATACTCCGCGGTAACCTTCACAACTAAATCCGAATACGTTAACTCCAAGTTCCGCTTTCATTTCGCGACAAACTGCATGAATATCATCACCAATCAAACCGATTGGACAAGTTGAGAATACTGCAATTGAAAATGGGTTAAACATTTCGTGCGCTTCTTTTATCGCTTTGCGCAATTTTTGCTCTCCACCGAAAACGATGTTTGAATCTTGCATGTCAGTTGAGAAAGCATAAGTAATGTAGTTTGGAGAACCTTCTGCTGAAGCATCGGTTTGGTTACGACGTGTTAACCAAGCGTAGAAACTACAACCAATTGGTCCGTGTACAATATTTACAACATCACGCGTTGGCCCTAAAATTACACCTTTACATCCGGCGTAAGTACAACCACGTTGAGTAATGATACCTGGAATGGTACGAACATTGGCCTGTACCTCAGGAATTGCATCAGGGTCATTCGCGATGAATGCTTTTGCTCTTTTCTTTGCTACCTTTCGAGGATACTTCGCTAGAATTTCTTCTTTTAGCTTTTCCACGTCAGGTAGAATTGATTTATCTGCTTTATTTGTCATTGTAATTCTTATTAAATAAGTTATCTTAAAACTTAAGTATTAATCGAGTGTTGAATCTCCCGACTCACCTGTTCTTACACGAATAACGTCTTCCTCAGGCAGAACGAATATTTTACCATCTCCATGCTCACCACTTTGGTTTGCTTCAATAATTGTATCGACAACCAATTTGGCTTTATCTTTAGGAACAGTAACCATGATCAGGGTTTGTGGTCTCAATCGAGGTTCTCCTCCGATTAATGCTAAAGCTTCAGGCTCGTTATTTTTGATACCTTCTAAAACTTCTGCATCCCAGTAACCTCTTCCACGGCCATGTACATGACCTGTTGCAGTCATTGAGGTAATTCCGGCTTGAGATAAAGCTTTTTTAGTTGCGATCATTTTATTGATGCGGATAATTGCCATTATTGTTTTCATTTCTGATATTTTAAAAGATTAATAATTTGAAATGTAATTTTCATGTCCGGTGTTTACCGGATACTTTGATTACAATTCGGCAATTCCTTTACTAATTGTGTAAGCTTCGTCTACAGGTGCAATAAATATTTTACCATCTCCGAATGCTCCATCAGGCTCAGTGCGTGCAGCTTCAATAATTGTTTTAACACAAAAATCTTTGTCTTCGTCTTTCACAACCATTAATAACATTTCTTTAGGAAGCTCATCGTATACAACGTCGCCAATTTTAATACCACGTTGTTTTCCACGTCCAGCAACTGGAACTTTGGTTACAGCCACATATCCTGATTCGAAAAGGGCTTTCATAACTTTATCTGCTTTCTCTGGACGTATAATTGCTCTTATAAGTAACATAATTTGTCTCCTCTTTTTAGTTGATTTGTATTTGGTTTTTAAAAATTAGTTGGCAATACCGAAGTCAATCAATAATTTCTCTAATTGCTCGATTGGAAGCGGATTAGGAATTACGAACATTTCGTTCTCATCGATTGCTTTTGCAAGTGCACGATACTCATCAGCTTGTGGATGTTCAGGAGCATGCTCTATAACTGTTTTACGGTTAATCTCAGCTTGTTGAACCATGTTGTCGCGAGGAACAAAGTGAATCATTTGAGTACCTAATTGACGAGCTAACTCTTCGATCATATCACGCTCATTATCAACTTTACGAGAGTTACAAATAAGACCACCTAAACGTACAGAACCGTTTTGTGCGTATTTTTGAATACCTTTACAGATATTATTTGCAGCATACATTGCCATCATTTCTCCTGATACTACAATGTAAATTTCTTCAGCTTTACCATCGCGGATTGGCATTGCGAATCCACCACATACAACATCACCTAATACATCGTAGAAAGTATACTCAGTTTCGAATTTCTCATCCCAAGCACCTAATTGCTCTAATAGGTTAATTGAAGTAATGATACCACGACCAGCACATCCAACACCTGGTTCTGGACCACCTGACTCAACACAACGAGTACCACCGTATCCTGGCTTGATGATATCATCTAACTCTACATCCTCTCCTTCTTCACGAAGCGTGTCAAGAACAGTTTTTTGTGCTAATCCACCTAATAAAAGGCGAGTTGAATCTGCTTTTGGATCACATCCAACAACGATTACGTTTTTACCCATTTCAACTAAACCTGCAACAGTATTTTGTGTTGTAGTTGATTTACCAATTCCACCTTTACCGTAAATTGCAATTTTTCTCATCGTAATTAATTTTTTGATTTGCTAAACAATTTGAATTTGGCAAGGGTATTACGAGGATTGTGCCAAAAAACATGCTCCACAACACAAGCAACATCCAAGCAACTATAATACTGCAACTTACGACGATTTAGATTAATTCTACAGAGTTTTGCACCCTCCCATTTTCCTACATAATTGTCGGATCTGGCAAATTCAGCACATTCGAGGTAGATTTTCTACTATGCATTGTTTTTCAACGCATTAACATAACCTTAATCAAAACAGACTTACATAATGGTAGGATATAGCAATTATTACATATTTCAATATTATTCTGACTTTTTGTTTATCACAAACCAATCAAAAAGAGCCAATGTAAACTTTTTGTTTATTTTTTCGATTTTTTACTGTCTTTTTGATATTTATCAATCTTTTTATTTAGAGCTTTGAAAAAAATTAAAGCATATGTCGATACAGAATGCAATGGATTTTATTGAAATCTATAAAAAGGAAAAGAAGCTTAGAGACTATTTAGGTAGTTTAACCAAAGCAGATGAAGTAAGAGGATTTATTGCTGAATTAGAAATTCCTTTTACAGATGAAGAATTTGAGGAGGCATATAATTTAAGTATTGTAAAGTGCCGAGATGAAGTTGATCATGCAATTTTAAATCAGGTAAAACAGAGTTACATTTTATTAATTTCTTAATTAAACAACAATGACAGAAGGACTTAAGCTTAGACCATTCGGAAAGTTACTTAATTTGATAGAAGGCGCAGGATTTAAAGTTGAACATCAATACGATGATTTAGTATTTGTAGATAATACTGCATTTATTTTTCAATTTGACAATGAAAATCCAGAGTTTATCATGCTACGATTTAATGTTGATTGTAAACCCGACAATAAAGAATTTCTATCGAGTGCACTATTAGAAAAATCGAAAGAAGAAGATGTGAAGCTGGTTTTAGCTTCGGATTATGAAATTAAAGAGAATACAGAAGAAGAGACTTTTCAGTTAATTTTTAAATAAAATAGTGATGAGTAAATTAATTTTAAGAAAAGGAGAAAGTAGACCACTTCCCGAAATTTCATTATATCTTGGAATTTCAGGATTGTTGGTACTGACAACGGAAATGAACAACGAACCAGAAGAAACGGTAGAAGTAAGCAGCTTCGACGAGCTAAGTTTTGAAGAATGGTTCAGCTGGAATTAAATTGATCTACAGGGTTTATACTTTATACCTTGTAGCATCAATTTGATATTTTTTCACTCGCAAACCGAGCATTCGCTCAGTTACTTGGAGCTGTTTTGCCGCCTTGGCAATATTCCCTTTTGTGGTAGTCAGCGCTTCAATAATCAATTGATTTTCGATTTTCTCCAAAGCACCAGTTAATCCTGACTTTATTTCTGTTTCAGAAGATTCGGCTGTTTGTAAGGTTGGTGGCAGATTATAGCTATGAATCACCTCATCGGTGGCTAAAATACAAGCTCGCTCAATTACATTTTCTAATTCGCGCACGTTACCTGGCCACGAGTAAACCATTAACATATTAATCGCTGTGGTTGTAATTCTCCGAATATTGGTCCCATTTTCTTTATTAAATTTATCGATAAAATGATCGACCAGTGAAGGAATATCGTCTCTACGCTGTTTTAATGGCGGCACATAGATTGGGAAAACATTGATTCTGTAAAATAAATCTTCGCGGAAAGTACCTTCAGATATTAATTTTTCTAGATTCTTATTGGTTGCCGTAACTATTCGAACATCAACCGAAATGGTTTTGGTACCTCCCAATCGTTCAAACTCGCGCTCTTGAATTACGCGCAATAACTTTACTTGAGTTGAAAGTGGCAATTCTCCAATTTCATCTAAAAAAATGGTTCCAGAATCGGCCAACTCAAAACGACCTTTTCGAAGTGCATCGGCACCGGTAAAAGCACCTTTTTCATGACCAAACAATTCGCTTTCGATTAAGGAGTCGGGTAAAGCCGAGCAGTTTACTTTGATAAATGGCTTGTCTTTTCGGGCACTGCCGTAATGAATTGCATCGGCAAAAAGCTCTTTCCCGATACCACTTTCACCACGAATTAAAACGGTGGAGCTTGTTTTTGAAACCATCTCTACCAAACTGTACACATCTTGCATTTTGCTTGATGAGCCAATAATGTTATTAGGCCGATAAGTATTCCCAATGGTTTCGCGAAGCTCCTTATTTTTCAAACGAAGTTTTTCAATTTCTTCGCTTTGCTCCTGACGCGCTCTTACATAATTGATGATCATACTTCCAATAATCGAAAGTAGGCGTAAATCATCATTGTAATTATAATTAGGATCGTATTTACGTGCAACACTTAAGGTTCCTGCAATATCGGTTTCGTTAAAAACAGGTACACAAATAAAACTCGATTCTTCGCCTTCATGCTTAAAATCTTTCTTTGTTTTATTAATAAACAATCGTGATTTAGAGATCTCTTTAATGATTACCGGCCTTTTGTATTCAACAACTCGACCAATAATTCCTTCTCCCATATTGTAAGTGCCACGTGCAATTTGAGAATCATTCAAACCATGCGCTACTTCAATATGTATTTGATTACTATCTCTATTTAATACGGTTAAAAAACTACTTGTTGCACCTAGATATTTGCAAGTTAACTCCATTACGCTATTAAGTAACTGAGAAACCTCACCACCTTTAATTAGCCTCGTGCTAATATCAAATAGTAATGGAAACTCCCTAACACCATAACATCTTTCACCTTCTCTTTTGCAAACAAAATCCATATGTAAGTATAAAGCAATTATTCTTAACAATGTGAAAGTACCCTAACTATTCTAAATGCAAAAAGTAAGCTGTGCTAATATGAATTAATTAACCTAAACATTAAATTAATTAGCATACAACTGTAAAAAAGTAGTATTCTGAATGTCAATTTGAATAAAAATAAGACAATTGAAAGTTTCTTAGAAATTGTGTTCCCAAAAATACATTGCAGGTTTACATTCTTCGAAATTCAATTTTCTATATAAACGTTGTGCTTCGTAGTTATCGTGACGCACTTCGAGATTCACTCGGCAAAATTTATTCTCTCGACAATAATCTAAAACAAATTGCATTAGTTTCTTTCCAATTCCAAGATTCCGAAAGAATGGAGAAACTGCAAAGTCGTGTATATTAACTAACTGTTTGGCCTTAAACGTTGAAAAATTAATAAAGCAGTTCGCAATACCTACAGGCCTTTCATCAACAAATGCCAGAAAGAATAAATAATTACTCTGCTTCAACAATCCTGTTTTAATTTCTTCTTTCAATTTGTCGTCGAGCGGAGCTAGTTTTCCCATCGGGTCTTGCATGTAGAGATCTAACATTTCAAACATTGCTTCCATATGGTTTTCGTCATACTTGTTGCCGACAACTATTTTTACTTTCTCTTGATCAGCCATAACAATTTTCAATTTTTAAAAATTTATGCACGTTTCGTTCGTTCAATATTTAAACTATAAACTTAATTCAATTATTATTGTAAAACGAAATAATAAATCTTTGCATTGAAAGTTTTAGCACAATTTAATTCATGAATAAGAGCTTTTTTCTATACCTTTTCATTCTACTGTTTACTATCATATCCAGAGGAAATGCACAATCTCAAACTCCTAAAAGAGAATTCAGAGGCGTTTGGTTAACTACCGTCAACAACTTAGATTGGCCATCGCACAATTCTCTTTCTGTAGCTGAACAAAAAAAAGAATTGATCGACATTTTGGATAACTTGCAACAACTGCATTTTAATGCTGTGATATTTCAGATCAGGCCCACAGCCGACGCGTTTTATCAATCAGAAACCGAACCATGGTCGGTATATCTCACAGGAAAACAAGGAAATGCACCCGAACAAAATTTCGATCCGCTACAATTTATTATTAAAGAATGCCACCAACGAGGAATGGAATTGCACGCTTGGATGAACCCTTTTAGAATTGCGCAAAAATCATCTGATGAATTGAGTCCTGAAAACATTGCCCGTCGTCATCCCGAATGGGTGGTAACTTATGGAAGCAAACAATATTTAAACCCCGGAATTCCTGAAGTACGGCAATACTTAAATGAAATCGTAATTGAGGTAATTGAAAATTACGAGGTAGATGCCATTCATTTTGATGATTATTTCTACCCTTATCCGATTGCAGGCAAGACTTTCCCCGACGAGAAGGAATTTCAACAATACGGAAAGCAATTTGAAAGCATTGAAAACTGGCGTAGAGATAATGTCGATCAAATTATTGAAACCATCCACAACAGCATAAAGTTAAATAAACCAACCGTAAAATTCGGAATTAGTCCTTTTGGTGTTTGGAAGAATTACGAAGACAACGATCAAATTAGCGGTTCGGTTACAAGCGCAGGAAATACCAACTACGACAACCTATATGCCGACGTGATAAAATGGCAACAAAAAGGCTGGATCGATTATATGATTCCACAAATTTATTGGGAAATCGGTCATCCGGCTGTCGACTATATTACTTTAAAAAACTGGTGGAGCGAGAATTCATTCGGACACCATGTTTATATCGGCCATGCAATTTACAAGGCAATGGATTCGAACAAAATAGCATGGCAAAATCCAAATGAAATTCCTGAGCAAGTTAAAATTGCTCGTCGGTCGGAGGCAATTCAAGGAAGCGCATTTTTTAGGTATTACCATTTAAAACAAAACCCTTTGGGCATTACCAACAATTTGCAAAAATCGCTTTTTAAAGCGCCTGCATTTTTGCCAACCATGCCATGGTTAGACAATACACCACCCAAAAAACCACGAAAACTAAAAACGAAAGGTTTATTCAAGTTGAATAAACTGAAGTGGAAAGCAAATCAACGAAATGACTTTTTAGCCTATGCACTTTATTTTTCAATCGCTAAAGACACCGTTTCGTTAGATCCTGAACATTTAATTTTGTTCACGCAGGAAAACACAATTGATATCAACGAAATAGTTAACAGGTTTAACGAAACAACCTATTTTTGGGTAACCGCAATCGACAGACATCACAACGAAAGCAGCCCCAAAGGTCCATTAACAATAAAATTCAAATGATAAAAGCCGATCTGTTTCTTACACAAGAAAATTCATTAGGAAGCGATTCCATCAATACACACATTTTTTCAACTGAGCAAATTGATAAATTACATTCAAACGATACACTCCAATTCATTGCAGAGCAATCGGTAGCACCCTTTATCTTCTTTCAGGTTAAAACTGGAGAATTAAATTTCGATAAAGATTCGTTGCAGAAAATCTTGGACACATTCCAACAAAACAACGCAGATTTAGGATACACTCCTTTCATTGAAATCAAGAAAGAATTAAGATTACACCCTGTTAATGAATATCAAATTGGCAGCATTAGAGACGACTTTGATTTTGGTCCTTTGGTAATTTTTAAACGCTCTACAATAATCGAATATTTACGAACAGTAGCAGATCTGAAACATTCAAGCTGGTACGACTTTCGTTTGTTTTGCACTCGAAAATCAATGCCAAAATTAATTGAAATCGCCTTCTACACCTATCAAGAATCAGATTTACGACTATCGGGGCAAAAACAGTTTGATTATGTTGATCCTGCAAATCAAATTCGTCAAATTGAGCTTGAAAAAGTAGCAGGCAAACACCTCGAAGCAATTGGAGCAAAAGTTAGCCCGCCATTTAAAAAGGTTGATTTCGATACACAGCAATTCAACAAAGAAGTTTCGGTGATTATTCCGGTTTTAAATCGTGAGAAAACCATTCGCGATGCAATTCAATCGGTATTGAAACAGCAAACGAATTTCGATTTCAACATTTTAGTGATAAACAATCATAGCACCGATGGCACCAGTACAATTATTGAGGAAATAAATGATGATCGCGTAATTCAAATTACACCAGAAGAAACCAACCTTGGAATTGGTGGATGCTGGAACAAAGGCATCAACGATGATCGATGCGGAAAATTTGCAGTGCAACTCGATAGCGACGATTTATATTTGGATGAAAATACCCTGCAAAAAATTGTGAATCAATTTTACGCCAAGCATTGCGCAATGGTGATTGGCAGCTACCAAATGGTTAATTTTAAATTAGAAGAAATTCCACCCGGCATCATCGATCATAAAGAATGGACAGACGCCAACGGAGCCAACAATGCCCTACGAATAAATGGCTTAGGGGCACCTCGTGCTTTCTTCACTCCAATTATTCGTAAAATACAGTTCCCGAATGTTAGTTATGGCGAAGATTATGCGGTGGCAATTCAGATCAGCCGAGAATACCAAATTGGACGAATCTACGATCCAATTTACCTCTGCCGACGTTGGGACGACAACACCGATGCCAATTTAAACATCGAAAAATCAAATGCGCACAATGCCTATAAAGATAGCTTGCGTAGTGCTGAGATTTTAAGGAGAATAGACTTATATAAAGATTAAGAACCACTTTTCGAAATGTTTATAAATTATTAGAATTCTTGGTCATCATCTCTTTTTAAATGAATCAGATTGAAAAATAGTAACTGAATGATTATCTTACCTATAAATCACAATTGAAATTCTAAACAATGAAAAAATCAATCAAATACCTAAGCATTATACTTTTTACTGCATTTACAATGGTCTCATGTTTCCCTGAAGATATCAATGAAGAAAAATTCGACGAGACCCTTTTATACGGAAAATGGAAAGCAGAAACCTTATTCTACAATTATAAATTTGACGGAACCGGAACCACTTGGGATACCTCAGACGATGTAACTGAAGAAGAAGCTCAAAACTTCACTTGGACCTTAGAATCATCAGAATTAACACATATCTACATTCTTGAAATTGGCGGAAGTGTTCCTAAAATTTACACCATTACCGAATTAACAGCCACCAAACTCACCTACGAAGATGATTTTGGAAATGCTCAAACTTTTACAAAGGTTGAAGACACCGAAGAAAAATCTGAAATAATTGCATAACAATTCATGAAGAAACTATTTAGAATTTTAGCACTTTCAATAACCGCGATACTCATATTTTGTGTTATTGCTGTTGGTATTACTTCGTGGTTGGTTTTTACTCCTGAACGAGTAACACCTATTGCAAAAAAGCAGCTAAATAGTTTACTGTCATGCGAAGTTGATTTCGAAACAATTGATCCGGTACTCTTCAGCAGTTTCCCTAATCTCGAACTAAGAATTAAAAACTTAAAAATCATTAATCCGACCAACGGAGCACCCAACGATACGCTTGTATTTTGCCAATCGTTAAGCACTACCATTGATGTAATGTCGGTTTTAAATGATCGCCCAATTCTTATCCAAGGGCTTTCAGTCGAAAAAGGTACAATTAACATTTTTGTGGACAGCTTAGGAAATACGAATTACGACATTTTCGTTGCAGATACAAGCGCAACAGAAAGCGTTGCCTCTTCTGAAATGCTTCCTGAAATAAACCTTCAAGATATAAAATGCACAGCCGTAAATTTCTCATACATTGATCAAACTCTGCCTCTAAAAACTTCAGTTAACAAATTACATGCTGAAATGGAAGGTCAATTGAAGAGCAATATTTTAAGTTGTAAAATAAATGCGCAAAACGGAATCCTTTCGTTAAACTACGACAACGAGCCTTATTTAATAAATGATACTTTGGCGCTGGACGCAAACTTTAGTTATTATCTCGATTATTTGCGAATGGATATTGATTCTGCCGCTGGAAATATCAACACCATCCCAATTGTGGCAAAAGGCTTGTTTAAAGAAGATAGTATTTCAAAAGATTTAATTATCGATTTAAATTATCGATTAGAAAATGCTTCGGTTGAAAAGCTAATGACCATGATTCCTCCAGCCTACATTTCATATACCGAAGGAATTTCGGGAAGAGGAAAAACAACTATCTTGGGATCGATTATTGGGGAGATTGGACAAGATAAAATGCCCATTTTTGAGAATACAGCAGATTTAAAAGCATGCGAATTTTCGTACGATGGCCTACCAATTTTACTAAGCAATACCAATGGTCAAGTTAAGATTGTTACCGATGCAATCAACGACTCCTTAACATATGTCGATTTGATTAATATTTCAGCAAACACCCAACAATCAAGCTTTTCAGTAAATGGTCGAATCGATCAGCTTTTTAGTGCTATTAATTGCAATATTGCTGCAAATATCAACTTAGAATTAGAGGAATTCAACACGATGATTCCGGCGGAATATAAATCTAAAATTGCCGGAAATGCTAAAGGAAACATTAAAACCGAATTCAATTTAACTCAGCTAGAAGAAGAACAATATGATCGAATAATTGCCCAAGGAAGCATCGACCTTAAAAATTTTACTGCATCCTATGATACTTTGTGGATGGAAACTCCACAAACATCGATCGATTTCAACTTGCCTAATCCTTCGAGCTCATTATCTAGTTTTATCAATTTAGGAATTTATACCGATCAACTTAATGCAGGAGCCAATAAAAACTATTTAGCGAAACTTGAAAATTCATTTATTAAACTGGAGACTTCAAACCCACTCGACACTACTAAAATTCCAAATATAAATGGGAATATAAGTGCCTATAAATTGAATGGTTCGATGGACACAATTACTGCAAGCATCAACAATCTTTTTACGAATTTTGAAATTAAACCATCGTTGAGAATCCAATCTGATCCACATCTCATTTTGGATCTTAGAACCCAAGAAGGTAAAATGGAAATGGGTGGCGATCAAGTTAGTTTTGAAAGTTTAAATTTTGCAGCCGACCTTGAAAACGATAGCCAACAAGAAGATATATTACTTCAATGGAAAACAAATGGTTCACTGCAACTCGAAAATGGGATCATTGCTTCTGCGATGATTGGAGTACTAATTGAGATTCCATCGATCGATATGAACATCACACCCGATTCATTAAACATTAGAGAAAGTAATTTAATTATTCGCAATTCTGATTTTCATTTAAACGGAGTACTTTCAAATATCTACGAATACATTCAAGGAAATTCTCTTTTGAAAGGAGATTTCAAGTTTGTGTCGGATGAAACTGATATTTCAGAGCTCATGGCTTTAACCAGTGGAATTGGTTATGAAGATGCACAAGTGCAAAGCGATTCGCTAAAGTTGGAAGAAGGTTTTACAGGCCCCTACATGGTTCCAAAAAACATGGATTTGAAATTATCGACAGACATAAAAGCAGCAAAATATAGTCTTACAACTGCACGTGATATTACAGGTGATGTTACCGTTTTAGATGGAATATTAACACTTGACAATTTAAAGCTAACGACTCCTGCAACTAGATTACAATTGACTGCCATTTACCGAACGCCACGAAAAAATCACATCTACATGGGGCTCGATTACCACATGCTTGACATTGAAATTGAAGAAATATTAAATACCATTCCAGACATCGACAGCATCATGCCTATGTTGAAATCGTTTAGAGGAAGTGGAGAATTTCACATGGCCATCGAAACCTATCTCGACTCGCTTTATCAACCTAAAATGTCGACCTTACTCGGTGCTGCAAGCATTACGGGCAACGATTTAGTTTTGATGGATGGAGAAACCTTCACAGAAATTGCCAAAACATTAAAATTCAGTAAAAAAGCAGAAAATAAAGTGGATTCACTGTCGGCGGAGTTCACCATCTTCAGAAATGAAATTGATGTGTACCCCTTCTTAATTGTGATGGATAAATACAAAGCTGTCGTGGCCGGAAAACATAATCTTGACATGAGCTTCAACTACCATATCTCCTTAGTTGACTCTCCGTTGCCCATCAAGTTGGGAGTGGATGTAAAAGGGACCATCGATGATATGAAATACCGACTTGCACCATGCAAATATGCACCCGGACATCGACCTGCTACTAGGTTTGCAGTTCAGAACAAACAATTGCAACTACGAAACATAATTAAAAACGCATTGGTGGAAAAAGTAGATGAGTAAGTAAAACTATTTTATTAAATACTAGTATTTCCCCAAATCGGCCATTACCATTTTAATTTGAGTATAAGTAATTTCTTCAGGCAGCTGTTTCTTCACATCGCTTAAGGATAAAAACTGATTGCTTGAAGCAACATCTGAAATTTTACCATATACCTTTTTATCAACCAGTTTAAAAACATCTAATTCGCCAATTGAAACAAAATAGGCCAAGTGACTTTCAATGGTTGTTACGGCTAGCTTTCGCTCTTTTGAAATCTCGCGAATATCTTTTCCCGATTTAAACAAGAAGAAACTCAAATCTTTGGTATTCATTCCGGCTTGTTCAATATCTTCGGCAGCTCCTAAAGGTATTTCCATTTTTGAGTTACTTCTAAAATCGATAATCATTTGCAAAAGCTCAGAACCAAATTGTTGAATCTTCTTACCTCCCATGCCTTTAATGGCTTTCAACTCTTTAGCTGAAGGAGGCAATTCGTCAGCAATATTCACCAACACTTTCTGACTTAAAACCCGCGAAACAGTAACATTTAACTCGTCGGCTTTTTGGCTTCTCCAATCGAGCAACATTTTAAAGAACTCGGGATGATTGGTTTGCTCCAATGCCTGTGGTCGTTTCGATTTGAGTTTTGGCGAATCGATTGCAGCCAAAGCTCTTACATACAAATATTTCTGTATATTAAAACCACTTTTCAATTCGGTAAAACATTTACTTTTCACCGTAATTTCTTGCTCTAATTTTTCTAAACCATCCTTCAGCAAACTTTTAATCGATTTATTATCGGTTTGAAAAGAAACCTCCTCAAACGCACTGACCAATGTTGATTCAAGCTTTTGTTGAAAATAGCCAATTCCATTTACGATCCGACCGTGCAATTCTTCGTTCAATTCAATTAAGCCATTTTGCAACAAAATACCCGCCTGACTTCCAAATCGATCGGCAACTGCAATCATTTCATGTTGAATAGGATCGGCAACAGGCAATAATTTCTCTGGCAAATTTCCAATTAGGTATTGCTCATTTTCATTCCAAATTTTCAAACAATATTTCACCAGTCGAATCATTGGTTTAAAGTCGAACAAATCGTTGATCAATTGCAATTCATACCTTTGTTGTGCCTGCATTAACTGCTGCTCGGTAGGTGGGTTAGCTTCAACTGCACTGGTAAATGAAACAACCGAATTGTCGTTTTTGATACTGCGACCATCGATTGGTGTACTCAAAACCATTCCCTCTAAAGTTTGGCAACGACTTAAAGCCACATAAACTTGACCATGCGCAAACGATTGGCGGGCATCGATAATTGCTTTTTCGAAAGTTAATCCTTGGCTTTTATGTATAGTGATGGCCCAAGCCAATTTCAAAGGAATTTGAAAAAACCGACCTACAACCTTTTCTTCAATTTCATTGGTGGAGTTATTTAAACTAAACTTTGCATTTTGCCATTCGACATTTTCGACCCGAATCACTGACCGATCACCGGGGCATTTAACTTCCACCCATCCATCGTCGCAAGCTACCACTTCGCCAATTTTACCATTGTAATATTGCTTTTCGTAAGATGCATCGTTTTTGATAAACATTACCTGTGCCCCAACTTTTAATTCTAAAAACGATTCTGTGGGATAGGAATACTCCGGAAAATCTCCTTCAATGTTTGCTTTGTATCGAAATACTTGGTTCTTAATATCTTCTAAATTGTTCCGATTTATTTTATCAGCCTGAGAATTATGCGTCGTTAGGGTAATAAAGCCATCATTTCGAGCAGGTTTAAAATCGGGAACCACCCTTGAATTCAAAATCTGCAAAGCTTCCTCATCGATCGCATTTTGCCTTACTTTGTTCAACAGACCGATAAACTTCTGATCGGTTTGACGGTAAATAGTTTTGAGCTCAACACTTAAAAAATCGGACTGCTTTAAGGCATGGCTACTAAAAAAGAAAATATTCTCGTAGTAATTCCGAAGAATCGACCATTCGTCATCTTTCACCACAGGCGCCAATTGCTGAATATCACCAATCATTAATAATTGTACGCCTCCAAACGGCTTGTATCTGTCTTTAAATCGGCACAATACAGCATCGATGGCATCGAGCACATCGGCCCGAACCATGCTTATCTCATCAATCACTAAAAGATCTAAACTTTTGATGATGTTTATCTTTTCGCGATTAAAGCGTTTAAATTCAACTTTTTGATTGTCGAAACGAGGATCATTTGATTGTTGTCCGCTTGGGATTTGCGGCCCAAATGAGATCTGAAAAAAAGAATGAATAGTAACTCCTCCGGCATTAATTGCAGCAACGCCGGTTGGTGCAACTACCACCATGCGCTTTTCGGTTTCAAAACGCAATTCTCGTAAAAAAGTGGTTTTCCCGGTTCCAGCTTTTCCGGTTAAAAAAATATTCTGATTGGTTTTTTGCAAGAAGCTCCTTGCGAGCTCTAATTCGGGATTGGATAGTTGAGTCATAATGATATTCTATTATTCAAATATACAAAATCATAAAACAGTAATCCAATCGCAAAAGCAGATAAGTACTTATTTAACTAGCTCTCCCTCGTAAACTTCAAGCATCTTAGCCAATGCAATTTTCTTCACTGCCTCAAAGTCTTGCTTTTTGCCTAATTCTTTTTCAATAGATGTAACGCCTTTATCCACAAAACCACATGGATTAATATGCTGAAAATAGCTTAAATCGGTATTTACATTTAATGCAAAACCATGCATGGTTACAAAACGAGAACTCTTTACACCAATGGCACAAATTTTTCGGGCAGTAGGTTTTCCAACATCTAACCAAACACCTGTTGCTTTTGGATCACGACTTCCTTCTAAACCAAATTCGGCGATGGTTTTGATAATGGCTTCCTCCATCAGTTCGATGTATTTCCGCAAACCAATCCCAAAATTTTCTAGATCAAAAATTGGGTAACCTACAATTTGCCCCGGGCCATGATAGGTAATATCCCCACCTCTGTCGGTATGAAAAAAAGTTGCATCGTTGGCCTGCAATTGAATGTAATTCAATAGTAGATTTTGCTCATCACCACTTTTCCCGAGAGTATATACATGCGGATGCTCAACAAACAAAAGATAATTATCGGAAATGGCTTCAGGATTTTCCTTTTTCGCCTTCTTTTGTTCAATCACCTTTTGTAGTAAAGTTTCCTGGTATTCCCAAGTTTTTTTGTATTCCGAACTTTGTAAATCTTCGAATATTATTTGATGGTTCATTTCAGTAAATTTTAAAAGACAACAAGCAATTTAGTTTATTGTTTCAAACAAGACATTTTGGCTTACACGTGGCGTTCGGCATGGTACGAAGAACGCACCAATGGAGCACTTTCGACCACTCGAAAACCTTTTTCTTCGGCTACTTTTCGATAGTTCTCAAATTTATCGGGATGTACATATTCTTCCACCGGCAAATGACTTTTGGTTGGTTGTAGATATTGCCCGATGGTTAACACCTCGCATCCAACCAACAATAAATCGTTCATGGTTTCGTAGACCTCCTCTTCGGTTTCGCCTAAACCTACCATGATTCCACTTTTAGCAACAATTGGGCTTTCGGCAATTGTTTTTATAGTTTGCAGGCTAACTTCGTATTTTGCTCTGCTTCGAACCAAAGGCGTTAAGCGGCGAACGGTTTCTAAATTATGAGAAATAATTTCGGGTTTAGCATCAATTACTTCCTGAATTAGTTTTTGATCGCCATCAAAATCAGGAATCAACACTTCCATGGTAGTTTGAGGATTGTATTGCTTGATGGCTTCGATTGTTTGTCGCCAATGGGCGGCTCCTTTATCTTCTAAATCATCACGATCAACCGAGGTAATTACGGCATGTTTCAGTTGCATTAACTGCACCGATTTGGCTACGTTTTCAGGTTCGTTTTCATCCACTGAAAGTGGCTTGCCGGTTTGTGTGGCACAAAACTTACAGCTGCGGGTACAAATATCTCCTAAGATCATTAAAGTTGCAGTTCCGGCCGCCCAGCATTCGCCCATATTGGGGCACTTTCCGCTGGTACAAATAGTGTGTAAGTTATATTTGGAAACAATGCTTTTTACCTCTTTAAAATTGGTTCCTTTTGGCAATTTAATTTTTAGCCAATCGGGTTTTCGTTGGTGTTTATTCATGGTTTTTGGATTCTGCACCAAAAGTAGATATTTCCACTGAAGAGAACAACTTTAGTATTAGGATCTATAATCCTTCAACTTATTCTTGAGTGGAGAATCGGTGTTTTCTGAAAAAAGCAAGGTTATTGCCTAAAATCGCAAGGTTAAGCCAAACCCTAAAGTATTTCGAGCATTAGGTAAAGGATTGTTGATGACTGTGGGGCTTAATTCAAACTTGATAGCATTGGTTTTATGCTGATCGCGGATATACATGTTCTTAATTTTAGCAACTCGCACTGCATCCACAATTGACCAGACATAATTAATTGCAAAAATACTAACTCCGGCAATAATAGCTCCTTCCCCCACAATTTCAGTTTCGCCTTCACTCCAGAGATAGCCGATTCCCGAATAAAATACCGATGTCAATCCAATCGTAAGAATCCCGGCACCTACAACATAGCCACCAATAAACGCATAGCCACGACTAGTTTCGCCACAAGTCATTTGCCCAAAACCGGGAATAATTGCAGAGCTGATTCCGGCCAAAGCAGGACTATAATAATCATCGATTTGATGTTTGTAATTGCGAACTCGATAATTCTTTTTGATTTCTTTATAGGATTGCGCTTGGGCATTAAAACTAAATACCGCAATTACCACAACTGTTAATAAGATATATCTTTTCATTGGTGCACTTATTATTTTTAATAATTAGGGTAGATTTTAGAAACGAAAAGCCAATTCTAATCCAACCGCACTTCGAGGATTCATGAAATTTCCATCAAACAAAACGGGAGCAATTTCAATACTCAAGTCGGCACCATGCTTTCGGTCGCGCAAGTACATACTATTTACTTTGGCCACACGCCCAGCATCAACAACTGCCCATATCCATGTCGCAAGCATGATCGTATTTCCTAAAAATTTTCCACCTGCACTAGGGGCACCATTGTTATTCGAATTTGTTATCACTCCTTTTTGTATTAAATAACCGGCAGAAAATGCTCCAAGAAACATCATTCCCCGCTTATTTTCACCTGCCATCATTTGTCCCATTCCCGGTAAAATTGCAGAACCGACATACGAAAATTGCGGTTTAAACGCGTCACCCATTTGTGGCGTAAATTCATGAAAATCGTAAACTTTCTTATTTTTTCGATAGTTTTGAGCTTCACATTTTATGGAGAAAACAACCACAAATGTGAATATTAGAAATAGAATTTGTTTCATGGTTCGAATAGTTAAATTGGCTTTCACAAAGATGTTCAATTCAGTTGAATTTAAATATAGTTTATAGAGAAAAAATTAATTGATTTATTCTGTTTTATTTAGAAATTTGGGATTTTATAATTTAGCACCCAATGGGATATCCAAATAATATTAGCAAACATTTACTAATCGCCAATGCTTCCAAAAGCTGGAATGATAAAATTGAGGCCATGTATCGGCAACAACTTCAAAACTGGAAGATGGCTTTCAATCACTATCGTCAGTATGAATCGGTTGAAAAAAGAGAAATTTCATTGAATGAATCCAAGCTTATTGTACAGTTTAACCCTGCGCGAGCAAGAAGTACATGTGCCGATTTGAGCAAAAAAACGATTGAAAACCGAAGGTGTTTTCTTTGTGCCCACCATTTACCGGAAGATCAAAAAGGGTATACCATTTTAGAGAAATATTTGTTGCTGGTGAATCCTTTTCCAATTTTTGAACGACATTTAACCATTTCAGATTTCGATCATATTCCTCAGA
The DNA here is from genome assembly GCA_963678565.1 of Prolixibacteraceae bacterium. Lineage (GTDB taxonomy): Bacteria > Bacteroidota > Bacteroidia > Bacteroidales > Prolixibacteraceae > SKHV01. The sequence continues at coordinate 3,828,275 of OY782875.1, forward strand.
AAATTGAAGGACGAATTCCTGATCTGTTGGAACTTTCGAAATTATTAAGCGACTTTACCGTTTTTTACAATGGCCCAAAATGTGGCGCTTCGGCACCCGATCATTTTCACTTTCAAGCAGCAAAAAGTGGCTTCATGCCAATTGAAAAAGATATGCACAATGAATCTTTGATCAAAATACTTTATTCAACAAATGATCTAAAGGTTTACGAATTGGAAAAATATTTGCGGAAAACCATTGTTTTGAAATCAGCTTCGGTGGAAGCAATTAATGAAGCGTTTCTAAAAATATATAAGCAACTGCCTTTTGATGAGGAGTCGGATGAACCCCGAATGAATTTATTGGCCCTCTATGAAAATAATGAGTACCATTTGATTTTATTCCCACGTAAAGATCAGCGCCCGCAATGTTATTTTCGCAACGAAGAAAACAGAATTATTATAAGTCCGGCAAGCGTTGAAATGGCGGGAGTATTAGTAACCCCAAACGAAGAAAACTTTCGGAATTTAAAACTAGCCGACATCGAAGAAATTTATTCTGATGTTTCTTTAAACGAGCTAAATCTGAAATTTTAGCATCCCAAAATTTACTTCGATAAATTTAATATTTTCCCTTTTCAGAAGTCAAGAAAAACCCATTGTTAAATCTAAGCAAGCAAGCTTCATTTTGGGATAGAAATGGCTGAAAAGAATTTATCTTTGCCGCCCGTTATTTTACACCAAAAATATAATTAACCAAGTAATGAAGCATTTAAAAACTATTGTTTTACTAACATTTCTATTTCCAATATCTTTCAATTTATTTGCCCAAGAAAAAGAAGAATCAAGCCTCAGTTTTTATGGTTTTATTCGTAACGATCTGTTTTTCGACACTTACAAAGGGGTGGAATCAATCATGGATCAGTTTTATTTGATGCCTAATTATAAAGGCATTGATGCCAACGGGGAGCACCTTAACGAACAAGGTTCGGCACATTTATCGGCGGTATCGAGTCGTTTAGGCTTAAAAGTCGCTGGTCCTGAAATTTTGGGCGCAAATACGATAGCAAATATCGAAATGGACTTTTCGGGTGTTACCACGGTAGATCCTGTTTTGGTCCGCATTCGCAAAGCTTATTATAAATTAACTTGGGAAAACTCTAATTTATTGGTGGGTCAGAACTGGCATCCCATGTGGGGCGGCTCGTGCTACCCAACTACCGGTTCGCTAAACACCGGAGCACCATTTCAGCCATTTAACCGCTCACCACAAATCAACTACACTGCAACATTGAATAAAATCGACTTATCGGCTGCAGCGATCTACGAAAATCAATATGTTTCGCGAGGATTTTATGCACCCACCAACAGCAAAGAAAAAACGCTTCCAAAACGTAATGCAGGAATTCCGGAAGTGGTGTTAAGTGCCGTTTTCAACTCCGGAAATTTCACGGTGGGTGCAGCTGCGCAACACAACACGATACTTCCAATTGACCACACCACCGGAAATAATGGAAGCACTTACGTTTCTGATCAGATGCACAATAGCAGCGCTGCATTGGCATACATTCAATTTAAAAACGAAAATTTAAAGGTGTTGGCAAAATCGGTTTATGGACAAAACTTAGCCAATTTGACCATGTTGGGTGGCTACGGAGTAAAGTCGATTGATGCAAACACCGGAGCATATGAATACACCAATTATACCCATTCGGCTAGCTTTTTAAATGTGGTTTATGGCAAAACTTATCAACTAGGATTTTTTGCAGGATTTACCAAAAACTTAGGCACAACAGATGCGCTTGCTGGAACTTCGGATGAAGTAAAAACAGCAGGCCTAATGACCAACATTCAAACCTTGTATCGCTTGGCTCCTCATATTTCATACAATGTAAAGAAATTTAAAGTGGCTGTTGAATATGAAATGACTTCTGCGGAATATGGAACTGGTGCAATTAACACAGATAACGGATTGTATAATTCCACAATCGATGCAACCAACCACCGTTTGTTATTAACCACCACTTACTTGTTTTAAATTGTTTTAAAACTTAGAATAGAGATTAATATCCTGAAAGAATTGCATTCAATGTTCTTTCAGTATTTTTTATGCTTGTACAATCTATATAATTATACCTCCACCTAATACCAATCCATCGCGATAAAATGCTGCAGCTTGCCCAGGTGCGACTGCATTTAAAGGTTCTTGCAACTCTACTTTCAATGTTTCTTCGTTAGTACCAATGATTCGACAATGATTCGCCTGATTTCGATAGCGGATTTTAACAATCACATCAAACGCATCGGTAAAATCATTTGGGTTTATTAGTTGATAATTTTGGAGGAAGAACTCGCTCTGAAATGTGTTTTCGAAAGGAGCCAACACAATTTCGTTTCGTTTGGCATCGATACGTTTCACAAACATTGGAACATTTAAATTCAACCCTAACCCCCGTCGTTGACCAACAGTATAAAAAGCAAAGCCTTGATGCTTTCCTAAAACAGCTCCGGTCTCATCTACAAAATTTCCGGGTTCAAACAAGAAATTGCTTGCTTGCTTTTTTAAAAAATCGCGATAATCGCCAGCACTAAAACAAATTCCCAAGCTATCTTTCTTCGATGAAATCCGCTCGAAACCTTTTTCATGTGCGAATTTACGAACTTCGGTTTTTGTTAATTCCCCCAAGGGCAAATACATTTTTGAAAGAATTTCTTGTGAAAGTCCCCAGAGAAAAAATGCCTGATCTTTGTCTTCATCCAAACCTTCTTTGATATGAAAATATCCATCCTTTTTCACCACATTGCAATAATGTCCGGTAGAAATTAGTTCACAGTTTTTTTCATTTGCCAACTCAGAAAGCAAGCGCCATTTCACCTGATTGTTACATTTAATGCATGGCACCGGCGTTCTCCCCGATAAATATTCTTGAATAAAGTAGCCTACAATTGTTTCTTTAAAAAGCGTTTGAGCATCGTAAACAAAGTGCTCAACATTCAGTTTTTGAGCTAATTCGATGGCATCGTTGGTATGTTGTTCACCCAATTCGCTATCCCAAAAACGAAAAGTCACGCCCACGACTTCAAAACCTTTTTCCTGAAGCAACATCGCAGCAACCGAACTATCGGTTCCACCCGACATTCCCAATAAACATCGCCTTTTCACAGTCATTTTGTTAATTTCATATTCAAAAATGAAGAATCTTGTCAAATATTACCTTATTTTGTTTGAACATCAAACATTGCAAAAGAATTTTGAATACAGCACACAAAAATAGCGAACCGATTATCAATGTTGGAATTAAAAATGCATGCAAAATCGAAGTTGAACTTTTAGGCGACTATCATTTAAATGGCAAAGCTTTAAATCAGAAACTTTTTCTTTTCAACATCGAAGAAAATAAGATTCATTGCGATGAAATTTATGATAAGGAAATCTACTTTCGCCCGCAGAACAATGATTCCAAATTTAAAATCAAAGCGGTTACCATTGGGATTGGCTTCCACTGGCAACAAAATGAAGATCAACTTTTTGAAGGCGGGCTTAAATTGGTAATTGAGCACAATACCATTTGGGCTATCAATGAAATTCCATTGGAAAGCTATTTGTGCAGTGTAATTTCTTCGGAAATGAGTGCCATGAATGACCTTACCTTGTTAAAAGTTCATGCCATTGTTTCGCGCAGCTGGCTATTGGCTCAAATTAAGCAAGAAAAAATAGAAATACAATTAGAGCACAAATCGGGTGAACATATTAAATGGTACGACCGAGAAGATCATGCGCTGTTTGATGTTTGTGCCGACGATCATTGTCAGCGTTATCAAGGCGTAACAAAAATTAGTTCTGAAAATGCGCAAAAGGCCATTGAACAAACCCAAGGTACAGTGCTAACATGGAGTAATGAAATTTGCGATGCTCGCTTTTCGAAATGCTGTGGTGGAATTTCAGAAAACTTCGAGAATGTATGGCAAGCCGTAGAGGTTCCCTATTTAAGCAAAGTTGTTGACGCAGAAAATAAAGTAGCGCTCAGCAAACTCAATTCTGATTCGTTTATTCGTTCAAATCCTGAAGCTTTTTGCAATACTTCCGATCCCGAAATTTTAAGTCAGGTTTTAATTGACTTTGATCAGAAAACGACTGACTTCTTCCGTTGGGAAAAATACTATTCTCAAAAGGAGCTATCCGAATTAATTGGTCGAAAATCGGAAATTGACTTTGGTGTACTGATTGATTTAATCCCGATTGAACGCGGCCCTTCGCACCGAATTATAAAACTTAAAATTGTTGGAAGCAAACAAACCATTGTGGTGGGCAAAGAATTGGAAATTAGGAAATGGCTATCTGAAAGTCATTTGTATAGTTCTGCTTTTGTGGTTGAAAAAACATTTGTAAAGGGGCAATCAGTTCCGTCAGGTTTTAAACTAATTGGTGCAGGTTGGGGACACGGAGTAGGCATGTGCCAAATTGGTGCAGCAGTGATGAGTAAAAAAGGGTATGCGGTTGAAGAAATACTTCAACATTACTTCAAAGGAGCAGTGGTAGAAACTATTTATTAAATAAAAAATGGCTGTCAACTTTCTAAGTTAACAGCCATGCCTCTATATCAATATTTTCAATTAATTCTTATAAGTTAACCACTTACCCAGCTCTTTCCAAGTTGGCTTTTTACCATACATTAAAATACCTGTGCGATAAATTTTAGCTGCCACCCAAATCAATGCTAAAGTGGTAATAAATAAGGTTCCAATTGATATTGCCACTTCCCACCATGCGACTCCAAACGGAATGCGCACCATCATAAGAATTGGCGAAGTAAACGGAATGTGTGATCCCCAGAATGCTAATTGACCTTCGGGATTTTTTATCACATTCACTAACATTACAATGGCCGCAATAAGCGGAATTGTAATTGGTAACATAAACTGCTGCATATCTTCTTCGCTATCAACTGCCGAAGCCACTGCCGCCATTAATGAACTATACAAAAGATATCCAAGAATAAAGAAAATCAAGAAATACAGAATAATTTCGGTAAAGTTGATGCTTTCTAATTGCTGAGTAATGTTCGCAAAATTCTCTTCAAATTCAGTCATTTCAACGCCACCCATCATTTGCGATAGTTGTTCGTTTTGCATCATTACGCTTTCGGGAGAGGTCATTGAACTTCCTCCCTCAGCTCCAGGTAGTATTAATGTTTTTGCTCCGGTAAAAATTCCTGCTATTAAGATTATCCAGATAAAAAACTGTGTTAAGCCAACTGCTGCCAACCCAATAATCTTGCCCATCATTAGCTGGACAGGTTTTACTGAAGAGATGATAACTTCGACAATTCGATTTTGCTTTTCTTCTAAAACGCCACGCATTACCATATTTCCGTACAAGAAAACAAACATGTAAATAAGAAACCCTGCACCATAACCAATGCCCATGGCAATTTCGGTTGCACCTTTTTTACCTTTTCCATCTTCCTGCAATTTAATGGTTTCAACGTCAATTCGGGTTCGGGTTTGACTTAATTGTTCTTCTAAATCGGGAACCCCAACTCGTTCAATTAATTCAGCTCGTTTTTGATTCTCTAATTTTCTTTCAATTTGTCGATCGATATGATTTTTTACATCTATTGAAATTTGCTTTTTCGAGTAGAGCATTACTTTATTGGTAATTAGAATATTTTCAGGCACATCGAGTAATGCATAATATTCATTTGACCCCAAATTTGCTTTGATCTCAGGATAATCTTCCTCTTCAATAAAAATTATTTTTGTTGATTGCGAATCATCCAATTCTCCTAAAAATAAGGTCGACCTATCTAAAACAGCCACTTTGTACGCTTCTTTGCTTTCTTTTGTTGCAAAGTAACCTGGTAGAATAATTATTGCGGCAAACAATAGTGGAGTTAATAAAGTCATGATTAAGAACGACTTCTTTTTAACTCTCGTTAAATATTCTCTTTTTACTATTAATAATATCTTGTTCATGATTTGCTTTTTAACGGTTACCTTCCACTACATTAATAAATACCTCATTCATACTTGGAATTTTTTCGCTGAATGAAATAATCTCAGCATGAGGAACAACTAAATTTAGTAAATCATTGTTTTTATTTTCACTCAGGTTCTTCACGGTTAATTCATTTTGAAAAGGGGTTTCCTGATGTTCAATAATTTCATACTTACCGCGAAGTTTAGATTCTATTTTATTGAATTCACCTTTATAATTCAAATTGAAAATATTAGTTTTAAATTGAGATTTTACCTCGTTAATCTCGCCATCTAAAATCTTTTTCGATTTATTGATCAATGCAATATGATCACAAACCTCTTCAACTGAACTCATGTTGTGGGTTGAAAATATAATGGTAGATCCCTTTTCACGTAATGATAAAATTTCTTCTTTTAACATATTTGCATTAATAGGATCAAAACCACTAAATGGCTCATCAAATATCAACAGCTTGGGTTCGTGTAAAACAGTAGTAATAAACTGAACCTTTTGTTGCATACCTTTCGATAACTCCATTAGTTTTTTATCCCACCAAGATTGTATTTCAAATTTTTCGAACCAATAACGCAAACGTTTTAGCGCAGTTCTTCGATCAAGGCCCTTTAGTTGAGCTAAATAAATGGCCTGTTCTCCCACCTTCATCTTCTTGTACAAACCGCGCTCCTCAGGTAGATAACCAATATGATAGATGTCTTGAGCTCTCAATTTATGCCCATCAAAAAACACTTCGCCAGAATCGGGCGCTGTAATTTGATTAATAATTCTAATTAAGGTGGTTTTTCCGGCTCCATTAGGACCTAACAATCCAAAAACCTGCCCCTCTTTAATTGCTAAGTCAACATCAGTAAGCGCCTGATAACCAGAATAATTTTTATTTATGTTTTTTACTTCGAAAAACTCCATGTTACATTTTTATTTTAGAGGTTTATGGTATGTGTACCATTTTTTTAGAATCGTTACAATTTAGCAATAATTATTCATCTAAAAGTATCTAATTACTTACGATGAAATCAATTACTATTTTTTTAAACGAGACCATATAATTAATGAATTCTAATCGGAGAATGTTTAATTTAAACCAAATGGCCGGGCTAAGAATTCCTAAACACTCTTAATTCGCTATTATAAAATCGATCGAAGCAATTGGGAGTTGCATCAAATTTGGGAGCACTAATTCCATCCCCAAATACAACTTGACCAATGTACACATGTGCTTCATCCCACAAACCCTGATCGATAAAACTCTGAAGCATTTTGGGGCCTCCTTCAACTATAACAGACTGAATATCGTTGACATACAAATGCTCAAGCAATTCGGGGATTACTTCATTTTCTACTTCAACAAACTCAAGTTGATTTTTATCGTCAGTCTTTTTTGTATTAGAGGTAAACACTTTTGTTTTAACCGATTGATCGAACAAATGATGGGATGTTGGTATTTTTCGATAACGATCAGCAACCAATCGCAAAGGCTGATTCCCGGCCCAATCGCGTAAAGTTAATGACGGATTATCCTTCAGCGCAGTGTTGGTCCCTATAAAAATTGCAGCTTCAGTAGAACGTTGCTTATGCACTGCAATACGAGCCATTTCATTGGTAATCCAAGTTGGCTGACCGAATTCCATAGATTGACGATTTACATCCACATAGCCATCGGCCGTTTCGGCCCATTTCAAAATTATAAATGGTCTTTGCCTTGCATGGAAAGTAAAAAACCGACGATTAATTTCAAGGCATTCCTCTTCCATCACTCCAACTTTTACGTCACACCCATTTTTAGTCATGTGTGCTATTCCTTTTCCTGCAACTTTTGCAAACGGGTCAACAATGCCCACCACCACCTTCGGAATTCGAGAGCGAACAATTAAATCGGCACAAGGCGGTGTTTTTCCATAATGTGCGCAAGGTTCTAACGAAACATAAATTGTAGATTCGCTGAGCAACGATTTGTCTTTCACAGAATTAATCGCATTTACTTCGGCATGTGCTTCTCCATATTTTTGGTGATAGCCTTCCCCAATAATCTTATTATTGTGAACCACAACTGATCCAACCATAGGATTTGGAGCAACCATACCTTCGCCTAATTTTGCTAAATCAAGGCAACGCTTCATGTAAATGCGATCTTTATTCATCAAATTCTATTTTTAACAAATGTAAAATTTTCCAATAATTCTATTTCAACCAATATCCCATTTATTTTTATATCAAATCCAAATTAATATCTTTAACGCAAACCATTTTATCTATTTATTGATTCGCAATAAGTCAAACTATGACCAATTCAGAACCATTTTTAGAGGAAGTATTGCTATACTTCGACCCAATTAGAAGTGATGAAATTAAAAATTCAGAATTTGAATCCAACTGCGGTAAGCTTATCAATAAAAATTTAGATGAAAGTCCACTTGATGCAGAATCAAAAGCTGAAATTGCAATTTTTTGCATCGATTCGCCCTTAACCGGACAAAAAAAAACCAAGTACAATAGTCATCAAATCCGACTTGAACTCTATCAATTAAAAGGAATATCTCCACATTTAAACATTGTTGATCTGGGAAACTTAAAAACCGGAGCAAATTTAACCGATGCCCTATTTGCCTTACAAGAAGTTGGTGCATTGTTAAACAAAAACAAGGTAACATCGATAATTTTAGGTGGAAATCAGCTTTACACTATTGGAACCTTTTTAGCACTCAAAGAATTTGAAACCGATATCAACCTAACTATTATCGATTCGAAACCAGATCTTAGTGATCTCAGCGATAAGCCAACAGAAGATAACTTTTTAACTTATCTACTTGAAAAAGAGAATGGCTCCTTATACAACATTTCACTTGTTGGTTATCAAAAATATTTATCCGAAAAAAAACAAATTAATCAGTTAAACGATAAATATTTTGAGAACTATCGACTAGGCACAATTAGGGAAAACCTAAAAGAAGTAGAAATAATTGCCAGAGATAGCGACATTATTAGTTTTGATTTGTCGGCAATTAGAGGAAGCGATGCACCAGGACAGAAAGAAATTCACCCCAACGGCTTATATACCGAAGAAGCCTGTGCTATTGCTCGATATGCCGGTCTTAGCGATCGAGTTTCCAATTTTGGTATATATGGCTACATACAAAACTTCGATCCACGTATGCTAACAGCTAAATTAGCAGCAGAAATTACTTGGCACTTTATCGATGGATACCAAAATCGAAAACACGATTTTCCATCTAAAAGCATTACAAATTACAAGAAAATTGTAGTTCCAATAGACGAAATTGACATTCCCGTCGTTTTCTATCTTAATGAACTATCAAATAGGTGGTGGCTTGAAGTAGCCAACCATTCCAAGGATAGAGATGGTAGCTCTGTAATTATTGCCTCAAGCGAGGCCGATTACAAAACCGTATGCAACAACGAGTTACCCGAAAGATGGTGGATAAATTTTAAGAAACTGAGTTAATCAACAAAAGCACAGATAAAATTCCACTGATTAAGTTACTTTTGTATTGTTCAAAACCTTATAAAAACAAAGGAAGAAAACATTTATGAAAAGAATATTTTCTTTTTGTATTTTACTATTATTAGTTAATTTAGCAGCATTGGGGCAGCAGGAACCACTGTATACGAACTACATGTTTACAAAAACTGTAACCGTACCTGGGTTTGCTGGTGCATCCGGAGAAATTAATGCACTGTTTTTGAATAGATCAATGTTTACCGGATTTAACACAAACAAAGCTGATAAAACGGGAGAGTCAGGAGAAAGCACTCCTAATTCAGCAAGTGGAGGAAATCCTGTAACTTCGGTATTTAGTGCCGATTTACCAATTAATCTGTTTGGAAGTAAAAGTGGTCTTGGAATATCGTTAACAAACGATCGCTTGGGGTTTGAAGACAATGTAAATGTTGATATAACTTATGCTTATCACCATAGTACACAGTTTTCAGATTTTGGTTTTGGTTTAACAGTAGGATTTTTTAACTACAGCCTTGGCTCTACCGAGTGGTATGTTCCTTCTGATGATGAAGATGATAAGTGGACCCAGAGTGATGAAACCGTTCCGGGCGACGTTTCACTTATGACAACCAACATCGGATTGAGTGCTTATTACAAGACATTAAATTACTATCTAGGATTCAGTGCAAAAAATTTAAACAGTGTCGAATTAACAGATGAAGAAGGCAGAGCGTTCTCATTTTTAGTCCCACATTACTATTTAACCGGAGCATACAATATAGAATTACCCAATCCGTTATTTGAGTTACAACCAACATTTGTCTGTAGAACAGACTTGGCAGCAACCATTGTTGATGTAAATGCCACCATGCTCTACAATGACAAACACTGGTTTGGAGCAGGGGTAAGAGGTTTTACAAAAAACCTCTCTGCATTTAGTTTTTTAGCAGGAACACAACTAATGAATGGTTTGATGTTACACTATGCATTAGATATAAACACAGGAGGCTTTATTGGTTCTGGTTTTACATCGCATGAAGTATTAGTAACCTATTCATTTAATTTGAATAAAAAAAGAGATCAAAAATACAGGAGTGTTCGGTTTTTATAAGAAGTCGAATTGAAATGTTATGAAAAGATATAGACTACTAATTGTTTTATTAACACTAACAACAATCATAAGTTGTGGCCCATCGGGTAACAATGGTGAATTAGTTGGGGTTTCAACCAGTTCAAAGAAATGGTTTGAACCAACTCCACAAGGAATGAGTTTAATACCCAGAGGGTTCTTAAAAGTTGGTCCAAGCGACGAAGATCCAACAGGAGGTTTAAGCACAATTAAACCAGTAACCATTGAAGCATTTTGGATGGATGAAACAGAAATAACAAACAGCGAATATCGCCAGTTTGTATTTTGGGTTAGAGATTCCATTGCGCGTCAGTTACTTTACAACAGCGCCAATCCTAATGCTCAATACTATGGTATTGAAAACGAGATGGGCGATTTCCAAGGACTAAACTGGGACGAAGACATCGATTGGGCTGATACCATGAGTCTAGAAGAACTTTATATTCCTTTAGCCGATCGATTTAATCCTCGAAAAAGAGAAATCGATTCTCGTAAACTGATGTTCCAATATTCTTGGGTTGATTTCAAAAAAGCAGCAAGCCGAAGTAATAGTTACGACTATCAAACACAAAGTTATAACGGCAATATCGAAAACCGGTCTGCATTTTTAATTCAAAGCAAAAAAGTAAATGTTTACCCCGACACCTTATGTTGGATAAGAGATTATAGTTATAGTTATAACGATCCGCGTGCATTGCGTTATTTCTGGCACCCAGGCTTCGACGACTATCCTGTGGTTGGGGTAACTTGGGATCAAGCAAATGCATTTAGTAAATGGAGAACTAAATTGATGATTGCGTATTTAAATCAAAAAGGAATGGCTGGAATTCAAGACTACCGTTTACCAACCGAATACGAATGGGAATATGCTGCAAGAGGAGGAACCGAAGCAACCATGTATCCTTGGGGTGGATATTACACAACCAATAGCGAAGGTGAATTTCTGGCTAATTTTAAACCTCAACGAGGAAATTATGTTGCCGACGGTGGTGTAACAACCGTTGAAGTTGGAACCTACCCTCCAAATAATTTCAATTTGTACGACATGGCTGGAAATGTTGCAGAGTGGACTCGTACAGCCTACGAAGAACTGGCTACCGCAATGGTAAATGAATTAAATCCCGATTATACTTATAATGCCAAAGAATCTGATGCACCTGCCTTAAAACGAAAAGTGGTTAAAGGAGGTTCATGGAAAGACATTAGCTACTATTTACAAAATTCAAGCAGAACTTTTGAGTATCAAGATACCACTCGTTCATATATTGGATTCAGATGCGTTAGACAATCTTTTAGTAACGATTTTAATTAACTCACGATATGAGCTTAGCAAGTTTTATAGAATCTAAAAAGTGGAAAACAATCCAAAATTATATTTATAGTTGGGGAGCTTCTATTGTACTCATAGGTGCTTTGTTCAAATTACAACACCTTCAATATTCAGGAATTCTTTTAGGAGTAGGTTTATCAATCGAAGCCATTATCTTTTTCATCTCGGCCTTTGAACCCTTAATGGAACAACCCGATTGGAAAAGAATTTATCCACAGTTACGTACCGGAAATGAGAAGCCAGAAGAACTTGATTTTTATAGTGGTCTTGACGAAAAATATTTCAGCGTAGTAAAAGGCGGTGGAAATAGCAATTCTGCACTTGCTGATCTTTCTGATGATCAAATTGCAATATTGAATGAAAGTTTAACCAAAATTTCGAATACGGTAAAAGGAATTAAAGATATTTCAGAAGTTGCTACAGCCACGAATGGATTTGTAGAAAATTTAAATCAGGCAAACGCTTCAATCACAAATATTATTGAAAGTAATAAAAAAGCTTCAAGCTCCTTTAATTCTGGTTTAGAAGAAATTTCAAGTAACTACAAAGAAGCATCAACCTCTATTAAAGGAACTTCTGAAGAGGTCGCTGGTAAATTAATGGTATCACTTGGGGAAATGGCCAATTCAAATGAAGAAGCAATTCAGAAGATTAAAGAAAGCGGAATAAAATCGGCCACCGACATTGAAAACATTGCTGAACTATTAACTCAGGATATTAAAACATCAGTTCAACAATTAGTTTCGTCCTACGATAAAGTAAACTCAAGCTTAGATTCAAACTTAGGTGGTTTAGGTGAGAATACCTCGCAAGTAAAAGAAAGCATTGAATCGATGAATAAAAATTTGGCTGCATTAAATATATTGTATCAATCGCAGATAAAAAATGCAGAAGAAACTAAAAAATCGGTAAGCGAATACAACAAAGGTGTTGAAAGCATTGGCAAATTATTAGCCGCTTCGGTTGATGAAACTGAAAAATTGAATAAAAACACACAAACTTTCAACCAAAATATCGAAGCATTGAACAATGTGTACGGTAATATGCTTGGTGCACTAAATATTAAAAAATAAGTAAGGATAAATTATGAGTGCTAAGAATTGTCCGGAAACCGCAAGGCAGAAAATGATTAACATGATGTATTTGGTGTTGACAGCAATGTTGGCATTGAATGTATCTGCTGAAACACTGTATGCCTTCAAGCTTATTGATGGCAGTTTAATGCAAACATTCTATAGCTCAAAACGCAAGAACGAATCAATCGTTCGCGATTTGGGAACAGCTGCAGAAGTCAACCCCGAAAAAGCACAAGAATGGTACGATATTGCTAAAGATCTTCAGATTAAAAGCGTCGAAATGGTGCAATACATCAATGAAGTGAAAGAAGAACTAGCAACAGGTGCAAAAGCAGAACCAAAAGAAGAAGGACCTTATTTGGAAGAGTTCCCAATTGTAGTTACCAATAGTGGCGATAGTTTAGTACTAAAAGCACAAGACGATTTAAATATTACACCTGAGGTAATGTTAACCAAGGGGCGAGGGAAAGAGCTACAATCGTCAATCGAAGAATATAAATCCTATTTAATTTCTATAATTGAAAAATACTCACATAGGAATTCTAACAAAATGATTGAGAACATTAACGAATCGATTAATGTTAGTGATCCTCAAAAAATAAAAGGACAAGCTGGAGAGAATTATCGAACTTGGGTACAACAAAACTTCGAATCAACACCAGTAGTTGCCTCAATCACGATGCTTTCAAAATATCAAAACGATGTTATGAATGCAGAATCGGAAGTGCTTCGCTTTCTATTTAATCAAATAGATGCCTCTTCCTTTAAATTCACTGGACTTAAAGCTCGTGTAATTCCAAAATCTAAATTGCTTTTTGAAGGTCAGGAATTCGAAGCCAAAATATTTTTATCAGCAGAAGATTCAACTCAGGAATTAGAAGTATTCATGAGCAATGGTCAAAAATTAAAATTGAATAACGATGGCGATGCAATTTATACCGCTACCGGATTAAAGGCAGATGAATACGAGCGAAGCGGCTACATCGAATATACAATCCCGGAATCAGACGAAAAAGGAAGAGCACCATTCAATTTTGATTTTAAAGTGGTAGAGTCGGCAATTACGGTTGCTCCAACCAAAATGAATGTGTTATATAAAGGATTGGATAACCCAATTAGTATCTCGGTTGCCGGTGTTTCTTCCGATAATATCATTCCTGAATTCTCTAATGGAACGATTGAAGAATCAGGCAATGGTGATTGGATTGCAAAACCAAAGAATCTCGATCATAACGGAAGCCAATCGAAGGTAATGGTTTATGCAATGTTCGAGAATGAAAAACGTTTAATGGGTGAAATGCCGTTCCGTGTAAAGAAAGTTCCCGATCCAATTGCAACCATTGGTGAAAAATCATCAGGAGTCATTTCAAAAGAAAATCTTACAGCTCAAACAGGTGTTTTTGCTGAATTGGCAGACTTCGATTTCGATTTGAATTTTATTGTAACAGGTTTTGATATTGCAGTTGCCTCCTCTGGTGGTTTAACGCAAACACTAACATCAAATTCTTATCGTTTTACAAGTGAACAATTGCGATTATTACGAACACTAAATACAGGTTCAAAAATTTCTATTGAGAATATTAAAGCAAGAATTGATGGAGATCCGAACGATCCAACACGACCTTTAAACTCAATAGTTTTAACCATTCAATAGATTGAAAATTTGTTAAAAATGAAAATATTAAAAATTACATTATTAATCGTTGTATTATTTCCTTTGATGAGTAAAGGACAAGGTGTACGGTTTACCGAGAAATATGGACCTTTCCACGATACTTATACACAAGAAAATGATTTACATAATCGGAAAGCAATTCCTTACAGCTATGTAAGCGAAGCTGATGTAATGTGGTCGAAAGTTACTTGGGAAATTGTTGATTTACGTGAGAAGATGAATTTACCATTGTATTACCCAATCGACACTATTCATAATCGAAAAAGCTTAATCAATGCATTGGTTGATGGAGTAGCTCAAAACAGATACACGGCATTTAAACCGCCATTAAAAATGAATGCATTTGAATTTGATCCGGTTAATGTATACAACGGCGTTGAAGATCTTAAAAACAAAGGAAGTCGTGAGCAAATTATTCGAGTTCAAACGCGTCCTGGCTTACCTGCAAAAGACTCTTTAGTTGTTACTCGTTGGAAACCTGAGGAAATTAAACAGATTCTTGTAAAATCGGTTTGGTATTTCAACAAGAAAGATTCAAAACTACACAACGAAATCATTGGGCTTTGTCCTATTCGGGAATATGTTTTCAATGGTGTTGCAAGAAGAGACCTTATGTTTTGGTTTTACTATCCCGATTTAAGAGACTATCTAGCAACAGTACCTGTTTTCAATCCAATTAACGACAAGGAGTTATATACTTTCGACGATATATTTGTAAATAGATATTTCAATTCTTATTTCATTCAGGAATCAAACGTTTATGACGATCGCCAAATTACCGATTATCTTGAAGGAGATGCAGCACAACGTGAATCTGAAAAAATAAGAAGTGAGATTTTCAACTTCGAACAAGATTTGTGGGAATATTAAGAACTTAAAATATTCGCTGAAAGCCTTATGGTATTTCCATAGGGCTTTTCTCTGTAAATACAATACCCGCGTTAATTTTTCGTTTTACACAAAAATCAACATTGAAAATTTACAAAACAAAATATAGTTCAATACTCTCATTGCTTTTCCTTCTTCTGTTAAGCAGCTGTGCTAACTTTCGAGAAAATGGAACCAATCCCGATAGCAAAATTGCGAAACGACTTTGGTATGAGCCAATTCCCTTTGGAATGTCGTATGTAAAATCAGGCTCCTATACCCTTGGTGCATCAGGTCAAAAAATAGATCAAATTCTTTCACCTCAAAAAACGGTTACGGTTAAATCATTTTGGATTGATGATACCGAGATCACCAACAACGAATACAAACAATTTGTAAAATGGGTTGCCGATTCAATTGCTGCATACAAAACGTTTGCAGCCGGAATTGATTTTTATCGAAAAAAAGATGAACGTAGCAACCAGCTATTAGAACCAACTCAAATTGATTGGCTCAATATTCATGATATTTGGTCGAACCCTGATCCCAATATCAAAGATGCATTAGCATCGTTATACTATAACGAAAACGAACGTTTTAACAATAAAAAAGCGAAAGATCCCAGACAGCTTTTTTATGCTTTTAATCAAATAAATTATAAAAAAGCATCGAGTCGAGCCAATTCTTATAACTACGAAACTCAGAGCTATTCGCAAAATACAAACAGAAGAGATTTGTTATTGGAACAGAAAAAAGTTCCGGTATATCCTGATACACTTGTTTGGATTAGAGACTTTAGCTATTCCTACAACGAACCATGGACATTCACCTATTTTAGTCATCAAGCCTTTAATGAATATCCGGTTGTTGGTGTTACATGGGAGCAGGCAAATGCATTTTGTCATTGGAGAACCCGATTAAAAGAAAAAGCACTGAAATTGGCAAAATCGAATGTGATAAACAATTATCGATTACCAACAGAAGCAGAATGGGAATATTCAGCAAGAGGTGGCTTAGAAAATAATATGTATCCTTGGGGAGGACCATATGCATCTACAGAAAAAGGTTGTTACTTAGCCAATTTTAAACCCCAAAGAGGAAACTATGTTGCAGATAGCTGGTATTCGGCAAAAACCATGAAAGTTGGAAGCTTTGATCCAAATGGCTATGGATTATATGATATGGCCGGAAATGTTGCCGAATGGACAAGCACAGCCTATTGGGAAGTTAGCAACGAATTGGTTCACGATTTGAATCCAGAATTACAGTACGATGCTAAACCATCAGATCCGCCAGCAATGAAACGCAAAGTGGTTCGTGGAGGATCGTGGAAAGATGTTTCGTATTATTTACAAGTGAGCACACGCGATTTCAACTATCAAGATTCGGCTAGAAGCTATATTGGTTTCCGCTGTGTGATGACTGCCCTCGAAGACAATATTAAAGCCTACGAGTAAACTATTTCGATTCGTTTTTCTTCTTTTCAACCGAGAATCCAAATTTTCCAATCTTCTTCCCCAGTTCAAAGTAATTTCCATGACAATAGACCAGTGGGTTAGCCCCTGCCAAATCAAACGCATTGGTATATTTATTCATGTGCTTTTCATCCACTCTAATATTAACCACCTCAGCCAAAAACATATGATGAACGCCTAATTCAATCACCTCTTTTACTTTGCACTCAATATTTACCGGCGATTCCATAACAATAGGAGCCTTTACAACTTTTGCTTCTCCCTTTGTTAATTTACATTCTTTCCATTTGTCATATTTCCGACCACTTCGAACACCACACCAGTCGGTTACTCGCGCCATATTTTTTGTAGTTAAGTTAATGACAAACTCACCATTTCGTTTGATAATATCGTAAGAATGACGACCAGGTCGAACTGAAATATAACACATTGCAGGATCGCTTGAAACGGTGCCTGTCCAAGCAATTGTTATTAAATTATGCTCCGCTTCGTTTGATCCACACGATACTAACACAGCAGGAACAGGATTTACCATTGTTCCAGGTTTAAAGTCGATTCTTTTCATGGATTAGTTGTTGATTTCAAAACAAAGATAATAATTGAATATAGTTTGATAAATTAGAACAATATTTTCTTCTTTGTAACTACTACTTTTAAAACAAAAAATGTATTCAGCGAACGAAAATCGATATAATAAAATAGCATACAAACGTTGTGGAAATTCGGGGATCGATTTACCCCTTCTCTCCTTAGGTTTATGGCATAACTTTGGTCATGTTGATGATTTTGAAAATTCTAAAGAAATATTAAAATCTGCTTTCGATAATGGAATTACACATTTCGATTTAGCGAATAATTATGGTCCTCCTTATGGAAGCGCAGAAGAGAATTTTGGAAAAGTACTTGCTTCCGATTTTAAGCCTTATCGCGATGAATTGCTAATTTCATCTAAAGCGGGCTACGATATGTGGCCTGGCCCATACGGAAACTGGGGTTCAAAAAAATATTTGACAGCTAGCTTAAATCAAAGTTTAAAAAGAATGAATCTGGACTATGTTGATATATTTTATCATCACCGTCCGGATACGAAAACGCCTTTAGAAGAAACCATGCATGCGCTCGATCTGATTGTAAAACAAGGAAAAGCATTGTATGTTGGTATTTCGAATTATCCACCTGAGCTAACTTTAAGAGCAAGTAAAATTCTAAAAGAATTGGGTACTCCTTTTATTATTCACCAAGCACGCTATTCAATGCTCGATCGATGGGTAGAAGACGGCTTGCTTGACACTTTGCAGCAAGAAGGATTAGGACTTATTGCATTCTCGCCTTTGGCACAAGGACAACTAACCGATAAATATATCAACGGAATTCCTGAAAACTCTAGAGCAACCAAATCGTGGGGACACCTGCAAGAAAAAATGGTACTTCAGAATTTAACAAAGATAAAAGCGCTGCATGCTATCGCACAAAATCGAAATCAAACGCTGGCACAAATGGCTATTTCGTGGCTTTTAAAAGATGATAGAGTTACTTCAGTATTGATTGGAGCAAGCTCAGTTAATCAACTTAAAGACAATTTGAAAGCTAGCGAGAATTTACAATTTTCAAAAGAAGAACTTGCTAAAATTGAATCTATTTTAAAGGTATAAGAACTAAGCAAAAAAAATCTATCAAATTTAATAGCCATAGCCAAGTTTAAAACTTATTAAACTTTTAAATACAAATCCACTCGCTGAACTTTTGAATAAAATATAGAATTCCTAACTTACACAGGTTGATGTAATAATACCAAAAACAAAACCGTTGCAAGCATATCATACAGAAATAGAATTTCAGCAACTAAAACCAAAAAACCAAGAAGTTTGTGGCGATGTTTTTATCACCAAGCGCTTTAAGGAAGAAGGTCGCTCTGTGATTGTTTTGTCTGATGGTATTGGACATGGTGT
Source organism: Prolixibacteraceae bacterium (assembly GCA_963678565.1). Taxonomy (GTDB): domain Bacteria; phylum Bacteroidota; class Bacteroidia; order Bacteroidales; family Prolixibacteraceae; genus SKHV01. The sequence continues at coordinate 3,847,209 of OY782875.1, forward strand.
AAAAGCCAACGTATTGGCTACCCTTACGGCAACCATGGCACTCAACTATTCCAAATTTCATACCCGACCTGAAATTGCGGCTCAAATAATCATGGACACTTTACCGGAATCTATTGAAAAGCCTAATTATGCAACATTCACGGTAATTGAAATTGAAAATAACGGATTGGTTAAAATCATCAATTACGATAATCCTCCATTAATTATTATGCGCGGAGCTGAGCGATTTAAACCTTCGAAAATTTATGAATTAAAAATCGAAGGAGAAGCCAATCGAGGAAAGATTTTGCGTTGCCAAGAATTTTATGCCCAAAAGGAAGATCGCATCGTTTTCTTTTCCGATGGTGTTAGCCAATCGGGAACCGGTTTAAAAAATTTCACCATGGGCTGGGGCGATGAAAATGTTTTCAAATATGTATTGATGCAAATTGAAAACCAACCCAATATTTCTGCCACTAAGTTGGCTCGAAAAATTGTTAATGTAGCGCTCACCAACGATCAATATAAAATTAAAGACGACACAAGTTGCGGTGTAGTTTATTTTCGTGATCCACGAGAATTGATGTTGATTACAGGCCCTCCTTTTTATAAAATGAAGGATCAAACTTTTGTTGATAAAATCACCGACTTCGAAGGTGAAAAAATTGTTTGCGGAGGAACCACTGCTGAAATTCTAGCCCGTGAGTTGGATCTAAAACTTGAAATCAACCAAGTGCATTCTGACCCAACACTTCCACCAACTTCCAATCTCGAAGGATTCGATTTGGTAACAGAAGGAATTATTACAATTAGCAACGTAGAGGAAACACTTGAAAACTACCAAAGCGAAGTACCTTTGCATGGTTCTCCTTCAGATGAAATTGTGCGGCGTTTAATGGCACACGATATCATTCATTTATTGGTTGGTACCAGAATAAATTGGGCACATCACGACCCTGATCAGCCTGTTGAAATTGAAATTAGGAAAACAGTTGTAAAAAGAATCGTAAAATTGCTTGAAGAAAAATTCTTTAAAAAGGTTATTGTTGAATATATTTGAAAGCATTCAGCACGTTTACATTTAGCATTCAATTTAAATAGAAGATGACAAATAGAATTTCAGCAGAGAAATATGAACTTGAACAACAACAGCTTCAAGCCGATTTTAAAGTTTATTCAAGTGTTGAAAATTCAGAGAAGTTAAAAGAATATTTAGTGCTCAAAGAGAAAGTACAATCGGATGCTTTCAAAAAAAGAAAAGAAGAAATTGAGCATCTTAAATTCAAAGGATCTGCAACCGAAAAAGTTCTAAAAGAACATAGTCGCATTAATAAAAATCGCAAAATCAAGCGTTATCTTCAACTTAGTGGCTCAACAGAATTAGCTCGTTACAACAATATTTTAGACGAAGGCATTCCTTTAAAATACGAGAAAGCCTTGAACTATTTTAAGGGTGGAGCTTATAAAGCCGATAAATCAAAGTTTAAATCGCAAAAAAAGAAAGAGATAAAATGGGAGGAAACTGATGCCTTTAAAAAGTATCAAGAATTTATTGAATTAAAAAAGTCAGACGATATCCGCTTCTACCTAAAATTCAAAAAATCGAGAGCATTTAGGAATTACGAGAACGTTAAAAATTCTAGCTTACTAAATCAATTAAGCGACCTAGAAAAAGAAATAACCAGCGATAAATTTAAAGAACGAAAAGCTTTTTTAGAGGATAAAAACCGTTATGAAAAAACTGAGGACTTCAAAAATCTAAAGCAATTTGAAGCACTTGAAAATGATCAAGAAATTCAAGTTTACAATAAATATCATTCGGCTAGTTTGTTTAGTTTTTTCAGAAATTATGAGCTAACTTTTGAAGACAATTTTGAAAAGTTAAATGATGAAACTTGGTCTACAATTACACCAATTGCAAAAAAAGGGCCGGGTAAAAACATAGCAACTCCTAATCAATTAAGTACTTTCACTTATGGTGAAAATATAAAAACGAATTCATCCAACTGTGTTATCAATACAAAAAAGGAAAATTCGAAAGGCTTAATTTGGCACAAACAAATGGGCTTCGTTGAAAAAGAGTTCAACTTTACAAGCGGCTTACTCCATAACCTAAATACATACAAACAAGAATACGGTTACTTCGAAATTAAATTCAAATCGCCCAAAACCAAAGGCGTAACAGTAAATATGTCGCTAGTAAACGAATCGGAGCTAACTTGCATTCGAATTGCTTCTATTGAAAACCAAGTTGCCAAAGGAGGCATTATAAAACTAAGCGAAAAACATCACCGTTTTGAAAGCATCACCATCGGACAACTTTCCGACAAGTATGAAATTATTGGTTTATACTGGACTCCAGATCAATTACAATGGAGCTTAAATGGCGAAGTAGTTGGTAAATTAACCAGCGACATTCCACATACAAAATTGGGAGTAAGAATAGAAACTGAAGTTACAGAAGAAAATGCTCACCTTCCACATCAACTCGAAATCGACTGGATAAAATGTTATCAGAAAAAATAGATTTGCCAATTGAGGCTGCTCGTTGGACAGATGAAATGAGTGTAGAAGTTACCGTTTGTGACCTTAATGCTATTATTGTTTATATGAATCAAGCATCGATTGCCAATTTTGAGAAACGAGGAGGTGCAAATCTAATTGGCCAATCATTGTTAAATTGTCACAACGAAAAATCGAATCAACGAATTCGCGAAATGCTCGAAAAACCAATTTCGCAAACAATAATCCTGGAAAAATCTGATTATAGAAAGATTATTCATCAAATTCCATGGATTGAAAATGGGAAACACAAAGGAATTATTGAATTAGGATTCAACGAAGAAAAAGCAAGTTAATTTCTTCTTGTTTTAAAAAATCGTTTCATCAATTCGCTGCACTCGTTTTCCATTATCCCACCTACCAATTCAGTTTTAGGATGTAAGGCTTTTGGTGCAAAATTCTGAAAACCTCTTTTAGGATCACTTGCCCCATAAACTACCTTTTTCAATTGCGACCAACCTAATGCGCCACTGCACATAACGCAAGGTTCTACTGTTACATATAAAACACAATCGCTTAAATATTTACCTCCTAATTGATTTGCTGCTGCTGTTATAACCATCATCTCGGCATGTGCGGTAACATCGGTAAGCGTTTCGGTTAAGTTGTGTCCACGAGCAATAATTTGATGATCACAAACCACAATTGCACCTACTGGAATCTCGCCTTCATCAAATGCTTTTTGCGCTTCGTCTAAAGCTTTTCTCATGAAATATTCATCGTTAAATGGCCGCAACATAACTTTTCAATTTTCTATTAGTTTGTGCTACAAAGATAATTGCTCATTTTTCGATTCCCATAAAACATCATGCATTTTAACAACAATAAATTACCTGAAACAGAAGATTTTAGAACTCATTCCAATAATTTGCGGCTAATCCTCTAATTGATTGCACTTTTCTTGTTATTTTAGCAGCCGAATTTCAAAATAAATTTAGAAATGTACAGAACACATACGTGCGGTGAATTAAGAATATCAGATGTTGGTGAAATTGTAACCCTTTCAGGCTGGGTTCAAAAACGCAGAAATTTAGGTGGAATGACCTTCATCGACTTACGCGACCGCTACGGCATTACTCAATTGGTTTTAGATGAAAAAGCCCCCGACGAATTAAAGTCGTTGGCAGAAAAAATAGGACGTGAATTTGTTTTACAGGTAAAAGGGGTGGTATTGGAGCGCCAAAGCAAGAATTCAAAAATCCCTACCGGTGAAATAGAGATCGACATCAAAGAAATGAATACTTTGAGTCCATCAATTACCCCACCGTTTACAATTCAAGCCGACACCGATGGTGGCGACGATCTTAGAATGAAATATCGTTACTTGGATTTGCGTCGTGATAATGTTCGTAAAAATTTAGTTCTACGTTCTAAAATGGCCATTGCCATCAGAAATTATTTAGACGAGCAGGAATTTATTGAAACTGAAACACCTGTTTTAATGAAATCAACTCCTGAAGGAGCACGCGATTTTGTTGTTCCTTCGCGAATGAACCCGGGAGAGTTTTATGCATTGCCTCAAAGTCCGCAGGTATTTAAACAATTGTTGATGGTTGCCGGCTTCGACCGCTACTATCAAATTGTGAAATGTTTCCGTGATGAAGATTTGCGTGCCGATCGTCAGCCTGAGTTTACACAAATCGACTGCGAAATGTCGTTTGTAGAGCAGGAAGATGTGTTGGAAATGTTTGAAGGAATGACCCGCCACCTTTTCAAAAAAGTAAAAGATGTTGAAGTAGCGGATTTTCCAAGAATACCTTATGCCGAAGCCATGGAAAAATATGGTAGCGACAAGCCCGACATTCGTTTTGGAATGGAATTCAATGATTTAACAGATACCGTAAAAAATAAAGATTTTGCCATTTTTAACGATGCAGAATATGTTGTTGGAATTGCTGCACCAGGAGCAGCTTCCTACTCGAGAAAACAACTTGATGCATTAACTAAATATGTAAAAAGACCACAAGTTGGTGCCAAAGGATTGGTTTATGTAAAATACAACGAAGATGGCACATTCAAGTCGTCGGTTGATAAGTTTTACGATACCGAAGACTTGGAAATGTGGGCAAATGTATGCGATGCTAAACCAGGCGATTTAATTCTGTTGCTTTCAGGCGATAAGGAAGCAACTCAAGTACAAATGTGCGAATTGCGTTTAGAAATGGGCCGTCAATTAGATTTGATGGACAAAAACGAATTCAAGCCATTATGGGTTGTTGATTTTCCTTTGCTTGAATGGGACGAGGAAACCAATCGTTATCATGCAATGCACCATCCGTTTACTGCACCAAAACCAGAAGATATTGAATTGCTAGAAACAGAACCGGGTAAAGTTCGTGCCAATGCTTATGACCTTGTAATTAATGGAGTTGAAATTGGTGGAGGATCTGTTCGTATTTTCAATAGCGAATTACAATCGAAAATGTTTGGCTTATTAGGTTTTACACCAGAACAAGCCGATGCTCAGTTTGGATTTTTAATGAATGCATTTAAATATGGGGCACCACCACATGCAGGAATTGCATTCGGATTTGATCGTTTGGTAAGTTTATTTGCAGGTTTAGATACCATCCGCGATGTAATTGCTTTCCCAAAAAACAACTCGGGTCGCGATGTGATGAACCAAGCCCCATCGGCAATTGCTGATGAACAATTGAAAGAGCTTTTAATCAAATTGGAAGCTCCAGAGGAAAAATAAAAATTGAAATTAAATATTAAACGGTTGCATTATTTGCAGCCGTTTTTTTTGCACTAAATTTTAGCTTTTAATTAAAAACAAATTTAGTTTTCCGGGTGAAATCCCAGCTACTTTACACTTTACAATCGATTGAAATTTATCACGATCCCCTTCGTTTATACGCATTTTGTGTTCAAAACCGGTATCATCACCTAAGACCATAAAATTGAGTTTAAAACCACTTATTTCTTCTTGAGTAAAACCTTTTACTACAAACCTATAAGTTTTATTCAGCAAGTATCGAGGATGTAAAATCATCCTTACCTGATCCCCTGCACAATTCTCTTTCTTATGAACCGTCTTTACCTCCTCTCCTTCCTTCAATCCAAAGTTTTGATAAACAGAATAGTCAACCATTCGACGATGTTCTTCATTTACAAGAACTAAATACTTCTCTTCTCCCAATGTTGCAATCTTTTCAATTACAAAAGTTTCTTCGTGCAGCTGACTTTTAATTGCGTTACAATTTCTAACAACCATTTTACATCATTTAAAGATTGGAGCACTGTACAATTTTCAGTCCATCCGAGCACACTTCACGGTAAATAACTTAAATACAAAACCTTACAATTCAAACAAAAGAACACAGTCCTAACATTTTTGTAGGACACTATTTTAAACACCTACAAATCCGTATTCAATAAGAAATGAAAACAATTGTAACATTTTGAATACTTCGTCGTCAATAGAATAGAATTTATTTTCAAAAATAATCGCATTACTAAAATTCAATACAATGAAAACACAAATTTTTTTAAGATTTTTATTGGTGGTCTTAATTGCAGGAACCACAATTACAAGCCATGCAAAAATAGTTAAGGGCAACGGAAACGTTACAAAAGAAGAACGAAAAGTTGCTCAATTTGATGCCATTAAAGCTAGTACAGGAATTAATGTTTACCTATTTCAGGGAGACAAAGAGAAAGTAGTAGTGGAAACCGATGAAAACCTACAAGAATGTGTAGTGGTTGAAGTTGATGGAAACGTACTAAAATGCTATATCGATGGTAGTATTCGTAAATCAAAAAAACTAAATGTATATGTAAATTTCGACGACCTTAAAGCGATAGAAGCAACTTCAGGTTCTGATATTTATGGGGAAACTATAATTAAGGCAGACATTCTAGAATTGGATGCAAGCAGCGGTGCTGATATTAAAGTTGAAGTAGAAACTATTTCCTTAAACTGCGATGTAAGTAGCGGTGCTGAAATTACCGTTCTTGGAACTAGCGATTCATTTGAGGGAGATGCCAGCAGTGGAGCAGATATTAAAGCAAGAGAATTAACAACAAAGAAAGCCAAAGCAAGTTCCTCAAGTGCTGGTGATATCTCTATTACAGTTTTAGAAGAAATTAATGCCGATGCAAGTAGTGGTGGTGATGTAAACTTTTATGGCAACCCTAATAAAGTGTATGTCGATGAATCGAGTGGCGGAGATGTCAATCAAAAATAAATTAAAAGCCGTTGTTTAGAACGGCTTTTTTCTTGTTAAAAAAATTGAAACTTTTTAGTAAATAATTCATAAACTATTAATTGTTTAATATATTTAATGGCTACTTTAAAAAACGAATAAAATTCGACCTAAGTAGTTGAATGAATTTAGGTTTCACGAATTAGAATGATTTAGATAAACCACATTATAAGTTAAATTTTAAAAGCAATCAAAAATGAAAGTAACCGTAGTAGGTGCCGGTGCCGTAGGTGCAAGTTGTGCTGAGTACATAGCCATTAAAAATTTTGCAAGTGAAGTTGTATTAGTTGACATTAAAGAAGGCTTTGCTGAAGGAAAAGCAATGGATCTAATGCAAACTGCCTCATTAAATGGATTTGACACTAAAATTACAGGTGCAACAAATGATTATTCAGCAACGGCCGACAGCGATGTAGCAGTAATTACAAGTGGTATTCCAAGAAAACCGGGAATGACTCGTGAGGAGTTAATCGGAATTAATGCTGGAATTGTAAAAACGGTTGCAGAAAATCTAATTAAATATTCACCAAACGTAATTTTAATTGTAGTAAGTAACCCAATGGATACCATGGCTTACTTAGCACACAAAGCTACTGGTCTTCCTAAAAACCGTATCATTGGTATGGGTGGAGCATTAGACAGTGCACGTTTCAAATATCGTTTAGCAGAGGCTTTAGAATGCCCGGCTTCAGATGTTGAAGGAATGGTGATTGGTGGCCACAGCGATACCGGAATGGTTCCATTAATTGAAAAAGCAACTCGTAATAGTGTTTTAGTTTCTGAATTTTTAGATGCTGAAAAACAATCTGAAGTTGTTGAATCAACAAAAGTTGGTGGTGCTACCTTAACAAAACTACTAGGAACAAGTGCTTGGTATGCTCCGGGTGCCGCAGTTTCGGAGTTAGTAAGAGCGATTGCTCAAGATTCTAAGAAAATGTTCCCTTGTTCTGCATTACTAGAAGGCGAATTCGGTTTAAATGATATCTCATTAGGCGTACCATGCATCTTAGGAAAAGATGGTATCGAGAAAATCGTTGAAATTGAATTAACCGATGCTGAAAAAGAAAAGTTAGCTAGCTCAGCAGAAGGTGTAAGCAAAGTGAACGCATTATTAGACTAAAATCACACTGATATAAATAAAAAGGTTGGCAAATTGCCGACCTTTTTTATGCACAAAAAAAGCATGGTGTTTGAACCATGCTTCCTAATATTTTTATGTTACCTGCTTTTAAAGCAATGCATCTATTTTTTGAGACAATACAGTTTTTGGTACAGCACCAACTTGCTTGTCTGCAACTTCTCCACCTTTAAAAAACAAAATTGTAGGAATATTTCTAATTCCAAATTTTGCAGGAATGCCAGGATTACTGTCTACATCCATTTTTGCTACTACTGCTTTTCCATCGTATTCTGTTGCTAATTCTTCAACAAGCGGTCCTACCATACGACATGGGCCACACCATTCTGCCCAAAAATCAACCAAGACCGGCTTATCTGATTGAAGTACAACTTCTTCAAAATTTGCGTCATTTACTTCTATCGCCATAATTTTAATTTTATAATGTTTTATATATATCTGAAACAGAGTGACAAATTTAGTTTATTTTAAATTTAATTCCCTCTTTAGACTGCAAATAATCTATAAATTCGTCTGTTAAATTAATCCGCGTATTTCGTGAAAACAAATTCACACTTGTTTTTGCCTCCAAATCAACAATATTAAATTCTAAATTTGCACTCCCTTTATTCAACTGACATTGTTGTGCTAATTCGCTTAAAAATTCCTCATCGATGCTGCTCAAAGGCAAATCAACTTTAACCGATTTCACACGCGTTGAACGTACCTCATTAAGCAACTCGAAATGGTTCGGTTTAAATTCTAGTTGTTCATTTTCGTCTCCATTATTTGAACGAAAACGAGGCTGAACTTTACCTCTTACCATCAAAAACAAACCATTGTTACAATATTTATTGAAATTCAAATAGTCGTTTCGATAAAAAAACATTTTCAACGATCCATCATAATCGGTTAAGGTTAAACTCGAAAAATGATCTCCTCGTTTGGTTAATCCGGTATACGATTCAGTCACCATTCCTGCCAAAGTAAGATCTCGACCTTTGTAGGGTCTTGGATCGCTTTCCAAATCCTGAAACGAAACTCCTTTGGTACAAAACGAATCAATTTCAAGCTTATAATCATCTAATGGATGCGCAGTTAAAAACATTCCGATGTAATTTCGCTCGTGTTCTAACTTTACAACACTTGGCCATTCATCTATCATTTCTGGTCGTGGTTTTTGCACCTGAATTTCATTTGCTCCACCAAACAACGACTGCTGAGCCATATCCTTTTCGCTCTGAATTAAGTTTCCGTAGCGAACCAAATTCTCGATAAAAGTTAATCCGTTTTTATCGGGCTCGAAAAACTGAGAACGCGTACAATCAGAAATGTTGTCAAAACCTCCGGCATAAGCTAATGCTTCCCAATTTCGTTTATTTACAGCCTGTAAATTAATACGTTCGGCAAAATCGTAAATATCTTTAAATTCACCGTTTGCTTCTCTTTCTTTAATTATGCTTTCAACCGCTCCATCACCAGCACTTTTAATTCCCGACATTCCAAAACGGATTTCTCCATTTTTATTTACAGTAAATTTACGGAACGACTCGTTCACATCAGGGCTTAAAACACTGATGCCCAAATGATGGCACTCATCCATAAAGATCGAAATCTTATCCATATTGGTTAAGTTCCGACTCAAAACTGCAGCCATAAACTCCGCCGGATAATGTGCTTTCAGGTATCCAGTTTGATAAGCAATGTAAGCATAGCAAACCGAATGTGATTTATTGAAAGCGTATTGTGCAAAGGCCTCCCAATCTTTCCATATTTTTAGAATTAAATCTTTGGGTTCCTTCAATTTATCTTTAGGCTTAAAGCCTTCTAAAAACGCTTCATTTTTCAAGCAACCATCAACAAATTTAACCTTCAGTTTTTCCATCAGGTCAAATTTCTTCTTCCCCATTGCTTTACGCAAGGTATCCGATTCCCCACGAGTAAAACCACCAAGCGCTCGCGACTGTAACATCACTTGCTCCTGAAAGACGGTAATTCCGTTGGTATCCTTCAAATACTGTTCCATCATTGGATGGTCGTATTCGAATACTTTCCCGTGCTTACGTTCAACATAATCGGGAATGTATTCCATAGGTCCTGGACGATAAAGTGCATTCATCGCAACCAAATCTTCAAAACGGTTGGGCTTTAACAAACGCAACCACTTTTTCATTCCGGGTGATTCAAACTGGAAAATTGCTGTGGTATCGCCTTTACTAAATAAATTATAGGTGTCCGCATCGTCCATTGGCAACATATCGACATCTATATCGATTCCTTTCGAAAGCTTTATGTTGGCCAAACATTCTTTAATTATCGACAAAGTCTTTAATCCAAGAAAGTCCATTTTCAACAAACCAATGTCTTCCACATACCGACCATCGTACTGTGTTGTATACAGATTTTCCTCTTTAGTTGGCATTAATGGAATATGCTCATCCAAGGGATCGCGACCAATTAACACCCCACAAGCATGTACGCCAGTTTGGCGAACAGAGCCTTCTAAATTTTCGGCAAAGCGAATGGTGTTGGCCACCAATTGCTGGGGCGAAGCTTTTTCTTTTTCTAATTCCGGATTTTCTTTGTACGCCTTTTTTAGCGTCATTTTAGGGGCCTCTGGAATCATTTTGGCCAAACGATCTGCCTCAGGAAGTGGCAGTTGTAAAACCCTCGCCACATCGCGGATTGCAAGTTTCGCAGCCATGGTACCAAAAGTACAAATGTGCGCAACCTTATCGCGGCCATATTTTTCGGTTACCCAATCGAGCACCTGTTGACGCCCGTCGTCATCAAAGTCGATATCGATATCGGGCATTGAGATACGATCGGGATTTAAGAAACGCTCAAACAGTAAATCGTATTTGATTGGATCGACATTGGTAATCCCAATTGAATATGCTACCGCCGAACCTGCTGCTGAACCACGACCGGGTCCAACAATTACGTCCATATCGCGAGCAGCCTGAATAAAATCTTGAACAATTAAGAAATAACCGGGAAATCCCATTTGCTTAATGGTATCGAGCTCAAAATCGATGCGCTCCATTTTATCATCCAACTCATCGCCATAACGCTTTTTTGCCCCTTCGTATACTAAATGCTGCAAATAATCAGATTCAAATTTAATACGAAGCACTTTTTCAAAGCCCCCCATTTTGGGATAACGTTCGAATTCTTTCTTAAGATCTTCTTCGGTAAACTTTTTCTGATATTCTTCCCATGTACCAAAATCGGGCGGGATAGGAAACTCAGGCATAATTGGATCGGAATCCAATTCGTAGTATTCTACTTTATCTCCAATTTCGGCAGTATTTTCAAGCGCTTCGGGAACATCGGCAAATAATTCATGCATTTCACTTGTCGATTTAAACCACTCTTGCTTTGTATAACGCATTCGATTGGTATCATCATAATTTTTACCTGTATTTAAACAGATTAAAATATCATGAGCATCAGCGTCGGTTTCGTTGGTAAAATGAACATCGTTGGCAGCGACCAATTTTACGCCTATTTTTTTAGCCAGCTTAATCAATTCCTTATTAACGCGAACCTGATTTTCATATACATCCTCTCTTTCTTTCAACGATTCAGCTGGGTGGCGTTGTAATTCGAGATAATAATCTTCTCCAAAAACTCCTTTAAACCAATTGATGGTTTCTTCGGCACCTTCTAAATCATCGCGCATGATTTTTTGTGGAACTTCTCCACCCAAACATGCCGATGTAATAATAATTCCTTCTTTATATTTTTCTAAAATTGATTTGTCGATACGAGGTTTATAGTAAAAACCATCGGTACTGGCAATCGAAATCATTTTCAACAGATTTTGATAACCTTTTCTGTTTTTTGCCAGTAAAATTAGATGATGTCCTGATCGGTCTACTTTATCCGATTTCTTTTCTATTCCACGAGCTGCAACATAAGTCTCGCAACCAAGTATTGGTTTTACACGGTACCACTTTTCTTTTGGAAGGTCGGGATTTCCAAACTCTTTTGATCGACAATTATTCCAGAACTCCTTGATACCAAACATGGTTCCATGGTCGGTTAAGGCCAAAGCTTTCATTCCATCTTCGTGCGCTTTATCAACTAAGGCACGAATACTTGCTTGACCATCGAGAATAGAATATTGTGAATGTACATGTAAATGAACAAATGATTTCATAAACGAACTTTCGAAACTTTAAATGGATTAAAAAAGAATTATTATAAAAATACTTAAAATCTTGGCGTTTAAAAGCATTCTTTGATTTCCATAAAAACAAATCCTGCTGTATTAAACTATAACACAACAGGATTCGAAATAATAAAGTTTCAAAAAGTTACTAACAGCATTATTCGTCGCTCCAAGTAAATGAGAAAGTATTAGAAAATGTGATGCATTGTAAATTAGCCACATAGCTTGTAGCATCCTCCATCATCATCGCTGTCATTTGAACTTCAAACTCATCCCCTAACTGAGGCATATAATAATTAATCCATGCCCGATCGGTTGCTTTAATTTTAAAAGAACCACGGAGACCATCGATATAAACCCTGTTGTAAACTAAGGTATCGGCTCTGGTTATGTAGATACTTACAAAATCGGCATTTTCTACATCCTCCCATTCTAAAATTGCAGCATTGTCGGAATTGACACCAGAAGTATCGGGCCGAACATTGGAAATCTCAAAAGGATAGATTAGATCGTCATATACAAAATCGGCTTTCAAACCCGAATAATCCTCCTCATGCTCAATCTCGAAATAAATGAGTCCATAATCCTCAAAATCTTTAACAAAATCATTACTATCTGCTGCAAATTCAAAAGCATAGCCATCGTCAAATAAAGCAGATAAATCATAAGAAAAATCCTCTCCTTCGTTATACATTCTTACTGAAGTCATTGAAAAATCAGACTGAGCATATCCATTAATTGCTACCAAAGTATCACCATCGATCAATTGGGTAGAATAAAAAGCATCGACTAAATAAGTTGGTTCTACTTCTAACCACGAACATCCAGAAGTCAATAAGACCACTGATAACCACAAAATAGAAATTTTATTTTTTAACATACACATTATCTTTAACTACAGATTGATTTAAAACCATAAAGGTTGCTTTTATGACTTACTTTTATTGAGACAAATTTACCGAAAGCGGCAAAGAATTCCCTACTATTTAAAACCTTTAACACAAAAAAATGTTAGAGAAATAGATTTACTACAAGTATTTCGAACATTAATTAACTTGTTAAATTATCTTTGGGAGCTGTGAATATGACAATTGAAGAAATAAATCTTTTTTGCAAAAATACCTTGATCGAAAATCTGGGAATTCAATTTACTGAATTTCTGGGAAAAACGATTGAGGCTACCATGCCCGTAAATGAAAAAACGATTCAACCAATGGGCTATTTGCATGGAGGTGCCTCTCTTGCACTTGCTGAGTCGGTTGCAAGCGCAGGATCTTTACTGAATGTAGATCCAAAAAAATTCACTGTTTTTGGGATGCAGGTTTCAGGAAACCATGTTTCATCAATTAATAAAGGAGAAGTTGTTGCCAAAGCCGTTTTAATACACAGAGGAGGAACATCACATGTTTGGGATGTTCGTATTGAAGATAAAGCAGGAAAACTAATCTCAACTTCGAGGGTTACCAACGCAATTGTAAAGATTAAAGAAAAAGCTTAATGAATTTTTCGGAAGCATTACAACAATGTATCGATAAAAATTTGATTTTTGCAGCTTACCGTTTGCCGCACAGCGATGCAACACGCCTAGTTATACAAAAAAATCCAAAGCCAATCAAGGTTGAAATTGAAACAGAATTATTTGAAAAAGAAGGATTTTTAATCGCTCCATTTTCGAAGAACAACCAATTGCCCAATTACTTTATCCAGCCCGACTTGAATTATAATAGCAGCAATTATATCAATTTTGAAGAACTGGAAAAACTGGCTCCAATTCAGTTTACGCCAAATGCTAAAAATAATGAAGAAGCTGCTGATCAAAGCGATTACGAAGAGCAAATAAAAAAAATACAATCAGGAATTTTGACAGGTGAGTTTGAGAAAATTGTACTTTCTAGAACAAAAATTATTGCAGGTGATTATCGCGACAAATTGGTATATATTTTCGAAGAATTATGCAATAGCTATCCCAATGCCTTTGTTTATGTGTTTAATGTTGCCGACCAAATGTGGATTGGCGCAACACCCGAACCATTAATTAATTCTCAGCGAAATGAATTGACAACCGTTTCGTTAGCCGGGACAAAAGAATATTGTTTAGATAGTTTAAATCTGCACAATTGGAGTAATAAAGAACGTATTGAACAAGACTTGGTTACCAAATTCATTAAAAATACACTTCAAAAAAATAATATTATTTACGAGTCGATAAACGGACCTTACACAAAAAAAGCAGGAAACTTAGTACACCTTAGAACTGATTTTGTACTCGACTTCGAAAAAGTAAATGGAACGCTAGGCAGTTTAATTAATGATCTTCATCCTACTCCTGCGGTGTGTGGATTACCAAAGGACGAAGCAATGAATTTTTTAAACAAAACTGAAAAGCATTTTCGAAAATACTATGCAGGCTTTTTAGGTCCAATAAATATTGATGAGCGCATTTTATTTTTTGTAAATTTAAGATGCATGCAAATATTTCTAAATCAATTACTGCTTTATGTTGGTGCTGGAATTACGCAAGAATCGGTTCCTACAGATGAATGGATTGAAACAGAAATCAAAGCCGACACCTTATTATCCATAATAAATACAATTTGATGTTGCACCACCTTCAGCATATTGTCGATCTGGTTGAAATTTGTCGTTTAAAAGAAATTCAACATGTGGTGGTTTCTCCTGGATCAAGAAATGCAGGGCTAATCAAACTATTTGCATCCAATTCGTATTTCAAATTGCACAGTATTGTGGATGAACGAAGTGCTGGATTTTACGGACTCGGAATTGCACTCGCAACTCAAGAAAAAGTTGCATTATTATCAACTTCAGGGACTGCGGTTCTAAATTTTAGTCCTGCACTTTGCGAAGCTTTTTATCAACGCATTCCACTAATTGCAATCACTGCCGACCGTCCAGCGCATTTAATTGACCAACAAGACAATCAAACAATTCGTCAAGAAAACATTTTTCAGAATTACATAAAAGCGTCAATTAGCATAAAGCAACCTTTGCAAAATGAATTGGATCAACTTGAGCAGATTGATTCTATAAATAAAATTTTAAATGTTGCAGAAGAAGGTATTTGTGGGCCAATTCATATCAACGTTCCAATCGCGGAACCATTTTATATTGAGATGCCTGAAAAAGCGAATACTTACCACATCACTCCACCCAAAAAAATCGAAAGTAGTAATTTCACTCAGCTTTATAAAAGATGGCAACAATCCACAAAAACAATGATCCTTTGTGGAGCAATGCTACCTAATAAATCATTAAATACAACGCTGAATAAAATTGCAGAAAGTAACTCAACAATTGTTTTAGCAGAGCCTATTTCTAATTTAAAAGGAGCACATTTCATTCAGCAGCTCGACCAACTTTTCTGGCGATTAAACAGTCAGCCAAATAAAGACATTGTACCCGATTTGCTAATTTCTTTAGGAGGCCCCATTGTTTCAAAACACCTAAAACTATGGTTGCAAAAGCATCCTGAAATAAATCATTATCGAATATCAGAAGCCCCAGACCACATTGATACCTACAACAATTTAAAAGAAAATATAATTGCAGACTCCAGTTTACTTTTTAATGAGCTTGAATCGCTTGAAAAAAAGGAAAGTTCTTACCAAAAACACTGGCAGCTATTAAGCGCTGAATTATTAGAAATACAGCAAAAACAAATCGAAAAGATTCCATTTTCTGATTTGAAAGTATATGCTACCATTGCCAAACAAATTCCTGAAAACACCACCCTTCACATAGGGAATAGCGCACCAATCCGTTATACTCAACTCTTCAATCTAAAAAATGCTGATAAAGTATTCTCAAATCGAGGAACCTCAGGAATTGACGGATGTGTTTCAACAGCTACAGGGTATGCAACAATCGATCAGAATTTAAATATTCTACTTGTTGGCGACTTAAGCTTTTTGTACGACTCGAATGCCTTGTGGAATAAAAATTATCCAAACAACTTAAAAATCATTGTAATCAATAATGATGGAGGTGGAATTTTTAGCATGATTCAGGGGCCGCGGCAACAAGAAGGATTTGAAGAATTCATGCAAGCGCATCATCCAGTAGACCTTGAATTATTGGTTAAAGCACATCACATCGAATATATAAAATGTACCGCTTCTGAGTGCATTATTACTTCTATTAAACAGTTAATCAACTCACCTAGCGCAGCCATTTTGGAGATTAACACACCAAATACAATTAATCCCGACACCTACCAAAAGCTAATTCAAAATTTAAAATAGTTAGCACAATTTCATCAAAGCTATTATTGCGTCTGAAAAAGTCTTAATTTTATGGATATACAGTTTCTCTTAATAGAGATTCTGTAAGAAGAAAATTCCATTATTGTTTCTAAATCAATCAACAAAATCAGAAACAGCTTTATAGATCAAAATATAGATTATGAAAAATTTGTTCAAGCGCTCCACTATTGCAATAATTAGTCTGCTGGCAATAAGCAGTTGCAGCAAACCATTGCCAGTTGATGAATCTCCAATCAAACAAGTTCCTTTCACGGCTGTTCATTTAGAAGATGAATTTTGGCTTCCAAGGTTGGAGACCAACCACGAGGTAACCATTCCGATTGCGATTGAACAATCAACAATTAGCGGACGTATAAAAAACTTCGAAATTGCAGGAGGCGAAGCAACCGGACATTTTTGCTCTCAATATCCTTTCGACGATTCTGATATTTACAAAATAATTGAAGCTGCCAGCTATTCCATGCAAAACACTCCGGATGAAAAAATGGATGCTGAGATTGATGAGTTAATTCGAAAAGTACAAATTGCGCAAGAAGACGACGGATATTTATTTACAGTTCGTACCATCGATGGCGATCATGCTCATCCATGGATTGGTGAGAAATGGGAAAAGCTGAACGATTTGAGTCATGAATTATACAACCTTGGGCATCTATTTGAAGCAGCTGCTGCCCACTATCAAGCAACTGGAAAAGAGTCCTTACTAAACGTAGCAATCAAAGCTGCCGATTTGGTTGATCGTGAATTTGGCTGGGGAAAGCGAGAAGATTTTCCGGGTCATCAAGAAATTGAATTGGGATTAGTAAAGCTTTACAATGTTACTGGAGAGAAAAGATATTTAGATTTGGCTAAGTTTTTCTTAGATGTTAGAGGAAAAGTAGATGGTGGAAATGAATACAGCCAATCGCACAAACCAGTTGTAGAACAAACAGAAGCTGTGGGGCATGCCGTTCGCGCCACCTACATGTATGCTGCCATGGCCGACATTGCAGGATTGTACAACGACGAATCGTACAACCATGCCAACCGCGCTATTTGGAATGACATAGTTGGAACCAAAACCTACGTAACTGGAGGGATTGGTGCTTCGGGAGGTAACGAAGGCTTTAGTGGTCCTTACGAGCTACCCAACATGTCGGCTTACTGCGAAACTTGTGCTTCCGTAGGAATGGTGATTTGGAACTATCGAATGTTCTTGGCCGATGGCGATGCAAAATACTACGATGTATTGGAACGAACTTTATACAACGCTTTTTTGTCGGGCGTTTCTTTAACAGGCGATCGATTTTTCTATCCAAATGTATTGGAATCAATGGGACAACACAATCGTGGAAAATGGTTTGGATGCGCTTGCTGTCCTCCAAATGTGGCACGCCTGCTTCCCTCAATCCCAGGGTATATTTATGCAAAATCAGAGTCAACAGTTTTCATCAATTTATTTGCCCAAAATAAAGCAAACTTTGATTTCAAGAATCAAAAACTAAGCATTCAACAAACAACCAATTTTCCTTGGGAAGGTTCGGTTCAAATAAATATTAATCCTGAAACCGAAACCGATTTCACGTTAAAAGTGAGAATCCCGGGATGGGCTGAAGAAAGTGCAATTCCCGATGATTTGTACACTTTCAGCAATGAAGCAACTGCAAATGTAAAAATTAAAGTCAACGGAAGATCGGTGAAAACACAGCGAGAAAAAGGCTATGCAGGAATCTATCGTACATGGAAAGCCGGAGATTTAGTAAGCATAGAATTTCCAATGGATGTTCGTCAAATTAAAGCCGACGATAAAGTATTGGCCGATAAGAATAAAACGGCAATTCAGCGCGGGCCAATTGTTTATTGCGCCGAATGGCCCGACAATAACGAGGGTAATATCCTCAGTTTGATCTACGATAAAGACATGCAAACCGATGCAACTTTCGATTCAGACTTGTTAAATGGTGTAGAAGTAATTAATACAACTGCCAAGCAAGTAACTCGAAAAGTAGATTCAACCTTCGATTATTCTGAACCTATCGACATCACCTTAATTCCATATTATAGTTGGAACAATCGTGGTGCGGGTGAAATGATGGTTTGGTTGCCCAATGACGAAAGCAGTGTTTATCCAATGCCAGCACCCACCATTGCCAACCGAAGCAAAGTAACTGGAAGTGTTACCACTGCAGCGCTAAAAGTTGCACTAACCGATCAGTACGAGCCAATAAATTCTAACGATCATAACAAACCTTATTATCATTGGTGGCCCAAAAATGATTCATGGGAATGGGTGCAATACGATTTTGAAGAAGCGGCAAAAGTTTCATCGTCAAAAATATATTGGTTCGACGATGGCCCGTGGGGAGGATGTCGCATTCCTGACGATTATGAATTGCAGTATCTGGAAAATGGGAAATGGAAAAATGTGAGCATCGAAAAAGCCGATGCCATCAGTAAAGATCAATGGAATTCAATCAAGTTTAAACCAATTCAAACAAAGGCAATGCGTTTGCGAGTGAAGCTTCCTGTTGAATACTCAGCCGGAATTCACGAATGGGCTATAAATTAAGTTACTAGCAACACCTTATTGTCTGAAATTTCATTATCAGTAAAAAATAATTATTAGTTACATACCGTATCAAAATGAAAAAGTTACTATTTCTTTCTTTATTAATAATAATTGCATTGAACATAAATGCACAAGTATCAAAGGCTGATTACGAGCGAGCCGACACCATTTATAAATTCACAAATTTGGTAACCAACTGGCAAGTTTCACCCAATTGGATAAACGACAGTGCTGTTTTTTGGTACAGTATTAAAACCGAAAAAGGAACAGAATACAAAATCGTTGATGCCGAAAACCCAAAGATAAAACCAGCTTTCGACCAAGAAAAACTTTGTAAATTATTGAACGAAGAAAATGGTTCAGAATTGAAACCCTACCAACTAAAAATTAGTAAATTAAAGTTCGACGAGGATCTAAAATCGGTAGACTTTGTACACGATGGTTACAATTGGAAATACAATATTTCAAAAAACAAAATTGAGAAACTTCGGAAAGTTCGAGCAGAAAAAGAAAGAAGACATTGGGGAATTGCAGATGACGAAGATCATGGTAGACCGGTTGATTCTCCCGACGGAAATTGGACGGCCTACATCAAAGAATACAACCTTTACATCAAGAACAATGAATCAGAAAAAGAATACCAACTAAGCTTTGATGGTGCTCCTGCCAATTACTATTCAGCATACATCAACTGGTCGCCCGATTCGAAAAAAATTGCAGTGAATAAATACCAAATGAATAAAAAGCGATTCATCAAATTCATGGAATCGTCTCCTGACTCGCAATTGCAGCCCATTTTAAAAGAAGTAGAATACTTAAAACCCGGCGATGTCCTTCCAATTCGTCGTCCTTCGCTTTTCGACATTGAATCAAAGCTAAAAATAGAAATCAATACTGAGCCATTTGAACATCAATTTAGTTTGTATAAAATAAAATGGTGGCCCGATAGTGAAGCATTCACTTTTGAATTTAACCAACGTGGACATCAGCTTTTTCAGGTTGTTGAAGTAAATGCGACTTCGGGGGAAACCAAAATTTTAGTAGAAGACAAAAGCGAAACCTTTATCGATTATAGCAGTAAACATTATCGATATGATCTCAACGATACCAAGGAAATCATTTGGATGTCGGAACGCGATGGTTGGAATCACATATATTTGATTGATGCCAACACTGGCAAAGTAAAAAATCAGATCACCAAAGGAAATTGGGTAGTTCGTGGGGTGGATAGCATCGATGAAGAAAACAGAACGATTTATTTCGAAGCTGGAGGGTTAAACCCCGAAGAAGATCCTTATAATGTTCATTATTGTAAAATCAACTTCGATGGTTCAAATTTGGTCGATTTAACTCCTGAACAACAAAACCACTCTGCGAAGCTATCACACAACAAACAGTTTTTAGTAGATACTTACTCAACTCCAACTACGCCTCCAACTTCAGTTTTAAGAAGTGGAGTTGATGGTACTATTTTACTTGAACTTGCAAAAGCAGACATTTCAGAATTAGTAAAAGCAGGATGGAAAATGCCCGAAGTTTTTGTCGCCAAAGGTCGCGACGACTCCACCAATATTTATGGTAACATTTATTACCCAAGCAATTTCGATCCAAACAAAAAATATCCGGTAGTTGAATACATTTATGCTGGACCTCATTCGGCATTCGTTTCTAAAAACTTCACGCCCAATCACTGGAACTTTTCAGGACTTGCAGAGCTTGGTTTCATCATTGTTCAGATTGATGGCATGGGAACTTCTCTGCGCTCAAAAGCATTTCACGATGTTTGTTTTCAAAATATTAAAGACGCCGGTTTTCCCGATCGTATCAAATGGATGAAAGAAGCAGCCAAAACAAGAAGCTTCATGGACATTTCTAGAGTCGGGATTTATGGTGGCTCAGCAGGTGGGCAAAGTTCAACTGCTGCATTATTATTCCATCCTGAATTTTACGATGTGGCTGTTTCATCTTGTGGTTGCCACGACAATCGTATGGACAAAATCTGGTGGAACGAACAATTCATGGGCTACCCGATTGGAAAACACTATGCAGAGAATTCGAACATCGAAAATGCAGCAAAATTGCAAGGAAATTTAATGCTCATTGTTGGCGAGTTAGACGACAATGTTGACCCAGCAAGTACCATGCAATTGGCCGATGCACTGATAAAAGCAAATAAAGATTTCGAATTGGTAGTTTTACCGGGCGCCAAACACACCTTAGGTGGAACCTATGGCGAACGCAAACGTCGCGATTTCTTTGTAAAGCATCTTTTAAATGGATCAACCCCTAACTGGAACAAATAATTAAGAATGAAAAATCTTATTCAATACACATTCATCGCAATTGTTTTATTGATTTCAACATCAATTCAATTGCATGCACAAGAAGAAGTTCCTGTAATTACAAAACCACCATCAGAGCTTAATCTCGATGTGTTTTATAAAAAATACATCGATGCGAATGGAATTCCGATCATTAGCTCTGCAAAAGTTCCCGACTCAGCCATGGTACGCGCCTGGACAATTGTAAAATTCATGACCAACGACTTGCCTAAAAAGAATCTAGAACAAATGCAAAAAGCAGGTGCTCGCGTTGGTGTGATGGCTCGTTACGAAGGAACAACTGATATTCCTGAACACGCTCATTTAGTAAACGACACTACATTGAATTGGGATTTGCGTGCACGCGGTTTAGGCGGCGACTTGCAAACACCATTAACAACTTGTGCCGAAGAAAATCTGCTTTGCTATCAAATCGACAAGTATCATGCAGAAGATATTCTAATTCACGAATTTGCTCATGCGGTTCATTCCATCGGCATTTTACCAATCGATACCACTTTTAACACACAACTTCAAAGTCTGTTAGACAAAGCGATTACCGATGGAAAATATAAAAACACCTATGCAAAAACCAATATCTATGAATATTGGGCTGAGGGAATTCAAAATTGGTTCAATGTAAATGCCGAAGTTGAAAAACCCGATGGGAAACACAATCAGGTGAATACAAGAGCCGAATTAAAAACTTACGATCCGGCACTTTATGAATTAATCAATCAATATTTTTCTGAATTTGAAGGATCCCCTTCATGTCATGCAGCAATAAATCAGTTTAATCTTAAATAAGCTTATCAATATCAACAGCTAGTTTGTACCTTTAAGCCTATAATCTTGGAAGTATAAACTAACTGTTATGAAACGATATTTCTTTGCCACATTTATTACCATCCTTTCAATCTTTAATTTATCAGCGCAACAATTGGCTTTCCCTACCGCCGAAGGATATGGAAAATACTCAAAAGGTGGCAGAGGAGGTTCTGTTTACGAAGTATCCAACTTAAACGATCGTGGAGAAGGAAGCTTAAGAGCTGCAGTTGAAGCAGAAGGAGCACGAACAGTAATTTTTAGATTATCGGGAACAATTACTCTTGAAAGCCCGCTAACAATAAGAAATCCATATATAACCATTGCCGGACAAACTGCTCCAGGTGATGGAATCACCATCCGAAAATATCCAATCAGAATTGATGCTGACCATGTGATTATTCGCTATTTAAGAGTTCGATTGGGTGACGAATCGGGCAGTGCTTACGATGCAATATCAAGCAGATATTCCAAAAATCTTATCCTCGATCATTTGTCGACCAGCTGGAGTGTTGACGAATGCATGTCGATTTATCATTGCGACAGCATCAGCGTACAGTGGTGTATTATTTCAGAAAGTATGTGCCAGTCAAATCACGAAAAAGGCGCGCATGGATACGGCGGTATTTGGGGAAGCAACTACAGTACTTATCATCACAATTTATTAGCGCATCATTCTAGTCGAAATCCTCGTATGGCTTCTGGTTCAGGAAATACTGATTTTCGAAATAATGTAATTTACAATTGGGGATTTCAAAGTTTGTATGGAGGCGAAAAAAAACAAAATAGAAGTGATCGATTCGTATTTTCAAATCTCAACATTGTAAATAATTACTATAAGCCCGGACCGGCAACCCAACCCGGAAAAGTAAGTTATCGAATTGCCAATCCTTCATTCCGAAATGAGGAAGATTATGGAATGTGGTTCATCGATGGAAATTTAATGGAAGGAAACAAACAAGTAACAAAAAACAATTGGGATGGCGGCGTTCAAACCGAATTGCCACTGGATAAAATCAAATTGCAAAAGGCATGGCCCTCTATGCCTATTAAAGAACAAACTGCAAAAAAAGCCTACAAAGCTGTATTAGAAAACGCAGGAACGATTCTGCCCAAAAGAGATCCAATCGATGAGCGAATTTTAAAAGAAGTGAAAAACGAAACCGCTACATACGACGGGATCAGCTACAAAAGAGATCGGAAAGTTGCTGATCAATCAATTGTTTGTGGGATCATTGATTCACAAAATGATGTTGGAGGATGGCCAGAACTAAAAAGCATGCCTGCTCCAGCTGATACCGACCATGATGGCATGCCCGATCATTGGGAAGATCAAAACAACTTGGATAAAAATAATCCTGAAGATAGAAATCAACTTGCCGAAGATGGCTATACCATGTTAGAAAAATATCTAAACGGAATAAAATAAGTAGCAATGCAAATTAAAAACAGCGTATTTATTGCCACAAGCATCGATGGTTATATTGCTGATAAAAATGGCAGTTTAGATTGGTTGCAAGCAATTCCAAATCCACAAAATATCGATATGGGCTATACTAACTTCATAAGCAATACAGATGCAATTATAATGGGCCGAAAAACCTTTGAAACAGTTTGCAGCTTCGATATTGAATGGCCTTATGAGCTTCCTGTTTTTGTTCTAAGTAATACGCTCCAAAAGATTGAGCAACAGCTTAAAAGCAAAGTTGAATTAGTTAATGGCTCACTTAAAAAGCTATTGAAAGAACTAAATCAGAAAAGTTACAAAAGATTATACATTGATGGAGGTGGTACCATTCAAAATTTTTTAAAAGAAGATCTAATTGATGAAATGATCATCACTACCATGCCAATTTTATTGGGTGGTGGTACGAAACTATTTGAAGAATTACCAGAGCACATAAATTTTGAGCTGATTGAATCAAAAGTATTCTTAAAACAAATCGTTCAAAACCATTACCAAAGGAAAAAATAAAAGCGGTTTGCAAAGAACAACCCGCTTTTTTATTTATCAAGAATAATTTATTCTAAATTTCAATTTCAATCTGTCCTGAAGCCCTATTTGCCTTGACACGTGCTTCATCAATATCTTTTCCTAAAGCCAAACATACGCCCATTCTTCGTTCACCATCCAAATCCGGCTTTCCAAATAAACGAACTTGCGTATCAAGCTCTGTCAATGCATTTTCAATATTCAGATACTTGATATTATTTGATGTTCCGTGTGCTAAAATCACACTTGAGGCAGCAGGACCATACAAAGTAATATTTGGGATTGGCAATCCTAAAATTGCTCGAACATGCAAGGCAAATTCTGAAAGATTTTGCGAAATCATCGTAACCATTCCGGTATCATGTGGGCGAGGCGACAACTCACTAAAATAAACGACATCACCTTTAATAAAGAATTCTACACCAAATATTCCTCGTCCCCCCAAGGCATTTACCACAGCTTCAGCAATTCGTTTGGCTTCCTCTAATGCAGCTTGGCTCATTGCTTGTGGCTGCCACGACTCTTGGTAATCGCCATTTTCCTGACGGTGACCAATAGGGGCACAAAACGAAACACCATCTTTATGTTTTACTGTTAACAATGTAATTTCATAATCGAAATCAACAAAACCTTCAATAATCACTCGTCCACCTGAACCCCGAGCACCCTCTTTTGCATAATTCCAGGCCTTTTCAATATCTGCTTCTGATTTCACGGTACTTTGTCCTTTACCAGAAGAACTCATTACTGGTTTTATAACGCAAGGCATTCCTACTGCTTGCACAGCAGCTTTGTATTCTTCAAGTGCTCCAGCAAATCGATAATCCGATGTTTTTACACCTAAATCTTCTGCCGCAAGGGTACGAATTCCTTCACGATTCATTGTTAACAAAGTGGCCTTTGCAGTAGGGATTACATTGAATCCTTCTTGCTCTAAATCGACCAACAAATCAGTCGCGATTGCTTCTACTTCGGGAACAATATAAGTAGGTCGCTCCTTTTCAATTACCTCTCGTAAAGCAACCTTATCTTGCATATTTATCGCATATGAGCGATGTGCGACCTGCATGGCCGGAGCATTTTCATAGCGATCAACCGCAATCACCTCAACGCTATAACGCTGAAATTCGATCACCACTTCTTTACCTAATTCTCCCGAACCAAGCATCATAACTTTCACTGCCGATTGGGAATATGGTGTACCTAAAACTGTCATTCTTAATTGTGTATTGGTTTTGCTCGCAAAAATAATCTTTTCAAAAAACTTTCATCATTATAAATATCATATCTTCTTCAATCTGAAACATTTCTGGGACAACAAAAAAGCTATGAAAACTAATATTTAATCACTATTTTCAGACCTTAAGTCAAAAATCTCAATTTAACATGAAAAATTATTATCTAATTCTTATAATTTTTGCCTTTACCCAATGTACCAGCTCGAAAAACAAAATCTACAATGTTTATGACTTTGGCGCCAAAGGCGATGGAATAACCAATGATCAAATTGCCATTCAAAAAGCAATTGATGCTTGTAATGGAAACAACGGTACAGTGCTTTTTCCTGAAGGAACCTTTTTAACCGGACAATTAATGCTGGGGAGTAATATGACAATACAAATCGATTCTGCAGCTACAATTTTAGGCATTCAATCGGATGCAGAAGAAGCCTATCCACATCATTTAATTGAAACGAATTTTCCGAACAGAATGCTGCAAGATTGCCAGCGTCGTTTGATTTATGGAAACCATGTTCAAAACGTAACTATTTCCGGGAAAGGATTAATCGATGGGCAGGGAGATTACGAGCCATGGATGTATGTAAAAGAGATGGGAACAGAAAAAGACCGTCCTTCAATTTTAGCTTTTGTAGGATCAAAAAACATTACCATTTCTAATATTACGATGGTTGATCCTGCTTGTTGGACGCAAGTTTACATTGAATCAGATAGTATTGTCATCAAAAACATAAAGGTGCATACCGGAAACTTAACGCCCAATCGCGATGGAATTGACATTGTAGATTGCCACAATGTTTGGATTGAAGATTGCAATATCAAATCGGAAGACGATGGCATCTGTTTTAAAAGCGGTAGTGAATATGGATGTAAAAACGTGGTAGTTCGAAATTGTGAAATTGACAAATTAAATGTAAAGGCGGGTAATTGCTTCAAACTTGGAACCGATGGTTTGGGTAGCTTTATGAACTTTGATGTGTCTGGGCTGAAACTACAAAATGCTTTTCAAAATTCAGCACTGGTTCTCGAGTCGATGGATGGTGCGGTGATTGACAATATCAACATCAGCAATTGCGAAATCGTTAACTCTGGGCAGGCAATATTTGTTTTATTGGCCGACCGTAAAAGAAATGTTCCTGGTCGAAATCCTCGGATAGGAAGCATTTCAAACATTCATTTTAAGAATATTAGCGGAAAAGATTTTACCAAACAATATCCTTCAATAATTACAGGAATCAAAGGACACAACATTCAAAATGTCACTTTTGAAAACCTCAACTTTGAACTCAAAGGCGGAATTCAAAAAAACAATCAAACAGTGATGGAATACGATGGCAAATATCCTGAAGGAAGCAAGTTTGGAAACACCAATGCCTATGCTTTTTATATTCGACATACCGATGAAGTAGATTTTATCAATTGCAATATTTCGGCTGCAGAAAATGACGCCCGCAAATGGCTGGTGCAAGAAAATGTAGGAAAGGTTAAAATTCAATAAATAAACTAGAAGTAGTTTATAAAGTATAAAAAAAGGATGACCAATTGGCCATCCTTTCCTTTTCTATATCTAGCTAAAGAATTAATCTCTACTTGGTTTGCGATCACGGTCACCACTTCGACGGTCGTTTCCTCTACGATCGTTATTGAATCGACGATTCCCATCTCTTCCACCGCGGTTGCGGTCGCGATCGCTATTCTCGCGACGTTTTGGCTCAACATAACCTTCTGGTTTTGGCAACATCGCTTTTCTCGAAAGTTTCAATTTGCCAGTCTTCTCATCAACGCCAATTAATTTCACTTCTACTTCATCTCCCTCTTTCAAGAAATCTTCGGCTTTTTCAACACGTTCCCATGCAATTTCAGAAACATGAAGCAATCCGTCTTTTCCAGGAAGAATTTCGATGAATGCACCAAATGCAACAATTGATTTTACTTTTCCTTTGTAAATTTCTCCTACTTCAGGAATTGCAATAATACCTTTCACACGAGCTAAAGCAGCTTCAATTGCGTCGCCATTAGTTGCTGAAATTTGAACAAGGCCATAATCTTCAACCTCTTCAATTGCAATCGTTGTTTCGGTATCGGCTTGGATTTGCTGGATTACTTTTCCACCAGGTCCAATTACAGCGCCTATCATGTCCTTCGGAATTTGCAATACTTCAATTCGAGGAACATTGTTTTTAAATTCAGGACGAGGTTCAGAAATCACTTCCATTACTTTATCCATAATGTGTAAGCGTCCGTCGCGAGCCTGATTCAATGCTTGCTCTAAAATTTCGTATGAAAGTCCGTCAACTTTAATATCCATTTGTGTAGCAGTAATACCATCAACGGTACCTGTTACTTTAAAGTCCATATCACCTAAATGATCTTCGTCTCCTAAAATATCAGAAAGTACTGCGAATTTCTCGGTATCAGCAATTAATCCCATAGCAATACCAGTTACCGGTTTTTTGATTTTCACACCAGTATCCATCATTGCCATTGTACCTGCACAAACTGTTGCCATCGATGATGAACCGTTTGATTCTAAAATATCAGAAACAACACGAACAATGTAAGGGTAATCTTCAGGAATCATTTTCTTAAGCGCTCTGTGCGCCAAGTTTCCGTGTCCAATTTCACGACGACTCAATCCACGAGGTGCTTTTGCTTCACCGGTACTAAAACCTGGGAAGTTATAATGTAATAAGAAACGTTCGGTTCCTTGGATGTTTACTTGGTCAATAATTTTCTCATCCATTTTTGTACCTAAAGTACAAGAGGTAAGCGATTGAGTTTCTCCACGTGTGAAGATTGCAGAACCATGAGATCCTGGAAGGTAATCTACCTCACCCCAGATAGGGCGAATTTCGGTAGTACTTCGACCGTCTAAACGATGTCCTTCGTCCAAAATCATACGGCGCATTGCTTTTTTCTCTACGTCGTGATAATATTTTTTAATTAAACCAATGTTTAAGTCTAAATCAATTTCTTCGTTGTCAGCATTCTCGGCTTTGTAAGTTTCAAGATATTCATCAATAATAATTTTGAAACCTTCAGAACGTTTGTGTTTGTCGGCCAATTGTTGGTTTGCATGATTGTAACATTTTTCGTACAAATCGGCTTCAACTTTTGCTGCTAACTCTGCATCGTTGTTTTCGTGATTGTATTCACGTTTTGTTACTCCAACTTCTGCAGCTAACTCTTCTTGAACTTTACATTGAGCTTTGATCGCTTCGTGAGCAAATTTAATTGCTTCTAACATTTCGGCCTCTGAAACTTCGTCCATTTCACCTTCAACCATCATGATATTATCATAGGTTGCACCGACCATAATGTCGATATCAGCTTTGGCTAATTCAGAATAGGTTGGATTGATAATAAAATTACCATCGATACGAGCAACGCGTGCTTCAGAAATATGCGCTTCGAAAGGAACGTCTGAAACTGCAATTGCGGCCGAAGCGGCTAACCCAGCTAACGAATCGGGCATTGTTTCTCGATCTGATGAAATCAATGAAATCATTACCACAGTATCGGCGTGGTAATCGCTTGGGAATAGAGGGCGTAGCGCTCTATCTACTAATCGTGCAACTAGAATCTCGTCGTCAGAAGGACGAGCTTCGCGCTTTAAGAATCCTCCAGGGAAACGTCCTGCTGCTGCAAATTTTTCACGGTAATCAACAGTCACAGGCATGAAGTCGACACCTTCTTTGGCTTCTTTAGCCGAAACGATTGTTGCGAGCAACATAGTACCACCGCTTTTTACAACAACTGCACCATCTGCTTGCTTTG
The DNA here is from genome assembly GCA_963678565.1 of Prolixibacteraceae bacterium. Taxonomy (GTDB): domain Bacteria; phylum Bacteroidota; class Bacteroidia; order Bacteroidales; family Prolixibacteraceae; genus SKHV01. The sequence continues at coordinate 3,876,234 of OY782875.1, forward strand.
CTAATTTACCTGTTTCAATGGTGATGGATCTTCCATCTCCCAGGTCTATTACTTTTTCAATAGCATTAATCATAATACTTGTTTAATTTAATCTCAGATTATACAAAATTGGGCGGGGCGTATAACATTTAAAAAAAGGCAATTTTTCAATTGCCTCTTTTAAGAAAATTATCTACGTAATTTTAATTCTTTAATAATTGAACGGTAACGCTCAATGTCGTTTTTCTTTAAATAATCTAATAAACGACGACGTTTACCTACCATAGTAACCAAAGCACGTTTTGTTCCATAATCTTTTTTGTTCTTTTTCAAGTGCTCTGTTAAGTGTGAGATACGGAATGAGAAAAGTGCAATTTGACCTTCAGGACTACCAGTATCTGCTTCACCATTACCATACTTTGCGAAAAACTCTTTTTTCTTTGTAGAATCTAAATACATAATTCTTTAATTTTTAATAAGTTAAAACATTCGATTACAACACAGCAGCATTCGTGTTCGATGGAAACTGCGTTACATTAAAGCTTTACTTGCTTCAAAAGCTCCGCAAAAGTAATTAAATTTCTTAAAATCAATAAATAAAAGAACTGATTTTTAACTATTTCACTTGTTATTGGCCCCAGAAATATAATCTTGAAGTTGAATAATTCGTTGTTCAACTTCAAAAGAATAGTTTTCTGTTAACTTTTCAATTTTTTTAAATAAATACGCAGCATTTTTTGCGGCTAGCAAAGCCTTTTCATCCTGCTTCATTTCACGAAAGGTAAGGAATTTTTGATAGAATAATTCAGAAATTGTTTTTTCATGTTCTAAATCATGTGGAGGATACTGAATTAAGGTGTCAATTTCCTCTGGATTATAGTCTTCAAACTTTTTAGAATCGATTTTCAGCCAGCCATCTAATGCCTTATTTATAACATTGATAGCATCATTGTGTTTTGCACTTTTTCGTTTCTCAAATATTGCTGCCAGAACTTCTCCAAGCTGCCTAAAATAATCTACTAGATAGTCTCTCGAACTCATCGCCCTTCTTCTAAAGTCTTTCTAAAAATGTATAACTGTTCGGGAGATCCCAATACAAATATGCAATCATCGACATTGAGCAAATAATCAGAACCCGGGTTAAAATGATATTGTCCGTTCTTGTCTTTCACCCCAATAACATTTGTGCCAGAAATATCGCTTTGTTTCAAATGTGTCATCGACTTATCTTTAAAACAATTCGCCATGTTTCCGCATTTGATTTCTTCCATACTCACCTCTTTGGCTTGCTGCAACATAATATATTCGAGAAATTCAACCACATCGGGCTGTGCAATAAGTTTAGCCATTCGTTGCCCTCCAATAATTTCGGGCATAATTACATTGTCGGCGCCGGCACGTTTTAGTTTTTCATCGGAGTGTTTGTTAACGGCTCTACTAATTATCTTTAATTTTGGATTTAAACTACGAGCAGTTAAAACCACAAAAACATTATCGGCATCACTAGGAGTTGTTGCAATCAATGCTTTAGCCCTTTCCACGCCAGCTCTCAGCAATACCTCTTCGTGCGTTGCATCACCTTCGATATACATTATTTCAGGTTGCTCTTTATCAAGTCGATCGAAAACAGATTCGCGATTATCAATCACAACACATGATGCATCATGCGAACCAAGTTCTTTACTAACCTGCTCTCCAATTCTCCCGTAACCACAAATAATTATATGGTTGTATAATCTTTGAATTCGATTTTCCACTCTTATGCTTCTGTAATATTTTAAAAAATCACCATCAAAAATAAACCGAGCCAAATATCCAACATATGCTAAACTACTTAAACTAAAGATAATTAAAACTGAAGTAAAGATATGCCCGGCATCTGAAAGTCTTTTCACTTCGCCAAAACCAACTGTTGAGATGGTTATGATTGTCATGTAAAATGAATCGACCCAACGATAATCCTCGATATATTTAAATCCGATAGTTCCACCTACCATCATCAAGGTCAATAAAACAATACCTGTTCGAATAGTTCTTGACGACTGTTTATGAAATCTGTTCACCGATTGATTACTTTTGTTCCGATTTTACAATTTAAACATTTTTTACTTTCACAATATACATTTTTTAGTTGAATTAACGCTTGCGAATCAGCGGCATTCAGTGGATTTATACCAAGTTCATTCCATCTTCGTGTGGTGCTATTTTGTTCGGCCGAAAGTTGTTCTAAAAATTGAAAAGATCGGTCTTTTAGGTTCGGTCGATTATTCTTTTCTCCATACACATAGAGAAATGGAATTACTGTATTAATTATCAATACTTTTACAGACGACATACCAAACCGTTTCTTTTGTTTCGGTGCTGTGTGATCAAAATTATAATGGATGTCCCAATAGGAAGATGCTTCTATTTCAAAAAATTGAATTAAATCATTTAATCGCTCAGCTTCAATCACTTTTGAAAGCAGCGCTGATGATTTATAAACCAAATTTGCAAATTGGGCAATTCTAATCGTTGGAAAGTTAGACGGTCGTAATCGTAAAAATTTCCAAAGATGATATTCATTTCCGTGTAAGTTGAACTTGTTCGCCAAATGACTATACTCTGTTCTTAGCGAAAGAAAATAATCGTCGCCAAGCAACTGCTTATTCAACATACCTGCTTGACCAAACAATAAGGCTTCGATTTGAAACAGGTTGCTTTTATGTTTCTGCAAAACACTTAATGGTAACGACCTTGCAAGCATTTCAAACGGCAAAGTGTTTATTTTAAAACCAAATCCGCCCGCCAGAACCTGATAAAAAGTTTCGTTCCAATTATTTTTATTGTCTGATAAAAGCTTCTCAATCGGACGAATTTTTGCCTCTAATCGTTCAACGACCAATGCTTGTAAAGCCAGCGAAATATAAATTGGATTGATTTCTGATATTGTTTCGTAGCATGCAGGCCATTGGGGAGCCGACAGCAGCTTTTCATAATTTTCAAGTGCATTTTGATTTGGCTTTATCAAAAAAACAGGAAGCATGTTTCCTGCTTGGTTGAAGGCCTCAAGGTCGTGCTCGTAAACAACATGCAATATCACATTATTGTATGCCGGATCTAAATTATGTTTGTGCTGCTCCCAATCGGAACTTTTAATATGAATTTCAATATTTCCGGCCCAGATGGTACCTTCTAGTTTGATTCGTGCATTAAAAAAATCGGGTCCAGCATCATAATTCCATTCTCCCGACCTTAGAACTTCAAATGAGAGGCCCTTAGTAGTTTTTATATTTGAAGTTGAAAACAATTGATGTTTCCATACATATTGCAAAAATTCTTCATTCATGGTTGGCAGATTAGTCAACCTTCAATTTACAAAGAATTTCTTTATCTAAGCAAATTCGACTACAACAATTTATAATAAAGTAGAGATTATTTGTTGTATTTCATTTTAGAAAACAAGTACCACAAAATAATGCCTGCACTTACTGAGATATTAAAAGAATGCTTGGTTCCAAACTGTGGAATTTCGATAGCCCCATCGCATAAATCAACTACTTTTTGCTGCACCCCTTTTACTTCGTTTCCGAAAACAACTGCCACCGGATGATTAGTTGATGCTTGAAAATCGGGCAGCATGATACTTTCGTTTACTTGTTCTGCTGCATAAACTTTATAGCCATCTGCTTTTAGCTTTTCAATGGCTTGTTCAGTTTTATCGAAATATTCCCAATGAACCGATTTATCAGCATCGAGTGCTGTTTTCTGTATTTCTTTATTCGGAGGAGTGGCCGTATAACCACACAAATAAATTGCCTGAATCAATAGTCCATCGGAAGTACGAAATACAGAGCCTATATTATTACCACTTCGAATATTATCTAACACCACAATAATTGGTGTTTTATCTTGCGCTTTAAAAGTTTGAATATCAATCCTTTTTAATTCGCTGTTTTTTAATTTTCGCATATTAGAATTCAATTTTATCACGAGTTACTGGCATGCTCATACAACGTGCGCCTCCACCTCCGCGTGCAAGCTCCGATCCTTCGATCGTGATCACGGTTTTGGACATTGGCAATTCCGATTCGACTAATTTTATAACATCGCTTGCTTTAATCACTTGGTAGCCATTTTTCGCCAATGCATCTATGGTATGAACATTTCGTTCGTAACCAATAACAACTCCAGGAGCCACAGCTAAAAAATTAGCCCCACTATGCCATTGTTCGCGTTCTTGATTCCACAAATCATGATCTCCACATTTTACAACATTAAGTGGCATTCCGACACTTTTTAATGCTTCAACCAAATTTATTTCGGTATCGATTGATTGTACCTCACCATTTTCGATGATTATTTTGATGGTACGATATTTATTGGTTTGTAGTATTAATGGTTCATATACCATGCAGGTATCTTTATCAAGTAAAGTAAAAACCATATCTAAGTGGATGAAAGATTCGGGAGAAGAAGGTAACTCTTGGGCAATTATTACTTGTCGTTCTTTTTTCATCTCCTTAACTGCTTCGATGATAAAGTCGATGCCTGCTGTTGAAGTTCGCATCCCAGTACCAATAAGAAGTACATCTTCGCGAGCGACTAACACATCTCCTCCTTCAATGGTAATTTTCTTTGAATTCGAGATTACATTCGGATTGATAGTTTTGGCTTTAAAATGTTCACTATTTTTAAAAATAGCATTCATGATCAACGACTCTCTCATGCGAACATTACTTGCCATTTTACCAATCAGGACTTTGTTGTACAAAGTCATGGAAGAATCTCGAGTAAAGAAAAAGTTGTGCAGTGGCAATAAACTGTAGCGTTCATCGGAAAGGTATTTTGTAAGATTATCGCGCTTAATTTCAACACCTTCAATCAATTGCCGCGAAGTTTCCTGATCGTCTAATTCTATTAACTCTTTTATTAACTCCGATACATTTTCGTTTTGACAAATGGTTGTGATCAGTTCTTTCTTTACTTTTTTGTCACCTAAAATTTCAGTTAATAAATCTTTTACCTCATAGGTTGTGCAATATCGATCCAAAACACCTTTAAACTGCTGGTATTCGTTTAATGCGACTTTCCCATTTAAAATATCGCTGTAAAGTGCCTTTTCTGCATTCTCAGGAGTCATTTTCTCCACTTCAGGACCAGGCTGATGTACAATGACTTGGCGTAAGCGTCCAACTTCTGAGTTTATATTTACTGATTTCATATTTTCGCGTAATTGGTTGTTACAAATCTAGAATAAATTATTCGATTCAATTATGACTTTTTTTGGTATGATTTTAGTAAAAGACATCATCTGAAAGCATTAATCCTATAGTTTTTGCTATGTTAGTGTATTATTGCAAATCAATTTTTTATTTTTGAATCTAAATTGTTCCATTTTTTAGTGAAGAAGTTACTTTTCATACTACTTTTTTTCCCAATCATTGGATTTGGCCAGAGCGAAATCGATTCGCTTCCAGCTAATAGTGACTCAATTATCTACAAACGCCTTGAAGAAATATCAGTATATCCGCGTGTTGCACGAAAAATGACTTATAAAAGATATACTCGATTAATCAGAAAAATTAAAAAAGTATATCCGTTTGCAAAAGCAGCAGCAGCCGAAATTGAAATTTACAATAAAAAATTTGTGAATATTGAAGACGAGCGTGAAAAAAAAAAATATGTAAGAAAAGTTGAGAAAGCACTTTTTGAAGAATATGAAGGGAGCTTACGTAAATTATCGATTTCTGAAGGTCGATATCTCATGCTTTTAATTGATCGAGAAACAGGCGAAACATCGTACGAGCTGATTAAAGAATTGCGTGGAAGCTTACCTGCCTTGTTTTGGCAAGGAATTGCCCGCATTTTTGGCAACGACTTAAAGGATGATTACGATCCGGCGTACAAACACTTTGTTATTGAACAAATTGTATTGATGATTGAACGAGGAGAAGTTTAAATCATACCTATCTAAAACCAAAATTCTTTACAAATTCAATTTCCTATTTGAAAAGTTTGTTTCGATAATGAAATAATTTTAGGTGAATCTCTTATTTCCCTTTTGCTTGGAAAACATTCAATACTGTATAAATCAAAATCTTAAAATCGAGATAGATAGAGATATTCTTCAAATAGATAATATCGTAAGGTAAACGCTCGATCATCTGTGGCACGTTAGATGCATAACCATACTTTACCTGCCCCCAAGAAGTAATTCCCGGACGGATACGCTGCAATTGAATATAATGCGGGGCACGCTTTTTAATCTCATTGATATAATGCTGTCTTTCTGGTCGTGGCCCAACTAACGACATGTCTCCACGAATTACATTAAAAAACTGTGGTATTTCGTCGATATGAGTTTTGCGCATAAACAATCCAAACTTGGTAATACGCGGATCGTTTGTTGAAGAAAGTGCTGGCCCCGAAATTTCAGCATCGGTTCTCATGCTCCGAAATTTGTAAATCGTAAATTCTTTGCCATAGCGACCAACTCGTTTCTGAGAATAGAGCAATGGCCCCTTCGATGACGATTTTATACCAATGATCACAAATGGCAATAAAATTAAAGACAAGATTAAAGCGATTACCGAAAATAAAATATCAATTACTCGCTTTACGTTTTCTTCCCACACCGGCATAATTCCGTTCGAAATTTTCACCAGAGGGCTCATATAAATGGTATTGGTTTTCACCGTACCCGAAAGTATATCATACATATCTGGAATCCCTTTAACAGTAACACCACGATAATCAAGAATCCCAATAATTTCTTGTAGTTTACGGTGTTCTGAAGTTTCGATTGCCATTATTATTTCTTCAATCCCATTTTCATCAATTAAATGCGGAATATCATCAATATTACCCAACAGAGGTAAAAATTCTTCTAACAATAAATCATCTTTATCATCAACCTTTACAAAACCAACAAAGATATTTCCTGAAGGTCTTTTCTCCTCAGTCATTTCTTTGTACATATTCACTGCACGCTCATTGCTTCCAATAATTAAGGTATTGAAACCAATTTTACGATTATGAACTTTATGAATTGTATTTGTTGATAAAATTAACCTTGGGATGTAGGTTAACACGAAATGAAGACCAAGCAATGTAAAAAACAGCTGATAGTAATTCTTGTAACTTGTAATCGAATCATCTAACAATAAGGTGAAGAAAATAATTACTACACCAATTAAACTAGTATAGATTGTTTGACCTAAATCAATTAATCTAGATCGACGATATATATTATAATAGAATCCAGATATGTAATAAAACAAAATCCAAAAAGTTGGGATTGCCACTAAAGCAATCCAAAAATTAGAATCTAATCGAACACTTTGAATTTTATCAAATCCCCCAGCTTCCAAAAATATTTTTCGATATAGAAAAAATAATGCCCATGCTAATGCAGACATTAGCCCATCGAAAAACATATATTTAAATACCTGTTTCCCTTTATTCATTTCAGGTTAAATCGGTTAGGTCACAACAATTTCAATTGTTGTAACTTTGTTAACGTACTAAAGCTCCCTTTATTGCGCGCAAAACTACTTTTTTTTAATCTTAGTTTAAAGTAAAATTTACATATTATTGACCTTTGAGGTTCTTTAATCACAATAAAATAAAATCTTGATCGCATTTGAATTCTTCATTTGTTGCATTATTTTTAAAAAATGTGACTTAAAAACAATTAATATGCGCATGAAAGATTAAACACATGATACAAGATACATTTCGACATAAAGGGTTGCGTCAGCGATTGGTGGAAGAAATAAAAACCAAAGGTATTACTGATGAAAGGGTGCTCGAAGCCATTGGGAAAGTACCACGCCATTTATTTATGGAAAGTAGTTTTGTGCAATTCGCTTACAAAGACAAAGCATTTCCAATTGGCGCCGGACAAACAATTTCACAACCTTACACGGTCGCTTTTCAATCCGAAAAATTAGAAATCACAGCACATTCAAAAATTCTTGAAGTAGGTACCGGTTCGGGCTATCAAGCTGCAGTGTTGATTGAAATGGGAGCTCGTGTTTTTACAATCGAACGCCAACAAGAATTGTATCATAAAACCCAAAGCTTTTTGCCAACACTCGGATATCGACCACAATTTTTTTACGGCGATGGTTATAAAGGTCTACCAACCTATGGTCCATTCGATGGAATTGTAGTAACCGCTGGTGCCCCATTCATTCCTGAACCATTAAAGCATCAATTAAAAATAGGGGCAAAATTGGTAATTCCGGTTGATTCTGGTGCCAAACAAGAAATGACCGTTATTACAAGAAAGAGCGAACATGAATTCGAACATAAAAGCTATGGAACTTTTTCGTTTGTCCCCTTATTATCAGGCACAAACAACACCGAATGATTTGTATTTAATATTTCCGAAAACAAAATCATGTAAAAAACATTACTTCTTATAAACACGCCGCATTTTGGCCTAAAAAACAAAGAATGAAAATTGAAACTTTTGTCTGCAATCCGATAATGGAAAATACCTTTGTGGTGTACGACGAAACAAAACAATGCATAATTATTGACCCCGGTTGCTTTAACGATGCAGAATTCTCAAAAATCGATGACTTCATCAAAGCAAACGACTTAGAGGTTGTTAAAATTGTGAATACACATAGTCATTTCGATCATATCATGGGTATTCAAAAATGCCGGTCGGCTTACAATGTAAAGTGGGAAGCCCATTCGGGCGACAACTCCTTAATCGAAAACGCACCCAATCAAGGAAAAATGTTTGGTATTCCGATGCAAGAAGTAGCGCTGCCAGATATCGAGCTGAATGAAGGAGAGTCGATTGAATTTGGTAACACTAAACTATCAATTTTCCACGTTCCGGGGCACTCCAACGGAAGTATTTGTTTGTATCATCAAGAGAGTAAGCAAATTATTGTTGGCGATGTACTATTTAAAAGCAGCATTGGTCGCACCGATTTACCGGGAGGAAACTATGAATTATTGATCTCAGGAATCAAAAATAAATTATTTCAACTTCCTGATGATGTGCTTGTTTATCCGGGTCATGGTGGGACTACATCCATAGGAGAAGAAAAAATTTCGAATCCTTTCTTACAGTAGAATTTTTATCATTTTTTTGATTGAAATTCAAACTATCTTTGCATCATAAATCATTCAAAATCTTATCAAAAGTGATAAAGAACGACAAATTCGGATGGCGCCATATTGGACCAAGAGCATATGAAATTGACGAAATGCTAAAGACCATTGGCGTTTCAAGTATTGATCAATTAATTGACGAAGCAGTACCCAAAAATATCCGCTTAGATGCTCCTTTAAAACTAGGACCCGGTTTAACTGAACGTCAATATTATCGTAAAATTCATGATTTAGCACAAAAGAATAAGGTGTACAACACTTATATCGGAATGGGCTATTACGATACCATTACTCCAGCAGTTATCCTTCGCAATGTTTTAGAAAACCCGGTTTGGTATACTTCCTATACTCCTTACCAAGCTGAAATTTCTCAAGGTCGCTTGGAGGCACTATTAAATTATCAAACGGTTGTTTGTGAACTAACTGCGTTGCCATTAGCCAATGCTTCCTTACTCGATGAAGCCACTGCTGCAGCCGAAGCAATGATCATGATGTTTAACGGTCGTTCTAGAAATCAAAAAAAGAATAATGCCAACCTTCTTTTAGTAGATGAAAATATTTGGCCACAAACCTTAGATGTTTTAACAACCAGAGCAGAGCCACTCGAGATTGAAATCAAAGTTCAAAACTTTAGTGAATTTGGATTCAACGAACAAGTTTTTGGAGTTATAGTTCAATATCCTAACGCCAACGGAGCAGTTGAAGACTATTCGAAATTGGTTGAAACAGCACATAAAAATGAATGCAAAGTTGCTGTCGCTGCCGACTTATTAAGTCTTGCTTTGTTAACACCTCCAGGAGAATGGGATGCAGATATTTGTTTTGGTTCTTCACAACGATTTGGAGTTCCAATGGGATATGGAGGCCCACATGCTGCTTTCTTTGCCGCCAAAGAATCGTTCAAGCGAAATATGCCGGGAAGAATCATTGGCGTTTCTGTCGACAGTGAAAGCAACCGTGCACTCCGGATGGCTTTACAAACCCGCGAACAACATATTAAACGCGAACGTGCCACCTCAAATATTTGTACTGCACAGGCACTTTTGGCCACCATGGCCGGATTCTATGCAGTGTATCATGGACCAAGAGGTATTTATTCAATTGCATCGCGTGTTCACACCATCGCAAGTTTACTTGAAAAAGAAATTGAAAAACTAGGCTATCAACAACAAAACAAAGTTTATTTCGATACTATCCGCTTTAAGTTACCTCGCCATGTTAAAATGGAAGATATTGAATGGTTGTCGATTGATTTAAAAATGAATTTCCGATACTTCAAAAATGGAGAAGTTGGCTTAAGTATTGATGAAACAACTAATGTTGAAGATATCAATTGGATATTAGAAGTATTTGCAAAAGCAGCAAATCGCACCATTCCACAAATAAAAGATTATCCTCAGGAAGTATTAATGGATCAATCATTCAAACGAAAAAGTGAATTCTTACAATTAGACGTATTCAATAAATATCGTTCAGAAACGGAAATGGCTCGCTACATCAAAAGATTAGAGCGAAAAGACATTTCTCTAACGCATTCCATGATTTCCTTGGGTTCTTGTACTATGAAATTGAATGCTGCAACTGAAATGCTGCCATTAAGCTGGATCGAGTTCAACGGAATACACCCATTTGTACCGAAAAACCAGGCGATGGGTTACCAGTTGATGATGGAAGAATTGAAGCAAGACTTAGCAAAAATCACAGGTTTTGAAGACGTTAGTTTGATGCCGAACTCAGGTGCAGCTGGAGAATATGCCGGATTAATGGTTATTCAAGAATATCATAAAAGCCGCGGCGAAAACAATCGAAACATTTGTTTAATACCATCTTCAGCTCACGGAACCAACCCTGCAAGCGCAGTAATGGCGGGCATGAAAGTAGTGGTTACGCCTTGTGATGAGAATGGAAATATCGATGTTGAAGCATTAAAAGCAAAGGCCGAAGAACACAAAAACGATTTGGCTGCGCTTATGATTACCTATCCCTCAACTCATGGAGTTTTCGAAGCATCGGTAGTTGAGGTTTGTGATATTATTCACCAACACGGTGGACAAGTTTACATGGATGGTGCTAACATGAATGCCCAAGTTGGAATAACCAGTCCGGGTAAAATTGGAGCGGATGTTTGTCACCTCAACTTGCACAAAACATTTGCCATCCCTCATGGTGGTGGTGGGCCTGGAGTTGGACCAATTGCGGTTGCAAAACATTTGGTTGATTTCCTTCCATCGCATCCTGTAATGAACAACGGACATGTTGGATTGCATGCCGTATCAGCAGCTCCATGGGGAAGTGCATCGGTATTGCCAATTACCTATGGTTATATAAAAATGCTAGGTGGAGATGGATTGCGAAAAGCAACTGAAATTGCCATTTTAAATGCCAACTACATTGCACATCATTTACAAGATAATTACGGAATTTTATATACAGGAGAGAAAAATCGTGTGGGTCACGAAATGATTCTTGAATGCCGCCATTTCAAAGCAAAAACTGGAATTACAGAATTGGATATTGCCAAACGAATGATGGATTATGGATATCACGCTCCTACTTTATCATTCCCGGTTCATGGAACACTTATGGTTGAGCCAACCGAAAGTGAATCGAAACACGAATTGGATCGTTTCATCGAAATGATGAATTCAATTTACAATGAAATAATTGCAATTGAAACAGGTGCTTCCGACAAAGATAACAATGTTCTCAAGAATGCTCCACATACTCAATTGATGTGTATCAGCGATGAATGGAATCATTCGTACAGCCGCAGCATAGCAGCTTTCCCACTTGAGTGGATCAAAGAAAACAAATACTGGGTTCCAGTAGCGCGCATCAACGATGCATTTGGCGATCGAAACCTAATTTGCACCTGTGCCCCGGTTGAAGATTATCAATAATTTAAAACTTCTCAATAGTGATTACCATTAATTTTAATTACTATTGAGAAGTTAATAAACTCAACATGAAATTCACTCTTAGTCTTCTTATTGTTCTTTTCATTAGCCAGCTATTAATTGCCGGGGAGCCCACAAAGAAGTCGGCAATTTTAAAAGAATACATACCAGAATTGGATGAAGAACTGATCGAAAATTCCGGTTTAATTTATTGGAACAATTTTCTATGGACCATCAACGATAGTGGCGGTAAAAACGAACTATACGCCATTAACACAAAAACTGGAAAAATTGCAATTACTGTTGCAATTACTAATGTGAAGAATATTGATTGGGAATCGTTAACGCAAGATGACGAATATATTTACATCGGAGATTTTGGCAACAACTTTGGAATTCGTCAAGATTTAAAAATTCTGAAGATTGATAAGAAATACATCTCTAGCTCAGCAAATCAGGTTGTTAAAGCTGATATCATTTCTCTAAAATACGAACGTCAAAAAGCTTTTGCACCAACAAAAAAAGCAACACAGTTTGATTGTGAAGGCTTTGCATCGTACAAAGACAAACTCATCCTATTTTCGAAAGACTGGAAGAATGGTCAGGCGATGGCTTACTTTATGCCCAAAAAGGCTGGTAACTACTCCTTAAATTCAACTCAAAAGTTTGATGTTGGGATGTATGTAACAGGTGCATCAATTTCTTCGGATGGTAAATTAGCACTGATTGGCTATTTCGATTTCAAGTCGTACCTGTGGATTTTCGACATGACAGAAGATAATATTTTCAATCAACCCAAAAAGATCGACCTTTCATACATCGGATACGCACAAACAGAATCGATTTGTTTTACCGATAAAGGGAAATTACTAATCTCGTGTGAAGCAACTGAAAATTACAAAGCACAAGTTTGGGAAGTAAATAAGAAGTACTGGAAATAAAAAAGGAGCAGCAAACCGCAACTCCTTCCTATTCTATTCTATATCGTATTTAAATTTTTGCAAGATATGTCCCATTCGGTCTCGCTTAGTTTTCATATAATACTCGTTGTGCTTATTCGGCTCTATTTCGATATTTACATTTTCAACTACTTCTAACCCATAGCCCTCTAAACCAACTCGTTTCACAGGATTATTGCTTAGCAAGCGCATTTTACGAATACCTAAATCGCGAATGATTTGAGCCCCTACACCATAGTCACGCTCGTCGGCTGAAAAACCTAAGTGAACATTTGCATCAACAGTATCCATTCCGGCCTCCTGTAATTTATAGGCTTTAATTTTATTCATCAAACCAATTCCTCGGCCTTCTTGATCGAGATATACAACAACACCTTTGCCTTCTTTTTCAATCATTTGCATCGATGCATGTAGCTGATCGCCACACTCGCAACGCATAGAACCAAATATATCACCGGTTACACATGAAGAATGCATGCGAATTAATATCGGCTCATCGTCTTTCCATTCGCCTTTAACCAATGCAACATGCTCTTTACCATTCGACTTTTGTAAGTAAGGAATAATTGTAAAGTCACCATATTTAGTTGGTAACTTAGCATCCTCGCCACGCACAATTAAGCTCTCATTTTTAATTCGATAAGCAATCAAATCGGCAATGGTAATAATTTTCATATCCAATTTCTCAGATAAAGCAATCAACTCCGGCAGGCGAGCCATCGAACCATCATCGTTCATAATTTCAACCAAAATTCCAGCTGGGCTTAATCCTGCCATGCGAGCCAAATCAACGGCTGCTTCGGTGTGTCCCGATCGACGAATCACTCCACGATTTTTGGATCGCAATGGAAAAATATGTCCTGGGCGACCTAATTGCTCGGGCTTAGTTGCCGGATCGGCAAGCATCTTAATTGTTACAGATCTATCGTGCGCCGAAATTCCTGTAGAAGTATCAGGTGCAATTGCATCGACCGAAACCGTAAATGCAGTTTCCATTGGAGCGGTGTTATGATCGACCATCATTCCTAATTCCAACTCATCGCATCGCTCTTCTGTTAATGGTACACAGATTAATCCACGACCTTCTTTGGCCATAAAATTAACTAGCTCAGGTGTTACCAGATCGGCTGCAGCGACAAAATCGCCTTCGTTTTCACGATCTTCATCATCAACAACGATAATTATTTTACCCTGTTTGATGTCTTCAATCGCTTCTTCAATTGTATTTAATTTACTCTTGAAATCGTTTTGTTGGCTTCCAGACATTTGTGTTTATTCCCTTTAAATATTTAATGAACCCAGTTAATAACGAAAGATTCATTGTATAAAAATGTGTTGCAAATCGCAAAAGTAGGATATGTATTCGAATTTTCTTAAGAAAAAAGTCAATAAAAGGTAATATGGTAATACAAACTTGAAGAACAAACAGTGCTCGATAGAAGTCTGAACCTAACGCAAGTACCAAATTTGCTACAAAAGCGGCGATTAATAAGAAGGGACCCAACCACCTTAAAACTTTATGAGAAAAAAAGCAAAATGCCAAAGGTTTTGTAATTGGCCACAACAATTTTCGAAATTGTTTCAGGTTTTGAAAATTTCCCATTGCAATTCGTTCTTTTCTTTTGAACTCTATTTGCAGGTCGTTCGACACATCTTCAAAAACACGTGCATCTAAGCGATTGATTGCTTTTTTACCTTGCTCAAGTACTTTCATGCACACAAAAAAATCATCGACGAGATAATTCGATGGAATTTTGGTAAACAAGTTCTTTCGAACTGCATAACATCCGCCAAAGGGGCCAATCATGGTGCCCCAATTTTGGCTCTCGTAATTCTTTATTTTAACCTCGCGAGATATATATGACTTCTCTTGAAATGAAATACCATCACTTTTCAATCCATAGTTGTGCATGCTCGTATCCACCAAACCAATTTGCTCGTCTTTAAACGGTAACATTAAATTCAGTATGGTGCTCTCTTCAAACAACACATTGGCGTCGGTTACAATTAATATTGAGCCTTTTGCTTTTTCGTACAATTGATTGATAATACTAATTTTCCCCTGACGTTTGGTGAATAGTTCAATATGAATATTCGGATTTTCGTTGGCAAGCTCTTTTAAAATTTCGTTGGTTTTATCGCTTGAATTATCACTACCAACCCACAATTCGATTTTACCTCTTGGATAAACTGTATTAAAAATGGTATCTACTTTTTGACGCAATACAGCCTCCTCATTAAAAGCTGCCATCAAGATTGAGACCGTTGGTAATTCTTCATCTTCGAATTGTTGCGCTCCAATTTTACTTTTTTTGAATGTAGCAATCAATTGTAATATGATAGGATAAAAAACATAGCTATGAACAATTAATGTCAAGCTAATCCAGAACAATATTTCAAAGGCTAATTTCATTTAGAAAGTTGAACAAAACGCTCAATTAGTTTTTTCGATAGTGATTTGTTATTGTAGTTCGCATTTACAAACTCAAATGCATTTTCGCCTATTGTTTTACATTTTTCAGAAGAACCTAACAGGAGCAAACAATAATCAGCAAAATCATCCGGATGATCGGCAACGTATAACTGTTTCTCATTGTCAACCGGAATACCTTCGCAACCAATCTTAGTGGTGACCATAGGTTTTGCTTGTGCCATTCCCTCGATTAATTTAACTCGCATTCCACTGCCCGAAAGCAAGGGAGCAATTAATACCTGATAATCGTGCATAAACTGATAAGCATCCTCCACTTCTCCAAGATACACTAAATTTGGCAATTTTAATTTTTCAACAAACCAATCGGGAGCATTTCTTCCGGCAATAAATAACTTTGTATCAGGGCGTTTTTCTAAAATTTTATTCCAACAGTTTTCAACAAACCAAAGCAAACCCTCTTGATTTGGATACCAATCTAAAGCACCGATAAAGGCAAGTTCATTTTTTACTTCTTTTGATAGGTCAACAACTTTTGATTCAACTCCCGACGGAATGGTAATCGAATCTTTTGTATTTCCTAATTCAATTGTTTTTAAGCGATCGCGCTCGGTAATTGAAACCAACAAATCGTATTGATTGATCGAATTTATTTCAAAACTCTTCAACCTTTTTGATAGTATTTTCAGGTAAGGCTTTTTAATAAAACTTGCTTTTTCAGCACTTCTTTCCCAAATTTCATATTCTAAATTGTGACTACGATATGCAATTAAGGCCTTTGAATATTTACGGATGATTGGAACATAAGGTATTAAATACAGTCCTTCAAGCTGAATTACATCAAAATCAAGATGCTGTAACAATTGTGCAAGCTTTTTCTTATAACGTCGGCTGATAAAACGCTCGGCATTGTATGGGAGTTTCGAAAAGAATAAATTTTTTAACAAGCCCTGTACTGAAATATGGGCAGGAACTTCGACTAAATGCATCGCCATTTTCGCTTTTACATCCTCGGGAATTTCGAAGGGAGTTATATGATGTTTTGCGGTATTCATTGCCAACACAGTAACATTGTGGTCTTGTTGGGCAATAGCATTCATTAGTCCAAATGTAGCGATAGAACCACCATCTTTAGGAGGATAGGGCGCTTTATTTGTTAAAAAAAGAATATTCATAGATCTATATAGTTCCTCGTTGAAATGATTTACTCATCCTCAGATTCAGCTTTCTTCTTAAACAACTTACGGAAAGGATTTATTTTCTTAATAAACTTACTGTACGACTCGGAGCTTAATACCACAGAATCGGTAATTGCCTCGTAACTCAAAAAAGCACCTAACGGAATGAAAATGGCCGATGAAATCCACATTGCCGTTGCGACGCTCCACACTCCTTCTCGCGCTACTTTTTCTCCAATCATAGAAACCAAATAATAAGCAACAAATAATAATATAGAAACGACTACGGGCAGGCCAAAACCTCCTTTTCGAATAATGGCTCCTAAAGGCGCTCCAATAAAAAAGAAGATTAATACAGCCAAACTTAAGGTGTATTTCTTATGCCACTCGTTATAATGTTTTGTAAGGTGTTTTTGATGTCTGTAAAATTGTGAATCGTACTTTAATAGAACCTTTTGATTATCTCTTGCTTTTCGACTAGCAATTTCAATCACTCTGCTCCGGTCATTACCACTAAGGCGATGCATTAAGGTATCGATATTGAGGGTATCTCGGAGCGATAAATTAACCGCTAACTTTTGTGAATCTGGTCGAAAAGAGTTTCTTATTTGTAGGTTAATTTCTTGATTGTACTTAAGCGATGTTGTTATTCTTTCAATTCTTTCCTGTTGAAGCGTAGCTAACGAATCTATGGATCCTTCTAATTCGTGGTTCGTCTGCATTTTGTAACCATCTTTCCAATTGTCTTCATCCTGTCGTTCCAAGTCAAAACCATCAACACTGATCACCATTTCTTCGCGCCCAAATTTTTCACGTTGAAAGGGATAGGTCTTTACTCTTTTTCGGCGATTTTCACGAACTTCGGAATAACGCTCCCCATTGTACAAGGTTAATATCATGAAATGTTTATCTAACGACATGTTTAGATACCCCGAATCAGCAACCGTTACAGCGGTATTTCCACTACGGTTGCGATGATCGTAAATCATAATATCATGCAAAGTTTGTGTTTCGTTATCCTTAGTGCCAACTTTTATACTAAATCCTTCCAAGTCGTTAGAGAAAACCCCTTCCTTTATAATCATTTCGGGGCGCTGTCTTTTTACACTAATTAAAAGCGCAGCAAATTTTTGATTCGTAATAGGAATTACCTGATCTGATAAATAAAAGGCAAACAACATTAAAAAGATATTTAAAACAATAAGGGGCTTCATTATTCTAAATAAGCTTATTCCCGAAGCTTTTATTGAGAGTAATTCTAAGCGTTCTCCCAAATTACCAAAAGTCATAATCGAAGCAAGCAATACCGACAAAGGAAAAGCTAAAGGCACTAAACTCATTAAAGCGTAGCTCATCAATTCCAAGATGATCAAGGTTTCTAGTCCTTTCCCAACCAAATCATCGAGATATTGCCACAAAAAGGTCATCAACAAGACAAACAATGAAACAATGAAAGTCAAGAAAAATGGCCCTGCAAAGCTTTTTAACAAATACGAATTAAGTTTTTTCATGGTGATTGATCACTAAGCTGATACAAAACTAAAAATCTTTTCTGATTAAGTAAGATCACAACAATTCATGTTTCAATTTAATTTAGATAACATTATATTTCATAGTTTATTATCTTTAGGGTCGTTTTGAAAAAAGTCAACGATAGATTGACAAATATTTACAGTGATTTAACATATACGAACCAGACATAAACAATTGATTTTAAACTCCATATAATACCTCAAGTAACCACAAACTTTTTGGTTTTATAGAATAGTTTTAAATTAAAACGAAAAGCCGCATTATTATTGGAGCAGCAGCAGTTTAAGTCTACATTTGTGATTCAAAAAAATCATATATAAAAATAAAGCTTAAGTTACACTAAATTAGATTCTTATGAGCAAAGGAAGTTTTTTGAGCGCTTCTATCGGCCGTAAATTCATCATGAGTATTACAGGACTATTCCTGATTACTTTCTTGATTGTTCACATGTCGGTTAACTTACTTCTAATAGTTGACGACAGTGGTGAATTATTCAACGCTGCGGCCCATTTTATGGCGACAAATCCGATGATTAAAATTATTGAACCTGTATTGGGAATTGGCTTTGCCGTTCACATTATTTGGTCATTGATCATCTCAGTTCAAAACCTGAAAGCCCGTCCGGTACGTTACGACAAAACTAGTCAAGGTGCAAATAGCACGTGGGCTTCGCGTAACATGTTAATATTAGGAGCAATGATTTTAGTGTTCCTAGGACTACACTTGTACGATTTCTGGTTGAAAATTAAAATTTCAGGACATGAGTTACTGGAGATTCCTACCGGATTAGGAGAAGGAGTTCACAATACTTACGCCTTGGTTTCGACCTTATTTATTGAAGGAGGAATTGTGTACAACATCATTTACATTCTTGGTGGTATTTTACTAGGCTTGCACGTAACTCACGGATTCTGGTCGGCTTTCCAAACAATTGGTTTAAACAACATTGTATGGAGAAAACGTTTGTTCATTTTAGCAAACATTATCGGTTGGATTTTTGCAATTGGTTTCAGCATTATCCCATTGTATTTCTTGATTAAATTCTAATTCAAAGAGAAGCTATGAGTAAAATTGAAAATAAAATTCCAGCAGGACCTTTAGCCGAAAAGTGGTCACAACACAAAGCTTCGATTAAAGTTGTTAGCCCTGCTAATAAAAGAAAATTAGATGTAATTGTAGTTGGTACCGGTTTGGCCGGAGGATCGGCTGCTGCATCACTAGCCGAATTAGGCTATAATGTTCACGCTTTTGCTTATCAGGATAGTCCTCGTCGTGCGCACTCAATTGCGGCACAAGGAGGTATCAACGCAGCAAAAAACTATCAAAACGATAACGACTCTGTTCATCGTTTATTCTACGATACAATTAAAGGTGGTGACTACCGTGCACGTGAAGCAAACGTACATCGTTTGGCAGAGGTTTCACCATTAATCATCGACCAATGTGTTGCTCAAGGTGTTCCTTTTGCTCGCGAATATGGCGGTACTTTAGCCAACCGTTCTTTCGGTGGTGTTTTGGTAAGCCGTACTTTTTATGCACGTGGTCAAACCGGACAACAATTATTATTAGGTGCATACAGTGCTTTAAATCGTCAAATCGATAAAGGAACTGTAAAAATGCATACCCGCCACGAAATGTTGGATGTTGTTATTCAAGATGGAAAAGCTCGTGGTATTATTGCTCGCGACATGGTTACCGGTGAAGTAAAACGTTTCGGAGCACATGCAGTTGTAATTGCAACAGGTGGTTACGGAAATGTATTTTTCCTATCAACCAACGCGATGGGGTGTAATGGTTCTGCTGCATGGCAAGCCTACAAAAAAGGTGCTTTCTTTGGAAACCCTTGTTATGTACAAATTCACCCAACTTGTATTCCTGTTCACGGAGATCAGCAATCGAAATTGACATTGATGTCGGAATCGTTGCGTAACGATGGACGTGTTTGGGTTCCAAAGAAAAAAGAAGATGCTATCAAGCTTCAAAAAGGCGAAATGCATCCGAACGATATCAAAGACGAAGATCGCGACTTCTACCTTGAGCGTCGTTACCCAAGTTATGGTAACCTTGTTCCTCGTGACGTTGCTTCGCGTGCTGCCAAAGAACGTTGCGATGCCGGATTCGGTGTAAACAACACTGGTAAAGCCGTATTCCTTGACTTTAAATATGCAATTGATCGTTTAGGTAAAGATGTAATCAAAGCGCGCTACGGAAACCTTTTCCAAATGTACGAGAAGATTACTGCGGTAGATCCTTACGAGGCTCCAATGCAAATTTATCCTGCAATTCACTATTCAATGGGCGGACTCTGGGTGGATTACAACTTAATGACCAACATCCCTGGATTGTACGCAATTGGTGAAGCAAACTTCTCCGATCATGGTGCGAACCGCTTAGGTGCATCGGCATTAATGCAAGGTTTGGCCGACGGATATTTCGTATTGCCTTACACCATTGGCGATTACTTAGCGGATGAAATCATGACTCCAAAAATCGACACCAACGCTCCTGAATTTGAGGAAGCTGAAAAAGCAGTGGTTGGACGATTGGAGACATTATTCAACATTAAAGGTTCTAAACCGGTTGATTATTTCCACAAGAAATTAGGTCAATACATGTGGGATTATGTTGGAATGAGTCGTAACGAAGAAGGTTTAAAGAAAGCAATTGCCGGAATTAAAGAATTGAAAAAAGAATTCTGGAGCGATGTGCTGGTACCGGGAGAAATGAATAACTTAAATCCAGAGCTTGAAAAAGCAGGCCGTGTAGCAGACGCTATAGAAATGGGTATGTTGATGGCTCAGGATGCACTAGATCGTAGAGAATCGTGTGGAGGTCACTTCCGCGAAGAATCTGCAACCGAAGAAGGTGAAGCAAAACGTAATGACGAAGAATTTGCATATGCTTCATGTTGGGAATACAAAGGCGAAGACAAAGATCCTGTTTTAAACAAGGAAGAATTAATCTTCGAGAATGTTAAACTAACTCAACGTAGCTATAAGTAATCGATATTCGGATACTCAGATTGTCAGATATTCAGACCTTAGGAATTAATTATTGATCTAATATCATTTTCCGAAAATCTGAATGTCTATTCATCTAAAAATCTAGAAATTATGGCAGATATTACATTAAAGAAAATATATTTAAAAGTTTGGAGACAAAATAGCGCCAAAGAAAAAGGTGCCTTCGAAACTTACGAAATTGAAAATATCTCTCAAGGAAGTTCCTTCCTAGAAATGTTGGATATTTTGAACGACAAATTAATTATTGAAGGAAAAGATCCTATTGCATTTGATCACGACTGTCGTGAGGGTATTTGCGGTATGTGTAGTTTGTACATCAACGGACGTGCACACGGACCAGATCGTGAAATCACCACTTGTCAATTACACATGCGTGCTTTTAACGATGGAGATACAATTACTATTGAACCTTGGCGTGCTGGTGCATTCCCAGTAATCAAAGATTTAATTGTTGATCGTAATGCATTCGAAAAAATACAACAAGCAGGTGGTTACGTATCGGTAAATACCGGTGGTGTACCCGATGGTAACGCAATTCCAATTCCTCAGGTGGATGCCGAAGAAGCAATGGATGCTGCTGCATGTATTGGTTGTGGTGCTTGTGTTGCAACTTGTAAAAACTCATCGGCAATGTTGTTTGTTGCTGCAAAAGTTTCGCAATTTGCAAAACTACCTCAAGGAAAAGTGGAAGCAAAACGTCGTGCAAAATCGATGGTTGCAAAAATGGATGAACTTGGATTCGGTGGATGTACCAACACTGGTGCTTGCGAATTAGAGTGTCCTAAAGCAATTAGCATTTCGCACATTGCTCGCCTAAACCGCGAGTATATCAGCGCAAAGTTTAGCGACTAAGCTTCGCTTAATAAAATAAAAAAAACGCCGTTTCCTTCTATTCGGCGTTTTTTTTGAAACCACTCCCAAGTAACAATTCTTCCCAGTTCTTCAATCGGAATCGGAACCATTCCGATCGTCCATTTTTCAGTTTTCTTCAATTAGAACCATTCCGATTGTTCCTTTTGAGTCTTTTCTTCATTCGGAACCATTCCGAAACTTCCCCCTGCATGTTTTCTTTGATCGGAACCATTCCGAACCTTTCTTCGTACATTTTCACATTTCGGAATGATCCCGAAAGCTGATTCGATTATTGCAATAAACCAAAATTCATTTTACTTGTTCCTTTTTCATAAACCCAAAAACAAGAATAAAATGAATTCAATAGAAGTTTCAAAACTCATAAAAAACAGAAAATCCACCTTTATTCCAATGATGAAAGAAGGTGGTAGCATTGAAGATTCGGTAATCGAAGCGTTGCTTGAGAATGCAACTTGGGCACCTTCACACGGATTAGTGCAGGCTTGGGATTTCAAAGTGTTTACTGATGAAGCGGTAAAGCGCTTTTTTGATGTTCAGCAAAAACTTTATAAGGAAGTTACGCCGGCTGAAAAATTCAACGAGATGAAATACCAATTGTATGCTGACAAGCACAAAAAGGTTTCGCATATAATTGCCATCATTGCTCGAAGAGATCCCGAGAAAAAGCATCCCAAACAAGAAGATATAGTTTCGGTTGCCATGGCAGTACAAAACATCTATTTGAGTCTGGAGTCGTTTGGTATCGGTGGATATCTAAGCACCGGAAAATTAGCTTATAGCAAAGCGATGAGAACCTTTTTAAACTTGGAAGAAGAGGATGAGCCCATTGGATTTTTTATGTTGGGAATTCCTGAAAACAAATTTAAACTTCCACCACGAGTAAGAATCCCAGCAAAGGAAAAAACAGAATGGATACGGGAATAAGGTACCAACCCGAAATAAAAAAAAGCTCCTGAATTAGGAGCTTTTTTTATACTTTTAAAACAATGTTTTCAACTTCTCTTTTACCATTTCCGGATCAGGATTGATCGGGAATTTCATGAGCGGTTTTGCATAAACAACCTCATTTTCTCGTTTAAATTTCTCGGTCCCGCCTCCTGTAATATTAAGCATAATCAAACTGTGACGTTTCACAATTCCTTTTTCTACCGCTTCTTTCAAGCTAGCCACTGCAACTGCTGCGGCTGTAGTGATATCGTTTCCTTCGGTTTCGAGGAATAGTTTTGCAGCTGCTCTTGCTTCTTCGTTCGTCGCACTCATTACTAATCCTTCAGCATCTACCAAGGCATCAAACACCCCTCCTCCTATTCCATAAGGTGGTTTACGGTTCGAGAGTAC
The DNA here is from genome assembly GCA_963678565.1 of Prolixibacteraceae bacterium. Classification (GTDB taxonomy): domain Bacteria; phylum Bacteroidota; class Bacteroidia; order Bacteroidales; family Prolixibacteraceae; genus SKHV01. Next base: position 3,899,562 of record OY782875.1, read on the forward strand.
TTTTGCATCAATTTCTTCGACATGTTTACGCGCTAAATCATCGTCGTAAGGAAGCATTTCTCTTGAGCTAGCCTCCCATGCCATTTTCATTGGCACAAATGGTTCGTTTTGAGAAACGATTAATTTCATTTTATTATTTCCATAACGACCATCTTCGATAAAACGGAGATTGGCTTCCCAAGCTGCAATTGCGCCTGTTCCGCTTCCTACTGCTTGAAAATAAAACTCAGGTATTTCGCCGATTGTAGTAACTGCTGAAACTACCGACAATGCCATGCCATCGCGACGCGCAACATTTTTTGCACCTCCCTCGGGATAAAACTCGTCCATTTCGCAAGCAATATTCGAAAGATGAATTGCATCGAAATAATCACCACCGTTTTCTGAAGCAATAATTTTAACACATGGATTTAGGGGCTTGTCGAACCAAAGTGCGTTAATATTATCGGCTGGAATGGTTAACAATAATGGAATGTTATTTTCGGAACAAACGCGGGCAAAAGCTCGTGCTGTATTACCAGCCGAAGCCACCACCATTACCTTATCTTTCAAACCATTTTTACGAGCCGAAACCGAGTAAGCTTCGAACTCTTTGAACGTTCCGGTTTTTATATTGGAGCCTTTTTCGGGCCAATAACCATTAAAAGTGATGTACAAATTCTCTAAACCTAACTTTTCTCCAAGCCCTTCACTTTTATAAGTAACCGGACCACTTGAGCCTTCGAGCGTTTTTTCAATGGGCAACCATCCTGCAAATTTATACAAGCCGGGTAATTCATAATCGATTTCGGGTTGCTTGTTATCGTAAATTGCTCGAATTAAGTAAGGATCGTGATTGTGTGGGCATCCTAATTCCCAATTTTTATCTTCAAATGTACTTCCACAGCAAAGTGCCTTTAAGTGGTATTTAGTTCCCTTAAATTCCTTCATTATTATTCTTTTTCATTCTCTCCTATCCTTATCAATTTGGTGATACTGCCAACAGGATTTTCACCACCTTTTTCCCAAACACGATACTCGCATTCGACAGCCTTTTTATCCAAATTAGGGACAATTTTTAATGTGATTACAAATTTAATATTCTGACTATCCAATAATTCTTTGGAGGTAAGTGCTTGTTGTGATTTTGTACTCTTCAACACCCTTACTTTACCAGTGCTTGCTAAATTTAATTCAATTGTATTGTACAAAACGTTTTTGTTGATAACGCTTTGTGTTTCATTCACAATTTCGCCACAAATCATTACCGGACGCGTTTCGTTTTGCACCAAATAAGTGCTTAACCATTGTTGTGTAAGTAATTCAGGAATCACATTGTTAATTTGATTTGTGAACTGAACCTCATTAACAGTCACATCAGAAAGTTGAAACTTTCCGGTAACGCCACAGCTTGCAAAACTGGAAACGACAATAAACAGTACAATAAGTTTTTTCACTGTTTCAGAATTTCATTCGATTAAAGATAAATATTATCATAAATCAATCGTGATAATAACTTGATTTGATTTTCGCTTTAAACCAATTTATTAAAACGAGGGTGTAAATTTAAAAAAATCGAAATAGAAACAATGAAAGGATTGTAATTGAAGTATATTAAATTTGGGTTTGATAATGCGAAATCATTTCATAAGCTTCTTTTGCTTCAACAATTCTTTGTAATAATGATTCACCACTTCGCGATAATAAATCTTTTTTGAGTTTCGAGTCCATTTAATTGCATTGTCAATATCGCCAAGCATTTCATAAGCTAAAGCAACATTTAGCATTACTTTACTACGAGACTGTCGGCTGCCCTTTTCCGTAAAATCAAGCCACAATTCTAAAGCTTCAGCCCAATTTCCTTCGGCGGCATAATTAATAGCAATATCAATACTTTTATCTTTTAATTTATAATAAAAGCGAGTTTCCAAATCCCATTTTGGAGCTATGTGTTTCGAAAGATCAATTGCAGCAGCAATTCCAGTTTCAATCAAAGCAGATTTCACTGATGGTAGTCGAGCAAAAAGCAGATTTACATCATCTTCGTAACCACTCCAATAAAGCGTATCCTGCTCAATTACATCAACCAAAATTGTTTTATTCTTTGGTTCGTACATTCTCCAATGTGCCCGATAATAATAATCCATTTTTGCCTCATGTGTGTCGGTCATAACACCTAAATTCCATGATTCATAGTGCTTTTCATAACTGGTTACTGTACGAATTGCAAAGTTTTCAAGTACGATCAAGACATCTGTTTTATACAAATCGCAAATACTTTCAACATATTCCCAAATTAAGGGTTTAGGTTCACTTTTATACGACAAATAACGTGGAATATAGCGATCAACAGGAATTACAATATCAAACCGTTGCGATTCGAACAATAAATCGCCTAAAACTTGAATGGAGGTATCGGCCGCAATACTGTCGAGTAATACTCGATCGGTATCGAAATTGGCCTCATAAAAATCAATTTGCAAGGAATCAGAAACAAAATTTTCGAATTCATCAGAAACGCTGCGGTTCATGATGGTTACACTGCGGATGGTATCGGCAATTCGGAAACGAGGATCTTTGGGTATTTCTACTTTAAATCGCTGCAATTGCGCTTGACTCATTAATCCAATTATCAAAAACAAATTGGCTAATAATATATGCTTAAAATTTAGCTTCATTTAACAATTTAAATTAGTAGGATCCCCAAAACTTTCTCAAAAACCATTCCGTAAACAAGAACAAAGTCAAGATAATAAATATCCACTTGATATCAATTAATTCACTTAAAGACTTTAATTGATGAGTTTTTGACTGACTATTTTTACTATTCAAAACTAACTCTAACAGCTGTTCTGAATTCTCGAAAGAAGCAAAATTACCGCCCAATTGACTTGAAATACTTCTCAGCAAATTAAAGTTTGCGGTGGAATTTTGCTGCTCAAAATTGATCTTCTGAACGATAAACGAACCATGTTTCAACAAAGTATCCTGTCCGATTGAAGCTTTGGCCTGAAAATTATACTTGCCCTCGTTTAGATATCCCACATTCAAATTATAAGCCGATGCGCCCGAATCGAAAACATAATGATATTCCACATTTGAAGAATCGTTTAAATGCAATTCAATATTTTCATTGAGTACTGGCTCAAAAATCTCATTTAATAAATTGGCACGAAATCGCACCGGAGAATTTTCAGGCACCACTTGCTGATATTGTAGTTTGAATCGATCTTCTTTCGAATCGATGCTCAAATAAGTGAATAAGTTTACCACAAGCTGATTCACATTCAATCGTGAGCCCAAATTCAAATATTCCTGTAAACCCCATTTCCAGATCCCTTCGCCCAAAATAAATGCAATTTTTTGCTGCTTGTAATTTCCAACCAAAATCAAAGGGCGATCTAATGCCACACCATTGATACTTTGGTAGGCCAAAACATCATAATTAACAGTCTCCTCAATTTCAGAAAACGGAGTTAATAAAGGCGGATACAAGCTTTCCATTTGTTCGACCCCTTGGGGAAGTCCAAAAATTGAAAAAGCATCGTTAAATTTAGGAGTAAGCTCTTCAAAAATGGTAGTTGGTTTGATTTCAATTCCCAAATCTAAATTATTCAATGCTGCTAAATTTGTGTTTGGACCAGCAACCACCAAAATTGATTTTTTCTGATCAATTATACTTTCAATCAAGGCCTGATTGCTATTAGAAGCTGGAAGTTGATACAATACTACGGTATTATAATTCTCGATCGGCCCTTGAAACTCATCAATTTTTGCAATTGTAACTTGAAAATTTGCTTCGGATTGCAACAAACTTTTTTGAACACCAATATCGGGATGTGGTGCTTCGGTTAAAACAAGGACTTTGTATTTATCTTCGTGAACTCGAATATTAAATTGTTGAATATTATTCTCTTGATTCTGCTCTGCTTCATAAGGACTTAATACAACTTTATATGATTGAAGCCCCGCATCATTCGCCTCGATGCTAAAAGTTACGGTGGTATAGTAAGTAGATTGCGGAATTCGAATTTCTTTCTCTTCCAACAATCGATTGCCATTATATACCGAAACCTTTGAACTTTGATTTGGAAAATCTGTAAAATTCAATTCGACTTCCAATTGAAAGCGATTTCCTAAAAACACTGAGCGATTATGATGTATATCGAGAATTGCTTGATCTGAAAAAATAGTAGTATCACCAACCCCCAAGGTATAAATTGGGGCGGTAATTTTTTCAACAAACTGAATTGGACTCCTTCCAACATTATAAATACCGTCGCCAACTAAAAGTACTCCGCCGAGGTTCAGCTTATAAAAGCGATCGGAAATATAATTGAGCAAAGTTGCGTAATCAGAAATATTTTCTGAAAAATTAATTGCGCCATTTTCGTTGATTTCACGCCCAAAAGTTAATTGCTGAACATCGAATTTAGAGTCAGCCTTCGCCTTAATTTGATCCACCAGTGCCATGGTTGCATCAATTAACTCAGTATTGTTTTGTTTCATCGATGATGAATTGTCAACGGCCACCAATAAAACAGGCTGTTCTTCGTATCGAATTACCTTTTCTAATATTATGGATAGCAAAAAAATTGCGATTCCAACAATTGAAACATAGCGAAGTAATCCCAGAATTTTACGCTGAGTAACAGTAAACTCTTCTTTGTCAATTTTAAAAAAGTAGCTTACAAAAACAACTCCACCGACAAGAATAAAGATGACAAATAGCCACAAAACAGCAAATGATATGTTAGATTGGATCTCCAAGATTTTGATCATTCTAAAGGGTTATTGACAAATCTATGAAAAAATACAGATCCAATTGTATTTTATTTAAGAATTGAACACGAGATATATACCATTCATCAAAAACTTAGAAGAAGAAAAATGATGGCAAGCTTCAAGTTATTAATGGTTCTAACTCAAAATCATTACTTTTGCACAAAATTATTTATATGGCAACATTCGACGATCTGAAATTGACTAAATCAGTTAAGAAGGGAATTGATGAAATTGGTTTCAATAATCCTACTCCTATTCAGGAAAAAGCAATTCCTGTAATTAAGTCGGGGAGAGATTTACTAGGCATCGCACAAACCGGTACCGGGAAAACTGCAGCCTACATTTTACCTATAATGACAAAACTGATAAAAGCCGAGGGGGAAGATCCAAGAGCATTGATTCTGGTTCCTACGCGCGAATTATCTATTCAGGTTGGCGAAGACTTAGAGGAAATTGGTCAACATACAAATATCCGACATGTGGCACTTTATGGAGGAATTGGCTGGACAAAACATGCAGAAATGCTAGAACAAGGTTGCGATATTCTGGTAGCAACCCCCGGACGACTACTTGATTTATTTCAGCATAATGTACTTAGCTTGAAAAAAGTTAAGACACTGGTTATCGATGAGGCCGACAGAATGTTAGACATGGGTTTCATGCCTCAAATCAGAAGAATTTTAGACATTCTTCCGATGCGAAGACAAAATTTATTGTTTTCAGCAACCTTTCCTCAAACACTTGAAAAACTTACAGATGAGTTTTTAGATACGCCAGTTCGAATTGAAATGGCTCCGTCGGCAACGCCGGTTGAATTGGTTGAGCAAAAAATTTATGAAGTTCCGAATTACAGAACCAAGCTGAATTTAATTTCAGATTTACTTATCGACGAAGAAACTTTCAAGAAGGTAATTATCTTTTGTAAAACCAAAGCAACTGCCGAAGCTGTTTTTAAGGTTGTAAAACGGAAATCGGAAGGAGAAAAACGCATTTTACATTCCAACAAGGGGCAAAATGCTCGAATCAATTCCATCACCTCCTTTAAAAACGATGAGGTGCGCATCCTAATTTCAACTGACGTTTCGGCTCGAGGAATCGATGCAAGCATGGTGTCACACGTAATCAACTTCGATGTTCCGGTAAACTACGACGATTACATTCATCGAATTGGGCGAACTGCACGTGCAGGAAACAATGGAGTTGCAATTACCTTGCTTGACCCATCGGAAGAATGGCATTTCAAAAAAATTGAAGAGATGATGCGTTTGCAGGTTTCTAAAATTGATCTTCCAGATGATTTAGAAATTGTTGAATCGACCAAAAGCGAACGTCAGGAACAACTGCGAGAAATTGATCGACAGAGGAAACTAGATGATCCAAACTTTCAAGGGGCCTTTCATGAAAAGAAGAGAATTATTACCAAAGATAATCGAGATTTTTCCGATAAATTTTCGCGTACTAAGCAGCGACAAAAAAGGAAAAAGAATCGTAGAAAGCGATAAAACAATTCGGCCTAAAAATTTACTTGCATTAGAAGTAAATTTTTAGGCCGAATACAGCGAAGTTGGATTTAAATCAGAATTCTGGTAAGATTCTTTCCGCACTCCGTTATTCTCTCAAAGTGTTTTTAAACTTAAAATAGAGAATCCTTTTCGTATTGTTATTGCAATAATGCTTCTAGTTTTGAATGTAATGCTTCTTCGCGTAAACCAGTGGCAATGATAGTTCCTTGCTGGTCGACTAAGAAATTGGCAGGAATTGAATTTACACCATATTCTTTCGCAGCTGCATTTTGCCACCCACTTAGATCTGAAACATGTTTCCAAGTTAATTCATCATCGTCAATAGCTTTTAACCAACGTTCTTTGTCTTGATCAAGCGAAACACCAAAAACTGTAAATCCTTTTGAATTGAATTTTTCAAAAGCTGCAACCACATTTGGATTTTCCTGACGACATGGGCCACACCAAGAAGCCCAAAAATCGACCAAAGTGTACTTGTTTTTTGAATAGATATCCGAAAACTGAATCATCTCTCCATCGGCATTCGCCTGCTCAAAATCAGGCGCTTTATTACCAATTGCAACGTTTTCTAAAACCGCCACGCGCTTTTTCAACCAATCATAAGTATCCATCGAAGCTAATTTGGGATCAATATTAGCAAGTTTATCTCCCAGCTCTTCAGCATTCATCCCATATTGAATTCGCGACAATAAAAATACTGCAATTGGCGAACTTGGATGATCGCTTACATACTTTGCCTGATTATCAGAATGGATCTTATAGAGACTATCTACCTCGGCACTTGCAGCTTCCTTTTCGGCCTGAGTTTCTAGGCCTGGTATTGCATTGTATTTTGTAATCAATTTTGAATACAGCTTGTCTTGACTATCGTTAAATGCAATAAACTCATTTTGTACAGTCCCTCCTTTAATTTTCGCTTCACTTAATGCAGCAGAGTCTCCTAAAACTTTGTATTCATCATTTTCAAGAAATACTATTGCTCTTGATTTACCACCATCAGACAAATAATAAATGTCGGTAAACGGAATTTGACCACTCATTTGAAACGCACCATTTATAACGGCTGCAGAATCAACTTTTACAAATTCTCCATCGAATCGTTTTTCAAGAAAAACTTGGTCGATCTCATCAGAAATATTACCACTAATTTGGTACGATTCTTCACTAGAACACGCCCATAGAAATAGGAGGGCAATTGATAAATATTTAAAATTCTTCATTAATGTAATTGATTGGGTTTGTAATATTAGAATCAAACATACAAAAACAATCAAGAAGACGAAATGATTTATATAAATGCTGAATATTTATTTTAAAAAGATCTATAAAATAAATTCAATTAATTACTTAACTCAATCTGAACGGCTTGAGCCATTACATTTAAGTATTCGTCGAAATATTCTTTAAATTTCAAGTAATACTCTTTTGGATAAATTGACTTTTTAAAAGAATAATTCATGCTTACACTAATTTGCTGTCCGGTTGTAACAACATTATAGGATAAATCGAAAGCTTCGTTGCTGATCGTCTTATCATCAGGTAATGTAATTACTTTGGCATTTTCAGGAAGTTTAATAATACTTAAATAAGTAACAGTACGAGGATAGATAAAATCGATTGGGTAATCGCGTTCACGCTCTGTGAATGGATTCTCACTACTGAAAAATTTTAAAAAAGGATTTATAGATACATAATTTTCAATCTTTTCTATTTTCTTCTCTCCTGTTTGTAGTATACTAAATGTATTTGCTTTTGAATTTTCAATCAAGTTACTTGAAGTTAAATTATCAAATAAATTGCTTGATATTCTTTCTTTATACCTTGATGAATCGGCTTCAAAAGATCGATAATCTTTAATTGCCTCATAGCCTTTTGACTTATAATTATACTTAACAATCATTGAATCGTTTGACAAATCTATTTCAAAATAATCAGATGTTGAAGTTGTTACAGGAGTATTTATTTTTACCCAATCAACCGTTTTTCTTCTAACCAATAGTCCTTTGTCATTTAAACATCGAGATGGAAGCTGGTCATAATTAGCATATGGCTCTGTTGCATCAGATAATATCTCTTCACCATTAACCATTGAAATAGCAACTGTATAATTGAAATAATGGGCAAAAGGATAATCTGAATAAATCTTTCCATGATCGCGGGTACTAATTAATAAAGGGTAAGATTCAATTCCAGCCTCCTGAAGTAAAGCAACTAACAATAAGTTTAAAGCGGTGCTATTTCCTGTTTTTAGCTTTTTTAACTCCTTTGCTGATCTATTTGAAAAATATCCATACTTATTATCCCAAACGAAATTCGTTTTAACGAAATTCACAGCATTCTCGATTGTTTTGCGTGGTTTGTCATCAATTATTTCATTTTCTTCAATAATACTTTTTGCAAGTTTTTTAACTGATTTCTGATACCTTCCAAAACGATTTTCCTTCAAAAGGTCAGTAATAAGTTTATCCCATGTTGACATAACCATTACTTCCCCACCAGAAGTAGGTCTATAGCTTGTCAACTGAAAATCAAGTGTGATCTTATAGTCTTCTTCGCATGTTATAAAACTGGCGTCTTTAAAAGCCTTCACATCGTAAAGTCCGAAATTAAAAATCATTTCCTTGAACTCTATTCCATACATATTTCGCGGGAGACCATCGCTAACATAACTATTTGCTATATCTAATTGATTGGTGCCCTTCAGAATATATGTGTATGTATAAAATGGAATCATAGCAGTCTTATACAAACTAAAAGCTACTGGTATTTCATGCTGAAAAGTCCAATCAGCTAAATTAAATAGAAATGGCGAATTGACTCTATAACCAACATCGATAACTGATCCGGCTTTTACTCCTGATATTTTCATTTTCTTAGCAATCCAATTTGAACTAAGTTGTTCTTGTAGTAGGTCTTTTTTGGTTGATTTTAGTTGTGTAATTTCACCATTCTCTTGATTATAAACGGTAACATTTAGTTGGTTAACTTCCTCCAATTCAAAACCATTACTATACAATGGAATAAATATTTCAGCATAATCAATTCCATCCTCATTTAAAACTTTGATTCTAAATGATCGCCTAAATATTAACTCTAAACCATCAACTCCTTCAACAAATTTAGATTCGCCCTTATCGTATACGTAAAATGCATCTGCATCTTTATCTTTAGAATAGCTATTCAATTTTAATAGCTCTGGTATATCTTTCTTATAAACTTGGGCAGAAATACAAAGAGACAATAATAGGAGTGCTAGCAATGTTCCAATTTTCATAATTACAAATTTTAGGGATATTTGATTTTTAGTTGAGTTAAACTTGAGTTGAAATGCTCATGAATACGTTCGGTAAACTCATAAAAGTCGTGATAATCACTTTTTGAAATCTTTTGAATTGGAAGCAGCATTTCACGAGTTACAATCATCGTTGAGTCATTCAAAATACGATGAATTTTGAAAGAACCATAACTCGAAATTTCACTTATTACACTATCGGACTTCAATGTTAGGCCAGAAAACTCATTATGATAAACTAAGGTATCGCAATAATTATTTGCATAGAAAAATCGCACTGGTTTTTTCCTAACATTGGGTTTCTCAAACTTTGGCAAATGAATGTATGGATGATTTACTTTTAAATAATTGGCAATACTGTAATATGGATTCGGACAAGATGCACTATAGCTAAATTCAGTTTTAATCGAATCTCTATTTTTAGAAGTATAATTATAATCGCTAAGTTGTACATTAGAAATTGGAATATAATTAGATAATTCCTCTATTAAGCCAGATTCACTTGAAGAATTTAATTGATCAAACAATTGATCGGCTGTACTAATTCCTCTATTAACCCTACCTTTCAGCTTTACTTTCTCTTTCGAACTCAAATAAAAATCATATCGATATGAGTTCAGAACATCTTTAGTTGATAGTTTGGGAGTTTGAACTAATATACTTTTTGCGCCATCCACTAAAAGTCCCTTTCGATTTTGTGTAAAAGTTCCCAGTTCACCAAAAGGTAAATGATTGCTGGTACATTCAAGCCAAATTGTATCTTGAAGGTTTGGGACCATTAAAATTACATGATTAAATTGATTTGTGATTATTTCAGGTTTCACATCAAAATAAGTATCCCCGCCTTTAATTAGGACGTAATTAGACTTAATGCCTTTGTATTGAAGCATCGCTTTCATGTAAGTTGTTAAGTCTTTACAATCTCCATAACGTGTTTCACAAACATATTCGATAGGATGAGGAAGCATTCCTCCATGCTCTATACTAATATTAACATAATGTGTTTCGTCTTGTAAATAATGATATAAAACTTTTGCAATTTCAAGTGGATCAGTCAGGTTATCCGTCAGTAAGTCAATTTTTCTCAATTCAGTTTCAGTGAGGTCTCCTAAATTATTTGTAAGTTTAGTATACCAGTCGCCTAACTTCTGCCAGCTTGCAGTCTCTCCTTCAATCACATATTGAAATACAGGACTGATAATATTTACTGTGGCTAGGTCGTCAGGAGCATCTGAATAATATTCTTTTTTACTGTCAGCAATATAAGTTGCATTCCATTCATGATACTCAACATCATTTATATTTGTCAACTTGTAGCTACAATTCTCATTAAAAAACTTTACCTCTTCGTCTTTATTCACCTTATAATATAAACGCCCATCAACAGTTGAAATATTTTTATAATAAATAGGAGACCAGTGTTCAACACTTATATAACTTTCTGTTTCAGTTGTATACTCAAATTCAATCAAATAAGGATAAACATTGTGTCGAAGTACAAATCGTTTAAGCATTTGGTCTGAATGATATGTACCCCAGGATAAATCAGATACCGTTTCAATCTCTTTTTTCAAAAGTTTTCGGATTGTATTTCCAGAAGCGTCAACAATTCGACCTTTCAAATTTTTAATTTTCAAAATTGGAGAAAAACTCAGTTCAACTTCTGTAAACTCGTCCCCAATTCTATTATTAATTAAAATCTGAATAAAAACTCTATTTTCAATCAAATGTTTCTTTTTCTCTACCGTAGTATAATATTTTGTTACAACTGCATTCTGACTAAATACAGGAGCACAGAATACTATTAGATTGAAACTAAATAGAACAAGAAAAAATAATCTTCGCATATATTTGTTTAAATATATTTATGTGTTTAAATATAAAGAAGCCGATGTTGCTACACAAACAGACTTACATTAAAGATATTTAGATTCAATAAATATAGGCCTAAACTTATCCAGATTTAATCCAAATTAATTGAGTAACATTTCTCACTGGAATACTCCACAATTTTTAAGTTGTTTGTACCACCTAATCAAACTAATTCAATTTTTCCGAAGTTAAGAGATTAAATATTCTAAACTTTGGATGTGCTAATCTAGCCACGATTAACATTCAAATATTTACATTGCAAATTGCAAAATTGAGAATACTTTTTGCATATTTTTGTTGAACAACTGAATATCAGATACAAACGAAATGAATACTGTAGAAATCAACAATCGCTATTCAATTTTAGCAGATGAAAAATGCTGTTTAAGTTGTGGAGGAGCTGCCGATAAAAGCAATGCAAAAAAAGGTGAAGTTTGCATTGACTTGGGAAGTGGAAGAGGAACCGATGTACTTCGATTGGCCGAAGAAGTTGGAGAAAATGGGTTTGCCTACGGCATTGATGCTACCAAAAAAATGATCGACAAAGCCAATCGCACCGCAGCTAAAATGGGTGTAAATAATGTAAAGTTTGTATTGTCTGATTTGGAAAATATTCCTTTAGAAGATGAAATTGCAAATTTGATTATTTCCAATTGTACTTTAAATCATGTTTCCGATAAATTAAAAGTATGGAAAGAGATTTATCGTTTATTAAAAAATGGAGGCCGTTTCGTTATTAGTGATATATATTCAACCGAGGCAGTACCTGAAAAGTATGCTACCAATCCGGAAGCAATAGCGGAATGCTGGGCAGGTTCAATCCCACGTCAGGAATATATGAATATCATGAAAAAAGTTGGTTTTAATTTTGTCGAAATTTTGGAAGAAAGTAAACCTTACGACAAAGGTGAAATTCAAGTTTGTAGCTGGACAATCACCGCAACTAAAGACGAATTTAGCTGCGTTTAATCTGAATTTTTTTAATAATCATAAAATGTTCTTATCATGAAAAGCTTAGTAAACAAAAGCAAACAAGAGAACAAAGCTGTTGCACAGTGCTGTGCAAAACAGTCGAAAATTGTTGCCGGATGTCACGATTAATTTAAAAGGCGTCCGGCCTTTTTTATTTTCAGAATCAGGGATTCAAGCTTTTTCTTATCAGACTTTTGTCACAGAACTTCGCTTTTCAACTTTCTACATTTGCTTAATAATATTAGATTATGCAGTCATCAAAATACAATGTAGTTGCTAAACTTCACGAATCGGAAGATTTCTTTATTGTAAATTCATTATCGGGAAATGCCGACATCATGAATACTGAAACCTATCAACAACTTCGGGAAATGAGTGGTGATACGAATGAATTTGTTGAAAAAGGCTATTTAATTGAGCCTGAAGAGGAACAAAAAACCTTCAAACAAAAATATTTACAGTTTTTGGATGATCGCGAAAACGACGAAATTCAAATCTTTTTTGTAACTAATTATTCTTGTAACTTCGATTGCTCTTATTGTTATCAGGCAGGATATGAAGATCATCCTAAAGTACTTACAAAAGAAATAATCGATGCTTTTTTCAATCACATTTCAGAGCGATTTGCAAGTAGAAAAAAGTACATTACCATTTTTGGTGGAGAACCTTTTTTAAATTCGCCCAAACACAAAGAAAACATCGCTTACATAGTTGATAAAGCGAAACAAAATAACATAGAAATTGCGGCTGTTACCAATGCTTACAACCTTGTCGACTACATTGATATCCTTAAAAGTGGACTAATTCGCGAAATTCAGGTTACACTCGATGGCATGCAAGAAATTCACAATCAGCGCCGCCCCTTAAAAGGTGGAGGTGCAACTTTCAAACGTATTGTTGAAGGGGTTGATCAGTTGTTAGCCAACAATATTGCTGTGAACCTACGTATGGTCATCGATCGCGACAACCTCAATGAACTACCCAAAATGGCAAAATTTGCCATCGACAAAGGCTGGACTGCAAATCCACTTTTCAAAACTCAATTAGGAAGAAACTACGAATTACACGAATGTCAAAGCGATCAGTCGCGATTGTACAGTCGTGTTGGCTTATACCAAGACATCTACAAGTTATTGCAAGAACACCCTTACATTCAGGAATTTCACAAACCTTCCTTCTCCATTTCAAAATTCATTTTTGAAAACGGAGAGATGCCAGAACCCTTGTTTGATGCTTGTACCGGAACAAAAACCGAATGGGCATTCGATTTTACTGGAAACATATACGCCTGTACCGCAACCGTTGGAAAAGATGGAGAAAGCCTAGGTACTTTCTATCCCAAAATAGAGCTATATACCGATGAAATTGAAGAATGGGAAGAACGAGATATTCTATCCATTCCGAAATGTCGCGATTGCAATTTGGCACTAATTTGTGGAGGAGGATGTGCCTCAATGGCCAAAAATTACAATGGTACTTTGCACTCCCACGATTGTCGACCAATACCAGATTTATTAGGATTGGGAATTTCGCATTACTTTGAAACAACGGATTAATGGACTGCACACGCTGCCAAAATAAAATCTGCAGAGAAGGGCATGCTTGCTCAGTAGTTAATTTCGATATCGACGAAACACAAAAGTCGTACGAAAAAGAACAACAAATTGTGCAGTCGGCAGCAAAATTAGTCGATAATGGCAGAGCAGGAACTTTATCGCGCCTTGAAGAAGTAGTTGAATATTCTAAACTAATGGGATTCAAAAAAATTGGTCTTGCATATTGCTATGGCATGGAAAAAGATGTACGACTAATAGCTGACTATCTCCGATTAAATGGGTTTAAGGTTGAAGCAGCCTCCTGTACTGTTGGAGGTCTAACTCAGAATGCGGTGAATCAAAAAAGCAAAATCAGGAATGTTTCTTGCAATCCAATTGGTCAAGCAAAACAACTCAACAGCAAAAACCCCAACTTAACCTTAACTGTTGGCCTTTGTCTTGGGCACGATATCCTGTTCAACAGAGTAATAAAATCAGACACCACCAACCTTGTTGTAAAAGACAGGGTACACAATCATAAACCACTTGAAGCAATCAAAAATTTAGAACTCAAAATTAACTAAGATGAAAGAAATTACAGCCAACGAATTTGATTCAGAAGTTCTGAAAGGTGGAAAAGTGCTTTTAGACTTTTACTCAACCGAATGTCCTCCATGCGAGGCCGTTTTCCCAAAACTCGATGGAGTTGATAACCTATTTGGCGAAGAAGTAAAAATTCTAAAAATATTCCGTCAGGGAAATCGCGAGATTGCTGAAAAATATGGAGTAAAAGGTTCTCCAACACTATTATTTTTCGATGAAGGAAAAGAAGTAACCAGTCGATTGAGTGGTGGAATTAAACGTGCTGAAATCTTAAGAAATATCCAAAACATGATTGGCAAAGAGAAAGTTGCTGAAATCATGAAAAACGTTCAACCATCGATTACAAAAACCGATGTAGCAGTATTGGGCGCAGGTCCTGGAGGATTAACCGCTGGCTTATATTTATGTCAAGCAAGAATCGATACTACCGTAATCGACATAGCCCTTCCGGGAGGAAATGTTTCCACTACACACATGGTTTCCAACTACCCCGGATTCATCGATCCGCAACCGGGTTATATGCTTTCGCACAACATGTCGGAGCAAACAAAAAAATGTGGAACCACTTATAAAGTTGCCGTTGATGTTACCAAAGTTGATTTGGAAAAGAAAGAAATCATTATCGATGAATTTGAAACCATCAAGGCTGAAATGATTGTAATTGCCACCGGTACCTCTCCAAATAAACTGGGCATTCCGGGAGAAAGTGAATTGAAAGGACAAGGAGTTTCCTACTGTGCAACTTGCGATGCAAAATATTATGTCGATAAAGAAGTGGTAGTTGTTGGCGGAGGAAATTCGGCAATCGAAGAAGCCGATTTCATCACCAAGTTTGCTTCGAAAGTCACCATTGTGCATCAATTCGATAAACTTCAGGCAAATAAATTAGCGCAAGAAAAAGCATACGCCAATCCAAAAATTGAATTCATGATGGAGCATGAACCACGAGAATTTAAAAAAGCGGGCGACAAAATGGAAGTAGTTGTTGAAGACTTAAAATCGAAAGAAATCAAAACACTTACAACTAACGGCATTTTTGTATTTATCGGCCAAAAACCAAATCTATCCTTATTTGGCAATGTGCTTGAACTCGACCAATGGGGCTATGTAAAAGTGAACGAAGACATGCAAACCAATATTGATGGGGTCTACGCGGTAGGCGATGTTGGAAGCAAAAAGTATCGACAAATAACCACCGCGGTGGCCGATGGAACCATTTCAGCAATTGCAATTACACGCAAAATTGATAAATAACCCAAAGTTTAGATATAGAACAAGGTATTGCAATAAAAAAGGCTGTCGATGACAGCCTTTTTTATTGATAACTTATTTCAATTTTTTAATCTCAACTGCAGGTTTTACTTTTTCGTCTTGAGAGCCTCGAGTGTAAATGATTAATCCATTTAAGAAATTTCGAAGAATCTGATCGCCACAAGGTTTAAACTTAGGATGATCTTCATTTCGATACAATGAATTCACTTCTGAAACAGTAATTCGAAAATCTACTAATGCTAAAATTTCAACAACATCGGTATCCCGAAGTTTCATTGCCACGCGTATTTTTTTCAACACATCATTATTGCTCATAGCCCAACATCTACTTAATTAATGGACACAAAGATATTAAACTCGAAACGTTTAACCTATTTTCAAAAGTAATTGTATTTTTAACGCAAGTAAAAAAACAGTATCGATGCAATTTACCTACCCAAACTTTTTGTGGGCACTCGCTTTAATCATTGTTCCAATCTTAATTCATTTTTTGAATTTAAGGAGGCATCATACGGTCTACTTCTCAAATGTTAGCTTTTTAAAACAAGTAAAACGCGATATAAAGAAGCGTTCTCAACTTAAACAGTTGCTTATTTTATTAAGTCGAATACTGGCAATTACAGCATTGGTTCTGGCCTTTGCTAAGCCCTATCAACCAATCGGAAAAGAAACAAATTTGCAAATAAGTTCGGTAAAATGTATTTACATCGACAATTCGTTTAGTATGAATGCTGAAAGTAGTAGCGGTGTTGCATTAGAATTTGCAAAAAACAAGGCAATTCAAATAATTCGGAGCAGTAATCCTGCATCTAAATTTGCAATTCTAACTAATAATTTTGATCAGCGATATTATCGTTTTTATTCAGCAACCGAAGCCATTAAACAGATTGGAGAAACACAAACCACCTTCAAGCAAGTTCCAATTAGCAAGGCAATTAGCCGATTCAAAGGAATGATATCAAGCTTGCTTCAGTCAAACATCAACAATATTTATTTGATTTCCGACTTTCAAAAATGTACTGCCGATATTGAGAATTTAAAACCTGACTCCTCTACAATCTTTAATTTTATTGCAGTTGATATTAAAAACCAGTCGAATATTTATATCGACACCTGTTGGTTTACTTCGCCAACGCATCATTTGAATCAAGAAGAGCAACTAGCGGTAAATATTGTAAACAGTGCTGGTTCCGATCTCCATCAATTCTCGGTTAAGCTTTTCATCAACGACACCTTGCAAACCATGACAACTATTGAGTTGCCCGAAGGAGAAACAACCCAAGTTTTACTGAATTATAAAAACAATTCTATTGGAAACAAAAATGGGAAAGTTGAAATTTCAGACTACCCTATAGTTTACGACAATCAGCTCTTCTTCAACTACTTTGTGAAAAAAGAACTGAAAGCACTCGAAGTAAATCAATCAGAAAACATTCAGCAAAATGCTTTGGCTGCACTTTTTAAAAACGACGACTACATTAAGTTAGAACAAAGCAATATCAAACGAATTCAAATAAGCAAACTAAACGATTACAATGCGATCTTTTTAAACAAGTTAAACTCAATTTCAACAGGATTTCAAAGTGCACTGAAAGATTATTTAAACCATGGAGGAACCATTATCATCATTCCAAATCTGAGTAATCTACAGAATGCGAATCGCTATTCTACAGCTATTGGAGGGCTTAATTATTTATATAAAGATACTTCTTCGGTACCCATTTCGAAGATCAATTTCGAAGATCAAATTTTTATGAATGTATTTAAAAAACTTTCCAATCAATTAGAATATCCAATTATCGATGAACGCATTAGGATGTATGACCCAGTGGGAAAAGCAAGCACGATTTTGGGCTTTGCCGACAATACCCAAGCACTCACTCGAATGAAAGTTGACAACGGTTTTGTATATAATTTTGCCTTCGACACCGATCTCGATCAATACGCAAAGCATGTGCTCTTTGTTCCAAGTTTCTATAATTTAGTTTTGTATGCGAGCGAGAAACAAGAAATTTACCACAACATCGGCCAACAAAACTTCCTTTCAATAAACAATAAAAACAAAATTCAAACAAGCCAAATAAAAATACAGAACAAAGAATCTGGCCTCGAGTGGAAACCCGAAATTCTTAACAACATGGGTAATCGAATTTCAATTCAATTAAATGAAAACTTGGAAGCTGGATTTTACAATGTAATTAGCAATAACAATCTACAAGGCTCTTTTGCATTAAACTTTAATCACACTGAATCGGAAATGGAATTCCTTTCGCAAGCAAAAATAACAACACAATTAAATGTCATAGGGCTGGAGAACTATAATTTTATCGAAACCAATAGTTCAAATATAGAATCTAGCCTTTCAGCACTTGAGAATGGAAAGCAATTCTGGAAGCTTTTTATCTTCTTCGCTCTGTTCTTTCTTGTTGCTGAATTATTTATCGCCCGATTTATTCGCTAAAATGATTGATTAAAATCATATGATTTCTTGAAAAAATAGTTGAAATTTCATCTAATTAATGATGAACATTTTCAACAAAAGGAATCCTATGAAATCGATCAATTATATTGACCAAGAATCGAAATATGGAGCGCATAATTATCATCCACTTCCAGTGGTTCTTTCAAGGGGAAAAGGAATTTATGTTTGGGATGTAGAAGGCAACAAATATTTAGATTTTCTATCTGCTTATTCTGCAGTAAATCAAGGTCATTGTCATCCACGCTTGGTTAAAGTAATGGCAGAGCAAGCCAATACGCTAGCCTTAACCTCACGGGCATTTTATAACGATAAATTGGGCAAGTGGGAAGCGTTTATGAGCGAACGATTTGGCTACGACAAAATGCTGCCCATGAATTCAGGTGCCGAGGCTGTTGAAACAGCCCTCAAACTTGCTCGAAAATGGGGATACAAGGTTAAAGGAGTGCCTGCAGAACAAGCCCAAATAATCGTTTGCGATGGGAACTTTCATGGCCGAACCATTACAATTGTTTCCATGTCGAGCGATCCCGATGCTTACAACGACTATGGGCCGTACACTCCCGGATTTATTAACATTCCTTACAACGATTCTGAGGCGTTGGGAAAAGCACTTTCTGATCCCAATGTGGTCGCATTTTTAACAGAACCGATCCAAGCCGAAGCCGGCGTATTTATTCCTGATAATGGGTTTTTAAAAAGCGCTCGCGAACTTTGTACCCAACACAATGCACTTTTTATTGCCGACGAAATCCAAACAGGAATTGCACGCACCGGAAAAATGTTGGCCTGCGATCATGAAGAAGTAAAACCCGATATTTTAATCCTTGGAAAAGCAATCTCAGGGGGAATGTATCCAATTTCATGCGTATTGGCCAATGATGAAATAATGCTTACCATTAAACCCGGAGAGCATGGCTCAACATATGGTGGCAACCCTCTTGCTGCAGTTTTGGCAATGGAAGCCATCAAAATTATCGACGACGAAAACTTGGCTAGTAACTCGGAAGAAATGGGAGTATTCTTCAGAAAAGAAATGCAAAACGTCAAATCACCACTTATTAAGGAAGTTCGGGGAAAAGGCTTATTAAACGCAATTACCATTGAACCAACAAATGGAAAACAAGCATGGGATGTATGTTTACAAATGAAAAAAGAAGGACTAATTGCAAAACCAACACATGAACACATTATTCGATTTACTCCTCCACTGATAATCAACAAAAAACAATTACAAGAAGCAATTTATATGATTAAAACTGCATTAAAAAAGTTTGAATAAAGCACTTCAAAGGCTACCGAGATTTTGCAAAATAACTTCTCATAAATCATTGAACACGTCCCATTCGGTAGCCTTTACTTTAATTTAATTAGTCATTTCTTTCACTTTCGATCCTTCTTAATTAAAATCTTTTCTATTTTAGAGGTTTTTCAAATGGAGAATGATCCATTTAAAATTTAACCTGAGATCTTGTTGTGGGAAAAATTGATAAAACGAATGTAATTGAAATGCTTCAAAAAAAGCAAGGTCAATTGCTTAAACAAATCGAAGAGTTAAAAGAGTTGACGCAGCCTGAGGCTCCCGATTGTGCAATTGGCAGAGTGAGCAGAATGGATGCAATCAACAATCGAAGTATTAATGAGGCTGCCTTAAGAAAAAAGCAAACTCAGTTAACAAAAATTGAAAAAGCACTAAACGAAATTGATCAACCCGATTTCGGACTTTGCCGTAAATGTGGCAAGGCAATTCAACCCCAAAGAATTATGCTAATGCCCGAATCGAAACTTTGCGTGAATTGCGCTAAAATTTAACATTTTCATCTCTTGAAAAAAGAAAAACCATCATATAAATTCATTATTGCGTTAACCGAACATCGTGTTTACGGAACAACACTAGCCCCGTATTTAATTACCCCCAACTCGATGGGCACCTTTTATACCATTAAATCGTTGGTAATAAAAGAGGAGCTGGAAACTTTTGAGTATCAATTTACGCCAATTGAGAAGCATTTGGTTGAAATTATTGATCGTTACAGCGATGACAACATTGCTCGAAAATTCTCTGGCAAGTATAGCGGTACCGAATTTTTCCAAAATATCGACAAAGACTTTTTCGATGAGAAAGTGAGTCCCTATATCGATGCACATATTGCCGATGCAATTGATGTGATTCTTGAAAACGACATTCCATTTTATCAAAAACCATCAAAATACATCAACGTTTACGATGAAGATCGAATTCGAATAGAACCGGAACTTTCGAAAGCAGTGTTTTGGTTCAAATTAACAAAAGAAGGTCTTTCCTACCATCTTAGAGTTGAACAACCCGATGGTCGTCAGATCAAAATCCTGCGGAAAGATCCAACCATTGTGGCAAACATGCCCAGCCGATTACTTATTGGAAATAACCTTTATCGTTTTAACGATTTTTCCAGTAAAAAGTTGGTGCCATTTTTCACCAAAGAGGTGGTACAAATTCCGAGTAGTGTTACCGATAAATACTTGAAGACATTTGTACTGAATACCATCAAAAATCAACACGTAAGAGCCGATGGTTTCAAAATTGCCGAAAGCAATCCCAACATAAAAGCAATTATTGAAATTGAGGAAGACCTAAATTTGCGTCCAGTGCTACGTTTGTATTTTCAATACGGAAAGAAAAAATTCCCTGCAAATACCGAAAGCCAGACCGAGGTAGAGCTTATTCAGCAAAACAACACATATACTTTCTTAAAATACCTTCGAAACGAAACCTGGGAAGAAAACCTCTTTGAAATTCTAGATGAACTGGGTATTCAACTGAACGACAACATTCTTGTTAAAAAAGAAGATCGCAAATTAAATGATCGTGAACTTGGCTACGAAATGCTCAATTGGATTAATGAATACAAAACTCAATTAGAAGAATTGGGATTTGAAATTGAACAACAACAAACATCGAAGAAATACTATACAGGAACACAAAAACTAAGCATCGATATAAAAACCGAAAGCGACTGGTTCGATTTGTATGCAATGGTTGAATTTGGCGATTTTAAGTTTCCTTTCATCCGTTTGAAAAAACACATTGCAAAGGGACAACGCGAGTTTGAACTTCCGAATGGAGAAATAGTAATTTTACCAATAGAATGGTTTAGCCAATTTAAAGAACTGTTGCCTTTTGCTGAGGGGAAGGATGAAAATCTTAAATTTTCGAAATTTCATTTTCAACTTTTACAGGCCAATTTAAATGCAGAAACATTACAACAAATTGATAAGCTAAAGTCTCTG
Source organism: Prolixibacteraceae bacterium (assembly GCA_963678565.1). GTDB lineage: Bacteria > Bacteroidota > Bacteroidia > Bacteroidales > Prolixibacteraceae > SKHV01. The sequence goes on from OY782875.1 coordinate 3,921,144, forward strand.
GACTTTAACGATTATGAAAAAATAGCACCTCCCGGCAATTTAAATGCAACACTTCGAAATTATCAGGCCGATGGCTATTCGTGGATGAATTACCTCTATCAAAATAATTTTGGGGGATGCTTGGCCGACGATATGGGACTTGGTAAAACATTGCAAACACTGGCAATGCTTCAGCGCCTAAAAGAAGAAAAGCTGGAAAAAGAGATTAAGGAACTGCCTGGAACTTTAATCGTTTTACCTACCTCGCTGGTCCATAACTGGAAAAATGAAATAAAAAAGTTTGCACCCGATTTAAAAGTATATCAACACACCGGTACCAGCCGAAAAAAGATGAGTAATTTTTCAGGAGTAGTTAACTATTACGATGTAATTATTACCACTTACGGCACCATGCGCAACGATATTGAGTTGCTTAAAACCGTTGAGTTTAACTATCTGATTTTAGATGAAAGTCAGTACATTAAAAATCCAACTTCAAAAACCTACAAAATGGTTTGCGAAGTAAAATCGCAACATAAATTAGTATTAACAGGAACTCCAATCGAAAACTCGCTTTCCGATTTATGGTCGCAAATAAATTTTCTAAACAGAGGTCTCTTAGGGAGTTTCACCTTTTTCAAGAAAGAATTCATTGTTCCGATTGAAAAAAATGCGGATGAAGAAAAACAAAAACAGTTGAAAAATCTAATTTCGCCATTCATTCTTCGACGTACCAAAAATGAAGTTGCGAAAGACTTGCCATCATTAACAGAGCAAGTGCGCGTTTGCAAAATGACAGAAACCCAAAGCAATTTATACGAAGAAGAAAAATCGGCAATTCGTAATTCCTTATTACAGAATTTCGACAAAATGGGGGTCGAAAAATCGGCTTTGTTGGTACTGCAAGGATTAACCCGACTTCGACAATTGGCAAATCATCCAAACATGCTCCAAATGCAATCCGATTCGGGTAAATTTGAAGAAGTTATTCGAGTTCTAAAAAACTTGATCTCTGAAAAACACAAAGTGCTTATCTTCTCTTCGTTTGTTAAGTTATTGAACATTTTCAAAGACAAGTTTGAGCAAGAAAAATGGGATTACAGTCTTTTAACCGGGCAAACAAGAGATCGAGAAGAAGTAATCAATCAATTTCAAACCGACGAAGAAAAACAGCTTTTTCTAATTTCCTTAAAAGCAGGAGGAGTTGGACTTAACTTGACCGCAGCCGATTACATTTTCATACTTGATCCATGGTGGAACCCTGCAGCCGAATCGCAAGCCATCAACCGTGCGCACCGCATTGGGCAAAACAAAAAAGTATTTGTGTATCGGTTTATTTCCGAAAAATCAATCGAAGAAAAAATCTCGCATCATCAACAACGAAAATCGGAATTGGCAGAATTATTTATCAACTCAAACAATCCATTTGAAGCCATCAACCGCGACGAAATTTTAAACTTATTCAGTTAATTTATTTACAAATTCATCAATATTGGTTTCTCAAACTCAACCCACTTTTTATAGCCGGATTCGTTTAAATGCAAACCATCTTTAGTAAGTTCTTTGATAAGTCGACCTTCTTCATCAGAAAATAATTTATGAAAATCGATCAAGGTATAAACTCCATCGTCTTTATGCTTTCGAAGGAGTGCATTCACTTCTAAAATTTCAGCTTTCAGAAAATCTCTACGAGTTGGCATCACTGTGCGTACATAAATTTTAGTATCGGGCAATTTACGATGAAGTTTACGTGTAATTTTCAGAATGTTCTTTCCAACAAATTCGGCAGATGGAATTATTTTATCGTACTGAATCGTTTCCCTCTTTTCCAATTCATGATGAATATTATACAAATCGTTAATTCCAATCAAAATAAAAATGGCTTTTGGTTCAAAATATACGAGCTCGTCTAAACGCTCTAAAACGCCACTGCTTACATCGCCAGCAATTCCTCTATTCCTGATGTGATCGATGCCAAAACGCTCGCTCCAATTGCGCCCTTGTTCAGTAATGCTATTACCAACAAAAACAATTTCGCCTTCTTGTAATGGTTCATTTTTAAACGACTGAATTCTCGATCGGTAATGTTTTTGCGTCCAGGTATTATGGTAACGAGTTACAACTTCTTTTGTAGGATACAATTTATCAAGCTGCTTTTCTGTCACTTCGTTTTTTTGCCCATATATGGCAAGCGAAAAAACAAGAAATACCGCAATTGAAAGCAATGAATTTTTCATCATAAGATTTCGAAATTAATAAGCTATAAAGATATCACAATTCAACCTTTCAAAAACGTTTTTTTCATTTTTACAGCAGTAGTCCATAAATTTGAAAATATGTTTACAAAAATCTGCTATTTTTACCTTCAAATCAATGGAAATGGAAAAACTTACAATAATTAAAGTAGGCGGTAAAATTGTTGAAGAAGAAGATTCGTTAAAAGATCTTCTTGATGACTTCAGTCGTATTTCAGGAAATAAAATTTTAGTTCATGGTGGAGGACGATCAGCAACGGCGATGGCATCGAAACTAGGAATTGAAACTAAGATGGTTGACGGCCGAAGAATCACCGACAAGCCTATGCTTGATGTTGTAACCATGGTTTATGCAGGCTTGGTAAACAAAAATATCGTTGCCGGTTTGCAAGCAAAAGGATGTAATGCCATTGGTTTATCTGGTACCGATTTAGATATAATCAGAGCTATCAAACGCCCCGTAAAAGAAATTGACTACGGTTTTGTGGGCGATGTAATAAACGTAAATACCTTAGAATTGCGCATGCTTTTATCGCAAGGTGTTAGTCCGGTTTTGGCTCCTCTCACTCACGATGGTAAAGGACTTATGTTGAATACTAATGCCGATACGATTGCTTCGGAATTAGCGATTGCCTTTAGCGAACACTTTGACGTTAATTTAATTTATTGCTTCGAAAAACCGGGAGTTCTTTCCAATCCCGATGATGATAGTTCTGTAATTTCAGAGCTAAACCAAGAAGATTACAAAGCCTACAAAGCAGATGGAACTATTGCTGCAGGCATGATACCGAAACTAGACAATGCATTTGCGTCGCTACACAATGGTGTGAGTCGGGTTTTAATTACAAAAGCCTCTACCCTTACGCATCATGGAGGCGGAACAAGAGTTACACTATAATATTTCAATTTGAAATTGAAGCGCAACATTCACTTCTCAAAAAGTGTTTCTTAAACATGAATTTAGTCCGCATCAATAAATATTTGAGCGAAGTTGGCTATTGCTCGCGCAGAGCAGCCGATAAGTTGCTAGAAGAGGGCAGAATTACCATCGATGGCAAAAAGCCCGAACATGGTACAAAGGTCTCTTCCGAATCGGAAATTCGGGTAGATGGAGAATTAATTCAAAAACCAAGCGAAGAGTTTACCTATATTGCATTCAACAAACCCGTTGGAATTGTGTGTACCACTGATACAAAAGTTGAAAAAGATAATATCGTAGATTTCATCAATCATCCTAAACGAATCTTTCCGATAGGAAGACTGGATAAACCTTCTGAAGGGCTAATCCTACTAACCAACGATGGCGATATCGTAAATAAAATATTACGCGCTCGAAATAATCATGAAAAAGAATATATTGTAGATGTGAATCGCCCAGTTACCAAAGATTTCATCCATAAAATGTCGAATGGCATTCCAATTTTAGGAGTTACTACCCGCAAATGTAAAGTACAACAATTAGGACGTTTTCAATTTAAAATAGTACTTACCCAAGGTCTTAATCGCCAAATCAGAAGAATGTGTGAATACCTGAATTATAAAGTAGTAAAATTAAAACGCGTCAGGATCATGAATATTAATTTGGATGTTCCCATTGGCAAATGGAGAAACCTAACTGACACAGAATTGAAGCAATTAAACCAACTAATTGCCCCTTCTTCAAAAACTCATTAAAAATTGTATATATAATTTGCTTTAAGTACATAAATAACAACATCAACCGAACAAATTTATAAAAATCATGTTAGGAGATATTATGCAGTTTAGTATAAAACTAAAATACACTGCTTTAATCGATCAACATGAAGTCAGAAAATTTTAAAAAATATGTTTGGGGGATAATTTTATTATTATCATTGGGTGCTTGCTCAAGTGTAAAACCCTATCAGAAAGCATATCTTAATGATGAAGATATGGAACTAGCTAACAGAAATGTTGGAAGTATCGAATCGGGATTCCAAGCATACCGCGAAGGAGCTTCGGGTGCTGAAAGCGGAAAAATTGGAGGTGGTTGTGGATGTAATTAAGATCATATTAGCACTGCTGCTGTTTTCGCCGCTTTTAACTTTTGCACAAAAGGAAAACTCAAAATACAACATTGGAGAGGTAGAAATTGATATTTTAAACAGTTATTACCAACAAGATGGCGAACATTCTGCAGTAGAAGGTGGAATCGGTACACAAGAATTGACTGATTTTGTGAATACCATCAAAATCAACATCCCTTACGATTCGGTAAATACAATAAGTTTAGATGCAAGTTACGACACCTATACTTCTGCGTCAACTGCCATGATTGATTGGACTGTTTCGGGTCCATCACATAGCGACGAAAGAACCTATGCAAATTTACATTACTCAAGAATTATAAAAAACGATCAAACGATATCTTTGGGAGGTGGTTTTTCGAGCGAGTGGGATGTTCTTTCACTTTCGACATCGGCAGGTTGGCAAAAGGCATTCAACAACGAAAACAATATTTTAGGTTTTGATGTAAACTACCTTCACGATAACTGGAGTTTGATTTATCCAACAGAATTAAGAGCATCATTCAAAAGTGGGAATGGGCTTGAAACCGATATTCGTCAAACCCTAGGTTTGAATACAAGCTATTCATTTGTGATTAATCGAAAAATGCAGGCACAGCTTGTTTATAATCTAACGGCTCAATTTGGGCTTTTATCAACTCCATTCCATCGGGTATTTTTTGCAACAGACACAACCGGTTGGAATTTTGAACTCGATCGAATCAAAAGGTTACCTGATAATTTAGTTGATCGAGACATCGAAAGGTTACCGAATGAGAAATTCAAGCATGCATTTGCAGTTCGAACGTCCAACTATATTAGCAGCTGGCTAGTGGTTCGTTCCTTTTACCGTTATTATTTCGACTCGTTTGGAATTAATGCGCATACTGTTTCCTTAGAGTTTCCAATAAAACCAACACGGTTTATTTCAATGTATCCATTCTATAGATTTCACACGCAAACTGCCGCCTCATATTTTGCTCCTTTTTTTGAACACACAACTGATGAAACCTATTACACTTCAGATTACGATCTATCAGCATTTAGTAGTCACAAATATGGAGTAGGTATAAAATATTCCCCTGCTTTAGGAATTATTTCTTTAAAAGAATTTCCTTTTCAACAACGGACAAGTACGTTCAAGTCAATTGAATTACGAGTTGGGAAATATAGTCGAAGCGACGGTCTAAGCTCCTTCATCATTAGTAGTGGCTTAAGCTTTTCATTTTAAACAAAATCAAAAACTACTATTTATGAAGAAATTAGTCCTATTAGTCCTATTGATATTTTCGCTTAATAAATTTTATGCTCAAGAACTTAATATGGAATTTACAACCATTCCACTCGATGGAATGAAATACAGTCCGAGTCATATTTTAGCCATTTGGATTACCAATGATGCAGGCATTTATCAAAAAACATTAATGGTTTATGCCGATATGCGAATTGGCTACCTTACAAACTGGAATTCGCAAACAGGTGGCGACAAGGTGGATGCCATTACTGGGCCAACTCTCCATTCACACCAAACACGTAATGTTAGCTGGGATTTAAAGAACATCTTTGGGAATGTTGTTCCCGATGGAAATTACAACATCAATATTGAAATGACTAGCGATGATTTTTCGGGGCCTTACAGAATGATCACTTTTACAAAAGGGGCTGATAATTTCACATTAACTCCTAGCGACAATGACTTTTTAAAAGACATAACCATTAACTACAACAGTGGAGTTGCGGCGGCGAAGTCAACCGATATTGAAAGTGACTATTTAACTATTTATCCAAATCCGGCTTCTTCTGCTTTGGCACAAATGAAAGTGAAACTTTTGAAAGACTCGCCCAGCTCAATTCAAATTTTAGATTTAGCAGGAAAAACAATAAATTCTGAAAATAAAACTTTGAAAAAGGGTCAAAACAAAATAAACCTAAGCAACTTAGTTTCGGAACTAAAGGCTGGAACTTACATGATACAAGTTGAAACAAACCATTATAAAATTGCAAAACCTTTAATTCTTAGAAAATGAAACTTTTAAAACTAATTCTAATATTTTCGGGCGTCCTTACTATTCATGCATCGTTTGGGCAAAAAGCTTTAAAATGGGAAAACGATTTCGAAACAGCGAAACATATTGCGAAGGAATTTGATAAGCCCATGATCTTATTATTCTCAGGTTCCGATTGGTGTAAGCCTTGTATCAAGTTAAAAACATACATTTTGGAAAGCGACGAATTTATTGATTATTCTTCGAAATTTGTGCTTTACAATGCTGATTTTCCATATCGAATCAAACAATCGAAAGCACTGAAAAAACAAAACGAGGAGCTAGCTGAAAAATACAATCCCAAAGGAGAATTTCCGAAAGTTGTTTACATTGATAAAGATGGAAAGCCACTTGGTTCTACCGGTTTAATCGACTGCTCACCTGCCGACTACATTCAAAAAATTGAGGAGATCCTTCAACCATAGCTTTTTTAGCTTCTAAAAAAATTGTAATATCGAATTGAAAACAAACCACTATGAGATTTCTAATTTCGATATTACTTCAATTACTTTTCTGCACCACTTTATGGGCACAAAATTATAGTGCTGACACCACCTTACTGCTGATGGGAACCCGATTTGAATTGGCAGCCATTAGCAACTCAAAAGAAAATTCTGAAGTTGCGGTATTAGCAGGAATTGAGGAAATTAAAAGAATTGAAACCTTAATATCCTCACATCAAAATACAAGTATAACCGCATTAATTAATCGAAACGCTGGAATTAAACCGGTACAAGTTTCTGAAGAGTATTTTCAATTTATATCGCGTTGTAAAAGGCTTTCTCAATTAACCGATGGCGCTTTCGACATTAGCTTCGATCCGATTTATCAACTGTATCGCTTCGATGGAAGTATGAAGGCGCTACCTCCAACCGATTCGATAAAAAAATACCAGCAACTAATTGGATTCGAACACATTGAAATAAATGAGGAGAAGTATTCTGTTTTCTTAAAAAAGAGAGGAATGAGCATTGGATTTGGCGCAATTGGCAAAGGCTATGCTGCCAACCGAGCAAAGCTAATTATGCTTCAAAAAGGAGCGCATAGTGGCTTTGCAAACGCTTCGGGCGATATACTATTTTGGGGAAATAATATTATTGACGAACTATGGAACGTAGCAATTGCCTCTCCGTTTAATAAAAATGAAATTGTTGGTAATTTAAAAGTAAGCAGCATGGCCGTTGTAACCTCAGGAAACTATGAGAAAAACTCACGGTTGATGGAAAGAAGTATTCTCATATCATCGATCCCAAAACTGGGTATCCGGTTGAAGAAACAGTTTCGGTTTCGGTATTTTGTCCCGATGCCGAACTTTCTGATGGTTTAGCCACAGCTGTTTCGGTTTTAGGAATTACAACAGGATTAAAACTCATCAATAATTTAGAAGGTGTTGAGTGTTTAATTATCGACTCAAAAGGAGCGTTGCATCAATCCAATAATCTTGAAATAAATCTTTTGAAAAAGAAAAATGACTAACTATTTATCGATTAACAAAAACTTGTGGGACGCAAAAACTGATATCCATGTTGAATCTGAATTTTACGATGTAAAAGGTTTCCTTAATGGCAAAGAAATACTTAATGAACCAGAGCTTGAACTGCTGGGCGATCTATCGGGAAAATCGATTTTACACTTGCAATGTCATTTCGGATTAGATTCCTTAGCCCTTGCCAGAAAAGGAGCTAAAGTTACTGGCATTGATTTGTCGTCGAAAGCAATCAAAAAAGCCAAAGATCTCAACCAACAATTACAACTTGATGCCGAATTTATTGAATCGGATATTTATAGCTTACCCGAAATATTAAATGCTAAATTTGATATTGTGTATACTTCATACGGAGTAATAGGCTGGCTGCCCGACATGCAAAAATGGGCTTCGGTTGTTTCTAATTTTTTGAAAACTGGAGGAAAGTTGGTGTTTGTTGAGTTTCATCCGGTTGTTTGGATGTTGGATAAAAATTTCACTCACATAAAATATTGCTATTTCAATAAGGAAGAGATTGTTGAAACAGAAGAAGGCACCTACACCAATCGCGATGCAGCAATTGCAGAAACATCAGTTTCGTGGAATCATGATTTTGGTGAAGTAATTAGCGCATTAATCCAGGCAGGAATCAATATCGATCAATTTAATGAATTCGATTATTCTTGTTACAATTGCTTCCCAAATACTGTTGAGATTGCAAAAAACAAATTTCAGATTAAAGGCATTGAAGGCAAAATTCCAATGATGTATTCAATTTTAGGAACAAAAAAATAGCCTGTATGTCTCCACACAGGCCTTTCCGAATATCGAATAACTTAATTTAAGTTATTATCTAATATTAATTATTTTTTTTTCTAATCGATCGGCAATTTCATCAATAGATCCAACACCTCTCACCGGATGATACTTTGCTTGATCCTTGTAATAAGAAATCAAAGGCAATGTTTTTTCATTGTAAACAGTAATTCTGTTTTCAATTACCGAAACATCAGCATCGTCGCTTCTACCTGAAGTTGCACCACGTTCTAACAACCGTTTGATCAACTCTTCTTTTTCAACTTCTAATGCCAACATTCCTGTTAATGGAAGTTCCAATTCTTTTAGCATTACATCTAAAGCTTTGGCTTGATCAACCGTACGCGGAAAACCATCGAAAATGAAACCATTCGAATCATCATTTTCTTTCAAAACATTTTTAATCATCCCAACAACAACTTCATCGGGTACCAAATTTCCTTTGTCGATATATGATTTTGCAAGAATACCTAATTCGGTTTTTTTAGCAATTCTTGCTCTCAATAAATCTCCAGTTGAAAGATGGTTTAATTTAAATTTTTCGACTAAAATTTCAGCCTGAGTTCCTTTACCGGCTCCGGGAGGACCAAAAAGTACAATATTAAGCATTATTTAAAATTATATTAGTTTTCTACTACCTTATAGATATTTTTCAAATTACGTCCTTTTCGATCATAATCGAGCCCAAATCCAACAATGAAATCATTTCCAATTTCAAGCCCCACGTAATCAACAGGCATCTTGTTTTTGAATTTTTCGGGTTTCAATAACAAAGTCGCAATTTTTACATTTTTGGGAGAGTGTTCTTTTAAAATATCCATAACCTCAACAATTGTGTTTCCTGTATCGATAATATCTTCGAGGACAACAATTGTTCGGTCTTTCATTGGTTCGTTCAAACCAATTAGCTTTTTTACTTCGCCAGTGGTATCATCCCCCTCGTACGAAGAAAGTTTAAGGAAAGTAACCTCTGAATCTGTAATTTCAATTTCTTTAAAAAGCTCTGCCGTAAACATAAACGATCCATTTAAAATGCAGATAAATAAAACATCTTCGCCCTTTAAATCGTTATTTAATTGAACAGCAATATTTTTTATCGCAGCATGAATTTTTTCATACGGAATAAAAAGCTCGAACTCTTTATCAAGTAATTTAACTTTATCCATTTTTACAGATTGGGTTGAAAAATCGAGCCAAAAGTAATTTCAAATATTTAAAACAGAAAAAAAAAGTGAATAAAACATACTCTAAGGCGATGATTTAAAATTAAATTGGCAAATAATAAGAGATCGGAATAGAATTCACGAAAACAAATATTATACATTATTTTTGATCTCGATAAAAAAGAATACAGATTAATAAATATAAATTTAAAAGAATGAAACCAGTAGTAAGTATTATCATGGGTAGCACCAGTGATTTACCGGTAATGGAAAAAGCAGCAAAAATCCTTGATGAATTTGAAATCCCGTTCGAAATAAATGCTTTATCGGCACATCGTACCCCCGACGAAGTTGAAAAATTCGCAAAAGGAGCCAAAGATCGAGGAATTAAAGTAATTATTGCTGCGGCTGGAATGGCAGCACACCTTTGTGGCGTAATTTCATCGATGACCACAATTCCTGTAATTGGTGTCCCAATCAATGCATCGCTTGATGGAATGGATGCTTTATTGGCCATTGTTCAAATGCCTCCTGGAATTCCGGTAGCAACCGTTGGAATTAATGGTGCAATGAATGCAGGAATTTTAGCAGCTCAAATGCTAGCTGTGGGCGACGAAGAGGTTGCTGAGAAACTAGTTGCTTACAAAGAAACTTTAAAACAGAAAATTGTTAAAGCAAATCAAGATTTATCGGAAGTAAAGTTCAAATTCAAAACGAATTAACAACTTCTATGTAAAAAATATTTTGTATATTACTAGCAAGGGTATCATTGATTTGATACCCTTTTTTATTGAAAAAGTTCACCCCATGAAACCTATTCTAGTATTTACAATCGTGCTTGTGCTTATATCAAATCGAGCCTACCCTCGTTCCAACACCGCGCCAATTGGAAGCAAATCGATGGCATTAGCCAATGCTACAGTTGCACAAATTCATCTCGAATCAATCTTCAACAATCAAGCAGCTCTTGCTTATATCGATCAGTTTCAATTGGGAATTTTTTATGATAATCGGTTCTTGGTCGATGCCCTTTCTACAAAAGCAATTGCGATAAGCCTTCCCACACAAATAGGAACAGTTGGGATGCAATTCAATACTTTTGGAAACCCCAGATGGCTTGAAAATAATTTAGGAATAGCTTATTCTCGACTCTTAAATCCTTCAATTGCTGCATCGGTAGGGTTCAACTATTACTCCACCCGCGTACCCGAAACCAACGAGTTGGTAAAGCAAATTGGAGCGAACCTTGGTGTCGTTTATCGCTACTCCTCAAATGCGAAAATTGGACTTTCCCTCAACCACTTTGGAGTTTCTAATCAAAGCTCAAGCACCATTAACTCGGAAATTCCTTGGTCTCTAAATTTAGGTGGTAGCAGCAAGCTTAATAATAACACAAATGTCTACTACCAAATACAGAAAATAGAAGCTCAAAATTTACAATTGATGGGCGCTTTAGATTGGGCATTGGTTGAAAACTTCAATCTTCGTTTCGGCTTAAGTTCTAGCGCCAACCACCTTACATCAGGGATTGCATATACTTACAGTAATTTTGAATTCAACTTGGCATTTGTATTTAATCAATATTTAGGATTTTCTCCCTCTGCATCCATTGTTTTTACAAAAAACAAAGCGCGATGATCAAAATCAAATGCAACTTTAAAAAACCACCTCCTCACACCAAATCATGAAAAAGAAATTCATTTATCTACTAACCACCATCTCGCTTTTCAGTATAAATAAAATTGCAATATCGCAGGAATACGCTAAATATATTTCTGAGGAAATCTATGAATCGATTATTGAATCGTTTGCAGAAGAATTAGAAGGCGATGGAGCTTCAATCAGCATCCTTGAGGATCTAAATCAACTCATAGCAAGCCCCTTAAATTTGAACAACGCTACCATTGAAGAACTAGAAAAACTATTTTTCTTAAACGACTTTCAAAAAGAAAATCTGCTAACCTATCGTGAAAAATTTGGTCAAATATATTCTTATTTTGAAATAGAAAACATAGATGGATTTAATAGAGAATTAAGCGCACAACTTGTACCATTTACTGTTTTAGGTGAAAATGAAAATATTCATCAAGTAGCAAGTTTACGGCAAGAAATTAATCTGCGAACCAATTATACTATAGAAAAGGCAGATGGATTTATAGCAGACGAGCACAACAATAAAAAGTATTATGGAATTCGCCCAGCACTATACTCAAATTACAGAGCAAGCTATGGAGAAAAATATAGATGGGGTTTTACTTTAGAAAACGATCCCGGAGAAGCTTTTTTCAAAAATTCAAATCAACATGGCTTTGATTACAATTCAGCTTATCTGAGCATTAAAACAAAGTCGATTTTTGATCAAGTTATAATTGGAGATTATGGAATTAGATTTGGACAAGGACTAATTCAATGGACAGGTTATTCCACCCGTAAATCGCTCGAAAATCCTTCGATTCGATATTTTGGACAAGGCATTCGCCCTTACACAAGTGCCAGTGAAAATGCAAACCTTCGAGGTGCTGCCACCGAACTAAAATTTTCAAATTTCAATGCGGTCGTCTTTGCTTCTTCAATAAAAGTTGATGCTAATAGAGAAAGCAACGACTCACTAAATTTTATAACTACTTTGCAAAATTCGGGCTACCATAGAACTTTGAACGAAATCGAAGATGAAAATAGCTTACAGGCAACTCGTTCAGGAGTTGCCCTTCATTACCACTTCAATAATTTAGCAATTGGTTTTAATGGCATTTACCAGCATTTCAATTTACCACTTATTCCAGCCGACAGACTTTATAACCTGTTTAAGTTTAACGGCCAAAACAATTACAATGTGAGTTTTGATTTTCATGCCAGAACCAATAAAATAAGTCTCTTTGGAGAATCGGCAATTTGCAAATCTAACGGGAAAGCAATATTGATTGGTTCTGAAATTCAGCCTGCAAATCAACTTCATTTTAGTGCTTTGTATCGAAATATCGATGCCGATTTCCATACCATTGGAGGATCCGCTTTAACCGAATGGCAAGGTGTACAAAACGAAAAAGGATTATATACCTCTATTACTCTTTTGCCATTTCCCAAAGTTGAGTTCTCAACTACTACCGACTTTTATCAATCAAAATGGATGCGTTACCAATCGAACGCGCCGGTAAGAGGAACTGAATGGAACAACCAATTAAAATATCAGCTAACTAATAAATTTTCAATTTTGGTTCGACATAAAATGGAAGAGCGAAACGAAAAAGAAAGCAACAATAATTTCATAAAAGAGGAAGCAATTGAAAGTATTCAACGAATAAGATTTCAAGTAGAGTATAAACCCTCGGATCAGTTAAGAGTTCGAGCTCGACTAGAATCCTCAAACTATAACAAACAAGATTCTGCTCATCAAGGATTGCTGACATTTATCGAATTCAATTGCCATTCAGTAAGAACAAAATTAAATCTAAACGCCAGAATTGCCTGCTTCAACATTGATGATTATCAAAGTAGAATTTATACCTACGAGCAGGATATGCCTTCTTTATTTTATATACCATCTTTCTCAGGAAAAGGCTTTCGTTATTATTTGGTTTCAAGTTTTAGAATTAATAAAAACTGTACAGTTTATGCCAAAGCAGCGCAAGTGCTTTTCTCAAAAGATGTAGTTGCAATCAGCACTGGAGACAATGAAATTAAAGGAAATCATAAGTCAAATCTGAAGTTTCAAATAAAATATCGATTCTAAAGCATTCAAATAAAAAGCCACATTCTAAAGTATGTTTTTAACTTTGTGCCCTCAACCAAAAATTAATAATGACAGAATTTGAAGAAATAAGGCCGTATTTGGTTCATGAAGTTTCACAAGCTGCGAATAAGCTAGCAACCGATAACGATTTTATAGAAGTACTAAATAAATTCTATCCCAACACAGAATTACGAGATCAAGCACTTCAACATCTCACAAAAATAACTTCGATTGATGAATTTCAGGCTGATCTAATTGTTCCTGTTTTACAAGGAATTCAAAAGTCAACCACCGATGGTTTGTCTTTTTCAGCAATGGAGCAATTCAGTAAAGAAGAAAACTACCTCATTATTTCTAATCATCGAGACATTATTCTTGATCCTGCATTTTTAAATTTAATAATGCACGAAAATGGCTTACCAAAAACAGAAGTTGCCATTGGCGACAACCTGCTTATTTACGATTGGATTAAAAAACTAGTTCGCTTAAACCGATGCTTTATTGTTAATCGAAATTTAGGAATTAGAGAACAACTGTCAGCCTCTAAAAAGCTTTCGTCATACATTCGCCATACGGTTACTGAAAAAGGTGAAAATGTTTGGATTGCCCAGCGAGAAGGCCGTACAAAAAACGGAGATGATCAAATGCAACCTGCCCTCTTAAAGATGTTACTAATGAGCGGTGGTAAAAATATGGAAGCAGCGATTCGGGAATTGAAAATTGTTCCAATGGCAATTTCCTATGAAATTGAACCTTGCATTGTTTCAAAAGTAGAAGAGTTATTAAAGAAGAAACACAATCCCGAATTTACAAAATCTCAAGCAGATGATTTAAGAAGTATGGCCAATGGGATACTTAATCCAAAAGGAAGAGTTCATTTTGGATTTGGAAATCCTGTTAACTCAAAACTCCATGAATTATGTGAAGGAAAAAAGAACAACGAGGTGCTACAATCGGTTGTAGAATATATCAACAAACGAATTTATTTTAACTATAAGCTTTGGCCCAACAACTATATTGCTTACGATTTACTTTATCGTACCAATAAGTATACCAAGCAATATTCATCAGCGGAGCTATTAAGATTTAAAGAATTGCTCAAATCTGACCTTGCTCAGATTAGTTTTGAAGAAGAAGAAGCAACACAATTATACTTAGAGATTTATTCCAATCCGGTATTGAATCTTGAAAAAACATCATAAAAAAGGAGGCCATTCAGCCTCCTTTTTATTTCCTATCAATATTTTTTCTATTCAAACTTTGCGGCATTTTCCATGTCTTCGATGCGCGTATACGATTTATTGAGTACTGGTTTTAGCGAAGCGTATTTTGTAGGATTAATTTCATACGCTTTTAATAAGTAAGGAATTGCCTCTTTGTAATTGTCTCTTAAAGGACCTAAGCTTCTGCGATAATAAGCATACTCTACTTGTCCTTGCTTTCCATTTTCATAATCGGCTTTTGCCTTATCCCATTTTTCGTTGGCACTTTTATAATACATCATTCCAATACTCATATACGCATAGGCATTAGATGAATCAACTTTAATTAATCTTTCGTAGGCTGCAATAGCTTCTTCAGTTTGATTTAGGTTCTGTTTTGCAATGGCATCATAAGTTAAGTAAGTTCGATTGGTAGGATATAACTCTAAAATTTGAGCGGTATATTTCACCAAACGATCATACATTTTACCTCGATAGTATTTTGTAACCAAAGTTTTTAATAATTCAACCTTTGTATTAGGAAAATCATCCATTTTCTTGGTCATTGCAAACTCATACTCATCGTAATTTTCCGCTTTTTCTGCAATTCCAATCATCTGATCGTAAATCATAGAACGCTTTACATCGTACTCTAGTGATTTATGAAGGTAAGTCAAAGCATCGTCAATATTCCCCAAAACCTTACTACCTAAGCCTGCATAAGCATAAATCATTGCAAAGTCTGATGAATCTCCTTCCATCTCCATTAGCTTTTTGTATTTAGCAACAGCCTCTTCATTGTTTCCATTCATGAAAGCATTATCTGCTTCTTCTTTCATAGTCGCAAAATCCTGCGCATTCACACTCCCAAAGCCCAAAAGCAAAATGGCAGCAAAAAATAGTTTTATTAAATTTTTCATATCATGATTCGTTTAAATTCTTAATAATGTTAATTTGCTTTTTTGTACTGCAAGAATCGTACAATTTTTTTTCAGACTACTAAAATATTAATTTTAAAAGCCTTTTCATGAACAAATTTTACTTTTGTTTATTTTCGGTGTAAATTTTAATGCACAATCAAATTAAGAACAAGCTTGATACTTATTTAAATGCGCAATCAAATAGAAAACATCATTTGGGACTGGAACGGTACTTTGCTTGACGATCGAGAACTTTGCATCCGATCAATTAATAAACTTCTAAAAGCCCGATCACTCCCCGAACTAACTTTAGAACGCTATTTGAATGTTTTTGGATTTCCTGTTAAAGATTACTATCAACGCATTGGTTTTGATTTTGAACATGAACCTTTTGATATTCCTGCCAATCAATTTATCGATCATTATTCAAATGAGATTGAACAATGCGAACTACACAATGGGGTTAAAGAGATTCTGTATAAAATAAAAGAAAAAGGTAGCAAACAGGTAGTACTCTCGGCAATGGAACAATCGAAATTAGAGCAATCAATTTCAAGATTGAATATTGATCATTTTTTTGAAACCATCTCAGGATTAGATAATGATTATGCTGCCACCAAAGAAGCAAATGGAATTGCATTAATTAATCAACTTCAGCTCTCTTCAAATAAAACAGTGTTGATTGGAGATACTACTCACGATTTTGAAGTAGCACAAAAACTAAATTGCGCCTGCATATTAATTGCAAACGGTCATCAACATAAAACTAAACTAGAAAAAACGGGAGCAACAACTTTAGATTCTTTACTTGATTTACCTGCAGTTATTTATGGCAAATAAGTTTATGCGTTAAAATCATCTTTTTTAATATCTCGAACCATCAATTGAATCGAAGTTCGGCCTCTGAAATGGTTTTCTACCAAGGAATAACAAATATCGAACGGAACTCCCGCCTCCACAATTGGCCATTGGTCTGACTGCGAAAAAGCAATACCACTATAGCGATGCGACGAACTATTAGGTTCGGCCAAATCGAGCTTTATGTGTTCTAAATTTTTCCCAACTAAACGACTGGTTCCGGCATCAAATACATCCTCTGAAAGAAAAACAGGTGTCATATTATGTGGACCATAGGGTTCAAACTGTTTCAAAATTCGAATCAATTTTGGATTGATTTCCGAAAGTTGTAAACGACTATCCACTTCAATGGTTTGAGTTGATTGTACCTTGGTAATATTGTCTTTCACAAATTGCTCAAAGCGCTCTGTAAACGGACGAATATTTTCAATCTTCAGCGTTAATCCGGCAGCATACATATGCCCACCATACGATTCTAATAAATCGCTACACGAATCAATGGCTTCATACAAATCGAATCCATTTACCGAGCGCGCCGACCCAGTTGCAACTCCATTCGATTCAGTTAAAATTACCGTAGGGCGATAAAAATAATCGGTAACTCGAGAGGCCACAATTCCAACCACTCCCTTATGCCAATCGCGGTTATACAATACCGTCGATTGTTTACTTAAAAGCTCTTCGCTG
Organism: Prolixibacteraceae bacterium; assembly: GCA_963678565.1. Lineage (GTDB taxonomy): Bacteria > Bacteroidota > Bacteroidia > Bacteroidales > Prolixibacteraceae > SKHV01. The sequence goes on from OY782875.1 coordinate 3,938,291, forward strand.
CTATTAATTGTTTCAAGTGCTTCTTGGGTAATATCACGATCAAGCGATTTTCTGATTTCATTGAATGAGTTAATTTCTTCACCCATTTTCATTGCTTCTTCTTCATCTTCACAAACCAGCAATTCAACCGACTTTTTTCCATGTTCAATTCTTCCGGCGGCATTTATCCTAGGCCCAATTTTGAAAACGATATCATTTATAGACAGTTGAATATTCGAAACCCCGGAATTCTTGATTAGTGTTTTTATACCAACACTCGGATCGGCATTCAGTTTTTTCAAACCAAAATGCGCTAAAACTCTATTTTCTCCGGTTACCGGAACTATATCGGCTGCAATACTAACTACTACCAAATCGAGCAAGTCATACAAATTCAAAAGCGGCTCATTAAATTGCTGGCAATAACCTTGTAGCAATTTAAATCCAACCCCACAGCCCGATAACTCCTTATATGGATAAGTGCAATTGGGTTGCTTCGGATCTAAAACAGCAACTGCATCCGGAATTGTATCTCCCGGCGTATGATGATCGCATATAATGAAATCAATATGACGAGTTTTAGCATAAGCAATCTTTTCAACTGCTTTAATACCACAATCGAGTACAATGATAAGCGAAAACTTATCGTTGGCTGCCGATTCAATCGCTTTTGGCGAAACACCGTAACCTTCAGAATAACGATCGGGAATATAAAAATGAAGATCTTCAATTTTGTTTTTCAGGTATAAGTACATGAGCGAAACCGATGTAGTACCATCCACATCGTAATCTCCATAAATCATTACTTTTTCCTGATTTTCAATTGCTTGATGTAAGCGCGCAACAGCCTTATCCATGTCTTTCATAAGAAATGGATCGTGGAGATCAGCCATACGAGGACGAAAAAATGCTTTTGCTTGATCGTAGGTTTTTATATCCCGCTGAACAAGCAGATTAGCAATGGTCATATCCACATTTAATTTGGCAGACAGATGTTTTACATCGTTATTATCTCCGGGGTTTTTTAATTTCCAGGCTTTTCTTGCCATGCTTATAAAACTCACGTGATTGAAACAAGCATCAAAGATAAGAAAACCGCATGCAACTAAAAATTAAAACCTCCTTATAGAATAAAGTTTTCAGGAGGCCTATTCTAACTATTTAACAATCAAATCATCCCTACTCAAATTATTTTTAAAACCACTGTAAAACAGCCCAAAAATGAAGGATTTAGCTGATTTTAAAATGCTATTTCAGAAAATGTTTCTTAACAATTCTATTTTATTCTAACTCAAAATTTCAACTAGAATAATTGGCTGAAATTAAAAGAAAACCCTCCTCAAATTATTATTCTATTCCCGTTCTAAATCAACTTATTAAAAAATTCGTGTACATTTGCACAAATTTTCAAAAATAGAATTCAAAATGAGTATCCGGGAATTAAGCGAACAAGAAGTTATTCGAAGAAATTCTTTAAAAAGATTGCGCGAATTAGGTATCGATCCATACCCTGCCGCAGAGTTTGTAACCACACACACAACAAACACTTTAAAGAAGGAATTTAAACCCGAAGAGGAAAACTTACCCGAAGTTACCGTGGCCGGAAGAATTATGAGCCGACGCATCATGGGAAAAGCTTCTTTTGTGGAACTTCAGGATGAATCAGGGAGAATTCAATTGTATTTCAACAGAGACGAAATTTGTCAGGGAGACGACAAAACACAATACAACGAAGTTTTCAAAAAATTACTCGACATTGGTGATATCATTGGTGTTTCAGGAAGAGTTTTTGTAACTCAAATGGGGGAAACAACCATCGATGTAAAAGAATTTACGGTATTAAGTAAATCAATTCGTCCGCTTCCGATTGTAAAAGAAAAAGATGGAAAAACTTTCGATGCTTTTTCTGATCCGGAAATGCGTTATCGTCAACGCTATGTCGACTTGATTGTGAACCCAAAAATTCGCGATCATTTTAAGCAACGCACTAAGGTCATCAATACCATGCGTCAGTTGTTTAACGAACATGATTACCTTGAGGTAGAAACGCCGATTTTACAACCAATTCCGGGAGGCGCAGCTGCCAGACCCTTCAAAACGCATCACAATGCACTCGACATTCCTTTGTACATGCGTATCGCTAACGAGCTTTACCTAAAACGCTTAATTGTTGGTGGATACGAAGGGGTTTACGAGTTTGCAAAAGACTTTAGAAACGAAGGAATGGATCGCACCCATAATCCAGAATTTACCGTAATGGAAATTTATGTAGCCTATAAGGACTACAACTGGATGATGGATTTCACGGAAGAAATGATTGAACGTGTTGCTTTGGCTTTACACGGCAAAACACAAGTTCAGGTAGGCGATAAAACCATCGATTTCAAACGTCCGTTCAAGCGTATTAGCATGCTTGATTCAATCCAAGAACACACAGGATTTGACATCAACGGAATGGATGACATTCAATTACGTGAAGTTTGCAAAAAACTTGAAATAGAAGTCGACGAAACCATGGGAAAAGGAAAATTGATTGATGAAATTTTTGGAGAAAAATGTGAAGGAAATTACATTCAACCAACTTTCATTACAGACTATCCTGTTGAAATGTCGCCACTATGTAAAAAACATCGCGAAAATTCTGAATTAACTGAACGATTCGAATTGATGGTAAATGGTAAAGAACTTTGTAATGCTTACTCAGAGTTGAACGACCCAATCGATCAGTTAGAGCGTTTTCAGGATCAATTAAAGCTTTCAGAAAAAGGAGACGATGAAGCCATGTTCATAGATATGGATTTTGTGCGTGCCCTTGAATACGGAATGCCACCAACTTCGGGAATGGGAATTGGAATTGACCGTTTGGTAATGCTAATGACCAACCAAACTTCAATACAGGATGTACTTTTCTTCCCACAAATGAAACCGGAGAAAAAAGCAGTTGAATTAACCGACGAAGAAAAAGTAGTACTTGCGGTTTTAAAAGAAACAGCACCGATTGCACTAACTGAGGCGAAAGAAAAATCGGGATTAAGTAATAAAAAATGGGATAAGTCCATCAAAGGCTTGACTGGTAAAAAAATTGCAAAGGTAGAAATGCAGAACGATGTACTTACAGTAGACCTTCTGTAACACTCAAAATATAACCTATTAACTAAGCTGGCTTTAAGTCAGCTTTTTTATTTCTAAACCACGTGACAGTAAAATAGTTAAATATCATTACTTTATACAGAACTAATTACAATAGAACTGTGATTCAATCTGTTTTTTTGTATTTTTGCTGTTCACTTATCATAAATTTTTAGATGTTCAAGAATCCAAAAATTGCAATTATAGGGTCTGGAAGCTGGGCAACCGCTCTGGCTAAAATTATTCTCAACAATGTTGAATCAATCAACTGGTACGTGAGAAACCCTATAACAATTGATCAGTTTAAAAAGAAAAATCACAATCCGAACTATTTATGTGATGTTCTATTCGATATAAATAGAATAAATTTCACAAGCGATATCAACGAGGCTGTTGCCGATGCTGACATTATAATTTTAGTTACTCCATCAGCCTTTTTGAAAGAAACGCTTGAAAAACTTGAAATTGATATCAGCAATAAATTTGTTGTTTCTGCCATCAAAGGAATTATCCCCGATGGAAATCAAATAGTAGGAAAATACATCAATGCCGAATTCAACGTTCCTTTTGATATGATTGGCGTAATTGCCGGTCCATGTCATGCCGAAGAAGTTGCACTCGAAAGACTATCGTACTTAACAGTTGCTTGTCCTGATGTTAAAAAAGCACGCGGTTTTGCATTTTTATTAGAATGCTCCTACATGCGTACCAATATTTCGGATGACATTTATGGAACCGAATACTCTTCGGTATTGAAAAATGTAATTTCAATTGCTTCAGGAATTTGTCATGGATTGTATTATGGTGATAACTTTCAAGCGGTTTTAATTTCAAATGCAATTCAAGAAATTAAGCGATTTGTCGATAAAGTGCATCCAATTACGCGCGACATCAAAAGCTCGGCCTATTTAGGCGATTTGCTGGTAACTGCGTATTCTCAGTTTAGCCGTAATCGACTCTTCGGAAATATGATTGGGAAAGGCTATACGGTGCGTTCGGCCCAATTAGAAATGCACATGGTGGCTGAAGGTTATTATGCCGTAAAATGCATTAAAGACATCAATGAAGAATACAATGTGAGCATGCCAATTTGCGATGCAGTTTACAATATTTGCTACGAACATATTTCACCTGCAATTGAAATAAGACTGCTCACTGAAAATTTGCGATAAACAGTAAAACAAATAAATAGAAAAGCGTGCAGGCCCCCTGTGCGCTTTTTGTTTAAATTTGAATATGATAAAAGCAAACCCAACACGTATTAAAGGATACATATTTGCACTTATAGCAACCATTGCCTTTTCTAATGTTTACATTTTTAGCAAGGCCGCCTTAAACGAGGTTTCGCTTGCAAAATTTTGGGTGTATTGGTTTTTGATTGGAGCAATCGGAAGTTTGATAATTACCATATGGCGAAGATCATTTAAAGTTTTAAAAAACAAGCCCCTAAAAAGTTATCGTATTTTTGGAGTTCTGGCAATAATGGAAATTGTAACGACCTCTACTTTTTTCATTTCTATTAATATGATTGAAAATCCATCGGTCACCTCCTTTATCGGAAATATGTACATGGTTTTCATTATTATTCTTGGAGTCGTTTTCTTGAAAGAGAAGTTTTCGAGAATTGAACGAATTGGAGCTGCAATAACCATAACAGGTGCTTTTATTGTTGGCTACAAAGGCGGAAACTCAATCTCAGATTACTTTATTAAAGGAACCAGCATGGTGATCATTAATGCTTTTCTAGCCGCCTCCACTTCAATTGTTGCAAAAAAAACCATCGATAAATTCAATCCAGAAATAGTAAATCTAAATCGTACGGTTGTACTTCTCTTGGCTGCATTTGTATTTTTAATCATCAAAGGTGAAAACCTTCAAGTTCCACCATCGGCATTAAAAAACATGATCATTGGAGGTTTATTAGGCCCCATTACTGCCATCCTTTCGGTTTACTATTCCTATAAATACATCGAAGCATCACACTCGTCGGTTATTCAAGGCTTAAAAGGAGCTTTTGTGCTTATTGGTTCTTTTTTGTTTTTCAAAACATTACCCGAAAACTACCAAATTGTTGGAGGAATTATTTCGGTATTGGGCGTGCTTATAATGACGCTTTCAAAATCGATATTCAAAAGCCGAAAATCCAAAACTTAACTTTCAAATTGCATTTTCATTCTTTAATTTAGCTCCATGCGCGAATTAAATTACAAACAAGCTCTTTCAAAAGCAATGGCTATTTGCAGCAGGTCGGAAAAGTGCATCAACGACATTGAAAAGAAACTGCAAAACTGGAATATTTCGTCAAGCGATTCAGAAAAAATTATCGACGAACTAATTGAACAGGAATTCATTGACGAACAACGATTTGCCGAATTCTATGTGCGCGATAAGTTTCGATTTAATTATTGGGGCAAAATTAAAATCAGATACATGTTGTCGGGAAAGGGAATTCCGTCAAATCTTATAAATCAAGCGATCACAGGGCAAATCGAAGAAGAAGATTACCTCAACACAGCCATTGAATTGCTTTCACAAAAAGCAAGAAAAATACATGCTGAAGATGATTTTGAAATGCGAGCAAAGCTTACCCGATTTGCACAAGGAAGAGGGTTCGAGTTTGAAATTATCAATCGGGCTTTAACGCAAATTTCAGAGAACAATTGAGATTCAAAGCTTCAAGCTTTCAACTTCAGCCCAACTATATTACTTTTGCATCACATTTTTAAATAAAAAAGTATGATTTTAAAAGACCAGGTGAAAGATTTGGTTGAGCGCCGGGATGCGCTAAGGGGGTATCTTTGACATCGATGCGAAATTAATTCAACTCGAAGAAGAAGAACTCAAAACTCAAGATCCTAGCTTTTGGGAAAATGCCAAAGAAGCAGAAGCCCAAATGAAAGTGATTAGAGGAATAAAGCAATGGACGGATGCCTATAAAGAAACCGACGAATCGATTGAAGATCTATTGGTTTTACACGAATTCCAACTAGCAGGAGAAGCTGATGAGGCCGAAGTTGAAGAACAGTATAAAACTACGCTAGATTTAATAGAAACTTTAGAAGCAAAAAATATGCTTCGAAAAGAAGAAGATAAACTAGGTGCAGTACTTCGAATTAATGCCGGAGCAGGAGGAACCGAAAGTAACGACTGGGCAGAGATGCTTTTCAGAATGTACAATCGCTGGGCCGATGCTCACAACTACAATTTTAAAGTGGTGGAATACCTTCAGGGAGAAGATGCTGGAATTAAAAACTGCACCGTTCAAATCGAAGGTGAATTTGCCTATGGAAACTTAAAAAGTGAGAATGGAGTACACCGCTTGGTGCGCATTTCACCATTTAATGCGCAGGGAAAACGTCAAACTTCATTTACTTCGGTTTATGTTGCTCCATTGGTCGACGACACCATTGAAGTAGAAATAAATCCATCGGACATTGACTTTGAAACCATGCGTTCGAGCGGTGCCGGAGGTCAAAATGTAAACAAGGTGGAAACGGCAGTTCGACTGCGTCACCATCCAACCGGAATTGTAATTGAAAACTCCGAAAGTCGTTCTCAGTTGCAAAACAAAGAAAATGCCATGCGTTTACTGAAATCTCAATTATACGAAATTGAATTACGCAAACGCCAAGAAGAAACCATGAAAATTGAAGCCGGCAAGAAAAAAATCGAATGGGGATCGCAAATTCGTTCCTATGTAATGCAGCCATACAAAATGGTGAAAGATGTACGCACAGGACACGAAACGGGCAATGTTCAAGCTGTAATGGATGGCGATTTAGATGGTTTTATCAAAGCCTATTTAATGGAGTTTGGTGGAAAATAAACCTTTAAATCCTACTCCTGTTAAAAATGCAAGAATCAAAATTTAAACAATATGATTACAATATACCACAATACACGATGCAAGAAAAGTAGAGATGGATTTGATTTTCTAGAAGAAAAAGGAATTGATTTTGAAGTACGCCAGTACCTCAAAGACCCCTTGACTGCTGAAGAACTAAAAGCTTTAATTAGCAAAACAGGACTAACACCGTTTGATATTATTCGTAAAGAGGAAGCCTATTTCAAGCAAAACTTAAAAGGCAAAGATTTAAGCGACAATGAATGGATTGAAGAAATGTTGAAAGAACCCAAACTCATTCAGCGGCCAATTGTAGAAAACGGCAATAAAGCAGTACTTGCTCGTCCTGCTGAAGAAATTGAAAAAATACTATAACAACTGTTGTTCTTTTAAGCGTTTGAGCTTTTCCTCAAGCGCTTTTTTTCTTTTAATCGCATTTGATAAATGATAAGCGTCAACAACAGCTTTTATATCATAATCTTCGAGTAGAATATAATAGTAATCGCTGCCCATAAATACACACTTGATTTTCAAATCGGGATGTTCAACAATGAAATTGATCACACTATCGCTTTTCCCTTCTCTATACGAAACCTTTTCCCATTTATAATCTAAAAAGTCGCTCCGATGATTGTCTGGATCGTCTAAAGGAACTCGCTCCGATTTGGCTTGCAGCTTTTTATCATAAACCCGAATTCCGGTATGCTTCATCCATTCCTTGCCCATATAGTTACTGATGAGGTAGAACTCACCTCTTTCATCTAAATAAACTTGCAAGAACGAGCGATCCCACGATCGATTAAAGGTTTGTCGCTTGGGAGTGTATTGAACATACTTATCATATTCCCCTTTCTCTTTCTTGAAATTCTTTTCGTAAACTGAAATTATTGAATCGGTAATTTCAATTTGCGACATGCAATCATCAATCATTTGGCGATACAAGTCCGACAAAATGTTTTTTGCAACTCCAACCTGAACCTCTGCCGAAGGGTACAAGACCTTAATTGAATCGAAAATTTCAATAGCTCTGGCAGTATCGCCTTGCACTAAGATCATTTTACCCAAATTAATTTTCTTCACGGCTAATTCACGCGGCTGTGGTCCGCAACTAACCAAAATTATCAATGAAAGAAATAAGAAGATTAAATGACGTATATTTTTAGATCTCAACATGATTTTCGATTTATAAAAATGTTCTATTACTTTTGTGTCCAAAAGTAAGATTTATTCGAGTTAGAATAAAACAATTTATCAGAACTTAACAATCAACAACGTGGAAGTAAATTCAGTTTCTTTTTTTAAAGCAAACCCTTATCAATTAGCAAACGACATTTTGCCTCCAATATTGATTGCTTGGAAAATAATTAATCCACAAAATTGCGGAAGCTTAATTAGAATTGCTGACACAATTGGTTGCAAAAAAGTAATTTTTGTAAAAGGCGACAAACAAAACTTAGCAGACCGTTTAATTAGAAAAACAGCAGGCGAAAGCTTTAATAAACTCCCATTTAAATTTGTTTCAGAAAATGAATGGATGCAAGCATTGCCTGAAAATTACCAAACGGTAGCCGTTGAAACAGCCAGCAACAGCAAAAACATTTATAAAACCAGTTTACCTAAAAACATTGCTATAATGGTTGGAAACGAAAAAAAAGGAATTCCATCTGAAATTATTTCACAATGCAATCAAGTTGTCCATATTCCACTCCCAGGAAATTGCACCTCCTTAAATGTAACACAGGCTGCCTCCATTTCAATTTTCGAGTGGTTGCGCCAAACAAATTGCAATCACTGGTAAATTTCGACTATTGAATATCAGCCACTTACAAGAACCTGAAACTTTTTTTATTGGAGACCAATAAAATTTTAAATTTTTATTTGGAGAATTAAAAAAGATACAGTTTATTTGCAGCGCAATTTTCAGTTGCACACAAGGCAACAAAACTGCAAAAAGTTCAATATTTTTTTTGGAGATTTAAATAAGGTTTTTACCTTTGCAATCCGAAAATAAAACACGGTCCGTTCGTCTAGGGGTTAGGACGCCAGGTTTTCATCCTGGTAACAGGGGTTCGATTCCCCTACGGACTACATTAATAAGATTAAGAAAAATGGCAAATCACAAATCGTCAATTAAGAGAATCAGACAAAGTGCAAAATTAAGAGTGCACAACAAATACTACGCAAAAACAATGCGTAATGCAGTAAAAGCATTGCGTGACACTAGCGAAAAAGAAGAGGCTACAGCAATGTATCCAAAAGTTGTTTCGTTGATTGACCGTGTTGCAAAAAAGAACATTATTCACAAAAACAAAGCTTCTAACTTGAAATCAAGTTTAGCTGCTCACGTGAATAGCTTATAATTAGCAATCAATATTTCGTAATATATTGAAAAGCCTTTCAAAAAATGAAAGGCTTTTTTATGCATAAAAAAGGTGCTTCTAGCTTAGAAGCACCTTTTTCTTATTTGGCATACCTATATTATTAATCAAATGTAAATGTAATTCCTACAGTGAAAGGTGTTAATGCAGGCCCCATTCCTTCTTTAAATAAATTAACATTGTAGTAGGTACCGTAAACTCCTATATCATCAAATCCAATTCTAGCTGTGTAGCCCCAACGCAAAGGATTTAAGTTGTAATCGCCTTTGTCTTTATACTTCTCTTTACCGATTTTATATTTGGTGTAGTCTCCAATTTTTAAACCGCCAATTACACCTCCTGCAATAAACATACGATCCGACTGACCAGGAATTTGAATTTCAAACATCAAGGGTGCAGTTAAATAAACGGTTGTTAATTTACTTTTTCTGTAATTCTCAGCAGGTAAGCTAACAGGCTGAATCACCCCTGCTTCATCTGTAGTTAAGGTAATTCGGTCACTGAACTTATAATTATTCCAATTGATTCCTAATCCGGTTACAATTCCAATATAAGAACAGAAACCAAAATCATATTCCACAAAGTTCCAGTTAAATTCTAAGGATTTCTCAATTTGAGTTTCCATAAAATCCGGAGTTCCGTCGGGGTACATTGAATAATCTCTATCGTATAATACATTTCCTCCCAACTCTAGTGCACTCCAGTGACCATCAAATTTTCGATGACTGCGGTATCGTGTTACTTTATTTACATGCACATCCTCTCTCTCGTCCTCTTCCATTTCCCATCGACTATTAAAATTTTCAATTTTATCGATTGAAATATTCGTTCCCTTTTCTTTGTCGGTAATATCAATATTGTACTTTCCAACCCTCAATTTCACCGAATCTGCTTTTTCGTTCACGGTTTGAGATTGGCTAACCTCTTGATTCCTTTTTTCGGTAACCCCTACTTCTTGAGCATTTGAAATAAAGGTTGCTAACATAATGGCGATAATAAGAATTAGTGTTTTCATGACTATTATTGTTCTATCTGTTTCTACTTGTTTTGAGCTATTAAATATTGTCGCTAAATTTAACTTTGTTAATCGATTTGCTTTTATGACGCAAAGCTTGCAATTTAGTTACATCTAACAATCATTTTTTTCAAAACGTAAGCCTAAATTCATCACTACACACTCACATTCATGACCTTAGACGAAAAAGAAAAATTATATGCGCAACTAAAAGATTTGCATTTCAATGAAGATTACGACTTTTTTATACAAGCCGCGAGTAAGGATCAAACCTTATTCATTGAGATATTCAATTTTCTGAAAACATTAAAAGAGAAAGACCAGTGGAGAATTTTATGGTTATTAGATCATGCCAGCGAAAACAACTTCGATTACATTCTTCCTATATTAAACGATTTGTATAAGCTTGTTTTGAAAACCAACAACGAAAGCAATATCAGACAAGGGATGAAACTAATATTTCGACATCCGATTGATGAAGAATATGCAGGAGAACTTTTAGAACGGTGTATTCAATGGATGCTCAATCCAAAAGCAAAGATCTCAACTCAGGTTAGCGGCTTAGAATTTTTTTATAGAACCACCCTACTGTATCCCGAACTAAAAAATGAGCTGTTAACTTACATTGATCAAATAATGGAAGAATCGCCATCTGCGGGCTATAAAAACAGGCTCTCAAAAATCAAAAACGAATTGCTAAAATCGAAGACATAAAAAAACCGACGCTTGGCCGGTTTCTTTTTAAATATTTCTTGAGATCAAATCTCGAATTTCTTCAAATTCATCTGGTGTAAATTTCAGCTTTGGATTAGCAAAATTAATATCTTTTTCGCTATTCATAGGCACTAAGTGAATGTGCGCATGTGGCACTTCCAATCCTAAAACGGCCACCCCAACTTTTTTACACGGAATGGCTTTTTTTAATGCCATCGCAACCTTTTTTGCAAACATTTGCAAACCAAGATACTCAGCATCGTCTAAATCAAATAAATAATCAACTTCTTTTTTAGGGATTACCAAAGTATGCCCTTTTGCCAATGGAAAGATGTCCAAAAATGCATAGTAATTTTCATCTTCAGCAATTTTGTAAGATGGAATTTCTCCGTTGATTATTTTAGTGAAAATAGAAGCCATAGATATTAAATTGCGATATCAATAATTTCGAACGACATCAAACCTGAAGGAACTTGAATCTCAACTTCATCGCCCACTTTTTTACCCAGTAAACCTTTGGCAATAGGTGTTTTGATAGAAATCTTACCTTCCTTCAAATCGGCTTCGTGTTCCGAAACAATGGTATATTTCATTACCGCATTGTTCTTTTTATTTTTAATGGTTACAATGTTCAAAATTTGAACGGTTGAAGTATCAATTTTTGATTTATCGATTACTCTAGCGGTTGCAATTTGCGACTGTACTTGAGAAATTTTAGCTTCTAACATTCCTTGTGCATCCTTCGCTGCATCGTATTCGGCATTTTCCGAAATATCACCTTTCTCAATTGCTTCGCCAATTTGCTTCGAAATTGCCGGACGCTCTACCTTTACTAATTGATCAAGTTGTTTCTTTAACTTATCTAGCCCTTCTTGTGTTATATAATTAATTTCTGGCATAAAAATTCATTTTAAATTCTACAAACCTCTTTTAAGAAAAAACTGAATGTTTAATCTTATTGATTTCTTTAATATTATTTTTTGATAATTTTCCCTTTGTATTTTACTTCTGATAGGGATAAAAAAAATTAGACCCCCGATTCGTAAACCGAAACTCCAATTATATCTTACAAAAGTAATTAATTTTTTCTAATTAATCTGAAATTGGCTTCGGTTCTTTTGTTAACTAAGTGTTCTATAACAAAATAGAAGCAAGAATGTTGATTAATTAATACTTTCTATTTAAAACTACACTATAGATAACTGCTTGCCGTAAATCAAATTTTTTCTTTTTCCTAACTCTTGCTCCTTTTCCGTTTGCGCTATCATCTTCAATCGAGGAGCTTTTGTTATGAAACTTAAAATCTCTTTCTTTTTCAACAAGCTTTTCCTTTTCGCTTTGGGAAACAAAACCTGTATAATGCTCGTATTTGCTTTTATACTTTTCTTGAACCTTGGGCTCTTCCACAGTTGGTGTTATTTCAACTACTGGTTCAACAAATTCAGGCGATTCTTCTGGTTCTTCTTCGAAATTACAATATGGATCTTCCTCTTCTACATTTAGCTTTTCTAACCAATCAAAAATTGGAGATTTGTTTTCATTTGATCCTCTATCTTCTTGATTTAAGTTCTCAAAAGGCTTTCTTTTTCGTTTCTTTTTACCTGCGGCACCAATCAACGATATAGCAATTACGATAAGTATTGGTAATAGATCTTCCATATTGGTATTGAATCAGACCTCAATTTACAAATTATTTTAAAACAAAAGGAATTTTTTAAAAGGCAGGACGATACTTATCTTCTTTATCTTCTGAAATTATATTCAGATAGCTCTCATATCGGCAATATGCGATGTAATTTTTTTCTACTGCTTCGCGCACAGCACAACCAGGTTCATGCACATGGGTACAGTTATTAAACTTGCAATCATCGGACATCTTAAATATATCGCGGAAATAGTGCGATACCTCTTCGTTTTTTATATCAATCAAACCAAATCCACGTATTCCGGGCGTATCGATGATATATCCACCAAACGATAAATCAAACATTTCGGAAAAGGTTGTGGTATGTTTTCCTTGCAAATGATAATCTGAAATTTCGTTGGTTCGAAGATTCAAATTTGGATCGATACTATTTACTAGTGTTGATTTCCCAACTCCTGAATGCCCTGCCAATACATTCACCTTATTTTTCATCGTATTTAGTAAATCATTTAATCCTTTTTTCGTCGGAACAGAAGTTTCGATACACTGATAGTCCATATCGGAATAAATTGCCTTCAACAAGCCAAGGAGCTCCAAGTCTTCCTCAGTGTACAAATCGTACTTATTGAAAATTAAAACAACAGGAATATTATAAGCCTCGGCCGAAGCCAAAAAACGATCGATAAAAGTGGTAGTGGTAGTTGGATTTCGAAGGGTTACAACGAGTAAAGCCTGATCGACATTGGATGCAATAATGTGCGATTCTTTTGAAAGGTTGATTGACTTGCGAATAATATAATTCTTACGTTGATCTACCGATTTAACAACGCCAATTTGCCGTCCCGATTCGTTCCATTCTTCTTGTGTTTCGAAACGAACATGATCACCTACAGCCAATGGATTGGTACTTCGAATTCCTTTGATGCGAAGTTTTCCCTTGATACGACAATCAAAAGTTTCATTCTCTTCATTGCGTACCACATACCAGCTTCCGGTAGATTTTATAACTATGCCCTGTTTTGTTGCCATTCTAGAAATTTACACAAAAATAGTAGATTAATTTTAACGCATTTTGAGCAACACCTTTCCGGCACTCATATCCGACTTATAAAATTCAATCGCCTCATTAATCTCTTCTAAAGCAAACTCTTTTCGAATGGTCGACTTAAAAATAGTTGGCATCAATTTTCCAATTTTTTTTGAAATTTGTAACAATTGAAGAATTGATTTTGTCGAAGTGAAATTTCCTAATGAAAATCCATCGATTGTTATCTCGTTTTGCAAAATAGTTCGAGAGTTAATACAGAATTCTTCGCCTGAAAGATTGGAATAAAGCTTAATATTACTACCAAAAGGAGCCGCTTCAATTAGCGTTTTCGTATGCTTTCCGCCAATGGCATCGAAAAACAAAGTTGCATCTAGTTGTTCTGCCAATTCTTTTAATTCTTCGACAAACTGTTCACTACTACTACACAAAACGTATTGTTCACCTCTGCTTTTTAACAATTCTATTTGTTCAGGTCGACGCACGATATTAATCATCGGAATATCTTCTTCCTTAGCTAGACCACCAATCATCTGTGCCAATGCACTTGTTGCAGCATTATTCACAAAGGCTTTATGCTTGCCTTGTTTTACGGCATCGATAAAGCCCATAGCAGTCATCGGATTTACAATCATCATGGCTCCTTGTTCGATAGGAACATTTTTAGGAATTGGAACACACCTTGTGGCATCGGTAAGCATATACTCAGCCCAAGTTCCGCTTTCGTTCGGAATAGGAGAACAAGCAACACGCTTCCCATTTCGAATGGCAGGAATCAAGCCTTTGCCAGCGGCTACCACAACTCCACTTCCCTCAATTCCAGGTACAAAAGGATAGGAAGGTTTTACATTAAACGTCCCCTTCAACATACTTAAGTCTGAAGGATTGATTGGCGAAGCAGCCATTTTTACAAGCACTTGCCCATTTCCAACTTTCGGTATTTCAACTTCATCGACTTTCAACGGAGCTCCGTTTTCGTACATACGAACAACCTTCATTGTATTGGGTAAAACTTTTTTCATTCCACAAATTTATCTTGATTGTAACCTGAGTCACCAAAAGTAATGAATGCTTAGTATACTTTTATCAAAGTTCATAAATTTATAAATCAGATAGATGAAAAGAATACACAACGTTGGTAAAATAGACAGAATAATACGAGTGCTTATTGCCATTGTGATTGCAGCGCTCTATTATACTGGCATTTTAGAATCGGAAGCATTTTTATTCCTTGCCGTTTTGCTTGCCATGACCTCATTGAACCGTTGCTGTCCGATTTATTCACTTTTAGGTTTTGGAACTTGTGGAATTGAAGTTGATAAAAGTGAAAAGAAAATTAAAACTAAAGAATTAAAATTGAAATAAACTTTACGAATTGAAGTACCAAAATGCAAAAGGCTAACCCCAAACAGGTTAGCCTTTGTTCTATCAATTTGATATCTTTTTCTAATTCAATGTTGAGTTAATCATCCACAATTGCTTTTCGGTTGATCCAATAAAATCGCTAAACATTGCTACGGTTCCTTCGTCCTCATTTTCAGCTGCTATCTTCACAATTTCGCGATAAGCAGTTAGTAATTGTTCGTAATTGTCAGCTGCTATCTTCAAGCTTTCTTTTCCTTTTGGTACTTCAACAACAGAGGCAATGGTCGATTGTTCTACATAATCTCTCAATTGGTGAATTGGAATTCCACCCAACATCAAAATTCGCTCAGCTACCTCATCCACCTGATCGGCAACTTCATTATAAGCATCTTCAAAGTATTTGTGCATTACAAAAAAATCAGCACCTTTCACTAACCAATGTAGGGTTCTAAAATTTTGATATACTACTTGTAAGTTTACCAACACTTGATTAGCTTGCTTTACGGTTTCGTTTGTTTTTGTTGCTTTCATAATTTTATTTTTTATTGTTATTTCTATTAATACTTCAAATATACTATAAGCAATATTTAATTATTTTTACATACTTATAAGTAAAAGCAAATACACATGACACTACTTCAGTTAAGTTATTTACTCGAATTAAGCCATCAGAAATCGTTTTCGAAAGCAGCAAAATCATTAAACATCAGCCAACCTGCTTTAAGCATACAAATTGGAAAACTTGAAGAAGAATTGGGAATCAAATTATTCAGTCGAACGACAAATAGTATCCGACTAACCAACGAAGGAGAAATATTCGTTGAGCAATCGACAGAAGTGTTGCAAATGGTTGACAACCTCCAAAACCTACCAATAGAATTAGAAAACAGCCCAAAAGGAAGTTTGACAATTGGAATTATACCAACATTAGCGCCTTATTGGATCCCACTTTTTATCGATGATTTTCAGAAAAAATACACCGAGATCAATATAAAGGTAATTGAAATGAAGACGGAAGACATTCTTTCGGGATTAAAAACAGGAGCAATTGATGCCGGTCTTCTTTCAACACCAATCGAGGCAAAAGGAATTAAATTTCAACCCTTATTCTACGAACAGTTTTACCTTTTTGTATCCGAAAAACACCCATTAGCCAATTCTAATTCTATTGACTTAAGCAAGGTTAATTTTGAGGAAGTTTGGTATTTAGAAGAAGGAAATTGTTTCCAAAACCAAGTAAACTCGGTGTGTTCAATTAGTGGAGAATTCAAACCAAATCAGAAATTTTCTTATTTATCAAACTCGATAGAATCGCTTTGTAAAATAGTTGAAAGGGGGCATGGACTTACGTTTATACCTGAGCTTGCTACGCTATCGATTCCTTCAGACCAAGAAGAAATGATCAAAAAAATTACAGGATCGGAACCTGTTCGAGAAATTAGTTTAGCTACCACAAAACTAAACAAGTCGGTGCGATTATTGAACTTATTTATTGAAGAAGCTTTAAAACCGATCCCCAAACGAATGAAAGAAGATGCAAGTACGAAAGCTGTCGACACAGGTATGAATTTTAATCAGATTTAAGCGGAATTGAAACAGCCAATAGTTTAGAATTGTATTCTACTCGTTTTACTTTACCATCATCGCCGCTAGCAAATTCTATGCGGTCGTTACTTAATTGCTTCAAAAACGACATTCCTTTTTCGGCTAAAATGGTTTTCAGGTTATTTGTATTAGCCTGCTCGTCATTGGCAGCCAACAATTCGTCACTGGCATTAATAATTTCAATAGTTGTATTTTCAACAGGCAATTCAACCAATGCAAACAAGGGTTCGTGCTCAACAAAATCAACCATTGCTTGTTTCGAAACCATTGGATTTAAGTAAATCTCTTTGCGACTTTCAACTTGAGCAATTGCCTGCTCTGAATATACCTTCTCCTCGAATTGCTGTAACTTCGGAATTGTTTCAAAAACACCTTTTTCTACTTTCAACTCAGGAACGTCCAATTCAACGTGAACAGGCTCTAGATTTGCCATAGATGTTACTGGAACTCTAGAACGATTACCAGATACAAACAAGATAATTGCCACAGAAACAATTGAAGCAGCCATATAGATTACCGTAGCGATCTTAAACGACTTCTTCTTTAAGTCTTCCTTACCAAAAAAATGGATTGAAGCATCGGGCTCTAAAATTGTATTTTTATACAATTGATAATCATGAGATTTTTCGGGATGTGATAAAAGATATTCCTCTAATTGTTTCTCTGTTTCAGGAGAATTTTCTTTTTCGACCGAAGCAATACAAACTTCTTCAAATATTTCATCTTCATCTAAATCGCTTTTTTTCAAATACGACCAATCAACGGAATTAACTGGCTCCGATTCTAATGCAAATTCTTCGATTCCATCTATTTCTGCTGCAAGATCAGGATTTTCAGAAAGAAATGTACGCATCGCTTGTTCCATATCGGAAGACAGGTTGCCCTCGATATAGTCAATCACATACAATTCATAATTATTTCTATTAATATCCATCATCTTAAATTACAGTTTCAATTTGTCCAATATATTTTTTCAAAAATGCTCTTGCTCTAAAAATATATACCTTTACTTGCGATTCTTTCAGGTTGGTGATTTTTCCAATTTCCTGATAAGAATAACCCTCGTAGTCACGCAATAGAATCACACTTCGTTGAATTTCAGGTAAGCGATCTACTGCTTCATTTAAAATTTCTTTTAAGTCGCTATATTGCCTCGATGTAGAAGCTTCAGGCATTTCTCCTGCATCGGTAACAATCTGTCGATTTTCTTTTCGAATCATATCAACCATTACATTATGTGCAATGCTAAACAGATACGATTTTGCCTTTTCAAACTGAATACTTCGATGGTTTTTCCATAAACGCTCAAAACTATCTTGTACCAAATCGTGGGCTCGTTCCGAATCGCGAATCGTTCGCAAAACAAAACGATAAAGATGGTCGGCGTAAACCGATATTACTTCGTTGTACTCTTTAGTTGTCATTGGTCAGAATGAATTTCACATTGTTTGACGGACTTGTGCCAAATAAGTTACAACTAAATTACGCCTTTTTTTAATATTTATTGAATACGCGAAACTTCAATCGAATTATTGCTCCAAATTAAGCTTTGAAATCAGCTTCGAGAGCATCTTAACGATACCTTTTTCAATGCGCGAATAAGGAAGATTTTGCTTGTCGGTGTATATCAACATTAGATCGATTGTAATCCCATTAGTTTGCAAATACGAATTTAATTCTTGTTTGTTTAATCGATAGGCTTCCTTTGTTCGTCGGCGAAGTAAATTGCGGGTTACGGCTAATTTGAAATTTCGTTTCGGGATTGAAATAACGATTCGAGCGGGCTTATATTCTTCTGCTTTTTTAACAGAATAAATTACTTTAAATGGAAAAACAAAGAATGCAGCTCCTTCTGAAAACAGCTCATCGATCTCAATTTTACTTTTGAGACGCTCGTTCTTTGAAAATGAATTACTATCAATTTTCTGCTCCATTAATAATTTCTATTGATTGCCTAAATCGTTTACGAATGTAAAAAAAAGAAACCGCATTCGAAGTACGAACGCGGTTTCAGATATAGTATAATTGTATACTTACGCTTCTAAAGAAACTCTTTTGAAAGTGGTAACAGTTAAATCTTTGTTTACACTTTTCAAATATTCTTTAATGGTTTGCTTGTTGTCTTTAACAAAAGCCTGATTTAACAATGTGTTTTCTTTAAAGAATTTATTTAAAGAACCTTGAGCAATTTTATCAAGCATGTTTTCAGGTTTACCTTCCAAACGGAATTTTTCTTTTGCGATTTCAAGCTCTTTTTCCGTAACCTCTGCAGGAACATCACCTTTATCGACAGCAACAGGAGCCATTGCAGCAACTTGCATTGCAACATCTTTAGCAACTTGCTTATCAACATCAGCTAAGTTAAAACCTACAACTGTAGCTAATTTATTTCCTGGGTGGATATAAGCAACAACCGTTTCAGCGTTGATTAATTCAAAAACGCTTAAATCAAGTTTTTCACCAATAACTCCAGTTTGTTCAATTACGTGATCAGCAATTGTACGTCCTTCTAAATCCAAAGCTTTCACTTCTTCTAAAGTAGTAGCATCACTTACTAATGCAGTATTCAACATTTTATCAGCCAAAGCAACAAAACTTTCGTTTTTTGCCACGAAATCGGTTTCGCAGTTCAAAACAACAATTCCAGCTTTATTACCTTCAACTTTTGCAAGAACAGCACCTTCCGCAGCTTCACGGTCAGCACGTTTGTTGGCAATCGCTTTACCTTTTTCACGAATCACTTTAACAGCAGCGTCAAAATCTCCGTCGGTTTCAGTAAGGGCTTTTTTACAGTCCATCATACCTGCACCTGTTGCTTTACGCAACTTCATTACATCTGCAGCAGAAATAGCCATAATTGATATTTTTAATTTATTCGATAAATTGACAAATTAATTACTTATCAGAAGCTTCTTCTTTAGCCTCTTCTTTAGCTTCAGCTTTTGCAGCTGATTTTTTCGACTTAGTTTGCTTTTTATCAGCAGCTTCTTTTTCGCGTTCAGCTTTACGTTCGCCACTACCTTCGGCAATCGCATTACACATTTCGCCAATAACTAAGCTAATTGATTCTGAAGCATCGTCGTTTGCTGGAATTACAAAATCAATTCCTTTAGGGCTTGAGTTTGTATCAACCATTGCAAACACAGGTATACCAAGGCGTTGCGCTTCGCGAACGGCAATTTTTTCTTTCATTACATCAACAACAAATAATGCAGCAGGAAGACGAGTAAGGTCTGCAATAGAACCTAATACTTTATCTAACTTCGCACGTTGACGAGTAATTTGCAATTTTTCGCGTTTTGAAAGGTTATTCCAACTTGGGTCTTTCATCAACTTGTCGATAGAAGTCATTTTCTTAACTGCCTTACGAATTGTAGGGAAGTTAGTCAACATACCTCCAGGCCAACGTTCAGTTACGTATGGCATATTTACTTCACTTACAGCATCGGCAACGATTTGTTTAGCTTGCTTTTTTGTAGCAACAAACAATACTTTACGTCCTGATTTTGCAATTTGTTTAATTGCTGCTGCAGCTTCGTCAATTTTAACAGTTGTTTTCTGTAAATCGATAATATGGATTCCGTTTTTCTCCATGAAGATGTACGGAGCCATATTTGGATTCCACTTACGCTTTAAGTGTCCAAAGTGAACACCTGCCTTTAATAATTCTTCAAATTGAATTGGCATAATACTCTAATTGTTTACATTCTGTAATATCAATTTATAAGTAGCTCCAAACACCGGAAGTCTTACAAATTTAGATACTAAACAAAATATGGTTTGATAAATAATATAAATTAACGTTTTGAGAACTGGAAGCGCTTACGAGCTTTTGGTTGTCCTGGTTTCTTACGCTCAACCTCACGTGGGTCACGAGTCATGAAACCAGCTTTTCTCAATTCTGATTTTGCTTCAGGATCGATTTTAACCAATGCTCTTGAGATTGCTAAACGCAATGCTTCTGCTTGTCCGTTAATACCACCACCATCTAAGTTAACTTTGATGTCGTACTTTTCAGCTACATCAACTAAATTTAGCGGTTGACGTACTACATACTGAAGTGTCTTTTGTGGAAAATAAGTTTCTAAATCACGGTTGTTTATAGTGATTTTTCCGCTACCATCTTGTAAATAAATTCTAGCGACAGCAGCTTTTCTTCTACCTAATGCATTTATTACTTCCATTATCTAATGCTGTTTAAGTCAATAACTTTAGGCTGCTGAGCTTCATATTTATGTTCGCTTCCAGCAACAACTTTTAAATTACCAAAAAGTGCTTTTCCTAATTTACTTTTAGGAAGCATTCCTTTTACGGCTCTTTCAATTACACGCTCAGGATATTTTGCCATAGCCTCTTCAACAGTTTGTTTTTTCTGTCCGCCAGGGTATCCCGAGTGAGTGATGTATTGTTTTTGTGACAATTTATTACCACTCATTGTAATTTTCTCAGCATTTATAACGATAACGTTATCACCACAATCGATGTGCGGTGTGAATGTTGGTTTGTGCTTACCTCTTAAGATAAGCGCAACAACACTAGCCAAACGGCCTAATGTTTGTCCTTCAGCATCTACAAGAACCCACTCTTTATTTACAGTAGCTTTGTTTGCTGAAATAGTTTTGTAACTTAATGTACTCACTTGATTTACAAGTTTAAATGTTAATAACCAATTAATATATTCATCCTTGCCTCTACTAACGGTCGCCTGTAAATCGAAGAGCATTTAATCAACTAAGTGCTAGCTAAGCGAAGATTAATTCTCTGAACTCAATTTACCCGTCACAAGAACCTTTGATAATCGGGACTGCAAAAGTATTTTTTTCTTTCAATATTACAAAACCTTTTATTAATTAATTTGGTATTATTCAATAAATTAAGGTGAATTCTACTCATGTATTTTAATGAAAGTCTAAATCTCGTGAGTTCAGTCAATTATTTTTTTGAATCGCAACGTAGATAATCGAGCACCCAAAAAAGAAAACCACTTCGGCGTACCAAAGTGGTTTTTATATATCGAGTAAATAATCGATCTGCTTAAAGCAGTACAACTATTTACAGAAAAAGCCACAACGCAATGTTGCAACTTTATGTTTTTATCGAATCTCTGATCCGTTTTTAACTGCATCGGCCGGACTAACAAACTTTAGAGTTCCATCCGCATCTTCAGCCATTAAAATCATTCCTTGCGACTCTATTCCTCTCAATTTACGAGGTTCTAAGTTAACCAATATCGAAACTTGTTTGCCAATAATTTCTTCTGGTTTATAATATTCGGCAATGCCTGAAACGACAGTTCGTTGATCAATTCCGGTATCAACCAAAATCTTCATCAACTTTTTGGTTTTGGCTACTTTTTCTGCTTCTAAAATGGTTCCAACGCGAATGTCCATTTTCATGAAATCATCAAAATTGCAATTTTCTTTTGCTGGTGCTGCAGTTGCTTCGGCCATTTCATTAGCTTTTTTAGTATCCAACAATTTCTTCACCTGAGCTTCAATCGTTGCATCTTCAATTTTCTCGAATAACAATTCGGGTTTATTTACTAAATGACCTGCCACCAAAATATCTGCTCGACCTAAGTCGGCCCATGCTAATTCATCCATATTTAAGAACCCGCGCAATTTATTCATTGTAAATGGCAAGAATGGAGCAAACACAATTGTTAAATTAGCGGTAATTTGTAAACAAATATTCATAACTGTTTCTACACGAGCTGGATCAGTTTTCACCACTTTCCAAGGCTCCATATCTGCCAAATATTTATTTCCTAAGCGAGCCATATCCATTGCAAATTTCAATGCTTCTCGGAACCTGAAATTACTTAAGCTCTTTTCAACTTCTGCTTTTAAAACCTTTAATTGATTTAGGGTTTCGTTATCAACATTGAGTAAATCACCACAAGCTGGTAATTCGCCCTTGTAGTATTTCTGAGTTAAAACCAAAGCACGGTTTACAAAATTCCCTAATACCGCAACTAACTCATTATTATTTCTTGCCTGAAAATCTTTCCAGGTAAAATCATTGTCTTTTGTTTCAGGAGCATTGGCGGTTAAAACGTATTTCAACACGTCTTCTTTCCCCGGAAATTCTTCTAAATATTCGTGTAACCAAACTGCCCAATTTCTAGAAGTTGAAATTTTATCTCCTTCTAAGTTTAGGAATTCATTAGCGGGAACATTTTCAGGAAGCACAAACGAGCCTTCGGCCTTCAACATCGAAGGGAAGATGATACAGTGAAATACAATATTGTCTTTACCAATGAAATGCAACATTCTTGTATCTTCATCTTTCCACCATTTTTCCCACTCATTCGACCATTCTTTTGTAGCCGAAATATATCCGATTGGCGCGTCGAACCAAACATACAATACTTTACCATCGCCTCCCTCAACCGGAACAGGTACACCCCAGTTTAAGTCGCGAGTTACCGCACGAGGATGTAAACCACCATCGATCCAACTTTTTACTTGACCATAAACATTAGGCTTCCACTCTTTGTGTCCTTCCAAAATCCACTCCTTCAACCAAGGCTCGTACTGATCTAAAGGCAAATACCAATGAGTGGTTTCCTTCATAATCGGAGCACTTCCGCTTAAAACCGATTTTGGGTTAATCAAGTCGGTTGCATTCAACGACGAGCCACAAGCTTCGCATTGGTCGCCATAAGCTTTCTCGTTGCTACATTTCGGACAAGTTCCTGTTATATATCTGTCTGCTAAAAATTGCTTTGCTTCTTCATCAAAATATTGCTCGCTGGTTTTCTCAACAAACTTACCATCATCGTACAATTTTTTGAAAAACTCTGAAGCCGTTTCGTGATGCATTTTTGAACTCGTTCTCGAATACACATCAAATGAAATTCCAAACCTCGAAAAAGCATCTTTTATTATTCCATGATACTTATCCACAATATCTTGTGGAGTTACCCCTTCGTTTTTTGCTTTTAATGTGATAGGTACACCATGCTCATCGCTTCCGCCAATGAATGCAACTTCTTCTCCTTTCATTCGTAGATAACGAGCGTAAATGTCAGCTGGAACATAAACCCCGGCCAAATGCCCAATATGTACCGGACCATTTGCATAAGGTAAAGCAGAAGTAATTAGTGTACGTTTAAAATTTGCCATTGCGTTTTGATTAATCAACTTTGTTGGAGCCTTCCGTTAGGTTAGGCTATTTTTTTGAATGCACAAAGATAAGATTAATGATTGAAGATTAAAGTTCGCAATTAAAAGAATAATTACAGATAATTGGTTTAAGAAGAAGAACATTGGAAAATGCAATACTATTCGGCATAAGCTAAGGTTAAAATGCTCACTTTTGAGTTTTCTGAAGCTAGAATTTTTTCGGCACAAGCTTCTAAAGTAGCTCCGGTTGTTACTACATCGTCTACAAGCAAAATATGCTTATTGTTCAACTGCGATGGTTGTAGTACTTCAAATATTTCATTTACATTTTCCCAGCGATCGTAGCGTCCTTTATGGGTTTGTGTTTTAGTAAAAATGTTTCTGACTAAATTCGAGTTAAGAGTGGGAATGTTGGTTACTTCTTGAAGCCCTTCAGCTATCGAGGCACTTTGATTGTATCCTCTCCTTCGCAGCCTTTTGGGATGTAAAGGAACCGGAACAATGAAATCGATTGATTTAAAAAATTCAGATTGAATTATTTCTCGTGCATAATTCTTTGCTAGATAAACTCCTAACTCATAATTTCCTCGGTACTTTAAATCGTGAAGCAAACGCTGATATGTACTTCCTTTATTGAAATAAAAATAACTAGCTGCTCTTTCAATTGGTACCCGTCCCCAAAATATTTGCTCTACTTTATTGTCTCTATTCATATGAAAATTTGTTCTGGGCAAATGAATAAAACATTTCAAACAAATATGTGCTTCATGCCGATTCAATACCTCTCCACAACTGATACAAACCGAAGGAAAAAATAGGTTGATTAAATCATTGTAGATTTGGAAACTGAATAGGGAGGAATTATTTTTTTTATTCATTTTAGCTGAATCTTAAATTATGTGGTACGCTATTAAAGTTATGAATTTTAGAAAGATAAGTCAATAACTCTCCATTATTTTTTAAAAAACAATCAACTCACCAATTTACCTTCTCTTCAATTTAATAAGCTGCCCCATGACATAACATTAAACTAATCTTTTTATTAAAAAAGCTGTAACAATTAATTAACGCCTTATTCCATCACAAAGAATATTTTTACTGAATGAATCCTCGCAGATTACCAGATAAATTTTCTCAATAAGAGGCACGTCATTTGGCGTGCCTTTTTCTTACTTTTACATCTCAAATTTTAAGAACGAACTGTGAGCAGAAGAAAAAAATACGAAGTACCTATTGAGATCATCGAACTGGAGCCCAACAATTACCACATCATTTTAAGAGCTAAAATTGAACAGAACAACATTGTTTTACTGATCGACACCGGAGCTTCAAAAACAGTTTTCAATTCTTCATTGGAAGGAATAATTGAAATCCCAAAAGAAGATTACGATGCCGAGGATATTAAAACTGCCGGAATTGGAGAAGGTCGAATCGATGCTGCACTTGCAACGATTGAATGCCTATCAATCAACGAAATTAAAATTGAGAAGCTTGATGTAGCCACCATTAGTCTCGATCATATTAATTTATTGTACGAACAATTTACGTCAGTAAAAATTGACGGACTCATTGGAAGCGACTTCCTATATAATTACGAAGCGATTCTTAATTACAAGAAAAAAACATTAACGCTTTATTGCTGATCAAGCTTGAGCTTATTTTAAATCAATATTTATCAGAACTTTATTAATTTCGCAATCGAAAATCAAAAATCAAAAAATATGTTTTCAGGAATTGTAGAAGAAGCAGGAAAAGTTGTAAAAGTTGTAAAAGACCAAGAAAACTATCATTTTACATTGACTTGCTCGTTTGTTGACGAACTTAAAATAGATCAGAGCCTAGCACATAACGGCGTTTGTTTAACCGTTGTTGAAATCGATTCTGATGCAAAAACTTACACCGTAACTGCCATCAAAGAAACGATTTTAAAATCGAACTTGGGCTATCTTCAGGTAGGGAGCAAAGTAAACCTTGAAAGAAGCATGATTATGAATGGCCGATTAGATGGCCACATTGTTCAAGGTCACGTTGATCAAACTGCGATTTGTAAAAAAGTAGAAGAAGCTGATGGAAGTTGGTATTTTACTTTTGAATATGATTTCAACAAAGAAGCAGCCCAACAAGGTTACATGACCGTTGAAAAAGGTTCAGTTACTGTAAATGGGGTAAGTTTAACAGTGGTTAATTCAAAAGACAATTCATTTCAGGTAGCAATTATTCCTTACACTTACGAATTTACTAATTTCCACACCTTCGAACCAGGCTCTGTCATCAACCTTGAGTTCGACATCATTGGAAAGTATTTAAGCAAGTTAAATAGTTACAAATAAATTTTGGGGCGGTTTACCGTCCTTTTCTTTTTTTACAAATACACGAAAATTAGTTTCAGTACGTTATTGCATAGATAAAAAGTGAATTATAGCTTTTTGACGAAAATCTTTACATTTACTGCGGAATGAATAAATTTAATTGGCATAGCATACTATTGATATTTTTAACTGCTTTCTTGCTAGGAAGCTGCTCTTCGGCAAAACGAGCCCGAGATGCAGCTAAATCCTACGAAATCGGAGAATATCATGCCGCCATCGAAGGATTCATTAAAGCAGCTAAAAAAGAGAAAGATCCGAAAGTTCGACAAGAATATGATTACCTAATTGCACAATCGTACCTAGAAATTGCAGATTATCGCCGAGCTGAAATAAGATTGCGTAATTTAGTTCGTCGTGAGTATCCCGATACAATGATAATTCTAAATCTTGCTGAATGTTATCTAAGCACAGGAAAGTACGAGCAAGCAGAAGAAACATTCAACCAATATTTAGAAATAATTCCGGGCGATGAGCGTGCTTTAAATGGATTGAAATCGGTAGAATTTTTAAAAGAATGGAAAGCGACTCCCACTCGTTTTCAAGTTAATCACGAAAGAGCATTAAGTTCGCGCGATGCCGATTACTCACCGGTATTTATTGCTGGATTAGAAAATCAAATCATTTTTACTTCTACACGTGATGGTGCAGTTGGGAAAAACAAAAGTGGCATTCATGGGCAGCGTTATGCCGATTTATTTACCGCAAGTTTCGACATTCAGCGCCAACGATGGGAAAAAGCAACTTCACTCGATGAACAACAATTGATTAATACAAAATTCGATGAAGGAACACCTTCGTTGAGTTCCGATGGCACACAGCTTTACTTTACACGATGCCGCTATGACAACAAATCTGCTTATGGCGCTGAAATTTTTTCAGCCAAGAAAAGTAGAGATAATTGGTCAGAGGCAACCGACTTGGATATTCTCCCCGACAGTATAATCGCCGCTCACCCTTCGATATCAAGCGATGGACAAACTTTATATTTTGTTTCCGATATGGAAGGTGGATTAGGAGGCAACGACATCTGGAAAATTGAAGCAGTTTCGGATGGATGGGGCGATCCGATAAACCTAGGCCCCGAAATCAACACTCCGGGAGAAGAAGTTTTCCCATACATTCGCGACAATGGGGAACTTTATTTTTCGTCTGACTACCATCCGGGCATGGGCGGATTAGATCTGTTTAAGGCCATTTACAATACCAACGACGATCGCTGGGAGGTTTTTAACATGCAGGCTCCCATGAATTCAAATGGCGATGACTTTGGAATTACTTTCTTACCCAAAAAAGACAAAGGTATGTTTTCTTCCAACCGAAAAGGATCGATGGGAGACGACCTATATTCTTTTGAGCTACCTCCAAAAGTTTTCAAAGTTGAAGGCCAAATTTTAAATGCCGAGTCCAACTCCAACGAACCCAATGCTTTCATTCGTGTAATTGGAACCGACGGAACAAATCTAAAAGTTAGATCAATCGATGGTCAGTTTCAGTACAAAATGAATCCGGAAACTGAATATATTTTTGCAGCGTTTAAAGATGGTTTTTTGAATGCAAAATCACTAATAGACACCAAAAACTTGGCCGATAGCAAAACTTTTCAAATTAAGTTAACCATTACGCCAACCGACATCCCAATTAATGTAGATAATGTAAACTACGAATTTGGGAAATTTGAATTACTCGAAGGTTCACGAACTGCCTTAGACAGTTTAGTGCAACTGCTCACCATCAACCCAACCACGGTAATTGAAATCATGTCGCATACCGACTTTGTAGGATCCGATCAGTTCAACTCAACTTTATCGCAAAAACGTGCCCAATCGGTGGTAGATTATTTAATTGAAAAAGGGATCAATCCGAAACGTTTAGTTGCAAAAGGATATGGCGAGACCTGGCCAAAAACAATCAACAAAACATTGGCTAAAAAATATCCCGCATTTAAACGTGGAGATGAACTAACTGAAGAATACATTAACAATTTACCAACTGTAGAAATTCAAGAAACGGCCAAAGCAATTAATCGTAGAACTGAATTCAGAGTACTAAATACCGAATTCAGAGAATAACAACTAATTTCCAAGAAACATTCCTACAACTCAATTCGACAACTCGGTCAGATTGACTAAATTATCAAAGCAAAATAGTTGAATTCCAACCCCATCTATTTATCTTCATATATGCATATCCATTAAAACCTAGCACACAATCCCTCCTCGTAACAATTGAAAACCACACACTTAGTAAAGTATTACATCTCATCTTAAATTTTAGAACATTAAGGTTCTTATTTCGAAACAATTTGTTTTAAACATTAAGCAATAAACAACTGTTAATTAGCAGCTTATTCTTATAGCTGTTTAGCTATAATGCATTAAAGTCGAACGTTGTTTTGACTTAATGATTAACTATGAATTAAACTTTTATTTCATATGATTAAGAAAATTCTCGTAGCAAATCGAGGTGAAATCGCTGTTCGGATCATACGCTCATGCCGTGAAAATGGACATTAGAAGTGTAGCAATTTTTTCCGATGCAGATCGAAATTCACTACACGTACGTTACGCCGACGAGGCCTATCATGTAGGGCCGTCTCCCTCGGCAGAAAGTTATCTGGTAATCGATAAAATTATTGAAGTTGCAAAAGCAACCAATGTCGATGCCATTCATCCCGGATACGGTTTTTTATCCGAAAATGCAGAATTTGCAAGGAAAGTTTCCGAAGCTGGAATCATCTTTATCGGT